>NZ_JAPPUX010000002.1 GCF_026712185.1 Nocardioides pini | reverse complement strand
CGGCGGCCATAGCGAAACGGGAAACACCCGGTCCCATACCGAACCCGGAAGTTAAGCCTTTCAGCGCCGATGGTACTGCAACCGAGAGGTTGTGGGAGAGTAGGACGCCGCCGGACAAACATTTGGCAGGGGCCACCAGTGATCTGGTGGCCCCTGCGCCATTTCTGGCGCGGTATGAGTAGCGTGGCCCCCGAACGGGACGTCGACGCGTGGAGAAGGGAAGTGCGGCTGTGGCCGAGGACCGTCGAGGACAGCGACCGTCACGAGGTGGGTCCGGCAGTGGACGAGGTGGCTCGTCCGGCGGTGGTCGCGGCAGCTCCTCCTCCCGCGGAGGCCAGCGCAGCGACTCGCGCGGCGGTGCCCGCGGTGACTCCCGTGGTGACTCCCGCAGTGGCGCAGGCCGGTCCGGGGACACCCGGGGCAAGGCCGCGGGCCGCGGACCGTCCGGTGGCAAGCCGTCGGGCGGCAAGCGTCCGGCCGGCGCGCAGCAGCGCGGGCCCAGGGGCCGAGCGGAGGACAAGCAGCCGCGCACGGCCGACCAGGCGGCGTACGACGGGCCGGACCTGCCCGAGGGCATCACCGGTGCCGAGCTCGACCGTGGCGTCCGTGCCCAGCTGAAGGGGCTCCCCGAGAAGCTGGCGGCCCGAGTCGCCCGACACCTGGCCGCGGCCGGTGTGTTCATCGACGAGGACCCTGAGCTCGCCTACCGCCACGCCCTGGCCGCCCGGGCGCGTGCCTCGCGCATCGCGGTCGTCCGCGAGGCCGCGGGGGAGACGGCGTACGCCGCGGGGCACTACGCCGAGGCGCTCTCCGAGCTGCGTGCGGCGAAGCGCATGAACGGCGCGACCGACTACCTCCCGATCATGGCCGACTGCCACCGCGCGCTCGGCAACCCCGAGCAGGCGATCAAGCTGGCCAAGAGCCCGTCGGTCGCCAACTTCAGCTCGGAGGCGAAGGCCGAGATGACGCTGGTCGAGGCCGGCGCCCGGCGCGACATGGGGCAGCTCGACGCCGCCCTGCGCACGCTCGAGCTCGCGCCGCTCACGTCGAAGAGCCGGGCGGCCTGGGTGGTGCGACTGCGCTACGCCTACGCCGACACCCTCGAGGCTGCCGGCCGTGAGTCGGACGCCCTGGCGTGGTTCCACCGCACGCACGCGATCGACTCCGACGAGCTCACCGACTCCGCCGAGCGCGCCGAGGTGCTGGAGCGGCGACAGGCCTGATCGGCGTGACTGCTGGCGCTCGGGCGCCACATGCGTCACAATGGAGTTCTAATCACATACGTGTCACTCGACTCTTTGAGCACTGACGACAGAACGCTGGGGAAGGCGCATCTGGAGCGTCGGAACTCAAGGAGGTCACAGTGACCACACGCATTGCTTCCCGTCCGGACGGTCCGGCCACGAGGGGCATTCTCTACGTGCACTCTGCTCCCTCCGCACTCTGCCCGCACATCGAGTGGGCCGTGGGCGGGGTCCTCGGAGTTGCCGTCTCGCTCGACTGGACGCCTCAGCCTGCCCAGCCGGG
This sequence comes from Nocardioides pini, assembly GCF_026712185.1. GTDB lineage: Bacteria > Actinomycetota > Actinomycetes > Propionibacteriales > Nocardioidaceae > Nocardioides > Nocardioides pini. The sequence goes on along the minus strand of NZ_JAPPUX010000002.1, from coordinate 741,242 downwards.
CTCCTACCGCGCCGAGCTGTCCTGGACCGGGTCGGCCGGCACCGCCGCCGCCGTGGCGTCGGCGCTGCGCGGCTGGAACCACCTGCGTTTCGAGATCACCGAGGAGCCGACGAGCTCCAGCGAGGGCACCCGCTTCTCGTGCACGCCCGACCTCGGGATCTTCCACGCCATCACCGGCCCGCACGGCGACATCCTGATCCCCGAGGACCGCCTCAAGGCGGCGGTGGTGAAGGCCGCCCTCGGCGACACCACGCTGCTGCTCGAGATCGACAACCTGCTCGGCAAGCCGTGGGACGACGAGCTGGAGACGTTCCGCCACGCCGGCGAGGGCGCCCCGGTGCGCTGGCTGCACCAGGTTGTCTGAGTCCGTTCAGAGGGCGTGCGACTGACCCTCGCGCCGGCCTCAGAGCGGGATGTTGCCGTGCCGCCCGCGGCGCACGCCGGCCGTGTCGATCTCGTGGCGCATCGCCAGCGCGATCGCGCTGCGGGTGCGGGTGGGCTCGACGACCTCGTCGACGACCCCGATCTCCACCGCCTTGTCGACGCCTCCGGCGATCCGCTCGTGCTCGGCGGCGAGCTCGGCCTCGACCTGGGGCCGGATCTCGGGGGACACCTCCGCCAGCTTGCGTCGGTGCAGGATCCGGATGGCGGCGACGGCGCCCATCACGGCGACCTCGGCACCCGGCCAGGCCAGCACGCGGGTGGCGCCGAGGGACCGCGCGTTCATCGCGATGTAGGCGCCGCCGTAGGTCTTGCGGGTCACCAGCGTCACGCGCGGCACGACGCACTCACCGAAGGCGTGCAGCAGCTTGGCGCCGCGGCGGACGACGCCGTCCCACTCCTGGCCGACGCCGGGGAGGTAACCGGGCACGTCGACGAGCACGATGAGCGGCACGCCGAAGGCGTCGCACATGCGCACGAAGCGGGACGCCTTCTCGGCAGACAGCGAGTCGAGGCAGCCGCCGAGGCGCAGCGGGTTGTTGGCCACGACGCCGACGGTGCGGCCCCCGAAGCGGCCGAGGGCCGTGACGATGTTGGGCGCCCAGCGGGCGTGGAGCTCCTGCATGGTGCCCTCGTCGAGGACGCCCTCGACGAGCGGGTGCACGTCGTAGGCGCGCTTCTTCGACTCCGGCAGCAGGGCACCGAGGTCGCGGTCCTCCACCGCGTCGGCGTCGAGGCTGTGCTGGGCGCCGAGGAGCGTCGCGACGGTGCGGGCCCGGTCGAGCGCCTCGCGCTCGGACTCGGTGAGGATGTGCACGACGCCGGAGCGACGGCCGTGGGGCTCGGGGCCGCCGAGGCGCAGCATGTCGACGTCCTCGCCCGTGACCGAGCGGACGACGTCGGGGCCGGTCACGAAGATGCGACCCTCGGGGCCCAGGATGACCACGTCGGTGAGGGCGGGGCCGTAGGCCGCGCCGCCGGCGGCGGGACCGAGGACGACGGAGATCTGGGGGATGACGCCGGAAGCCTGGGTCATCACCTGGAAGATGCGGCCGACGGCGTGCAGCGACAGCACGCCCTCGGCGAGCCGGGCGCCGCCCGAGTGCCACAGGCCGATGATCGGCACCCCGTCGGTGATCGCGCGGTGGTAGGCGTCGACGACGACCCGGCAGCCCAGGTCGCCCATGGCGCCACCCATCACCGTGGCGTCGCTGCAGAACGCGACGACGGACGTGCCGTCGACCCGGCCGGTGGCCGCGAGCATCCCCGAGTCGTCGTCGGGGGTCAGCAGCTCGAGGGTGCCCTCGTCGAGGAGTGCGGTGAGCCGGTGGACGGGGTTGCGCGGGTCCTGCTCACGGGGCATCTTGGCGGGCTTGGTGGCCGTCGTCGTCATCGGGAGGTCCTTCCGTTCTCAGGCGCTGCCGAAGGCGACCGCGACGTTGGCGCCACCGAAGCCGAAGGAGTTGTTCAGTGCGACGACGTCGCCGTCGGGCAGGTCGCGCTTCGACGTCGGGATGTCGAGGTCGACCTCGGGGTCCTTGTCGTCGAGGTTGATCGTCGGCGGGCTGACGCGGTCGTGCAGCGCCATCACGGTGGCCACGGCCTCCAGGGCCCCGGCGCCGCCGAGGAGGTGGCCGGTCATCGACTTGGTGCTGGTGACCACGCAGCGGTCGACGTGCTCGCCCAGGACGGCGTGCAGCATCAGGCCCTCGGCGATGTCGCCCTTGGGCGTGGACGTCGCGTGGGCGTTGACGTGCACGACGGTGGCGGGGTCGACGTCGCCCTCGCGGAGGGCCATCTTGATCGCGCGCGTGCCGCCGCGACCCTCGGGGTCGGGCTGGGCGATGTCGTGGGCGTCGTTGCTGATGCCGGCGCCGCGGACCTCGGCGTAGACCTTGGCGCCGCGGGCGCGGGCGTGCTCCTCGGACTCGAGGATGAGCACGGCACCACCCTCGCCGAGGACGAAGCCGTCCCGGCCGGTGTCCCACGGGCGGGACACGGTCGTGGGGTCGCCGCCGTCCTCGCTGCCGGTCTTGGACAGCGCCATCATGTTGGCGAACGCCGCCATCGGCAGCGGATGGATCGCGGCCTCGGTGCCCCCGGCGATCACGACGTCGGCGCGGCCCAGCCTGATGAGGTCGATGGCCATCGCGATGGCCTCGTTGCCCGACGCGCAGGCCGAGGTGGGCGCGTGGACCGCGGCGCGGGCGCCGTACTTCAGGCTCACGTTGGCCGCCGGGGCGTTGGGCATGAGCATGGGGACCGCGAGCGGCGAGACCCGGCGCGCACCCTTCTCGAGCAGGATGTCGTAGTTGTCGAGGAGCGTCGTCACGCCGCCGATGCCGGAGGCCAGCGCGACGGCGAGCCGCTCGGCCTCGAGGCCGGAGCCCTCCAGGTCCGCGTCGGCCCACGCCTGCTCGGCCGCGACCATGGCGAACTGGCTCGACCGGTCGAGACGGCGGGCCTTGACCCGCTCGAGGACCTCCGAGGGCTCGACCGCCACCCGGCCGCCGATCTTCACCGGCAGCTGGTCGACCCACTCGTCGGTGAGGCGCCTGATGCCGGACGTGCCGGACAGCATCGCCTGCCACGTGGAGGCGACGTCCCCGCCGACGGGGGAGGTGGTGCCGAGGCCGGTGACGACTACGCGGGTCGAGGGCATCAGATGAGGTTCCGTTTCTCGCGGGAGTGTGAGGGTTCCTGGGTCACGGGGGCCGGGGCTGGACACCGGCCACCCGTGACGCGGGGAGAGCGTCAGCCCTGGGCGCGCTCGATGTAGGCGACGGCGTCGCCCACGGTCTTGAGGTTCTTGACCTCGTCGTCGGGGATGGTCACGCCGAACTTCTCCTCGGCGGCCACGACGACCTCGACCATGGAGAGCGAGTCGACGTCGAGGTCGTCCACGAAGGACTTGTCCAGCTGGACGTCGTCGGCGTCGACGCCGGCCACCTCGTTGACGATCTCGGCGAGGTCGGCGCGGATTTCTTCGGTGCTGGCCATGGGGCCTTCCCTTCTTCTGTGTGGGTGCTGCTTGGGCTGGTCTGGTCTGAACTGGCGGGTGGTGCGGGTCAGGGCACGGTGACGACCTGGGCGGCGTACGACAGCCCGGCGCCGAAGGCGATGAGCAGGGCCGTGTCACCGGACTTCGCCTCGCCCTCGGCGATCATCCGGTCGAGCGCCAGCGGCACGGAGGCCGCGGAGGTGTTGCCCTGGTCGGCGACGTCGCGTGCGATGCGCACCGTGTCGGGCAGCTTCATGGAGCGCGCCATGGCGTCGATGATGCGCATGTTGGCCTGGTGGGGCACGAAGACGTCGAGCTCGTCGAGCGAGACGCCCGCGGTGTCGAGCGCCTGCTGGCCGATCTTCGCCATGGCGAAGGAGGCCCAGCGGAAGACCGGGTTGCCCTGCATGGTCAGGTGCGGCATGACGCCGGAGCCGGGCGTGGTGTCGGTGCCGACGACGTCGCGCCAGTCCTCGCGCTGGCGGATCAGGTCGAACTGCTCGCCGTCGGAGCCCCAGACGACGGGCCCGATGCCGGGGGTGTCGCTCGGACCCACCACGGCCGCTCCCGCCCCGTCGGCGAAGATGAAGGCGGTGCCGCGGTCGGTGAGGTCGAGGATGTCGGTGAGCCGCTCCACGCCGACCACCAGCACGTGCCGGGCGCTGCCGGCGCGGACGATGTCGGAGGCGAGGGCGATGCCGTGGCAGAACCCCGAGCAGGCCGCGGAGATGTCGAACGCGGCGGCGCCGTCGGTGCCGAGCTCGTGCGCGATCGCGGTGGCCACCGCGGGGGTCTGGAGCAGGTGGCTCACGGTGGCGACGACGACGCAGTCGATCTGTCCGACGTCGAGCCCCGACCGCTCGATGGCGATCCTGGACGCCTCGACCGACATCATCTGGACCGACTCCTCGGGGCCGGCCCAGCGACGCGTCCGGATGCCGGAGCGCTGCTGGATCCACTCGTCGCTGGAGTCGATCGCGTCGACGACCTCGGAGTTGGGCACCAAGCGTGAGGGGCGGTAGGCCCCGAGGCCCATGATGCGCGCGTGGGGGGCGCCCGTGCTGCCCGTGATGGCGGTCATCAGAGCGTGGCCTCCGGGTGCAGGCGCAGCAGGGGCTGTCCGGGGGAGACGAGGTCGCCGTCCTCGACCAGCCACTCGACCACGGAGCCGCCGTGCGGCGCCGTGATGTCGGTGCGGTCGCGCAGGCTCGCCACCGCGCCGATCGTGGCGCCCGGGGCGAGGAGGTGGAGCTGTGCGGCCTCGGGGGAGAGGTGGAACGTGCCCTTGGCGGGGGACACGATCATCCGCCACGTCGGGGTGGTCTCGATCATCGAGGCCTCGCCGTGCTTGTCGCAGAACTCGCGGGCGTCGTCGAGCTGGTCGGGCGTCTTGAGCGCGAAGGTCTCGACGCCCTTGAGCGCGCGCTTCGCAATGCCGGTGAGGGTGCCGGCGGGCGGCATCTCGAGGATGCCGGTGACGCCGAGGTCGCTCATGGTCTCCAGGCACAGGTCCCAGCGGACGGGGTTGGAGATCTGCCCGACGATGCGGCGCAGCACGTCGCGGCCGTCGTGGACGACCTGGCCGTCGCGGTTGGAGATCACCGGGGTGCGCGGGTCGTGGGTGGAGACCGAGCGGGCCAGCGAGGCGAGTCGGTCGACCGCCGGCGCCATGTGGACGGTGTGGAACGCGCCGGCGACGCTGAGCGGCATGAGGCGCGCCTTGGCGGGCGGGTCCTCGGCGAAGGCGGCGAGCTGCTCCGTCGTACCGGCTGCGACGACCTGCCCGGGACCGTTGTCGTTGGCGGCGGTGAGGCCGTGGCGCTCGATGACGGCGAGCACCTCGTCACGGTCGCCGCCGAGGACGGCGGTCATCCCGGTGGCGGTGGTCGCCGCGGCGTCGGCCATGGCGTTGCCGCGCTCGCGCACCAGCACCATCGCCTGCTCGGCGGAGATCACCCGGGCGCCGGCCGCCGCGGTCAGCTCGCCCACGCTGTGGCCGGCAACCGCGCCGATGCGCGAGAACGCGTCGGCCGGGTGCGGGAAGAGCTCGAGCGCCGCGATCAGGCCGGTCGCGACCAGCAGCGGCTGCGCGACCTTGGTGTCACGGATCGTGTCGGCGTCGGCCTCGGTGCCGTAGTGGGCGAGGTCGATGCCGGCCACCGTGGCCAGCCAGTCGAACCGCGCGGCGAAGGTCGGGTCCTCCAGCCAGGGGGTGAGGAAACCGGGGGTCTGGGCCCCTTGACCAGGAGCGACGATGACGAGCACACCTCCACTGTGACGTGTCGCGGCCGGTCGACGCGGGTCCGACGCCGACGAAACTGACCCCCAGATCCTTGTAGGGTTCCTACAGTTCCGTCCGACCCGACTGTCGCCCTAGGATCAGCGCCAGCTGGAGCGCGAACGCCTCACGTGGACGAGTCGGTGACCACCCGGTCGTGTCGGAGATCTGGCGCAGCCGGTAGCGCACCGTGTTGGGGTGCACGAAGAGGGCGCGGGCGGTCGCCTCGATCGACGAGCCGTGCTCGAACCACGCCGACAGCGTCTCCAGCAGCGTGCCGCGGGCCGCCACCAGGGGCAGGTAGACCTCGTCGACCAGGTGGCGCCGCGCGTGGCCGTCGCCGGCGAGCGCCCGCTCGGGCAGCAGGTCCCGGCTCGCGACCGGGCGCGGGGCGTCCGGCCAGCCGCTGGCCGCGCGGTGCGCCGACAGGGCCGCACGGGCGGACGCGTTGGCGTGGGCCAGGTCGGCGGTGACGGGACCGACCACGACCGGTCCGTCACCGAAGTGGTCGAGCAACCGCGTCGCGGCCGCGAGGGGGTCGGTGACGCCGCCCAGCACGACGACCAGGCGATCACCCTGGGTGGCGCAGAGCGCGTCCATCCCGCCCGCGCGCGCGGAGCGGCGTACGGACTCGAAGACGTCGAGCTCGGCGCGGTGCGGGGGCGTGGCGCCCAGCACCACGGCCACGTCGCCGTGCGCGCCCCAGCCCAGTGCGCTGGCGCGGGACAGCACGCTCTCGTCGGTCTCCGCGCGGACGACCGCGTCCACGACGAGGGCCTCGAGCCGGGCGTCCCACGCGCCGCGCGACTCGGCGGCCCGGGCGTAGACGGCAGCCGTGGCGAAGGCCACCTCGCGGGCGTAGAGGAGCACCGCGTCGTGCACCTCGCGGGCGTCCTGTGGGTCGAGGAGCGTGTCGATCGTCGTCTCGACGACCCGGATGCTGAGCCGCACCAGCTCGACCGTCTGCTGGAGCGAGATGACACCGGTCAGCTCGCGTGGCGCGGCGCCGAACACGACGACGTCGAGCGGGTCGTGCGCCGAGGCCTCGACCTCGTGGTCGTACCAGTCCACGAACCCCCGGATGCCGGCCTGCACGATCAGGCCGACCCACGAGCGGTCCTCCGCGCTGAGGTCGTCGAACCACGGCAGGTCGGTCGACATCCGGCCCGTGGCCGCGGTGCTCAGCGCGCCCGAGGAGTTGCGCAGGGCCTCGGCAGCACGCCGACGGGACGGGGTCACGGCACGACTGTAGTGGGGTGCGTCACGTAGTGGGATTCCCACGAAGTCGCGTGCGCCGGCCGCAGGTCACGACTTCGCATCGGGGTGGGGCGTGCGGGGTACCGGACCACACGTTCTGGTTGAATCCCGGACAGTCCCAGCCCTGGAGGTCGAGTGACCCGCAGCAGCAGTCATCAGGTCGAGCACGTGACCGTGCACGGGCACCGGCGCGCGTACGTCCGGGCCGGGTCGGGACCGGTCGTCCTGCTCCTCCACGGCCTCGGCTGCGACCACACGACGTGGGCGGCGGTCATCGACTCGCTCGCCCGGACCCACACCGTCATCGCGCCCGACCTGCTCGGGCACGGGGCGTCCGACAAGCCTCGGGCGGACTACAGCGTGGGCGGCTACGCCAACGGCATGCGCGACCTGCTGACCGTGCTGGGCATCGACACCGCGACCGTCGTCGGGCACAGCTTCGGCGGGGGAGTGGCGATGCAGTTCGCCTACCAGTACCCCGAGCGCACCGAGAGGCTCGTCCTCGTGGGCTCCGGCGGCCTGGGGCCCGAGGTCAACCCCGCGATCCGGGCGATCACCACGCCGGGCTTCCACCAGGTCATGGGCCTGCTGGCGGCGCCGGGGCTCCGCCACGCGGCCACCACGACGATGCGGGTGCTCGCCCGGAGCGGGATCAGCCAGCTGCGCGACCTCGGCGAGGTCGCCGCCATCTACGACTCCTTCAAGGACCCCCGCGCCCGCGCGGCGATCCGGCACGTGGTCCGCGCGGTCGTGGACTGGAAGGGCCAGATCGTGACGATGTCCGACCGCGCCTACCTCACCGAGGCCATGCCGATGTGCGTGATCTGGGGCGCCGACGACCACGTCATCCCGGTCACCCACGCGAGCAACGCCAGTGCGCTAGCGCCCACCGCGCGCGTCGAGATCATCCCCAACGCCGGCCACTTCCCGCACCGCGACCACCCCGAGCGCTTCGCGAAGATCGTGCGGGACTTCATCCGCGCGACGGAGCCCGCCCGCTACGACCGCGAGCGCTGGCGCGAGCTCCTCGACGAGGGGGCGCCGGTGCGCCCGGCCGGGGCGCGCGCCGGCGACGCACCCGTCGACCCGCTCGACGACGTACGACACGCAACACCCGCCTGACCCGGGCGGGTCAGGCGGGTGTCGGCGGATGGTGGCGCCGGTCAGGCGTCGCCGCCCTCCTGCTTGATGTCCTTGGTGGCGGTCGGGTCGTCGATCCGGTAGCGCTGCGCGGCCTCCACGACCTTCTCCACCGGGAAGTCGCCGGCGTCGGCCAGGGCCTGGAGGGCCTGGACGACGACGCTGACCGCGTCGATGTGGAAGAACCGCCGGGCGGCCGGGCGGGTGTCGGCGAACCCGAACCCGTCGGCGCCGAGCACGCGGTAGTCGGCAGGGACCCAGCGGGCGATCTGCAGCGGGACGGCACGCATGTAGTCGGACACGGCGACGACCGGGCCCTGGGCGCCGGCGAGCTTGTCGCTGACGTAGGCCGTGCGGCGCTCCTCGCCCGGGTGGAGCAGGTTCCACTGCTCGGCAGCGGCGCCGTCGCGGGCCAGCTCGTTCCACGAGGTGACCGACCACAGGTCGGCCTGGACGCCCCACTCCTCGGCGAGGAGGCGGGCGGCCTCCTCGACCCACGGGAAGCCCACGCCGGACGCCATCAGCTGGACCCGCGGGCCCTCGCCCTCGGCCCTGCGGACCTGGTGGATGCCGCGCAGGATGCCGTCGACGTCGACGTCGGAGGGCTCGGCCGGCATCGAGACCGGCTCGTTGTAGACGGTCAGGTAGAAGATGACGTCCTCACCCTGGCCGTCGGGGCCGCCGGTGCCGTACATCCGCTCGAGGCCGTTCTGCATGATGTGGCTGATCTCGTAGGAGAACGCCGGGTCGTAGTGCACGATCGCGGGGTTGGTCGCCGCGAGGAGCGGCGAGTGCCCGTCGGCGTGCTGCAGACCCTCACCGGTCAGGGTGGTGCGACCGGCGGTGGCGCCGATGAGGAAGCCGCGGGCGAGCTGGTCGGCCATCGCCCAGATCGAGTCGCCGGTGCGCTGGAAGCCGAACATCGAGTAGAAGATGTAGAACGGGATCATGTGCTCGCCGTGCGTGGAGTACGCCGAGCCGGCGGCCGTGGCCGATGCCATGGCGCCCGCCTCGGAGATGCCCTCGTGGAGCATCTGGCCCTGCGCGGACTCCTTGTAGGAGAGCAGCATCTTCCGGTCGACCGACTCGTACTGCTGGCCGCCCGGGTTGTAGACCTTGGCGCTCGGGAACATCGAGTCCATGCCGAAGGTGCGGTACTCGTCGGGCGCGATCGGGACCAGGCGCTCGCCGATCTCCGGGTCCTTCATCCAGTCACGGAGCAGCCGGACGACGGCCATGGTGCTGGCGAACTTGTTCTTGCCCGAGCCCTGCTTGAGCTCGGCGTACATCTCGTCGCCGGGCAGCTTGAGCGCGGCGGCGCGGTTGACGCGGCGGGGGATCGAGCCGCCGAGGGCCTTGCGGCGTTCGAGCATGTACTCGATCTCCGGGGCGTCGGCGCCGGGGTGGAAGAACGGCGCGCCGCCGGTCTTCTCGTAGGACTCCTCGAGGTCGCGGTCGCTGATCGGCAGGTAGAGCCGGTCGCGGAACTTCTTCAGGTCCGGGAGGGTCAGCTTCTTCATCTGGTGGGTGGCGTTCTTGCCCTCGAGGGCGTCGATCGTCCAGCCCTTGATGGTGTGGGCCAGGATCACCGTCGGCTGACCGGTGTGCTTGGACGCGGCGTCGAACGCGGCGAAGACCTTGCGGTAGTCGTGGCCGCCGCGGGGGAGCTTCTCGATCTGCGTGTCGGACATGTGCTCGACCATCTTGCGCAGGCGCGGGTCGCCGCCGAAGAAGTGCTCGCGGACGTAGGCGCCGTCCTCGGTCGAGTAGGTCTGGAACGCGCCGTCGGGCGTGGAGTTCATCCGGTTGACCAGCACGCCGTCGACGTCGCGCGCCAGCAGCGCGTCCCACTCGCGGCCCCAGACGACCTTGATGACGTTCCAGCCGGCGCCGCGGAAGTTGGCCTCGAGCTCCTGGATGATCTTGCCGTTGCCGGTGACCGGCCCGTCGAGCTGCTGCAGGTTGCAGTTGATGACCCAGGTGAGGTTGTCGAGCTCCTCGCGGGCCGCCACCCGGATCGCGCCGAGCGACTCGGGCTCGGCCATCTCGCCGTCACCCATGAAGGCCCACACGCGCTGCTGCTCGGTGTCCTTGATGCCGCGGTTGTCGAGGTAGCGGTTGAAACGGGCCTGGTAGATCGAGCCGATGGCCGTCAGGCCCATCGACACGGTCGGGAACTCCCAGAAGTCGGGCATCAGGCGCGGGTGGGGGTAGGACGGGAGGCCGGCGCCCTTGCCGTGCTGGACCTCCTGGCGGAAGCGGTAGAGCTGCTCCTCGCTGAGGCGGCCCTCGAGGAACGCGCGGGCTTAGACACCCGGCGAGCCGTGGCCCTGGATGTAGATCTGGTCGCCGCCGCCCTCGTGGTCCTTGCCGCGGAAGAAGTGGTTGAAGCCGACCTCGTAGAGGCTCGCCGAGGACTGGTAGGTGGCGATGTGGCCGCCGACCTCGAGGCCCTTGCGGTTGGCCGAGGAGACCATGACCGCGGCGTTCCAGCGGATGAACGCGCGGATGCGGCGCTCGACCTCCTCGTCGCCGGGGAACCACGGCTCGCGCTCCGGCGGGATCGTGTTGATGTAGTCGGTCGAGCGGAGCGCCGGGACGCCGACCTGCTTCTCGCGCGCGCGCTCGAGGAGGCGCAGCATCAGGTAGCGGGCGCGGTCACGACCGCGGTCGTCGAGCATCGCGTCGAACGACGCGAGCCACTCCTGCGTCTCGTCCGGGTCGATGTCGGGCAGCTGGGTGGGAAGACCCTCGTGGATCACCGACGCGATGGCCGGGTTCTTGCTGGACTTCTCGTCGGACTTCTCGGCGTCACTCACCCGCTCATCGTGTCACGCTCGTCGGCGCCACGAAATCTACCGGCGGGTAGTCCCAACGGCCGTACGCGCGGGGGACGGGGCGTGGACCGGGGTTGCGGCTCCTGCTGTGTTCCTGTGGACTGTGCGCATCCAGCCTGACCGCCACTGGTCGGGCACCCCCGGACACAGGAGGCACGGCGCGTGAGCTCGACGGTGGGCGGTTCTGCCCCGGTGACAGGAACGGGGGACCGGCTCGGGCTCAAGCCCGGCATGGTCGTCCAGGAGCTCGGCTGGGACAACGACACCGATGACGAGCTCCGTGTCGCGGTCGAGGACTGCATCGACGCCGACATGGTCGACGGCGACTACGGCAACGTGGTCGACGCGGTCCTGCTCTGGTGGCGCGCCGACGACGGGGACCTCGTCGACGGCCTCGTCGACGCCCTGACCGACCTCGTCGGCGGCGGCTCGATCTGGCTCCTCACGCCCAAGGTGGGCCGACCCGGCACCGTCGACCCGTCCGACGTCACGGAGGCGGCGCCCATCGCGGGCCTGTCGCAGACCACGACGGCCGCGGTCAGCAAGGACTGGCAGGCCATCCGGCTGGTCGCTCCGAAGACCCCCGCGTGACCGCTCGCGACCTCCCGTCCATGCTCGCGGCCCGGGCGTCCGGGGTCGCGACCACCGTCCGCGTGCTGGGTCGTGCGGGCGTGATCAGGCCCCACGGGCCCCGGACCCTCGTCGACATCGGCCGGCTCGTCGTGCGCTGGGGCACCGGCCCGGCGGGCGGCTTCGCCACGCTCGCAGCCCGCGAGCCGCACCGCGTCGGCGTGGTCGACGAGCTCGGCGAGCTCACCTGGGGTGAGCTGCAGCGTCGTTCCAACTCCCTGGCACGGGCGCTCGCCGAACGCGGCGTCCGCGAGGGCGACTCGGTCGCGGTGATGTGCCGCAACCACCGCGGGTTCATCGACGCCACCGTCGCGGTCGCGAAGCTGGGCGCCGACATCCTCTACCTCAACACCGCCTTCGCGGGTCCGCAGCTGGTCGACGTGCTCGAGCGCGAGGCGCCGAGCATGGTGATCCACGACGAGGAGTTCACCGGTCTGCTCGCCGGCGCCGACATCGAGCGCCGGGTGCTGGCCTGGACCGACGGTGACCACGGGGCCGACGGGGCCGAGGGGACCGTCGAGACCCTCGAGCGGCTCGTGACGGCGTACGACGAGAGCGACCTGCACCCACCCGCCCGGCACGCGCGGATCGTGATCCTGACCTCGGGCACCACCGGCGCACCCAAGGGAGCGCCGCGCAAGGAGGCCGGCATCGACGCCGCCGTCTCGCTGCTGTCGCGGATGCCGCTGCGCGCCGGGTGGCGCACCCACATCGCGGCACCGCTGTTCCACACGTGGGGCTTCGCCCACCTGGCGCTGGCGATGCTGCTCGGCTCGACCGTCGTGCTGCGCCGCACCTTCGACCCGTTGGAGGCGCTGCGGACCACGCAGGCCGAGCGCTGCCAGTCGATGGTCGTGATCCCGGTGATGCTCCAGCGCATGCTGGCGCTCGACCCCGAGGAGCTCGCAGACGTCGACCTCTCCCGTGTCGAGGTCGTCGCGTCGTCGGGCTCGGCGCTGCCGGCCACCCTCGCCCAGACGTGGATGGACCGCTTCGGCGACAACCTCTACAACATCTATGGCTCCACCGAGGTCGCGTATGCCTCGATCGCCACCCCCGAGGACCTGCGTGCCGACCCGACGTCGGCGGGCAAGCCGCCCTACGGCACCGTCGTGAAGATCCTCGACGACGCCGGGCACGAGCTCCCGCGAGGCGAGACGGGCCGGATCTTCGTCGGCAACGGGCTGCTCTTCGAGGGCTACACCAACGGCGGGTCCAAGGAGGTGGTCGAGGGGCTGATGTCCTCGGGTGACCTCGGATGGTTCGACGAGGCCGACCGGCTGCACGTGGCCGGCCGCGACGACGACATGATCGTCTCGGGCGGCGAGAACGTCTTCCCGCAGGAGGTCGAGGACTGCCTCTTCGCCCACGAGGCCGTGGAGGAGGTCGCCGCGCTGGGCGTCGTGGACGAGGACTATGGTCAACGACTGCGCGCCTTCGTGGTGCGCACCGGCGAGGTGTCGGAGGACGACCTGCGCGAGCACGTGAAGGCCCACCTGGCCAGGTTCAAGGTGCCGCGCGAGATCATCTTCCTCGACGAGCTGCCGCGCAACGCCACGGGCAAGGTGCTGAAGCGGGAGCTGGCCGGGTGGGACAGCCGGGACGACCAGCAGCAGCAGAAGACGAAGAAGAAGGACGGCGAGGGACCAGCGTGACGGGCAAGGGACTGCGCATCGGCGACGAGGCACCCGACTTCACGCTCCGCGACCAGTTCGGCCAGGACGTCCGGCTCGGCGACTTCCGGGGCCGCAAGGCGGTCGTGCTGATGTTCTTCCCGTTCGCCTTCACCGGCGTGTGCACGGGCGAGCTGTCGGGGGTGCGTGACCGGCTCGACGAGTTCCTCACCTTCGACACCGAGGTCCTGGCCGTGTCGTGCGACTCGATCTACGCCCTGCGCACCTTCGCCGAGGCCGAGGGACTCAACTTCCCGCTGCTCTCGGACTGGTGGCCCCACGGCGCCGTCTCCCGGGCCTACGAGGTGTTCGACGAGGTCAAGGGCGCCCCGCGGCGCTCGTCCTACGTCGTCGACCGCGAGGGCCGCCTGCGCTGGTCGGTGCACAACGCGAACCCCGACGGCCGGGACCTCGAGGAGCACCTCCGCGAGCTCCACGCGGCGCTCGAGACGCACCTCGTCTGAGTGGTGGTCTAGACCGATGCGGGTCGATTTTCGCGAATCCTCACCGCCGTTTGGGGCGAGGTGTAATCTTCTTCTTGTTGAACCGCTGGTGACCCGAGACGCCAGCGGTTCAACTCATTTCCGGGCCAGGTCGACGCCCGCGCCGGGCCGGGTCCGCGGTCCCGTAGTGTGTGCCCCTGCGCGTCGGTAGCTCAGCGGTAGAGCACTCGGTTTACACCCGAGCGGTCGGCGGTTCGAAACCGTCCCGACGCACCCTTCCCCGCTCGGCGGGAGCCCCGTCAGACGTCTCCCGTCGTCCGCTCGTCGACGTCCACGCACCGTCCGTCGCACCCCGCCTCCGACCTCTCGCCGCCCCGGATGGCGCGTGCCACAGTGGGCGCATGATCGTCCCCTTCAGCGTCACCGACTTCATCGAGCGCGCTGCGGCCGTCTATGGCGGACGCCCCGGGTTCATCGACGAGCCCGACCAGCCAGCGCCGTCGCTGGGCACCCTCACCTACGCCGAGGCGTACGAGCTGTCGCGCCGGCAGTCGGCGAGGCTCGACGAGCTGGGGCTGGAGGTCGGCGACCGGGTCGCGATCATCAGTCACAACTCCTCCCGCCTGCTGACGTCGTTCTTCGGTGTCTGCGGGTCCGGGCGGGTGCTGGTGCCGATCAACTTCCGGCTGCGGCCCGACGAGATCGCCTACATCGTGTCCCACTCCGGCGCCCGGGTGCTCTACGTCGACCCGGAGCTCGCGGAGTCGCTCAAGGACGTCGACGTCGAGCACACCTTCGTGCTCGGCGAGGACGAGTCGATGTTCGCCGCGCCCGGCTCGGAGCCGCGGCCGTGGGAGCCGGACGAGAACGCGACGGCCACGATCAACTACACCTCGGGCACGACCGCCCGGCCCAAGGGGGTCCAGCTGACCCACCGCAACCTCTGGACCAACGCGCTGACCTTCGGCCTCCACGCCGGGGTGAGCGACCGCGACGTCTACCTCCACACGCTGCCGATGTTCCACGCCAACGGCTGGGGCATGCCGTTCGCGATGACCGGCCTCGGCGTGCCGCAGGTGGTGCTGCGCAAGGTCGACGGGGCCGAGATCCTGCGGCGGGTCGAGCAGCACGGTGTCACCGTGATGTGCGCGGCTCCGGCCGTGGCGGCCGCGGTGCTGGAGGCCGCCCAGGACTGGGACGGCGAGATCCCCGGGCGCGACCGCGTGCGGATCATCATGGCGGGCGCGCCGCCGCCCACGAAGACGGTCGTGCGGGTCGAGGAGGAGCTCGGCTGGGAGTTCGTCCAGATCTACGGCCTCACCGAGACCTCGCCGCTGCTGACGGTCAACCGCAGCCGCGCCGAGTGGGACGACCTGCCCGCGGAGGAGCGCGCGGCCAAGCTGGTGCGGGCCGGGGCGCCGGCCCTCGGCGTACGGCTGCGGACCGACGAGCACGGCGAGGTGCTGGCGCGCTCCAACGTCATCCTGGAGGGCTACTGGGAGCGGCCCGACGAGACCGAGAAGGCACTCGTCGACGGGTGGTTCCACACCGGCGACGGTGGCGTGATCGGCGACGACGGCTACCTCACGATCAGCGACCGCAAGAAGGACGTCATCATCACCGGCGGCGAGAACGTGTCCTCGATCGAGGTCGAGGACGTGCTGTTCTCGCACCCGGCGGTGGCCGAGGTCGCGGTCATCGGCGTGCCGAGCGACAAGTGGGGCGAGACGATCAAGGCGCTCGTCGTGCTCGCCGAGGGCGCCACCGCGGACGAGGCCGAGCTGATCGCGTGGTGCAAGGACAAGGCGGCCGGCTACAAGGCGCCGACGTCGATCGAGTTCCGCGACGAGCTGGCCCGCACGGCGACCGGCAAGCTGCAGAAGTTCAAGCTGCGCCAGCCCTACTGGGAGGGGCAGGCGCGGCAGGTGAACTAGCCTGCGCGCATGCCGAGCCTCGCCGACGTCGTCGACCTGCTGCACGCCTGGTACCCGCCCGCGACGGCGGACTCGTGGGACGCCGTCGGCCTGGTGTCCGGGGACCCGTCGGCCGACGTCGCACGCGTGATGTTCGCCGTCGACCCGACCGTCGAGGTCGCCCGTGAGGCAGTGGAGTGGGGCGCCGACCTGCTCGTCGTGCACCACCCGCTGTTCCTCACCCCCGTCAGCTCGGTCGCCGCGGACACGCCGAAGGGCCGCACGCTCCACACCCTGACGGCCGGCGGCTGCGCGCTGCTGGCCGCCCACACCAACGCCGACCAGGCGGTGTCCGGGGTGTCGGAGTCGCTCGCGCTGGCGCTGGGGCTGACCGACCTCGCACCGATCCGGCCGGCACCCGCCGGACCGCTCGACAAGGTGGTGGTCTTCGTCCCGGTCGACTCGGCGGAGGTCGTCCGCGCGGCGATGACCGAGGCGGGCGCGGGCCGGCTGGGGGACTACGACTCGTGCACCTGGACCTCCGCGGGCGAGGGACGGTTCCGTCCGCTCGAGGGTGCCTCGCCGGCGATCGGGGCGGTCGGCGACCTCGAGGTGGTCGAGGAGGCACGGGTCGAGGCGGTCGTGCCGCGCGGTCGCCGTACGGCGGTGGTGCGGGCGCTGCTGGCGGCGCACCCCTACGAGGAACCGGCCTTCGACGTGGTCCCGCTGGCCGACCCGGGACTGGCGTCGACCGGCACCGGCCGGATCGGCACGGTCGAGGAGATGACGCTCGAGCAGCTCGCCGCGCGGGTCGCGGGGGCACTGCCGGCGACCGCGCACGGCGTACGCGTCGCCGGCGACCCGCAGCGGCGGGTGCGCACGGTGGCCGTGTGCGGCGGGGCGGGCGACTTCCTGCTCGACGAGCTCGCCCACAGCGACGTCGACGTCTACGTCACGAGCGACCTCCGTCACCACAGGGCGGCCGAGTTCCTCGAGCACGGCGGCCCCGCGCTGGTCGACGTCGCGCACTGGGCGGCCGAGTGGACCTGGCTGCCGGCGGTGGAGGCTCGGCTGCGCCGGGAGCTGGGCGATAGGGTCGAGACCCGGGTCAGCACGCGGTGCACCGACCCGTGGACGTTCCGCCACTGATCCCCCGAATCCCCACGAATGTCGAAGCAGGAGAGCCGTTGAAGGCCGATCCCACCCACCAGCTCGCGCTCCTCGACGTCGCCGAGCTCGACTCGCGCGCCGCCCAGCTGCGCCACCAGCGCAGCCACCTCCCCGAGCTGGCCGAGATCAGTGCCCTGGAGGCGGAGCGCACCGAGCTGACCGACCGCGTGCGCGACGCGCGCATCGTCGTCGACGACCTCACCGTCGAGCAGACGAGGGCCGACCGTGAGGTCGAGCAGGTCAAGGCCCGCCGCGAGCGCGACCGCACCCGCATGGACAGCGGGCAGATCACCAACCCCAAGGACCTCGAGCGGATGCAGCACGAGCTCGTCTCGCTCGAGCGCCGGATCTCGACGCTCGAGGACGCCGAGCTCGAGGTGATGGAGAAGCTCGAGGAGGCCCAGCAGGTCCTCGACGGCCTCGGCATCCGTGCCGACGACATCGACGCGCGGCTGGCCGAGCTGGTCGCGGCGCGCGACGAGAAGCGGGCCGGGATCGATCGCTCGCTCGACGAGGTGTCGGCCGCGCGCGGGCCGGCGACCGAGGACCTGCCGGACGACCTGGTGGCGCTCTACGAGCGGCTGCGCGAGCAGAAGGGCATCGGCGCCGCGCTGCTCCGGGCCCGCCAGTGCGGCGGCTGCAACATGACCCTCGACGCCTCCGAGCTGGCCCGGATCCGCTCCGCTCCCGCCGACGAGGTCATCCGGTGCGAGGAGTGCCAGCGCATCCTGGTGCGCACCGACGAGTCCGGCCTCTGAGGAGCTGACGCGTCGTGCGGTTCATCGACGCGGAGCTCGTCGCGGAGCGCAGCCGTACGTCGCTGCGCGCCCGGGTGGCCCGGCTGCGGTCCAAGGGCTGGGTGATCGGCCAGTGCGCGGTCGCCGCCGGCGTCGCCTGGTGGCTGGCGGCCGACGTGTTCGGTCACCGGCTGCCGTTCTTCGCGCCGATCGCCGCCGTGGTGTCGCTCGGGATGTCCTACGGCCAGCGCCAGCGCCGGGTCGCGGAGGTCACCGTCGGCGTGGCCCTCGGCGTCTTCCTCGGCGACGCGGCGACGCACCTCATCGGCTCGGGCGGGTGGCAGATCACGGTCATCGTGGCCGCCGGCATGTCGATCGCGCTGCTGCTCGACGCCGGGCAGATCATGGTCATCCAGGCCGCCGTGCAGGGGATCGTGGTCGCGGCCCTGGCGCCCGCCCCCGGTGACGCCTTCCTCCGCTGGACCGACGCGATCATCGGCGGGTCGGTGGCGCTCGTGGCGGCGACCGTCGTCCCGCGCGCGCCGCTGCGCAAGCCGCGCGACCAGGCGGCCGTGGTGGTGCGCAAGATCGCCGAGCTGCTGCGCTCGTCCGCCGACCGCCTGGGTGACGGAGACGTCGACAAGGCGCTGGCCGTGCTGCGTGACGCCCGGTCGACCGACGCACTCATCGCCGAGCTGCGGGCGGCGTCGTCGGAGGGGTTGTCGGTCGTGAGCTCCTCGCCGTTCCGGCGACGGCACGGCGAGCACCAGCGCCAGCTCGCCGAGCTCGTCGAGCCGCTCGACGTGGCCCTGCGCAACACCCGCGTCGTCGTGCGCCGGGTCGCCGTGGCCTGCTACCGCCGCGAGCCCGTGCCGGCGTCGTACGCCTCCCTGATGCGGGACCTGGCGGACCTCTCGGAGCGGGTCGCCGACGAGCTGGTCGCCAACCGGATGGCGGTGGCGGTCATCGACGACCTCATCGCCCTCGGACGCGCCACGGCCGAGGTCGAGCACAGCGACGACCTGTCCGCCGAGGTGATCCTGGCCCAGGTGCGCTCGATCGTCGCGGACATGCTGGCGCTGTGCGGGATGGACCCGCTCGAGGCGACCGACGTGATCCCGCTCCGCTAGGGCTGGCGTCTGCTCCGGTCCCGCCGGCCGCGAGTCACCGGATATCCGGTGACCGCCGCTGGATCGTGGAAGGTCCGAGCCACCTGGTGACCTCGAACTTCCACGCTCCGCTCAGACCTCGGTGACGATGACGTCGAGCTGGGTGCCCTTCGACGTCGGCTCGCCGACCTCGACGGTCCAGCCGAGCCGGGTGAGGGTGTCGGCGAGCGCCTGAGGGGTGCGGGGATCGGCACCGTCCTCGAGCAGCGCGCGCACGATGCGGCCCTTGGTCGCCTTGTTGAAGTGGCTCACGACCGACCGCTTGCCGGCCGACTCGTGGAGCACGCGCACGGTCGCGACGCGGCGGGCCAGCGAGACGTCAGGCCGCCAGAAGGCGGCGTACGTCCCCGAGCGGAGGTCGACGAGCAGCCCGCGGCCGACCGCATCCGTGACGGCCGCGCCGAGGACCTCGCGCCACGCTCCGGCGACCGATCCGGTGCCGGGGAGCGTGGCGTCACCGGAGAGCCGGTAGGCCGGGATCCGGTCACCGGGGCGCACGATGCCGAAGAGCGAGCTGGTGATCGCCACCCGTGCGGTGGCGCGGCGCCGGGCCGCGGGGGAGAGGGTGTCGAAGCCGAGGGCGTCGTAGAGCACGCCGGTGTAGATGGCGTCGGCGCGGGCCGTCGGCGCGTCCTCGAGGACGGAGTTGCGGTGCACCAGGTCCCGCTGGGCGGGACCCAGGCCGAGCACGGCGGCGGCCTTGTCCTCGTCGTCGCCGCACAGCCGCACCAGCGACTCCAGGAGGGTCGCCCGGGTCGCGGTGAGGGACGGCGACGACAGCGAGCCGAGGTCGAGGGCCTTGCCGCGACGGGGAGCGGTCTTGCCCTCGCTGGGCGGCAGGAGGATCAGCACGCGCGCAAGCGTAGGCAGCAGGGGTGTCCGCACCACGGCTAGGGTCGGGACATGCCCAGCAACCGTGTGGTGAAGGTCCGCTCCAGCGGGGACAGCGTGACGGCCCAGGAGATGCGCGACGGCATCGCCGCGATCCAGGCGGAGCTCGAGGTCACGCCGACCTTCCCCGAGTCCGTCGAGCGGGCCGCGGCCGCGGCGGCCGCGGCGCCCCGGCTGCCGGAGCTCGACCGGACGGACATCCCGTTCGTCACGATCGACCCCGAGTCGGCCCGTGACCTCGACCAGGCGATGCACATCGAGCGGTCGGGCGACGGCTACGTCGTGCACTACGCGATCGCCGACGTGGCCGCGTTCGTCACGCCGGGCGACCCGGTCGACGTCGAGGCCAACCGCCGCGGCGAGACGCTCTACGGCGCCGACTCCAAGATCCCGCTCCATCCGACGGTGCTGAGCGAGGGCGCCGCGTCGTTGCTGCCCGACGAGGTGCGCCCGGCGCTGCTGTGGACGATCAAGGTCGACGAGACGGGCGAGGGCACCGACGTCGAGGTCGAGCGCGCGCTGGTGCGCTCGCGGGCCAAGCTGTCGTACGAGGGCGTGCAGGCCGACCTCGACGCCGGGAGGGCCGACGAGCTCATCGGCCTGCTCAAGGAGGTGGGCGAGCTCCGCCTCGCCCGCGAGGCGGCCCGCGGCGGCGTCTCGCTGCCGCTGCCCGAGCAGGAGCTCGTCGAGACCGGCGACGGGCACTGGGAGCTGGAGTTCCGGCGGCTGACGCCCGTCGAGACCTGGAACGCCCAGATCTCGCTCCTCACCGGGATGGGCGCCGCCTCGCTGATGGTCTACGCCCGCGTCGGCATCCTCCGCACCCTGCCGCCGGCCGACCCGCGGGACGTGCAACGGCTGCACCGCACCGCCCGCGCCCTCGGCATCTCGTGGCCCGCCGAGCAGCTCTACCCCGACTTCATCCGCACGCTCGACCCGTCGAAGCCGACCCACGCGGCGATGATCGTCGCGTGCACGCGGCTGCTGCGCGGCGCGGGCTACGTCGCCTTCAACGGTGAGCTGCCCGACCAGGCCCAGCACTCCGCGCTCGCCTCGGAGTACGCCCACGTCACGGCGCCGCTGCGCCGGCTCGCCGACCGCTACGCCGGCGAGATCTGCGTCGCGCTGTGCGCCGGCACCGACGTACCGTCGTGGGTCGTCGAGGCGATGGCCGGGCTCCCCGACACGATGGCCGAGTCGGGCCGCCGGGCCAACCGCTACGAGAACGCCGTCGTCGACCTCTGCGAGGCCGAGCTGCTCCACGACCGCGTGGGCGAGCGCTTCCCCGCCGTCGTCGTCGACCTCGACGACAAGAGCAGGCAGAAGGGCGACGTCACCATCCAGGACCCCGCCATCGAGGCATCGGTCGTCAGCAGCTCCGACCTCCCCCTCGGCGAGGAGGTCACCGTGGAGCTGGCGGCCGCCGACCCGACGACGCGAACGGTGGAGTTCCGGCTCGCCTGAGCGGCGTACGGCGGCGCGTCGGACGACCACAACCCAGCGGGTGCAGGTCGGCTGAGCGGGAGAGATGAGGGCTCACGCGACTTCTGGTCGTCCGGCGCGCCGGACGACCTCGGCCAGAGCCCAGCGGACGTAAGCCTGGTCGTGCATCACCTGCTCCCACGTGAACCGCAGCACCCGCCAGTCGTGGATCACCAGCAGGTTGTAGCGCGCGCAGTCGCGCCGGTGCGCCCTGCGAGAGGCGTGGAAGGTCCACGAGTCGGCCTCGACAGCCAAGCGGAGCTCATGACACACCAGGTCCGGGTGGATGGTGCCGGTGCCCAGGTCCACAGCTGACTGCGGCGCCACGGCGAGCCCGGCCTCGATGCAGAGGGCCCTGAGCACCGACTCGAACGGGTTGGCGGCGCGCCGATCCGCGTGTCGGAGCACCCGGCGTACGGCGCTCGCCCCCGCGCCACGTACGTCGATCGCGTCGAGGTCGGCCCGCGTCACCAGCCCTGACCTCAGTGCCGAGTCCGCAACGGCGAGGGCCTCGTCGAACGGCAGGATCCGCGCGCAGTCGACGACAGTGCGCAGTGGCGTCGTCACCCCGTCGACGACCTGGTCGTCGGCGACGTTCGCCCAGTGGATCGTGACCCCGATCCGCTGCTCCGGCGAGAGCCTGCGCCCGCGTCGGACCATCAGCTCCGGGACGTTCGGCTGATGCTTCAGCGCCCATCCGTGGTGGGCTGCCGCGCTCCGGAGGCACACGATCGCGGTGAGCCCGGACGCCATGCGGCGCGCGTCGTCGGCCGTCGGCAGCGCGTACCTGCCCCGGCCGAGCCGCACCACCCGGCCGCGACCGACCGACCGGCGGAGCCGGCGCCGGGTCGTCAGCCGGAGCAGGTCTCGAGCGCCGGCGGTCCCGCCGAGGCGCTCCAGAGCTGTCGCGGCATCCATCCGGTCAGCCTGCCGGGACCCGGCCCATCTCGGCTCGGCTCATCCACAGGCGCGTCGGACGACCACAACCGTGTACGGCCGACGTCGGTCACGCGTGGAGCGCGGGCATCCGACGACTTCTGGTCGTCCGACGCGCCGGCAGGTGAACCGGCCGGAGGCGGGGAGCGTACGTCCGGGGGAGGAGGTGTCCCGTGGTCGGAGTGCGGAGCGGCCTGGCCGTGTGCCTCGTCGGGGCGGTCGCGCTGCTCGCGGTGCTGCGGGTCGGGCCTGCTGGCTGGGGTGCGGGCACGGCGTGCGCGGTCGTGCTGGCGGTCGCGGCGGGTCGGCGGGCAGGGGTCGACGGGGTCTCGTCGTTCGGGCCGGCCGACCTCGTCACGCTGACCCGCGCGACGCTCGCGTGCGGGGTCGCCGGGCTGGTGGGCGAGGCCCTCGCCGGCCGGGAGGAGACCGGCACCCTCGTCGCGATCACGGCGGCTGCGCTGGTGCTGGACCTCGTCGACGGCCGCGTCGCGCGGCGCACCGGCACCGCCACGGCCTACGGCGCGCGCCTCGACGGCGAGGCCGACGCCTTCCTGATCCTGGTGCTGAGCGTGGTCGTGGCGGGTGAGCACGGGGCGTGGGTGCTCGGGCTGGGCCTGGTCCGGTACGTGTACGCCGTCGCGGCCCGCCTGCTGCCGTGGATGCATCGGCCGTTGCCGCCGCGCTACTGGCGCAAGGTGGTGGCGGCCTACGTCGGCATCGCCCTGACGGTCGCGGCGTCCGGCCTCGCACCGGCAGCGACGACGTACGCCGCGCTGGTCGTCGCGGCCCTGCTGCTCGCCGAGTCGTTCGGCTGGGACGTGGTGTGGCTGTGGCGGCGTCGACTGAACCGGGCGGGTGCCGAGGACGTACTCCCTGCAAAGGTCCTCGAACACGGCAGGTGAGTGTGATGCGCGTCCTCGCAGCGACAGCGGTCCTCGTCTCGGCGGCGGTCCACCTCTACCTCTGGCTCGACTTCGCCAGGGACGACGACTTCCTCGGGCCGTCGTTCATGCTCAACGCGGTCGCGGGGGCCGTGATCGCGGTCCTGCTGCTCGTGTGGCGACACTGGGTGCCGGCGTTCCTCGCGCTCGGCTTCGGAGCGAGCACGCTGCTGGCCTTCGTGCTGGCCACGACCGTCGGCCTGTTCGGCGTCACCGCGAACTGGACCGGCTGGGCGGTGTGGACGGCGGCGGCAGCCGAGGTGGTCGCGATCGTCGCGGGTGCGCGGCTGCTCGCCACGGACAACCCGCTCGCCTCACGCGTCCATTCGTAGGACGACGCGTCCGTCGACGGTCCGCACCTCCACGCTGGCGATGTCGTCGCGGGGCACGGACGTGGCGGCCGGCACCTCCATGGTGGTGCCGCTCACCGACGTCCAGCTGCCGACCTGCTCGGACCGGCCGTCGGCCGCGGTGACCCACATGAGGTAGTCCACCTTCTCGGGCAGCTCGAGCTCGACCGCGTCCTTGTCGTAGGTGCACGTCAGCAGCATCCGGGTGCCCCAGGTGACCTGCTCGAGGCCGAGGCGCGCCTCGATGGGTACGTCGCCGAGCGGGGCCATCTCGCGCGTCTCGACCGGATCTCCCGTGTCCGGCGACGGCGGCGAGGAGGTGCTCGTGCCGGGGCCGGAGACCGGCGCCTCCGCGCGGTGGAGGGCAGCCGGGACGGCGAGCGCGACCACGGCCGCCGCTGCGGCCGCGAGCCCGGCGACGATGAGGACGCGTCGGCGGCTGCGGACCTCGACCGCCCGGGTGAGCGACGGCAGCAGCGTGGCCGGGAGCGGCGGGTCGGCCGGCGGGTTGGCGAGGACACCGGGGTCGACGCGGTCGAGCAGGCCGGGCATCCCGGCGAACGAGCGGACCGAGCGCGAGCACTCGTCGCAGGTGTCGAGGTGCCGCTCGAAGTCGAGCCGCTCGGCGGGGCTCAGGGCGCCGAGCACGTAGGCCGCGTCGTCGTGCGCGTGGGGGCAGCTCGTCGGGGCGCTCACGCCGACACCCCCATCTCCTCCAGCGCGAGCTTGAGCGCCCGCAGGGCGTAGTGGGTGCGGGACTTCACGGTGCCGGGGGGCACGCCGAGGCGGCGGGCCACCTCGGCGACCGGGCGGCCGCGGTAGTAGCACTCCAGCAGCACGGTGCGGTGGTCCTCGGACAGGTGGGTGAGCGCCTCCGCGACGACCCAGGACAGGAGGAGCTGGTCGTCGGCGTCGTCCTCGGTCGAGCGGCGCTGCTCGGGCACCTCGTCGACGGGCGTCTCGGGCCGGGCCCGGCGGCTGCGCCAGTCGTCGATGACGATGTTGCGCGCCACGGTGAAGAGCCAGGACCGGACGGCGGCCGGCGGGCTGTGGAGGATCGTGCCGTGGCGCCAGGCGCGCAGCAGCGTCTCCTGGGTGACGTCCTCGGCGCGGCCGCGGTCGTTGCCCACCAGGCGCAGGCAGAAGCGCCAGAGCACGTCGGCGTGCTCGTCGTGCACCTGCTGCATCAGCGCGACCTCGTCCTTCGGCATCCCACCCTCCTGAACGGGAGGACGGCGCCGTCGTCCGGATGGTTCAACGCGTGACCGCCCGTGCCGTCACAGTGTGACCCCCGGGACCGTACGCGCGGAGGAGCTCGTCGCGGAACGCGTCCATCCGCCACACCGGGGCGTCGTCGGAGGGTCGCAGCCCGGGGTCCCAGCCCCAGTCCGATCCGCGTGGACCGAGCGCGTCGATGACCTCCGGGTCCCGGGAGAGCACCGTGACGGGCACGTCGTGGCCGGGGTCGTGGCCCGACGCGCCGGAGACGATGGTGGCGGGCTGGTGGTCCCCGAGCAGCACCACCACCAGGTCGTCGTCGGCGTACGTCGAGAGGAACGACGTGACGGACCGCAGGGAGTAGGCGATCGCGTCGGCGTAGGCCGCCCGCACCCGGTCGGCGTCGGGCCAGATGTCGGCCTCGGAGGGCAGCGTCTCGGGCATCCCGTCGTAGACGCTGCCGTCACCGACGGACTCCTGGGGCAGCAGGTCGGGGGTGCGCGACCACGGCGCGTGGCTGCTGATCAGGTCGATCTCGGCCATCACCGGTCGCCGGTCGTGCGGCGCGAGCTCGGCCTGCTGGAACGCCTCGAGGGTGAACTGGTCGGGCATCGTCGGGTAGCCGAAGCGGGGCCCGCGGTAGCCGACGTTGCGGGAGTCGTAGACGTGGTCGAAGCCGTAGAACGCGCCCTGCGGCCAGTCGCGGTCGTTGGCCGGCACCGACGCGACCGTCCGCCAGCCGGCCCGGCCGAACAGGCTGGAGAGGGTCTCGCGGTCGGTGGTGACGAGGTGGTCGTAGCGCTGCTGGCTGTCGACCCAGAGCCCGGACTGGAGCGTCGCGTGCGCGAGCCAGCTGATCGCCCCGAAGGTGGGGGAGGTCAGCCAGGCGCTGCGTGCCCGGTATCCCTCGCCCCCGAGCCGCCGCGTGGCGTCGTCGAGCGCGGCCACCACGTCGGGTGAGAGCCCGGGATCGTCGAGCGCGACGCGCCCGTAGCTCTCGACGAACACCACCAGCACGTCCTTGCCGCGCAGCCCGGTGAGCAGGTCGGCGGCGGGGGTGTCGCGGGCGGGGTCCTCGGCCGCCGAGCGGGCGAACTCGCGCTGGTCGCGCAGCTGCGACGGCACCCGGGCCACCTGCGCGACGGCGTACGACGCCGCGGCGTCCGACGCCACCGGGACCGGGCCGGCGCGGACGCCGAGCAGGCTGAGCACCAGCCAGGCCGGGAGCAGGACCGCGACCGCCCGCGCGGTGGCCGGTCGGTGGCGCAGCGCGACCCGGCAGACGCGGAGCAGGGCGAGTGGCACGACGGGCAGCGCGGCCACCAGCACGACGCCCGCGACCGCCAGCAGCACCACGCCGAGCACGCCCGGGGCCGAGCCGCGGACCGTGTCGACCAGGTCGCCCGCGTAGCGCCAGTCGATCATCGGGTCGAAGGGACGGTTGAGCGCCTGGCCGAAGCCGAGGTCGAGCAGCTCGAACACCGCGAGAACGGCGAGGAGCAGACCGGCCGCCGCCACCACGAGGCCGCGCACGCGCCGCGCGCGGTCAGGCAGGACGAGCAGCAGCGCGAGCAGGACGAGCAGCTCGACCGGCAGCCGCAGGAACGCGCTGGGCGACATCTCGTCGAGCCGGCGCGGGGTCGTGAGGACCACCAGCACCAGCCCCAGCGCGAGCAGCGTCAGGCCGGCCGCGGCGAGACCGCGCCACCGTTGAACCGTCGGCACCTCTGCTCCGTTCACCCCGGTTACGAGCACGTCGTCGAGGGATACGGGACCAGCGCCGTCGCGGTTCACCGGTGAGGAGGAGCGGATGCGGGCACGGGCCTTCTGGCTCCGCGAGCCGGGCGCGGGCGAGATCCGTGACGTCGCGCTGCCCACCCCCGGACCGGACGAGGTGGTCGTCCGCACCCTGCGCTCCGCGGTGAGCCGCGGGACCGAGAGCCTCGTCTTCGGTGGTCGCGTGCCCGCGAGCCAGCACGACGCGATGCGCGCGCCGTTCCAGGACGGCGACTTCCCCGGCCCGGTGAAGTACGGCTACCTCAACGTCGGCCGGGTCGAGGGGGGCCCGGCCGACCTCCTGGGGCGCGACGTCTTCTGCCTCCACCCGCACCAGACGGCGTACGTCGTCCCGGCGGCCGCGGTCGTGCCGCTGCCCGGCGGCGTGCCGGTCGAGCGCGCCGTGCTGGCGGGGATCGTCGAGACGGCGCTCAACGCGCTGTGGGACGCGCCGCCGCTGCTCGGCGATCGCATCGCCGTGGTGGGGGCCGGTGTCCTCGGGTGCAGCGTGGCGCGGCTGGCGTCGCGGCTGCCCGGCACCTCGGTGACCCTCGTGGACGTCGACGGGTCCCGAGCCGCGGTGGCCGCGGCTCTGGGCGTGGACTTCGCGCTGCCCGACGACGCGCCGCCCGGGTGCGACCTCGTCGTGCACACCAGCGCGACGTCGGCGGGCCTGCAACGCAGCCTGGACCTGCTCGCGGGCGAGGGGACGGTGCTCGAGCTCAGCTGGTACGGCGACGAGCCGACCACCGTCTCGCTGGGCGGGAGCTTCCACTCCGGGCGGCTGTCGCTGCGGGCCAGCCAGGTGGGACGCGTGGCACCCGCGCGGCGCGACCGGCGCACGACCGCCCAACGGCTGGCGCTGGCGCTCGACCTGCTCCGCGACGACGCCTTCGACTGCCTGCTGACCGGCGAGTCGCCCTTCGAGGAGCTGCCGGAGGTGATGCCGCGGCTCGTGTCCCGTGAGCTGCCGGCGCTGTGCCACTCCGTCACCTACCCGGTGGCGTCCACGTCGGAGGAGGTCGCGTGTTCGGCGTGACCGTGCGCGACCACATGATGGTGGCGCACAGCTTCCGCGGCGAGGTGTTCGGGCCGGCCCAGGCGCTGCACGGGGCAACGTTCGTGGTGGACGCGACCTTCCGCGGCGAGGAGCTCGACGCGGACGGCATCCTCGTCGACATCGGCCGGGCGGCGGCGGTGCTCGCAGAGGTCGTCGGGACGCTCTCCTACCGCAACCTCGACGAGGAGCCGGTCTTCGCCGGCACCAACACCACCACCGAGGTGCTGGCCCGCCACGTCGCCGACCGCCTCGCCGAGCGGGTCGCCGCCGGCGACCTGGGAGCTGCCGACCGTCTGGACGGGCTGGTCGTCACGCTGCACGAGTCCCACGTCGCGTCCGCGACCTACGAGAGGTCGCTGTGACGGCCGGGGAGCTCCACGTCGTCGTGCCGCGCGGCGTCGACGACCCGCGCCGCCCGAGCGGCGGCAACACCTACGATCGAAGGCTCTGCGCGGCGCTGCGCGACCTCGGCTGGGGGCTCGGGGTCCACCAGGTCGAGGGCGGCTGGCCGTGGACGCCGCGGCTGGGACGGCGGGGCCTGCGACGCGTCCTGGGGCGGATCCCGGACGGGTCGGTCGTGCTCGTCGACGGGCTCCTGGCGTCCCGGCTGCCGGAGGTGATGGTGCCCGCGGGTGAGCGGTTGCGGGTCGTGCTGCTGGTGCACCTGCCCGTCGGCGTCGACGACGTGCTGGCCCGGCTCGCCGAGCGGCAGGTGGTCGCGGCCGCGTCCGCGGTGGTCGCGACGAGCGGCTGGTGCCGGGACTGGCTGGTCGAGGAGTACGCCGTCGCTCCGTCGGTCGTGCACGTGGCCCACCCCGGCGTCGACCGGGGCCCCGTCTCCACGGGCTCGCCCGCCGGGACGAGCCTGCTGTCGGTCGGGACGATCAGTCCGGTCAAGGGGCAGGACCAGCTGCTGGCGGCGCTCTGCGACGTGCGCGACCTGACGTGGCACTGCACCTGCGTGGGCACCGACTCGGTCGACCTCGACTTCGCGGACCTGGTGCTGAAGACGAGCGCCGAGATGGGCCTCGCGGGGCGGTTCGTGCTCGCCGGCGCGCAGACCGGGGACGCGCTCGAGGCGGCGTACGCCGCTGCGGACCTGCTGGTCCTGCCTAGCCGCGCGGAGACCTACGGCATGGTGGTGGCCGAGGCGCTGGCGCACGGCCTGCCGGTCGTGGCCACCGACGTCGGCGGGGTGCGCGAGGCGCTGGGGGAGGCGCCGCGACGCGGGGTGCCGGGGGTCCTGGTCCGTCCGGGGGACCCGGGTGCCCTGACGGCGGCGCTGCGCTGGTGGCTGACGGACGCGGGCCTTCGTGAGGAGCTCCGGGCGCGGGCGGTCGAGCGTCGCGGGCAGCTCACGGGGTGGCCGGTGACAGCGGCGCGCGTCGCCGCGGTCGTCGAAGGGGTCGCGCCGTGAGGCGGGCGTGGCGCCGGCTCGCGGGTGCGGTGATCCTCGCGGTGGTCGTCTGGCAGGTCGGCAGCGCCTCGGTCGTGGAGGGACTGCGGTCGCTCGACGTGCCGGTGCTCCTGCTCGGGGCATCGATCGCCCTCGTCACGACGGTCGCCTGCGCGTGGCGCTGGCACCTCGTGGCGCGCGAGCTCGGCGTGCAGATCGCGATGCCCGCTGCGGTGGCGTCCTGCTACCGCGCGCAGCTGCTCAACACGGTGCTGCCCGGCGGGGTGCTCGGCGACGTGCACCGCGGCGTCGCGCACGGCCGCTCGACGGGGGAGACCGGGCGTGCGCTGCGGGCGGTGGGCTGGGAGCGCGCCGCCGGACAGGTGGTGCAGGCGGTCGTCGCGGTGCTCGTCGTGGGGCTGCTGCCGTCGGCCGTGCGCCCGGCGCTGACGTGGGTCCTGGCGGGGCTCGTGGTCCTCGCCGCGGTCGCGGTGCTGGCGGTCCGGTCGGCGCGCGGTGACGGCTGGTGGGGCCGGCTGGCGCGCACCGCACGGGACGACGTGCGCCTCGCGCTGCTCGTGCGACGGTCGTGGCCCGGCGTCGTCGTCGCCTCGCTGGTGGCACTCGCGGGCTACGTGGCGACGTACGTCGTCGCGGCCCGCGCGGTCGGCGTGGAGGCGAGCGTCGCGACGCTGCTCCCGCTGGTGCTCGTCGTGCTCCTCGCCGCCGGGCTGCCCCTCAACCTGGCGGGCTGGGGCCCGCGGGAGGGCATGGCGGCGTGGGCGTTCGCCGTGGCGGGGCTGGGCGCCGCCACGGGGGTGGCGACGGCGGTGGCGTACGGCGCGATGGTGCTGGTCGCGAACCTGCCGGGACTCGTCGTGGTGCTCGCGTCGGGGCATCGGACGACGGCTCCCGCCACAATCGAGGGGAGGGTCCGTGCCTGAACGTCCCTACACGATCCTGAGCTGCAGCATCTCGCTCGACGGCTACCTCGGCGGCGCCACCCGGGAGCGGCTGGTGCTGTCGAACGACGCCGACCTGTGCCGGGTGGACCGGGTGCGGTCGGAGTGCGACGCGATCCTCGTCGGGGCAGGCACGGTGCGCGACGACAACCCGCGGCTGCTGGTGCGCGACCCCGCCCTGCGGGAGCGGCGGCGGGCGCGGGGGATGGCCGAGTCACCCACGAAGGTCACGATGACCAGGCAGGCCCGGCTCGACGCCGACAGCAACTTCTTCGCGACCGGCACCAGCGAGAAGATCGTCTACTGCGCGACGCCGTCGCTGCCCACGGCCCGGAGCCGGCTGGCGCACGTGGCGACCGTCGTCGACGGCGGTCCGGACGTCGAGGTGGCGCGGCTCAGCGCGGACCTCCACGACCGCGGGGTGCGACGGCTGATGGTGGAGGGCGGGGGACGGGTGCACACCCAGTTCCTCACGTCCGCGGCCGCCGACGAGCTGCACCTGGTCGTCGCCCCGTTCTTCGTGGGCAGCTCGCAGGCCCGTCGCTTCGTCGGCGACGGGGCCTTCCCCTGGAACCCGGGCCACCGCGCGCGGCTCGCGCAGACCCAGCAGATCGGCGACGTCGTCCTGCTGCGCTACGCCCTCTCGCCCCGCTTCGAGGACACCGTCGAGGACACCGCCGAGGACACCGTCGAGGACGCCGGATGAGCGTCGAACCCGTCTCCGAACCCGTCCCCGTCGCGGCCGTCCGGCGCGAGGTGGACCTGCCGCTGCGGCTGGCCGACGGCACGCCGGTGCCCGCCCGGCTGACGACCTTCCACGGGCTCGTCGACGGCCGGGAGCACGTGGCCATCGGGCTGGGGAGCCGCGCGCACGACGACGCCCACCCGGTCGGCGTACCCCTCGTGCGGCTGCACAGCGAGTGCCTCACCGGCGACGTGCTCGGCAGCGCGCGCTGCGACTGCGGGCCCCAGCTGGACGAGGCGGTCCGACGGGTCAGCCACGCCGGCGGCTACCTGCTCTACCTCCGGCAGGAGGGGCGCGACATCGGGCTCTACAACAAGATCGACGCCTACGCCCTCCAGGACAGCGGACTCGACACCTACGAGGCCAACCGCGCCCTCGGCTTCGCCGACGACGCGCGGGACTACACCGTGGCGGTGCAGATGCTGCAGGCGCTCGGCGTCGACCGGCTCGACCTGCTCTCGAACAACCCCGACAAGGCCGCCCAGCTCGAGGCGGCCGGGGTGATGGTCGAGCGCCGGGTGCGCACCGGCCTCCACCTCAGCCCGGTCAACCACGGCTACCTCGCCGCCAAGGCCGCCGGTGGACACGTGCTGCAGCTGCCGGCGACCTGACGGATGGCGTCGATCGCGGCTAGGGGATGTGCACCTGGACGGTGTCGACGGTCATGTATGGGATGCCGAGCGTGATCCACGTGTAGACCTTGAAGTTGCTGCCGTCGGTCCCTGTCAGGGGCCGCCCCTGGGGGTCGGTGAGCGTCGACATCGCCTCGACCCGGCCCACGACCCCGAAGAGGTACTCCCGCCCGGCCTGCACGAGGAAGCGCTTCCGGAACGGGCGAGGTGTGAAGAGCGAGCCCGGCAGCCGGGCGCGCTCGGGTCCGAAGCTCTGGTCGCGCGTGATGCCCGCGACCGGGAGCACGGCGTGGTCGAGCAGGTCGAAGCCACCGGGGATCACCTGCCACGAGGCGAGCACGACGCTCGCTCGTAGCGTCACGTGGCCCGCGGAGAGGGTGGGGTAGTAGTCGAGGACCGCGGCGAGCATGCCGTCGCGAACATTGACCATCGGCTCGAAGTCCACGGTGCCGAGCGTGAACGCCGGGGAGTAACGGATCCCGATCCCCGCTTCCCCGCGGGTGTCGTCGGCGGGCGAGGTCCACGGCACGATCGCGTACGCGAACAGGTCGCCGGTCTGCGCCGACGCCCAGTCCGGCCGCGTCGTGCTGCCCGGCGCCGGCCACGCCAGGGCATACCGCTGCCGGTCGGGGGGCGGCACCATCCAGTGGTCGCGGTAGTCGGCGTCCCTGGGGATGTACAGCGACGCCGGCCACCGGAACCGGTCCAGCTCGACGTCGAGGTCGAGGGTCGGCTTCGCGCGGAAGGCGTCCGACCACGTGACGTCGGTCCAGACGTCCCAGATGCGGTCGGCCCCGTGGCCGCCCCGCGTCGGGAGGACCTCGGCGACCTCGGACTCCAGCCCGGTCGCCCGGAGCGCGTCCTGGACGTGGGCCATGCCGTGCGTGGACGGCGCGGGCGAGGTCGGGAGCTCGAGGAGCGCCGGATCGACCTCCCGCGCCTCGAGAGGGTGCTGCGGTTCATCCATGGCCGTGCTCCTCACCGGGGGCTGCACAGGGATGGCGGCTCGACGCGGCCCCACACTCGAGGGATAGCGCACCCGTCGCGCAGGTACAAGGTGGGCTAGGCGGCTCGGTGCGCCCGCACCGGGACGTAGACGAGGGCGGTCAGGGCAACCGCGAGTGCCGAGACCAGCGGCGCGGTCATCGCCAGCAGCGACGACCCCACGACGAGGACGGCGAGCGTGGCGGCCGCGTCGGCCGCTGCTCCGCGTGTGGTGGAGTGCCGGTTGCCCACCTCCTCACTGTGGGTGGGACCCCGTCCCCGCGCCTCCCACGGTGACCCCAGATCAGACGGAGTTTCCTCCCAGGCGCCAGCGGCGTCTGCCCGCGGAGGAGGGGCGCCGGGCGCGGTGAGGAGGTCCGCCCGTCAGGACCGGCGTACGACGACGCGGCCGCCGTCGACCTCCCACCGCTGGTGCAGCCGCACGTTCTCCAGCAGGCGGCGGTCGTGCGAGACCAGCAGCAGCGCACCGTCGTACGACGCCAGGGCCTGCTCGAGCTGCTCGATGGCGGGCAGGTCCAGGTGGTTGGTCGGCTCGTCGAGGACCAGCAGGTTCACCCCGCGTGCCTGGAGCAGCGCCATCGCCGCGCGGGTCCGCTCGCCGGGGGAGAGGCGGCCCACCGGGCTGGTGACCTGGTCGGCCTTGAGACCGAACTTCGCGAGCAGGGTGCGCACCTCGGCCTGGGTCATCTCCGGCACGACGGCCTCGAAGGCGGCGCCGAGGGGCAGCTCCTCGGCGAGGCCCGTGCGGGCCTGGTCGATCAGGCCGACGGCGACCGACGCGCCCAGCGAGGCGGTGCCGGTGTCGGGGGTGTCGCGCCCGAGCAGCAGTCGCAGGAGCGTGGTCTTGCCCGCCCCGTTGGGGCCGGTGATGCCGATCCGGTCGCCGGCGTCCACCTGCGCGGAGACCGGACCGAGGGTGAAGTCGCCCAAGGTCCGGGTCGCGTCGTTGAGGGTCGCGACGACCTGGCTCGAGCGCGGCGCTGCAGCGATGTCGAACTGAAGGGCCCACTCCTTGCGCGGCTCCTCGACCTCCTCCAGGCGCGCGATCCGCGACTCCATCTGGCGGACCTTCTGCGCCTGCTTCTCCGACGACTCGGTGGCCGCCCGCCGCCGGATCTTGTCGTTGTCGGGGTTCTTGCGCATCGCGTTGCGCACACCCTGCGAGCTCCACTCCCGCTGGGTGCGTGCCCGCTTCACGAGGTCGGCCCGGGTCTCGGCGTACTGCTCGTAGGCCTCCCTGGCGTGACGCCGGGCGACGGCTCGCTCCTCGAGGAAGGAGTCGTAGCCGCCGTCGTGGACGGCGACCTTGCCCTGGGCCAGGTCCAGCTCGACGATCCGGGTGACGCATCGCGCGAGGAACTCGCGGTCGTGCGACACGAGCACGACGCCGCCGCGCAGCCCCTGCACGAACGCCTCGAGGCGCGCCAGCCCGTCGAGGTCGAGGTCGTTGGTCGGCTCGTCGAGCAGGACGACGTCGAAGCGGCTGAGCAGGAGCGCGGCGAGCGCGACCCGTGCGGCCTGACCGCCGGACAGGGAGGTCATCAGGGCGTCGGGACCCACCTCGATGCCGAGGTCGGCCAGCACCGGCGCGATCCTGTCCTCGAGGTCGGTGGCCCCGCTGGCCAGCCACCGGTCGTACGCCACCGCGTAGGCGTCGTCCGCCCCCGGCTCGCCCGAGCCGAGCGCGCCGGCGGCGGCCTCCATCGCCGCGGTCGCCTCGGCCGCACCCGTGCGCCGCGCGACGTAGTGCGCGACCGTCTCCCCGGGCATCCGCTCGTGCTCCTGCGGCAGCCACCCCACGAAGGCGTCGCGCGGCGCGCACTCGACGGACCCGGCCATCGGCTGCACCACCCCGCCGAGCAGGGACAGCAGGGTCGACTTCCCGGCCCCGTTGGCGCCGACGACGCCGATCACGTCGCCCGGAGCGACCGTGAGGTCGAGGCCCTCGAAGAGGACCCGGTGCCCGTGCCCGCCGGACAGGTCCTTCGCGACGAGGGTGGCGTTCACGCGAGGGAGCCTAGCGACGCCGGACGTAGGCTCTCGACATGGACCTCATCCTGATCCTGGTCGTCCTCGCGGCGATCGGCGCCGTCGCGGTCGGTGTGTCGCGCCGCAACCAGGCGCGTGAGCTGACCCGGCGGGAGGACGAGCTCGCCCCGGTGCGGAAGCTGGCCTTCGAGGACATCACCGCGTTCGGCGAGGACCTGCAGCAGCTCGACCTGGAGATGACCGGGCACGAGCTCGACGCCGGTGCCACCGCCGACTACCAGCGGGCGCTCGACGCCTACGAGTCCGCCAAGACGGCCGGTGACTCGATCACCGGGCCCGACGACATCCGGCACGTCACGTCGATCGTCGAGGACGGTCGCTACGCCATCGCGTGCGTGCGCGCCCGCGTCGCGGGCGAGGCGCTGCCGACCCGGCGGCCGCCGTGCTTCTTCGACCCCCGTCACGGCCCCTCCGTGGCCGACGTCGCGTTCGTCCCCCCGGACGGTGTCGAGCGGGACGTGCCTGCCTGCGCCCTCGACGTCGAGCGCGTCCGGGCCGGCGCCGAGCCCGACGTGCGCAAGGTGATGGTCGGGCCGCAGAGGGTCCCGTACTGGCAGGGCGGTCGCGCCTACGAGCCCTACGCGATGGGCTATTTCGGCGCCTTCGGTCCGATGACCTGGATGTTCATGGGCGGCATGATGTTCAGCGACTTCGGCAGCGGTTACGACGGCGGCGACGGCGGCGACGGCGGAGGCGACGGAGGCGACGGTGGCGACGGCGGCGGGTTCGACGGCGGCGACGGTGGCGGGTTCGACGGCGGGTTCGACGGCGGCGGCTTCGACATGGGCTTCTGAGTCGCCGTCGTTCGACCGCGTCCGTCAGTCCAGGCGGTAGGGGCTCGACCCCGGCACCCAGGTGACCGCGTGCGTGGCTGCGTAGGCCTCGACCGCGGTCCGGATGGTCGCGTAGAAGCGGTCGTCGCTGAGAGCGGCGAGCCCGTAGGTCCTGACCTTGGCCTGCACGGCGTCCTTCAGCTCGGCGAAGACCAGCCGCGTCCCCGCCTCGTCGAGCTCGGTGTCGAGGTCGGCGAGCATGTCCGCTGCGGTGGTGTCGACGTCGGTGATCGGTTCGGCCGCGACGATGATCCACACGGGCCGCGGCTCCATCGCTGCGAGACGGCGCACCTGGTTGCGGAACGTGCGTGCGTTCGCGAACAGCAGCGGTGCGTCGAACCGGTAGATCGCCAGACCGGGCAGGTGCTCGGTGGTCTCCCGGTAGGCGGTGTCGTGGTAGCCGCGGAGGCCGCTCGCGCGACCGAGGATCGCCTGGTGGGGCCACCACACCCGGCGGAACACGTTGAGGATCGACAGGCCGACGGCCGCCGCGATGCCGTACAGCACCCCGAGGAGGGCGACGCTGAGGAACGCCACGAGGGCGAGGACGAAGTCGGAGCGGCGTTGGCGCCGGAGCCGGCGTAGCCCGGCGATGTCGGCGAGGGACAGCGACGCGGCGATGACGACGGCTGCGAGCGCCGGCTGGGGGAGGTTGCGGAGCAGCCCGGGCGCGGCGACCAGCACGGTGATGATCGCGGCCGCTCCCACCAGGCCGGTGACCTGCGTCCGGGCGCCGCTCTGGAACGCGACCGCGGTCCGTGAGCCACTGGTGCTGACGGGGAACCCCTGGAAGCACCCGGCGGCGATGCTGGCCGCGCCGACCCCGATCATCTCGCGGTCCCCGTCGAGCTCCTCCCCGGTCTTGTCGGCGAACACGGATGCGGTCGAGATGGTGTCGGTGAGGGAGACCAGCGAGATGCCGAGCGCACCGGCGAGCAGGAGCCCCAGGTCGCCGATCGGCACCGTCGGCAGCGTGAGGGGCGGAAAGCCCGAGGGGAGCTCGCCGACCAGCTCGACGCCCCGGTCCGCGAGGTCGAACACGGCAACGGCTGCGATCGCGAGGACGACGGCGGCGAGCACGGCCGGGAAGATCGGCCACAGGTGCTGAAGCCCCGTGATCAGGACCAGGCAGGCTGCCCCGACCGCCAGCGCGGCTCCGACGGTCTCCCCGTCGCTGACCGCCTCGGCGAACGCGACCGCCTCGCCGATCAGGCCGTCCGCGTCGACGGAGAACCCGAACAGCTTGGGCAGCTGGCTGACCAAGATCGTCAGCGCGAGGCCGTTCATGTACCCGATCTGGGTCGGCCTCGAGAGGAGGTCGGCGATGAACCCGAGCTTGAAGACTCCGGCGAGGACGGTGATGGCACCCACCATGAGGGCGAGCACGGATGCGTAGGCGACGGCCGTCCCGGTGTCGCCGTCGCTCGCGACGAGCGGGACGACGACCGCCGCGATCATCGGCCCGAGCGACGAGTCCGGACCGAGGACGAGCACCCGTGACGGACCGAACAACGCGTAGCCGAGCAGCGCGAGGATGGTCGTGTAGAGGCCGGTGATCGCGGGCAGGCCCGCCAGCTCGGCGTACGCCATCCCCTGCGGGACCAGCAGCGTCGTGAGCACGAGACCGGCGACCAGGTCCTTGCCGAGCAGGGACGGCCGGTAGGAGCGCAGCATCGCCAGCCCTGGCACCGCGCGGGGGAGGGCACCGAGACGGGAGGTCGCGTGCGCAGCCACTGCGTCTCCTCTCGGTCGTCCCCGTCCGGCACGGGCCTGGTCGACACCTCGAGGACACCACCCCGCACGGTGAGGTCGCACCATCTGGACCGGGTGACTTCGATCGGCCGACCGCGTGCCCGGAGGCTGCCGGGGGGAGCAGTTGGGGCGGATGATGACCGCGTGCCCCTGCGCCCGGTCGAGTACGTCATCACGTCGCCGCTGTCCCTGGCGCGGGTGCTCTGGTGGTACGGCGAGGACGAGCTGTGGGGTGCGGCGCTGGCACTGACGCCGACGACCGTCGCGGACCTCTCCCCGCGGTTCGCCCGACTCCGCGCTGCGCCGGAGGTCATGGACCTCCTGTGGCCCGGTGGTCCCGCCGCGGACGCGCACCTCGTGCTGGGAGTGCTGGAACACCTGGAAGGGCGTCCGCGGCACGCGGCCCGTCGGACCCGCCGCGGCAGTGCGATGCCCGACGTGCTCGACGTCGATGAACACGAGCGGTGGCGCGACCCCGTGCTGGCAGAGGTCCTCCGTCTCGTCCATGAGCGGACAGGAGTGACCGACGGTCCGGAGCCGTGGCAGATGAGGGCTGTCCACGGACGGTATGCGCCGGCGTGGCGCATCCTCCTGACCGGGGAATGGTGACGACTGCAGGCGGTCGATCGAACACATGTTCTATCGTGTGTGGGTGCCGCGCCAGCCCCCGTTCCACGTGTGGGTCGACCTCACCGGCAGGTGGTCGGTGCCGTCCCCGGGCGTGCTGCTCGCGTGGCGCCGCTCCGACCGTCGCGGATGGGAGGCATGGGTCGTCCGGGTGGAGTCGTACTCGACCGGCACCGGCTCCGAGGTGGTCCTGTCCCAGTCGTGGGTGTCGGCTGCGCTGGTCCGACCGGCCGACGGCAGGACGTGAGCCGCGGCTGATGCAGACCGTTGGAGACCGATACAGCCGATCCACAAGTGCGGAACGAGTCGCGCACACCGGTCGCGTCGGCTGACGGCCGGGCCTACGGTCGTTGCCAGGACCCCAGCCCCAGGTGCTTCCAGCCGACCTTCGGGCGGGTCCCGCGCCAGCCGGCTCCCAGCGGCGGGCGCAGGCTGCCGCCTCGAGTGGGGGGTGCCGACGTGACCGTACGGGCCGTGGGGGGCCGTCGGTCGGCCCCGCCCGGCCACGTGCCGGGCGGGGCGTTCACCCCCTCCGGCGGTCACCTGGCTTCGGTGCGCGCCTCCAACGCTCGCAGCACCGCGACCATGTCCGCACGGCCGTGGCCCAGCCGTTCGGCCTCCGCGAACAGGTCTCGGCACGTGTCGATGACAGGCGAGGACATGCGGGCACGACTCGCTGCCTCCGCCACGAGACGGCTGTTGTAGTGCACGTCACTGATCGATGCCTGCGTCTCGAAGTCGCCCCGCACCAGCTTCTCCAGCTTGATCCGGGAGACGCTGCTGGCCATGGGTCCGGAGTCCAGCACCGAACGGAAGGTCTCGAGGTCCAGGCCGTGCTTCTCGGCGAAGTGGAACGCCTCGGCCAGCCCGGTGACCTGGGTGATGAGGAAGAGGTTGACTGCCAGCTTCATCCGGGTCGCGTTCGGGACCTGACCGCACGTGACCGTGGTCGAGCACAGCGGTGCGAGCAGGGGGAGCACCTTGTCCACGGCTGCGTCCGGGCCGGCCACCATCCCCACCAGCTCACCGGCCTCCGCGGGGCGACGCGACCCCGACACCGGCGCCTCGACGTAGCGGCCACCGGCCGACGTGGTGTCCGCGGAGAGTCGCTCCGAGTACGACGCCGCGGTCGTGCCCATGTGGACCAGCGTCCGACCGGCCACCATCTGGGCGAAGCGGGGCGTGCCACGTTCCAGCACCTCGTCGATGGCCGCGCCGTTCGCCAGCATCAGGAACACCGTCCTCGCGTCGCGCAGCACCTGAGCGGGGCTGCTGGCGACCGTGGCGCCGGCACGGGCCACCAGGTCCGCCTTGCCGGGGGACCGGTTCCACACCACCAGAGGGGTGCCCGCACGGGCCATGTTGAGGGCCATGGGCAGGCCCATGTGCCCGAGCCCGATGAATCCGACACTCATCAACGCCTCCTGCGACTCGTGCACCGCCGATCTCCGCGACGTTGCCGGAGGCGCTCAGCCCCCGGCCGTACCGTGGTCCAGCGTGCCGGTCCGCAGCGGGCGCGGACCAGCGCGCATCCGGCCAGCCGTCGCCGATTTGGCGCCACGTTCGCGGCCAGGGCGCCAGCCGTCTGGTCCAGCGGCTGTACCACCTCACGAGTTTCCTGCCGTGACGTCGAAGGAACGGTCAAGTCGCCGCGAGCGGGGCAGCGGCCCTCCTACCGTGGGGCCTGTCCCCTTCGACGGGACGACGGAGGGAGCCGACTTCGGGGGTTGTCGGCACTCGGAGCCCAGCTGGCAGCACTCCAGCTGGGCTCTTTCCGTCGTGTCCCCGATCGCCTGCTGATCCGCTCGTCACGCGACGTGCACGGATGCGGGCCCGGCCGGCACGTCGTAGCGGTGGCGCACGACGCCACCGTCGAGCTTCGTCAGGACGTGGTGCGCCAACCGTGCGGCCGTGGGCGCCACGGACAGGTTCCGGCTCGCGTAGAGGCTGGTCCAGGCGTCGGGGCGCTGGTGGCGGACCCGCACCTCGAGCACCTCAGGAGCGCGCCACCCCTGCACCGGTCTCCCGCTCGGCGGAGTGACCAGCTCGAGTGCGTCCCACTGTCCCATCACCAGCCGCACCTGCAGGTCGAGCGCGGTGGACAGCAGGGACGGGTGCTCGTCGACGACGAGCATGCGGTGGTGGAGGCGGTACCGGTACGGCTGGCGACAGCCGCAGGTGACTCCGGCGCGCGCCGCCGCGACGGCGAGGTCGAGCGCGCAGGCATCGGGGTCTCGCAGCCGGACGGCACACAGTCGTGCCGCACACGTCCAGTCACCGGCGACGACATCGGCCAGGGCGTCGAGGGCGGGCGCGAGAAGTCGTGCCCCGGGATGCACGATCGCGATGGCCATGTGGATCCCTCCTCGCCGGGTCAGACCACGTAGGTCCCCAGCGTCGAGCGCGGCCGGACGGGCCGACCCGGTGCCGCGCACTTTTCCCGCGAACCGGGGACGACGAGCCGTCGTCGGGGAGGGTCGATGCGAAGGCGTGAGGCGCGTGGAGGGAGGCGCGCGGAGGGAGGCGCGTGGAGGGAGTGGGTCGGCCTGTAGGCCGGGTTCTGTCCCGCAATGCGGGGGCGACCATCCATCTGCGACGACCGTTGCCGGCCGCCTGGTGCGATCTACCCGGATGCTCGGGCGGGCCGCCCTCGGACGCATCCTGTCTGATCTTGCTCCGGGTGGGGTTTGCCTAGCTGCGCCGGTCGCCCGGCGCACTGGTGGTCTCTTGCACCACCGTTTCACCCTTACCGGTCCGGAGACCGGCGGTCTGTTCTCTGTGGCACTGATCCCGCGGGTTGCCCCGGGTGGCTGTTGGCCACCACCCTGCCCTGTGGAGCCCGGACCTTCCTCGACCCGCCACCGGAGCGGCGAGCCGCGGCCGCCCGGCCGACCCACTCACCGAGGAGTCTAGGGGTGCGTCAGCACCTCGGCGCCATCCTCGGTGACGAGCAGGGTGTGCTCGAACTGCGCGGAGCGGCGGCGGTCCTTGGTGACGACGGTCCAGCCGTCGTCCCACATGTCGTAGTCGGGCGTGCCGAGGTTGAGCATCGGCTCGATCGTGAAGGTCATGCCGACCCGGATCTCGTCGTCGAAGCGCTCGTCGTCGTAGTGGGGGATGATCAGGCCGGAGTGGAACGACGTGCCGATGCCGTGGCCGGTGAAGTCGCGGACGACGCCGTAGCCGAACCGCTTGGCGTACGCCTCGATGACGCGCCCGATGACGTTGACCCGGCGCCCCGGCTTGACCGCCTTGATCGCCCGGTCGAGCGCCTCCTTGGTGCGCTCGACGAGCAGCCGCGACTCCTCGTCGACGTCGCCGGCGAGGAAGGTGGCGTTGGTGTCGCCGTGCACGCCGCCGATGAAGGCGGTGATGTCGATGTTGACGATGTCGCCGTCCTCGACGACGCGCGCGTCGGGGATGCCGTGGCAGATCACCTCGTTGACGCTCGAGCACAGCGACTTCGGGAAGCCGCGGTAGCCGAGCGTCGAGGGGTAGGCGCCGTGGTCGAGGAGGAACTCGTGGCCGATCCGGTCGAGCTCGTCGGTGGTGACACCGGGTACGACGTGGGAGCCGACGAGGTCGCGGGCCTGGGCGGCCAGGCGGCCCGCGACCCGCATGCGCTCGATGGTCTCGGCGTCCTTGACCTCCTCGCCGGTGAAGCGCTGCGGCGCCGGCTGGTCGACGTACTCCGGACGGGCGATGTGGGCGGGCACGGCACGACGCGCAGATACCTCTGCGGGGGATACGGCAGGCACGGGCGCGAGTGTAGTTTCGGCCCATGAGCGAGAACGAATACTGGTTCTGCCTGACGCACCACACCGTCGAGGGGAG
The DNA here is from genome assembly GCF_026712185.1 of Nocardioides pini. Lineage (GTDB taxonomy): Bacteria > Actinomycetota > Actinomycetes > Propionibacteriales > Nocardioidaceae > Nocardioides > Nocardioides pini. The sequence continues at coordinate 700,061 of NZ_JAPPUX010000002.1, read as the reverse complement.
GGACGGCTGCCGGAACAGCGACCGCCTCGGCCCCTACGCGACGTCCGCCGAGGCCTCGCGCGCGCTCGAGAAGGTCGAGGAGCGCAACGAGGAGTGGGACAACGACCCGAAGTGGAACGACGACGGCCCCGGCTCGGGAGACGGCATCACCGACGGCACACCGGACAGCTGATCACTTCTTCTTCTTCTTCTTCTTCTTGTTCTTCTTGCCCGTGACGGGGTTGGCCGCCTGAGCGACGTCCGCGGCGGCACGGACGCTCTTCAGCGCCCGCTTGGTGTTCTTGTCGAGCGTCTTGGTGAGCTCGGCGATCGCCGCCTCGTACTGCTTGCTCACGCGCGCGGCCGTCTCGGCGGCCACCCGCTCCGCGGTGTCCCGCGCGACCTTCTGGATCGTCGCGGCCGTCGCGACCGCCTGCCCTCCGACGTCGGCGGCGCGGTCGGCGTGGGAGCGACGTGCCGCGGCGGCCACCGGCTTGTCGGTCGCGTTCTTCCTGGTCGGCGCCGCACTCGTCGTCGCGGCCGACTTCTTGGCGGCCGTCTTCTTGGCGGCCGTCTTCTTCGCGGGGGACTTCTTGGCCGTCGTCTTCGTGGCGGTCTTCTTCGCGGGGGACTTCTTCGCGGGGGACTTCTTCGCGGGGGACTTCTTGGCGGTCGACGTCGTGGCTGCCGTCGCCTTCGTGGCGGTCGTCTTCTTCGCGGTCGTCTTCTTCGCGGTCGTCTTCGTGGCGGCCGTCTTCTTCGCAGGAGCCTTCTTCGCGGGGCTCTTCCTGGCGGTGGACGTCTTCGCTGCCGTCGTCTCGGCCGGTGTCTCGCTCACGGAAGGCTCCTCGCGTCGTCGGGATGCCTGATCCTGCCGCGCCGGAGCGAGGTTGTCACCGGCTGGGGTGTCGGCGTGCCCGCCGGCTGGGCTGGTCGGCCTGACCAGCGGGCCGCCGCGAGCGATCAGAACGTGTGCTCGGCGCCCGGGAAGGTACCGCCGCGGACGTCGTCGGCGTACGCCCTGGCCGCCTCGAGCAGCACGCCGTGCACGTCGGCGTACTGCTTGACGAAGCGCGCCATCCGGCCCGTTCGGAGGCCGAAGGCGTCCTGCCACACGAGGACCTGGCCGTCGCACCCGGCTCCGGCGCCGATGCCGATCGTCGGGATCGTCAGCTCCTTGCTGATCTGCTCCGCGACGTCGCCGGGGACCATCTCCATGACGACCGCGAACGCGCCCGCCTCCTGCACGGCGCGCGCGTCGGCGACGACGCGGTCGCTCGCGTCGCCGCGCCCCTGGACGCGGTAGCCGCCGAGGGTGTGCTCGGACTGCGGGGTGAAGCCGATGTGGGCCATGACTGGGATGCCTCCCCGGGTGCACTTCTCGATGACCGGGGTCATCTCGGCCCCGCCCTCGAGCTTCACGGCGTGGGCGCCGGCCTCCTTCATGAACCGGGCCGCGGTGAGGTAGCCCTGCTCGGGCGAGGCCTGGTAGCTGCCGAACGGCAGGTCGCCGACGACGAGCGCCCGCTTGGCGGACCGCGCGACCGCCCGGGTGAGGGGGAGCAGCTCATCGACCGTGACCGGGAGGGAGGTCTCGTTGCCGAAGACGTTGTTGCTCGCCGAGTCGCCGACCAGCAGCAGGTCGATGCCCGCCTCGTCGAAGGTGGCGGCGGTGTACATGTCGTACGCCGTCAGCATCGTGATCTTCTCGCCGCGCTCCTTCATCTCCCGCAGGTGATGGGTGCGGACCCGCTTCACGGGGGCGGACTGCTGCCCAGCAGCCGGGCCGGAACCGTAGGGGGCGGTCTCTTCAGGCATGCTCGCTCCTCGTCATCTCGCAGCTCCCTGATGGAGTCCACGGACCACTCGTCAGGCTAGTGCCGACCGGTGGGTACGGCGCTGTGGTGACGGTCACGCTCAGCGCGGCGACACCCGCACGACGCGGTCGCGCACGCCGTTGTCGGTCGTGACGAGCAGGTCGCCGTCGCGGGCCGACGTGACCGACCGCACCCGGCCGAGCCGCTGGAGCCGGGGCGGCCGGGTGACCGAGACGAGTCCGCCGGCCGTGTCGAAGCGCAGGAACAGGACCTCGGAGGCCTTCAGCGCTGCGACCGCGAGCGTCCCCTCGAGCGCGCCCCACTGCGGACCGCGGACCCAGGAGGCGCCCGAGGTGGCGAGCGTCGGCTCGCCGGAGGACCAGGCCGCCTCCTGCTGCTCGCCCGGCAGCGACTGGTCGGTCATCGGGACCGACTCGTCGTAGCCCGGGACGGGGTTCCAGCCGTAGTCGCCGCCCGCGACGAGCCGGTTGACCTCGTCGTCGCGGTAGCTGCCGTGCTCGACCGACCACATCGAGCCGTCGTCGCGCTGGGCGAGGCCCTGGACGTTGCGGTGGCCGTAGGTCCACACGAAGCGCCGCGCGGTGCTCGCACCGGCGTAGGGGTTGCCGGCCATCGGGGCGCCGGTGTCGCGGTGGATGCGCAGCACCTTGCCGCCGAGGGAGTCGAGGTCTCGCGGGTTCGTCCCGACGGCGGCGTCACCGGTGCCGACGAACAGGGCGTCGCTGTCGCGGTCGAGGAGCAGGCGGCAGCCGCCGTGGCGTCCCGAGGTCGAGGGGAGACCGGTCAGGATCGTGCGGTGGCGGCTGAGTCTCGACCACCTCGCGTCGACGCGCCATCGGCTCACCTGCACGTGCCGACCACCCCTCGCGCTGCCGTGGCACGCCCACAGCGTGCGCGCGCCGGGGTCCACGGCGAGGGACATGAGACCGGTCTCGCCGGAGACCCACACCAGCTTCGAGAGGTCGGCGAGGGTGTGCCGCTTCCCCTGGCGCACGACGCTGAGGCGGGCGCGGTCGCGCTCGGAGACGACGAGCCGACCACCCGTGGCCTGCTGGACGTCCCACGGGTGCTGGAGCCCGCGGGCGACCGTCCGGACGCGCAGCTGCGGGGCACGCGCCTCCTGGTGGCCCACGGCGTCAGCGGTCGCGACCGACGGCGGCGGGCCGGTCAGCAGGCCGCCCGCGAGGGCGCCGGTGGCGAGGAGGGTGGACAGGGACAGGCGGGTGCCGAGGCTGTGGCGCACGCTGGCGACGCTAGGGGAGGACCGCCGCTCGGTAAAGGTCCGTCACGCCTCAGTGGCCGAGCAGCCCGGCGAGGGGCCGGGCCAGCTGGATGCCGACCATGGTCGTGTCGTAGCCGAGGCGCTCGTTGAGGGCGCGCATCGCGGCGTTGCCGTCCTGGGTCCACGTGTAGACCTCCTCGATGCCGTGCTCGGCAGCCCAGGCCAGGGTGACCAGCTTGAGGTGGATGGCCAGCCCGCGCCCGCGCCAGTCGCGGCGTACGGCGGTGAGGCCGTTCTCGGCGCGGCTGGGCTGGTCGGGGTCGAGGCCGAGGCCGGCGCACCCGACCACCTCGCCCTCGTGGAGAGCGAGGAACATCGGGTCGCAGAGCCACGACTGCGTCCACCGCTCCGCGCTGACCTCGAGCGGGGTGTCGACGGCGAAGTCGGCGAGCGCCTCGAGCCCGAAGCCCTCGTAGGCCGCCTCCCACAGCCCGGGACGCTCCTGCGCCGTGACCACCTCGATGCCGTCCGGCGCCGGGGTCGACCCGACGGGGCCCGCGATCCGGTAGGTCTGCTCGACCTCGCGGTTGACCTCCTCGAAGCCGAACCGGGCGGCGAAGGCGAGCGAGCCGTCGTCGTCGGCGCCCGCGCGCACCGTCGGGTGGCCGAGGTCCGCGACGTGGGTGACCAGCCGCTCGAGCAGCGCGGTGCCGTGGCCGCGGCGGCGGTGCTCGGGCAGGACGCGGGGGATCACGGTGCCCGCGCGTCCGATCTCGGAGCGGGTGGCCATGCCGGACCCGACGACCACACCGTCTTCTCGTGCGACCACCAGCAGCCGCTCCGGCGTCTCGTCGGCTCGGAGCTCCGCGACGGACTGGGTGCGCTCGTAGGGGATCACCGCGATCCGTACGCGGCGCCACTCCTCGAGGTCGTCGTCGGTGACGCAGGGGCTGATCTCGAGGGCCATGGCGCGAGCCTGTCCCGCCGGCCGGGGGTAGTCCAGTGGGTTTCTGCTGTCGACCGGGGCTCGGCACGACCGTTTCCCACTGGACTACCACCGACGCGGGAGCGGCTCCCTAGAGTGGCGGCGTGGACTTCTACTCCGCCTACGCCCAGGGCTTCGCCCGGATCGCGGCAGTCACCCTGCCGGTGCACCTCGCCGATCCCGTCGCCAACGCAGCCGCCGTGATCGAGCAGGCGGAGGCCTGCCACGACGACTCGGTCGCCGTCGCGGTGTTCCCGGAGCTGTGCCTGACCGGCTACTCGGTGGACGACCTGTTCCTGCAGGACACGCTGCTCGCCACCGTCGAGGAGGCGATCGCCGGGATCGTCGCGGCCAGCGCCGACCTGATGACGATGCTGGTGGTCGGCGCCCCCGTCGTGCACGGCAACCGGGTCTTCAACGCCGCCGTCGTCATCCACCGCGGCTCGATCCTCGGCGTCGCCCCGAAGTCCTACCTGCCCAACTACCGCGAGTTCTACGAGCGTCGGTGGTTCGCGCCCGGCGACGACCGCGAGCTCGAGTGGATCAACGTCGCCGGCCAGGACGTCCGGTTCGGCCCCGACCTGATCTTCCGGTGCCTCGACGTCCCCGGCCTCGACCTGCACGTCGAGGTCTGCGAGGACATGTGGGTGCCCGTGCCGCCGAGCGCGGAGGCCGCGCTGGCCGGCGCGACGGTGCTGGCCAACCTGAGCGGGTCGCCGATCACGATCGCCCGCGCGGAGGACCGTCGGCTGCTGGTCCGCAGCGCGAGCGCGCGCTGCTCGGCGGCGTACGTCTATGCCGCCGCCGGGCAGGGGGAGTCGACCACCGACCTGAGCTGGGACAGCCAGACGATGGTCTACGAGTGCGGCTCGCTGCTGGGGGAGAGCGAGCGGTTCCCCGACGGCCCGAGGCGCACGGTCGTCGACGTCGACCTCGACCTGGTCCGCCAGGAGCGGATGCGGCAGGTCACGTTCGACGACAACCGCCGCACCCACCACGAGCGCACCAACCGGTTCCGCACCGTGGAGTGGGAGCTCGAGCCGCCGGCCGGTGACATCGGGCTGCTGCGCAAGGTGGACCGCTACCCGTTCGTGCCCGACGACCCCGAGCGGCTCGCCCTCGACTGCTACGAGGCCTACAACATCCAGGTCTCCGGCCTCGAGCAGCGGCTCAACGCCATCGGGTCGCCCAAGGCCGTGATCGGGGTCAGCGGCGGCCTCGACTCGACGCACGCGCTGATCGTCGCGTGCAAGGCGATGGACCGGCTCGGTCGCCCGCGCAGCGACGTCCTCGCCTTCACGATGCCCGGCTTCGCGACGGGGGAGACCACCAAGTCGTACGCCACCCGGCTCTCGCAGGCGCTCGGCGTCACCTTCGAGGAGCTCGACATCCGGCCCGCGGCCGAGCAGATGCTCCGGGACCTCGGCCACCCCTACGGTCGCGGCGAGAAGGTCTACGACGTCACCTTCGAGAACGTGCAGGCCGGGCTGCGCTACGACTACCTCTTCCGGCTGGCCAACCAGCGCGGCGGCATCGTCGTCGGCACCGGCGACCTCAGCGAGCTCGCGCTCGGCTGGTGCACGTACGGCGTGGGCGACCAGATGTCGCACTACACGGTGAACGCCGGCGTCCCGAAGACGCTCGTGCAGCACCTCATCCGCTGGGTGATCAGCCACGGCGAGTTCGACGAGGCGGTGGGCCAGGTGCTCGGGGAGATCCTCGAGCTGGAGATCACCCCCGAGCTGATCCCCGTCGAGGAGGGGAAGAAGCCGCAGGCCACGCAGGACACCGTCGGTCCCTACAACCTGCAGGACTTCACGCTCGCGCTCGTGGTGCGCCACGGCTTCCGGCCGCGCAAGATCGCTTTCCTGGCCTGGCACGCGTGGAAGGACGCCGAGTCCGGCGAGTGGCCGCCCGGCTTCCCCGACGACGCCCGGGTGGCGTACTCGCTCGAGGAGGTCCGCACCTGGCTGGTGGTCTTCGTCAAGCGGTTCTTCGCCAACCAGTTCAAGCGCTCGGCGCTGCCCAACGGCCCCAAGGTCAGCCCCAGCGGCACGATGAGCCCCCGCGGCGACTGGCGGATGCCGAGCGACGCGAAGGGCACCGCCTGGCTGGCGGAGATCGACCGGGACGTGCCGCAGGACTGAACGGTGCCTGTGCCGGCCCACCCCCACTTGTAGGGGTGTCCTGACACTCGGAGGGGCGTGTCAGGGCCTCCAAGTGTCGGACTCCCCGCTCGAGCGGGGAGACCGACCGACAGCAGCAGCGGCCTGACGCCTTTGCCTGCCCTTAACGACCGGCTGGAGCGCGGTTAGCCGCGCCCGGGCGAACCTCCTCGTACGACGCCGCACCCGGTGTCGGACGACGGAGGAGGAAGCGTGCAGAAGAAGAAGGCAGTCATCGGAGGCGCAGCGGTCGCGGTGGTCGTGGTCGGGCTCGGGTCCTGGTGGGCCGTGGGCAACGCCGTCGAGGCGCAGACCAGCGAGCGCGGCACGTGCGGCGGGGCGACCTGGGAGCTCAGCGCCGAGGCGGAGGACGGCGGCACCGAGGTGAGCGCCGAGCTGCAGTCGGCCGGCCCCGGCGAGGAGTGGCAGGTCGAGCTGACCCGCGACGACACCTCCCTGCTCACCGGCACCCGTACCACCGACGAGGACGGCGAGATCGACGTCGACGCCTACAGCGACGGCAACCCCGGCGACGCGACGTACGCCGTCACCTTCACGCCCGCCGACGGCGAGCCCTGCACCGCCACCCTCGGCTCCTGAGCCGCCCCCACCCACGAGATGGAGAGCACCATGAAGAAGATCATCGCCAGCACCATCCTGGTCGCCACCGCCGCGGCCGGCAGCGCCGTCCTGGTGGCCGCGCCCGCCAGCGCGGACGTGGAGCGGCGCGGCACCTGCGCCGGAGCGACGTACGAGCTCAACGTCGACCGCGAGCGCGGCGGCTACGAGGTCGACGCCGACATCGAGAACGCCCGCGCGTCCAGCCGGTGGACCGTCGCGGTCCGCCACAACGGCAAGGTCGCGGTGTCCCGCACCCTCGAGGCCGACGACGAGGGTGAGCTCGACCTCGACACCTTCCGCAGGAACACCCGGGGCAAGGACACCTTCAGGCTCACGGTGACCCCGGCCGGCGGCGGCGCCTGCTCGGTGAAGGTCTCCGTGGCCTGAGCCCGTTCCACCGGGAGGAGCCCGGGTCAGTCCGTCCGCAAGGTGACGGCGACCCGGGCTCCACCCATGTCCGAGGCGCCCGTGGTGATCGCACCGCCGGAGTCCTCGGCGGTGCGGGCGGCGATGGAGAGGCCCAGCCCGGTGGAGCCCGAGCCGCTCTTCCCGCGACCGGTGGCGTCGAGCCCGGCGGGCAGCCCGGGTCCGGCGTCCTCCACGACGAGCTCGACCCGGTCGTCGGCGGCGTCGAGCGTGATCCGGACGGCGGCGTCGTCGGGGGTGTGCGAGAAGACGTTGTCGAGCAGCACGTCGACCATCGCCTCCAGGTCGGCCCGGCTGGCCCGCAGCAGCGGCCCCGACCCCGCCAGGCGGAGGTCGTAGGTGCGGCCCTGGTCCTCGGCCAGCGCCTCCCAGTGGCGGACACGCCCCGCGATGACCTCGACCGCGTCCGTGCGCGGGTCCAGGCCCTCGCGCTCGGAGCGGCGGGCCTCGCGGACGATCTCGTCGACCGTGGCCTGCAGCGCGTCGAGGTCCCCGGCCAGGCGGTCGCGCAGGACGGGGTCGTCGACGGTCTCGACGCGCAGCCGCAGCGCGGTGACGGGCGTCCGCAGGCGGTGGGACAGGTCGGCGACGCTCTCGCGCTCGCGGGCCAGGAGCAGCTGGATGCGGCCGGTGAGCCGCTCGACGGCGCCGGCCAGCTCCTGCACCTCCGGTGGTCCCTCGACCGCCGCAACGGGAGTCACGGCGCCCGGGCGGCCGAGCGTCTGCGTGTGCTCGGCAAGTCGGCGGATGGGCAGCACGAACGACCGGCCGAGGCGGTCGACCACCACCAGCGAACCGGCCAGCAGCGCCAGCGCGAGCAGCGCCAGGAGGCCCCAGGCGACGCCGACCACCGAGGTGAGGCCCGGCTCGTCGACGACGATCCGGATGACCGGTGTCTGGGAGGGCAGGGCGGAGTTGCCGCCCCGCGACACGGGCACGAGGATCTGCGACCCGCCGGGGACGTCGTCGACGCGGGCGCGGCCGGTGTTGCGGGCGTCGAGGACCAGCTCGTCCTGCCCGCGGTCGGGTCCGATCTCCAGGCCGTCGGGGTAGAGCACGGTCACCTGCGTGTTGCTCTCGGCGTCGTTCAGCCGGTCGACGTACTGCCCCACGGCCCCGGCGTCCTGTCCGGACACGACCGTCTCGACCGCCTGCACCTCGAGGGCCGCGCGCGCCAGCCGGTCCTCCAGCGCGTAGCTGCGCACGAGGATCGCCATCGGCACCAGCATCGCCAGCAGCACCATCGAGATGGCCGCGGCCGCCGTCACCAGGAGGCTGCGGCGCACCTCAGCCGTCCTGCCCGGTCTCGGTGGCGGGCGCCGCGAGCCGTACGCCGACGCCGCGCACCGTGGTCAGGTAGCGAGGGGCGGCGGCGGACTCGCCGAGCTTGCGGCGCAGCCACGACAGGTGCACGTCGACCGTCTTGTCCGACCCGCCCCACGGCTGGCGCCACACCTCCACCAGCAGGTCGCGCTTGGTGACCACCTCCCCGGGCCGCTCGGCGAGGTGGGCGAGCAGGTCGAACTCGCGCGGGGTGAGGTCGACCTCGGCGCCGTCGAGGTGCACCCGACGCCCGGCGAGGTCGACGGCGAGGGCGCCGACGGTGATGGTCGACGGCCGCTGCCGGCCCGCGTCGACCCGGCGCAGCACCGCGCGGATGCGGGCGTCGAGCTGGGCGCTGGTGAACGGCTTCACGACGTAGTCGTCGGCGCCCGCGTCGAGCGCCCCCACCAGGGACGGGTCGTCGGCACGGGCGCTGGCGATGATGACCGGCACCTGGCTGACCGCGCGGAGCATGGAGAGCACCTGGGTGCCGTCGACGTCGGGCAGCCCGAGGTCGAGCACGACCAGGTCGGGGCCGGAGTCGACCGCGAGCTGCAGTCCCGCCATCCCGGTGGGCGCGGAGGTCACGGTGTGCCCGCACTCGCGCAGGCCACGGACCAGCAACGGCCGGATCCGGTCGTCGTCCTCGATGATCAGCACCTCGGGCACGCCGCGACCGTACCGTCCGCGGCCGCCCCCACCGGGCGCCGAGGGCGAGGCTTAGCACTGCCTTAACCACCGCCTCACCTCCCGCTGACGTGCGGGCGGGCACGATGGCCCCGTGAGACGCCGGATGCTGCTCGTCGGCCTGTGGGCCGCCACCACCGTCGTCGCCGTGCTCGTCGGTGTCTTCGCCGTCTCCACCGTCGGCGCCACGATCCGCGACCGCGGTCCCGTCGGTGACGAGGTCGCCCGCGACGTGTCGGCGCCGTCCGCGTCGGTGCCCGAGCCCGACGGCCCGGCCGTGTCCGACGAGATCTCGGGGGAGTGGGGGGCCTTCGTCGTCGAGTGCCGCGACACGTGGGCGTACGGCGTCGGCGTACGACCCGCCGAGGACGCCGGCTGGCGCATCGTCAGCTGGGAGAAGGGGCCGGACGACGACGTCGACGCCGTCTTCAGCGACGGACGCAACTCGGTCGACCTGGAGGTCTTCTGCAACCGCGGGCGGCCCACGCTCGCCGAGCTCGAGCGCAACACGCTGGGCGAGGACTGAACGGTCCACCGCCCCCGGTGCAACCTTCGGAGGAGCAGGTGCGTCCAGTCAGCGACACACCACTTCACGGGGAGACCGAGATGACCCACCGCACCACCGTCCTGGCCCGCGCCACCGCGCTCGCCGGCGCCGCCCTCCTGGCCGGCTCGCTGGCGTCCGCGCCCGCACAGGCCCAGCCGGACCCGGACCAGCGCGCCGCGCGCACCACGCTGACCTTCACCGTCGACGACTGCGAGGGCTGCGAGGTCCAGCTCGTCAACGCGCGCAGCACCCTCGACGCCGACGTCGTCCACGTCTGGGAGTCGCGCACCAAGGAGGTGCGCGACGGCGAGGTGACCTTCCGGATCCCGACCCGCCGCACCTGGGGCATGTCGGCCACCGTGGTCGCGCCCTGGGAGGGCTTCACCGGCTACCGCACCACGGTCGCGTGGCGCTACGGCGGCAAGAGCGTCGGCGACACCGTCACCCTCGAGGAGGCCGTGACCAAGAAGAGGGCGTCGGCCTGCTGGGAGGGCGTGCGCAGCCGCGAGGTCGTGGTGCCGCTCGTCGTGGAGAAGGTGCGCGTGCGCGGCCAGAAGAAGGAGGTCGACGGCAGCATCGCCTTCGCCTCGACGACCGAGAGCTGGCTGCCGCCGATGCGGCGGGTGTGGGACGGCGTGCTGGGGTCGCAGGACGTCAACATCTGCCGCTGATCGGTCTGGGCACGACCCGGACGTTTTCCGGGGCCGGTCGCGGGGCAGGATCCTCCGCATGAGCGATGACGTCACCGCGACCGGTCCCGCGGAGCCGCGCAGGCTTCCCCGGGACTACCCGCCCTTCCTCTACATCCCGTGCGTGTCCCACGTGACCGACGGAACCTACGCCGAGGCGGTCTACCGCCAGACCAAGGACGGCCGCACGGCCCTGCTCGTCTACTCCTCGCTCGACCGGCTGCAGGCGTGCCAGGGCGAGGACCAGCCGTGGTTCGGGCTGCCGCTGCAGAGCCTCCAGATGCTCTACGACGTGCGTCCCTTCGACATCGTCTACACCGACGTCTACGTGCCCGAGGAGCGTCGCGCCCCGCAGGCGGGGGTGCGCGCATGAGCGCCGCGGACGGCGGCGGTGGGGGAGGCGCCTCGAGCCTCGTCGTCGACCACGCCACCCTCACCCGGGTCGCGGACCAGCTCGGGCAGGCGGGGTCGGCCTTCGACTCCGTCGGCACGTCGCGCCCCGGTGCGGGCGGCACCGGTCAGGCCGAGCCGCTGCTGCTGATGATCCTGGCCGCGGCCAGCGACGCGGCCGCCCGGCTCGCCTTCGAGTCGACGACGATCGCGGCTGCCGTGGAGGACTGCAACAGCACGGTCGAGACGGTCGACGCCCACGAGGCGGCGTCGTTCCTCGTGAACGGGCTGGTCGCCGATGAGTGACCTCGACACCGAGATCGAGGGCGAGGTCGCCAACGTCCGCGCCGTCGGTCGCTGGCTGCGCCAGGACCTGCGCACCGGCTTCGACAGCCTCGCCACCACGGTCGCGCAGCAGCGCAGCGACGCGGCGGGCGACTGGCAGGGCGAGGCGGGCACGGCGTTCAGCGGACGCGCCCGCGAGCTCGCACGGTCCGGCGACGAGGGCGCCGCGATCACCGGGCACGTCGCGACGCTCGTCGACGACCTGGCCGACGACATGCGCACCGCCCAGGACGCGATGGCCGACGTCCGCACCGCCGCGCGCGAGGGTGACCTCGAGGTGGACGGCTTCACGGTGCGCAACCCCGGCGACGGGCCTCCGTCCACCGGCCAGTCGCCCGCCCCCGACGCCACCCCCTCGGAGTGGGACGCGTGGGAGGCCCGCGACGCCGCCGTCCGTCGGCACAACCGCAAGGTCGAGGTGTGGAACCAGTGCGTCGAGGACGCCACGGCGGCCTGGGACGCCTGGCAGCGCGCCCTCGAGGCCGGGGCCTCGGCCTGGCAGCGCCACGACAAGGACTACGTGGGCATCGCCGGCCAGCTCATCTCCGCGAACATCCAGCTCGAGCTCGTCCGCCGCGCCACGCCGCACCTCTCGGGCGAGGTCGACCGGATGCTCACCCGGGCCGCCGAGCTGCGCGCCCACGCCGACGCGCTGCGCACCCCCGATGGCCGGGTCACCGACCCGGGTCACTTCTACGACCTGATGGACGAGGCCGACCGGCTCGACGACGCGCACCCGTCGGCACGACGTTCGCTGTCGAACTGGGAGCTGCCCAAGGGGCTCACCCGCGGCCTCTGGGTCATCGACATCGCCACCACGGGCTACGCCATCGCCTCCGACTGGGAGGAGGAGGGCCCGACCCAGGCGATCACCTCGAACGCGGTGCCGGCCGCCGCCTCGATCCTGGCGGGCACGGCGTCGGGCGCTTACATCGGCGGCGTGGTGGGCAGCTTCGTCCCGATCCCGGGCGTCGGCACGGCCGCCGGTGTCGTCGTCGGCGCGGCCGTCGGTACGGTGGTGGGCGCCTTCACCTCCGGGGCGATCGACAGCCTCTTCGACTCCGGCGCCGACACCCTCGGCGACTGGGGCGGCGCGGTAGTCGACGGCGTCGAGGAGGTCGGCGAGACGTTCGGTGCCATCGGCGAGGGAGTGGGAGACGTCTTTGACTCGATCTTCTGAGCGAATGGCCGGACGCAACGCCTTCACCTCCCGCCCCGCCGGGATCTTCACCGCGGTGGTCACCGGCCTGATCGGCGCCGGGGCGCTCTACGTGGCCGCGACGAGCCAGGAGCGGCGCCTGCTCAACCTCGTGCTCGGGGCCTTCATGCTGTCGGTGGCGGCGATGGCCGTCCTCGCCCAGCGGCGGAGCGTCGCGACGTGGCGGCGCACCGAGCTCCGCGGCCGACCGGCGTGGGCGATGTCGCTCGGGGAGCGGGGGCAGGTGCCTGCCGTCGCGCTGGTGCTGACCGTCCTCGGCCTCGGGCTCGCGCTCGCCGCGGTGCTGGACGACCGCACGGGCGTCCGCGTCGCGGCCGGCCTCGCGGCGCTGCTGCTGCTGGTGCTGGCGGCCGAGATGTGGCGTGCGTGGTCGCGACGCCCCGAGCTGCGGATCTCGGCCGACCTCGTCGAGCTGCACGGCCCCGGCATCGACAGCGAGCTCGCGTGGGACGACGTGGGAGCCGTGGAGCACGCGAACCTCGGCACGCGGTGGGCGGCCCTCGTGCTGACCGCGACGGCTGGCGCGCCGTCGTACCACTGGACGCTGAGCCGGTTCCTGCTGCCGACCGACCGCGAGCCCGATCCGCCGGGCATCCACCTGCGCTTCGGGCTGGTGCCCGACGAGGCGCAGCTGCGGCGCGTGCTGCGCGAGCTGCACCTCGCCGACCGGGGCCGGCGGGAGGCGCTGGTCGCCGCCGGCCCGCCCTCCGACGCCGGGTCCTGATCCGGCTGCTGACACCGGCCGAGCGCAGGCCGCCCGTGCCAATAGGGTGGTGCCATGGGCAAGCAAGAGGACTTCGTGCTCCGGGCGCTCGAGGAGCGTGACGTCCGGTTCGTGCGGCTGTGGTTCACCGACGTGCTGGGCTTCCTCAAGAGCGTGAGCGTGGCACCGGCCGAGCTCGAGAACGCCTTCGAGGAGGGCATCGGCTTCGACGGCTCCGCCATCGAGGGCTTCGCCCGCGTCTACGAGTCCGACATGCTCGCCCACCCCGACGCGTCGACGTTCCAGATCCTGCCCTGGCGCACGGGGGAGGACGGCGGCCCGGCCACGGCGCGCATGTTCTGCGACATCGTGATGCCCGACGGCAGCCCGTCGTACGCCGACCCGCGGCACGTGCTGAAGCGCACGCTGGGCGCGGCCGCCGACAAGGGGTTCACCTTCTACACCCACCCCGAGATCGAGTTCTACCTGTTCAAGGACGTGCCCGGGAAGGGCGACGAGCCGGTGCCGGTGGACCGCAGCGGGTTCTTCGACCACACGGCGCAGTCGCGCGGCGCCGACTTCCGCCGCGAGGCGATCACGATGCTCGAGGCGATGGGCATCTCGGTGGAGTTCAGCCACCACGAGGGCGGCCCGGGTCAGCAGGAGATCGACCTGCGCTACGCCGACGCGCTCACCACCGCCGACAACATCATGACCTTCCGCACGGTCATCCGTGAGGTCGCGCTCGGCCAGGGCATCTGGGCCTCCTTCATGCCCAAGCCCTTCACGACGCACCCCGGGTCGGGCATGCACACCCACGTGTCGCTCTTCGAGGGCGACCGCAACGCCTTCTTCGAGGCCGGCGCGCAGTACCAGCTCTCGAAGACGGGGCGGCAGTTCATCGCCGGCATCCTGCGCCACGCCAGCGAGATCAGCGTCGTCACCAATCAGTGGGTCAACTCCTACAAGCGGCTCCTCGGAGGCGGCGAGGCGCCGTCGGGCGTCTGCTGGGGCCACAACAACCGCTCCGCGATGGTGCGCGTGCCGATGTACAAGCCCAACAAGGGCCAGTCCACGCGCGTCGAGCTCCGCACGATCGACCCCGCCTGCAACCCCTATCTCGCCTTCGCCGTGGTCCTCGGGGCCGGCATGAAGGGCATCGAGGAGGGCTACGAGCTGCCGCGCGAGGCCGAGGACGACGTCTGGTCGCTCACCGAGCGCGAGCGCAAGGCGCTGGGCATCTCGCCCCTGCCGCGCAGCCTGTGGGACGCCATCGGGATCGCCGAGGACTCCGAGCTGCTGGCCGAGACCCTGGGCGAGCACGTCTTCGACTTCTTCCTGCGCAACAAGCGCGCCGAGTGGGAGGAGTACCGCACCCAGGTCTCCGCCTACGAGCGCGACCGGATGCTGCCGGTCCTCTGAGACCGGCGGCTCTCCGATGACCTCCGCCGGGACCTACGTCCGCAAGGGCTTCGTCGACGGCGCCGCCGCGGCCCGCGGGGTCGAGCGCCTCGGCGACGCCGGCCCGCCGCTCGTGGACGAGCTCGCCGCGGCGGCCGACCCCGACGCCGCCCTCGACGGGCTGCTGCGACTCGTCGACGCCCTCGACAAGCAGTCGGAGGGTTCCGGGCAGGCGATGCTCGCCGAGGTCGCCGACGACGAGGGCACCGCGATGCGGCTGTGCAGCGTGCTCGGCGCGAGCACCGCGCTCGCCCACCACCTCGTCCGCCACCCGGAGCAGTGGCGCGAGCTGACCGACCCGACGCTGGGCAGCACCCGCACCCCGGCGTACGCCCTGCGCGAGGCGATGCTCGGCGTCGTCGGCGCGGACCCGCGCGCCGACGAGCCCGTGGCGGAGGTGCCCGACAAGGAGGCGGTCGACGCCCTGCGGGTGGAGTACCGCCGCCACCTGCTGCGGCTGGCCTCGCGGGACCTCGCCCACCACGTCGGCCTCGACGACGCCGCCGCCGAGATCTCCGACCTGGCCGCCGCGACCCTCGACGCCGCCCTCGCCGTCGCCCGCGCCCGCGTCGGCGAGCCCGCGCACGCCGTGCGCCTCGCGGTCATCGCGATGGGCAAGTGCGGGGGCCACGAGCTCAACTACATCTCCGACGTGGACGTGGTGTTCGTCTACGAGCCGGCGGGGTCGGGGTCGGGGTCGGGGTCGGGTGGCGCGGACGACGGCGTCGCGCTGCGGGCGGCCACCCAGCTCGCCTCGCACCTGATGCGGATCTGCTCCGACCACACCCGCGAGGGCACGATCTGGCCGGTGGACGCCAACCTCCGGCCGGAGGGCAGCCAGGGGCCGCTGGTCCGGACCCTCGCCAGCCACCAGGGCTACTACGAGAAGTGGGCCAAGACCTGGGAGTTCCAGGCGCTCCTCAAGGCGCGGCCGGTGGCCGGCGACGCCGACCTGGGCCGTCGCTACTGCGAGATGGTCGCACCGATGGTGTGGAGCGCCGCCGGCCGCGACGGCTTCGTGGCCGACGTGCAGGCGATGCGGCGCCGGGTGGTGGACCACATCCCCGCCCACGAGGCGGAGCGGCAGATCAAGCTCGGCTCGGGCGGCCTGCGCGACGTCGAGTTCGCCGTCCAGCTGCTCCAGCTCGTGCACGGCAGGCCCGACCCGTCGCTGCGGGAGGGCGCGACGCTGAGCGCGCTCACCCGGCTCACCGAGGGCGGCTACGTCGGCCGTGAGGACGGCGAGAAGCTCCACGAGGCCTACACGTTCCTCCGCACGCTCGAGCACCGCATCCAGCTGCACCAGCTGCGGCGCACCCACGTCCTGCCCGACGACGAGGCGTCGCTGCGGCGGCTGGGCCGGTCGATCGGCATCTACTCCGAGCCGGCCGCCCAGCTCGAGCGCCAGTGGCGCCACCACCGGCGCGAGGTGCGCCGGCTGCACGAGAAGCTGTTCTACCGCCCGCTGCTCGGCGCCGTCGCCAAGCTCCCGGGTCCGGAGGCGCGGCTGTCGCTGGAGGCCGCCGAGGCCCGGCTGTCCGCGCTGGGGTACGCCGACCCGCGGGCCGCGCTGCGCCACCTCGAGGCGCTGACGAGCGGCGTCTCCCGCACCTCCGACATCCAGCGCACGCTGCTGCCGGTGCTGCTGGAGTGGTTCGCCGACTCGCCCGACCCGGACGCGGGGCTGTTCGGCTTCCGCCGGATCAGCGAGAGCCTGGGGCGCAGCCCGTGGTACCTGACGATGCTGCGCGACGAGGGCGAGGTCGCCCAGCGGCTCGCCGTCGTCCTCGGCACGTCGCGCTACGCCACCGACCTGCTCGAGCGCGAGCCGCAGGGCGTGAAGATGCTCGGGGAGTCGCTCGTCCCGTTGAGCGCCGAGGCCGCGCTCGCGGAGATGCAGGCCCTCGTCGAGCGGGCCGAGACGCCGGAGGCCGCCGTCGCGGCGGTGCGTGCCGTCCGCCGTCGCGAGCTGCTGCGGATCGCCTGCGGGGACCTCGTGGCGGGCACCGACGTCGCGCTGGTCGGGCAGGGCCTGAGCCGGCTCACCGACGCGACGCTGCAGGCGACGCTCGACATCGCGACCGAGTCCGTGCGCCGGCAGCGCGGGCTGGACGCCCCCGCCGCGCGGATCGCGGTGATCGCGATGGGCCGCTACGGCGGCTTCGAGCTGTCCTACGGCAGCGACGCCGACGTGATGTTCGTGCACGAGCCGGCCGACGGCGTCGACGCGCAGGCCGCGTCGTCGTACGCCACCGCTGTGGTCACGGAGGTGCGACGCCTGCTGTCGCTGCCGGCGAGCGACCCGCCGCTGGAGGTCGACGCCGACCTGCGTCCCGAGGGCAAGAACGGACCGATGGTGCGCACGGTCGAGTCCTACGCCGCCTACTACGCGAAGTGGTCCCACGTGTGGGAGTTCCAGGCGCTGCTGCGGGCCGACGCCGTCGCGGGCGACCCCGACCTGCGCGCCCGCTTCACCGAGCTCATCGACCCGCTGCGCTTCCCGGTCGATGGGATCCCGGACTCCGCGGTGGTCGAGGTGCGCCGGATCAAGGCGCGCGTCGACGACGAGCGGCTGCCGCGGGGCGCCGACCGGCACACCCACCTCAAGCTCGGGCGGGGCGGCCTCGCCGACGTCGAGTGGACGGTGCAGCTGCTGCAGATGCGGCACGCCGGCACCGTGGAGGGGCTGCGGACGCCCCAGACGCTGCCCGCGCTGCAGGCGGCGGTCGACGCCGACCTGATCTCGGCGGACGACGCCGCGACCCTGGCCGAGGCGTGGCGGCTGGTGAGCCGGGTGCGCAACGCCGTGACCCTCGTCCGCGGCCGCCCCTCCGACCAGCTGCCCCGCGACGCGCGCGAACGCGCGGCGGTCGCGCAGGTCCTGGGCTATCCCCAGGGGGCGTCGGACCAGTTCGTCAACGACTACCTGCGCACCACGCGACGCGCCCACGCGGTGGTCGAGCGAGTGTTCTGGGAATGAAGCCTTTTGCTTCATCCGTGGACAAATGAAGCAATGACCTTCATCATCGGGGGATGGCTGAGACCGTCGTGGCGACCCTGATCGGGGACCTGGTCAGGTCCCGATCATCGCAGGACCGCACCGTCCTGCACCAGCACCTCGCCGCGGCGCTCGCCGAGGTCAACGACCTGCTCCGACCGCTGCGACCGATGTGGGTCACCGTCGGTGACGAGTACCAGGGTGCCTTCGCGACGGTCGCCGAGGCGGTGCAGGCGACGCTCCTGGTGCGAGTGCGGCTGCTCCCGGCGTACGACATCCGGCACGGCATCGGCTGGGGCGCGACCACCGTGCTCGACGGCGAGGCGGGGATCGAGGACGGCCCGGGCTGGTGGGCCGCCCGCGCCGGGATCGAGGCCGTCGCCAGCGCCGAGGCGAGCCCCGGTCAGCGCTGGCTCCGCACGGCGTACGTCGTCGCGGAGGGGGCGGCCGACGCGCCCGACCCCGGGCTGGTCAATGCCGGGCTGGTGCTGCGCGACGAGCGGGTCACCGGCCTGTCGGAGCGCTCGGTGTCGGTGCTGCGTGGTCTGCTGTCCCACGTGAGCCAGCGCGACGTCGCCGAGGCGTTGGGCATCAGCGCGTCCGCGGTGTCGCAGCGGGTGCGCGCCGACGGACTGGCGGCGATCGTCGCCGCCCACGACCTGCTCGCGCCCGGCCGCGGGCGCGACACCGGAGAAGGAGATCGATGAGCTGGCTCGGGATCCTGCTGATCGGCTTCGCGGTCACCGACCTGACCCACTCGGTGCGCCGCACGCGCTACCTGCCCGAGTGCGTCGGGGCGCTGGTGGCGTTGTGCGTCGGCCTGCTCGCGGGGCTGACGTCCGGACGCGACGTCGCCGCGCTGCTGGTCATCGTGGTCGTCGTCCTCGTGTGGGGGCTGACCGTGACGTGGGGCTTCGGCCATCCCGGCCCGAAGGCCGCGCGACTGCCGCTGGGCGTCTTCCTCGCCTCGCTGGTGGGGGTGATCGCCTGCTCGGGGCTCGCGCCGTCCGCAGGGGGCCCGCTCGCGCGGTGGCTGGAGTCGCTCGCCATCGCCGACCTGGGCTCGATCTCGGCCGACCGGTTCCTGCTGCTGGTCGGCGCCTTCGCGATCCAGCTGTCCACCGGCAACGTGCTGGTGCGGCTGGTGCTCAAGGCGACCGGCACGATCAACCCGCGATCCGACGGCGGGATGCCTCCGACCCAGCTCAAGGGTGGCCGCCTCCTGGGCCCGCTCGAGCGGGTCTTCATCCTCGCCCTCGCCCTCGGCGGTCAGGTGACCGCGGCCAGCGTCGTCGTCGCGGCCAAGGGGTTGCTCCGGTTCCCCGAGCTGTCGTCGCGCCACGAGCAGCAGACGGTCCACGAGATGACGGAGTACTTCCTGCTCGGGTCGTTCGCCTCCTGGCTGGTCGCGCTGGGGTCGTTCGTTCTGGTGGCCTGAGCTACTGCCGGGACGGGGCGTGCTGGCCCACCGCTGCCAGGTCCTCCTCGCGGGTCCGCATCGTGCCGCGGCCGGTCAGGATCCGCTGGCGGAGGCTCTCGGTGATGTAGTGCCGCCAGGCGTCGTGGCAGACCTCGAAGCACTCGTCACTCGCGGCCAGGCCCTCGTGCGTGAAGGTGACCGTCGTCCCGTCGCCCGTGCGGGTGATGTCGAAGCGCCCCGTCGTCCCGATCCACTCCTGCTTGTCGTCGATGAAGTCGAGGTGGCCGTCGGTGAACTCCCACACGACGCGCTCGCCCGCGACGAGCTCGACGGTGCGCTGCTTGGAGTAGTGGAGGTCCGGCACCAGGTAGAACCAGTCGGCGCCCAGCTGGTCGGTGGCGCCGACGATGTTGGTCGCGCCCCACCAGGAGCGGACGTCGACGATGGCGTCGTACGCCTCCTGCGGCGTCGCGTCGACCGTGATGGTGTGCGTGAGGTCGTTCATGTCGATCCTTTCGTGGTCTGGTCCTGCAGCGCCTCGGCGAGGCGCTTGATGCGCTGGAGCCGGCCGTCCCATGCGGTGCTCACGGCGTCGAGCTGCGCGAGCGCCCGGGCGAGCTGCTCCTCGTCGATCCGGTAGTGGCGCTCGCGTCCGGCGGTCTGGCCGTGCACGAGTCCCGCCCCGTCGAGCACGGCCAGGTGCTTCGCGACTGCCTGCCGGCTCACCGGGAGCCGCTCGCTGAGCGAGGTCGACGTGCCCGAGCCCGCGGCCAGCAGCAGGTCGATCACGCGTCGGCGGGTGGGGTCGCCGATCGCCGACCACAGCGCGTCGTCGACGGGGGCGCTCATGACCGGACCCCCACCGCCGTGGCGTGGGCGACGAGGCGGGGGAGGAAGTGGTCCCACCCGTGGACGTGGTCCTCGTAGGTCGCCTCGCGCACGGCGTCCGTCCAGCCGCGCTCGCGGAACCCGGTCTCCCGGAAGCGCACGAGCGTTCCGTCTCCCTGGGGCACGAGCTCGAACGTCACGAGCAGCGAGTTGCCCTCGGCCGCGTCCTCCCCGGCGGGGTGC
Organism: Nocardioides pini; assembly: GCF_026712185.1. GTDB lineage: Bacteria > Actinomycetota > Actinomycetes > Propionibacteriales > Nocardioidaceae > Nocardioides > Nocardioides pini. The sequence goes on along the minus strand of NZ_JAPPUX010000002.1, from coordinate 679,972 downwards.
GTCCAGCGGAACGAGAAGCGGGTGGGCGGTTGCACGTCGACGACGGTGAACGCCTCGACCTTCCCGCCGTCCGCGTCGGCGAACAGGATCTCGCCCTCCGAGCCGACCACCGTCTCGTAGCGGGCGTCGTCGGACCACCACTGCTTCACGTGGTCCGGGTTGCTCACCACGTCGAAGACGATCTCCGGTGCCGCCTCGACGTAGAGCTCGCGCTCGATGGTTCCCAGCTCCATGACGCCCTCCTGCAACTAGTGGTTGCGTTTCACGCTACGCCCGGTCGCCGGGAAGCGCAACCATTGATTGCGCGAATCGAGCGGGTTGTCACCCCGCCCGGGGGAGGCTCCGACGGGCGGACGCATCGTTGGATCGCACGGTGAAGCCGCACTCCAGCTCGGGGGCGGCGGTGAGGTGGCAGTGGAACGGCGCCCTCCGAGGGGCGGTCACGGCCGCCCCGGCCGCAGCCGTGGCGCTGTGGGACGTCCAGGCGGCCGCGGCACTGGCGGTCGGCCTGCTCCCGGTGTGCTCACTGCCGTTGGCGCCGGGTCGCCCGGCACGCCTCCGGTCCGGCCTCGTCGGCGTGCTGGCGGCTCTCTCGGTCTTCCTGGGCGGGTTCCTCGCCCAGTGGCCGGTCGTGGCGACCCTCGGTCTCGCCCTCGCCGGCGGCCTGCTGGGCCACGTCGTGGCAGCGCGCCCGGGCCCGGTCAGCATGCTCGGTCTCGTCATCTGCCTGCCGTTGTTCGCCGTGGGGCTCAGCTACCCGGGGGCCGGGGAGGTCGCAGGACTCGCGCTCGACCTCTTGGTCGGGACGGCGTGGTCGGTCCTGGTCGCGCTGGCCTGGCCGGAGCACCCCGCACCGCCGGCCCCTCGAGCGCCGACGCCGCCTCCCGCGCTGCTGGTGACCTACGGATGGGTCGCCGGGGTCACCGGTGCCGTCTGCGCCGCCATCGGCTTCGCCGCGTCGCTCGAGCACGTCGGGTGGGCCCCCGCAGCCGCGCTCCTGGTGATGCGCCCGGACCCGCCGACGCAGAGGCTGCGGTCCCTGGACCGCCTCGGCGACGTGGTCATCGGCGCGCTGGCAGCGATCGCGCTCGTCCTCGCCGACCCTCCCGACTGGGTGTACGGCGCCGCGATCCTGCTGGTCATGACCGCGGCGACGGCTGTCGCGGGGAGCCGTTGGTACGTGCTGCCGACGCTCACCACCTGCCTGGTCTTCATCATGCTGCTCGCGCGCGACCCCGGCGACGCCGCGATGCGGTTCTGGGAGCGGGTCGTGGAGACCGGGTTGGGCGTGGGCATCGCAGCCGTCGCCGGCTTCGTGGTGCTCCCCGCGCTCGTGCGTCGGCGTGCCTCTCGCCCGGACCGGCAGGCCCGGACATAGGTCGTCTGCCCGATCCTCGGGGCGGGGTCTTAGGCGGAGGCTGGGTCCGTCGAGCCCGTCGGAGAGGAGCTCTGGATGTCCACTGCAGACGCGCGACGCCTCACCGCTCGCCCGTCAGGTCGTCGCGCACGGCGCGTGCGGCCGCTTCGGTCCGGTTGGCGACGCCCAGCTTGGCGATGAGGTGGGAGACGTGCACGCTTACCGTTTTGGGGGACATCCCGAGCTGCTGCGCGATCTCGCGGTTCGTCAGGCCGTCGACCAGCAGGTCGAGCACGTCCGACTCACGGGGAGTGAGACCGTGCGAACCCGGCGGGTGTCCGACCGCCCCGACCCGGCTGCTCCTTGCGAGGGCCTCGACGCGTCGTCGCAACGGCTGGGCGCCGAGGCGGTCAGCGAGGGCGTGGGCCTCGCCTAGGAGATCGCGTGCTCGCGTGCGGTCGTCGTCGCGGACCGCGCACTCGGCCGCGAACAGCAGCGCGTGCGCGGCGTCGTACGGCCGGTGACGTGCGGTCCACCGGGTGGCGATGCCCCACCACCTGTCCGTGGTGTCGTCGTCGTCCACCCGTCGCAGGTGCTCGGCCAGCTCGTCTCGCCTGAGCTGGTGCACGACATTGCGCCCGGGCGGGGCAGTGGTGTGGAAGGTGGTCGCGTCGCGGGCCAGCGCTCGGGCTTCGGGGTCGACGGGCGCCCTGTCGACGCCGGAGCGGAGACCGGACACGAGCGCGTTGCACAGGGTGTCCGGCGGGTCGCCCGGATGGTGGAGGGTCACGGCCCGCAGCACGCTGAGACACACCTCGCGACCGTCGCCCTCGGCGGCCGCGACCTCGGCCTGCAGGATCGCCCGCAGCTCGGCCTCCTGGGACCAGCGCTGCCCCGGGGGTGTGCCCGGAGGGGGCGCCGGGATGGCGTCGAGGTGCACCCGGGCGGCGTCGACGTCTCCGATGCGGGCACTCCGGATGCCGGCGACGGCGTTCCACCACGAGGCGATGTCGCCGCCGAGCCTGCCCTCGGTGGCGTGGTCGAGGTCGTCGCGCGTCTCCTGCCAGGCGCCGGTCCACAGGTGCATGACGGCACGGAGCATGTGCTGGACCACCCACAAGTGGGGATGCAGGTGAGGATCGCGGGTCACGGCGAGCGTCTCGTCGGCCAGCAGGAGCCCGTCGTCCGTGCGCTCCGCGTTGACCAGCGCGTTCAGGAGGACGCATCGGGCGTGGAGCACTCGCGCGGGATGCCGTCTCCTCGTCCAGGCCAGCTGCCGCTCGGCGAGCAGCACCGCCGCATCAGGGTCACCGCGACAGCACTCGAGCCACCCGAGCAGGTCCCACGCGTCCGCAAGCACGCCCACGTCGGCCACCTCGCTCAGGTCGTCGACCACTCGGTGGAGCATGGCCTCTGCGAGGTCCGGCAGGTCCTGCAGCCACTCGTCCGCCAGGTGCACCGTCACCTCGGCCACCGTGCAGTCGACCTCGCGCGCCCGGAGGCGCGTCAGCGTTGCCTCGGCCTCCGACGGGGGCACGACGCGCCCGTACTCCTTCAGCATCGCCCGCTGCGCTCGCCAGAGGAGCAGACGCAGCCACAGGGATCGGAACCAATCCTGTTCGTCCGCGAGCTCGCGCTCGAGCAGGTCTTCGATGTCGTGCAGGTCGCCGACGGACCAGAGTGCCGCGTAGGCGCGGCTCAGAGCGGCATCGCGTGTCAGCCCGTCGGGTCCGGCGGTCGCGGCGGGCCAGCGGGCGAAGGCTCGGTGCCACCACACGCTGCGTGCCTGGTCATCCTGCGTGAGGTCGGCGGCTCGGGCGGCGGCGAGCGCCGAGGTGAAGGCGTCCCCGGTCCCGGCCGCGTCGTGGTGCCTGGCGCGCTCCATCACCACCTGCAGGTCGTGACCGTCGCGCCCGGCGAGCGCGTCGAGGTAGCAGGCCCACGCCTCGTGCCACCGTCTGCGGTCCTCCGCGAGGACGGTGCGCTCCACGGCGTCACGCAGCAGGGCGTGGTGGAAACGCAACCCGTCGTTCGTCGGGTCGAGGACGAGCAGGCCGCGACCGCGAACCTCGCTCAGGGCCGCCGTGAAGTCGTCCCCCAGACCGCTGACGGCTCGCAGGCCGGACGGTGTCAGCAGGCCTTCGCCGACGGCTGCCGCTGCGAGGACCTCGCGTGCCGGTGCCGACAGCTGGTCGAGGCGTGCCTGCAGCACCGCGTGGAGGGAACCCGCGACCTCCCCGCGGGCCGTGACGAGCTGCTCGACGTAGTAGGGCATGCCGTCGCTGAGCACGCAGATGCGGTTCACGACGTCCGCGGGCAGCGACTCATCGAGCTCCGCGATCTGTTCGACGACCTGGCGCCCGGAGAGAGGTCCGAGCTGCACGACGTCGGCACGGCGACCCAGCTCCGCCAGGGCCTGGGGCATCCCGCCGGGGGTGTCCGGGGAGGTTCGGATGGTCGCCACGATCAGCAGGGGACAGGTCGCCACCCGCTCGGCGTACAGCAGGAGGTCGCGGGTGGCCCGGTCCAGCCACTGGGCATCGTCCGCCAGCCAGCACACGGGCCGGTCGAGCGCCTCGACCAGCCGGAGCACGGCGGCCATGATGTCGGCGCGGTCCACGTGATCCGCGGGCGGATCCGCTACTGCCGGAACGAGCAGGCCGAGCACGGGGGCGTCCCGGCCGACGCGCCTGCGCACCTCGGCCGGGCCCAGCGCTCGGGTGACGGCCCGCACCAGCTCAGCGGCGCCACCGAAGGGCACCTCGGTCCCGTCCAGCGGCACCCCGTGGCTCGTCAGGCACAACCACGGCGCGCCGAGGGAGCGTGCCAGCTCCTCGGCAAGACGCGTCTTGCCGACGCCGGGCTCGCCCAGGACCAGGACGGTGCGCACTGCACCCTCCGCGGCGATGCCTGCAGCACCTCGCAGCGCCTGCAGCTCGCGTTCTCGGCCAACCATCCTGGCGCGCGTCACGGCCACGCGCTCAGGGTGCCTCCAACCCGACCCCGAGGCCACCCCCGAGCGCGGTGCCTGGCGCGAGCCCGGTGCCAGACTTCCCGCATGGCCGCACCTCGCCAGATCGTCATCCAGCCCTACGACCACCAGTGGCCCTCCGAGTTCGAGAGGGTGAGGGACAGGCTGCAGGAAGGGCTCGGTGACGTCGCGGCGCGCATCGACCACATCGGCTCGACCTCGGTGCCCGGGCTCGCTGCCAAGGACGTCATCGACGTGCAGGTCACCGTCGAGGACCTGGCAGACCGACGGCTGGTTCCTGCCTTCGAGGGGCTCGGCGCGACGCTCACCGAGATCACCAGCGACCACGTCCCGCCCGGCGACCGCAGTGGGCCTCGAGCGTGGGAGAAGAGGTACTTCAGGGCCCCCGCGTCGTGGCGGCCGACTCACCTGCACGTCCGCGAAGCCGGTCGAGCCAACACCCGGTACGCGCTGCTGTTCCGCGACTACCTGCGCCACTCGACGCCCGCCGCCGCTGCGTACGCCGAGATCAAGATGACGCTGTCTCGCCTGCACCCGGAGGACGTGGACGCCTACTACGCCGTGAAGGACCCGGTGTGCGACCTGGTCATGGATGCCGCGGAGCAGTGGGCGGACGGGGTGGGTTGGTCTCCCTGAACCGAACCACGGCGACAGGCGAGTCGACCCAGCTGGAGGAGGAGACCCGGATAACGTCCGTGGGTGGCCAGTCGTCGCTCCAGTGCTCGCCGACGCGGGTCGTCCGCCCGTCGCCAGGGCACGCGACAGCGCCAGCAGCCGCTGCCGATCGCCGGGCCGGGTGAGCGGGTGTGGGTGCTCGACATCCCCTACGGGACGCAGGTCGACGGTGCCACCTGGCACCCTGCCGTCAGGACCCACCTCCACGTGGGGCGCGACCTGCCCGCGCACCTCACGCCGTACGCCCCGGGGCCGCACACGCTCGGTCGGTTCGTCGAGAACACCCTGAACCCCGACCATCCGGCACCCGGCCCCGAGCCGGTCGGGGACCTCGAGCCCCGGAGGATCCAGTTCGAGGCGGCCGACGCCATCGCGGCCCGCGCCAGTGCCGGGGGACGGCAGTTCCTGCTCGCCGACGAGCCCGGCGTGGGCAAGACGATCTCGGCGGTCCTCGGGGCGACGGCGGTGGGCGACCTCCGCGGCGCGAGACGGGTGCTGGTCGTGGCCGACCGGCCGGCCGCCATCACGATCGGGCACTGGTGCCGGACGATCACGGCGCTGGGTGACGGCGGCCTGGAGTGGGTGGTGATCACGTGGGACCGGCTCGAGAAGGTCGCGGGCCACACCTGGGACGTGATCATCGCGGACGAGGCGCACGCCCTGCGCCGTACGACGACGAAGCGGTGGAAGCTGTGGGCACGGATCTCGGGACACGGGCGGCCGCACGACGAGGCGCCGTTCGTCATCGCGACCACAGCCACGCCCGGACACACGCCGCTCGAGCTCCCCTACCTGGCTCCGGCCTACGCGCAGGCGCTGGGCGAGTCGATGCGGGAGTGGACCTCGGCGACGAAGCCCGGGGACACGTTCGCCACCGCGCTCGAGCGCCACGGCGTCGGGGTCGAACGTGGTCGCTACGGGCCGACGTGGACGACCGACCGGGCGCGGCGCGCTGCCGACCTCAAGCTCGTGCGTGGCTGGCTCGACGAGGAGCGGCCCCCGGCGATGCTGCACCGTGCCGCGCCGTGGGGACCGGTGCCGATCTCCGGCATGCCCGTGACCCTCACTCCGGCGGAGCGAGCGGCGTACGAGGCCGGGTGGGGAGAGTTCTGCCGCGAGATGGACATCGCCCGGCGGGGCCGCGACGTCGCCAGGGGCCGCGCCGCGCTCCTGCGCTTCCGGCAGAAGGCCGGGCTCATCCGGGTCGACTCGACGGTCGCCTGGATCGCCCAGCAGGTCGAGGCGGAGCGACAGGTGGCGTGCTCGGTCGAGTTCGTCGCGACCGCCGCCGACCCGATCTCCGACCGGCTGCGTGACGCCGGCATCGAGGTCGCCACCATCTACGGCCGTGACCGGTTCGACCCGGAGGCCGAGCGGCTGCGGTTCCAGACCGGGCAGGCGCGGGTCTGCGTCTTCACCACCGTCGCCTCGATCAGCCTGCACGCAGGCGAGACCCTCGCCGACGGCCGCAGTGCGAGCACGGAGCCTCGGGTCGGCGTGTTCCACCAGGCCCGCTTCTCCGGCATCGCCGGGCGGCAGGTGACCGGCCGCACCCACCGCGACCACCAGGTCTCGCCGTGGCACGTCGCGTACGCCGAGGGGACCGTCGAGGAGCGGGTCGGCAGGGTGATGGTCGAGCGGATCGCCGCCGCCTCGGACACGGTGGGTGGTGACACCACCGGCCTCGCGGACCTCGCCCAGCTCCTCGGCGCCGACTGGTTGCCCGTCACGACCCTGACCGAGGGCGACGCCTGAGCGGCTCGGCGCCGGTCAGCTCCGGTCCTCGTCTCCCGCGTGGCGCCCGAGCCCCCATGGGTTGTACGCCGAGTGGTGCAGGCCCATGTCGGACTGCCAGGCGTCACGGTCGTACGTCGTCCTGCCGCCGTAGCGCTTCTGACGCCAGCCGGCCCACACCAAGAGGCTGACGGCCAGGACCAGGAGGATCCAGTAGATCATCGCGACCACCTCGTCTCCGAGGATAGTCAGCGGCGGCCCCGAGGTCACGGTGGTCCAGTCACTGTCAGACCCCCGGGGTCCGCGGGCGCTGCCTAGACTCCGGGCCGTGCCCGACCGACCCGAGATCGTCTGCATCTGTGGCTCCACCCGCTTCGCGGAGGAGATGGCTGTCGCCAACCGCGACCTGACCTTCGCCGGTGCGATCGTCGTCGCGCCGGGCGTCTTCGGGCGCACGGACGGCGGGGGAGCGGGGGAGCCGATCACCCAGGAGCAGAAGACCGCGCTGGACGCCCTGCACCTGCGCAAGATCGACCTCGCCGACCGCGTGCTGGTCGTCAACCCGGGTGGCTACGTCGGTGAGTCCACGGGCCGCGAGATCGCGTACGCCCGTGAGACCGGCAAGCCGGTGTCGTTCACCGAGCCCGGCTGAGCCGCCGACGCGATCCGGCGAGCGGCGTCAGAGCCGCAGCACGCGACCCGCGACGACGAGGTGCACCTCGTCGCAGGCGGCCGCGACGCGCTGGTTGACGACACCGAGCAGGTCGCGGAAGAGCCGGCCGGAGCGGTGCTCGGGCACGATGCCGAGCCCGACCTCGTTGGTCACCAGCACGACGTCGTGCTCGCAGCGGCTGAGCGCGTCGACCACCTCGTCGGTCCGGGCGAGGACGAGGTCGTGGACGGCGTCGGACTCGTGCTCCCAGGCGTCGTCCGCGTCGATGATCGCCGTGAGCCAGGTGCCGAGGCAGTCGACGAGCAGCGGGTCGCGGGCGTCCGTGATCACGCGGGCGAGGTCCTGCGTCTCCAGCGTGCCCCACGCGTCGGGGCGGCGGTCGCGGTGGGCGTCGATCCGGGCGGCCCAGTCGGGGTCCTGCTCGCGGTCGGGCGGCGTGCCGGTGGCGACGTACGTGGCCGGGGCCCCGCCGATGAGGTCCTCGGCATGGGTGGACTTGCCCGACCGCACGCCGCCGGTGACCAGGATCCGCATGGCGCGCATCCTGTCAGAGTCGGCGGGGGGATCGGACGCCGAGGCACGCGCCGGCGATCGACCTGCAGATCAGGGCGACGGCCCCGACCGACGGCTACGCCGTGGCGGCCGCGAGCACGAGCACAGCGAGGGAGACCTCCACGGCCGCTCCGAGCACGTCGCCCGTGATCCCGCCGAGGCGTCGTACGCACCGGAGCAGCAGCGCGAGCACCACCGCCACCATCACCACGACCCCGAGCACCGTCGACCAGGCAGACCCCAGCCCGTGGCCCGCGAGGCCCACGACGGCCAGCGTCACCAGCAGCGCGCCGACGGCGGCGACGACCGGCACCGAGCCGACATGGGTCACCCCGAGCCCGTCCGCGCGGGCCGCGGGCACCCCGCGCACGCACGCGAGCGCCAGCGAGGCCCGGGACGCGCACACCAGGATCCCGACGACCCACCAACCGTGGTCGTGGCGCGCGACGGCTGCGAGCCCCGCCGCCTGCAGACCCGCGACGAGCACGACCGCGACCACGCCCGCGGGCCCCACCGGGCCCGTGCGCATCACCTCGAGCGAGCGGGCGGGGGAGTAGGAGGCGGTGAGGCCGTCGGCGGTGTCGGCCAGGCCGTCCCAGTGGAAGGCGCGGGTGCCGAGCGCCAGCACCAGGAGCACGACGTACGCCGTCGCGAGCGGCGGCAGTCCCACCCAGCCGGCGACCAGCACCACGGCGGCCGCGGCCAGCCCGAGGGGGAGCACCGCCAGCGGCGCGAGGACCATCGCGACACCGGCGACCCGACCGTCGACCCGGCTCGGCGGGGGCACGCGGACGGCGGTGAGCGTGCCGGTGGCCAGCAGCCACGCGTCGCGGACGGTCACGAAGGCAGGATCTCCGACAGCAGCGCCACGTCGCGCAGCACGGCGATCCCGGAGCGGAGCACCGGCAGCGCCGCGACGGCGCCCGAGCCCTCGCCGAGGCGCATGCCGAGGTCGAGCAGCGGCTCGAGCCCGAGGGACTTGAGCGCGTGGGCCTGGGCCGGCTCGGTCGAGCGGTGGCCGGCGAGCCACCAGGCGGCTGCACCCGGCGCGTGGGCCTCGGCCACGACCGCGCACGCGACGGACATGAGCCCGTCCAGCAGGACCGGGACGCCGCGCGTCGACGCCTCGACCAGGAACCCGACGGTCGCGGCGAGGTCCGCGCTGCCCAGTGCGGTGAGCACCTCGACCGGGTCGGAGGTGCGGCCGTCCGCACGCTCGAGCGCCTGTGCCACCACGTCGCGCTTGCGGATCCAGCCGGCGTCGTCGACGCCGGTGCCGCGACCGGTCACCTCGTCGGCCGGCAGGCCGAGGGTGGCCGCGACGAGAGCGGCGGCGACGGTGGTGTTGCCGATGCCCAGGTCACCGGTCATCAGCAGCTGCGCGCCGTCGTCGACGAGCTCGCCGGCCAGCTCGGCGCCCAGCGCGACCGAGCGCTCGGCCTCCTCGCGGGTCAGTGCGTCGGCGAGGTGGATCGCTCCTGAGCCCCGGCGGACCTTGCGGGCCGTGACCTCGGCCGGCAGGTCGTCGAGGTCGGCGTCCACCGCCACGTCGACCACCGTCACGGCGACGCCGTGCTCGCGCGCCAGCGCGCTGACGCCGGCGCGGCCCGCGACGAGGGTGCGCACCATCGCCTCGGTGATGGCCGGCGGGTAAGCCGAGACCCCGTGCGCCGCGACGCCGTGGTCGCCGGCCAGCACCACGAGGCGCACGTCGGTGAGCGGCCGCGGTGGCACCACGCCCTGGGCCGCCGACAGCCACACGCCGACCTCGCCGACCCGGCCGAGGGCGCCCGGCGGCGTGGCCAGGCCCGCGAGGCGCTCGCGGGCGAGGGCGGCGATCTCGGGTGACGGCGGGGCGACGTGCGACATCTCGTTCATGGCGTGAGCAGCCTAGTGACGGCCGTGTCCGCGCCACCTGCCAGTCTTGCCCGCGTGACCGGCCACTCCGTCCTGCAGCTCCCGGTGCCGGCGCTGGAGGGATGGGTGCGCGCTAGGACCGCGCACTACGACGCGGGCTTCGTCTCCACGGACCCACGCTTCGGCCACGCCCACATCACGGCCCTCGGACCGTTCGCGCCGGCGCCCAGCGCGACGGACCTCGCGACCGTCGCGCGGCTCGCCAGCGCGACCCCGCCCGTGCGGGTGCGCCTCGAGCGCCTGGGCGAGTTCCCGAACGGGATCATCCACCTCGTGCCCGACCCCGACGACGAGCTGCGCGACCTGACCGCGCGCCTGGTGGCCGCCTTCCCCGCGTGGCCGCCGTACGGCGGTGAGTTCGGCGCCGACGTGCAGCCGCACCTCACGGTCGACGCCGCCTCCTTCGACACTGCCTCCGGCTCCGCTCGGGACCGCGTCGACCTCGCCTCCACGGCGACGCTGCTCGCGGGCGTCGTACCCGTCGAGGTCGTGCTCGACCGGCTGCAGCTCGCCTGGTGGGAGACCGACCGGTGCCACGTGATGGCGGAGTGGCCGCTCGGTCGTTGACCGGCGCGCGGACCCGCATGGCAGGATCGCGGCATGGCTTCTTGGGCACACCTCGAGATCACTGTCGACGACCAGGGCAACGTGGAGGTCGGCGGCTACAACGCCGACCCCGAGGCGCTCGTGGAGGGCACCGAGTCGTGGGAGGACCTCCTGTCCACCCTCGGCGTCAACGGCTGGGAGCTGGTGCAGGTCATCCCCGGCGTGGAGACGACCTACTGGTTCAAGCGTCACGCCTGACGGCGGCGTGAGGTCGGCATGAGCGATCTCCAGGACCGCTTCCGGGCGGCATCCGCGTCGGCGGACTGGATCTTCCACCGCCCGCCCTCGACACCCGCGGCGATGCTCCGCGAGCTCGCCGACCACGCCGAGGCCCACGACCTCGCGTGGGACCGCTACGGCGAGCGCGGTGCGGTCGCCCAGCTCGAGACCGAGGTCGCCGCGCTGCTCGGCAAGCCGGCCGCGGTGATGTTCCCGAGCGGGGTCATGGCCCAGCAGGCGACCCTGCGGGCGTGGTGCGACCGGGCCGGTTCGCGCCGCGTGGCGCTGCCCGACCTGTCGCACCTCGTGCACCACGAGCAGGACGGGCCGCGCCGGGTGCTGGGCCTCGAGCTCGAGTGGCTGACGACCGGCCGGCGCACCGCGACGGCGGACGACCTCGCCGCGGTCGGCGGCCGGCTCGGTGCCGCGATGGTCGAGCTGCCGCTGCGCGACGCCGGCTGCCTGCTGCCGTCGTGGGACGAGCTGGAGGCACTGTCGGCCGCCGCCCGCGAGCGCGACGTGCGCCTGCACGCCGACGGGGCCCGCATCTGGGAGTCGGTGCCCTACTGGGACCGCAGCCTGGCCGAGGTCGCCGCGCTCGTCGACTCCATGTACGTCTCGCTCTACAAGGGGCTCGGCGGTTCCAGCGGCGCGCTCGTGGTCTGCCCGGACGACCTCGCCGGGGAGCTGCGCTCGTGGCGCCAGCGGATGGGCGGCACGCTCTTCTCCCTGACCGCGCCGGCGGTGGGTGGGCTGATCGGCCTGCGCACGCACCTCGACCGCTTCGGCGACTACCGCGCGTGGGCCGTGGAGCTCGCGGCGGCCCTGCGCGAGCAGGGCTTCCGCACGTTTCCCGACGAGCCGCACATCGGCACGTTCCTCGCCTACGCCCCCGGCACGGCCGACGAGGTCAACGAGCGGGTCGTCACCTTCGTCGAGGAGCGCGGCGTCGTCGCGTGCGGGCTCTGGCGCGACGCGGAGGTCCCGGGCTGGGTCGAGACCGAGCTGACCTGCTACGAACCGGCGATCCGCCACGACCCGGCCGAGGTGGCCGCCACGATGGCGGCGGCCGTCGCGGGCCCGCGCGGGTTCTGACGACGGGGCACGGGTGCCCTACATTCCTCCCGTGAGTGCCCAGGCCCCTTCCGCAGTGATTCTCGTCCGCGCGACCAGCTTCGTCCCCAACCCGGCGACCGCGGCGGACAACGCATTCCAGGCCGACGCCCCTGCCGGGCAGTCGGCGGAGGCGACGGCGGCCAAGGCGGTGGCCGAGATGGACGCGCTGGCCGAGGCCCTGCGCGCGGTCGGCGTACGGGTCCACGTCTTCGACGACGACGACCACACCCGCCCCGACAGCGTCTTCCCCAACAACTGGGTCTCCACCCATGCGGGCGGCACGGTTGCCGTCTACCCGATGTACGCCTCGAACCGCCGCCACGAGCGTCGCGCCGACGTGCTGGAGATGCTGAAGTCGGAGTACCGCGTCCAGGAGATCATCGACTACTCGGGCCTCGAGCCCGACGGGGTCTTCCTCGAGGGCACCGGTGCGATGGTGCTCGACCACGTCTCTCGCGTGGCCTACACCGCGCGCAGCCACCGCGCCGACGTCGCGGTGCTCGAGCGCTTCTGCACCGACTTCAACTACGAGCCGATGGCCTTCGACGCCGTCGACTCCGACGGCGTGCCGGTCTACCACACCAACGTCATCGCCTGCATCGGCACCGACGTCGCGATGATCGCGCTGGACATGATCCCCGACGAGCACCGGCGCGAGCAGGTGCGCGAGCGGCTCGCGGTGACCGGCCGCACGATCATCGAGCTGAGCGAGGACCAGATCCGCGAGTTCGCCGGCAACGCGGTGGAGCTGTGCGGTCGTACGCCCGCGGGCAAGCGCCGCTACGTGATGGCGATGTCCGCCCGGGCGAGGCGGTCGCTGCTCCCCGAGCAGGTGGCGGCGATCGAGGAGACCTGCGAGATCGTCGCGGTCGACATCCCGACCATCGAGCTGGCCGGCGGGTCCGTGCGCTGCATGATCGCCGGCATCCACCTCGACCGCCGGCCGCCCCTGGCCGAGGCCGAGCTCACCGAGGCCGTCGAGGCGATCAACGAGGACAACCCGGTCACCCCCGACGGACGCTACGTCGACGGCAACGCCTGACGGTGGGGTTCGGGTGACTGGGCCAGGAGTGTCACGTCGTCCAGGTTGAGCGTGTCTCGAAGGCGCTGCGAACCGCCGCGAGTCGGAAACGGGTAGGTCGCGCGCGGCTGGGATCCGTCCATTCGGCTTCGCGAGCGCCACCGCGTGCCCGTGATCGTTGGCCGCTCTGATCAAAACGCTGCGTGCCACAGGCCGGCGCGTAGCGAGTCGAGATCGAGAGACTAGCGCCGGTCCCGCGACGCCACGACCGGCTACTCGACCCGCTCCCAATAGCTCAGGACCACCTTGTCGAGAAGCAGGAACTTGGGCTCGGTCCATCCTTCCACCCAATCGGTGAACTTCAGGGAACCGTCGTCCTGCACCACGACCTTCGCCTCGGTGTAGTCCCCTGCCTGGGGCGACCAGCGGAAGGTCACTCTGTCGCCGTTGAGGGTGTAGGAGGCGGTGTCGGACTCTTGTTCACCTGCCCGAGTGCCAGACGTGAGGTGATGGGTCCGCGTCAGTGTTCCGTTCTCCAACACGATCCGGTAATCGCCCGCGTTGATGTCGATGAACGCCTCGTCATGGATACCTGCGCGCCCTATCTCACGGGGCGTGGCGCTGAACTCGTAGGTTCCGTTCAGGCGTGGGCCGGCGGTGGACTCGGCCGCGCCGGCGCCCGCGCAGTTGGTGATTGGATCGTCGGCATCGATGCCTGTCTTCATGTCGGTGATTGCGTCGATGAGGTCGGCTGTCGTCCCCACCGACCGGAGGTCCTGGACGACTGGGCGCGCCACGGCCTGCCATTCTTCCAGCTCGGCGGGAGTGGCAGCCGCGATCTTGCCGCCGTTGGCACAGAAGACTTCGGCACGGGCGGCATCGCTGTCGGTGGTGGCAACGGCCCAGGTCGTCGTCTCACTCGCTGCGGTCCAGAGGGACTCCAGTTGGGCAGTCGACAGCTCGAGCGCACTCTCCTCGTTGAGAACGATGACGTCGTACTTTGGGAACAGGGTGAGGTTGCCGGCCGTTTGGTCGAACTTGAGCTCGAGGTCGTACTGGGACTCCGAGACGTCGTAGGACATCGAGTCGTCGAAGATCGGCGTGGCTCGCGTCGCCGTCAGGAAGGACCACACGGCCTCCGACTGGGGTGAGCGCACCACCGTTCCGCGGAGGTCGTTCACGTCCGTCACGGCCTTCGCCTCCGTGAAGAGATGGCGCATGCCTTCGGGGGCGATTCCGAGGCCGATCAGTTCGATCTCGTCCAAGCCGGCCAGGAGGTCGGGGACGAGGTCACTCGTGGCGACGGCGTTTGCCAACGAGGTCGTGTCGATCAAGAGAGGGGTGTTTAGCGCCTGGAGGGTGGTGACTCCGGCGGTGTCGAAGGCGCGGCTCGCGACCATGGCGAGGTCTGCGGTCCCGCTCGAAACCGCAGTCACCGCGTCCGGCTCATGCGGCGCACCGGAGAAGTCCGGCGTGATCGTGATGCTGGGGTCCGCGCGCTGCACCTCCTCGACGAAGTGCTTCACGAGGGCCCCTCCTGGCGTGTCTGCCCCGTCGTATGTCACCAGCGTCAGGTGTACCGGTTCAGCGGACCGAGGCTCCGCGGGACGCGCGCACCCGACGAGGAGCGTGACCAGCGTGACGCAGACCCCCATCGCGCGCAGCGTGCCAGCGGACATGCGGATCATCCTCGTTCCTCTGCTTCGGCTTGACGAGTGGCCGGCCCGGGCCAAGGGTCCGGGCCGGCACGTGGCGATCACGGCAGGTGCAGGTCGTCGGGAAGGTTCCCGGTGACCCCATCGGTGCCGGTCACGGGCACCTCGGCGTACACGCCGCCACCCAGCACGGCACCGCCGGGCGAGACCGACCCCGAGTTCCCTGTGACGATCGAGCCGGTGAGGTCGACCGACGGGTCTTCTCCCCAGAGCGGTCCGGCCCACAGTCCGCCGCCACGGACCTCGGCGTTGCCGGATCCGTCGAGCGCCGTCGCTACCGACCGGTTGTCGGCGACATGGGACGCCCTCAGCGATAGGTGGGTGCCGTCGGCCGCGAAGATGCCACCGCCCCAGACCCTGACGGATCCGTGGTCTGCGCTCGCGGTGCTGATGTTGTCGGTGACAGTCACGTCCGTCAGGTCCGTCACCCCGCCGTCGCCGTTGCCGCACCCGCAGAGGAAGAGTGCGCCGCTCAGCGCCGCGGTGCCGTGAGCGGTGTGGAGCGTCGCGCTGTTCCCGCTGATCGTCACGCCCCTCATGACGGCGTGGCCGTCGACTTCCACGATGCCTCCCACGGGAGCGACGTTCTCGGTGGTGCCCACTCGCGCGAACAGGGTGTTGTTCGTGATGTCGGTGTCCTCGAGCAGGAGGCCCTCGCCGCCGTACTGGTAGTGCAACGCTGCGTCGATGACGAGCGGCTCTCCGGCCGGTGCGTGGGCGACGACTCGGTTGGCTGACAGCACCGACCCGGTCATCGTGAGCTGGGTGTTGCCCTCCATGAAGACGCCGCCCGATTGGGCCGCCATGTTGACCCCGGCAGGCCAGGCGGTGACTAGCCGTGCGGTGTTGCCCGCGATGTGCGAGTCGGTGATCGTGGTCGGTCGGGAGCTGTCGCCGATCGTGATCCCTCCGCCTTCAGCCCAGCGGCCGATCGTGTTTGGGGCGGGGGCGGCGGTGTTGCCCTCGATCCTGGAGCGGGTGATGTCGACAGGGCCGATCGCACTGAAGATGCCACCACCGTTGGCGTCGCTGGCACTGCCGCCCGCAAGGTTGTCGGCGACGGTGGCATCCACCAAGGTCAGCCGGCCAGCCGTCGCGATGCCACCGCCGAAGGCCCCGGCGTAGGGGCAGTCACCCTCCGGGCACTGCGCACCCGAGGGCGACGGGAGGGTCGTGGAGGGGATGGCCCTGTTTCCCGCCACCGTCACTCGGCGGAGGGTGAGGCTCGCGCCGGCACCCCTGTTGCCGTTGGAGAACGGTACGAGGATGCCGCCGCCGAACGCGTTGTAGCCGGTGGCTTTGCCACCCAGTCCTGTGCCCGTGTTGGTCCCGCCCCTGATGGTGAGGTCGGCGAGCTCGACGACCGGCCGGTACTGCGAGCTGGCGGCGACGGTCAGCACCGGGCCGCCTCCTTGAATGACCGTCTCCTGCTCCCCAGCGCCGACGACCGTGATGCTCTTGTTGATCGTGATCCCACCGGCGAAGGTGCCCTCGGTCAGGGTCACCACGTCACCGTTGACGGCTCGGGCCACCGCCTCGCGAAGCGAGTCGAAACAGCGATCCACGTGGCCGGACACACACGCGTGCGGCGGACCACCCGCTGCGGTCGCCGTGGGCGCCGCGGTGAGACCGATTGAGGTGACGACGGTTGCGCCGCCGATCAGCCATATCCATTTCCTCATCTCGTCACTCCGTTCTGCGTCAGGACACCCGGCGGAGTGCCGGGCCTCTGACGCGACGGTGTAGTCCTGCGGAAAATTCCCGGTAAATCGAGCGGATCGCGAAGCAGTGACCCCGACTAGATTGGCTCCATGGCGGGCGTCGCCCACGACGGAGAACGTGCCCTCGACCGCCGGCACCGGGTGGTCCTGTGGGCGCTGGCGATCTCGCGCCCGCATGCGGCGACTGTCGACCGGATCGCGGATGCCCTGTGGCGCGGCGCCCCACCGGCCACCAGTGACAAGGTCATCCAGGGCAGCATCTCGCGGCTGCGGAAGGCGTACGGGAGTGACGCCATCAAGACGGTCGACAACGGCTACCGCCTCTCCAGCTCGGTCGTCACGTCATGCGACCACTTCGAGAGGCAGGTCGTCCGGGGCCGGCACCTGCTCGATGTAGGGCAGTCCGACCGCGCGGCTTTCGTCCTCGAGGACGCCTTGGAGTCGTGGTCCGGCCCACCGTTCCAGGACCTGGACCATTGGTCGCCCGGGGTCGCCGAGCAGGGCCGGTTGAGCGAGTTGATGAAGCAGGCGGAGGAGCTGCGCGTCGATGCGCTCCTCGCGGCCGGGCGCGCTGCCGAAGCGCTGCCGCTGGCACGGTTGCTCGCGACAACGGAACCCCTGCGCGAGTCGCGCTGGTTGGCCTGGGCGACAGCGGCGTACCACACCGGCAACCAGGCCGACGCCCTTCGAGTGCTGGATGACTGCCGCACGACACTGCGTGACGAGCTCGGGATCGACCCCGGCGACGAGCTCGGGAACCTCGAGGTGGCCATCCTGAGACGCGACCCGGCCCTCATCCCACGGCCTCCCGATACCGGGTCCGAGACCTGCCCGTGGCGGGGGCTCAACGCCTACGAACCGTCCGACGCCGAAGAGTTCTTCGGACGCGACGCCGACGTGGCCCACGGGTTGCGGGCTTTCGAACAGGCGGGGGTGCTGACCATCGCCGGCCCAAGTGGCATCGGGAAGTCCTCCTTCGTCCGTGCCGGACTGCTGCCCGCCCTCGTGCGATCCGGGCTGGTGGTCCACGTGACGACGCCGCAGGCCGGTCTCGCGGTCGACGGTTGCGACGTCCTCGTCGTGGACCAGGTCGAAGAGCTGTTCGCGCTCGACGCCGAGCAGGCCGCCGAGTCACTGCGCCGGATGGAAGCCGTGCCATTGGTGCTGGCCATCAGGACCGACCGCATCTCGGAGGCGTCCCGGTTCCCGACATTGGCCCGGCTGCTGGAGCGCGGGCTGTTCCTGCTGGGCGGGATTGCGGACGACGGTCTCCGAGAGGTGATCGAACGACCGGCCGCGCAACAGGGACTGGTCCTGGAGCAGCGTCTGGTCGACCTCGTGCTGGACGACGTCGGAGATGAGCCCGCCGCCCTACCGATGCTTTCCCACGCCCTCGTCGAGACCTGGCGCCGTCGGGAAGGACGGACACTGACCATCGACGGCTATCTCTCCGCCGGTGGTCTCCGGGGCGCGATCAGCCACACCGTCGAGTCCCTGTACACCGAGCTCGACGAGCCGCGTCAGCACGAGCTGCGCTCGCTGATGCTCCGGCTGGTCAGCACCAACGACGAGGGCAAGACCTTCCGCGTCCATGTGCAGCGGCACCGGATCGCCGTCGACGACGACCTGGTCGATCAGCTCATAGCCGCGCGCTTGGTCACCAGCGACAACGACACACTCGCGCTCACCCACGAGGCGCTCATCTCAGCCTGGCCGCGGCTCGGTGAGTGGCTCGCCGAGGATGTCGAAGGTCGTCGCCAGCTCCAGCAGCTCTCACAGGCAGCCGCCGCGTGGGAGGACACAGGCAAACCGGCGTCCGATCTCTACCGGGGCACGCGTCTGGATCGTGCAGCCGCGTGGGCGGCGACCACGGCTCTGGAGCTCTCGCGCTCCGAGCAGGACTTCTTGGCTGCCAGTCTCGACGCTGCCCGGACCGAGCAGGACCGCGAGCGGCAGGCCCTCATCCGACAGCGTCGCAGCAACCGCCGGCTACGAGCGCTCGCCTCAGGACTTGCCGCGGTGACGGCGCTCGCCGTGGTAGCGGGTGCCCTCGCCGTCGGTCAGCAGAGACGGGCGGAGCTCGAGGCCCGGTCCTCCTCGACGGCGCGGCTGCAGGCTGATGCAAACCGGGTTGCAGCCCTCGCCCTCAACACGACCGACGCCCAGCTCTCGTTGCTCCTTGCCGTCGCTGCCCAGCGGCTCGCGCCGGGCGTCGTGACGAATCGGAGCTTGTCATCCGTGCTTGCAGCCCGACCCGAGCTGATCGCGACCGCCACGACGATCTCGAACTCTGCGACACCAGCGTCAGGCCTGAGCAACCTGGCGAGCAGCGGCGCACGACTCTACGGACTGGACGACCGACATGTCCTGCACGCATTCACCTCGAGCATGCGTCCGCTCGGCACCGTTGACCTCGGCAACGGCCGGATCGACCGTGGTACGACCCCACTCACGGCGGCCTCCGGCCTCGTGGCGGCTGCGGCCGCGCCGGGTCGCAGGCCAGCTATCGAACTCCTCGACGCCTTCACCCTCGAAGCTGCCGGGATCCGCCTTGAACGGCTCCCGACACAGGGGGCCCGAGTGGACTCGCTCGACCTGTCACCCGACGCACGCACCCTCTCCGCAGCCCTCTCGAAAGGTGAAGAGTCCGTCGTCATGACGTGGCGGCTGCCGAGCGGAGCGCTCGTCGGTGACCCGATCCCGGCGCGGGAGGGCACCCTCGTCCAAACCTCGGACGACGGCCGAACCGTGCTCACCAGCAACCCGGTCCACGCCTATGACGTGAGGTCAGGACGTCTCCTCTGGGACGCCCCTGCTGCCGCCGGACTCGCCC
Organism: Nocardioides pini; assembly: GCF_026712185.1. Lineage (GTDB taxonomy): Bacteria > Actinomycetota > Actinomycetes > Propionibacteriales > Nocardioidaceae > Nocardioides > Nocardioides pini. The sequence continues at coordinate 660,841 of NZ_JAPPUX010000002.1, read as the reverse complement.
TGCGTGAGGGAGTGGCCGCGGTGTCGACGGTCAACGGATCGCGTATCCATCTGCGCGACGCCGTCACCGGGGAGAGACTGAGCACGCTCGTTGGGAGCCAGGGCGCCGCGACCGACCTGTCATTCTCCCCCGCCGGCACCACGCTCGCGGCGAACGTCGGCGACGGAAGTGTCACGGTCTGGGACGTCGCGTCCGGACGGATCGAGCACAGTCTCCAAACGGGCGCACGGCACGGGGTCGCCTACTCTGCCTACAGCGACACCCTGTACACGGCTGGCGGGGAGCCGGGCTCGTTGCTCGCCTGGGACCTGCAAGGTCGACGCAGCTTCTTGACCCGCATCCCATTCGACGGATTTCAAGCACTGTCAGACGGAACCGTCCGCGTCAGCTCGACCGGTTCGTGGGCCTCGCTCTCGAAGACCGTGCCCGGGAGCCCCGAACTGAGACTTGGACAGCTCCGACCAAACGGCGCCGTACGCGTGATCACACCCCAGAGCACGTGGCGTGGCGTCGGCGCGTGGAGCCCCGACTCGCGACGCTATGCGTATGCCGACGGCGCAGGGCGCCTGCACGTCGTCAATCCGGCTGACGGTTCGGACCTGCGGCACCGACGCGTCGCAGCACGCCCGGTCGTCGACCTGGCCTTCGCCGGCCCGGAGCGGCTCCTCGCCCTGACCGAGGACAACAAGCTCGTCGTTGCCGACGCCGAGACGCTGGAGGTGACAAACCGTATAGATGCGCCGGCTGTGACCACTGGCGTGACAGCCACAAGCCGTTGGGCAGTGGTGACGTCCGCGGCCTCCAAGGGCGGCACGACATGGCGAGTTCCGGTGACCAAGTGGCACCTGATCGACCTGCAGAGCGGCCGCGTCACTGCGGACGGCGCGGTTGGGGTCACCAGTGCCTCGGTGGGTTCACTCTCGCCCGACGACACCCACCTCGGCATCGGCGGGGAAGAAGAAGACCTCTCCGTGTTGACGCTGCCGAAGGGCACCGTCGTTGGGAACAGCGGACCTGGGTCCAGCAACCGGGTCACATCCATCGCGTGGTCGCCGGATGCCTCGCACCTGGTCGCCAGCGTCGCTGCGACTCTCAGGCTCTGGGACGCGAGGCGTGGGCTCGAGATCGCCCAGGTGCGCCTGCCGGCCAGCGAGTCGTCATCATCCGCCGGCTTCGCGGCCGACGGGAGCATCTCCGTCGCGACGCTGTCCGGAAACGTCTACCGCTGGGACCCCTCCGCGGAGGCCGCTGCCGAATTTGCCTGTCGTGTGGCCGGGCGGGAACTCACCCGGGACGAGTGGCGCGACGCTTTCGACGATCGCCCGTACAGCTTCGTATGCCGATGACGTCAACTGTTGTCGGAGACCGAGCGCCACTAGTGCCGGTTCACGCACGTCAGCTAATCGAATTGATCAGCCCCAATGGTTCCGTCGATTGCATTGATCGCTGCCTTGGCACGGTGCTGAACGATCGAAGGCGGGGCGTGCCATGAGAACTGGTCCCGCCGACGGCACCTACCCCGGGCAACGACCCGCATCATTCCGCCGCGTTCGCGGCATGGTCGCGTGCGCGAGATCAGGTGGGGAGCCGGCTTCGCTTCTCTGCATCCCGCAGAACTTTTTGTGTGCAATCACATCGCTAGTGCCCAGGCGTAGAAGCAAAGCTCGTCGACATCCTGCTCGATCAGCGCAGCTTGGGTGGTGGCGCCGCCGTGCCCGGAGTCGCGCAGTGGCAGCAACAGGTACGGCCCGCCGTCGGTCGCGTCTGCCTGCATCCGGGCCACCATCTTCACCGGGTCGTACGGCGGCGCCAGCTTGTCATTCATCGCGGTTACGAATGCGATCACCGGGTAGCGGACCCCTGGCCGGACGTTGTGGTACGGCGAGTAGCCGGCGAGGTACGCACCTTCGACCGGGTCCTCGGGTGAGCCGAACTCGACGGTCGCGCTCCGCCCGTTGTCGAAGCGGGTGAACCGGATCATGTCCAGCAGCGGCGCACGGCAGAACACGGCCCGGAACGCGTCCGGCGCCTGCAGGGCGGTGACCGCGACGAGGATGCCGCCGTTGCTGTTGCCGCGCGACACCAGCTGGTCGGTCGTCGTGTGGCCGTTGTCGACGAGCCAGCGGGCGGCCGAGATGTAGTCGTCGAACGCGTTCTGCCGGTTGGTCCCGACCGCCGCCTCGTGCCACTCGCGTCCGTACTCACCACCGCCGCGAATGTTGGGGAAGGCCAGCGCCCCGCCGGATTCGAGCCAGGCCGTATGCACCGGTGAGTACCACGGCGAGATGTCGATGTTGAACCCGCCGTACCCGCTGAGCCGCGTCGGCAGTGGTCCGTCGGTCCGTCGGGGCCGCACGATGAACATCGACACCCGCGTGCCGTCCACCGACTCGTACCAGACCTGCTCGGTGACGGCGTCGATCACCGGATCGGGAACGTGGTAGCCGGTGAGCTTGTCATCGTGGAAGTCGTAGCGGTAGATCGACAAGGGTTGGACGAACGACTGGAACTCGACCCACACCTCGTCGCCGTTCCAGCTCCCGACGACGCCGCTGACGACCCCGCCTCCCTCGTTCCCATTGACCGACCCGAGACCGGGCAGTGCGACGTCGCGGATCTTGGCGCCGTCGGCGGCGTGCACGCTGATCCGGTGCGACGCCGCGTGGGAGTAGACCGCGTACAGGTGGCCACCGATCCCGCTGACGGTCTGCAGAGTGTGAGCGCTCTCAGCAATGACGGTGTGCCACACGGTGGGGCTCATCAGGGATGCCCGGCACAGCCGGCCGCGCGGTGCCTCGAGGTCGGTGACGATGAGCAGATCATCGTCGACCACCTGGACCTGGTTCACGGCTCGCATGGTCGTCGCCACCGGCAGCAGCTCGTCGTCGGCCAACCTCAATAGGGAGACAGTATTGGCGTGGACGAAGTCCCACTGGTACAGGACGGCGTACCGGCCACACTCGGTCACGTCGACCCAGCACCAGTAGTCCGCATGACCGCCGAAGACCCGCCGCTCCTGGGCCGTGCCGATGCGGTGCTCGAGGATGACTTCCTTGCCGTCGGCGACCGCCGGGTAGAAGAACGACGCCGAGTCCGGTCGCCACGCGGGGCGATAGTGGCTCGTGCCGCTGGGCTCGTCGGCGAGAACGGTTCCGGTGTCGATCTGGAGGATGTGGATCCGCGCGTCGTGGGTGCTGCCGGTCGCCTTGCCGAAGGCGACAAGCCTGCCATCGGGTGACGGTACGGCGTACACGAGCGCGTCCGCGCTTGGCCAGGTGTTCGGGTCGAGCACGGTCTCGAGCGGCCCGTCCGGCTCGCGGCGCATCCGCAACGCGAGCTTCTCGTCCTCTGGAGCGGCCTGCCAGACGAACTCGCGTCCGCCCGCCCGGATCGGACGTGACAGCCGTTCGTAGCGCGACGCACGGGTGACCGCGGCGCGGAACCGGTCCCGTGTCGGGACCGCGTCGAGGAGCGCGTGGGTGGCAGCCTCCTGCTCCGCGATCCAGCCCATCACCTCAGGATCGTCGAACCGCTCGAGCCACTCGTAGGGATCAGGAACCCACTCACCGTGGAACCAGAACCCACTGTCCGGATCGGCCCTCACCGTCCCGCCCCTCCACTCGGATGCGCCCGATCATGCCGCATTCCGCGCGCACGTCGAGTGAGTCATTCCGCCGCGTACCGTCCGGGGCGCGACATTGCGCCGCCTGCCGGCGTAGCTTCAGTTGTCCGCGCCTGCCGATATGCGCTCGCTGGTTGACGGTCCACTCTGGGTGCACGAGCCGCTGTGCATACCTCGATCAGGCTATGGACCGTGTGGCCGGCCGGCGAGATCGTGGTTGTGCACCGCACACGAGGAGACCTCATGCTGCCCACCCGCGCGACTAGTTCAGCAGCGACGACCGCCTTGTGCGGGCTGATGATGGTCGGCTGCTCGGGCGACGGACCAGCCTCCGATCAACCGCAGGTCACCGCTCAGGCTTCACGAAGTGACGCGAACGAAACCTCTGCCATCTCGGACATGACTCCAGTGGACGAGTTGGTCGGAGTGCCAGGCGATCCCGCCGCCAACCTGATCGGCGCGTGGGACTACAAGTACGGCAGCGCGGATGCACGTCGGTTGATCGCCAACTTCCAAGGTCTCGTCGACCCGGACACCAAGGAGGTCGTCGCCCGACTTGGCTTCATGAAGGAGCACAAGTGGTGGTTGGGATTCTTCTTCGATGGAGACCTCATCTTGGTTCACGGCGTTCCCGAAGGGGATGGCGGCACCTTCGCTGTCCACGGCAACCAGCTCGCCACCAGTGGCGCGCATGACACCGTTCTTGTCACCTACCGTTGGACCCTGCAGGGCAACAAGCTCAGCCTGACCGCAATAGAAGAGTGCTTGATCGCAGGTGCTGCCAAAACGGACTGCAAGCGGCAGCGCTCCCGGATGGATCCGCTGATGCGCATGATCACCGAGAACACGTTCGTACGAAGTGCGGATCAGGCGACCTACTAACCATCCCGTTGCCGTACGGCCAGCTGAGCTCGTTCGACGATGCCGCTGGCGGCCGCCTGTCGGACCGAGTGCGATATCGAGCGCTGTCGTCGATGCGCACCTGGACGGCCAGTGCGTCACTTCGCCGCGATCGCCCTATGCCTCCGGTCGTCGGTTCTTGGTGTCGCCCTCCGATGCGGGCGGATGCTTCCGCCAGTCCCGTCCGCGGAGTTTGGGAAACGAGATCATTGACGCTGTCAGACGCAAGGAGTACGATCGAACAAAGTTTCGAGCGAGCGAGCTCGGGTCCTCCCTGATGCCACATCTCCGGCTGCACGAACCTCACTGATATCGGCCCACGACCACAGTCGTCCATGCGCCCGGCGAGGGCGCGGAAGGGCCAGCCAGTGAGCGCCGTACCCGTCGAGCAGCCCCACGAGGGGGTGTGGCGAGCTCCCGGCGCCGTGCCGGAGGCATCACCGATGGTGAGCCACGTGCTGGAGCGCATGCACGCGTCGCTTGCTGAGGTGAGCGAGGTGGCGCTCGGCGGTCTGTCCGACGCCGACGTCGTACGGCTGGTCGACGAGCTGACCGGCGTGACGAGCCGCCTCACGCGCGAGCTGTTCCGCGCGGTGGCCGAGGCCGACCGCAGGCGGCTGGGAGACGCGACCGGCGCGCGCCACATTCACCAGTGGTGGGCCGGGCGCAGCCGCCACACCCACGCCGACGCGGCCAGGCTGAGCAGGCTTGCACGCGCGCTCGAGGACGACCTGCACGCCCCGACTGGCCGGGCACTGGCCGCAGGCGAGCTGTTGGTGGAGCAGGCGAGCGTGATCGTCCACGCGGTCGACGCGATCCCTGCGACGGTCCGCACTGCCGAGGGCGCGACCCGGATCATCGACCCAGAGGTCCGAGCACAGGCACGCGACCACCTCCTTGCCGCCGCAGCCGAGCACGACGCCAAGGCACTGCGCAGGCTCGGCAAGCGGATCCTCGACGTGGTCGCGCCGGAGCTGGCCGAGTCGCAGGAGGCCAGCACGCTGGCGCAGGAGGAGTCCCGCGCCGACGCGACCGCCGCCTTCGAGCTCCACGACGACGGCAACGGTCGATGCCACGGACGCTTCACCTTGCCGTCCCACATCGGCGCGATGCTCAAGCGGCACCTCCTCGCGCTGGCCAACCCTGCCCGCCACAGCGAGGCCGACCTACGCGACGAGACGGGCGGCTGGAAGCCGCTGCGTCGACGCCTCGGCGAGGCGTTCATCGAGTACGTCGAGCGCTACCCGGTCGATGCCACGCCGACCACCGCGGGAGTCAACGCGACCGTTGTGGTCACCATGACGCTGGAGCAGCTCCTCGGCGAGCACGCGACCGCGATGCTGGACGACGGCACCCGCATGAGCGCAGGGCAGGCCCGGCGGCTGGCGTGCGAGGCCGGCATCATCCCAGTCGTCCTCGACGGCAGCTCGATGCCCCTCGACCTAGGCCGCAGGCGGCGACTGTTCACCAAGGCCCAGCGCATCGCCCTCGGCCTGCGCGACGGCGGCTGCACTGCTCGCGGATGCGAGACCACCGCCTCCGGATGTCACGCGCACCACGACGACCCATGGTCCCGCGGCGGCCTCACCGACCTCCTCAATGGGCGTCTGCTCTGCCCCCGGCACCATCGCCTGGCGCACGACTCGCGCTACGCGATGACCGTCCACTCGGACAACAAGGTCACCTTCGCCCGGCGGACGTAGGCCGCCGCGGGAACTCCCGCCGCCCTGGCGGTGTAGACACGATGCAGGGACCCCTCAGGACGGGAGTGACGATCAGCGCCGAGGACGATGCGACGCCGGATGCCGAGCTGGTCGGCCGGGTGCGCGCCGGGGACACCGACGCGTACGCCGTCCTCGTGCGCCGGCACGCCCCGATGGCGATACGGACGGCGGTGCTCCTGGGGGCGGGGAGCGACGCGGAGGACGTGGTGCAGGAGGCGCTGGTGAAGGCGTACCGCTCGCTGGGGTCGTTCCGCACGGACCGGCCGTTCCGGCCCTGGCTGCTGCGCATCGTGGCCAACGAGGCCCGCAACGCCCACCGCTCCGCCGTACGACGCGTCGGTCGCGAGGCCCGGGACGCCGGGCCTCTCCTGGCCGAGCTGCTCGACCCGTCTGCGGCGTTGGTCGACCGGGAGGACCGGGAGCGACTGCTCGCGGCAGTGGCGAGGTTGCCCGACAAGCTCGGCCACGTGGTGGCGTGCCGCTACCTCCTCGAGCTGGACGAGGCGGCCACGGCGGTCGTGCTCGGGGTGCCGCGGGGCACGGTGAAGTCCCGGCTGAGCAGGGGGCTGGCGCGGCTGCGCGACGACCTCGCCACCACGATCGAGGAGGTGGACCATGCCTGACGCTCTCGAGGAGCGGCTGTCCGCGCTGGCCGCCGACCTCCACGTGCCGGTGCCCGACGGGCTCGAGCGCGCCGTGATGGAGCGCGTCGCCACGACCCGTCCCCGCCGGCGGTGGCGGCGCTGGCTGGCCGGCCTGGTCGCCGGCCTGCTCGGCGTCGGCGTCGTCGCGTCGCCGGTGGGTGCGGAGATCCGCGGGTGGCTCGGCCTGCCCGGTGTCTCGGTCACGTCGGGCGACCCGGTCGACGAGACGCCCGCCGTGCCCGCGGCGACGGGCTCGCCCGACCTCGAGCGCGCGGCTCGACTCGCGGGCTTCACGCCGGTGGTGCCCTCCGCGCTCGGTGCGCCCGACCGCGTCGAGGTCTCGGACGACCGGCTCGTGGTGTCGCTCAGCTGGACGACGGAGGATGGCACGGTCCGACTCGACGAGCTGCGCGGCGACGTCGAGCCGATCTTCTGGAAGACCGCGGACCGGGCCGAGCGGCTGCTCGTCTCCGGGAGCGAGGCACTCTGGCTGCCCACTGCGCACGGAGTCACGGTGGTGCCCGACGGGGGCACGGCGCGCGACCTCCCGTCCCGCCCGGCCGCCCCGACCCTGCTGTGGCTCGACGGCGACCTCACCCTGCGGCTCGAGGGCGACCTCGACCTGGCCGAGGCGACGCGGATCGCCGGGTCCGTCGACTGACGGAACCCCGACCGGCCCGGCGGTGTATCCCTCGCAACCGTCCCGAGGAGGAGCCATGCGCAGGATCCTGGCCGTCGCCGTACTCGCCCTCGCCGCCGCCGTCGGGCTACCGGCGGCGTCGCAGGCAGGTGGGCCCACGAGCGTGCTGATCACCCAGCCGGGCCAGTCGGCCGGCGCGCTCTACTACGACGACGCGGCGTACGACGCCTTGCTGGGGCTGCTGCCCGCCGACGCGACGCGCGGCAAGCCGCTGGCGCCCGGTGGCGCGGGTGCGGACTACAACCTCACCTGGATGGTGCACGACGTGATGCCGTGGCGCTTCGACCGGGTGCACCTCGCCCCGGACGGGACCGCCTGGGTCATGACGACCTTCACGGCGGAGGACACCGGCGGGTGGGCGCAGGTCGACCAGCCGGACGAGCTGGCGGCGCTGCTCACCCAGGTGCTGGACGACTCCGCTGCGCCCGAGGTCGTCTCGATCCCCGCGGACACGACTGCGGTTGCGGCGCCCGCTCCGGCGCCCGCTGAGCCGGACCCGGCGTGGATCTCGCTCACCGGATGGCGGTGGGTGGTGCCCGGCGTGCTGCTGGGGCTGGTGGTCGGCGCGGTCGCCGCGCGACGGCACCGGGACGATGAGCCGCGTCAGGTGCTGATCAGCTCGGAGGCGTAGAGCCGGTAGAGCCAGTACGCCGCGACCGAGCAGAGGAGGTGCCAGGCGGCATGGCCCTGGAGGAGCGAGTCGGGGTCGCACCAGCCGGCGTTGCTGAGCAGCCAGATGGCGAACGCGACCAGCATCGACGCCAGGGCGACGACGCCGTGGCGGAAGACCCGGCTGGTCTCGCCGCGGCGCCACAGAGCCGTCTCCAGCACGACCGCCACGACCAGCAGGACGCCGAAGGCGAGGTTGCCGGAGTAGTGCACGACGGGGACCGGGTCCGGCCACAGGCCGACGAGCTCGCACGCCGCCACGCAGGCGACGTACGCCGTCACGAACGCGGTGGTGCCGCGCCGGGTCCAGCGGACCCACGCCCAGGCCGCGGCGAACCCCGCGACGAGGTACATGCTCAGCATGTCGAGGTGCCCGCCCCACTCGCTCTGGGTGGCGTGCATGGCGGCGGAGCCTGGCCCGAGGAGGACGACCACGCACGCGAAGAAGGTGGCGACCGTGGTCGACATGACGTCCCGGGCGTGTGCCGGATCATCCTGGCGCCGCTGGGCATGGCTCGCGACCAGCAGACCGGCGACGACGAAGCCGAGGTTCGACAGCGTGTTGGCGGGCTGCGCGACGACCCCGTCGTGGGCCCGCTCGCAGAAGTTCGCGCCGCGACCGACGTCCGGTCCCAGCCAGCCCTGCGTGACGGCCAGGGCCAGCAGTGCCGTCGACCCGGCCGCGACCCCGAGGGTGGTGATCAGGGGCCGCGGCACGGGTCGATCGTAGGGCGACCTAGGCGCGCGTGACCTGCACGACCGTCGGGCGCGGTCCGGCGAACTGGCCGGCGGCGGGTGCCGCGCCGGCCGGCACGTAGTCGGGGAAGCGCGACTGCGGAGCCGCCCAGGAGCCGTCCTCACCCGGGTGCTGGACGGCCACGAACACCGAGTCGTCGCGGTCGCGGATCACCGGCCCACAGGTCTCGGCGCCGGAGGGGACGGCCAGGAACTGCTGGACGTGGCCCCGCTCGGGACCCTCGACGGGCACCTTGAACAGTCCGTCGCTCACCTTGATCGCGCTCGGCTGGCCGTCGGTGGACACCCACAGGTTGCCCAGGCTGTCGAAGGCGACGTTGTCGGGGCACGAGATCGGCGAGACGGGGCCGGTCCAGCCGCCGAAGTAGCGCCCGGCGGAGGCCTGGTCGCCGCAGACGAGGAACAGGTTCCACCCGAACGTGTCGGCGGTGTGGTCGCCGTCGGTCGGGATCATCTCCACGACGTGCCCGTCCTTGTTGGCCGGTCGGGGGTTGGGCTCGGTGGGGCCCTCCTTGCCGACCTTGCCGCGGTCGGTGTTGTTGGTGCAGGCGACGTAGATGCGGCCGTTGTGGAGGTTGGGCTGGACGTCCTCGGGGCGGTCCATCTTCGTCGGCTGCACGGCGTCGGCGGCCAGGCGCGTGTAGACCAGCACCTCCTCGAGCGTGAAGCCCGGGACCATCGACTGGCCGCCGCGGGTGAGCGGGATCCACTCGCCGGAACCGTCGCTGAGGCCGTCCTCGAGACCGTCGCCGGTGAAGCGCGCCACCGACAGGTCACCCTCGCTCAGCAGCGTGAGGTTGTGGCGGCGGGCCTTCGGGCTGTTGCCGGGGCGCATGGTGTCCCGGGAGACGAAGCGGTAGACGTAGTCGAAGCGCTCGTCGTCGCCCATGTAGGCCACGACGTGCCCGTCACGGTTGACGATCACGTTGGCGCCCTCGTGCTTGAAGCGGCCCATGGCAGTGTGCTTCACCGGCGTCGAGGCCGGGTCGCTCGGGTCGAGCTCGACGACCCAGCCGAACCGGTTGGGCTCGTTGCGGTGGTCCGCGGTGGTGGCATCCCAGCGCGGGTCGACCGAGCGCCAGTTGCGCGAGTCCTGCGTCGGGGAGAGGCCGTAGCGGGCCTCCCGCGGGTCGGTGCCGGTGGCGCGGAAGTACTGGTTGAAGTTCTCCTCGCCCGACAGCACGGTGCCCCAGGGCGTCGTCCCGCCGGCGCAGTTGTTCATCGTGCCGCGGACCGTGCGACCGGTCGGGTCGGCCGCCGTCCTGAGCAGCTCGGACCCGGCGGCCGCGCCGTCGACGGCGAACGGGGTGTCGAGGGTGATGCGGCGGTTGAGGCGTGCGCCCGGGACGTACGACCACACGTCGCCGCGCTTGCGGCGCCGCAGCTGCACGACGGACATGCCGTGCGCGGCCCAGGCGGTGCGGATCACGGTCGCCGGGTCCGTGCCGGGCGGGAACATGATGCCCTCGTTGGTGTACTCGTGGTTGCACACGAGCAGCGCCTCGGTCCCGGCGCGGTTGGTCTCGATGATGTCGAGGTAGTCGTTGTTGTAGCCGAACTGGCCGGCCTGCGCCTCCGGCGTCTGGCGGGCGCCGTCGAACGCGGGCGCGCCGGGGAGGATCGGGTCGCCCCACCGCAGGATCGCGTCCCAGCGGTAGCCGGCCGGGACGGTGACGTCGTCGACGGTCGTGGCGGCGGGCGCGATCGGCGTGAACGGCAGGTGGTCGGGCTTGCCGTGACCGCCCTTGCCCGGCCGCGGGCCGGCGGGCGTGGCGGGCGCGGCGGCGGCGCGGGCCACCGGCACCGCGGTGAGCGCGGCGACGGAGAGGCCGGTGCCGACGACCGAGCGACGGCTCAGGACCGTGGCGGCGACGTCGCGGAAGTAGGACGTCTCGGTGGTGTTGGGCACCGGGGCGGAGCAGGCGTCACCGCAGCGCAGGTGGCAGGTGACAGCGCTGCGGTTTCCGTGGGTCTGGCCCGCCATGGGCAGCGGGCGGTTCGGGCTCGGGGTCGGGGTGAGCGACATGGGGGGAGTCTCCGGAGATCGTCGGGTCGGACGGACATCCCGACTCTCGTCATCCGGGTGGCCCCCCGAGGGACCGGCGGGTGGACACCAGGTGAACGTCCGCCGGCCCCTCGGCGAAGCGGCTGCGGGATCAGCGTCCGTGCGTCCGACCAGTGCCGAGGTCGAGCCACACGAGGCGGTGGTCGGTGACCGGGAAGGGGAAGGTGCCGATCAGGCGGGTGAACAGCGGGTCCGCGGACGTCAGCCAGTAGACGCCGGTGTCGTGGATCGCCAGCCGCTCGCTGGGGAGGACGTAGTCGACGCGGAGGTTGCCCGGCGCCGTGTCGGCGAAGTCGGCGGTGTCGCGCTCGGCCGGACCCCGGTGGCTGAGGTTGATGCCCTTGTCGCGCTGGGTGGCCTCGACCGCACCGGCTGACGTGGGCGTCGGGTCCTGGATCCGCGGGTGGTCGAGCAGCTGCAGGATCGCGTCGTCGTACGAGTCCCCGTCGACGGGGTCGGCGTTCTGGTCGCCGGCGATCACGAAGTCCTGGCCGCGGCCGAGCCCGCCGGTGCCGCCCTCGTCGTCGTAGATGTACGACGCGGCCCGGCCGCCGCTGACGTAGTCGGCCCAGAAGCGGATCTCGTCGTGGTTGCGCCTGCCGTTGCGGTCCTCGGCGCCGTCGAAGCTCGGCGGTGTCGGGTGGGAGACGAGGAAGTGGACCGGCTTGCGTCCGGGCAGCTCGATCGGCACGTCAAAGTGCGACTTCGACGAGAGGCGGAAGACGTCGAGCTCCTCGGGGGAGTACCAGTCCGCCGGCGCTGCCGTGGCCGGGTCGTCCGGCAGGACCGCGCCGGGCATGTCCTTCCACAGGAAGTGCTGGAAGGTGCGGACGTCGTCGGTCGCGATCGGGTACTTGGAGTAGACGACCAGGCCGTACTGGCCCGGGAACAGGCCGAAGCCGAGGGAGTCGTCGCCGCCGGCCTGGGTGCCGGGGGCGCCGACGACGCCGTTGTTGTTGAGGTCGAAGCCGCTCGGGACACCGGTGTTCGACGGGGCGACGTAGTAGTACGGGTAGTCGACCGGGGTGGCGCCGTTCTGGCTGACCTCGAGGTAGTTGTCGCGGAACAGCTCGGCCGCCTCGCCGTCCGCGGCGTAGTCGAACTCGTTGACCAGGATGACGTCCGCGTCGGCGCGCTGGATGGTCTCCGCGGCCCGGGACGCCTGCGCGTTGCCGGGCGTCGACAGGTCGGTGACGAGCTGGCCGGCCGTGTTGCGGTTCAGCGAGGCGTTGAAGGTGGCGAACCGCACCTCCGTCGGCTTCGTGGGCCGCGTGGTGCTCGCGGCGCCGGGACCGGCGGCGGCGGGGAGGTCAGGGCGGGGGCGCCGAGTCCGGCGACGGCGAGGGTCGCGACGGCGGCGAGGACGAGGCGGGTGGGCCGAGAGCGCATGGGTGCTGCCTTCCGAGTGGGGGGACCGCCAACGTACGACGAGCCCCGGCGCAGGCGGAAGGCTGGCGCGGCCCGGTTCGCGAATGCCTCACCTGCTGTTCATCCTGACATGCTGTCGCCCGTGATCCCCGGCCCCCGGCGTACCGCCCTGCTCCTCGTCGGATGTGTCGTGCTCGGCACCGGAGTGGCGCTGCTGCTGGCGGCCGACCTGGGCTCGGACGGCTACTCGACGTTCGTCAACGGCCTGGCCCTCACGACCGGGGTCGACTTCTGGGTCGTCAACCTCGTCGTGGGCGTCGTGCTGGTGGCGCTCGCGGCGCTCCGGAGGGTCCGTCCCGGCATCGGCACGGTGGTCCAGGTGGTGCTGGTCGGGGTCACGGTCTCGGTGGTGCTCGACCTGCTCGCGGTGCCCGACGGGCTGGGGTGGCGGATCGTGCTTCTCGCGGCAGCGTTCCCCGTCCTGGCGCTCGGCATAGCCCTCTACCTCGGCAGCCACACCGGCGCCGGGCCGGCCGAGGCGGCCGCGCTGGCGTGGGACCCGCCGGTGCCGTTCAAGTGGAGCTACAGCGTCGTCCAGGGCGGGGGAGCGCTGGGTGGGTGGCTGCTGGGGGCGACCGTGGGCGTCGGGACGCTCGCGGTGATCCTGCTGCTCGGTCCCGCGGTGGACCTCGCGGCCCGGATGCTGTCCCTCGACCTCCACCAGGAGACGGATCCCGAGCCGCAGCGCGCGGGCTAGCGTGGCGACATGCTCATCGCCGAAGAACTGTTCCTGCTGCTGCGCCGCGACGACGGTCGGCCCGAGAGCGCCACGGCGCAGCGCGGCTACGGCCTCGCCGCCGCGGTCGTCACCGACCTCGTGGTCGCCGAGCGCATCACCCTCAGCGAGGACAAGGACCCGCGTCTGAAGGTGTTGGTCCCCGGCCCCGTCGGGCACCCGGCCCTGGACGCCGCGATGGTGCGGCTGGAGCAGAAGGACGGCAAGAAGCTGTCGTCGCTGGTGAGCGATGGCAAGGTCGCGGTCGAGCGTGAGCTCGCCGGTGCGTTGAGCGCGGCAGGAGTCATCGACGTCACGGAGAGGCGCGCCCTCGGGCTCGTGCCCGAGAAGTACCCGGTGCGCGACCCCGAGCCCGAGCGGCGGGTGCGCGAGCGTCTGCGGCTCGTGCTGCAGGGCGGTACGCCGACGCTCGCCGACGCGAGCCTGCTCTCCATCCTCCAGGGCCTCGGGGTCGCCCCGAAGGTGCTCGAGGAGGAGAAGGGGACGCTCGGCAGGCGCGACCTCGCGAAGCGCATCGAGGAGGTGTCGACCGACGTCGTCGCGGGCGAGGCCGTCGCCAAGGCCGTGGCCGCGATGAACACGGCGATCATCACGGCCGTGGTCGTGCCGGTCGTGGTGTCCGGCAGCAGCTGAGGCCGCCGGACACCACGCCCCCGTCAGGCGGTCAGCTCGGCGTGATCGCCGCTGCGGCCCGAGCCCGTCTGCTGGATCTCGATCTTGCGGGGCTTGGCCTTCTCCGCGACCGGGACGACAAGCCGCAGCACGCCGTCGGCGTAGGCCGCCTCGATGCGCTCCAGGTCGAGGTTGTCGCCCAGCACAAGCTGGCGGCTGAAGGCTCCGCGCGGACGCTCGGAGGCCAGCGGCTCCCAGTCGCCGTTGCGGGCCACCCGCTCGGCGCGCACGGTGAGGACGTTGCGCTCGACGTCGAGGTCGATGCTGTCGGTGTTGACGCCGGGGAGGTCGAACTCGATGACGAAGCGGTCGCCCTCGCGCCACGCGTCCATCGGCATGACCGCGGGACGGTTGGTCGTGCCCATCAGCTGCTGGGTGAGCCGGTCGAGGTCACGGAACGGGTCGGTGGTTCGAAGCAACATCGTCTCCTCCTGGATCTGCCGGGTGGACCCCCGAACCCCGAGGTCCACGACCTGTATTTGTGGTTACAGGTTTTTTATACTCACGCGATGAGGCAGGATCAAGCCGTCCGGCTGAGAAGTTCGTGAGAACCGGGAGGTGGCCCGTGGCAGGCAGTGACGACGGCGTCTACGCGATCTCGGTGGCCGCCTCGATGGTGTCCATGGAGATCCAGAACCTCCGCGTCTACGAGCGTCGGGGGCTGCTGACGCCCGATCGCACGGCGGGCGGCACCCGGCTCTACAGCGACGACGACGTGGTGCGGCTCGAGCGCATCCGCGACCTGCTCGCCGACGGGCTCAACCTCGTCGGCATCGCGCGTGTCCTCGAGCTCGAGGACGAGGTCGAGGAGCTGCGCGCCCGGCTGGGCGAGGGGTCGGACCCGCCGTCAGCCTGACGCCGGCCGGCTCGTCAGCACCCGCACCGCGAAGTCGGTCGTGAAGTCGTTGTCGAGGAAGCCGACCACCTTGGTCACCCGGTCCAGGTCGAGCGGCAGCAGCCCGCGCGAGCCCGGGACATCGGGCGTGAGGCCCAGGTCGAGGTCGTCCCTCCCAGACATCATCTGCACGTTGAACTCGTAGCGCTCGCGGGCGCCGGGCGCGGAGAGGCGGCGGACGACGGTGGCGCCCACGCGCCGGCCGCCGGTCTCGGCCGACCAGTCCTCGAGGGCGCCCAGCAGGGCCGTGCCTCCGTTGTGGTCGATGTCGGCCCAGACGGCGTCCATCGAGCCGGCGACGTCGAGCAGGATGGCGGCCGTCTTCTCGCCGATGCCCTGCACGCCGGGCAGGTTGTCGCTGCTGTCGCCGCGCAGGGCCGCGAACGCCAGGTAGTTGGCGGGACGCACGCCGTACATGTTGAACAGGCGCGCCGGGTTCAGCATGGGGGAGCCGTGGATGCCGCCGTCGATCAGCCGCAGCACCCGGGTGTGGTGGCTGATGTGGGCGAAGGCGTCGCGGTCGGAGGTGATGATGACGCAGTCCCAGCCGTTCGCGGTCGCCCACGTCGCCCCCGAGGCGTTGACGTCGTCGGCCTCCAGGCCGGCCGGTGTCAGGGTGGCCAGTCCCAGCGCGTCGAGCAGAGCGCCCGCGCGGTCGAGCTGGTCGACGAGCTCGGGGTCCTTCTCCGCGCGGCCGGCCTTGTAGTCGGGGTAGAGGTCGCGCCGCACCGACCCGGTCCGGTCGTCGAGGCCGAAGACGACGGCGTCGGGGGCGAAGGAGTCGATCGACTCGAGGATCTGGCGCAGCATCCCGTGCAGCGCCCAGATCGGGCGGCCCTGCCGGTCGCGGAGCCCGGTGTGGGACCGCGCGTGGTGGTTGCGGTGCAGCAGCGACGGCGCGTCGACGACGAGCAGCAGCCGGCGGGTGCGGGTCACGCGGTCATGCTCGCACGAGCCCGACGGAGACGTGGTCGCCGCCCGCCGTCAGTGACCCGCCCGCGGGACGTGGATGTCGTACTGCGCGAGCTTGCGGTAGACCGTCGCCCGGCTCATGCCGAGCTCCTCGGCCGCGTCCTGCATCGAGGTGCCGGGACGAGTGATGACGCGGACGATCTCGTCGCGCTCGAAGGCCTCGATGCGGGTCAGCCGGCGCGAGCTGCCGGAGAGCACGTCGGCGGGCAGGTGGCGTACGTCGACCGCGTCGGTGCGGCGGGAGGCCTGGGTCACCACCTCGACGAGCTGGCGCACGTTGCCCGGCCAGCCGCAGGCGGTGAGGGCCGACGCGGCCGACGGGGTGAGGCTGACCCCCCGCGGGCGCACCCGGCGGGCGACGTGCTGCGCGAGGGGCAGGACGTCCTCGGTGCGCTCCCGCAGTGCCGGGACGGTGACGACGGTGTCGACCAGCGCCCCGAGCGCCGGCGGGATCGCCTCGAACGAGGTCGCGGTGAGGGCGAACGGGACCTGGGTGCCGGGCGTCGAGCGCACCCGTGCCTGCAGGACGAGGTCGCGGATGTGCTCAGCGACCCAGGCGGGCAGGCGGTCGACGTCGCGGACCAGGATGCCGGTGTCGGGCTTGCCGAGCTCGGGCGTCCAGAGCCCGATCCACGCCTCGCTGTCCTGGGGGGCCGGCGGCGACGCGGCGAGGATGCGCTCGCGAGGGTGCTCGCGGCGCATGGCCTGGGCGAGCGCGGTGGCCCGGCCCGCGCCCTCCTCGCCGACCGCGGCGACGATGCGGCCGTCGGCGATCGCGGCGGCGGCGCGCGCCACGGCGTCGGCCCACGCGGGCCCGAGGTCGGCGAGCGTGCCCGAACCGGGCTCGAGGCGCGGCGTCTCGACCCGGAACACCTCGCCACGCTGGGCCGGACGCGGCCGCTGCCCGCGCGAGCGCGCCAGCATGAGGGCCGAGGTGTTGCTGGCGGCGGACTGGGCCAGCGCGAGGAGCAGGTCGCTCGACTGGCTCGACCACGTCGTGAGGTTCACGCAGCCCTCGAGCGTGCCGGTGTGCGGGTCGAGCACCGGGACGGCGGCGCACGTGTAGGTGCACAGGCTGAGGGCGTAGTGCTCGTCGGCACGCACGACCGTGGGCACCCGGTCGGCGATGGCGAGGCCGAGGCCGTTGGTGCCGACGGTCCGCTCGGCGTAGGCGAAGCCGGGCGCGAGGTGCACCTTGTCGAGCGCCCGCAGGAGCGAGGAGTCGCCGCTCATCCGGTTGAGGACCAGACCGTCGGCGTCGGTGAGCATCAGCGAGACGGGCTCGTTCACGAGCGTCTGGTGCAGCCCCGCCAGGACCTCGCGACCGCACTCGAAGAACAGGGACTCCTCGTTGAGCGTCCCGACGAAAGAGGGCTCGATCTCGTCGAGCGGGACGCCGTAGTCCTCGCTGCGCTGCCAGGAGGCGACCAGCCGGCCGGGCAGGTGGTCGGCGTCGCTGCTGACCAGGTTGGCGGGCAGGGCGCGCTGCAGCTCGCGGTGGAGTCGTGCGCGCTCGGGGAGTCCGAGGTCGGCCACGTGGACCACCCCCTTCGGGATGTGACCGACGTTACATCCGCCTGTCGGGTGGCGCGCGGCGCCGGCGTCTCAAATTGAGACGATCCCGGATCTCAGATTGAGACAGCGCGACCGGTCGCGCCGGCCGGTGACCGACCTAGCGTCCGTAGGCATCGCACCGTGACGCCCGTCACCTCGAGCCCGCACCGCAACCGGAGGCCCCATGTACACCAAGGACGGCGAGAGCTACTTCATCGTCGACGCCCACATCGCCCTGTGGGACGCACGCCCCGAGAACATCAGGAACGTCCACGGCCAGCAGTTCATCGACTGCTTCTACGACTACCACGCCAACCTCTCGCCGGAGTCGGAGGTCTGGACCAAGGAGGACTACCTCTACCAGGGCGGCGAGCGGCTGATGAAGGACCTCTTCGAGGACGGCTACGTCGACCACGCCGTCTTCCAGCCGGCGTACCTCGGCGAGTTCTACCACCGCGGCTTCGGCCAGACCGAGGAGGCGTTTGCGCTCGCACAGGCCAACCCGGGCAAGCTGACCTACAACCACAACTTCGACCCGCGCAACGGCGAGGCCGGCCTCGACCAGCTGCGGGCGGACGCCGAGCGCTTCGGGCTCAAGGGCGTCAAGCTCTACACGGCCGAGTGGCACGGCGAGTCCCGCGGCTGGCGCCTCGACGACCCCTGGGCCTACCGCTACTTCGAGGTCTGCCGCGAGCTGGGCATCACCAACATCCACGTCCACAAGGGCCCCACCATCCGCCCGCTCGACCGCGACGCGTTCGACGTCGCGGACGTGGACCACGTCGCCACCGACTTCACCGACCTCAACTTCGTCGTGGAGCACTGCGGCCTGCCCCGCCTCGAGGACTTCTGCTGGATCGCCACCCAGGAGCCCAACGTGCACGCCGGCCTGGCGGTGGCGATGCCGTTCATCCACACCCGCCCGCGCTACTTCGCGCAGATCATCGGCGAGCTCCTCTACTGGGTGGGCGAGGACCGGATCCAGTTCTCCTCCGACTACGCCCTCTGGACGCCGAGGTGGCTGGTCGAGAGGTTCGTCGACTTCCAGATCCCCGAGGACCTCACGGAGTACGCGCCGATCACCACTGCGCAGAAGAAGAAGATCCTGGGCCTCAACGCGGCCAAGATGTACGACGTCGAGGTGCCGGCCGAGCTGCGGCTGCCCGAGGCCGACGAGACCGAGACCGGTCCGCGCCAGCCCGACGCCGCCGACATCGGCAGCATGGCGGCGGTGTGACCATGACGCTCGCCCCCACTGTCGTCGCCGGCCTCACCGCCGCGCTCACCGCGAATGCGGGCCGGACGTCGTACGCCGACGCGGTGCGCGCGGCGCTGGGCGTGGTCATGGACCCCGAGCTCGACGAGCCCATCACCGACCTCGGCTTCGTCCGGTCGGTGGCGGTCGACCAGGCCGGGGGAGTGGAGGTGCACCTGCGCCTCCCGACCTCGTTCTGCTCGCCGAACTTCGCCTACCTGATGGCGTCCGACAGCAAGGACGTCCTCGCGGCCCTGCCCTGGACGCGGAGCGTCGTGGTGCAGCTCGACGACCACCACGACTCCGACAAGATCAACGCCGGACTGGCCGCCGACGCCGGCTACCGCGGCACCTTCGGACACGAGGCCGAGCAGGACCTCGAGGAGCTGCGGGAGACCTTCCGCCGCAAGGCCCACACCGCTGCGATGGAGCGCTGCCTGACCGCGCTGCTGCGCGCCGAGCCGGACCGGCCCCTCGACGCCCTGGGGCAGGTGGTCCTCGACGACCTGCCCCGGGGCAACCACACCGACGCCCTGCTGCGGCGCCGGGAGGCCGTCGGCCTGCCCCTGACGGGCACGTCGCCGGTGCTCGTCGACCACGCCGGCGTCCAGCCGGACGACGTACCGATGGCGCTGCGCCGCGCACGCTCCACGCGCATCTCGATCGACGGCAACGCGCACTTCTGCCGCGGCCTGCTCCGCACCCGCTACCCCGGATCGGAGGACGACCAGGTCCACCGCGCCGACGGGGCCGAGCCCTCCGACGTGTCCTACGACCCCACCTTCGTCCCCCTGACCTCCCTGCTGACCCCGCCCTCGAAGGAGACCACCCGATGAGCACGATGCGAGCCGTCCAGGTCGTCGGCTACCACCAGGACCTGCAGATGCACGAGGTCGACGTCCCCGAGGCCACCGGCCCGTTCGACGTCGTCGTCCGCATCGGCGGCGCCGGTGTGTGCCGCACCGACCTCCACATCCTCGAGGGGCAGTGGGAGGAGAAGTCGGGCGTGACACTGCCCTACACGATCGGCCACGAGAACGCCGGCTGGGTGCACGCCGTCGGCTCGGCGGTCACCAACGTCCGCGAGGGCGACAAGGTGATCGTGCACCCGCTCGTCACGTGCGGACTGTGCCGCGCGTGCCGCACCGGCGACGACGTGCACTGCGAGGACAACCAGTTCCCCGGCATCAACACCAACGGCGGGTACGCCGAGTACCTCCGGACGTCGGCACGCAGCGTCGTCCCCATCGACGACTCGCTCGAGCCCGCCGACGTCGCGGCGCTCGCCGACGCCGGCCTGACGGCGTACCACGCAGCGGCGAAGGCGGCGCGACGGCTCACCCCGCGTGACACCTGCGTCGTCATCGGCGCCGGCGGCCTCGGGCACATCGGCATCCAGGTGCTCAAGGCGCTCTCGCCGGCCCAGCTGGTCGTCGTCGACCGCAACCCCGAGGCGCTCAAGCTGGCCCTCTCGATCGGCGCCGACCACGGCGTGGTCGCCGAGGGCAAGCAGGTCGAGGAGGTCCTCGACATCACCGGCGGCCACGGCGCCGAGGTGGTCGTCGACTTCGTCGGCGAGGGTGGCTCCACCGCCCAGGGCCTGGCGATGACCCGGCAGGCCGGCGACTACCACGTCGTGGGCTACGGCGAGGACGTCGTCGTCCCGACCATCGACCTCATCTCCTCGGAGAAGAACGTCATCGGCAACCTCGTCGGCTCCTACAACGACCTGTGTGACCTGATGGCCCTCGCCGCCCGCGGCGCCGTCACGCTGCACACCCAGAAGTACGCGCTCGACGACTTCCAGACCGCCATCTCCGACCTCGACGCCGGCCGGGTCCGCGGCCGCGCGATCCTCATCCCCTAGGAGCACCGCCATGGCATCTCAGATGGACCGCATCAAGCCCCTGCTGGGCATCGGCATCTCCGTCGGCGTGCTCGCCGGCGTCTGGACCTTCGCGAGCGTCGAGCTCGCGTGGATCACCTGGGTCGCGTTCATCGCGTGGGCCTGCTTCTTCGCCGCCGGTGGCGGCACCACGGGCCTGGCCAAGGGGCTCTCCGCGAACCTCGCCGGCGTCTTCTGGGGCTGGGTGATCAGCCAGGGCCTGGAGAACGTCAGCGGGTCGACGCTCGCGCTGGCACTCATGGTCACCGTCGTCGGGTTCGTCCTCTGTGTCGAGGCAGCGCTCCCGCTGCTGTCGTTCATCCCGGGCGGCTTCGCCGGGACGGCTGTCTTCTTCGGGACCGGCTTCGACCTCGGCGGCGTGGCCATCGCCGTCGTGGCCGGGGCGCTGCTCGGTATCGTCTCGGAGAAGCTCGGTGCGGCGCTGCAGTCCGCGATCGACGGACGGTCGCCTGCGCCGGCCGCCACCACAGCCACCCCGGCCACCTGACCCCGACGGAGGGATCGCCTTGATCTTCATCACCGCCAAGTTCCCGATCAAGCCCGAGCACGCCGACGACTGGCCGGAGCTCTCGCGGGCCTTCACCGAGGCCACGCGCGCCGAGGAGGGCTGCCTGTGGTTCGAGTGGTCGCGCAGCCTGGAGGACCCGCACGAGTACGTCCTCGTCGAGGCATTCCGCGACGGCGACGCCGGCGGGGCGCACGTCTCCTCCGACCACTTCAAGGCAGCGCAGGCCGAGCTCCCGCAGTACCTCGCCCGCACCCCCGACATCGTCAGCACCGAGGTCGACCAGGACGGCTGGAACGAGCTGGGGGAGATGAAGGTCGGCTGAGCCGTCCGGCGCCTCAGGCGCCGAGCTCGTCGAGGTAGTGCGCGAACCCGCCCGGCGCCCTCCCGGTCCTGCGTCCTGACGTGACGACCGGGACGGCGCCGGTGGCGAGCGAGGGCACACCGGCCTCGCGCATCGCCGTCACCAGCCCGACGTCCTCGTGCGTCGGCAGGAGCGGGAACCCGCCGGCCGTGCGGTAGGCATCCAGCGTGAATCCGAGGTTGGCGCCGTGGACGTGGTCGTGGCCGTCCGCCGTCGTGTGGCGCCGGTGCCAGGCCGACAGCGCTGCGGCGGAGAGGTCACCGGGCCGCGGCTCGACGGTGCCGACCACGAGGCCGAGACCGCCGGCCGCCCAGCCGAGGTGCGACGTCAGCCAGTGACGCGGGACGACGCTGTCGGCGTCGGTGCTCGCGATCCACAGCGAGCGCCGGCCGGTGCCCGCGGCCCACGTCGCGGCCGCCTCGACGCCCTCGGAGCGAGCGACGCCGACGGAGCCGGCGAGGGTGGTCACCGCGACGACGCCCTCGCGCTCGCGCACCACCTGCGCAGAACCGTCACGGCACGCGTCGAGGACGACCAGGACCTGCACGGGCAGGTGGGGGTACGCCGACCCCAGCTCCGCCACGGCGGCCGCGACCGCGTCGAGGCAGGCGGGCAGGAGGAGCTCCTCGTCGCGAGCAGGCACCACGACGGCCAGGGCGTCGGGAGGTGTCACGAGGTCCGACCCAGCACGTGCAGCAGGAAGTCGGGCTCCTGGTGCTCGACCAGCACCCGTCCGCCCGCCGCGAGGAAGGCCTCGACGAACGTGTCGTGGACGGCCGGTCCGGCCAGCGGCCAGCCGACGGGCTGGTGGCGCCAGTGGCACAGCAGCACGTGCCCGTCGTCGGCCAGCGAGGTGAGGCAGAGCCGGACCAGCTCGGCGAGCCGCCGCGGGCTGAGGAAGTAGCCGACCTCGGACACCGACACCAGGTCGTAGCGAGCCGCCGGCCACTCGTCGGGCACGCGCGCCAGCCGGACGTCGATCCCCGCGATGCCGGACGTACGACGGCGGGCGAGGTCGACGGCGGTGGGGCTGTCGTCGACCGCCAGCAGCCGCTCGCAGCGCGGCGCGAGGTCGACGGCCAGGGCGCCGATCGAGCAGCCGACCTCGAGGGCGAGTGGGTAGCGCTCCCTCGGCAGGCTGGCCAGCGACACCGCGCGCTTGCGGCGCTCGTAGAAGGAGCCGACGTCCCACGGGTCGCGCCGCTCGCGGTGGACCTGGTCGAGGGACCGGTCGTCGGCCGCGGGGCCACCGACGAGGAAGACCTCGTGGTCACGGTCGAAGTGGGCGAGCAGGTCGGGCCCGAGGAGCACCTCGTCACCGGGGGCGGGCGAGAGCGGCCGGACCTGGCTCTGGTGGGCGTCGACGGCTGAGCGCTTGGCCGTCACGGCGTCGGACGACAGCGCCAGCCGCGAGAGGTGGTCCGTCGCGAGGTCCTCCGGTCGCGCCCAGTGCCACATCCAGACGGGGTACTCCCACAGCAGGGCGTCGGTGCGGTGGGCCGCGGTCGCGGCGGCTCGTCCCGCCGCCTCGTGGTCGGGGTGGCCGTCGCCACGCCACGGTGCACAGAGCAGGACGTCGTCGCCGTCGGTGCCGATGACCTCGACGAGCGCAGCCACCAGGTCCTCCACGTGCCCGTCGAGCGCACCGTCGGGCAGGTCGAGGCAGGTGACGCGCGCGCCCGGGGCGAGGACCTCGGTCGCCCGCCGCAGCTCGGCCCTGCGCACCTCCGCGAGCCTTGTGGGGGAGTGGGTGGGAGAGCGCGGGTGCGAGCCCTCGCCGGCCGTCGCGGTCACGACCTCGACGCGCCGACCCTCGCGCGCAGCAGCATGCAGCAGGCCGCCCGCGCCGAGCGTCTCGTCGTCCGGGTGCGCGCCCACGACGACGACGCGTCGGCGGGACGCGGGCAGATCGAGGATCGGCACGTTCGTCAGGACGTCCGACCACGAGGCCGCCGTCGTACCGGGCTGGTCGTGGCGGAAGCGGGGAGCGATCACCAGCCCGACCCCGGGTCGTCGAGGAGCAGGCGGCCGAGTGACGCCTGGTCGCGCTCGGCGTGCCACTGGCGGAGGTAGAGCTCGAGGTCGGCCACCCGACGGGCGTGCTCCTCGTCGGTCGCCAGCGGTCCCGGCCCCAGCCCGTGCGCGGCACGCCGCAGCACGTCCTCGCACGCGCCAGCGACCACCTCACGTGCTCGGAGCGCCGCGCGCCAGCCCGCCGGTCCGGCGAGCTCGCCGGCGTCGAGCGCCGTGGCCGCCTGCTGCAGGACGGCCCGCGCCGCGTGCAGGCGAGCGTCGACGGCGCCGAGGTGCATCAGCGCCACCTGGTCGGGCTCGCGCGTCCCGGACGCCGCCACCATGCGCCTGGCGAGACCCACCGCCCCGCCGAACCAGACCGCGGCCACGCCGATCGCTCCCCATGCGAACCCGGGACGCTCGAGGTACCACCCGGGCGCGCCGACGGCCGTGGCCGGCACCTCGTCCAGGTCGAGGGGACCGGAGTCGACCGCGGCGAGCCCGCGCGCCACCCACGTCCCGGCCACGGCCTTCACGCCCGGGTGGTGGAGGTCCACGGCGAAGAGCTGGCGCTCCCGGCCGACCCACGCGCTGACGAGCGCGCCGTCGAGCTCGCCCCCGAGCGAGCACCAGTGCTTGCGCCCATCGAGGACGTACGCCTCACCGTGCCTGGTCGCGCGCAGCGGCTCACCCGGACCCTCGGCCGCGAACACGCCCCAGGCCCCGTCGCCGGCCTCCTCACCCGCCTGCTCGAGGATGGCGTGTGCGTCCAGGTGCGGCTCCAGCACCCGCGCGACGGTGAGGTCGGCCGCGGCGACGCTGGCGAGGGCGGACCACAGGTACGCCGTGACGCCGCCGCCGGGGTGCGGCAGCCGGGTGCCTGCGGCGCGTGCGAGCTCCAACGCACCGCGTACGTCACCCCCTGACGCGTGCGCCTGCTCGGTGAGCTCGGTGAGCTCGCTTCGTTGCTCGTTCGTCAGGTCTGCGAGCTCTATGCAGCGGACGCCGCGTCGGGCAGTTGCCTTGTCGTCCGTCATCTGTCCCACCGGCTGCGCGCGCACCTCCCGGACGCTAGGGCGCACCACGCGTCCGGCGGGACCTCCCAATGGGCTGGTCGCTCACACCCCGGTCTGCCGCGGATGGTTCGCGGACCTGCGGGATCGCGCGCATCGGCGAGGCGTCAGCGGAAAGTCTCGGCGGAAGTGTTTCCCTCGCCGCGGAACGGGAGAGGCTCTTTCCATGGTGCGTGTGCTGATGGACGAGGTCGTCGAGACCGACTACGGGCAGCTGGACCTCTGGTTCTCCGACGACGCCGAGGACGACGGTGACATTGAGGCCACCTTCTCCGGGCAGGTCAATGGGGTCGCTGGGGCCGCCGTCCCCGGATGGATCTACCTGAACCTCGGCCGCCGGTCCGGGGGGTCAGCGGTCCGCATCGAGGCACATGACGGGGTCATCCCGTGCGGCGCGGAGTGGGAGGACGTCGTCGAGGTGTCGACGGTCGTCGGTGAGCAGGGCGACTGCGGGTGGACCAGTTGGGCCGGCGAGAGCGGCGGTCGGTTCGTCCTGCCGCCCGGACCGCACCGGGTCCGGGTGTGTGCTCGTGGGCGTGACGCCGGAGACGCGGACGAGCTCGCGGACGGGACCGTCGACTTCTACCTGGTGCAGCTGTGGCCAGCTCCCGTCGAGGCTGATGCCATCCTTCGCGTGGGTAGCAGGAACGCCGCGTACTGGCACGAGACCTGGGGCTCCAGCCGTTAGGGACCTCGTCGGCACGACCGACGTGGGCCGATGCACCCAGCGGGGTGGCGCGCGGCGCCGCTCTGGTGCGGACACTGACCCGCATGGGTGACGGTTTGATCCCACCGCACCGGATCAGATGGCTCCGCACCGTGCTCGTCGACAGCCCCCAGACTCGAGCTGTCGGCTTGACCGAATGCCCGGACCGCAGTCGCTTCGAGATTTGGTCGACATCCGCAGGGGACAACGGTTGACAACTCTGACGTTCCATTGCAACGTCCCTGGCTCAAGGAAGTGCTGCGACGACTCGTTGAGAGCACTCTGGCACCGTTTGCCGGTACACCCGTACTGCGGCGGGTGAAATCACTTGGGGAAGGCCTCATCGAGCTTCAGCACTCGGCGCTGCTCCACGGTGTGCCGACGCACCTGCCGCACGAATGCCGCGTGGTCTCTTTGGACAAGATGCGACCACTCGGTGGCGCGTTCCCTGACCGGACGCCAGAACTCGGACCTTGAATCGTCTCCCAACCCGGCCGTCGCGGCGTGGGCGAAGTGTGCACAGCCCGCTCGATGTCAGAAGCCAGGCCGCTGGCCACAGCTGCGTGCCATGTGGGCCAGCCGGCCGGCACCTCGCACGTGTCGTCTCTTTCACGCAGGTCAGCAACCCGGTGCTCCTCATAGAGCACGCACTCGTGAGCCGCGGCAGCAAGGTCAGGCACGAGCTCTCGGTAGTGATCGACCTCGTCTGCTGCCTGTCGGACCAAGTGCTCGACAACCCCACGCCACTGCTCCTCGGACTCGAAGAACCCACCAGCACCTGGTACGCGGTTACCAAAGTCGAACGACAGGTACTTCCGGGGTTGTGCGCTCCACAGCCAGCAGATGCCGACGTTGAGATAGGACGCCTTTCCAAATCCGGAAGGCTGGAACTCGACGACCGTGAGCCACCACCCATTATCGTCCAACCAAGTACGAGACCGGCCCCTCTGACGCAGGCCCATCGGACGCAACACGTCGCGCGCGCCGGCGCTCAGGATCGAGTTCGTGGGGTCGCTGGGCACCGGTCAACGATGTCGCACTCGGCATCAAGCCGCTGGGAAACGCTCGCGCAGGTCGACTCGGCCCGCGTCGCGAGGGCTCCCGCGCGAAGCGCCTGCGGATCGGCAGATCCGCAAGCTCAATGCGGCAGATGCGGACACACGCCGAGATGGCCGCGGCCGCACGTGGATGCGATCCAGCTCACCCGCTGCACGCCGACTACTTGGCCCGGGGTCTGGTCACGCGCCGTTCCTGGCGCTGGCGCTTGGAGCCCTCCCTGGTCCGCCCTCGCGCCCTGACGGCCCCCGGCCGCAGCAGCGGTCCGGGGGCCTGAGGCCGTGCCGACGTCAGTCGCGGCGGAACAGTTCCCGCGCGAGCCGCAGGTTTGCGAGCGCGCCCACGGCCGCCCCGGCGACCGTGACCGGGTCGGCGAACTCGCCCGAGGCCAGGACGAGGCCGACGACCATCGCGCCGGGCACCCACAACGGCACCATCCGCGTGCGGAGGAGGGCACCGACGGTCAGCAGCGTTGCCAGGCCGCCGAACACCAGGCCCGGTGCCACCAGCACGTCGAAGAGCCCGCCGGTCTGGAACCGGTGGAAGCTCTCCACCGACGAGGCCGGGACGCTGCCCGGGTCGACCAGCGACCAGACGAAGGACCGGAACCCGACCTGAACGAGCAGGCCGGCGCCCGACAGGAACGTGAGCACGCCGATGACGCGCCCGAGCCGGGGGAGCCGCTGGCCCAGGACCCGCGCCAGGCCGAACGCGGCCACCATGCCGGCAAGGCCGCTGAGGGCGACGAGGATCGTGCCCGCGAGGTACCGCCCCGGCGACGAGGCGACGGAGGCGAGGAACACCTGAGCGTCCTCGCGGGGGAGCACGGCCGGCTCGACCAGGAACCACGCGGTCATCGCCAGCGGCGCTGCGACCATCGCGGTGGCGAGCACGGTCGCGAGCCGCCGGTCCGCGGCCCTGGACCGGCGCCCTTTGTTGTGGACGTCGGCCTCTGCGGGCACGACCTCGCGCGCCCAGTCGCCGACGGTGGGAAGGGTTGACTCGTGCATGTGGGTGTCTCCTCGACATCTCTGCGGCGTCGGACCTCCCGGCGCCGATGCCGACACTGCGGGACCGGTCGTCCCGCTGTCGCGAGACGACGCGTCACCTCTCGGCGGGGTCGTCCGGTCCCGTGGTCGGGCGGCATGTCCCGGCAGAGGAGGGACGTCGTGTCCCGTGACAGGGGTCGCGCCCGGTCGGCAGCATGTGCTCATGCCGACCTCCGCCGCCGACGTGCCGTCGCGCACCGACCGTGCGATCGCCCTCGGCGGGGGCGGGATCGGCCTCCTCGCCGTCGTTGGGTCGTCCTTGCTACGGGCGGTCGACGGCCTCGGGCCCGCTCCCTCCGCGGTGGCCGCCGTCGCCTTCCTGACGACCGGGACCGTGCTCGGCCTGCGCCGTGCCGGATCGGTGACGGCGCGCCTGCTGCTGCTCACCGGGCTCTCGCTCGCCCTCGCCAACCTCTTCGCCGACTGGGCCAGGCACACGCTCGTGGCACAGCCCGGGTCGCTGCCCGGCGGCGAGCTGACGCTGTGGCTGGGGTCGTGGGTGTGGGCGGTGGGCTACAGCGCCGTGGCGGTGCTGCTGCCCCTGCGCCTCCCGGACGGCGACCTGCTCTCCCCCCGCTGGCGGTGGGCGTGGCGAGCGGGTGTCGCGCTGACCGTGCTGGCGCCGCTGGCCTGGGCGGTGACGCCCTACGACCAGATGGATGTCCCTCCCCTCGAGGGCCTGCCGGAGGGCATCACCTCGCCCGTCGGCTCCACCGTCGGCCCGATCCTGCTCGCCGTGAGCCTGCCACTCGTCATGGTCGGGGCCCTCGTCGGACTGTCCTCTCTCGTCCTGCGGCTGCGCCGTTCGGACGGAGAGGAGCGGCAACAGCTGAAGTGGGTGGCCCTCGGCGCGGGGCTCACCCTGGTGCTGCTCGCGCTGTTCCAGCTGGTCGGCCCGGACGGGGGGTCCGACTTGCTCCTGGCGTCGGCCGTCCTCCCACTCCCGCTGTCGGTGGCCGTGGCTGGGATGCGCTACCGGCTCTGGGACGTCGACTGGGTCATCCGCCGCGCCTCGGGCTACGTCGTGCTGACCCTGCTGGTCGTGGCGGTCTATGCCGTGGCAGTCGTCGTCCTCGGCGACCTGGTCGGCCGGCGATCGGGCGCCCCGCTCGTCGCGACCGTCGTGGTGGCGCTGCTCGCCGAGCCGGCCCGCCGACGGGTGCAGCGAGTCGTCGACCGGGTCACCCGCGGCGTCGGAGCCGACCCCTACCGGACGCTCGTTGAGCTGGGCGACCGGCTCGAGTCCGTCGCAGCCGCGCCCCGCGGCACCGAGGCGGTGGAGCGCGTCGCCGAGGCGGTCCGGCAGGCGCTGGGCCTGCCCTGGGCCCACGTGGAGGTGACCGACGGTCCGTCGGCCGGCAGCGGCACCCCGCCGCCGTACGTCGTGGAGGTGCCGCTGGTCCACGGTGGCGAGCTGGTCGGCCGCCTGCTGGTCGCGCCCCGCACCGGCGAACGGAGCGCGCGGCCCGGCGACCTCAGGCTGCTCCAGGAGCTGGCCCGACCGGTGGCCGTCGCGGCACATGCGGCACAGCTGCGCGACGCGCTGCAGGTGTCGCGCGAGCGGATCGTGGTCGCGCGGGAGGAGGAACGCCGCCGGCTCCGGCACGACCTGCACGACGACCTCGGCCCGCTGCTCGCCGCGGTCGCGCTGCACCTCGGCGAGGTCCGATCCCAGCTCGAGGAGCACCCGGCTGCGGCCATGGCGGGGCGCGCGGAGAGACTGATGACCGACTCCGTGGCGACCCTGCGCGGCATCGTCGACGGCCTTCGTCCCGCGGCGCTCGACGACCTGGGGCTCACCGAGGCGCTCAAGGCCGTGGGCGAGCGGTTCCGGGTCTCCGGGCTTGAGGTGGACGTCGCCCTCCGGGGGGATCTCGGCGGCCTCCCGGCCGCCGTCGAGGTCGCCACGCTACGGATCGCGACCGAAGCACTGTCGAACGCGGCGAGGCACGCCGGCGCGCACCGACTGAGGCTGGGCGTCGAGCGACTCGACCGGTCGGTCGAGGTGACGGTCGCCGACGACGGCACCGGGCTGGGTCCGGCTCGCGCTGCAGGCGTGGGGCTGCAGTCCATGCGGGAGCGCGCCGAGGAGATCGGCGGCTCGTGCACCGTGATCTCGGGCGCGTCCGGCGGCACCGTCGTGGCGGCCCGACTGCCCGTGCCGGTGGCGGAGCCGGCAGCCGTCGCGAACGCGACACCAGAGCGGGTGTCGGATGAGAAGGTGCTGCCATGAGCGAGCAGGACCGTCCGCTGCGTGTCGTAGTGGCCGACGACCACCCCGTCTACCGCGAAGGTCTCGCGATGGTTCTGGGGTCGCTGCCGGGCGTCGACGTGGTCGGTGAGGCCTCGGACGGCATCGAGGCCGTCAGGCTCGCCGGGCTCCTCAGCCCGGACGTGGTGCTGATGGACCTCTCCATGCCGGGGATGGGCGGGGTCGAGGCCACGCGGGCCATCGCCGCGGAGCACCCCGGGGTGGCGGTGCTGGTGCTCTCGATGCACGAAGGGGCCGACAGCGTCGTCGCCGCACTGCGAGCCGGCGCACGCGGCTACGTGGTGAAGGGTGCGACGAAGGACGAGATCGCGCGCGCCATGCACGAGGTGGCGTCGGGCGGCGCGGTCTTCGGCGGCCCGGTGGCCCAGCAGGTGCTCCTGCGTGTGCAGGACTCACCGCGGCCCGCCCGTCGGGGTGCCGAGGCGTTCCCGGACCTGACCGACCGCGAGCTCGAGGTCCTCGACCTCGTCGCGGGCGGTCTCTCCAACGCGGCGATCGGTTCCCGACTACACCTCTCCGACAAGACCGTGCGCAACGTCGTTTCCAACGCGGTGGCCAAAATCGGCGCTAGTGACCGGACCGATGCAATCCTGCTGGCCCGCAGGGCCGGCCTGGGAGAGCCCGTCAGTCGACCCTAGCCGGCGCTCGTAGGCTCAGCTGTTCTGCCGACCTCGAGACGCGCTCGCCGTTGGCTGGCGGGAGCCAACCCGTCGGGCTCGTCGAGACCGGGCGATCCTTGTGACCATCGGAGAGCCGGCTCTCGGCGCCCCGCGCGGAGGTCTCATGGCAAGTCCTAGCGGCCGCGACTCGAGAGGTAGCAAGTCGCCCACATTGCGAGCCGGAGCCGTCGGCGAAGTCCCACGGCGCTCGCATCCGGACATCGGCATGAGCGGATGCTCGTAGCCGACGCTACGCCGACCACCCGTGGGCAGGAAGACCCTCGCCCCAGCCGCTCCTTGACACAGAGGGGCGGCAGATCCGGTCGTTCGCCGCGCTCTCGGCGGGGCAGATCCGCGGTCTTGCGAGACAAGACCAGTCGACCATTGGCCGCAAGAGATCAGCCAGAACCTCCCAGTTGATGTGAGACAGTGCGCGGACATCCACCACCCGGGGGAGTGCGATGGTCCTCAACACAGATCGGCGAGCGCGACGCTTCGCCAACTGGATCTCCGGAGCCACGCTTGGGGTGGCTCTCGTGCTGGGCGGATGCTCCGACGAAGGAGGTTTGTCCACGCCGACGGCACAGGACGAAGCATCACCCGGGAAGGCGGGCAACCCCTCGGCGACAGCGTCTTCGACCCCAGGCATGCAGGTCATCGAACTTGATCTCTCAAGCGACACAACGGAGACGGACGACGGGGCCGTCGAGGTGCGGGCGGGCGAGACGTTTGCACTGCCGGTCACCGCGGGCGCCTCGATGAAGGGCTCGATCTGCGTGCGCTCTTCTCCCGAGCAGACGTTCAACTACCAAGGTGGCACGTCAGCTTTCGTGACGAGTATCGACCAACCGGGTCTGGTCGATGTGGTGGCGGACAACTCGGACGAAGTGATCGTCCAACTCAAGGTCGTTTGACGTCGTCCTTGATCGCTCCCACGAGCGACCCGGTCGAGAACGGATAGCCCTCATGTCGACAGATCCGGATGTCCGGTGCTACCCGGCCATCGGCAGAAGTTGCGTCCAGCAGAGTGGTGTACGAGGTGGTGACGG
The DNA here is from genome assembly GCF_026712185.1 of Nocardioides pini. GTDB lineage: Bacteria > Actinomycetota > Actinomycetes > Propionibacteriales > Nocardioidaceae > Nocardioides > Nocardioides pini. Next base: position 629,597 of record NZ_JAPPUX010000002.1, on the reverse strand, counting down.
CCAGGGCGTAGACGTTGGCGCGGTCACCGCGTGATTCTTCGAGGAATCTCCTACAACCCACTCGAAGAGAGGCACAGCGATAACCGCTGGTCCCACTATCGACCCCGCCGAGTTCCTGCACGAGCACCTCGCCCAAGCCAGCCCGGACCTGCTGCGTGAGCTGATGCAGGGCTTCATCAACACCCTGCTCTCCGCCGATGCCGACAGTGTCTGCGGTGCCTCCTACGGCACGCGTGACCCCGAGCGGTCCAACCCGCCGCAACGGCTACCGCCACCGCGACCTCCACACCCGGATCGGGACCCTCGACGTCGCGATCCCGAAGCTCCGTGAGGGCTCGTACTTCCCCGAGTGGCTCCTCGAGCGACGCCGCCGCGCCGAAGCAGTCCTGACGTCGGTGGTCGCGACCTGCTACCTGCTCGGCGTCAGCACCCGACGCATGGACCGCCTCGTGCAGTCCCTGGGCATCACCGGACTGTCGAAGTCCCAAGTCAGCGTGATGGCCCGCGACCTCGACGAGCTGGTCCGCGACTTCCGCGAACGCCCCCTCGACGCCGGCCCCTACACGTTCGTCGCCGCCGACGCACTGACCATGAAGGTCCGCGAAGGTGGCCGGGTCATCAAGATCGCGGTCATGGTCGCCACCGGCGTCAACGCCGACGGGTTCCGCGAGATCCTCGGCGTCGCCACCAGTACGGCGGAGTCCGGTGCGGGATGGAACACCTTCTTCAAGGGCCTCGTCGCCCGCGGCCTGTCCGGGGTCGCGCTGGTCACCAGCGACGCCCACGCCGGACTGGTCGACGCAATCGGCGCCGCCCTGCCCGGCGCGTCGTGGCAACGCTGCCGCACCCACTACACCGCAAACCTGATGTCGATCTGTCCCAAGCACGCCTGGGGCGGAGTCAAAGCGATGCTGCACTCGGTGTTCGACCAGATCGACGCCGACGCCGTGCAGCACCAGTACGACAAGCTCTTGGACCAGATCGAGACCTCTCTGCCCGAGGTCCACACGCACCTCGACCAGCACCGTGCCGACGTCCTCGCGTTCACCTCGTTCCCCAAGGCGGTGTGGCGCCAGATCTGGTCCAACAACCCCAACGAGCGCCTCAACCGCGAGATCCGCCGCCGCACCGACGTCGTCGGGATCTCCCCAGACCGGACCTCCATCATCCGGCTCGTCGGCGCCGTCCTGGCCGAGCAGAACGACGAATGGGCCGACGGACGCCGCTACCTCGGACTCGACGTCCTCGCCAAGAGCCGACTCACCCTCATCACCAGCAACGACCCCGAGGAGGACACCATCCCAGCCGGCGCAATCAGCGCCTGAACAACATCAACGAGGAATCACCGTCGTACACCACGCCTGGGGACTTGACCTCGGCAGATCCCCGCACCATCAGCGGCAGACCCGGATGTCGGAAGCGCATAGGCAGGTCCCCGGCCATCCCGGCAGGTGAGAGGGAGAGTCGGGTTCGACCGCAGGGTGGAAAAGGTGCCGAGAAGTAGACCCCGCCTCCCCGCCAACCATGGACTCATCGCGGTTAACGAGGGGACGCTTCGGGTGTCTGGCCCCCCGACTCGTGGCGCACCGCGGCGCGGTCCCGCGGTTGCTGCGTATGGAGCTTCAGGACGAGCCTCCGTCCAAGCGACCATTCCGTTACGCCGAGTTGTCGTCCAATGAGCCGCGCTGGAGCGCGATGCGCTTCGCGGCGCCGCGCCGCGCGCAGGTTCCTGGCTGACCTTCCCCAACTCGGGGCTTGCCGCTCCCGCACAGCGGGAGCAGACTCGAAGCGCGGGGGGCTGCAGGGACGGTGCTATGGAGGAGAGCCCGACGACGGGAACCGGCGGCGGTGCGGCCGTGCACCGTCGGCTCGGCGGCGTCCAGGAGCAGGCGGCCGCGGCGCCCGAGATCCTCGACCCGCTGGGAGGAGCAGGCGCCGAGCCAGGTGACACCTTGGGCACGGTCGTCGACCGTGCCGCAAGGATTCCCCGGGCCCACGCCGGTCAGCTCTACCTTGCCGGCGGCGATGCGTTCGAATTGCGCCGCGTTTCCGGGATGGTCTCGGCCGCCTTCGTCCACTACGTCCAGGTGGCGCGGTTCTTCGACGCGGGTGCACCGTGAACGGGCAGACGGGGACGCGCCAGACCGTGCTCGCGGTGGACGACCAGTCGGCGAACCTCCGCCTCCTGGACGCGGTGCTCTCGCCTCGCGGTTACGACGTCCTGGTGGCGACGAGCGGGCCCGAGGCGCTCGACCTCCTCGGGTCGTCCCAGGTCGACGTCGTCCTCCTCGACGTCCAGATGCCCGGAATGGACGGTTGCGAGGTGTGCCGCCGTATCCGGCACGATCCCCGCACCGAGTTCCTCCCGGTCGTGATGATCACCGCCGGCGGTGGCGCCCAGCGGCTGGAGGGGCTCGAGGCCGGGGCGGACGACTTCATCACCAAGCCCTTCGACCAGTCCGAGCTGCTGGCCAGGGTCCGGTCCCTCGCGCGGATCAAGGGCTATCACGACACCGTGCGCAGGCAGGCCGCCGAGCTTGCCGCATGGAACCGTGAGCTCGAGGGACGGGTGACCGCGCAGGTGGAGGAGATCGAGCGCATGGGTCGGCTGCGCCGGTTCCTGTCGCCGCAGCTGGCCGACGTCGTCGTCAACGACGAAGGACTCCTCGCCAGCCATCGCCGCGAGATCGTCGTGGTCTTCTGCGACTTCCGCGGCTTCACGCCCTTCGCCGAAGCGTCCGAGCCGGAAGAGGTGATGCACGTACTCGGAGAGTTCCACCTGGCACTCGGGGCACGCATCGAGGAGCACGGCGGCACGCTCGAGCGCTTCACCGGCGACGGCGTGATGGTCTTCTTCAACGACCCCGTCCCCGTGCCCGACCCGGCCGGAGCGGCGATCGCGATGTCGCTGGCCGTCCGCGAGGACGTACGCAGCCTCGCCGCTGGCTGGGTACGCCGGGGCCACGACCTGTCGTTGGGCATCGGCGTCGCGCAGGGTTTCGCAACATTGGGCCGGATCGGTTACCCCGGTCGCTCGGACTACGCGGCGATCGGGAGCGTCACCAACCTCGCGGCGCGCCTCTGCTCCGACGCGGGCCCGTGGCAGGTGCTGGTCACCGACCGCGTGCTGGCGCAGGTCGAGGAGCAGGTGGCGGCGGACGTGGTGGGCGACGTGCAGCCGAAGGGGTTCAGCCGGCCCGTACGCGTGCACGACGTGCTGCCAGGGACGGTCGGTAGGTAGGCGGATGGACGCGTCGACGACGCTGGCGGACCTGGACGAGGAGCAGCGCTACGCCGCCTTCGACCTCCTCCAGCAACAGCTGCCGCGGGTGTGGGAGGCCATGCGGCGTGACCGGCCCGAGGAGTCGGCGGTCGTCGTGCCGTCGGTCAGCCTCGAGGGAACGACGGCGACGAGCGGGACGCTCATGCAGGCGATGGAGGAGCGCGCGCTGTTCCAGCTGCTGCTGCTGCGACAACCGATGCTGCGGCTCGTCTACGTCACGTCCTCACCCATCGCCGACGAGATCGTCGACTACTACCTCAGCCTGCTGCCCGGGGTGATCCCCAGCAACGCCCGCCGGCGGCTCTTCCTGGTGTCGGTCGGCGACGCGTCGGCGCGGCCGCTGAGCCTGAAGGTGCTGGAGCGGCCCCGCGTGCTGCACCGGATCCGCGACCTCATCCCTGACCGGTCCGTCAGCCACCTGATTCCCTACACGACCACGGAGCTCGAGCGCGACGTCGCGATCAGCCTCGGCATCCCGATGTACGGTGCGGACCCGCGCCTCGCGCCGCTGGGCAGCAAGTCCGGGTGCCGCCGGCTGTTCAGTGACGTCGGCGTCCGCGCGCCGGCTGGGGCCGAGGGCCTCCATTCGGTGGACGACCTCGCTAACGCGGTGTCGTCGATGCGGGCCCACCTGCCGTCCTTGACGGAGGTGATCGTGAAGATCAACGAGGGTGTGTCCGGGTCGGGCAACGCGCTCGTCGACCTGTCGGGACTGCCGGCGCCCGGCGACCCCGACGAGGCGTCCGCGGTGCGCGCCCGGATCCACAGCTTGCAGCCCGAGGCTCCCGGCCTCGGAGTAAGCGAGTTCCTTGCAACGTTCGAGCGTCTCGGGGGTGTGGTGGAGGAGCGGATCACCGGGACGGCGCTGACCAGCCCCAGCGTGCAGATGCGCGTCCTGCCGGGTCGCACCGTCGAGCTGTTGTCGACCCACGACCAGCTGCTGGGCGGAGCGAGCGGCCAGCAGTACCTGGGGTGCGTGTTCCCAGCCGACCCGGCGTATTCCCGCCTGATCTCTGAGCCCGCGTTGGCCGTCGGGCGCGACCTCGCCGAGCGTGGCGTGCTGGGTCGCTTCGCCGTCGACTTCGTCACGGTTCGCGACGACGCGGACGACTGGACGGCCTACGCGATCGAGCTCAACCTGCGCAAGGGCGGGACCACCCACCCCTTCCTCAACCTGCAGTACCTGGTCGGCGGCGCGTACCACGGTGACGAGGGGCTCTACCGCGCGGCGTCGGGGTCCGCGAAGTTCCTCGTGGCGACCGACCATCTCGAGGACGAGCGCCTGATGGCGCTCACCCCGCGCGACGTGTTCGACGTGGTAGCACGCCGGCGACTCCACTTCGACAACTCACGCCAGACCGGTGTCGTCTTCCACATGATCAGCTGCGTGACCGAGTGCGGTCGGCTCGGCATGACGGCGATAGGGGACGACCCCGAACAGGCGCGGGAGACCTACCAGGACGCCACCGAGGCGCTGCTCGAGGAGGCAGAGCTGGCGTGCACACCGGGAACGCTGCCCAGGTGACGGGCAGCGGGGCCCTCGTCTGGTACGTCGCCTACGGGACGAACCTGTCGACTGCGCGGCTGGGCTGCTACCTCTCCGGTGGACGTCCGCCGGGAGCGGACCGCCGATACGACGGCTGCCGCGACCCGTCGCCACCCCGGGACGTCCGACCCGTCGAGCTACGTGGCCGCCTGTCCTTCGCCGGTGAGTCGAGCGTGTGGGGAGGTGGCATGGCGTTTTTCACCTGCGACACCGGCGGAGTGGTTCATGCCCGTGCCTATCTGCTGCGCCTCGAGCAGCTCGGCGACCTCGTCGCGCAGGAGGCAAGGCGGCCAGTTGGCGCGGCGCTCGTGCTCGAGACCGACGGGCACCCGACCCGTCACGGGCTCTCCCGGACGTACGACGTCCTGCTCGACGTCGGTGATCTCGACGGGCACCGCATGCTCACTCTCACCGGCTCGCGCGTCCCGCCGGCCCGCACCCCGTCGGCGTCGTACGTCCGCACGATGCTCGAGGGACTCGCGGACGGGTTCGGGCTCGACGCCGACAACCTCATCGCCTACCTCGCGGCCGCCGACGGGGTCGCGCCGCACTGGACCGTTGACGCACTGCGACGGATGTTGCCAGCATGAGTTGACCGCCCGGGCAGGTTCTTCGGTGCCTAGCGCCGACGCCGTGAAGGGACGAGTCGAGGTTCACGACGTCCCATTCGTATTGAGGCGTCGACTGCGGAAAGGTGGCACGTCGGGGCAACCCCGCCGTGGTCGCCGATGGTGGCGCCGTCTTGGGGACTGGGGCGAAGAGGCGCCTCACGTACTCGCCGCTGCTGGTCCTGTCCCGCCCGTTCCTGGACGGCGACAGTGTGGAAGGAGCTCATCAGCGGCGTCGCGCAGGACTGCGGCACACTGTCGGTGGACGACCACGGTGACAGGAGTGGGTTCCCAGTACTGCACGAGTGCCGCCTCCCGGCTGGCAGCGTCGTCTTCGCGCCTGGCCAAACGCAGCAGCTCCTCACGCAGCGCGTCGTGGAGGAGGTCGCCCCGGGTCGCGGTCCGGGCGGCGGACTGGGTGGACATGGTCGGATCCGTCCGGTCAGCCGTAGGCGTGCGAGAGGTGGACGAGCCTCCAGAGGCGCGAGTGCCGGTCGGCGGGTGCGGTCGCGGTGCTGACGTCGTTGCGACGCTTGTACTGCTTCACCTCGCGGGCGAGGCGCTGGTGTTCTGTCTCGCGGATGCGGTCGGCGATGATGGCTCGAGTGAGTGCGTCGGCTTCATAGGGGTGCATGTCGGGCTCCTTCGCTGGGATCTGGGTGATGACCCCGATCCTGAGCCGCGGATGAGGAAAGTTCTGTTCGCCAGGAGACACTCGGACAGATCACTCATGTACTGCGTCGGCGCAGCTCCGCCCGGTCCAGGACCTCGATCCGCGAGCGACCGAGCCTGACGACGTTGCGGTCCGCGAGCCGCTTGAGGACTTGATTGACGGGCGGCCGTGTCGCCCCCACCAGGTCTGCGAGCTGGGCTTGGCTGAGAGGGATCGTGACAGCGCCGTCGCTCCCGCCGTAGGCATCGGCGAGGTCCAGGAGACGACGGTGGACCCGACGGTCCAGGGTCTCGTACAGAGTCTCGAGGAGTCGCCGGCTGAGGAGGTCGATCCGGTCGGCCAGGAGCGTGGACAGGAGTCGTTCGATGTCCGGGTTGTTCTGGCAGAGCCGGTTGAATGCCGTTCCGGCGACCGCGAGTGTCTGGCTTTCCTCCAACGCCGTCACCGTTGCCGTGCGGCGTCTGTCGGTGCGCATGAGGGCGAGCTCGCCGAAGTAGTCCCCGGGTGAGAGGACCGTGAAGGTGGCGGCGGCGCCCGACGGCAATGTGCCGCGCACGGCCAGGTGGCCGCGTTCGACCAGGTGCAGCGAGTCCGCCGGGTCACCCTCGTGGCACAGAACCTCGTCACGCGCGAACGTGCGGCGGTGAGTAAGGGCGAGGAACGCCTCCCGGTCCTCGGGTCGAAGAGGTTCGAGCAGCCGCCACACGGCGTCAGTGGCCCGCGGCGCGAGGCCGGGGGGTCATCGCGCGTCTCCGAGGCCGAGGAAGTCCTCCACCTGTTGGGGCAGGGCCCGCACACTGATCGGCTTCTCGACGTAGCCGTCGAACCCGGAGGCGAGCGCCCGCTCGCGGTCGTCGTCCATGGCGAAGGCGGTGACGGCCACGACCGGTACCGAACGGGTGCTCTCGGCCTCCCGGAGTCGCCGCAGCGCCTCTGTGCCATCGATGCCGGGCAGCTGCAGGTCCATCAGGACGAGGTCGGGGGCGACCTGTGCGGCGAGGCGCACTCCCTCCTCGCCTGTGGTCGCCTCGACGACGTCATACCCGTAGTGGGTCAGCACGTCCCGGACGAGTTTGAGGTTCTTGGGGTTGTCCTCGACGACGAGGACCCGTCTGCCGGTCGTCACGCCCTCACTCCTCTCCTGCCACGCCGGGGTCTTGCAGGGAGGGCACAACCCGGGCAAGGGCGTCGAGCAGTGCGCCGCGTCCGATCGGCTTCACAAGGTATGCCGCGGCCCCCAGTGCGGCGCCGCGTTGCTGCTCGTCCACGATCGACACCACGATCACGGGGATGTCGCGGGTGTCGGGGTCCTGCTTGAGGCTGCTCAGGACCTCCCAGCCGTCCATGCCCGGCAGCCTGATGTCGAGCAGCACCGCGCTCGGCCTGTTCTGGCGCACGGCCTCGAGCCCGGCCTGGCCGTCGCGCGCGGTGATGACCCGCATCGAGTCGCCGTCGAGGAAGGCCGTGAAGAGATCAAGCGAGGGCCGGTCGTCCTCGATCACCACGACCTCGCACATCCCGGAGGTCGATGTCGGAGCGGCGGCGTTGTCGCTGGTGCGCGACGGGAGCATGAAGCCGAAGGTGCTGCCAACGCCCACCTCGCTCTCCAGCCACATCCGGCCCCCGAGCAGCTCGACGATGCGGCGCGACAGGGTCAGCCCGAGTCCGGTGCCCTCTTCGCGTGAGGCACCTCGGCCGCCCTGCTGGAAGGACTCGAAGATGCGCTCACGGTCGGCTTCCGGGATCCCGACCCCGGTGTCGGTCACCGTGACCTCGATGTCGATCGGCGTCCGACGCGCCCGGACCACGACCGAGCCACCGTCGCCGGTGAACTTGACGGCGTTCGTCACGAGATTCAGCACGACTTGCTTGAGCCGAAGCTGGTCGGAGTACGCCTGCACCAGGCCCGGCTCGACGTCGACGCTGAGGTCGATGCGGCGAGCGGTCGCCCGCTCGCGGAGCATGGCCATCGCCTCCTCAAGGAGCACGCGCAGGTCGAAGCCGGTGTAGTCGATCTCCATCCGCCCGGCTTCCACCTTCGACAGGTCGAGGATCTCGTTCAGCAACTCCAGCAGGTGCTTCCCAGAGCTGTGGATGTCGCGCAGGTATTCCTCCTGCCGGTCGTTGATGTCGCCGAACATGCGCTCGAGCAGCACCTCGGAGAAGCCGAGCACAGCGTTGAGCGGGGTGCGCAGCTCGTGCGACATGCTCGCCAGGAACTCCGTCTTGTGCCGGCTCGCCAGCTCGAGGGCGAGGCTCTGGTCCTTCAGCTCCCGGAAGAGCTGGGCGTTCAACAGCGCCAGCGCCGACTGGCTGGCGAAGGTCTCCAGGAGGTCGACGACCTCGGGGGTGAAGTCGCCGGTGCGCTTACGCCGAACGATCAGCGAGCCGACGATCGTGTCCTCGCGAAGCAGGGGGACGGCGACGAGGGAGGACCACCCGGCGCTGTGCAGGATCGCCAGGTGCGGGTCGAGCTCGACGGCCGCGAGGTCAGGAACGACGATCGGGCGCCGCTCCAGCGCGGCTCTCCCGACGAGCGTCCGGTCGAGGTCGATCCTCACCGAGCGCAGCTGCTCGACGACCTCGGGGGCCGTGCGGTAGACGCTGCGAACGACGAACCGGCGGTCCCGCTCGGCGTACTCCATGATCGAGCCACCGTCGGTGCCGGACAGAACGACCGCGTGCTCGGCAATCGTGTCGAGGACATCCTCGACGTCGAGGGTCGAGCTGACTGCCTCGCCGACCGCGCGGAGCGCCTCCAGCTCGTCGACCTTGCGGGCCAGCTCCGCGCTTCGAGTCTCCAGTTGCTGGACCAGCCCGACGCCGTTGACGGCGATGGCCGCCTGAACAGCGAACGCGCTGACGATGCCCACCTCGCGGTCGTCGAACGGGCGGACCTCGTTGCGCCACACGTTGAGGGCCCCGACGACCGCGTCATCGACGATCAGCGGGGCTGCGATCACAGTGCGGAAGCCCGCCGCTCGCTGAAGGTCGTAACGGCCGTAGTCCGGGTCGGCCAGCACGTCCCGGATCTGGAGCGTTCTCCGCTCCAGGCCGACGCGTCCGGTGAGGGTCTCCCGGTCCATCGTGATCGGGTGCTCGGTCAGCACCTGCCGGGACGCCTCGGAGAGCCCGACCGTCATCCTGAGGCGGAAAGTGTCGCCCTCCACGAGGTAGAGGTGCGCGGCCTCCGACCGGCACAGCCGTCGCGCGTTCTCGACGATGGTGGTGAGCACCGCCTCCGGGTCGGCAGTCGACCGGCCCATTGCCTCAAGCACTTCAGACGTGGCGCCGAACTGGTCAGCTAGGGCGTCGTAGTCCCGGCGGAGCTGCTGGTGCTCCGCGGCGCTGATGGAACCCCGGTTTGGGAACGGCGCAGCTTCGACCACGGGCGAGTCCTCCCTGCGGTCGGGCACGCTTGACCGCATCAACCAGTGTCCACCCGCGTCGTCGGGGTCGGCAACCACCGGCAGGGCGCACCTGAACGCCTCACCCGTGAGAAGGTGTTTCAGATGTAGAAGCGGCACCTTCGTAGGCGACCATTCGCTCATCGGCAGCTCCGGTTGTTCTACTGAGCAGTCCTCATCGATCTCAGACAGGGCGAGCTGCTCTTTGGAGCGCCTGCCGCCTCTTCGACGGCCCTGTCTCCGAAGTTATGGGCGTCCTGCGGCAGACGCTTCAGCGGTAGGTCGTCGCGCCGGCGGCCGTCGATGCCGCCCGGGCAGCGTCACGGCAAGGTCGTGGTGACGTCAATGCGTTGCTCGGTGGTGGTGCGCAGCCGCCGACCCTCCGCCTCCAGGACCGCCTCGGTGGTCCCGCGTACGGTCGAGCGCAAAGGCAGCAGAGCCTGCGTCGAGCCGCGGATCAGTCCGCGCATGGACCCCTCGCCTGAGATGACCTCGACGCCCCGTTCTGAGCACTCGCAGCGACGAGCAGCCGACCGCGTCCGCCGTTCAGGCGGACGCGGTCGCAGCCGCGCTCGCGGAGGCCCACCTTTCCGAGTGGGCGTTCGTGCTGTCCGCCACGGTCCGCGTCGCGGGCGACCTCGACGTCGCGGAGGAGTGCGCGCAGGAGGCGTACGTCAGCGCGCTCCGGGCCTGGGCCCGCGATGGCATCCCGGAACGGCCCGGCGCGTGGCTGACCACCGCGGCGCGGAACAAGGCGCTGGACCGGTTGCGGCGCGAGGCCACCCTCCGGCGCAAGCTCCCGCTGCTGGTGGAGCCGGCGACTCCCGATCCGGACGACCAGAACCTTCCGGACGGTCGGGACACGGCCGTGCCGGACGACCGGCTCCGGCTGGTGTTCACCTGCTGCCACCCCACCCTTGCCCCCGAGGCCCGCGTCGCCCTCACCCTGCGCCTGGTCTGCGGCGTTCCCACCCCCGACGTCGCCCGAGCCTTCTTGGTGTCCGAGTCCACGATGGCGGCACGGATCACCCGCGCCAAGAAGAAGATCACCGAAGCGCGCATCCCTTACCGGGTCCCGAGCCGCGCTGAGCTGCCCGAGCGCCTGGACAGCGTCCTCACCGCCGTCCACCTGCTCTTCAGCACCGGCCACACGGCCGGCGAAGGGGACGCGCTCGTCCGCGAGGACCTCAGCGACCGAGCCCTGCACCTCGCGCGCACCCTCGCCGCGCTGCTCCCCGAGCAGCTCGAGGCACGCGGGCTGCTCGGCCTGCTGCTCCTCACCGACGCCCGCCGGGCCACCCGGACCGATGACCAGGGCCGGCTGCTCCTGCTCGCCGACCAGGACCGGACCCGTTGGGACCAGCGCGCCACCGTGGAGGGCCTCACCGTGACGGCCGGGGCACTCGCGGCCGGCCCACCGGGGCGGTTCACCCTCCAGGCGGCGATCGCCGGCGTCCATGCGGTGGCGCCGTCCTTCGAGGAAACCGACTGGCCACGCGTCGTGCACCTCTACGACATGCTGCTGGCGGTCTGGGACACCCCAGTGGTCGCACTCAATCGGGCCGCCGCCGTGGCATTCGCAAACGGACCAGCCGCCGCGCTGCCACTCCTCGACGAGTTGGCGACCGACCCCCGACTCGCCGACTACCCCTACCTTCCCGCCACACGGGCCGACCTGCTGCGGCGCCTTGGCGACGCCGCCGGCGCGGCTCAGTCGTACCGGCGCGCGATGGAGCTCACGGCGAACGCCGCCGAGCGCGCCTTCCTCGAGCAGCGCCTCGCCGAGATCAGCCGCGGCGCCGACGCCGAGCCCGCGCCCGACTGAGCTGCTAGCGACGCTCGTACCAGAGGGCCAGGGCGGTGCGCGAGGTCAGGTCCAGCTTGGCCAGGATCCTGCTGACGTGGTTCTCGACGGTCCGCTCCGACAACGTGAACTGCCGTGCGATCGCTGCATTGCTCATCCCTCGGGCGACCAGCGCCGCCACCTCGGCCTCGCGAGGAGTGAGCACCGGGTCTTGCTCACCTGTACCGAGCAGTGCGTCGAGCTGGTCGACCAGCGGTGCCATGTCGAGTCGCCGCGCCAGCTCGAGCGCGCAGTGGGCGTGCGCGCGGCCAGCGCGCGAGCGGATCGCCTCGACGGCGGCGAGCTCGGCAAGCACGTACGCCTTTGCCGGGAGGGCGTGGATCTCCTCGGCCGTGGCCAAGGTGGACCGCAGATGCTCATCTGCCGCCGTCAGGTCGCCGAGCACTCTGGCCAGACGGCCGAGTATCAATCCCACGGGACCCTGGTAGGGCGCGTGGGCGTGAGCGATGACGTGGTGGTGCTCGTAGGGCAGGAGCGCGGCGTACAGCGTCGCCGCGTTGTCCTCGTCACCCAGCGAGGCGCAGACCTCCGCGGCGTCGGCGATCGTCATCAAGAACTCCGGAGCCTCGACCGGCACTGCCGCGATGTGGGCTGCGAGCGCTCGCCACTCGTCGGCGGCCTCCGCGCGGAGGCCGGCACTCTCGAGCGCCACGCACAGCCAGGTCCGTGCGACGAACGGCAGCTGCTCGACCTGCTCACGCACCGCTTCGAGCAGAGGCTTCACCGTGCCCTGATGGCGCGCCGCCTCAAAGGTGAACGGCAACCGCAGGAACGCCGCGTCGCTGTGCTCGCCGCCGATCCTGGCTGCGTCCTCGGCAAGGCGAACGACGTCGTCGAACCGGCCATCCACGAGCGCCTGTGAGGCTCGCACCAGGAGCACCCGCGACTGCCAGGCCGGACCCAACCGCTCGGCGAGCGTGGTCAGTGCTGCTAGCTCGCCCAACAGCTCCACCCGCTGACCGTTCGCGGCGTGGACGTCCATCGACCACAGATGGCCCCACGCCTGCATCTCTCGATCGCCGACGGCCAGTCCCAGCGCGACCGCGCGGCGTGCGAGCGCCAGGCGGTCAGCCGCCCGCAGTGGGTCCTGCAGAGCCGCGACGCGCGCCTGGATCTCGACGAACTCGAGCTCCGCGTCGATCCCCGCCTCGACGTCGATTGGATCCTGTGCGCGGAACACGTCCCGGGTCGCCTCCACCTGGGCCACCACCCGCGCCGCTTGCTCCTGCCCTGCTGGTCCGACGCTCTTCAGCAGCGCGAGCGCCTCGCTGGCCAACCCGTGCACACGCGCGCGCAGCAGCGGGTCGAGTGGCCGGCGGACCAGGGTGGCTGCAGCCGCCACCAGCGACGGGTCCGTGCTCCTGGTGCAGCTCTCGACTATGGCTACGCAGCTGCGCACGGCCTCCGCCACGGCGCCCGCGGCGTACTGCTCACGAGCCCGGTTGAGCTTCTCGTGGAGATCGTCCTCCATGTCCACCACGGTAGAACTCGCGAAGCCGAGCTGTCGCCGCCCATGTTGAGGGCTCGTTTGAGTGGTTCCCCTCATGTGCACCCGGCACCGGTCTCCCTAGCGTCGCACCACTCGGCAGCACTCTGCAGCGTCGATCCAGGAGGACCACCATGACGACCCACTCCGTCCAGCCGACTCCCACAACCCAGCCGCTGCGAGCCGATCTGCGCGCCGCCCTGGCTCCGGGCTTGCTCACCGTCATCGCGGGTGCTGTGCAGGGCGACGGCGCGCTCATCACAGCTGCCTACCGCAACGCCTCGCCGGTCTCCGACGAACAGCTGTCCTACCCGTGGGAGGGGGCCACCGCGATCACCACGTCGCTGATCTGGGGCATCACCCAGGTGCTGATCGTGGTCGGCCTCATGGCCTTCGCTCGCAGCGGCGCGGCGCCCACCACAGCCGGCCGAGTCGGAGGACGGCTCGCCGTGGCGGGAGCCCTGCTGTACGTCATTGCCCACGCGCTGTCGCTGGTCGCCTACGACGCTCCTCTGGACGACCCGCTCGCCGTCGCCGTGCTGTCGTCCTTCGGCGTCGGCACGCTGCTCACCGCGGTCGGCCTCGTCATCGCCGGCATTGCAACACTGCGGTCGGGCGCCTGGTCGGGCTGGCGCCGGTACACACCGCTCGTCCTCGGAGCCTGGATGGTCGCGATGATGCCGCTGCAGCTCACTCCGGCGCTCCCGCTCGCCGTCGGCATCTACGCGCTCGCCGTCATGGGCCTGGGTCTGGCGTTGATCGTGGAGGGCCTGGCGCGGGAGGCACGTCCGTGACGAGTACGCCGCGACAACGCTCTGCAGCAGCGCTCGCTGCTGCGGCAGGGCTCGGGTTCGGCATCCCCGGCATCTTCGGGATGCGTCACTTCGTCGAGACCGGGGACATCTGGACATTCGCCGGCTTCCCCACCTACGGCGAGGGACCGTTCGAGAACATCGGCCTCGAGACCAGCACTCCGCTGCTGGCCGGGTTCGTCGTGGTCTGCCTGGCCGAGGTCGGGCTCGCAGCGGCTCTGTGGCGAGGCGAGCCGAAGTCGACGACCTTGAGCCATTCACTGCTCCCGATGGAGGTGGCCTACTGGTCGGGCTTCGCGCTGCCCTTCGGCTTCTTGTTGGGGATCGGCCGCACCGCGCTGTTGCTGACCCGCCCCAGACCTTTCTTCGGCAGCTTGACCACTCAGCCGCTTCCTCCAGTGCGGCATACGGCCCGGGCGGCCGGTGTGGCGTAACGGCGCTGCCGGCGAGGGCCCACCACCATGGCCGCCGCACGTCGCTCCCGGGGGTTTCCGACCAGCACTCATTTGCCGGATCCGGAAGCCCCGAGCGGGCCCGGTCGTCAGCTGCACAGGGCCGCGTCGACCAGGATGCGGGCAACGTCGGAGAGCTGATCGTTGACGAGGACGACGGTTGATCGGTCATTGCCGTCGAGACTCCACGCTTCGGTGCTGATCCCCTTCAGCCGCCCGGAGTGTCCCATCGCTGGACCGCACGAGAAGCGTTCCCGGGCCAAGCCGAGACCGTAGTCCGAGAACTCGCCGACATTTCCTCGGGTGGTTCGCATCTGTCGTAAGGCCTCCGGCCCCACGAGGTTGCCGGACCACAGCGCCTGGTAGAACGCATCAACGTCTGCGGCCGTCGCGACGACGCTGCCGGCCGGCGGGATCCACTTCAGGAAGAACTGCTCAGAGACGTCGGTCCCGTCGTCGTAGCCGCGCACGTCCCACGGGCCGAAGAGGTTGGCGGAGGTCATTCCGGCTGGGTCGAAGACGCGGGTCTGGAGGACGTCACCGTACGACGCATCCAGGATTCGTTCGGCTGCGAGGCCGAGAGCCACGTACCCCTCGTTCGAGTAGCTGCCGCTCGTGCCGGGCCGGAACTCCAGCGGGTGCTCTCCAATTGCTCGGAGCAGCCGGCTGGAGTCGCTGCCCCAGCGGCGTAGCTCTGCATCGGTGGCGTGCGGGAGCCCCGACCGGTGGGACAGAAGCTGCCCGACGGTGATGGGCTGCGCGACGCTGCCGAGCTCTGGGACCCACTGGTCGATCGGGTCGTCCAAGGCCAGGCGGCCGCCCTCGACGAGCTGCATGACGACTGTCGCGGTCATCGACTTCGTGATGCTGGCGAGGGGGAAGCGCATGTCGGCCTGCATGGCTATTCGCGGGCGCAACCTGGCCTCGCCGTCGGTGAGGACCTGAACCTGCCCACCCGCGCGCACCAGAGCAATGACGCCGGTCGTGAGCTCCTCGTACGCGTCGACGCGCTGCTCGAGTGTGGCGACAGCCGAGAGGAAGCCGCCGTCAGTCTCCGGCGTGTGGGGTGTGGCGCCGGGTTCGTCCGACGAGCACCCGGCGGCAAGAACCCCTGCCGTGACGACCAGCGCCCACAGAGCGCGCATATCGCTAGTGTGACTCCGGCCGGTCGGCACCGCTACGGATGTCTGGACACCTTCGACCGGCCGTGAGAGGACCGTCGATCCCAGCGCGCCTCCGCTTGCGCCCACATCCGGACATCGGGCGCCGAGTCCCAGGGCTGTGAGCCGGCCGGCGCGGAGGCGGCCGGCGTTCGGTCGGCGCTGTCGGTGGGCCTGAGGGTCCTTCGCCTCTGCCGCCGGCCGCGAACCGGTCGTAGCGTCGAGGGTGACAACGGACCACGCGTCGCCGCACGACGCTCGGGCGACCACCACGGCGAGGCCATCTCCGAACCACCCCACGATGAGCGCCGGCCCCAGCCGCCGCCCGGCTCTGCCCTGCGTTGCCGTCCCTGCGACTCCGTCGAGCGTCATCGCCGCCCCGAGGACGTGCGCCATGGCCACCACCGATCGACCGACCGACATCGCGTCGGCCCCCCGACCCCACGCCCGGCGCGGGGAGCTCACCACCCGCTCCGCGTGGCGCTTCTTCGCCGCCACGTTCGTCCTCAGCTGGGGCCTCGGTGCGCTGGTGGTCACCTTCATGGACCAGGTCGAAGCCTGGTTCGGCCCGATGGGCTACACCAACCCGGCATTCATCCTCATGGTCTACGCCCCGGGCTTCCTCGGCATCTTCATGGTGTGGCGCCACTACGGCCTCGCCGGGCTGCGCGCGTTCTTCCGCCGCCTGACCATGTGGCGGATGAGCACCGGCTGGTGGCTGCTGCTGGTCCTCGGCATGCCGGCCGTCTTCTACGCCGGCGCCGTCATCACCGGCACCATCGGCGACTTCCCGTTCGACCCCTGGTACGGCGTCCTGCCGGCCCTGCTGCCGGCGTTCCTCATCGGACCGATCGAGGAGTTCGGGTGGCGCGGCGTGGCCCTCCCGCTGCTTCAGCGCCGCTACGCCCCGTTGTGGGCGGGACTCATCCTCGGAGTCGTGTCCGCGACCTGGCACGCCCCGGCGTTCCTGATGTCCGGCACCAAGCAGTCCGCGTGGAGCTTCTGGCCCTACTTCTTCGGCGTCATCGCCATCGGCGTCATCCTCACCGCGATGTTCAACGCCGCGGGCGGCAGCCTTCTCATCGCGTTCCTCTTCCACGCCCAGATGAACGGCCCCGCCTGGCCCGACGCCCAGCCCTGGGACATGATCGGCTTCGTCCTCGTCGCCCTCGTCGTCGTGTGGGTGAACCGGGCGGCGATGCTGCGCACCGGCAGCGGATCCACCGACGTGCTGCTGACCGATGACCCGGCTCCGGAGTCCGAGGAGCCGGACATGTCCAGCACGCCTGAGACCCGAAGCACGTCGAACGCGCGCCGTCACGCCGGCGTGGAAGGGGCCGTTGACGGGTCATGACCACTCCGCGAACGACCGCCTGGGACGGGTCGGGCCGCGACGTACGACCCGTCGCGGGGCAGGGGCGCGCACCGCGCAGCGATGCCTGGTGGCGCTGGATGGCCGGCGTTGAGGTCGGCGCTGTCGTGGTTGCAGTCCTCACCGACTGGGCCATTCCCGCCGTCGTCATCGTCGTGCTTGCCGCCTTGTCGTTGCTGCTGCGACGCCGCGGCCCCAGCAGTCTGGGCTTTCCACCGCGAGTCGCACCCATGGCGACTGGTCGCGCAGATGGCCGTGTTCTCCGTGGGGTGGACACTTGTCAACGTCGCGGCCCTCATCCCGGTCACCAACCACCTCAGCGGCACCCGCCAAGACGTCAGCGCCTTCGCCGACCTCGAAGGCGATCTGGGGCTGCTCGCGCTGTACCTGATCGCCTCGTGGGTGCTGGCCGCGTTCTGCGAGGAGGTCGCGTTCCGCGGTTACCTCCTGACCAGGCTCACGGACATCCTCGGACCCGGCCGGCTGCGACAGCTCACCGGCGTGCTCGGCTCCTCGCTGCTGTTCGGGATGCTCCACACCGAACAAGGCATCGTCGGGGTCGTCGCGGCGGCCATGGCCGGGGCGGTCTTCTGCTTGCTGCGCTACCGGTGCCGAACGCTGTGGGCACCCATCCTGGCCCACGGCTTCGACGACACCATCGGGTTCACCTGGTTCTACTTCTTCGGCCCCTTCTACGGACTGTGGTGAGCACCATGTCGAACGAGACCGATCGGTGAGCCGGCCGTGAACCCGGGCGCGGTCTGCGAGTGGCCGGGGTCCCCATGGTCGGGTTGTTCACGCCCGCCGTGCTGCTCTGCTATCCGATTGGGGCGATTGCGTACTTGTTCTACGGCACGCGGAAGGCTGGAGGCCGTGCGGCCATCCCCTGGTCGTGGATCCTGAGTGTCGCGCTGGTCGTCATTCATCCGGCTTTCATCCCGACCTGAGGCACCAGCACGAGTTGGTGTGCGCATCGGCAGGTCCGGACATCGGCGGGTTGATGCGCTCAACGCGGCTTGGGCGGGCGCGTGACGTGGTCTGATCGGTGCATGTCGTACTCGACGTCGAGCGGGCCGTCGCTGTGGTCATCGAGTGACCGGAACGTCCGCACGTACTCCATGCCGATGGATTCGAGGAGACGACGAGACCTCACGTTGTCCGATCGGGTCTGCGCGATGACGCGGTCCAGTCCGACAGTCGTGAACGCGTGCTCGAGCAGCCTGACGGCGGCATCCCGTCCGTAACCGTTACCCCAGGCGGACCGCGCCAGCCGGTAACCCAGGTCGGCGACGCCGGGTTCGTCTGGTTGGTCCGGCCCGTGCGCTGGCGGCAGCATCATCAGCCCTATGAACGCACCGGGTCGAGGGACCGTCGGGCCGGTCGGGTCGGTGCGCGTGAACGTCATCCAGAAGCCCAGACCGTCGGCCCAGGATGCGAGCTCCATGCGTCGCGCGTGAGAACGCTCGACGTCGGCGCGCGAGCCAGCGGGGCCGCCCACGTGCGCCATGACGTCGGCATCGAGGTCGAGCTGGACCTCCAGCTCCAGATGCTCGGACGTGAGCGGCCGCATGACGAGCCGTTCGGTCGTCAGGACGGGATGAGTCATGAGCGCCACCCTGACATCGGCACGCGACGACCGCGAGCGCCTTTCCGGGGCCCCTGTCCGGGCCGGCTGGGCGAAGGGGTGGCGGCAGAGGGGGCGCCCGGCGCCGATCTCAGGCGGTAGACGGGTGGGCACCGCGCCAATCGTTCGACGGACGACGACCACCTGCTCGGCGACCGGGGCCGCGACCGGGCCGGTGGCTCGCGGGGCGCAACAGCTGCGTCGCCGCGCGCGCGCCGCTGCGAGCGCTGAGGCGCTACCGAACAGTCCGATCGTGACTCGCCGAACTGGGCACGACGCAGACGTCCGGTAACGGCACACACCGACTTTCGGCTCATCGGCTACCGCTTAAGGACCTTGGACCCTTACCCCACACCTGCCGCGCGAGCCAGGGTGGTGTGGTGGATGCTGCCGATCAGGGACGGCGCCGCGAGCGTTAGGGGTTGCGGGATGCGGCGTACGACTGCACTGGCTGCGGCCGGAACGCTGTGCCTGGTCCTGAGCGCGCCTTTCGCGTCCACCCCCACCGCAGCTAGTGCGGCGACTGGGACCTGTCGCGGCGAGCCCGCGACCATCGTCGGCATCGGTGGGCGCGACATCCTGGGCACGGAGGGGCGCGACGTCGTCATCACCAACCGCAGCCAGGTCGTGGACACCCGCGACGGAGACGACCTCATCTGTGTGACCGGTCCGGACGACCCGGACCGGGGGTCGTACCACCCGGTCGACCTGTCGGCGGGCCCCGGCAACGACGTCGTAGACGGCACCGCCGCCCGGAGCTGGCCGGTCCAAGGCGAGCTCGGGCTCGGAGCGGACTTGTTCTACGGCGGGGCCGGGAGAGACGACGTCGAGGGCGGCACGTCCCGCACGCCCGACTACACCCATCAGGACTCCGAGGTGGACGTCATGCGGCCCGGAGGCGGCTATGACGTGATCACCAGCGGAACCGCCGGTCTGCCCAACTCGGACGTGGTCGATCTCGGTGGCGGCAACGACTTCCTGAGGTGGTCGGGCACGTGGTCGGCGACCGCGTCGGTGACCGGGGGCGCAGGCTCAGACGCCGTCTACCCCGCGGCGACGACCCCGGGGAGCACGGAGCTCGACTTCGTCGCGGGCACGCTCGAGCGCGACGGTGCGAACGTGCTCACCTTCAACTCGCTCGAGGCCTTCACGCTGGGCTCCATCGAGACGCCCAACATGTCCGTGACGGTCCGCGGCAGTGACGCATCCGAGGGGGTCAACCTCTGGGGTGGTCAGGCCCGCGCGGTGACGGCCGACCTCGGGGGCGGCGACGACGTCCTGTCGATCATCCAGGCTCCCGTGGAAGCAGCGCTGACAGGTGGTGCCGGCCGCGACCTGCTGGAGGCGGGGTCCGGCAATCTCGGGCTTGCCTTCGACCTGGCCGCAGGCACCCTCCGTGTCGGAGACGCCACACTCGCCGCCCAGGGGTGGGAGGACGCCCTGCTCATGGCGCCGGACGTCAGCATGACCGGCACCGCCCCGGACAATGAGCTCAGGTCGGTCGCGTGCCGGTCCACCGTCCGGGGGCTTGCCGGTGACGACAAGCTCTCGTTCGCCACCGACGAGGATCACTGGGACACCTACTTCTTTTCCTGCCCCCAGCGGCTCACCGCTTTCGGGGGCCCCGGCGACGATGAGTTCAGCGGAAGCCTCGGCGACGACCGGCTGATCGGCGGCGCGGGCCGTGACCTGTTCCGCGGAAACCCGGGTGACGACACCATCGCCGGCGGCCGCGGCGACGACGTGGCCGACGGTGCGGGCAGCTACGACTACAGCGGCGACCTCTACGGCGGTGGGCCAGGGAAGGACACGATGACCGGTGGCCCCGGGTCCGACACCCTTGACGGCGACAGCGGCGACGACGTGATCGTGGGCGGTAACGGTCGCGACAGCGTGGACGGTGCGCGAGGGCGCGACCGCTGCGTCGCGGAGCGCGAGCTCCGGTGCGAGCGCTGAACCGGGCCAGGGTCGTCCCATGGCGTGGAGGGGGCATACGTCGCCCGGGCGGATAGGTTCAAGTGTGCTTGTTCAACTCTCCGGTGTGCCGGGGTCAGGCAAGACCAGGCTCGCGAGATCCATCGCGGAGGCCACAGGCTTCGTGGTTGTCGACACAGACGTCTTGAAGAGTTCGATCGTCGGTTCTGGCGTACCGGTAGCAGCCGCAGGACCCGTGACGTACGACGCGGCATTGGCGCTCGCCCAGGACCTGTTGGAGCAAGGTCGGACGGTTGTCCTGGACTCACCGTGCAGGTATCAGCAACTGCTGGATTCCGGTCGCCGAAAGGCTGGCGCCCTCGGGGTTCGCTACGCGTTCATCGAGCTGTGGGTTCGAGACTGGTCGGTCGTGCTCGGTCGCCTCGACGAACGGTCGCCCAGAGTTTCGCAAGTGGCATCGGCAACAACCCCCGTTCCCGGAACTGACTGGGAGTTCGGCACGCCCAAGGCGACGCTTGAAGCTTGGCAGAAGCAGCTGGTCCATCCCGAGCATGACTGGCTCCGACTCGACGCTGAAGGTGCGGCGGAGGACAACCTGCGCACGGCCCTTCGATACCTCGGTCCCGAAGCGTCCGGGCCGGACGGCGGCGTCGAACGTGCGGATCTTCTTCGATGAGTGCGGCCCCAGGTCGACCTACGCGATGCCGTCAGTACATCCACCGGGGTGTCACACGGGGTACGCCATCGGCGGGCCACAAGCGCAGGTGACGTGGGCAGGTCCGACGACGTCCGGCGTGAAGCTGGCAACGTGATCGCCGTCGTCGACGCGGCGCGGTATCTCGCGCTCGGTGGGCGTTCGGCTGAGGGGGATGCAGGGCAGCCGCGCCCGCGTTCTCTGGAAACACGGTGGGTATCCAGCTCTCTCGTCGCCATCTTGGCACTCCGCCCCTGGACCGTCGCACGGGGCGTTGTCGGTGGTCGTCGATAGACTCGAACACATGATCGAGACGCTGGCAGAGCGCGAAGCAGGTGGGGTCGAGGACCTCACCGCCTCCAACCTGCTGCGCGCGATCCACGACCGTCGCGCCGAGGAGGAGCGCGCGGCGGCCGACCAGCTGGTGCTCGCGGCTCAGTGGGCGGACCTGCACCCGCCGGAGTCGATCCACTCGGCCGCGGCCTTCACGGTGCCAGGGTCCGAGCACGAGGAGCCCATCGCGGGTGAGGGCGCGCCACTGGTGGCGGAGTTCTGCCTCGCCGAGCTCGGTGGCGTGCTGGGCGTGTCGACGACGGCGGCGAAGAAGCTCGTCGGCCACGCCCTCGAGCTGCGCCACCGGCTTCCGCGGTTGTGGGCGCTGGTCCAGGCCGGGCGTGTGCCGGCGTGGCGGGCCCGGTCGGTCGCGGAGGTCACGATCCACGCGACGCCCGCGCTGACCCAGGAGGCGGCGGGGTTCGTGGACGCGCAGGTGGCCGCCGTGGCGGGGAAGGTCGGGGCGACGCAGCTCGACCGGCTCGTCGCCGAGGCGATCAAACGCTTCGACCTCGCCGAAGCGGATCCGGCCGCGGACCCGGAGGACGGCTACCTGTCGGTTGACCCGCGGCACGTGACGATCCATGACGAGGACGTGCACTTCGCCGGGACGATGCGGCTGGAGGCCGAGCTCGACATCGCCGACGCCGTCGACCTCGACCGGGCACTCGCCCACGGCGCCGCCACGTTGAAGGCCCTCGGCTCCCAGGCGCCGCTCGGGGCCCGCCGCTCCGCAGCCCTCGGCGACCTGGCCAGGACGCAGACCGCCCTCGACCTCCACGCGAGCGGTCAGGGCAGCGCCCGCGCCGCTGACGGGCTTCCCGTCGCCCGCGAGGTCGTCCTCCACGCGCACTTCGACGCCGGCTTCTCGGGCGAGGCGACCGTGTTCGGTCCGACCGGGCGGATGGAGGAGGGCCAGCGCCTCGTGCTGCTGGAGCAGGTCAAGGACTGGTGCGCCGACTCCCGCACCAAGGTCACCGTCAAGCCCGTCATCGACCTCAACGCCCAGCTGTTCACTCCCGCGTACGAGGTCCCCGACCGGATCCGCGAGCAGGTCATTCTCCGGGACCGCACCTGCGTGTTCCCGTGGTGCACCCGTCCCGCACGCGGTTGCGACGTCGACCACGTGATCGAGTACGACCACGACGCGGAGGCCGAGGGCCGTCCCCAACCCGGACCCACCGCGACGTGGAACCTCGCCTGCCTGTGCCGGTTCCACCACCGCCTGAAGACCCACACCGCCTGGACCTACCGGATGGTCGAGCCAGGCTGCTTCAAGTGGACCAGCCCCCACGGCCATCGCTACCGACGCGACCGGACCGGCACCAGCCCGATCGATCCTGCCGAGCCGCCCGACCCGCCCGCTATCCCGCGACCTCGCCGACCATGACCCCGCCCCACACCCCGCCACCCACCAGGTTGGCGGGGCCACAGGCACGTCCGGGCCTCGATACCGTCGGGCCCGTGGACCAGCACCGACCGTTCCCGCACGCCGTCGAGGCTGCCGCGGGGGTGCGTCTGCGGCTCGCACAGGACGATGATGCCGAGACCATCGCCGGGTGGACGCAGGCACCCGAGGTGCATCGGCGGTGGGGTGGGCGGGCCATCGACGTCGACGAGGTCCGTGCCTCGTACACGGGCCGTCGCTCCCCGCAGGTGGTCGCCTACGTCGTCTGCGACCGCGGGGGCCCCGTCGGGTACGCCCAAGCATGGCAGCGGTCCGACCGGTGCGGCATCGACATGTTCATCGCTGCCCACGCCCAAGGTCGAGGAGTGGGCTCGGCTGCGGGCCGAGCGCTCGCCGAGGAGCTGACCGCCGCCGGATGGGTGCCGCTCACCGTTGACCCGGCGCTGGACAACACGCGGGCGATCGACGCATGGCGGGCGGCGGGTTTCGTGGAGACCGGTGATCCGGCGTACGACGGCGGGGAACTCGTGCAGCTCATGACCTTCGTCCCCTGACCAGACCTGGATCAGTGGGTGTTGTGCCACCCGAACAGCAGGTGCGGGCCCTGGACGCGGTGGTCGGCCAGGTCGCGCGCCCACCTCGGGACCTACCTGAAGACCCCCGCACCTCGCCTAGTCGGCGGCGTCGGCGATGTCGACGACGAGGCGCGGCGGGTCGGTCAGCGTGAAGACCCGGAACGGTCGCTCGGCGCCCTCGACGCCCGCGAAGACCTGGGTGTAGCCCTCGAACCAGCCGGTGACCTGCACCTCGGCCACGGACCCGGCCGGCCCGAGCCGTGCCGGGACCTCGAACGAGCCGGGCTCGGGCATGGCGGTGCCGGACGCGCTGATGGTCAGCACGCGGTCGCCCTCCAGCGGGACGACGTCGCCGCTGCCGTCTGCGACGGCCTCCTTGCTCCAGGCCACGCCCCAGCCGGGGACGGTGGTGCCGCTGAGCTCCAGCACGACGCGGTCGAAGCCGTCGTGCTCGCCCAGGCGTACGTCGACCAGCTGGAGGTCCCAGTCGCCCTCCGGCTCCGCCGTCTGCGGGTCGGTCGACTCCGGGAACGGGGGACCGTCGGGTGCGGGCGGCGGCGCGGCCGGCGTCGCGGGCGCCGTCTCCGCTGACGCGGACGCCGAGGGGGTGTCCGACGGGGTCGAGGCCGCGTTCCCGGAGGATGCCGACCGGTCGGGCGACGTCGTGGACGCGTCGCTCGCCGCGGTGGGGGAGGCGTCGGTCCCGCAGGCCGTCAGCAGCAGCACCGCAGCCGCGAGTGAACCGCCCAGCGCTCGACCCATCGTTCTCCCTCGGTAGTGCCGTCGACCGGCCGGCCCAGCCTAGGGGCCGGGGCGGCCGGTCCCGGGGATCACGGCCGGTGCGTCACGGGCGCAGCAGGATCTTGCCGCGACGGCCGGGCTCGCCGTTCGCGCGCGCGGCGTCGGCGATCTCGTCGAGGCCGTAGACCTTCTCGACCGGGAGCGTGAGCGCTCCCGACCCGATGCCGGAGACCAGCTCGCCCATCAGGGTGCCGCGCTTCTCGCGCGACATCGCGGCGAAGACCTTGCTGCCCCAGAAGCCCTTGATCACGACCTGCTTGAAGATCACGTCGCCCGACCCGATCTCCATCGTCGGCGAGGCCATCGCGCCGAAGACCACGAGCACGCCGTCCTCGGCCAGGAGCGAGACGACGTCGCCGGCGGACGAGCCGCCGACGGAGTCCACGCCCGCGACGATCGGGGCGTCGCCCACGATCTCTCTCACGCGGTCGCGCCAGCCGTCGTCGTCCGTCGCGACGACCTGCTCGATGCCCTGCTCCGCCAGCTCGGCGACGCCGTCGGCGCGGCGTACGAGACCCAGGACGTGGACGCCGCGGGCCTCGGCCAGCTGCGACAGGAGGCGGCCGACGGCGCCGTTGGCGGCGTTCTGGACGATCCAGTCACCCTCGGACACCTCGAGGAAGTCGAGCAGGGCGATGGCGCTGAACGGCATCGACACCAGCTGGGAGGCGGCCTCGTCGCTCATGCCGTCCGGCACGGGGACGAGCCCGGCGGCCGGGGCGACGATCAGCTCCGCCCACGCCCCGAAGCTGCCGCCGGTGGCGACCCGCTGGCCGACCTCGAGGCCCTCGACGCCCTCGCCGAGCGCCTCGACGACACCGACCGCCTCGGTGCCGGCGCGGGCAGGCATCTCCGGCTTGAAGCCATAGCTGCCGCGGGCGGTCCACAGGTCGTGGTTGTGGATCGGCGAGAGCAGCACCCGCACGAGGACCTGGCCGGGACCGGGCTCCGGGTCCGGCACCTCCTGGACCGAGAGGACCTCGGCCGGGTCGCCGAACCTGGGCTGGACGAGTGCGCGCATGGGACTTCCTTCCGTCGCTGTTCTGCCTGTTGCCTGTGGGACGTACGCCGGGCACAACCACCGGACGGGCCCGGCTATGCCGCGCGAGAACCCGCTGAGGGAAGGGTCACAGGGCCGGCTGGTGCGGCGCGGCACACTGGGGAGCATGCCCCCCGAGTCGAAGACCTGCCAGTCGTGCGGTCGCACCATCGAGTGGCGCAAGAAGTGGGAGCGCAGCTGGGACGACGTGCGCTACTGCTCGACGGCCTGCCGCCGGCGGGGCGTGTCGGACGTCGACCGCAAGCTGGAGGACACGATCCTCGACCTGCTCGCCCAGAGGGCGCGTACGTCGACGATCTGCCCGTCCGACGCCGCGCGGGCGGTGGGCGAGGAGGACTCGTGGCGCGAGCTGATGGAGCCCGCGCGACGCGCGGCGAGGCGGCTCGTGGACCGGGGCGAGGTCGAGATCACCCAGGGTGGCCACGTCGTCGACCCCTCGACCGCCAAGGGGCCGATCCGCATCCGGCGCCGGTGAGGCGGGTGCCGGGGGCGCGCCCGGTCAGAAGCAGTAGCCGAACCGCTCCAGGTCCTCGGCATGGGCCTCGGCGACCAGGCGTCGGCTCGTGACGGAGTACGAGCGCCAGTAGGCGCGCTCGCGGTCGGTGACGTTGGTGCGCGGCACGGCCAGCTCGAGGCCGAGGTGCTCGGCGAGGTCGGCCTCGAGGTGCTCCATGCGCAGCACCACGTCCGCCTCGACGACGTGGCCCCGGTTGATCCTCGACGGCCGGACCGGGGTGCCGACGGCACGCTCGAGCCACGCGTCGAAGTCGAGCGTCACCGCGTCGACGATGCGGTCGACGGCGCCCGGCACGTCGTGGACCCACGAGTCGGGACGACGCAGCTCGTGCACCCACCGCGTCCGGGTGCGGGTGTGCTCGGCGACGTAGAAGTCGAAGGGGTTGCGGGTGGTCGTCACGATCCGCATCCCGTGCCCGGCGTCCACGGCACCGGCGTCGACGAGCTGCCGCACGGTCGCGTGCTTCGCGTCCACGCCGAGCTCGCGGGCCTGCTCCCGTCCCACCACCTCGGTCGCCCCGCGCTGGGAGACCAGGGCATCGATGAGGGCGGTGCTGCCGGTGCCGGGGGCGGCGGTGACGAGGAGGCCGGCGCAGCGGTCGAGCAGCGCCATCAGCCGGCGTGGTGACAGGGAGGGCCTGGGTGCATGCAGGTATTGCAGCAGACGCCCGGTCGAGGGCCGGGGTCGCCCGCGTCGGCGGTCAGTCGCCGAAGAGGTGGTCCTCGGCCTCGACGGACGTGATCTCGAGCCGCAGGGCCATGACCTTCTCCGACGGCAGCCCGAGGCGCGACAGGATGACCTGCACCTGCGGCAGCACCCAGCTGTAGGACTGCACCGCCACGCGGCCCGCCTCGCTCTGCACCCGGATCCACACGACGGGGTCGCCCCCTCGGTCAGGCAGCCAGTGGGCGTCGAGGACGCCCGCGGGCGCCAGCGACGTCACGATCGGCAGCATCGCCGCGTCGGCGGCGCGACGGAGCTCGTCGTCGGTCACCCGCCCACGCTAGCCCTGCCGGCGTGTGCGGGTTGACGCGCACGCCTCCCGGGCTGTGCGATGGGTCGATCCCGGGCCCGACCCAGCAGGGTCCGGACGACCCGCGAGGGAGGTCCAGTGCCGGACGACGAGCAGGTCCGCGAGCTGGTCCGGCGGTGGGCCGCCGCCGTCCACGGGGGAGACCTCGGCACCGTCGTGGCCGACCATGCCGACGACATCGTCATGTTCGACGTGCCGCCACCGCACCGCGGCGTCCGTGGCATCGAGGCCTACAAGGAGACGTGGCCGCCGTTCTTCGAGTGGCAGCGCTCGGGTGCGGTGTTCGAGATCGACGAGCTCGAGGTCGAGGCGGGCGACGACGTCGCGTACGCCTTCGCGCTGCTCCGCTGCGGGACGCCCGAGGAGCTCGCCGAGCGGCCCGAGCAGCGGCTGCGGCTGACCTTGGGCCTGCGGCGCGAGGGCGGACGGTGGGTCGTCGCCCACGAGCACCACTCGTTCTGCGACACCTCGGGCGCGGGGGGCTGAGTCGCTCGCCGCGGTCCGCCGTCAGCGGATCCGCCCCCGGCAGAACGCCCTGTGGTGACGCCCCACGGCGCGCCACGCTGGCGGCATGACCACCCACACCACCTCCGAACGCATCGAGGACGAGCTCGTCCGGCGGCTGATGCACCAGCGCATCGTCGTCCTCGGCGAGGAGCTCGGCGAGCGCAACGGCAACCGCCTGATGCACCAGCTCCTGCTCCTGTCCGCCGAGGACCCGCGCGCCGACATCAGCCTCTGGATCAACTCACCCGGCGGCTCGGTGTCGTCGATGCTCGCCATCCACGACGTCATGCGGCTGATCCCCAACGACGTCAGCACCCTCGCCATGGGCATGGCCGCGAGCGCCGGGCAGTTCCTGCTCTCGGCCGGCACCCCCGGCAAGAGGTACGCGCTGCCGCACTCCCGCGTGCTGCTCCACCAGGGCTCCGCCGGCATCGGCGGCACCGCCGTCGACATCGAGATCCAGGCCGACGACCTGCGCCACACCCGCGACACCGTCCTCGGCCTGATCGCCGAGCACACCGGCCAGGACCGTGCGACCGTCGAGCGCGACTCGCGGCGCGACCGATGGTTCAGCGCCGAGGACGCCCGGGCGTACGGCTTCGTCGACCAGGTGATCAGCTCGGTCGACCACGTGACACCGGCGCGCACGCGCGCGGTGGGACTGGCAGGTGCGCGATGAGCAGCTACACGATCCCGTACGTCGTCCAGCAGACGCCGCGCGGCGAGCGCACCCTCGACCTCTACTCGCGGCTGCTCTCGGAGCGGATCATCTACCTCGGCACCGAGATCGACGACGGCGTCGCCAACGCGGTCATCGCGCAGATGCTCCACCTCTCCTCGGAGAACCCCGAGGTCCCGATGAGCCTGTACGTCAACTCACCCGGCGGCTCGATCACCGCGATGCTCGCGATCTACGACGCGATGCAGTTCGTGAAGCCACCGGTGGAGACCGTGTGCGTCGGGCAGGCCGCGTGGACCGCGGCGGTCCTGCTCGCCGGGGGAGCGCCCGGTCGGCGCGCGATCCTCCCGCACGGACGGGTGGTGCTGCACCAGCCCGCCACCCAGGGCCGCGGCACCATCCCCGACCTGATCCTCGAGGCCGACGAGGTGGCGCGCGTGCGGCTGCTGCTCGAGGAGGTGCTCGCCCAGCACACCGGGCGCACGCCCGAGCAGATCCGGCAGGACACCGACCGCACCCTCGTGCTGCCGGGCGAGGCCGCGGTGGACTACGGGCTCGTCGACACGGTCCTGCGCGAGCAGGCGCCGGCGCTCAGCTGAGGGGCCTGAGGCGTCAGGCGGCCAGGGCCAGGGCGTCCGGACGCCCGGCCCGCACCGCGAGTCGCCGGACACTCAGGTCGAGGGCACCGGCGATGGCCTGCAGCATCTCCGACGAGGGGTCCTTGAGCCCGCGCTCGACCTCGGAGAGGTACTGCACGGACACCCCGGCGCGGTCTGCCACGTCCTTGAGCCGTTCCCCGCGGGCCGCTCGCTCGCGATGGAGCTCCTCGCCGACCAGCTCGCGCCACAGGCGCTCGGGCGCCGGGGGCGCGTCTGCCTGCTGGACCGGGAACCGCACGACCTCACCCATGCCGTCGACAGTAACCACGCCTCCGGTCCGGTGGCACGGCGTTCCGCTGACAGCAGAACGGCGTCCTCGGTCGAGGACCGGAGGTCAGCCCTTGAGGTCCTGGCACGAGGTCGTGCCGGCGAAGGCGTCCTCGAGCTCCTGGGCGCCGTCCAAGGCGCGGAGGTCGGCGATGGCGGACTGTGCGTCCGCGATCATCTGCGCCACGGCGCCGCTGACGGTGGAGACGCGGGTGAGCAGCTCGCTCATGCCCTGCGGTGGGTCGCCCGACGCGTCCTGCACGATGTCAGCCTGCTCGTGCATCTGGTCGGACAGTGACTCGATCCGCTTCTGCGCCTCGTCACCCGCCTCGGTGTCGGGCGCGCCGAGGTCGCCGAGCTCGTCCACCAGCGTCGAGGTGGCGCTGCGGACCTCGGCGAAGGTCGACTCGATCTCGTCGACGCTGAGGTCGCGCGGGGTGCTCAGCGTCGTCCGGGCGTCCGTGATCGTGGTGGTCCAGGCGCCGACGGTCGAGCACACGTCGGCGGCCCACGACTCGGCCGCGGTGGGCTCGCTGCCCGAGTCGTCGTCGGAGGCGCCGCACCCTGACGCGACCACCGGCAGCCCGACGACCAACGCGGCCAGGGCGAGCCCGGGTCGCCTCCGCCGCCGTGGCGGGCGGGTGACGTCTCGTCCCGTTCGAGGTCGCATGTCCGGACTCCTCCCGGGGTGGCGTACTGATGACCCCTCCGATGCTGCGCCCGGGAAGGCGGATGCACCCCACCCGCGGCGGGTGTTCCCGAGCGCTTCGACGCGCTAGGTGCCGCAGAAGGTCGTGTAGGCGCCGAACGAGTCGGGCGCGGGCTCGGCGTGGCGCTCGAGGCCGGGGCGTTCGTCGTACGGCGCCGAGACCGCCTCGAGCAACCGGGTGAGCGGCGCGAGGTCGCCGTCCGTGGCCGCGTCGAGCGCCTCCTCGACGAGGTGGTTGCGAGGCACGTAGACCGGGTTGGTGCGGTCCATCGCGTCGGCGTCCGGCGACAGGGCGAGCCAGCGGGCGGTCCACGCGTCGAAGCCGGCGAGGTCGAGGAACATCCCGCGCGCGGGCTCCGCGTCGCCGCGCGCGGCGGCACCGAGGGCCCGGAAGAACGACGTGTGGTCGACGTGGTCGGCCTGGAGGAGCCCGACGAGGTCGCCGACGAGGGACGGCGCCTCGGCGCGGTCGACGTCGTCGGCAAGGCCGAGCTTGGTGCGCATGCCGGCCGACCAGGCGGAGGAGTAGAGGTCGCGGAAGGCGCCGAGCGACTCGACCGCGACGGCCACCGCCGCGTCCTGGTCGTCGGCCAGGAGCGGGAGGATCGCCTCGGCGAGGCGGGCCAGGTTCCACTCCGCGACGACGGGCTGGTTGCCGAAGGCGTAGCGGCCGCCGGTGTCGATGGAGCTGTAGACCGTCGCCGGGTCGAAGGCGTCCATGAACGCGCACGGCCCGTAGTCGATGGTCTCGCCGGAGATGGTCATGTTGTCGGTGTTCATCACGCCGTGGACGAAGCCGACGAGCATCCACCGCGCGACCAGCGCGGCCTGGGCGGCGACCACGGACTCGAACAGCGCGAGGTGGGGGTGCTCCGCCTCGGCGGCCGCGGGGTGGTGGCGCGCGATCGCGTGGTCGGCGAGGCGCCGGAGCAGGTCGAGGTCGTCGGTGGCGCGGGCGTACTGGAAGGTCCCGACGCGGAGGTGGCTGCTCGCGACCCGGGCCAGCACGGCCCCGGGCAGCACGGTCTCGCGCTGCACCGGTCGGCCGGTCGCGACGACGGCGAGGCTGCGGGTGGTCGGGATGCCGAGGGCGTGCATCGCCTCGCTGACGACGTACTCGCGCAGCATCGGCCCGACCGCGGCCAGGCCGTCACCGCCGCGGGAGAACGGCGTGCGCCCGGAGCCCTTGAGGTGCAGGTCGCGCAGCTGCCCGGAGTCGTCGACGAGCTCCCCGAGCAGCAGGGCGCGGCCGTCGCCGAGTCGCGGGGAGTAGCCGCCGAACTGGTGGCCGGCGTAGGCCTGCGCGACCGGCGTCGCCCCCTCGGGAAGCCGGGTGCCGGTGAGCAGCCCCACGCCGTCGCCGCGCAGCCAGCCCGGGTCGAGGCCGAGCTCGGAGGCCAGCGGCTCGTTGAGGGCGAGGACCCGCGGCTCCGGGGTCTCGGCGGCCTGCCAGGGCAGGGCCAGCTCGGGCAGCTCGCGGGCGAAGCGGCCGTCGAGGACGAGGGTGGGTGCCGAGGTCACTCCTTCGACGATACGCGGCGGTCGGGGACGACCGGACCGTCAGCCTCCACCGGCGGGCAGCGCCTCGAGCATGATGTCCGGGTTGTCGCGGGCGGTGACCTGCGCGCGCCACTGGTCCACGAAGAGGGCCATGCGCGTGCCGTCGCTGCGCTCGAGCACCTCGACGCCGCGCTTGCCCGCGAGGGCGGCCGCCCCGTCCGCGTCGGTGCGCCGGGCGACCTGGTAGTCGAGCCGCGAGAAGCGGATCGGCGCGTTGAACTCGTTGGTCATCCGGTCCTCGACGACCTCGAACTGCATGGGGCCGACGGCGGCGAGGACCGGGTTCTGGTCGCCGCGGAGGTCCGAGCGCAGCACCTGCACCACGCCCTCCTGGTCCAGCTGCTCGATGCCCCGGCGGAACTGCTTGTAGCGGCCGATGTCGCCGGCGCTGGCGGTGACGAAGTGCTCGGGCGCGAAGCTCGGGACGGGCGGGTACTCGATCGGGTCACCGACGTAGACGGTGTCGCCGACACGCAGGGCCTGGGCGTTGACGAAGCCGATGATGTCGCCGGGCTCGGCGCTTTCCACGGCGGCGGTGTCGCGGCCGAAGACCGACTGCGCGAACTTCGTCGCGAACGGCCGTCCGCTGCCGGCGTGGGTCACGACCATCCCGCGCTCGAAGGTGCCCGACACGACCCGGGCGTACGCGAGCCGGTCGCGGTGGGCGTTGTTCATGCCCGACTGCACCTTGAAGACGAACGCGCTGAAGTCGTCGCCCGTCCGGCGCACCGAGCCGTCGATCCCCTCGGTGGGGCTGGGGTCGGGCGCGATGTCGAGGAGCAGGTCGAGCAGCTGGGCGACGCCGAAGTTCTGGAGGGCGGAGGCGAACATCACCGGCGTCGTCTCGCCGGCGAGGAAGCGCTCCTGGTCGTGGTCGGCCTCGTCGAGCTCGAGCAGCTCGTGCTCCTCGACCGCTGTCGCCCAGGCGACGGCGTCGGCCTCCTCGACCTCGTCGGCCGCCATCCGCCGCTCGGGAGCGCGGGTGGCACCGCCGGCGGTGCGGGTGTACTTCACGAACTCGCCCGTGCGCCGGTCCAGCACGCCGCGGAAGTCCCCGGCCTCGCCCACCGGCCAGGTGAGCGGGGTCGGCCGCAGCCGGATCTTGTCCTGGATGAGGTCCATCAGCTCGAGCGCCGACAGGCCCGGCCGGTCCCACTTGTTGATGACCGTCATCACCGGGATGCCGCGCAGCGCGCAGACCTTGAAGAGCTTGAGCGTCTGGGGCTCCAGCCCCTTTCCCGCGTCGACCAGCATCACCGCGGAGTCGACGGCGGAGAGCACGCGGTAGGTGTCCTCGGAGAAGTCGCTGTGGCCGGGGGTGTCGACGAGGTTGATCACGTGGTCGCGGTAGACGAACTGCAGCGCCGCCGACGTGATCGAGATGCCGCGCGCCTTCTCCATCGCCATCCAGTCCGACACGGTCGCCCGCCGGTCGCCCTTGCCGTGCACCGCGCCGGCCTCGGTGATCACCCGCGCGTGCAGGGCGAGGGCCTCGGTGAGGGTGGACTTGCCGGCGTCGGGGTGGCTGATGACGGCGAAGGTACGGCGGGGGCGGGTGTCGGGCACCGCGCGAATCTACCGGCCGACCGGGCCGATCCCCGTTTCGCCGGCCGCCACCCGGGCGAGCCCGCCGTCACTCGTCGTGGAGCCCCACGACGACGCGGGCCAGCCGGGTGACCGGGATGCCGGCCCGCCGCGCCGCTTCCTCGAGCTGCGCCCGGGCCTGGTCGACCGGGATGCGGCGCTGGGCCGCGATGATGCCCGTGGCGGCGTCCACGATCGCCGCTTCCCGGAGCAGGCCCGGCGCCTCCTCCGCCGCGCGTCGGGTCGAGAACGACAGGTCGGCATTGGTGACCGCCCCCGGCGCCCATGCGCCGAACGCGTCGGCCAGCTGCTGGTGCCTGCCCTCGAAGGAGTCGGCCGTGCGGCCGTAGAGGTTGACGGTCGCCACGACCTCTCCGTCGGCCGCCACGACGGGGAGCGTCAGGGTGCTGTGCACCCCTGCCGCAGCGCTCGCCCGGGCGAAGTCCCGCCAGCGCGACTCGCTGAGCAGCCCTGCGGGCGACGTCGCGATGCCGTGCCCGAGGTCGATGGCGTCGACGCACGGACCGCTGCTGACGTACTGCACCGCGTCGAGGGCCGCGATCTCGTCGTCGGTGGCCACGAGGGTGAAGGTGACGTCGAGCCGGCGGGAGGCGACGCTGACCCCGACCAGCCCGGGAGCCACCTTGCGCGCGCTGTCGGCGGTGGCGACGAGGCCGGGGACCAGGGTGGAGTCGTCCAGCTGTGCACCGAGCTCGTCGAGGGCGGCGATGGTCTCGGGGATGGGCTCCACCGACCGGCGGTACCCGGGGGCGGGCGACGGCATGCCCGGGACAGGGCAGGGACGCTCAGGGGGTGGGGACCTCGGCGGCGGTCCCCGACGCCACGTCCAGTCCCGCGGGGACGGGCTCGGCGCGGCCTGGGGTCGTCCCGACGGAGTCGACGACGTCGAGGGCGACGACGCGCACCTTCCGGTTCTGGGTGCTGGCCAGGCGGGTCAGGTAGCCGAAGGCCGCCTGCTGGCTCATGCCGTAGCGCTCCATGACGATGCCGACGGCGGCGCCGATCAGCGTCCGGGTGCCGATCGCGGTGGCGAGGTGCTCGGTCTCGAGCACGTGGCCGAGCGCCAGCCCTGCGTGGATGCCGAAGTGCTCGGCCACGCCGATCGACCCCGGGTCGACCCCGGGCGAGGAGGTGGAGTGCAGGTTGAGGCACAGGACGCCCTTGGCGTCGCTGTGCAGCCGCACGC
This sequence comes from Nocardioides pini, assembly GCF_026712185.1. GTDB lineage: Bacteria > Actinomycetota > Actinomycetes > Propionibacteriales > Nocardioidaceae > Nocardioides > Nocardioides pini. The sequence goes on along the minus strand of NZ_JAPPUX010000002.1, from coordinate 595,782 downwards.
CGATCTGCGACAGCAGCCCCAGCCGGGCGGCCTTCGCGATGTAGGTCGGCCAGCGCTGCTCGTGCCGCGCGTCGCGCACCACGACGAGCTCGTCCTCCGACGCGTCGACGCACGGTCCCTCGTGCGAGCTCGACTGGACCTCGTCGAAGGCGCGCGCCAGGTCCGAGCCGGCGGCGAGGGTCTCCAGGGATCCGTCACCGTGGATCCTCGACACGCTCACGTGCTCGAACTCCGGCAGGCACCGCTGGGCCTGGAGCACGATCTCCTCCAGCGTCGCCGCGGCGCCGCTCTGTGCGTGGACGGACGCGGTGGCGCCCGCGACAGTGTCGACGTCTCGGTCACCGGGCATGCTCGTACTCCTACGCTGGTCACGGCCCAACGGGGGCGGCATGGTTCGTCCGCGACAGCGTACGCCCCTCAGGTGCGCCGGGGGCCGCGAACGACCACGTGCGTCACGCCCGGAAGGACTGCCGGGCGAGCGCGGTGTCGACCGCGCGGGGCGAGAGCACCGAGTCCAGGGCGAGCCGCACGCAGCCGACCAGGCCGGCCCGGTCGCCGTACGCCGCGGGGACGACCTGCAGGTCGCGCCCGGCGAGGGCCGTGGTGGCGCTGAAGACGCCCTCCCGCAGCCCGGCGGAGAACGTGTCGAAGGCACCGGCCATGTCGCCGCCCACGACCACGGTGCGCGGGTTGAGCACGGTGACGGTCGCCGCCAACGCCTCGCCGATGTGGCGGCCGGAGTCGCGCACGACGGCGCGCGCCCGCCCGTTGCCCCGCCCCGCGGCGGCGACCAGGTCGCGCACGTGGTGGACGTCGTCGCCCGCTGCACGCAGCTGCTCGACGAGCGCCCAGCCGCTCGCCACCGTCTCCAGGCAGCCGGTCTCGCCGCAGCGGCAGCGCAGCCCCTCCGCCGCCGGGACCTTGACGTGGCCGAGCTGGCCGGCGGCGTTGCGGTGGCCGCGCACCAGGCGTCCGTCGGCGACGATCGCGAGGCCGATGCCCGTCGACGCCTTGAGGACGAGCGCCTCGTCGTGCTCGTGGACCGTCGGAGCGACATCGGCCCCCGCCGTCGGCATCTGCGAGAGCGCCATGACCCGCATGTCGTCGTCCAGGGTGAGCGGCGCGCCGGTGACCTCCCGCAGGTAGGGCGTTAGCGGGACGCCGTCCCACCCGGTCAGGGCGGGGGAGTCGACGCTCATCGCCTGCGCCGGGTCGACCGTGCCGGCGAGGGACATGCCGACCCCGCGCACGTCGTCCCCGCTCCGGCCGAGCTCGTCGAGCATCCGGTCGAGGTGGTGGACCACCAGCGGCATGAGGACGTCGGGTCCCTGGCCGGTCTCCTGGTCCAGGCTCACCGAGGCGAGCTCGGTGCCGTCCAGCGCGCACACCGAGAGCTGGGAGCGGCTGCGGCCGACGGCGACCCCGAGCACCAGCCCGGCCGCGCTGTTGAGGACGAGCGTCGTGGCGGGGCGCCCGCCGGTCGCCGACTCCTCCGCGCCCTCGAGCACGAGGCCGGCGTCGGCGAGCGCGGTGAGGCGGGCGTTGACGGCGGTGCGGGAGAGCCCCGTCGCCCGGGCGAGCGCGCCGCGGGTGGCCGCCTGGCCGGAGCGGATCAGCGCGAGGACCTCGCCGGCGGTCGCCGCCGGCAGGACCGGCGGGGGAGGCGAGGTCTGCGACATGGTGCGCCGATTGTGACAGGAGAAATATGTCTTGAAAAGACGTAAGTTGCGTTGCATCGAGGCGGAAGCGTCCGTACGGTGAGTCGCCATGGACTCGATCACTCCCGTCGACGCCTGCGACTTCACCGTCTTCGGTGGCACCGGCGACCTCGCCCTGCGCAAGCTCCTCCCGGCGCTGTACCTGCGCGACCGCGACGGGCAGCTGCCCGAGGGCTTCCGCGTCATCGGCGTCTCGCGCGCCGACGTCGACGACGACGGCTACCGCGCCCTGGTGGCCGACGCGCTGCGCGAGCACGTCGTGGCCGAGGACCTCGACGCCGCGGTCGTCGAGCGGCTGCTCGACCGGCTGCACCACGTCACGCTCGACGTCGCCGACGTCGCGGCCTGGCACCAGCTGCACGACCGCCTCAAGGACGGCGCCGCCTCCGACGACGTCATCCGCGTCTTCTACCTCGCGGTCGCCCCCGGGCTGTTCGGGACGATCTGTGAGCACCTCGACGAGGCCGGCCTGGTCACGGAGCGCTCGCGCGTGGTGCTGGAGAAGCCGATGGGCACCGACCTGGCGACCGCCCAGCAGGTCAACGCCTCGGTCGGCCGCGTCTTCGAGGAGTCGAGCATCTTCCGCATCGACCACTACCTCGGCAAGGAGAGCGTGCAGAACCTGCTCGTCACGCGGTTCGCCAACACCTTCCTCGAGCCCCTCTGGAACAGCCGGTGGGTCGACCACGTGCAGATCACCGTGTCCGAGTCGATCGGCGTGGGCGAGCGCGGCTCCTACTACGACCGCTCCGGCGCGCTGCGCGACATGGTGCAGAACCACCTCCTGCAGCTGCTGTGCCTGGTCGCGATGGAGCCGCCCACCTACGTCGACCGCGAGACCGTGCGCGACGAGAAGCTCAAGGTGCTCCAGGCGCTCCGGCCGATGACGCCCGAGCTCGTCGACCGCGACACCGTCGCCGGGCAGTACACCGCCGGGCTGTGCGACGGCAGCCCCGCGTCGTCGTACGCCGACGAGGTGGGCCACGCCAGCAGCACGGAGACGTTCGTCGCGCTGCGCACCGAGGTGCAGAACTGGCGCTGGGCCGGTGTCCCGTTCTACCTGCGCACCGGCAAGCGGATGCCCGAGCGCGTCTCGGAGATCGTGGTGGTCTTCAAGGAGCCGCCGCACGCGATGTTCCCGCACAGCGAGGGCCCGACCGAGCCCAACCGGCTGCACATCCGCGTCCAACCGGACGAGGGCATGCGCCTGCACATGACGGCCAAGGAGCCCGGCCCGGGCGGCATCCGTCTTCGCCCGGTCTCGCTCGACCTCAGCTATGCCACCGCCTTCGGCGGCCGATCGCCCGACGCCTACGAGCGGCTGCTCATGGACGTCGTGCGCGGCAACACCACCCTCTTCATGCGCCGCGACGAGGTCGAGGCCGCCTGGACGTGGGTGGCCCCCATCCTCGAGCGCTGGTCCCAGCCCTCGCACCGGCCCCGGAAGTACCCGGCCGGCACGCACGGTCCCGTTGCCGCCGTCACGCTCATCGAGCGCGACGGCCGATCCTGGCAGGAGACAGAATGAGTACCAGCCCGCGCAAGGTCCCCGTCAACCCCGTGGTCGCGGAGGTCACCGACCGCATCGCCCGGCGCAGCGCCGCGACGCGCGCCGCCTACCTCGCCCGCACCGACGCCGCGATCCGCACGGGCCCGGCGCGCGGCCGGCTGGCCTGCGCCAACCTGGCCCACGGCTTCGCCGCGGCCGACGAGCCCGTGAAGTCGGGGCTGAGGTCGGGCCGCAAGCCCAACGTCGCGATCGTCTCGTCCTACAACGACATGCTCTCGGCCCACCAGCCCTTCCGCGACGTCCCCGAGGTGCTGAAGAAGTCGATCGTGCGGGCCGGCGGGCTCGCGCAGTTCGCCGGGGGAGTGCCCGCGATGTGCGACGGCATCACCCAGGGCCGCGCGGGCATGGAGCTCTCGCTGTTCAGCCGCGACCTCATCGCCATGTCGACCGCGGTCGCGCTCTCCCACGACATGTTCGACGCCGCGATGATGCTCGGCGTCTGCGACAAGATCGTGCCGGGCCTGCTGATCGGCGCGCTGTCCTTCGGCCACCTGCCCACGGTCTTCGTGCCGGCCGGACCGATGACGTCCGGCCTGCCGAACGGCGAGAAGGCGCGGGTCCGCCAGCTCTACGCCGAGGGCAAGGTCGGGCGCGAGGAGCTGCTCGAGGCCGAGGCGGCGTCGTACCACTCGAAGGGCACGTGCACGTTCTACGGCACCGCCAACAGCAACCAGATGCTGATGGAGGTGATGGGCCTGCACCTCCCGGACGCGACGTTCGTCAACCCGGGCACCCCGCTGCGCGCGGCCCTCGACCGGGCGGCGGGCGCCCGCGCCGTCGCGATCACCCACGCCGGCGGCGAGCCCACCCCGGTCGGGCACCTCGTCGACGAGAGGGCCGTCGTCAACGCCTGCGTCGCGCTGCTCGCGACCGGCGGGTCGACCAACCACACCATGCACCTCGTCGCGATCGCCGCGGCCGCCGGCATCACCCTCACGTGGGACGACCTGTCGGACCTGTCGGCCGCGGTGCCGCTGCTGACCCGGATCTACCCCAACGGCTCGGCGGACATCAACCACTTCGTCGCCGCCGGCGGTACGCCGTTCCTGGTGCACACGCTGCTCGAGCACGGCTACCTCCACGACGACGTCCTCACGGTCTCCGGCCGCGGCCTGTGGCGCCACACCCGTGAGGCGCGGCTCGACGTCGAGCAGGTCACCTGGGAGGAGGGGCCCAAGTCCTCCCTCGACACCGACGTGCTGCGCCCGGCCGACGACCCGTTCGCGCCGGACGGCGGCCTGCGGATGCTGTCGGGACGGCTCGGTCGTGCCGTCGTCAAGACGTCCGCGGTCAAGCCGGAGCACCGTGTCGTCACGGCGCCGGCGATGGTCTTCGACGACCAGGCCGACTTCCTCGCCGCCTTCGCGGAGGGCCGGCTCGACGGGCGCGACCTCGTCGCCGTCGTCCGCTACCAGGGGCCGGCCGCCAACGGCATGCCCGAGCTCCACAAGCTGATGCCCGCGCTCGGGGTGCTGCAGGACCGCGGCCAGCGGGTCGCGGTCGTCACCGACGGCCGGATGTCCGGCGCGTCGGGCAAGGTGCCGGCCGCCATCCACGTCACGCCGGAGGCGGCCCTCGGTGGGCCGCTCGCGCGCCTGCGCGACGGCGACCTGGTGACCGTCGACGCCGACGCGGGGGTGCTCGAGGTCGAGATCCCGGACGTCGAGTTCGAGCACCGCGAGACCACCGGCCGCGCGCCGCACGACGTCGAGTGGGCCGGCACGGGCCGCGAGCTGTTCTCGGGCTTCCGCGCCATCGTCGGCACCGCCGAGACCGGCGCCAGCGTCATCCGTCCCCTGCCCGCCCCCACCGAGGAGGCCCCCGTTGTCCAGCCCGTCTGACGTCCAGTCCCCGCCCAGCCCGCTCCGTGAGGGCGTCGGGTCGCTGCTGTCGCTCGTGCCCGTCGTTCCCGTCGTCGTGCTCGACGACCTGGACCACGCGGTGCCCGTCGCGCGGGCACTCGTCGCCGGCGGCCTGCCCGTCATCGAGCTGACCCTCCGTACACCGGTCGCGCTCGACGCGATCGCCGCCATCGCCGCGGACGTGCCCGAGATCCTCGTGGGCGCCGGCACGATCACCTCGCCCGAGCTCGTCGCGCGTGCGGTGGAGGCCGGGGCGCAGTTCCTCGTCTCTCCCGGCACGACGCCGGGGCTGCTCGGGGAGATGGCCGGGTCCGGGGTCCCGTTCCTCCCGGGCACCGCCACCGTCTCCGAGGCGATGGCCGTCCTCGAGGCGGGTTTCTCGGAGATGAAGTTCTTCCCCGCGGAGGCCTCGGGCGGAGCGGCGTACCTGAGGTCGCTGGCCTCACCGCTCCCGGCGGCCCGGTTCTGCCCGACCGGGGGCATCACCGCCGCCAGCGCGCCGTCGTACCTCGCCCTGCCCAACGTGGGCTGCGTCGGCGGCTCGTGGCTGACCCCGGCCGCCGCGCTGCGCGACGGCGACTGGGACCGCGTCTCCGCGCTGGCCCGGGAGGCGGCCGCGCTGGGGGCCTGACCCGACAACAAACCGGGGTCCGGCGGCGTCACAGTCGCGTGCCGAACCTCCGCCTCTGCGCCGCGACCGCCCTGCTGCTGCCCGCCTCCCTCCTGGCCTGGGCACAGCCCGGGTCCGCGACCGGCTCGACGTCGGACGAGCAGGTCGTCGCCGACGAGGTGCCCGCCCACGTCTCGGTGCGCGCCACCGGGCACCAGCGGATCCGCCTCGAGGCCCTGCCCCAGGTCGTCCAGCAGGGCAGCGCGGTCGCCAGCCCCGACGCGGCGCGCGCCGCCGTGGTCGCCACGCTCCGGCCGGTCCGCCCGGGCCGACGGGTGCAGCTGCAGGTGCGGGACGGCGATTCGTGGCGGGCCGTCGCGTCGAGGCGCCAGGACCGGCTCGGGCGGGTGCAGTTCGCTGCGGCGGCCGCGGTGGACGGCACGGCCCTGACCTACCGGGTCAAGGCGATGGCGTCGTCGTCGACCAGCCCCCTCAAGAGCGCGCCCGTCAGCACCGCCCGGTGGCTCGACCCGACCTGGACCGACGAGTTCGAGGGCTCGCAGCTCGACCCGGTCTGGAACCACCGCGGCCGGGAGTACGCCCACGGCAGCCGCCGCTCGTGCGCCAAGGGCGACCCGCGCGCGGTGAGCGTGGCCGGCGGCGCCGTCCGGCTCAGCGTGATCAGGGACCCGGACGCGACGACGCGCTGCCGGATCCAGGGGCGCGATGCGCGCGCCGGACGGTTCGCCTACCGCCTCAACGGGCACATCGGCACCCAGCACTCCTTCGCCTTCCGCTACGGCGTCGCCGCGGCGCGCGTGAAGTTCCACCGCCTCCGCGGGCAGCACGGCGCCTTCTGGCTGCAGCCGGTCGACGGCATGCAGGCCGGGGCGCTCGGCACGGAGATCGACGTCGCGGAGTACTTCGGCGACCACCACCCGCAGGGCGGGCTGGCCTCCTTCATGCACCGCTACGAGGGCAAGCGACGCATCGCCTCCGGTGGCTGGATCCCGAACTCCCGGTCCTTCCTCGCCGGCCGCGGCGACGGGTGGTCGAGGAACTACCACGTCTTCTCGGTGGAGTGGACGCCCCGCATGCTCGTCTTCCGGATCGACGGCCAGGAGACCGGACGGCTGAGGGGCAAGGTCTCCGGGGTGCCGCAGTTCCCCATCCTCAGCCTCATCGCCGCCAACTACGAGATCCCGAAGATCGAGGAGGAGCGACTGCCCCAGCACATGTACGTCGACTGGGTGCGGGTCTGGGAGACCGGCGGGGGCGCCTAGCTCACCCGCGCCCGCCCAGGCCCCGGTAGAGGTCGATCTCCGTCCGCAGCCGCGGGGGCAGCGGGGCTCCCACCAGGGCCAGGGCGTCGGCGTAGGCCTCGAGGGCGTCGAGCAGCTGCTTGCGGAGCACCTGCTGCTCCACGAGCCGTTGGTCGTGCCGGGCCCGCTCGAGCTGGCGACGCGCCGCCAGGACGTCGCTGAGCAGAGACGTCAGTCTCTGGTGTCGCCCGGGATCGAACTCCGGTCCTGCTTCCAGCATGAGGCACCCGACCCGTCCAGCGGGGCAGTGGCGCGGTGCCGCGGCGTCGTGGACATGCCCCAACCTACCGGCTGGCCCGTACCGGCGTCGGCGTACGCACGTCCGTCGGCGTCGTGGACGGCGGCAGGTCGGCGACCGACGCGGTGCGCAACCGGCGCTGCTGGGTGGACATCAGCGCGACCGCGAGCACCGTCGCGCCGACGGTCACACCGAACGCAGCCGTCGCTCCGGACGCGTCGGCGAGGCGGCCGGCGACGCTCGAGCCGAGCGCGTAGCCGAGACCGGTCGCGCTGGCCAGCGTCGTCATCGCGGCGCCGACGCGGGCGGGGGGCACCACGCGCTCGGCGAGCGAGAAGACGGCGATCATGTAGGGCGCGACGGCGAACCCGAGGAACAGCACGGTCGCGGCGGTGCCGGCCAGGGAGTCGACGACGAGGAGGGGCAGGGACAGCACCAGCAGCGCCCATGCGGCCACGAGCGCGCGTCGCTCGTGCCCGATGCGCTCGGGGACGTACGCCGTCGCGAGCCCGGCGAGCGCGCTGCCGACGCCGAGGGTGGCATGCACCAGCCCGGCCACGCCGGGCGTGCCCGCGTCGGTGGCGAGGACGGTGGCGCCGGTCTGGGTGGCGCCGAAGAGCATGCCGATGGAGACCTGCGCGCCGACCAGCACGACGAAGGCGGCGCCCAGCAGGCGACCGGTCCCGACCGGGTGGTCGGCGTCGTGGGCGAGGCGAGCGGACGGGTCGAGGGCGAAGGCGGACCCGAACACCGCCAGGAGCACCGCAGCGAGCAGGAGCGCGCCGGACGGCGAGACGAGCGCGACGGACAGCCCGACCAGCGCGGGACCGATCGCGAACGACGCCTCGTCGGCCGCCCCCTCGTAGGAGAACGCGGCGTCGACCAGCCGACGCTGGTGCGCGCCGGTCGCACGGGTCATCGGCCGCCAGCGGACGCGCGCGAGCGGCCCGACCTGCGGGAGGACCAGACCGGTCGCCGCGGCGGTGACCACGACCAGGGCGTCCGCGGACCCGCTGCCGACGACGGCCACGAGCGCGGCCAGCCCGGTGGCGCCGAGCAGCGACTGGACGAGGACGACGGGGCGCTGGCCGACCCGGTCGGCCAGCGAGCCGGCCACGGGCGCGCCGACGGCGTTGGCGACGGCGAGGGCGCCGGCGCTGAGGCCGCCGAGGCCGTAGCTGCCGGTCGCGGTGGAGACGAGGAGGAGGGTCCCGAGCTGGCTCATGGCCAGCGGGAGGCGCCCGACGAACGCCACGAGGACGTAGGTGGGGCCGGCGATCAACAGGAGTCGTCGGTAGGAGGCGAGGGGAGTCACGAGGGTCCTTCGGGTGCGTCGGTACGACGCGCCGAACCCACCTCCAAGGACGCGTTGAACCCTCTGCGCGACCCATCCTAGGAGGGCCGGCGACCCCCGGCGGAATCGCGGCCCGCGGGGGTTCCGGCGCACAGGTGCCGGCACTACGCTCGAGGGTCGCGGGCCGCAACGTCGGGGGAGGGCGATTGGACGCGAGCGACGAGGGCGGTGACGCGCCGTCCGACGATGAGCTGGCGGAGGTCGACCTCGATCTTCTCCACCGGGAGGACCTCGCGCGCCTGCAGGGAGTGCTCGACGAGCAGGCCAGGCTCCGGAACCTCCTCGACGCGGTGGTCGCCATCGCCTCCGAGATCACCCTCGACGGGGTGCCGACGCGCATCGTCCGCGCCGCCGGCAGCCTCGTCGGCGCGAGGTACGCAGCACTCGGGATCCTGTCGGAAGGACCCGAACGAGCGCTGCGCACGTTCGTGCACGACGGGATGGACAGCGACGTGGTCGCGCAGATCGGGGACTGGCCGACCGGACACGGTGTGCTGGGTCTGCTCGTCGACGAGCCGCGTCCGCTCCGGCTGCGGGACGTCGCCGAGCACCCGGCGTCGTACGGGTTCCCCGAGCACCACCCGGCGATGACGTCGTTCCTCGGCGTGCCCGTCCGGACGCGCGATCACGTGTACGGCTACCTCTACCTCACCGACAAGGAGGGCGGGCAGGACTTCACCGAGGTCGACGAGTCGGTCGCGGTGGCGCTGGCCGCCGCCGCGGGCGTCGCGATCGAGAACGCCAGCCTGTACGAGGAGGCCGAGCGACGCCAGGCCTGGCTGAGCGCCACCGTCGAGATCACGTCCCTGATCTCCGACGACACCCCCACGGACCGCGCGCTGCAGGCGATCGCCGACCGGGCCCGGTCGGTGTCCGGCGCCGATGTCGCCTGGGTCGTCAGCGGGTCGGATCCGCGTGAGCTCCACCTCGAGGTGGTGGCGGGCGCGCCCGTCGACCGGGAGGCCATGCACGCCCTGCCCATGGAGAAGTCGCTGGCGAGCCTGGTGGTGCGCACGGGCGTGCCGGTCTCCGTCGACGACCTCGCCACGGACCCGCGCGCCGTCGACCCCTCGTCCCTGCCCGGCTGGCCCCGGCTCGGTCCGATGATGGCCCTCCCGCTCCGGTCCGGCTCGGGGATCGAGGGCGTGATCTCACTCGCCTGGACCCCCGAGCGCATCGACGCCTTCCGCCGCCTCGACCCGGCCCTGCCCACCAGCTTCGCCGAGCAGGCCGCCCTGGCCCTGCGCGTCGCGAGGAGCCGGGAGGACCGGAAGCGGATGTCCCTGCTGGAGGACCGCGACCGCATCGCCCGGGACCTGCACGACCTCGTCATCCAGCGACTGTTCGGCGTCGGTCTCGGGCTGGAGACCACGGCGCGGCTCGTGCCGGACGACGAGTCGGCGCACCGGGTGCGGCAGGCCATCGTCGACATCGACGACACGATCAAGGACATCCGCCGGACGATCTTCGCGCTCGGGACGCTCGAGGGGTCCACCGACCTGCAGACCGAGGTCGAGAAGCTCGTCGAGCGGGCGGCCGCGACGATGAAGCTGAGGCCGAGGCTGCGGCTCGAGGGGCCCGTCCGCAGCACCGTGCCGACCGCGCTCGCCCCGGACCTCCTCGCGGTCGTGGGCGAGGCGCTGACCAACGTCAGCCGGCACGCGCACGCCTCGACGGTGGAGGTGCGGGTGGTCGTCGACCACGACACGCTCGAGGTGAGCGTCGCCGACGACGGCGTCGGGATGCCGTCGGAGGTCCTGGAGAGCGGGCTGCACAACCTGCGCGAGCGGGCCGCCTGCCACGGAGGCGAGCTGAGGGTCGACTCCGGGTCCGGCGCGGGCACGACCGTCACCTGGCGGGTCCCCCTCGTCGAGCGCGACTGACCCGGTCGACGGCCCCGCCTCCCGGAATCCCTCCGGCGGCCGCGTCCCGGGACGACGTCCCGAACGTGCTGGGACTTTGGTCCGTTGCGTGTGTCACAGCCCTGCACTGCTATGGAGGTCGCACCGGGGGTAGCACCCGGGTGCCCCGCCCACCGGCGCTCAGCAGCCGTACGCCGCGCTGCCGAACACGAGGGTCGGACGGGGCGCCCGGGTGCGGCCGGCGCTGGAGGGGGTGGAGGAGAGCATGGTCCCGCAGCAGGGGGAGGAGCGCGCATGACGAACGCGATGGTGGGAGTGGCCGACCTGACGTGGCCAGGCCTGACCAACCAGGACCTGAGGGAGGCGGCGGACCGGCTGGTGCACGACCGCCGGGACGTGCCACCGGGGTCGGTCCTGCGGACGTTCTCACGCTCGGTGCGTGCCGCGCTGCTCGACGGCTTCCTGACCTCGGAGGTCGTCGCGGAGGCGGAGCGCAGGACGCGGGAGCTGCTGGCCCAGCGCCCGGCGTCGGGTGGGCGCGCCCCCCTCCGCGCCTGGGCGGGCGTGCGCGTCCCCGAGGTGCCGCGACCGCGGAGGTCGCGGTGAGCGCGCGCGACCGGCGACGCAGCGGCAGCCACGTCGGTCCCCCCGCGGGACGACGCTCGTGGAGGCGGTGGCGCGCCAGGTCCGCCGTGCGGGTCGCGCGCATCGTCTCCGGCGCGGACAGGCACCGGCTGCCCCCGAGGAGCGTGGCCTAGACCTCTCGAGCACGGGCGAAGACGGGCCACAAGTCCCGGGCCATCCGGTCCGGGCGGGAGTAGGTTGTCCGTATGGACGGACAAGCTCGCGTCCCGGTGGTGGAGGACCCCATCACGGTGTTCCTGCTCGACGACCACGAGCTCGTCCGTCGCGGCGTCCGCACGCTCCTGGAGTCCGAGCCAGGCATCGAGGTGGTCGGCGAGAGCGGGTCGGCCGTGGAGGGCGAGAAGCAGATCTCCGCGCTGCGTCCCCGCGTCGCGATCGTGGACGGTCGGCTGCCGGACGGCTCGGGGATCGAGGTGTGCCGTCAGGTCCGGTCCGCCGACACGCGCATCGAGGTCCTGGTCCTGACGTCGTACGACGACGACGACGCGCTGTTCGCGGCCATCCTCGCCGGCGCCTCGGGCTACGTGCTCAAGCAGATCAGCGGCGGCGACCTCGTGACCGCCGTGAGGCGGGTGGCGGCGGGCCAGTCGATGCTCGACCCCGCGGTGACGACCCGCGTGCTCCACCGGCTGCGGCAGGGGTCCGACAAGGACCCGCTCACCAAGCACCTGACGCCCAAGGAGGAGCAGGTCCTCAGCCTCGTCGCCGAGGGGCTCACGAACCGTCAGATCGCCGAGCGCCTCGGCGTGGCCGAGAAGACGGTGAAGAACTACGTCTCGACGCTGCTGGCCAAGCTCGGGGTCGAGAGCCGGACCCAGGCCGCGGTGATGGCGACCCGCCGCCCGACGGGCGACGACAACCGTCCGGCACACCCCGCCTCGTAGCCGCTCGGGCCCGTCCTGCCCACGGCGTGACGTTCGGCCCTGTCACGCCGGCCGACGCTGCGGTGTGGTGGAGGAAGCAGACGCGCGTTCGGGCTCGCCACAGTCTCGTGGGAGGAGGACGTCGATGACCGCCGCGATCACGCTCTCCGGCCTCGTCAAGGACTTCGGGCCGCGGGTCCGGGCGCTCGACCACCTCGACCTCCGGGTGGAGGCGGGGGAGGTGCACGGCTTCCTCGGGCCCAACGGCGCCGGCAAGACGACCACGATCCGGGTCCTGCTCGGGATGCTCCGCGCCGACGAGGGCCGAGTCTCGCTGCTCGGTGGCGACCCGTGGCGCGACACCGTCCAGCTGCACCGACGTCTGGCGTACGTGCCCGGCGAGGTGAACCTCTGGCCGAACCTCACCGGTGGTGAGGTCATCGACGTGCTCGGGGAGCTCAGGGGAGGCCTCGACCCGCGACGTCGTGACGAGCTGCTCGAGCGGTTCCGGCTGGACCCCACGAAGCGGATCCGTGCCTACTCGAAGGGCAACCGTCAGAAGGTCGCGCTGGTCGCGGCGTTGTCGTCCGACGTCGAGCTCTACCTGCTCGACGAGCCCACCTCGGGGCTGGACCCGCTCATGGAGGCGGTCTTCCAGGACGTCGTCCAGGAGCTGCGGACGCAGGGACGCAGCCTCCTGCTCTCCAGCCACATCCTGTCCGAGGTCGAGGCGCTCTGCGACCGCGTCACCATCATCCGGGCCGGTCGGGCGGCCGAGACCGGGACGTTCGACGAGCTGCGTCACCTGACCCGCACGTCGGTGGTCGTCCAGACGGTCGCACCGCTCGGGCCGGTGGCCGGGTGGCCGGGGGTGCACGACGCCCGCGTCGACGCCGACCGGGGGACCTTCAGCGTCGATCCCGGGGAGCTGAACGGCGTCCTCGCCCGTCTCGTCGACCTCGAGGTGCGGTCGCTGGTCACCTCCCCGCCGACGCTCGAGGAGATCTTCCTCCGCCACTACGACCAGGACGTCCCAGCGGCGTCGAGCGAGCGGGACGCCGAGGTGGGGGCAGGGCGATGAGAAGCGTGACCGGTTGTCTCCGGCTGGTCCGACTGGCGGCTCGGCGCGATCGCGCGACGCTGCCGGCCTGGGTGCTGGGCCTGTCGGTCTTCCTCGCGGCCACGACGGCCATGTTCGAGGCCGCCTACACCGATCACCCGGAGCTTCTCGAGCCCGATACCCGGATCGTGGTCGAGAACCCCGGCATGCGAGTGCTCGGCCTCGTCACCGGGCCCAGCGTCGGCGGCTACGCGCTGCACCGCGACGCCCTGACCCTGGCGGTGCTCGCCGCCATGATGAGCATCCTCGCGGTCGTCCGGCACACCCGGCAGGCCGAGGAGCTCGGCCGGTCCGAGCTGGTGGCCGCGGGCGCGACCGGGCGGCACGCCCCGCTCGCCGCGGCCGTCGTCGTCGCGCTGGCCGCCGACCTCGCCCTGGCGGTCGGCCTCGGTGTCGCCCTGGTCGTGGCAGGGCAGCCCGTGTCGGGCGCATTCGTCGGAGGCGCCTCGATCGCGCTGGTCGGCACGGTCTTCGCCGGCGTCGCCGCGGTCACCGCCCAGCTCGCGTCCACGACCCGCGGCGCGACCGGGATGGCGGTCGCGGTCCTCGCGGTCTCCTTCGCCCTCGCAGCGCTGGGCAACGTGGTGGGGGCCGTGGACTCGGCAGCCCTCCGGGTCACGAGCGCGTGGCCCGCGTGGTTGTCCCCGATCGCCTGGGGCCAGCAGATGCGGCCGTTCGCCGACGACCAGTGGTGGCCGCTCGGGCTCGCCGCGGGCGCGACGACCGTCCTGGTGGCCACGGCGGGCGCCCTCGTCGCACGGCGCGACGTGGGGCGCGGGATGTGGCCCGAGCGGCCCGGGCCTGGCCACGCGCACCCGACGCTGGTCCGACCCGCGGGCCTGGTGTGGCGGCTGCAGCGCGGCGCGCTCCTGGGCTGGGCCGCCGGCCTGCTCGGGGTCGGCCTCGTCTTCGGAGCACTGAGCGAGCGCATCGGGGGGCTCGAGGGAGCCGCCACCGAGTGGTACGACACCTTCGGCGGCGCGGCCGACCTCGTCGGCGCCTACTGGGCCTCCATGCTGCAGATCGCAGGAACAGCGGTCGCGATCTACGTCGTCACCCTGTTGCTGCGGCTGCGGCACGACGAGGCGGGTGGGGTCCTGGAGCCGGTGCTCGGCACCTCCGTGACGCGTCTGCGCTGGCTCGGTGCGTACGCCGTCAACGCCGCGGCCGGCGCCATCCTCCTGATGCTCGTCTTCGCGATGGCGATGGTCGTCACGGGTGGTCAGGTCCTCGGGGGCACCGGCGCGCTCGCGGTCGACCTGGCCGACGCGGCCCTGGTGCAGCTGCCCGCGATCGCGGTCCTCGGCGCCGCGGTCGTCGTCGCGGTGACGGTGGTGCCCCGGTGGACGACCGGGGTGTCGTGGGGGCTGGTCGTCCTGTGCGTGTTCGTCGGACCGATGTTCGGACCCGCCCTCGGACTCCCGACCTGGCTCGTGGACGTCTCACCGTTCAGCCACGTGCCCAACGCGCCAGCCGTCGACGTCACCCGGGAGCCGCTGCTGGCGCTCGGACTCGTGGCGGCACTCCTCGCGGCGGTGTCGGTCGTGGTCCTGCGCCGGCGCAACCTGGTGCTCCCCACCTGAGCCGCGGCCGTGCCCGGACTCCGTAGGGTGTCCGCGTGCCCCCTCGCCCCGACCGGTCCGACGGCGTCCGACCCGGTGGGCTGCAGCGGCTGAGCGCGATCGACCCGCTCGTGCCCCTGGTGGCCGCGGTGTCCCTGGTCGTCTACGTGCTGCACGGCTTCCAGGGGATGCTGACGCGCGACCTCGGCATCTACAGCTATGCCGGCCAGCAGGTGGCCGACGGCGTCCCGCCCTACCTCGGTGTCCTCAACCGGGCGGGGCCGCTGGCGCACGTGCTGCCCGGCGTGGGCGCGCTCGTGGCGCGCGTGGGTGGCTTCGACGACGTCATCACCATGCGCGTGCTCTTCATGCTGATGGCGGTCGCAGCCGTCTGCACGGCCTACCTGCTCGGTCGCGACCTGTTCCGCTCCCGGGGTGCGGGCCTGGTCACCGCGAGCGCGATGCTGGCCATCCACGGCTTCATCCAGTACGCGTCCAACGGGCCGCGCGAGAAGACCCCGATGGTGCTCTTCGTGATCGGGGCCCTGTGGGCGGTGACGCACCGACGGTGGCTCACCGCGGGCGTCCTGACGAGCCTCGCCACGCTGTGCCTGCAGACGGCGTTCTTCAGCACCGTCACGGCCGTCGTCGTCGGCGCGCTCCTGCTCGCGGACGGGGTCGGCGGCCGCCTCCGCGCGCTGGTCCGGGTCGGTGTCGGCGGGCTGGTGCCGGTGGCGGTGCTCGTCGCCTGGTTCGGGCTGGCGGGGTCGCTGGGCGCCGCCTGGGACGCCTTCTACGTCATCAACCGTCGCTACACCGTCCCCAACCCGCTCGACGCCGGTCGCGAGCTGGTGTGGGACGACCTGCAGGCTGCCTACGGGGTGACGACCTGGCTCCTGCTGGCCGGGACCGTGCTGCTCCCGGTGGTCTCCCTGGCCGCCGTCTCCCGCCGTGCGCGCGCCGCCGTGCCGGGGCTGGTCGCCCTGCCCGCCATGGCGGCGGGCCTCCTCGCCGGTCTGGCCTGGATCCTCGAGGAGTACGACGCCTGGGCCGACCTGTTCCCGGTGCTGCCGTTCGCCGCCCTCGGCCTGGGGGCCGGCTTCGCGGTCGCCACCCACGGGCTCGCCACGCGGGGCCGGCACGTGGCGGCGGGGGTGCTGGCCGTCGCCGCGGTGGTCGTCGCGCTGACCTACTCGGTCTCCACCCGGAACGACTTCCTCCAGGAGCAGCGCGACGCGACGGCCGCCGTGCTGGCGGTCCTGCCCGACGGCGCCACCATCACGTCCATCGAGGCGCCGCAGCCGCTCGTGCTGACCGAGCGGACCAACCCCACGCGCTACCAGATGTTCCGCAGCGGGCTCCAGGACTACATGGAGGACACCTGGCCCGGTGGCCTCGACGGCTTCAAGCGCGACCTCGTCGCCGACGGGCCCGACCTGGTCGCGGTGGGGGAGACGGTCTCCCAGCGCTGGCGCGCGTCGATCCAGCCCGACTACGTCTACGTCGGCAGCGCGCCGCTGTGGGACTGGTACGCCCGCGCGTCGCTGGGCGACGACACGATCGCCGAGCTGCGCGCGGCCGCGGGCTACGACGCCGATGACCCCCTGGCCGAGCCGCTCGTGCCATGACCGCTCGCCGCGACCCGCTCCTGCTCGCTTCTGGCTCCGTGGTGAGCGGGGTGCTGGCCTACGTGCTGTTCGCGCTCGTGACCCGCGGCCTGGGCGCCACCGCCGCGGCGCCGGTCTCCGTGCTCTGGACGGTCTGGGCCCTCACGGGTGCCGCGTTCACGTTCCCGCTGCAGCACTGGATCACCCGGTCGATCGCGGCCGGCCGGGAGGGCGACGTCCGCAGCTCGGCGGGCCGCGTCGCCGGCGTGGTGGCGCTCGCCGCGCTCGGCGCCGGCGGAGCGGCCTGGGCGTTCCGGGAGCGGCTCTTCCACCGCGACGACGCGTGGTTCCCCGTGCTCGTCGTGCTCGTGGTGCTGGGCTCGGCAGCGGTCGGCGTCGTCCGGGGGAGCCTGGCGGGACGGGGCCGGATGGGGTCGGTGGCCGCGAGCCTGGTCCTGGAGAACGCGGTGCGGTGCCTGCTCGCCGTCGTGCTGCTGCTGGCGCAGGTCCACGACCCGGTGGCCTACGGCCTGTGCCTGGTGGCGGGGTCGTCGATCGCGCTGTGGCCCGGAGCCTGGCGGTTCGCCGGGGAGGGCGCGGGCCGGGCGGGCTCGCTGTCGTTCCTCGGTGGCGCCGCGACGGCGCAGCTGCTCGCCCAGGGCGTGCTCACCGGGGGAGCGGTCGTGCTGGCGCTGCTGGGCGGCTCGCCCGCGGAGGTCACGGCGATGTTCGCCACGCTGGCCCTGTTCCGCGCGCCCTACATGGTCGTGCTCGGCATGCTGCCGCAGGTCACGCACCACGTCACCGGCCTCGTCGTCGCGGGGGACGTGCGCGCCCTCCGCTCGCTCGCGGCACGCCTGGCGGTGGTCGGGGCCGCGGTCGTGGTGGCGGGTGCCACCATCGGCGGGACCGTGGGTCCCGCGCTCGTGCGAGCGGTCTTCGGCGACACGGTCGACATCGGCCACGGCGACGCGGGGGTCCTCGCGACGGGCTGCGCGCTGGCCCTGGTCAACGTGGTGCTGATGGTCGGCGCCCTCGCGCTGGAGCGCCCGGGTCGCGTGGCCGGGGCCTGGGGCCTCGCCGTCCTCGCCGGCGCCGCCGTGCTGCTCCCCACGACCTGGCTGCTGCCGGTCGAGCGCGTGGCCTTCGCGTTCGTCACGGCCGAGGCGGTCGCCACGGTGCTCCTCGCCGTGGCGGCGTCGTCGGTGCTCAGGACGGCGCGGACGACGGCCTGACGGCCGCGACGAACACCGATGACCCGAACGGCAGGTCGCGCCGCCGCAGGAGGCGCGCCTCGGCCCGGCACACGCCCATGAGCGCGCGGTCCACGGCTGGCGACACCTCGGGCAGACGCGAGTCCGTGCCGGTGGCCGGGCGGAGCCGCCGTCGCAGCCGCTCTGCCGCGAAGAGCGGGAACACCCCACCGAAGGCGTACGTCGCCCGCAGCACCTCCATGCCGGTGCCCTCGACCAGCCCGACGATGCCGGCGCGCGTGTAGCGGCGGTGGTGACCGGCCCGGACGTCGTGGTCCGACCACGCCCACTGGTAGGCCGGGACCGAGAGCAGCATGCGACCCCCGGGTGCGAGCACCCGCCTCAGCTCGGCCACCGCGCGGTCGTCGTCCGCGCAGTGCTCGACCACGTCGAACGCCGACACGACGTCGAAGGTGCCGTCCGCGAAGGGCAGGTCGGTCGCCGACCCGACGACGCCCTCCCCGGGTCGCAGGCCGTCGGGGAACAGGTCCAGGCTGACGTGCTGCTGCTCGCCCCGCATCCACCCCACGCTGGGGGCGTCGGCGCTGCCGACGTCCAGCGTGCGGCGCGGGCCCGCGAGGTGCGGCGTCATGACGGCGCCGAGCAGGTCGGTGCGGGCCCGGTGCCACCAGTAGCCCTCGCGCCCCAGCGACGACGAGCCGGGTTGGGCGAGGCTCACCGCTGAGGGAGGGTGACGGTGCTCGCCTCGAGGAACGCGGCCACCACGCGGTCGAGGTCGCGGTCGGACAGGTTGTTGTGGAAGGGCAGCCGCAGCAGCCGGTCGCTGATGTCCTGCGAGACCGGGCACTCGGTCGTCCGGACCGCGAAGGAACGCCCGGCGTCGGAGGTGTGCAGCGGCTGGTAGTGGAACGTCGCCTGCACGCCCGCCTTGCGCATCAGCTCGAGCACGTCGTTGCGCCGGTCGCGGTGGGACAGCAGGACGTAGAACATGTGGTGGGCCGAGCCCCGGTCCGCGGGCACCCGCATCACCTCGAAGCCCAGCTCGTCGGCGTACGGCGCCAGCGCGGCGGCGTAGCGCTCGCTGACCCGCCGCCGCTTGGCCTGCACCACGTCGCGCTGCTCGAGCTGGCCGAGGAGGTAGGCGGCCAGCACGTCGGAGAGGCCGAACGAGGAGCCGGTGTCCTTCCAGGTGTACTTGTCGACCTGGCCGAGCATGAAGGCGTGGCGGTTCGTGCCCTTGTCGTAGAGCACGCGGGCCCGGTCGACGTCCTCGGGGTCGTTGAGCAACAACGCGCCACCCTCGCCACAGACGAAGTTCTTGGTCTCGTGGAAGCTGAGGGTCGCGAAGCGGCCCAGGCTGCCGAGCGGCTCGCCGCGCCAGGTGCCGAAGAGACCGTGGGCGTTGTCCTCGACCAGCTGCACCTCCGGCCAGTCGGCCAGGACGTCGCGGATCCCCTGCACGTCGCACGCGACACCGGCGTAGTGCACGATCACGACCGCGCGCACGTGCTCGTCGAGCAGGGCGGCGAGGTGTGCGGGGTCCAGGCCCAGCGTGTCCGGCTCGATGTCGCAGAAGAGCAGTCCGGCGCCCTGCCGCGCGAACGCCAGGCCCGTGCTGGTGAAGGTGAACGACGGGACGATGACCGTGTCGCCCTCGCGCAGGTCCATCAGCATCGCCGACAGCTCGAGTGCCGCCGTGCAGGAGGTGGTCATCAGCACCTCGGCGGACCCGGTGTCGGCCGCGAGGAGCTCGGCGGCGCGTCGCGCGAAGTCGCCGCCGGACGACAGGTGCCCGCCCCGGACCACCTCCTGGACGTAGTCGAGCTCGCGCCCCTCCACCGAGGGGACGTTGAACGAGACGTCCGGCAGCTCCGCTGCGGGGCCGTCGTCGAGCTCCAGTGCCTGTGCCACGGCGGGCACCTCCCTCTCGTCGTTCGTCTCGCCCCGGGTCACCACGGCAGTGGCCTCCCCAGCCGTTCGGCCAGGCGTGCGTTGCTGTCCTGGAAGTACCCCTCCAGCATGCGCGCCACTCCTGCATCGAGCACGGGCGCGTCGCCCGGCGCCGCGTTGACCGGCTCGCCGTCGGGGACCGGCGTGCGACCGGGGTCGAGCCCGAGGTCCGCCACCAGGCCGGGCAGCACCGCGGGGTCGCCCAGCAGCTCCTCGGTGAGGAGGACGTGGGTGGTCGCGGGGAACGCCGCGGTCCAGGGCTCGAGCTGCTCGGCGTAGCGGCCGCGCCGGAGGTAGGCGAACGGCGACACGGAGGACCGCTGGGGGTCCCACTGCTGGTGGTCGTCGAGGTCGGCGAGCAACGCGTCGTCGAGGGCGCGGGTCTCGAAGCCGTTGGCGGTGCTGAACCTCCAGTGCGACACGGCCCGGCGCACCGGGTCGCGCAGCAGCACGACCACGTGGGGCTCGCCGAGCATCGCGGCCGCACGACCCGGCGCCTGCGGGTCCTCGAGGTAGCTGGTGCTCTTGTCACCGAGCAGCTCCTCGTCGCCAGCGTGCGCGAACCATGTGCGGTGGTAGGAGTCCAGGCCGCGGGCGGAGAGATCCGCGTCGTTGAAGACCTTGGGCTCGGGGGGAGACGGGCGGGCCATCGTGACGTCGGGGTGGGCGTCGAGTGCCCGGCTGAGGTAGGTGGTGCCGCACCGCTGCGCGCCCACGACCAGCAGGTGCCGGTGCTCGCAGCCGCTCACGACGACACCCGTCGCGCCACGTGGTACGTGGTGACCACGCTGACCGCGTTGAGGGTGC
The DNA here is from genome assembly GCF_026712185.1 of Nocardioides pini. Taxonomy (GTDB): domain Bacteria; phylum Actinomycetota; class Actinomycetes; order Propionibacteriales; family Nocardioidaceae; genus Nocardioides; species Nocardioides pini. The sequence goes on along the minus strand of NZ_JAPPUX010000002.1, from coordinate 575,478 downwards.
GGACGACGTACTCGCCCAGCATAGACAGCAGCATGATGACGAACCCGTTCATCACCGCCAGCAGCACCGCGATCGTCGTCCAGCCGGGCACGGTCGAGTCCACGAACAGCGACCGGACGAGGTAGAAGAGGCCGAGCAGGAAGCTGCCTCCGGCGACCGCGAACCCCACGCCCGCGGCCAGCCGCAGCGGGAACACCGAGTAGCTGAACAAGATGGCGAGCACGAGGGAGGCGATGCGGCGCAGGCCGTAGTTGCTGGTGCCGACCGGCCGCGGGTCGTGGCGCACCAGGACGTCGGCGGGGTTGCTCGAGAACATCAGCGCCTGGCCCGTGATGTAGGGGTGGGCGGTGCGGGAGCCGCAGATCCGCTCCACCACGTCGCGGCGCAGGATGCGGAAGTTGGACACCGCCAACCCGGGCGGCTGGTCGAAGACCCGCCGGTTGACCAGGCTGATCGCCTTGCTGCCGAGCCGCCGGTAGCCCCGCGCCTGCTTGCGCTCGAAGCGGCCGAACACGACGTCGTGGCCCTCCATCGCCTTGTCGATCAGCAGCAGCGCCTGGTCGGGCGGGTTCTGCAGGTCGTCGTCGAGGGTGATGACGTAGTCACCGGTCGTCTCCCGCATGCCGGCGACGTTGGCGTGGTGCTGGCCGTAGTTGCGCAGGAGGTCGAGGGCGACGACGTGGGGTGAGGTGCGCGCGCGCTCGGCGATGACGTCCCAGCTGCCGTCGCGGCTGCCGTCGTTGACCAGGACCACCTGGTAGCGCAGCCCGGCGGACTCGAAGACCTCGACGACGCGGTCGATCGTCGCCCCCACCACGTCCTGGCTGTTGTAGACGGGGATCACCACGGAGTAGGAGCTGGCTGACCGGTCGGGGGCGGACGGCACGGGAGCGCTTCGGTCGTCGCCCACCATGCCTCCCATCGTCGTCCGGTCGTCGCCGCTGGGCGGCTCGTGTCGAGCATATGGCCCATCGACCTACCGGGGGGAAGGCCCGTCCTGTCGTCCCACCCGCACGGGCGACCGGCCCGGGTGCGCCCGCTCACCGGAAGTCGCGGGACGAGGCCCGCGCCTGCAGCACGGCGCCGGCTCCCGGCACCACGACGTCGATGCCCTCGACGCGGTCGGCCACGAGGTTGGTGACGCCCTCGTTGCGCTCGAGACGTCCGCGCACGACGACCGCCACCTTGTTGCGGGCTGCCTGCCGGTGGGCCTTCATCACTCCGATGGAGCACACGACGTTGAGCATCCCGGTCTCGTCCTCGAGGTTGAGGAAGGTGACGCCCATGGCCGTGCCCGGTCGCTGGCGGTGCGTGACGAGCCCGCCGACGTGGACGCGCCGGCCTGGCTCGGCGTCGGCCAGCTCCGCGACGGAGCGGACGCCGGCCCGGCGCAGCTCGTCGCGCAGGTGCTCGACCGGGTGGCGCTCGGGCGAGACCCCCGTGGCCCACAGGTCGGCGAGGGTGAGCTCCGGCTCGCTCATCCCGGGCAGGGTCGGCGCGGCGGGCGCCGGGGTGATGCCCGGCAGGTGCTCGGACCCCTCGGCGAAGCCGGCCGCCCACAGCGCGGACCGCCGGTCGAGCCCCCACGCGTCGAACGCCCCGGCGGTGGCCAGCGCCTCCAGCTGGGCGGACGTCAGGTCGGCGCGCCGCGACAGGTCGGTGATGCCGGTGAACGGGGCCTCGTCGCGGGCGGCGACGATCCGGCGCGCGACCTCGAGGCCGATGCCACGCACCGAGTCCAGCCCGAGGCGTACGGCGAGCGCTCCGTCGCGGCGGTGGGCGGGCACCGGGTCGGGGGTGCCCGGCACCCACTCGACGCGCTCGAACCGGGGACGGCAGCACTCGTCGAGCCCGGTGGCGGTGACGGCACCGGTCCCGACCGGCTCGAGGTCGGCCTGGGCCGCGGACAGCGTCACGTCGGGACGGCGTACGTCGACGTCGTGGCGGCGGGCGTCGTGGACCAGCGACTGCGGGGAGTAGAACCCCATCGGCTGGTTGCGCAGCAGCCCGGCGAGGAAGGCCGCCGGGTAGTGCAGCTTGAACCACGAGGACGCGTAGACGAGGAGCGCGAAGGACAGGGCGTGCGACTCGGCGAAGCCGAAGTTGGCGAACGACAGGATCTTGACGTAGATCGAGTCGGCGAGGTCGCCGGTGATGCCGCGGCGTTGCATGCCGGCGTAGAGCTTCTGCTTGACCGACTCGATGCGCTCGACGCCCCGCTTGGATCCCATCGCGCGGCGCAGCAGGTCGGCGTCGTCGCGGCTGCAGTCACCGAGGGTGACCGCCATGGCCATGAGCTGCTCCTGGAACAGTGGCACCCCCTTGGTGCGCTCGAGCACCGGCACCAGCTCCGGGTGGTCGTAGGTCACCGGCTCCTGGCCCGTCGCGCGCCGGACGTAGGGGTGCACGGCGCCACCCTGGATCGGACCGGGCCGGATCAGGGCGATCTCGATGGCCAGGTCGTAGAACTCGCGGGGGCGCAGGCGGGGCAGCGTGCCGATCTGGGCGCGGCTCTCCACCTGGAAGACCCCGATCGAGTCGGCGCGACACAGCATGTCGTAGACCGCCGGCTCCTCCTTGGGCAACGTCGCGAGGTCCCACTCCTCGCCGAGGTGCTCGGCGACGAGCCGCATCATGTGGTCGAGCGCGCCCAGCATCCCCAGGCCGAGCAGGTCGAACTTGACCAGCCCCATCGACTCGCAGCCGTCCTTGTCCCACTGCAGGACGGTGCGCCGGTCCATCCGCGCCCGCTCGATCGGGCAGACCTCCCCGATGGGTCGCTCGGTCAGCACCATCCCGCCCGAGTGGATGCCGAGGTGGCGCGGGGCTCCCATCAGCTCCTCGGCCAGCGCGACCACCGACGGCGGAACGTCGTGGGCGGCGGGGTCGCCCATGTCGCCGGCCACCACCGACTTCCAGCCGTCGATCTGCTTGGACCAGGCGTCCTGCTGGCCGGGGGAGAAGCCGAGCGCCTTGGCGGCGTCGCGCACCGCCATCCGCGGCCGGTAGGCGATGACGTTGGCAACCTGTGCGGCGTTGCGGCGTCCGTAGGTGTCGTAGACCCACTGGATGACCTCCTCGCGCCGGTCGGAGTCGAAGTCGACGTCGATGTCGGGCTCCTCGTCGCGGTGGGCCGAGATGAACCGCTCGAACGGCAGCTTGTAGAAGACCGCGTCGACGGCGGTGATGCCGAGGGCGTAGCAGACCGCCGAGCTGGCGGCGGAGCCCCGTCCCTGGCACAGGATCCGGCGCTCGCGGGCGAAGGCGACGATGTCGTGGACGATGACGAAGTAGCCCGCGAAGTCCTTCTCGGCGATGACCCGCAGCTCGTGCTCGAGCCGCTCGCGAGCCTCGCGCTCGTGGGGGACGCCGGCGTAGCGCTCCTCGAACCCGCGCTCCACGAGCACCCGCAGCCACGAGTCGGCGGTGTGGCCGTCGGGGATCTGGCGCTTGGGCAGCGCGGGGGAGGCCTTGCGCAGGTCGAAGGCCAGGTCGTCGGCGAGGGTGACGCTGCGCGCCACGGCGTGCGGGTAGGACGACAGGGCTGCCGCCGTCTCCGCGCCGCTGCGCAGGTGGGCCGACCCCGACAGGTCGAGCCAGCCGTCGAGCTCGCCCAGGCTGCGGCGCGCGCGCACGGCCGCCATGGCCGAGGCGAGCCGGTGGCGCTGCGGGGTGGCGTGGTGGACGTTGCCGGCGGCGACCACGTCGAGCCCGTGGACCGCGGCGAGCCCGGCGAGCGCGGCGTTGGTGACGTCGGCGCCCGGACGCGGGGAGAGCTCGACGATCACGTGCTCCAGCCCGAACAGCGACGTCAGCCGGTCGAGCGCCTCGGCCGCCGCCGACTCGCCGCCCGTCGCGAGCGCCTGGCGCACCGCGCCCTTGCGGCAGCCGGTGAGCACGGCCCAGTGGCCGCGTCCGTGCTCGGCCAGCTCGTCGAGGTCGTAGACGGGTCGGCCCTTCTCGTCACCGCGCAGGTGGGCATCGGTCATCGCGGCCGCCAGCCGGTGGTAGCCCTCGACGCCCCGCGCCAGCACGAGCAGGTGGCTGCCCTCCGGGTCGGGGACACCGTTCTGCGGCCCGGAGAGGCCGAGCGAGAGCTCGGCGCCGAAGACGGTGGGCAGCCCGTAGGCGGCCGCCGCCTCGGCGAGCATCGGTGCGCCGTAGAAGCCGTCGTGGTCGGTCACCGCGAGGGCGTGCAGCCCCAGCCGGACGGCCTCCTCGACGAGCTCCGCCGGGGACGACGCGCCGTCGAGGAAGCTGAAGTGGCTGTGGCAGTGCAGCTCGGCGTAGGGCGTGACCGCGGCGGGGCGCTCGATCTCCCGGGCCTCGGTCGAGGCGCGCTTGCGCCGCGACACGGGAGCGTCGTCGGCGCCGGGCAGGCCGCTCAGCCGGCGCTCGAGCTCCTTCCACCGCATGGCGGGGTTGTTCCAGCCCATCAGTCGTAGCCCGCTTCCAGGGACCAGCCTTCGGCCGCCCGCAGGAGCAGCCAGGCGCGGCCGTCGGCGCCGACGACCTGGAACCGCGCGGAGGGTCCCGAGCCGCCCGACCACCAGCCCTCGTCGGTCGGCCACGGCCCCGCCCACGCGGTCACCGGCTGCCAGGGCGTGCCCTCGGCCCGGCCGGCGACCCGGAAGTGCCGCGGCTCGCCGCTCACCACGCCGCGGTCGGTGACGCGCACCTCCCGACCGGCGCCGTCGACCACCTCGGCGGCGCGGGGAGGGGCGAAGACCCGCACCGGCGCCGGCCCGGGCACACGACCCGGCCACGGCCGGTCCACCGGGCGCAGGTCGACCGCGCGCTCCCCCCACGGCACCAGCGCCTGCCGGGCCGCCGGGCTGCGGCCGCCCTGCAGGACCGGTCGGCGCACGGCGTCGAAGCCGACCATGCCCTGGACCCGGGCGACGCCGCGCTCGACGAGGTCGTCGGAGGCCGAGCCCCAGAGCGCCTCCCCGTGCGCCGCCGCGGGCTCCACCAGCTCGGGCACGAAGCGGACCCGGTCGATGGGCGCCTCCACGACGCCCACCTGCTTGCGGGCGCGCAGCGAGCCGCCGGCACCGCTCGTGGACCCGGCAGACTGGAGCTGCCAGTGGACGCGGTCGACGAGGTCACGGGCGGTGAAGTGCCGCGGGTGCAGCCAGGTGCGCGAGGAGCACACCACCCCGTCGGACTCGGCCTCGACCCGCACGCCGGTGGCGACGAGCTGGTGGTGGGCGAGCTGCGTGACGAACCGCTCGGCGGTGGTGCGGACGCTGAAGGTGATCGCTTCGACGGAGTCGAGAGGCGGCTCGAAGGGAACCGCGGCGTCGAGCTCGGGCGGCGGGGTGCGGGCGGCGAACAGCGTGGGGTCCTCGCCCCGGGCCCGCCTGCGCACCGTGGCGCCGTAGGCCCCCAGCCGGTGCTCGACGGCGTCGCCCGGCAGGTCGGCCAGGTCACCCAGGGTGCGGAGGCCGAGCCGCTGCAGGAGCCCCACGAGCTCGCGTCCGCGGGCGCCGTCGTCCTGCAGCACGTGGACGGGCAGGCCGCGCAGGAACGACGGGGACCCACCGGGAGGGACCACGGTCCACGACTGCACGTCCGCGACCCGTGCGGCCTGCTCGGCGGTGAACAGGTCGTCGGCGATGCCGACCCGCACGTCCCACACGCCGGTCTCGACCAGCGCCTGGCAGGCGGTCGCCGCCGCCGCGGTCTCGCTGCCGTACCAGCTGCCGGGCGCCCGCACGGCGAGCAGCCCGGGACGCAGGGCGGCGACGCCCGGGCGCAGGTCCTCGACCACCGCGAGGACCGGCTCGAAGGCGCGCACGTCGCGATCGGGGTTGGCCGGCAGGAGCAGCAGCTCGGGGCACCGGGCCTGCGCGTCGCGGCGACGCTGCCCGCGGCGCACGCCCTCCGCGCGGGCGGGGCCGTTGCAGACCTCCACGACGTTGGCGGCGAGCACGGCGGCGGGGGCGCGGAGCGACCGGTCGGCCTCCTCGAGGGCGGCGACCACCGACCAGTCGGGGCACCACACGACCATCACCCTCATCGACGGACCCCCCTCATGCCCGACGGATTTCGCGGACCTGTCGGTCGGTGAGGGGATCGACCAGGGGGGCGACGGGGCGCACGCCGGGCCACGACAGGTCGGCGCGCTGCGGCGGCCGAGCACCCCGATGCACCGCGACCCGCGCCCGTCGCTCCTCGAGCTGCCCGGCACCCGACGTGGGGCCGGTCCACCCGGACTCCTCGACGCTCAGCCGGGCGGACACGCGCGGCCACCGGCCGTGGACGACGAGCACGGCGGAGCGGGTGCGCAGCCGCGAGTCGAGGATCCCCGCGGTGCGCTCGTCGACCGTGGCCGGCGGGCGCAGCACCACCACGCGCAGCACGTCGACGAGCGCCGCGGTCACCTCGAGCCAGTGCTCGCCCGGGTCGGGCACCAGCACGGTGCGCGACAGCTCGATGCCGACCTCCGCCGCGGCCTCGGCGCCGAAGTCGGTGCACCCCGCGAAGCCGACCCACTCCCCGGCCTGCGAGGCGCCGGCGGCGAGGGCCAGCGCCAGCGACGCCGAGTCGACGGCGTACGTCGAGCCCGCGTGCAGCGGGACCAGGTCGGCCAGGCCGGGCAGGGTCGCGACCGGCTCCCCGGCGGGCCTGCGCTCCATGGCCGCGACCCGCTCGCGCAGCTGCTCGACCACGGACCGGCCGGGGTCGAGCGTGGCGACGGAGCGAGCGGAGGACATGGTTCCATGATCGAACACGTGTTCGAACCAGTCAAGCGGAAGCCGACTCCGCTCCGCCCTGCGGGTGGGCCATCAGACCACGTCCGCGACGTGGTGGCGAGACGCGGTCCGATGCGCGGCCCGGAACGGCCCATGTCTGCTTATGCTGGCCGGACGTGTTCGACGGAAGGGTGGGGTTCGTGTCGAAGCTCTCGAGGCTCGTGGGGGGCCTGTGCCTGGTCCTGGTGGTGTCGCTGGGGCTGGTGACTCCCGGGCAGGCCAGCGGTGTCGCGTCGTCCGGCGCGCCGGCCGCTGCCAAGCCCAAGCCCAGCACGTGGGAGGCGTTCAGCGGTCCCTACTTCAACGACCCCCACCTCGCCAAGGGGCACTTCCAGATCGAGCGGCGGGTGATCAAGACGATCGACAACGCCCCCAAGGGCTCGTCGATCCGGATCGCGATCTACTCCTTCGACCGCCTGCCGGTCGCGCACGCCCTGGTGGCGGCCCACCGGCGCGGCGTGCAGGTGCAGATGCTCCTCAACGACCACTGGGAGACGCCCGCCATGAAGGTGGTGCGCGCGGAGATCGGCAAGAACCGCAACAAGGGCAGCTTCATCTACAAGTGCAAGCAGAGCTGCCGGGGCGCGGCCAACGAGTTCAACAACCTGCACTCGAAGTTCTACCTGTTCAGCCAGGCCGGCAAGTCCGAGGACGTCATCGCGGTGGGGTCGGCCAACATGACCCGCAACGCGGCGATCCACCAGTGGAACGACCTCTACTTCACCGACGGTGACCACGAGCTCTTCCGGCAGTTCGTGTCGCTCTTCAAGGACATGAGCAAGGACTACGACACACGACAGGAGCCCCTGGTCTTCTGCGGCATCCCGACCAACGGCTCCACGTGCGACGACTCGGTCGACAAGCACACGGCCGTCGCCTTCCCCCGCGTCGCGCGGCCGAAGGACGACCTGGTGGTCCAGATGCTCAACCGCATCCAGTGCCTGACGCCCGACCCCGTCACGGGCAAGGTCAAGCGCACCCGCCTGGCGCTGTCGATGCACACGATGCGCGGCAACCGGGGCAACTACCTCGCAGAGGCGATCCGCCAGAAGTGGGTCCAGGGGTGCGACGTGAGGGTCACCTTCGGCCTCATCGGCTACCACACCAAGGGCATCATCGCCGCCCCGACCAAGCGCGGCCGGATCCCGCTCCGCTCGACGGGGATGGACTACAACCTCGACGACAACTTCGACCTCAACAACGACGGCATCGACGACCTGATCCTCGACTACTACAGCCACCAGAAGTACTTCATCATCCAGGGCACCTACAACGGGGTACCCGACACCAACATGGTGATCACGGGCTCGGTGAACTGGTCGAGCCTCAGCACCGCCAACGACGAGGTCTGGTTCACCGTCCGTGGTGCCGTGGTCGCCAAGAAGTACCTCCGGAACTTCGACTACCAGTGGAACAACACCCGCAACACCCGCAACGCGTACACGACGACCTACGCCAACTTCCGGGTCCGCCGCACGGTGCGGCAGCCAGACGGCACCATGCGCACCGTGTGGCGGACGGTGCGCCGGCCGGTCACCACCGTGGAGCGGGACCACTACCTGAAGGGTCCCTACTGGGAGGCCGACTGACCGGCGACCGGCGACGGCGACGGGGGTCGGGTGCATCCTGATCCCATGGCTGACCACGCGGCGGCTCGGACCACACGCAGCATGACGGTCCCGCTCGTGGCGTTCGTGGCGGGCGCCGTGGTGGCGGTCCTGCTCGGCGTGCTCGGGCGGGTGCACGACCCGACCCTCAGCGGGACGACCGACCTCGGCTTCCGCACCGTGATCGAGATGAAGGTCGTGCTCGCGACGGTCATCGGCGCGCTGGTCGTGCTGCAGCTGCTGAGCGCGCTCTGGCTCTACGGCCACCTCGGCCGACGGCCGCCGTCCTGGCTCGGCACGGCGCACCGCGTGTCGGGCGGCCTCGCGCTGCTGCTGACGGTGTTCGTCGGCTACAGCTGCCTGTGGGCGCTCGGCCTGGAGGTGGGGACCCTGCCGCACGGCGAGCCGGTGCCGCTGCGGGCCGTCGTCCACGGCGTGCTGGGGTGCGCGGTGTTCGGTGCCGTGGTGGTGAAGATCGTGGCCGTGCGTGCCCGCCGCGCCCCCGGCTGGTTCCTGCCGGTGGCGGGCGGGCTCCTCTTCACCCTGCTGCTCGTCGTGGTGCTGACGTCGGCGGCCTGGTACGTCGCCGCGCGCGGTTGGCCGGGCCCAGCCGGCTACTGACCCCTGCGGGCGGGGAACACGAGTCGTGCGACCACGCCGGCGTGGTCGGAGGGCCACAGGCCGGAGGCCGTCATGTCGGCCGGGTCGTCGCCCACGATCTGCGCGCGCGCCGCCTTCACGTCCGGGCTGTGCAGGACGAGGTCGATGCGAGAGGTCAGCGGGTTGTCGGGGTCGGTCAGCGTGGCGCCGAGGCAGCACGTGAAGCCGGGGTCGCCCGGGTGGTTGCGCGGCCAGGCGTCGGCGCCCACGCCGGCGAGGAGCCGCGTGTACGCCGGGGCGTCGGGGGCGCGCGAGTTGTAGTCGCCGACGTAGACCATCGGCAGGCTGCCGAGCTGCGCCGCGAGGGCAGCCTGGTCGGCGAGGAGCTCACCGACCTGCGCGACGCGCACCTGCTCGCCGTCGATGCCGGGGATCCCGAAGGCCTCCAGGTGGGAGTTCACGAAGCGGAACGTCGCCTTGCCCACCGTCAGGTCGGCCGAGCCCCAGCCCCGGGCGACCGGCAGCTGGACCCCGCCGATCGGGAAGCTGATGACGGTGTCGTACGTGCCGGTGCGCGCGTTGGTCGCGGCCACGTCGTCGCGCACGATGATCACGTCGCGGTCGGCGAGGCTCACGGCGCGCGTCGGGAAGGTGGCGGTCGGGCTGGCGAGGTAGGGGATCGGTGGCGAGGCGAAGTTGTGCGACGTCGCGCCCGCGACCTCGCGGTAGTCGGCTCCCCGCTCGGCGAGCGCGTCGAGCAGCAGGTCGAGGAAGTCGTAGGCGACGGTGGGGTTGCTGGTCGTGCCGTTGACCGGGTTGTACGCGTACGTCGTCCAGGTCGTGACCTCCTGCAGGCCGACGGCGTCCGGGTCGGCCGCGACGATCTCGTCGGCGATCGCCCCCATCCGCTCCTCCGGCCGGGTCGCCTGCACGGCGGCCCACGTCTGGGTGGCCGCGCCGACGATCGCGGTGCTGTTGCCGCTGGCGAGGGCAACCAGGATCGGCGTGAGCTCGGCGCCGAGGTAGAGGTTGCGCGTCATCACCGTGGCGGTGCGGGCAGGCGTGCCGGGGCCGGCGCCCGGTGGGCTCGCCTGCGCGCTCGCGCCGGGCACGAGTGCGGTGCCCAGTGCGAGGACCGAGGCGAGGAGGCCGACGAGGACGCGGTGGCGCGGGGCTCTGGTCATCCTCGGACCGTCGCACCCCGCCTGCGGTGCGGCAACCCCCAAATCGGGGCAAACGCAGCCGGCGCCTGGCTCACGGGTCGACGCGCTCGAACACGGCCGCGAGCCCCTGCCCGCCGCCGATGCACATCGTCTCGAGGCCGTAGCGCGACCCACGGCGCTGCATCTCGTGGGCGAGGGTGGCCAGGATGCGGGCGCCCGTGGCGCCGACCGGGTGGCCGAGGGAGATGCCGGAGCCGTTGGGGTTGAGGCGCTCGTCGCCCGGGTCGACCTTCCACTCGCGCAGGCACGCGAGCACCTGGGCGGCGAAGGCCTCGTTGAGCTCGATCAGGTCCATCTCGTCGAGGGTCAGCCCCGCGCGGTCCAGTGCGGCCGCGGTCGCGGGGACGGGGCCGATGCCCATCACCTCGGGGCCGACACCGGCCACGGCCCACGACCTGAGCGCGAGCAGCGGACGCAGGCCGCGACGCTCCGCCTCGTCGCGGGTGGTGACGACGCACATCGCCGCACCGTCGTTCTGGCCGCTGGCGTTGCCCGCGGTGACGGTGGAGGCGGGGTCGAGCCCCTCGCGCACGGGGCGCAGCGCGGCGAGCTGCTCGAGGGTGGTGTCGGGCCGCGGGTGCTCGTCGCGGTCCACGACCACGTCGGGCCTGCCGCGGCGACCGGGGACGGTGACGGGCACGAGCTCGTCGGCGAAGCGACCCGCCTCGTGGGCGGCGCCGGCCCGCTGCTGGGAGCGGAGGGCGAGCTCGTCCTGCTCCTCGCGCGAGATGTCGTACTGCCGGCGCAGGTTCTCCGCGGTCTCGAGCATGCCACCGGGGACGGGGTGGTCCTTGCCGCCGGCGGTCTCCCGCGCCCGGACCAGTCGGTCCATCAGCTCGACGCTGCCGCTGCGCACCCCCGTGCGCAGGCCGAGGGCGTAGTGCTCGACGTTGGACATCGACTCGGCCCCGCCGGCGACGATGAGCGTCCCCCCGCCACTGGCGACCTGCGATGCGGCGTAGAGCACCGCCTGGAGACCGGAGCCGCACCGGCGGTCGAGCTGGAGCCCGGGCACGCCGGTGCCGAGGCCGGCGTCGAGGGCCGCGATCCGACCGATGGCCGGGTTCTCGCCGCTCGGGTAGCAGTTGCCCAGGACGACGTCGTCCACGTCGCCCTCCTGCAGGCCCGTCCGTCGGACGAGCTCGGCCAGGGTGGTCGAGGCCAGGTCGACCGCCGACAGGGACGCGAACACGCCCCCCTGGCGACCCACCGGGGTGCGCACCGGCTCACAGATGACGATCTCGGGCATGGATCGAACCTAGTCGTGACGCTGGCCTCCGCGTGAGGGGGCCCGCGGCCCAGAGCGACGCTCCGCTGCGGATCACGCCACGGGCGAGGTTGGCAGATATCGCTACGATAGTCGTATCGTAACTCGAAGGGCCGGGATCCGGCCCGGGAAGAGGTGGCACATGGGTGTCGAAGTGGTCGTGTTCCTCGTCGCGGCGTCGGTCGCCGGCGGCCTGTCGATGGGGGCCGTCACCTGGATCTACTTCCTCGACAAGTGGCGCACGGACCCGGAGAAGCCGGCCGTCACCCCGTCACGCTCGGTCTTCGCGGAGCCCGGGGAGCGTCGGGTCGACGAGGCGGCGTGATGGGCATGCACCCGATGCTCGTCCTGCTCGCGTTCGTCCTCGCGGCACTGCTGACGTACGTCCTCGTGCTCGGGCTGCTCACCGCGCTGTCGATCCCGGTGCGCGAGGAGGAGGCGGAGCCGGTGACTGACCCGGTGTCGGACCCGGCCGCGCGGGGGGATCATGTCCGCGGCTGAGACGGGGACGCCCCGGCCGGGGCGACCCCGCGCGACATCGGTGGACGAGCGCCTGCACGCCACCGTCCTGGCGCTGCTGCGCGAGGGCGGCCCCGGCGCGGTCACCATGGACCGGGTCGCGGCCACCTCTGGTGTCGCGAAGACCTCGATCTACCGCCGGCACCGCGACCGCGGACAGCTGCTGACGGCCGTCCTGTCGACGGCCATCGGCCTGCCGGACGTGCCGGAGGAGGGCGACGTCCGCGACAAGATCCGCTTCGCGCTCGAGCAGGCGTGGCACCAGATGGGTGACGTCCTGGGGCCGGGCGGGCTCGCCGCGATCGTGGGCAACGGCGACCCGGAGTTCACCGGGCTGTTCCGGGCGGCACTGCAGCCCTACGTCGACCTGCTCGTCGAGCGGATCCGTGCCGACGTCGAGGCCGGGCTCCTGCGAGAAGGCCTCGACGCCGACGGCGTGGTGAGCCTCATGGTCGGCGCCTACCTCGGCGAGCTGGTCCGCCACGGGGAGGTCGCGCCGGAGTGGATGGACCGGGCGCTCGAGCTCCTGTGGGTGCTGATGGCGCCCGGCTGAGCGGAGCCCCGCCGACTGTCGGGGCCGTGCGCGAGACTGCGGAGCATGGCCGACCTCGGGTACGACCCCCGCTTCCTTGACACCGACCTCGCACCGCCGCAGGCGCCCGGGTCCGCACCGGGCGAGGACCCCGCGCTCGCGGCGCCGCTCGACTACGTGCACTTCACGCTGCGGATGCACCCCGAGCGACGGCTGGCGTGGTGGGTGGCGTGGAACGTCGACGGTCTGCGCCTGTTCCCCAGCGACAGCATCAGCCGCTCCGGGGAGCGCTTCCGGCTCGACCCCCGCCTCCCGGACGACGCTCAGACCGGTGAGGAGGTCTACGCCGACAACGACCTCGACCGCGGCCACGTCGCGCGCCGCTCCGACCTGCTCTGGGGCACCATCGACGAGGCGAGGCGGGCCAGCTCGGCGTCGTTCTTCTTCACCAACATCACCCCGCAGCACCAGGACTTCAACCAGTCCGGCCGGGGCGGGGTGTGGGGGCTGCTGGAGAACGCCGTGCTCGCGCTCGAGGGCCTCGACGACCGGCGCCTGAGCCTGTTCGCCGGCCCCGTCCTCTCCGCGGACGACCCGCCCTACCGGGGCGTGCAGCTCCCGGTCGAGCACTGGAAGGTCGTCGTCTACCGGCTCGACGGCCGGCTGCGGGCCAAGGCGTTCGTGCTGACGCAGGACCTCGACGGCCTGGAGGGAGCGGTGCCCGACTTCCTGGACGACTTCGACACCTGGCTCGTGCCGCTCGACCTCCTCGAGGAGCGCACCGGCCTGACGTTCCCGAGCCTGCGCGACGCCGTCGAGCCCGAGGAGCTGCGGCCCGCCGGTCCCGTCCTCGTCACCGACGCCGAGCAGGTCGACTGGTAGCGCCGCCCGCGCGCCGTACGTCCCGGTCTCGCCCTTGCCTCCCGGGGCGCGTCGGGCCACAGTGGGCTGACAGTTCTCGGAGCGTCGCACGAGTGGGCGGGAGCCGTCACGGTGAGCAGAGAGTCCGGCGGTGGTGCCGGCCAGGCAGGCGCCCCGGTCGCGACCCGGCCGGAGGAGATCCGCAACGTGGTGGTCGTGGGCGCGGCGGGTGCGGGGAAGACCACGCTCGTCGAGCGGCTCCTGGTCGCCGCCGGCGTGCTGAACAGGGCCGGCAGCACCGAGGACGGCACGACGGTGTGCGACTTCGAGGAGGTCGAGCACCGTCATCGACGCTCCGTCGGGCTCGCCCTCGCGCCCCTGGTGCACGACGGCGTGAAGGTCAACCTGCTGGACGCCCCCGGGTACGTCGACTTCGTGGGCGAGGTGCGAGCGGGCCTGCGTGCGGCGGACTGCGCGCTGTTCGTCGTCGCCGCCAACGAGGGCGTCGACGACGCGACCCGGGCGCTCTGGCGCGAGTGCGCCGACGTGGCGATGCCGCGCGCGGTGGTCGTCACGAAGCTCGACCACGCGCGTGCCGACGTCGACGGCGTGGTGGCCCAGGCGCGGGAGGCCTTCGGTGAGCGGGTGCTGCCGGTCCACCTGCACGAGGGGGGGCGTCTCGTCGGCCTCATCACCGGCGACCACGGGCACGACGCGCAGCGAGCGGCGCTCGTCGAGGGCATCATCGAGGAGTCCGAGGACGAGACGTTGATGGAGCGCTACGTCGGCGGCGAGCAGATCGACACCGGCCTCCTGCTGCGCGACCTCGAGCTCGCGGTCGCGCGGGGCTCGTTGCACCCCGTCGTCCCGGTCGACTCCACCACCGGCGTCGGTGCCACCGAGCTCCTCGACCTGGTGGTGGCGGCGTTCCCCTCACCGCTCGAGCACCCGATGCCGCGCACGTGGACGCCGTCGGGCGGACCGGGCCCGGAGATCGCGTGCGACCCGTCCGGGCCCCTGGTCGCGGAGGTCGTCAAGACGACCACCGACCCGTACCTCGGGCGGGTGAGCATGGTCCGCGTCTTCTCGGGGACGGTGCTGCCGGACGCGACCGTGCACGTGTCGGGCCACCGCTCGGCCTGGTCATCGGATCCCGGCGGGGCCACCAGCCACCCGGACCACGACGAGGACGAACGCATCGGCTCCCTCTCCGTGCCGCTCGGCAAGGCGCAGCGCACCGCCCATGCCGTGGTCGCGGGTGACATCTGCGCCATCGGCCGGCTCAGCCGGGCCGAGACCAGTGACACCTTGGCCGATGTCGACACGCCGCTCGTGCTGGAGCCCTGGCGGGTGCCGGAGCCGCAGCTGCCGGTGGCGATCGAGGTCCGGACGAAGAGCGACGAGGACAAGCTCGGCACGAGCCTGCAGCGGCTCGCCGCCGAGGACCCCACCCTGCGCGTCGAGCAGAACGACGAGACCCACCAGGTCGTGCTGTGGACGATGGGGGAGGCCCACGCTGAGGTCCTGCTCGACCGCCTCGCCAGCCGCTACGGCGTGGACGTCGACGAGGTCGAGCTCCGGGTGCCGCTGCGGGAGACGTTCGTCGGTCCGGCCACCGGCCTCGGCCGGCACGTCAAGCAGAGCGGTGGTCACGGGCAGTACGCCGTGTGCAGCATCGAGGTCGAGCCGCTCCCGCAGGGCGGCGGGTTCGAGTTCGTCGACCGCGTCGTGGGAGGCGCGGTGCCCCGGCAGTTCATCCCCTCGGTCGAGAAGGGAGTCCGGTCGCAGATGGCGCGCGGGGTCGTGAACGGCTGTCCGATGGTCGACATCAGGGTGACCCTCACCGACGGCAAGGCCCACAGCGTCGACTCCTCCGACATGGCGTTCCAGACCGCCGGCGGGATCGCGCTGCGCGATGCGGCCACGCGCGCGGGGACGTGCCTCCTCGAGCCGGTCGACGAGATCGAGGTGCTCGTCGGCGACGCCCTCGTCGGCACCATCATGGGTGACCTCTCCGCGCGCCGCGGCAAGGTGCTGGGCAGCGAGCCGGCCAGTGAGCCGGGCCTGGTCGTCATCCGCGCGCACGTCCCGCAGCTCGAGCTGCGCCGGTACGCCACCGAGCTGCGCTCCCTCGCCCACGGGTCGGCGTCGTTCACCCGGGCGTTCGCCCACTACGACCGCGCGCCGGAGCAGGTGAGCGCCCAGCTGGCGCTGCGGTGAGTCACGGCGACCTCGACGTCGTCGGGGCCTGACGCACGGGCCCGCTCCACGGGCCGTCGGTGCCCTTTGCGATGCTTGCGCACCGACACAGGTGGGGACGAAGCGGGGAGGCCGGGCGGTGAGCGAGATCGCAGGCGAGCTCGCGCGCGTGAAGAGCGCGTTCGCGCAGCCGACGTTGACCCTGCTCCACCAGCGGCAGGCCCCGGTGGTGATCACGATCTTCCGCACGGCGTTCGGTCGCACCAACAACCCCATCCCGACGGCCCGGCTGCACACCCAGGTCGAGGAGCACCTCGCGCAGATGAGGCTGGCTGGGGAGCAGGACGTCCCCACCGGCACCGGCCGGGAGGTGTGCCAGCGCTGGATGCGGGGCCAGTGGCTCGTGCGGTCGCTCGACGAGGCGGGGCACGAGGTCTACGCCCTGACGTCGCACGCGCAGCAGGCGCTCGAGCTGGTGAAGAACCTCGCCCGTGACCGTGCCACGCTCAGCGAGCACCGCGTCGCCACCATCCTGGGCACGGTCCGCCGCTTCAACTCCGAGGCCAACCCCGACCGCACGGCCCGCGTGACCATCCTCAACGAGGAGATCGCCCGGCTGCGGGCCGAGCGGGACCGCCTCGTCGACGGCGGCGAGCTGGAGGGCGCGACCGAGGACTACATGCTCGAGGGGTTCACCGAGCTGCTGTCGCTGATCTCGGCGCTCCCGAGCGACTTCGCCCGGGTCGAGGAGCGGTTCGCGACCATCCGGACCGAGATCCTCTCCGCGTTCCGGGCGGAGGACCGCCCGGCCGGTGAGGTGATCGACGACTACCTGGCCCGCGCCGACGCGCTGATGACGGCGACCCATGAGGGGCGGGCCTTCGAGGGTGCGTTCGCGCTGCTGCGCGACGACGCCCTCGTGACCCAGCTGCGCGAGGACCTGACCGACCTGCTCGAGCACCCGCTCTCCGACCGGATCCTCAGCGACGCCGACCGTGCGGAGCTGCGCGGCACGGTGCGGCTGGTGCGCGACGGCCTCGACCGGGTGCTCGCCCAGCGGTCGCGCGTGACCGCGACGCTCAAGGAGTACATCGTCTCCCACGACGGCGCCCGCGACCGTGAGCTCGAGCAGACGCTGCGGCAGGTGGAGGCGGAGCTGATGACGTGGATGGCCACCACCGGCCCGCGCGCGACCCACGACGTCGCGCTGCTCCCGGCCCGCACGAGCATCGACCACCTGCGCGAGCGCTTCCACGACCCGGCCGACGACGTGCTGCCCGACCGCATCAGCGCCCCCGACCCCGACCTCGCGCCGCCGGTCTCGCTCGCCGACCTCGTGATGCAGGGCGGGCCCAAGCTGGCGACCCTGCGCGAGCGCCTCGACGCCGTGACGACCTCCCTGCTCCCGGTCGCGTCCCTCGGGGCCCTCTTCGACGGGCTGGAGCCGTCACTGCGGCGGCCGGTCGAGATCTTCGGGCTGCTGCACCTCGCCGCCGACCGCGAGTGGCGCGCCGAGGAGTCGGTCGAGCACTACGACGCCGTCCGCCCCGACGGCAGCCGGCGGACCTTCACCGTCCCCCGCACGCCCCTGCCCGACCCGGACCTCACCGACAACCACCCGACGGAGACCCGCGCATGAGCGTCGACACGCACCCCGACACCGACGCGAGGGCCGGGGTCGACGACCTCGACCTCCAGCTCGCCGACGACGAGCTGCTCGACGAGGGATCCGTCTCGCTGTTCGAGGGCGACGAGGGCGGTCTCGAGTACGCCCAGCGCCGCGCCCTCGTGACGCTGCTCAAGCAGCGCTTCATCAGCGCGCGCACGCACCCGCGCGACTGGAGCGTGCTCGTCGAGCACGAGCGGCTCATCCGGTCCCGGCTCAACGACCTGTTCCTCGACCTCCAGGTCGACCGCGCCCGCGAGGTCGCGTGGAAGCGCCAGGCGACCTCCGAGACGGGGAGCCGCTTCCCGACGATGCTCTACGACGCCGCGTGGTCGCGCGAGGAGACGCTCGTGCTGGTCCACCTGCGCGACCGGCTGCGCGCCGGCCTCGCGAGCGGCGACGCACGCGTCTTCGTCGACCGCGAGGACGTCGTCGGCTACGTCGCGAGCTTCCGGCCCGCGCACGCCACCGACGTCGCGGGAGACGAGAAGCGGGCGCGCAACGCGATCACGAGCATCGTCAAGGCCGGGCTGCTGATCGGCACCGGGTCGGAGGAGCGCTTCGAGATCAGCGAGGCCGTCGAGCCGTTGATCCCGCTGGAGCTGCTGCAGGAGCTGCTCGAGGCGCTGGTGGCCGCCAACGACAGCGAGGGCACGCCCGACGCCGACGAGCCGGCCGACCTGTTCGATGACACCGACGACGCCGACGCCGAAGTCGACGCCGACGCCGACTCGGCCGCGGTCACCCGCGGCCCCGCAGAGGAGCAGTGAGCATGTCGATCGACGAGATCGAGCAGACGCCGGCCGACGGGCTCTTCGAGCGCAGCGACGTCGCCACTCCCGCCGACGACACGATGCAGTGGCGGGCGGCGCTGCTCCAGCTGGTCAACTGGGGCGGCTTCGGCGGCCACACCGTCGTGCCCCTGCGTGGCGACGCGACGATGATCTCCGGCGCCTCGGGCGTCGGCAAGAGCACCGTCCTCGACGCCTACACGGCGCTGATGATGCCGTCGGACACCAAGTTCAACGGGGCCTCGAACGACGCCGTCGCGGGCCGCGCCCGGGGCGCCGGGCAGCGCAACCTGCTGTCCTACCTGCGCGGCGCGGTCGACGTGGTCGACGACCCTCGCACCGGCCGGCCGGTCGAGAAGCTGCTCCGCGGCAAGGGCTCCGACACCTGGGGCGCGATCGCGATGACGTTCGTCAACGACCAGGGTGGCCGGTTCACGGTGCTGCGCACCTACTACGTCCCGCGGCGCGCGACCCGGTCGGGCGACGTGCAGATGCAGCTGGCGACCCAGGACGGCGCACTGCCGCTCGACGCGCTCGAGGTCGCGGTGCCCGAGCGGTTCCACGCCACCACGCTGAAGAAGCTCTTCCCGGGCATCCGGGTGCACCGGACGTACGCCGAGCTCGCCGCCGTCCTGCACGCGCGGCTCGGCATCGGCGCCAACGGCGACGGCGCGAAGGCGCTGCGGCTGCTCGCCCGCATCCAGGCGGGCAACCAGGTGCGCAGCGTCGACGAGCTCTACAAGGACATGGTCCTCGAGCGGCCCTCGACCTTCGCCGCCGCCGACCGCGCGATCGACCACTTCGACGACCTCGACACCGCCCACTCGGCCATGCGCACGGAGGAGCAGAAGCTCGAGCTCCTGTCACCGATCACCGACCTCCACGACCGCAAGGTGGCGGCCACCCGACGGCTCGCGGAGCTCGACTCCTACGGCGTGACGCTCGACGGCGACACCCCGCTGCGGATGTGGCTGCTGCGCACGCACCTCGGGCTCATCGAGTCCGCCGTCGTCCGCAACCGCGCCGACCGTGCCGCGGCCGCCGACGAGCTCGGCACGACGACGTCCGCCGAGCGGACCTACCTCGCCGACCTCGAGGCCGCCAAGGAGTCCCACCGCGCGGCCGGCGGGTCGACGCTCCAGTCGCTCGCGCTGTCGCTGGAGCAGGAGCAGGTCGTCCGCGACGACCGGCTCCGACGCCGGGAGGTCCTGCAGGAGCGGCTGCTCCCGCTCATCGACGTCACCGACGCCCAGGCGCCCGACGTCGAGGCCGCGCTGCTGTCGAGCGAGTCGTTCGCCGTGCTCCAGATGCACGCCCAGCAGTGGCTGTCCGGCTTCCAGCGCGAGCAGGAGCGGATCAGGCGCGAGCGTGACGCGGTGCTGCGTGAGCAGTTCCCGCTCAGCCAGCGCCAGGCCGAGCTGCGCCGCGAGCGGGCGTCCCTGGAGAGCCGGGCCGGCCGGGTGCCGGCCCGGATGGACGAGCTGCGGGCGGAGGTCGCGCGGGCGAGCGGCCTCGCCGTCGACGAGCTGCCCTTCGTGGCCGAGCTGGTCGACGTCGCGCCCGACGAGGCACGGTGGCGCACGGCGATCGAGACGGTGCTCGGCGCCAGCGCCCGGATGATGCTCGTGCCGCTCGACCGCCTGGAGCGCTTCTCCTCCGCCATCGACGGGCTGCGCCTGCGCGGCCGCCTGACGTTCGAGGGGGTCGAGCTCGACCTGCCCGACCTCGGCCCGGCCGACCCCGAGCGGGTCGCCGGCAAGCTCGTGTTCAAGGACTCGCCGTTCTCGGGCTGGGTGCAGGCCCACGTCGGGGAGACGGCCCGCAACGCGTGGTGCGTCGAGTCCGCCGACGACCTCACGGGCGCCGGCTTCCGGGTCACCCTCGCCGGCCAGACGCGCAACGGCCGGCGCGGTGCCCACGGGCGCAGCGACACCCGCAACATCATCGGCTTCTCCAACGCCGACGCGATTGCGGAGGTCGACGCCGAGCTCGCCGAGCTCGAGGAGCGGCTCGACGACGTGGGCGCCGAGGTGGCCCGGCTCGACCAGCGGTCACGGGTGCTGGAGCAGCAGCGCACGTCCTACGACGTCGTGGCCGCCGCGCGGTTCGACGACGTCGACGTCGACGGCAGCGACGCACGCATCGCCGACCTGGAGCGCCGGCGGACGGACATCCTCGCCGCCGACGACGGCCTCCAGGCGCTGGAGCTGCAGATCCGCGACCTCACCGCGCGGCTGGAGGAGACGCGACGGGCCCGCTACGCCGTCGAGCAGCGGCAGCGCGAGCTCAACGCCGCCCACGGCGAGCTCGTGGACGCCGAGGACGTCGTCAAGGACCGGCTCCAGGCGATGGAGGATGCCGGCGAGGTCGTGCTCAGCCCCGAGCAGGAGGCTGCCCTCACGGTCGACTTCGCGGCGGCGGCGTCGCCCGCCGATCCCGGCGACCTCGACCGCTTCGCCGAGTCGTCCCAGCGGCTGGCCGAGCGTCTCCGCACCGCGGTCGGGGACGCCGAGGTCGAGCTCCGCAGGGTCGACGACGACCTCGCCCAGGTGTTCCGGGTCTACAAGCTCCAGTGGGACTCGCCCAACCTCGGCGCGACGGCTGACTCCTACCCCGACTACGCCCGCATCCTCGACGACATCCGCGGGGAGGGGCTCGCCGCTCGGCGGGCGGAGTGGCGACGCCGGCTCACCGAGTGGAGCGGCCAGGACCTGGTGCCCCTCGTCGGCGCGATGGCCGCGTCCGTGGAGGAGATCGAGGACCGGCTCGAGCCGATCAACGCGATCCTGCGGCGCCTCGAGTTCGGGGCGTCGGGCGACCGTCTCCGGATCCGCCTGCGCCGGCTGGCGCCCGCCCACGTGCAGGCGTTCATGAAGGACCTGCGCCTGCTGTCCTCGGGCTCGGCGACCGAGCTCGACGAGGAGGCCCTCGAGAAGCGCTTCGCCGAGCTCAGCAGGTTCATGCAGCAGCTGCGCCGGCCGAGCCAGGTCGGCGACGCGACGACCTCGCTCACCGACCGCGAGCGCCTGCTCGACGTACGCCGCCACGTGGAGATCAGCGCGGAGCGCTACGACCACACCACCGGCGAGCTGCGCGCGACCTACCGGACGCTGGGGGAGAAGAGTGGCGGCGAGAGCCAGGAGCTGGTGGCCTTCATCGTCGGCTCCGCCCTCCGCTTCCGGCTGGGCGACGAGATGCGGTCACGGCCGCGGTTCGCCCCGGTCTTCCTCGACGAGGGCTTCGTGAAGGCCGACTCCGAGTTCGCCGGCCGTGCCGTCCAGGCCTGGCGCGGCCTGGGCTTCCAGCTGATCGTCGGGGTGCCGCTCGACAAGGTCACCGGTCTCGAGCCCCACATGGACGAGCTGCTGGCCATCACCAAGAACAGCGCCACCCACGAGTCGTGGATCACGCCCATCACCGGTGCCGGGGGCCGACCGGCTGCTGGGTGAGGTTCGCGGGCCCGCGGGCGGGACGCAGCGCGTCCGCCGTCAGGCCGCCGACAGGGGCTCGGAGAGGTCGCTGCGCAGCCGGCCGAGGATGCGGGTGAGGGTCCGCGAGACCTGCGCCTGGGTCAGGCCGACGAGCTGGGCGATCTCCTGCTGGGTGCGCTCGTCCTCGAAGCGCCACCGGAGGATCAGCTGCTCGCGCTCGGTGAGGCGTCCGAGCGCCTTGTCGAGCACGAGCCTGGCCTCGAGGGAGGCGAGCTCGCGGTCCTCATGGCCCAGCACGTCGGCGATCGTGCCGCGCTCCTGCTCCTCGCCCTTGCTGTCCAGCGACGCCGGCCGGAAGCAGCCGTCGGCCGCGAGCGCCTCGACGACCTCGTCGAGGTCGACGCCGAGGTGCGCGGCGATCTGGGACGGGCGCGGCGAGGCCCCCAGCCGCGCCTCGAGCTCGTGCTGGACGTCCCTGATCCGCACCTGCATCTGCTGCACCCGGCGCGGGACCCGGATCATCCAGCCGGAGTCGCGGAAGTGGCGGCGCAGCTCGCCCCGCACGGTGGGCACGGCGTACGACATGAAGTCGTGGCCGGCGGAGGCGTCGAAGCGGCGGGCCGCCTTGACGAGTCCGATGAGCGCGACCTGCTCGAGGTCGTCGGTGTCGATGCCGCGGTTGCGGTAGCGCGCGGCCATCGATCGTGCCGCAGCGACGTTGACCTCGATCAGCTCGTCCACCAGCTCCTGGCGCCGCGACTCCGTCACCCCGTCGCGCAGCTCCTCGACGATGGCGCTCGTGCGGCGGGCGCGCTCCTCGCGCTCACGATGGGTCCGTGCGGTGCTCAGGTGCGGGAGCTGAGGGGACTGCGGGTGCGTCGCGAGGCTGGTCACGAGCCTCTCCTTCCGGCCATGGGGGGTCACTGGTCGCGGCCCGTGTCCGAGCCTGACCAGATCCTCGCCGTGCGGGAGGCGCGGCCGACAGCCGAAATGCGAAAGGTTGGACAAACCGTGGACAGAAGGCTGGACAGGCCGGGTCCGGAGGTCGGGGACCGGCCGCTAGGGTCGGGCCATGGCACGCAGCGTGTACGTGGCCGGCGTCGAGGGGTTCACCGGCAAGTCCGCTGTCGCGCTCGGGGTGCTCGAGCAGCTGTCGCGGCGGGTGGCGCGGGTCGCGGTGTTCCGCCCGGTCGTCCGCGCGGAGGCGTCGACCGGCGAGGTCCACGACTACGTCCTCGACCTGCTCGTCTCGCACGACGCCGTCACGTTGTCGTACGACGAGTGCGCCGGCGTCAGCTATGACGACGTGCATGCCGACCCGGACGGGGCGATGGACCGCATCGTCGCGCGCTACCACCAGGTCGCCGAGCACAGTGACGCCGTGGTGATCGTCGGCAGCGACTACACCGACGTCGGGGCGCCGGCGGAGTTCGCGTTCAACGCCCGGGTGGCGGCCAACCTCGGCGCCCCGGTGCTGCTGGTGCTCAACGGCCGGGAGAGGGGCGTCGACCAGCTCGGTGCGGCCGCGGCCATGGCGCAGGCCGAGCTCGCGGCCAACCACGCCACGCTCTTCGCCGTCATCGCCAACCGCGTCGACCCCGAGGCCCTCGACCGGACGGCGACCGCGCTGCGCCGCGACGGCGTGCCCGCCTTCGCCCTGCCGGAGCAGCCGCTGCTGAGCGCGCCGTCGGTGGGCGACCTGATGGCGGCCTGCGACGGCCGCCTCGTGCGGGGCGACGAGACCCAGCTCGCGCGCGAGGTCCCCGGGCTGGTGGTCGCCGCGATGACGCTGCCCAACGTGCTCGACCGGCTCTTCGACGGTGCGCTCGTCGTCACGCCGGGCGACCGCCCCGAGGTGGTCCTCGGGGTCCTGACCGCCCACCAGTCGGCCAGCTTCCCGCAGATCTCCGGCATCGTGCTGAACGGCGGGCTCGAGCTGCCCGAGCAGGTGGACCGGCTGCTCGACGGGCTCGAGGTGGCCCTGCCGATCATCGCCACCGACCTCGGCACCCACGCCACCTCGACGGCGCTCACCAACCGCCGCGGCCGCCTCGACAAGGACTCGCCCCGCAAGATCGCGACGGCCCTCACGCTCTTCGCCGAGCACGTCGACGGCGACGAGCTGATGAGCGGCCTCGAGGTGGCACGCACCTCGGTCGTGACTCCCTTGATGTTCGAGCACCGGGTCCTCGACGACGCGATCGCCGACCGCCGGCACATCGTGCTGCCGGAGGGGGAGGAGGAGCGCATCCTGCGCGCCGCCGACGTCCTGCTCCGGCGCAACGTCGCGGACCTGACGCTGCTCGGCGACCCGATGATCGTGCGCGCGAAGGCGGCGCACCTCGGCATCGATGTGTCCGCTGCCCGCGTGCTCAGCCCCTACGACGAGGAGCTCCGCGAGCGGTTCGCGCAGGAGTACCACCGACGGCGCGCGCACAAGGGCGTCGACCTCGAGTCGGCCCGCGACATCGTGGTCGACGTGTCCTACTTCGGCACGATGATGGTCGAGCTCGGCCTCGCCGACGGGATGGTGTCGGGGTCGGTGCACACCACCGCCCACACCATCCGCCCGGCGCTCGAGGTCATCCGCACGGTGGCGGAGGTGTCCGTGGTGTCGTCGGTCTTCTTCATGTGCCTCAAGGACCAGGTCCTGGTCTACGGCGACTGCGCGGTCAACCCCGACCCCACCGCCACCCAGCTCGCCGACATCGCGATCGCGTCCGCCCGCACGGCCGCGGCGTTCGGGGTCGAGCCGCGCGTGGCGATGCTGTCGTACTCCACCGGCACCTCCGGCAGCGGCACCGACGTCGAGAAGGTGACCCAGGCGACCGCGATGGTCCGCGAGCGCGCGCCGGACCTGCTCGTCGAGGGACCGATCCAGTACGACGCCGCGATCGACGTGGCGGTGGCGCGGACCAAGCTCCCCGACTCCGTCGTCGCCGGGCGGGCGACGGTCTTCGTCTTCCCCGACCTGAACACGGGCAACAACACCTACAAGGCCGTCCAGCGGTCCGCCGGCGCGCTCGCCGTCGGTCCTGTCCTGCAGGGTCTCCGCAAGCCGGTCAACGACCTCTCCCGCGGCGCGCTGGTCCGCGACATCGTCAACACGGTGGCGATCACCGCGATCCAGGCGCAGGAGCAGTCGTGACGGAGCGGGTGCTGGTCCTCAACGCCGGCTCGTCGTCGCTGAAGTACCGCCTGCTCGACGGCAGCACCGGGGCCGCCGAGGCCTCCGGCACCGTCGAGCGGATCGGCGAGGAGAGCGGCACGCTGACGCACTCGGTCGGCGGCGAGGACCACACCGAGGAACGGCACGTCGCGGACTTCGAGGACGCGCTGCGCTCCGCGCTCGACGCCTTCGACCGGCACGGACCGGCGATCGACCAGGGCGGGCTGGCGGCCGTGGGGCACCGCGTCGTGCACGGCGGCGACCTGTTCGCGGCGCCGGTGGTCGTCGACGACCGGCTGCTGACCACCGTCGAGGACCTCGTCCCCCTCGCCCCGCTGCACAACCCGGCCAACCTTGAGGGCCTCCGGGTCGCACGACGGCTGTTCCCCGACGTGCCGCAGGTCGCGGTCTTCGACACCGCTTTCCACCAGACGATGCCCGAGCACGCCTACACCTACGCGGTGCCCCTGGCGTGGCGCGAGGAGCACCGGATCCGCCGCTACGGCTTCCACGGCACGTCGTACGCCTTCGTGTCCCGCCGCGCCGCCGAGCTCCTCGGCCGCCCGCTCGACGACACGAACATGGTCGTGCTGCACCTCGGCAACGGGGCGTCCGCCGCCGCGGTCCTGGGCGGGCGCTCGGTCGACACCTCGATGGGGCTCACCCCGCTCGAAGGACTCGTGATGGGCACCCGCTCCGGTGACCTCGACCCGGCCATCCACGGCCACCTGCACCGCGAGCTCGGCTGGTCGCTGGACGACATCGACCGGGCGCTCTACCGCGAGTCCGGGCTGCTCGGCCTCGCCGGCGCCAACGACTTCCGCGAGGTGTCGCAGCGACGCGCGGCCGGCGACGCGGCGGCGACGCTCGCCTTCGACGTCTACGCCTACCGCGTCCGCAAGTACGTCGGCGCCTACTACGCCGCGCTCGGCGAGCTGCACGCCGTCGTCCTCACCGGCGGCGTCGGACAGCACAGCGCCGAGCTCCGCGCGGCCGCGCTCGGTGGCCTGTTCCGGCTCGGGATCGAGCTGGACGCCTCCCGCAACGAGGCGCCCTCCCACGACGCGCGGGTGGTCTCGGCCGACGGGTCGGAGGTCGCGGTCCTCGTCGTCCCCACCGACGAGGAGTGGGAGATCGCACGCCAGGCGCTCGAGGTCGTGCGGGGTGCTCGCTAGATCGACATGCCCATCGCGGCAGGGGCCCGGATGCTCGGTGAGAATGGCACGACGGCGTCCGACGGATTCGGTCACGATCGAGTGGATCAACCGCTTGAGTTCGCCCTCTCCTCACTGTCGGTGGTCCCGGGTACAATCGAACACATGATCGAGACGCTGACGGGACCGGAAGCAGGTGGGGTCGAGGACCTCACCGCCTCCGACCTGCTGCGTGCGATCGGCTCCCGTCGCGTGGAGGAGCAGCGGGCGGCGGCCGACCAGCTGGTGCTCGCTGCCCGGTGGGCGGACTTGCACCCGCCGGAGTCGATCCACTCCGCGGCGGCCTTCAGCGTGCCCGGCTGCGAGCACGAGGAGCCCATCGCGGGTGAGGGTGCGCCGTTGGTGGCGGAGTTCTGCCTGGCCGAGCTCGGCGGGGTCCTCGGGACCTCGACGACGGCGGCGAAGAAGCTCGTCGGCCATGCCCTGGAGCTGCGCCACCGCCTCCCGCGGTTGTGGGCGCTGGTCCTGGCCGGGCGGGTGCCGGCGTGGCGGGCCCGCCTGGTGGCCGAGAGGACCATCCACGCGACGCCCGCCCTGACCCGGGATGCGGCGGGGTTCGTGGACGCGCAGGTCGCCGCCGTGGCCGGGAGGGTCGGGGCGGCGCAGCTGGACCGGCTCGTGGCCGAGGCGATCAAGCGGTTCGACCTCGCCGAGGCGGATCCGGCCGCGGATCCGGAGGACGGCTACCTGTCGGTCGACCCGCGGCACGTGACGATCCATGACGAGGACGTGCACTTCGCCGGGACGATGCGGCTGGAGGCCGAGCTCGACATCGCCGACGCCGTCGACCTCGACCGGGCTCTGGCCCGCGGCGCTGCCATGTTGAAGGCGCTCGGCTCCGATGCGCCGTTGGGGGCTCGCCGCTCTGCGGCGTTGGGTGATCTGGCTAGGACGCAGACCGCCCTCGACCTCCACGCGAGCGGTCAGGGCAGCGCCCGCGCCGCTGACGGGCTTCCCGTCGCCCGCGAGGTCGTCCTCCATGCCCACTTCGACGCCGGCTTCGCCGGCGAGGCGGCGGTGTTCGGGCCGACGGGGCGGATGGAGGAGCGTCAGCGGCTGGTCCTGCTGGAGCAGGTCAGGGACTGGTGTGCCGACTCCCGCACGAAGGTCACCATCAAGCCGGTCGTCGACCTCAATGCCCAGCTGCACACCGACGCCTACGAGGTCCCCGACCGGATCCGCGAGCAGGTCGTTCTCCGGGACCGCACCTGTGTCTTCCCGTGGTGCACCCGCCCCGCCCGTGGCTGCGACGTCGACCACGTGATCGAGCACGACCACGACGCGCAATCAGAGGGACGGCCACAACCCGGACCCACCGCGACGTGGAACCTCGCCTGCCTGTGCCGGTTCCACCACCGGCTGAAGACCCACACCTCTTGGACCTACCGGATGACCGAGCCAGGCTGCTTCGAGTGGACCAGCCCCTACGGCCACCGCTACCGACGCGACCGGACCGGCAGCTGCTCGATCGATCCTGCCGAGCCGCCCGACCCGACTGCGATCCCGCGACCTCGCCGACCGTGACCCCGCCCCACGCCCCGCCACCTACCAGGTAGCGGGGCCACAGGCACGTCCGTCGACGTCCGGAGCCCTAGCCCAACTGGGTGTGTCCCTCTTGTCTGGGATCGACCGCATCGTCACCGTGCGGGGCGTGTCATACCCACGTGGCCGGGCAGATGCCCAGTGGGAGTTCCTGAAGCCAGTGTTCGACGCGCCCGGCAGCGAGCATGCCGATGACCTGCGGACGGTGGTGGACGGGATGTTGTACATCGCGCGGGCCGGCTGTCAGTGGCGCTACGTGGTTCCCCAGACGTGACACGCGGCCCGCCGCACCCGAAGACTGGTCGGTCTTCTCCTGGGTGCCGCGAGCCGCGTGGCTCGTCGAGACGCAACGGTCAGCCGTTGACGGCGTTCTTGAACGCTGCGGCCGGCTTGAAGGCGGGCGCCTTGCTGGCCGCGATCTCCATCGTCTCGCCGGTCTGCGGGTTGCGACCGGTGCGAGCCGAACGCTCCCGGGACTCGAACGTGCCGAAGCCCGGGACGGTGACCTTGTCACCGCCGGCGACGGCGTTCGTGATGGAGGTGATGACGGCCTCGAGGGCCTTGTCGGCCTGGGCGTTGCTCAGCTCGGCGTGCGAGGCGATGGCGTCGCGCAGTTCAGTCTTGTTCACGTAGAGCTCCTGCTCATCGGGTTACGGACAGCCGCCATTCAACATCCCCCCTCCGCCTCGGTGCGCAGTGCCCCAGCCCCAAGGGGTGAGGGGAGATCGCGCGCCCTGGCTCTCGCACCAGCACCGAGGGCGACAGATACCGTGGGACGAAGGAGACGGGATGAGTTCCAAGCTGTCACGTGCGCTGGGCCTGGACCAGGTCCGACCGACCGCTGCGGAGGTCGACTCACCGATGCCTGGGGACGCGCTCATCAGCCGCCCCGACGCCGTCATGGACCGCGCGTTCACCCTCCGCGCGTCGCCGGAGGACGTGTGGCCGTGGTTGGTGCAGCTGGGCAAGGGTCGCGCCGGCTGGTACATGACGCACCGCGTCGAGCGCGTGGTGCCCAGGTCACGACGTGCGTCGCGAATCGTCGACCAGCGGTGGCAGCACCTCGTCGTGGGCTCGGTGATCCCCGACTACGGCGGCAGGGACGAGACCTTCACCGTGGCTGAGATCGATCCGCCACACACCCTCGTCCACACCTCCCGTCGAGGCCGGACCGACGTGACGTGGGCGATCGCGGTCGCGCCGCTGGACCCGGGGTCCGCGCGCGTCCGCCTGCGACTCCGGATGGGACCCGTCAGGAGGAAGTGGCTGGTCGCGGTCGCTGGTGAGGCGATCGACCTCGTCACGATCTCGTGGCTGGCCGGAGGCCTCCGCGAGAGGGTGGGGCCCGGGTGATCCGGGGTCATTCGTCAGTCGCCTCGGTCCAGCGTGGCCGGATCCGTGTTGGCGCCGCAGACGACGACCGCGACGCGCTCGTCCTCCTCTGGCACGTACCGGCCCGAGAGCAACGCGGCGTACGCCGTGGCCGCCCCCGTCTCGGACGGCACGCGGTACTCGCTCCACAGGCTCGACCTGGCACGAACGATCTCGTCGTCCGTGACGAGACGGCGACGATGATGGTGTCGATGGACGGTTCGTCCTCCAGGATCTCCTCGGCGAGGGTGCCCGCTCCAGCCGCGACCTCGAGTGGTCGTAGGCATGGGCGAAGGCTGCGCCGGTCTCCTCCCCGAAAGTGACCGCTGCTCGGT
This sequence comes from Nocardioides pini, assembly GCF_026712185.1. Lineage (GTDB taxonomy): Bacteria > Actinomycetota > Actinomycetes > Propionibacteriales > Nocardioidaceae > Nocardioides > Nocardioides pini. Next base: position 546,393 of record NZ_JAPPUX010000002.1, on the reverse strand, counting down.
GGGCCTCGGCGTACTCGCTGCCGGCGTACCTCACCTCCGCGCCATAGGCCCGGATGCGTTGGACCTTGACCTCGGGAGCCGTCTGCGGCACGAAGACGGTGGCCCGGATGCCCAGCTCCCGTGCCGCGAACGCCTGAGCGAGACCCGCGTTGCCGCCTGAGGCCACGACGATGCCGGCGTCACCGATCTCGCGGGACTCCAGTCCCGCCAGCTGGCGGTTGAACGCACCTCGGGTCTTGAACACCCCACAGTGCTGGAGGAACTCGCACTTGAGCCACACGGCGCCGCGACCGGAGGGGCGCAACAGGGGCGTCCGTCGCACTCGCCCGCTGATCCGCGCCTCTGCGGCCTGGACGTCTTCTCGGCTGAGCATCACACCCCGATCATCGCGGGTACCCGGGGTGTCGGACGTCCGTGGTGTGATCCGCGGATGGTGAGGGTCGTGGTCGGTGCGCTGGTCCGCGAGGACCGGGTGCTCCTCGGTCACCGGAGTGCGCGCAAGCGAGCCTTCCCGGGCGTGTGGGACCTCCCCGGCGGAGTCGTCGAGGACGGTGAGTCGGAGAGGCAGGCGCTGGCCCGGGAGCTGCGCGAGGAGCTCGGGGTGCGGATCGCGAGCGGGGCGACGTCGCATCTCTGCCGAGTCGTCGTCCGGCCCGCCGGCGAGCCGGTGGAGCTGAGCGCGTGGCTCGTGACCGGCTGGCAAGGGACGCCGGCCAACCTCGCTCCCGACGAGCACGACGAGATCGAGTGGTTCGACCTCGTGGCCCTGCCTCCGCTCGCGAACGGGCTCGTCCGCCGGAGCCTCCTCCGCGCGGTCAGGGACGACCGGGCCGACGACTAGGGTCGCAGCCGGCGCGGGATGCCGGTGTCGAGCTCGGGCGGCTCGGCGATGCGCACCTTGACGTCGACGCAGAAGAGGCCGTGTGCGTTGACGACCACCGGCTCGAGGGTGAGGTCGGAGACGTGGGGCACGTCGACGGCGAGCCGGCCCACCGACGCCACCAGCGCCTCGAGCGGGGCGAGATCGACCTCCTCGAGGCCGTGGTCGCCCACCAGCTGGGGCCACAGGCGCAGGGCCCGCACGGCGCGGGCGGCGTCGGCAGCGCCGACGGGCGGGAGCAGCAGCACCTCGTCGGCCCAGCTGTCGACGGGACCGGCGGCGCCGCCCGCGACGCGGACGAGCGGGCCGAGCTGCGGGTCGCGCACGAGGCCGACGGATGCGAGGTGGCCGAGGACCAGCGGCTGCACGAGGACGTCGACACGGTCGCGGCCGAGCTCGTCGGCGAAGCGTCGGACGGCGTCGGCGACGTCGCCGACGGTGCGCAGGTCGATCCTCACCAGGCCGCGGTCGGACTTGTGCAGGACCGTCGGGTCGGCGACCTTCACGGCCACGGGGTAGCCGATGTCCGCCGCGACCGCCTGTGCCTCGTCCGGTCCGGGCGCGATCCGGCCGACGAGGTGGATGCCGTAGGGGGCCAGCAGCTCGGCCTGCGCGGAGGGTGCCAGCCACTCCGGCTCGCCGCGCCTGGCGGCGAGGCGCGACCGCGCCCAGGTGCGGGCGTGCACGCCGCGGGTGCCGAGCTCGACCTCGGGCTGGTCCGCCGGGACGCGTCGCCACGCGGCGTAGCGCATCGCCCTGCCCAGCGCCCCGATCGCCGCGTCCGTGGTGCGGTAGACCGTGACACCCGGGAGCCCGCGGGCCGCGTCGAAGGCGGCGCCGGGGGTGACCAGGAGCAGGGGCACGCCGGCCCCTGCCGGCCGCGCCCGGGCGACGGCGTCGAAGAGCGCATCGCGGTCCGCCAGCCGGTTGGCGACGAGCACGACCAGGACGGCGTCGGCCTCGCCGGCGTCGAGCACGGCGCGCAGGGCCGCGGTGAGCGCCTCGGGCGTCACGTCGGCTCCGAGGTCGACCGGGTTGCGGACGTCGACCGCGCCCGGGACGGCCGCGCGCAGGGCGGCGTCCAGGTCGTACGACGTCGGCGCGACGACCATGCCCTGGCCGTCGGCCCGATCGGTCGTGAGGGCGCCCACGCCACCGGTGTTGGAGACGATGCACACCCGGAGACCGGAGGGCAGCGGCTGCTGCACCAGCAGCAGCGCGGTCTCGGTCAGCTCCGCACCGGTCCGGCAGGCGATCACGCCCGACTGGTCGAGCAGCGCGTCGACACCGACCCCGACGGTCGAGGAGGCCGACGGGTCCTGTCGCGCCCGCGCGCGGCCGCCCACCACCGCGAGCAGCGGCTTCTGCTCGGCGAAGCGTCGCGCGGTGCGGGCGAACTTGAGCGCGTTGCCGAACGACTCGAGGTAGAGCGCGCCGGCCGCGACCGACTCGTCGTCCATCCACGCCGCGAGGAGGTCGTTGCTCGACACGTCGACCTTGTCGCCGAGCGACACGAACGCCTGCACGCCGAGCCCGACGTCGCGGGCGAGGTCGAGCAGCGCGAATCCCATGCCGCCGGACTGGGACGCGACGGCGAGGCCGCCCACCTCGGGCACGTCATGGAGGAGCGTCGCGTTGAGACCGATGCCGTTCGCCAGCACGCCCTGTGAGTTCGGGCCGACCAGGCGGAGGCTGTGGGCGCGCGCCAGGCCGAGCAGCTCCTGGCGACGCTCGTCGCTGCCGTTGCCCGAGAAGCCCGACGAGATGACCACCGCCGCGCCCGCTCCGTTCTCGGCGGCGTCCCGCAGCACGTCGGCGACGCCGTCGGCCGGGACCGCGACCACGACCAGGTCGACCGGCCCGTCGAGGTCGGTCAGGCGGCGCACCGTCGGCAGGTCGTCGATGACGTCCGCCTCGGGGTGCACCACGTGCAGGTCGCCGGCGTAGGTGGAGCTCCGGATCGCCTCGAGCACCCCGTGCCCGAAGCCCCCCGCGGATCGTCGTACGCCGACCACGGCGACGCTCGTCGGGTGCAGCAACGGCCGGAGGGAACGGGCGGCGGCGCGCCAGTCGCGGCGGTCGGCCGCCTCGACCGCCTCGCGCGAGGCGTCGGTGCGCAGCTCGACCTCCACCTCCCCGGCGACGGTCCGGCGGGTGGCACCGAACCCCGCCGCGCGGAACACGCCGAGCATCCCGTAGTTGTCGCCGAGGACCTCCGCCTCGAAGCGGCTGACCCCGTGGCGCCGGCCGAGGGCGGCGAGGTGCTCCAGCAGCAGGCTGCCCAGGCCCCGTCCCCGGTCCTCGTCGGCGACGAGGAAAGCGACCTCCGCGGCGTCGGGGGAGAGCAGCTCGGCGGTCGCCAGGCCGGCGACACGCCCCTGGACCAGGGCCACCAGAGCCGCCGACGCGGTGTTGCCGGGAGCGAAGAGGTGGTCGACGTAGCGCCGACCGGCCTCACGGCTGGGGGAGAAGAAGCGCAGTCGGAGCGTGTCCGTCGACACCGACTCGTGCAGCTGGAGCACGGCGTCGTGGTCGTCCTCGCGCAGCGACCTGATGACCGCGATGGTCCCGTCGGCGAGCAGCACGTCGGCAGGCTCCGCGCTCCACTCCCGGGGGACGAGGGTCGGAGCCGCCTGGTCGGTCACGCCCCCAACGTGCCAGAGCGGGCCGCGACCTGCCAGCGCCCCGCGACGCGACGTGTGGTCTGCACCGGTCCCCGCGATCGGCCTCGTCGAGGTGATACTCGAAGGACACGACCGACCGTTCGGTGTCGCAGGCAGTGGAGGAGATCGTCATGGCAGTCGAGCCCAGCATGAGCAAGCGCCTCGCGGCCGAGTTCCTCGGCACCTTCGTCCTCGTCTTCGGCGGGTGCGGGACGGCCGTGCTGGCGACGACCAACAAGGAGGTCGGCGTCGGTTGGCTCGGTGTCTCCCTGGCCTTCGGCCTGACCGTCCTGACGATGGCCTACGCGGTCGGCCACATCTCGGGAGGCCACTTCAACCCCGCCGTCACCCTCGGCGCAGCGGCCGGCGGTCGGATCGCGTGGAGGGAGACGCCTGCCTACCTCGCCACCCAGGTGGTCGCCGGGATCGCGGCCGGCGCGGTCCTGCTCGTCGTGGCCAACGGGCTGGACGGCTTCTCCGCGCAGGAGAGCGGCTTCGCGTCGAACGGCTACGGGGATCGCTCACCCATGGGCTACAACCTCCTCGCGTGCCTGGTCATCGAGGTCCTGCTGACCGCGGTCTTCCTGTGGGTGATCCTCGGAGCCACCGACAGCCGGGCGCCCAAGGGCCTGGCGCCGCTGGCCATCGGCCTGGCGTTGACCCTGATCCACCTGATCAGCATCCCCGTGACCAACACGTCGGTGAACCCGGCGCGGTCCATCGGTGTCGGCCTCTTCGCCGGCGGTGACGCGATCGCCCAGCTCTGGCTGTTCATCCTCGCCCCCGTCGTCGGTGGCCTCATCGCCGGCTTCTCCTACGCGACGCTCCTCGGCGACGAGGCGGCCGTCAGCCTCCCCGAGGCCATGGAGGCCTGACCGGCCCCCTCGCCCGCTCGGTACGCCGAGCGAGATCGTCGGACCACCCAATGGCTGGCGCGCCGCGCTCACCACAGGGCCGTAGAACGGGCCGACGAAGTAGAACCACGTGAAGCCGATGCTGTTGGCGAAGCCGTGGGCCAGGATCGGCGCGGGGCCTGCGGCAGGGGCGAAGGTCCTCCGGGTGATCGGTCTTCGCTGCCTCACCCAAAGGAGGCACGACCACGCAGGAACCCCTGACGTCCCGTGAGCCTGCGACTAGCGTGGAGGTACCGGCCGCGCGAGGGGCGCGTGGGCGGGTCCGAGCGCGGGAGGATCCAGTGCTGACGCTGCTCGCGACCCTGATGGCCGGCGCCGGGCTGGTGCTGGCCGCGCTGGCGGCGTACGTCGCCTGGCGTCGCGGCACGGCGATGGGCTGGAGCCTGGCGGTGCTGCTGGTCGCCGTGGCGTGGTGGGGGACGGCGTACGCCGTGGAGCTCTCCGTCGACGACGTGGCGACCAAGAGGCTGTGGGGTGACCTCAAGTACGTCGGCATCGTCACGCTCGCGCCCGCCTGGCTGGTCTTCGCGCTCCAGTACACCGGCCGCGGCCGGCTGGTCACCCGGCGGCTGGTGGCCCTGCTGGCCGTCCCGGCCGTGGCTGCGTTGCTGGTGCTGGCGGTGCCGGCCACGCACGACCTGGTGCGCTCCTACTCGGACCCGGCCGGCACCCACGACCTGCCGGTCGTCGAGTCGGGCCCCGCGTTCTGGGCGATCTTCGCCTACAACAACGTGCTGCTCGTCGGCGCGACGGTGCTGTTCGTCGCCAGCATGGTGCGGCTGGCGCGGACCTACCGGCGGATGGCCCTGGTATTGCTCGCCTCGGCGTTGCTGCCCTGGGCGGCCAACATCCTGCACAACCTCGAGGTCGGCTGGTTCGCGCTCATCGACCTGACGCCGTTCGCGTTCATCGTGACCGGAGGGCTGCTGGTGTGGGGCCTGTTCGAGGAGCGCCTGGTGGACCTCGCCCCGCTGGCCCGCAGCGCGGTCGTCGAGAGCATGGCCGACGCCGTCTTCGTCCTCGACGCGTTCGAGCGGGTGGTCGACGTCAACCCGGCGGCCGTGGCGCTCGCGGGCAGGACCCGCGGCGAGCTCGTCGGGAGGCGGGTGAGCGACCTGATGGCCACCTCGGAGATCGTGGAGGTCGGTCCGGGCGGGCTCGTGCTGGCCGACGAGGCGGGTGGCAACCCCAGGACCTTCGACGTCAGCCAGCAGCCCCTCACCGACGTCGCGGGTCGCCCGGCGGGGGAGCTCGTCGTGCTGCGCGAGGTGACCGAGCGGGTCCGCGACCAGCAGCGCCTCCAACAGGTCCTCGACGACCGATCCCGCGTCGCCGCGACCCTGCAGGCCAGCATGGTGCCGACGCGGTTGCCGGACGTGCCGGGGTGCGACCTGGCCAGCCGCTACGTCCCCGCCGGTGACGGACGCGAGATCGGTGGCGACTTCATCGACGTGTTCGCCCTGGACGGGGACACGTGGGCGTTCGTGCTCGGCGACGTCAGCGGCAAGGGCGCGGAGGCGGCTGCCGTCAGCGTCGCCACCCGCTACACGTTGCGCGCGCTCGCCGACCCGGCGCTGTCGCCCGCGGCGACGTTGCACGAGGTCAACACGGTCCTGCAGGCGCAGACCGAGTCCGAGCGGCACTGCACGCTCGTGCACGGGCACCTGCGACCGCCTCGCGCGACCGACGCCTCGCCGGCCCCGCTGCGCATCACGCTGACGCTCGCCGGCCACCACTGGCCGCTGGTCCTCCGGACCGACGGCGAGGTGGAGGAGGTCGGCACGCTCGGCACCGCGCTCGCGCTCTTCGACGACCCGGAGCTGCACGACGCCGCGGTCGAGCTGGCGCCCGGCGAGGTGCTGTGCGTGTTCACCGACGGGCTGGTCGAGGCGCGCCTGGGCCGGGACCAGTTCGGTTCCGAGGGGGTCGCCGAGGTGATGCGCAAGCACCGCGACCTGTCCGCCGACGAGCTGGCGGGGGAGGTGCTCGCCGCCGTCCGCGCCTTCCACGGCGGCGAGGAGCTGGCCGACGACCTGGCGATGCTCGTCGTGAAGTTCGACGGCGAGCGCCTACCCGCTGGGCGGGAGCAGGACTGACACGACGCTGCCACCGTCGTCCCCGTCGTCGACCCAGATCCGGCCGCCGTGCCGCTCGACGATGCGTCGGCAGGTCGCCAGGCCGATCCCGCTGCCCGGGTGGTCCGTGGCCTCGCGGTGGAAGATCTCGAAGACCCGCTCCCGAGACGCCGAGGGGATGCCGATGCCGTTGTCGCGGAAGCGCAGCGTCCAGGCCTGGGTGGAGTCGTCCTGCTCCGCGCTGACGTGCACGTGCGGTGTCACGTCCGGCGCGACGTACTTGAGGCCGTTCCCGATCACGTTGGCGACGACCTGTCGGAGCAGGACGGCCTCGACGTGCAGCGACGGCAGCCGGTCGCGGGTGACGCGTGGACGTCCGCCGGCAGCGACGGCGAGCTCCTCCGCGACCTCGTCGACCAGGGTGTCGAGGTCCACCCACTGGCGCCGCAGCGCCGCATGCTCGGCGCGGGAGTAGCCGAGGAGGCCCTCGATGAGGGCGTTCAACCGCCTCGCCGAGCGGGAGATGGCAGCCGCGCCGCGGAGGGCACCCCCGTGGCCGTGCGACTCCACCATCAGGTCGGCGTGCATCAGGATCGCCATCAGCGGTGACTTCAGGTCGTGTGCCACGGCGGCGGTGAAACGGTCGAGCTCGGCGTTCGCCGCGGCGAGCTCCTCGTTGGTCCGTCGCAGCTCGTCGTTGAGCCGGACCAGCTGCTGCGCGGCCGCGAGGCGCTCGGTGATGTCGACCAGCTGGTGGATGGCGTGCATCGGCGTGCCGTCGATGTCGCGCACGACACTGGCGCTGAACGACACCCACACCGGCCGACCGTCGGGCCTGACGAAGCGCTTCTCGTACTGCAGCTTGTCGACGTCGCCCCGCAGGAGCCCGGGCACCCGATCGGCGTCCAGCGGCGCATCGTCGCGGTGGGTGATCGCGCCGAGCGACAGGGACCGCAGCTCGTCGTACGACCGGCCGAGCATCTCCACGGCGGCGGGATTCACCGACATCACCTGACCGAACCCGTCCCCGTCCACCTCGGTCAGGAGCATGCCGACGGGCGCGTTCTCGAACGCGGTGCGTGACCGGTTCTCGCTCAGCTCGAGCGCCCCGCGGGCGGCTTCCCGGTCCGTCACGTCCCGGATGAACGCATGGAAGCGCCGCCCTCCCTGCCACTCGAGCTCACCCACGCTGAGCTCCACCAGGATGCGGCGGCCGTCCCGGCACAGGGCCTCGACCTGCACGGGGTCTGCTCCCAGGCGTGGACGCGCACCGGCCGCGCGGCGCCGGAGTCCTGCGTGGTGCGCGGCGCGGTACTGCTCAGGTACGACGAGGTCGGTGAGCAGCTGCCCCGCTGCCTCCTCCACGGGCCACCCGAAGAGCCGCTCCGCAGCCCGGTTCCACCACTCCACCCGGTCCTCGTGGTCGAGGACGACGAACGCGTCGGGGGACGTCTGCATGGCCCCGACCAGCAGCCGGTCGTGAGGGGCGGCGGGGTCGCCGGTCATCGGCTCAGTATGTGAGTCCGAGGCCGATCGTGCGGGTGTTCACACCCCTGGGGGTGGTGTGCGGTTCACCCTCGCCGGGGGAATCGCCCCACCCTCCGGCGGACGACGATCGTCGTACTCTGCCCACACCGAAGGGACCACCCATGGCAACGCTCACCGTCTGGAAGTTCGACACCCCTGATGGCGCCGACAAGGCGACGGACATCCTCAAGGACATGGCGGCCCAGCGGCTGCTCACGATCCACGATGCCGCCACCGTCCGGTGGGAGGAGGGGAAGAAGAAGCCGCAGACGCGGCAGCTCAACAACCTCGCCGGTGCCGGGGCGCTCGGCGGCGCGTTCTGGGGGATGCTGTTCGGACTGATCTTCTTCGTCCCCCTCCTCGGTGCTGCGATCGGCGCGGCGTCCGGCGCGCTGGCAGGTTCGCTCTCCGACGTCGGCATCGATGACAAGTTCATCAACCGGCTCCGCGACGAGGTCACCCCCGGCACGTCCGCCTTGTTCATCATGACCTCGGACGTCGTGGTGGACCGGGTGCACCAGGGGTTCGCCGACGCGAAGCCGGAGCTGATCTACACCAACCTGAGCGACGAGCAGGAGCGCGCCATCCGTGAGGTCTTCGAGGAGGCCTGAGCACCACCACCTGGTGCCACGCCGTCGGGTCCGGTGCTCGTGCCGGCCCTGACGGTGTGGTGCTACGGTACCCCGCTCGGGGCCACGGCCGGGTCGGTGCGGCTGCGCCGCCTCGAGGACGCTCGTGCCCTCGAGGTGATCGACGCCATCGTGGTCTCCTGGGCGCCCGGCGCCCACCGCCCTCGCGTCACCCGGCTGTGGCCGCCCGCGGAGGTGAGCCCGCGGGAGCCGTCGGTCCTCGTTGCGCTGCTCCGTACGGCGCTGCGCGCCTCGCACGACGGTAAGGCCCTTCCCCCGGACGTCGCCGACCGGCTCTCTGCGACCGGTCTGGACCCGGTCATCCTCGAAGAGGTCACCGCACACCTCGCCCCGCGCACGTCCGCGCTGATGGTGCTGTCCGGGGCCGCAGACCTGTCCGTCGTCGTCCCGGCCGTCAGGCAGCGGATCGTCAGTGGCGAGGTCACGCTCCTGCGGGCAGACCTTCCCGCCGACGGGCCGGAGCGGCTCCGCACGGCGGTCGGCCTCGAACCACGCCGGCCGATCGACTAGCCGCGGAACGCCTCAGACCGAGCTGCGGCGCTTGTCGTACCAACCCCACGCGAGGGTGAGCAGCAGGGCCCCGACGAACGAGCCGATCAGCCCGCTGGGTCGCAGCTCCAGCCCGTCGCCCGCGAGCAGGCTCACCAGCAGGCCACCCACGAACGAGCCGATCAGACCGGTCACGATGGCGAGGGTCCAGTTCACGTCGCGCATCGAGTGACCGAGCACCATCTGCGCCAGGGCACCGGCGATCATGCCGAACAGGATGATGGCAAGGATCAACATGCAGGAAGCGTAGTGCCTCGCGAGGGCCTACGGCGCGATCTCGGTCGTGTAGTGCACCGTCCGGTCCCGGCCGGTCGTCTTCGCGCGGTAGAGCGCCGTGTCGGCGCGCTGGACCATCTCGTCCAGGCTCAGGGCCGGGTCGAGCTCGGCGACACCGAAGCTGACGGTCGGCAGGGGCAGGTCCGGCTCGGAGCGGCGGGCCAGCCCCGTGCTGATCGCGCGCGCGACCTCGTCGGCGCGGGCCGCGTCGGCGCCGGGCAGCAGGATGACGAACTCCTCCCCGCCGTAGCGGGCAACCAGGTCGGCCGAGCGCACAGCCGATCGGCAGCAGTCCGCGAACGCCACGAGGGCACGGTCGCCGGCCTGGTGCCCGTACTGGTCGTTCAGCTGCTTGAAGTGGTCGAGGTCCGCCATGACGAGCGACCCGCCGGCGGCGTCCCCGAGGGCCCGCTCCCGGGCTGCCTCCGCCAGCTGGAAGAAGGCCGTCCTGTTGAGCAGGCCGGTGAGGCCGTCGCGGGCGGCGGTGTCGCGAAGCGCCTCCTTCTGCTGCTCCTCGCTCAGCGTCGACATGCTGAACGACACCGTGGCGAGCAGCACCGTCGTGGCGAGTGTCGTGACCTGCTCGCCGAAGAAGGTCGTGAACAGCGGCCGGTCGGGCCCGACGGCCAGGAACGCGACCCACCGGCCGAGGTAGAAGGCGGCCACCGTGCAGCACGCCAGCAGCAGCGCCCACACGGTCCTGCGGTAGGCGTACGCGTCGGGGTGGGCGTCGGCGTTCGCGCCGCGCACCAGGACCCCCAGCTCCATGCCCGCCAGGCCCAGCTGGATCCACATCGCGGCGAGGAAGAACTCGCCGCCCGACCAGGCGTCGTCCGCCGGGTCGCCCAGCAACGACATGACCCCGACGACGAGCGGGGCGAACGCCAGCAGCCAGCGCGGCAGGGCGTGTCGGTCCCGTCGCAGCGAGCGGCTACCGGCCCACACGCAGCCGGCGCCGAGCGTGATCAGGGCGTTGCCGAGGGGGTTGGCCCAGGCCTGGTGGGTGGTGCCGGCCAGCAGGTAGGCGGAGGCCCCGACGAGGAACAGCGCGAGGGACGCGCACCACCACGCGGCGTACGCGGACCGCCCCGTGCGGTAGGTGATCACGTAGAACAGGACCACCAACGTGAGCGCGACCAGCGCGAAGGACACGCGGAGGCTGGCGGTGTCGAGCGTCATGGCCGTCCCTCCGAGTCGGGTACGACGAAATAGTGGCAGGTCCGGCCGCGATCGGCACCCCGAGCCCGTCAGACCGGAGCCGGCTGGTCCTCCCGGGGTCGCAGCGCCACCACGGCACCCAGGATCAGCAGGCCTCCGACGATCGCGGGCCACGGCAGCCGCTCACCGAGCAGGAGCGTCGCGAGCACGGCCGCAGTCAGCGGCTCGACGAGGGTGGCGACGGTCGCGGCCGATCCCGACGTGGTCCGCAGGCCCGCGTAGAGCAGGCCGTACGACAGCGCCATCGTCGCCAGCCCGAGGTAGACGAGGAGCACCAGCGAGGACGGCGCGGTCGACACGACCGGGTGTCCGGCGGCGGCCGCTGCCGCGAGGAAGGGCGCCAGCGCGACCGCTCCGACGACGGTCGCGCAGGTGGTGAGCGCGATGGGGTCGACGCGCTGGGCCAGGGTGTGGCCGAGGACGGTGGTGGCGGCGTAGGTCACCCCGGAGGCGACGGCCAGCACGAGCCCCAGCGTCGGGTCGCTCCCGGGCGCCTCCGAGCCGTGGCCGGCCGTGGCGCTGATCAGCACCAGTCCCGTGAGCGCGGCCACCAGCACGGCGACCTCCCGTCGCGCCGGACGGGTGCGGGCGCGCACGTGCTCCCACGCGGCAGCCAGGACCGGGGCCAGTCCCAGCGAGACCACCGTCGCGACGCTCACCCCGACCAGCAGGACCGCGAGGAAGTAGAGCGCCTGGTAGGCCGCCGTGCCGCACCCCACCGCGACGACCAGGGCCGGGTGGGCGCGAGCCGTGCCGGTGGCCGCGCGCCAGCGTCCGGTCACCGCCGCGAACGCGATCAGCGCCGCTGCGGCCAGGGCCATGCGCCATGCGCTCACGGTGAGGGCGCCGAGTCCGTCGCGCTCATGGAGGACGGACACGACCAGGCCGCCCGTGCCCCACAGCACGCCGGCCGCGCAGACCTGCAGCAACCCGATGCCGGCGCCGCTTCGCGTCCGGCGTGCGCCTCCCGTCACGGCGGCAACCTACCTGCCGGGAGCCCCCCGGTCCCGGGACCGGGACACTCTCACCGGGTGGGTGGCGTGCCCGACTCGGAGCAGTGGTCAGTCAGCAGGATCCGGTGCTCGATCGCTGGCGTCGGCGCCGGAGGACGAGACCGAGGTGGTGGGCTGGAGCCGGACGAGGTCCTTGCCGCCCGCCAGGAAGCGGCCGATCCTGCCGTCGTCGGTGACGAGGACCTGCCCGAGCACGGCGGTGGCCAGGAGGATCCACGCGATGACGTAGAGCCACGCCAGATAGGTGAACGCCACGCCGATCGACCCGTAGCGGGTCGCGCTCGACTCGAGCGCGCGGGCCAGCCAGATCTCGGTGACCGGGCGCACCAGGAGCATGACGACGCCGAAGAGAGCGGCACCGGTCGCCAGCGCTCGCGCGCTGACCACGCCCTTCAGCAGCACCCACGGCGTGAAGCCTGCGACGAGGACGAGCAGCGCGAGCGCGACGACCTCGGCCCAGAGGTGGGGCGGCGGGATCCCGTCGGCGATCGTCTGCGAGCGCCGGAGAGCCACCAGCGACAGAGCGATGCCCAGCACGACCGCGACCCAGCGCCACGCCTCCTTCGGGGAGCTCGTCGGTTTCGGTAGCGACCACACCTTGGCGAAGGCGCGGGCGAGGGCGCGCGACAGGCTCGTCGCCGAGACCAGGACGATGACCGCGCCGACGACGCCGAACGCCGTCGAGCTGGACTCCTTCAACGCGAGGTCGACCTGCGACTCGGCCTCGGGCGGCATCGCGAGCGTGTCGGTGAACAGGCGCCCGGTGTTCCCCGACCACGAGGCGAGGAGGATCAGGATGGGGAAGATCGACGTGAAGAGCTGGGCCGCGACGGTCATCGCCCGGTCGAAGATCTCGATGCGTTGCAGGTTCCACGCCGTGCGGGTGACGACACGTCCGGGCCAGGACTCGAGGAGGTGCACCGCGGTCTGCTGCAGGGGCATCGGCAGCGCGTCGAGGGCACGTTGCAGGCGGATCTCCTGCTCCGGGCTGGGGGACGGATGCACGAGGGATTCTCTCACGTCGGGCGGCCGAGGTGCGGCCGCCGCACGGCGTCGTACGCCGCCGGCGCGGAGCCCCGTCGACGCCGGAGCCGGACCCGGTGCGGACGGCTCGCTGGGCATCTGGCATCGGCAGCGTCGTCCACCGCCGCTCCCTGGGTGGGTCCGGCCACTCCAGCGCACCTGCACGGGGCACAAGGTCCCGCCTCACGAGGTGCGAGCGACCCCGGGGGACCCGGTCGCACGCCTCTGTGGCACGGCCACCGGACGCGCCACGGTGGAGCTACGAGCCGGTGGCAGGCACCCCGCCCCGGCGCCCGGACCGGACAGGGCAGCACCGATGAGGACCTATCGCTTCGCATGGGCCGCGACCACAGGGATCGTGGTGGCGTCCTGCCTGGTCTACGACGTCGCCGCCGGTGGGTCGACGCGCATCGCGGCGCTCGTGCTGGTGTCGGCCTTCTTCGGGGGCGCCCTCGGGTTCGTGCTCACCGATGACCGTCCCGATCGCTGGCTGTGGGTGCGGCGAGCCCTCATCTGGGCCAGTCTCGGGGCGGTGGCTGCGGACGCACTCGTCGCGACCCTGCGCGGTGTCGGGGTGCTCGTGGGATCCCTGCTGCTGGTGACCTCGCCCGTCGTCGTGCAGCTGGCCAAGACCCAGTTCCTCGCCTGGTCGACCAGGCGGACCACCGGCCCCCCGGAGGCGCACGCCACCCGTGACCTGCTCCGCTTCTGGGACTGGACCACCGCGGAGGTGCAGCGCAGCACCACCTCGGTCGGGCGACGGCTGGTGCTGGTCGAGCAGCGCAGCGCCCTGCTGGACGAGCTCGAGCGCAGGGATCCCGGCCACTTCCGCCACTGGGTGGCCACGGCCGTGCCGGACCGCCCCGGGGACGCACGCACACGGAGGCGGTGAGCGGCAGTGGAGGCATGGGTGGTGGGTGGGCGGCCGGGCACCCTCGGCCGACTGGAGCACGTCGACCTGCCGGAGCCAGAGCCCGGAGCCGACGAGCTGCTGGTGCGGGTCCGGTCGTGCGGGGTGTGCCGCACGGACCTCCACCTGGCCGACCGGGAGCTCGAGCCACGCGCCCCACGACGGGTGCCGGGACACGAGATCGTCGGGGAGGTCGTCGACATGGGGCCACGCGTGCACGGGTGGCGGGCGGGCGACCGGGCCGGGGTTGCCTGGCTGCGGTCCACCTGCGGGACGTGTCGCTGGTGCCGCTCCGACCGGGAGAACCTGTGCCGGTCCTCGCTCTACACGGGCTGGGACGCCGACGGCGGCTTCGCGGAGTACGCCGTCGTGCCGGCCGCCTTCGCCTACGCGCTGCCCGACGACCTCGCCGACGAGGTCGCCGGGCCCCTGTTGTGCTCCGGCATCATCGGGTATCGCGCGCTGCGCAGGTCCGGCGTGCGGGCCGGCGACCACCTCGGCCTGTACGGCTTCGGTGCCAGCGCGCACCTGACCGCCCAGGTGGCGCTCGCGTGGGGCGTGCACGTCCACGCGGTCAGCCGTGAGAGCGAGGCCCGAGCACTGGCGCTCGAGCTCGGCGCGGACTGGGCGGGGGACGTCGGTGACGAGCCACCCGTCCCGCTCGACGGTGCCATCCTCTTCGCACCGGTGGGCGAGATGGTGCCTCCTGCGCTGCGCGCCCTCGACCAGGGAGCGACCCTGGCGATCGCGTGCATCCACCTGACCGACATCCCGTCCCTGGACTACCAGGCCGACCTCTTCCGCGAGCGGAGCCTGACGAGCGTCACCGCGAACACCCGGCAGGACGGGCGCGAGCTGCTGGCCTTGGCCGGCACGCTCGGCATCAGGCCGCGCGTGACGACGTACGGACTGGATCGGACGGACCAGGCCCTGGACGACCTGGCGTCGGGGCGGGTCACCGGTGCCGCGGTGGTGCGCGTGTCCTGAGGCCGACGGCCGGTCCCGGGCCGGACGGCGGACACGTCGGGCAGTCCGCGCGCACGCTGTCAGAGGTCCTGGTCGGGTGCCGACGTTCGTCCCTACCCACGCCGGTCGGGGTTCGCGAGGATCTAGGTGTGGCCATTACGTGCCGCGCACACCCCCTGGGAGGTGAGTCGTGGTGACAGGCTCTCGCCGCAGCCGCAGCGACCCGGTCGCGACCCATGAGTGGGTGGTCGTGCTCGACGTGTGCGCCAAGCTGGTGCTCCTCCTGGCTGTGTCGCGGGTGGCTCTGGACCCCGGGTGGGGAAACCTCGAGGGGAAGGCTCCCGGGACCCGTGCCATCACCTACCCGATGCTGGCGTTCCTGGTGCCACTGGTCTACGCGGTGCGACGACCCGCGGCCCCCTACCCCTGGTTGGCGGACCTGTTCATCACATTGCCGGCGTTCTCCGACCTGCTCGGCAACCGGATCGACCTGTACGACCGGGTCACCTGGTTCGACGACGCCATGCACGTCGTCAGCACCTGCCTGCTCGGCGCAGCCACGGTCATCCTCGCCGGATCAGCACACGCGACGTTCCCGCGGAGGTTGACCATCTCAGTCGCGGCCGGCATGACCTTCGCGCTCGCGTGGGAGGTCTGGGAGTACTGCGCCTTCGTGACCCGGTCCGGAGAGGTCGGGACGGCGTACGCCGACACCGTCGGCGACCTCGCCCTGGGCTGGCTCGGGGCTGCGACCGCGGCCGTGTTGTTCGAGCTTGCGAACGCCCCTCGATCGAGGAAGGTGCCGCCTTCGCCGCCGCGGCCGGCCAGCGCGCACCGGTCAGGTGCCCCCATCGGGTCGGACGGCTGATGGGTACGGCACACGACGTCGCAGGCCACGTCGTGGTGGGTGTCGACGGGTCCGAGACCAGTGTGCGCGCGGTGGACTGGGCGGCCGACCAGGCCCGACTCGAGAAGCGACCGTTGACGCTGCTGCATGCGGCCACCCTGGGCACGCTGGCCGGACTCGACGTCGACACGAGGACGATCTCGGCCGCCATGCAGGCGGACGGGCGAGCCGTGCTGCACCGTGCCCACGAGCGTGCCGCGGAGCACGGGGTGGGATCGGTCCACTCCGACCTGGTGCTCGACGATCCCCGGACCGTGCTCCTCGACGCCTCCCGGCATGCCCACCTGCTGGTGGTGGGATCCCGAGGCCGTGGCCCCGTGTCGAGCCTGTTGCTGGGATCGGTCAGCGTCGCACTCACCCAGCACGCCCGCTGCCCGGTCGTGGTGTGTCGTCCCGGCGCCCCTCCGGAGTCGGGGCGCGGAGTCCTCGTCGCGACCGACGGGTTGCGGCACTCCGAGCCGGCAGTGGAATGGGGCGCCCGGCTGGCCGAGTCGCGCGGGTGGCCGCTCGTCCTGGTCCGGACCGTCTTCGACGGACGTCCGCCCAGCCGCGTCCCTCCTGACAGCGGCGAGCACGACGAGGCGTGGACACACCTGCGGGCGGTCGAACGGCAGGTGTGCCACCTGCACCCGTCCCTCGACCTGTCGCTCCGCGTGGAGCGGGGTCTGTCGGACGAAGCCATCATCCGCGCCGCCACGGGGATGGACGTCGTCGTCCTCGGCCCCCACGCCAGACGGTCCATCGCCGGCATCCTCGACCTGGACGTGACCAAGAGCCTCGTCGAGCGTGCGCCCTGCCTCGTCGCGGTCGTCCCGCCCCGGGACTGACGGGAGCGCCCCGGCGCGGTCCTGGAGGACCGTGCGCCTGGCGGCGCTGCGGGCGGGTCGTGCGCGCAGGCGAAGGGCCCTCGCAAGTATGAGTCGCAAGGGCCCTTCTGTGATCGGTGGAGGTGGCGCTCCCGATCGGCGGCTCCTGCTCTCTGGTCCCGGCGTCCTCGTCACCCAGACGCCGCGAAGGGCGCACCCTTCGTGTGGACCATCTCCTCCGAGCCGTCACGATCCCCCTCGCGGGGTCTCGTGACATCAGTTCTACGCCTGACCCGGGCGGGCGGACAGAGACCTTCGGCCCTGATCCCTCGGGACCCGCGCCCAGGGGTTCCTGGGGCTGGGCCGCGGCGGTGGCGCGCCCCGCCGCAGACGTGAGTCCGTCGAGAGGACGGAGATCAGGCGGGTGACGCTTCAGTGATGACCGGCGTCCCGCCCCTCGGGTCGTTCACGGCGACATCGGCGATGGCCGCGTCCAGGAGGTCATGCGCCAGACCGGCAAGGGCGCGACACGCCGCCAGCTCGTCGCCGATCTCCGGCACGTCCCGATCAGCCGGGTGGCGTCGGGCAACGGCGGAGTGGCGCACGTCGGGACCGGCGTCCGTGTGGAGCACCGCGTCCGCGCGTGTGAGCGCCTCCTCCTCGAACAGGTTGATCGTCACGTGCCACGTCCTGGTGTGCATGGTGTTCCCTCCTGGTGACGTGAGGACTCCGACACCGGTCCTCTCCTCACATGGTGGGCGACCCGACCGCGCTCCGACGCGGTCGGACGACCCGGGGCAACAGGGCCTTTGGGCCCAAGGTCCTGCAGGTGCGAGCACCTTCGGCCCTGCTCGTCACGCTCGAGGCAGGCGAGGCTGGACTGAACACCTCGCGAAGGGACATGACATGGACACGCAGCGAGACAGCGCCGTCGTGGTCGGCGTGGCGGACTCGGTCTTCAAGGGACCGGCCCTGCGATGGGCCGCCGAGCAGGCGCGGCTGGAGGGACGCACGCTCATCCTCGCCAACGCCTCCGGGCCGGTGTCCGGGGCGCGGCGTGAGTACGGCGTCGGCTCTGCCTCGAGCTCGGCAGTCCAGCTGCGCGAACACGGCGACCAGCTGCTCTCGCGGGCTCGTGCGGAGGTCGAGAAGGTCGCCCCGGACGTACCCGTCACCACGGTGTTCGACATCGTCGATCCCGGCACGCTCCTCAACCAGCTCTCGTCCACCGCCCACCTGCTCGTCCTCGGCTCGCGAGGGCGCGGTCCTGTCCGCTCCCACCTCCTGGGCTCGGTGGGGCTCTCCGTCGTGCGCCATGCACGATGCCCGGTGGTCGTCCTTCGTCCGGGCGATCATCCCGGCCGCGTCCATTCCGGCGTTGTCGTGGCGACGGAAGCCACCGAGGACTCGAGACCGGTCCTGGCCTTCGCCTTCCACCTGGCCAGCCTGCGCGGACTGCCGCTGAAGGTCGTCCACTTCGCCTACGACGTGCGGTCCGCGCTGGTCGGCGCGCCGATGACACGAGGTGCGGGGGTCGACATGGAGGAGCGCGCCCGCAGCCTCTCCGAGTCCCTCGCCGGCTACCGCGAGGACCATCCCGACGTGAACCTCGTCGTCGAGGTCCACCAGGGACAGCTGCCCGAGCGCGACCTGCTGCGGGTCGCCGGCCTGGCGGACATCATCGTCGTGGGGACGCACCAGCGCGGCGTCGTGAAGCGCATCCTCGGCGGATCGGTCTCGGAGTCGGTGCTCGACCACGCCTGCGGGGCGGTCGCGGTCGTGCCCACGGTCGTCGACGGCACGAACAGGTGACACGGAGTCGGTGTAGGTGTCGCTGGCCCGCGGACCCAAATGCAGGGGGGGTCGCGGTCGAACCTCCGCCCGTGCTCGCGGCGCGTCGAACGACCAGAAGTCCAGCCAGCGCCCGGCTGCAGTGCTCGCAGTGAGCCGGGCTGGGGACTTGTGGTCGTCCGACACGCCGGAGGCCCCGGCCCCCACGAAGGGGACCGGGGCCTCGGCGCACGACGTCGAGCTCAGATGTCGTAGTACACCCAGAGCCATCGTGCGTCGCCTACTCGGTTCTCAGTGGTGCTGACCAACCGGGGGAGTGGTCCCACCCCGGTCGGTGGCGACGGCTGCGGGCTCGCGGCCGGGTCAAGGGACGCGACCTAGGATGAACCTGTCCGCCCGGACCGAGGAGACGAGGACAGCGCGTGTTGGACCGCACGGTACTTCGGGACCGGATCAAGGACCTGATCATCGAGCGCATCCTCGACGGAACCTATGGTCCTGGTGACCGGATCCGCGAGATGGCCCTGGCGACCGAGCTGGGGACCAGTCAGGCTCCGATCCGGGAAGCCATGCGAGACCTCGAGGCCATGCGGTTCATCGAATCGGTCCCGTACAAGGGCGCCCGGGTTCGCATGGTCACCACCGCCGAGCTCGCCGAGACCTACCCGGTGCGGGCGACGCTGGAGGAACTGGCCGGCACCATGGCCGCCACGCATGTCGACCCAGACCTTCTCGCCGGCCTGCAGGCCGAGCTCGACGCGATGCGGCGATGCGCCCAGGCCGGGGAGCTGCACGAGCAGCTGGCGCACGACGCCCGCTTCCACGAGCTGATCGTCGAGGCTGCCCACAACAGCGTGCTGCTCGACGCCTGGCGGGGGCTCCGCATCGAGGCGCGCACCTTGGTAACGGTCATCAAGTCTGACGCCGACCTGGTGTCCATCGCCGAGACCCACCAGGTCATCCTGGACGCCGTGCGCGCCGGGGACCCCGCGGCCCTCGGGCGGGAACTGCGCGGGCACATCGAGATGTTCGCCGCGCGCCTGTTCGCCCACGCGGAGACCGGCGCGGGCTCCGAGTCGTGACGCGCCCAGCCGGCGCGAGGTGCCGGCTAGACGGGGGTTGAGCTGACCGCGGTGTCGGAGGGCGCGTCGACCGCTGAGGCGTTGCTTGGCAGGTCGAGCGCGGTGCGCATCCGACCCGCGACCTGCTCGAGCGTCCCGACCCCGTCGACGCTCCGCAGGATGCCGCGCGCTCGGTAGAGGGCAAGCAGGGGAGCGGTCTGTGCGTCGAACACGTCCAGCCGCCGCTCCACCACGGCCGGGTCGTCGTCACTGCGCCCCGAGGCCGCCGCACGCGAGGTCAGGCGCGTCACCAGCTCAGTGCGCGCGACGTCGAGCCACAGCACGTGGTCGACCTGCTGGCCTCGATGGGAAAGCATCGCGTCCAGCCAGGCGACCTGGTCGGGGGTGCGCGGGTAGCCGTCCAGGATGAATCCGGGCTGTGCGTCGGCTCGAGCGAGGCGCTCGGCAACGAGGGCGTTGGTCAGCTCGTCCGGAACGTACTCGCCGCGGTCCATGTAGGCCTGGGCCTGCTTCCCCAGCGGGGTCTGGCCCGCAACGTTCTCCCGGAAGATGTCGCCGGTCGAGATGTGCGGCGCGCGGAGATCGGCGGCGAACCGGCTTGCCTGCGTGCCCTTCCCGGCTCCGGGTGGGCCCATCAACAGCAGCTTCATCGGGTGCTCCTTCGTGGATGCGGCTTGCGCCTCGTGCGCCGACCTGGACGTGTTCGGCTCTTCTGCATCACCCCTTGACGGGTGACGGCCATCGCTCTAGATTATCGATAATCGCTTAGGAAGTGGCCGCGGTCACACCAACAGGAGGAACCGAGATGACCGAGACAGTGGCGACGTTCTTCGGGGACGACGAGTTCCCGGTGTCGTGGGAAGACGGGCAGAAGGAGCTGCTGTGGGTCCACGACGACCTGCACATCCCCAATCCGGTCTCGCCCATGTACGCCGACATCGGCGGCTGGTGGCTCAAGTGCGACTACATGTTCCGCCGCTTCGGCACGCCCTTCGCCTCGGACTGGATCTCGAAGATCGTCAACGGCTACGTGTACACCGCCGCCATCCCGGCCCAGCCGGGGCTGTCGGCCGAGACGACCGAGTACGGCGCCCGCTACGTCCCCCGGGTTCCCGACAACGAGGAGTACGCGTCCGAGATCGGCGGCTACCTGGGCTGGACCCTGCCGTACTACGCCGAGAACTTCCTGCACTGGTGGCGTGACCGCCTCGTCCCGGAGATGACCCGCAACTTCGAGCGGTTCGACACCTACGACTACGACGCCGCGAGCCTCGTCGAGCTCGCCATCCTCCTCGAGGACGCGATCGACATGCACGACCGGCACTGGCAGATCCACTGGGTGCTCAACTTCGCCCAGTTCTCCTCGACCACGAACCTCAACACGATCATCGCCGAGGTCAAGGGCGAGGGCGATCACAGCGACCTCACCGGCCGGCTCCAGAGCTCACTGCAGAACCGCAACTGGGACTCCATCGAGGAGCTGTGGAAGATCAAGGAGCACGTGAAGAGCGACAGCGGCCCGGTGGCCCAGGCCTTCCAGAAGGCCACCGCCCCCGAGATCCGTCAGGCGCTGGAGTCCAGCGCCGAGGGCCAGGCGTTCCTCGCCAAGGAGATCGAGTCCTACCAGGCCGTGTTCGGGTTCAAGTCGATGTACGCCCACGAGTTCTCCTTCAAGACCTGGCGTGAGGACCCCGCGCCCGTCCTGGAGGCCATCCGCGGCTACCTCGAGGCCGACTACGACTACCCGGCCGAGATCGCGAACGTCGAGAAGGACCTCGAGGCTGCGAAGGCCGAGGCGCTCGAGGGCGTCGAGGGCGAGGACCTCGAGCGGCTGAAGGGGGCCCTCGACCTGAGCCTGCGGATGAACCCGCTCACCCCCGACCACCACTTCTACATCGACCAGGGCACCAACGCCCGGGTCCGTCTCGTCCTCATCGCGATCGGCAAGAAGCTCGTCGCGGACGGCAGGCTCGAGGACCCCGAGGACGTCATGTACCTGCGGTACAACGAGCTGCGCACGCTCATGGCGGGGAGCAACGGCTTCGACGCCGAGGAGCTCGTCGGCGACCGGCGTGACCAGCGCGAGGATGCCTACGAGCTGCGGCCGCGTGACTGGGTCGGCACCGCCACTGAGGAGAACCTCGCGTTCCCGTACCTGGCGCTGTGGGCCTTCCCGGACAAGGTGTACCGCAAGCCGTCGGAGGTCGAGGGCGAGATCCAGGGCCTGGGTGCGTCCAAGGGCGTCATCGAGGGCACCGCTCGCGTGGTCCTCAACCCCGAGCAGTTCAGCGAGGTCGAGCGTGACGAGATCATCATCTGCCGCATGACCAGCCCCTCGTGGGTGGTGCTGTTCACCAAGATCGGCGGTCTCGTCACCGACGCCGGCGGCATGGCCTCCCACCCCGCCGTGGTCTCCCGCGAGTTCGGCATCCCGGCCGTGGTCGGCACGTCGGACGCGACCCGCAATATCAAGACCGGTGACAGGATCCGAGTCAACGGCACCACAGGTCTGGTGCAGGTGCTCTCGTGACCTTGCAGCGCAGCGTCATGCGTGAGCAGATCAAGGAGCTCGTCATCCAACGCATCCTCGAGGGCACCTACAAGCCCGGCGACCGTGTCGTCGAGCTCCAGCTGGTGCAGGAGCTCGGAGTCAGCCAGGCGCCCGTGCGCGAGGCGCTGCGTGACCTCGAGGCCATGCGGCTCATCGAGACCGAGCCCTACCGAGGCGCCCGTGTCCGCGAGGTCACCCCCGAGGAGCTGACCGAGAGCTACCCGGTCCGCGCCGCCCTGGAGGAGCTGGCCGGCCAGCTCGCCTCGACTCTCGCGACCGAGGAGACGTTCACCCTCCTGGAGGCCGAGATGCAGAACATGCACGACGCCGCGGAAGCCAACGACCAGCACGGCCTGCTCGTCCACGACGCCCGCTTCCACGAGGTCATCGTGGAGGCGGCCGGCAACTCGGTCCTGCTGGATTCCTGGGGCGGGCTGCGCATCGAGGCGTTCACCCTGGTGAGCGTCATCAAGTCCCAGCTCGACCTCGGCGCCATCGCTCAGACACACCAACCCATCGTCGACGCGCTCCGACAGCGCGACGCAGACCTGACCGGCAAGGTCATGCGCGACCACATCGAGCACTTCGGCAGCACCCTGTTTGGAGGAACCACCCATGTCTGACACCCCCCTCGTCCTCGACTTCACCGACGAGCGCTGCACCGACGTCGAGCTCGCCGGCGGCAAGGGCGCCAGCCTCGCCTCCATGACCCAGAATGGGCTCCCGGTACCTCCCGGATTCGTGGTGACGTCCCCGGCCTTCGCCGAGGCGGTCGACGGCGCCAAGCTGCTGTCGTACCTCAAGGCGCAGGACCTCGAGGGCGCCCGCCAGGTCGTCCGCGACACCGAGCCTCCGGCAGACCTCATCAAGGCTGCCTACGACAAGCTCCCGCAAGGCGTGTCCGTGGCGGTTCGATCGTCGGCCTGTGCCGAGGACAGCAGCGACGCCTCCTACGCCGGGCAGCAGGAGACCTACCTGTTCGTCGAGACCTTCGACGACGTCATGGACAAGGTCGTGGAGTGCTGGCTGTCGTTCTTCTCCGAGCGCGCCCTGTTCTACCGCGAGCACAAGGGCGACCTCGACGACATCCAGATGGCTGTGGTCGTGCAGCAGATGGTCGACGCCGACAAGGCCGGCGTCATGTTCACCGTCGACCCGGTCAACAACCGCAAGGACCGCATCGTCGTCGAGGCCGCCCGCGGCGTCGGGGAGCACGTCGTCTCAGGCGAGGTGACCCCCGACTACTACACCCTGGACCGCAAGGGCACGCTCAAGAAGTCCCGCGTCGTCGACGAGCAGGTGCTCTCGGAGTCCGAGCTGGCCGACCTCGTGAAGATGGGACTGCACCTGGCGGACCTCAACGGCTGCCCCCAGGACATCGAGTGGGCCTACGACTCGACCGGGCTGTACATGCTCCAGTCGCGGCCCGTCACCACGATGTGACTGAGCACGGGCCGGACACACCCATGGTCCGACGCCCGCGCCCGACCGCAGTTGAACCATCCACCTCGACACCGGAACGGAGACGAGACCTCCATGACGTGGCACCTGCCCACCAGCGTCGACGACGTCGTGCGAACACGCGCGGAACGTCCCGAGGCCCCGATCGTGGCCGGCGGCACGTTCCTGGGAATCCTGGTGCGCCAAGGGCTCGTCGAGGCGGACGAGTGGATCTCGCTCCAGCGTGTCACCGAGCTCACCCGGATGCACTCCGCCGGTGATCTCTCCGTCGGAGCGATGGTCACGCACCGACGCCTCGAGCTGGACGACACCGTCCGCACCATCTGGCCCGGTGTCGCCGCCGCCTTCAAGGCAGTGGCCAGCCCGCGGGTGCGCAACCGGGCCACCATGGGTGGCGTCCTCGCTGACGCCGACTACGCCTCCGACCCGCCGTCGATGCTCGTGGCGTCCAACGCCGTCGCGGAGATCGCCTCGGTCCGCGGCACCCGCCGCGTCCCCGTGGAGGACCTGATCATCGGCCACTACTCCACCAGCATGGAGGAGGACGAGCTCATCACGCGTGTCGTCGTGCCGCGCCCCACCGGTGCCGCGGTCTACCGCAAGCTCCGCACGCGTTCGCAGGAAGACCGTCCGGCCTCGTCGGTGGCGGCGGTCGTGCACGGCGAGACGGTCCGTGTCGTCGTCGGCGCCGTCAGCGACCGCCCGTACCACTTCGCCGACGTCTGCTCGCAATGGCGCCCGGGCGACCTGGACTCCGCCCGAGAGATCGGCGAGGAGTACGCCTCGCGGATCGACTACATCGACGACAACCGCGGATCCGCGGCCTACCGGCGCCACGTCGTCGGCGTCGAGGTCCGTCGCGCCCTGATGGCGGTGGCCCGATGACCCAGCGCGCTGACCAGACCCGACCCGGCGACGGGCCCGCGCGGGCCTACGACGGCCCGGGCGCGAGCTCCGCGGTGCGCGGCATCAACCCGCGGATCACCGCCCAGATCTCCTACTCCATCGACTCCACCATCCCGGGGGAGTGGCACCTGCGCATCATCCGCTCGGCCATCCCCGCGGGACGGGTGACCGGTTTCCAGACCGCGCTCCTCGATGACGACGTCATCTTCCTGACCGCCGACGACGTCAGCGACCTGAACACCTTCGGCTGCCAGATCGCCGATCAGGTCGTCCTGACCCGCGAGCCGAAGTTCGTCGGCGACGCGATCGCCGCGGTGGTCGCCCCCACCGCTCGCGACGCCCGGGTGGCGGCCTCGCTCGTCGAGGTCGACTACGAGGCGGTCCCGTCCGTGTTCGGCGAGATGGACGCCATCGCCCCGGGCGCCCAGCTCGTGCACGCCAAGCACTACACCTCCGAGTCGGACTCGGCCTACTTCGACATGCGGCCCCAGGACGGCACGAACGTCTGCCACCGGTTCCGCATCCGTACGCCAGCCCTGCAGGGCCGCGACGAGCCGGAGGTCGTCCCACACCTGGACGACCCCGACGACGCCTTGGCAGACGCCTTCGCCGACGCGGACGTCATCGTCGACGAGGTCTTCCACACCCCGGCCGCGGCACACGTGCCCATGGAGCCGCACGCCACGAACGCCCAGTGGGTCGACGGACGCCTCGAGGTCACCACCGGCACGCAGACGCCGTTCAACATGCGCCAGGACCTGGCCCACATCTTCGGCCTGGCTGCCGAGGACGTCCGCGTCGTCGTGCCGTTCATGGGCGGTGCGTTCGGCGCCAAGACCTTCATCCGGACCGAGGCCATCACCGCACTGGCTGCCCGGAAGGCAGGGCGGCCGGTCCGGTGCGTCCTCGACCGCGACGAGGTCTTCAACGAGGTCACCCGGCATCCCTCCACCGTCCGCATCAAGCTGGGCGCCAAGCGGGACGGGACCTTCGTCGCCAAGCGCATCTGGGCCTACGTCAACACGGGTGCGTACGCCGACTGCGGGCCCGGCGTCGCGCAGAAGATGGGCTATGCCGGCGTCGGCCCCTACCGCTTCGACCACGTCGCGGTCGACTCCTACTGCATCTACACCAACCTGCCGCCCGGTGGCGCGTTCCGCGGCTACGGAGCCATGCAGTCCATCTGGGCCGCCGAGCGTGTCGTGGACATGATGGCCGACAAGCTCGGCATCGACGCGGTCGAGCTCCGTCGCCAGAACCTTCTCCACGAGGGCGACACGTTCTGCACCGGCGAGGTCATGCACGACGCCCGCTTCGAGGAGCTCCTCGACGATGCCGCCGCCGCTGTCGGCTGGGAGAAGGACGGCGACCGCCGCGGCAAGGGAGTCGTGGTGATCCTCAAGGGAATGCAGACCCCCAGCAAGGCCGAGGCACGCATCGAGCTCCTGCCCGACGGGCGGTACGAGGTCCAGGCCGCGACCGCGGACATCGGCCAAGGGGCGGGGGAGATGCTCACCCGACTCGCGGCCGAGTACCTCAAGGTCGAGGTGGACCAGGTCGTCGTGTGCGCGCCCGACACCGACCGGGTGCCCTACGACACCCGGACCACTTCCAGCCGGTCGACCCACATGATGAGCCGAGCCCTCGCGGACGCGGCCCGCGACCTCCAGGTCCACGGCACGATCGGTCACGGGTACGTCTCCAACGACGGGGGCCTCGACCCGGACACCGGGCAGGGCATCGCGTCCTCGCACTGGCACCAGGGGTCGGCTTCGGCTGAGCTCGAGGTGGACGACGAGACGGGCATCATCAGCCTCTCCACGCTGTACGCCTGCTCGTACGCCGGCAAGGTCATCAACAAGCACGGCGCCGAGCTGCAGAACGAGGGCTCGATGATCCTCGGCCTGGGCACCGCGCTTTTCGAGGAGCTGCAGTACACCGAGGGTCAGATGACGAACCCGAACCTGTCGGACTACAACATCGCCTCCGCCCTCGACGTCGCCTCCATCCGGCACCGCGTCATGGAAGTACCCGGCGGCGAGGTCCACGGACTGGGGGAGACCGCCGTTCCGCCGGTCCCACCCGCCATCGGCAACGCCGTCGCGACCTTCGGCTACGACGTCCGGGACCTGCCGATGACACCCGAGCGTGTCCTTGCCGCACGCCTCGGCGACACATTCCAGAGCCCGACAGGGGAGGACCCGCAGTGAACCTCACACTCAACGTGAACGGCCGGGCCGTGGACGTCGACGCCGAACCCCACGACATGCTCGTCGACGTCCTGCGCGACCAGGTCGGCCTCACCGGCCCCCGCGTCACGTGCGGTGTCGGCCTGTGCGGCACGTGCACCGTCCTCCTGGATGGCGAGCCCGTCTCCGGCTGCATCCTGATGGCGCCTCTCGCGCAGGGCAAGGAGATCACGACCATCGAGGGCCTTCCCGAGGACGACGAGGTCGTCGCCAGCTTCGACCGCAACCACGCCTTCCAGTGCGGCTACTGCATCCCCGGCATGGTCCTCACCGCCCGCGACATGATCGACAAGGGCCACGCCTGCTCGCGCGAGGAGATCCGCGAGGGCCTCGGCGGCAACCTGTGCCGCTGCGGCTGCTACCTGAAGATCATCGAGGCCGTCGAGGAGGCAGCCCAGTGAAGTTCGTGACCTACGAGTCCCCCGACCACTCCGCGCCCCGTGTGGGTTACCTCGACGATGGCGACGTCGTCGACGCCGACTTCGACGGCGACATGGTCGCGTTCATCGAGGCCGGCGGCCGGATCGGCTCTGCCACCCGGCACGTCCCCGACGCACGCCTGCTCGCACCGCTGCGGCCACGCACCATCCGAGACTTCCTCGCCTTCGAGGGCCACCTCCTCAACGCCTTCGCCGGCCTCGGCAAGGACATCCCCGACGAGTGGTACCAGGTCCCCGCGCACTACAAGGGCCTGCCCGACACCGTCATCGGCCCCGAGGTCGAGATCCCGTGGCCGGCCTACACCCAGAAGCTGGACCACGAGCTCGAGCTCGCCGCCGTCATCGGGACCGCTGGCAAGGACATCGCGGAAGTCGACGCGCTGGACCACGTGTTCGGCTACACCATCTGGAACGACATGTCCGCCCGCGACGTGCAGGTGCGCGAGCTCCCCGTCGGCATGGGCCCGAGCAAGGCAAAGGACTGGGACGGCTCCAACATCCTCGGCCCCTGCCTGGTCACCGCAGACGAGATCGACCCCCACGACGTCGACCTCGAGGTCCGCATCAACGGCGAACGCTGGGGCGGCACCAACACCAAGGACATGCACCACACCTTCGAGTCGATGATCGCCTACACCTCCCAGGGCCTGACCCTGCGGCCCGGTGAGGTCCTCGGCTCCGGCACCGCCACCGGCGGCTCCGGCCTCGAGCTCGATCGCTGGCTGCAGCCCGGCGACCGCATCGAGATGGAGGCCTCCGGCATCGGCGTCCTCCGCAACACCGTCGGCACCCCGGCGGCCTGACCGCCCGCCGCACCCGATGTCACCGCACGTCCAACCACACAACCCACGGAAGAGAGACACACCATGGCATTCGTTGTCGCCGCCACCTGGCTGGCCAAGGAAGGCGAGGAGAAGCGCGTCGAGGAGACCATCGTCAAGATGACCCCGCTCTCGCGTGCGGAGGAGGGGAACCTCTTCTACCAGGCGCAGGTCAACCCCGAGGACCCGCGCACGTTCTTCCTCTACGAGCAGTACGTCGACGAGGCCGCCTACGAGGCACACAAGGCCACACCGCACTTCCAGGAGAACGTCTTCGGCTACATCATCGAGTACCTCGAGGAGCGCTCGGTCAAGACGTACACCACGATCGACGTCTGACATGCAGATCCTGTTCCTGCGTCACGGGGAGGTCGCCTCGCACCGAGGTGACGTCCCCGTGACGGAGGCCGGGCTCCTCCACGCCGAGCAGTCCGGCAAAGCCATCGCCGCGTCGTTCGCCGACCCGGTGACCGTGTTGTACGGCGGCACCCGCCGCACCCGCGAGACAGCCGAGGCCATCATCCGCGGGATGGACGCACCCGAACGCGTGGACGGACCGATCGACTCGTTCGCCCTGCGCAACCCCGACATGTACGCAGCCGGCACCCGCGTCAACATGGTCAGCTCACCGGAGTCGCTCGCCGAGCAGGTGCCCGGCATGACGGCCACGCAGGCCGCAGCCAACGCGTGGTGGGACACCTTCTTCCACGCCCCTGACCGCATCGGCTGGTGGTTGGGACAGGACGATCCACCCGGCGAGACTCGCGACGACGTGTCAGCGCGGCTCCAACGATTCGCCCGCACGTTTGCTGATCCCGGCCCGTACAGCGGCCGGCTGATCGTCTGCATCACCCACTCGCCGCTCCTGCGCTCCCTCGCCATCGGTGCCGGCCTGCCCGACCCGGGCGAGCTCGCCTACGTGACCGGCTCGCGGGTGATCGTCGACGGCGGGCGCGTCGACGTCGAGACCTTCGCACCACTGACCTGACCACCCGATAGCCGAGAAGAGCCACCCACATGGAACTCGTCCACGACTTCTCCGTCCCGGTCCCGGCCGACCGCGCCTTCGACCTGCTGGTCGACGTCGAGAAGATCGCGCCCTGCCTCCCGGGCGCAGCCGTCACGTCGGTCGACGGGGACACCTTCGAAGGCGGCATGAAGATCAAGCTCGGTCCGATCTCCATGACCTTCAAGGGCGATGGCGAGCTCGTCGAGAAGGATGCCACCGCCCGACGCGCGGTCATCCAGGCGCAGGGTCGCGACGCGAAGGGGAACGGCGGGGCCCAGGCCACCGTCACCGCGACCCTCGCCGAGCGCGACGGCGCCACCGACGTCCATGTCGTCACCGACCTCAACGTCACCGGGAAGGCCGCGCAGTTCGGCGGCGGCGTCATGAAGGACGTCAGCAACCGCATGCTGGCCCAGTTCGCCGACAACCTCTCGCAGCTCATCCAGTCCGGCGCCGCCAGCTCCACCACGCCCACGGCTGCATCGTCGACGTCGAGTTCGACGGCCCCGGCGTTCACTCCGTCCGGCGGCGACGGGCTCGACGCCATGGGCCTCCTCTTCGGGTCCGAAGCCGTCAAGTCGATCGCCAGACCACTCGTCATCGGCGCCACCGGACTGGTCGTCGGCTACCTCTACGGCAAGAGCCAAACCCTGGAAAGGATCGTGCGCAGTGTTCTCTGAGCAGACCCGCGAGCAGATCGTCACCATCAACCCTGCGACCGACACCGAGCTGGCACGCTACGACGCGATGTCCGCAACGGACATCGAAGCCGTCCTCGTCCAGGTCACCGCAGCCCAGAAGACCTGGGCGGACACCCCCATCGAGGAGCGCGCCGCCATCATGCGCCGCACCGCCGAGGTGCTGCGTGAACGCTCAGCCGAGCTGGGTGCACTCGCGACCGCCGAGATGGGCAAGCCCATCACCGAGGCGATCGCCGAGGTCGAGAAGTGCGCCTGGGTGTGCGAGTACTACGCCGAGGAGTCCCCGAAGGCCCTCGCCGACCAGGACGTCCAGGCCACCGGCTCCCGCAGCTGGGTGCGCTACGAGCCCCTCGGGACGATCCTGGCGGTGATGCCCTGGAACTACCCTTACTGGCAAGTGTTCCGCTTCGTCGCCCCGACCCTCATGGCGGGCAACGCCGGCATCCTCAAGCACTCCCCGAACGTCACGGGCGTCGCCCTGGCCATCGAGGACATCCTCCGCGACGCGGGACTGCCGGACGGGGTCTTCCGCACCCTGGTCGTCGCCGAGTCCGATGTGCCCGAAACGGTCGACCGGCTCATCGGTGACGACCGCATCGCCGCCGTCACGCTCACCGGGAGCAACAAGGCCGGCGCCCACGTGGCCGCCAGCGCCGGACGGGCGGCGAAGAAGAGCGTGCTGGAGCTCGGCGGGTCCGACCCCTTCGTCGTCCTCGCCGACGCCGACCTCGACGTCGTGATCCCCAAGGCAGTCGCCGGACGGTTCCTCAACACCGGCCAGTCGTGTCTCTGCGCCAAGCGCTTCATCGTCCACGAGTCGATCGCGGACGAGTTCGGCCGACGTTTCGCCGACGCCGTCGACGAGCTCGTCATCGGCGCACCGCGCGACGACGCCACGAAGATCGGACCGCTCGCCCGCGCCGACCTCGCCGCCAACCTCGACGACCAGGTGGCCAGATCGGTCGAGGCCGGCGCCAAGGTCCTCACCGGCGGGCACCAGCTCATCGAGCGCGGCCCCGCCTGGTACGCCCCCACCGTCCTGGTCGACGTCACCCCGGACATGGCAGTCATGGCCGAGGAGACCTTCGGACCCGCCGCCGCGGTCATCGCGTTCAGCACCGACGACGAAGCCGTGGAGCTGGCCAACGCCACCCCGTACGGCCTGGGCGCCAGCGTCTGGTCCGCCGACACCGAGCACGCCCTGGCCGTCGGGTCCCGCATCGACTCCGGCGCGCTGTTCATCAACGCCGTCACCGCATCCGACCCCCGCCTGCCGTTCGGCGGGGTCAAGCAGAGCGGCTACGGCCGCGAGCTCGGCGAGGCCGGTGCCCGCGAGTTCACCAACATCCGCACAGTCCTCATCGGCTGAGCCACCTGGATCTGAAGGAGCTGACAAGCATGCAGAAGGTCACCAGCAACGTCTGGACCGACACCACCCTCCGCGGCTGCAACCCGAGCATGGTGCTCACCGACGACGGGGTCGTCGTCGTCGACACCCCGCAGCTGCCCACCAAGGCCGTCGCGATGCGCGACGAGGCCGAGGGCCACGGGCCGATCAGGTACGTCATCAACACCGAGCACCACGTCGACCACATCTTCGGCAACTACTACTTCCGCGGGGCTGGCGACATCGTCCACCACCAGGGAGTGGCCGACAACTTCATGGAGGTCACCCCCTCCCTGGACTCGTTCGACTACGCGTACGAGGCCGTCCCCACCGACGACCCGGACGGGAAGGCGATCTTCCCTGACCGCGACACCTACTTCGCCGACCCCGGACGCGCCACCATCACCTTCACCGGTGACCTCACGCTCACGGTCGGCGACCACACCTTCGAGCTGCTGCACACCCCCGGGCACACCCCTGGCCAGATCGCCGTGCACGTCCCGCAGGAGCGTGTCGTGTTCACCGGCGACACCATCTTCTCCGAGTGCCAGACCTGGCTCATGGGGTCCAACGTCACCGAGTGGCTCGCCGCTCTGGACCGCATCGGCAAGCTCGACGTCGACTGGGTCGTCCCCGGCCACGGCGAGGTCGTCACGCCGCAGTACCTCGCCCGCCAGCGCACCAACCTGCTCGATTGGGTCACCGCAGTCACCGACGCCGTGGCCAAGGGCTGGACGCGCGAGGAGACGGTGGAGCGGGTGAACTTCGCCGAGCGCTACCCCGTCGACGTCGGGCAGGGCTACATGATGAAGCACATCCAAACCCTCAACGCCGGCTCCCTGTGGGACAAGATCACCCAAGCGCGACCAGCCTGACCCGGCACACGATCCGCCTACCTGCCTGAACCACCTGCCGGAACGACCTGCTCGCGGTCGCGTCGTCGGGCATGGTCCCGGGGCCCGCCGTCCGGGGACATGCGCCCTGACGTCGCGCTCGTCCGATGCAGAGCAGTCCACCGCCGTCGACACGCGGTCCAGCAGCCCCGGATCAGCCGCAGACAGCGCAGCACGAAGCAGCACGTACTCCTGCGCTCGCGGTGAGCTGCGCTGGGGTCGCGGACGAACGAAGAAAGGCCCCTGACGCTGGAAGACGTTGGAAGGTGTCTTCGCAGGTCAGGGGCCGTTTCCAGGCACCTAGCCGGTGGGCATCGCCCATGCGTGACTAGATGTCGTAGTAGAGCTCGAACTCATGCGGGTGCGGGCGCAGCTGGACCGGGGCGATCTCCTGGGTGCGCTTGAAGTGGATCCACGTCTCGATCAGGTCGTCGGTGAAGACACCGCCGGCCGTGAGGTAGTCGTGGTCCGCCTCGAGGGCGTCGAGCACGGCGCCGAGGCTGGTGGGCACCTGCGCGATGTCGGCCATCTCGTCCGGCGGCAGCTCGTAGATGTCCTTGTCGATCGGAGCAGCGGGCTCCGTCTTGTTCTGGACGCCGTCGAGGCCGGCGAGCATGAGGGCGGAGAAGGCGAGGTACGGGTTCGCCGACGGGTCGGGGAAGCGGGTCTCGACGCGCTTGGCCTTGGGGTTGGCGCCCGTGATCGGGATGCGGACCGAGGCCGAGCGGTTGCGCGAGGAGTAGACCAGCGAGATCGGCGCCTCGAAGCCGGGCACGAGGCGGTGGAAGGAGTTCACCGTCGGGTTGGTGAACGCCAGCAGCGACGGGGCGTGCTCGAGGATGCCGCCGATGTACCAGCGGGCGACGTCGGACAGGCCGGCGTAGCCGGTCTCGTCGAAGAACAGCGGCTCGCCGTCCTTCCACAGCGACTGGTGCACGTGCATGCCCGAGCCGTTGTCGCCGAAGATGGGCTTCGGCATGAAGGTGACCGACTTGCCGGCCTCCCACGCGGTGTTCTTGATGAGGTACTTGAACTTCATCACGTCGTCCGCGGCCTTGAGCAGCGTGTCGAACTTGTAGTTGATCTCCGCCTGGCCGGCGGTGCCGACCTCGTGGTGGGCCCGCTCGACCTCGAGGCCGCACGCCTCGAGGTTCTTGACCATGTCGGCGCGCAGGTCGCTGTAGTGGTCGTACGGCTCGACGGGGAAGTAGCCGCCCTTGAGGCGGGTCTTGTAGCCCTTGTTCTGGCCGTCGTCCTTGCCCGAGTTCCACCAGCCCTCGACGGAGTCGATGTGGTAGTAGCCCTCGTTGACGCCCGTGCTGTAGCGGACGTTGTCGAAGATGTAGAACTCCGCCTCGGGCGCGAAGAACGCGGTGTCCGCGATGCCGGTCGAATCGAGGTACGCCAGCGCCTTGCGGGCGATGTTGCGCGGGTCGCGGCTGTAGGCCTCGCCGGTGATCGGGTCGTGGATGAAGAAGTTGACGTTGAGGGTCTTGCTGCGGCGGAACGGGTCGACGTACGCGGTGGTCGGGTCCGGGAAGAGCGACATGTCCGACTCGTTGATCGCCTGGAAGCCGCGGATCGACGAGCCGTCGAAGCCGAGGCCGTCGTCGAAGACGCTCTGGTCGAACGCCCCCGCCGGGACGGTGAAGTGCTGCATCACACCGGGCAGGTCGCAGAAGCGGACGTCGACCATCTCGATGCCCTCGTCCTTGATGAACTTGAGCAGCTCATCCGAGTTGTTGAACATTCGGTTCCTCCTTGACGGCGGTGTGTGCGCACGTCGAGTTTGCAGCGTTCGGGAGCGGAGCCTCGTTGCACCGTGCCGCCACGCTAGGTGGGAGCAGTTTCCAGACCGTATCCCGTTTGTTTCGCCCGTGTTACGGGTGACCGGTCGGTGGGCCGCTCCCGCACGCCTCCTAGGGTGGCCGCGTGACCAGCGCTGTAACACCGGAGCTCGCGTCGGCCTCGTGGGGACGGCGCATCCTCGCGCTCTTCGTCGACTGGGTGGCCTGCCTCGCGGTCGTCGAGGGCCTGGTGGCGGTCGGCGTGCTCGGCGGGAACCCCAACGGCCTCGGCACGATGGCGCTCTTCGTCCTCGAGTCGGCCCTGTTCACCGCCGTGGCCGGCGGGTCGTTCGGCAAGCTCGCCACCCGGCTGCGGGTCGTCCGCAACGACGGGTCCGGCCGCCCGGTCTCGCTGCT
This sequence comes from Nocardioides pini, assembly GCF_026712185.1. Lineage (GTDB taxonomy): Bacteria > Actinomycetota > Actinomycetes > Propionibacteriales > Nocardioidaceae > Nocardioides > Nocardioides pini. The sequence goes on along the minus strand of NZ_JAPPUX010000002.1, from coordinate 512,521 downwards.
GCGTGCGCTCGGTCGCTCCGTGCTCGTCGCGCTGCTCGTGCCGCCGCTGCTGACCTTCGACGGTCGCGGCCTCCACGACGTCGCGGCCGGCACGCGGACCGTCGCGGTCTAGGGAGACTCCAGGCTCAGCGGCCGCGCTGCTGCGAGCGCATGCCCTTCATGGAGGTCGGCATCGGCCCCTTGGGCAGCGGCAGCTTGCCGCGCTGGGCGTCGAGGGCCTTGAGCCGCTGGAGGATGTCGGTCATCTCCGCGGGCTTCACGTTGCGGCCGAGCTTCTGGACGTGCTTCACCAGCTTGGGAAGCGGGACCTCGCCCTCGCCGCGACCGCAGACGACCTCGTGGATCGGGACGCCGTAGGCCACGCGCTCGTGCTTCTTGTGCTCCGTCGCGAGCAGCTGCTTGACCCGGCTCGGGCTCGAGCCCTCGCCGACCAGGACGATGCCGGGAGGGCCGACCACGCGGTGGACGACGTCCTGCTGCTTGGTGAAGCCGACGACGGGGTCCACCTTCCAGCCGCGGCGCAGCATCTGCAGGGCACCTGCTCCGGCGGCCGGCTGGCCCTCCATCTGGGTGTACGCCGCCCGCTGGGCGCGGCGACCGAAGACGAGGAGCGCGCACAGCGCGCCGATCAGCAGCGCACCGACCACCGAGATGATCCAGCCGAGCAGGCCGTCACCGGGGAGCACCCACATGAGCGCGAAGCCCAGGGCGGCGCCCAGCACGAAGACGCCCGTCACGATCAGGCCGATGCGCGGGTCGCTCCGCTTGGCCATCTGGTAGGTCTGCATGATCTGCCCGCGGCGCGAGCTGGGCGTGGTGGCGGGGGTCGACATCGATGTGGCCTTGTCCGGTCAGGTGGTCAACAGGTGGTGCGGGGTCAGGTGGGGTGGTGCGGGGTCACGCGGTCGCGGCGGCCCGAGCGTCCATCGCCTGACCGTACAGCCGGCCGGCGCGGTAGGACGAGCGGACCAGCGGGCCGGAGAGCGCTCCGGCGAAGCCGATCTCGTCGGCCTCGGCCTTGAGCTCGACGAACTCCTCCGGCTTGACCCACCGCTCCACGGGGTGGTGGCGCGGGGAGGGGCGGAGGTACTGGGTGATGGTGATCAGCTCGCAGCCGGCCTCGTGGAGGTCGCGCAGCGCCTGGCTGACCTCGTCACGGGTCTCGCCCATGCCGAGGATCAGGTTCGACTTGGTCACCAGGCCGAAGTCGCGGGCCTGGGTGATGACGTCGAGCGAGCGGTCGTAGCGGAACGCGGGGCGGATCCGCTTGAAGATCCGGGGGACCGTCTCCACGTTGTGGGCGAGCACCTCGGGCCGGGACTCGAAGACCTCCTGGAGGAGGTCGGGCTTGCCGTTGAAGTCGGGGATGAGGTTCTCCACGCCGGTGTTCGGGTTGAGCTCGTGGATCGCGCGGACCGTCTCGGCGTAGAGCCACGCGCCGCCGTCGGGCAGGTCGTCGCGGGCAACGCCCGTGATGGTGGCGTACTTGAGCTGCATCTTCTGCACCGACTCGGCGACGCGGCGCGGCTCGTCGCGGTCGAGCGGCTTCGGCTTGCCGGTGTCGATCTGGCAGAAGTCGCACCGGCGCGTGCACTGGTCGCCGCCGATGAGGAAGGTCGCCTCGCGGTCCTCCCAGCACTCGAAGATGTTGGGGCAGCCCGCCTCCTGGCAGACCGTGTGGAGCCCCTCGGACTTCACCAGGTTCTGCAGGGAGGTGTACTCCGGGCCCATCTTGGCCCGGGTCTTGATCCACTCCGGCTTGCGTTCGATCGGGGTCTCCGCGTTGCGGATCTCCAGTCGGAGGAGCTTGCGTCCTTCGGGTGCGGGAGCAGTCGTCACGCCCGCCACTCTACGACGGTGCGCCGAGCGTCCCCAATCAGCCTCCGCCCTGCTCAGGCCGGGGCGTCGACGTAGTCCGGCTGCGTGCTGTCGAGGCGCTCGTGGGCGCTCGTGAGGCGTCCGGATCCTCGCTCGACGGAGCCGACCGCCTGTGCGAGGCCGAAGGCGGGCATGTTGCCGTAGAGGGACTCGATGCGGTCCTTGGGCACGACGTAGGTCTCGTGGAAGATGCCCACGTCCCCGGTCGCGGCCGCGTCCTTGTTGAAGGCGCGCCATGCCGGCGCATGCGACATCGAGGCGTCGCGCGCGAAGGCACCGAGCTCCGCGGCGCTGCGCCAGTACTGGACGGTGAGGAAGACCCGGCCGGCCCAGAAGCTGTGCACCCCGAGGAGGCCGCGGTCGGACTGAGCGAGCTCGCGGAGCATCCGGGGCATGGCGACGAACGCCGGCCACCAGCTGCGGACCTTGCGCAGCCGGTTGATGCGCATGCCGATGATGAAGACGACGACGTCGTCGGCCTGCGGGTCGGCGACGTACTGCCCGTCGCGCACGCCGGACGGCGTACGACCGCGGGCGGAGGCGTAGGCGCGGGGGACACGCCGGGTGGTCGGGTCGGCCATGGTTCCCTCCTTGGATAGTTATACTGTCGTCTACGACAGTGACACTATCTACGCGACGACGTCAAGGGGTGGCCGTGCGGATCTCCGAGCTCTCGGAGCAGACCGGGGTACCGGTGCCGACGATCAAGTACTACCTGCGCGAGGGGCTGCTCCCCGAGGGGGACAAGCGCACGCCGCGCCTGACGGACTACGACGAGCAGCACGTACGTCGCCTCGGGTTGCTGCGGATCCTGCGCGACGTGGGTGGCGTACCGGTCGAGGGCCTCAAGCGCCTCGTCGCGGCGACGGAGACTCGGGGCACCGTGCACGACCTCTTCGCCGTCGCCGCCGACGCGCTCGCCCCGACGCCGCCACCGTCCGGGCCGGGACGGGAGCAGGCGCGGGCGGTCGCCGACGCGATCATCGCCCAGGCCGGCTGGGACCGCGTGCGCGGCGACTCGGTCGACCGCGACAACCTGGCGGCGACGCTGGAGCTGAGGGCCGGCTTCGACACCCACCCGCGCGGCCCGGCCGAGATCGCGCCCTACGTCGCGCTGGCCGACCAGCTGGCGCGGCACGAGATCGCCAACCTCGACGACCGCAAGGACCGCGTCGGGCTGCTCGAGGAGATGATCGTGGGACAGGTCGTCTTCGCGACCGTGCTCACCACCCTGCGACGGCTCGCCGAGGAGCACCACTCGCACGAGCGGTTCGGGGAGGACCGGCGGGACTGACCGGCTGACCGGCAGCCGGTCCCCGTGCGTTGACCGCGGCCGTCGGCGGGTGGACCCTGAGGACGTGGGCACGTCACGGCGTCGCCTGGCGGCGACGGGCAACAGGATCGGTGTCTTCCTGCACCGGGCGGCAGGCGGCCGTCTCGACGCCGTCGGCGACACGACGGTGCTGATGATCACCTCTCCCGGACGCCGCACCGGCCTGCCCCGGTCGACGATGGTGCGCTACCTCGAGCACGACGGCGGCTACCTCGTGTGGGGCACCGGCAGCGGCTCGCCCCGGGATCCCGACTGGTTCCGCAACCTGCGCCACACTCCGCGTGCGCAGGTCGAGATCGGGCGGGAGGCGCAGGACGTCGAGGCGGTCGAGCTCCACGGCGCCGAGCGCGACCGGGTGTGGCGTGACGTGGTGCTGGCGCGCGCGCCGGGCGTGGCGCGCTACGAGGCCGAGGCCGGACGCGTGATCCCGGTCGCCGTGCTCACGCCGGTGCGCCCGGCCTGACCAGCTCGATGCGGGGGCCGCGGCCCGGCTCGGGACGCGCGTCGTAGTCGGGGGTGGCGTCGTAGGGCCGCCAGGAGAGGTACGTCGCGAGGTGCCGGCGCACGCTCGGCAGCACGTCGTCGACCGTGACGTCCCGGCCGAGCTCCTCCGACAGCGAGGTGACCCCGGCGTCGGCGATGCCGCACGGGACGAAGCGGTCGTACCAGCCAAGGTCCACGTCGCAGTTGAGCGCGAAGCCGTGCATCGTGACGCCGCGGCTCACCCGGATCCCGATCGCCGCGATCTTGCGCTCGGGGCCGCGCTCGTCCTCGCGCAGCCACACGCCGCTGCGGCCCGGGATGCGGGCGGTGGTGACGCCGAGGTCCGTGCAGACCGCGATCAGCGCCTCCTCGACCCGGCGCACGTAGTCGACGACCTTGACGTGGTCGGGCAGCCCGACGATGGGGTAGCCGACCAGCTGACCGGGACCGTGGAAGGTGATCTTGCCGCCGCGGTCGACGTCGATCACTGCCGCGCCGCCCGGGTCGAGCGGCCGCTCGTGCGGGTCGGTGCGCTTGCCGGCGGTGAAGACCGGCGGGTGCTCGAGCAGCAGGACGGTGTCGGGGCGCGAGCCGGCGACGACCTCCTCGTGCACCTGTCGCTGGAGGTCCCAGGCGGCCAGGTAGTCGACGGCGTCGTCGCCGAGGCCGGCGACCTCGAAGTCGAGGGGGTGCGTGACGATCTGGTCCGACGACATGCCCCGAGCGTACGCCGCCGGGGTGGTCTCCCCGCTTGGTGGCCGGGGTTGCGTCATACGGATCGGCACCCATGGGTGCGGGTTCGCATGACGCAGGGGTGGGGGCGGGGCGAGTGCCTGTGGATGACGCCTGCAGCCGGCCGGGAGATCGGCGAGGGTGGCCAGGTGGACCCGCGCCGACTCCTCCCCGTGCTGACCGCGGCCGCCTGCGCGCTGGTGGTCGCGGTGCTCGTGGTCGTCGTGGCGCGGCCCGACCCGCCGCCGCGCCCGGCGAGCCCGTCGGAGCCCGTCCCCGCGGGGCAGCCCGCCCGGCCGGGACCGGCTGCCGTGCTGGCGGCCTGGGACGAGCGCCGGTCCGCCGCGTGGGCCGACGGTGACGCGGGAGCGCTCGAGCGGCTGTACGTCGACGGGTCCGGGGCCGGCGCGGCCGACGTCCGCCTGCTGCGCGACTACCGCCGACGCGGGCTCCGGGTCGAGGGGATGACCACGCAGGTGCTGGCGCTGCGCGTCACGCACCGGTCGACCGACCGGCTGGAGGTGGTGCTCACCGACCGCGTCGTCGGCGCGCAGGCCGTCGGGTCCGGCGCTCCGGTCGCGCTGCCGGTCGGGCGGCCGTCCACGCGACGCGTGGTGCTGGTGCGCGAGGGCGGGACGTGGGTGGTGGCCGAGGTGCGCGGTCAGGACAGCGCGGCGGCCAGCACCTCGCGCACGTCCTCGTCCTCGAAGTCGTAGCCCGCGCGCTCGAGCGCGGCGGGCCGGGCGTTGACCGAGCCCAGCACCTCGGGTGCCAGGTCGCCGGCAGCCACCCTCATCAGCGGGGCGGGGACGGCGAGGAAGGCCTTGCGGTGCAGCGCGGCCGCCAGGGTCCTGGTGAACTCGGCGTTGGTCGGCGTCTGGGGGCAGCAGAGGTTGAAGGCGCCGAAGACGTCGCGCGACTCGATCAGGTAGCTCACCGCGCCGACCCAGTCGCGCAGCGAGATCATCGGCATGAACTGCTCGCCCGACCCGAGCCGGGCGCCGCCGCCCACCTGGAACAGCAGGCGCAGCTGCTTCAGCGGCGGCGAGGTGCGGTCCATGACGGGGGCGGTGCGCAGCTCGCACACGCGCGCGCCGGCCTTGCGAGCCGGATCGGCCGCCGCGGACCACTCGTGGGAGACCCTCGTGAGGAACGCGCTGCCCGTGCTGGGGGTGTCCTCGGTGACCGGCGACGCGCCGTGGTCGCCGTACCAGGCGATGCCGTTGCCCGCGACGAAGGCCGCGGGCCGGTCGGACGCGGCGACGGTCTCGGCGAGCAGCCGGGTGGTCGACACCCGCGACTCCAGCACCTCCTCGGCCCACTTCCTCGAGTGCGGGTTGCCGGCGATGGGGGCCCCCGCGAGGTTGACCACCGCGTCGGCCGACTCGATCACCCCGGCGTCGATGCGGCCGGCGGCCGGATCCCACCGGGACTCGTGCGCCGAGCCGGGCTCGCGCCTGACGAGGGCCGTCACGTCGTGGCCGTGCGTCCTCAGGTGGTCGGACAGGTGGGTCCCGAGGAAGCCCGAGGCACCAGCGATGACGACGCGCATGTCTCCACCCAACCATGCGCCCCAAGTCGCCGCGGGTGGTTCAGCCGGCCAGGTGGGCCCACCGCGACGAGAGCTCGTGCCACGGTCCGTCGTCGACCACGCGTCCGGAGTCGAGCACCACGACGCGGTCGGCCTGCGCGAGCGCGGCCGCCTTGCTGGTGGCGCCGATGACGGCGGTCCCGCGGGCGCGCAGCGCCTGCCACAGCTCGATCTCGGTGGCGGCGTCGAGGGCCGACGACACGTCGTCGGCCAGCAGCACGTCGGCGTCGGTCGCCAGCGCCCGGGCCAGCGCGAGGCGCTGCACCTGCCCGCCGGAGAGGCGTACGCCGCGGTGGCCGACGAGGGCGTCGGGGCCGCCTGCCTCCGAGACGTCCCGCCCCATGCGGGCCGCCTCGAGCGCCGGCACCACCGACCGGTCGGCGTGGTCGAGCGCGACGTTGCCGGTGAACGTGCCGGACAGCACCCGCGGCACCTGCGCGACGTGGGCGACCCGGCCGGGACGCAGCGTGGTCTGCGGGTCGTCGACGACCTGGTCGTTCCAGCGGATCTCGCCGGTGCTGCCGACCAGGCCCGCGAGCGCGCTGAGCAGGCTCGACTTCCCCGAGCCGACCTGGCCGAGCAGCAGGACGAGCTCACCGGCCCGCACGTCGAGGTCGACGTCCTCGACGCCGACGGTGCCGTCGTCGTGCACCGCCGCGAGGTCACGGACCGTGAGGGTGCGCAGCGGGTCGCGGTGGGGCGCGGGCGGCTCGGGCCCGGTGCCGCGGACGAGGTCGACGCCCGGGGGCAGGTCCATCAGGTCACCGCCGCCGGCGAGCTCGCTGGTGGCCTGCATCCAGGCGCGCGTGCCGGGCGCCTCGGTCACGACCGTGCCGGCGACCCGGCCGAACCAGTCGAACCCGCTGACGGCGTTGGCGACGAGGAGCGCGGTCGCGAGCTCCCACTGGCCGGTGAGCAGCCCGCCCCACGCTGCGACGACGCCGCACTGGACCATGACGACCGGCACACCCTCGAGCAGGGCCTGCACGCGGTGCTCCCGCACGGCCGCGTCCACCCGACCGCCGTCGACGTCGCGCAGGTGCTGGTGGACCTGCGGCGTCGCCGCGGCCAGCTTGACCGTGCGGACCGACTCCAGCGCCGAGACGAGCGACTGCCCGAACCTCGCGCGCGCGGTCGACGCGGCCGCCGCCGACCGACCCGCGACGCGGCGGCCCAGGGTCGAGGCGAGGGCGGAGGCGACCATGACGGCCAGCAGGACCGCGCCGGCCACCCACGTGCGGGCGATGAGCGCCGTCACCACCGCGATGACCAGGCCGTTGACGAAGTCGACCCAGCGGTCGGTGTAGCGCGCGAGACGGTCGGCGTCCATCGTGCGGGCGACGACCTCGCCGGGTGGGGTGCGCAGCAGCCGGCGCTGGGACGTCTGCCCGTGGAGCACCGCTGCGCGCACGCGGAGGCGTACCTCCACCCACCAGTGGGGATAGGTGCGGAACGCCTGGGCCAGGAGGAGCGGACCGGCGAGCAGGGACGCGACCAGGGCGACGACGAGGAGCCCGGGGCGCTCACCGGCCTGCAGGTCGGTGACGATGTGGCCCCACACCCAGCCGGTGACCGCGCCGAAGGCCCCGGTCAGCGAGGCGACGAGGAACAGGAACGCGCCGAGCAGGCCCCACTGCGGCTGCATGCTGATGGTGTGGAGCACCTGCCGGGCCAGGGTCGGCGTCGGTGCGAGCTCGGGCGGCGCCGGGGGAGTGGTGCTGCGGCGCACGGACCCGATGGTCGCGTCGTCGTGGTGGTGCTCCTCGACGACCGCCTCGTGGGCGGCCGCGTCGAGGAGGTCGCGGAACCGGCCCTCCTCCGAGGCGAGGCGGGCGCGCGGGCCCTGCTGGACGACCCGCCCGGACTCGAGGACGGCGACCTGCTCGGCGCGCTCGGTCGTGGAGAGGCGGTGGGCGACCAGGATGCCGGTGCGACCCGAGATGAGCCGGTCGGCGGCGCGCACGACGCGCGCCTCGGTGACGGGGTCCATGCGGGCCGTGGCCTCGTCGAGGACCACGACGCTGACGTCGCGCACGAGGAGGCGGGCGAAGGCGACGAGCTGCTCCTCGCCGGCCGACAGGCTCGTGCCGCCGGGGCCGAGGACGGTGTCGAGGCCGCCGGGCAGCCCGGCGACCCACTCGGTCAGGCCGAGCTCGGCCACCGCCGCCTCGACGACCGCGCGCGGGACGTCGTCGAAGAGCGTGATGTTGTCGGCGAGGGTGCCGGCCAGGACCTCGGTGCGCTGGGTGACCACGCCGACTGCGGAGCGCAGCTGCTGCAGGTCGAGGTCGAGCACGTCGACCCCGCCGAGGAACACCATGCCGCGCGGTGGCTCGACGGCCCGCGAGAGCAGCGAGGCGAGGGTCGACTTGCCCGACCCGGTGCGACCGACGAGCGCGCACGTGTGCCCCGCGCTGAGCAGCAGGTCGACGTCGCGGAGCGCGAAGGTGCCGGTGCCGTAGCTGAACTCGAGGTGGCGGAACTCCACGTCGAGCGGACCGTCGGGCACGGGCAGGCCACCGGTCGGCTCGGCCGGCGAGGCCAGCATGCCGCGCAGGCGCAGCACCGCGCCGAAGCCCTCCTGGAGGTCGGGCAGGTGGCGCGCGAGCATGTCGACGCCCCCGACGAACATCGTCGTGACGAGGAACAGCGTGACCAGGCGTGCCGTCGACAGGCCCCCGGAGAGGGTCAGCGCGACGCCGACCACGCCGACGGCGGCCAGCGCGCCGTGCAGCAGCCCGCCGCTGCGGCGGGTGACGCGCACCTCGACCGCCAGGACCGCGTCGAGGGTGCGGTGGACGACCGACGCGAGGTGGGCGTTGCGGCCCAGCACGTGGGCCTGGCCCAGGGAGGTGCGCAGGTCGTCACGCGCGGCGACCCCCTCCTCGGTGGAGGCGGCGTGATCGGTCCAGGCTGCCTCCTCGACGACCTTGCGCTCCGCGATCTGGGGGAGCAGGTGGCGGATCGACAGGTAGGTGACGACCGCGGTCAGCGGGAAGAGGAAGGCCGCCGGCCACCAGGTGAGGGACGCGACGACCCACAGCGGACCGGACGCCAGGAACGTGCGCGCGGCCTGCCACACGCCCCAGCGCATCAGCTGGCCGACCTCCCACGTGTCGTCGTCGATGCGGTCGAGGACCTCGCCGACGGCCTGCTCGGACAGCTCGGACAGCGGCTGCGCCATCGCCGCGTCGAGCAGGTCGGAGCGCAGCTGCCCCTCGGCGCGGTCGCAGATGGTCGCCCAGATCGTCTTGGCGACCGTGTCGATCACCGCACCGCCGACGACGCACAGCGCCAGGAGGGTCAGCAGCGTGGTGGTCGGGCCGTCGGCGAGGCGTCCGGCGACCATCGAGCCCAGGGACGCCGCGACGGCGCCGAACAGCGACATCGAGAAGCAGACGTAGGTCAGCGGACGACGGACGCGGTGCCAGTCGACAGGCACCCGACCCGGCGGCAGCCCGGCCGTCGCGGACGTGGTCGCCGGTGCCGGATGGGTCTGCGTCTCGGTCACCGTCACAAGCACCGGACGTTACGTGGCGGCACCGACATCCCGCCCCCGATTTTCGTGTGACCCGCGCCGCTGTAACGCCGGGTTGCTGCGACTACCCACCCCCGAGCACCACAGTGGGTACCCGCGGTAACCCGGCGTTACCGCCCAAGGAGCGGAGCGGGACGCACGGGGTGGTGGACGTACGACGCCCCGCTCAGCCGGCGGCCTACGACGCGCCTGGCCGGTGAGCCGGCCACATTCCGTCGCCCGCGGATGTGGCTGACGCACCGCTCAGCAGGCCGCGTACGCGGCGGGGCACCCGGGCCGACGATCGTGGAACATCCGAGTCACTGGGTGACTCGGATCCTCCACGTTGTCGGCGGAGGTCACCGAATACCCGGTGACCACTGCGCGAGGTACGACGACCACCGCGCGCGGTACGACGACGCCCCGCCCACCGAGGTGGACGGGGCGTCGATCAGCCCACGCTGCCTTCTGCCCAGCTCCGGGCGAGGGGGATCAGACCTCGAACTGACCGGCCTCGAGGCGCTTCTTGACCTCCTGGAGGAAGCGGCCCGCGTCGGCGCCGTCGACCAGGCGGTGGTCGTAGGTCAGGGAGAGGTGGACCATGTGGCGCACCGCGATCGTCTCGCCCAGGTTCGGGTCGTCGATCACGACGGGACGCTTCACCACGGCACCGGGGCCGAGGATGGCGACCTGCGGCTTGTTGATGATCGGGGTGTCGAAGAGCGCCCCGAAGCTGCCGAGGTTGGTGATGGTGAACGTGCCACCGGACAGCTCGTCCGGGGTGATCTTGTTGGTGCGGGTGCGCTCGGCCACGTCGGCGATCTTCTTCGCCAGCCCGGCGATCGAGAGGTCACCGGCCTCCTTGACGACCGGCGTGAGCAGACCCTTCTCGGTGTCCACCGCGAACGCGATGTTCTCGCGGTCGAAGTAGGTCACCTCGCCCTTGTCGGTGTCGATCGCCGCGTTGAGCTTGGGGTGCAGCTTGAGCGCGTCGATCGCCGCCTTGGCGAAGAAGGGCAGGTAGGTCAGCTTCACGCCCTCGCGGGCCAGGAAGTCGGCCTTCGACGCCTCGCGGAGGCGGGCGATGGCGGTGACGTCGACCTCCATGACCTGCGTCAGCTGGGCGGCCTCCTGCAGCGACTCGACCATGCGCGAGGCGATGACCTTGCGCAGGCGCGAGAGCGGCTCGGTGGTGCCGCGCAGCGGCGACGGCGACGCGGACGACGGCGCGGCAGCGGCCGGGGGAGCACCGGCGGCCGCAGGAGCGGCGGCGGGGGCAGCCGGGGCAGCAGCGGCCTGCTGGGCAGCGGCCGCGGCGTCGAGCACGTCCTGCTTGCGGATGCGGCCACCGACGCCGGTGCCCTGCACCGACCCCAGGTCGACGCCGTGCTGGTCGGCCATCTTGCGCACGAGCGGAGTGACGTACGCCGACTGGTCGCGGCCACCCTCGGAGGAGGCGGCCTGACCACCGGACGGCGCCTGGGCGGCGGCGTCGGTGCGCTGCGGCTCCGGCTCGCCCTGGGGCGCGGGGGCGTAGGGCGCCTCGCCCTTGGCCTCGGGCTCGGCCTGCTGCGGCTGCTCGGACTGCTGAGCGGCGGGGGAGTCCTGCTTCTCGGCCTCGGGGGTCTCGTCGCCGGCCGGCAGCTCGCCCTTCTCCTCGGCGATCTGCTGCTCCTGCTCGGCCTTCTTCTCGGCGTTCGCCTCGTCCTTGGGCTGGGCCTCGGACGACTGGGGCTCCGACGAGCCGCCGGAGCCGGCGTCACCGGACCCGATGATCGCGAGCTCGGCGCCGACCTCGACCGTCTCGTCCTCCTCGGCCTTGATCTCGAGCAGGGTGCCGGCGACGGGCGAGGGGATCTCGGTGTCGACCTTGTCGGTGGAGACCTCGAGCAGCGGCTCGTCGACGGCGACCTCGTCACCGACCTGCTTGAGCCAGCGGGTGACGGTGCCCTCGGTGACGGACTCGCCCAGTGCGGGCAGCGTGACCGGCGTACCGCCGCCGCCACCACCGGAGGACGAGCCTCCGGACGAGTCGCCGGACGCCGCCTGCTCGGCGGCGGGCTCGGACTGGGCCGGGGCGTCGTCCTTCTCGGACTCCGGGGTCTCGTCGCCTGCGGGGAGCTCGCCGGTCTCCTCGGCGACCTGCTCCTCCTGCTCGGCCTTCTTCTCCGACTCGCCCTCGTCCTGGGGCTGCGCCTCGGGCTCGGCGGTGTCGGAGGCGTCGCCCGCGGACTCGCCCTCCTCGCCGACCACCGCGAGGACCGCGCCCACCTCGACGGTGTCGTCCTCGTTGGCCTTGATCTCGAGCAGGGTGCCGGCGACCGGCGAGGGGATCTCGGTGTCGACCTTGTCGGTGGAGACCTCCAGCAACGGCTCGTCGACGGCGACCGTGTCACCGACCTGCTTCAGCCAGCGGGTGACGGTGCCCTCGGTGACGGACTCGCCGAGTGCGGGGAGGGTGACTTCGGAGGCCATGTGGTTCCTTCGCTCGCGTGGGTTGGGGAGATGGTGTGGATGATCAGGAGTGGGCGTGGAGCGGCTTGCCGGCCAGCGCGAGGTGCGCCTCGCCGAGGGCCTCGTTCTGGGTCGGGTGGGCGTGCACGAGCGGCGCGACGTCGTCGGCGTGTGCCTCCCAGTTGTAGATGAGCTGGGCCTCGCCGATGAGCTCGCCGACGCGATCGCCCACCATGTGGACGCCGAGGACCGGGCCGTCGACCAGGCCGACCAGCTTGACGAACCCCTGCGTCTGCAGGATCTGGCTCTTGCCGTTGCCGCCGAGGTCGTACGTCACCGTGGTGACCGCGTCGCCGTGGAGCTCGCGGGCCTTCGCCTCGTCGAGCCCGACCGACGCGATCTCCGGGTGGGAGTAGGTCACGCGGGGGATGCCGGACTCGTCGACGGGACGCGGGTCGAGCCCGGCGATGTCCTCGGCGACGAAGATGCCCTGCTGGAATCCGCGGTGCGCGAGCTGCAGGCCCGGCACGATGTCGCCGACGGCGTAGACGCCCTCGACGTTGGTGCGGCAGCGCTCGTCGGCGAGCACGAAGCCGCGCTCCATCGCGATGCCCTGCTCCTCGTAGCCGAGGCCGTCGGTCGACGGACCGCGCCCGACCGCGACGAGCAGCACCTCGGCCTCGATGACGTCGCCGCCCTCGACAGTGACGGCGACGCCGGTGTCGGTCGCCTTCACGCTCTGGAACGGGGTGCCGGTGAGGAAGCTGATCTTGCGCTTGCGGAAGGCGCGCTCGAGCGCCTTGGACGAGGCCTCGTCCTCGGCCGCCACGAGCCGCGGGAGGGCCTCGACGATGGTCACGTCGGCGCCGAAGGACTTCCAGACGCTGGCGAACTCGCAGCCGATCACGCCGCCGCCGAGCACGATGGCGGACGCCGGGACCCGGTCGAGGCGCAGCGCGTGCTCGGAGGTGATGACCTTCTCGCCGTCGACCTCGAGCCCGGGCAGCGACCTGCTGTAGGAGCCGGACGCCAGCACGACGGCCTTGCCGGTGTAGGCGGTGCCGTCGACGGTCACCTCGCGCGGACCGGTCAGCGTGCCGGATCCCTGAATCACCGTGATGCCGCGCGACTTGATGAGGCCGGTGAGGCCCTTGAACAGCCGGTCGACGACCTTGTCCTTGTAGGCGTTGACGCCGGCCATGTCGATGCCGTCGAGGGTCGCGGTCACGCCGAACTGCGCGGCCTCGCGGGCCGAGTCGGCGACCTCCGCGGCGTGGAGGAGGGCCTTGGTCGGGATGCAGCCCACGTGCAGGCAGGTGCCGCCGAGGTTGCCCTTCTCGACCAGCCCGACGCTCAGCCCCAGCTGGGCCGCTCGCAGGGCACAGGCGTAGCCGCCAGAACCAGCCCCGAGGACGAGGACGTCGAACTCACCGTCCGCCACTGATTTTCCTCCACACGCTCGACTCGCACCGACCATCTCGGGCGCGTCCATCTTTGCACTCTTCGCGAGGCTGTCCACACCGGGTCTGCCGCGCCGAACCGGCGATCCGCGCGCACGATGAGGAACGTCTGGGCAGAATGTGCGCCATGGGCATGTTCGACCGAATCCGCCGCAAGGGGCGCACCCGGGCTCCGGCGCGGGACGCCACCCGCACCGGCTCGACGCGCGTGCGCGCCTCCGACGGGGAGGACGTCCGGCACCTCGAGAGCTTCGTCGCCACCCGGCAGGGGGTGGAGGGGTTCGTCGAGCCGCGCACGGCCGTCAGCGACGTGACCCTGCTGCTCGTCGCGCACGACGGCGAGTGGACCCGACGTCGTGTGCCGAGCGTGAAGTGGGCGCACGACTTCGCCAACCGCCACCGCGTGCCGTCGTACGACGCCGCGGTGGTCGGCGTGCCGCAGCGGATGCGCGACTACAACCGGCGCAAGAAGGCCGGGGGCCTCTAGCCGAGGCGCCCCGGGGTCCGACCCGGGTCAGTCCCCGGTGGGGCCCTCGGCGAGCGAGCGCGCGATCTCGACCAGCGTGGTGACGCCGAAGCCGGTCGCACCTGCCGGCACGTGGCCGTAGGCGCCGCCGGTGTTGATCTCCTTGCCGGCGATGTCGAGGTGCGCCCAGGGCAGGCCGCCGGTGAACTCGCGCAGGAACGCCGAGGCGTACAGGCCGCCGCCCCAGCGCACCCAGTCGTGCTGCAGCAGGTCGGCGACCTTGGAGGCGCTGATGCGCTCCTTCATCTCCTCCGGGATCGGCATCGGCCAGTGCTGCTCGCCGGCGGCCCGGCCCGCGGCCAGGACGACCTCGACCTCGGCGTCCGTGCCCATGACGGCGCCGACCTTGTCGCCGAGCGCGAGCTGCATGTGCCCGGTGAGGGTGGCGATGTCGACCAGCAGGTCGGGCGCCTCCTCCACCGCGAGGGACAGCGCGTCGCCCAGCAGCATGCGGCCCTCGGCGTCGGTGTTCGCGATCTCGACCGTCGACCCGTTGCGCATGGTGATGACGTCACCCGGGCGGGTGGCGGTCCCCGACACCATGTTCTCGGCCATCGGGGCGAACGCGGTGACCTTCACCGGCAGGCCCAGCCGTGCGATCGCCAGGGTGGCGGCGACGACGCTGGCCGCACCGGCCATGTCGCCCTTCATGTGGACCATGCTCGAGGACGGCTTGATCGTGAGGCCGCCGGAGTCGAAGGTGACGCCCTTGCCGACCAGCGCGAGGTGCGCGACCGCGTCGCGCGGCGCCCAGGTGAGCCTCACCAGGCGGGACGGCGCGTCGGAGGAGTCGCCGACGCTGAGGATGCCCCCGCAGCCCATCTCGGCCAGCTGCTCGTGGTCGAACACCTCGAGCCCCACCTCGGGCGCCCCGCGGCCCTTGGTGACCTCCTTGTGCGCGGCGGTGACGAGCTCGGCCAGCAGCGGGGGAGTGCAGTCGCGGGGCGGGGTGTTGACCCAGTCGCGGGTCAGCGCGACGGCGTCGGCGAGGACCTCCGCGCGCTCGAGCGCGGCGACGGCGTCGGCACGGCGGGCGATGCCGGTGAGAACGACGACGTCGTTGGGCTCGGTGGTCTCGGACTTCGCGGACTTGTAGGTCGTGAACGTGTAGCCGCCGAGGCGGTGTCCCTCCACCACCGCGGCCACCAGCTCGGGGGTCTCGCTCGGCAGGGCCAGGGCGACCGAGGCCGCGTTGGGCACGTTGCGGGCGGCGACGCCGGCAGCACGGCGTACGGCGATCGGGTCGGCCGGGTCCTCGCCGAGACCGACGAACACCAGGAGCGGGGCGTTGACCTCGTCGCGCGACGGCGTCCGGACCGCCTCGCCGGCCCTGCCGGTCACGCCCATGGTGGAGAGGAACGGGCGCAGCCGGCGGCCGTACGCCGTGCTGACGTCCGCGGCGGCGTCGCACAGGCGTGGCCCCTTGGGGCCGGCGACCACTCCCACGACGACGGCGTCGGCTCGGGTCTTGGCGGGGCTGGCGTTGCGCAGCGCGTAGGTGGTCACCCGCGGCATGTTAGGCGAGGTCGGGCGCGCTTCCCGCTGCGGTAGGTTCGCGCCATGGCAGGATCGCTCAAGCAGTCGCCCCTCCACGACCGTCACGAGGCCCTCGGCGCGAAGTTCGCCGAGTTCGGCGGGTGGTCGATGCCGCTGGAGTACCCGACCGGCGTCGTGAAGGAGCACACGGCGGTCCGCGAGTCGGTCGGCATCTTCGACGTGAGCCACCTCGGCAAGGCGATGGTCTCCGGTCCGGGGGCTGCCGACTTCGTCAACGCGACCCTGTCCAACGACCTCGCGAAGATCGAGCCCGGCAAGGCCCAGTACACCCTCTGCCTCGACGAGTCCGGCGGCATCGTCGACGACCTCATCGCCTACTGGCACGACCTCGAGCACGTGCTGCTGATCCCCAACGCCGCCAACACCGCCGAGGTCGTCGCACGGCTCGCCGCCGCCGCGCCGCCGGAGGTGAAGGTCCGCAGCCACCACGAGGACTACGCGGTCCTGGCCGTGCAGGGCACCCGCTCCGACGAGGTGCTCGAGAGGATCGGGATGCCGACCGGCCACGACTACATGTCCTTCGTCGAGGCCGAGCTGGGCGACACCGGCGTCGGGGTGGTGGTCTGCCGCACCGGCTACACCGGTGAGCGCGGCTACGAGCTGGTCGTCGCCAACTCCGTCGCCGGCCGCCTCTGGGACGAGCTGATGGCCGCCGGCGAGGAGTGGGGCATCACCGCGTGCGGCCTCGGCGCGCGCGACACGCTGCGCACCGAGATGGGCTACCCCCTCCACGGCCAGGACATCAGCCTCGCCACCAACCCGGTCGAGGCCGGGCTGTCCTGGGCGGTCGGGTGGAGGAAGAACACCTTCTGGGGCCGGGACGCGGTGGTGAAGGTCAAGGAGGACGGGCCCAAGCGGCGCCTGCGCGGCCTCGTCGCCGTCGGTCGCGGCATCCCGCGCCCCGGCATGGGCGTCACCCTGACGCAGGACCTGCCGCTGGCCGACATCACGTCCGGCACGTTCTCCCCGACGCTGAAGAAGGGCATCGGGCTCGCCCTGATCCCGACGACGGTCGCCGAGGACGCCCAGGTCGGCGTCGACATCCGCGGCCGCCGCGAGATCTTCCAGCTCGTCAAGCCGCCCTTCGTCGACCCGTCCGTGAGGGAGTCCTGATGCTGCCCGGCCAGCCGCCGACGTTCCGCCAGCCCTCGGCCGCCGAGCGGCCGTGGTGGTGGCGCCTCGAGGACGCGTCCGGTGACGCCGTCGAGGTCGCCGGCCACTCCGACCAGCGCTTCGCCACCCAGGGCGACGCGGAGTCGTGGGTGGGCGAGATCTGGGCCGACCTGGCCGAGCAGGGCGTCGCCGCCGTGACGCTGTTCGAGCACGACCGCCAGGTCTACGGACCGATGTCGCTCAGCGCCTGACCCCATCCGCGCGCGCCGCTGGTCCGAATCCTCGCCATGACCGACGGGTCCGACTTCGCGACGTACGTCGACGCGCGCTGGCCCGACCTCGTCGGCGGGCTGGAGGACGAGGGAGTCCCGGGCGACCGCGCGCGGCTCGCCGTCGCCGAGGCCCTGCTGGCCGCACGCCGGTCGTGGCAGCGCCGGGTGCGTGACGAGCAGGTCGACGTGACGCTCTGGGCGGAGGTGCGCGAGGCGGCGGGGCTGCCCGTGCGCCCGGGCGAGCCGGTGCCCCACGCCCTCCGACCCCGCGACCCGCGCGACGGCCCGGAGGAGTGGCTCGAGCGCGCGGGCCGCGTGCGCGCCGCGCGTCGACGTCGTACCGCGCGCCGCGCCGTCGCCGGGCTCGCCGTCGTGGCCCTGCTCGGGGTGGCGTGGGCGTGGTGGGCGGCGCAGCCGGAGGCGCCGGCGGTGCGTGAGGAGGCCAACCGCGTCCCGGTCGCGTGGTACGCCGAGGACGAGCTGCACCTCCAGGACGTGGTGGTCGAGCTCCCTGACGTCGAGGTCTTCGTCGCCGACCTCGCCGACCGAGCGTCGCGCGGCGCAGTGGTCGCCCGGCTCCGCTCGGGCGAGGTGGTGCGGGTGGACGCGGAGGGCGGGGTCGAGCCGGTCGACGAGGCGCCCGACGCCCTCGACGCCGCCCCCGTGCCGCCGCCGGTCCGCGGCCTGGGTCCCTACGACGTGCTGGTGGAGAGCGTGCCCCTCGCGGGCGGGGGATGGGCCCACCTCGTGGACTCCGCGCGCCGCGCCGGCGCGGACGACGGGCTGCGGCAGTCGGAGACCGGGCGCCGCGCCGTCGTGGTGTGCCCGACCGAGTGGACCTGCGAGGCCCCGGTGACGGTCCTCGCCGGCGGCACGGTGCGGCTGCGCTGAGGCGTGGGCGGCGGCTCCGGCCGCTAGCGTCGCGCCCGTGGCTGAGGCACTCTGGAGAGGCGTGGCACAGGCCTACGCGCGCAGCTTCGCCGGCCTGTGCGCCGGCGCGGTCCCGATCCTGCTGGCGGACCTGCCGCGGGGCGCGCGCCTGCTCGACGTCGGGTGCGGCACCGGCGAGCTCGTGCGGGCGGCCCGCACGGCCGGCCACGACGCCGTCGGTGTCGAGCCGGACCCCGAGATGGCCGCGCTTGCCTCCAGCGCCCTGGGCACAGACGTGGTCGTGGGCGGCCTGCCCGACCTGCCCCTCGCCGACGACGGCTTCGAGGCTGTCGTCGCGGCCTTCGTCCTCAACCACGTGGACGACCCCCGCGCGGGCGCCCGCGAGCTCGGGCGGGTGGCCGCGCCCGGCGCCACGGTGCGCGCGACCATCTGGGGCGCCACCCCGCCCCCGCAGGCGGTGATGTGGAGCGAGCTCCTCGACGCCGCCGGCGCCACCCGCCCGCCGTCACCGCGGCTGCCGGCCGAGCGCGACTTCGCGCGCTCGCCGCACGGGCTCGCCGGCATCCTCGGCGAGGCCGGGCTGGCGGTCACCCACGCGGGCACGCAGGCCTGGCAGTGGCGCATCGCCCCCGACGACCTGTGGGCGGGACTGACCTCGGTCGGCAACTTCGGCGCCCTGTGGCGCGAGCAGCCCGACGACGTGCGGGCCCGCCTGCGGGCGGCGTACGACGCCGTGGACGCGCCCTGGCGCGACGGCCCCGACCTGGTCTTCGACGTCGAGTGCGTCGTGGCCGAGGCGCGGGTCCCGAGGTCGTAGAGTCGTCCCGTGCGCGCCTACCTCGACCTCCTCCAGCGGATCCTCGACGAGGGGGTGGAGAAGACCGACCGCACCGGCACCGGGACGCTGAGCGTCTTCGGCCACCAGATGCGCTTCGACCTCTCCGAGGGGTTCCCCCTCGTGACCACCAAGAAGGTGCACACCCGCTCGGTGTTCGGCGAGCTGCTGTGGTTCCTGCGCGGCGACACCAACGTGAAGTGGCTGCAGGACCGCGGCATCACGATCTGGGACGAGTGGGCCGACGACAACGGCGACCTCGGCCCGGTCTACGGCTACCAGTGGCGGTCGTGGCCCACCCCCGACGGCCGGCACGTCGACCAGATCAGCCGCCTGGTCGAGGGGATCCGCACGAACCCCGACTCGCGACGCCACATCGTCTCGGCGTGGAACGTCGCCGACGTCGACGACATGGCGCTGCCGCCGTGCCACACGCTGTTCCAGTTCTACGTCGCTCCCCAGGACGACGGACCTGGCCGGCTCTCCTGCCAGCTCTACCAGCGCTCGGCCGACACCTTCCTCGGCGTCCCGTTCAACATCGCGTCCTACGCGCTGCTGACGCACATGGTCGCCCAGGTGACCGGCCTCGAGGTGGGCGACTTCGTGCACACGATGGGAGACGCCCACCTCTACCTCAACCACGTCGAGCAGGCTCGGATCCAGCTCGCGCGCGAGCCGCGCCCGCTGCCGCGCCTGGTGCTCGACCCCGGCGTCACCGAGATCGACGGCTTCGACCTCGAGCACATCACCGTCGAGGGCTACGACCCCCACCCGGGCATCAAGGCACCGATCGCGGTCTAGCCGGCTAGCGGCGCTCGATCGCCTGGCTGACAGCCTTCGCGACGTCGGCCACCAGGCGTGTGTGCCACCGCTCGTGGGCGGCGAGGTCGGCCACCACGGCGTGGCAGTCGGGGCAGGTCGTGCTGTCGTCGGCACTCATGTGAGCCTCCAGGGTCTCCGGGGTCCGGTTCCTCTCCTCCACCGTGACAGGCGTCGGGCGAGGACAACAGGGCCCATGGACCGTCCCTCAGTAGGGTCGGTCCCGTGCTCCGTCCCGACCAGCGCGTCGTCCTCGTCGCCGCCCATGCCCGCAACCGCGTGATCGGCAACGGGCCCGACATCCCGTGGCGCCTCCCGGGCGAGCAGGCCCAGTTCAAGGAGCTGACGTGGGGCCACACGCTCCTCATGGGGCGCACGACCTTCGAGTCGATCGGCCGCCCGCTGCCCGGGCGCACGACGATCGTCCTGACCCGTCACGCCGGCTGGAGCCACGACGGCGTGCTCGTCGCGCACACGGTCGAGGAGGCGCTCGAGCTGGCCGGCTCGCAGCCCGGCGACCTCATGGTCGCGGGAGGTGGCGAGGTGTACGCCGCCCTGCTGCCGCACGCCACGCACCAGGTGCTGACCGAGGTCGACCTCGAGCCCGAGGGCGACGTGCACTACCCGCAGTTCCCCGCGGGGGAGTGGGTCGAGACCCGGCGTGAGGCCTTCGACGGCTACGAGCGGGTGTGGCTCGAGCGGATGGACCCGGCCGCGTGAACCTCGCCGTCGACCCGTCCTCGGGCGTGCCCCCCTTCGAGCAGGTGCGCGACGGCATCCGGGCGCAGGTCGACGCCGGCGACCTCGACGCCGGCTTCCGGCTGCCGCCCGTGCGTGCCCTCGCCGACGAGCTCGGTCTCGCGCCCGGCACCGTGGCCCGTGCCTACAAGGAGCTCGAGGCCCTCGGCGTCGTCGAGACCCGCGGCCGGGCCGGCACCTTCGTCGCCGGGTCGGGCGTCCAGCGGTCGCTGCGCGCGGCCGCGTCGTCGTACGTCGCCTCGGTGCGCCCCCTCGGCGTGTCCGACAGCGAGGTCCTCGACGCCGTCCGCCGCGCGCTGGGGTCGTGACGCGGGCGCAGCGTGACAGCCCTTGACCCGTGACGCGGGTCATCCCGGACCGGCGGGAATGAACCCGCCCCGGTCGCCGTTGGGGAGGACAGCTGGCTCCGCATTCATGCCCCCGGGCCTCACCCTTCGCCGCTACGAGCGGCCCTTCGCCGAGAGGCGGCTGACGGACCAGCGAGCAGCACCACGCAGCCACCCGCCGGGTAAGCCCCGGTCAGGGTGGCTGCGTGCTGTCCGCGGCCACCTGAGATCCTCGGCCCATGGAGGTCGACCGTGACAGGCACATCGTCGTCGCGGCCGTCGCGCTCGTGCGCGACGGGCACGTGCTGACCGTGCGCAAGCGGGGCACCGAGCGGTTCATGCTGGTCGGCGGCAAGCTCGAGCCGGGTGAGTCGGCGCGGGACGCGGCGCTCCGGGAGACCTACGAGGAGGTCGGCCTCGAGATCGAGTCGGCGACCCTGCTCGGGGAGTTCCTCTCCGAGGCCGCCAACGAGCCCGGGCACTCGCTGCACTCGACCGTGTTCTGGGTGGAGTCCGACGCCGACCCGGTCGCGTCCGCCGAGATCGCGGAGGTCCGGTGGACGCCGCTGCACGACCACCCCGACGACCTCGCGCCGATGCTCGAGCACCACGTGCTGCCCGTCATCCGGGCGACGGCCCGCGGGGCCTGAGGTCAGCGGGGCTCGAACAGCCGGAGCTCCTCGCCCCACCCCTCGACCATGTCGGTCGTGCGGGTGTGGCCGCGGGACGTGTCGTACGACGAGCAGGCCGCGCGCACCCGGGCGAAGGTCTCGCGGATCGCGCTGACATCACCCTCGAGCGTGCGCCGGACGAGCCCCAGGAGGTCGTCGGCCGGCCAGCCGTCGAGCGGGTGGTTGCGGAGCTCCCAGGCGAGGTACTTGTTGTAGGGGCGCACCCGGCCCGCCATCGTGAAGACCACGTCGAGCAGCCACGGGACCGACTCGGCCGCGTCGAGCCGCGTCTCCAGCCCACGGCCGTCGCGGTCGTTCTTGAGCGTGCGGTAGGCGAAGTTGAGCCACCCGTCGAGCCGGTCGTGCTCGATCAGGATGCCGTCGGCCTCGTCGGGCCCCACCGTGGCCTGGCGGCGGACGGCACCGGCGAGCTCTCCGCCCGTGCGGTCGAGCAGCACCGGGGCCCACGCGTAGGTCCAGCGGTACCACCAGTGCTCGGTCCCGAACGGCGGGACCGTGAGCAGCTCGCTCCAGGAGTCGACCGCCTCGTCGACGTCGGGGGAGTGGGTCGACTCCCGCCCTGCCGCGGCCTCGTCCGACAGCACGACGACCACGTCGAGGTCGGAGCGCTCGGTGGCGAACCCTCGACCCGCGGACCCGCTCAGCACGAGCCCGAGGAGGTCGTCACCGTGGTCGGCGACGTTGCGCTCGGCCAGCCGCACCAGCCTCGCCCGCTGGTCGCTCGTGAGCCAGTCGGGCAGGTCCAGGTCGGGCACTACGTCTCCTTGGGAGGCAGGCTGCGGGCGTGTCCCACGCCGCGGTCGACCCAGAGCTGGAGCTGCTCGTCGTCGACGAGCGCCTCCGGGGCGACGAGCAGCCACCCTGTCATGGGCCGGCCGCGCATCTCCATCGGATTCACGCTCTCGCCGTCGACCCACGCCTCGGCGTCGGCCGGGTCGGCCCGCACCATCAGCGAGCCCTGGCTGCCCGCCGCGACCGCCATGTGGCCGTCGACCATGAAGCCGAGCCCGCCGAACATCTTCCTCGACGTCACGCCCGGCTCCCGCTCGAGCAGGTCGTGGATCCGCTGCGCCAGCTCCTCGTCGTACGCCATGCGGCGACCGTAGACCAGCCCTCCGACACCGGCCCGCGGCTCGGCGACGACGGTGCGAGGGACGAGGGGCGATAACCTTCGACCATGAGCGAGCGGAGCGAAGCGAGTACGAGCATCGACGTCCCGTTCGGCCGCCTCCTCACCGCGATGGCCACCGCGTTCCACGAGGACGGCAGCGTCGACCTCGAGAGCACCGCGCGGATCGCGGTGCACCTCGTCGAGCACGGCAACGACGGGGTCGTCGTCAGCGGGACGACAGGGGAGAGCCCCACCACCTCGGTGGCCGAGGACGGCGAGATCCTCCGCGCCGTGCAGGACGCGGTCGGCGACCGCGCGAGCGTCATCGCGGGAGTCGGCACCAACGCCACCGCCCACTCGGTCGAGCTGGCCCGCCAGGCGGAGAAGATCGGCGTCGACGGCGTGCTGCTCGTCAGTCCCTACTACAACAAGCCCGGCCAGGTCGGCCTGCGCCACCACTTCGCCTCGGTGGCCGAGGCGACCGACCTCCCCGTCATGCTCTACGACGTCCCCGGCCGCACGGCGAGCCTCATCGAGCTCGAGACCTACGAGGCGATGCGTGGCTACGACCACGTCACGTCGGTCAAGGATGCCTCCGGCCTGCTGCCGCGCACGGCCCAGCTCGTCGACATGGGCTACGCCGTCTACTCCGGCGACGACGTCGCCACCCTGGGCTACCTCGCCTACGGCGGCGTCGGGCTCGTCTCGGTCGCGGCGCACGCCGCGGGCGACCAGCTGGCGTCGATGATCGACGCCTGGGTCCGCGGCGACCACGCCGAGGCCCTGCGCATCCACACGACGCTCCTCCCGGCCTTCGACGCCGTGATGGGCGTCCCCAACTACGGAGCCACCACCGCCAAGGCAGCCCTCGAGCTGCTCGGGGTGCTCGACAACCGCCGCGTGCGCGGACCGCTCGTCGCGCTCGACGACCACGAGGTCGCCGCGCTCCGCACGGGCCTGGCTGCCGCCGGCCTCATCTGAACCACTGACACCGAACCCGAGGAATACCTTGAGCCATCCCCACCCCGACCTGAGCGTGCCCGCCCCCCTCCCGGCCGGAGGCCTCCGGGTCATCCCGCTCGGTGGGCTGGGCGAGGTGGGTCGCAACATGACCGCGTTCGAGTACGACGGCCGGCTGCTGCTCGTCGACTGCGGCGTGCTGTTCCCCGAGGACCACCACCCCGGCGTGGACCTGATCCTCCCCGACTTCGAGCCCATCCGGGACCGCCTCGACGCCGTCGAGGCGCTGGTGCTGACCCACGGCCACGAGGACCACATCGGCGCCACGCCCTACCTCCTGCGCGAGCGCGGCGACATCCCGCTCGTCGGGTCCAAGCTGACCCTGGCGCTGCTGGGCTCCAAGCTCCGCGAGCACCGCCTCAAGGAGACGGTCCACTACGAGGTGGCCGAGGGCCAGACGATCACCTTCGGGCCGTTCGTGCTCGAGTTCGTCGCGGTCAACCACTCGATCCCCGACGCGCTCGCGGTCGTGATCCGCACCGGTGCGGGCGTCGTGCTGCACACCGGCGACTTCAAGATGGACCAGCTCCCGCTCGACGGTCGGATCACCGACCTCAACGAGTTCGCCCGCCTCGGCGACGAGGGCGTCGACCTGTTCCTCACCGACTCCACCAACGCCGAGGTCCCCGGCTTCACCACCTCGGAGAAGGACATCTCGCCCGTCCTCGAGGGGGTCTTCGCCAAGAGCGACCAGCGCATCATCGTGGCCTGCTTCGCCTCCCACGTGCACCGCGTCCAGCAGGTGCTCGACGTCGCGGTGGCCCACGGCCGCAAGGTCGGCTACGTCGGCCGCTCGATGGTGCGCAACATGGCCATCGCGCAGGAGCTGGGCTACCTCACCGTCCCCCCCGGCGTGATGGTCGAGGCCAAGGAGCTCGCCGACCTGCCGCCCCACAAGCAGGTGCTGATCTCGACCGGCTCGCAGGGCGAGCCGATGTCGGCGCTGAGCCGGATCGCCCAGCGCAGCCACAACTTCGTGCACCTCGAGGAGGGCGACACCGTCGTCCTCGCCAGCTCGCTGATCCCGGGCAACGAGAACGCCGTCTACCGGGTGATCAACGGCCTGGCCCGCCTCGGCGCCAATGTCGTCCACAAGGGCAACGCGCTCGTCCACGTGTCCGGCCACGCCAGCGCCGGCGAGCTGCTCTACTGCTACAACATCGTCAAGCCCCGCAACGTGATGCCGGTGCACGGCGAGGTCCGCCACATGCGGGCCAACGCCGACCTCGCCCGCGCGACCGGTGTGCAGAACGTCGTGCTCGCCGAGGACGGCGTGGTGGTCGACCTGGTCGACGGCGTCGCCAAGGTGACCGGCAAGGTCGAGGTCGGCTACGTCTTCGTCGACGGCACCACCATCGGCGACGTGTCGGAGGCGTCGATGAAGGACCGCCGGATCCTCGGCGAGGAGGGCTTCCTCTCGGTCATCGTGGTCGTCGACTCCGTGACCGGCAAGGTCGTCTCCGGGCCGGAGATCCACGCGCGTGGCTTCGCCGAGGACGAGTCGACGTTCGCCGAGATCCGCCAGCCGATCATCGACGCGATCGACGCCGCCGTCGCCGACGGCACCAACGACAGCTACCAGCTGCAGCAGACGGTCCGCCGGGTGGTGGGCCGCTGGGTCAACCGCGCCCACCGCCGCCGTCCGATGATCATTCCTGTGGTGATCGAGGCCTGACGGCCCTAGCATCGACGCGGGACGGCGGGACCAGCAGGAGTGGGGCCGTCGGGCCTGGGTGGGGAGGTGGACATGCCGCGCAGCCAGGGCGCGCTGAGCCGGTTGGCGGAGCTGATGCGACGCGTCAACTCCTCCACCGACACCGAGGTGATCCTGGAGGAGATCGCCCACGGCGTCGTGGACGTGCTGGGCTACGGCGTCGCCGCGATCGCCCGGCTCGAGGGCGACGTCCTGGTCATGACCAACGTCGCCGGCCCGCCCGAGGTGGTCGCGCAGATCCTCCACCGCCGCACCCCGGCCGAGCAGATCCTCGACGAGTTCCGCGAGGCCGACAAGTGGGGCATCCTCCGCTTCGTCCCCGCCGGGCGGATGTCGGCGGCACGGCTGCAGGCCGCCTGGGTCCCCGAGTTCCAGCCCACGGGTGACCCGGACGCCTGGCACCCCGAGCACGCCCTCTACGCGCCGCTCTACTCAGCCGCCGGCGAGCTCCTCGGCAACATGGCGGTCGACCTGCCCGCCGACGGCAGGGTGCCCGACGAGGCCGACCGCGAGCTGCTCGAGATGTTCGCGGTGCAGGCGGGCGTGGCGCTGTCGAACGCCCGCGAGCGCGAGCGGCTCACTGACCGCGTGCGCCTCGACCGGATGCTCACCACGGTCGCCGGCGCCGCGACCGCGCAGAACCTCTCCCAGACGCTCGGTGCGGCCGTGGTGGCCGTCGCCGAGTCGCTCGGCACCGTGCAGACGGTGGTGCGGACCTTCCCGACCGACGCGCAGGGCAGCCAGCTCGGCGTCGGGACGCCGTACGCGTTCACCTCCGAGCACGAGGTGCCCGAGATCCGTGAGGACCTCACCCGCCTCGAGGAGCTCCCCGTGCTGATCGAGCTGGGTGTCGACGACCCGTCCTCGCCGCAGCTGCCCCGCAGCGCCGCCCGGATGCAGGAGCTGATGCGCGGGATGCGTGTGGACCGCGCGCTGGTCTCGCCGCTGGTCTCCCAGGACGACCTGGTGGGCTACCTCGTGCTGGGGTTCGCCCGCCACGCCAGGTCCGTGACGGCCAACGAGGCCGATGCGGTCCTCGAGGTGAGCCGGCTGCTCGCCCAGACCGTGCGGGCTTCGCGCGTCCTGGAGACCGAGCAGCGCCTCGTGCAGGAGCTGCGCGAGCTCGCCCGCTACCGCAGCGAGCTGATCGCGACCATCTCCCACGAGCTCAAGACCCCGCTCACCGCGATCCTCGGCCACGCCGAGCTCATCGCCGACCGCTATCCCGACCTCTCCTCGATCGACGCGATCATCCGCAACGCCGGCCGGCTCAACAACCTCGTCGCCAACCTGTTGCACTACTCGCGGATCCAGGGCAGGCGCGAGACCGTGCGGCGGGCCGTGGACATGGTCGAGCTGTGCGAGGCCAGCGTCGACCTGCTCAGCATCCGGGCGAAGCAGGCAGGTGTCCGGCTCCACTTCGACCGGCCGGAGGTCACGCCCGTGGTGGTCTTCGGCGACCCCGAGGAGCTGGCCCGCGTGATCGACAACATGGTCGACAACGCCGTGAAGTACACCCCCGAGGACGGGTCGGTCTCCGTGGCGATGACCGTCGGTGGCGACGAGGTGAGCGTCGAGGTCAGCGACACCGGCATCGGGATCTCGACGGCCGACCAGCAGCACGTGTTCTCCGCGTTCCACCGCTCCACCAACCCGAACGCCCTCTCCGTGCCCGGCACCGGACTCGGGCTGCCGATCGCGCAGCGGATCGCCGAGTCCCACGGCGGGACGCTGTCGGTGTCGTCCGAGCTGGGTCAGGGGAGCACGTTCAGGTTCACGCTTCCGCTGCGCTCGCCGCGAGAGCAGGCCGACTGACCGAGGGGTCGGTCCCCGCCTCGAGGTGCACGACCCGGTCCATCGCGTCGAGCCCGACCGTCCCGTGGGTGATCCACAGGATCGACCGGCCGACCCGGGCCGCCGAGTCGAGCATCTCGTCGGCGACGGCCCTCGCGGTGGGCCCGTCGAGATGGGCCGTGGGCTCGTCGAGCACCAGCACGGGCGGGTCGGCCAGCAGCGATCGGGCCAGCGCCAGGCGGGCACGCTCGCCGCCGGACACCTCGCGGCGGCCGGCCCCGACGTGGGTGTGGATGCCGGCGGGCAGGGCGTCCACCCACGGGCCCAGGCACGCGCGGTCCAGCGCCGCGCGGACCGCGTCGTCGTCAGCATCCGGCCGGGCGAGCCGGACGTTCTCGGCGACCGTCGAGGCGAACACGTGCGGGTCGTCGTCGACGAGCCCGACCGTGCGGCGTACGTCGTCGAGCGCGAGCCGCCGCAGGTCCGTCCCGCCGAGCAGGACCTCCCCGCTGACCGGGTCGACGAAGCGCACGAGGGTGGCGGCGAGGGTGGACTTCCCGGACCCGGACGGACCGGTGACGCCGAGGTGCTCGCCCGGGCGCAGGACGAGGTGGTCGATCGCCAGCACCGGCCGGTCGGTCCAGCCCAGCTCGGCGTCGTGCACGACCACGCCGTGCCCGTCCGGCAGCGGCAGGGGAGAGGCGGGGTCGCTCACCGCCGGGGGCGTGACGACGAGCCGGTCGAGGCGCTCACGGGCGGCACGGGCGCGCACCGACAGGGCGCCGGCGTCGGCCAGCCCGCCGATGGCGTCGACCAGGGCGAGCGGCACCAGCAGCAGCAGGGCCAGCAGGGCGGGGGAGGTGGCGGCAGGGTCGACCAGCGCGGCCATGGCGACGACGCCCAGTCCCGCCGCGACACTGGTCAGGGCGGCACCCGCCGCGACGGCGCGGGCGGATCGTCGTACGGCCCGCGCGAGCGCTGCCGACTCCTCGTCGACGGCGTCGAGCGCCCGGTCCGTCGCGCCCCACTGCTCGAGCTCGCGCAGGCCGTGCGCGAGCTCCTCGACCCGGGTCCCGAGCCGCGCGCGGTGGGTGACGACGAGCGGCTCGGCGGCGGCGGTGCCCCGACGGGCGAGCAGGAAGGAGAGTGCCCCGGCACCGGCGACCACGAGCACGACGGCGCCTGCGACCGGGACGACGAGGGCGGTGAGCAGCGCGGCGCCGAGGCCGACGAGCGCCGCGGTGACGAGTGGCTGGCGCACGCGCAGGCGGTCGTCGAGGAGGGCGTCGACGTCGTCGACGACACCGGTGAGCAGGTCGCCGCGACGCGGGCCGAGACGGCCGGGGACCAGCGGGACGAGGTCGGCGAACACCCTCGCCCGGCGCTCGGCCAGCTCGCGGAGGACGACGTCGTGGCTCAGCACCCGCTCGGCGTGCCGCAGCACCGGCCGGGCGAGACCGAAGAGGCGGACCCCGACGATGGCCACCATGAGGTAGAGCACGGGCGGCTGCTCGCTGGCCCGGGTGATGAGCCATCCCGCGGTCGCGGTGAGCGCGACGCCGGACGCCGTGGACAGGGCGCCGAGGAGGGTCGCGGTCCGCATGCCCCACCGGGGGTCCGGCCCGTCGTCCTCGGCCGGGACGACCGCGGCGGCGGCCGGACGGTCGGGGCGTACGACGGCCGCGACGGCCGGCGTGGTGTCCTCCGCCGTCGCACGGGCGGCGGGCACCAGCTCCACCACGCGGTCGGCGGCCGCCAGGACGGCCGGCCGGTGGGCCACGACGACCACCAGGCTGCGCCGCGCGAGCAGGGCCAGGGTGTCGAGGAGGACCTGCTCGGTCTCCTCGTCGAGGTGGGCGCTCGGCTCGTCGAGCAGGACCACCGGACGGCCGGCGAGCACGACGCGCGCCAGCGCGACGCGGGCCCGCTGGCCCGCGGACAACCCGGCACCGTCCTCCCGGAGCGGCGTGTCGGCGCCGTGGGGGAGGGCCCGTACGACGTCGTCCAGACCCACGCTGCGCAGGGCCTCCCAGACCTCGTCGTCGCCGGCCGAGGGACGTCCGAGCCGGACGTTGGCGGCGACGGTGTCGGCCAGCAGCCACGGCCGCTGGGGTGCCCACCCGACCAGGCTGCGCCACCAGGCGGGGTCGAGGTCGCCCAGCGGGGTGCCGCCGAGCAGCACGTCGCCGCCCACGGGCGGCAGCTCCCCGCGCAGCGTGGCCAGCAGCGTCGACTTGCCGCAGCCGGAGGGCCCCGCGACGGCCACCAGGCCGCGGTCGGGCAGCTCGAGGTCGACGGGGCGGGTCAGGGCGGCGCAGGGGGCGTGGCCGATCTCCAGCCCGCGCAGCGTGAGGCCGCTCGCCGTGGGTAGCGCGGTGCCGTGCTCGACGGACCCCGCCCGGGCCAGGAGGTCGTCGGCGTCGGCCAGGGCGGCGGTGCCCTCGGCTGCGGCGTGGAACTCCGCGCCCACGCGGCGCAGCGGCCAGTACGCCTCGGGAGCCAGCAGCAGCACCGTCAGCGCGACCTCGAAGCCGATGCTGCCCGACGCGAGGCGCAGGCCGACCGTCACTGCCACGAGCGCGACGGACAGCGTCGCGACGAGCTCCAGCACCGACGAGGAGGCGAAGGCCACCTTGAGGGTCTCGACGGTCGCACGGCGGTAGCGGTGCGTGACGGACCGGATGGTGTCGACCTGTGCCTCGGCGCGTCGGTGCGCGACCAGGGTGGGCAGCCCGCGCACGACGTCGAGGAAGTGTCCCGACAGGGCCTCGAGCGCGCGCCACTGCGTGCGGGCACGGTCGCGGGTGGTGAGCCCGACGAGGACGGCGAAGACGGGCACGAGCGGCAGCGTCAGGGCGACGACGAGCCCGGAGAGCGGGTCCAGCCACGTGATCGCGGCGAGCGCGACGAGAGGCAGCACGGCGGCCGGGACGAGCGCGGGGACGTAGCGGGTGACGTAGGGCTCGACCCCGGCGACGCCGCGGGTCGCCAGCACGACCAGCCGGGCGGGCGACACGTCGTCGCTGCGGCGTGCGGCCTCGAGGAGCCGCTGCCGCAGCGCGCCGGAGACCTGACCGGCCGCACGTGCCGCCGCCCGCTGGCCGACGTGGGCCGCCGCGGTCCGCAGCAGCACCAGTCCGGCGAACGCCCACGCGGGGCCCGCCCAGCCGCCGTCCGGCGGGGTGACCGCCGCCACCACGAGCGCCCCCAGGGCGAAGGCCTGCGCCACCGTCGCCAGGCCACCGACGACCCCGCCGGTGACGACGAGGGCCAGGGCGCCGCGCGCGGGACGGAGGTGCGGCCAGACCGCCGGGTCGAGCGGCCTCACCTGGCGTCCGCGAGGACCGGCGTCGGGATGTGGTGCACCGCGATCCGCTTGCGGAAGACCCAGTAGGTCCACGCCTGGTAGCCGAGGACGATCGGGGTGAAGACGACCGCGACCCACGTCATCACCTTCAGGGTGTACGCCGTCGCTGCCGCGTTGGTGGTGGTCAGTGAGAAGGCCGGGTCGGTCGTCGACGGCATCACGTCGGGGAACAGCGCCACGAACAGGCCGATGACGGCGAGGCCGATCGTCACGAACGTGCCGACGAACGCCCAGCCCTCCCGGCCGCGCGTCGCCGCGAGCAGGCCGCCGACCAGCGACAGCGCAGCGACGACGAAGACGAGCGCCGACGCGGCGGTGCCGGTCTTCGCCTGCGTCCACGCCAGGAACACCACGGCCAGCAGGGCGGCCACGGCGCCGATCCGCACCGCGAGGTCGCGGGCGCGGTGGCGGATGTCGCCGTCGGTCTTGAGCGCGACGAACATCGCGCCGTGGGTGGCGAAGAGGGTCAGCGTGACCAGGCCGCCGAGGAGGCCGTAGGGGTTGAGCAGCGTGAGGAGGGTGCCGGTGAACTCCTTGTCGGCGTCGATCGGCACGCCGGCGACGATGTTGGCGAAGGCGACGCCCCACAGCAGCGCCGGCACGAACGAGCCCCAGATGATCGCGAGGTCCCACCGTCCCTTCCAGGTGTCGTCCTCGCGCTTGTGGCGGTACTCGAACGAGAGCCCGCGCACGATGAGGGCCACGAGGATCAGCAGCAGCGGCAGGTAGAACCCGCTGAAGAGGGTGGCGTACCACTCGGGGAAGGCGGCGAACGTGGCACCGCCCGCCACGAGCACCCACACCTCGTTGCCGTCCCACACCGGGCCGATGGTGTTGATCATGACGCGCCGCTCGGTCTCGTTGCGGCTCAGCACCGGCAGCAGCATGCCGACGCCGAAGTCGAAGCCCTCGAGGCAGAAGTAGCCGACCCACAGCACGGCGATCAGGGCGAACCAGACGGTGGTCAGTTCCATGGTGTCTCTCTGGTCTCTCTCGTGGTCAGGGAAGCGCGGGTCAGTAGGCGAAGGTGAGCGGGGCGTCCTCGTCGTCGGAGCCGCCGACCTTGACGCGGGGCGGTTCCTGGTAGGGCTCGGCGCCCTTGTTGATGTAGGTGACGAGGAGCTTGACCTCGATCACCGCGAGCAGGGCGTAGAGCGAGGTCAGCACGACCAGCGACGTCGCGGCCTCGAAGACCGAGACGCCGGGCGAGACCCCGGACTCGGTGGTCATCAGGCCGAACACGACCCACGGCTGCCGGCCCATCTCGGTGAAGATCCAGCCCCACGACGACGCCAGGGTCGTGGCGATCGGCAGGCTGAGGCCGAGGACGCCGAGCCAGCGCACCCCGGGCGTGCGTCCCTTGCGCGTCAGCCACAGGATGAGGGCCGCACCGGCCGCGGCGAAGAAGCCGAGTCCCATCATGAAGCGGAACGACCAGTAGGTCACCGGGATCACCGGGGTGTAGTCGCCCGCGGTGTAGGCCTTCGACGTCGGGTCGGAGCCGTACGTCTCGGCGTACTCCTCCCGCAGGGGGTTGATGCCCTCGACGGTTCCGTCGAAGGAGCCGGTGCCGAGGAACGACAGCAGGCAGGGGACGGTGACGGCGAACTTCTCCTCCTTCCCGTCGGGTGTGCCGATGGTGAAGACGGAGAACGGCGCGCAGCCGTCGCTGGACTCGTAGAGGCCCTCGGCCGCCGCCATCTTCATCGGCTGGACCTCGGTCATCACCTTGCCCTGCAGGTCGCCGGTGACGGCGACGCCGATCCCGGCGAGCAGCGTGATGACCGCGCCGATGCGGATGGCTCGGTGGTACATCGGCCGGTCGGCCTCGTGCTTCTTGCGCATGTAGAGGTAGGCCGCGACCCCGAGCACGAACGTGCCCGCCGTCATGTAGGCCGCGAAGATCACGTGCGGGAACGTCACGACCTGGACCTTGTTGAACATCACCGCCCAGAAGTCGGTCAGCTCGGCGCGACCGGACTCCGGGTTGTAGCGGTAGCCGACCGGGTGCTGCATCCACGAGTTGGCGGCCAGGATGAACCACGACGACGCGAGCGTGCCGAGGTGGACGAGCCACATGCAGGCGGCGTGCACCCCGCGGGGCAGCTTGTCCCAGCCGAAGATCCAGAGGCCGAGGAAGGTGGACTCGAGGAAGAAGGCCAGGAGTCCTTCCACGGCCAGCGGGGCGCCGAAGACGTCACCGACGAAGCGCGAGTAGTCGGACCAGTTCATCCCGAACTGGAACTCCTGCACGATCCCGGTGACGACGCCGATGGCGAAGTTGATGAGGAAGAGCTTGCCGAAGAACTTCGTCAGCCGGAGGTAGTCCTCCTTGCCGGTGCGCACCCACGCCGTCTCGAGGCCGGCGATGACCGCCGTCAACCCGATCGTCAGCGGCACGAACAGGAAGTGGTAGACGGTGATGATCCCGAACTGCCACCGGGCGATGTCGAGGACGTCCATGGGACCCTTTCGGCGAAGGAATTACTACACAGCGTAGTAGATACTACTCCGTGTCGTAGTTCCGTGGTCAGGGCCTCTAGACTCCAGTTCCATGAGTCCAAGGTCCCGGATGGGAGAGCTCGAGCAGGCCGTCCTCGAGGCGCTGTGGGACCTCGAGGGCAGCGACCCCGAGCGTCCGGGCGCCAGTGGGCGCGCCGTGCACGAGAGGCTCCACGGGCACGATGGCCGCGACCTGGCCTACACGACCGTGATGACCGTGCTCGACCGCCTGGCCCGCAAGGACGTCGTCGTCCGCGAGCGCGACGGGCGCGCGTTCCGCTACGCGCCACGGCTCACCCGGGCCGCGATGACCGCCGAGCTCATGCACGAGGCGCTCGAGGGCACCCGGGACGATCGCGAGCAGGCCCTGGTGTCGTTCGTGGGGGAGGCCAGCGAGGAGGACCTCGCGGCCCTGCGACGCGCCCTCGCCGACCTGTCCTGACCGACGGCACCGCCGCGATGCCGACCCCCGCAGTGCTCGGCGTGCTCGCCGTGCTGCTGGCCGGTCCGCTGCCATGGGTGCTCTCGCGCTGGACCGGCCTGCGTCGCACGCCGGCCGCCGCGATGGTGCTGTGGCAGAGCACGGCGCTGGCCTCCGTGCTCGCCGCCCTCGGCGCCGGGCTGTCGCTGGTGACCGCCCGCCTCTGGGAGGACCCGGCCGGCACTGGCGACGTCGTCGTGGCCGGCCTCGCGGCCGCGGTCACCGTGGTGGTGCTGGCCCGCCTCCTGGTGAGCGGGCACCGCACCGGCACCTCGCTGCGTCGGATGCGGCGCCTGCACCGCGAGCGGGTCGACCTCGTCGCCGAGGTGGACGGAGGCGTCTCGGTCCTCGATCACGACGTGCCGGTGGCCTACTGCGTGCCCGGCATGAGCGGCTCCCGCATCGTCGTCTCCCGCTCGACGCTGACCCGCCTGGCGCCGGCGGAGCTGAGCGCCGTGCTGGAGCACGAGCGCTCCCACCTGCGCGCCCGCCACGACCTGGTCCTGGAGGCGTTCGCGGTCCTGCACCTGGCGTTCCCGCGCTGGGTCGCCAGCGCCTCCGCGCGCCGCGAGGTCGAGGTGCTCGTCGAGGTGCTCGCCGACCGGGCGGCGAGCCGGACGAGCGGTCGCCGCGCGCTCCTGGCCGCCCTGGTCGCCCTGGCCGGGTCGCCGGCCCCCGCGGGGTCGCTGGGGTCGGCCGGGTCGTCCCTCGCGGCCCGGGTCGAGGTGCTGCGCGACACCCGTCCCCACCCCTGGCAGTCGGCCGCCGTGTCCGTGCTCGCGGCGGCCATCCTCGCGCTGCCCACCCTCCTCGTGGTGCGGCCCTGGCTCGCGGGTCTCGTCTGACGCGTGCACGGGCGAGCGGAGGGCCCCGGCGGATCGCTCCGCCGGGGCCCTCGCCCGTTGCTGGTGGTGCTCGTCAGCAGGTGGTCAGGTCAGCGACGCACGACCTTGAACGTCACCTTGTCCCTGCTTCCCTCGACCGTGTCCGAACCCCGGTAGCGGGCGACGAGCTTGTGCTTGCCCACCTTCAGGTTCTTGGTGACCTTGAGGACCACCCGGCCGTCGTCGAGGCGCTTGGACCCCATCGACGTGCCGTCGATGCGGACCACGACCCGGCCGGTCGGCGTCGTACCTGCGGCCGCGACCTTCACCACGACCTTGAAGTCCTGCTTGAAGCGGGGCTTGGCGGGCTTGACCTTCGCCGTCGTCGTCGAGGTGGCGACGCCCTTGCCGACCACCGTCGCGGTGAACGCCGCGGTGGAGGTCGCCAGTGAGTCGCTGCCGGTGTAGGTGGCGGTCAGCTTGTTGGCGCCCACGGGGAGGTCGGCGGGCAGCGGGACCGAGGCCCTGCCGCCGGTGAGGGCGGCCGAGCCCAGCTGCTTGCCGGAGGCGTCGGTCACCGTGACGGTGCCCTCGGGGGAGCCGCCGACCGATCCGACACGCTCCACCGCCACCTCGGCGGTCGAGGCGGTGCCGAACGTGGACGGCTCGGGTCGGTGCACCGCCGTGGTCCGGGTGACCAGCTTGCAGTCGACGATCTGCACGTTGTCGACGTACCAGCCCTCGTTGCCGCCGCAGCCGTCGCGACCGATGTCGAAGCGGAGCTGCACCGTGTCACCCGGCTTCGCACCCGCCGCGGCGATGTCGACCTGCGACTCGCCCCAGCTGCCCTTGGTCTGCCCACCGTCGGTGCCCGTGAAGCCGGGCTGGCCGGCGAGTGGGTTGGTGTTGGTGGCCGGGCCGGCGAGGGTGGTCGGCTTGTTGTAGAGGTAGGCCGCCGCCGGGATGGCGGTGAACGCGCCCCCGTTGACGCTCATCTTCACGTTGCCGCCGTCGTAGCCGACCTCGGTGGCCACGTAGTGCTCGAAGGTGAGCTTCGCGGAGCGCAGGCTGTCGGGCAGCTGCACGACCGGACCCGTGATGGAGTCGCGGCTCGAGAAGTCACCCTGCG
Organism: Nocardioides pini; assembly: GCF_026712185.1. GTDB lineage: Bacteria > Actinomycetota > Actinomycetes > Propionibacteriales > Nocardioidaceae > Nocardioides > Nocardioides pini. The sequence goes on along the minus strand of NZ_JAPPUX010000002.1, from coordinate 477,341 downwards.
GCGCCGTGTTGCCGACGCACCTGCCCTCGTCCGGAGCCGGGCCGAACGCCACCTTGCTCGGGTGGGCCGCACCGGTCCCGGCCGGAGCCGATTCCACCGGGCGCCACGCCTCGTGGATGCCGCCTGCGTAGACGACCTCGCTGCTCGCGCTCCAGCCGGTCAGGCCGTCCTCGAAGTCCTCGCTCCACAGGACGTCCTCGGTGAAGCCCTCGCCACACGTGGCGGGGGCGTCCTTGGCGAGCAGCGCCTTGAAGTTGCACTTCACCGGCTCGGTGCGCATCTCCGTCGCGGCCGTCGCGGCCGCGACCGAGGCACAGTCGCCCGCAACGATCGGCGTCGCCGGCTGCGGCGTGGCGCCGGGTGCGGTCGTCAGCTTGTTGATCGGCTGGCCGACCAGGTCGGCGCAGGACTGCTCGAACGCGTTGGCCGCGTCGGTGAAGTTGGACTGCGGCGTCAGGTAGGCCGTCTGGGCGCGCCACCAGATGGCGGCGGCCTTGTCGAGACCGAGGCCGGTCACGGTCTGGCCGTTGACGGTGCCGCCGTCGACGACGAGTGCGTAGGCGTGGTTGGGCACGCCCGAGTTGCTGTGCACGCCGCCTGCGTCGGCGCCGGTCGGGTCGCACTTGTACTCGGCGTCGGTCACCTTGCCCGGGTCTCCGTAGCAGGTGGGGTTCCACATGTCGCGGATGGCGCCCCCGAAGGCGGTCGACTTCTCACCCATCAGCCAGCGGGTGGTGTCGGGGCGTGCCGCGACGTCGTCGGCGGTGACCGACACCTTGACCGGCACGGTGGCGCTCTTGAACTTCGCGCCGTCGGCCTGCGAGACCATCACGCCGTAGAGCGCGGGGTCGCCGGTGAACCCGGCCGGGATGTCGGAGTTGTTGTTGCCGATCACGATGCCGGTCGCGCCGGCGGTCTTGGCGTTGGCCACCTTGTCGGCGAAGCCGCAGGTGCCGCGGTCGACGTAGGCCCACTTGCCCGAGACCGCTGCGGCGTTGGTGAACGCCGAGCACCCGTCGGTGGTCGTCGGGCCGGCGGTGTTGGCGGCGTCGAGCGCGACGACCACGTCGGCCGTCACCGGAGTCGTCGTGAAGGGCTTGGCCCCGGTCGCGGCCACGGCGAGGCACGGCCCCGCGATGCTGGCCGGCGCCGTGATCCGCATGTCGACGGCCGGGGGAGCGGTCTTGTCGCAGTCGCCGACCGCGCGCTTGGTGGTGAAGTTCTCGCTCTCGTCCTCGCGCCCGTTGATCAGGTCGAGCGTCTCGCCCCACACGTCGGAGTAGGACTCGTTGAGGGCGCCGGACTGGTACTGGTAGATCAGGCCGGAGGTGTACTCGGTGTAGGCGTGGCCCCACTCGTGCGAGACGACGTCGTCGGACGTGACGCCGTTGCAGTAGTTGGTCGTGGTGCCGTTCCAGTTGGCGTTGGGGCAGCTGATGCGCGGGTCGTTGTTGACCGTCTTCATCGTGGCGCCGGCGCCGTCGTAGGAGTCGCGACCGAACGTGTTCTTGTAGAGCCAGTAGGACTCGCCGGCCGAGTTGACCAGGTTGCGCTGGTCGGCGTTGAGCGCGCCGGGGAACGCGTCACCCTCCTTCCACACGCGCGTCAGCACCGGTGCGGTGCGCGTGCCGGTGGCCTCGTAGAGCTCGCGGTCGAGGGCGTCGTGCACCATCGACCAGCGGTTGAGCGCCTTGCCGGTCCGCGCGTCGATGAACACGGCGTCGCGGATGTTGTCGTCGTTGGTGACCTCGACCTGATAGGCGAGCACCGCCGTGCCGGCCTCGCCGCGGGTCGCGCCCATGCGGTAGACGACCAGCTCGCTGGTCCTCGGCTCGATGCCGGTCAGGTCGGCGGCCTCCCCGTCGTGGGCGGGCGGGTCCTCGCGGACCAGGCCGACCGCGCGCTCGCCCGCGTCGCTCGCGCTGATGCGCGGCTCGACGGACAACGACAGGTCGGGGGCGGCGTAGCCGTTGACCGAGGTCAGGTCGCCCTCGCGGTCGACTTGCACGCGCAGCATGGAGCCGAAGACGTCGACGCCCTTGTAGGTCTGCGTGTAGGTGGCGGTCCAGCCGGCCGCGGACTCCGCGACGTCGCTTCGCACGAGCTCGGCCGGGCGCGCGCCGAAGTTGGCGGCGTACTGGTCGAGGTAGGCGTCGGCCTTGTCCTCGGCCGCGCCGAGGGAGTCGCCCTCGACGGACGGGAGCAGGTCTCCGTCGCCCTGGACGCGGATGAAGCCGACCTTCGCGGTCGCCTCCTCCCGTGAGACGGCGACGTCGCCGCTGGCCCGGTCGGCCATGGCTGCGACGCCGTTGGGGTCGGCCTGTGCGGCCGGTGCTGCCTGCACGCCGATCGTCGGGAGCGCGGCAAGGCCAGCCCCCACGACGGCGAGTGCAAGTCCTCTGTTGAGGAGCTTCACTCTGATTCCTCCGATTTCCGAGATCGCACCCGGAACCAGACGTCGCCCGAGTGACCCGACTCACCTTAAGTAGGACGTCCGACAATGGGAAGGGAGGGTGGGCGGATGACCCCCTCGGGGGTGCGACGGCACGACACGCACTCGTGTGGTCCGTGTGACGGGTGTGACGTGGCCGTAGGGTCGGACCATGGCGACCCGTACGTCTTCCCCGCCGGGGTCGCGGAGCTCGAGCACGTCTGGATCCAAGCGCACCACCAAGGGTTCGAGCACCCGATCACGGAGTACCAGCAAGCGTCCCGCCCCTCGCTCCTCGGCGAAGGGCCGGAGCGGCTCGAGCGCGCGCCCGGCACCTCGTGCCGTCAGGAGCGGGCCGGGTCCGGTCTCGCGGGCCTTCGGCCTGCTCGGGCGCGGCGTCGCAGCCGTGTGGCTCGGCATCGCCCACGCGGTGGGCGCCGTGGCGCGGTCGATCGGGCAGTCCGCCCGCGACCTCGACCCCGAGCACCGCCGCGACGGCGTCGGGCTGTTCCTCTTCGGCCTGGCGATGGTCGTCGCCGCCGCCGTGTGGTGGCAGCTGCCCGGTGGCGTCATGGACTTCGCGCGCTCGGTGACCTCCGGCGCGGTCGGCAAGGTCGGCTGGTTCGTCCCGCTGTTCCTGGTCTACGCCGGCTGGCGCACGCTGCGGGACCCGGAGCGCAACGGGCCCGCCGGCCGGCAGGTCATCGGCTGGGCGGCCTTCACGCTCGGCCTGCTGGGGATCGTGCACATCGCCAACGGCAACCCGCAGCCGGTGCTGGGCGACGCCACCAACCTGCAGGAGGCCGGCGGCGCGGTCGGCTACGTCACCTCGAGCCTGCTGCTCGACCTCATGCAGACGACGTACGTCGTGGTGCCGCTGCTCGTCCTGCTCGCGGTCTTCGGCATCCTCATCATCACCGCCACGCCCGTCTACCAGATCCCGGTCAGGCTTGCCGCGCTCCGCGACAAGGCGCTGGGCCGCACCCCGGTCGACGAGGCCGAGGCGGACGAGCCGACCAAGCCGGTGCGGCCACGCCGCCGCTCGATGCTCGACGACGACATCGACCCCGAGATGGGCGACCCGGCCTACGACAGCCCGGTCCTCTCCGACCGTGAGCTCAAGAAGCGTCGGCGCAAGAAGGAGGTCGAGCCCCAGGAGGACTACGGGATCGACCTGTTCGCCGACCCGCTCGCCCCGGGCGAGGCCTCGGCCGACGCCCCCACCGAGGTCACGCCGGCCGTGGCCGGCGCGGCGGTCAAGGACGACACCGGTCCGGTCGAGCCGCCGCCGCACACCCCGCTGCCCGCCCGGGTGGAGCAGCTGGCGCTGTCGGGCGACATCACCTACTCCCTCCCCGACAACTCCGCGCTGAAGCCCGGGTCGCCGCACAAGGCGCGCTCGAAGGCCAGCGACGCGGTCGTCGAGCGGCTGATGCAGGTGATGGACGAGTTCGGCATCGACGCGACCGTCACCGGCTACACCCGCGGCCCGACCGTCACCCGCTACGAGGTCGAGCTCGGCCCCGCGGTCAAGGTCGAGAAGGTCACCGCGCTGTCGAAGAACATCGCCTACGCGGTCGCGTCCGCCGACGTCCGGATCCTCAGCCCGATCCCGGGCAAGTCGGCGATCGGCATCGAGATCCCGAACACCGACAAGGAGATCGTCTCCCTCGGTGACGTGCTCCGGTCCGGCACGGCCCGCTCCGACCACCACCCGATGGTCGCCGGGCTCGGCAAGGACGTCGAGGGCGGCTTCGTCGTGGCCAACATGGCGAAGATGCCGCACCTCCTCGTCGCCGGTGCGACCGGCTCCGGAAAGTCGAGCTTCATCAACTCGCTGATCACCTCGATCCTCATGCGGGCCACGCCCGACGAGGTGCGGATGATCATGGTCGACCCCAAGCGGGTGGAGCTCAACGCCTACGAGGGCGTGCCGCACCTGATCACCCCGATCATCACCAACCCCAAGAAGGCCGCCGAGGCGCTGGCGTGGGTCGTGCGCGAGATGGACATGCGCTACGACGACCTCGCCAACTTCGGCTTCCGTCACATCGACGACTTCAACAAGGCGGTGCGGGCCGGCAAGGTCGAGGTGCCCCCGGGCAGCGAGCGCACGCTGACGCCGTACCCCTACCTCCTCGTCATCGTCGACGAGCTGGCCGACCTGATGATGGTCTCGCCGCGCGACGTCGAGGACTCCGTCGTCCGCATCACCCAGCTCGCCCGCGCGGCCGGCATCCACCTGGTGCTCGCCACGCAGCGGCCCTCCGTCGACGTCGTGACCGGGCTGATCAAGGCCAACGTGCCGTCCCGGCTCGCCTTCGCGACGAGCTCGCTGGGCGACAGCCGCGTGATCCTCGACCAGCCGGGTGCCGAGAAGCTGGTCGGCCAGGGTGACGGCCTCTTCCTGCCGATGGGGGCGTCCAAGCCGGTGCGCGTCCAGGGCTCGTGGGTCACGGAGGCGGAGATCCACCAGGTCGTCAAGCACTGCAAGGACCAGCTGGAGCCGACCTACGTCGAGGACGTGACGGCGCCGAAGGAGTCCAAGCGGGAGCTCGACGACGACATCGGGGACGACATGGAGCTCGTGGTGCAGGCCATCGAGCTGATCGTCTCCACGCAGTTCGGCTCGACCTCGATGCTCCAGCGCAAGCTGCGCGTCGGCTTCGCCAAGGCGGGCCGGCTGATGGACATCCTCGAGAGCCGCGGGGTCGTCGGCCCCAGCGAGGGCTCGAAGGCCCGCGACGTCCTGGTCAAGCCGGACGAGCTCGATTCCGTGATCGCCACGTTGGAGGGGGGAGCCTGATGGGCGCCAGGTCGATGCAAGCAGCAGTCCACGACGACGACACCAGCTGGACCGAGACGGGGGAGCACGAGTCGCTCACCGTGGCTCCCGACGCGGTGGAGGTACGCCGCAGCGCGGCCGTCGCCGCCGGTGTCGGTCTGACCGCCTCCGCGGTCGCCATCGCCTATCTGGCTCGCGCCACCCGGACCGGGTCCGTGCTCGACTGGGCGTTCGTGGTCGCGATGGGCCTGCTGGGTGCCTACTGGCTCGTCGGGCTCGTCGACGCCCGCACGCCGCTCCTCGTGGCCGACGCCCAGGGCATCCGGATCCGGCTCGGCCGCACCTGGCGCGGTCTGCCGTGGACGGCGGTGCACCACGTCGAGCACACGCCGCGGAAGGGGCTGCTGCGCGACGGCCGCCTGGTCGTCGTGCCGCACAACCTCGAGCTGATCGAGGCCGAGCTCACCGGCACCGGCAAGCGCCACACCAGCATCTCCCGGCTGCTGCACGGCGCACCGTTCGCCGTGCCGCTCGGGCTGTCCACCCGCGTCATCGGCGCGGACGGCGACCTGACCGAGGCCCTCGGTCGCGTCGCCCGCGACGCCAGCCAGATCGTCGTCCTCGAGCCGGCGGGCGCCGAGTTCGAGGACGACGCACCGGTCGAGGCTCCCGGCTCCGTGGACGCGGCGGCCACGGAGCCCGAGCCCGAGCCGGAGGTCGAGGTCGAGGCCGCCGAGCCGGTCGTCGTCGCCAGCCCGACGCCGGCCGCGCTGCGCGAGACCGGCGCTGCCCGGCGGTCGGAGGTGCGGCGCGAGGTCGTCGTCGACGAGGACGAGCCGGAGGGTCGCGAGCTGCGCCGCCCGGGTCGCGTCAGCCTCGTGGAGGAGACCCAGTCGTGGGGCGACCGCGTCCGTGCGATCGCGCGGCCGGGGGAGCCGGTCGAGCCCCTGGTGCTCGACGACTTCGAGGTCGAGCCCGCCGAGGACCCGGTCATCGGCCCGGAGCTGGCCGCGGCCCGCACCCGGCTGGGCCTGAGCGTCGACCAGCTCGCCGACCGAACCCGCATCCGCCCGCACGTCATCGAGGCCGTCGAGGTCGACGACTTCGAGCCCTGCGGCGGTGACTTCTACGCCCGCGGCCACCTGCGCACGCTCGCCCGCGTGCTCGGCATCGACGTCGCGCCGCTGCTCGCGTCGTACGACGAGCGCTACGCCCGCGCGCCCATCAACCCGCGTCGCGTCTTCGAGGCCGAGCTGGCCACCGGCGCCCACGGCTCGATCCGCGGCACCCGCGGCGGTCCCAACTGGTCGGTGCTCGTCGCGGTCGTGATGGCGCTCGTGCTCGCGTGGTCGATCGCCCGGCTGGTCATGGACACCCCGCCCGAGCTGCGCGGGGCCACGCCGGTCCTCAACGGCTCCGGCGGACCGCAGGGTGCGGGCAACGCGCCGCCGGCCGAGCCCGTCGCGGTCGTCGTCAGTGCCGCGTCGGGTGGCGCCCAGGTCGTGGTCCGCGACGGCGCGGGGGAGCAGGTCTTCAAGGGCAACCTGGCCGTGGGCCAGACGCGCGAGCTGAAGGCATCACCGCCGGTGCGCGTGATGTCCTCCGACGGCGCCGTCACCGTCTCGCTCGCCGGCGGCAAGGCCCGCCCGGTCGGCGAGCCCGGCGTGGCCGGTCAGGGCACCTTCGTCGCCGACTGAGCAAGCCAAGTGACGTGGTGACGTGGTGGCGTCCGTGACGGCAGGTCCGGCGGCGGTGGTCGACGAGCTCGTCGGATCCGGGCGCGACCCCGGCTGCGCGGTCGCGGTCGTGCGCGACGGCCTCGTCGAGGTCGACCACGCGGCGGGGACGCTCGACGGCCGTCGCGCCTGGACGTCCGACACCCTCGTGTTGACCTACTCGGTCGCGAAGCCGTTCGCGGCGTTGGCGGTGCTCGACGCGGTGTCCGAGGGTGCGGTGGCGCTGGACGACGCGGTCGCGTCGGTGTGGCCGGAGTACGGGGCCGCGGGCAAGGCCGGCACGACAGTACGGCACCTGCTCTCGCACCGGGCGGGCCTGCCGTCCTTCGGTGACGAGGCGGCCACGGTCGCGTACGACGACCGCGACGCCCTGGTCGAGCTGCTGGCGGCGGCCACGCCCGTGCACGAGCCCGGGGCCGCCGTCGCGGAGCATGCCCTGACCTACGGCCACCTCCTCGACGAGGTGGTGCGCCGCGCCACCGGCGAGGACCTCGCCGGACGCTTCGCCCGGATCGCCTCGGCGGGCGGCTGGGACCTCCACCTGCGGGTCCCGGAGCACGACCTCGACCGGGTGGCAACCGTCGAGGAGGTCGTCCCGACGTGGCGCGCCGACTACGAGCGCGACCCGCGGTGGGGACCCGCCATGGGACGTCCTCCGGGGCTGCTCGACCCCGCGGTGCTCAACTCCGCACGCTTCCGGCGGACCTCGTTCCCCGCCGTCGCGCTCCACGCCTCCGCGGTCGCCCTCGCCCGCTTCTACGACGACGTCCGTCGCCCGGACGGGCTCGTCGCCCAGCGACTCGGCCAGGAGACGTGGCGTGCCTTCCTCGAGCCCGCGGCCTCGGGTCACGACCTCGTGCTGGACCGCGACGTGGTGTGGACCCTGGGCTTCCAGCGCGAGGAGGAGGACTCGCGCCTCGAGATCGGCATGGGCGGGGCGGGCGGCTGCTCGGCCTGGACCGAGCCGGCCGCCGGCTACGGCGCGGCGTTCGTCAGCCGCGGCCTGGGCCGGCACGACCGGGGCTCCGAGGTGTGGCAGGCCGTGCGCGACGCGTACGGCCCGCCGGCACGACCGGGACCCGCGTGAGAGCCTCCTCACCGCCCCGGCGGTGCGGGTCGAGGCGCCTCGACCCGGCATACTCACGGGTGCGATGACCACAACCGAGTCCGAGACCCCTGCCGCCGCCACCGCAGCCCCCCTCCAGGTCGCTGTCGTGACCCTCGGCTGCGCCCGCAACGAGGTCGACTCCGAGGAGCTGGCCGGACGGCTCGAGGCCGGTGGCTTCGTGCTGGTCGACGACGCGGAGGACGCCGACACCGTCGTGGTCAACACCTGCGGCTTCGTCGAGGCTGCCAAGAAGGACTCGGTCGACACGCTGCTCGACGCCGCCGACCTCAAGGCGTCCGCCGGCCACGGCGGCCGCGCCCAGGCCGTCGTCGCGGTCGGCTGCCTGGCCGAGAGGTACGGCAAGGACCTCGCCGAGTCGCTGCCGGAGGCCGACGCGGTCCTCGGCTTCGACGACTACCCCGACATCGCCGCCCGGCTGCGCGCGATCGTGGCGGGGGAGACGCACCACCCGCACACGCCCTCCGACCGCCGGCGCCTGCTGCCGATCTCGCCGGTCGAGCGCGACGCCTCCGCCATCTCGGTGCCCGGGCACCAGGACCAGCCGGACGGCGGGGACGTCACGGAGATCGGTGCCGGTGCCCCCGCGACGGGCCCGCGCGCCGTACGCCGTCGCCTCGACGCGGGCCCGATGGCTCCGCTCAAGCTGGCCAGCGGCTGTGACCGGCGCTGCTCGTTCTGCGCCATCCCGAGCTTCCGCGGCTCGTTCGTGAGCCGTCGTCCCAGCGACGTCCTGCAGGAGGGCCAGTGGCTGGCCACGCAGGGCGTCAAGGAGCTCTTCCTCGTCAGCGAGAACTCGACGTCCTACGGCAAGGACCTCGGGGACCTCCGGCTGCTGGAGACGCTGCTGCCCGAGCTCAGCGGCATCGACGGCATCGAGCGGGTGCGCGTGTCCTACCTGCAGCCCGCCGAGACCCGGCCGGGCCTGATCGAGGCGATCGCCTCGACCCCCGGGGTCGTGCCCTACTTCGACCTGTCCTTCCAGCACGCCAGCGCCTCGGTGCTGCGGCGGATGCGGCGGTTCGGCGACCCCGACAGCTTCCTCGGCCTGCTCGAGCAGGTCCGTTCGCTCGCCCCGCTGGCCGGCGTACGGTCCAACGTCATCGTCGGCTTCCCCGGCGAGACCGAGGACGACCTCCAGACCCTGTGCGACTTCCTGGTCGCGGCTCGCATGGACGTCACCGGCGTCTTCGGATACTCCGATGAGGACGGCACCGAGGCCGCGGGCTTCGCCGACGACGTCAAGCTCGACGACGACGAGATCCGCGCCCGCACCGAGCACGTCAGCACCCTGGTCGAGGAGCTCAACGCGCAGCGCGCGGAGGAGCGCATCGGCGAACGTGTGGTCGTGCTGGTCGAGTCCGTCGACGACGACGTGGTCGAGGGCCGCGCGGCCCACCAGGGGCCGGAGGTCGACGGCACGACGACGCTGACCGGTGCCGGTCGCGCGACGGTCGGCGACCTGGTGGAGGCGACCGTCCTCGGAACTGACGGGGTGGACCTGATCGCACGCACGGACGGAGCCCCGGCATGACCAACGACCCCGCGGGCACCGAGCAGCAGGCGGTGTCCAACTTCAACATCGCCAACGTGCTCACCACGCTGCGCATCGTCATGGTGCCGTTCTTCGGCTGGGCGCTGCTCTACGACGGGGGCAACGACCCGACCTGGCGCTGGGTCGCCTTCGCGATCTTCGCCGTCGCGATGATCACCGACAAGATCGACGGCGACCTCGCACGCAAGCACAACCTGATCACCGACTTCGGCAAGATCGCCGACCCCATCGCCGACAAGGCGATCACCGGCATGGCCTTCATCGGGCTCTCGATCGTCGGCGACATCTGGTGGTGGGTCACGATCATCGTGCTCCTGCGCGAGTGGAGCGTGACCCTCCTGCGGCTGTCGATCCTCAAGGACGTCGTCGTCGCCGCCGCGCAGAGCGGCAAGATCAAGACCGTCCTGCAGGCCGTGGCCCTGGGCCTCCTGATCTGGCCGCTTCCCCACGGCGACGCGCACGGTGGCGCCTTCGACTTCTGGCCGGGGATGCTCGGTGAGGCGCTGTTCTACCTCGCGCAGGTGACGCTCGCCGCTGCCGTCGCGATGACGATGTGGTCGGGCTACGAGTTCTTCCGCGACGTCCGGCGGCAAAGGGCAAAGCGCGTCTGACTCGGTGACGTGCGGGCAGCAGCGGACCGACATCAAGTCGTTACCGAGCATTCGCAAAATCCATACTTTCCTGGGGTCCCGCTGTCGGAGGTGTGAGGTTAGGGTGAGCCGGCTCACCCACCCTCTCGAAAGGTCCTCCTTTGTCAGCATCACGATTGGGGCGCCGGTTCTCGCTGGCGACCGCCGTGACGGGACTTCTTGCTGCGCCGCTCGCCGTGGTCACCACGGCTGTTCCCGCGCAGGCAGCTCCCGTCGACATCCAGATCCTCGCCACCAACGACTTCCACGGTCGTCTCCTCCCCAACACCTCCAACGGTGCTCAGGAGGCGGGCGCGGCCCAGTTCGCAGGCGCGGTCAAGCAGCTGGAGTCGGACTACCCGAACAGCACTGTGTTCACCGCGGCTGGCGACCTGATCGGGGCCTCCACGTTCGAGTCCTTCATCCAGCGTGACAAGCCGACTCTCGACGCCCTGAACATCGCCGGCCTCGACGTCTCGGCAGCTGGCAACCACGAGTTCGACGCGGGCTACGACGACCTCGTCAACCGGGTGATGAAGTCCTACGATGCGACCACCAACCCCGAGGGTGGCGCGAAGTGGCAGTACATCGCGGCCAACGTGAAGGAGGCGGGTGATCACAGCGCCTATGCGCTTCCGGACGTCACTCCCAACACCCCGGACCCGTCGGACGTCTCCGATGGCGGCACGTGGATGACGACGATGAACGGCGTCAACGTCGGCTTCGTGGGCGCGGTGACCGAGGACCTCCCCGCGCTCGTGAGCCCGTCGGGCATTGCCGACATCTACGTCGATGACATCGTCGACACGGTCAACCAGGGCGCCGCGGACCTCAAGGCCGACGGCGCCGACATCGTGGTCATGCTGATCCACGAGGGCGCGAGCTCGGAGAACATCGCCGCGTTGAGCGACGGTTCCGCCTTCGCCCAGATCGTGGCCGGGGTGGACCCCACCGTCAGCGCGATCATCTCAGGGCACACCCACCTGGCCTACAACCACGCCGACCCCAACGCCGACACCGCCGGCCGTCCGGTCGTCTCGGCCGGCCAGTACGGCACGAACCTCAACAAGCTGGTCTTCACGGTCGACCCGGACACCGACAGCGTCGCCCTGAAGAGCAAGGACATCGTCCGGGCGAACACCGTCTCCATCACGGCACCAGCCGCCACTGCTGCGCGCGACGCCGCTGCCGCTGTGGTCCAGGACGCCGTGACCAAGGCCGACGTGCTTGGTGCACGCGAGCTGGGGCAAGTGGCCATGCCCTTCAACCGCGCGAAGCTGTCCAACGGCAACGAGAACCGTGGCGGCGAGTCGACGCTCGGCAACCTGGTCGCTGAGGTCCAGCGCTGGGCTACCGGCCCCGAGTCCTCGGGGACCGCGCAGATCGCCTTCATGAACCCCGGCGGCCTGCGCACCGACATGCTCGGCAACAACGCCGCCGGCTACCCGGCCGTGCTGACCTACAAGCAGGCGGCCGTTGTCCAGCCGTTCGCCAACACCCTCGTCACGATGGACATGACCGGCGCCCAGATCAAGACGCTGCTCGAGCAGCAGTGGCAGCGTGACGGCTCCGGCAACGTTCCCTCTCGCCCGTTCCTGCGTCTCGGCACCTCGGAAGGCTTCGAGTTCACCTACGACGCCACGCGCGCCGAGGGGAGCCGGATCACCGGCATGTGGCTCAACGGCACGGCGATCGCTCCGGCGACCGTCTACTCCGTCACCGCGAACTCGTTCCTCGCATCCGGTGGAGACAACTTCCGCGCCTTCAACCTCGCGACCAACAAGCGCGACTCCGGTCGTGTGGACCTCCAGGCCATGGTCGACTACATGGCCGCGAAGACCCCGGTCGAAGGAGACACCACCCAGCACGCCGTCGGCCTGAGCTTCCCCCCGGAGGCCCCGTCGGTCTACCACCCGGGTGAGCACGTCCGTTTCTCCGTGAGCTCGTGGGCCTTCACCGGTGCCGGCGACCCGCAGGACAAGACGGTCACGGTCGAGGTCGACGGCACCGACATCGGGAGCCTCCCGGTGGACAACACGCTGGGCACCGCGGTGTTCGACGACTACGGCAAGATCACGGGCGACGTCGAGATCCCGGTCGGCACGCCGCCGGGAGCCCACGTCATCACTCTGGTCGGCGACACCACTGGCACCAGCCTCGAAGTCCCGGTGCAGACCGACCGGGCGCCGATCAAGTCCGACGCGACCGTGACCGCCCTCGCCACGCCTTCGACCGTCAAGGCGCCGACGGGCACCTCGGTCCTCGACGTCACCGTTGCGACTCCGGGCCACAAGGCCACCGGACTCGTCGCGGCCCTGCTGGGCGGCGAGGTGATCGGCGGGGCGGAGCTGGTCGACGGCAAGGCTGCGCTCAAGATCGGGCCGTTCGCGACGGCCGGCGAGAAGCTGATCGAGGTCAAGTACTACGGCGACCAGGCGACGAAGGCGGCGTCCGGCCAGGTGAGCGTCACCGTGGAGCCCGCGCCGGTCGTCGAGAAGGCCACGCCGACGTTGACGGCAACGGTCACGCCCAGCACGGTGCAGGTCAAGAAGGACGGTGCCACCGTGTCGCTGACGGTCACGAAGCCGTCTGGCACGGCGACCGGAGCGGTCATCGCCCTGGTCGGCGGCAAGGTCGTGGGCGCCGGGGAGCTCGCGGGCGGCAAGGCGGACATCGCCCTGCAGCCCTTCGAGGAGGCCGGCGCAGCCGCCGTGACGCTGAAGTACTTCGGTGACGAGACCACCAAGGCCGCGGAGGCCACGGTGACCGTCGAGGTCACCAAGGCGAGCCCCCGAGCAGCGGTGCGAGCACCGAAGCGCGTCGAGCGCGGTGAGCGTGCCGTGTTCCGCCTCACGCTGAAGTCGGCCGATAACACGCCCTCCGGCAAGGTCACGGTCAAGGTCGCGGGCAAGAAGGTGACGAAGAAGCTGAAGGCTGGCAAGGCCACCTTCCGCATCAAGATGACCAAGCTCGGCAAGAACAAGGTCGTCATCTCCTACAGCGGGGACGACACCACTGCCGCAACCAAGAAGGTCGTGCGCGTCCGCGTGACGCGCTGACCGCACGACACCCGACGGGAGGGGATCCGGACTCGACCGGATCCCCTCTCCGTTCCTTCGCACTCCTCAGGAGAATCCATGCAGACCTCCGCGTTCGTACGACGCGCAGCCGGCGGCATCAGCCTCGGCCTCCTCACGGCAGGGCTCTCCGTCCTGTCGTCATCCCCGGCGTCGGCCGCCCTCGCGAACCACCTCGTCGTCAACGAGGCCTACGGTGGCGGAGGCAACTCCGGGGCTACCTGGACCAACGACTTCATCGAGCTGTACAACCCGACCGACGCGCCGATCAGCCTCACGGGCCTGTCGGTCCAGTACCGCTCGTCGGGCGGCACGGGTACCGGCTTCACGAACCTGAGCGGCACGGTCGCGGCGAAGAGCCACTTCCTCGTGCAGCAGGCGGCAGGCTCGGGTGGTACGACTGCCCTGCCGACGCCGGACGCCATCGGCACGCTCGCGATGAGTGGCACCGCGGGGACGGTCGCCCTTGTGACCGGCACCGAAACCGTCACCCCGACCGCGGGCAACACGATCGACCTGGTCGGCTGGGGCGGCGCTACCCTCCGCGAGGGCACAGCGGCGCCGGCCACCACCAACTCGACGTCTGTGGCGCGCAAGGTCGAAGGCGACGACACCAATGACAACTCCGTCGACTTCGCCGCGGGAGTGCCGAGCCCGACCAACTCCGCCGGGCAGACGCAGCCTCCCGCAACCGGGGGCAACGACCCGGTCGAGGTGACGATCGCCGAGGTCCAGGGCACGGGCGCGGAGAGCCCGCTCATCGGTGACGCGGTCGTCACCGAGGGCGTCGTCACCGCCGCGTTCCCGACCGGCGGGTACAACGGCTTCTACATCCAGACCGGTGGCGAGGACACGACGCCCGGTGCTTCGGACGGCGTCTTCGTCTACGAGCCGAACTTCGCCAGCACCATCGCGGTGGGCGACTCGGTCGAGGTCGAGGGCGTGGTGGAGGAGTTCAGCACTCTCACGGAGATCGACGCGACCAAGGTCACCGAGCTCGCCCAGCCCCTGCCCGCCGTCGTGCCGAACACAGTCCTGCCCGGCACCGACTGCGCGCTCCCGGGCGGCGAGTGCCTCACCGGTGCTGCTCTCGACGCGGCCCGCGAGGAGTTCGAGGGCGAGGCTTTCCAGCCGACCGCGCCGATGACGGTCACCGACTCCTACGATTTCGGTGTCACCTCGTCGAGCTACTTCGGCGAGATCGGGATCGCGGCAGCGTCGATCATCCCGCTGGTCACGCCCACCGAGGTGATCGACGCGCAGGACACGGCCGCGATCGCTGCCCGCACGGCCTACAACGCCGCTCATCTGGTGATCCTCGATGACGGGTCGTCGGCCACCTACTGGAACACCAGCAACACCGCGGGTGCGCAGGACCAGCCGGTGCCTTGGCTGACGGCCGACCACACGGTCCGCGTCGGTGCCGGCGTCACGTTCCACCAGCCGGTCGTCCTCGACTATCGCTTTGGGTGGAAGCTGCAGCCGCAGCGCCAGGTCGTGGGCAAGCCGACCGGTCTGGTCACCTTCGAGCAGGACCGTCCCGCAGCGCCGGCAGAGGTGGGAGGCGACCTCGAGCTCGCCACGTTCAACGTCCTGAACTACTTCACCACCTTCGGGGGCGACGTCGTCGGCTGCACCGCGTTCGTCGATCGTGACGACAACCCGATCGCCACCCGCAGCTGCAGCTCGCCCAACGGGCCGCGCGGTGCGTGGAACCAGGTCAACTTCGAGCGCCAGGAGGCCAAGATCGTGAACGCGATCAACACGATGGACGCCGACATCGTGTCCCTCGAGGAGCTCGAGAACTCCAGGTCGGTCGACGGTGCCAGCCGCGACGAGGCACTCGCGGCCCTGGTGGCGGCGCTCAACGCGGACGCGGGCACCCAGCGCTGGGCGTTCGTGCCGTCCCCCTCCGTCGTCCCGGCGAGTGAGGACGTGATCCGTACCGGATTCATCTACGACCCGCGCACGGTCAGCCCTGTCGGCGAGAGCGAGATCCACGACGTGAGCGCGTTCGACAACGCCCGCGACCCGCTGGGCCAGGTGTTCAAGCCCAAGGGTGCGAACCCGGACCAGGCCTTCGCCGTCATCGTCAACCACTTCAAGTCCAAGGGCTCGGGCGTCGACGACGGCACCGGGCAGGGCAACGCCAACCCCGACCGCGTCGCGCAGGCCACCGCCCTGACTCAGTTCGCGAGCACCTTCGCGACGGCACGCGGCACCGACAAGGTCTTCCTCACGGGCGACTTCAACGCCTATTCGATGGAGGACCCGGTCCAGGTGATCGAGGCTGCGGGCTTCACGTCGCTGGAGTCCACGGACGACCCCGCCGAGGAGAGCTACAGCTTCTCCGGCACCTCCGGCTCTCTCGACCACGTGTTCGCCAACGCCGCAGCCAAGGCAATGGTGACCGGGGTCGACCTGTGGGAGATCAACGCCAACGAGTCGGTCTTCTACCAGTACAGCCGCTACAACTACGTCGGCACGAACCTCTACACACCCGAGGTGTATGCCAGCTCCGACCACAACCCCGAGGTCGTTGGCATCAAGGTGCCGGTGAAGCCTGAGCCGCCGGCGACGGTCGAGGTCGCGGCGAAGGTCACTCCCCAGGTCGTCGTCGTGGACCGCACCGAGGCCACTGTGCACGCCACGGTGACCCGCGGGTCGGCGGCGCCGGCCTCCGGGACGGTCGAGGTGCGCGAGGGCGGCACTGTACTGGCGTCCGGTCCCGTCTCCGGCGGCGTGGCCAACGTCAAGCTGCCGGTCTTCGCGACCATCGGCGACCACGTGCTGACCGTCCGCTACCTCGACGGCACTGCCGCGCTCGCGGAGCAGACGGTGACCGTGACGGTCCTGCGTGCGGCCTCCGACATCCGTGTCTTGCGGGCCACGGCTGTCCAGGGCAAGAAGGCTGTGCTGAAGGTCGCTGTCGAGGACTCCGACCTCGGCGCGGCCACCGGGAAGGTGCGCGTGAAGGTGCACGGCACCTGGCGCAGCGTCCGGCTCGAGGATGGCCGGGCCAAGGTGAGGTTGCCGGCATTCGCGAAGCCCGGCACGAAGCGTGTCGTGGTCTCCTACACGGGCTCCTCGAGCGTCGAGGGCGACCGCCAGGTCGTGAAGGTGCGCGTCAAGCGCCGCTGACGCGCAGACAGTTCGACGGCCCGGACTCCACGTGGAGTCCGGGCCCTCGTCCTGCTCAGCGCAGGGCTAGGGCCGCTTGCACGAGCGCGAGGTGGCTGAACGCCTGCGGGAAGTTGCCCGCCATCCGCTCGTGCGTGACGTCGTACTCCTCGGACAGCAGGCCGACGTCGTTGGCCAGGCCGCACAGCCGGTCCATCAGCTCGGTGGCCTGCTCACGGCGACCGGCCGTCGCGAGGGCGGACACCAGCCAGAACGAGCAGGCCAGGAACGGGTGCTCGTCGCCGGCGATCCCGTCGACGCCCGTCTCGGTGCGGTAGCGCAGCAGCAGCCCGCCGACGTCGAGGTCGGCGATCACGGCGTCGATCGTCCCGAGCACGCGCGGGTCGTCGCCCGGCAGGAAGCCGACCAGCGGGATGGTGAGCAGCGAGGCGTCGACGGCGGTCGTGTCGTAGTGCTGCGTGAAGGTGCCCCGCTCGTGGTCGAAGCCCTTGTCCAGGATCTCCTCGCGCACCTGGTCACGGAGCTCGCGCCAGCGGTCGACCGTCCCGTCGAGCCCGTGGCGCTCGACGGCCTTCACCGCGCGGTCGAAGGCCACCCAGACCATCACGCGCGAGTGGGTGAAGTGCCGCTGGGGTCCACGGATCTCCCACAGCCCGTTGTCCGGCTCGTCCCAGTGGTCGGCGAGCTCGTCGACGAGGGCCCGCTGCAGGGCCCAGGAGTTGGGCGTGTCCGCCAGACCGGACTCGCGGGCGAGCTCGAGCGCGATCATCACCTCGCCCAGCACGTCGTTCTGGCGCTGGCACACCGCGCCGTTGCCGATCCGCACCGGCCTGCTGTCCGCGTAGCCGGGCAGGTGGGGCACCTCTCGCTCGGGCAGCTGGCGGCCGCCGTCGACGGCGTACATGATCTGCAGGTCGGCCGGGTCGCCGGCCACGGCCCGCAACAGCCAGCTGCGCCAGTGCAGCGCCTCCTGCGCGTAGCCGGCGCTGAGCAGCGACTCGAGGGTCAGGGCCGCATCCCGCAACCAGCAGAAGCGGTAGTCCCAGTTGCGCTCGCCGCCGAAGTCCTCCGGCAGCGACGTGGTGGGCGCGGCGACGATGCCGCCGGTCTCGGCGTGCGTCATCAGCAGGAGCGTGAGCAGGCTGCGGCGCACCAGGTCGGCGTGCGGCACGTCGTCGGGACATCGTGCGGACCACTCGCGCTGACGCATGGTCGTGGCGTCGATCCGCTCGTCGAAACCCAGCGGGCGGGGGATGTCGCGCCACGAACGCACCCAGGTCGTGGAGAAGGTGGCCTCGTCACCGGCGCTCATCTCGAACTCGTCGCTGTGGTGGCCGTGGTGGCCGTGGGGCAGGTGCGGCCCGCGCAGCACGAGCTTGTCCGGGCCGGCCACCGCCACCACGACCTCGTCGCCGTGGGCCTGCTCCCGGCTCACCCACGGCCGCACGTGGCCGTAGTCGGTGCGGACCACCCAGTCGTGCCGGATCCGCACGGTGCCCCGCGTGCAGGTCAGGCGGCGTACGACGTCCGCGCGGTCGTCCCCGACCGGCATCACGTCCAGGAGCACCACCTCGCCGTCGGCGAGGGTGAAGGTGGTCTCGAGGCAGGCGGTCCCGTCGAGGTACTGCCGCGACGTCGCGACCACCTCGTCGGCCGGGGCCAGCAGCCAGCGGCCGTTCTCCTCCGTGCCGAGCAGCGCGGCGAAGCAGGCGGGGGAGTCGAAGCGTGGCAGGCACAACCAGTCGATCGACCCGTCCTTGCCGACCAGGGCGGCGGTGCCGCGGTCGCCGATCAGTGCGTAGTCCTCGATGGGGAGAGCCATGCGGCTAGTGTCGCCGACATGTGGTCAGCCGAGCCGGACGCCTCGGTGGCGGCGCGCGTCCTCGAGCTCCTGGCCGGTCGCGGCGAGACACTCGCGACGGCCGAGTCGCTGACGGGAGGCCTGTTGTCGGCCCGGCTCACCGACGTGCCCGGTGCTTCGCGCAGCTTCGTCGGCGGCGTGGTGTCGTACGCCACCCGCGTGAAGGGGTCGGCGCTCGGCGTGCCGCCCGCGGTGGTGCAGGAGCACGGCGTGGTCTCCGAGGAGTGCGCGCTTGCCATGGCGAGCGGTGTTCGCGACCGCCTCGAGGCGTCCTGGGGCGTGGCGACGACCGGGGTCGCCGGACCGGACCTGCAGGACGGCCTGCCGGTGGGGACGGTGTGGGTGGCGGTCGCCCTCCCGCACGGTGGCGCCGAGGCACGACGGCTGTCGCTGAGCGGGGGCCGCGCCGCGATCCGGGCGGCGGCGTGCGAGGCGGCGTTGGCCCTGCTGGCCGATCTGGTGCCGGATTCCCGACGGGAAGAATGAGCACTCAGGTAGCGTTGGGCCACACGACCCCACCTCTCGATCCATCCTCGACCAAGGAGTCGCGCATGATCCTCTTCCGACGACTGCTCGGTGACGTCCTGCGCGGTGCGCGGATGCAGCGGGGAATGACCCTGCGGGAGCTGTCGGCGGAGGCTCGGGTCAGCCTGGGCTACATCTCCGAGATCGAGCGCGGGCAGAAGGAGGCCTCGTCCGAGCTCCTGGCGTCGTTGTGCCAGGCGATGGACCTCCCGCTCTCCGACGTGCTGCGTGACGTGGCCGACGCCGTGTCGATCGAGGAGGCCGCCGTGGGCCTGGTCGTGAGCACCCCGATCGGCGCTGCCCGACCGGCCGGCGACGTCGTCGCCTCGGCCGCCTGAGCCGCCTGACCCTCCCGACGGTCGTGCGGTCGGTGCTCAGCGCTGGGGCTGGCAGCTGGGACACCAGTAGGCCGCGCGCTCGCGCCCGGGCTCACCGAGCATGGTGACCGCGATCGGCGTGCGGCACCGACGGCACGGCGACTTGTCGCGGCGGTAGACCCACATCCGCTCTCGCTCGCGGAGGTCACCGGTGGTGGTCTGGATCGCGCGCTCCTTGTTGACCTCGAGCATCTGCCTGCCGCGCCGCACGAGCCGGGGGAGCTGGTCGACGGTGGCGACGGCGCTGGCCGGGTGGACGCCCATGGTGAAGCACAGCTCGGTCATGTACATGTTGCCGATGCCGGCGAGGTTGCGCTGGTCGAGCAGCGCCTGCCCGATGGGCCGGTCGGGCTCGCTGCGCAGGTTGGCGAGCGCCCTCTCCTCGTCCCAGTCGGGCCCGAGGAGGTCGGGCCCGAGGTGGGCGACGAGGTCGGCCTCCTGCTCCCGCGGCACGAGCTCGACGATGCCGAGCTGGAAGCCGACGGCCTTGCGCCCCGCGATGCCGAGCACGAGCCGTACCTGGGTGTCGGGACGACGCCACCGCTCGCCGTCGGGGTAGACGTGCCAGGACCCCTCCATCTTGAGGTGCGTGTGGATGGTCCAGGCGCGCTCGTGGTCGACCCGGGTGAGGAGGTGCTTGCCGCGGGACAGCGTGCGGATGACGGTGCCCTCGCGGAGGTCGACGGTGGCGAAGGCGGGCACGCGGAAGTCGGTGAGGGTGAGGCGGTGGCCCGTGAGGGCGCGGTCCAGCTTGGCGGCCGCGCGGTAGACGGTGTCTCCCTCAGGCACGCAGCCTCAACCCCTTGGGCGTCGCCAGGAAGCCGGCCGCCGTGAGGGCGAGGCGGATGGGCGTGTCGCCGCCGCTGCCGATCAGCGCCTGGCCGTCGGCCTTCTCGACGGTGAGCCGCCCGAGCGCCCCGCGGCGGGCCGCGTCGGCGAGCGCCGCCATCGCCGGCGTCAGCACGTCGAGGTCGTCGCTCCAGGTGAGGAGCGTGCGTCCACCGCGCTCGACGTAGACGGTGAGTGCGCCGTCGACCAGGACCACCAGTGCGCCCGCCTTGCGGCCCGGCCGGTGGCCGGTGCGCTCGGGATCGCCGGCGTCGGGCCAGGGGAGCGCGGCGCCGAAGACGTTGGCGGGGTCGGTGGCGGCGAGCGCGACGACCGAGGGCTTCGTGCCGGGCTTGGCGCTGTCGGGCTCGGCGAAGGTGCGCAGCCGGTCGATCGCCCCGGCGCTGCCGAACTGGGCGGCCCCGACGCCCTCGATGAAGTAGCCGCGCCGGCAGCGGCCGGTGTCCTCGAAGGCGCTGAGCACCTTGTAGACCCCGGCGAAACCGCCCGCGACCCGCTCGCTCACCACGGCGCCGCGGGTGACGACGCCGTGGCGCTCGAGCAGGTGCTCGGCGCGGGCGTGGGCCCGGCGCGTGGGGTCGTCGTCGCGGTCGGGCAGGAGTGCCCACCGGCCGGCCGTCTCCGGCGGGCCGGTGCGCACGGGCATGCGCCCGCCGGTCGTGCGCCCGAGCCGCGGCGGCGTGCGGCGGGTGCGGTGGGAGGGGGTGCCGCTGCGGACCAGGGCTCGCAACGGCGCGAGGGTGTCGTTGGTGACCAGGCCCTTCCAGACCAGCTCCCACAGCGCGCTGCTGAGCTCGGCGTCGGACGTCGGCCCCACGCGGTCCGCGAGCTGGCGGAAGAACCACGCACCGCCGGGGTCGAGCGCGTCGAGCACGGCGCGCTGGAGGCCGTCGGGCTCGTCGCCCTCGACCTCGGGCAGGGTCAGGTGGGCCTGGTCGGCGAGGTGCAGGCTGACCCACCCGTCGCTGCCGGGGAGCGGCGCGTGGCCGGTCCAGATGACCTCGCCGGAGGCCGTGAGCTCGTCGAGCATCGACGGCTCGTAGTCGCGGACGCGAGCGGCGAGCACCAGCGGCTCGAGGGCGCTCGCGGGCACGGGGCACCCGGCGAGCTGGTCGATGGCGGCGACCACGCCGTCGACGCCGCGCAGGGAGCCACCGACGCGCTGCCAGGCGGGGAGGAACCGGGCGACCGCATCGTGGCTGACGGGCTCGATCTCCTGCCGCAGGCGGGCGAGCGAGCGCCGTCGCAGCTTGCGCAGCACCTCGGCGTCGCACCACTCGGTGCCGGAGCCGGACGGGCGGAACTCCCCGTCGAGCACCCGGCCGCGGTGCGCGAGCCGCTGCAGGGTCTGTCGGGCGACGGCCTCGCCGAGGCCCAGCCGGGACGCCACCTCGGCGGTCGTGAACGGGCCGTGGCTGCGCGCGTAGCGGGAGACGAGGTCACCGAGGGGGTCCTCGGGCAGCTGGAGGAACGCGTCGGGGGTGCCGACGGGGACGGGTACGCCGAGGCCGTCGCGCAACCGGCCGATGTCCTCGATCGCCGCCCACCGGTCGTCGCCGGCCATCCGCACCGGGGCGACCCGGCGGTCGAGGGTGGCCAGCCACGCCTCGACGTCGGCGCCCTCGACCGAGCGATCCCGGATCTCCTGCACGGTGAGCGGGCCCACCAGGCGGAGCAGGTCGGCGACGGCCTCGGCGTCACGAGCGCGACGGTCCGGCGCGAGCCACTGCAGCTCGGCCTCGACCTCGGTGAGCACCTCGGGGTCGAGCAGCTCGCGCAGCTCGGCCCGGCCGAGCAGCTCGGCCAACAGGCCCTGGTCGAGAGACAGCGCCGCGGCGCGCCGCTCGGCGATCGGGGAGTCGCCCTCGTAGACGAACTGGGCGACGTAGCCGAACAGCAGGCTGCGGGCGAACGGGCTGGGCTGCGTGGTGGCGACGTCGACGACGGTGACCTCGCGGCGCTGCACACGACCGAGCAGCGTGACCAGCGCCGGCAGGTCGTACACGTCCTGCAGGCACTCGCGGACGGCCTCGAGCACGATGGGGAAGGCGGGGTACTGGGACGCGACCTCGAGGAGCTGCGCGCTGCGCTGGCGCTGCTGCCACAGCGGGCTGCGACGTCCCGGGTCGCGGCGGGGGAGCAGCAGGGCGCGCGCCGCGCACTCGCGGAAGCGGCTGGCGAACAGCGCGGACCCGCCCACCTCCTGGGTGACGAGCTGTTCGATCTCGTCAGCCTCGAAGACGATGACCTCGCCCGTCGGTGGCTCGGCGTCGGTGTCGGGGATGCGGATGACGATGCCGTCGTCGGACGCGACGGCCTGCCCGTCGACGTCGAAGCGCTCCCGCAGGCGGGCGTTGATCGCCAGTGCCCACGGCGCGTGCACGGGGGTGCCGTAGGGGGAGTGGACCACCAGGCGCCAGTCGCCCAGCTCGTCGCGGAACCGCTCGACCACGATCTGGGTGTCGTTGGGGACGACCTGGGTGGCCTCGCGCTGCTCGCCGAGGTAGGTGACCAGGTTGGTCGCGGCGTTGATGTCGAGGCCGCGCTCGCGGACGCTGTCGATGGCCTTGGCGGCGGGCTTGGCGGCGAGCTCGCGGGTGAACGCACCGACGGCCGCCCCGAGCTCGGCGGGGCGCCCGAGGGCGTCGCCCTTCCAGAACGGCAGGCGACCGGGGATGCCCGGCGCGGGGGTCACCAACACCCGATCGTGGGTGATGTCCTCGATCCGCCAGCTGGTGGCGCCGAGGGCGAAGATGTCGCCGACGCGGGACTCGTAGACCATCTCCTCGTCGAGCTCGCCCACGCGGCTCGCCTTCTCGCCGACGAGGAAGACCCCGAAGAGGCCGCGGTCGGGGATGGTGCCGCCGCTGGTGACGGCGAGCCGCTGGGCGCCGGGCCGGCCGCTGAGTCGGCCGGTGACGCGGTCCCAGACGATGCGGGGGCGCAGCTCGGCGAACTCGTCGCTCGGGTAGCGGCCACTGAGCAGGTCGAGGGTCGCGTCGAAGGCGGAACGGGGCAGCTGGGTGTAGGAGGCGGCCCGGGTGACGAGTGAGAACAGCTCGTCGACCTGCCACTCCTCCATGGCGAGCGCTGCCACGACCTGCTGGGCCAGGACGTCGAGGGGGTTGGCCGGGACCGCCATCTTCTCGATGGCACCCGAGCGCATCCGCTCGACCGACACGGCCGTCTGCGCGAGGTCGCCGCGGTGCTTGGGGAACAGCACCCCGCGGCTCACCTCTCCCACCTGGTGGCCGGCCCGGCCGACGCGCTGGAGCGCGCTCGCGACGCTGGGCGGGGACTCGATCTGGATGACCAGGTCGACCGAGCCCATGTCGATGCCGAGCTCGAGGCTGCTGGTCGCCACGACGCAGGGGAGGCGACCCCGCTTGAGGTCGTCCTCGATGACGGCCCGCTGCTCCTTGGAGACCGACCCGTGGTGCGCCTTGGCGATGACTGCCTCGGCCCCGCTGCTCTGTCCCGACTGGGCCATCACCTGGGCGGGCGGACCGCCGGGCGTCTCCGCGTCGCCGGCCTGGGCGGCCGCCCGCTCGGTCGCGATCTCGTTGAGCCGGGCGGTGAGCCGCTCGGCGAGGCGCCGGGAGTTGGCGAAGACGATGGTCGAGCGGTGCTGCTCGACGAGGTCGACGACGTGCTCCTCGACGTGGGGCCAGATGCTCGTCGCGCGGCCGGGGTCGCCGGAGTCCTCGTCGTACTGCTCCGGCATGGTCATGTCCTCGACGGGCACGACCACGCGCAGGTCCCACTCCTTGGTGCTGGGCGGGGCGACGACCTCGACGGGCTGGGTGCCACCGAGGAAGCGGGCGACCTCCTCGAGGGGGCGGACGGTCGCGCTGAGCCCGATGCGCTGGGCCGGTCGATCGAGCAGGTGGTCGAGGCGCTCGAGGCTGATGCCGAGGTGGGCGCCGCGCTTCGTGCCGGCGACCGCGTGGACCTCGTCGATGATGACGGTGTCGACGCCCCGGAGGGTCTCGCGCGCCTGGCTGGTCAGCATGAGGAACAGCGACTCGGGCGTCGTGATGAGGATGTCGGGAGGTGTGGTGCCGAGCCTGCGTCGCTCGGCGGGGCTCGTGTCTCCCGAGCGCAGCCCGACGGTGACGTCGGGGACCGTCGTCTCGAGCCGCTCGGCGGTGTTGCGGATGCCGGTGAGCGGGGCCCGCAGGTTGCGCTCCACGTCGACGCCGAGTGCCTTGAGCGGGGAGATGTAGAGCACGCGCGTGCGCGTCGACTTGTCGTCGGGCCTCTCGGTGCTCAGGAGCCGGTCGATGGCGTGGAGGAAGGCGCTGAGCGTCTTGCCGCTGCCGGTGGGGGCGACGACGAGGGCGTTGCGGCCGGCGGCGATGGCGTCCCAAGCGCCCTCCTGAGCCGGGGTGGGATGGGCGAAGGACGCCTCGAACCACGCGCGCGTGGGCGCGCTGAAGCGGTCGAGGGCGGTCATGCCCCGCAGTCTTGCACCGAGGTCCGACAACGGCCCCGCCCCGAGGGCTGGGTGCTTCGTCCGTCGCGACACGTGGTTGCCACGAGATCTTCCCGTGGGGTCGGTCGCTGCCACCAAATCGGGCATGTTCGAGCGGGATGCACGAAATCGGCCACCCGCGCGTGCATCCTGATGAGATGACAGCGGTGATGCTCGACGAGACGGCCACGGTGATCCGTGAGCTGAGTCGCGCCGCCGAGGCCTTCGCGGAGCGCGCGCAGGAGCAGGAGGCCTGCCGGGACCGCGCCCGTCCCGGCACTGCCGTGCAGCACCGACACGCCCACTCCGCCACGCTCTGGCGGGCGGCCGAGTCGAGCCTGCGTGTGCGCATCAGCGAGCTCGCGGCCGCCTCGGGCGCGTGAGCGGCCGCTGACGCGGCGGCTCCCCCGCCGGCGACACTTCCTCAACTTGGGAGACGCCCCGCGCGACGTCGCGCGCGTACCGTCACGGACAGGGTGCCGCGCCCGGGACACGGAGGGTCGAGCCATGGGTTCTCGCGCCAGGATCAGCCGGATGATCGCCGCGGCGGGTCTCGTCGCCACCGTCCTGGCTCCGTCGGGCGCAGGCGCTGCTCCCGCGGAGCACGGCGAGCGCGCGCCGGGCGGCCCACGGTTCACCGCGGGCGCGGACGGCGTCGGCGACCCCTACTTCCCCCACGCGGGCAACGGTGGCTACGACGTCTCCCACTACGACCTCGACATCGACTACGAGCCGCCGGCAGCGACGGTCCCGCCGACGCCCCTCGCCCAGGTCCGCGGCCACCTCGACGGTGTGGCGACGATCGACCTCGTCGCGCGCCAGGACCTCGACCGGTTCAATCTCGACCTCCGCGGCATGTCGGTGTCGTCCCTCACGGTCAACGGCAAGCGCGCCACGGGCATCGAGCCGCCCGCGGACGGGGCGGAGGTCGAGGGGGCGGCGTACTGGCAGGTGCAGAACGATGCGGACCGACGCTGGGAGCTCACGGTGCAGCCGCGGCCCAAGCTCAAGGCCGGTCAGTCCGCCCGGGTGGTCGTCACCTACGGCGGCGACACCACGCGCCCGACCGACGTCGAGGGTGCCCTCTACGGCTGGGTCACCACGCGCGACGGGGCCATGGTCGTCAGCGAGCCCGAGGGGTCCATGACCTGGTACCCCGTCAACGACCACCCGACGGACAAGGCGACCTACAGCTTCGAGATCACGGTGCCGGCGGGCAAGACCGCCGTGGCCAACGGCCTGCCGGCCGGGGACCCGGTGACGGCTGGTGGGCGGACCACCTGGTCGTGGGAGGCCCCCGACGAGCAGGCCAGCTACCTCACCACCGCCTCGGTCGGCGACTTCGTCCAGCGTCCGGTCGCGACGTCCACGAGCGGGGTGCCGATCCTCGACTTCGTCGACAGCAAGATCGCCGGCAACGCGCTGGCCACGACGAACGCCAGCCTGGCGCTGCAGCCGCGCATGATCGACTTCTTCGAGTCCCGGTTCGGCGCCTACCCGTTCACCTCCTTCGGCTCCATCGTCGACAACGACAGCGTGGGCTACGCGCTGGAGACGCAGACCCGACCGGTGTACTCCGGCTCCGCCGGGCAGGGCACGGTCGCGCACGAGCTGGCGCACCAGTGGCTCGGCAACGCGGTGAGCCCCCACGCGTGGCGTCACATCTGGCTCAACGAGGGCTGGGCGACCTACGCGGCGTGGTTGTGGGCCGAGGAGAACGGCGGCACCACGGCCCAGCGGGCCTTCGACAACTGGTACGCGCCGGCCCGCACGCCGGCGTACTGGGCCCTGCCGATCGACGACCCGGGGCCGCTCGGGCTCTTCGCGTCCCAGGTCTACAACCGGGGGGCCGCGACGCTCCACGCGCTGCGCGCCAAGGTGGGTGACGAGGTGTTCTTCGCTGCGACGCGCGAGTGGCTGCGGAGGTACGACGACTCGACCGGGACCACCGACGACTTCATCGCCGTCTTCGAGGAGGCGTCGGGCCAGGACCTCACCGCGTTCTTCGACATCTGGCTGTCCGCCCCGGAGAAGCCCACCGGCTGGTAGCGAGCTCGCTCAGTCGGCCTCGACCGGACGGATCTCCACCACCGGGTGGGCGCGGGTCAGCACCTGCGCCGCCTCGACGAGGGCGTCGTGGTCGTCGCACGTGACGAGGTAGAAGCCCGACATCTGCTCGGCGGTCTCGGCGTACGGGCCGTCGGTGATCAGAGGCCCCTCCGGGCCGCTGCGCAGCGTCCGCGTCTCGCTGCTGGGGCGCAGCGCCGCACCCCCGGTGATGGCACCTCCGTGCGTGCGCAGCAGCCGGGCGAACTCGGCGTCGGCGTCGTAGGTGGCCTGGTGGTCGGCGTCGGTGCCGCGCTGCCACGCGGCCTCATCGTCGGCGGGGAACAGGAGGACGTACTCGCTCATGGGTTCTTCCTCTCGGGTGTCGTCACCACCATGACGGACGCCACGAGCACGGATCGACAGCCCCCGATCTCGGCAACGGCCGCCGTCCGGCAGGTCTCACCCGTTCGGGTCCGGCGCCGGCTCGCCGGCCCCGTGCGCCAGCGCGATGCGCGCGACCTCGGCGTACGTCGTCGCGCCAGCGGCGAACGAGGTGCGGACCAGGGTGACGTGGGCGGGCGACCAGTGCGCGCCGTCGTGGGGGACCTCCGTCCCGGCGATGCCCGTGAGGCCGACGAGCCCGCCGTCGACGTCGGAGCCCTCCGGTGCCCCGATCGAGCCGAGGGCGAGCTCGCTGCGGAAGCCGCGCCGGTCGAGGAAGAACCGCTGCTGGCGCGCGACCTCGTTGACGTTGCGGTGGATGTCGCGCAGCGCGTCGACGTCGCCGTCGAGGTCGGCCGTGACCACGTGGGGCTCGGCCTCGGTCACCCGGAGCCGGCCGACGTGGAGCACGGGCGCAGGCCAGGTGCCGGCCGCCGAGCCCAGGGCGTCGGCGAGCGTGCCGGCGTCGCTGCCCGTGACGTTGCCGAACGTGGCCAGCCGCACGAACACGGCCTCGGGTGTGGTGGGGCGCAGGGTCGGTGCCGCGACGGGGGGCGCGGCGTCCCGCCGCCCCCGGAGGCGGCCCAGGAGCCCGCGACGCGGCTCGTCGGTGGCGGCCTCCGGGGTCGAGCACAACCGGTGCGCCGCCTCCAGGACGTCGCGGACGACCTCCGGTGGCGGGACGACCACGGCGAGCAGCTGCATCGTTGGCCTCCTTCGGCGGCGAGGACGGGCTCACCCTAGTCAGCCGGGCGCGACCGCGGTCGGGGAGGAGACGCCCGGACAGCCGGTTTGCATGCGCGCCGGGTACGAGCAATGGTGAGGGGGACACATTCTCCCCACGGAAGGAGAGCCAGTGCTTGCTCTCACCGAGAACGTGACCGACATCGTCAAGCAGCTCGCCGACGAGGTGCCTGAGATCTCCGCGCTCCGCATCGCCACGGAGGCCGACGGACAGTCCCTGTCCGTGAGCCCCGCCGGCCACGCCGAGGCCGATGACCAGGTCATCGAGCAGGACGGCGCGACCGTCTACGTCGACGGACCCGCCTCGGAGCTCCTCGCCGACAAGGTGCTGGACGGCGGCGTGGACGAGGACGGCAACATCCAGTTCGCGCTGGGCCAGCAGGCCTGAGCCGACACCGACTGGCGGAGTCCTGGGCCCATGGGGGTCCAGGACTCCGCTGCGTCTCGAGGGCGTCTCGCGGCCGCGGTCGCGGTCCGCTCTCGAGACCCGTTCCTTGGGCCGGGTGACAGCATCGGGGAGGTGACCGACCGCGACCTGCAGCTCCCCGACCAGACCCTGACGCTGACGAACGGGACGAGCATCCCGCTGCTCGGCTTCGGCACGTGGCAGATCACCGGCGACGACGCCGTGCGGGCGACCGCCGCCGCGTTGGAGGCCGGCTACCGGCATCTCGACACCGCGACGGTGTACGGCAACGAGGCCGAGGTGGGTCGAGCGCTCGCCGAGAGCGGCGTCGCGCGCGAGGACGTCTTCGTGACGACCAAGTGCCCGCCCGGCCGCGCCGGCCGCGAGCTCGACACGCTGCGCGAGAGCCTCGACCTGCTGGGCACGGACCACGTCGACCTCTGGCTGATCCACTGGTCGGGAAGGGGGTCGACGAACGTCGACATGTGGCGCGCGTTCGTGGAGGCCCGCGAGCAGGGGCTCGCCCGCGAGATCGGCGTGAGCAACTTCGACGCCGCGCTCATCGACGAGGTCACCGACGCGACCGGCGTACGGCCGGCGATCGACCAGGTCGAGTGGAGCCCGCTCCTCTTCGACGCGGCCACGCTGCGGGAGCACCGCGAGCGTGGCGTCGCGGTCGAGGGATACAGCGCCCTGCGCGGCGGCACGCTCGACCACCCCGAGATCGTCGCGATCGCCGGGCGGCTCGACCGCACGCCCGCGCAGGTCATCATCCGCTGGCACCTCCAGCACGAGGTCGTCGTGATCCCGAAGTCGGTGCATCCCGAGCGCATCCGGTCCAACGCCGACGTCGGAGGCTTCGTCCTGGGGGACGAGGACATGGCCGCGCTCGACGCCCTGGGTGGCCGCTGAGCCAGTTCGGTCATCACGCGACCGATCAGGACGTCAGGGGCACCCTTCTGGAGGACTTGCAGCGGGCCCAGCCCAGGCTGGGTCCGCGTCTGCTCCTCAGCCGCCGACCCGCTGCCAGTGGTCGAAGTGGACCTTGGCCATCAGCGCCCAGTCGCCGCCTTCGTGGCTGTTCACGCCAGTGAACTCGAGAGAGCCGTCTGGCAGGACGTCAAAGGTCGTCTCGACGTTCTGTCCCGGCTCGTGGCCCCAGTACCAGACCATGTTGTCCCCCCTGACCGTGAAGTCTCCCAAGCTCCTGTCCTGGGTCCCCTTGTTCGGGCCCTTTGTGTAGACCTGGTCGAGGGTCCACGTGCCGTCCTCGAGGTGTGCGGTGTACTTCCCGACCCCGTTCTCGAGCACCTCAGGGTCGTCGACCCCAGCGTTTCGGGCAGCCGCCGCGGTGACGATGAACGTGTAGTCGCCATTGAGGGCGGCTGCAGCCTCGGCGTCGGTCGAGTTGCCGCAGGTGGTCAGCGACTCCTCGGGCTTGATGTCGGCCACCGCGCGGGTGATCTGCTCGACGATCGGTCCCTGCACCTCGTCGGCCGCCATGGCGTCGCGCACAGGTTGTGTCGCCTTGTACATGGCCCGGTACTGCGTCGAGCTGGCCGCCTGGATCTTGCCGCCTTCGTCGCAGAAGGTGCGGGCCGCCTCGTCATCGGTCGGCATGGTGTCCAGCACCCAGTCGCGGGTGTCGTCGGCAGCCTGCCCCAGCGCCCTGCGTTGCCCCTCGGTGAGACGTTCCTCGGCTTCTGCGTTGGCGACCAGCACGTTGATCTTCGGGAAGAAGACCACGTTGGCGGTCGCTGTCCCGGCGGGCGCAGCGCTGTACTGCGACTCCGCCCCACGCTGGGTGGCGGGGTCCGGTGAGCCGGCGGTGGTCATGGCGTCCAGCGCGCGGAACATGTCCCTGGTGGCCCGGGAGTACGGCGCGCGGATCAGCCCGCCCGCGTAGTCGCGCGGCTCGTTGAGCGGCGAGGCGAAGCCGAACGGGTGACGCAACCCCTCCGGCCACATGTCCAGACCCACGACACCTACCTCGGGAAGGCCGGCTAGCAGGTCATCCTGCATCGGATCGGTGACCACCTCTGCCACGGCTTCGTCGCTGGTGATCAGGAGGGGAGCTTGAAGGGGAGAGAGTGTGCGAACGCCGACGCTGTCCCAGGCCCGGGAAGCCACTACAGCAAGGTCCAAGTCACCGGCAATGACCTTCCGAGCCATCGCGGTCTCGAACCTTGTTGTGGAGCCTGCGGCCTGGTAGAGCGGCGTGATGGTGATCGTGCCGTCGGTCAGCTCCTCCACCCGCTTGGCGAACCAGCGGATCTGGTCCGCGGACGGCGCATCCTCGGCGTCCCCGGTGCCGAGCTGGAGCTCGACCGGCTGAGGTGCTGCCTTCACGGCCGGGGTCGCTCGGCCCTCGGAGGAGGGGTTGCTCTGCGGGTCCGTCGACGAGCCGTCGGGATCCGTCGAGCAAGCGGTCAGGGTGGCGGCCACCGCTACGAGGAGGCCGAGCTTGCGGTGCCAGGTTGCGTCCATGTGGCGAAAGTAGGAGTCGGGCAGCGGATGTCGAATCGGAACGACGACCCGTCATCACGTGCGAAATTTCCCTAGTCGGAAAGGTCGCCGATCTTGCGCCAGGGTTGACCGAAGAACGCCTCGGTCGGCTCCTGCAGCTCGGGGATGTTGTCGCGCAGGTCCCGGAAGCGCAGCGATCCGTCCTCACCGATCTCGACCTTGCCGGTGATGACCTCGTCAGGACCCCAGAAGAAGGTGACCGACCGGTCTTCGTAGGTGTAGAGACCCTCCTGCTCGCTGTCGGACAGGTAGTGGTCGGCCTCGACGACGTGGTGCCACGAGCCGTTTTCCAGGGTCCAGGTGATGCGACCGGTGCTCTCCCGGATGACGTCAGGGTCGGTCGCTCCGGCCTCGGCCATGTCCTGGCGGGTCACCCGGGTGACGTAGATCCCGTCGAGCGCCTTGGTGTCGTCATCGGCGGGAGCAGCGGAGCCGGACTCGTCGACGGGGCAGCCGCTGAGCGACTCCGGCTCGGGGACCGCAGCCACGACCGCCTCGACCTCGTCGATGAGGCGCGCGGTCTCGGGGTCCTGCTCCAGATCGCCCCGGATCTGCTGACCCACCCCCTTGAAGGCCGCAAGGTCAGCCGGACTCGCGGCGACGATCTCGCCGCCTCGCGCACAGAAGTCGCGCGCCCACTCCTCGTCATCGGGGAAGCTTTGCAACTGCTCTCTCCGGGTTGCCGAAGCCGCATCCAGGAGGATCTGCCACTGAGCGGGTTGCAGACGCGAGCGCAGGTCGCCGTTGGCGACGAGGCTCTCTACCTTCGGAAACATCACCGCGTTCCCGGTCGCGAGGATCACGGTTCCCGCACCGTCGAATCCTGACTCAAGTCCTCGCTGGTTGAGCGGCGATCGCTCGGTCTGCACCACGTGTGCGCCCATCGCTTCCAGGTATGCGGTGACCGTCCTCGAGGTCGGGCTGCGGATCTTCTGGTCCGCCAGGTCCGCGGGGCGGAGCAGCGGTTCCTCGTAACCGAAGAGCCTCCGCATGTCGCCCGGCCAGAGGTCGAGGCCTACCACTCCCGCGGCCGGGAGGTCCGCCATGAGCTCGTCCCGCAGGTCGGACCGAAGGACGGCGCGCATGGCGGCGTCGCTCGAGATCAGGAACGGCGTGTTCAACGCCCGCAGACTGTTGACGCCCAGTACGTCCCATGCCCGGCTGGGGACCAATCCGAGGTCGTAGGTGCCGTCCGCGACCGACTCGCCGACCACTTGGTCCCAATCCTCGACGCCCTCGGGCGTCAGGTCCCAGACCGGGTCGATGCGGATGGTCCCGGACGAAAGACGATGCACCTCGTTGATGAAGTACTGAACAGCCGGGCCACTAGGGTCCTCGGGCTCGTCGGGGGTGACGACGGTCAGTACCAGGCTCGGGCCATCGACAGACTCCGCGCAGCCGACCAGCAACGGCGTCGCGGTCAGCAGGCAGCCGAGCAGGGTCATGGTCGTCCGGCGCCACTCTGGCATGACCTCGACCGTAGGTTGTTCCGCCGACCTTGTCGTCCGAAATGCACGCAGGTTGCCTTCAGAGTCTTCCCGAGGCGGCATCGGTGTCGCTGCGCCATGATGGGGAGGTGACCATCACGGACACGCGCCTGCGCGTGGTGGGTCCGCTGACCCTCGCGGCCGCCGCGCTGGTCGCCAACCTGCTCGCGATGAGCCTGCTACGGGCCGCGGCTCCGTACCTCGAGCTGCGCGACCTGCTGTCGATGCCGGTCACGGGACTCGCGTACGGTGCCGCCGCCGGATTCCTGGCCTCGGGTGTCCGGCCCACCAAGGTCTGGGCATTGCTGACGGTGTCTCTCGGCCTGGCTGCCCCCGCGCTGTCGCTGGGCCTGGCCCAGGACTCCTGGTCCTGGGTGGCTCTGGGTTCTCTCGGGTCGTTCGTGGTGCCCGCCGTCGGCTGGATCTGCCTGTCGACCCTGCGCGGCGCCGAGCCAGGAGCCGAGGAGCGCCGGCTGATTCTGGCCGCGGCTACCGTCACGTCGTTGATTGCGGTCATCCGCACGGCCACGCTCGATCCGGCCGCGTTCGGTTGGTGTCAGTGCGTGGACAATCCTCTCGCGGTCACCGGAGACGCGGACATCTATCTCGCGATCGAGCCCTGGCTCACGGTCGGACACCTGGCGGCTGTCGCCATGGTGCTCCTCGCGGTCGCGGTCGGTGCGTGGCATCGACCGGGTCGTCGCGCGGTCCACGAGTACGTCCTCGTGACAGGATCGGCGGTGGCGATCGGGGGTTGGGTGTTCGCCGACGGAGCGCTTCTCGCCGGGGCGCCGACGCTCACCGCGGACCCGGTCGTTGCGGCGGGGCTGGTCGCCGTGCTCGGTGTGCACGTGACTGGCTCGGTGCGCCGCCGGCCGAGCCGGGCGCACGTGGCGGACCTCCTTCTCGCGGCACGGGAGCGCAGCACCCCCGGTCGGCTGCGGGAACTGGTGGCCCGCGCGGTTGGGGACCCGTCGGCGACGGTCTACTGGTGGGACCCGAGCACCCAGACGTATGTCGACCACCTCGGTCGCGAGTCCGACGCGGACGTGGCGAACGCTCTCGAGTCGCACGTCCTCGAGGTCGAGTCGGAGCAGCGACCCATCGCGCGAGTAGTGACCGAACGCGTCTTGGTGCGCGACGCCGGCATCCTCCAACCGGTCGCCGAGGCCCTGCGTTTGTCGCGCGAGAACGAACGGCTTCAAGCCGAGCTCGCAGAGAGCCTGCTGCAGGTGCGCGAGTCGCGGTCGCGGATCGTGCGGGCCTCGGACGATGCTCGACGCCGAATAGAGCGCGATCTCCACGACGGCGCCCAGCAGCTCCTGATCTCTACGGGCGCCAAGCTCAACCTTGCGACCACCCGGGTCGATGCCACACGGGATCCAGAGCTGGCGGAGACGCTCGCGGACGCGTCCGACGAGCTGGGCCGCGCCCTGGAGGAGCTGAGAGCGCTCGCCCGCGGCATCACGCCGACGGCGCTCGTTCATGGTTCGCTGCCAGATGCGCTCGAGGACCTGGCCCTGCGCTGCCCTGTGCCGTCCCGACTCCATGTCGAGGGTGGAGGGAAGGTGAACCCTGAGGTGGCTGCGACCGCCTACTTCGTCGTGGCTGAGTGTCTTGTCAACGTCGCGAAGCACGCGCAGGCGTCGTCGGCGTGGGTGCGCGTGGTGCTGGGAGACCCCCTACGCGTTGCCGTGCGCGACGACGGGGCAGGTGGCGCTGACTTCAAGCGCGGCTCGGGGCTCCGGGGGCTGATCGACCGGGTCGCCGCGCAGGGCGGCAGCCTTGACGTCGTCACTTCGACGGGTGGCACGACGGTGAGCGCCACTTTTCCGAACGGGTCGACGTGACTGCCGACCACCCCCGCGTTCTCCTCGCCGATGACGCCGTGCTGGTGCGCGAGGGCGTCGCCCAGCTGCTCCGGGTCGGCGGCTGCGAGGTCCTCGCGACCTTCGATGACTCTGATGGTGTGTCCGCAGCCCTGGCGTCCTACGACCCGGTCGACGTGCTCGTGCTCGACATTCGGATGCCACCGACGCACACCGACGAAGGGCTCGCCCTCCTGGAGGGGCTGCGGGCCGCCGGCGTGACCGCAGGTGTGCTTCTGCTGTCCATGTATGCCAGTCCGACCCTCGCGCTTCGGGCGCTGTCTGCCGGCGGCGCGACCGGGTACCTGTTGAAGGACCGGATCCGCGACGGAGGAACGCTGGTGGACGCCGTCCGCACGATTGCACGTGGCGGCACCGTCGTTGACCCGGAGGTTGTGGCTTTGCTGCTCCAGGCGTCCGCGAGCACGTCGCGCCTCGATGAGTTGAGTACGCGCGAGAAGGAGGTGCTCAGCCTCATGGCCGAGGGACGTTCGAACACGGGCATCGCCAAGCACCTGCACCTGGCAGTGAAAACCGTCGACAGTCACGTTGACCACCTGATGACGAAGATGGGTCTGGAGTCCAGCGCGGACGAGCATCGACGGGTGCTTGCCGTGCTTGAGCTACTCCGAGCCCGCGAAACCTAGGGGAGAGAGGGTTCCACCGAAAGGTGGTGGAAGCGCTGGCAGGTAGATCCGTCTCCCAGCCGACCACGACCTGCAGTTCGCCATCGCGGCATCGGCGCACGTCCGCAAGCGCCTATGCGGGGTCGTCCGCACACCCGGGCCGCCGCCGGAGCTCAGCGCGAAGGCTCCGCGTCAGCTGCCACGACCCGATGACCAGGAAGGCAGCGGCCACGATCTTTGCAGCGGGGTCGAAAGTCCCACGAGACGGCGCCGAGCACGTATGCCAGGAAGAGCAGCGCCAGCCCGGTCACGATGGAGTACCAGCCATCGCTCAGCAGCCCCGCGTCATGAGACACGAGGCGGCGGCACCCAGGGACGGGTCGGGTCCGGCGCTGCTCCATGAGCCCGAGTCCCGACGGCCTCACCGTCCGAGCGCCTTGTTCTCCTCCGCCCGCCGGCGCAGCACGCGCCGCTCGCCCTCGTTGCGGGTGAGGGCGGCCGCCTCGTCGAACGACGACGCGGCGGCGGCGTGACGTCCGGCCCGCTCGAGGAGGTCGCCCCGCACGCTGGGCAGCAACGGGGAGGCGCCGAGCCCGGACGGGAACACGGCGTCGAGCACCGCGAGCCCCGCTGCCGCACCGTGCGCGCGACCGTGGGCCACCGCCCGGTTCACCTCGACGACGGGGCCGGGCGCGGCCTGCGCCAGGACGTCGTACAACGAGGCGATGCGACCCCAGTCCGTGTCCTCGGCGCGGGACGCGGCAGCGTGCTCGGCGGCGATGGAGGCCTGGAGGAAGTAGCGCCCGACGGGCCTGCCGCCTGCGGCGAGACGGGAGGCGGCGCCGAGGGCCGCGAGGCCGCGCCGGATCGACAGCTCGTCCCACAGGGTGCGGTCCTGGGCCTCGAGCAGCACGGGGGTGCCGTCGGGGGAGAGGCGGGCCGCGGTCCGCGATCCCTGCAGCTCCAGCAGCGCCTGCAGGCCGAGCACCTCGGGTTCGTCGGGGGCCAGGTCGGCGAGCATGCGGGCCAGCCGGGTCGCCTCGGCCGCCAGGTCGGGACGCATCCAGTCATCGCCCGCGGTGGCGGCGTAGCCCTCGTTGAAGATCAGGTAGACGACGGCCATCACGTCGTCGAGCCGCGCGGTCCGCTCCTCACCCGTCGGCAGCTCGAGCTCGGCCCGCGCGGTGGCGAGCGTCCTCTTCGCCCGCGAGATGCGTTGGGCCATCGTGGACTCGCTGGTGAGGAACCCGCGGGCGATCTCGGCCGTGGTGAGGCCGCCGACCAGCCGGAGCGTGAGCGCGGCACGCGACTCCGGGCTCAGGGCGGGGTGGCAGGAGAGGAAGACCAGCCGCAGGACGTCGTCCTCGATGTGGTCGACCTGGTCGTCGAGGTCGGGCACCCGTGCCTCCTCCCCGCCCTCGGCGTGCTCGAGCTCGGCGACCTTGCGTCGCAGCGTGTCGGCGCGCCGGAAGTGGTCGACGCCGCGGCGCTTGGCGGTCGTCATCAGCCAGGCCGCCGGGTTGTCGGGGACGCCCGACACCGGCCACTGCTCCAGCGCGGCGACGAGCGCGTCCTGCGCGAGGTCCTCGGCCAGGTCGACGTCGCGCGTCATCCGGGCCAGGGCGCCGACGAGGCGGGCCGACTCGGCCCGCCACGTGGCGATCACGACCCCTGACGGGTCGTCGTACGTCCCTGCCGGCACGCCGCCAGCGTAGTGAGGCGGCGTGCGGTCGGCGTCAGTCGCCGGGAGCCTCGGGTCCGTCGGACACCTGGCGCAGCGTCGCGACGACGGTGACGTCGGGCCAGTGCTTGGCGTGCAGCTCGGCGAAGAGCTGCTGGTCGGCCACGGCCTCCTCGAGGCTGTCGTACTGCATCAGCGACCAGCCGCCGACCACCTCCTTGCCCTCGGCGTAGGGCCCGTCGACGCGGGTGACCTGGCCCGTGCGGACGACGAAGTTGACGGCGTCCTCGGTGCCGTAGAGGCCGCCCCCGTCGAGGAACGAGCCGTTGGCGGCACGCTCGCCGATGAAGACGTCCATCGCGTCGAACAGCGACTGCGGCGGCATCCCGATGCCCTCTTCCATCCTGACGAATCCCATGAAACGCGGCATTGTGATCGCTCCTCCTGTGGTGCGGTGGGTGTGTTCTCGCACGTACGTCGAACGGGTGCGGCGCGGCTCGACATCGGTGTCGCACATTTCTGGCGTCATGTCCGAGGTCATCCAACTCCTGGCCACGCCGCGCTTGCCACCCCCGCGCACCATGGACCCATGAAGTCCCTCGCCCCGGCGCTCGCCGGCCTGCTGGCCGTGCTGGCCACCGCCTGCTCCGGGGACACCGCGGCCTCGGGGTCCCTCGGTCCCGCGACGAAGGAGGGGGACGACGGCTGGCCGTTCGCCGTCGAGGAGCTCGACCGCCTCGACGAGCCGTGGGCCATGGCGTTCCTCCCCGGCACCGGCGACCTGCTGATCACCGAGCGCAGCGGCACGCTCCACCTGCGCGACGCGGGGACCGGCGACCGGGTGGAGGTCGCGGGCGTGCCCGAGGTGGTGGACGCCGGGCAGGGTGGACTCGGTGACGTCCTGCCGGCGCCGTCGTACGAGCAGGACGGGCTGGTCTACCTGAGCTGGGTCGAGGCGGGCGAGGGCGGCACGGGAGCCGTCGTGGGTCGCGCGGTGCTCGAGACCGGCGGGGAGGAACCGCGGCTCGACGACCTCGAGGTGATCTGGCGCCAGACGCCGAAGGTCGCCGGTGACGGCCACTTCAGCCACCGCCTCGCCTTCTCGCCCGACGGCGAGCATCTCTTCGTCACCTCGGGCGACCGCCAGCTCGGCGACCCCGCCCAGGACACCACCAACACGCTCGGCACGATCGTGCGGCTCACCCCCGACGGCGCGCCCGCTCCCGGCAACCCGCTCGCCGACCGCGGCGGGGTCAGCGCCGAGATCTGGAGCTGGGGCCACCGCAACCCGCTCGGCCTCGAGCACGCGCCCGACGGCACGTTGTGGTCCTCGGAGATGGGCCCCCAGGGCGGCGACGAGCTCAACGTGATCGAGGCCGGGTCGAACTACGGCTGGCCCGAGGTCTCCGACGGGAGCGACTACGACGACAGCGACATCCCCGACCACGCCGACGGTGACGGTTTCGCCGCCCCCGCGATGTCGTGGAACCCGAGCATCTCGCCGGGCAGCCTGATGGTCTACGGCGGCGACCTCTTCGGCGACTGGCAGGGCGACGCGTTCCTCGGGGCGCTGTCGGGGGAGGCGCTGGTCCGCGTGGACCTCGAGGGCCGGACCGCGGGCGAGGCGGAGGTCTTTGACATGGGTGCGCGGATCCGCGCCGTCGAGGAGGGCCCCGACGGCGCGATCTGGGTGCTCGAGGACGAGGGTGCCGGACGGCTGCTGCGGCTGACGCCGGCCGGGTGAGCGCGTTGCGGGGTGGGACCGACGCTAGGGTCGGTGCCACCAGATCTTCGGGGGGAGACGGGCATGGACGCCGTGCAGGTTCTGCTGCTGGCCATCATGATGCCGATCGCGGCGGCATCGCTCCTGCAGTACGTCATGACGCGGCTGGGTGGGACGGACGGGGTGGGTCCGAACGGGCTCGTCGGGATCAGGACGAGGGCGACGCTCGCCTCAGACGGGGCGTGGCGCGCAGGGCACGAGGCGGCGCAGCCCTGGCTGCTCGCTGCTGCTGTCCTCGGCGCCGCGCTCGGGGTGCCGCTCGTGGTCTGGCGCATCGTGGCGGGCCCTGACCTCCCGCTCGGCTCCACCGTCGCGTGTGCCGTCGCGACCGCGGCCGTCCTGACGTGCTTCGCCACCGGCATCGCTCGTGCCCAGCACGCGGCGCGCCGGTGGTCCTGAACCCCGGGTGCGGGGTCAGGACCTCCGTGGTCGTCGGGCGTCGCCCGGGAGGCCGAACTCCGTACGCACGCCGGGGCTCCAGGCGATGTGGTCGGGTGGTCGCGAGGCGAGGTCGCTTAACCCGACCGACCTCATCAGCTCGTCCTCGAGGTCGATGACCTCCGCGTCGTGCACAGGCCACGGCTCGTGCCGGTTGGGCACGTGGAGGGTGCGGCCCCACCAGTGGGTGTGCAGCCCCCACCGCGCGCTGACGAAGTGGTCGAGCTCCGTGGGCTCGCGCGCCGCGCCCACGCGTACGACGACGTGGCTCGACGCACGCGGTCCGGGAGCACGCAGGCGCGCGTCGTAGGTGTGGACGTCTCCGTCGCGGCGGTGACGCATCCGTGCCCACCGGTAGGGCAGGCCCAGGGCGGCGCGCGCTCCCGCCACCACGGCCGCCCGGTCGGTGTCCAGGCTCAGGAAGACGATGCCGCGCCGGCCGGTCGCGTCGACGGAGTAGAGGCGCACGTTGGTCTCGAGGAACGTCCCGAGCCACGGCACCGCGGGTCCGCGCCCGAAGCCGGCACCGACCATGCGGAACGGGATCAGGCCGACGTAGGTCCGGCCGTCGAGCACGTCGGGCCGCACCCCGGGCGGCATGAGGCCCGCCACCTCGTCCGGGTCGACCGCCCAGTGCAGGAACGTCAGGTCGCACCAGCGCTGGCTCACCACGACGGTGCGCGTCATCGCCGGCGCGTCCGGCGACACGGGCTCCACGGCGGGGGCGTCCACGGCGCCAGCCTAGGCATCCGGGCCATGCGTGCCGGCTGTCCACAGATCGCCGCACCGCGGTTTCCGTGCGTTGCGGCCCGGGCACCCGAACGCCAGGCGCACCACGGCGCCGAGGCGGCAGGAGACGCACCATGTATGGAGACACCGCGGCCATCCGGCGGCTGGCCCGTAAGATGAGCGAGCAGGGTGACGACATCCGGCTCGACGCCGACCGGCTGGTCAGCGCGTCGCGGCTGGTGCTGTGGGACGGCAGGGCCGCACAGGCGATGCGCGAGCGGATGGCGGAGCGAGCCCTTGCCCTGCGCCGGACCGCCGATCGGCACGACGACGCCGCGCGGGCGCTGCGACGCCACGCCGACGAGGTCGACCGGCTCACGGACCTGATCCGGGAGGTCGCGCACCGGGTGCGCGGTCTGGTCGAGGGCGCGCGGGCGCGTCTGGCCGACCTCGCCGGCCGGGTGGCGGACCTCGCCGGGGCGGCCGCTCCCGACCCCCTCGACCAGGCGCTGGCGGAGTTCCGGCCGCCACCCGACGGGCACCGGGACTGGCTCGACGTGCGGGTCCCGGGCGGTGTGCGGTGAGCACGGTCGTGCTCGGAGCCGGCGGCAGCGAGGCCCGGCGGCACACCGCGCCCCCGCGCCGCGACGTGCTCTCCCGGGCGGCGCTGGACCGGCTGGCCGCGCTCACCGGCACGCCGTCCCTGGCCACGCGGCTGCTCGACGGCTGTGCTGCGGACGACGGACTGGGGGAGCGGCTCGGCGCCGCGTCGGACGGTGGACCGGGCGCGGCCGGGAGCGACGCCGCCGACGAGGCCGCCAAGGAGGCACTCGCGTCGGCGGGCCTGCTCGGTTCCGGCATCCTCACCGAGCAGGGACGGGCCGTGCTCGACGTGTGGCACGCCCCGACCCTCGCGGTGGAGCTCGAGATGCTCGTCGCCCTGCCCAGCGGCAC
This sequence comes from Nocardioides pini, assembly GCF_026712185.1. Taxonomy (GTDB): domain Bacteria; phylum Actinomycetota; class Actinomycetes; order Propionibacteriales; family Nocardioidaceae; genus Nocardioides; species Nocardioides pini. The sequence continues at coordinate 437,043 of NZ_JAPPUX010000002.1, read as the reverse complement.
GGTCCGGGTGCGCAGCAGGCACCACAGCCGGGGTCGCTGGGTGGTCTGCCTGTCCACCGCGGACGGTGAGGTCTTCGAGCTCAGCCGGCTCGCGGTCGACTCCTGGTGGCTCGAGCTCGCCCGTGCCGCCCACGTCGACACCCGCACGTGGCGTCCCGCTCGCGACACCGCGGGGGCGGTCCCGGACGTCGTCCCGGGCATCATCGAGACGCCGTGGGAGCTCCTGCTTGCGACCGGCGAGACGGTCCGGCGCCGCCGCCACGACCTGCTCGACCAGCTGGTGTCCGACCACGCGGGGACGACCCTCGCCGGCGGTGCCCCCGACGCGGTCCGGGTCGCCGACGACCGCGACGTACGCCGCTGGCTCGAGCGGCTCGAGACCACGTCGCGCGGGCGCCTGCACGCCGCCGTCATGGGGCGCAGCGGGCGCGGACGCCCCGGCGCGGGCGTCGTGGAGTGGGTGCTGCTCCCTGACGGGTGGCGGTCGCTGCGGCCGTTCACCCGCGACGGCTGGACGATGGTGCGCATCGAGCGGAGGGAGGCGGCCGACCTGCCCCGAGAGCTGTCGCTGCTCGCCGCGGAGGTGACCTCGTGAGCGGCGAGGTCCTGCCGCCGATCGAGTCGGTGTCGGGCGGCTCCTACGGCGTCCGGGCCGGCTACGCGCAGATGCTCGCCCTCGCCTCGCGCTACGAGCGGCAGGCCGGCGACCTGGCCGAGATGGCGACGACGGGTGGGCGCGTCATGGCGGACGGCGACCTGCTCGCGTCGTCCGTCCTCTCCCCGCTGTCCTTCGCCGAGGCCGAGGTGCAGGTCCTCGACGCCACCACCGGCGCCGACGGGCTGACCGTGCGGGCGGTCGGGATCGAGGCCGACGCGGTCGGCGTCCGTGCCGTGGTCGCCGCGTTCGTCGCGAGCGACGCGTTCGCACAGCACCTCGGAGAGGCGATCGACACGACCCTGGGGCGGCTGGCGGGGCAGGCGCTGCCGCGCGCCCTCCCGGTGCTGCTCGCGGCCGGAGGGATCACCTACGTCTGGTGGTCGACGCTGTCGCCGCGCGAGCAGGCTGAGGTCGGCGCGCAGCTCACCGACGACCTCGGTCGGCTCGTGCACGACCACCCGGACCTGGCGCAGCACCTCGTCAACAGCGGCGGCGGCCTGCTCGACGGCCTGACAGGCGGGCTGGTCACCGGCAGCGCCGTGCTCACCGGGGCCGGCGACGGGCCCGTCCACGGCGCCACCACCAACGACGCCGCCCGGCTGATGGCCGTGCTGCTCGGCGACGACACGGACGTGACCGTCACCGAGGTTCCGGGGGTCGAGGGTGGGGCGGGCGTGGCGCAGCCCGACAGCCTGCGCAGCCTGGTCGAGCAGCTGTCAATGACCAACGACCTCGACGAGGGTCGCGGCCGGGCCGACCTGCACGGCGCGATCCAGGTGCAGCGCGTCGGCGAGGAGCCGGACGACCGCTACATCGTCTACCTCCCGGGCACCGACGACATGGGTCCGCTGCCGGGCCCGGGAGGCCTGGTCCGCGACATGGAGACCAACCTCCAGCTCATCGGCGGGATGGACAACGCCTACGGTCGCGGCGTGCAGCAGGCGATGCTCGACGCCGGTCTCGAGGGCAAGCAGGTCATGCTCGTCGGTCACTCGCAGGGCGGCATGGTCTCGGCGGCGCTCGCCGCCGACGCCGAGTTCGCCCGCCACTTCACCGTCCAGCACGTCGTGACCGCCGGGGCGCCGACCGCTCAGGTCGAGGCGCTCCCCGCGGGGACGTCCGCCCTCCACCTCGAGAACCGCGGGGACGCCGTGCCGCTGCTCGACGGGGAGGACAACCCCGACCAGCCGCGGCGCACGACCGTCCTCTTCGACGAGGGCACGCACGACGTCGTGGACAACCACTCCCTCGACCACTACGTCAGCGGGGCGGCCGCTGCGGACGCCTCGACCGACGGGTCGATCCGCGACCAGGTCGAGCAGATGCGGGCGGACGGCTTCCTGGGCAGCGGGTCGGGACCGGTGCAGACCTTCGTCCTCGCCCGAAGTGCGAGCAGATGATCTAGGGTCGACGCCTGTGACAGAAGCCATGATCTCGGCACGGGGACTGCGCAAGGCGTTCGGGGACTTCGAGGCCGTCAAGGGCATCGACGTCGAGGTGCGCCGCGGCGAGGCCTTCGGCTTCCTCGGGCCCAACGGCGCCGGCAAGTCGAGCACGATGCGGATGATCGCGTCGGTCAGCCCGGTGAGCTCGGGTGAGCTGCGGATCCTCGGCATGGACCCCGCCACCGACGGTCCCGCGATCCGGGGCCGGCTCGGCGTGTGCCCGCAGGAGGACACGCTCGACAACGAGCTCAACGTGTTCGACAACCTCTACATCTACGGCCGCTACTTCGGCATCGACCGCGCCACCTGCCGCGAGCGCGCCCAGGAGCTGCTCGAATTCGCGCAGATCACGGACAAGGCGAAGGCCAAGGTCGAGGACCTCTCCGGCGGCATGAAGCGCCGCCTGACGATCGCCCGCAGCCTGATCAACAACCCCGACCTGCTGCTCCTCGACGAGCCGACGACCGGCCTGGACCCGCAGGCCCGACACGTCCTGTGGGACCAGCTGTTCCGGCTCAAGCAGGCCGGGGTGACGCTCGTGATCACGACCCACTACATGGACGAGGCCGAGCAGCTCTGCGACCGCCTCGTGGTGATGGACAAGGGCCTCATCGCGGCCGAGGGGTCGCCGCGGCAGCTGATCGACGCCCACTCCACCCGTGAGGTCGCCGAGCTCCGCTTCGGTGTCGGCGAGCACGAGGCGCTGGCGGAGAAGATCGAGGACCTCGGCGAGCGGATCGAGGTCCTGCCCGACCGGCTCCTCGTCTACAGCGACCACGGCGAGGACGTCGTCACGGCCGTGCTCGACCGCGGCCTGCACCCCATCGCCACCCTCGTGCGGCGGTCCACGCTCGAGGACGTCTTCCTGCGTCTCACCGGCCGGAGCCTGGCGGACTGATGGCATCAGACATGGCATCCGACACGGGATCCGACACGGCATCCGGCACGAAGCCCCCGACGACCTCGGCCCGCCCGGTGCGCCCCACCGGCTCGCTCTCGGCGTGGGAGGGCATGGCCCGGCAGTACGACTACTGGCTCACGGTCCTCAAGCGCACGTGGCGCGGGGGAGTGGTGAGCAGCTTCCTGACCCCGCTGCTCTACGTCGTGGCGATGGGCGTCCTGCTCGGCGGGTTCATCGAGGGCGACCCCGACCGGCTCGAGGGCGCGTCGTCCTACCTCGCCTTCGTGGTCCCCGGCCTCGTCGCCTCGCACGCCATGACGATCGCGGTCAGCGAGTCGACGTACCCCGTCATGGGGTCCATCAAGTGGCACAAGACGTTCTTCGCGCAGCTGGCGACGCCGCTGGCCGTGCGCGACCTGGTCAACGCCTACGTCGCGTTCGTGATGTTCCGGGTGGCCTCGGCGTGCGCGGTGTTCATGCTGGTGATCGCGCCGTTCGGCGTCTTCGCGACGTGGTGGGGGCCGATCCTGGCGTGGCTCTCGCAGGTGCTCGTCGGCTTCGCGTTCACCACGCTGGTCTTCTCCTACAGCGCGCGGCTGAAGTCGGAGGAGGGGTTCGGCCTGCTGTTCCGGCTCGGCGTCATCCCGCTGACGCTCTTCTCCGGTGCCTTCTTCCCGATCAGCAACCTGGGGCCGGTGCTGGAGTGGGTCGCCCGGCTGACCCCGTTGTGGCACGGCGTCTCGCTGTCCCGGATGTTCTGCGTCGACCGGATCGACTGGGCGCTCGCCGCGCTGAACGTGACCGTGCTCGTCACCCTCACCGTCGTCGGCTGGTTCCTCGCCGTGCGCAACCTCGACCGCCGGCTGGAGGTCTGACATGGCGCTCGTCGAGGGGATCCCGGCCCCGCTGACGCCGGCCGCGGCCACCAAGGTGCTGGTGCTGCGCAACTACGTCGTCTACAAGGACGCCTGGAAGCTCTTCATCACCGGCTTCCTGGAGCCGGTCTTCTACCTGTTCTCGATCGGCATCGGGGTGGGCCAGCTGATCGACACCTTCGAGTTCCACGGCGAGGCGATCCCGTACGCCGAGTTCGTCGCCCCGGCCATGCTCGCGACGTCCGCGTTCAACGGGGCGCTGCTCGACTCGACCTACAACGTCTTCTTCAAGATGAAGTACGAGAAGCTCTACGACCAGATGCTCGCCACGCCCCTGTCGACCGGTGACATCGCGCGCGGCGAGATCACCTGGGGCCTCATGCGGGGCTCGGTCTACTCCGCGGCCTTCCTCGTCGTGATGGCGCTGATGGGCCTGACGCACTCGTGGTGGGCCGTGCTGGCCCTGCCGGCCGCGATCCTCATCGCCTTCGCCTTCTCCGCGGTCTGCATGGCCGTGACGACGTGGATGACGAGCTGGCAGGACTTCGACAAGATCACGCTCGCGCAGATGCCGCTGTTCCTCTTCTCGGCCACCTTCTTCCCGGTCGAGGCGTTCGGCGACGGCGTGCTGCGCTGGGTCGTCGAGGCCACCCCGCTCTACCGCGGCGTCGTGCTGTGCCGCGAGCTCACCACCGGCGTGATCACGTGGGAGTCTGCGATCTCCGTGGTCTACCTCGTCGTGATGGGCATCCTCGGCCTGCTCGTCGTACGCCGCCGGCTCGACAAGCTGCTGCTGACCTGAGCGGGCTCGCGGGCTAGGTTCGGGAGCATGGCGAGCAGCACGGACTCCTGGACCAAGGGCGAGTCGACCCCGGCACTGCTGGAGGAGACCATCGGCGACAACCTCGCGCGCACCGCCGCGTCGTACGCCGACCGCGAGGCGCTCATCGAGTGTGCGAGCGGCAGGCGCTGGACCTGGGCGGAGCTGCAGGCCGACGTCGACGCCGTGGCGCGCGGGCTGGTCGGTGCCGGCATCGGGAAGGGCGACCGCGTCGGCATCTGGGGGCCCAACAGCGCCGAGTGGACGCTGGTCCAGTTCGCCACGGCGAAGGTCGGCGCGATCCTGGTCAACGTCAACCCGGCCTACCGCACGCACGAGTTCTCCTACGTCGCGAACCAGTCGGGAATGCGGCTGCTGGTCGCGGCGACGTCGTTCCGCACGAGCGACTACCGCTCGATGGTCGACGAGACGGCCGCGGAGAACCGGGCGCTGGAGCGCGTGGTCTACCTCGACGACCAGGAGAGCTGGGGCGGCCTGCTGGCCGACGGCGAGGGCGTGTCCGCCGACGACCTGGCCGCCCGGGCCGCGACCCTCGCGCCGGGCGACCCGATCAACATCCAGTACACGTCCGGCACCACCGGCTTCCCCAAGGGCGCGACCCTGAGCCACCGCAACATCCTCAACAACGGCTACCTCGTCGGCGAGGTGTGCCGCTACACCGAGGCGGACCGCGTCTGCATCCCCGTGCCCTTCTACCACTGCTTCGGCATGGTCATGGGCAACCTCGCCTGCTCCACCCACGGGGCCGCGATGGTGATCCCGGCGCCCGGCTTCGACCCGGCGCTGACGTTGAAGGCGGTCTCGGACGAGAGGTGCACCTCGCTCTACGGCGTCCCGACGATGTTCATCGCCGAGTGGGCGTTGCCCGACCTCGACGGCTACGACCTGTCCTCGGTGCGCACCGGGATCATGGCGGGCTCGCCGTGCCCGGAGGAGATGATGAAGAAGCTCATCGCGGCCGGCATCGACGAGATGACGATCTGCTACGGCATGACCGAGACGTCGCCGGTGTCGACGCAGACCCGCACCGACGACTCGCTCGAGCGCAAGGTGGGCACCGTCGGCCGGGTCTGCCCCCACCTGGAGGTCAGGATCGTCGACCCGGTCACCGGCGAGACGGTCCCGCGCGGCGAGGCGGGGGAGTTCTGCACCCGCGGCTACTCGGTGATGCTCGGCTACTGGGACGACGAGGAGAAGACCCGCGAGGCGATCGACGGCGAGGGGTGGATGCACACCGGCGACCTCGGCGTGATGGACGACGACGGCTACGTCAGGATCACCGGGCGGATCAAGGACATGGTCATCCGCGGCGGCGAGAACATCTACCCGCGTGAGATCGAGGAGTTCCTCTACACCCACCCCGACATCGAGGACGTCCAGGTGGTCGGCGTCCCGGACGAGAAGTACGGCGAGGAGCTCTGCGCGTGGCTGCGGATGCGCCCGGGCAGCGAGCCGCTCGACGCCGACGCGGTGCGCGCCTTCGCGACCGGCAGGCTCGCCCACTACAAGATCCCGCGCTACGTGATGGTCGTCGAGGAGTTCCCGATGACCGTCACGGGCAAGGTCCGCAAGGTCGAGATGCGCGAGGTGTCGACGGCCCGTCTCGGACTGGCCTGAGCTGGCCCGCTCACCCGAAGACGTCGCGGTAGACCTCGTCGAGGGCCGCCGCGTCGAGGCGGGTCACGACGCGGACCGGCCCGTCGCCCGTACGCCGGAGCCGGCCGCGGTCGCCGGTCGTGTCGACAGCCCAGGTGCCCGACTCGGTGGTCGCGGCCGAGCCGTCCACGAAGGTGCCCGCGGTGGCGAGGTCCCAGTACTTCGGGGACTCGAACCCGGGGACGCGCCCGAGCCCGCCGACGACCGGGCCGGCGAGGCCGTCCGGGGCACCGACCGGCACCGGGTCGTCGGGGACCACGGTCACCGGCACGGGGCCGGCCAGCACCTCCGCGAACGGCACCGGGTCGGCCCCGGCGTTCCACTCGCCCACGCCGTCGGCGTGCGACTCGCTGTCGACGGTGCCGGCCATGGTGGTGACGCCGCCCAGCCGGGCGTACGCCGCCGGGTGCTCCCGCAGGACGGCGGCCACCTCGGTCAGGGGTGCCAGGGCGACGACCTGCAGCCCGGGGTGGCGCCGCGCCAGCCGGGCGATGAGCTCGGCCGAGGGCGTGCGCACCGGGGTGAGGTCACCACCGTCACCGCCGCCACCGGCACCATCGTCGCGCCGGAGCCCGCTGTTCATCAGGGCGCCGGCGCCCCACTCGGGCGGGAACATCACGCCGTCCTCGCCGCGGGGCGTGGCTCCGCACGCGACGGGCGGCGGCGCCGTCTCGAGCGCTCGGAAGAAGTCGCCGAGCAGGTCGGTGCCCCGACAGTCCAGCTCGCCGGTCTGCGGCACGGTCACGGCGAGCACGCGCACGTCGGGGTGGCGCAGCAGCAGGGCGAGTGCCGCGAGGTCGTCGGGCGCGAGGTCGGTGTCGACGACGACCGGGACGGCGTCGGGGCTCTTGTCGGCGGCCGGCGCCATCGGGCCGCGGGCGAACACCTCGCCGTCGACGTCGGAGGCCGCGGGGCTGCAGGCGGCCAGGACCGCCACGGCCAGGGGCACGAGGAGCAGGCGCCGCCTCACGGGATCACCACCTGCTGGCCGACGACTCCGGCCACGGCGAGGACCACGCCGGCGGCGAGCAGGACCCGTCGGCCCGGCCGTGGCCAGGCCACGGCGAGCAGCAGCGCCGCGATCCCGAGCAGCCACACGTCGTGCCACCACGCGAGGGCCGCGGACACCCACTGCCGCTCCCACCCGCCGCCGGTGGTGTGGGGCGACCCGACGAGCAGCCAGTCGGACGGGAGGCTGAGAGGGTCGGTCGCGGGTGTGCCGGCCGGGAGGTGGACGGGCTGCACCTGGATCACCGAGAACGGCGTCACGGACGGCATGCCGAAGAGCCAGTAGACGCTGACGACGAACCACAGCACGAAGAGCGCGGGCACCAGCGCCACGAGCCGCGACGTCCGCCGTCCGAGGGCGGCCCCGAGCGCGACGGCCACGAGGGCGAGGACGACGAGCTGGGAGAGCTCGGCGGTGGTGTGGAACGCCTCGGTCGTGCGACCGGGCTCCATGCCGAGCCACAGCCCGCCGAGGTCCCGCTCGCGCCACGCGACCAGGACGGCGTACGCCACCGTCATCGCGACGAGGGGCAGGGCTGCCAGCAGCCGGGCGAGCGTCCGGCGCACCTCGGGGACGGGTGCGGCCGGGGCGACGTCGTGGCGAGCCCGGTGGAAGGGCACGGCCACGGCGACCGAGATGCCGAACAGCAGGGGCGTGACGGCGGGCACGATGCTCTCGTAGGACGAGCCCGGCCACTCGCCCGGCTCGGGCCGGACGGTCCACAGCGCCCAGACGGAGAGGGCCAGGCAGGCCCAGGGCACCGGGTTGCGCAGCATCCGGCGCGCCTCGGTGACGACCAGCGCGCGGGTCACCGTCGCGGGCGCCGACCCGGCGGACACGGGCCTGGCGGTCGTCGTGCTCATCGCCGCCGCCCCGCGATGCAGAGAAGGGTCGCGGCCGCGAGCACCCACCACGGCTCCGTCAGCCACCACCCGAGGACGTCCGAGACGGTTCCACCCGGCAGGAACTGGTGGAGGGCGAACAGCACCACCGGGGTGGATGCCCCCAGCACCACGGCCCGTCGCTGCGGCGCCCACACGGCGACGGCCACGCCGCACGCCATCACGGCGAGCAGCGGACCGGGCCCGGACAGCCGCGCGGTCGTCAGCGAGTCGAGCAGGAACCACACCGCGAGGACCGGCAGCCCGAGCAGGGCGAGGCGCAGGCCCCGACGCTGCATGAGCGACACCGGCACAGCCGAGAGCAGTCCGGCGGCCGGGTCGTGGAGGCCGGAGACGACGGTCGCCGCGAGGCCGGCTGCGGCGATGGCGAGGACGACGTCCGCAGGCCGGCCGGCGGACCGGGCGAGCACGGTCGCAGCGACGAGCACACCCGCGAGGCAGACCGCGGGCGCCCAGCGGATGGCTCGCGCGGTGGGCAGGGCGGCCTGGACCAGCGCGGTGTTCATCGCGTCAGCCTCGTCACGAGCAGGTAGCCGTCGTCGACGGTGGGGACGGCCGGCGAGGCGCCGTCCGGCAGGGTGCCCACGTGGCGGCGCGTGCCGGGGCCGGTCAGCCACGATCGGAGCGCCGTGGGCTCCTCGACGTCGGACTCCCAGACCCGGCCCTCGGCCTCGCCCGCCAGCTCGGTGGGTGTCCCCGACCAGCAGATCCGGCCGCGGTCCATGACGAGGACCTGCTGGCACAGGGCCGCGACCTCGGCGGTGTTGTGCGTCGACAGCACGACGCAGCCGCGGTGCGAGGTCTCGGCGAGGACGGAGCGCAGCGCGATGCGCTGCTCCGGGTCGAGTCCGGTGGCAGGCTCGTCGAGGACGAGGAGCTCCGGGGCGCCGATGAGCGCGGACGCCAGCGCGACGCGCTGCTGCATGCCGCCCGACAGCGCGCGGATCCGCTTGTGCATGACGTCGGTGAGGCCGACGGCCTCGAGCACCGCCACCGCCTCGTGCCGACGCCGGGCCGCGTCGGTCTGCTCCTTGAGGATGGCGACGTAGTCGACCATCTCGAGCGGGGTGAACCCGCCGTAGAGCCGGGGCGACTGCGGGAGGTAGCCGAGCCTGCGTCGCACCTCGGTGCGGGCGCCCGGGTGGGCCGGGTCGAGGCCGAGCAGCGAGAGGGTCCCGCGGTCGGGGGCGAGCACGGTCGCCAGGATGCGCAGCAGCGTCGTCTTGCCGGCGCCGTTGGGCCCGAGGACCCCCACGATGCCTCGTCCGAGGGTCAGGCCCACGTGGTCGACGGCGCGCTGGGAGCCGAACGCCTTGGTGATGCCGGCCGCGCTGATCAGCGTGCCGGTGGGCGCCTGGGTGGCGGCGTCGGTGCGGGTGGTGCTCATGCGGTCCTCCGGTAGGCGACGGTGTCGCGGCGAGCGACGGTGAGGGCGATCGCGGCGAGCGCGACCACCAGGGCGGTGAGCTGGGCGGGAGCCGAGGCGACCAGGTGGCTCACGACGTCGGCGGGCACCCTGCGCGAGGCGGCGGGCCAGGACACGGCCACCGCCCACAGCGAGCCCAGGGTCGCGGCGACGACCGAGGGGTCCAGCCGGGTCGTGCCGGACAGGGCCACCAGCGCGGCCAGCGCGGCACCGGGCAGCAGCCAGCCGAGGGCGATCGCGGTGGGCAGCCCGAGCAGCAGGGCCACTCCGACGCCGACGGGCACGGCAGGCAGGGCCACCAGGACGGCCCGGGCGGCCACGACGCGGAGGCCGGCGGTCGGGGTGGCGAGCGCGAGCTCTCCGGCCGGCTCGGCGTGACGACCGTAGGCGAGCGCCACCGCGGCGAGCGGGGCGACCGGCGCCAGCGCCATGAACACGGGCAGCCGGACGTCGAGCACGGACACGACGACCGGCAGGGTGAGCAGCAGCAGGATCGAGGTGAGCCAGGCGGCACGCAGCCCGGGCGTGGCGAGGCCGAGGCGCAGCAGCGGGTTGGAGCGCGGCCGGTCGATCCGGTCGGCCAGCGCGTCCCAGCGGCGTACGACGTCGCTGCCGGGGGTGGCCGGCGCGAGCGCGGCCATCCGGCGCCGGCACTCGTCGCAGCGGAGCAGGTGTGCCTCGAGCGAGGCGGCGGGGACGGGCGCAGCGGAGCCGTCGGCCCACGCGCGCAGCGCCTCCTCGTCGGCGTGCCAGGTCTGCGTCACAGCAGGGCCTCCCTCAGCTCGGTGCGAGCGCGGCTCATCCGGCTCTTGACGGTGCCGCTCGGGATGCCGAGCAGCGCGGCGGCCTCGCGCGTGGTGAGGCCGTCGAGGACGGTCGCCTGGACGACCGCCTGGAGGTCGGGGGAGAGGCGCGCGAACGCGACGCCCACGTCGCTGTGCTCGACGCGCGCCAGCACCTCCTCCTCCGCGGACGTCGCCGGGCTGCTGCGCAGGTTGCGCAGGCGCTCGAGGACGTTGGCGCGGGGGCGGAGCTGGTGCAGCAGCGACCGGACGGCGATGCCCCACAGCCACGCCGCCACGTCCCCCTCGCCGCGCCACCCCTGCGGCTTGCGCCAGACGGCGAGGAACGTGTCCTGCACGGCCGTGTCGACCAGCGCGCGGTCGGCGCACCGCCGGGACAGGCGGGTGGCCAGCCACGGCTCGTGGCGCGCGAAGAGCTCGTGCAGCGCGCCGCGGTCGGACGCCCCCACGGCGTCGACCAGCTGCGCGTCGCTCCAGGCGGCGTACCCCTGCTCGGGGCTCCAGCCGTCGTGCACCTCTCCCATCACGTCTCCTTGTGGCAGCGACGCCCATGATCGGTTCGCAGGAGTCGTCACGTCTCGCACTGGTCCAGACCGGGCGTGAACCGAACACCCGGTCCGGAGCCACTCCTTCGTGGCGGGCCGTCCCGGTCCGCCGCCGTGCACCTCTCGTGCACGCCGACCCGAGGAGGACCCAGATGTACCGGAAGAGAGCAGGACTGGCGGCGGCGAGCGTGCTGGTCGCGGTGCCGGCAGCAGCCATGGCGGGGGGCGTCGCGGTGGACCACGGCCACGGGCCGACGGTCGTGCACGACACGGCGTACGACCAGATCAGGACGCAGGTGCACGCCTGGTCGTCCGAGGGGACGACCCGCGTCCGCCTCATGGTCACGGGGCTGCCGCCCGGCCGGACGTTCGGCGCCCACGTGCACACCGGGACCTGTGGGTCCGACCCGCTGGCCTCCGGCGGCCACTACCAGCACTCCACCGACCCGAGCGTGCCGCTCGCGCAGCGCGAGGTCTGGCTCGACGTCACCGCGGACGACGAGGGTCGGGGAGTGGCCACGACGACGGTGCCGTGGGCCTTCGCGCCCGGCAGTGCGGGATCGGTCGTCATCCACGCCCTGCCGACCAACGCAGTCACGGGCGCGGCGGGCGCACGCCTGGCCTGCACCACCGTGGAGCTCGGGGGCTGACCTCCTGACCGGGCGGCGTCAGCCCAGCACCTTCTGCCACCAGGCGACGTCGATCCACCGGCCCTGCTTGCGGCCCACCTCACGCATCACGCCGACCTCCTCGAAGCCGCAGGAGCGGTGCAGGGCCAGGCTGCCGGGGTTGGGCAGGGCCACGGCAGCGACGACCAGGTGGACCCCGTCGTCGGCGAGGCGTGCCAGCAGGTCGTCGTACAGGGCGCGGCCGGCGCCGCGTCCCTGCTGCCCGGGAGCGACGTAGACGGTCGTCTCGCGGGTGTGGGCGTAGGCCGGCTTCGGCCGGAACGGCGACGACATGGCGTAGCCGCAGACCACGCCGCCGTCGTCGGCGACGAGGAAGTGGTCGCCGACGTCGCGCAGCTTGGCCTCCCACACGTCCATCGGGCGCGGGTCGAGGTCGAAGGTGGCGTGACCCTCGCGGGCCTCCCGACCGTAGATCTCGGCGACGGCGGGCAGGTCGGCGGGAAGTGCGCGACGGATGTCCATTCCAGACATTGTCACCGCCGGCGGGACTGGTTGGATGACGGCCATGAGCATCACGCCCGACACGAAGGACTGGACCTGGGTGCTCGAGCGGCCGTGCCCGGAGTGCGGCTTCGACGCCTCCGCCCACGACGTGTCGGACCTGCCCGACCTCCTCGTCACGACGGCGTCCGCGTGGGCGCGGGTGCTGGGCGGGGGTGACGTCGCCGTCCGCCCGCGCCCCGGGGTCTGGTCGGCGCTCGAGTACGGCTGCCACGTCCGCGACGTGCACCTGCTGTTCGCCGAGCGCGTGCGCCTGATGCTCGCCGAGGACGACCCCACCTTCGCCAACTGGGACCAGGACGCCACCGCCGTCGAGGGCGCCTACGGCAGCCAGGACCCCGCGACGGTGGCGGCCGAGCTGGTCGAGGCCGCCCGCGCGGTGGCCGCGCTCTACGCCTCCGTGACCGGCGCCGGCCGTGACCGCCGGGGCCGGAGGTCCAACGGTGACGAGTTCACCGTGGAGAGCCTCGGCCGCTACCACCTGCACGACGTCGTCCACCACCTCCACGACGTGGCGGCGCCGAGGTGACCAGCGAGACGGTCCGGTCCTACGACCGCGACGCAGCGGCGTACGCCGCCCGCACCGCGACCGTGCCCGACCCGGTGCGCGCCGACCTGGAGGACCTCGCCGCCCGGATCGGACCGGGCGCTCGCGTGATCGAGATCGGATCCGGGGGCGGCCGTGACGCGCTGCTGATGGAGCAGCTCGGGCTCGCCGTGCGACGCACCGACGTCACGCCCGCCTTCGTCGAGCTGCTGCGCGAGCAGGGCCACGCGTGCGACCGGCTCGACCCCCTGGTGGACGACCTGACCTCACCCGACGGGCCGTACGACGCCGTGTGGGCCAACGCGTCGCTGCTGCACGTCGCACGCGCCGACCTGCGAACGGTGCTGGGCCGCCTGGCCGAGGTGACCCGGCCCGGTGGGCTCCTCCGCATGTCCCTCAAGGAGGGGGACGGCGAGGGCTGGTCCACCCACGGGACGATCAGCGGACCGCGGCACTTCACCTACTGGCGGGCGCCGGCCGTCGAGGTGGTCGTGCGCGCCTCGGGCTGGGGCGACGTCGTGGTCCGGCAGGGCCTCGGGGGCGACCGGGGGGAGACCTGGCTCGAGCTGTCGGCGGTCCGTGATGGGGTGTCGCCATGAGGCACACCGAGTTCTGGGCACGGCTCGACGAGGTCCTGGGACGGGCCTACTCCCGCACCTGGGCTGAGCTCACCGTCGTGCGCGACCTCGACGGCCGCACCACCCGGGAGGCGCTCGACGCAGGCATGCCCCCCAAGCAGGTGTGGGCCGCCGTGCGCCGCCAGCTCGAGCTGCCGGACACCGAGCGGTGACCACCCGGCTCGCCGCCGGCCTGACCGTCGCGGACGTCCAGCGTCGTACGGTCCGCACCCTCGTCGTGTCCCAAGCCGTCGGCGCCGTCGGCGTCACCATCGGCGTCGCGACGGCCTCCCTGCTCGCGCGCGACATCTCCGGCAGCGAGACGATGGCCGGTCTCGCGCAGACCTTCCAGGTCCTCGGCACCGCCGCGGCCGCCTACGGGCTCGCGCGCGTCATGCGCCGCCGCGGGCGACGCGTCGGCCTCGTCGCGGGCTACCTGATCGGCGCGACGGGTGCGGTCCTGGCGGTCGTCTCCGGCGTCGTCGACTCGATGGCGGTCCTGCTGCTCGGGGCGCTCATGCTGGGCGCCACGACGGCCGTCAACAACGGGTCGCGCTACGCCGCCACCGACCTCGCGACCCAGGAGCACCGCGCCCGGGCCCTGTCGCTCGTCGTGTGGGCCACCACGATCGGCGCCGTCGCCGGCCCCAACCTCACCGGGGTGGGCGCGGACGTCGCCCGCTCGTTGGGCGTGCCCGAGCTGACCGGCGGCTTCGCCATCGGCGCGGTCGTCCTCCTCGTCGCCGCCGGGTGGGTGTGGTGGCGGCTGCGCCCGGACCCGCTGCTGCTCGCCCAGGAGACGGCCGGCGCCGTGCCGAGCGCCGGGCCCGAGCCCCGCGGACGGTCGTGGGGCCGGTTCGTCGCCGTGGTGCGCGACGTGCCGGCCATCGGGGCCGCGGTCGTGGCGATGGCCTGCGCCCACGCCGCGATGGTGACCGTCATGATCATGACCCCGCTCCACATGGAGCACGGCGGCGCGCACCTGGAGATCATCGGGTTCGTCATCTCGATCCACGTGCTCGGCATGTTCGCCTTCTCCCCGCTCGTCGGCTGGGCCGCCGACCGGGTCGGCCGGTCTGCTGTCCTGGTCACCGGGGGAGTGGTCCTGCTGGTGTCCCTGGCGCTGTGCGGCCTCTCGCCCCAGGGCACCTCGTGGCAGATCTTCGCGGGGCTCTTCCTCCTCGGCCTGGGCTGGTCGTGCGCCACGGTGGCCGCGTCCACCGTCATCGCCGACCGCACGCCCATCGACGCCCGCACCGACGTCCAGGGCACCTCCGACATGGCCATGTCGCTCACCGCGGCCGGCGGTGGAGCCCTCGCCGGGGTCATCGTCGGCGCGTTCGGGTACCCCGCACTCGCGACGTTCGCAGCACTGCTGGCCGCTGCCGTCGTGGTCGCCGGCACCGTGACCCGCCGGCACTCCTGAGGCGCCCGCGTCGTGCCGTCCGACGGCGGAGAAGCTCGTGTCCGACACGCCGCGCCGGAGCGCGCGTCGAACACCTGTTCGGGCTACTGTTCATGCACAGGTACGACGAGGGGCGAGGTTGTCCACAGCGTTCGACCGTCCTGATCAGGGACTGTCGGTGGCTCGCCCTAGCGTCGCAGACGTACCTCACACGACACGACGACTAGACGGGACACAGCAATGGCTGGAGCAGACCGCGAGAAGGCCCTCGACGCCGCGCTCGCACAGGTGGAGAAGCAGTTCGGCAAGGGCTCGGTCATGCGACTGGGCGACGAGACGCGGGCGCCGCTCGAGGTGATCCCGACGGGGTCGATCGCCCTCGACGTGGCCCTGGGCCTGGGTGGCCTGCCGCGCGGTCGTGTCGTGGAGATCTACGGCCCGGAGTCCTCCGGAAAGACGACGGTCGCCCTCCACGCGGTGGCCAACGCCCAGGCGGCCGGCGGCATCGTCGCCTTCATCGACGCCGAGCACGCGCTCGACCCCGACTACGCCAAGGCCCTCGGTGTCGACACCGACGCGCTGCTGGTCTCCCAGCCCGACTCGGGCGAGCAGGCGCTCGAGATCGCCGACATGCTGATCCGCTCCGGCGCCCTGTCGCTGATCGTCATCGACTCGGTGGCCGCGCTCGTGCCCCGCGCCGAGATCGAGGGCGAGATGGGCGACAGCCACGTCGGCCTGCAGGCCCGCCTGATGAGCCAGGCGCTGCGCAAGATGACCGGTGCCCTCAACAACTCCGGCACGACCGCGATCTTCATCAACCAGCTGCGCGAGAAGATCGGCGTGATGTTCGGCTCGCCGGAGACCACGACCGGTGGTCGCGCCCTGAAGTTCTACTCCTCGGTGCGCCTCGACGTGCGTCGCATCGAGACGCTCAAGGACGGCACCGACATGGTCGGCAACCGCACCCGCGTCAAGGTCGTGAAGAACAAGGTGGCTCCGCCGTTCAAGCAGGCCGAGTTCGACATCATGTACGGCAAGGGCATCAGCCGCGAGGGCGGTCTCATCGACGTGGGCGTCGAGGCGGGCCTGATCCGCAAGGCCGGCGCCTGGTACACCTACGAGGGCGACCAGCTCGGCCAGGGCAAGGAGAACTCGCGCAACTTCCTGCGCGACAACCCCGACCTCGCCAACGAGATCGAGAAGCTCATCCTCGAGAAGCTCGGTGTGACTCCTGCCGTCGACAAGCCCGGCGACGACCTGAGCGACGAGCCCATCGGGGTCAACGACTTCTGAGCGAGCAACCCGCGATGAGCGACGAGACCCGTCCCGCGCCCGACTGGGTCGGCGACGTCGCGCTCGGAGTCGAGGCGTGGGTGGGGAGCACCCCACCCACGCCCACCGAGCAGCGTCCGCCCCGTCCGGGCGGTGGAGGTGACGCTGGTCGTCGCGACGGGCGCGCGGGTGGGAGGAAGGGCAAGGCCGGCAAGGGCGGCCGGAGCCGGACCCGCACCTGGGAGGAGCGCGAGGCGGCCAGGCTCGCGCGGGAGGAGGCTGCGGCCGCCGAGCTCGAGGCCGATCCCGAGGCCGTCGCCCGCAAGATCCTGCTCGACACGCTCACCGGGCAGGCACGCTCGCGCAAGGAGCTCGCCGACAAGCTGGCGAAGCGGGGCGTGCCCGACGACCTCGCCGGCCAGCTCCTGGACCGGTTCACCGAGGTCGGCCTGATCGACGACGCCGCCTACGCCCGCCAGTGGGTCGAGAGCCGCCACCGCAGCCGCGGGCTGGCGCCGCGCGCGCTGGCCCAGGAGCTGCGCCGCAAGGGCATCGACGACGAGGTCTCGAAGACCGCGCTGGAGCAGATCGACGACGCCGACCAGCGGGCCGCGGCCCGGGCGCTCGTCGACAAGAAGCTGCGCTCGATGCGCGGTCTCGACCACCAGGTCGCCACCCGCCGACTGGCCGGGCTCCTCGCCCGCAAGGGCTACGCCGCCGGGCTCGCGTTCTCGGTGGTCCGCGAGGCGCTCGGTGAGGCGGACGACGACGAGGGGCACCCCGACTTCTGAGGCCAGGCCGGCCCCGCCGCGGTGCCGTCCGCTGGCCCTTTCCCTCGGTCGGGTCGGCCGGCGTGCTGCGTCATACGAATCCGCACCTATGGGGTCGGGTTCGCATGACGCTCGGGTCGGTCCGCGGGGTCCGGGGGGTGAGGTCGGGTCGCCCTTCCGACGCGCGTCGACCTCTGGTGGGATGGTCCCCGTGAGCAGCGAGCGCGAGGTCCTCACGTACGACCTCTTCGGCACGGCCACCCGCGAGCTGGCGCAGGAGGTGGCCGACTCGGGCTTCCGTCCCGACATGATCCTGGCGATCGCGCGCGGCGGACTGGCCCTCGGCATGGGGCTGGGCTACGCTCTGGCGGTCAAGAACATCTCGGTGGTCAACGTCGAGTTCTACACCGGCGTCGACCAGCGCCTCGACGTCCCGATCATGCTGCCGCCCACGCCCGCGGCGATCGACCTGTCCGGCCTCAAGGTGCTCGTCGCCGACGACGTCGCCGACACCGGTCGCACCCTCGAGCTCGTGCACGCCTTCTGCGAGGGTCACGTCGCCGAGGCCCGCACAGTCGTGATCTACGACAAGCCCCAGTCGGTCATCCGGCCCGACTACTCCTGGCGCACGACCGAGCGCTGGATCGACTTCCCGTGGTCGGTGCTGCCGCCGGTGGTCGACCCGAACGCCCTCGGGCACTGATCAGAGCCGGCCTGCGCGTCGACCCGACGGCGTACGTCCCGCGCCGGCGGCGGTGGGCCATGATGACCCCATGAGCCCAGCCATCCGCGACGCGCTCCGCCTTCCCACGGGCCCCGTCGACCTCACGGCCATCGAGACCGACGCGGCGCCCGGCTTCGACGGCGGCAAGTCCGACGGCCAAGCGGCCCTCGCCGAGATGGGTGCCGAGCTCGCCGACCTGCAGGAGCGGCTCTGGGCCGAGCGGACCGTCGGGTCCGAGCGCCGCGTGCTGCTCGTGCTGCAGGGCATGGACACCAGCGGCAAGGGCGGCGTGCTCCGCCACACGATCGGCCTCGTCGACCCGCAGGGCGTCCGCATCACCAGCTTCAAGGCGCCCACCGAGGAGGAGAAGCAGCACGACTTCCTCTGGCGCATCGAGAAGGCCCTTCCCGGCGCCGGCTACATCGGGGTCTTCGACCGCTCGCACTACGAGGACGTCCTGATCGCCCGGGTCCGCAACTTCGCCGACGCCGACGAGCTCCAGCGTCGCTACGGCGCGATCAACGACTTCGAGGCCCGGCTCGCCGACGAGGGGTTCTCCGTCGTCAAGTGCATGCTCCACATCAGCGCCGACGAGCAGAAGGCGCGACTCGCCGAGCGGCTGGCCAACCCCGAGAAGCACTGGAAGTACAACCCCGGCGACCTCGACGAGCGTGCGCTGTGGCCGGCCTACCGCGATGCGTACGAGATCGCGCTCGAGCACACCAACACCGAGGTGGCGCCGTGGCACGTGGTCCCGTCCGACAAGAAGTGGTTCCGAAACCTCGCCGTCGGCGACCTCCTGCTCGAGACGCTGCGCGGCCTTGACCTGGAGTGGCCGCCCGCCGACTTCGACGTGGCCGCCGAGACCGAGCGCCTGGCCGAGGAGACGCCGGTCCAGTGACCTCCTCCGGCCTCCCCAGCGTCACTGTCACCCGCTACGTCACGCCCCTCCGCGAGGGCGGGAGCCTGCCCGGGGTGGTGGAGGGCGACGACCTCGGCACCTACGTCTGCAAGTTCCGCGGCGCCGGTCAGGGCGCCAAGGTCCTCGTCGCAGAGGTGATCGTGAGTGCCCTCGCCACCCGTCTCGGCCTCCGCACCCCGCGCCTCGTCGTCCTCGACCTCGACCCGGAGCTCGCCCGCTACGAGGCCGACGAGGAGGTGCAGGACCTGCTCAACGCCAGCGTGGGCCCCAACCTCGGCATCGACTTCCTCCCCGGCTCGTTCGGCGTCGACGGTCAGGTCACCGCGGCCGACGACGAGGGCGCCCGCGTGCTGTGGCTCGACGCCTTCACCGCCAACGTCGACCGCTCGTGGCGCAACCCCAACCTGCTGCTCTGGCACGGCGACCTGTGGGTCATCGACCACGGCGCGTCGCTCTACTTCCACCACGGCTGGCGATCCGGCGTCACCGACCCGGCGAAGTTCGCTGCGCAACCGTGGGACGTGGCCGGCCACGTCTTCGAGGAGTGCGCCGGGCGGGCGCGCGAGCTCGACGAGGAGATCGCGGCACCTCTCGACCGTGACGTGTTCGTCGAGGTGCTGGCCGAGGTCCCCGACGTCTGGCTCGAGCCGGTGCCCGGGGCGGAGTCGCCGGACGAGCTGCGCACGGCGTACGTCGACTTCCTCGTCGCGCGCCTCGGCACCCGCCAGTGGCTCCCGGGGGCGATGCGATGACCGTCACCAGGCTGGCCTACCAGTACGTCGTCCTCCGGTGCGTGCCGCGCCCGGAGCGTGAGGAGTTCGTCAACGTCGGTGTCGTGCTGCACTGCCAGGCCACCGACTTCCTCGACGTCTCGTGGTCGGTCGACGCCGACCGCCTCCGCGCGCTCCACCCCAGCATCGACGTCGACCAGGTGTGCGACGCCCTCACGTTCACCGACTGGGTGTGCCGCGGCGACGAGCGCGGCGGCGAGGCGGCACGGCAGTCGCTCGGCCAGCGGTTCGGCTTCCTCAAGGCGCCCCGCAGCACCGTGCTCCAGCCCGGACCCGTGCACGGCGGGCTCACCGGCGACCCGGCGCGCCAGCTCGAGCACCTGCGCGAGCGACTGGTGGGCTGACGCCGGTGACCTACGTCGGTGCCGTCCGTGCCGCCCTCGCGGGGGCCGGCGACCCCCGACGAGCCGCGCAGCAGCAGGCCTACATGAAGTCCGCGCTGCCCTACGTGGGACTCGGCTCGCCGGCGCTCAAGGCGTTGCTGCGCCCCCTGCTGGTCGAGCACCGCTTCGTCGACCGGGCCCAGTGGGAGGCAGCGGTGCTCGAGCTGTGGGAGGACGCCGAGCACCGCGAGGAGTGGTACGCCGCGATCGCGCTCCTGCGGCACCAGGCCCACCGGGCCTGGCTCGACCCCGACCTGCTCCCGCTCCTCGAGCAGCTCGTCCGCACCGGCGCCTGGTGGGACGTCGTCGACGAGATCGCCGCCCACCCCGTCGGCCAGGTCCTCCTCGACCACCGCGCGGACGCGACACCGGTCATCGAGCGGTGGTCGGTGGACGACGACACCCTGTGGGTCCGACGTACGGCGATGCTCGCGCAGCTGCGCCACGGCGAGCACACCGACACCGACCTGCTGGCGCGGGTGCTGGTCGCCAACCTGGACGACACGGCGTACGGCCGCGAGTTCTTCGTGCGCAAGGCGCTCGGCTGGGCGCTGCGGCAGCACGCACGCACCGACCCGGACTGGGTCCGCTCCTTCGTCGCGACGTACGACGACCGGCTCAGCGGGCTCTCCCGACGCGAGGCGCTCAAGCACCTCGCGTCGTGAGGAGTCAGACCGGGACGAGCTCGACGGCGCCCACCGCGTAGCGGGCGAGGATCGCGCGGGCGACTGCAGGGTGGGCTCCGAGCGGGTCGGAGACCGCCACGGCACCGGCCTCGACGGCCAGCTCGGTCGCGCGGTCGGGCAGCCGGCCGGGCGCGAGGAAGAACGACGCGACGGCGATGTGGCGCTTGCCCTCCGCGCGGAAGGCGCGCACCGCCTCGCCGGCGGCCGGGGGAGCGGCCGAGGCGAAGGCCGCGGTGACCGGCAACCGGTGCCGCGCGCCCCACGTGCGGGCGATGCGCGCGACGGCCTGGTTGGCGAGCGGATCGGAGGAACCGGCAGCGGCGAGCACCAGCGCGTCGAGCTCGCGGACCCGGGCGGCCTTGAGCGCCTCGCGGAGGCGGACGTCGAGCACCTCGAGGAAGGCGGCCTCCATGCCGAGGATCCGGCTGGCCTGGATGCGGACGCCCTCGTGGCGGGCCATGGCCGCCGCGATGGCCTCCGGCACGTCGACCTTCGCGTGGTAGGCCTCGGTGAGCAGGAGCGGGACGACGACGATCTCGTCGTGGCCGGCCTTGACCAGACGGTCCACGACCGTGTCGAAGCTCGGCTTGGAGAGGTCGAGGAAGGCCGTCTCGACCTTGAGGTCGGGGCGCATCGCCTTGACCTCGGCGACGAGCGCCTTGATCGTCGCGGCCGAACGCGGGTCCCGGCTTCCGTGGGCCAGGGCAACCAGAGCAGGAGCAGCCATCAGGGGTGCCTCCGATCGTGTGTGGTGCGGTGGTGCTGCAGGTGGGCGTGCTGCGGGACGACGGCGTTGTCGCCCCGGTGGAGAACGTCGTGGGGTGACCTCATGCGTGGATCCCGCACTCGGTCTTGGAGGTGCCGGCCCAGCGCCCGCTGCGCGGGTCGTCACCGGGGGCGACGCGGCGCGTGCAGGGCCAGCAGCCGATGCTGGGGTAGCCGTCGTGGACGAGCGGGTTCACGAGCACGCCGTTGTCGAGGACGTACTGCTCGACCTGCTCGTCGCTCCACCGGGCCAGCGGCGAGACCTTGACCTTGCCCTTGCGGGCGTCCCAGCCGACGACCGGGGCGATCACGCGGTTGTGGGTCTCGGCGCGGCGCAGGCCGGTGGCCCAGGCGTCGTAGTCCGCGAGGGTGTCGGCGAGCGGCTTGACCTTGCGCAGCGCGCAGCAGAGGTCGGGGTCGGTCTTGTAGAGGTCCTTGCCGTACTGCGCGTCCTGCTCGGCGACGGTGAGCGAGGTGCTGACCGTGCGCAGGTTGACCGGCAGGGTGGCCTCGACCGCGTCGCGGGTGCCGATGGTCTCGACGAAGTGGTAGCCGGTGTCGAGGAACACCACGTCGATGCCCGGGGCGACCGTGGAGGCGAGGTGCGCGAGCACCGCGTCGCCCATCGAGGAGGTGATCGCGAACCGGTCGCCGAACGTGGCGACGGCCCACTCGATGATCACCTCGGCCGGGGCGAGCTCGAGCTCGGCACCCACGTGGGAGACGAGCTCGCGGAGCTCCTCCGGCGTCCGTCCCTCGGTGTGGGTGCCCTTGAAGTCGCGGGCGGCCCGCGTGGAGAGGCTCATGAGGTGCTCCCGTCCGTGCCGGGGTGGGGGATCATCCCGGTCATCTGCACGGTGAAGCTGCGCAGGCACGAGCGGCACTCCCAGGCACCCGCACCCTCACGGGGGAACAGGTTCTCGTCCCCGCAGTAGGGGCAGTGGAAGGGCTGTGCTCGTTCAGACATGGGATCGCTCGCTCATCAGGCCGACACCGGCTCCCCGCGCAGCAGGACCTCGTCGGCACGGGCCACCCAGGCGGCAAACCGCTCGCCGTCGGTCCGGTCCTGGAGGTACGCGCTGACGACGGCCGTGACGTAGTCGTCGAGGCCGGCGCTGGTGACCTTGTGGGCGCGGAGCTTGCGACCCATCGCGGGGTTCAGCCCGAGCGCGCCACCGAGGTGCACCTGGAAGCCCTCGACCTGCCGGCCGTCGGCGTCCATGACGAGCTGGCCCTTGAGGCCGATGTCGGCGACCTGGGTGCGGGCGCAGGCGTTGGGGCAGCCGTTGACGTTGACCGAGATGTCGGTGTCGAGGTCGGGGAAGCGCTTCTCGAGCTCGGTCACGAGCCGGCGCGCACGCTCCTTGGTGTCGACGATCGCGAGCTTGCAGAACTCGATGCCGGTGCAGGCCATCGTCGAGCGGCGCCAGTTGCTGGGTCGGGCGGTGAGGCCGATCTTCTCGAGGTCGTCGGCGAACGCCTCGGTGTCCTCGGCGGCGACGCCGATCACGACGAGCTTCTGGTACGCCGTCAGCCGGGCGCCGCGGGCGCCGTAGCGCTCGACGAGGTCGCCGAGCGCGCTGAGCGTGGTGCCGTCGATGCGTCCCACGACGGGGGCGGCGCCGACGTAGAACCGGCCGTCCTTCTGCTCGTGGATGCCGATGTGGTCGCCCTGGGCGATCGGCGCCTCGGGGGAGGGGTTGTCGACGAGGGAGCGGTGGAGGTACTCGTTCTCCAGGACCTCGCGGAACTTGTCCTTGCCCCAGTCTGCGAGCAGGAACTTCAGGCGGGCCTTGGAGCGGAGGCGCCGGTAGCCGTAGTCGCGGAAGATCCCGGCGACGCCCTCCCAGGCGTCGGCGACCTCGTCGAGCGGGATCCAGACCCCGAGCTTGTGGGCGAGCATCGGGTTCGTGGACAGGCCGCCACCGACCCAGAGGTCGAAGCCCGGGCCGTGCTCGGGGTGGACGGTGCCGACGAAGGCCACGTCGTTGACCTCGGGCGCGACGTCGTGGCTCGGGTGGCCGGTCAGCGCGGTCTTGAACTTGCGCGGCAGGTTGGAGAAGGCCGGGTTGTCCAGCGCCCGGCGCTTGATCTCGGCGAGCGCCTCGGAGCCGTCGATGATCTCGTCCTTGGCGATGCCCGCGACGGGGGAGCCGAGGAAGGGGCGCGGGCTGTCGCCGCACGCCTCGAGCGTGCTGAGGCCGACCGACTCGAGCCGCTCCCAGAT
Organism: Nocardioides pini; assembly: GCF_026712185.1. Classification (GTDB taxonomy): domain Bacteria; phylum Actinomycetota; class Actinomycetes; order Propionibacteriales; family Nocardioidaceae; genus Nocardioides; species Nocardioides pini. Next base: position 413,683 of record NZ_JAPPUX010000002.1, on the reverse strand, counting down.
CGCGGGGACGCTCTCGATCTCGATCCAGTGGTACTGGATGTTGTTGCGGTCGGTGATGTCGGCGGTGTTGCGGCCATAGGTCGTCGACACCTCGCCCAGCGCCCGCAGGGCTGCTGCGTCCAGGATCGCGCCGTCGGTGCGCACGCGCATCATGAAGAAGCGGTCGTCGAGCTCCTCCTCCTCGAGCTGGGCGGTCTTGCCGCCGTCGAAGCCGGGAGCGCGCTGCGTGTAGAGGCCCATCCACCGGAAGCGGCCGCGCAGGTCGGCCGGGTCGATCGAGTCGAACCCGCGGCGCGAGTAGGTGTAGAGGATGCGGTCCCGCACGTTGAGCGGGTCGTCGTCCTTCTTGGACTGCTCGTTCTTGTTGAGCGGCTCGGTGTAGCCGAGCGCCCACTGACCCTCGGCGCGCTTCGGGCGCGGGATCTCGGTGTGCTGGGCGGCCTGGGGCGTGAACCGGAGGTCAGGCATGGTCAGGAAAGTCCTGTTCGCTGAGGAGTGCCGCGCGCGACGGTGAGCGCGGAAGGGGATGCAGGGGCGGCGTCAGCGATGCCAACAGGTCGCGCTGCCCACGCGCATGAGGTCGACGTGACGTCGGACCACAAGGTGTGCGTGGGTGGAAGCGGTGACCATGTCAAGAAGTCTCAGGGGTTGGACACGTGTTCCACAAGGCGAAATCTCGTCATGTGGGATGGCCTGCCACGATGTGAGACGCCTGGAATCCGGCTCCGCTGGGAGACCCCGGAGAGTGCGGCCCAGGTCACACCGTGGTTACGCGCGAGTACGCCGTTCGCAGGACCCGATCCCCAGCCACGTGTGGCGGTTGCCCCACCAGCACCAGCCCAGCTTGGGCGCGTTCCTGCGCTCGCGGCCGTCCCGTCCGGTGCCGTTGCTGATCCACAGCGCCGGCGTGCGGGCGTCGTACGTCCCGTCGGCCCGCCGCAGCCGTGAGCCGGGCGTCATGAAGCAGGCGTTGCGCTCCAGGACGCCGGGGTGCTGCAGCACCCAGTGCAGTCCCTCGGCCAGGGTCAGCGGTGAGCGGCCGGCGGCCAGGACCTCGGGCACCGACTCCTGGGGCGTCCGGTTGGCGAAGTCGTCGCCGCGGTCCGGCCCCACGACGACGTACGGCGCCGCCGGCACGTCCACGGTGGGGGCGAAGTGGTCCACGTCGGTCATGTCCTCGACGACGAAGCCGGGCTTGTCGCCCAGGGTGAGCAGCGGAGCGAGCGCCGAGGCGGGCGCGGAGGTCACCAGCAGGGAGTGCGCGGCGGGGGCGGAGGCGGCGGCGTCGTGCAGGAGATCGGCGGGGATCCCGGCGAGGTCGTGGACGCCGAGACGGACGAGCCGCTCGGCCTGGTCGGCGAGGGAAGGGAGGGCCACGAGTCATCAACGGACCGGGTCGCGCGGGCGTTCCCGCCGGGTGGTGTCCAGCGGCTACGGCCCCGACGGCGTCGGCGCCCGGCGGCCTCTAGGCTGTGGCCCATGACGGACTCCCTGATCAGCAGTGCGTACTCGCAGGCCCTCGAGGTCATCGCCTCGGTCGAACCCCGCATCGCGGAGGCCACCCGCCAGGAGCTCGCGGACCAGCGGGCCTCGCTCAAGCTGATCGCGTCGGAGAACTACGCGTCGCCGGCCGTCCTGATGACCATGGGCACGTGGTTCAGCGACAAGTACGCCGAGGGCACCGTCGGGCACCGCTTCTACGCCGGTTGCCAGAACGTCGACACCGTCGAGTCGCTCGCCGCCGAGCACGCGCGCGAGCTCTTCGGGGCGCCTTACGCCTACGTCCAGCCGCATTCCGGCATCGACGCCAATCTCGTGGCGTTCTGGTCGATCCTCGCCAACAAGGTCGAGTCGCCCTATCTCGAGAAGATGCAGGCGAGGAACGTCAACGAGCTCTCCGAGGCCGACTGGGAGGAGCTGCGCCACGAGTTCGGCAACCAGCGCCTGCTCGGCATGTCGCTCGACGCCGGCGGCCACCTCACCCACGGCTTCCGCCCCAACATCAGCGGCAAGATGTTCCACCAGCAGCAGTACGGCACCGACCCCGGGACCGGGCTGCTCGACTACGACGCCGTCGCCGCCAAGGCGCGGGAGTTCAAGCCGCTCGTCCTCGTCGCCGGCTACTCCGCCTACCCGCGCCGGGTGAACTTCGCCAAGATGCGCGAGATCGCCGACGAGGTCGGTGCCGTGCTGATGGTCGACATGGCCCACTTCGCCGGTCTCGTCGCGGGCAAGGTCTTCACCGGCGAGGAGAACCCCGTTCCCTACGCCCACATCACCACGACCACCACCCACAAGTCGCTGCGCGGCCCGCGCGGCGGCATGGTGCTGGCGCAGGAGGAGTTCGCGGCCGACGTCGACCGCGGCTGCCCGATGGTGCTGGGCGGCCCGCTGTCGCACGTGATGGCGGCCAAGGCCGTCGCGTTCGCCGAGGCACGGACCACCGAGTTCCAGGACTACGCCCAGCGGATCGCCGACAACGCGAAGTCGCTGGCCGAGGGCTTCCTGACCCGCGGTGCAACCCTGGTCACCGGCGGCACCGACAACCACCTAGTCCTGCTCGACGTGTCGTCCTTCGGCCTCACCGGCCGCCAGGCCGAGTCGGCGCTGCTCGACGCCGGCGTCGTCACCAACCGCAACTCCGTCCCGGCCGACCCCAACGGCGCCTGGTACACCTCCGGCATCCGGCTCGGCACGCCCGCGCTCACCACCCGCGGCTTCGGCCACGACGAGTTCGACACCGTGGCCGAGCTGATCGTCGACGTGCTGGCCAACACCGAGGCCGGCACCACCAAGGCCGGCGCCCCCAGCAAGGCGTCGTACGTCCTGGGCGACGGAGTCGCCGACCGGGTCACCAAGCGCTCGTCCGAGATGCTCGACCGGCACCCGCTCTACCCCGGACTCGTCCTCAGCTGACCGGCTCGCTCCCCGGCCGGGTCGCCGGGAAGCGCACGTGGACGGGGTCGAGGTCGACCTGCCAGGCGCGCCACCCGAGGTAGACCCCTCCTGGTCGATCCACGGTAGACCCGGCGCCGCCCGCCGGGCATCCCCGATCCGTCGTAGGCGCGCGGACCTCGGGCCGTCGATCGGACCGACCGTTCGCGCTCGTCGGCCGTCACGCGGGGAGGACGCGCGCCGACGCCCGTTGGGTCCGTTCGACGGTCGCCCGCAGCACCGCGCGGACGAAGTCCGGGTCGTGCATCACGTCCTCCCACGAGAAGCGCAGCACGGTCCAGCCGTTGGCGACCAGGAGGTCGTAGCGCCGTGCATCCCGGCGCAGCGCCGTCCGGTCTCCGTGCCACTCGAAGGAGTCCGCCTCGATCACGATCCGCAGGTGCCGATCGACCAGGTCTGCCCGGACGCGCAGGCCGAGCTCGCCGGTGATGCGCACCTGCGGAACGACCTCGAGCCCCGGGACGTCGATCGCGATGGCACGGAGCACCGACTCGAAGGGGTTGTCCGACCGGCCGTCGGCGTGCGCGGCGACACGTCTCAGGCGGGCGGAGCCGGGCCCTCGCGCAGCCTCGGCCGTCGCCCGGAGGTGGGCGACGGGGAAGCCGTCCCGCAGCGCCGAGTCGGCGATGGCCAGCGCCTCGTCGAACGGCAGCCGTCGACCGCACATCGCGAGCGTGGTCAGCGCGTTGGTGGCCAGCCCCTCGACCTGGGTGTCGTGCAGGTCCGTCCAGGTCACCGCAATGCGGGTCCGCACGGCGGCGTCGATGCGCCGGTCCTTGGGCACGGCGATCTGGGGCACGGCGGGCACCACCTTGACCTTCCAGCCGTGGGCGAGAGCCGCCGAGACGAGGCACACGTGGCCCGTGACCGTCAGGGCGAGCTCTGTGCCCTCGTGGACACCGGGGACGGCGTACCGGCCCCGATTGACCCTGACGAGCTCTCCCGCGGTCAGTGCCGACTCCAGCGCGCGTCGCGACGTCAGGCGCACGAGCATGTCGCGCGTCGCCACACCGCCGAGCACCGGCATCAGGTCCGCGATCTCCATCGGTCCAGCGTGGCGCAGCCCCGGGGCGGCAGGGCGGTCCTCCACAGGGCCGTCGTACGGACCGAACGCGTGGGCACGGACGCACCCACGCGGGCCGGACGGGACCGGACGGTGGTTCGGTCCGATCGACCGTCAGACGAGCGAGCGGTAGAGGTCGAGGGTGCGGGTGGCGATCGAGCCCCAGCTGAAGGACGCCTCGGCGCGGCGGCGCCCGGCGACGCCGTAGGCGCGGGCGCGGTCGGGGTCGGAGACGGCGTCGGTCAGGGCGGCGGCGAGGTCGGCGACGTAGCGCTCGGGGTCGAGCGGGGTGCCGGTGCCGTCGGTGGCCTGCTCGATCGGGACCAGCCAGCCCGTCTCGCCGTCGACGACGACCTCGGGGATGCCACCGGTGGCGGTCGCGACGACGGCGGTCTCGCAGGCCATCGCCTCGAGATTGACGATGCCGAGCGGCTCGTAGATCGACGGGCAGGCGAAGACGGTGGCGGCGGTCAGCAGCGCGACGACGTCGCGTCGGGGGAGCATCTCGGCGATCCACACGACACCGGAGCGCGTCGCGGCGAGGTCCTCCACCAGGCCGCGGACCTCGGCCTCGATCTCGGGGGTGTCCGGGGCGCCCGCGCACAGCACGAGCTGGACGTCGCGCGGCAGCGCGGCAGCGGCCCGGAGGAACAGCGGCAGGCCCTTCTGCCGGGTGATCCGGCCGACGAAGATGACGCTCGGCCGGTCGGGGTCGACGCCGAGCTCGCGCACCCGGTCGGGGTCGGCCACCGGCGCCCACTCGGTCGTGTCGATGCCGTTGTGCACCACGTGGACGCGCGCGGGGTCGACCGAGGGATAGCTGCGGAGCACGTCGTCGCGCATCGCGGCGCTGACGGCGACGATGCCGGCGGCGCCCTCGTACGCCGTCCGCTCCGCCCAGCTCGACAGGGCGTAGCCGCCGCCGAGCTGCTCGGCCTTCCACGGCCGCATCGGCTCGAGCGAGTGGGCGCTGACGACGTGGGGGATGCCGTGCATCAGCCCGGCGAGGTGGCCGGCCATGTTGGCGTACCAGGTGTGCGAGTGGACCAGGTCCGCACCGTCGCAGTCGTCGACCATCGCGAGGTCGACGCCCAGCGTGCGGATCGCGGGGTTGGCCCCGACCAGCGACTCCGGCTCGGCGTACGCCGTCGTGCCGGGCTCGGAGCGCGGCGCCCCGAAGCAGCGCACCCGCGCGTCGACGTCGGGCAGCACCCGGAGCGCGCGCACCAGCTCGGCGACGTGCACGCCCGCGCCGCCGTAGACCTCCGGTGGGTACTCCTTGCTGAGGACGTCGATGCGCATGAGCCGAACCTAGCCGCAAACACTGGCCCCGAGGGAGGTCGACCGCGCCCCCGCGGACGGCTAGTTTCATGGCATGTCAGTCACGCCGAGTCGCAAGAAGGTCCTCGCCGTCGTCCTGGCAGGGGGTGAGGGAAAACGCCTGATGCCCCTCACGGCAGACCGGGCCAAGCCCGCGGTGCCCTTCGGCGGGATCTACCGCCTGATCGACTTCGCCCTGTCCAACGTCGTCAATTCCGGCTACCTCAAGGTCGTCGTGCTGACCCAGTACAAGTCGCACAGCCTGGACCGCCACGTCACCACGACCTGGCGCATGTCCCAGCTGCTCGGCAACTACGTCACCCCGGTGCCCGCCCAGCAGCGCGTCGGCAAGCGGTGGTACCTCGGCAGCGCCGACGCGATCTACCAGTCGCTCAACCTGCTCACGGACGAGCAGCCCGACATCGTCGTGGTCGTGGGCGCCGACCACGTCTACCGGATGGACTTCGCGCAGATGGTCGCCGACCACGTCGAGTCCGGAGCGGGCTGCACGGTCGCCGCCATCCGCCAGCCGATCGACCTCGCCGACCAGTTCGGGGTGATCGACGTCGACCCCGGCAGTCCCCAGCGGATCCGGGCGTTCCTGGAGAAGCCCACCGACCCGGTGGGCCTGCCCGACTCGCCCGAGGAGGTCCTGGCGAGCATGGGCAACTACGTGTTCGACGCCGACGCCCTGCGCGACGCGGTGACCCGCGACGCGCAGCGCGAGCAGTCGAAGCACGACATGGGCGGCGACATCGTGCCGTGGTTCGTCGACAAGTCGGAGTCCGCGGTATACGACTACAAGGACAACGAGGTGCCCGGCGCGACGGACCGTGACCGCGGCTACTGGCGCGACGTCGGGACGATGCGCTCCTACTACGCCTCGCAGATGGACCTCGTCTCGCCGCTGCCGGTCTTCAACCTCTACAACACCGCGTGGCCGATCTACACCAGCTACGGCCCGCACCCGCCCGCCAAGCTGGTCGAGGGCGCCAGCGGCGCGACCGGGTCGACGTTCAACTCGATCCTCTCCCCGGGCGTGGTCGTGAGCGGCGGCACGGTCAACCAGTCGGTGCTCTCGCCGGCGGTCTGGGTCAAGGACGGTGCCGAGGTGTCCGACTCGGTGCTGATGGACGGCGTCCGGATCGGCGAGGGTGCGGTCGTGCGCAACGCGATCCTCGACAAGGGCGTCGTCGTGCCGCCCGGCGTGCAGATCGGGGTCGACCAGGACGCCGACCGGGCGCGCGGCTTCGTCGTCGACGAGGGCCTGACCGTCCTCGCCAAGCAGCAGCCGGTGCCGGAGGGCTAGGCGCTCGGGAGAGCGTCGCGCTGGGCGAGGAGGAACGCCGTCTCCACCTCGTTGCGGCACGCCGCGATGGCCTGGTCGTACGCCGCGCGCGCGGCGTCGACGTCCCCCGCGCGGGACAGCAGCTCGGCCCGCACCGCCGCGGGCCGGTGGCTCTCGGGGACCTCGAGCCCCTCGAGCGCGTCGAGGCCGGCGGCCGGACCGTGCTGCTCGGCGACCGCGACGGCCCGCGCCAGGCGGGCCGACGGGGTGGGCGCCACCTGCAGCAGCACGTCGTAGAGCCCCACGACCCGGTCCCAGCGCGTCTCCTCGGCCGAGGGCGCGGTGGCGTGCTCGGCGGCGATCCGCGCCTGCAGGACGTACGACGCCGCCAGCGGGGTCAGCGGTCCGGCGAGCCGGGGCCGGGCGAGCAGCCGCGTCGCCTCGGCGACCTCGTCGTGGTGCCACCGGGTGCGGTCCTGGTCCGCGAGGAGCACCAGCCGGCCGTCGCAGATGCGGGCGTCGCGCCGGGAGTGCTGCAGCAGCATCAGTGCGAGGAGGGCCACGAGCGCCGGCTCGTCCGGGCACAGGCCCAGCACGACGCGCACGAGCCGGATGGCCTCGCCGGACTGGTCGGCGCGCAGCAGGTCCGGGCCGGTGCCGGGGGAGTAGCCGGCGGTGAAGGTGAGGTAGGCGGTCTGCGCGACGGTCTCGAGGCGATCGGGCAGCGCGCCGGCGTCGGGCACGGCGAACGGGATGCCGGCCCCGACGATGCGCTTCTTGGCGCGCGTGATCCGCGCCGCCATCGTGGGCTCGGGCACGAGGAACAGCCGGGCGATGTCGGCCGTCGGGACGCCGAGGACCAGCCGCAGGCTGAGCGCGCTCGCCGCCTCGGGGGCCAGCGCCGGGTGGGCGCACATGAGCACGAGGCGCAGCACGTCGTCCTCGACCAGGTGGCCGGCGTCGGCCATGGTGCGTGCTCCTTCCTGGTGGTGCTCGGCGTCGACGAGCAGGAGCGGCTGCTTGCGGCGGGCCACGTCCTCCGTGCGGAGCCGGTCGAGCACCCGGCGGCGGGCCGCGGTCATCAGCCAGGCGGCCGGGTTGGTGGGGACGCCGTCGGTGGGCCAGGTGCGGCTGGCCGCCTCGACGGCGTCGCCCAGCGCGTCCTCGACGAGGTCGAGGCGGCGGAACTGCTTGAGGAGCAGGGCCACCAGGCGGCCCCACTCCGCGCGCACGACGTCGGTCAGCGCGTCCTCGGCGTCGGTCATGCGCGCCGTCAGCCCATGTCCACCGCTGGCGAGACCTGGATGTCGTACGCGGGCAGCACCCGCAGCAGCTCCAGGAGCCCGTCGAGGTCCGGGGCCTGGACCAGGTAGAACCCGCCCATCCCCTCCACCGCCTCGGCGTAGGGCCCGTCGGTGACCTGCACCCGGCCGTCACGCGTGCGGACGGTGGTCGCGGCCTCGGGGCCGGCGAGTGCCTCGCCCGCGAGGATCTCGACGCCGTCGCGGGCGGCACAGGCCGCGTCGAACTCGCCGAACTTCGCCATGGTGGCGGCCTGCTCCTCGGGCGTCTGCTCGGTCCAGACCTTCTCGGCACCGTCGTCCATCAGCAGCACGAGGTACCTCATGACGGCCGGTCCGCGGGGTCGACGTTGGGCCGCACCTCGATGCCGTCGCCGGTCGCGGCGATGATCTGGCAGCACTCCAGGAGGCCGTCGTAGTCGTCGGTCGCGATCTGGTAGTAGCCGCCGACGCTCTCCACCGACTCGGCGTAGGGGCCGTCGACGACGGCCCCGCCGCCCTTCGGGATGGATCGCGCGTCGGCCGTGCTCGTCAGCTCGCCCCCGCCCACGATCGTGTGCCCGCCCTCGGCCAGGGCCTGGTTGAAGCGGGCGTACTGGGCGTAGCCCTCCTTGCGCTCCGACAGGGACATGGACGTCCACCACCGGTCGGTGTCGCCGATGATCAGCACGGTGTACTCAGCCATCTCGTTCCTCCTTCACTCCGCCAGCTTGCGCAGCTCGATGTGCTCCCCGCGCGAGGCGAACCGCTCGCAGGCGGCCCGCAGGTCCGCCTCGTCCTGCGAGTCCACGAGGTAGAAGCCGACCACCTGCTCGGCGGTCTCGCTGAACGGTCCGTCGGTCACCAGCGCGCCGCCCGCACCGTCCGGGCGCATCGACGTCGCCTGCGCCGAGGGCTCGAGCGGGCTCACGGTGACCAGGGTGTGCCCCTCGGTCGCCAGGTCGTGCTGGAATTGCTGGTGGGAGCGGTGTCCCTTCTCGTGCTCCTCGGGCGGCAGGTCGGCCCACTCGGCCTCGGGGGCGGGCAGCAGGATCAGGTAGCGGCTCATCGCCGGTGGCTCCTTCAGGTCGCGGGCCGCTGGGGTGCGGCCTCACCACTGTGACGGACCGGCACACCCCGGATCGACACCCGACACGGCACTTTCTCCGGCCGTCCGGCGTCGTCCACGGAACGGCGTCGTGCCGGGGGTCTTGCCCAACCCACCGCGCGACCCGACAAGATGGGCCCATGGCCACCCACGAGAGAGCCGGACAGCCCGCCCGCACCGAGGACCTGGTGGACGTCTCCCACCTGGTGACGGCCTACTTCGACCTCGAGCCGGATCCCGACGACGTCTCCCAGCAGGTGGCCTTCGGCACGAGCGGGCACCGAGGCACGTCGCTCACCACGTCCTTCAACGAGGTGCACATCGCCGCCACCACGCAGGCGATCTGCGACTACCGCCGCGAGCAAGGCTACGACGGCCCGCTCTTCGTCGGCCGCGACACCCATGCGCTGTCCGAGCCCGCCTGGGCCACGGCGCTCGAGGTGCTGGTGGCCAACGACGTCACGGTGCTGGTCGACGACCGCGACGGCTTCACCCCGACCCCCGCGGTCAGCCACGCGATCCTCCGCGCCAACCAGGGGCGGACGACCGGCGCCGGGCTCGCCGACGGCATTGTGGTCACCCCCTCGCACAACCCGCCCCAGGACGGCGGCTTCAAGTACAACCCGCCGCACGGCGGTCCGGCCGACTCCGACGCCACCAGCGTGATCGCGGCCCGCGCCAACGAGCTGATCCGCGGCAACATCGCGGGCGTGCGGCGGGTCTCCTTCGCCAAGGCCCGCGCCGCGGTCGGGTCCTACGACTTCCTCGGCACCTACGTCGACGACCTGCCGTCGGTGCTCGACCTCGACGCGGTCCGCGATGCTGGGGTGCGCATCGGCGCCGACCCCCTGGGCGGCGCCAGCGTCGCCTACTGGGGCGAGATCGCCGAGCGGCACCGGCTCGACCTGTCGGTCGTCAACCCGCTCGTCGACCCGACGTGGCGGTTCATGACGCTCGACTGGGACGGCAAGATCCGCATGGACTGCTCCTCGCCCTACGCCATGGCGTCGCTGGTGGGACGCAAGGACGAGTACGCCATCGCGACCGGCAACGACGCCGACGCCGACCGCCACGGCATCGTCACCCCGGACGCCGGGCTGATGAATCCCAACCACTTCCTCGCCGTCGCGATCGCCCACCTGTTCGGCGGCGCGCGGCCGGGATGGTCCGCGGACACGCGCATCGGCAAGACGCTGGTCTCGAGCTCGATGATCGACCGCGTCGCCGCGTCGATCGGCAAGCCGCTGGTCGAGGTGCCGGTCGGCTTCAAGTGGTTCGTGCCCGGCCTGATGGACGGGTCCTTCGGCTTCGGCGGCGAGGAGTCGGCCGGGGCGTCCTTCCTGCGGCACGACGGCTCCACCTGGACGACCGACAAGGACGGCATCCTGCTCGCGCTGCTCGCCAGCGAGATCCTCGGCGCGACCGGGCGCACGCCGAGCCAGCACTACGCCGCGCTGGTCGAGCAGCACGGCGACCCGGCGTACGCCCGCATCGACGCCCCGGCCGACCGCGAGCAGAAGGCGAAGCTCGCCGCGCTGTCGCCCGACGACGTGTCGGCGACGACGCTGGCGGGGGAGGAGATCACCGGCAAGCTCACCGAGGCGCCCGGCAACGGTGCCAGGATCGGCGGGCTCAAGGTGACGACGGAGTCGGCGTGGTTCGCCGCGCGCCCCAGCGGCACCGAGGACGTCTACAAGATCTACGCGGAGTCGTTCCGCGGGCCCGACCACCTGGCCCAGGTGCAGGACGAGGCGCGGGAGGTCGTCAGCGCGGCGCTGCGCTGAGGCCGGGCAACACCTCGTGGGGCTGCTCGCCCCGGGAGGGCCGCGGCACCGTCACCGGGCCCGCCTCGATCGGCCCGCGCTCGGTCCCCCCGTGCGATCGGACGGTGCCGTCGGGGTGCTCCATCTGGGCGCGGCGGAACCTCACGGCCGTGACCGCGTCGAGCCGGACCAGGGCCTGCCCGTCGCCGTCGTCGAGCACCGCACCCATGCCGTCGCAGCCGATCACCCGTCCCTGCAGCCAGCTCCCCGTCACCAGGACGCTGACCTCGGCACCGGAGTCCTCCGCGCGCCGCAGCAGCGTCCCCACGCTGAGCATGGTGCTGGAGATCTTCGTCATCCTCCACCTCCCCCCAGGCATCACCCACACGGTGTGGGTGCGGCGAACCTAGGGGCGTCCGCGGTCGTCGTACGACGACTGGGACGAGGGTGGGACGAGGGTGGGACAGGACTTCGACGAACCTACGAGGAGCCTGCGGGACAGAGCACCGACTGGTGTGGACCAGTCAGCCGCCGACCGGACCGGCCTCGATCGGGTCGCGCCGGCGGCGTCCGTGGGGTCGCGCCGCCTCCTCGCCGCCCACCTCGGAGCCGGGGTCGTCGATGTCGGAGCGCGAGAAGCTCACCGCGACGATCGCGTCGAGGCGGACGAGCACCTGCTGGGTGTTGCCGTCGTCGAGCACCACCCCGAGACCGTCGGCGCCGACGATGCGGCCGTCGAGCCACGTCCCCTGCACCAGCAGGCGCACCGGGGCGCCGGCGTCCTGCGCGTGCCGCAGGAGCGTGCCGACCGTGAACAACGTGCTGCCCTTGCCCGACATCCGGGACTCCTCTCGACCGCGCCCACGCTACGGCGTCGGAGCCGCGGAGGGGACGCAGGGGTCAGGACTGCCCTGACAGGGCGCTCGGAGCGCCCTCAGAGGTGGGGCGTCGCCCGGTCCACGACCTCGCGCAGCGACCCGCTGTCCAGCATCCCGAACGTGCCGCCGTACGTCGTCCCGAACCGGCTGCCACAGAACGCGTCGGCGACCTCGGCGGGGGCGAACCGCACGAGCAGCGACCCCTGGAGGCAGGCCGCCATCGGGCCGGCCAACCGGCGGGCTCCCGCCTCCAGCCCGGCACCCTCGCCGAGGAGGGCGAGCGTGTCGTCGACGGCCCGGTCGAGCCGGCTGTCGGCCCCGCGGGCCGCGCCGACCTCGGTGATCCACGCCTGCAGCACCTCCGGCTCGCGGCCGAGCGCCCGCAGCACGTCGAGGGCGTTGACGTTGCCCGACCCCTCCCAGATCGAGTTGAGGGGCGACTCCCGGAACATCAGCGGGAGGCCCGAGTCCTCGACGTAGCCGTTGCCGCCGAGGCACTCCAGCGCCTCGGCGACCATCGCCGGGGTGCGCTTGCACACCCAGAATTTCGCCAGCGGGAGCGCGATGCGGCGCAGCGCCACCTCGTGGGCGTCGCCGGGCCGGTCGACGGCGGCCGCCAGCCGCATCGCCAGGGCCGTGGCGGCCTCTGACTCCACCGCCAGGTCGGCGACGACGTTCTGCATCAGCGGCTTGTCGACGAGGAGCCCGCCGAACGCCGAGCGGTGGGCGACGTGCCACGACGCCTCCGCCAGCGCGTGGCGCATCAGCGCCGCCGACCCGAGCACGCAGTCGAGGCGGGTGGCCGCGACCATCTCGATGATCGTCCGGACGCCGCGGCCCTCGTCGCCGAGCCGCTGGGCGAGCGTGCCGGTGAGCTCGAGCTCGCTGGACGCGTTGGACCGATTGCCGAGCTTGTCCTTGAGCCGCACGACGTCGATGCGGTTGCGCGTGCCGTCCTCGAGCACGCGGGGGACGACGAAGCAGGTCATCCCGCCGTCCGCCTGCGCGAGCACGAGGAAGACGTCGTTCATCGGAGCGGACGTGAACCACTTGTGGCCGTCGAGGCGGTACCAGCCGCCGTCCGTCGTCGGTGTCGCGCGCGTCTGGTTGGCGCGCACGTCGGAGCCGCCCTGCTTCTCCGTCATGCCCATCCCGGCCAGCGCCCCGGTCTTGGTCGAGCGGCTGCGGACGCCAGGGTCGTAGGACCGCGCCGCCAGCAGCGGCACCCACTCCTCGGCGATCGCCTCGTCGGCCCGCAGCGCCGGCACCGCGGCGTACGTCATCGAGATGGGGCACCCGTGCCCGGGCTCGGTCTGCGACCACGCGAAGAAGCCGGCAGCGCGGCGCAGGTGGGCGTGCGGGTCGCCCGCCGCCTGCTGCTCCCACGGCGCGGCCTGCAGCCCGTGACCGACCGCGCGCTCCATGAGCCAGTGCCACGACGGGTGGAACTCGACCTCGTCGACGCGGTTGCCCCAGCGGTCGTACGACGCCAGCTCGGGGTGGTGGCGGTTGGCGAGCATCCCGTGCTCGCGCGCCTCCGCGGTGCCGGCGTCGGCGCCCAGCGGGGTGAGCTCCTCGACGAGCGCCGCCGACCCGTGGCGGGCCAGCGCCTCGGCGAGGGCGAGGTCGGAGGTGACGACGTTGTGCCCGACGAGGGCGGGCGCCTGGTTGGTCGCGGTGCGGACGTCGGAGCCGGGGGTGCTCATGCCGCCACCGTAGAGGCCCCCGGGCCAGCGGGTGACGAGGACCACGTCACCGGCCGAACCGCCGCGCGGGTCCGGTCCTTCCGGGCACCCGGTCGATAGCGTGGTCGGCATGGTCGAGGCGCGCGAGGACACCCCCGCCCCGCGCCGGGCAGAGGTCCTGCTGCGGCGGTGGCGCGAGCACCTCTGGCGCATCGTCGTCACGACCGTCGGCTCGTGCCTGCGGCACCGGGTGACCGGGCTCGCCGCCGAGGCGGCGTTCTTCGCGGTGCTGTCCGTCCCGCCGCTGATCTTCGCCCTGGCCGGTGCGGTGGGCTTCGTGAGCGAGCGGTTCACCGCGACCCAGGTGGAGGACGTGAGCAACGCCGTCCTCGAGGTCTCCCGCCAGGCGCTGACCGACCGCGCGGTCGACCGGATCATCGCGCCGACGCTGCAGGAGGTGCTGGACGGCGGGCGCTACGACGTCATCTCCATCGGCTTCGTCCTCGCCCTGTGGTCGGGCTCCCGGGCGCTCAACGTCTTCGTCGACACCATCACGATCATGCACGGCCTGGGCGGCCACCGGGGGATCGTGGCGACCCGGGCCCTGTCGTTCGTGCTCTACGTGCTGGCGATGGTGACCGGCGCGGTGAGCATCCCGCTGGTGGTCGCCGGGCCGACGCTCGTCGACCGGGTACTGCCGGAGCGGCTGGACTTCGTCAACAGCCTCTACTGGCCGGTCGTGCTCGTGCTGTGCATCTGCTTCCTGGCCACGCTCTACCACGTGTCGGTGCCGGTGCGGACCGCCTGGAGCTTCAACCTGCCCGGCGCGGTGTTCGCCCTCTTCTGCTGGATCGCCGGGTCCTACACGCTGCGCTGGGTGCTCACCGTGACCGCGGCGGAGTCGCGCTCGATCTACGGACCGCTCGCCGCGCCGATCGCCGTGCTGCTGTGGCTCTACCTGCTCGCGCTGGCCGTGCTCATCGGAGCCGCGGTCAACGCCGCCTTCGACACGGTGTTCCCGCAGAAGAGCACGACGCGGGCCCGGCTGGAGCTGGTGCAGCGGCTGCGGGAGCGGATCAGCGTGCGAGACTCCGACCGTGCGTGACGACAACGTCCACCCCAGCGTGGGGCGGGTCTCCCTGCCCGACCAGACCCGGTCGCCGTGGTGGGAGCTCAGCAGGCGCCTGCTCGCCGCCCTGGCGATCCTGGTCGGCACGGTGCTCCTGGTCTACTTCGACAGGTTCGGCTACATCGACGGCAACGACCCCACCGGTGAGGTCAGCTTCACCGACTCGATCTACTACACGACCGTCACGCTCAGCACGACCGGCTACGGCGACATCGCCCCCGTCACCGACCAGGCCCGCCTGGTCAACGCGTTCGTCATCACGCCGGCCCGTATCGCCTTCCTCGTCCTGCTGATCGGCACCACCCTCGAGGTGCTCGCCTCGCAGGGACGAGAGATGTTCCGGGTCTCCCGGTGGAGGAAGAGGAAGATGGACCAGCACGTCGTCGTGGTCGGCTACGGCACCAAGGGCCGCAGCGCGATCGAGACCCTGCTCAACAACGGCTACGAGCGCAGCTCCATCGTCGTGGTCGACCCCGACGCCATGGCGATGGAGGAGGCCAACCGCGACCAGCTCGTGGGCATCGCCGGCGACGCCACCCGCCGCGGGGTGCTGCGCCAGGCGGGAGTCGAGAAGGCGACCCACGTCATCATCACGACGGACCGCGACGACTCCAACGTCCTCGTGACCCTGACCGTGCGCCAGGTCAACCCCGACGCGTGGATCGTCGCCTCCGTCCGCGAGCACGAGAACGTGCCGCTGATGCGCCAGTCCGGCGCGAACTCGGTGATCACGTCCTCCGACGCGGTCGGCCGGCTGCTCGGGCTGTCGTCGATGTCGCCCATGCTCGGGTCGGTGATGGAGGACCTGATGACCTACGGCGAGGGGCTCGAGGTCGCCGAGCGCGAGCTCCTGGTCGCCGAGGTCGGCAAGCAGCCCCAGCGGCTGCCCGACCAGGTCATCGCCGTGGTGCGCGACGAGAAGGTCTACCGCTACTTCGACCCCGTGGTCTCCCTGCTCGCCCGCGGCGACAAGCTCATCGTCATCAGGCCGGCGAAGGAGCTGCCGTGGGCGCCGCGACCCGGCACCCACGGCGAGGAGCTGGCCGACGAGGACGACCAGGCGTGACCCTGTGATCGCCTCGCACCG
The DNA here is from genome assembly GCF_026712185.1 of Nocardioides pini. Classification (GTDB taxonomy): domain Bacteria; phylum Actinomycetota; class Actinomycetes; order Propionibacteriales; family Nocardioidaceae; genus Nocardioides; species Nocardioides pini. The sequence goes on along the minus strand of NZ_JAPPUX010000002.1, from coordinate 398,127 downwards.
CCACCGCTTCGTCTTCGTCAAGACCCGCAAGACCGCCGGCACCAGCCTGGAGATCGCGCTGTCGCGCCACTGCGGGCCGGCCGACATCGTCACCCGGATCAGTCCCGAGGACGAGGAGCTGCGCGCCGCCGCCGGGGGAGTGGGTCCCCAGAACGACGACACCGAGCCCAGCTCGTACGCCCACATGGGTGCCCGCCGCGTCATCGAGGTCATCGGGCGCGAGACCTGGGACGACTACTTCACGTTCGCGGTCGAGCGGAACCCCTTCGACGTGGTCGCCTCGTCCTACCGCTACAGCGCCCGCAAGCCCACCTTCACCAAGACCTTCGCCGAGTTCGTGCGCACCCCGAAGCGGATGGAGCGCCTCGCCCTCAACGAGCGCCTCTACCGGCTCGACGGCCGCGTCGTCGTCGACCGGGTGTACCGCTACGAGGAGCTGCCGAAGGCGGTCGCGGACGTCTCCGCGCGGCTCGGCATCGCGCTCGACCTGCCCCACGCGAAGCAGGGGAGCGGTCCGCACTACCGCGAGCTCTACGGCCCCGGCGACGCCGAGATCGTGGCGGAGCGCTTCCAGAAGACCATCCAGGAGTTCGGCTACGAGTTCTAGCCCCTTTGCTGTCCCGGTCAGGACGGCCGGTGGCCGAGGCGCCCGGAGATCCGGGCCGCCGCGTCCCGGAGCAGCGGCAGCAGCTCGTCCATCCGGTCGGCGGGCAGCCGCTCGGACGGGGCGGTGATCGAGAGCACCGCGGCCAGCGCCCCGTCGGCACCGTGCACCGCCGCCGACATGGTGTGCACGCCCTCGATGGTCTCCTCGAACGCCCGCGCGTGGCCCGTCCGCCGCACCTCCTCGACCTGGCGGCGCAGCTCGTCCGGCGCGGGAGGGTTCACCGGCGCGATGTCGGTGTGCTCGCGGTCGTCGAGGACGCGCACGATCTCCTCGTCGGGGCGCGCGGCGAGCAGCAGGCGGGCCGGGGCGCCGAACCACAGCGGCAGGGGGCGGCCCACGTGGAAGCGTGCGCTGAGGCGGCGCTCGGGCTCGACCTGCTCGACGTGGACCAGCCGGTCGCCGTGCCCCACGGACAGGCCCACGGTCTCGCCCACCTCTGCGGCGAGGTCGGTCATCGGGCCGATCGCCGCGGCGTGCAGGCTGAGCCCGCGCTGGTACGCCGATCCCAGCGCGAGGGTGCGCGGACCGAGGCCGAAGCGCCGGGTCGCCGGGTCCCGCACCGCGAGGTCGACGGCCTCCAGCTCCACCAGGATCCGCTGGACGGCCGACTTGGACAGCCCGGTGCGCTCGGCGATCGTGCGCACGCTCGGCGGGGCGGTCTCGGCGGCGAGCAGGTCGAGGACGGCGACCGCGCGACGCAGCGACCCGCGCTCCTCCCCACGACTCGCCGGGACGGGTGACAGGTCCACGCAGGCACTCCTCGGTCGGTGACAGGGGATGGCAGGCACTCCTTGACACCTGCCCTCAGGCGCGCAAACACTGTCCGCGGTGTCCCACTGAGGGGAGCACTGTCCCACGGATCGGGACACAACGCAAGGAGATGACATGTCGCAGCCGGACACGACGGCCCCTGCCGGACCGGACTCCGCACGGGACGAGGCCGAGATCCGCCGGGTGGCCGGCGCGAGCCTGCTGGGCTCGGTGGTCGAGTGGTACGACTTCTTCCTCTACGGGACGATGGCCGCGCTGGTCTTCAACAGCCAGTTCTTCCCGACCTTCGACCCGCTGGTCGGCACCATGATCTCCTTCGCGACCTTCGCCGCCGGCTTCGTCACGCGCCCGCTCGGCGGCTTCATCTTCGGCCACTTCGGCGACCGCATCGGGCGCAAGCGGATGCTCGTGCTGACCATGCTCATCATGGGCCTGTCGACCTTCGCGATGGGCCTGCTGCCCACCTACGCCTCGATCGGCGTCGCGGCGCCCATGCTGCTGCTCGCCCTGCGGATGCTGCAGGGCATCGGGCTCGGTGGCGAGTGGGGCGGCGCCGTCCTGCTGTGCGTCGAGCACGCGCCGGACGACCGTCGCGGCTGGTTCTCGTCCTGGCCCCAGCTCGGCGTGCCGATCGGCCTGCTGAGCTCGACCCTCGCGGTGACCGCGGTGACGCGGCTGCCCGAGGAGGCGTTCGAGTCGTGGGGCTGGCGCGTGCCGTTCCTCGTCTCGATCGTGCTGGTCGTCGTCGGGCTGGTGGTCCGGCTCAGGATCGACGAGCCGCCGGCGTTCAAGGAGATCGAGGAGGCCGACGCCACGGCCTCGCTCCCGCTCGTCGAGGTGTTCCGCAACCACCCCAAGGTCACCCTGCTGGCGATGGGGGCGCGGGTCAGCGAGAGCGTCACGTTCAACATCTACAACGCCTTCCTCGTCACCTACACCGTGACCGTGCTCGGCCTCGCCGCCTCGGTGGTGCTCGATGCCCTGCTGGTCGCCTCCGTCGTGGGCTTCGTCGCGATCCTGGTCTCGGGCCGTCTCTCCGACCGCTTCGGCCGCCGTCCCGTCTTCGCCAGCGGCGCGGGGCTGGCCCTGGTGAGCGCCGTGCCGATCTTCGCGCTGGTCAACACCGAGAACGCCGTGCTGATCACCCTCGGCGTCGTCGTCGGGTGGGGCCTGGCCGCCTGCATCATGTTCGGACCCGAGGGCGCGATGTTCGCCGAGGTGTTCCCCACCCGCGTGCGCTACTCCGGGATGAGCGCGGTCTACCAGATCGGCGTCATCCCGACCGGCGCCGTCGCGCCGCTCATCGGCACCTCGCTGGTCAGCGCGTGGAGCGGCTCGGTGTGGCCGGTGGCGGTCTACGTGATGGCGATGGCCGCGATCTCGCTCGTGTCGGTGTTCTTCCTGCCCGAGACCCACCGCCGCGACCTGCGTGACGCGACGGCGTACGACACCACGCGCGAGCAGGCCCTCACCGGGTCGGGAGCGCGGCGATGAGCGCGCCCGACGGCCGCCCCGACGTCCTCCTGATCCTGGCCGACGACATGGGCTTCTCCGACATCGCCTCCTACGGCGGGGAGATCCGCACGCCGTCGCTCGACCGCCTGGCCGCGGGCGGCGTCCGGATGACGCAGTTCTACAACACCGCCCGCTGCAGCCCGTCGCGTGCGTCGCTCATGACCGGGCTGCACCCGCACCAGGTGGGGATCGGCATCCTCAACTTCGACGACGCCCCCGACGGCTACCCGGGCGACCTCAGCGAGGAGTGCGCCACGGTGGCCGAGGTGTGCCGCGAGGCCGGCTACGCCACCTACCTCTCGGGCAAGTGGCACCTCGCCGTCGACATGGACGAGCCCAACCCGGCGTGGCCCACGCGTCGCGGCTTCGACCGCTTCTTCGGCACGCTCGAGGGGGCGGGGTCGTTCTACCGCCCGCGCACCCTCGTGCGGCAGGAGACCAACATCGAGCACGAGGCGGAGCAGGCCGGCTGGTTCTACACCGACGCCATCTCCGACACCGCGGTGGAGTTCCTCGCCGAGCACGAGGAGGAGCGCGGCGACGACCCCTTCTTCCTCTTCCTCTCCTACACCGCGCCGCACTGGCCCCTCCACGCGCACGAGGAGGACATCGCGTCCTACGCCGGCCGCTTCGACGCGGGCTGGGACCAGCTCCGCGAGGAGCGGCTCGAGCGCCTCGTCAAGGAGGGGATCATCGACCCGACGTGGCCGCTCACGCCTCGCGACGACCGCGTCCCGGCGTGGGAGGAGGTCGTCGACCGCGAGTGGGAGGCCTCCCGCATGGCGACGTACGCCGCCCAGGTCGACCGGATGGACCAGGGCATCGGGCGGGTCCTCGACCAGCTCGAGGCCACCGGCCGCCTCGACAACACGCTCGTGGTGTTCCTCTCCGACAACGGCGGGTGCGCCGAGGAGATGCCGCCGGGGGAGGGGGCCCGCGAGTTCGTGACGGCCTTCGTGCCGTTGCAGGAGACGACGCGCGAGGGCGACCCGGTGGTGCCGGGCAACGACCCGTCGCTGCGCCCCGGCCCCGAGTCGACGTACATGTCCTACGGCCGGTCGTGGGCGAACCTCTCCAACACACCGTTCCGGGAGTACAAGCACTGGGTGCACGAGGGTGGGATCTCGACCCCGTTCATCGCGCACTGGCCGGCCGGGCTGCCGACCGACGGCTCGCTGTGCCGCGTCCCCAGCCAGCTCGTCGACGTGCTGCCCACCATCGCCGACGCGGCGCGCGCCGGCTACCCGACGCAGCGCAACGGCCGCGACGTGCCGCCGGTGGAGGGCGTGAGCCTGCTGTCCGCCCTGCGCGGCGCCCGGGAGGAGGGTGAGCGCGAGCTCTTCTGGGAGCACGAGGGGAACTGCGCCGTACGCCGTGGCCGCTGGAAGCTGGTCCGCACGCACCGTGGCCCGTGGGAGCTCTACGACATCGAGGCCGACCGCACGGAGCTCGACGACCTGGCGTCGGTGCACCCGGACCTCGTGGTGACCCTGGCTGACGCCTGGCAGGCCTGGGCGGACCGCTGCGGGGTCATCCCGCGCGAGACGGTCCTCGCGCTCTACGCGGCCCGCGGGCACGGCCTCCCGGAGGAGTAGCGCCGACGCCGTGAGGGCAGCGGGCGACCACCACGGGGGTGTGGTCGCCCGTTCGCGTCTGTCCGAGGACGGCCCTGCCGGCGCCGCGTCACAGCACGGGCCGGCAGGGCCTCGACCGAGGCCCCACGCACTCGATCTGTCCGGCAGGTGCGCGTCAGGGGATCCTTGATACATCGGCCCACCCCTACGGCGGTGACGGCACGCAGGCGGACGAGACCGCGGTCACACCCCGAGCCTGCCGGAGAGAATTACACGTTTGATCTTTGTCCATCGGCGTGGCGGCCTTGACTTTTGACTCATACGATCGCTTCTCGTGCACCAGCAGTCACATTCGCCACACTCGTCACAGGAGCGACTCGCGCCCCCGTCAGCCCTCCGACAGGTCGTACGACGTGCGACCCGCACGGCGACGCTGCTCACCGGGCTGCTCGCCCTCGTCCTGCTGGTGGTGCCCACCACGGCCGGTCGCATCAGTCTCGCGTCCTCGACCTACCTGTGCACCGGTTACCAGGGCTGCGCGGCCGCCGGCTACGGCGACGGCGGCTACCGGCAGGCCTCCTCGACGATGTACTGGCGGATGTACGCGGGGCACAACTGCACCAACTACGTGGCGTACCGGCTCATCCAGTCGGGCATGCCGGACGTCCGGCCGTGGGAGGGCAGCGGCAACGCCTCGAACTGGGGCGTGGCGATGGCCTCGATCACCGACCAGGTCCCCACTGTCGGCTCGATCGCCTGGTACAAGCCCCACGTGACGCCGGCGGGCTCGGCCGGCCACGTCGCCTACGTGGAGCAGGTCGTCTCCGAGACGGAGATCATCGTCTCCGAGGACTACTGGGGTGGCGACTTCTACTGGCGCCGCATCACCAAGACCGGCGGCGGCTGGCCGAGCGGGTTCATCCACTTCAACGACCGCGTGGTGCAGCCGACGTCGCCCCCCACCATCGCCGGTTCGCCCATGGTCGGCGCACCACTCGAGGTCGCGGCCGGCGCGTGGTCCCCGGCGCCCACCAGCATCACGTACCGCTGGCTCGCGGACGGCGCGGAGATCCCTGGCGCCACCGGCCCGAGCTACGTGCCCACGCCCGACGTGAAGGGCAAGGCCCTGACCGCCGAGGTGACGGCCCAGCTGAGCGGCTACACCCCGGGTGAGGCCGCGCTCGCCACCGCCCCCGTGGCGCCCGGCACCTTCCAGAAGACCCAGCTGCCGACGATCCAGGGCACCCCCGAGGTCGGCACCACGCTCTCGCTGACCCCGACGGGGTGGGCCCCGCAACCCGCGAAGGCCAAGACCCAGTGGTACGCCGACGGCGCCCCGCTGCCCGGCGCGACCGGCTCGACGCTGACCCTCACCCGGGACGAGATCGGGAAGAAGATCAGCGCACGCGTCACGGCGAGCTCGAAGGGCTACAAGAAGTCGAGGTCGACCGCGCCGGAGACCGCACCCGTCCTCGCCAAGCCGGTCACGCTCACCCGCGCGTCGCGGGTCAAGGGCGCCACGCAGGTCGGCAGCCGTCTCGTGGTGCGACCCGGCAGCGCCAAGCCGAGTGACGCCTCGCCCACCTACCGCTGGCTGCGCGACGGTCGACGCATCGCCAAGGCGACGCGCCCCACCTACACGGTCCGTCGCGGGGACATGGGCCACGCCCTGTCCGTCGAGGTCACGTGGAACCGGCGCAACTTCAGCGCCACGACGGAGACCCTTGCCGTCCCTGCGGTCACGACCGTCCCGACGGTGCGGGTCCGGCCCGAGGCCACGCGTCGACGGGTCGTCGTCGACGTCCGCGTCAAGGCCGTCGGAGCCCCGAAGCCGGCCGGGGCGATCTCCGTCAGCGTCGGAGGGCGCACGGTCGAGGGCCAGGTCGTCGACGGCCGGGCGCGCCTCGTGGTCCGGGACGTCCGGCCGGGCACGAAGCCCGTGGTCGTGCGCTATGCCGGCACCGACGTCGTCCAGGCCGCCGTGTCCCGCACGGAGGTGACGGTGCCGCGCGGGAAGTGACCGTGGCGGCTGACGCCAGGTCGCGGGCCCCGCGCGGGGCGCTGCGCGCGGGTCCTCCGGGGCTCGGCGCGGGCGCATCGCCGCGGGCGGTGCGGGTACGGGGGCCTCCCGCACCCCATCTCGAGGAGCCCGCATGAGCCCAAAGAAGTCCGCAGCCACGAAGCCCGCCGGCGCGGCGAAGAAGGCCGCTGGCAAGGCGGTGAGGGCCGCGGAGGCCGTCGCCGACGCCGTGTCGCTCACGGACAAGCCCGTCCCGGGCGCTCCCGGCAGCGAGCCGCCGACGCTGGAGGAGCCGACCGCCCCGCGTGAGGTGCCGCCGCCGAAGCCGGACCAGCAGCAGCCCACGCCCATGTCGCCCACCGGCGCGCCGAGCGCCGACCCGTCCGCCGCGAACGCCCAGCAGGGCGCCTACCTGACCACCGCGACCGGCGTCCGCATCGGCGACAGCGACCACTCGCTCAAGGCAGGACCGCGCGGTCCGACCCTGCTGTCGGACCACCACCTGCGCGAGAAGATCATGCACTTCGACCACGAGCGCATCCCCGAGCGCGTGGTCCACGCGCGCGGAGCCGGCGCCCACGGCGTGTTCGTCGCGAACGGCGCCGCGTCGGAGGTGAGCCGTGCGGCCGTCTTCGGCAAGGGCGTCGAGACCCCGGTCTTCGTGCGCTTCTCGACCGTGCTGGGCTCGCGCGGCTCCGCCGACACGGTCCGCGACACCCGCGGCTTCGCCACGAAGTTCTACACGACCGAGGGCAACTGGGACCTCGTCGGCAACAACATCCCGGTCTTCTTCATCCAGGACGGGATCAAGTTCCCCGACGTCGTCCACGCGGCCAAGCCGCACCCGGACCGCGAGATCCCGCAGGCCCAGAGCGCCCACGACACCTTCTGGGACTTCGTCTCCCTTCACACCGAAGCCCAGCACCACACCCTGTGGAACATGTCCGACCGGGGCATCCCGCGCAGCTACCGCACGATGGAGGGGTTCGGGGTCCACACGTTCCGGCTGGTCGACGCCGACGGCGGCACGACGCTGGTCAAGTTCCACTGGAAGCCCAGGCTGGGCGTCCACTCGCTCGTGTGGGAGGAGGCGCAGCTGCTCGGCGGCCTGGACCCGGACTTCCACCGCCGTGACCTCTACGACGCGATCGAGTCCGGTGCCTTTCCCGAGTGGGACCTGGGCATCCAGACCTTCCCGGACACGCCTGACCAGATGTTCGAGGGCATCGACCTGCTCGACTCGACCAAGCTGGTCCCCGAGGAGCTCGCGCCCGTCCAGGTGATCGGCACGCTCACGCTCAACGGGAACCCGACCAACTTCTTCGCCGAGAGCGAGCAGGTCGCCTTCCACACCGGGCACCTCGTCCCCGGCATCGACGGGACCGACGACCCCCTGCTGATGGCCCGCAACTTCTCCTACCTCGACACCCAGCTGACACGGCTGGCCGGGCCGAACTTCAACCAGATCCCGATCAACCGCCCGCACGCCCCGGTCAACGACAACCACCGCGACGGCTACCACCAGCAGGCCGTCCACGGGGGCGTCGCGCCGTACGGGCCGAGCTCGCTCGACGGCGGCTGCCCGTTCGTCGCGGGAGCCGACGAGGGCGCGTTCGTCGACGTGCCGGTCACCGTGCCGGAGGCGTCGAAGGTGCGCGAGAACCCCGCGACGTACGACGACCACTTCAGCCAGGCACGCCTGTTCTGGACGAGCATGACCCCGGTCGAGCAGGAGCACATCGTCGCGGCCTACGGCTTCGAGCTGGGCAAGTGCTACGAGCAGGCGATCAAGGAACGTCAGCTGCTGGCGCTCGCCAACATCGACGACGAGCTGTGCGCCCGGGTGGCACAGGGCCTCGGTCTCCCCGCCCCGGAGCGGACGGTGCACTACGACGAGCCCGACCCGAGCCCGGCCCTGTCGCAGGTGGGAGAGACCTGGCCCACAGACGGGCGGACGGTCGGCATCGTGGTCGATCCCGACGGCGACCTCGAGTCGGTCGCCCGGCTGCGGGAGACCCTGCTGGAGGCCGGCCTGCTGCCCCTCCTCGTCGGCCCGCACGGCGGCGACCTGGGCGACGGCCTGGTGGCGCAGCGGACCTTCGCCACCGCCCGCTCCGTGGAGTACGACGCCGTGGTCGTCGCCGGCGCCGCACCGCCCGCACCGGACGCCGTACCCGCGCGCGACACCGAGGCGGGCGCGGCCACCGACCCCCGGGTCGAGCTCCTGGTCGAGGAGTGCTTCCGCCACAGCAAGGCGGTGGCGGCCGTCGGGGACGGACGGGCGGTCCTCGACGCGCTCGGCGTCGGCGGGGCCGGGGTGACGACGGGGGACACGGGCGCGGACGTCGCGGACGACCTGCTGACCCTGCTGTCGGCGCACCGCGTCTGGGAGCGCTTCGGCACCACTGTGTGACCCGAGATGCACGAGAGGCCGGACCTGGTGGGAGCCGGCCTCTCGTCGTGCCGGAGCTGGTGGCACCGACGTGTATCTGTGACCTCGCCCGGCGGAGGTTGGGCACGGCGATGCGGTCCAGCTCGAGATCTTGACCTAGCATCGGCGGCACAAGATCGGGGGATCTGCGTGATGAAGTTCATGACGGCCGCCGTGGCCGCTCTCGTCGCGTCGCCGCTCCTGCCTGCTCTACCCGCGCACGCTACACCGGCGCCTTCTCGTGTCCTCATCGTCGGTGATTCGGTCACCCAGGGCCGCGACGGCGACTACTCGTGGCGCTACTTCGCTTGGCAGCGGCTCGCCGCCGGGAGCGTTGATTTCGTCGGACCGCGGCGCGGCACCTACCTCGACGCCGACGCGTGGGGCGGCTCCTACGCCGACCCGAACTTCGACCAGGATCACGCCGCACGCTGGGGGCAAGCGATGTGGCAACCACTCGACTTCCCCGATGACCGGTCGCCGGCCATCGGCGACCTTGTCGCGGCTCACGACCCTGACGTGATCGTCGAGGCGCTCGGCATCAATGACATCGCGTGGGCGCAGATGAGCGCTCAGCGGATGTCGGATCAATTGCGTCGATTCGTTGCCCAGGCCCGCGCGGTGAAGCCGGATGTCGACGTGGTGCTGGGTGGGGTGCCGCAGGAGTGGATCGGTGACGCGGGGGCCTACAACGATGTGCTCCCGGGGCTCGCCGCCGAGTTGTCGACGGACGAGTCTCGGGTCGTCGCGGCCTCGGTGCCGGTCTTCGTCGAGGGCGTCGACACGTGGGACTTCGCTCACCCGTCCCGGCCAGGCGAGGAGAAGCTGGGCGCGTCGTACGCCGACGCGATCGCTTCGCTGATTGCTGCTCCTGTTCCGACGCCAATTCCCACGCTTGGGCCGACCACTGGTCCCGCGCCCGTCCCTGCTCCGACACAACCTGCGCCCGCCCCAACTCCGCCGGACGCCACGCCGAGCACGCCAGCCGCGATGCCGGTTGCTGGCGCGCCTCGCAAGGTGCGAGCGGTTCGGACCGCACCGAGGCGGATCGTGGTGACCTGGCGGGCAGGCACGCAGGTCGAGCACTACGTCATCAGGTGTGGCCGGGTGGCGAAGACGTCGACGGGTCGGCGTGCCGTGCTGCGCGCGAGGGCGGCGACGTGCTCGGTGCGGTCGGTGAACGCTGCCGGGGTGTCTGTGTGGGTGAAAGTACGCGTCAGGAGCTGACCCCGCTGCGCGTTGGGTGAGACGCGCTGGCTGGCGGAGCAGCCGCGCTCGATCTCGGCAGCCCCATGCCGGGGGACGCTCGGCCTCACGAGGTCGTCGTGGGTGACCCGAGATGCACGAGAGGCCGGCTTCCGATGGAAGCCGGCCTCTCGTCGTGCTGGTGGGCGATACTGGGTTTGAACCAGTGACCTCTTCCGTGTCAAGGAAGCGCGCTACCGCTGCGCCAATCGCCCAAGTCTTGAGTTGTCACTGCGAGGTGGGTACGGGATTTGAACCCGTGTAGACGGATTTGCAGTCCGTTGCCTCGCCTCTCGGCCAACCCACCGTGGAGGTTCCGGAAATGAACGGGGGAGACCTTCCGAGCGGACAACGAGACTCGAACTCGCGACCTCAACCTTGGCAAGGTTGCGCTCTACCAACTGAGCTATGTCCGCCTGCATCCCTGGCCGTTTCACCGGCCCTGAGTGCGAGTGGAACAGTAGCCCATGGCCGACGCGGCGCCAAAATCGCCCCCCTGACCAGGGTGTCCCACCCGTCCCACTGGCCCCCGCCCGGCGCCCTGGAGGGCGCCCTAGAGTTGGCGCCATGCGCGCGTGGATCGACGGTGACCTCCTGGCCGACCCGACCCGGGGGGCCGTCGCGGTCACCGACCACGGCTTCACCGTGGGGGACGGGGTCTTCGAGGCGGTGAAGACGCTGGACGGCGTGCCCTTCGCGCTCACGCGGCACCTCGCCCGGCTCGAGCGGAGCGCCGCCGGCCTCGGGCTGCCGGCTCCCGACCTCGACGACGTACGACGTGGGGTCGCGGCCGTGCTCGACGGTGCGCACGACGACCCGATCGGGCGGCTGCGGGTCACCTGGACGGCCGGACCGCACCCGATGGGGTCCGGGCGCGGTGGGGGACCGGCGACGCTCGTCGTGGCATACAGCGCGATCGAGCACGCGGCCCCGGAGACGGCGGTCGTCACCGTCCCGTGGACGCGCAACGAGAACGGCGCCACCGCCGGGCTCAAGACCACGTCGTACGCCGAGAACGTGGTCGCGCTGGCGCACGCCAAGGAGCGCGGGGGGACGGAGGCGGTCTTCGCCAACACGGCCGGCAACCTCTGCGAGGGCACCGGCTCCAACGTGTTCTACGTCCTCGACGGCGAGCTGCGCACCCCGAGCCTGGCCTCGGGCTGCCTGGCCGGCATCACCCGCGAGCTGGTGCTCGAGTGGTGCGGCGCCGTCGAGGTCGACGAGCCGCTGGCGGACGTCCGGGACGGCGCGAGCGAGGCGTTCCTGGTCTCCACGACCCGCGACGTCCAGGCCGTCGCGCGGTGGGACGACCGCGTCCTGCCCGCACCCGGACCCGTCACCCGGCGCTGTGCCGAGACGTGGGCCGCCCGCGAGGCTGAGACGATGGACCCGTGAGTCTCACCCCACGACCTTCTTCTCCTCCGCTGCGCTCCCCCGAACAACGCCGCGGGGGCCCCGAGTGAATCCCACCCCCTCGCCGCTCGAACCCGACCTCGCGGCCCGGTTGCATCGCACGGCCGAGGGCCTCGTGCCCGTCGTCGTGCAGCAGCAAGGATCCGGCGAGGTCCTCATGCTCGCCTGGGTCGACGACGAGGCGCTGGCCCGCACCATCGACACCGGGCGGGCGACGTACTGGTCGCGCTCGCGCCGTGAGTACTGGGTCAAGGGCGACACGTCCGGCCACGTGCAGTGGGTCAAGGAGGTCCGCCTCGACTGCGACGGCGACACGCTCCTGTTCGTGGTCGACCAGGTGGGCGCCGCGTGCCACACCGGTGACCACACGTGCTTCGACGCCGACCTGGTGCACCGGGTCGATGGCTGAGCCCGCGACGGACGCCGAGGTGCGACCCGCGAGGGCGCGACGCACCTTCGGCCCCGTCGTCGCCCTGGGCCTCGCGTCCGCCGGGCTGGGGGCGTGGGCCGGCACCAAGCCGTGGGTCGACGGGGCGGGAGCCGACGCGGTCACCGACGGGCCCTCGGCCGCCGGCGCCGCCACGTCGTGGGCCGAGGTGGCCTCCTCGCCCCTGGCCACGGCCCTGGCCTTCGTCGTCATGGCCTGCTGGGGCGTCCTGCTGGTCACCCGCGGGCGGTTCCGCCGGGGCGTCGCGGCGCTCTCGGTGCTGGCCGGCCTCGGCTACGCCGCCACCGTGGCCTGGGCGCCGTTCACCCTCCCCGACCACCTCGTCGAGCAGGTGCGCCGGCGCACGGGCGCCACGCTCGACGACACGTCGCTGACCGGCTGGTTCTGGCTGGCGGCCGTCGCGGCGCTCCTGGTGGTCGCCTCGACCGTCCTGGCCCTCCGGCTGGTCCGCACGTGGCCCGAGATGGGCTCGAGGTACGACGCCCCGACCGGTGCACGTTCCAGCGGCGACGCCGACGCGGCGGCGGGCCCGGCCGGGCGCCCCACGGAGAACATCGACATCTGGAAGGCCCTCGACGAGGGCCACGACCCGACCGCCTAGACTCGTCGCGCACACCGCTCGACCCGAGTTCGACCGACGAAGGAGCTCCGACGATGGCTGCTGGCCACGGCAACACCCCCGCTGCTTGGACCGCTGTGGCGATCGCGATGCTCGGCTTCGTCGTGGGCAGCGTGGCCCTGCTGCAGGTCCCGACCCAGATGACGCTGCTCTGGATCGGCATCATCATCGCCGTCGTCGCGTTCCCGCTGTTCCTCGTGCTGTCCAAGCTCGGCTTCAACTCCTCCGAGCACTGAGCGGCGCGGCCCGCCGCGGGGCAGGTCCGTCCACTGGGCACCGCCCCCGGACGGACTGGGCCCGGGTGAGAGGCTGAGGGCATGCCAGCGACCGGTTCCGTCCTCGACGACATCGTCGCGGGGGCCCGCGAGGACCTCGCCCGCCGCGAGTCGTCCCTCCCGCTCGGCGAGCTCCGCGCGCGCCTCGCCGACGCCCCGCCGCCGCGTGACCCCATGCCGCACTTCCGTGCGAGCGGGTCGAGCGTGATCTCGGAGGTCAAGCGGCGCAGCCCCAGCAAGGGCGCCCTCGCCGACATCCCCGACCCGGCGTCCCTGGCGCGGGCCTACGCCCGCGGTGGCGCCGCGGCGATCTCCGTGCTGACCGAGGAGCGACGCTTCGGCGGCAGCCTCGACGACCTGCGCACCGTGCGGGCTGCCGTGGAGACGCCGATCCTGCGCAAGGACTTCATCGTCGAGGGCTACCAGCTCGTCGAGGCCCGCGCGGCGGGCGCCGACCTGGCGCTGCTGATCGTGGCCGCGCTCGACGACGACACCCTCCGTCGGCTCCACGACGAGGCGGTGGCCCTGGGCCTGACCGTCCTGGTCGAGGTGCACGACGAGGCGGAGGCCGAGCGTGCGCTGGCGCTCGACGCCGAGCTGATCGGCGTCAACAGCCGCAACCTCAAGACCCTCGAGGTGGATCCCGACGTGTTCGGGCGCCTCGCCCCCCAGATGCAGGGCCAGGCGGTCCTCGTCGCCGAGAGCGGCATCACCGGTGTCGCCGACGTCCAGCGCTTCGTCTCCGAGGGAGCAGGCGTGGTGCTGGTCGGCGAGGCACTGGTCAAGGATGGCGACCCGGAGGCCGCCGTACGAGCGATGACAGGAGTGACGGCACCGTGAGCGTGCAGTCGAGCGTGACGAGTGGGACCGGCAGGTACGACGCCGACGAGCGCGGCTACTTCGGTGACACGTGGGGCGGGCGCTTCATGCCCGAGGCCCTCGTGGCCGCGCTCGACGAGCTGACCGAGGCCTGGCAGGACGCGATGGCCGACGCTGCGTTCGTCGCCGACTTCGAGCGGGTGCTGCGCGAGTACGCCGGCACGCCGAGCCGGCTCTACCACGCCGAGCGGCTCTCCGAGCTCGTCGGTGCCCGTGTGCTGCTCAAGCGCGAGGACCTCAACCACACCGGCGCCCACAAGATCCGCAACGTGCTCGGCCAGGCCCTGCTCACCAAGCGGATGGGCAAGTCACGCGTCATCGCCGAGACCGGGGCGGGGCAGCACGGTGTCGCCAGCGCCACCGCGGCCGCGTGGTTCGACCTCGACTGCACCGTCTACATGGGCGCGGTCGACACCCGCCGCCAGGCGCTCAACGTCGCCCGCATGCAGCTCCTCGGCGCGAAGGTCGTCCCGGTCGAGTCCGGCAGCGCGACGCTGAAGGACGCGATCAACGAGGCGCTGCGCGACTGGGTTGCCAGCGTCGACCACACCGCCTACCTCTTCGGCACCGCCGCCGGGCCGCACCCGTTCCCGAGCATGGTGCGCGACTTCTGCCGCGGCATCGGCGACGAGGCCCGCGCCCAGTGCCTCGAGCAGTACGGCGTCCTCCCGGACGCCGTCGCGGCGTGCGTGGGCGGTGGCTCCAACGCCATCGGCCTGTTCACCGCGTTCCTCGAGGACGAGGGCGTGGAGATCCACGGCTTCGAGCCCGGCGGGGACGGCGTCGAGACGGGTCGCCACGCGGCGACCATCCACGCCGGCGAGGCCGGCGTGCTGCACGGTGCCCGCACCTACGTGCTCCAGGACGAGGACGGCCAGACCATCGAGTCGCACTCGATCTCCGCCGGCCTCGACTACCCCGGGGTCGGTCCGCAGCACTCGTGGCTGGCCGCGGCCGGTCGGGCGACGTACACCCCCGTCACGGACGCGCAGGCGATGGACGCGATGGCGCTGCTCAGCCGCACCGAGGGGATCATCCCCGCCATCGAGTCGGCCCACGCGGTCGCCGGCGCCCTCGACGTGGCCAAGCGGCTCGGCGAGGAGAAGGGTCCCGACGCGACGGTGATCATCAACCTCAGCGGTCGGGGCGACAAGGACATGGGCACGGCCATCGAGTGGTTCGGCCTCGGCGACGCCGACAGCGGCCCGGACGCCGACCTCGAGCAGGTGGAGGCCGACGTCGCGTCCGAGGTGGACACGGAGGCGCAGCAGTGACCTCGACCAGCACCGCGTTCGCACGGGCGAGGTCCGAGGGCCGTGCCGCCCTCATCGGCTACCTCCCCGCGGGCTACCCCTCCGTCGAGGGCTCCATCCGGGCCATGCGCACGATGGTCGAGGCCGGCTGCGACGCGATCGAGATCGGGCTTCCCTACAGCGACCCGGTCATGGACGGGCCGACGATCCAGGCGGCGGCACAGGCCGCGCTCGACGGCGGCGTCCGCACCGCCGACGTGATGCGCGTCGTCGAGGGGGTCGCCGAGACGGGCGTGCCCACCCTCGTGATGACCTACTGGAACCCCGTCGAGCGCTACGGGGTCGAGCGGTTCGCCACCGACCTCGCCGGAGCCGGCGGTGCCGGCCTGATCACCCCGGACATCACCCCCGACCACGGCTCGGCGTGGATCGCCGCGGCCGACGAGCACGACCTCGACAAGGTGTTCCTCGTCGCGCCGAGCTCGACCGACGCGCGCATCGCCATGACCGCCCGCGAGAGCCGCGGCTTCGTCTACGCCGCCGCCGTCATGGGCGTCACCGGCGCGCGTGAGGCGACGTCCGACCTCGCCGGTCCGCTGGTGGGACGGGTCCGCGCCGCGGGCGACGTGCCGGTGGCGGTGGGCATCGGGGTCAGCAACGGTGACCAGGCGGCCGAGGTGGCCGCGTTCGCCGACGGCGTGATCGTCGGATCGGCCTTCGTCCGCTGCCTGCTCGACCACGAGGGCGACGAGGCCGCGGGCCTCGAGGCGCTGCGCAGCCTGACCGCCGACCTCGCGGAGGGCGTACGACGTGCGGGCTAGGGCACTCGCCGCCGTCCCGCTGCTCGCACTCCTGGCGGCCTGCGGCGGGGGAGCGGAGTCCGCCGAGCCCACCGGCACCGTCCTCGACCCGCCGTTCGAGGTGTCGTCCACCCCGCTCGTGGACACCGACGGAGCCGCCTTCAGCCTGGCCGACGACACCGACAAGGACCTCACCCTCGTCTTCTTCGGCTACACCAGCTGCCCGGACATCTGCGGCCAGGTGATGGCGACCCTCGCCGGGACCCTCACGCGGTTCGACGAGGAGCAGAAGGAGCGGCTCGACGTCGTCTTCGTGACGACCGACCCGGCGCGCGACGACGAGGCGGTGACCGAGGACTACGTCAGCGCGTTCGACCCGAGCATCATCGGCCTCACCGGCGAGCTCGACGACATCGTGGAGGTCGGCGAGAGCCTCGCCGTCGGGATCGACAAGGGCGACAAGCTGCCCAGTGGGGGCTACGACGTCACCCACGGCACCCGCGTCTACGCGATCGACAGCGACGACCAGGCGCCGATGATGTGGGACCACGACGTGTCACAGGCCCAGCTGGCCCGCGACGTGACGATGTTGCTCGACGAAGGATGATGCTCCCCATGCTGACCGTGCCGGCCGTCGTCGGATCGCCCCTCGTGACCCTGATGTCCATCCCGAGCCCCGCCGACGGCGTGTGGAACCTCGGCCCCCTTCCCATCCGCGGCTACGCGCTGAGCATCATCCTCGGCATCGTGCTCGCCATCTGGATCGGCGAGCGGCGCTGGGTCGCCCGCGGCGGCACCGCCGGCGAGGTCAGCGACCTGGCGATCTGGGCGGTGCCCTTCGGGCTGGTCGGCGGTCGGCTCTACCACGTCATCACCGACTGGCAGCTCTACTTCGGCGAGGGCCGCAACCCGGTCACCGCGCTCTACGTCTGGCGCGGCGGCCTCGGGGTGTGGGGGGCGATCGCCCTCGGCGCCGTCGGGTTGTGCATCGGCGCCCGGCTGAAGGGGATCAAGCTGCTGCCCCTGGTCGACGCGCTCGCCCCCGGCGTCCTCGTGGCGCAGGCGGTCGGGCGCTGGGGCAACTGGTTCAACCAGGAGCTCTACGGCCGCCCGACCGACCTCCCGTGGGGCCTGGAGATCGACGTCGCCCACCGGCCGTCGCAGTACCTCGACCAGGCGACGTACCACCCGGCGTTCCTCTACGAGTGCCTGTGGAACCTCGCCGCCTTCGCGCTCATCATCTGGCTCGACCGCCGCTTCCGCCTCGGCCACGGCCAGGTGGCGGCGCTCTACGTGATGCTCTACACGCTCGGTCGCGGCTGGATCGAGAACCTCCGCATCGACGACGTGCAGATGGACGACGTCATGGGGCTGCGGCTCAACGTGTGGACCTCCATCGTGCTGTTCGTCCTCGCGGCCGCCTGGTTCATCTGGTCGGCCGTCCGACACCCCGGCCGTGAGGACGTGGTCCGCACCCGGGAGCCCGATGGCTCGCCCGCCGGGAGCGAGCACTCCACCGGTCCCACGGCCTGACACACGGGGCGCCGGCGGCTCCCGCCGGTGATAGGTTCCGTCTTGCTCGGGCCAACGTCGTCCCCAGCGGTAACTTCCACCCCCTCGCCCGTCGTGGACCCAGCGAGACCAGGTCCGCGACGCGCGGAGACGACGACGGGAGAATGCCTCCATGCACGCATTCCCGCCGAGCCAGGGTCTCTACGACCCTCGCCACGAGAAGGACGCCTGCGGTGTCGCCATGGTGGCGACCCTGACCGGTGAGGCCAGCCACGACATCGTGGCCAAGGCGCTCACCGCCCTGCGCAACCTCGACCACCGCGGCGCCGCGGGCGCCGAGGTGAACTCCGGCGACGGCGCCGGGATCCTCATGCAGGTGCCGGACGCCTTCCTCCGCGAGGTGGTGGACTTCGAGCTGCCGCCCGCGAGGGCGTACGCAGTCGGCACCGCGTTCCTGCCCGGTGACGCCGAGGCGGTGGCCAAGACCCGCCAGCGCATCGAGGAGATCGCCGACGAGGAGGGCCTCACGGTCCTGGGGTGGCGCGAGCTGCCGGTCGACGACAGCACGCTCGGCGCGACCGCGCGCAGCGTGATGCCGAGCTTCGCTCAGGTGTTCGTGGCGGGCCGGGGTGCCCGGGTGAGCGGCATGGCGCTGGAGCGGCTGGCCTTCTGCCTGCGCAAGCGTGCCGAGTCCGAGACCGACGTGTACTTCCCCTCGCTGTCCTCGCGCACGCTGGCCTACAAGGGCATGCTCACCACCGACCAGCTCGACCGGGTCTTCCCCGACCTGACCGACGAGCGCGTCGCCTCCGCGATGGCGGTCGTGCACTCCCGCTTCTCCACCAACACCTTCCCGAGCTGGCCGCTGGCCCACCCGTTCCGGTTCATCGCCCACAACGGCGAGATCAACACCGTGATGGGCAACCGCAACTGGATGCGCGCCCGCGAGGCGCTCCTCGAGAGCGACCTGATCCCCGGCGACCTCGAGCGGCTCTTCCCGATCTGCACGCCCGGCGCGTCCGACTCCGCGTCGTTCGACGAGGTCCTCGAGCTGCTGCACCTGGCCGGTCGCTCGCTGCCGCACGCGGTGCTGATGATGATCCCGGAGGCCTGGGAGAACCACCGCGAGATGGATGCCAAGCGTCGCGCGTTCTACGAGTTCCACTCGATGCTGATGGAGCCGTGGGACGGGCCGGCGTGCGTGGTCTTCACCGACGGCACCCAGATCGGCGCCGTGCTCGACCGGAACGGGCTTCGCCCCTCGCGCTACTGGGTCACCGACGACGGGCTCGTCGTGCTCGCCTCCGAGGTCGGCGTGCTCGACCTCGACCCCGCCACGGTCGTCCGCAAGGGCCGCCTGCAGCCGGGCCGGATGTTCCTCGTCGACACCGAGGAGCACCGGATCATCGAGGACGAGGAGGTCAAGAGCCAGCTCGCGGCGGAGCAGCCGTACGACGAGTGGCTGCACGCCGGGCTGGTCCACCTCGACGACATCGACGACCTCGAGCACATCGTGCACACGCACGCCTCGGTCACCCGCCGCCAGCAGGTCTTCGGCTACACCGAGGAGGAGCTGCGGGTCCTGCTGACCCCCATGGCGAACACCGGGGGAGAGGCGCTCGGCTCGATGGGCACGGACACGCCGATCGCCGCGCTGAGCGAGAAGCCGCGGATGCTGTTCGACTACTTCTCCCAGCTGTTCGCCCAGGTCACCAACCCGCCGCTCGACGCGATCCGCGAGGAGCTCGTCACCTCGCTCAGCGGGTCCATCGGTCCCGAGGCCAACCTGCTCGAGCCCACCCCCGCGTCGTGCCGCCAGGTCGTGCTGCCCTTCCCGGTGTTCTCCAACGACGACCTGGCCAAGATCCGCCACATCAACCGCAACGGCGACATGCCGGGCTTCCAGGTGCACATCGTCCGTGGCCTGTACGACGTCGAGGGCGGGGGAGCGGCCCTCGAGGCCCGCCTCGACGAGCTGTGCGCCGAGGTGTCGGCGGCCATCGCCGACGGGGCGCGCATCATCGTGCTCTCCGACCGGCACTCGACCGCCGAGCTCGCGCCCATCCCGTCGCTGCTGCTCACCGGCGCGGTCCACCACCACCTGGTCCGGGAGAAGACCCGCACCCGGGTCGGCCTGCTGGTCGAGGCCGGCGACGTCCGCGAGGTCCACCACGTGGCCCTGCTGGTCGGCTACGGCGCGGCGGCGGTCAACCCCTACCTCGCCATGGAGTCGGTGGAGGACCTCGCCCGCGAGGCCTACTACGTCAAGGTCGACCCCGAGAAGGCCGTCGCCAACCTGATCAAGGCGCTCGGCAAGGGCGTGCTCAAGGTGATGTCGAAGATGGGCGTCTCGACGGTCGCGTCCTACACCGGCGCGAAGATCTTCGAGTCGGTCGGCCTGTCGCAGGCCGTCATCGACCGCTACTTCACCGGCACGGCCTCCAAGCTCGGTGGCATCGAGCTCGACACGATCGCCGAGGAGGTGGCGCGCCGGCACGCGACGGCGTACCCCCGCAAGGGCATCGCCCCCGCGCACCGCGAGCTGACGATCGGTGGCGAGTACCAGTGGCGCCGCGAGGGCGAGCCGCACCTCTTCGACCCCGAGACGGTCTTCCGGCTCCAGCACTCCACCCGCACCGGCAGCTATGACATCTTCAAGCAGTACACCGACCGGGTGAACCAGCAGTCCGAGCGGCTGATGACGCTGCGCGGGCTCTTCACCTTCAAGGACGGCGTCCGCGAGCCCGTCGACATCGACGAGGTCGAGCCCGTCTCGGAGATCGTCAAGCGCTTCTCCACCGGCGCGATGTCCTACGGCTCGATCAGCCAGGAGGCGCACGAGACCCTCGCGATCGCGATGAACCGGCTGGGCGGCAAGTCCAACACCGGCGAGGGCGGCGAGGACCCGGACCGGCTCTACGACCCCGAGCGCCGCTCGTCGATCAAGCAGGTCGCGTCGGGCCGCTTCGGCGTCACGTCGGAGTACCTCACGAACGCCGACGACATCCAGATCAAGATGGCCCAGGGGGCCAAGCCCGGCGAGGGCGGGCAGCTGCCCGGCCACAAGGTGTACCCGTGGGTGGCCAAGACCCGGCACTCGACGCCAGGGGTGGGCCTCATCAGCCCGCCGCCGCACCACGACATCTACTCGATCGAGGACCTGGCCCAGCTGATCCACGACCTCAAGAACGCCAACCCGTCGGCGCGCATCCACGTGAAGCTCGTCTCCGAGGTCGGCATCGGCACCGTCGCGGCCGGCGTGTCCAAGGCGCACGCCGACGTCGTGCTGGTGTCCGGGCACGACGGTGGCACCGGCGCGTCGCCGCTCACGTCGCTCAAGCACGCCGGCGGTCCGTGGGAGCTCGGCCTCGCCGAGACCCAGCAGACGCTGCTGCTCAACGGGCTGCGCGACCGGATCGTGGTGCAGGCCGACGGCCAGCTCAAGACCGGGCGCGACGTCGTCATCGCCGCGCTGCTCGGCGCGGAGGAGTACGGCTTCGCGACCGCGCCCCTCGTGGTGAGCGGCTGCATCATGATGCGCGTCTGCCACCTCGACACCTGCCCGGTCGGCGTCGCCACCCAGAACCCGGTGCTGCGCGAGCGCTTCAGCGGCAAGGCCGACTACGTCGTGAACTTCTTCGAGTTCATCGCCCAGGAGGTCCGTGAGCTGCTCGCCGAGCTCGGCTTCCGCAGCCTCGCCGAGGCGGTCGGCCAGGTGGGCACGCTCGACGTGGCCGGTGCCGTCGACCATTGGAAGGCCTCGGGCCTGGACCTCACGCCGATCCTCCACCAGGCCTCGGCCCACGGTGAGTTCGGCCAGTTCGAGGACCAGGACCTGCGCAACACCAAGACGCAGGACCACGGCCTGGCCAAGGCGCTCGACAACGAGCTGATCGCGATCGCCGCCCCGGCGCTCGAGAGCGGCGAGCCCGTGCGCGCCCAGGTCGCGATCCGCAACGTCAACCGCACCGTCGGCACGATGCTCGGCCACGAGGTCACCAAGCGCTACCGCGGCGACGGCCTCCCGGACGGCACCATCGACATCACCCTCACCGGCTCGGCCGGCCAGTCCTTCGGTGCGTTCGTGCCGCGCGGCATCACGCTCCGTCTGGAGGGCGACGCCAACGACTACGTCGGCAAGGGCCTCTCCGGCGGCCGGCTGGTCGTCCGGCCCGACCGCGCCGCCACGTTCGACGCGGCCGAGCAGATCATCGCCGGCAACACGATCGGCTACGGCGCCACGGCCGGCCAGATCTTCCTGAGCGGTCGGGTGGGCGAGCGGTTCTGCGTGCGCAACTCGGGCGCCACGGCCGTCGTCGAGGGAGTCGGCGACCACGGGTGCGAGTACATGACCGGCGGCGTCGTCGTCGTCCTCGGCCCCACCGGGCGCAACTTCGCGGCCGGCATGTCGGGTGGCTACGCCTTCGTGCTGGACCTCGACGAGCAGCGGGTCAACCCCGAGCTGGTCGAGCTCGCCCCGGTGACCGGCAAGGCCGCCGACGAGCTCAAGGCCCTGGTCGAGCAGCACGCCGAGGAGACCGGCTCCGCGGTCGCCACCGCGCTGCTGGCCGACTGGGACGCCTCGCTCGCCCGCTTCACCGAGGTGATGCCGAGCGACTACAAGCGCGTGCTCGAGGCGCGCGAGGAGGCGCTGGAGGACGGCCTCAGCGAGGACGAGGCCGCCGCCCGGATCATGGAGGTGCTCCATGGCTGAGCGGACCGCACCCCGCACCCACCCGACGACCCCCCACCGTCCTGCGAAGAAGGTGAACCAGCATGGCTGACCCGAAGGGCTTCCTGAAGCACGGCCGCGAGGTCGCCTCCCGTCGCGAGGTCGCTGAGCGCGTCCAGGACTGGGACGAGGTCTACCCGGACGGCATCGGCCGCGCGCTGCTGCCGATCATCAACACCCAGGCCGGTCGCTGCATGGACTGCGGCATCCCGTTCTGCCACCAGGGGTGCCCGTTGGGCAACATCATCCCCGAGTGGAACGACCTGGTCTGGCGCGACGACTGGGACGGCGCGATGGACCGGCTCCACGCGACCAACAACTTCCCGGAGTTCACCGGTCGCCTGTGCCCGGCCCCCTGCGAGACCGCCTGCGTGCTGGGCATCAACCAGGACCCGGTGACCATCAAGAACGTCGAGGTCTCGATCATCGACCGCGCCTGGGGCTCGGGCTACGTCCGGCCGCAGCCGCCGGAGTGGCTCTCCGGCAAGACCGTGGCCGTCATCGGTTCCGGGCCCGCCGGCCTCGCCGCCGCCCAGCAGCTCACGCGCGCCGGCCACACCGTCGCGGTCTACGAGCGGGCCGACAAGATCGGCGGCCTCCTGCGCTATGGCATCCCCGAGTTCAAGATGGAGAAGAAGCACCTCGACCGCCGCCTCGACCAGATGCGGCGCGAAGGCACCGTCTTCCGTGCCGGGGTCGACGTCGGCGGCGACCTGACGGGCGACAAGCTGCTCGACCGGTACGACGCCGTGGTGCTCGCCATGGGCGCGACGGCCGCCCGCGACCTGCCCGTGCCCGGCCGCGAGCTCGGCGGGATCCACCAGGCCATGGAGTTCCTGCCGCAGGCCAACCGCGCCGCGCTCGGCGAGGCCCCGACCGCGGACGGGTCGGAGCAGGTCGTGGCGACCGGCAAGGACGTCGTCATCATCGGCGGCGGCGACACCGGCGCGGACTGCCTCGGTACGTCGATCCGGCAGGGTGCCCGCTCGATCACGCAGCTGGAGATCATGCCGCGGCCCGGCGAGGACCGTCCCGACGGCCAGCCGTGGCCGACGTATCCCATGACCTTCCGGGTGTCCTCGGCCCACGAGGAGGGCGGCGACCGGCTCTACGCCGTGTCGACGCAGGAGTTCGTGGGCGACGCCGACGGCCACGTGTCCGCCCTGCGGCTCGTGGAGGTCGATGCGTCGTTCCAGCCCGTCGAGGGCACCGAGCGCGAGATCCCGGCCCAGCTGGTGCTGCTCGCGATGGGCTTCACCGGTCCCGAGCGCACCCGGCCCGAGGGGCCCGGCCTCATCGACCAGCTCGGTGTCGACCTCGACGAGCGCGGCAACGTCAGGCGCGACGCGTCGTACGCCGCCTCCGTCCCCGGCGTCTACGTCGCCGGCGACGTGGGGCGCGGGCAGTCGCTGATCGTCTGGGCGATCGCCGAGGGCCGCAGCGCGGCCGCGGCCGTCGACGCCTACCTGACCGGCTCGACCACGCTCCCGGCGCCCATCAAGCCGCACGAGCGCCCGCTCGTCGTCTGACCCTCGCGTCGTCCGATCCGCTGTAACGCCGGGTTGAGGCGTGTACCCACCCGGATATATCCGGGTGGGTACACCCACCAACCCGGCGTTACAGCGAGTCCACCTGCCGGGGCGCCCTTGCTTGGAACGATCCAATCTCCGATAAGGTGAGGACCGTGCGTAGAGCAAAGATCGTCTGCACCCTCGGCCCCGCGGTGAACACCCCCGAGGGGATCCGGTCCCTCGTCGAGGCCGGCATGGACGTCGCGCGGCTCAACATGAGCCACGGCGCCTACGCCGACCACGAGGCGGTCTACCGCCTGGTGCGGCGGGCCTCCGACGACTCCGGCCACGCGATCGGCATCTTCGCCGACCTGCAGGGGCCGAAGATCCGCCTCGAGACGTTCGCCGACGGTCCGGTCAAGCTCAAGCGTGGTGCCACCTTCACCATCACCACCCGCGACGTCGAAGGCACCGCCGAGATCTGCGGCACCACCTACAAGGGCCTTCCCGGCGACGTGAAGGCGGGCGACCCGCTGCTCATCGACGACGGCAAGGTGCGGCTCAAGGTCATCTCGGTCGACGACACCGACGTGGTCACCGAGGTCGTCGTGCCCGGCAAGGTGTCCAACAACAAGGGCATCAACCTGCCCGGCGTCGCCGTCTCGGTGCCCGCCCTGTCCGACAAGGACACCGAGGACCTGCGCTGGGCGCTCCACCTCGGCGTCGACTTCATCGCCCTCAGCTTCGTGCGCAGCGCGGCCGATGCCGAGGACGTGCGCGTCGTCATGCGCGAGGAGGGGATCACCGTCCCCGTCATCGCCAAGATCGAGAAGCCGCAGGCCATCGACAACATCGACGAGATCGTCGACGCGTTCGACGGCATCATGGTCGCGCGCGGCGACCTGGGCGTGGAGTGCCCGCTCGAGGACGTGCCGATCCACCAGAAGCTGATCATCGACAAGGCCCGGCGCAACGCCAAGCCGGTGATCGTCGCCACCCAGATGCTGGAGTCGATGATCACCTCGCCCGCGCCGACGCGCGCCGAGGCCAGCGACGTCGCCAACGCGGTGCTCGACGGCGCCGACGCGGTCATGCTGTCCGGCGAGACGAGCGTGGGGGAGTACCCCACGGTCGCCGTGGAGACGATGGCCCGGATCGTCCAGTCCACCGAGGAGCACGGCCTCGGCCACATGGCAGAGGTGGCGTGGGAGCCGCACACCCGCGGCGGCATCATCGCCAAGGCGGCCGCCGAGGTCGCCGAGCGTGTCCAGGCGAAGTACGTCGTCGCCTTCACCACGAGCGGTGACTCGGCCAAGCGGCTCTCCCGCTACCGCGGCCCGATCCCCGTCCTCGCCTTCACCCCCGAGGCCCGCACCCGCTCGCAGCTCGCGCTGACCTGGGGGGTCGAGACGTTCCAGGCGGGACAGGTCGAGCACACCGACGAGATGGTGCGACAGGTCGACGAGGCGCTGCTCGCCATCGGGCGGGTCGAGGAGGGCGACCTCGTCGTCATCATCGCCGGCAGCCCGCCCGGCATCCCGGGCTCCACCAACGCCCTGCGCATCCACCGCATGGGCGACGCGATCAACGAGATCACCCCCGCCTACCGCCGCGACCGCTGACCACCGGGTCAGCTCTTCGGGCCGACCAGGGCGTCGAGCGACGCGACCGCGTCCCGTCTCGAGACCGACACGGTCCACGGACCGGATCGCCGCCACGGGACTCCGGCGAGGTCCAGGGCCCAGCAGCACAGGAGCAGGATGTCCTCGGACCGGTTGCTGAACTGCCAGCGCGCGTAGTCGTAGCGTCGCTTCTCGCCCGCGACGACCCGCGTGGCCCAGTTGTTGACGCGCGCCCCGTCGGAGTGGAACAGGCCGCGGAGGAAGGGGCCGGGGAAGGCCCGTGCGACCTCCTCCCGCCAGTCCGCGAGGACGATGTCCCGCTCGTGCTTCCGTCCCGGCCCGTGCTGGGGGAACAGGCAGGGCCAGTGCTTCCAGTTGCTCTGGACCACGGTGGTGCCCGGCGCGCTGATGGCGAACACGCCACCAGGGCTGAGCGACCTCATGAGCGCCGACACGTCGCGGACGACGCCGGGGAGCGCGGCGTCGCACGAGACCCGAAGGGTGGTGTGGGTGCCGTGACGGGAGACGCAGCCGTCGCCGAGGTAGAAGCCGAGCAGGGCCGAGTAGTCACCGCTCGGCCACGGCACCGCGGAGCAACACACCACGCAGCCCGGATCGATCCGAGGTGTGGTGGCGAGCCACGACCGGATCGTCGATCGGGCAATCCCCGTCTCCCGGCTCGCCTCGCTGAGTGTCGCACCACGAGCGAGCAGGTCCATCACGCGGGCGCGTTCCGGGAGTCCGTGCACGGTCGAGATCCTGGTGCCGTGCACCGACAGCGACGGCGCGACGCGGTGCCCCGGGTGAGATTCGAACTCACACTGAATGCTGTTTGAGAGCATCGCCTCTGCCGTTGGGCTACCGGGGCGGAATCGGCTTCGGAACCCTATCCGAACTAGCCTTGCCGTCGTGACGCAGCCCGTTGACAGCAGCACCCCCGCAGACGGCGTACGCCGGGTCGTGATCGCCGAGGACGAGGCGCTCATCCGCATGGACCTCGCCGAGATGCTCGGCGAGGAGGGGTACGACGTCGTGGGCCAGGCCGGCGACGGCCAGCGGGCCATCGAGCTCGCGCGCGAGCTGCGCCCCGACCTCGTCATCCTCGACGTCAAGATGCCCGTGCTCGACGGGATCGCAGCTGCCGAGACGATCGCGGGGGAGCGGATCGCGCCGGTCGTCATCCTCACCGCGTTCTCCCAGCGCGACCTGGTCGTGCGGGCGCGCGACGCCGGGGCGATGGCGTACCTCGTCAAGCCGTTCCAGCGCGGCGACCTGGTGCCCGCGATCGAGATGGCGGTCAGCCGCTACGCCGAGATCGCCGTCCTGGAGCGCGAGGTCTCCGACCTCCAGGAGTCCCTGGCGACGCGGAAGTCCGTCGACCGCGCCAAGAGCGTGCTGCAGGAGAAGCTGGGCCTCAGCGAGCCCGACGCCTTCCGCTGGATCCAGAAGACCGCGATGGACCTCCGCCTGTCGATGAGGCAGGTCGCCGACGGCGTCGTGGAGCACGGCGTGGCCGGGCTGGCCGGTGGCGACGCCGGCCCCGCAGCCCGGTCCTGAGCCAGCGCTCGTCAAGGTCTCCTCAAGGCGGGAACCGCATCCCGTGTTTCGGGTGCGTTTCCGGTACAGACCGGTTGGTCACGAAACGGCAACGGCAGGCAACTCACGAGGCTCAATCGTGTCCCGCGCCACATCCCGGGTGTTAGGTTCCCGCCACGAGGCTGCCGAGGTGGACAGCCCAGAGACGTACGGAGGATCCATGATCCGCTCATCCAAGACGTGGCAGGCTGTCGCGTTCACGGCCGTGGCCGGCCTGGCGCTCAGCGCCTGCGGCACGACCGACACCGGCGGTGGCAGCGACGGCGGCGGTGGCGACGACTGCACCTTCAAGATCGGTGCCATGGGCGCGCTGTCGGGTGCCAACGCCAGCATCGTCATCCCGTCCGTCGACGGCGCCGAGCTGGCGCTCGACCAGTGGGACAACGACGAGTGCGACGTGACCCTCGAGCGCTTCGACACCGAGGGCGACCCCGCCAAGGCCACGCCGGTCGCGACCCAGATCGCCGGTGACGAGTCCTTCATCGGTGTCATCGGTGGCGCGTTCTCGGGTGAGACCCGCGCGACCAAGAGCATCTACCAGGACGGCGGCGTCCCGATGATCAGCCAGTCGGCGACCGCCACCGACCTGACGCAGGAGGACCCGGTCGAGGTGTTCCACCGCCTCGTGCCGTACGACGACTACCAGGGCGCGGCGATCGCCAAGTACCTCACCGACGAGGTCGGCGCCAGCAAGGTGTTCGTCGTCGACAACTCCGAGGCCTACGGCGAGCCGCTGGCCGACCGTGTCGAGGAGACCCTCGGCGACGCGATGGTCCAGCGCGACAAGACGCAGGTCGGCCAGACCGACTTCGCCCCGACGATCTCCAAGATGGAGTCGGCCAAGCCGGACGCCATCTTCTACGGCGGCTACATCGCCGAGGCGGCGCCGCTGCTCAAGCAGATCCGTGACGCCGGCATCGACGTGCCGTTCGTCGGCGGTGACGGCCTCTACGGTGCCGACTTCGGCAAGGCCGTGGGCGACGCCGGCGAGGGCGCGGTCGTGATGTGCCCCTGCGCCCCGATCGAGGCGGACAGCACCTTCGCCGCCGACTTCGAGGAGGCCTACGGCGGCGCGCCCGGCGCCTACGCAGCCGAGGGCTACGACGCGATGAGCGTCTTCCTGGCCGCGCTGGACGACGGTGCCCGCACCCGCGAGGACGTCCTGGCGTTCGTCAACGACTACCAGGGTGAGGGCCTCAGCAAGGACATCGCCTTCGACGACAACGGTGACGTCCCGGCCGAGCAGGTCTCATACTGGGCCTACAAGAACGAGGGCGGCACGCTGACGCCCGAGGTCGAGGTCAAGCCCGAGAGCTGATCGAGGCACCAGCATGACACCGCGGGGGCGGCCGGGACTCGGCCGCCCCCGCTCCATGGCCCGGACCGGGCCGCACTACTGGGAAGGGCCCTGAGTGGACTTCGACGCCCTGATCAACGGGTTGGACCGTCACACGCTGGACGGCATCACCCGCGGATCCATCTACGCGCTCGTCGCGCTCGGCTACACCATGGTGTACGGCGTGATGAAGCTGATCAACTTCGCCCACTCCGAGGTGTTCATGGTGGGCACCTGGACCGTGCTCGGCACCTACACCGTCCTCGGCGCGACCGCCGGGATGGGGGTGGGGATGGTCATCGCGGCGACGCTGCTGGCGCTCCTCGCCGCGATGCTCGCCTCCGCCGGGACGGCGCTCGCCGTCGAACGCATCGCCTACCGGCCCCTGCGCAAGAAGGGCGCTCCGCCCCTCATCTTCCTCATCACCGGCATCGGCTGCTCGCTCGTCCTGGTCGAGACCTTCGGCCAGGTGCTCCGGGCGTTCTTCGGACCGCCGTTCGGCCGCGTGACGGTCAACATCCCGTCGGTGATCGAGACGAAGGTCGTCTTCACGATCCCGGGCATCGACCTGCCCGTCACCAACACCCGGCTGCTGATCATCATCGGCGCCATCGTCATGATGATCGCGCTGGACACGTTCGTGAACAAGAGCCGCCTCGGCCGCGGAGTCCGCGCCGTCGCGCAGGACCCCGACACCGCCTCCCTGATGGGCGTCAACCAGGAGCGCGTCATCATGCTCGTCTTCGTGCTCGGTGGCGCGATGGCCGGCGTCGCGGCCCTGCTGTTCACCATCCAGTACGACATCACGAAGTTCGACATCGGCTTCATCATCGGCATCAAGGCGTTCACCGCCGCGGTCCTGGGCGGCATCGGCAACCTGCGCGGTGCGCTGGTCGGCGGCCTGCTGCTCGGCGTGGTCGAGGTGTACGCATCGCAGATCTGGGACTCCAGCTGGACCGACGTCACCGCGTTCATCGTCCTCGTCCTGGTCCTGATGTTCCGGCCCACCGGACTGCTCGGTGAGTCCCTCGGAAAGGCACGCGCATGAGCCAGATCCTCGACTCCTACCGCGGGCTCCAGCTCGGCAACCGCTGGGACCGGGCTCCCAAGTGGTTCCGCACCGTCGCGCTGCTGCTGGTCGTCGCCTTTGCGTTCTACCTGCCCTTCCTCAACATCCTGCCGTTCGCCTACATCCGCACCGACCTGAACCCCACGGGCTCCGACTGGGCGAGCGTGCTGTTCCTCATCGTCGTCTACATGATCGCGGCCGTCGGGCTCAACGTCGTGATCGGGTTCGCCGGACTGCTCGACCTGGGCTACGTCGGCTTCTACGCCCTCGGCGCCTACTCGGTGGCCCTCTTCGGGTCGCCGTCCTCGCCCGTCGTGCAGGCACTGCAGTCGCGGTTCGACCTGTCCGAGGAGTGGGCCGTCCCCTTCGTGATGTGCATCCCCATCGCCATCGCGATGTCGCTGACCGCGGGCGTGATCCTCGGTGCCCCGACGCTGCGGCTGCGAGGGGACTACCTCGCGATCGTCACCCTCGGGTTCGGCGAGATCATCCGCATCACCGCGCGCAACCTCGACAACGTCACCGGCGGTGCCGCGGGCATCACGCAGGTCCCCGTGCCTCCCGGGCCGGAGATCGACGGACGCTCGTTCTTCAACACCATCGACGCCGAGCGCTGGTACTGGCTGGCCCTCGTCATCCTCATCCTCATCGTCTGGCTGGCCAGTCGCCTCGAGCACAGCCGCGTCGGTCGTGCCTGGCTCGCCATCCGGGAGGACGAGGACGCCGCCGCAGTGATGGGCGTCGCGGGCTTCAAGTTCAAGCTGTGGGCCTTCGCCATCGGCGCGTCCGTCGGCGGTCTGGCCGGGCTGCTGTTCGGCAGCAAGCAGCAGTACGTCGAGCCCAACGCGTTCATGCTCAACCTGTCGTTCCTCTTCGTGGCCATGGTGGTCATCGGTGGCTCGGGCAACATCGTCGGCGTCCTCGTCGGTGCGTTCCTGCTCACCTACCTCCCCGAGCGGTTCCGTGAGCTCCAGGAGTGGCGCCCGTTCGCCTTCGGCCTGGCGCTCGTGCTGGTGATGGTCCTCCGGCCCCAGGGCCTGGTGCCGAGCAGACGGCGAGCCGCAGAGATCGAAGACCGACGACACGAGGCCGAGGAGGCTGCCGCAGATGCCTGAGCACGAGATCGTGGGCGCCGAGGAGCTCAAGGACACCTCCGACCACGACAAGATCGCGATCGAGACCTCGGGTGCCGTGGGTGAGGTCCTCCTCGAGGTCGACCACGTCACCCTCCGCTTCGGCGGCGTGGTGGCGCTCAACGACGTCAACTTCGACATCCGCCGCGGCGAGATCCTCGGCCTGATCGGGCCCAACGGCGCCGGCAAGACCACCTGCTTCAACGCGATGACCGGTGTCTACACGCCGACCGAGGGCACGATCCGGTTCAAGGACCAGGAGATCGCGGGCACCAAGCCGCACAGGATCAACCACCTCGGCATCGCCCGTACGTTCCAGAACATCCGGCTCTTCCCGGAGATGTCGGCGCTGGAGAACGTCATGGTCGGGTGCGACGCCCGACACAAGACGAGCGTGCTCGGTGTGCTGTTCCGGGCCTACCGGGTCCGTCCCTCGGAGGGGGAGCTGCCGAAGAGCGGCATCCGTCGCTCGTTCGCCAAGGTGTTCGGCATCAGCCGGCACACCCTGGAGGAGCGGGCGGGTCGCCGCCGCTCCATGGAGCTGCTGCGCTTCGTGGGAATCGCCGACCGGGCGCACGAGGTGGCCCGCAACCTTCCCTACGGCTACCAGCGCCGCCTCGAGATCGCCCGAGCCCTGGCCACCGAGCCCGAGCTCATCTGCCTGGACGAGCCGGCCGCCGGCTTCAACCCTGCGGAGAAGGAGGACCTCATGGGCCTCATCCGCCGCATCCGCGACCTGGGTCACACGGTCCTGGTCATCGAGCACGACATGAAGCTGGTCCTCGGCGTGACCGACCGGATCGTCGTCCTCGAGTTCGGCCAGAAGATCGCCGAGGGCACCCCGGAAGAGGTCGCCCGCAACCCGAAGGTCATCGCCGCCTACCTGGGAGAGCCCGACGATGCTGCTTGAGATGAAGGACGCCGTTCTCAACTACGGCAAGATCCAGGCCCTCCACGGGATCACCGTGGAGGTCAACGAGGGTGAGGTCGTCTCCCTCATCGGGGCCAACGGCGCCGGCAAGACCTCGACCATGCGCGCGCTCTCGGGCGTGCGCGGGCTGTCGGCAGGCTCGGTCGTCTTCAACGGCGAGGACGTGACGAAGATGCGGGCCGACCAGCGGCTGCGCAAGGGGCTGGTGCTGTGCCCCGAGGGCCGGGGGATCTTCCCCGGGATGACGGTCACCGAGAACCTCAACATGGGCGCCTACACCCGCAAGGACAAGGCAGCCGTCGACGAGGACTACGACCGGGTCTTCGGCCTGTTCCCGCGGATGGAGGAGCGGAAGAAGCAGGTCGCCGGCACGCTCTCGGGCGGTGAGCAGCAGATGCTCGCGATCGGCCGCGCCCTGATGTCGCGCCCCAAGCTGCTGATGCTCGACGAGCCCTCGATGGGCCTCGCCCCCATGCTGATCCAGCAGATCTTCGACATCATCACCGAGATCTCGCAGCAGGGCACGACGATCCTGGTGGTGGAGCAGAACGCCAAGCAGGCGCTCTCGCGCAGCGACCGGGCCTACGTGCTGGAGACGGGCAACATCGTGAAGACCGGCACGGGTGCCGAGCTCCTCGACGACCCCTCGGTGCGCGAGGCCTACCTCGGCGTAGCCTGATCCCGGCAACGGGGATAGGGTTCGTCCCGGCGTGGTGCCGCGAGAGGGCGGCAGGGGGCCACGGTCGGAGCACGAGGAAGTGGTGTGTCGATGAGTCGGACGCCGGTGACCGTACGCGTGGCGGAGGCCACGGACGTCCCCGCCCTGCGCGAGCTGTGGAGCGACATCCTGCGCCGTGGCGCGCTCGACGAGCAGCTCGCCGACGTGGCCGGGATCGTGACCACGGCCGAGGCCCGCGAGGACCAGTGCGTGGTGGTGGCCGAGGTCGACGGGGAGGTCGCCGGTGCGGTCTACCTCGAGGCGACGACGTTCACGCCGATCAACCTCGAGCGGGCCGTCCTCGCGGTCTCGCCCCACGTGTTCACCCGGTTCCGGCGCAAGGGCGTGGGCAGCGCGCTGATGGAGGCGGCCTGCCGGTTCGCCGAGCAGCACGGCATCACCCACGTCCAGACGGCGGCGGCCGCAGAGGCGCGCGACGCCAACCGGTTCATGGCGCGGCTGTCGTTCACGCCTCAGGCGACGCTGCGCGCCGCCACCACGAGCGCCGTGCGCGCCCGGCTGCCGCAGTCGCGGCAGGCCACCCAGGCGGCCACCAGCCGCCAGCGGATCGACCGGGTCCTCGCGGCCCGCCGGATCCGCCGCGAACGCGTCCCCGGCTGAGCCCGGGGGACGTCGCCCACGGCCGGCGCGTCGTGCGTCAGGCCTTCGGTGCGTCCAGCAGCGCGCACGTGATGCGGGAGGTGCACACCCGCCGGTCCTGCTCGTCGGTGATCACGACGTCGTACGACGTCGAGGACCGGCCGAGGTGGATGGCGGTCGCGACGCCGGTGACCACGCCGGACGTCGCCGCGCGGTGGTGGGTGGCGTTGATGTCGACCCCGACCGCGATCTTCGCCGGGTAGGCGTGGATGGCGGAGCCAATGGATCCGAGGGTCTCGGCGAGCACGACCGACGCTCCGCCGTGGAGCAGCCCGAACGGCTGGGTGTTGCCCTCGACCGGCATCGTCGCGACCACGCGCTCCGCGGAGACCTCGACGAGCTGCACGCCCATCTTGTCGTTGAGGCGGCCGTTGCCGTCGGGCAGGAACGCCAGGAGGTCCTCCACGCTGAGGTCGGCCAGGGACGCAGGTGTCTCGCTCATGCGGTCATTCTGCTGTCGGTGGCGGCCGATAGAGTCGGCGGGTGCCTGAGACGAGCGAGTCGACCCGCCCCCGCCTCCTCCTGCTGGACGGCCACTCCCTGGCCTACCGTGCGTTCTTCGCGCTCCCGGTGGAGAACTTCGCGACCGCCTCCGGCCAGCACACGAACGCCGTCTACGGCTTCACCTCGATGCTGGTCAACGTGCTGCGCGACGAGCAGCCCACCCACGTCGCCGTCGCCTTCGACAAGTCGCGCCAGACGTTCCGCCTCGAGCAGTACAGCGACTACAAGGCCAAGCGCAACAAGACCCCCGACGAGTTCGGCAGCCAGCTGCCCCTGATCCGCCGGGTCATCGAGGCGCTGCACATCCAGCACCTCTCGATGGAGGGCTACGAGGCCGACGACATCATCGCCACGCTCGCCACCCAGGCGCTGGCCGAGGGCATGCAGGTCCTGATCATGACCGGTGACCGCGACTCGATCCAGCTCGTCACGGACGACTCGACCGTGCTCTACACGATGCGCGGCGTCAGCGAGCTGGCGCGGCTCACCCCCGCGGCGGTGGAGGAGAAGTACGGCGTCCCGCCCCACCGCTACCCCGAGCTCGCCGCGATCGTGGGGGAGACCTCCGACAACCTGCCGGGCGTCCCGGGGGTCGGTCAGGGCTACGCCGCGAAGTGGATCAACCAGTTTGACGGACTCGACAACGTCATCGCCCGCGCCGACGAGATCACCGGCAAGAAGGGGGAGGCGCTGCGCGCCCACCTCGGCGACGTCATCCGCAACCGTCAGCTCAACGCCCTGGTGCGCGACCTGACGCTGCCGGTGCGCCCGGACGGCCTCGCCCGGCAGCCGTGGGACCGCACCGCCGGCCTCGAGCTCCTCGACGAGCTCGAGTTCCGCGGCGAGCTGCGCACCCGGCTGCTCGACACGATCGACCCCGACCCCACCGACGTCGCGGAGGCGGAGGCCGGCTTCGAGCTCGACGGTCGTCGCCTGGGCGCGGGCGAGGCCGCCTCGTGGCTCGCGGAGCACGCGCCCGCGGGCACGCGGGTCGGGGTGGCGGTGCAGGGCAGCTGGCGCGCCGGCACCGGTGAGGTCCTCTCCGTCGCCGTGGCCACCCGCGAGGGGCAGGCGGCCTGGATCGACGTGGCGGAGATCGGCGCCGACGACGACGCGGCGGTGGCGGCGTGGCTCGCCGACCCGGACCGCCCGAAGGCGATCCACGACGCCAAGGGCCCCCGGTTGGCGCTGGCCGCCCGCGGCTGGGACCTCGCCGGCCTCGAGGTCGACACCGCCCTGGCGGCCTACCTCGTCCAGCCCGACCAGCGCTCCTACGACCTCGCCGACCTGACCCTGCGCTACCTCAAGCGCGAGCTCCGGCAGGACACCGTCGACGCCGACCAGCTCAGCTTCGACGCGATGGACGACACGACGGCCAGCGACACCGCGATGCTGACCGCCCGGGCCGTCCTCGACCTCGCCGACGCGCTCGACGACGCGGTCGAGGAGCACGGCGGGACCAGGCTGCTCCGTGAGGTCGAGCTCCCGCTCATCGGCACCCTCGCCCGCATGGAGCAGGTCGGCATCGCGGTCGACACCGACTACCTCGAGGGCCTCGAGTCGGAGTTCAGCGACCAGGTGCGCGCCGCGGCCACCGACGCCTACGACGTCATCGGCAAGGAGATCAACCTCGGCTCGCCGAAGCAGCTCCAGGTGGTGCTGTTCGACGAGCTCGACATGCCGAAGACCAAGCGCACCAAGACCGGCTACACCACCGACGCCGACGCGCTGCAGCAGCTCTTCGAGAAGACCGAGCACCCGTTCCTGCAGCACCTGCTGCGCCACCGCGACGTGATCCGGCTGCGCCAGACCGTCGAGGGCCTGCTCAAGACCGTCGCCTCCGACGGCCGCATCCACACGACCTACAACCAGATCATCGCGGCCACGGGCCGCCTCTCCAGCACCGACCCGAACCTGCAGA
Source organism: Nocardioides pini (assembly GCF_026712185.1). Lineage (GTDB taxonomy): Bacteria > Actinomycetota > Actinomycetes > Propionibacteriales > Nocardioidaceae > Nocardioides > Nocardioides pini. The sequence goes on along the minus strand of NZ_JAPPUX010000002.1, from coordinate 362,972 downwards.
ACATCCCGATCCGCACCGAGGCGGGTCGCCGCATCCGCGAGGGGTTCGTCGTCGGTGAGGCCGGCGAGTCCCTGATGACGGCCGACTACAGCCAGATCGAGATGCGGATCATGGCCCACCTGTCCGAGGACGCGCTTCTGATCGAGGCGTTCCGCTCCGGGCAGGACTTCCACTCCATCACCGCCGCCCGCGTCTTCGGCGTCGCTGCCGAGGACGTCAGCGTCGAGCAGCGCGCGAAGATCAAGGCGATGAACTACGGCCTCGCCTACGGCCTGTCCGCCTTCGGCCTCTCCCAGCAGCTGCGCATCTCGACCTCGGAGGCCAAGGGCCTCATGGACGAGTACTTCGAGACCTTCGGAGGCGTCCGCGACTACCTCGGCGGGATCGTCGACGAGGCGCGTCGCTCGGGCTTCACCGAGACCATCCTGGGGCGGCGCCGCTACCTCCCCGACCTGACGAGTGACAACCGCCAGCGTCGCGAGACGGCTGAGCGGATGGCCCTCAACGCGCCCATCCAGGGCTCGGCAGCCGACCTGATCAAGGTGGCGATGCTGGGCGTCGAGAGCGCCCTCGCCGAGCACGGCCTGCGCTCGCGGATGCTGCTGCAGGTGCACGACGAGCTGGTGCTCGAGGTGGCCTCGGGGGAGCACGACGCGCTCGCCGAGATTGTCCGCGCCGAGATGGGCGGGGCGGCCGACCTGACCGTCCCCCTCGACGTCTCCATCGGCACCGGACGCAGCTGGCACGACGCGGCTCACTGAGCGGTCGAGCGCTCCCTGAGCTTGACGAAGCTGATAGGCACCAGCGCCGCGAGGAGGACCATGTCGACGGTGAGCACGACGGCGAGGAGCTGGCCGACGGTGGAGACGATGGTCGCGGCCAGCACGACGACGACTCCGAGCGCCGCCCACAACAGCGCCATCGACACCCTGTCCTGGCGGGCCAGCACCGAGTAGACGAGCAGCTGCAGGAGCGCCATGCAGGTGCCCAGCAGCGCGAAGACCCACAGCAATCCGCTCACCTCGTCGTACTGCTGTCCGCCGGCGAACACCAGCACGAGGTCGGGGAACAGGGCCGTGGCGAGCACGCACGCCCCACCCAGCGCGCCGACGAGCAGCATGCTGGTGGCGAGGGCGCGCCCTGCGTTGCGGCTCGTCGACATCGACGGGAACGCGACGACGACCACGAACTGGGGGAGGAACATCACGGCGCGGGAGACGATCAGGCCGGCGGCGTAGAGGCCCGAGTCGTGCGAGTCGAGCACCGAGCGCCCGACGAGCATGTCGACGTTGGTGAGGGCGAAGTAGGCGAACAGTGCCTGCGAGTTGAGGACGGCCTCCTTCACCATTAGGAGCAGCCCGTGACGCTCGTGGGTGTCGCTGTACTCGCGGCCCTGCCTTAGCACGGCGAGGCCGTAGAGGAGCGGGACATAGAAGCCCAGGGCGACGCCGAGGAAGGCCATGAACTCCGTGGGCCGCCAGAGGATGAGCGCGAGACCGATGACGAGCCGCGGCACGCCCGAGAGCACGTACATCGTCGCGAGCTCGCGCCAGCGCCGCTCGCCCTGCAGGACCCCCATCTGCGCGCCCGTCATCGTCAACGGCACGGCCGCGACGGCGACCAGCATGGCCGTCGGCATGCTGTCGAGGTCGAGCAGGTGGTCGATCAGCGGGGACGCGAGAAGCAGCACACCGCCCAGCAGCAGCGACGCCCTGGCGGTCACCCGCAGGATCCCGCGCTCGATCTGGCCGGTGTGGGTGGGGTCGGCGCTGATACGGCGCGCAGCCGTCGCCTGCAATCCCAGCATGACCACGCCGACGATCATCAGGAGGTTCATCAGCGCGAAGTAGGCGCCGTAGGGGACGGGACCGATGATCCGTGCCGCGGCCATGGTGAACGCGTAGGTGGCGACGTTCATGAGCATCATCGCGACGGCGATCTGCCCGCTGCCGGTCAGCAGGCCACGGGACCCGCCGCGGGAGCCGGCGACCTCGTGCGACCGGCCGCGCGCTCGTGTGGACATGCGGCACACCCTAAGGTGTCGCACCGTGGAACCACGGGTCGAGGGGGCGATGCCTCGCGCGCGGGTGCTGCTGTGGCCAACGGCCTGGGCAGCCGTGCTCGCGGTGCTGCTGCTCGGCGGCGCGCTGGGGCCCGGCTACGTCCTCAGCTACGACATGGTGTGGGTCCCCGACCTGGCCCTCACGCGCGACGTCCTCGGCCTCGGGTCAGCGCTGCCGCGCGCCGTGCCCTCCGACGCGGTGGTCGCCGCCCTCGACGAGGTGCTCGGCGGCGCGGTGCTCCAGAAGGTCGTCCTGGCCGGCACGCTGATGGCAGCTGGCACAGGCTTCGCCGCGCTCGTACGTCACCGCACGACCACTGCCCAGCTGGTGGCGGTCAGCGTGGGCATGTGGAATCCGTTCGTCGTGGAGCGCCTGCTGCTCGGCCACTGGCCGCTGCTGATCGGGTACGCCGTCATGCCGTGGCTGGTCGTCGCCCTGCACGACATCGAGACCGGGCGCGCCCGCCTGCCTGCTCGCGTGCCCCTGCTCGTCGTGCTGGGCAGCCTGAGCGCCAGCGCGGGCCTGGCAACGGCGCTGGTCGCGTTCGCCGTCACGGGACGGCGGCTGGGGCGCAGGGGCTCGGCTCTGCTGGCGGCGTGTGTGGTCGGGGCCAACGCGCCGTGGATCGTGGCCGGGCTCGTCAGCCCCGCGACGTCGGCGTCCGACCCCCTCGGTGCCGTCGTCTTCGCCACGTCGGACGAAGGGCTGATGGCGGGACCGGTCGCGGCCCTGTCCGTCGGCGGGGTGTGGAACGCCGAGGTGGTGCCGGGATCGCGGTTGGGTCTCGCAGGTCTGGCGTTCACGCTCCTCCTCGTCTGCGCGGCCGTCACAGGTGCGGTCCTCGTCGCCCGCGGCGAGCGCGAGCCACGCCTGCGGGGGCTGTTCACGTGCTGGTGCGTCGGCTGGGGGCTGGCGGTGGTCAGCTGGGCGGCGCCGGGGGCCATCGGCTGGCTGGGTGACAACGTCCCGGCCGGGGGGCTCTTCCGCGACGGCTCTCGCCTGCTGGGGCTCACGGTCCCCCTGGTCGTCGTGCTGGTCGCTGTGGCGGTCGACGGACTCGTCCGGCTGCCCGAGCGGGGTGCGGTCGTCGTCGTCGGGGGAGTGCTGGCGCTGCTTCCCGTGTCACTGATGCCGGACGCGGCATGGGGTGCGGGGGGCAGACTGGACGCGGTCCACTATCCCGCGGCCTACGACGACGCGAGGTCCGCCGTGGCCGGGGCACCGCCGGGCGACGCCGTGTCCCTGCCGTTCGTGTCCTACCGTGCCCCGGCCTGGAACGGTGGCCGTCGGGTGCTCGATCCGCTGCCGCGCTACCTGGACCGCCCGACGGTCGTCAACGACGAGCTCGTCGTCTCGGGACGCGCCCTGGCCGGGGAGGACCCGGCGTCGGCCGCCGTCGCTCGCGCCCTGCGGGAGCCGACACCCGCGGAGCGCTCGGCCGCGCTCCGCCGAGTCGGGGTGTCCGTCGTCGTGGCGGAGCAGATCGAGGGCTATCAGGTGCCCGTCGTGGAGGGTCGGCGCGTGCTGGCCGGCGGCCTGTCGGTCACCACGCTCGGCGCCGCGCCGGCGCGCACGGTGTCCGGAGGCCGCTGGGCTGCGGTGCTCCTGGCGTGGGGGGCGTGGCTGTCCGTGCTCCTGGTCTCCTTGGCCTCGCGCGTCAGGCGCGGACGGGCGACGGTGACTCGCCAGTAGGTCTCACGTCGCAAATTGCTCCGTGACGCCGTGCGACTGGTACGGTGACCGTCACCACTTGGGAAGGACATCCGCATCATGGGTTCTGTCGTTGCACCGATCGTGAGCATCGTTGCCGGCGCCATTCTCGGCGTCTCGACGATCATGGGCGTCGTGTCGTCCCAGACCGCGCCGCCCGACAACTCACCGGGCAACGCCGAGCTTCCCACGCTGGAGTACGGCACCACCACCGAGTGACGTCGGGAGCGACCTCGACGTCGTCCAGGCCCTTGCCGGCCCTGCTGAGGGCGGTTCGCCCCAAGCAGTGGGTCAAGAACCTCCTCGTTCTCGCCGTCCCGCTCGCCTCGGGCAAGATCGGGGATCCCGGCGTCCTGGCGGGTACGTTGCTCGCCGGTGTCGCGTTCTGCCTCCTCTCGTCGGCCGTCTACCTCGTCAACGACAGCATCGACGTCGAGGCTGATCGGCTGCACCCCCGCAAACGCCTGAGGCCGATCGCTGCGGGCGAGGTCTCCATGTCGACGGCTCGCGTCGTGGCCGCGGTCCTGGCGCTGCTCGGCCTCGCGCTCGCTGCCCTCGGCGGAGTTCAGCTCTTCGCCGTGCTCGTCGGCTACATCGTCCTCCAGCTCGGCTACTCGCTGGGCCTCAAGCACGAGCCGGTCCTCGACATCCTGTTGGTGACGAGTGGCTTCGTCCTCCGGGCGGTCGCCGGGGGTGCGGCCTCGGACATCTACGTCTCCCAGTGGTTCCTGCTCGTCGCGGGCTTCGGGTCACTGTTCATCGTGTCCGGGAAGCGCTACTCCGAGCTGCACACGCTCGGGCCCGACTCCGGGACGCGACAGGCACTGGTGCGCTACTCGGCGACCTACCTGCGCTTCGTGTGGGGCGTCGCTGCGGGCGCGACGCTGCTGGCCTTCTCGCTCTGGGCCTTCGAGAACCCCTCCGAGGGGACCCTGCCGTGGGCGACCGTCTCGATCGCGCCCTTCGTCGCTGGCGTGCTTCGCTACGCCGTCGACATCGACGCAGGCACGGCTGCTGAGCCCGAGGACATCATCTGGGCCGACCGGGTCCTGCAGGCGATCGGCGCCGTGTGGTTGCTGGTCGTGCTGCTCGGCGTCCTCGACGTCTGAGCGGTGTCACGACCCGGTCCACTGGCTCAGAGCGGGTCCTGCCCGGCAAGGTGGTGGCGCTCCAGCACCTCGGAGACGACCGTGCCGAACGAGTGCTGCGCGCGGTCCCAGGTGAAGCGGTGGCTCATCTCGCGAGCGCCGACCGACAACGTCTCGCGCAGCTCGTCGTCGGCCAGGACGCGGCGCAGCGACGCCGTGAAGTCGGCCGTGTCGTGGGCCAGGAGCCCGGAGACGCCGTGGGTGATCGACTCTCGGGTGCCCCCGGCCGCGGCGTACGCCACGGTGGGCGTGCCGTGCATCCCGGCCTCGCCCACCACGAGCCCCCATCCCTCCTTGAGGGACGGCAGGGCCATGACCCAGGCGGATGCGTAGATCTCGTTCCTGCGGTCCTCGCTCACGTGCCCCTCGAAGACGATGGCGCCGCTGTCGCGGTCGAGCCCGCGGCGAGCCAGCGCCCGATCGGCGTGGTCCCTGAGCTCGTGCTCCCACCAGCCGGAGCCTGCGACCGTCAGGGTGAGGTCGGGCCACGTCTCCTGCAGCTCCGCCCACGAGTCGATCGCGTGCTCGACCTGCTTGTGGGGCACAAGGCGGCCGACGACGCACAGGGAGGGGTGGGCGGTCCTCGGCACGGCCAGGTCCGGCGCGACGTCGGTCCCGTTGTGGACGACCGCGAGGTAGTCGGGGACCACGCCCTGCTCGACCAGCTCGTCGCGCGTCGCGGTGGAGACGGCGACGTACTGGCAGCCGCGGTAGAGGCGCGGGGCGACGCGGCGCTCGATGAACCACCCGATCCTACCCACCATCCCCGGGTAGACGACCGGCCACTGCTCGCGGTGCACGTGGTGGACCAGCACGATCACCGGGGCGCGCGTCCCGAGCCTGGTGAAGAAGGGCAGGCCGTTCTGGACGTCGACCACCGCGTCGACCCTGCCGAAGCGCCGCGTCACCAGGAGGAGCAGGCCGCGGGCGTAGATACCCATCTTCGAGCCGCGCCGCACGAAACGGATCCCGTCGCGCACCTCGTCGCGCGGAGCGAGACCGTGCTCTGCGCAGTAGATCGTCACCCGAGCCCCCTGGGCGACCAGCCCGGCAGCGACGCGTTCGAGGTAGAGCTCCGCGCCGCCACCCTCCGGATTGGTGGTGTCGCGCCAGCTGAAGCACACGACGTGCCGGCCCGTCAGGTCGGGATCAGGAAGCATGCGGGCGACGTTATCGTCTGTCCGCCCGGCTATGTGACTGTCGGGTAAGGTCTGCGCGTGCCACCGTCGGGAGTCTCGTCCAGAGCCTGGGCGCCGACCCTTCGCCGGTCCGTGCGCCTGCTTCTGGAGTTCCGCCACGAGCAGACGGATCCGGGGCGCTTCTACGGTGTACTGGCCGACGACTCCGTCCGGATGCTGGCCAGCTACACGCCGCTGGACGGGACCACCCTGCTCGACGTCGGTGGGGGACCAGGGTACTTCGCCGACGCGTTCGCGAGGGCCGGCGCGACGTACTTCTCGATCGACGTGGACTCCGACCTCGCCGACGAGTCCGGCCGTAGCCGGCGGGTCGTCGGCACCGGTGCGCAGCTCCCGTTCCGGGACGAGGCGTTCGACGTCGTCTACTCGTCCAACGTCCTCGAGCACGTGTCGGAGCCCTGGACCGTTGCCGAGGAGATGTTGCGGGTGCTCCGCCCAGGAGGCATGGCGTTCATCAGCTACACGGTCTGGTTCGGACCGTGGGGAGGTCATGAGACCGCTCCCTGGCACTTTCTCGGCGGTCACCGCGCCCGCCGTCGATACCGGCGCAAGTTCGGCACCGAGCCGAAGAACCGGTTCGGCGAGACCTTGTTCGCCGTGACGGTCCGGGACGGCATGCGCTGGGCTGACGGTCAGCACCCGATGGAGGTGGTCGACCTGACTGCGCGGTACAACCCGCGGTGGGCGCACTTCCTGCTTCGGGTCCCGATCCTGAGGGAGGTGCTGACGTGGAACCTGGCGATCGTGATCAGGAAGCGCTGAGGTTCCGACTTCGGGTGTTCGCCGGCTCGATCGCGCTGCTCGCGCTGGCGTTCTCGCAGGCGCCGGGCTTCCTGTCCTTCGACACCAAGTTCGACCTGGTGGTGGACCCCTGGCACTACATGCAGCGAGGTCTGCACCTGTGGGACTCGAACGGGGCGATCGGGCAGCTGCAGAACCAGGCGTACGGCTACCTCTGGCCGATGGGGCCGTTCTTCGGGGTCGGGCAGGCCGCCGGGCTGCCGGAGTGGGCGGTGCAGCGGCTCTTCATGGCCTTGGTGCTGGTCGTGGGCTTCACGGGGGTGGCGTACGTTGCCCGGGCACTGGGAGTGCGCTCCCACCTAGGGTGCCTGCTGGCCGGCTTCGCCTACGCGATGTCGCCGCGCATGCTGACGACGGTCGGGACGATCTCGATCGAGTCGTGGCCGGGTGCGCTGGCGCCTTGGGTGCTCCTGCCGCTGGTGGTCGGTGCCACGCGGGGGTCGCCGAGACGGGCGGCTGCCCTGTCGGCACTCGCCGTGGCGATGATCGGTGGCGTCAACGCCACCGCGAGCTTCGCTGCCATCCCGGTCGCGGCCATCTGGCTGCTGACGAGGAGCCGAGGCGTACGCAAGCGCAGGCTCATGCTCTGGTGGCCCGTCTTCACGGCGCTGGGGACCCTCTGGTGGCTGGCCCCGCTGTTCCTGCTCGGCACCTACAGCCCCCCGTTCCTCGACTTCATCGAGTCCGCGAGCCTCACGACCACGCCCACCACCCTCTTCGACTCGCTGCGCGGCACGTCGCACTGGCTTCCCTACCTCGACACCCGCTGGCGCGCTGGCAACGACCTGGTGACGGACGGCTACCTCGTGCTGAACAGCGGCATGGTCCTCATGCTGGGCCTGCTCGGGCTGATGCACCGGCGCAACCCGCACCGCTTGTTCCTGGTGCTGACCCTCGCCGTCGGGCTGCTCATGGTGGGGATGGGTCACCTGGGCGAGGTGCAGGGCTGGTTCGCTCCCCAGCTCCACTCCGCGCTGGACGGGGTGCTGGCCGCGGCGCGCAACGTCCACAAGTTCGACCCGGTCATCCGGCTGCCCCTGGTGCTCGGGATCGCCCTGCTGCTCGACGCGCTGGCGTCGCAGCGCTCGACCAGCCCAGCCGTCGCCGTGCCGCCCGGCGGGCGCGCGGCAGGGGTGCCGGCCCGCGCAGCCGCGGGAGACTCACCCGCGGCCTACCGATCGGTGGCGGGGCTGACGGTCGTCGCGATCATCGGCGGGGCCCTGCCAGGCATCCTGGGGCGGATGGCTCCCTCGGACCTCGTCGCCGAGGTGCCGGGCTACTGGATCGAGGCGGGTGCCTGGCTCGACGCCCGGGACGAGGAAGGCGCCGCGCTGATGTCCCCCGGCATCGGCGTCGCCCAGTTCGTGTGGGGCTCCACCAACGACGAACCGCTCGAGTTCCTCGTCGAGGAGGGCCGCTTCGGTGTGCGGTCCAACATCCCCTTCGTGCCACCGGGCAACATCCGAGCCCTCGACGCGATCGAGGAACGGTTGACGCAGGGCCGCCCCTCCCGCGGACTCGCCCCGTTCCTCGCGCGGGCGGGCGTCGAGTACCTCGTCGTGCGCAACGACGTCATCAAGGCGCCCGACATCCCCGACACGGTCCTGCTCCACCAGGCGCTCGACGGCTCGCCGGGACTGCGTCGCACCAAGGGGTTCGGTCCCAACCTCGGCTCACCGGCCCACTTCGAGGAGGACGGCGACCGCAACGTCATCAACGGCGGCTGGCAGACCGACTACCAGGCGATCGAGATCTACGAGGTGGTGGACGGTGGTCCTGGCGCCGTGGCGGCCGACGAGCTGCCGCTCGTCGTCGGAGGACCCGAGTCGCTGCTGGACCTGGCCGACGCGGGGGTCCTCGACGAGCAACCGACGGTCCTCGCGTCCGACGCCGATCCCGAGGTCGCCCCCGACGGGCCGCTCGTCCTGACCGACGGCTACCGCGACCGCGAACGCTTCTTCGGCCAGCTGCACGACGGCTACTCGGCGACGACACTCCCGGACGAGCCGCGGCACAGCGACCACCCGACGAAGGACTTCTACCTCAACGCCGACGACGACCGGTGGCGCACCCGATCGGAGCTGGTGGGCGCCCGCTCGCTGGTCGCATCGAGCTCGATGGGCGATGCCAACGGTGCGGGAGGTGCGCGACCGGCGGAGTCCGCCTACGCCGCCATCGACGGTGACGAGTCGACCCAGTGGGCCTCGAACCCCACTGCAGCGGAGCGACCGACCTGGACCCTCACCCTCGAGGAGCCGCGGCCCGTGACGAGCGTACGGCTCGTCGGCGGCGTCAGCGCAGCCTCCTTCCAGACGGTGCGCGTGGTGACCGACAACGGCGCCACGGACCCCGTCGACCTGGGGCCCGCGGAGTCGGCGATCGTCGAGGTCCCCGAGGGGCCGACCTCGTGGATCCGGGTGGAGACGGTGGGTCAGGCCGATGACGTACCTGCTGCGATCGCGGAGGTCGAGGTGCCGGGCGTCTCCGTCGACAAGCTGTTGCGGATGCCGTCGACGCCCGCGGTCTGGGGCACGCCCGACGTGATCCTGATGACCGCCGCCCGGGACGGCCGCAGCGGCTGCGTCGAGGTCGACGGTGACGTGCGGTGCCTCCCGGGACGCGACGTCGGGGGAGAGGAGGACACCGGCTTCAGCCGGGCGCTCGAGCTGTCGGGGTCGGCGGTCTACGAGCCCGAGGTGTGGGTACGTCCCCGGCCTGGCTCAGCTGTGGAGGAAGCGCTCCTGGAGGACCTGCCGGTCAGCGTCACGTCGTCGAGCCAAGCAGTTCCCGACGTGCGCGCGTCGGCCCTCGCCGCACTGGACGGACGTCCCGGCACCGCGTGGATGGCGTCCACCGGCGACTTCCGTCCGACCCTGCGCACCCGCTGGGTCGGCCGCGCGCCGGTCAGCGGCGTGTCGGTGAGCCTGGACCCCGACACCGCGGGTCGGATGCCGACGAGGCTCCTGCTGACCTACCGCGGCGGATCCCGGGAGGTCGACCTCGACGAGCAAGGACGCGCGGAGTTCCCCCCGGTGCGGACCGACTTCCTCGACGTCGAGGTGCTGCAGACCGACTTCACCAGCAGCGTCGGCTTCGACCAGCTGGTGACGCCGCTCGCCGCTGCGATCGGCGAGCTGCGCATCGAGGGAGCGCCCTTCGAGACCCTGGCCCCGCCCCAGGCCTCGCGTGACCTCCCCTGTGGGAGCGGTCCGGACGTGACGATCAACGGACAGGTGTTCCGGACGGCCGTCACCACCTCCTCCTCCCGCATCTTCGACGGGGAAGAGGTGCAGGCGAGGTTGTGCGGCTCGGGCGTCGTCCGACTCGCTGCGGGTGACAACCGTGTCGACGTCGAGAGCAGCGACGTATTCAGCGCGACCCGCCTCGTCCTGCGCGACTCTGCCTTCGCGCCCGGCACCTCCACGCCCGTGCGCTGGTCCGACCACGACGCCGACTCCCGTACGGCGGTGGCCCCCGACGGCTCGGCCGTCCTCGCGTTCCGCGAGAACGGCAACCGCGGCTGGACCGCGGACCGCGACGGCGTCGGGCTGACTCCCGTGCGCGTCGACGGCTGGCAGCAGGGCTGGTTGCTCGACGAGGGTGGCACCGGAGCGGTGGTCGAGACGTACGCGCCCGAGACCGCTTACCGGTGGGGACTCGCGATCGGGCTGGGCACGGGCTTGCTCCTGCTGGCACTCGTGCTGTTCTGGTGGCGTCGCCCGCCCGGGGACGACCCGCCGGCGGTGGGCGCTGCGAGCATCCACCCGTGGACCTGGTCCGTGGGGGCGTTCGCCGTGACCGGTCTGCTCGCCGGCTGGGCGGGAGTCGCGGTGCTCGTGGCGACATGGGTGGCGTGGAGGCTGCTCTCCGCCCGTCGACTCGCAGACGTGCGTGACGTGGCCCTGGCGAGCATGGTGGTCATCGCGTCGTTCTTCTACCTCGTCCGGCCGTGGGGCCAGGACTGGGCGGGAGCGAGCGCGTGGCCTCAGCTCCTGAGCGTGGTCACGCTCGGGGGGCTCTTTCTCGCCGTGGGCGAGCCGACGTTGCGCAGGCGCATCACGGGGACCTCCACGAACCGGTAGAGCAGCTCGGCCAGCGGGAGCGTGATCACCAGCGTGAGCGCGAGGACCGGAAGCAGGTCGTTGCCCTCGAACATCGTGTAGGGGGTCGCCCAGTAGACGAAGTGCAGCACGATCAGGTGGAGACAGAAGACTCCGTAGGAGATGTGCCCCAGTCGACGTGGCAACCGCTTCGACATGACGCGCGCGTAGCCGGAGGCCGGGTCGGGGAAGACCCCGGTGAGGACCAGCAGCCCACCGATGACGGCGTAGAGGACCTGACGGGTCAGCGCCTCTGCCGGGGTCGGGGTGTCGAAGAGCATCGGGCCGCTGATCGGCGTGGCGGCGACGACGAGCAGGCTCAGCGCCAGCGCCCAGCACACGCCCGGCTGGCGGGCCAGCGCGACGAGCCAGCCGAGGCCTGGCGCGCCGCCGGGCCGGGTGGTCAGCACGTGGGCCCATGCCAGCGCGATGCCGGCGGTGAACCACATGAGGTAGCCGGGTAGCCACTGTGCGGCCAGCGCGGCACCCGCGTCCCGCACCGGCTCGAGCAGGAACAACGTCCAGACGACGTTGAGGACGACCAGGCCCGATGCCAGCAACGCGACCCGACGGGTCGTGGGGCGCCGTCCACGGCTCGTCCCGGCCAGCAGCAGGAGAAGGGGGAGCACCACGTAGAACGACACTTCCGTCGCCAAGCTCCACATCTGGGTCTGGCCGGGGCGCAAGGTGTCGCTGAAGTAGATGTCGGTCATGGTCAGGACCTTGAGCCAGTCGGCGGGGCCCGCTCCTGCGTTGGCGCCGACGAACAGCATGGCCGGCACCACGCCGATCACGTAGGGCGGGTAGATCCGCAGGAACCGCTTCCAGTAGTAGCGCCGGGTGCTGTCGTGGGGACGACCGCGCACCGCCCCCGCCAGCACCTGGTGGGTGAGCAGGAACCCGGACAGCACGAAGAAGATGGCAACGCCGACGTCGAGGCGGGGAAGCATCCTGCCGACCATGCCGTAGCGGAGGTAGTCGCCGGTCCAGAAGGTCACGTGTGTCAGCACGACCGCCAGGGCTCCCACGGCGCGGAGCGGGTCGAGCACCGGGAACACCGGGGTCGCGCCCCGGCTTGGGTCGTGGAGCAGGTGGTCGACCTGCTGTGCGGAGTCGGTGTCGTGGATGCTCATGTCAGGGGAGCTCCCGAGACGAGGCGGCCCACCTCGACCTTGTCGACGCAGACCGTGATCGACGGGTCGATACCCAGGAGGAGGACGGAGTCGAAGGCCGCACCGACCCGGACGTAGAGCTGGTTGAGCCCGGGACGGAGCGCCGTGTCGACCGACTCGCCCTCACTCCCGACGATCACCGTCATCGGGCTCGCCTCCTCCGCGAGGTAGTTGACGCGCAGCCACCAGTCCCCCTCGATCACCGGTCCGTCGAGGGGAAGCCGTGAGGACCCGTTGTCGATCTGCCATCCGCAGTCCGCGACGCCGCCGGGCAGGGTGGTGCGCTCGACGTGGAGGTCGGCCGCGTCCAGGCCACCGTCGCCGTCGACGACGGCCAGCTCGTGCCCGGCCTCGAGGAAGCGCGACTCCGGCGACAGCATCGAGACCAGGCGGGGCAGGCGGTCCTCCGACCAGATGATCGGGGCGACGACGTCGGGCGGGAGACCGGTGTCCGCCAGCGCGACTGGTCCGGTCTCGTCCAGGGCCGCGCTCAGGGTCCGGACGTAGTCGCGGGGTGCGACGAACTCGTGCCAGATGCGGGCGTACCCGATCGACGACCACACGCCGGACACCGAGACGACGAGTGCCAGTGCCAGGGGGATGACCACCGGCAGTCGGGGGGTGAACATCGGGGCCTCGCGCGGCTCGCTCGAGCCGGGCGCGCCGGCGAGGGGGAGGTACGCGAGTCCGAGGGCCAGTGCGGTCATCGCGGCGGCGTCGGTCAGGTAGCGGTACTCCGCGCCAGCGATCGGGCCCACGTAGGGGGCGCGGCTCGACCACAGGAGGACGAGCAGCAGGACCAGGTACCCCGCGAGCAGGGCCCAGGCCCGCAGCGTACGACGACGGACGAGGAAGGCGTGGCCCACGACGGCGGCCACCACCACCCAGGACAGGTGCGCCAGCCACACCGGAGGGTCGGCGAAGGCAGCGGGAGCCTGAGGGGACATCCAGGCCCACGGCCCGCCGAGGATCCCGGTGGTGAACGCGGTGCCGATCATGCTGCTGGCCAGCGGCCCGAGCAGGCCCCAGTCGCGGTCCATCGTCTCCAGCGGGACGTAGGCCGCGTAGTAGGCGATGGTGCCCACGCCGATCACCGCCGCCACTGCGCCGGCCCACCAGAGCCGACGGAGCATCGACCTCAGCCGGTGCACCGGACCGCCCGTCTCGAACCAGCCGTAGGAGATGGCCGCGAGGACGGGTGGGATGGCGAGTCCGCGGATGTCCGCCGCGAGCGCGAGGGCCACGCTCGCGAGGACCAGCGCAAGCCACGTGCGTCGTCCGGTGCGCTCGAACATCACCCAGCAGGTGATCGCGCACATCAGGCCGATCTGTTGGCCGAGCTGGTTGAGGGCCGCGGCCCACCACACGGTTGCGGGCATGGAGATGGGGGAGAAGAGGAACACCGCCAGCGGGGCGACGATGCCCCAACGCATGCCGAACAGCGTGCGCAGCATCCAGAGGCACGCGAGCGCGACCGCGGCCTGGAAGGCGATGGTGACGGCGGCCGTCGCCGGCCAGTTGAAGAGGCCGCCCGCGACGGACAGGTCGATGAGCAGTCGTCCCAACGGCATCAGGTGCCCGCTGTGCGGGGTCATCAGGTAGTCGAGGTCTAGGGGCCTCTCGAGGCTGACACGCAGGAGCTCGAAGTCGTCCTCCTGGAACCACGCCCCGAGCACCGCCCAGGCACGGAACGCCGTGTGGGCCAGCACGAGGGCGATGCACGTGCCGAGGAGCAGCGGGTCGGCTCGGCGCCCGCTGCCGGCGCCCAGCGGATCCTCCGCGCCACCGGCAGCAGGCGGACTCACCCGATCCGGCACGGCCCCCGCCGTGACCGCGCGACGGAGGGGCTCGCGCTGCGTCGTCACGGCTGCACTATCCCATAGGAGGGCGCTGCGAGCCGGGTCCCGGAATGCTCTGGAGGAGCTCTGCAACTGCGGTCGCGATATGACAGACACCTTGTCTACTTGCTGGTAGCCTTCGGCGACCCCGTCGTTCCTGGGAGGGATATCCGTCGTGCGCAAGATCATTGGCTGGGTGCTGCTGGCACTCGGGACCTTCTTGGTCGTCATCGGCCTCATGGCCGCCTTCTGGGCTCCCGGGCAGGTCAAGCGGACGCCGCTCGACACCGACAGCGTCACCAAGCTGTCGGGCAACGCCGACAAGCTGAACCCCGGCACGGGCGAGGTCGAGAACATCGACATCCAGGCGACCAGCATCACCAAGGCGGACACGGAGTACTCCGACGACGACGTGATCGTCTTCGAGAACACCCTCTGCCTGGTGATCGACGACGGCAGCGGGACCGTTCCCGACTGCGTGCCGGCGGACGACCCCCAGAAGCGACTGGTCACCGCGTCGACGGACGTGTTCGCCACCGACCGTCGCGATGCCACCGCAGTCAACGAGGCCGCCTACGTCCCGCCGAGCGCCGAGGAGAAGGAGGGCCTGGTCAACAAGTGGCCCTTCGACGCGGAGAAGAAGACCTACTTGTACTGGGACGGACTCCTGGGTGAGGCGGTGGACGCCGAGTACGACGGCACGGAGACCATCGACGGTCTCGAGACCTACCGCTACCACGTCGTGGTCGACGAGCAGCCGGCCGAGGTCATCACCGACGTGGACGGCATCTACTCACAGGACAAGTACATCTGGATCGACCCCGTCACCGGCTCGATCGTCAACCAGACCCAGCACGAGGTCCGCGAGCTCACCGACGGCTCGACGCTGCTCGACATGGAGCTGGCCTTCACCGACGACCAGGTCGCGAAGAACGTCGAGGACGCGAAGGACAACGGCAGCTCCCTGACCCTGCTGACCAAGACGGTGCCCCTCGTGGGCATCATCGGCGGCGTCATCTGCCTGTTGGTCGGCGCGTTCCTCCTGTTCGCGGGTCGTGGTCGCGACTCCCAGGCCGCCTGAGAGTCCTCCGACGAGCGACACAGGTCCGTACCGGGATGACTGACAACCCGACCGTTCACCCCAGCGACGTCCAGTGGTACGCCGACGCGTTCGACCGCGTGGCCGGCAACGTCGAGTCGGCGGTGCTCGGCAAGCGGCACGTGGTCCGTCTCGCCCTGACCTGCCTGGTGTCCGGCGGGCACCTCCTCCTCGAGGACCTGCCCGGCACCGGCAAGACGATGCTTGCGCGGGCGCTCGCGAAGTCGCTGGACTGCTCGTTCGCGCGCATCCAGTTCACGCCGGACCTGCTGCCGTCGGACGTCACCGGGGTCACCGTCTACGACCAGGCCCGCGCCGAGTTCTCGTTCCACCGTGGTCCGATCTTCCACAGCCTCGTGCTGGCCGACGAGATCAACCGCGCCTCGCCCAAGACGCAGTCGGCGCTCCTGGAGGTCATGGAGGAGGGCCACGTCACGGTCGACGGCGTGACCCACGACGTCGGACGACCCTTCATGGTGATCGCCACGCAGAACCCCATCGAGCAGGCAGGCACCTACCAGCTGCCGGAGGCGCAGCTCGACCGCTTCCTGATGCGTACGAGCCTCGGGCACCCCGACGCCGAGTCCACCGAGCTGCTGCTGGCGGAGTCCCGGGTGCGCGACCGTGCGGCCGGGTTGCTGCCGGTCGTCAAGGGTCCTGAGATCGAGCAGATGGGCCAGCTCGCCGACATGGTCCATGTCGACCGCGCGGTGATCGGCTACGTACGACGCCTCGCCGAGGCGTCGCGCGAGGTCCCCGACGTGCGCATCGGTCTGTCGACCCGTGGGTGCCTGGCCTGGATCCGCGCCGCGAAGGCCTGGGCGGTGGCGGAGGGTCGTGGCCACGTCGTGCCCGAGGACGTCGCGACGCTCGCCCACCCCGTGCTGGACCACCGGCTGCTGATGGCCTCGGGGGCGGCCTTCGGCGGCACGACGTCCGCCGAGGTCGTCGACAGCCTGCTCGAGCAGGTGCCGGTTCCTCGCGATCGCGCGTGAACGCCCGAGGAAGACGCTTGCTCGGCCCCTTGGGCATGCTCACCCCCCTGGGACGAGGACTCGTCGCCACCGGGTTGCTGGCAGCGGTGCTCGGGTCGTGGCTGCACTGGCAGGAGTTCACCCAGCTCGCCGTGCTGATGGTCGGGTTGCTGTCGGTCGGGCTGCTCTGGCAGCTGCTCCCGGGCGCACCGGCCTGTCGTCTCACGCTGCGCCGGCAGCGCATCGAGGTCGGCGCGCCGGCCCCTGTCGTGTCCCTCGAGGTGCAGGCCGGTGCGGCACCGATGTTGTTCCCGAAGGTGCTCGTGCCGGCTGGTCCGGAGACCGTGGTCCTCCGGCTGCCGTCACTCGGCCCCTTCGTCCGGCACGTCGATCGGGCCGTGTCCCTGCCCGACCTTCCGCGTGGCGTCCACGTCGTCGGGCCGGTGACGTACGAGAAGACGGATCCGGTCGGGGTGGTCTCACGCAGGTCGGAGTCGGGCGAGCCGGTCACCCTGTTCGTCTCGCCTGCCGTCATCGACCTCGCCGTGTTCGCAGGTGGGCTGACCAACGACCTGGACGGCGCCACCAGCCAGCAGCTGTCGATGAGCGACCTGGCGTTCCACGCACTGCGCGAGTACGTTCCCGGAGACGACCTGCGGCACGTGCACTGGCGGTCGTCGGCCAAGGCCGGCGAGCTGTTGGTGCGGCAGTTCCACGAGTCCCGGCGCGGACACGTCACCGTCCTCCTCGACGACGCACGCTCGTCCTACCCGCGACCTGCCGACTTCGAGCTCGCCGTGTCGACGGCGACCTCGATCGCGCTGCGCGCGGTGCGCGACGACTTCGACACCTACCTGCGCTGCGGCCCCCACCTCGCGCACAGCCGCGAGACCCTCGCGATGAGCGACGCCGCGTGCCGGTTCGGCCTCGCCGAGCGTGACGGTGACTACCTGGCCCACGCGGCCGACGCGGCGGACGTCGTGGGAGGCACGGGGTTGGTGGTCCAGGTGACCGGTGCGGGGCGCGAGCTGGTGCAGCTCGAGTCCGTCGCCGACCGGTTCGGCCGCGGCGGCGAGTGGCTCGTCGTCCGCGCCGACAGCGCACATGAGGCCCAGGTGCGCGACCACGGAACCTTGCGGGAGCTGTCCGTGCCCGATCTCACGGCGCTGCGCGACCTGATGGCGCGGGGCATGCGATGAGCCGAGCACGCGGGGCGACCGTCGACGTCGCCGTGATCCTCGTGGCGATGCTCGCCGTGCTGTCCATCCTGGACGACACCTTCGCCGACCGGCGCTACCTGGTCAGTGGCATGGTGCCTGTGGCAGTCCTCCTGGTCCTGGCACTCGTCGCGAGCCGGGTGCGCGAGGGCGGGTGGTGGTACACCTTGGCCGCCGTCGTGCTGTTCTCCCCCCTCGGCGCGCTGGTGGCGTTGCGCGAACCGGGCCCCTACCTGCTGCCGACGTTCGCCACCATGAGCAGGCTGCACGCCGACGCGGTGAACGCACCCACGACGCTGGTCAGCACGGTGCCGCCAGTGGACCCGACAGGCGTGGTGGCGCTCGTCCCGTTCCTCATCGGGTTCTTCGCCACGCTTCCCGCAGCGTGGCTGGCGCTGGGGACGACGCGGGCGCTGGCACCGGTCGTGCCCCTCGTGGTCGCGCTGGCCGCGACCATCCCACTCGGGGTCCTGGTGCCGACCCTCCTGGTGCCGCGAGGTGTCTTCATCGGGATCCTGCTGGTCGCCTGGAGCGCCGTCCGGGCTCGACGTCGGGAGGGCGCCGCCCCCGGCAGGGTCCATGCGTCGCTGGCGGCCCCGCTGACGACGGTCGTGACGGTGGCGCTCGTCTCCGGCATCGTGGCGCTGCTCGTCCCCGACACCGACCAGTCCGACCGCGTGCTGCTCCGCGGCCGCGAGGAGAGCCCCCTCGCCTCCGGAGCGGCGTCATCAGTGCTGCCACCCGAGCCCGAGGGCGCCGACGTCCTGTTCAGGGCGAGGGGCGTGCCCGACGGGCTGCGGCTGCGCTTCGCGACGCTCGACCTCTACACCCCCGAAGGCTGGGTGCCTGCCGAGGAGTCGCCCGGTTCGGAGGGGTACGGCACCTTCAAGCGCATCGGCAGCGACGTCGCGCCGCTGCACCCGGGCCGTACGGTCGTGGTGCGGGTCAGGATGAGGCCGGGCTACGACAGCGACTGGCTTCCGATGCTGGGAGAGCTCACGAGCATCGACCTCGACTGGAACCCCGGACGTACCGATGTCGCCGACGTCCGCTACAACCAGGCGACCGCCAGCGCCGTGGTCCTCGGTGGCGTGGACGCTCGCGACGCCTACAGCTTCGAGTCGGTGGTGCCGGTCGGCGGCTTCACGAGGAGGGACGCCACCCGCGAGCCCTCCGAGGACCAGACGCAGCCGGCCGGTGCCTTCCTGGACGACTACCTCCGACCCTTCGCCCGTGACGAGCTGCTGCCGCTCGAGAGGGTCCTGCTGCTCGCGCGCTACCTGAGGACCAACGGCCTGGTGCGCTATGAGGTCGACGTCGCCCAGACCCCCGACGACCTCGGCCGCCAGATGCTCGGGTCCCGCCGGGTCACCGGCACCCCGTTCCAGTACAGCGCCCTGATGGCGCTGGGCGCGTCCCGGCTGGGCGTTCCGGCGCGCGTGGTGACCGGAGCCGACGTGGGGCGCCGCGGGGTGGTCGACCACGGCGACGTCCTGACCTGGGTCGAGCTGCAGTTCGCCGACGGCACGTGGCGGCCGCTCGATCCCGAGCGCTTCCTGGGCTCGCCGGTCGACCAGGGTGCGTCGCCGACGTCGTCGGATCCGGGCGACTTCGTCAACGACCAGCTCGCCCAGGCGTCCAAGGGCGAGGACGACGAGATCCGCCCTCCGAGCGGTTCGACGAACGCGGACGGGTCCCCGGTCTCGGGGCGTCCCGCCTGGCAGCTGGCCCTCGCTTGCGTGGTCGTGCTGGTGGCGGCGGCCCTCGTGGCCTTGTTGCTCGTCCCCCTGGTCAAGCTGCTGCGCCGGGCGCGCCGGCGACGTACGTCCTCGTGGTCGCGGCTCTACGTGAACGGCTGGCAGGAGGTGCTCGACGCGGCCCGCGACCGCGGCACGCCCGTTGCCGAGGGTTGGAGCCGGGTGGCTCAGGCACGCGCCATCGGCAGCGGGCTCGACCTCGCCCGTCGGGCGGACGCTGCGGTCTTCGCGCCGGGTCCTCCCGACGACCGGTCGGATGACTTCTGGAACGCCTGCCAGGACCTCCGCCGGCGGCTCGTCGCAGCGGTGCCGGCCAGGCGGCGCTGGTGGGCACACCTCAACCCGGCATCGTTGGTCGCCGGCATGGCGCGGCGCCGTCGGGGCGACGGGTCAACGGGTCCCGAGGTGCGCCGCGAAGATCGCGGTGCCGGGCGTCAGCAGCCCGCGAGTGCGTGACCAGCCGCCCCAGACCCGGTCGTGCTGCTCGGGCCACTCGGGCTCGACGAGGTCCACGAGCCTGAAGTCCGCGGCCGCCAGGAGGCGGACCCAGTCGCCCACCGTGCGGTGGTGCTCGACGTAGGAGACCACGCCGCTCTCGTCGTCGACCTCCACGTAGGGGGTGCGGTCCCAGTAGGACTGAGTCGCGGTGAGGCCGGCCTCGCCCGGGTCGTCGGGGAACATCCAGCGCGTCGGGTGCGTGACGGAGAACGCGAAGCGACCCCCCGGGCGCAGCACGCGCGCGACCTCGCCCACCGCGACGTCGATGTCGCTCACGAACTGCAGGGCCCCGAAGGAGCAGAAGACGACGTCGAAGCTCCGGGCCCTGAAGGGGAGGGCGGTCGCGGTGCCCCGGACGGACGGCACGGCCACGCCCGTCTCCTCGTCGAGGCGCAACGAGTGCTGGAGCTGCCGGTGGGAGAGGTCCAGGCCGAACCCGCGCCCGCCGCGGGTGCGCACCCAGCGCGAGCACTGGCCGGCGCCGCTGCCCACCTCGAGGACGTCGAGACCGGCCACGTCGCCGAGGACGCCGAGCTCGTCCTCGGTGTGGCCCTCGGGCCCCCAGACGAAGCCGGCGTCACCGAGGAATGCTCCGTGGGTGGCCTGGTACTCGTCGGCGTAGCGGTCCCAGTCGGGACCGTTGGCACTGCGGGACTCGTGCTCGGAGACGGGGCGCCGCTCGACCCGCACGGACTGCGGCAGGTGATCCTCCACGCCGGGAGCGTAGTCCGCGGGGTGACATCGACGGCTCCCCGTGCCAGCATCACGCCCGATGAGCGACCTCGAACCGGTGCTGCGGCCGCTGGACGGCGGCCACTCGGGCCGCACGTTCGTCGGCGAGGTCGGCGGGGAGCGTGCCGTCGTCCGCCTCTACCCGCCCGACGACCCCCGCGGTGCCACGGCACCCGAGGTCGACCAGGCGGTGCTGCGGCTCGTGCGCGGGCTCCTGCCCGTCCCCGACGTCCTGGAGGTGCGGCGCTCCGACGCAGCGACCGGCCGGCCGGGCCTGTTGGTGACGTCGTGGCTGCCGGGGGAGCGCGGCGACCTCGTGGTGGCGCGGTTGTCCGCGACCGGGGACACCGACGGCCTCATCCGACTGGGGGCGAGCACCGGGGCGGTCGCCGCCGCCCTGGCGGGGATGCCGATGCTGCGCCCGGGACCCTTCGTGGACGCGGAGCTGACGGTGGGCGACTTCCCCGACGGCGGCCTCGACGTCTGGGTCGCCTCGCGCCTGGCGCGGTGGCCCGAGCCCGAGCTCACCGCGCTGGGGGAGGTCGCCCGGCGCGCGCAGGACCTGCTCGACACCGAGCGGCGGACCTGCCTGGTCCACAGCGACCTCAACCCGAAGAACCTGCTCGTCGACCCCATCACCCTCGAGGTCACGGGCGTCCTGGACTGGGAGTTCGCCCACGCGGGGCACCCGTGGACCGACCTGGGCAACCTGCTGAGGTTCGAGCGGGAGCCGGCCTACGTGGCGGGCGTCCTCGGGGCCTGGACGACGCGGCACGGGGGTGCGCTCGACACGTTGCTCGACGGGGCGCGAGCCGCTGACCTCTGGGCACTCGTCGACCTCGCCGCCCGGGCCGGTGACAACCCCGTCGCCGATCGCGCGGCGGGGCTGCTCCGGTCCGTCGCGCGGACCGGTGAGCTGCACGCCGGGCCGCCCGCGTCGTAGCGGCCCCTCGGGGTCGGTCCGAGCGTGGGCCGAGCGTGGGCCGAGCGTGGGCCGAGCGTGGCAGCCCGGTTGGACGCGAGGCGGCGCGCGCGCGTACGCTTGGGTGTTGCGCCAGTCGTCTGCCCGGCTTCCATACCGAGCGAACCCGGGCTCGCCGTGTCACCGCGTGTGATCAGTCACCGTCGGGGGCCAGTGAAACAGGCAGCTGCACGCGTCCGCACGACTCCATCCATCCAAGGAAATTCCTTCCATATGACGAGCACGCTCTCCACTCTTCCGGACTACGACGCCCCCCAGGTGGCCGTCAACGACATCGGGTCCGAAGAGGACTTCCTCGCCGCCATCGACGAGACCATCAAGTACTTCAACGACGGTGACATCGTCGACGGCACCATCGTCAAGGTGGACCGCGACGAGGTCCTGCTCGACATCGGCTACAAGACCGAGGGCGTCATCCCCTCGCGTGAGCTGTCGATCAAGCACGACGTCGACCCCAACGAGGTCGTCACCGTCGGCGACAAGGTCGAGGCCCTGGTCCTCCAGAAGGAGGACAAGGAAGGTCGCCTGATCCTGTCCAAGAAGCGTGCTCAGTACGAGCGTGCCTGGGGCACCATCGAGCAGGTCAAGGAGGAGGACGGCGTCGTCGAGGGCACCGTCATCGAGGTCGTCAAGGGCGGCCTCATCCTCGACATCGGCCTCCGCGGCTTCCTCCCCGCCTCGCTGGTGGAGATGCGCCGCGTGCGCGACCTGCAGCCCTACGTCGGCCAGACGCTCGAGGCGAAGATCATCGAGCTCGACAAGAACCGCAACAACGTGGTCCTGTCGCGCCGCGCCTGGCTCGAGCAGACCCAGTCCGAGGTCCGCCACGGCTTCCTGACCCAGCTCCAGAAGGGCCAGATCCGCAAGGGCGTCGTGTCCTCGATCGTCAACTTCGGTGCGTTCGTGGACCTCGGCGGCGTCGACGGCCTCGTCCACGTCTCCGAGCTGTCCTGGAAGCACATCGACCACCCGTCCGAGGTCGTCGCCGTCGGCGACGAGGTCACCGTCGAGGTCCTCGACGTGGACATGGACCGCGAGCGTGTCTCCCTGTCGCTGAAGGCGACGCAGGAGGACCCGTGGCAGCACTTCGCCCGCACCCACCAGATCGGCCAGATCGTGCCGGGCAAGGTCACCAAGCTGGTGCCCTTCGGCTCGTTCGTCCGCGTCGAGGAGGGCATCGAGGGCCTGGTGCACATCTCCGAGCTCGCCGAGCGTCACGTCGAGATCCCCGAGCAGGTCGTCCAGGTCAACGACGACGTCATGGTCAAGATCATCGACATCGACCTCGAGCGTCGCCGGATCTCGCTGTCGCTCAAGCAGGCCAACGAGACCGCGGCCGCCGCCGACGTGGAGGAGTTCGACCCGACGCTCTACGGCATGACCGCCACCTACGACGAGCAGGGCAACTACGTCTACCCCGAGGGCTTCGACCCCGAGACGGGCGAGTGGCTCGAGGGCTTCGACGAGCAGCGTGCGATCTGGGAGGACCAGTACGCCAAGGCGCACGCCCGCTGGGAGGCGCACGTCAAGCAGCAGGAGGAGGCCAAGCAGGCCGAGGTCGAGGCCGGCGAGGCCACGTCCTACTCCTCCGGTGGCGACGAGGCGGCCGAGACCGGTGGCGACACCGGCGGCTCGCTGGCTTCCGACGAGGCGCTGCAGGCGCTCCGCGAGAAGCTGACCGGCGGCTCGAACTGATCCGCTGATCGCCACGTAGCATCCAGCAGCACCACGATGGCCCGCCGGGGAGACCCGGCGGGCCGTCGTCGTCCTCCCGCGGCGCGCACCGTCAGGTCCGGTCCGCTACAAAGGGGCCCATGACCGGACACGGCACGTCGGCACTGGTCCTCGGCGGCGGGGGCATCACGGGCATCGCGTGGGAGCTCGGGGTCCTCACCGGCCTCGCACGGGCAGGCGTCGACCTGACCGGGGCCGACATCGTCGTCGGCACCTCGGCCGGGTCGGTCGTCGGCGCTCAGGTGACCAACGGCGTACCGCTCGAGGAGCTCTATGCCGCCCAGCTCGAGCCCGCCGACGCCGAGCTCGGCGGCCGGCTGTCACGCATCGCCGCGCTCAAGCTCGTGCCGCCGTACGTGCTGCCCGGGAGCGGTCGCGACAAGCTCGCCCGGGTCGGCCGGGTCGCGCATGCTGCGCACGCGCCCGGCAGCGTCGACCGCGAGGGCGTCATCCGCGCCCGGCTCCCGGTGCACCACTGGCCCGACCGTGACCTGCGCATCACCGCCGTCGACGCCACCAGCGGCGAGTTCACCGTCTTCGGGCCCGACTCCGGCGTCGACCTGGTCGCGGCGGTCGCGGCCAGCTGTGCGGTGCCCACGGTGTGGCCTCCCGTCGAGATCGACGGCCGCACCTTCATGGACGGCGGGATGCGGTCCACGGCCAACGTCGACGTGGCCGAGGGCGCCGAGCGGGTCGTCGTCCTCGCGCCGCTCCCGCGCTCGGTGAGCAAGAAGGTGTCCATCCGCGCGCAGCTCGAGCGGGTCGCCCCGCGCGCGTGGTCGGTCGTCACGCCGGACACCGACGCGCTGGCCGCGTTCGGTCGCAACCTCCTCGACCCGGCGAAGCGCGCGGTCGCGGCCGAGGCCGGCCTGCGCCAGTCCCGCGACCTGGTCGACCAGGTCGGGCCCGTCTGGGCTGCCTGAGGTCCGTCCTCGCCCGCGCCCGCCGGGGACACCGGCGGGCGCAGGCGCGGACGGACCGGCCATCAGCGGCGCACGGTGAGCCACCAGCGGACGACACGCTTGTTGCCTGCCTCGTCACGGACGACGAGCACCACGCGGTGCCGCCCGGGCGCGAGCGTCCTCGACGTCGCGACCAGCAGGCCCTTGCGGGTCACCCGCACCGAGGCCGCCTTCCGGCCGCCGAAAAGCACCTTCACGTCGCGCGCCCGGAGGTTGTCGTACCGGTCCTGGAGGCGGGCGCGCACCGTGGGCGTCCGGTCCTTGGTCGCCTGGCGACCCAGGACCTTGACCGTGGGCTTGCCCCGGTCGACCGTCCAGGTCCGGGCCGCCGGGCTGGCGTCGGTGCTGCCCGCCTTGTCGGTGGCCCGCACCCGCAGCTCGTGCTCGCCCTGCCCGAGCCTGGTGAACGTAGCCGGGGAGCCGCACGCGGCCCACGCCCCGCCGTCCAGGCTGCACTCGAAGGTGCTGCCGGGCTCGGAGGAGGTGAAGGTGAACGTCGCTGCCGGACCTCGTCCCTGGCCCTGGGGGCCGTCGGTGATGGTGGTCTCGGGGGCGGTGGTGTCACCCGGAGCCGGCTTGGCCTTGACCGTGACGGTCACCGTGCCCTCCCCGGCGGCGACCTCGTCGCTGCCGGCGTACGACGCGGTGAGCTCGACCGTCCCCGGCTCGGTGAACGGGCCGGCCGTGAAGGTGGCGGTGCCCCCCTCGAGCGCGGCGGGTCCGTAGGACTTCCCGCCACCGCTCAGGGTGACCTGCCCGCTCGGCGTGGTGCCGTCGGCCGTGACCTCGACCGCCACCTTGGTGGTGTCGCCCACGGTGACCTCGGCGGGCGTGGCCCTGGCGGTGACCGTCGACGCGACCGGGTCGGTCGGGTCGGTCGGGTCGTCGCCGCCGACCACGACCTGCACGGTGTCGGTGACCTCGTCGGTGCCGCCCTCCCTGCTCACCGTGACCGTGGCCTCGTAGGTGCCGGGCTCGGTGTAGGTGTGGGTCGGGTCGGCTCCCTCGGCCTGCTCGCCGTCACCGAAGTCCCAGGCGTAGGTGAGCCCGTCGGTGCTCGGGTCGAGGTCGACGCACCCGATCCGCTTGGCCGGGTTGTCCGGGTCGTGGATCACAAGGGCCACCGCCTTGGAGCCGGCGCGCTGGTCGCTGGTGACGACCACCTCGCCGCTGGCGCCGTCCGCCTTGCTGGTGAACGGCAGCCAGATCTCGTTGGCCTCGGAGAACGGCTGGTCGGTGTCGAAGCGGAAGTGCGCCCCGCCGTTGCCGTTGGCGCACGACTGCTCGTGGACGTGGACCATGTGCGCGGCGTTCGGCTTGAGGCCGGTGACGTCGAGCGTGGTCACGGTCGTGTCGCGCGAGCGGACCATCGACGCGGTGCCCGTGAGGTCCGGGTAGGTGGCCGTGCCGTCGGCGAAGGCGCTGAGCTCGCCCTCGGTCGTGACCACCGTGGAGAAGTCCACCTCCAGCGGAGCGTCACCGGTGTCCGGGGTGGCCGTCGCGTCGATCTCGGGCAGCGCGTCCACGCTGATCTCGACGCTGTCGCTGCCCTTGTTGCCGTCGGGATCGGTCACGGTCAGGGTCGCTGTGTAGCTGCCCGAGGCCGTGTAGACGTGGTTCAGCGGGGGCTTCGGACCCGTGTACGTCGTCCCGTCCCCGAAGTCCCACGCGTAGGTCAGCGGGCCTCCCTGGTCGTCGATCGCACTGATGTCGAACGCGACCGGCAGGGGAGCGGATCCACTGGTGGGCGTCGCCTCGATGGAGACCCGCGGCGCCTCGCCGGTGACGGCGATCTCGAACTCGTCCTCGTAGGTCCCGCCCTTGCCGTCGCTGACGGTCAGGGTCGCGGTGTACCGGCCGGGCTCGGCGTACGTCACGTGGGCGTGCGACGAGGTCGACACGTCCGAGGGCCCGTCGCCCTGGCCGAAGTCCCACAGGTAGGTGAGCGTGTCACCGTCGGGGTCGCTGGCGCGGGCCTCGAAGTGGACGTAGAGCGGCGCTGCGCCCACGCGCGGGTCGACGAGCGGGTTCGCGGTCGGCGGCTGGTTGTCCGCACCGGGCTCCTCCACCACCACGGTGCCGCGCATGGTGGCGCCGTGGATGCTGCACCAGTACTCGTAGGTGCCGGGCTCGGTGAAGGTGTAGCGCACCGGTGCGCCACCGGGGTCGCGGTACTCCTGCAGGGGCGGGTCCCAGGCGGTGCCGGTGCTGAGGGACGTCAGGTCGTGGCCCATGGTGGCCTCGTCGAACTGCCACTCGACGGTGTCACCGACCTCGATGGTGACGGTCGAGGTGCCGTTGTCCTCGGAGACCCACTGGTTGTCGGTCGCCGAGTCGACGGCGTCGACGACCCAGGTGCGTCCCTCGGCGGGCTCCTCCACCACGACCTCGACCGTGTCCTCGCCGGTCTGGCCCTCGGGGTCGGTGACCGTCACCGTCGCCGTGTAGGTGCCGGGCTCTGTGTAGGTCCAGCTCGCGTCGGCGGTGTCGGCGGTGTCGTCCTGGGTGCCGCCCACGCCGAAGTCCCAGGCGTAGGTGAGCGCGCCACCCTCGGGGTCCGTGCCCTCGGCGCTGAACTCGACGTCGAGCGGCGAGGTGCCGGTGGTGGGCTCGGCCGCGGCGGTCACCGTCGGGGCCTCGCCCTGCTCCACGCCCGACCAGCGGAAGAAGTCGAAGTCCGCGACCGGGTTGCCCCCGGCCCCGCCCTTCAGCGCCATCACGCCCACCCGCGGGTTGGTGATCCCGGCCAGGGTGCGCGGGTCACCGACCTCGGTGAACTGCTCGCCGTCGGTCGAGTACCACCCGCGCAGCTGGGAGCCGTCGGAGGTGAACCGCAGCCAGAAGGTGGTGGGGAAGTCGCCGGGCAGGAACGGCCCGTCGAAGCTGCCGCCGCCGGTGTTCCAGTCACCGCTGAACTCGAAGTCGTTGTTGCTCGGGCTCGACGACTTGAGGAACTCGATCCACTCGTTGTCGTTGCCCTTGTCGACGAAGGTGAGCTTCGCGAAGCCGGAGCCACCGCTGCCGGCGACCACGAGCCCGGCCTGCTGGCCGGCCTCGGTCGGGTCCCAGGTGACCTTGGTCGTCGCCGTCCAGGCGCCGTCGGGAGCGTCCTGGGTGATGATGTTGGCGGTGTCGTTGTACTCACCGGGCCGCGCCGTCAGGTGCAGGGCGCCGTCGGAGACGTCGTACGCCGTCTCGTCGGGGCGGCGCACCGTCCAGTGGCAGTTGTCGAGCAGCTCGGCGTCGTCGAACTCGTCGGAGCGCTCGGGCTGCTCGCACGGGGGTGCGGGCTCCTCGCCCCGGACCCCGGAGACCCCGAAGACGTGCAGCTTGGGGTCGGCCGGCAGCGTCAGGGTGTCGGGCTGCTTGCCGGCGTCCAGCGGGATCCGCTGGGTGAAGATCATGACCCGCGGCGACGTGTTGCCGCCGCCGTTGTGGCGGTAGGGCATGTCGATCGCGATCTCCTCGCCGAACTTCGGCGTCACGGCCCAGTCGGTGAACCGCAGGGGGACCTGGACGGTGGTGCCGTCGTTGTAGGCCAGCGTCGCCTCCTTCTGCACGTCGCCGTTGTGGGCCGTCGCGAGGATGCTCAGCTCGTCGTAGGTGCCGGTCGGCAGCGTGATGACCTGGCCGTCGGACTCGACGTTGTTGAGCTGGCCGTCGGCCGGGCTGCCGAAGTCGTAGTCCACGCCGTTTAGGCGCACCGGGCCACCGTTCTGCTGGACGGCCTGGGGGAGGAGCTCGGCGGCGAAGGTCCAGCCGCCACCGTCGAAGTTGCCGTCACCGGGGTTGGCGTCGGTGGAGATGCCGTCGTTGTTGAACAGCTCCGACAGGTCGGCCACCGGGCGGCACTCGCCGTCGGCGAGCACCTCGATGCGCACCGTGCTGGTGCCGGTGTTGCCGTCGGGGTCGGTCGCGGTGACCGTCGCGGTGTACTCGCCTGCCTCGGTGTAGGTCCAGGTCGGCGACCTCTCGGTGGAGGTGTCGTCGTCGGTGCCGTCGACGCCGAAGTCCCACGTCCAGGTCACGGACTGGTCCTGCGGGTCGGTCGCCGAGGCGTCGAAGTCGACGTCCAGCGGCAGCACGCCGCAGCGCGGGGTGGCGGTCGCGGTGGCGACCGGGTCGACGAGGACGGTGATCTCCTCGGTCGTGCGCGTCAGGCCGCGGTTGCCGTCGGCGTCGACGGGCGTGACCTCGGCGGTGAAGGTGCCCCCGTCGGCGTAGGTGTGCGAGACCTCCGCGCCACCGGTCACCGGGGCGGAGCCGTCGCCGAAGTCCCACTCGTAGGTGATCGCGTCGTCCTGGCGGTCGATGCCCTCGGCGGTGAAGTCCACCGTGAGCGGCGCGCCGCCACGGACCGGGTCGGCCGTGAGCTTGTTGACGAACGGCTCCTCGACCTCGAGCTCCTTGACCTGGATGTTGCGGAAGCTCACCTCGTCGGCGTCGCCGTGGTTCTGCAGCCCGATGTAGCCGCCGGTGCCGCGGGAGCCGTCCGAGGTGTACTCGTTCACGACCTTGCCGTTGAGCGTCATCGTGTAGGTCTGGCCGCTCACCCGGATCTCGTAGTCGTTCCACTCGCCGATCGGCTTGGCGTTGCGGTCGTCCTCACGGTCGAAGTTGTAGACCGATCCGGTCTTCTGCGGCTCGTCGTTGGGCTGGCCCTCCTTGATCTGGATCTCGTGGCCGTTGTCGACCGCGACCCACGGGTCGTTGCCCGGGTCCGGGAAGCGGGTGAACACCCCGGAGTTGTCGCCCTCGTCGGACAGCTTGAACTGCAGCCTGACCACGTAGTCGTCGAAGGTGCGCTCGGAGTACCAGAAGAGGCCGAGCCCGCCGGAGCTGGTGAGGGCACAGTTCTCGACCGTGAAGCCGCCCGGCCCGGCCTGCTTCCACGCGGACACGTCGGTGCCGTCGAAGAGCAGCTCGAAACCCTCGTCGGGGGTCGGCGCGGTAGCGCAGGGCTGCCGGACGGTCACCTCGACGGCCTGGCTGGTGGACTTGCCGGTCGAGTCCTCGACCGTGACGGTCGCGGTGTAGGTGCCGGGCTCGGGGTAGGTCCACGAGGCGGTCGCCGTGTCGGCGGTGTCGTCGTCGGTGCCCTCGACGCCGAAGTCCCACGCATAGGTGATGTCGTCACCGTCCGGGTCCTCGGCCTCCACGGCGAAGTCCACCTCGAGGGGCGCGAGCCCGTCGGCGGGGGTCGCGGTGGCCGAGGTGATCACCGGGGAGGTGTTGCCGGCGACGCCCTTGCCGTCGACGGAGAACTCGTCGAAGTTCATCTCCCCGTTGCCGGAGTAGACGAAGTAGAGCGGACGTCCCCCCGCGTCGGCGTCGCGGGCGGTGATCGCGGCGGTGACCGTCTTGTAGAAGTACTGGCCCTGCGTGCCACCGTCGAGCGCCACCGTCGCGACGACCGGACCGTCGGCGGCACCCGCGCGCACCTGGATCGTGGCGCCGGCCTGCGGACCGCCGGAGTAGCGGATCGAGACGTCCGTCATGTTGGCCAGGCTCATCGGGTCGAACATCACCCAGTCGCCGTTGCCCATGCCGGTGATCAGGCCGCCGCCACCGGGGCGCGTGCCGGACTTGTCGTCGTAGCCGGTGTAGCCCACGCCCTGGCGGTTGGTCGCGTGCTCGGCCTGGCGCAGCTTGGGCTGGAGGATGACGGTGTCGCTGCCCTGCAGGGGAGCGTTGGCGCCGTCGTTGGCCCCGCCGTCGCGGTAGGTGGCGATGAGGACGCCGTACGTGTTGGCGTCCGGGCCGTGGTCGGCCGAGGCCGCGGTGCGGATCGTGCCCTCGCAGCCGTTGACCGACAGGTTCGGGTGGACGTGGATGTCGTGGCCGAGGCCTTCCTGGACGACGACCTCGCTGCAGTCGACGGTCTCCTCGGCGTCCTGAACGTCGACGACGAACGGGATGTCGTCGCCGGAGGCGTAGAAGCCGCCGTCGACCGGGAGCTCGATCTGCACCGTCGGGGCGGTGTTGCCGACGTTGACCACGACCTGCGAGGTCGCGGACTTGCCGGTCGAGTCGGTCACGGTCAGCACCACCGTGTAGTCGCCGGCGGAGTCGTAGGTGTACGACGGGTCGGCGTCGGTGGAGTCGGTCTGGCCGTCCCCGTCGAGGTCCCACGCGTAGGTGACGTCGTCACCGTCCGGGTCGCTCGTGCCGTCGCTGCTGAACTGGACGGCCAGCGGGGCCGGGCCCTCGGTGACGTCGGCGCTTGCGCGGGCCACTGGCGCCGAGCCGTTGATCGCGTAGTCGATGCGGACGAGCTTGGTCTGCGGGGAGCCGGAGAAGAAGCCGGTGCCGTACTCGAGGACGTACATCGAGCCGTCGGGACCGAACTCGAGGTCGCCGGGCGCCACGAAGCCGCCCATGAAGTCGTTGACGGAGGCGACGTTGCCCTCGGCGTCCATCCGCACCTCCTTGATCCAGCCGCGGCTCATCTCCGACATGAAGTAGGAGCCCTCGTAGTGCGCCGGGAAGGCGGTGTCCTTGGCCGCGGTGTTCTGCGACTGCCGGTAGACCTGACCGCCGGTCGGGGTCGAGCCCTGGACGGCGGGGTACTTGTAGGGGGCGACGTCGGAGTAGGGGATCCACGCGTCGGTCATCGGCGGCAGGGTCTGCAGCCCGGAGCTGTTGGGGGAGTCGTTGACGTCCGCCATCTCCTGGGGGTCGTTGCAGGGGAAGCGCTTGGGGGAGCCATCGGGGTTGGTGCGGTAGCGGTTGGCCACGAAGTCCCAGTCGACGTAGGCGCCGCCGAAGTCCATCTTGGTGAGGTCGTCGCCGACCTCGCCGCCGCAGTAGGGCCAGCCGCCGTTCATCGCGACCTCGGTGCGGTTGAACTCCTCAAAGTGGCGCGGTCCGCGGTTGGGGCTGTTCACGCGCGAGTCGGGGCCGACCTCGCCCCAGTAGAGGGCGTCGGTGTCGGCGTCGACGCCGAGCCGGTACGGGTTGCGCAGGCCCATCACGTAGATCTCGGGGCGCGTCTTGTCGGCCGGCGCGTCGGGGTAGAGGGCAGACGGGTACGCGTCGCCCTCGCCGAAGAGGTTGCCCTCGGGGATGTCGTAGGAGATGCCGTCGCCGGCCTTCGGGTCGACGTCGCCCGCGTCGTCGTCGCGGGGGATGACGCGCAGGATCTTGCCGCGCAGGTCGTTGGTGTTGGCCGAGGACTTCTGCGCGTCGTAGTCGGAGCGGCCCGGTCGCTCGTCGTGCGGGGAGTAGCCGTCGTTGTCGGACGAGGAGGTGTTGTCACCCGTCGCGAGGTGCAGGACGCCGCCGTCGCCGAACTGCACGGAGCCGGCGGAGTGGCAGCAGACGTTGCGCTGGGTGCCGACCTCGAGGATGACCTTCTCCGAGGCCTTGTCGATGGACGTCTCCCCGTCGCCGTCGGTCTCGACGGTGAGGCGGGACAGCCGGTTGGCGTTGTGGGAGGCCGGGAGCGGCGCGTAGTAGACGTAGACCCAGCCGTTGTCGGCGAAGTCGGGGTCGAGCGTGATGCCGAGCCCGCCGTCCTCGAGGCCGCTCCAGACCCCGAGGCTGGGGTTGTTCATGATGATCTCGATGCTGCCGTCGGCGGGGTCGTACATCGAGATGTCACCGGCGCGGGTGATGAAGAAGACCCGGCCGTCAGGGGCGACCGTCAGCTCCATGACCTCGCCGAGGCCCGTGCCCTGGCCGAGGACGACCTTCTGGAACTTCGACAGGTCCGGCGGGTCGTCGGCCGCGGCCACGTTCGCCCCGGCGTCCGCGTCTCCCTTCGCGGCGGGCGCCTTCTCCGAACCGGGGCTCGGGCTGGCGCCGGGGGTGGCCCTGTCCGGCAAGGGATCGGGCGTGGCCGCAGCCACCGGGGCGGTCAGCCCCAGGGCGAGGGCCAGGCCGGTCACCAGGGCGAGCAGCGAGACGAGGAGCTGACGAGACCGCACAGGCATGATGCGCCTTCCACAACCGAGTTTGAGGAGAGCCACCGGCGCAGGACGGCCGTGTGACCCGCATCACGCTAGGCGGGACTTTTGTGTCAGGTCAAGCAAAAGTTGATTTGCGCTCGTCCGAACCGTCTTGCTGCGCCGTCAAGCGCCACATGACAGACTCGGCGTAGTGTGGAGCATCGCGGGACGTGGGCAGCGCACGGCACTGTCGATGGTCGTCGTGGTGATCGCCAGCATCCTGGCGTCGCCCCCTCACGCGTCGTCATCGAGTCCGATCGACCGCGCAGCGGGTCGTGTCGCGCTCGGCATCTCGCCCTCCCAACCGGTGCGTGGGCAGGACTTCGAGGTCAAGGCGCGGCTCGGGCAGCGCATCGCCCGCCCGGTGGAGCTGCAGGAGCGTGCGAGGGGCCAGTGGAGGACCGCGGCACGGGGGCGGACGAACCGGCGGGGCGTCGCGCGCATCGTGTGGTCGACCACCCGTCCCTCGGTACGAGTCCGGGTGCACGCCCGGCAGGTGCGTCGCGGCGGCACGCTCCATCGCGCTGTGGTGACCCGCTCGAGGACGGTGGTCACCGTCCCCGCGCCGACCACACCTCCACCTCCCGCACCGACACCGGTGCCGACGTCGACACCGGAGCCCACGTGGGCACCGGAACCTGCGCCGACCCAGGCGCCGTCGCCGTCGCCGTCGCCCACCGTCGGCGCGCAGACGGTGAGCTTCGAGGCTCGCAGGGATGCGACCGGCCGCGTCGATCTCGCGCTGTTCACGTCGGCCAGCACGCCGGGACGCAGGGGGCGTCTCGAGGCCGGTGGCGGTTCCAGCTGGCGTACGGTGGCCGAGCTGACGCTCGCCGCTGGCAGGACCCTGACGTTCGACGACGTGGTCGCGGCCGCCAGTGTGCGCGGGGTGGGTCTGCGGGTCCGGCTCGACGGTTACGACGGGCTCGCCGACTACGTCACCGCCGTGCAGGAGCCCCCCGCTGTCTCCATCGACGTCACCACCGACGCCGAGACCCACTCAGTGGTCGCAGAGACCACCGGACCGGTGGAGGAGGTGCGCTTCTTCGTCGACGGCGAGCGTGTCGCAGTCGACCGCACCGCACCGTGGCGGGCCGAGGTGCCCGTCACGAGCGGTCGTCACGACCTGGCTGCCCGTGCTTACGCCCCGGTCGAGAGCGTGCTGTCGCGCGCGGTCGACGTGGTGACTCCGGTCGCGTCGGTCGAGTCCGACACCGGCATGACCGCGGGCTTCCGTCTCGAGACCGTCCAGAGCGGGTTCGACCTCCCCACGTCGGCCGCGGTCGTCGGGGACGACCTGGTCCTGGTCGCGGAGAAGTCCGGTCTGGTCAAGGCGATGGCCCGCACGAGCGGCGACGCCGAGTGGGGCGTTCCGCGCGTCGTGCTGGACCTGCGCGACCTGGTCCACGACGAGGCCGACGCCGGGCTCGCCGGCATCGTCGCCGACCCCGACTTCGGCGTCAACGGACACCTGTACGTCTCCTATGTGCTCGACGAGGGTGAGGAGGGGGCGATCGGCCGGTCGCAACAGGTGGTCCGGTACACGTGGGACGGGGACCGGTTCGCTCCGGGAAGTCGTCATGTCGTGCTGGGATCGGTGACCGGCGCCGCGTGTCATGGACCCACCAGTGTCCGGACGCCCGACTGCATGCCGATCTGGGGCTCCGCGCACACCGTCGGCGACATGGCTTTCGACCACTCCGGCAACCTGCTCGTCGGCGTCGGCGACAGTGCCATGGTCTTCGCCGCGCTGAAGGACCGGCGGGAAGCAGCCCACGTGCAGGACCCGGAGGTCCTGACCGGGAAGGTGCTGCGCGTCGACCCGGTGACGGGCAAGGGGGTGCCGGGGAACCCGATGTACGCCGGCGACGGCTCGTCGAACGCGTCCCGCGTGCTCGCGATGGGGTTCCGCAACCCGTTCCGCTTCGTCGTCGACGGCGACCACCTCATCGTCGGCGACGTGGGGGAAGGGGCGTTCGAGGAGATCGACGTCGTGCACCTCGACCAGGCGACCGGCCGCCCGGCGAACTACGGCTGGCCATGCCTCGAGGGCGACCGTGCGACCGACCTCGGCGACGTCGACGACCCGGCGAGCCAGTGGCACCTGTGCGCCCGGGTGCGTGCCGACGGTGACGCGAAGGTGCCGGCCTACGCCTATCCGCACACGTCCGGCGGGGGCTCCGTCACCGCTGGTGTCCCGCTGCGCGGCTCGCGCTACCCGGCGTCGTTCGACGACGTCTTTCTGTACGGCGACTACGCGCAGAACCACCTGCGCACCCTGACGCTGCCCCACGGAGGCACGGCCCAGCCCGGTCCGCCGGTCGCCGACTCGACCGCCGCAGGCGGGCCGGTCGACATCTTCGAGGGCCCGGACGGCTGGGTGTGGCAGGTGTCGATCTACTCCGGCTCGCTCCAGCGACTGACGTGGTCGAGCGGCACCCCGGGCGCGGCCTGCGAGGTGGGTGAGTTCCGGAGGAGCTTCCACGACCTGGATGGACCCGGCTCGACGTTCGACGAGGAGCATCCACCCGGTCCATACGCGTGGCTGCAGCCGTACGCCGACACCCACCTGCCGTCCGAGGTCCTCGCGCCCGTCACGTGCACCCCCACGATCGACCTGCCGCCGACGTCGGGCGCACCCTGGGCGACGGCGGAGCAGCCGGACGATCGGTCCCATCCCGGGGACCGCTTCGGCGTGTCGTGGCGCGGGAGGGTGCGGCTCACGGGCGGGACCTACCGGTTCTCCGTCCGAGGCAGCGAGTGGATGCGACTGCGGGTCGACGACCGGGTGCTGCACGACTTCTACTCCAACGACTTCTGGGGCAGCGCTCGCCAGCACGACGTGGTGCTGCCGGAGGGTCTCCACGTGATCAGCGTCGAGTACATCCACGGCGACGAGGACCTCGCCTACGCGCGTGCCACCTGGGACCGCATCGGCGGTCCGCCGACGGTGAGGCTCGATGTCTCCGACACCTGGGTCGCCGCCGACGGCACGGTCCGATGGGACCTGGAGGTGAGCGACCCGGACGGCGACGACGTGTCGGACCTCCTGGGGCGCTCGCGCGTGGTGGCGGAGTTCCTCCACTACGAGGGGGAGGCGCACCACGTGCACCCCTACCGCCAGGTCGAGGGGCTGGCCTCCGGGACCTTGACGGTCGACGACGCGCATGCCAGCGGGCGCGGCGTCATCAGGCTGTGGGCAGAAGCAGCCGACGTCAGCGGCGCGACCGGTCGTTCGGCTCCCGTCTACGTCTGCTTCGAGAGCGGAGACGTTGGTCCGTGCGCCGACTGAGGCCGGGCCGGGCCCACGATCAGGTGCGCGGCGCGAGGTGCCGGCGCTCCTCGATGGGGCCGAGGTCATCGAGCGGGTGGGCGGACGAGGCGGGGCCGGCGAACCGGTCGTGGCGGGCGTAGCTGACCAGCAGTGCGACGACGGCGGCCAGGGCGATAAGGGCGATGATCGTGTTCATGGCAGCAATCATTCGCCCAGTTCGTTCCTGCCACCAGTGGCAGGAATGCCAGTAGTAGTTGATTTCCTGCCACGCTCGTGGCACGCTGCTGGGATGCAGAAGGTCGCCGTGGTCGTGCAGGAGCAGCCCGAGCCGTTCGGTCTCGGTGCGTTGTGCGAGGTGTGGGCCGAGCCCTACCACCCCGAGGACGACAACCCCGTCTTCGACTTCAAGGTCGTCACCCCCCGTCCGGGACGGCTGCGCACGCGCGCGGGCTTCGACCTGCACGTCGAGCACGGGCTGGACGAGGCGGCCGACGCCGACCTGATCTGCCTGGCGCCCAAGAGCGACCACCGGGGCAGCTCGCCGGAGGTCTCCGAGCTGCTGCGGTCCGCCCACGAGCGGGGCGCCATGCTCTTCGCCCACTGCTCGGCCACCTTCATGCTCGGCGAGGCCGGCCTGCTCGACGGGCGACGCTGCACGACCCACTGGAGGTACGCCGCCGAGCTGGCGTCGCGCTTCCCCGAGGCGGTGGTCGACCCCGACGTGCTCTACGTCCAGGACGGGTCGATCGTGACCGGTGCGGGGTCCGCCGCCGCGATCGACGCGGCCCTGCACGTGATGCGCCAGCAGTTCGGCGCCAAGGTCGCCGCGGCCACCGCGCGGCGGATGGTCGTGCCGCCGCACCGAGACGGTGGCCAGGCCCAGTACATCGCCCGCCCGGTGCCGGTCTGCGAGTCCGAGGCGCTGGCGCCGCTGCTGGCCTGGATCAGCTCCCACCTCGCCGAGGACCTCGACGTCGAGACGCTCGCCCGGCAGATGCACATGTCGGCGCGCACCTTCGCGCGCCGCTTCAAGGAGGAGACCGGCACGACGCCCTACAGCTGGATCCTCGGCGAGCGGGTGCGCGCGGCCCAGGAGCTCCTCGAGCAGACCGACCACTCGATCGACTGGGTCGCCTCCGAGGTCGGCTTCGGCAACGCCGCAACCCTGCGCAACCACTTCGGTCGCGCCCGAGGCGTCAGCCCCCAGGAGTACCGCCGGACCTTCCGGCTGACCGCCTGAGGTCGACGCGGGCCCCGCGCCGGCAGGCGTCGTACCACGGGCAGAACGGCGACCGCGGCGCGGTCGAGGCACCTCTAGGCTGGGACCGTGAACGCGACTGCGCTGGCCGACCTGTCCGCCGACGACCTCGCCGCGCTGCTCGACGAGCAGCGGGCTGCCTACGAGCAGCTGAAGTCCCAGGGACTCAGGCTCGACCTCACGCGGGGCAAGCCGTCGGCCCAGCAGCTCGACCTGGCCGACGACCTGCTGCGCCTCCCGACGTCGACCAAGGACGCCAGCGGTGTCGACGTCCGCAACTACGGAGGGCTCGAGGGCCTGCGCGAGCTGCGGGAGATGTTCGCCGAGCTGCTCTGGGTCGAGCCCGACCAGGTGGTCGCCGGCGGCAACTCCAGCCTGTCCATGATGCGCGACTGCCTCGTCTGGATGATGCTCTTCGGCGCCGTCGACTCCGAGCGGCCGTGGAGCCGCGAGGAGAAGGTCCGCTTCGTGTGCCCGGTCCCGGGCTACGACCGCCACTTCACCCTCCTCGAGAGCCTCGGCATCGAGATGGTCACGGTCTCGATGAACGACGACGGCCCCGACGTCGACGCGGTCGCGGCCCTGGTCGCCGACGACCCGAGCGTCAAGGGCATGTGGATCGTGCCGACGTACGCCAACCCGACGGGCGCGATCTGCAGCCAGGACGTCGCCGCCCGGCTGGCCGCGATGCCGACCGCGGCACCCGACTTCAAGATCTTCTGGGACAACGCCTACGCGCTGCACCACCTCACCGAGGAGGAGGCCAAGAGCGCCGACATCCTCACCCTGGCCTCGGCCGCCGGGCACCCGGACCGGCCGATCATGTTCGCCTCGACCTCGAAGATCAGCTACGCCGGCGCGGGTGTCGCCTTCCTCGCGGCCTCGAGCGGCAACGTCGGCTGGTACCTCGGGCACCTCGGCAACGGCTCGATCGGCCCCGACAAGGTCAACCACCTGCGCCACGCCGAGTTCTTCGGCTCGCCGCAGGGCGTGCGCGACCACATGGCCAAGCACCGCGAGATCATCGCGCCCAAGTTCGCCGAGGTCGACCGCGTGCTGACCGAGCGGCTCGGTGGTCGCGGCGTCGCGACGTGGAACACCCCGACCGGCGGCTACTTCGTGAACCTCGACGTCGTGCCCGGCACGGCCAGCCGGGTCGTGGCCCTCGCCAAGGAGGCGGGCATCGCGCTGACCCCGGCCGGGTCGTCGTTCCCCTACAAGCAGGACCCGGACGACACCAACATCCGCCTCGCGCCGACGATGCCGCCCCTCGCGGAGGTGACGGCGGCGATGGAGGGCGTGGCGACCTGCGTGCTCCTCGCCGCCGCCGAGAAGGCGGCCGCCGCCTGACGGCGGGTCACGCGGCCGCGCGCTCCACGCCGAGCCCGCCCCGCACCAGGTCGGCGTAGCGGCCCCCGAGGAGGAGCAGCTCCTCGTGGGTGCCCAGCTCGACGACGCGTCCGGCGTGGAGCACGGCGATCTGGTCGGCGTCGCGGACGGTGGACAGCCGGTGCGCGATCGTGATCGTCGTACGGCTGCGCGTCACCTCGTCGAGCGTGGCGAGGATGGCCCGCTCGGTCTCGTTGTCGAGCGCGCTGGTCGCCTCGTCCAGGACGAGCACGGCCGGGTCGCGCAGCAGGGTGCGGGCGATCGCCAGCCGCTGCTGCTCGCCCCCGGAGAACCGGTGTCCGCGCGAGCCCACGACGGTGTCGTAGCCCTCGGGCAGCGCGGCGACGACGTCGTGGATGCGTGCGGTGCGGCAGGCCTGCTCGATCTCCGCGTCGCTCGCCTCCGGTCGCGCGTGACGCAGGTTGTCGCGCACGCTCGCGTGCATCAGGTACGTCTCCTGGGTGACGACGCCGACGGCGTCGGCGAGGTCGGTGGCGGCCAGGTCGCGCACGTCCACCCCGTCGACGAGGACCCGTCCGGCGGTCACGTCGTGCAGCCGCGGCACGAGCGAGGCGAGCGTCGACTTGCCGCTGCCGGTCTCGCCGACCAGCGCGAGCGTGCTGCCGGCGGGGACCACGAGGTCGACGTCGGCCAGGACGGGCCGGTCGCTGTCGTACGAGAAGCCGACGCCCTCGAGCCGCACCTCGCCCCGCACGCGGTCACGGTCGAGCCGGACCGGTTCCGCGGGCTCGGTGAGGTCGACCGCGAGGTCGGCGTACTCGAAGATGCGGCTGAACAGGGCCAGCGACGCGGTGAGGTCCACGCCGACGTTGAGCAGCCCCATCAGCGGCCGGAACAGGGTCCCCTGCAGGGCGATGAAGGCGACCAGCGTGCCGATCGTCATCCCGCCCGACGTGGCCGGGAAGCCGGCGGCGAGGTAGATCGCGGCGGGGACGGCGGCGAAGACGACGTTCATCGTCGCCATCCGCCACCGCCCGGCGAGGCGGGAGCGGATCTCGAGACCGACGAGGTCGGAGGACGTCTCCTCGAACCTCGCGGTCAGGCGGGGCGACGCGCCGAGCGTCTTGCTGAGCAGCACACCGCTGACCGAGAGCCCCTCCTCGATCTGGACGTGCAGGTCGGCGAGCCGGCGCTGCCGCTCGCCCGTGATGCGGTGCCGCATGCGGGCGACCTGGCGGGTGAGCAGGACCGCCGGCGGCAGCACCACCAGCGAGATCAGCGCCAGGCGCCAGCTGAGGGCGACCATGGCCACGGCGGTGCCGACCACCACGGTGACGTTGGCGGCGATCGAGGTCGCGGTCTGGGTCACGACGCCCTGCATGCTGCCGATGTCGTTGACCAGGCGCGACTGCACCTCGCCGCCGCGGGTGCGCGTGAAGAAGTCGAGGGACTGGCGCTGCAGGTGGGCGAACAGGTCGCTGCGCAGGCGGTGCATGACGCGCTGGCCCACTGCGGTGGACAGCCAGGTCTGCACGACGCCGATGACGGCGGTGGCGACCGCGACGCCGAGCATGGCGCCGACCAGGAGCAGCAGCAGGCCGACGTCCTGGCGGGGGAGCGCCTCGTCGATGACGTGCCGGACGAGGAACGGCTGGGCGAGCCCGACGAGGGAGCTCAGCACGATGAGGGCCACGACCACGGCCAGCGTGGCGCGGTGCGGGGTGAAGAGCCGGGCGATGCGTCGCAGCGACACGGGGGAGTCGGCGAGCTGCCGAAGGTCGGCGGGGTCGGGCCGGCCGCCGCGACGGCGGCCGGCGGTGTCAGCGTGGGGGCGGGTGTCGGCGTGGTCAGCCATCCGACCAGCTCCTTCCGGGGTGTCGAGGTGGTGAGGTAACCTCACTATGAGGGCACAACCGAAGCTGGGACGGAGGTATTCCCGTGACGCGCGACGAGGAGCTCGACCCGGCGACGGGCGACCTGGTGATGGCGCTGGCCCGGCGGGTGCGGCGGGCGCACGTGGAGGCGCTCGCCGACTGGGACGTGACCCCGGGACAGGCGCGCGCGCTGCGGGTGCTGGCCGGGGCCGACGCGATGCGGCCCTCGGACCTCGCCGAGGCGCTGCGCATCGCACCCCGGTCGGCGACGGAGGTCGTCGACGCGCTCGAGGAGCGGGGCTGGGTCCGTCGCGAGCCCGACCCGACCGACCGCCGCGCTACCCGCCTGGTCCCCACCGAGGACGGCCGGCGCCTGGTGGTCCGGATCGACGACGTACGCCGCGAGGCGTCGCAACGGGTCCTCGACGTGCTCACGCCCACCCAGCGTCGTACGCTCCACGAGATCCTGGCCGTCGTCGTGGGGGAGGACCTGTGACCGTTCGTGTCGGCCTGACCGGCGGCATCGCCTCGGGCAAGAGCACGGTGTCGGCGATCCTCGCCGACCTCGGGGCCGTCGTGATCGACGCGGACCGGATCGCTCGTGAGGTCGTGGAACGGGGGACGCCCGGTCTCGCGGCGGTGGTCGAGGAGTTCGGGCCGGACCTCCTCACGCCCGACGGCGACCTCGACCGCGCCGCGATGGGCGCCCTCGTCTTCGCGGACCCGGACGCGCGCAGGCGGCTCGAGGCGATCGTCCACCCGCTCGTCCACCGGCGCAGCGCCGAGCTCGAGGCGGCGGCGCCCGAGCACGCCGTCGTCGTGCACGACATCCCGCTGCTGGCCGAGGTCGGGAGGGCCGGGTCGTTCGACGCGGTCGTGGTGGTCGACGCGCCCACCGAGCTCCAGGTGCAGCGGATGGTCGAGGACCGGGGCTGGACCCGGGCCGACGCCGAGTCCCGCATCGGTGCGCAGGCGAGCCGTGAGGAGCGGCTCGCGATCGCCACCCACGTCATCGACAACACCGGGTCCCTGGCCGACCTCCGCCGGCAGGTCGAGGCGATCCACGCCGAGCTCGCGCGGCGGGCCTGACGTTTCCGGGTCGCAGGGGTCGGGCGGGTAACCTCCCGGGCGTGCTCTCGATCCGACCCCGCCTGGCCGTGATCGCGACGGGCGTCCTGCTCGTCAGCGGGTGTGCCGGACTCGGGCAGACCCCCGACGACGCCGAGCCCGCCACGAGGGCGCCGTCATCCTCCGCGTCGCCGACGGGGACCACCGACCCCGCGTCGCCCGACGCCGAGGCGACCGAGGACCCGGATGCCCCGACCACGTGGGGACCGACGGCCGGCGAGCTCGCGCAGGCGCAGGAGCTGGTCGCCACCTGGAGCTCCGAGCAGCTCGCCGGGGGCGTCATCGTCGGGCGCTTCCACGGCACCGACCCGCAGGAGCCGGCCCGCATGGTGCGCGACCTGCACCTGGCCGGCGTCTCCGTCACCGGGGCCAACGTGCTCGACCACGACCAGGTGCTGGCCATGACGTCGGCGATCGCCCGCGCCGCCCGGGCGGACGGGCGCGACCACCCGCCGGTCATCGGGGTCGACCAGGAGGGCGGCTACGTCTCGCACCTGCGCGGCATCGCCACCGACTTCCCGCACTTCCAGTCGGCGGGGCTCGCGATCGCGGCGGACGCCCGCCTCGGCCGTCGGGTGACCCGCGCGGCGGCCCTCGCGACGGGCCTCGAGCTGCGCGACCTCGGCTTCACCTGGGTCTTCGCGCCGGTCGCCGACGTCACCATCGGCGCCGCCGACCCGACCATCGGCGCGCGGTCGCCGTCCCAGGACCCCCGGCTGGCGTCCCAGGCGGTGGGTGCCGCGATCAAGGGCTACGACGACGCGGGCGTCGTGTCGACCGTCAAGCACTTCCCGGGCCACGGCGGCGCGACCAGCGACAGCCACGACACGCTGCCCGTGCTCGACTCGACGCTCGCCGAGCTCGAGGCCCACGACCTGCCGCCCTTCGAGTCCGCCATCCGTCAGCACGCGCCCGCGGTGATGCTGAGCCACCTCGACCTGACCGAGGTCGCGCCGGGCGTTCCCGCCAGCATGGCGCCCGAGGTCTACGACCTGCTGCGCGACGACCTCGGGTTCGAGGGTGTGACCATCACCGACTCGCTCGGCATGGGCGCCGTCGGCGGTCGACCGACCCCGGCGCTGCAGGCCCTGCAGGCCGGCGCCGACCTGCTGCTCATGCCGGTCGACACCGCGACCACGCACCAGATCGTCACCGACGCGATCGACTCCGGCCTGGTCTCGCGGGCGCGGGTCGAGGAGGCCGCCGCCCGCGTGGTGGCCGTCCAGCTGTGGCAGGCGCGGGTGGCACGCGAACGGCCCGTCCCCGCCGACGTGGTCGAGCGGGCACGGGCCGCGAGCGCGGACCTGGAGTCCGCGGCGTACTAGTGCGTCAGGCAGCGAGGTCCGGGTCGCCCGCGCGGCGCAGCTTCTGCAGCGCCTCCCGCTCGAGCTGGCGGACCCGCTCGGCGGAGATGCCGTGGCGGGCACCGATGTCGGCGAGCTTGTGCTGGCGACCGTCCGCGAGGCCGTAGCGGGCGCGGACGATGTCGGCGGAGCGCTCGTCCAGGATCCCGACGAGGTCGTCGAGCCGCTGGCGGGCCTCGGCGTCGAGGAAGTTGAGGTCCGGCCCGGGGGCGGTCTCCTGCGCCATCAGGTCACCGAGCGAGGTGTCGCCGTCCTCGTCGACGGGCGTGTCGAGCGAGACGTGGTCGCGGCCCCAGCTCATCAGGTCGAGGACGCGGTCCACGTCCATGCCGAGCTCGGTGGCGATCTCCTGGGGCTCCGGGTCGCGGCCGAGCTGGCGCTCGAGCGTGCGCCGGGCGCTGCCGACCTGGTTGAGCTCCTCGACCACGTGCACGGGCAGCCGCACGACGCGGGCCTGCTGCGCGATGCCGCGCGTGATGGCCTGCCGCACCCACCAGGTGGCGTAGGTCGAGAACTTGTAGCCCTTGGTGTAGTCGAACTTCTCGACCGCGCGGATCAGGCCGGTGTTGCCCTCCTGGATCAGGTCGAGCATCGGCATCTGCGAGCGGCCGTACTTGCGGGCGATGGAGACGACCAGGCGCAGGTTCGCCTCGATGAACCGGTCGACCGCGAGCCGGCCCTGCTCGGCGAGCCACTCGAGCTCGGCCTCGTTGGCGCTCATCGGGGCACCGCCCTTGCGGCGGCCGACGCGACCGGTGTCGAGGAGGTGCTGGGCCAGCAGGCCGGCCTCGATGGTCTTGGACAGCTCCACCTCGGTCTCGGCGTCGAGGAGCGGGGTGCGAGCGATCTCGTCGAGGTAGAGCCCGACG
Source organism: Nocardioides pini (assembly GCF_026712185.1). Classification (GTDB taxonomy): domain Bacteria; phylum Actinomycetota; class Actinomycetes; order Propionibacteriales; family Nocardioidaceae; genus Nocardioides; species Nocardioides pini. The sequence continues at coordinate 319,920 of NZ_JAPPUX010000002.1, read as the reverse complement.
CTGTCGCGGCCCTCGATCTCGCGAGTGGTGCTGGTGGTGCGCTTTGCCTGTGCGGTGCTCATCTCGTCCTCCTGCTCTCGTGCGATCACCCCGGTGTCGCACATCTGTTCCAACGCCTGTCTCCGCCGCGAGATTCCCGCCCCGGATGTGGTGCCTTCACCTGCCTTGACGAGCCAGTACCCACCGGAGTTGCAACATCGACCAACTCTCAGGGACTTCTCAGGGGGTTCCCCGGGGACACTGGCCCCATGCACACCGCCGACGGCCCCGCACGGGTCGACCTGAACGCCGACCTGGGCGAGGAGGTGACCGACGACGAGGGCCTGCTCGCCGTCGTCACGAGCGCCAACGTGGCCTGCGGCTTCCACGCCGGGACGCCGGCGACGATGCGGGCCGTCTGCGCCGGTGCCGTCCGCCGCGGGGTGACGCTCGGCGCGCAGGTGTCGTACGCCGACCGCGCCGGGTTCGGCCGGGTCGAGCTCGACGTCGCGGAGGACGCGCTGCGCGAGCAGGTGGCCGAGCAGGTCGGCGTCCTGTCGGCCATCGCCGCCGCCGAGGGGGCCGAGGTCGCCTACCTGAAGCCGCACGGTGCGCTCTACCACCGGGTGGCGCGCGACGAGGAGCAGGCGAGGGCCGTGCTCGACGGCTCGGGCTCGCTGCCGGTGATGGGGATGCCCGGCTCGGTGCTGCTGTCCCTGGCCGAGGACCGCGGTCGGGGCTCGCGGCTGGAGGGCTTCCCCGACCGTGGTTACGGCGCCGACGGGCGGCTGATTCCGCGCGACCAGCCGGGGGCCCTGGTGACGGACCCCGACCGGGTGGCGGCGCGGGCCGTCGAGCTGGCCGCCGTCGTCGACTCGGTGTGCGTCCACGGCGACTCCCCGGGCGCCGTGCGGACGGCTGCTGCCGTACGACGCGCGCTCGAGGCGGCCGGCCTGGTGGTGGCCACCTGCTGGTCGTCCACAGCCTGACCTCCCGGCTGTGGAGGGTGACCACTTCGCTGTGGAGCATCGGACGACTTCTGTGGGGAACCCTGTGGTACCACGGGTTTGTGCGCCAGAACCCTTGCACCCTGCGGTGCCGGCGACGTAGAACTCTCCTACCGACACCGCTCCGGCGGGGTCGGGGATCGGATCGGACGAACAGCTCCAGACGGCGACTTGCTCGCCGCGCAGGCCCGGTGGCGGGGACTGTGGGGGCCGGGAGACCGGTTCGATGGATCGGACGTCACCTTCCCGATCACATCGAGGGGCTCCTGATGCTCATACCATCGGGAGCCCCTCACCTGTGTGCGCCCACGAGGCTGTCAAACCTCCCGGCCGACGGCAACTCCGCGCCCGGACACGCCCGGTGGACAATGACCGACGTGGAGGTCGTCGACGTCGGGACCCGGGCCTGCCTCGTCGAGGTCGACGACGCGGTCGCGGCGGCCTCCCTCGCTGCCTGGGTCCGCGGGGCCGGTCTGGCGGTCGAGGAGGTCGTGCCGGCGGCCCGGACCGTCCTGCTCGACGGCGTGGACCCCGCCGCCGTGCGTGCGCTGCTCCCAGGCTGGAGTGCCGAGCGCGCGGCCGTGCCGGGACCGCTCGTGTCCGTCGCCGTCCGCTACTCCGGACCCGACCTCGAGCGGGTCGCCGGGCACTGGGGGTGCACGGTGGAGGAGGTCGTGGAGCTCCACACGTCGCTGGAGTTCACGTCCACGTTCTGCGGGTTCGCTCCCGGCTTCGCCTACCTCGCCGGCCTGCCCGCCGACCGGGCTGTGCCTCGCCTCGAGACGCCCCGGGCGCGGGTGGCGCCGGGGTCCGTCGCGCTCGCCGACACCTGGTGCGGCGTCTACCCGACCGCCTCGCCCGGAGGGTGGCTGCTGCTCGGCACCACCGACGCCGACCTGTGGGACGTCGGCCGCGCCGAGCCGGCGCTCCTGGCGCCGGGCACCCGGGTGCGGTTCGAGGCGCGCCGGTGAGCGGCGCCTGTCCTGCCTCCGCCTCCCGGGCGGTCGTCGAGGTCGTCGACCCGGGCCCGTTGTCCACGCTCCAGGACCGCGGCCGGCGCGGCTGGGCCCACCTGGGTGTGCCCCGGGCGGGGGCGCTGGATCGGGGCGCTGCCGCCCTGGCCAGGCGGCTCGTCGGCGGTGGGCCGGACGACGCCGTCGTGGAGACGACCGTGGGCGGGGTGGTGCTGCGGCCGCACCGCGCCGTGACGCTGGCGGTGACAGGCGCGGTGTGCGCCGTCCGGGTGGGCCGGCGCGCCGTCGCCCACGGCGCGCCGGTGACGGTGCCGGCGGGGGCGCTGGTGATGGTGGGCCCGGCCTCGACCGGAGTGCGGTCCTACGTCGCCTTCGCCGGCGGGATCGCTGCCACGCCGGTGCTGGGGTCGCGCTCGACCGACACGCTCGCGTGGGTCGGTCCGCCGCGGCTCGCACCGGGCGACCTGCTCCCGCTGGGTCCGTCCGGTCCGCTGCCGGAGCCGCCGCCGGCGGCCGTCGGACGACCCCGCGAACCGGTGCTGCGCCTGCGACGAGGGCCCCGCGCCGACTGGCTCGACCGGACGGGGTGGTCGCGGCTCGACGGGGCGTCGTACGCCGTCGCCGCCGACAGCGACCGCATCGGGCTGCGGCTCACCGGGCCGCGCCTGGAGCGGCGCAGCGGCGAGCTCGCGAGCGAGGGGATCGTGCTCGGGGCCGTCCAGCTGCCTCCGTCGGGGCAGCCCGTGGTGTTCCTGGCCGACCACCCGACCACGGGTGGTTACCCGGTCGTGGCGGTGGTCGAGGACGACGACCTCGACGCCTGCGCGCAGCTGCGGCCCGGCGACGAGGTGGTGCTGCGCGTGGTGTGACGGTGCGGCCTCAGTCCTCGGCCGGCGGCTCGAGCCGGTGCAGCGCAGGGTCGTCGGCGCGGAAGCTGCGCACCGGCCCCGGCGGCGTGTCGGCCGTCTCGAAGCGCACGGTCACCACTCCGGCGCCGGAGCCCCACACCCAGCCCGCGCCCATCTCGTCGTGCACCACGTCGGCCCCGGGCGGCCAGGTGCGCCGCGGCGGCTCGGGGATCACCACCTCGTCCTCCTCGTCCTCTCCTGACTCGCCGAAGAGGTCCTCCTGCACCCAGTCGGCGAGACCGGAGACGCCGACGCCCAGGAGACGCACGCCGCCGGTCGTGTCGAGGTCGGCGAGCAGGGCGCGCGCGATGCGGGCGATGGTCGCGCCGTCGTCCGTCGGGCTCGTGAGCGTGCTCGACCGGCTGAGGGTGGTGAAGTCGTGGAGGCGCACCTTGATGGTGACCGTCCGGCCGGAGGAGCCGTTCTTGCGCATGCGGGCGCCCACCTCGCGCGCCTGCCGGGTCAGGAGCCCCTCCATGAGCCGGCGGTCGGTGAGGTCGCTGTCGTAGGTGCCCTCGACGCTGATCGACTTGGCCTCGCGCTCGGCCACCACCGGGCGCGAGTCCTGCGCCCGGGCGAGCTGCCACAGCCCGTGGCCCTGTGCCTGTCCGAGCAGCCGGACGAGCTCGTCCTCGCTGACGGCCTCGAGCTCGGCGACGGTGTGGATGCCGGCGCGACGCAGCCGCTCGGCGGTGGCCGGGCCCACGCCCGGGATGACCTTGACCCTCATCGGCCGCAGCAGGTCGAGCTCGGTGCCGGGCGGGACGACGGTCATGCCGTCCGGCTTGTCGAGCTCGCTGGCGACCTTGGCGAGGAACTTCGAGGACGCGATGCCGACGGTCGCGGTCAGCCCTCCCGTGACCTCCTGGACGCGCCGGCGGAGCTCGGCGCCCGCCTCGGTCACGGTCGCCACCTCGAGGTCGGGGAGGCCGGCCGCTGCGAGGTCGACGAAGGCCTCGTCGAGCGAGAGCGGCTCGACGAGGGGCGACAGCTCCCGCAGGACCTGCATCACCCGGCGGCTGGTGTCGCGGTAGGCGTGGAAGCGCCCGCTGAGGAACGCCGCGTGCGGGCAGCGGGCCCGGGCCTCGCGGGTCGACATCGCCGACCCGACGCCGTACTTCCTCGCCTCGTAGGACGCGGTGGACACGACGCCACGGCCCCCGGTGCCCCCGACGATGACCGGCTTGCCACGCAGCGACGGCTTGTCGCGCTGCTCGACGGCGGCGAAGAAGGCGTCCAGGTCGAGGTGCAGGATCGACGCGGTGCTGCGCATCAGCCGGTGGGGCCGGAGGAGGCGGAGGAGGACGGCGTCGTCACGGCACCATCCTCCCGCACCATGCGCGAGCAGCGGTGCACCCCCGGGGGTCGGCTCGCGGGCCACGAAGCGTCCACAGCCACCTCGGATCGGTGCTCGTCCACAGGCCGCGCGGCCGGGGGGCGTCGAGGGTCGGTGCTGCCGGGAAGCGTCACCGACATGGAACCCCACGACCTCGTCCCCGTCCCTCCGTCCTCCCCGGGCCCGACCACGATGCGGGTCCGCACACCCGGCGACATCGCCGCCTTCGTGCCGCTCGCCATGGGCTTCGTGCCGCACCGGTCCGTCGTCGTCGTGAGCGTCGGCGCCTCCGGCGGCGGCATGCACGCCCGCGTCGACCTGCCCCACGACCCCGACGACGTCGACGACGTGGTCGAGGCGCTGCTCCGGCCTGCCCGGCGCAACGGCGTGCGTGACGTGGTCGTCGTGGTCTACGACGACGACACGACGGTCGCCGACGAGGCGGCCTGGTCGGTCCACGAGGAGTTCACGGCCGCGGGCATCGGGGTGCGCGAGGTGCTGCGCGTCCACGACGACCACTGGTACGCCGTGCTGCCGGGCGCGCCGCTCGCGGCCTACCGCGGCGTCCCCTTCACGCGCGCCGATCACCCGTTCACCGCCCAGGCGGTCTTCGAGGGCCGGGTCACCCACGCCAGCCGGGAGGCGCTCAGGGAGACCGTCGCGCCCGATGCGGACGCCGTGGCGCGCAGCCTGCCCCACCTCGTCGACGCGACGCCGCTCCCGGTCGGCGGGCTCACCACGTTGGCCCGTCGCCACGTCCGGGCCGGCACGACCTTCTCCGCCGGCGAGCTGGCGTCCGTCTCCGTCAGCGTCCGCGTGGCGGAGCGGCGCGACGAGGCGTGGGCGTGGCTCGACCGGGGCGACGCCCGGCGGGCCGTCGAGCTCTGGTCCGACGCCGTGCGCCGGCTGCCCGCCTCCCACGTCGCCGGCCCCGCCGCCGTCCTGGCGTTCGCGGCCTGGCTCGCCGGTGACGGCGCCCTGTCCTGGTGTGCCGTCGAGCGGTGCCGGGAGAGCGAGCCCGGCCACTCGCTGGCGGGCCTCGTCGCGCAGCTGCTCGAGTCGGCGACCCCGCCGGACACGTGGACGAGCCTGCGGCCGGTGGTGAGCGGCGACCCGGCCGCGTGAGACCGCCCCTGTGGACGGTTCCCGCCTCGGGGGCCCGTGACTAGGGTGCGGTCATGGGTGAAGAGGTCGACCAGCAGGAGTTCAGCCGAGCCGACCGCACGCGCCACCGCGAGAAGGTGCGCCGCAACCTCGACGTGTTCGCGCGGATGCTGCGCGAGGCGGCCTTCGACACCGACGACCCGATGACCGGTCTCGAGATGGAGCTCAACCTGATCGACGACGCCGGCGACCCGGCCCTGAAGAACGCCGAGGTCCTCGAGGCCATCGCCGACCCGGACTTCCAGACCGAGCTCGGCCAGTTCAACATCGAGATCAACGTGGCGCCCGCCAGGCTCCGCGAGGGGGGCCTCTCGACGTTCGAGGAGAGCCTGCGCCGCTCGCTCAACGACGCCGAGGAGAAGGGGTCGCAGGTCGGCGCCCACCAGGTGATGATCGGGATCCTGCCGACGCTGGCCGAGGGGCACATGACCGTCTCCTCCCTCAGTGCCAACCCGCGCTACAAGCTGCTGTCCGAGCAGATCCTCGCCGCGCGCGGGGAGGACATCACCATCAGCATCTCCGGCCGGGAGCGCCTCACCACGACGTCGGACTCGATCGTCCCGGAGGCCGCCTGCACCAGCACGCAGTTCCACGTGCAGACCTCGCCCGACCAGTTCGCCGCCCACTGGAACGCGGCCCAGGCCATCGCCGGCGTGCAGCTCGCGGTGTCGGCCAACTCGCCCTACCTGCTCGGCAAGGAGCTGTGGCGCGAGACCCGCATCCCGCTGTTCGAGCAGGCGACCGACACCCGCAGCGAGGAGCTCAAGGCCCAGGGCGTCCGGCCGCGCGTGTGGTTCGGCGAGCGGTGGATCACCTCGGTGTTCGACCTCTTCGAGGAGAACGTCCGCTACTTCCCGGCCCTGCTGCCCGTGACCGACGAGGAGGACCCGCTCGAGGTGCTCGAGTCGGGCGGCACCCCGGCGCTCCACGAGCTCAAGCTCCACAACGGCACGATCTACCGCTGGAACCGTCCGGTCTACGACATCTCGCAGGGCAGGCCGCACCTGCGCGTGGAGAACCGCCTGCTCGCCGCGGGCCCGACCATCGCCGACACCATCGCCAACGCCGCGCTCTGGTTCGGCCTCGTCCGCTACCTCGTCGAGAGCGAGCGGCCGCTGTGGTCGCAGATGTCGTTCTCCGCTGCCGAGGAGAACTTCCACGTCGCCGCCCAGATGGGCGTCGACGCCCAGGTCTACTGGCCCGGCCTCGGCCAGGTCCGCGCCACGGAGCTGGTGCTGAGGCGCCTCCTCCCCATGGCACGTGCCGGGCTCGACTCGTGGGGCGTCCCGTCGGAGGAGAGCGACCGCTACCTGGGCATCATCGAGCAGCGCTGCCAGACCGAGGCCAGCGGCGCCGGGTGGTTCGTCGACCGGGTGCACCAGCGCGGGGGAGTGGACCGCTACGACGCCCTCCGCGCGACCCTCCTCGACTACCGCGAGCGCATGCACAGCAACGAGCCCGTCCACACCTGGGACTGAGGCCGCCCAGTGGCCGTGGGGCCGGGCTGGGTCGGGCGGATCAGGGACGCTCACGGGCGGCGGCCGGACGGGGGCGCAACCGGCGCCACTCGCGTCGCACGTCGCTGACCGGGTCGAACCACCCGCGACGGGTCACCACGACCAGTCCGACCGGCATCCCGAGCGCCTGGGCGGCCCAGGCCGCGGGGCCGACCCAGCGCAGGTCGTCGTCGTGCGGCGTCAGCTCGCCCGGCCGGGTCAGCCACAGGGCCGGGCGCGGGTCGAGCGCCGCGGCGGCACGCAGGAGGGCGAGGACGACGTCGGCCCGCAGACCCGCGTCGGGGAGCGGCGGGTCCTCGACGTGACGGGCCGACCGACCGGGAACCCCCGCGTGCAGCGTCACGGGGAAGCGCCGGCGGGACTCCTCCTCGACCAGCGCGAGGGTGGCCGCGTGGAGGACGGTGTGCGTGTGCCGGTCGACGGGCGCCTGCAGCGCGGGCTGGGGCGCCGGACGGGGCGCGAGCGGTCGGACCACCCGTCCAGCGTGCCGCAGCCGCGGGCGTCCCGACCCACCCCTCCACAGGCTGCCGTAGCCCGGTCGTTTCCGTTACGGTGCCAGCAGGCCCGCGGCGAGGCGTCGTGGCCCCGAGAGGAGACACCATGGGCACCGTCGTCGTCGGATACGTCCCCAAGCCGGAGGGTGAGGCGGCCCTTGCGGCCGGCATCAACGAGGCCAAGCTGCGCGGCAGCAAGCTGGTCGTGGTGAACTCCCACCGGGGTGGGCAGGACTACGACGGACCGGCCGCCCGCGCCGCCGACGACGACATGGACGCCATCAGGAAGCGCCTCGACGACGCCGGCGTCGAGCACGACGTACGCCAGCTCGTCCGCGGCTTCGAGCCGGCCGAGGACCTGATCAGCATCGCGGAGGCCAACGGCGCCGAGCTGCTCGTCATCGGGCTGCGTCGTCGCTCGCCCGTCGGCAAGCTCATCCTCGGCAGCAACGCCCAGCGCGTGCTCCTCGACGCCCCCTGCCCGGTGCTGGCGGTCAAGGCGCAGTAGTCGGGCAGGATGGCCCCATGGGCTTCCAGATCACGGGCGACCCCGCCGCCGACAAGGTTCTCGACGACTCCGCGTTCGCGCTTCTCGTGGGGATGATGCTCGACCAGCAGTACCCCATGGAGCACGCCTTCCGCGGGCCGGCGAAGGTCCTGGACCGCTTCGGCACGGTCGAGCCCGACGCGATCGCGGCGGCGGACCCCGACGAGTTCGCGGCGATGGCCGCCACCCCGCCGGCCATCCACCGGTTCCCCGGCTCGATGGCGGCCCGCCTGCAGGAGCTGGCGCGCATCGTCGAGGAGACCTACGGCGGGGACGCCAGCCGTCTGTGGACGGAGGCGGCCGACGGCAAGGACCTGCTCAAGCGGGTGATGGCGCTGCCCGGCTTCGGCAAGCAGAAGGCGCAGATCTTCGTCGCGCTGCTCGCCAAGCAGCTCGACGTGCGCCCCGAGGGCTGGGAGGCCGTGGTGGGGGACTACGCCCTCGACGGCCACCGGTCGGTCGCCGACGTGGTCGACGCCGAGTCGCTGCAGAAGGTGCGCGACTTCAAGAAGGCGAAGAAGGCCAAGAAGGCTGCCTCGAGCGCCGCGGACTGACCGCCCGCGCCGAGCCCGCGCACGGCGGTGTGACACGCGCGGTCCGCGGGCGGATGTCGGACCGTCGGGAGGGCCGTGGCAGAATGACGATGCGGCTCTTGACGTCACCGGGCCTCGCCGCGCCCCGAAGTTGTTCGACGAGAGGTGTTCGTGTCTTCACACGCACGCAAGTTGCTTCCCGCAGAGGTGCTGACGCACCCCTCCATCGCTGCCCTGGTCGCCGGTGCTGCTCCCGCCGGCACCGTGTCCCCCGAGGACGTACGGCGCGCCAGTGACGAGGCCGGGGTCGAGCCCCGGCACCTGAAGGCCCTGCTGGTGCACCTCAGCGGCCTCGGCATCTCGGTCCAGATCGATGCCGCGGGCATGCGTGCGGTCGCCGCCACCAGCAAGCGGACCGCGACGTCGTCCGCCGCCAAGAAGGCCCCGGCGAAGAAGGCCCCCGCCACGAAGGCGAGTGCCGCCGGCGATGCGAAGCCCGCCGCCAAGGCCGCGGCGCCCGCGAAGAAGACGGCTGCCAAGAAGGCCGCGACGGCCGCTGCGCCCGCGGGTGACGAGGTCGTCGACCTCGGGACCGTCGAGGCGCCCGCCATCGGCCCCGACGGCAAGAAGGTCCTCCCGGACATCCCCGACGCCGAGTTCGAGAAGGACGTCGCCGCGGACCCGACGATCAAGGAGGACGAGAAGCAGGCCTTCACCGTCTCCGCGGCCGACGAGACCGACGAGCCCGAGCAGCAGGTCATGGTGGCCGGCGCCACCGCCGACCCGGTCAAGGACTACCTCAAGCAGATCGGCAAGGTCCCGCTCCTCAACGCCGAGATGGAGGTCGAGCTCGCCAAGCGGATCGAGGCCGGCCTGTTCTCGGAGGAGAAGCTCGCCAAGGGCGGGCGGATCAGCCCGAAGATGCTCGAGGAGTACGAGTGGATCGCCGAGGACGGCCGCCGGGCGAAGAACCACCTGCTCGAGGCCAACCTGCGACTCGTGGTCTCGCTGGCCAAGCGCTACACCGGTCGCGGCATGCTCTTCCTCGACCTCATCCAGGAGGGCAACCTCGGCCTCATCCGTGCGGTCGAGAAGTTCGACTACACCAAGGGCTACAAGTTCTCGACCTACGCGACGTGGTGGATCCGCCAGGCGATCACCCGCGCCATGGCCGACCAGGCGCGCACCATCCGCATCCCGGTCCACATGGTCGAGGTCATCAACAAGCTCGCGCGTGTCCAGCGCCAGATGCTCCAGGACCTGGGCCGCGAGCCCACGCCTGAGGAGCTGGCCAAGGAGCTCGACATGACCCCGGAGAAGGTCATCGAGGTCCAGAAGTACGGCCGCGAGCCGATCTCGCTGCACACGCCCCTCGGCGAGGACGGCGACTCCGAGTTCGGTGACCTCATCGAGGACTCCGAGGCGATCGTGCCGGCCGACGCGGTGTCGTTCACGCTGCTGCAGGAGCAGCTGCACGCGGTGCTCGACACCCTGTCCGAGCGTGAGGCCGGCGTGGTCTCGATGCGCTTCGGCCTCACCGACGGCCAGCCCAAGACCCTCGACGAGATCGGCAAGGTCTACGGCGTGACCCGCGAGCGGATCCGCCAGATCGAGTCGAAGACGATGTCGAAGCTGCGCCACCCGAGCCGGTCGCAGGTCCTGCGCGACTACCTCGACTGAGAGTCCCGCACACGCACACCACGAGCAGTGTCGCCCTCCGGGGCGGCGCTGCTCGTCATTTCGGGGGTGGGGAACCGTCGGCACCTGGCCGGCGACGTCCCGGGGGCGGATGGTTCCCCCGCCTCGCCCCGCGCCGTGGTCGCCCGTGGTCGCACGTGAGCCGGACTGGCAGGGTGGAGGCGTGACGACGGGGCGCGGGAGGCGACGGGGAGCGGCCGCGTCGGCCGCGGTGGCGCTGCTGGTCCTGGGCGGGTGCTCGACGGAGCGGCCGGAGCGCGACGCGTCGGTCGCACCACCTCGGGAGTCGGTCGAGGATCCGGCCGACGGGCGAGAGGAGCCCGCCGAGCCGTCCCCGACGGTGGAGACGTCGCCCGAGCGCGTCGAGCCGCTCTCCGCCGGCGACGTCGACCCCGCGACCGCGGCCCGCGCCGTCCGCCACCTGGCGGGCAGGATCGGCCCGCGTGAGGCGACCGGTGCGGCGTACGACCGTGCCGCCGGCTGGGTGGCCGGTGAGCTGACCCGGCTCGGGTACGACGTCACGCACCAGCGCGTCGACGTACCGGCCGGGGAGTCGTGGGGCGTGCCCGTGCCGGCCGGTCGCTCGGCGAACGTCGTCGCCACCCCGGCCGGGTTCGACCCGGCCGAGCCCCACCTCGTGGTGGGCGCGCACCTCGACACGGTCCCGCAGGCGCCGGGCGCGGAGGACAACGCCTCGGGGGTCGGCGTGATGCTCGCCGTGGCCGAGGCGGCCGCGGACCGCGCCACCCGGCTGCCGACGGTGTTCGTCGCCTTCGGGGCCGAGGAACCGCGCGGCCCCGGCGACGACGACCACCACTACGGGTCGCGGCGCTACGTCGCCGCGATGGGGCCCGCCGAGCGCCGGGCGGTGCGGGCCATGGTGTCGCTGGACCGGGTCGGCGTGGGCGCCCGGGTGCCGGTCGGCTCGGCCGGCGACTCCGACGCCGTGCAGCGGGCACTGCTGGCGGCGGCCCGGCGGGCCGGCGTCGCCACGGTCGCCGAGGGCGGTCAGCGCAGCAGCGACCACTGGTCCTTCGTCCGGGCCGGCCTGCCGGGTGCACGCCTCGGCTCGACGCCGTACGCCGGGTACCACTCCGCGGGCGACGTGCCCGCGGTCGTGTCCGCCGCCCAGCTCGAGCGGGTCGGGCGCACGGTCGCGGCCTGGCTGGCCCCGCGCTGAGGGGCCTTCAGCCCAGTCCGGCGCACCCGCGCAGGGCCCGGCGGCGCTCCCGCGAGGCGGCTGCCGCGACCCCGGAGTCGGGTGCGGCGAGCCCGTCCGCGCCGATGGTCGCGGGCCACCAGCGCGAGGCGGTGACGCGCGCCCGCCCCGCCGGCGCCCGCGGCGGCTGGACCGTGAGGGTGAGGACCCCGGTGGGACCGGGGGAGTACCACGCGAAGTTGCCCAGTCCGTAGGCGACGTAGCCCGGTCCGAGCCGACCGTCGCCCTGCAGCTCGTGGGCGTGGCTGCCGACCACGACGTCCGCGCCCGCCCCGACCAGGCGACGCGCGAGCGAGCGCTGCTCGGCGGACGGACAGCGCTCACCCTGCACACCCCAGTGCAGGTAGGCGACGACCACGTCCGCCGACTCGTCCGCGCGCCGCACCTCGCGCAGCAGGCGCCGCGGATCGATGGCGTCGGCGATGCCGGGGCGGTCCGGCCCCGCCGCCCACCCGCCGGTGGGGTCGGCCGTCGGGTCCTGGTCGGCGACCGACGCGGCGATCACCGCCACGCGCGTCCCGTCGACGTCGGTGACGGCCGGCGTGAAGGCCTCGTCCCGGTCGGCGCCGATGCCGACGACAGCCAGCGCGGGCCGGGCGCCGGCGGCGGCTCGGAGCGTGGAGGGGAGCCGCTCGCGGCCGAAGTCGAGGGCGTGGTTGTTGGCCATGCTCGCGACGTCGATGCCCGCGGAGGCCAGCGCGTCGAGGGCGGTGGCCGGGGCGGAGAACGTGTAGCGCTTGCCCGGCTCGGGGCGCCCGCCGGAGCCGACGGACGTCTCGAGGTTGACGATCGCCACGTCGGCGGCCGCCAGCGCCGGGGTGGCCGGCGCCAGCGCGGTGGCCGGGCGGCGGAGCCGCGACGCCAGCGGTCCCTCGAAGTGGACGTCTCCCGCGAGGGCGATGCTCACCGGGGCCGGACGCGGCTCACGGGCGGTGTGCCCGGGGGTGGTCGGGAGCGGCGTGGCGGCCGTCGCGGTCAGCGCGTCGCGGGGTGGTCCGTCCGAGGCCGGCCCGGCGGACGGGGTGCACCCCGCGACCGCGCCGCCTGCGACCAGGGCGAGGACCGCACCGCAGCGGCGTACGCCCCCGCCGACGGCCCCGGTCATGCCGACATCGTGCCACCGGGCACCCGACGCACCACCCGAAGTGGGTGACGCAGGGGCGGTGGACGGTGACAGACTCGCGACATGAGAACTCGGATCTCGCTCCTCGCCGTCCCCGCCGCCGCGCTCACCGCCCTCCTGGCGGCGCCCGCGCACGCGGAGTTCTACAGCATCGACGACCCGGCCGACGCCAAGGGGTCGCTCACCGACATCTACGCGCTCGACGCCAACCACGGCAAGGAGAACGTGCTCGTCAAGGTGCGGTTCGCCGAGCTGATGCGCTCGAGCGCGGCCGGGGTGTCGGTCTTCTTCGACACCGACCGCGGTGAGAAGGGGCCGGAGTACGTCCTGAGCAGCGGCCTCGGCGACGGGACCGACTACGTCCTGACCGTGGCCGACGGGTGGCGCGGCAGCGACGACCGGGTCCGCTGCGACTACTCGGCCCGGCCCAAGTGGGGCCAGGAGGTCTTCCGCGCCGTCGTCAGTCGCGACTGCCTCGACCGCGCGACGTCAGTCCGGGTCTCGGTGAAGATGGTCGACCAGGCCGACGGGTCGACCCCGGTCGTCGACTGGGCGCCCAAGCGGCACCGGTGGACCCTGCCCATCGCCTCGGGGCTCAGCGCCTGAGGCCCGCGCGTCGTCCTCAGGCCGCCGCGACCAGTCCCACCGCGAGCCCGCAGAGCGCCAGCCCCACCGCCTGGGGCGGATGGACGCGCTCGCGCAGGACGAGCGCCGCCAGGCCGATGGTGACGGCCGGGTAGAGCGACGTCACGACGGACGCGATCGTCAGCAGCCCCGTCTGGGTGGCGAGGAGGAAGGCCGCGGCCGCCGCGGTGGACAGCACCCCCGCGACGGCACCCCACGCCTGCGAGGGGTGGTCGGGGACCCAGCGCGCACCGAGCAGGGCTGCGGTGAGCGCGACAGCGACGGCGCCCACCCCCTGGGCGACCGCCAGCGGCGCGAACCCGGCCGCCTCGGGGACCTGGCCCATCGCGACGAACAGCAGCCCGAAGCCGACGCCGGCCAGGACGCCGTCGGGGATCCCTGCCGCGAGGTCTCCTGAGCCGCCGGGCTCGCGGCTCACCAGCCAGATGCCCGGGACCGCGGCTGCGATGCCCGCCCACACCACCAGCTCGGGACGTTCGCCCGCGGCGACGCCGACGCACACCGGCAGGAGCGCGGCACCCACGGCCGAGATCGGCGCGACGACGCCCATCCGTCCGGCCGCCAGGCCGCGGTAGAGGAAGGCGCCGCCCACCCCGCTGCCGACGCCGGCGAGCGCGCCCCACCAGAGGTCCGCGCGGGCGGGTGAGCCCTCGGTCAGCAGGGCGAGGCCGACCGCGCCCGCGAAGGCCACGGCGCTGCCGACGAAGGCGACGGGCCACGCCGACGTACGACGCGCGGCGAGGCCCCCGACGAAGTCCGAGAGCCCGTAGGCGACGGCTGCCGCGAGCGCGAGCAGGACGGCCACGCCGGCGTCCTCAGGTCGCCACGACGGCGGCGACCCACGCGCCCGCAGCGAGGAGGGCCGCCACCAGCTCGATGAGGATCGACGCGCCCACGGCGCGCAGCGCCCCCTTCGTGGACGGCCAGGCGAGCGCACCGCCCACCCGCGCCCGCTCGGCGACGTAGACGCCGAGGACGAACCCGATGAACATGCCGATGACCGGGACCACGAAGAACCCGATGAAGCCGAGCAGCGCCCCCACGAGCAACGTGCGGTTGGGCACCCCGGCCGTCTTGAGCTGCCGGCCCGGCAGGAGGTACTTGACCACCGAGCCGACGACGAGCAGCAGCGCGCAGACGGCGAACACGGCCCACCCGGTCGTCGTACCGACCTCCAGGGCCCACACCAGGATCGCGGCCAGGACCAGGATCGTCCCGGGCAGGACGGGGACGATGATCCCCGCGATGCCCACGGCGATGGCGACGGCGACGATCAGCTCGGTGGCGCTCACGGGCGACAGCCTTCCAGACGGGTAGCGGGACGGGCGGGGACGGCCAGGACGGGGCCGGGACGCAGAACGACCCCGGAGAGCGTGTCCGGGGCCGTTCTGGAAGTCGGTGGGTCGGTCGGTGTCGCTCAGGCCTCGCTGCCCGCGGCGGGGGTGTCCAGCTTGTGGGTCTCGTCGTGGACGGTCGCGGCGACCTCGCGGAGCTTCTCGCCGTGCTCGCGGGCGTGGTGAGCGCAGAACAGCAGCTCGCCGCCGGTCTGGAGCTCCACTCGGAGGTAGGCCTGGGCGCCGCAGCGGTCGCAGCGGTCACCGGCCGTGAGGACGGCTTGGGTGGGTGCGGTGGCAGTGGTCACGTCAGCCTCATTTCTGTTCATCGGTGTCTGGCCCAACGTAGCCAGTGGGGCAAAGATTCCCTGCGGTGCATCAGGTTCGAGAACTCGTCAAGTCAATCACGTCACACTCCCCGCCGCGGGCGTTGTCCTCAAGCGTGGACGGACCGTTGCCGAAGTGATACCTCTCCGGTTCCCCACGCTAGACCTGTCCATGCGCGGCCCGGGACAGGCGTGCCTCCGTCGGCGCCCGGCGTGTCGCAGGTAGGTTCTTCCCTTGTGGCAGCACCATCCGACAACACCTACAACGCCGCGCACCTCCTCGTCCTCGAGGGGCTCGACGCGGTCCGCAAGCGTCCGGGCATGTACATCGGATCGACCGACACGCGCGGCCTGATGCACTGCCTGTGGGAGATCATCGACAACGGCGTGGACGAGGCCCTCGCGGGCGTCGCGCACCGCGTCGAGGTGACGCTGCACGACGACGGCTCGGTCGAGGTGTACGACGACGGCCGCGGCATCCCGACCGACAAGGAGCCCAAGACCGGCCTGTCGGGCGTCGAGGTCGTCGCCACCAAGCTCCACGCCGGCGGCAAGTTCGGCGGCGGGTCCTACGTCGCCACCGGCGGCCTCCACGGCGTCGGCCTGTCCGTCGTCAACGCCCTGTCCGCCCGCATGGACATCGACGTCGACCGGTCGCCCTCGCAGCAGGGGCTGTCCTTCCAGCGCGGCTTGCCGGGCGTGTTCGACGGCGACGGCCCGGGTGCGGCGTTCACCCCGCAGTCCGGCCTGACCCGCAAGGGCAAGCGGGTGGCGAAGGGGAGGACCGGCACCCGGATCCGGTTCTGGCCCGACCGGCAGATCTTCACCAAGGACGCCCGCTTCGAGATGGACGGCCTCATCGGCCGCGCGCGGCAGACGTCGTACATCGTCCCGGGCCTCGAGCTCGTCATCCGCGACCGGCGCACCTCGGAGATGGTCGAGGAGAAGTTCCGCCACGACGGCGGCATCGCGGAGTTCGTGGAGTTCCTCTCCCACGGCGAGCCGGTGACCGACATCCTCCGCCTGCAGGGCACCGACACGTTCACCGAGACGGTGCCGCTGCTCGACGACAAGGGACACATGACGCCGCAGGAGGTCGAGCGCGAGCTCGCCGTCGACGTCGCGGTGCGGTGGGACACGGCGTACGACACCGAGGTGCGCTCGTTCGTCAACGTGATCGCGACGCCCAAGGGCGGCACCCACGTCAGTGGCTTCGAGGCCGCGCTGACCAAGACGTTCAACGACTCGATGCGCGCCGCCAAGGTGCTGAAGGCCGCCGACACCGACGTCATCAAGGACGACGTGCTCGAGGGCCTGACGGCCGTGGTGACGGTGCGGCTGGCGGAGCCGCAGTTCGAGGGCCAGACCAAGGAGATCCTCGGCACCCCGGCCGCCCGGAGCGTCGTGCGCAAGGTCGTGGCGGGCGAGCTCAAGTCGTTCCTCACCTCCACCAAGCGGGCCGAGAAGGCCCAGGCCAAGCTGCTGATGGAGAAGGTCGCGGGCGCGTCGAAGACCCGGCTCGCGGCGCGCCAGCACAAGGAGAACCAGCGGCGGAAGAACGCGCTGGAGTCCTCGGCGCTGCCGGCCAAGCTGTTCGACTGCCGCAGCACCGACACCGAGCGCACCGAGCTGTTCATCGTCGAGGGCGACTCGGCCATGGGCACCGCGAAGGCGGCGCGGAGCAGCGAGTTCCAGGCGCTGCTGCCGATCCGCGGCAAGATCCTGAACGTGCAGAAGGCCACCGTCGGCGACATGCTCAAGAACACCGAGTGCGCCTCGATCATCCAGGTCGTCGGCGCCGGCTCGGGGCGCACCTTCGACCTCGAGGCGGCGCGCTACGGCCGCATCATCCTCATGGCCGACGCCGACTCCGACGGCGCGCACATCCGCTGCCTGCTCGCGACCCTGTTCTTCAAGTACATGCCCGACCTCGTGCGCGACGGCCGCCTCTTCTCGGCCGTGCCGCCGCTGCACCGCATCGAGCTGTCCAACCCCAAGAAGGGGATGGACAAGTACATCTACACCTATTCCGACGACGAGCTGCAGCGCAAGCTCGCCGAGCTCAAGAAGAAGAACGTGCGCTGGAAGGACCCGGTCCAGCGCTACAAGGGCCTCGGCGAGATGGACGCCGACCAGCTGGCCGAGACCACGATGGACCCGCGCCACCGCACGCTCCGCAAGCTCACGATCGACGACGTCGACGAGGCGAGCAAGGTCTTCGACCTGCTCATGGGCTCCGACGTGGCCCCGCGCAAGGAGTTCATCGTGCAGGGGGCCTATGAGGTCGACGTCGAGACGCTGGACGCGTGAGCGGATAGCGTGCCGCGGATGGACATCGGGTTCGCCGAGCTGCTGCTCGTCATGGTCCCCGTCTGGGGATTCGCCGCCTTCGTCGGCTACTGGGTGATCAGGCTGGCCGTGCGGCACGGCACGCTCGACGCGTACCGGATCGACCGGACTGCGCAGCGCACCGCGTCGGTCGCGCCCGGTGGGGTGTCGGAGACGATCCGCCAGCAGAGGGCGAGGTACGGACTCCCGGAGTCCGAGTAGCGCCTCAGACGTGCTGGGTCAGCAGGCCGGAGTCGACGTCGTAGAGGAAGCCGCCGACCTGGGCGCGGTCCCCGATGAGGGGGTGGGTGCGCACCTTGGCGACGTCCTGCCGCAGCTGGTCGAGCTGGTCGGTGACGACGCCGAACGACGCCCAGCTGGCGTCGACGCCTGCGGACTCGCCGACCTTGGCCCGCAGCTCCTCCTCCGACGACGAGGCCATGGCGCAGCGGGTGTGGGGGACCACGAGGATGCGCTGGACGTTGAGCAGGTGCACGCCCAGCACGAGGGCCTCGAGCGCCTGGGGGGTCACCCGCGCGCCCGGGTTGCGGAAGATCTTGGCGTCGCCGTGCTTGAGCCCCAGCATCCTCAGGGGGTCGATGCGCGAGTCCATGCACGTGACCAGCGCGATGCCGGCATGGGCCTTGCCGTCGAACCCGCCGAGGTCGAAGGTGTCCGCGAACGCGCGGTTGGCCTGCAGGAGGTCGTCGAAGTCGCTCACGTCCCGCAGGTTAGCGCCCCTCAGGCGCCCCCGGTGAAGACGTCCCGCGCGGCCAGCCGGGTGGGGCGCACCTGGCGGAACAGCACGAGCGCGAGGACCGCCGCCACCACAGCGCACCCGGCGGCACCCCAGAACACCGCGTGCTCCTGGGCGATGCCCGCGACCCGCAGCAGGTCGGAGAACTCCTTGCACCGGCTCTTGCCGTCGCAGACCTCCTGCACGGGCGGCACGGCGAGCTGCTCGGAGTAGTAGCGGCGCAGCCCGATCGTGGTCAGCGCGGAGATGCCGACCAGCATCCCGACCATCCTCGCCACGACGATGAAGGCGCTCGCCACCCCGTGGACGTCGTCGTCGGTGGACGCGAGCAGCGCGGCGTTGACCGGCGCGAGCGCCAGCCCGAAGCCGAGGCCCCCGGTGACGAGCGCGAGGTTGGCGATGGGCTCCTCGATCGTCGTGAGCCCCCAGCGGGTCATCAGCACGAAGCCGGCCGCGGCGAGCACCATGCCGATCGCGGTGACGAGGCCGGGGGAGAGGAAGCGGATGAGGTAGCCGCCCACCACCGCGCCCACCGGCAGCGCCAGCAGGAACCGGACCAGCACGAGTGCCGCGGGCAGCTGGTCGTCCGGGTAGACGGTGGTGCGCGCGAAGAGCGGGATGTCGATGAGGGCGGCGATCAGCGCGGCGCCCACGAAGAAGCTGACCAGCAGCGCGCCCCACGCCGGCGTACGGCGGAGTGCGCCGCGGGGCACGAGCGGGTTCGCGGCGCGGCGTACGTGCCACGCGAAGGCCGCGGCAGCGACAAGGGCGCCGAGGAGGTACCACCGGCCCTGCGGCGAGAACACCTCGACCTTCGGGTCGGCGGTCGCGAACGCGAGGATCACTCCGCCGAGGGCGGCCGCGAGCAGCAGGGCGCCGACCAGGTCGGCGTCGACGAGCACGCGGGTCCATTCGCGCAGGTCGAGGAGGGGCCGGGGCGCGAACCAGCACCAGACCAGCAGCAGGACGAGCGCGACCACCGTCGCCGCCCCGATCGGGGTCAGCCAGCGGCCGTCGCCGGAGAACGGGACGAAGAGCCGGCCCCAGGTGAGGTCGCGCATCAGTGGGGCCGGGCGCAGGAAGACCACGGCCGCGCAGGCGAGGGTGAGGAGCAGCAGGAGGAGCCCGACGAGGTCGGGCAGGCGTCGGGCGCCCGGCGGGCCCTCGTGGGGCGCGATCGCCCGGATGGCGGCGGCGAGCACGAGGCCGACGGCGAGGTTGATGGCGAAGATCAGGCGCCAGTCGGCGACGGCGAGGACCGCCGCGCCGAAGAGCGGGCCGAGGACCGAGCCGATCTCCTGCACCGCCGAGACCACGCCCAGCGGGACGCCCCGGCGCTCGACGGGGTAGAGGTCGGCGACCAGCGCGAGCGTGGCGGGGACCAGGCCCCCGCCGCCGACGCCCTGGAGGAAGCGGCCGGCGACGATGCTCGGCATGTCGTAGGCCACCGTGGTGATGAGGGAGCCCAGCGCGAACAGCACGAGTGCCATCACCAGCACCGGCACCCGGCCGCGCAGGTCGGCGATCCGGCCGATCAGCGGGAGCATCGCGACGTAGCCGAGGAGGAAGCCGCTGACGATCGGTGCTGCTCGCTGCAGCTGGTCGATCGGCACGCCGACGCCGGTCATCATGTCGGGCAGCGCGAGCACGACGACGTAGGTGTCGGCCGCCGCGAACGCCACGGCGACGGCCGCCATGGCGAGGAGCGCCCGCGAGGTGCGCGGGACCACCGTGCCGCCCGCGGTGGTGCTCACGGTGCGGTGATGTCCTTCTCGGTGCCGTAGTCGGCAAACTCGACGGTGTAGGTCATCGGCTCCGCGCGGGGGTAGAAGACCCCGGTGAGCGTGGCCTTGCGCAGCTCGCCGTCGTCGGCCACCTGCCACTCGACGTCGAAGGAGTCGCCCGAGGACGACGGGATGATCGCCTTCATGGCGGTGCCCGGCACCGTGCCGGAGTAGGTGGTGAGGATCTCCGTGTTGTCGGCGCCGCCGCGCACGCTCTCACCCGCCTCCGGCGACTCGGTCTGCTCGAGCAGGCCGGCGAAGCCGTCTTGGCCGACGAGGTTCGAGGGGTCGGGAGCGCCGTACTCCTTCGGGTTGACCTTGTTCCAGCCCGGCGTGAAGGGCAGCTGTGCGTAGACGGTGTCGTCGACGGCGACGACGGGCACGTCGACGGTCTGGCCGGCGAACACCACGGTGATCGTGCCGTCGAAGGCGGGCGCCTGGGTGACCGTGCCGGCCGCCTTGGTGATGCCGGACACGCCGTCGGGCAGCGACGGGGTGGACAGGGTGAGGTCGACGCCGCTGGTCCCGCTCAGGGTCGTGGCCGCCTCGGCGAGGACCTCCTCGGGCGTCGGGCCCTCGTCGCCACCACCTCCGCTGCCGCCGTCGTCGCCGGAGCAGGCGGAGAGGACGGGGAGGGCGAGGACGAGGGCGGCGACCGTGACGGTGAGCCGTCCGGACGTGCGGGCGCGAGCGAGCATGCCGTCAGCCTTCCACAGGGGCGGCTGCGTCACCGGTGTCCCCGGCCGGCCGGGCGACTCGCGTCGCGACCTGGGCCGCGACGGGCGACGCCACCGCCGCGATGGGCTGCGCTGCGGGCACGCCCGAGCCGTCGCGCCGGCCGTTGGCCTCGGGGAGGTCGACGGGTGCGCCGCTCGAGGCGGCCGCGCGGGCCGGACCGGGGCCCGCCCAGGCGGCGACCAGGGTGTCCTCTCCCTTGAGGAAGCGGTGGCTGCGCACGCCTCCGGTGGCGCGGCCCTTGCCGGGGTACTCGGTGAACGGCGTCACCTTCACCGCGCCCGCCTCCGTGCCGGGCAGGGCCGTGGACGACCCGGACGCCGTGACGACGACCGCGTCGGCCGGGTCGAAGGCGCCGAAGAACGCGACCTGCTGGCCTGCGCCGAGCTTGATGCCCGCCATGCCGCCCCCGGAACGCCCCTGCGGGCGCACCCCGGACGCGGGGAAGTGGAGCAGCTGGGCGTCGGTGGAGATGAAGCAGAGCTCCTCCTCGCCGGTGACGAGCTCGACCGCGCCGACGACCTCGTCGCCGTCCTTCAGGCCGATGACCTCCCAGTCGTCGCGGTTCAGCACCTCCGGGTTGACCCGCTTCACCACGCCGTCGCGGGTGCCGAGCGCCAGGCCGGGACCGTCGGTGCGCAGCGAGGTGAGCGCGAGCGCCCGTTCGCCCGCCTCGAGCGCCACGAGCTCGCTGAGCGGGACGCCGCCGGCGACGTGGGGGTCGTTGGCGGTGGCGGGGAGCTCGGCGCCGATGTCGATGACCGGCACCCGGACCAGGCGGCCGCGGCTGGTCAGCAGGCCGACCTCACCGCGCTTGGAGGACAGGACCGCGGAGACCGTCACGTCGTGGTTGGCGCGGTCGCCGCCGCGTCCTGGCTCCTGGTCGTCGCGGGTGCGGGCGACGAGGCCGGTCGAGGACAGCAGGACGAAGCACGGGTCGTCGGTGACCTCGACCGCCGCTGCCGCCGTCACGGCCGGTGCGGCGCCGAGCAGGACCGTGCGACGCGGCGTGCCGTGCTCCTTGGCGACGTCGGTGAGCTCGTCGGAGACGACCTTCCGCAGCAGCTTCTCGTCGGCCAGGATCGCGTCGAGGTACTCGATCGTGCGCTCGAGCTCGCTCTTCTCCTTCTCGAGCTCGAGCTTGCTGAACTTGGTGAGGCGCCGCAGGGGCATGTCGAGGATGTAGTCGGCCTGCACCTCGGTGAGGTCGAAGACCGAGATCAGGCGCTCCTTGGCCGCCGCGGCGTTGTCGGAGCCGCGGATCACCTGGATGACCTCGTCGATGTCGAGGATCGCGACGAGCAGGCCGTCGACGAGGTGCAGCCGGTCCGCTGCCTTGGCACGGCGGAACGCGGAGCGCCGGCGTACGACGTCGAAGCGGTGGGCGAGGAAGACCTCGAGCATCTCCTTGAGGCCGAGCGTGCGCGGCTGGCCGTCGACGAGGGCGACGGCGTTGATGCCGAAGGAGTCCTCGAGCGCGGTCTGGCGGTAGAGCTGCTCGAGGATGCCCTCGGGGACGAATCCGTTCTTGATCTCGATGACCAGGCGCAGTCCGTGGTCGCGGTCGCTGAGGTCCTTGATGTCGGCGATGCCCTGCAGCTTCTTGCCGAGCACGAGCTTCTTGATCTGCTCCATGACCCGCTCGGTGCCGACGCCGTAGGGGAGCTCGGTGACCACGATGCCCTTGCGCCGGGCCGTCACCGACTCGACGCGGGCCGTCGCACGCATCTTGAACGTGCCGCGGCCGGTCTCGTAGGCGTCGCGGATGCCGTCGAGGCCCACGATCTTGCCGCCGGTGGGCAGGTCGGGACCCGGGACGAAGCGCATCAGGTCGTCGAGCGAGGCCTTGGGGTGGGTGATGAGGTGCTTGAGCGCCTGGACGACCTCGACGAGGTTGTGCGGGGCGATGTTGGTGGCCATGCCGACCGCGATGCCGGCCGAGCCGTTGACCAGCAGGTGGGGGATGGCCGCCGGCAGGACGACCGGTTCCATCTCGCGCGAGTCGTAGTTGGGCTTGAAGTCGACCGTGTCCTCGTCGATCGAGGCGGTCATCGCCACTGCGGCGGGCGCCATCCGGCACTCGGTGTAGCGCATCGCGGCGGGGGAGTCGTCGGGCGAGCCGAAGTTGCCGTGGCCGTCGACCGTGCGCAGCCGCATCGACCAGGGCTGCGCCATGCGGACCAGCGCGTCGTAGATCGCGCCGTCGCCGTGCGGGTGCAGCCGGCCCATCACCTCACCGACGACGCGCGCGCTCTTGACGTGCCCGCGGTCGGGCCGGAGGGACATGTCGTCCATCGTGTAGAGGATGCGTCGCTGCACCGGCTTCAGGCCGTCGCGGGCGTCCGGGAGCGCCCGCGAGTAGATGACGGAGTAGGCGTACTCGAGGAACGACGTCTGCATCTCGTCGCGGATGTCGGTGTCGAGGATGTGCTCCTCGAAGTCGTCCGGGAGGGGCTCCTGCTTCGTACGTCGTGCCATGGGCGCCATTCTCCCCGCTGGCGTGGTGCGGGAGGACGGGGGCACGCCGGGAACGCTCTCCTCGCTGGTCGAGTAGCCCGCGAGCGCCAGCGAGCGGGCGTATCGAGACCGACGTACAGGGAGCCGTCCGAGCACTCGAGCATGTACACGTAGCCGGTCATCGCCCGATCGTCGCGGGTTGCGGAGGCCGGTGACAGGCCCCCGACGGCATCTGTGGAAGGTCTCGATACGCCTCGCTCGTTCCTCGCTCGGCTACTCGACCACCTCGAGAGGGCAGCCGATAGATTGCTGTCGTGACCGAAGCGGACGCTGCAGCAGACGAGGTGCGCGCGACGCGCCCGCCCCGCCACTGGGAGGCCGACGTCCTGCTGCGCGACGGGCGCACGGCCCACATCCGGCCGATCCAGCCGGAGGACCGCGCGCTGCTCGTCGAGTTCTACAGCCGCGTGTCGGACCAGTCGAAGTACTACCGGTTCTTCTCGCCGATGCCCGAGCTCTCCGAGCGCGACCTCGACCGGTTCACCCAGGTCGACCACCGCGACCGGGTCGCGATGATCCTGCTCGTGGCCGGCCAGATGATCGCCGTCGGGCGCTACGACACCATCCGCCCCGGCTACGCCGAGGTCGCGTTCCTCGTCGAGGACGCCCACCAGGGGCGCGGGATCGGCCAGCTCCTGCTCGAGCACCTCGCCCAGGCGGGCCGTGAGCGGGGGATCGAGGAGTTCGTCGCCGAGGTGCTGCCCGACAACCAGGCGATGATCCACACCTTCAAGGACGCCGGCTATCAGGTGAGGAGCACCTTCGAGGACGGCGTCATGGAGCTGGTGTTCCGGATCGACCCGACCGACACCGCGCTCGGCGTGATGGAGCAGCGCGAGCACCGCGCGGAGTACGCCTCGATCGAGCGCTTCTTCTCCCCGAGGTCGGTCGCGATCATCGGCGCCAGCCGGCGGCAGGACACCATCGGGCGCGCGCTGGTGCGCCACCTCGTGCTGGGCAACTTCACCGGCCGGATCCACGTGGTCAACCCCAGCGCCGACTCGGTGTCCGGCATGCCCGCGTGGAAGTCGGTCGGCGACATCCCCGGCGACGTCGACGTCGCCATCGTCGCCGTACCGGCCGAGTCGGTGCAGGACGTCGTCCTCGACTGCGCCGCCAAGGGCGTCCACGGCCTCGTGGTGATCTCGTCGGGCTTCGCCGAGACCGGCGAGGAGGGCCGGATGCGGCAGCGGCGCCTGGTCGGGCTGTCCCGCTCCTACGGCCTGCGCCTCATCGGCCCCAACGCCCTCGGCATCATCAACACCGACCCCGACGTTCAGCTCAACGCCTCGCTCTCGTCGGTCATGCCGCCCCGCGGTCGCGCGGGCTTCTTCTGCCAGTCCGGCGCACTCGGATCCGCGATCCTCGAGAAGGTGCAGAACCGCGGGCTCGGCCTCACCACCTTCGTGAGCGCGGGCAACCGCGCCGACGTGTCGGGCAACGACCTCCTCCAGTACTGGGAGGAGGACGACGCCACCGAGGTCGTGCTGCTCTACCTCGAGTCCATCGGCAACCCGCGCAAGTTCTCCCGCATCGCGCGGCGGGTCAGCCGCCGCAAGCCCATCGTCGCCGTGCGCTCGGGCCGCAGCTCCCAGGGTGTTCCGATGGGCCACGCGGTGCGCAAGATCGGGGCGCCCGGCGAGGCCGTCGACGCGATGTTCCGGCAGGCCGGGATCATCCAGGTCGAGTCGCTGGAGGAGATGTTCGACGTCGCCCAGCTGCTCGCCCACCAGCCGCTCCCGCGCGGGCGCCGGGTCGCGATCGTCGGCAACTCCGACGCCCTCGGGCTGCTCGCCGCCGACGCGGCCAACTCCGTCGGCCTGGTCGTCAACCGGCAGGAGGCGCTCGGCTCCGACGCGACCGCGGAGGACTTCGAGGACGCCCTCGACGCCGCGATCGACGACCCCGAGGTCGACGCCGTCGTCGCGATCTTCATCCCGCCGCTCAACGTCGCCGGCGCCCGCGAGGACGTCGCCAACGTGCTCGCCGCCGTCGGCGAGCAGTCCGACAAGCCGATCGTGTCGACGTTCCTCGGCACCGAGGGCGTCCCCGAGCTGCTGCGCGTGCCCGACGTCGCCGGCTCCAGCGCCGGGCGCGGGTCCGTGCCGTCGTACCCCGAGGTCGAGGCCGCGGTCCGCGCCCTGGCACACGTCGTCGAGTACGCCGTGTGGCTGCGCGTGCCGCAGGCGGCCCCCGTCGAGCCGGGCGTCAACGACCTCGACGCGGCCCGCCACCTCGTCAACGAGGTGCTGATGCGCCACCCGGAGGGACGCGACCTCGACTTCGACGAGCAGTTCCGCCTGCTCACCGCCTACGGCATCGACCTGTGGGACACCTACGCCGTCGCCACGCTCGACGAGGCGACGACCGCCGGCGAGGCACTGGGCTGGGACGTGGTGCTCAAGGCGACGGCCGACCACCTGCGCGACCGCCCCGACCTCGCCCACGTGTGGCGCAACATCGACACGCCCGACGAGATGGCCCAGGCCTGGAAGTCGCTCACGCACCTCATCACCGACCCGGACAACGCCGGCTTCGTCGTCCAGCGCAACGCGCCCCCCGGCGTACCGGTCACCATCGCGACGATGGAGGACCCGCTCTTCGGCCCGGTCCTGTCGTTCGGCATCAGCGGCCCGCTCACCGAGCTGCTGGGCGACCGGTCGTTCCGGATCCCGCCGCTCGCCGACCACGACGCCCAGGACATGGTGCGCGAGATCAAGGCCTCGCCGCTGCTCTTCGGCTACCGCGGCAGCGAGATCGTCGACGTCGCGGAGATCGAGCGGCTCGTGCGCCAGGTGGCGCAGCTGCAGCACGACCTGCCGCAGGTGCGGACCCTCCAGCTGCCGCTCGTGCTGGCCGGTGCGGGGGGCGCGACCGTGCTCGGGGCCAACGTGCGGGTCGAGCCGGTCAAGGACCCGCGGTCCGACTGGTTCGTCCGCCGGCTCAGCACGATGCCCGGGGACACCCTGCCTGACTGAGGCCCGAACGACGCAGGCGTGACAGACTTGTGGCCATGCCCCGCTCCACCCGTGACGCGGACGTCTCCCACGACCTCCGCAAGGCGATCCACCGCACCGGCTACTACCCCGAGGTCGTCGCCGACGGCGTGTTCTCGGCCGCAGGCGGCGAGGAGGTCGTGTCCTACTTCGTCCACCACGAGACGACGTTCGACCACGAGGAGGTACGCCGACACCTGACCGCCCTGCTCCTGACGCCCACGCGGCTGGTGATCGCGCACACCGACGAGCACCCCGGCGACGACCTGCTGCCCGAGCCCTACACCTCGACGACGACCGAGGCCGTCACCCTGACGTCCATCCGGACCGTGGTCGTGACGCGCATGGTGGCCAACCCGACGAAGGGGGTGGCCCCGCCCGCCGAGGCGGTGCTCACGATCGGCTGGGGCGGCGTGGGACGGCTCGACCTCGAGCCGGCCGCGTGCTCGGACCCCAACTGCGACGCCGACCACGGCTACACCGGCACGCTGGCCGGCGACGACTACACGCTGCGGGTGTCGGCGGCCGCCGAGGGAGCGGACGCCGTGGCCGGGCTGCTGGCCTTCGCAGAGGCGCTATCGGCCCGCACCCGCGGATGACCACCGCGATGAGCACCCGGCGGTGACCATCGCCCCGGAGCCGCGCGGCTTCACGCCGCCGGCCTACGGCGACCGCTCGCTCGCCGACGTCGTGCCCTCGGTCGCACGTGCCCTCGGCGTCGAGCTGCACGGGCACCCCGCCGGGCTCGAGCTCCCGCCCGCACCGTCGTACGTCGTCTTCCTCGTCGACGGGATGGGGGCCGAGCTGCTGGCGCGATACGCGCACGCGGCGCCGTACCTCTCCTCCCTCCTCGACGGGGCCGCGACGGGCACGGCCGGCGTGCCGTCGACGACGGCCACCTCGCTCACCTCGCTCGGCACCGGGCTGGTGCCCGGCGCGCACGGGCTCGTCGGCTTCACCGCCCGGATCCCGGGCACCGACCGGCTGCTCAACCACCTCTGGTGGGACAAGGGCGTCGACCCGCTCGAGTGGCAGCCGCACCCGACCGCGTTCGGTCGGCTGGCGCACGCCGGCGTGCACGTCACCTCGGTCAACAAGCGGGACTTCGACGGGTCCGGCCTCACCGTCGCGTCCCAGCGCGGGGCGACCTACGTCGGCGCGGACCGCGTGGGCGAGCGCATCGCCGCCACCGTGGCCGCCTCGGCCGACCAGCCGTCGCTGACCTACGTCTACGACTCCGACCTCGACTGGACCGGGCACAAGTTCGGCGTCGCCTCCACCCAGTGGCTCCAGCAGCTCGCCATGGTCGACGCCGAGGCCGAGCAGCTGCGCGAGGCCCTGCCTGCGTCCACGCGGCTGCTCGTGGTCGCCGACCACGGCATGGTGGACGGCCCCCGCGACGCGCGGGTCGACGTCGACGAGGTGGACGGGATGCGCGACGGCGTCGCGCTCCTCGGTGGGGAGGCCAGGTTCCGCCACCTCTACTGCGCCGCCGGTGCCGTGCCCGACGTCGTCGCGACCTGGCGCGAGGTGCTGGGGGACCGGGCCACCGTGCTGACGCGCGAGGAGGCCGTCGGGCGCGAGTGGTTCGGCCCCGTCGCGCCGGGGGTGCTGCCGCGCCTCGGCGACGTGATGGTCGCCTGCCACGACGACACCGCGGTGGTGTCCACCCGCGACTTCGCCTACGAGGACACCCTCGTCGGGCTCCACGGCTCGCTCACGCCGGCCGAGATGCTGATCCCGATCCTGGTCGGCTGAGCCACCCCCGGGTCAGCCGAAGGGCAGCGGCTCGGGCGCCAGGCTGACGGCCTTGGCGCGCGCGGCGGTGAGCCGGCGACGGTGGTGCTGGCGGCACAGCACCTCGTAGGCGACGTCGGCGGGCGGCTCGTCGACCTGGTCGACGTCGCCGACCACGATGACCTCGCCCTCGACGACCATCGCGCCGTTCTCGGTGCGGGCGTTGTGGGTGGCGCGCTTGCCGCACCAGCACAGCGCCTCCACCTGCAGCACGTTCATCCGGTCGGCGAGCTCGACCAGCCGGGCGCTGCCGGGGAACAGGTGCGAGCGGAAGTCGGTGAGGATGCCGAACGCGAAGACGTCGATCTGCAGCTCGTCGACGACCTTGGCTAGCTGGTCGATCTGCTCGGCGGAGTAGAACTGGGCCTCGTCGCAGATGAGGTAGTCGATCCGGCCGCCGCGGGTCAGGGAGTCCACGACGTAGGCCCAGAAGTCGAAGCCGGCGTCGACCTCCAGCGCGTCGTGGGTGAGCCCCAGCCGGCTGGACAGCACCGCTTGCCCCGACCGGTCGTGCGTGGTGAAGATCCGGCCGACGCGTCCGCGGGCGGCGTGGTTGTGGTTGGTCTGGAGCGCCAGCGTCGACTTGCCGGAGTCCATCGTGCCCGTGAAGAAGTGCAGTTCAGCCATGTCCCGCGAATCCTGTCACAGCCCCCGGCCCGCACGGCGGCTACCGTGCCGCGCATGGACGAGGACTTTCGCCGCGAAGCTCCACGAGGGCCGCTGATCACCCCCGACGAGCTCGCGGCGGAGCTCGGCCGGGTCACGGTGCTGGACGTGCGCTACCTCATGGGCGGCCCGCCCGGCCGCGAGCAGCACGAGGCCGGCCACGTCCCCGGGGCGGCGTACGTCGACCTCGACGAGGACCTCGCGGACCCGCCGGGCACCGGCGGCAGGCACCCGCTCCCCGATCCGGCACGGTTCGAGGCGGCGATGCGGCGCGCCGGCGTCCACGGCGACCGGCCCGTGGTCGTGTACGACGACTGGCAGGGGCGGGCGGCCGCCCGCGCGTGGTGGCTGCTGCGGCACCACGGCCACCGCGACGTCCGGGTGCTCGACGGCGGGTGGACCGCGTGGCGGGAGGACGGGCACCCCGCCGAGGCCGGTCCGGTGGACGCCGTGCCGGGCGACTTCACCCTCTCCGACGGGCACGAGGTCGCCGTGGTCGGGCCGGACGACGTCCTGGGTGTCGACGTGCTCGTCGACGCCCGGGCACCCGAGCGGTTCCGCGGCGAGACCGAGCCGGTCGACCCGGTCGCCGGCCACATCCCGGGGGCCGTCAACGTGCCGACGACCGCCAACCTCGACGACCGCGGACGGTTCCTCCCGCCCGCGCGGCTCCGGGAGGTGTACGCCGGCGTCGGCGCCGACACGGCGGCGACGGTGGCTGCCTACTGCGGGTCGGGTGTGACGGCGGCCCACGACCTGCTGGCCATGGAGGTCGCCGGCATCCGGGCGGCGCTCTACCCGGGCAGCTGGAGCGGCTGGATCACCGACCCCGAGCGGCCCGTCGCGACCGGGTGATCACTCGGCGCGGACGGCGTCGCCGACGCCGATCCGGCCGCTGGTCTCCGGGACGAGGTGCACGGCGAAGAACAGCTTGCCGTCGACGCGCCGGTGCCGGGCCAGGGTGCGGGTGGGCTCCTCGGACGTGGTCAGCGTGACCGGGTCGAGGGTCGCCATCACGCACCGGCCGACGGGCTTGCCGACCCGGAAGGGCACGTCGCCCACGACGACCCGGGTCCAGCGGTCCTCGGCGAACGGCTCGTCGCCGTCGACGACGAGGTTGGCCCGGAAGCGCTCGACGGGGAGCGGGTCGGGTGGCTCCTCGCTGAGCTCCAGCGCCTGCTCGACCATCCAGTCGTCGAGCCGGCGCATCGACGCCAGCGACGCGATCGTCACGGGGAAGGAGTCGGGGAAGGCGGCGTGGTCGCCGGGCCGGGAGAAGCCCGGCTGGAGCGTGCGCTCCTCCGGGGCGTGGCACCAGACCAGGTGCAGGTCGTCGCGACCGAGGACCGCACGGAGCCACGCGTCGGCGTCGCGGCCGGCCGGGCGGGCACGCAGGTGCAGGGAGAACAGACGGACGTCGACCGGCGCGGTCTGGGGGACGTCGACGAGCAGGTCGGGGTGACCCGGGGCGCGGAGCCGCAGCGCGGCGGCGACGGACGGGTCGGTTGCCGGTGTGTCCGCGACGACGGTGAAGAGGCGGTGCACCTCACGGGCGGAGACAAGGCAGCGGTCGCCGTCGACGATCATCCACGTCCGGTCGTCGGCCAGCCCGCGCGGCAGCACGGTGGCGGAGGTGAGCGGGCGGATCGCGCCGGACTTCAGCGGATGGACGTTGAGCTGGACGAGGCGCAACCGTCAGTCGCCCTTGCCCCCGCCGAACATGATCTCGTCCCAGCTCGGCACCGACGCGCGTCCGCGCTTCTTGGCGGGCTTCGGCTTGGGCTCCGCGGGGGCCTCGGCGGCCGGCTCGGGCCGGGGCTCGGCCGGCTGCTCGGGCCGGTCGTCGCGCCGGTCCTGCCCGCCGCGGTCCTGCCCGCCGCGGTCCTGCCCGCCACGGTCCTCGTCGAGGTAGGCCTCCACCGGCTGCTCGGTGCCCAGGCCGGTGTCGGAGAGCTCCATCGTGGTCTCCTCCGGCGTCGCCGAGGACTCCTCGCCGGTGACCATCTCGATCGCGTCGTCGCCGAGCGGCACGTCCTCGCCGACCGCGCTCAGCCGGCGCTGCCGCGCGGCGGCCAGGTCGTCGGAGGCCGGCGTCGCGGCCGCCTCCGGGGTGGCGTCGCCGACCAGCCAGCGCGCGTCGTCGTCGTCCACGGTGACGAAGCTGCCCCGCGGGTCGTGGGAGAAGGTGGCGGTGCCGACGCGCCCGGCCACGTCGTAGAGCGCCGTCAGCGTCCACCGGCCGTCCTCGCGACGCCAGGCGTCCCACTCCACGCTGCTCGGGTCGACGTTGTGCGCCCGCAGGTGTGCGCCGACGGCCTCGCCGAGGGTGCGCGCCCCGCTCTCGGTCGCGCGGCGGCGTACGGACGCCAGCTGGGCCCGCTCGGCGACGTGCGCGCGCTCGGCCATCACGGGCGCGGCGAACGGCATGATCTTCTCCACCGACGTCCCGGCCGCGTGGGCCACCGCCTCGGGTGACTCACCGGCTCGGATGCGCATCTGGATGTCGCGGGGGCGGAGGGTTGATTCCATCGGGATCTCCAACTGGCCGTTGCTGTCGGGCGCGCCCGCGAGGGCGCGACGGAGCCGGGCGTCGACCGCCAGGGTGTGCTGCTGGCCCGACTCGTCCACCAGCAGCAGGCGCTTGCCGTCCTTGCTGCGTCCGGTGAACGTCAGCTTGGCCATGGACGGCGGACTCCTGACTGGCTGTGGTCGGGGG
The DNA here is from genome assembly GCF_026712185.1 of Nocardioides pini. Taxonomy (GTDB): domain Bacteria; phylum Actinomycetota; class Actinomycetes; order Propionibacteriales; family Nocardioidaceae; genus Nocardioides; species Nocardioides pini. Next base: position 288,820 of record NZ_JAPPUX010000002.1, on the reverse strand, counting down.
GTGGTCGGGCGGTGGACCCGTGTCGCTCGAGCCTACGCCAGCGGCATGCCCGAGGGCGGTTGCGCCCGCGGCGCGCCCTAGGCTTCCGGTGTGCCCGAGACGGAGTTCGCCACGACGCTGGTCGCGCTCGACCTCGTCGGCATCTTCGTGTTCGCGGTCACCGGGGCACTCGTCGCCGTCCGGAAGAACCTCGACATCTTCGCCGCGTTCGTCCTGGGTGGCGTGACCGGGCTGGGCGGCGGCTTCATCCGCGACGTGCTGATCGGCGCCACCCCGCCGGCGGCGCTGACCGACTGGCGCTACCTGCTGGTCCCCGTCGCGGCGGGCCTGCTGACCTTCGTCTTCCACCCTGCGGTGGGGCGGTTGGAGCGGGTGATCACGCTCTTCGACGCCGTCGGCCTCTCCCTGTTCTGCGTCACGGGGACGCTGAAGGCGCTGGACTACGGGCTCGACCCCGTGCCGGCGGCGCTCATGGGGATGGTCACCGCCATCGGCGGCGGGATGATGCGCGACGTCCTCGCGGGCAACGTGCCGGTCATCTTCGAGGGCAACCTCTACGCCACGCCCGCCATCGCCGGCGCGGCCGTCGCGGTGCTCCTCGACCGCACCGACCTGCCGGTCTTCGCGGTCGCCACGGCCGGGTTCTGCACGTGCCTGGTCTGGCGGCTGCTGGCGCTCGTGCGCGGCTGGAGCGCGCCCCTGCCGCGCGGTCCCGCGAACGTCTGAGCGCCGCGGGCTCGTCCTCAGTCGCCCAGGACGCGGCGGAGGTGGGCGTTCGCGAACACCCGGTCCGGGTCGAGGCGGTCGCGCAGCGCGAGGAAGTCGTCGAACCGGTCGTACGCCGGGGCGAGGTCCGCGGCGGTCCGGGTGTGCACCTTGCCCCAGTGGGGCCGGCCGCCCGCCTCGCGCAGGATCGGCTCCAGCCCACCGAAGTAGGCCGTGTGGTCGGTGTCGGCCGGCACGTGGAAGGCGAGGTAGAGGCTGTCGCGGCCGTGGGCGGTCGACAGGGCGACGTCGTCCGCGCGGGCGGTGCGCACCTCGACCGGGAACGCGATGCGCCAGTCGCTCGCCTCGATCGCCCTGCGGCACTCGCGCAGCACGTCGAGCCCGACCTCGCGCGGGACGGCGTACTCCATCTCGCGGAAGCGGACCCGTCGCGGCGTCACGAACACGCGGTGGGCGAGGTCGCTGTAGCGGCGCTCGGACTGCGCGCGCCCGGCGACCCGGTTGATCCGTGGGACCAGGGCCGGCACGCGTGAGCCGACGCGGCACAGGGCGCCGAAGGCCGCGTTGGACATGAGCTCGTCCTCCCACCACGCGGCGGCACGCGACGGAGGCTGCTGCTCGCCGGGGTCGAGGTCCGTGCGGACGTTCTGCTTGACCATGAGCCGGTCGGTGTGGGGGAACCAGTAGAGGTCGAGGTGGTGCGACTCGGCCGCCATCTCGTCGTACGACGCCAGCCCGCGGTCCCACGTCATCGGCTGCTCGTGGGCCTCGACGACGAAGAGCGGTTCGACGTGGAAGGTGAGGCTGGTGAGGATGCCCAGCGCGCCGAGGCCGACCCGGGCGAGGTCGAAGACGTCCGGGTTCTCGGTGCGGGAGGCGCGCAGCACCTCGCCGGTGCCGGTGACCAGCTCGAGGCCGGCGAGCTGCGCGGCAAGCCCGGCCGCGATGCCCCCGGTGCCGTGGGTGCCGGTCGAGGTGGCGCCCGCCAGGGTCTGCTCCGCGATGTCGCCCATGTTGTGCAGCGACAGGCCGAGCCGCTCGAGGGCGAGGTTCAGGTCCTTGAGCGGGGTGCCGGCACGGGCGGTCACCGTCATCGCGTCGCGGTCGACGGCGAGGATGCCGGAGAGCGCCTCGGGACGGAGCAGGGTGTGCTCGGGCGCGGCGATGGCGGTGAAGCTGTGCCCGGTGCCGGTCATCTTCACCGTCGTGCCGCTCTCGCGGGCACGGCGCACGACGTCCATGACCGAGTCGACCGACCCGGGGGTCTCGACGTGGCGGGGGACCGCCTCCTCGAGACCGGACCAGTTGCGCCAGAGGTGACCGTGGACCGCGGGGCTCATGTGCGCAGACTAGGACCCGGACGGGCAGCCTGCGCGGCAAGCGCTCCGAGCACGCCGCCGGCCAGCGCCACGGCGTACGCCGCCGACGCGCCGCTGTGGTCGACGACGAAGCCTGCGACGCTCGCGCCCGGCGCGACGCCCGCGACGATGCCGGTGTGCAGGATCGCCATCCCCTCGGTCAGGCGGCCGGCCGGGACGCCCTGCTCGACCATCGTCATCGCGGCGATCATCGTCGGGGCGATCGCGAGCCCACCGACGAGGAGGACCACGGCCATCACCGGGACGGACTGGACGAACATCAGCGGCGCCATCGCGAGGGCCATCGCCGCCGAGCCCCAGCGGAGCCGCACGTCGGGGCCCCTGCGCCAGGCGATCGCACCGGTCACCAGCCCGGCGACGAGGCTGCCGAGGGACCACACGGCCAGCAGCCAGCCGGCCACCCACCGCATGCCCTGCTCCTCGGCGAAGGCGACGGTGGTGACCTCGGCGGCGCCGAAGAGCGCGCCGAGGGTCAGGCAGACCAGGGCCAGGGTCAGGACGAGCCGCCACGGCATCGTCGGGCGGGCGCCGGCGGGCGCGCTGCGGCCGGCCGGCGGCTCGGTGCGCCGCTGGGCCGCGAACGCGAAGGTGCCGACGACACCGCTCACGAGGGCCGCGCTGAGGCCCGCGACGGGGTGCCAGCTGGTCGCCAGCAGGGTGACCAGCACCGGGCCGACCACGAAGACGACCTCGTCGAGGACGGCCTCGAGGGCGAAGGCGGTCTGCTTCTCACCCGGGTCGTCGAGGAGGTGGGACCAGCGGGTGCGGACGCTGGCGCCGACCTGGGGGAGCGCCGCGCCGGCGACGGCCGCGAAGACGTACGTCCACGCGCGGGGCCAGTCCTGCTCGACGGCGAGCATCATCAGCGCGAGGCCGCCGCCGAAGACCGAGATCGCCAGCGGGAGCACCCGGGCCTGCCCGTAGTGGTCGACCCAGCGGCCGTGGAGCACGGCGAAGGCCGCCTCGGCCAGCACGAACACCGCGGACACCGTCCCGGCCAGGCCGTAGGAGCCGGTGCGCTCCTCGACGAGGAGGACGATGCCCAGTCCGACCATGGAGATCGGCAGCCGGGCGACGAGGGCGGCGCTGCTGAAGGCCAACGCACCGGGCCGCGCCAAGACCCGGCGGTAGGAGTCGAGCACGAGCCGAATGGTAGGCGCCTCTACTCTGGCTGCATGAATCCTGCGGGGCACCCCGACGTGAAGCCGTACGACGCCCTCCTGGTCCTCTCCTTCGGGGGTCCCGAGAAGCCCGAGGACGTGGTGCCGTTCCTGGAGAACGTGACCCGCGGCCGCGGGATCCCGCGCGAGCGCCTCGAGCAGGTGGGGGAGCACTACTTCCTCTTCGGCGGGAAGAGTCCGATCAACGACCAGAACCGTGCCCTGATCGCGGCGCTCGAGAAGGACTTCGCCGACCACGGCATCGACCTGCCGGTCTACTTCGGCAACCGCAACTGGGACCCCTACCTCGCCGACACCCTCGCCCAGATGACCGCCGACGGGGTCCAGCGGGCCGCGGTCTTCGCCACGTCGGCGTACTCGTCGTGGTCGTCGTGCCGGCAGTACCGCGAGAACCTGTGGGACGCCGTCGAGCAGACCACGGGCGCGCCGCGCCTCGACAAGCTGCGCCAGTACTACAACCACCCCGGCTTCCTCGAGCCCGTCGTGGACGCCTGCCTCGAGGCCCTCGGCGAGCTGCCCACCAACGGTGACGCCGCCCACCTGGTGTTCGTGACCCACTCGATCCCGACCGCGATGGCCGAGACCAGCGGCGCGCCGCCGGAGGCGAAGGCACAGCCGCGTGGCGCCTACGTCAAGCAGCACCGCAGCGCCGTCGACGAGGTGGCGGACCGGGTCCGCGCGGCCACGGGGCGGGCCCACCGGCACGACCTCGTCTACTGCTCCCGCTCGGGCGCGCCCTCGACGCCGTGGCTCGAGCCCGACGTCAACGACCACCTCGAGGAGCTGGCGAGCGACGGGGTGAGCCAGGTGGTGCTGGTGCCGATCGGCTTCGTGTCCGACCACATGGAGGTCATCTACGACCTCGACACGGAGGCGACGGCCACCGCCGAGCGGCTCGGGATCCGCGCGGTGCGCGCCGCGACGTCGGGAACCGACCCCCGCTTCGTGGCGATGGTCCGCGACCTCGTGCTGGAGCGGGCCGCCGCCGAGCGGGGCGAGTCACCGGACCGCCCGGCGCTCGGCTCGCTGCCGGCCGGCCCCGACATCTGCGGGGCAGGCTGCTGCCCCAACCCGCGGGGTCCGCGTCCGGCCCTCTGCGGGGCCGACTCGTGACGCAGGACCCCTCGGTCGCGCCGGAGGTGCTGCGCGACCTGGCGCGCTCGCTCGCCCACGAGGGCGCGGGCCTGGCCCGCGAGATGCGGCGCGGCGGCATCGACGTGGCCGACACCAAGACCAGCGCCGTCGACGTCGTCACCGAGGCCGACCGGGCGGTCGAGGAGCTGCTCCGCTCGCGCATCGTCGCCCAGCGTCCCGACGACGCCATCCTGGGGGAGGAGGGCGACGACCGCCCCGGCACCTCGGGGGTGCGGTGGGTCCTCGACCCGATCGACGGGACCGTCAACTACCTCTACGGCCTGCCTGACTGCGCGGTGTCGGTCGCCGCTGAGGTCGCGGGGACTGTCGTCGCGGGCGCCGTGGTGACGATCCCGACCGGTGTCGAGTACGCCGCCGCGCTCGGCCACGGCGCGACCCGCGACGGTCTGCCCATCTCGGTCCGACCGTCTCCGCCCCTGGCCGAGCGGCTCGTGCTGACCGGCTTCGGCTACCAGCGAGAGGTCCGGGAGCACCAGGCCGGGTGTGTCGCCGCGCTGCTGCCGGAGGTCCGCGACATCCGCCGGATGGGCTCCTGTGCCCTGGACCTGTGCCACGTCGCGGACGGGAGCGGCGACGCCTACGTCGAGGCCGGCCCGCAGCCGTGGGACTGGTCTGCTGGCGGCCTGGTGCTGCGCGAGGCGGGTGGCCGCTTCGACCTGCTCGACGGCACCTTCACGGTCGGGTCGTACCCTCTGCGCAACGTGGTGGCGGGCGCCCCCGCCGACGGCTGGGACGACTTCGTCGCCGCGCTGGCCGTGGCGGGCTTCATCGCCTGACAGCTCCGGCGTCCGGGTGGGCCGGGGACGCCCGCCGAGGTGGGAATACCGAGACGTCGCCCACTGTTCAGGCGACACGTTGCGGACCGGCTCACCACGGAACCGGTTCATGGTGCACAATCTGGCGCCGACGACGCGCACAACTGGGACGTCCCGCCGCGATCCGGCGGAACGGGTCCACAGCATGGGAGAGGGAACCGATGGCCACCGACTACGACGCACCACGCAAGTCCGAGGAGGACCAGAGCGAGGAGAGCATCGAGGAGCTCAAGGCCCGACGTCACGACAAGAACTCCGGCAAGGTCGACGAGGACGAGACCGAGGCCGCCGAGTCCTTCGAGCTCCCGGGTGCCGACCTCTCGCACGAGGAGCTCGCCGTCGAGGTCATGCCTCGTCAGGACGACGAGTTCACCTGCATGAGCTGCTTCCTGGTGCATCACCGGTCGCAGCTGGCCGACGAGAAGAACCTCATCTGCCGCGACTGCATCTGAGCCCGGCACCCGACTCACCGCACACGACAGCGCCCGTCCCTCCCCGTGAGGGCGGGCGCTTCGTCGTGTGTGCCCCGCTGGGCCGGCTGGCCAGCTGTCCGGCTGGCTCTGGGTTCGGGGGATCTGCCGCCCGGTGGTCCTGGGTCAGGCCGCGTGCCGGGGAGGTCCACCGTGCCCCGGTCGACGTGCGTCGCGCAGCTCCTGGAGGTGCTCGGCCTCCGCCCTCAGCTGGCGGAGCGACGGGTGGTCGACGGGCGTCCCGTGGAGCATCCGCTCGATCCGCTTCACGTGCCGGGACGTCCGGTAGCGGACCGACGGGACGCCCAGCCGCCGGGAGCGGTTGCGGCTGGTGAAGTAGTCGATGCTCGTCATCCGCCGGAACGCCCGCGGAACCCACCACCCGGTCACTCTCAGGTCCACGTGGGCGGGGTAGCGGCTCCCGTTGCGCCGGCGGGCGCCGTCGGCGCGCATCGGCTCGACGCGCTCGCCCGACTCCTCGTCGTGGAGGGCGACCACGACCCCCGCAGCCGCAGCATCTGCTGCAGCACGCTGACCCTCGGACTGGTGCGCTCGGTCTCCCAGCGTGCCACGGCCGACTGGGACACCCCGAGCAGCTCGGCCAGCCCCCGCTGCGACACGTCGAGGATGCGTCGGACCCGCCGGACGAGTCCCCCCACGCCGCCGTCGAACGGTCCCATGTGGAGCCAGTCGAGCTCGTCGTCGGTCAGGCCCGACGTCCTGACCACCGTCGTCGTACCGCTCATGTGCCGTCCTCCTGGCCTCGCCCGTCGTCGTACGACGAGCAAACGCCCCGGGGCCGACAGCCACGACAGCCCGTCCACAGCTCGGCACTCGGGTGCGTACGGATCGGGGTTGTGGACGGTTGGTGGCCCGCGATCCCGCGGGCCGGCCGCCGCGCCCCTGCCCCCACCCGCACTGGCCAGTGAGTCGCTCAGCGACTCACGGGCCACTGGCGAGCACGGCTGGCGTCGCCACGGCCTGAGTCGGTGGGAGACTCACGGGCCAGCGGCGGGCCGGGCGTCGGCGGGGCGACAGGACGTTGAGTCGCGCCGAGACTCACTGGCCAGTGAGCGCCCACCCCCGCCGGGCGCGCTGCCGGGGTGGGCGAGTCGGGCGCGGTCCCGTGGCGGGGTGGCCGGACGCGCGGTCGAGCTCGGGACGGCAGACGTCAGGACTGGGCGGCGGGGGCCTTCGAGGCGTCCTGCCCGTCCTTCTGCAGCTGCGGGGGGAGGTGGCCCGTGGACTTCGCGTAGTAGTGCGCCGCACGGCGGCTGGCGAGCATGCGCGCCACGCCGATCATGGTGCCGCTGACGGCCGCCCAGAGGACGGCCTCGTTGATGCTGACGTCGGGGTCGGCGGGGTTCGCCGGCGGGTTCTTGCCGGTGGCCGCGCGCCACGAGGTGTTGAGGCCCTTCTTGACCAGGGCAGCCGCGCCGAGCGCCGCGACGAGGGAGAACGCCGAGTAGACCTTGCTGGAGTTGTCCGAGGAGGAAGAAGCCATGTCCGCACCCTACCCAGCCGTTCGGCTCGCCCGCCCCGCCTCCAGGGCTGAGACGAGCGCGTCCGGCCGGCGGGAGCTGACCAGCCAGTACGGCGTCGGGTCGGCGGGGTCGGCGATGTCCACCCGGACGCCGCGCTTGAGGTAGGGGCGCAGCAGGAGGTACGCCCGGGCGTCGGCGTCGACGCCTGCCTGGCGTCGTACGGCGTCCGCGTCGAGGACGGTCACCGCACCCACGAGGTCCAGCGGGATGTGCGCGCGGCCGGCCCGGAAGGTGGTGCCGTCCACCGACACCCGAGGGCGCCCGTAGCCGACGAACAGGGCGACCATCACCGCCATCGCGAGGGCCGTCAGGGACCACGCGACGGCCTCGGGGGTGGCGGCCAGGACGGCCAGCCACAGGGACGCCACGAACATCGTGCCCTGCACCCACCAGCGCAGCGGAACGGTGAGGCGTTCGGCGTAGTCCACGGCGCAGAGCCTATAGATTCACTCCTCGTGCCCGACCACGACCCGACCCCCGACGCGACCCCCGACGAGACCCGGCGTCCCGCACCCGACCTGGACGTCGCCGTCGTCCGCCTCGACCCGGACCTGCCGCTGCCGTCGTACGCGCACCCGGGCGACGCCGGGGCCGACCTCCACACCACCGTCGACGTGCACCTCGCGCCGGGTGAGCGGGCCCTCGTCCCCACCGGCATCGGCCTCGCGCTGCCGGACGGGTACGTCGCGCTCGTCCACCCGCGCTCGGGGCTCGCGGCCCGGCACGGCCTGTCGATCGTCAACACCCCGGGCACGATCGACGCGGGCTACCGCGGCGAGGTCAAGGTGCTGCTCATCAACCACGACCCGGTCGAGCCGGTCGCCCTCAGCCGCGGCGACCGGATCGCGCAGCTGGTGATCCAGCGCTTCGAGCGGGCGCGGTTCGTCGAGGTGGGGGTGCTGCCCGAGTCCGTCCGGGGCGACGGGGGCTACGGTTCTACAGGTACCGGTTCGCGTCCTTGAGCCGGACCGCGCTCGGACGAGCGCTGATCGAAGGAGTGCTGACGTGAAGTTCCGCCGCAAGGCAGACACGACCCCGGTGAACGCGGACACCCCCGCGGAGGACGCCGCGGACGCCACCGCCGGCCCGGCTGCGGGCACCGGCCCGTTCGACGTGACCGAGGTCGAGGGGGACGGCATCGACCGCGCCGACCTCGGCTCCGTGCTCGTGCCCCCCATCGCCGACCGCGAGCTGCGGCTGCAGGTCGACGAGCAGAGCGGGCAGGTCCGCGCGGTCATGCTGGCCGGCTCCGACGGCGCCTGCGAATTCCAGGCCTTCGCTGCCCCCCGCAACGGCGACCTGTGGTCCGAGGTCCGACCGCAGATCGCGGAGGACATGGCGCGGCGCGGCGGCCAGGCCACCGAGCGCGAGGGGCGCTGGGGCACCGAGCTGGTGTGCCAGATGCCGATCCGCCGCCCCGACGGCACGACCGCGACCCAGCCGTCGCGCATCATCGGCGTGAACGGCGACCGGTGGATGCTGCGCGCGTCCTTCCTCGGCCGCCCGGCCGTCGAGCCGGACTCCGCGCCCGACTGGGAGGACGCGCTCGCCCAGATCGTCGTCCGCCGCGGCGACCAGGCGATGCCGGTGGGCGAGCCGCTGCCCGTCACGCTGCCGGACGACGCCCGCCGGGTGAGGTGACCCGATGGCCGAGAAGAGCCGGCTGCGCCAGGCGCTCTCCCGCTGGGCCGACAGCTCCGAGGCCCACCAGCGCGAGCTGCGCCAGTCGCACACGAGCACCGAGGCGATCGCCATCGCCGACGCCCCCGAGCGCGAGCACGTCGTCGTGAACGGCGTCCTGCGCACCGTCACGCTCCGCCCGCGAGGCGGCGTGCCGGCCCTCGAGGCCGAGCTCGACGACGGCTCCGGGGTCATCACCGTGGTGTGGCTGGGCCGCCGTCGCATCACCGGGGTCGACCCCGGCCGGTCGGTGACCGTCGCCGGCTGCATCGGGCGCCAGGGCGGCGTACCGATCATGTTCAACCCGCGATACGAGCTGCGCCCGTGACCGACCCGACCCACCAGCCCGCGAGCCATCCGGCGAGCCAGCCCGCGAGCCCGCCCGCGGCGGCCACCCCCTCGACCGACACGGTCGAGGCCGTGGTCCGCGCCCAGCTCGCCAAGGCGCTCGGCGGCCGACGCGGGATGGCCGAGGCCGCCGTGCCCACCCTCCTGTTCACCATCACCTGGCTGACGGCCAGCGACCTCGACCTGGCGCTGACGGTGAGCATCGGCGCCGCGCTGGTGCTGCTGCTCGTGCGGCTGGTGCAGCGCTCGACCGTCCAGTTCGTCCTCAACGCGCTGTTCGGCATCGGCATCGGCTGGTACTTCGTCCACCGCTCCGCGCAGTCCGGCGGGTCGGAGCAGGAGCAGGCGCTGGCCTACTTCCTGCCGGGGCTGCTCTACAACGGCGGGTACGCCGTCGTGCTGGCGTTCACGTGCCTGATCGGATGGCCACTGGTCGGCTTCATGGTCGGCAGCATCACCGGCGACCCGACCGCGTGGCACAAGGACAAGCAGGTCGTGAGGCTCTGCAGCCGCCTCACCTGGCTGCTGGTCGCGCCGTGCGTGCTGCGTGTCGTCATCCAGGCGCCCATCTGGCTGGCTGGCAACTCCGGCTCCATGGACCCCGACGCGGCGGTCGCCGCCCTCGGGGTGCTCAAGATCGCGCTCGGCTGGCCGCTGCAGCTCGCGGCGCTCGGGTCGATGATCTGGCTGCTCTCGCGCAACCGCACGCCCGTCGAGCCCGACGCCGCGCCGGCCTGACTGGCGGCCGGGCTCAGCCCGGGTGGTGGCCGGGGGAGAGCAGGTGCTCGAGCTCGGACTCCACCTCGGCCGGCACGACGAACAGCAGCTCGTCGCCGGACTCGAGCGGCTGCTCGGCCTCGGGGGTGTAGACCTGCCCGTCGCGCAGGATCGTGACCAGGGCGCAGTTGTCCGGGAACGGCACCAGACCGGCGGGCGTGCCGACGTAGGGGGAGTCCGCCGACAGGGTCAGCTCGACCAGGTTGGCGTTGCCCTGGCGGAACGTGAACAGGCGCACGAGGTCGCCGATCGACACGGCCTCCTCCACGAGCGCGGACATGATGCGAGGGGTGGAGACGTTGACGTCGACACCCCAGGCCTCGGTGAAGAGCCACTCGTTGTTGGGGTGGTTGACCCGACCGACGGTGCGCGGGACGCCGAACTCGGTCTTCGCCAGCAGCGAGGTGACCAGGTTGGCCTTGTCGTCACCGGTCGCGGCGATGACCACGTCGCACTTGCCGAGCTGGGCCTCGGCCAGGGAGGACAGCTCGCAGGAGTCGGCGAGCAGCCACTCGGCGTTGGGCACCCGCTCGGGACGGATCGCCGACGGGCTCTTGTCGATGAGCAGGATCTGGTGACCGTTCTCGATCAGCTCGCGGGCGATGGATCGACCCACGGCTCCGGCTCCGGCGATGGCGACGCGCATGTGTCAGTTCCTTCAGTCGTCGTCCGGCCCGGACTCGAGCACGGCGTAGGCGTGGGCGGCGTTCTCCTCGCGGATGACGATGTGCAGCATGTCGCCCTCCTGCAGGACCGTCTCGCGCGTGGGCAGCATGCCCTCGCCGAGCCGGTCGATCCAGGCGATCCGGCTGCGCGACTGCATCTGGAACTCCACGGTCCGGTTGCCGATCCAGGACTCCGGGACGGGGATGTGGTCGACGCGGATCGTGCCTGACGGGTCGCGGAAGTCGGGCTCGGCGCCGGCCGGCAGGATGCGACGCAGGATCTGGTCGGCGGTCCACTTCACCGTCGCCACCGTGGTGATGCCGAGGCGCTGGTAGACCTCGGCGCGACCGGGGTCGTAGATGCGGGCCACGACCTGCTGGAGGCCGAAGGTCTCCCGGGCCACCCGCGCCGCGATGATGTTGGAGTTGTCACCGCTCGAGACCGCGGCGAAGGCATCGGCGCGGCGGATCCCGGCCTTCTCCAGCACCTGCTGGTCGAAGCCGTAGCCCGTGACCTTGTCGCCGTTGAACTCCGGGCCGAGGCGCCGGAACGCATCGGGCTCGCTGTCGATGACGGACACGGTGTGGTTGCGGTCCTCGAGGCTACGGGCAAGCGTCGAACCGACGCGGCCACAACCCATGATCACGACGTGCACGCCCGAACCGTATCCCAGCGGGGATCCCGGCCGCTGCGGGTCTAGGCTCGCGCCCGTGAGTGTCAGTGACGTGTCCAAGCGGATCCTGCTGGGCCGCAAGCTCCGCAGCAGCCAGCTGGGGGAGACACTCCTCCCGAAGCGGATCGCGCTGCCGGTGTTCGCCAGCGACGCGCTGTCCTCGGTGGCGTACGCCCCGGACGAGATCTTCATCATGCTGGCAGTGGCGGGCGCCTCGACCTACGTCTGGTCCTGGAAGATCGGCATCGCCGTCGCTGTCGTGATGCTCACCGTGGTGGCCAGCTACCGCCAGACCGTGCACGCCTACCCCTCGGGTGGCGGCGACTACGAGGTCGCGACCGTCAACCTCGGCCGCAACGCCGGCGTGACGGTGGCGAGCGCCCTGCTCGTCGACTACGTGCTCACCGTGGCGGTGTCGATCTCGTCGGCCGCGCAGTACGCCGCCGGGGCGATCAACGGGCTGATCGGCCACGAGGCGACCGTCGCGGTCGTCGCGGTCGTCCTGCTGACGGCGATGAACCTGCGCGGGGTGCGGGAGTCCGGCTCGTTCTTCGCCGTGCCGACCTACCTCTTCATGGTCGCGATCCTCGGCATGTGCGCCTACGGGCTGATGCGTCTGCTCGCGGGCGACCTGCCCGAGGCGGAGAGCGCCCACCTCACCATCGTTCCCCAGCCCGGGTGGGGGGAGCCGCTCACCCAGATCGGCCTGATGTTCCTGCTGGCGCGGGCGTTCTCCTCCGGGTGTGCGGCGCTCACCGGCGTCGAGGCGATCAGCAACGGCGTGCCCGCCTTCCGCAAGCCCAAGAGCCGCAACGCGGCGTCCACGCTGCTGCTGCTCGGCCTGATCGCGATCTCGATGATGATGAGCGTCATCGTGCTGGCGAACCAGATGGCCATCAAGTACGTCGACCCGCACGAGCTCGACCGGTTGCGGACGGCGACCGGCGATGCGCTTCCCGAGGGCTACGAGCAGCACCCGGTGATCGCGCAGATCGCGGCCGGGGTGTTCGACCAGTTCCCGCCCGGCTTCTACTTCGTGCTCACCGTCACGGGCATCATCCTCGTGCTGGCGGCCAACACGGCGTTCAACGGCTTCCCGGTCCTCGGCTCGATCCTCGCCCAGGACGGCCTGGCGCCCCGCTCGCTCGGCTCGCGCGGCGACCGGCTCGCCTACAGCAACGGCATCGTGTTCCTGGCGGCCATGTCGATCCTGCTGATCTGGATCTTCGACGCCGAGACGACCAAGCTCATCCAGCTCTACATCGTCGGCGTCTTCGTCTCCTTCAACCTCAGCCAGCTCGGCATGATCCGCCACTGGACCCGCCACCTGCGCACGGAGCAGGACCCGGCCGTACGCCGGCGGATGATGCGCTCGCGGGCCATCAACACCTTCGGCCTCGGGATGACCGCGGTCGTCCTGGCGATCGTGCTGATGACCAAGTTCCTCGCCGGCGCGTGGATCACGATCCTGGCGATGGGCTTCTTCTTCCTCCTCATGCAGGCCATCGGACGCCACTACGCGCGCGTCGAGCTCGAGCTCGCGGCGGACGAGCAGGACAAGGTGATGCCGACCCGGGTCCACGCGATCGTGCTGGCGTCCAAGCTCCACAAGCCGACCCTCCGGGCCCTGGCGTTCGCCCGGGCGACCCGACCCAACGTCCTCGAGGCGATCTACGTCAGCATCGACGCCGGGGCGACGAGCCGGCTGCTGGAGGAGTGGGACGAGCGGCACCTCGACATCCCGCTCAAGGTGCTCCACTCGCCCTACCGCGAGGTCGTGCGCCCGATCGTGGAGTACACCCAGGAGATCCGCCGCGCCAGCCCGCGCGGCGTCGTCGCGGTCTACATCCCCGAGTACGTCGTCGGGCGCTGGTGGGAGCAGCTGCTCCACAACCAGACGGCGCTCCGGCTCAAGGGACGCCTGCTCTTCACCCCCGGTGTCATGGTCATCTCGGTGCCCTACCAGCTGCGGTCCTCGCAGATGGCCGAGGAGCGCCGCCGCGACGAGGTGCGGGTGCACGCGGGCGACCTGCGCCGTGGCCGCGTCGCCTCGCGCACCGACCGGCAGGTCGACGACAGGTGAGCCGCCACAACCGTCCCCGCCGGGCCCGCGGCCGGTCGCGGGTCGGGGAGCGCCACGAGGTCGAGGTCGGGCCCGTCGCCCACGGTGGGCACTGCGTCGCACGGCTCCCGGAGCCCGACGCCCGCGTCGTGTTCGTGCGCCACGCCCTGCCGGGGGAGCGGGTGGTCGTCGAGATCACCGAGGGCACCGACGGCGACCGGTTCTGGCGTGGTGACGCCGTCCGGGTCGACGCACCGTCCACCGACCGCGTCGAGGCGCCGTGCCCCTACGCCGGGCCGGGGCGGTGCGGCGGCTGCGACTTCCAGCACGTCGCGCTGCCCGCGCAGCGCGACCTCAAGACCGCCGTCGTGCGCGAGCAGCTGGTCCGCCTCGGCCGCCTCGACGCCGGGTCCGACCTCGTCACCGGGCTGCAGGTCGAGGCCGTGCCCCTCGCGGGGCGCGACGACGACGGGCTGCGGTGGCGCACCCGCCAGCGGTACGCCGTCCTGCCGGACGGCCGGCCGGCCATGCGGGCGCACCGCTCCCACGAGCTCGTCGCGGTCGACGACTGCCTGATCGCCGCCGAGGGCGCGCGCCCCGACGACGCCGCCGGCCAGCCGCCGGTCGAGGAGGGCGCCCCGCGCCCGTCACGGGACCCGGTCACCCACGACGTCGTCGTCGGCGACACGTCGTTCCCCTTCTCCGTCGCCGCCGACGGCTTCTGGCAGGTGCACCCCGAGGCGCCGCGCGTCCTGGTCGGGACGGTGCTCGACCTGCTCGACCCCAGGCCCGGCGAGCGCGCGCTCGACCTCTACGCCGGCGTGGGCCTCTTCGCACGCTTCGTCGGCGAGCGGACCGGGGCGCGGGTCGTGGCCGTCGAGGCCGACCGCTCGGCCTGCCAGCACGCCCGCGGGAACCTGTCCGCCCTGAAGGGCGCGGTCGTCGAGTGCGGTCCGACCGACCGGGTGCTGCGCTCGGGCCTCGACGAGCCCTTCGACCTCGTCGTCCTCGACCCGCCCCGGGAGGGCGCCAGGCGCGCCGTCGTGGAGCAGGTGGTCGACCGCCGCCCCCGTGCGGTGGCGTACGTCGCCTGCGACCCCGCCGCGCTCGGCCGGGACGTCGCGATCTTCGCCGAGCACGACTACGAGCTCACCGCGGTCCGCGCCTTCGACCTGTTCCCGATGACGCACCACGTCGAGTGCGTCGCGCTGCTGGAGCCCCGCCGCCGCTGAGTGCTTGCCACGCCCCGGACGCGGCGGGAGGCTGGCCCCATGGCCACGTACGACGTCAACCCGGCCGCCGTCGCCCACGCGCGCCGGCTGATCGACGCGCGGCAGTACGTCCTCGACAGCGACTGGGGCGAGGTGCAGCCGCGGGCGGACGCGGAGAACGCCTACCTCGAGCGCCACTCGTGGGACGACTACGGCGAGTGGCACCTCGGCCTCACCCAGGGGGCGAACGACGGGACGAAGGCGCGCTACGCGTTCGTCTACGGCGACCTCAGGCGGGTGCACCGGTCCGGTCTCATCGCGTGCGTCTACCGGGCGTCGGAGTGGCGGCACAAGGCCGTGGAGCTGGCCGCCCACGACCTGCTCCAACGCCTCGACCAGATGGCCGGGATCGACTGACGGCCGTCAGCGTCGGGCCGCCACCAGGTCCGACAGCGCGACGAGGGCCGCGTCGCACCCGGTCGCGTCGACCACGTCCCAGCCGTGCCGGCGGGCGAGGTCGAGCAGCTGGAGCCGCCCCTCGAGCACCAGGTCGTCGCCGCCGCGCTCCTCGATGATCCGCGCGACCACGTCCGTGACCGGGGTGCGTGTGCGGCCGTGGAGCCGGGGGAGGAGCACGTCCGGCGCGACGTCGAGCACCACGCCGACGTACGTCGCCCCTGCCGCCGCCGCGGCGGCCTCGAAGCGCTCGACCTGGGCGGGCGTGACGATGAGCTGGGGCAGCACCACGTCGCGGCCGGTGCCGAGGTAGGCGGTGAGCATGGCGAGCGCCGTGGCCCGCACCGCCTCGCCGGTCCCGACGAAGTCCTCCTCCCAGCCCGAGACCCAGGAGCGCAGCTCGTCGATGTCGCACACCAGCGTGCCCGGGTGGCGGGCGGCGTGCGCGCGGGCGAGCGTCGACTTGCCGACGCCCGAGGGACCGTTGAGGTGCAGGAGCATGGGCACCGCCGGAGCCTAGGGCCCGCAGGGGTGGGGACGCACCGACACGCGGCGACGTACGGTTGGTCCACCCCCTCGACATCGTGTATCTTGACGTCGAGACAAGTTGACGCCGGAACTAGGGTCGCCTGACTTCCCGCGCCTCCGGGTGCGACGGCAAGATGGAAGCGAACCCGCGAACTCCCGAGGAGATGTGGCTGATGGCCAGTCAGGACAGCTTCGGTGCCAAGGGCACCCTGGACGTGGACGGACAGTCCTACGAGATCTACCGACTCGACGCGGTCGAGGGTGAGGGGCTCGACGTCCAGAGCCTTCCCTTCTCGCTGAAGGTGCTGCTGGAGAACCTGCTCCGCACCGAGGACGGCGCAGACATCACCGCCGACCACATCAAGGCGATCGCCGGCTGGGACGCCAGCGCCACGCCCGACCAGGAGATCCAGTTCACGCCCGCCCGCGTGATCATGCAGGACTTCACCGGCGTCCCCTGCGTCGTCGACCTCGCCACCATGCGCGAGGCGATGGCCGAGCTCGGCGGCGACGCCACCAAGATCAACCCGCTCGCGCCCGCCGAGATGGTCATCGACCACTCGGTCATCGCCGACGTCTTCGGCTCCGCCGACGCCTTCGAGCGCAACGTCGAGATCGAGTACGAGCGCAACCGCGAGCGCTACCAGTTCCTGCGCTGGGGCCAGGGTGCCTTCGACGACTTCAAGGTCGTCCCCCCGGGCACCGGCATCGTCCACCAGGTCAACATCGAGCACCTCGCCCGCGTGGTCATGGTCCGCGACGGCGTGGCCTACCCCGACACCTGCGTCGGCACCGACTCCCACACCACGATGGTCAACGGCATCGGCGTGGTCGGCTGGGGCGTCGGTGGCATCGAGGCCGAGGCCGCGATGCTCGGCCAGCCGGTCTCGATGCTGATCCCGCGCGTGGTGGGCTTCAAGCTGTCCGGCGAGCTGCCCGAGGGCTCCACCGCCACCGACCTCGTGCTGACGATCACCGAGATGCTGCGTGAGCACGGCGTGGTCGGCAAGTTCGTCGAGTTCTACGGCGAGGGCGTCTCCGCGCTGCCCCTGGCCAACCGCGCCACCATCGGCAACATGAGCCCCGAGTTCGGCTCGACCATCGCCGTCTTCCCGATCGACGACCAGACCGTCGACTACCTGCGCATGACCGGCCGCTCGGAGGAGCAGCTCGCCCTCGTCGAGGCGTACGCCAAGGAGCAGGGCCTCTGGCACGACCCGAGCGCCGAGCCCCGCTACAGCGAGCGGCTCGAGCTCGACGTCTCCACCGTCGTGCCGTCGCTGGCCGGCCCGAAGCGTCCGCAGGACCGTGTCGAGGTCTCCGTGGCGAAGGACTCGTTCCGCGCCGCGCTGGTCGACTACGTCGACGAGGGTGACACCGACCCCGACGACGCCGCCGAGGCGACCGGCTACGACGAGGCCGTCGAGGAGTCCTTCCCCGCCTCCGACTCGCCGAGCCACGAGGGCGGCAACGGCAAGCCCGTGCACGCCGACGCCCCGCACGGCGCCGGTCGCGCGAGCAAGCCGACGACCGTGTCGCTCGACGGCCAGGAGGTCGAGATCGACCACGGCGCCGTCGTGATCGCCGCGATCACCTCGTGCACCAACACCTCCAACCCGAGCGTCATGATCGGCGCCGCACTGCTGGCCAAGAACGCCGTCGAGAAGGGCCTGACCCGCAAGCCGTGGGTCAAGACCTCCCTCGCGCCGGGCTCCAAGGTCGTCTCCGACTACTACGACCGCGCCGGTCTCACGCCCTACCTCGACAAGCTCGGCTTCAACCTCGTCGGCTACGGGTGCACCACCTGCATCGGCAACTCCGGCCCGCTCATCCCCGAGGTGTCGGCCGCCGTCAACGAGGCCGACCTCGCGGTCGTCTCGGTGCTGTCGGGCAACCGCAACTTCGAGGGCCGGATCAACCCCGACGTGAAGATGAACTACCTCGCGTCCCCGCCGCTGGTCGTGGCCTACGCCCTCGCCGGGTCGATGGACGTCGACCTCTTCGGCGACCCGCTGGGGCAGGACACCGACGGCAACGACGTCTACCTCAAGGACATCTGGCCGAGCCCGCGGGAGGTCGAGGAGACGATCGCCCAGGCGATCACCTCCGACATGTTCGGCTCCTCCTACGCCGACGTCTTCAAGGGCGACGAGCGCTGGCAGTCGCTCCCCACCCCGGAGGGCAACACCTTCGCGTGGGACGCCGAGTCCACCTACGTCCGCCGTCCTCCGTACTTCGACGGCATGCCGCAGGAGCCGGAGCCGGTCTCCGACATCGTCGGCGCCCGCGTCCTGCTCAAGCTCGGCGACTCGGTCACGACCGACCACATCAGCCCGGCCGGCGCCATCAAGAAGGACAGCCCCGCCGGGACGTACCTCGCCGAGCACGGCGTCGAGCAGCGTGACTTCAACTCCTACGGCTCGCGCCGAGGCAACCACGAGGTCATGATCCGCGGCACCTTCGCCAACATCCGCCTGCGCAACCAGATCGCGCCCGGCACCGAGGGCGGCGTGACGAAGGACTTCACCAAGGACGGAGAGGTCACCAGCGTCTACGAGGCCAGCCAGAGCTACCAGGAGGCCGGCATCCCGCTCGTCGTCCTGGCCGGCAAGGAGTACGGCTCCGGCTCCTCGCGCGACTGGGCCGCCAAGGGCACCGCGCTGCTGGGCGTGAAGGCCGTCATCGCCGAGTCCTACGAGCGGATCCACCGCTCCAACCTGATCGGCATGGGCGTCATCCCGCTGCAGTTCCCCGAGGGCAAGACCGCGGACGACCTGGGCCTCACCGGTGCCGAGGTCATCTCGATCAGCGGCATCACCGAGCTCAACGACGGCACGACGCCGAAGACCGTCACGGTCAAGGTCGAGCCCGCGCCCGGCACCGACCAGGCGCACGGCGAGGCCAGCGAGTTCGAGGCCACCGTCCGCATCGACACCCCGGGCGAGGCCAACTACTACCGCAACGGCGGGATCATGCAGTACGTCCTGCGCAACCTGCTGCGCGGCTGACCTCGGCAGCCGGCACGAACCACGACGCGGCCGCGTCCAGGGCGACCTGGGCGCGGCCGCTGCCGTCCGTGCGCGCAGCGTTGTGCTGACTGGCTAGCCTGACGCGGTGAGCGACGCCGACACCCCGCCCGGTCCTGCGCGGCAGGGGGATCCCGGGCCCGTCGTCGACGGTCCGCCCGAGGCGTCGTACGACCTGCCGGAGGCGGCGTACGCACCCGTCGAGGAGCAGCGGCCTCGGCGCAGCCTGCCGCTGGTGCTGGCGGCCGTCGCGTCGGCCCTCGTGCTCGGCGCAGCGTTGGTCGCGCCGCTCGTCGACCGCGCCATCAGGGGCGACGAACGGGCCCAGCGGGCGCTCGACCTGACCCTCGTCGAGACCTGGGAGATCACCGACCGCGCGCACACCATGGACGACGTCACCTATCCCCAGGACCCGCCGGCCGGCGGTGCGCACGCGCCGGTCTGGCTGGCGTGCGGGGTCTACGACGAGCCGGTCCGCGACGAGAACGCCGTCCACGACCTCGAGCACGGCACCGTGTGGATCACCCACGACCCGGACCTGTCCGACGCCGACCGGGCTGTCCTCGCCGACCAGCTGCCCGACAACGGCATCATGTCGCCGCGCGAGGACCTGCCCTCGCCCGTCGTGGTCACCGTCTGGGGCGCGCAGCTGCGGCTCGACGGCGCCGACGACCGGCGGCTCGGTCTCTTCCTCGAGGAGTACGGCGACGGCCACACCGCCCCGGAGTTCGGGGTCAGCTGCCGGGGCGGCACGCCGTCACCGCACGGCTCGCTTCCGGAGCAGGGCACCGACGCCTGATCGGCCCCTTCTCGTGCGCCCGGTCCGTCCCGGAAACCCACAACGTGGAAGATCCGAGCCACCAGGTGACCCGGATCTTCCACGTTGTGCGCGCGATCCCCGGATATCCGGGGATCGCGCCGCCGAGGGCCGTCAGCGCGCCAGGAAGTCCAGGCCGGGACACGCCGGCCGCCGCGTGCCCTAGCGTGGCGGCATGATCGTCGCCTTCTCCCTGTCACCGATGTCCAGCGACCCGACCGGCTCGGTCACCGACGCGGTCGCGGCCGCCGTCCGGGTGGTCCGCGAGTCCGGGCTCCCGCACGAGACGAACGCGATGTTCACCAACATCGAGGGGGAGTGGGACGAGGTGATGGGCGTGGTCAAGCGGGCCGTCGACGCGGTCTCGGCGGTGTCGCCCCGGGTCGGGCTGGTGCTCAAGGCCGACATCCGCCCCGGCTACGACGGCCAGCTGACCGCGAAGGTCGAGCGCATCGAGGAGGCGCTGCGCGATGCACAGTGAGACCCGCACCTACCGCACCGGCAGCGAGGAGGTCGTCCTCGACCTCACGCAGGACGCCGTCGAGTTCGTGGCCGACCGGGGCGACGGGCTGCTCCAGGTGTTCGTGCCGCACGCGACCGCCGGCATCGCGGTCATCGAGACCGGCGCCGGGTCCGACGACGACCTGCTGGCGTCGCTGCGAGACCTGCTCCCGCTGGACGACCGGTGGCGCCACCGGCACGGCTCGCCGGGCCACGGGCGCTCGCACGTGATGCCCGCGATCGTGCCGCCGCACTGCACGGTGCCCGTGCTGGGCGGGCGTCTCGCGCTCGGCACCTGGCAGAGCATCTGCCTGGTCGACCTCAACGTCGACAACGACGAGCGCCAGGTGCGCTGGTCCTTCCTGGAGGGTTGACCGTGGACGTCGTGATCCGCGAGGCCGGTGACGTCGACACCCCGGCGGTGGAGGCGCTGGTCGAGGCCGCCTTCGGTGACCAGGGTGCGTCGGTCAACGACGTGATGGCGCGCCTGCGCGGCGTCGAGGACATGGCGGTCGAGCTCGTCGCTGAGTCGGACGGCGAGGTCGTCGGCTGCGTCGCCCTCTCGCGCGCCTGGCTCGACGCCCGGGAGCGTCTGGTCGACGTCCTGGTGCTGAGTCCGCTCGCGGTATCGCCCGGCCGTCAGCGGCAGGGGATCGGCGGTCGCCTGCTCGCGGAGGTGCCCCGGGTGGCCGAGGGGCTGGGGTCGCCCCTGGTCTTCCTCGAGGGCGCGCCCGACTACTACGGCCGCCACGGCTGGAGCGCCGCGTCGGACCACGGTCTCGAGCGCCCGTCCCTCCGCATCCCCGATCCCGCCTGCCAGGTGCTCCTGCTGGGTGGGCACGAGCAGTGGATGACCGGTCGCCTGGTCTACCCCGACGTCTGGTGGCGCCTCGACCTCGTCGGCCTGCGCGATCCCGATCTCGCCGAGATCGAGGAGGCACTGCGCTCGACGTGAGCGGATCGAACAGGCGTTCGATACACTCGAGGCGTGTTCCCCGCACCCCAGCCCCGCCGGCGGCCGACCCCGCCGCCGGGGCACGCCGGCGTCGCACCACCGGGCTGGCCGCGGCAGGTGCGACCCCCCGACGCACCCGACTGGGAGGTCACGGCGGCCAGCTGGCTCCTCGACCTCTGCCCGCCCGACTACCGCCGCTTCCCCGGGCTGCGGCGGCACGTGGTGGTCCTGGCCCGCTTCGCGGTGCTGCACGTCGAGGCCCAGCAGCTGGCCACGCGCCGCGGCCTGAGCGAGATCCGCGGCGACCTCAAGGACGTGGCCGACGAGGCGGTCGTCCTCGCGGCCGTCCAGACCTTCCAGCTCGAGGACGCCCGGCTGCTCGGCGTACGCCGCGAGGTGGGCCTGGTCGAGGACGCGCTGCGCGGGCGTCGCTACCGGGTGCGGATGTGAGGTCTGGCTAGGGTCGCCGGATGCATCGATCCGCGCCCGACGCCACCCACGGCGATCGCGACCCCGGCACCGACCCGCGGCGCTTCGCCGGCGTCATCCTCGTCGACCCTCGCGGGTGGATCCTGCTGCAGGAGCGCGACGAGTTCCCGCGCATCGACCCGGAGAAGTGGGGGCTCGCCGGCGGCCACGTCGATCCCGGCGAGGACTTCGAGCCCGCGGCGCACCGCGAGCTCGAGGAGGAGACCGGCGTGCGCCTGGCGTCCGGCGGCCTGCAGCTCTTCCGGGAGTTCGTGGTCGACCACCGCGAGGCCTACGGGTCCTGGGACGTCATGCAGGTCTTCGTGGCCGCCACCGACCTGACCGACGCCGACATCGACTGCCGCGAGGGGCGGCAGATCGTCTTCGTCGACCCGGCGCTCGCGCGTGGCCTCGACCTCAGCGCGGCGGCCGCCGAGATCGTGCCGGCCTTCCTCGACAGTGACCTCTACGCCAGCATGGCGCCATGAGCGACCGCGCGCTGACCGTGCACCCCGTCCCGTCGATGGGCGCGGAGGACGTGCTCGTCACCCCCGACGGCACCGTCTGGACCGGCACCGAGGACGGGGCGATCTGGGCGCTCGACCCGGCCAGCGGCAGCACGCGGCGCGTCGCCGACACCGGCGGTCGCCCGCTGGGCATCGAGCTGCTGCCGGACGGCGACCTGGTCGTCTGCGACGCGCGCCGTGGCCTGCTGCGGGTGTCTCCCGGCACGGGCGCCGTCGAGGTGCTCGTCGGCGAGGTCGGCGGCGAGCCGATGAGGTTCTGCAACAACGCCGCGGTCGCCGCCGACGGCACCGTGTGGTTCAGCGACTCCTCGCTGCACCACGGCGTCGACCGCTGGAAGGACGACTTCGTCCGGCACACCCGCACGGGCCGGCTCCTGCGCCGCGACCCCGACGGTTCCGTCGAGGTGGTGCTCTCCCGGCTGGCGTTCGCCAACGGGGTCGCCCTCGCGGCCGACGAGTCGTACGTCGCCGTGGCCGAGTGCCGCGGTCGCACCGTCGTACGCCTCTGGCTGACCGGCCCGCGCGCGGGGGAGCGCGACCACCTCGTGACGGACCTCCCGGGCTACCCCGACAACATCAGCCGGGGCAGCGACGGGCTGATCTGGGTGACGATCGCGAGCCCGGTGGACGGCCTCGTCGAGCGGCTCGGCACGGCGCCGATGCTCCTGCGCAAGGCGGTCACGCGGATCCCCGAGGCGCTGCAGCCCAAGCCCGCGCAGACGATCCGGGTGCAGGCCTACGACGACGACGGGCGGCTCGTGCACGACCTCGACCTGCCACGCCCCGACCGCGGTCCCGGCTACCACATGGTCACCGGTGTCCGTGAGCACGACGGCCGGGTCTGGCTGGGCAGCCTGCACGAGCCGGCGGTGGCGGTCGTCGACCGCCCATGAAATAGACTCTCGCCCCATGGCTCTCCTCGACTCGATCGCATCCCCGCGCGACCTCCGCGGGCTGTCCGCGGAGCAGCTCGACGAGCTCGCCGCCGAGATCCGCGACGTGATGATCCGCACCGTCGCGACGAACTCGGGACACCTCGGCCCCAACCTCGGCGTCGTGGAGCTGACGCTGGCCATCCACCGGGTCTTCGACTCCCCGCGCGACCGGGTCGTCTTCGACACCGGTCACCAGTCCTATGTCCACAAGCTCGTCACCGGCCGCCACGCCGACTTCGCCACCCTGCGCAAGGAGGGTGGCATCAGCGGCTACCCGAGCCAGGCCGAGTCCGAGCACGACATCGTCGAGAACTCGCACGCCTCCACCGCCCTGTCCTACGCCGACGGGCTGGCCAAGGCCTACGCCATCCGGGGCGAGGACCGGCACGTCGTCGCGGTGATCGGCGACGGCGCCCTCACCGGCGGCATGGCGTGGGAGGCCCTCAACAACATCGCGATCGCGAAGAGGAGCCGCCTGGTCATCGTCGTCAACGACAACGAGCGGTCCTACACCCCGACCATCGGTGGGCTCGCCACGGCGCTCACCTCGCTGCGCACCAACCCGCGCTACGAGCAGGTCCTCGACCTGGTCAAGAAGCGGCTCAACGCGGTGCCCGGTGTCGGGCACGCCGCCTATGACGCCCTCCACGCGGTCAAGAAGGGCATGAAGGACGCCCTCGCCCCGCAGGGGCTGTTCGAGGACCTCGGCCTCAAGTACGTCGGCCCGGTGGACGGCCACGACCGCGCCGCGATGGAGCAGGCGCTGGCCAACGCCAAGCGCTTCGACGGCCCCGTCATCGTCCACGCGCTCACGCGCAAGGGCCAGGGCTACGACCCCGCCCTGCGGCACGAGGCCGACCAGTTCCACGCGCCCGGGCCGTTCGACGTCCAGACCGGCGCGGAGAAGCCCAAGGGCAAGATCTGGACCGACCACTTCTCCGAGGCCATCGTGGGCCTCGGCGCCCGCCGCGAGGACGTCGTCGCCATCACGGCGGCGATGATGCACCCCGTCGGCCTCGACGTGTTCGCCGAGAAGTACCCCGAGCGCACCTTCGACGTCGGCATCGCCGAGCAGCACGCCGTCACCTCGGCCGCGGGGCTCGCGATGGGCGGCCTCCACCCCGTCTTCGCGGTCTACGCGACCTTCCTCAACCGCGCCTTCGACCAGGTCCTGATGGACGTCGCGCTGCACAAGTGTGGCGTCACCTTCGTGCTGGACCGCTCCGGCGTCACCGGTGACGACGGCGCGAGCCACAACGGCATGTGGGACATGTCGATCCTCCAGGTCGTCCCCGGCCTGCGGCTGGCCGCGCCCCGTGACGTCACGCGGCTGCACGAGCTGCTCGACGAGGCCGTCCAGGTCGACGACGCGCCGACCGTGGTCCGCTTCCCCAAGGGACCCCCGCCCGAGGACGTGCCGGCCATCGACCGCGTCGGCGGCGCCGACGTGCTCGTCCGCTCCGGTGACCGCGACGTGCTGGTCGTCGCGGTCGGGTCGATGGCGACCACGGCGGTCGAGGTCGCGTCGCGGCTGACGGACCAGGGCATCGGCGTCACCGTCGTGGACCCGCGCTGGGTCAAGCCGGTCGACCCCGCCCTGATCGACCTCGCCCGCGAGCACCGGCTCGTGGTCAGCGTCGAGGACAACGGGCGCGTCGGCGGCTGCGGGGCGACCCTCCTGCAGGCGCTCAACGACGCGGGCGTGCGGACGCCGTTCCGGCTGCACGGCATCCCGCAGGAGTTCCTCGACCACGCCAAGCGCGACGTGATCCTGGCGCGCATCGGTCTCGACGCGCAGACGCTCGCGCGGTCGATCGTCGAGGACGTCACCGCCCTCGACCGCGGGCTCACCGTGGTCGAGGTCGACCACACCGCCTGACCGTCGGTGGGACGCGTCGCGACATGACTCGACGGTAGGGACTCGGCGGTCCTAGGTTGCTGGGATGAGTCTCTTCCGGACCAAGTCAGTCGAGCAGTCGATCGCCGAGACCGAGGAGCCCGAGCACCGCCTCAAGAAGAACCTGGGTGCGCTCGACCTCACGATCTTCGGCGTCGGCGTCATCATCGGTGCCGGCATCTTCGTCTACACCGGCCTGGTCGCCGCGACCAACGCCGGGCCGGCGATCTCGGTGTCGTTCCTCATCGCCGGGCTGGCCTGCGCGCTCGCGGCCCTCTGCTACGCCGAGTTCGCCTCGACCGTGCCGGTCGCCGGCAGCGCCTACACGTTCTCGTACGCCACCTTCGGCGAGCTGATCGCCTGGATCATCGGCTGGGACCTGGTGCTGGAGTTCACGGTCGGCGCCTCGGCGCTGGCCGTCGGCTTCTCCGGCTACCTCCAGTCCCTGCTGGACGGAACACCGCTGGAGATCCCGGCGTCGTTGGCCTCCGCCAGCGACGGCGTGGTCAACCTCCCGGCGATCGTGATCACCCTGGTGTGCGCCGCGGTCCTGATCGGCGGCATCAAGCTCTCCAGCCGGGTCAACCAGATCGTCGTGGCGATCAAGCTGAGCGTCGTCGCCCTGGTGATCATCGTGGGTGTCGCGCACGTCAAGACGGCCAACTACACCCCCTTCATCCCGCCGAGCGAGCCCTCCTCCGGCGCGGACGCCTCCGTCTGGAAGACGCCGCTGATCACTTCCATCTTCGGTCTCGAGCCGGCGGTCTTCGGGATCGCCGGGGTGATCGCCGGCGCCGCGATCGTGTTCTTCGCGTTCATCGGCTTCGACGTCGTGGCGACCACCGCCGAGGAGACCAAGAACCCCCAGCGCAACGTCCCGATCGGGGTGCTGGGCTCGCTCGCCATCGTGACGGTCCTCTACGTCGCGGTCTCCCTCGTGATCACCGGCATGCAGTCCTACCGCGACATCGACCCCGACGACGCGGCACCCCTGGCGACGGCGTTCGAGAACATCGGGTTGCACTGGATCTCGGACCTGATCGCGATCGGGGCCACCATCGGGCTGACCGTCGTCGTGCTGATCCTGATGATGGGGCAGACGCGGGTCGCGTTCGCGATGGCCCGCGACGGGCTCCTGCCCGTCGGCCTGGCGAAGGTCCACCCGACGTTCGGGACGCCCTACCGCATCACCGCGTTCACCGCGATCATGGTCTCGCTGCTGTCCGGCTTCGTGCCGTTCGAGACCCTGGGCGACCTGGTCAGCATCGGCACGCTGTTCGCCTTCATGCTCGTCAGCGTGGGCGTGCTGGTCCTGCGCAGGACGCGCCCGGACCTGCACCGCGCCTTCCGCGTGCCGGGGATCTACGTCGTCGCCACCGCGTCGGTGCTGCTGTGCGGCTACCTGATGCTCAACCTCATCGCCGAGACCTGGTTCCGCTTCCTGGTCTGGATGGCCATCGGGCTGGTCGTATACTTCGCCTACGGCCGCTCCCACAGCCGGCTCGGCCGGGGCGAGATGGCGGGCACCCGGACGGCCGACGCCACCTCGGACCCCCACGCCTGAGCGCCGCGCCCGGCGTACGCCACCGAGCGGTGCGTGAGCCACGTCCTGGAGCCCGAGAACGTGGCTCACTCACCGCCCATCGGCGTGTCGGCGCGTGACACGCCGAGGGGCGGTGCCCCAGCCACGTCCCGGAGACCCGGAAGGTGGCTGGCGCACCGCCCCGTGGCGAGCGCAGACGATCAGTGGAACCGCTTGCCGGTCGCCTTCTCGGAGATGCCCGCGACGTCGAGCAGGAAGGTCAGCCCGCCGTTCCAGAACGAGAACCCGGCGCCGGTGATCATCGCCAGGTCGATGTCCTGCGGCGCGGCGACGACACCCTCGTCGAGCATCAGTCGCGCCTCCTCGGCCAGGCCGGACAGCGTCCGCTCCCGCACCTCCTCGGGCGTCAGCACGACCGGGTGCTCGGGCTTCTCGAGCAGCTCCTCGACCTCGGGGTCGAGGCGGCCGTCGGGGCCGTAGTAGGCACCCTTCTTCGCCGCGACGATCCGCTCGAGGGCGGGGGAGACGTAGAAGCGGTCGGGGAACGCACCCTTCAGCGTCTCGTTGTTGTGCAGCGCGATCGCCGGTCCGACGAGCGAGAGCAGCACGAACGGAGGCATCGGCGCGATGCCCGCGAAGGCGCTGTCGGCGACGCCGACGGAGGTGCCCTCGTCGACGATGCGGCCGACCTCGCTCATGAAGCGGCCGAGCAGCCGGTTGACGATGAACGACGGGCTGTCCTTGACCAGGATCGTCGTCTTCTTCAGCGACTTGCCGGTCGCGAACGCCGTGGCCAGCGTGGCGTCGTCGGTGGCCTCGCCCTTCACGATCTCCAGCAGCGGCATCACCGCGACCGGGTTGAAGAAGTGGAAGCCCACGACCCGCTCGGGGTGCTCGAGGTCGGCGGCCATCTCGGTGATCGACAGCGAGGAGGTGTTGGTCGCCAGGACGCACTCGGCGCTCACGACCTTCTCCACGTCGGCGAAGACGGTCTTCTTGACCGCCATCTCCTCGAAGACCGCCTCGATGACGAAGTCGGCGTCGCCGAAGGCGACCTGCTTGTCGGTCTCGCACGACACCAGGGCCTTGTGGCGGTTGGCCTTGTCCTGGTTGATCCGGCCCTTGGCGAGCAGCTTGTCGATCTCGGCGTGGACGTAGGCGACGCCCTTGTCGGCGCGCTCCTGGTCGAGGTCGGTCAGCACGACCGGCACCTCGAGGCGTCGGACGAACAGCAGCGCGAGCTGGCTGGCCATCAGGCCGGCACCCACGATGCCCACCTTGGTCACCGGACGGGCGAGGGACTTGTCGGGTGCGCCGGCGGGTCGCTTGGCCCGCTTCTGCACGAGGTCGAAGGAGTAGAGCGAGGCGAGCAGCTCGGCGGTCTGCGACATCGCCTCGAGGGCGTCGTCCTCCGCCGCGAAGCCGGTGTCGCGGTCGCTGTCGCGTGCAGCGGCGATGAGCTCGACGGCCTTCGCGGCAGCGGGGGAGCCGCCACCGGTCTTGGCTGCGACGATGCCCTTCGCCCGCTCGATCGCCGCGTCCCACGCCTCGCCGCGGTCGACCTCGGGGCGCTCGACGGTGGTCTCGCCGCGCAGCACCGAGGCGGCCCAGAGCAGCGACTGCTCGAGGAAGTCGGCGCCGTTGAACACCGCGTCGGCCAGCCCGAAGTCGTACGCCGCCTGCCCGCCGAGCGTCTTGCCCTGGTTGAGCGGGTTCTCGATGATCAGCGTCACCGCCTTGTCGGCACCGACGAGGTTGGGCACCAGCCAGGCGCCGCCCCAGCCGGGGACGAGACCGAGCATGACCTCGGGCAGGCCGAGGGCCGGCGCGGAGTCCATGACGGTGCGGTAGGTGCAGTGCAGCGCCACCTCGAGGCCGCCGCCGAGCGCGAGGCCGTTGATGAACCCGAACGACGGCTTGCCGCCGTCCTGCAGCTTGCGGAAGACCGCGTGCCCGAGCTCGGCCACGGTGCGTACGGCGTCGGGGCCGCCGCCCTGGATGGCGGTCAGGTCGGCGCCGGCGGCCAGGATGAACGGCTTGCCGGTGACCGCGACCGCGTCGATGGTGTCGTCGGCCAGGGCCGCGTCGATCGCGGTGTTCAGCGCCAGCAGCGAGGCGGGGCCGAAGGTGTTGGGCTTGGTGTGGTCCTCGCCGTTGTCGAGGGTGATCAGGCCGATGGTCGCGCCCGGGAGGGCGACGGTCCGCAGGTGCGCCTGGGTGACGCGCTCGGCGTCGGAGACGATCGCCTGTGCGCGCTCGAAGATGGTGCTCACTTGGTGTCTCCCGTCGAGTCGGTGCGGCCGGTCCAGTGCGGGTTCTCCCAGATGACGGTGCCGCCCATGCCGATGCCGATGCACATGGTGGTGAGGCCGTAGCGGACCTCGGGGCGCTCCTCGAACTGGCGCGCCAGCTGGTTCATCAGGCGCACGCCGGACGAGGCCAGCGGGTGGCCCATCGCGATCGCGCCGCCGTAGGGGTTGACCCGCGGGTCGTCGTCGGCGATGCCGTAGTGCTCGAGGAAGGCGAGCACCTGCACGGCGAAGGCCTCGTTGACCTCGAAGGCGTCGATGTCGTCGATGGTGAGGCCGGCGAGCCGGAGGGCCTTCTCGGTGGCCGGGATGGGGCCGGCGCCCATCACCTCGGGCTCGACCCCGACGAAGGCGTAGGTGACCAGGCGCATCTTGACCGGCAGGCCGAGCTCGCGTGCGGTCTCCTCGTCGGCGAGCAGCGCGGCGGTGGCGCCGTCGTTGATGCCTGCGGCGTTGCCGGCGGTCACGTTGCCGTGCGAGCGGAACGGCGTCTTGAGCCCGGCCAGCGACTCCAGCGTGGTCTCGGGGCGCATCGGCTCGTCGTGGGTGGCCAGGCCCCAGCCGGCCTCGGCCGAGCGGGTGGCGACCGGCACGAGGTCGGGCTGGATCTTGCCTGCGTCGTAGGCGGCCTTCGTCTTCTGCTGGCTGCGGACGGCGTACGCGTCGACGCGCTGCTTGGTGATCGTGGGGTAGCGGTCGTGGAGGTTCTCCGCGGTCTTGCCCATGACGAGCGCGTCGGGGTTGACGATGCGCTCGGACAGGATGCGCGGGTTCGGGTCGACGCCCTCGCCCATCGGGTGGCGGCCCATGTGCTCGACGCCACCGGCGATGGCGACGTCGTACGCCCCGAAGGCGATGCCGGACGCGGTGTTGGTCACCGCGGTCATCGCGCCGGCGCACATGCGGTCGATCGAGTAGCCGGGCACGCTCTGCGGGAGGCCCGCGAGCAGGGCGGCGGTGCGGCCGATCGTGAGGCCCTGGTCGCCGATCTGGGTGGTGGCGGCGATGGCCACCTCGTCGACCCGCTCGGGCGGGAGGGACGGGTTGCGGCGGAGCAGCTCGCGGATGCTCTTGATGACGAGGTCGTCGGCGCGCGTCTCGGCGTACTGGCCCTTGGCCTTGCCGAACGGGGTGCGCACGCCGTCGACGAAGACGACCTCACGCTGTGGTCGGGACACTGGCTACTCCCAGGCTACGAGGGGGACAGGGTGCGCCCACGTTACCCCTGAGTAACAATGCCTGCCCACCAGGGCGGGTGTGTGTCGGATCACGGACCGCGAGTCACTAGGCTGGCGGCATGGCCGACCGACTCGTGCACATCGTCGACGACGCCGAGGTGCTCGCCGACGCCGGTGACCTCACCCTCGTCGTCGTCCTGACCGGGTTCCTCGACGCGGGCAAGTCCGCGGAGCTGGCCGCGCGGCACCTCTCCGACCTCTCGGACGGCAAGGTGGTGGCCACCTTCGACGTCGACGCGCTCCACGACTACCGCGCCCGCAGGCCTCCGGTCACCTTCGTGCGGGACCACTACATCGACTACGAGGCACCCCGGCTGGTCGTCCGCGCGCTGCGCGACACCGGCGGTACGCCGTTCCTGCTGCTCGCCGGCCCCGAGCCCGACATCAAGTGGGAGGCCTTCGCCCGCGCCGTCCGCGAGGTCGTCGAGCGCTTCGGCGTGGACCGGGTCGTCAGCCTGGGCGCCGTGCCGATGGCCGTGCCCCACACCCGGCCGATCGCCATCACCCCCCACGCCAACCGCCCGGACCTCGTCCCCGGCGAGAGCCCCTGGCAGGGCGAGCTGCGCGTCCCGGCCAGCGCGCAGGCGCTGCTGGAGATCCGGCTGGGGGAGTGGGGCATCGACGCCCTGGGCTTCGTCGCCCACATCCCGCACTACCTGGCCCAGATGGAGTACCCCCAGGCCGCGCTCGTGCTGCTCGAGCACCTCGAGATCGGGGGTCACCTCACCATCGACCTCGGCGAGCTCCGGGAGGCCGCCGAGATCACCGAGAACGAGGTGGACCGCTACCTGTCGACCCACGACGAGGTCGGCGACGTCGTCCGCGGGCTCGAGCAGCAGTACGACTCCTTCCGCGAGGCCGAGGCGGCCGGCACGTCGTTGCTGGCCGGCGACGGTCCGCTCCCGACGGGCGAGGAGATCGGCCGCGACTTCGAGGCGTTCCTCGCCGACCTCGACGACCGGTCCAAGGACGACGGCGACGACGCCGGCGGCTGGGACGGCCGCTGATGGCGGGGAGCGCCGACGAGCTGGCGAACCTGCTGGACCTCGAGCGGCTGGAGGTCGACCTCTACCGCGGCGCCCAGGCGCGCACCGAGCGCCAGCGGGTCTTCGGCGGGCAGGTGGCCGCGCAGGCGGTCGTCGCCGCGACCCGCAGCGTCGAGAGCCAGTTCGTGCTGCACTCGCTGCACTCCTACTTCCTGCGCCCGGGTGACACGACCGTGCCCATCGTCTACGACGTCGAACGCATCCGCGACGGACGCTCGTTCGTGACCCGGCGCGTGTCGGCGCGCCAGCACGGCCGGCCGATCTACTACATGACCGCCAACTTCCAGATCCCCGAGCCCGGGCTCGAGCACCAGGACCGGATGCCGGAGGTGCCCGGCCCCGAGCAGGGGATGCCGCTGGTCGAGCTCGCCCGCTCGCGCGGCCCCGAGGCCGCCGAGCACTGGGAGCGGGAGTGGGCGGCGCTCGACATCCGGCACGTCGGGATCACCGGTCAGGGACTGCCGGAGGACCCCGAGCACTCTGCTCGAGCCCGGCTCTGGATCAAGGTCGACGGCGACCTCGCCGCCGACCCCACGGTCCAGCAGGCGGCGTTCACGTACGCCAGCGACCTGACCCTGCTGGGCGCCGCGCTGGTGCCGCACGGCATCCACATCGCCTCCCCGCGCCTCCAGCCCGCCTCGCTCGACCACACGATCTGGTTCCACCGGCCGTTCCGCGCCGACGAGTGGTGGCTCTACGACCAGTTCTCGCCGTTCGCCGGCGGCGCCCGCGGGCTCGCCCTGGCCCGGGTGTTCTCGCAGTCGGGCGAGCTCGTCGCGACCGTCGCCCAGGAGGGTCTGATCCGCCTCCGCGACGACCGCTCGTAGCCTCCGGTCCGCGCTGCCTCAGGCCGGTGTCGTACGACCGAGCAGGTGCGGCGAGCCGTCCTTCGGGTTGGTCATCGCGAAGCTCCAGCCGGCGTCACCCTGCTGCGCGGCGTAGCGGACGGTCCCCGGCAGCAGGACCGGCTTCTTGAAGGCCACCTCGACGGTGACGGCGTCCGGGAGCCGGTTCTCGATCGCGGCGACCGAGCGCGCGAGCGTCCACATGCCGTGGGCGATCTGGCGCGGGAAGCCCAGCGCCTTCGCGGTCAGCGGGTGGAGGTGGATCGGGTTCGCGTCGCCGGACACCGCGGCGTAGGTGCGCCCGAGGTCGGCGGGCAGGCGCCACTCGACGCCGCCCGTGGGCGGGTCCGGCACCTCCAGGCCGGGCGCCTGGTCGCCGGCGACCGAGCGACCGCGGCGCAGGTAGGTCGACGTGGACTCCCACGCCGTCTCGCCGGCGGCGGACACCGTGGTGGTGAAGTCGAGCAGGACGCCCCTGGCGTGCGGACGCGGCGGGGCGACCGAGGTGGTGACGTCGAGCGTCTCACCGATCCCGACGGCACGGTGCGCCGTGATCACGTTCTCGACGTGGACCATCCCGATCGCGGCGTAAGGGAACGCAGGATCGCTCATCACCGCCATGTGGAGCGGGAACGCCAGCAGGTGCGGGAACGGCACGGGCACGACGTCGCGCCGCGGGAAGCCGCACACGGCGGCGTACGCCTCGACGCGGGCGCGCTCGACGACCACGCCCTCGCGGGTGAAGGCCAGACCGCGGAAGTCGCCCGCCGAGCCCTTCCGGATCCCCGGCAGCCGGTTGACGCCCGGCACCGCCGGCAGCGCGGCCCGGAGCAGCGTCGTCAGTCCGCCGGGCTCGCCCCGGAGCGTCCTCGGTGCCGTCATCAGGCGCCCAGCATCATCTGGCCGCACACACGGACGACGTTGCCGTTGACTGCGCCCGACCCGGGGCTGGCGAACCACGCGACCGCCTCGGCGACGTCGACGGGCAGGCCGCCCTGCGCCATCGCGTTGAGTCGCTGGCCGACCTCGCGGGTCGCGAACGGCACGGCCGCGGTCATCTTCGTGATGATGAAACCGGGCGCGACGGCGTTGACGGTGATCCCGTCGGCGAGCTCGTCGCGCAGGCTGTCGACGAGGCCGATGACGCCGGCCTTGGAGGTCGCGTAGTTGGTCTGGCCGACGTTGCCGGCGATGCCGGACGTCGAGGAGACGCCGATGACCCGACCGCCGGAGTTGAGCACCCCGGCGTTGAGCAGCTCGCGGGTGATCAGCTCGGGCGCGGTGAGGTTGACGGCGATGACGCTGCTCCAGCGGTCGTCGGTCATGTTGGCGAGCCTCTTGTCGCGGGTGATGCCGGCGTTGTGGACCACGACGTCGACGCCGCCGTGGTGCTCGCGCAGGTGGTGGGCGATGCGCTGCGGGGCGTCCTTGGCGGTGATGTCGAGCACAAGGTGGTCGCCGTCGAGCTCGGCCATCAGCGTCTGCAGCTCGCTGGCCGCCTGCGGCACGTCGAGGCCGACCACGCTGGCGCCGTCGCGGTGCAGGACCCGGGCGATCTCCTCGCCGATCCCGCGGCTGGCGCCGGTCACGAGGGCGACCTTGCCGGCCAGGGGGCGGGTCCAGTCGGCGACCTCGTCGGTGGTCACGGCGCCGTGGGCTCCGATGCGGACGACCTGGCCCGAGACGTAGGCCGACTTGGGGGAGAGGAGGAAGGCGAGGGTGGAGGCGATGGCGCCGTCGGCGGCAGGTGCGACGTACACGAGCTGGACGGTGCCGCCGCGGCCGATCTCCTTGCCGAGGGATCGCGTGAAGCCCTCGAGCGCGCGCTGGGCGACCCGCTCGGACCCGGTGCGCTGCTCCGGCGGCGTGCCGATGACGACCACGCGCGGGCAGGACTCGAGCCGGCGCAGGAGCGGGGTGAAGAACTGCTGCAGGGCGACGAGTCCGGCCGTGTCGGTGATGCCGGTGGCGTCGAGGACAAGGGCCTTGGCGCGCGCACCCTCCTCCAGCGTGGTGGCCGAGGGGACGCCGAGCCCGTCCAGGGTCGTCGGGAGGGTCTCGGCCAGGCGGCCGTCACCACCGAGCACCACGAGCCCGTCCACCAGCGGCGAGCCGTCGGACCAGCGCTCGAGGCGCACGGGGCTGGGCAGGCCGAGGTTCTTGACCAGCAGCTTGCCGATCGGGGTGGACACGAAGCCCTGGTAGCGGTCGCTCATGGTCGCGGTGTTCCCTCTTCGTCGATGGGGACGGGACGGTCTGGTCGATGTGTAACGCGTGCTGTAACTCCGAGTCCACTTTTCGTGACGTGGCCCTCAGGCCGTTGGCCGGGGGCGACTCTCCCGCAAGGATAGGAACATGCAGCCCACCACCCGTCCCGTCGCCGTCGTCGGCGGCAACCGCATCCCCTTCGCCCGGTCCAACACCGTCTACGCCGGCGTCTCCAACCAGGAGATGCTGACCGCCGCGATCGACGGGCTCGTCGACCGTTTCGACCTCCGGGGTGAGCGGCTCGGCGAGGTCGTGGCCGGTGCGGTGCTCAAGCACTCGCGCGACTTCAACCTGACCCGCGAGTGCGTGCTGGGCTCGCGGCTCGCGCCCGAGACCCCGGCGACCGACATCCAGCAGGCCTGCGGCACCGGACTGCAGGCGGCGATCCAGGTGGCGAACAAGATCGCGCTCGGCGTCGTCGACGCCGGCGTCGCGGGTGGCACGGACACCACGTCCGACGCGCCCGTCGCGATCAGCGACAAGCTCCGCAGGAAGCTGATGAAGGTCAACTCCGCCAAGGACACCGCCTCCCGGCTCAAGGCGCTCGGCGCCATCCGTCCTGGCGACATCGGCCTCGACATCCCGCAGAACGGCGAGCCGCGCACCAGGCTCTCGATGGGCGAGCACGCGGCGCTGACCGCGCTGGAGTGGCGGATCACCCGCGAGGCGCAGGACGAGCTGGCCGCTCGCTCGCACCACAACCTCGGCCGCTCCTACGAGGAGGGCTTCCACGACGACCTGGTCACGCCGTTCCGCGGCGTCGAGCGGGACAACAACCTGCGCCCCGACTCGACGATCGAGAAGCTCGCCACCCTGAAGCCGGTCTTCGGCAAGGGCTCGGCCGCGACCATGACGGCCGGCAACAGCACGCCGCTGTCCGACGGCGCGTCCGCGGTGCTGCTGTCGAGCGACGAGTGGGCGCAGGAGCGGGGCCTGCCCGTGCTGGCACACCTCGTCGACGCCGAGACCGCGGCGGTCGACTACGTCAACGGCCACGAGGGCCTGCTGATGGCGCCGGCGTACGCCGTCCCGCGGATGCTGGAGCGCAACGGACTGACGCTGCAGGACTTCGACTACTACGAGATCCACGAGGCCTTCGCCTCGCAGGTGCTGTCCACGCTCGCGGCCTGGGAGGACCCGGTGTTCTGCAAGGAGCGCCTCGGCCTCGACGCCCCGCTCGGGTCGATCGACCGCGACAGGCTCAACGTCAACGGGTCGTCGCTCGCGGCCGCCCACCCGTTCGCCGCGACCGGTGGCCGGATCATCCCCGTCGCCGCCAAGCTGCTCGCCCAGAAGGGCTCGGGTCGCGCGTTGATCTCGATCTGCGCCGCCGGCGGCCAGGGCGTCGTCGCGATCCTGGAGCGCTGAGCGGGCACGTCCTCGCGCTGGCTCTGGTCAAAGGCTCTGGTCAGGTGCGGGTCAGCCGGAACCACTCGCCGGTCCGGCTGTCCGATGCCCGGGCCGGTGCGCCCGCGTCGGTCGAGCCCACACCCGAGACGGCGGTCACGGTCCAACCGCGGTAGGCCCGCTCGATGTCGTGGCGGACGACCTGCTTCGGTCGTACGGGAAAGGCCCGGGGCCCGCCCGTGCGCATCAGGATGGTGGCGTCCGGCGCCGCGAGCTCGGTGACCCCACCCGCCACGAGCGTGCGACCCGCGTCGTCGAGGCTCTGGAAGCAGCCGACGTCGAGGACGAGGTCGAAGTTGCTGCCGACACCGGAGTGCACGAGGTGCCGCACGTCGCCGATGACGAAGCGGGCGTCGTCCAGCCCGTTGCGGCGCACGGCGACGTCGACGGCCTGACGCACGTTGTCGACGCCCATGGCGTCCCAGCCGCGATCCACCAGCAGCTTGGTGTTCGCGCCGCGGCCGCAGCCCAGGTCGATCGCGTGCCACACGCGGTCGGGCCGGATCGCCTCCTCGTGGGCGAGGAGGTGCTCGAGGGTGGGCCGGTCCTGTCGGCTCGCCTTCTCCCACGGGATGATCCCGGCGCGGTATGCGGTGGCGTAGCCGATGCTCATGTGGAGTTCCTGACCTGCGTGAGCGGAAAGTACCGCTCGCTTCGAGCGTACTCCTGCTCCGGCTCCGGACCCGGCCGGCTGCTAGGGTCGCCTGCGATCGACATCCTTTAACGAGCCGTCCCGTGAGGCGGAGAAGGAGGTCCGGCGCGCAGATGCCTGCCCCCGACGACACCGTCCCTGACACCGAGAGGACGGAGCGCACCGTCCTCGACGCCCGTGACATCTCCCGGGCGCTGACCCGGATCTCCCACGAGCTGCTCGAGCGCAACAAGGGCGCCACCGACCTGGTGCTGCTCGGCCTCCACACCCGTGGGGTGCCCCTCGCGAGGCGCATCGCCGAGAGGATCGCCGCCGTCGAGGGCACGCCCGTCGCCGTCGGCGAGCTCGACGTCACGATGTACCGCGACGACCTGCGCTCGCAGCCGACCCGGCGCGCCCACAAGACCTCGCTGCCGCCCGGCGGGATCGACGAGAAGGTCGTCGTCCTCGTCGACGACGTGCTCTTCTCCGGGCGCACCATCCGCGCCGCCCTCGACGCGCTTGCCGACCTCGGCCGGCCGGGTGCCGTACGACTGGCGGTGCTCGTCGACCGTGGGCACCGCGAGCTGCCCA
Organism: Nocardioides pini; assembly: GCF_026712185.1. GTDB lineage: Bacteria > Actinomycetota > Actinomycetes > Propionibacteriales > Nocardioidaceae > Nocardioides > Nocardioides pini. The sequence goes on along the minus strand of NZ_JAPPUX010000002.1, from coordinate 252,142 downwards.
TCCGCGCCGACCACGTCGGCAAGAACCTGCCCAGCGCCCTCGCCGAGCGCGTCAGCGTGAGGCTCGCCGAGGTCGACGGCACCGACGAGGTGACGATCTCGTGAAGCACCTGCTCTCCATCGACGACCTCTCGACCGACGAGATCCTCCAGCTCTTCGAGACCGCGGCCGACATGCACGACGTGCAGAGCCGCGAGGTCAAGAAGCTGCCGGCGCTGCGCGGCCGGACGGTGGTCAACATGTTCTTCGAGGACTCCACCCGCACCCGGTCGTCGTTCGAGATCGCCGGCAAGTGGCTCTCGGCCGACGTCATCAACGTCAGCGCGAAGGGGTCGAGCACGTCCAAGGGCGAGAGCCTGCGCGACACCGTACTCACCGTCTGCGCGATGGGCGTCGACGGCCTCGTCATCCGCCACCCGGCCAGCGGCGCCGCCGTCCAGGTCAGCGAGTGGGTCGACGCGGCGGTCGTCAACGCCGGCGACGGGATGCACGAGCACCCGACCCAGGCGCTGCTCGACGCCTACACCCTTCAGCGCCACCTCGGCTCGCTGGAGGGGCGCCACGTCGCGATCATCGGCGACCTGACCCACAGCCGGGTGTTCCGGTCCAACGTCCAGTGCCTGACCCGGCTCGGTGCCCGGGTGACCGTGGTCGCGCCGCCCACCCTGATGCCGAGCGGGATCGGCGCCTGGTCGGCGTCGGCCGGCTTCGAGACGTCGTACGACATCGACGCCGTCCTGCCGGATGCCGACGCCGTGATGATGCTGCGCGTGCAGCGCGAGCGGATGTCGGGAGCGTTCTTCCCGAGCCCGCGCGAGTACACCGTCGGCTACGGCCTGACCCGCAGCCGTCTCGGACTGCTCAAGCCGGACGTCCCGATCTGCCACCCGGGTCCGATGAACCGCGGCCTCGAGATCGCCGCCGACGCCGCCGACGCCGCCCAGTCGGTCGTGCTGGAGCAGGTCTCCAGCGGCCTGGCGATCCGGATGGCCGTGCTCTACCACCTGCTGGCCGGGGACACCCGGGGAGGAATTGCCTGATGTCGCTGGTGATCAAGGGAGCCTCGCTGCTCGGCGAGCAGACCCGGGACCTGTACGTCGACGACGCGGGCGTCCTCGTCGACGAGGCGCCGTCCGGTGCGGAGACGATCGACGCCGAGGGCCTCGTCGCCCTGCCCGGGCTCGTCGACCTGCACACCCACCTGCGCGAGCCCGGCCGCGAGGACGCCGAGACCATCCTCACCGGCTCCCAGGCCGCCGCGCTCGGCGGCTACACCGCAGTCCTGGCGATGGCCAACACCTCGCCCGTCACCGACACCGCCGAGGCCGCCACCCGTGTCTGGGAGCTCGGGCGCGAGGCGGGGCTGGTGCACGTGCAGCCGGTCGGCGCCGTGACGCGCGGGCTGGCCGGCGAGGAGCTCGCCGAGCTCGGGCTGATGCACCGGTCGCGCGCTGCCGTGAAGGTCTTCTCCGACGACGGGAAGTGCGTCCACGACGCGCGGGTGATGCGTCGCGCGCTGGAGTACGTCAAGGCGTTCGGGGGCGTCGTCTCCCAGCACTCGCAGGACCCGGCGCTCGCCGGCCCGGCCGCCTGCTGCCACGAGGGCGAGCTCTCCGGCCGGCTCGGGCTGCCCGGCTGGCCGGGCATCGCCGAGGAGGTCATCGTGGCCCGCGACGTGATGCTCGCCCGGCACACCGGCTCGCGGGTCCACGTCGCCCACGTCTCCACCGCCGGCTCCGTCGAGGTGCTGCGCTGGGCCAAGGCGCAGGGCATCGACGTGACCGCCGAGGTGACCCCGCACCACCTGCTGCTCACGACCGACCTGCTCACCGGCTACGACCCGACCTACAAGGTCAACCCGCCGCTGCGTCCGCAGGAGGACGTCGACGCGCTCCGCGAGGCGCTCGCCGACGGGACGATCGACGCGGTCGCGACCGACCACGCGCCGCACGCCCGTCACGACAAGGAGCACGCGTTCGTCGACGCGGCCTTCGGCATGCTCGGCATCGAGACCGCGCTCGGCGTGGTCCGCACGGCGCTGCCCGACCTGTCGTGGGCCGACGTCGCGCGCGTGATGTCGACGACGCCGGCCCGGATCGCGGGCCTGGCCGACCAGGGGCAGCCGCTCGAGCCGGGCTCGCCGGCCCACGTCGTGCTGGTCGACCCCGACGCCGCGGTCACCGTCGACCGCGACGCCTCGGCATCGCTCTCGCGCAACAACCCGTGGCACGGGCGGAGCCTGGCCTCGCGGGTCGTGCACACGGTGTACGGCGGCCGGGTGACGGTGCGCGACGGCGCGCTCGCCTGAGCCGGCGTACCCCCGCACTGGCCAGTGAGTCGGCCAGAGACTCACCGTGCATCCCGGGCGTGTCGCGTGCTCGTCGCCGCCGCGCCACTGGCCAGTGAGTCGCCCAGAGACTCACTGGCCAGGGCGGGCGTGGTGGCGGCAGGATCAGCGGTGACGCCGGGGGCGCAGGTCGAGGACGTTGCCCTCGCCACGGTCGCGCAGCGTCGTACGACCGCGCGCGACCGTGACGGCGTTGCGGTCCCCGGTGAGCACCAGCCGGTCGGCGCGCCGCAGGTCGACGTCGTTGTCCGAACCGGTGATCCGCGTGCGGTAGGCCTTGCGGGCCGTGAGGGCGTCGGCGCCGCGGAGCCGTGCGACGTTGACGACGTCGGCCGTGAGGGTCGAGGAGGTGCTCGACAGCTCGGCCGACTCGACGAGGCCGGAGACGGTCACCGTGGTGCCGGCACCCGTGACCGTCAGGGACCGCACGGACGGGGTGGTGAGGCTGTTGCCCGCCCCGGTCACCTCCACGTCGAGGAGCGGCTTCGCGCTCACCGCATTGCCCGTGCCCTCGAGGACGAGGCGGGTGGCGGCCGGCATCGTGACGGTCGCGTGGTCCGCGCTGACCCGGACCACGCCGCAGGTGCCGCGCAGGTCGTAGCTCACGTCGTCCCACGCCAGTACCGTCTCGGCGCCGGTCTCGCACTGGACGGGCAGCGCGAGACCAGCGGCCTGCGCCGGGACCACGACGGCGGCCGGTGCGAGCGAGGCGGCGAGGACGAGGCCGAGGACGGGCAGGGAACGGCGGCGAGAAGTCACCTACCGACAGTACGCAGAGCGGGACGGCCAAGGGCGGTGGGCTCGGTCACACCCCGGCAGCGCGCCCCGTGGCGGGGTCGCGGTCGGTCAGACAGTAGACCTGGCCGGCGGGAGCGGTGAGCACGGTCCAGAACGCGTTCACCGACACGACCTCCGCGCCGAGCCTCCGGTGACGCGCGGTGTCGGCTTCCCGGTCGGCGGTGGCGAGGTCGGGGTGCGCCCGGACCGGCCCGTCGGTCTCGTCGAGCCGCTGCAGCAGGATCCGCAGCCGTCCGTCCTCGACCATCCGGGCGAACTGGGGGAGGCTGCCCACCTCCGGGACGCGACCCGTCAGGTCGGACCAGAACTCCACCTCCGACTCCCAGTGCGCGGCCGGGATGTCGAGGCACACCTGGTCGAGGACGGTCGCCCCGTTGCGCACCAGGCTCGGCCCGCCGTCGAGCAGCGTGTGGCAGAACAGCAGGCCGCCGGGTGAGCGCATGACCTCGACGTCGTGGTACGTCCACGCGGGCGTCGCACCGAGGTCACGGGCGAGCGCGACCGCCGCGGGACGGTCCGCCGAGTCGAGGTCGAGGTGCACACCGGCCGGTCCGTCGACCGCCTGCATCTTCAGGTACGCCGACCCGGCCGGCGGCAGCAGCGTGAGGAACTGGCCGTCCTCGCCGCGTCGCTCGGACGGCGTCCATCCGGTCACCGCGGACCAGAACGTGACGGCGTCCTCGTAGGCGTCAGCGGGCGTGTCGAGGAACACCTGGATCCACTCGGGTCGAGCGCTCATGACGCGATCTTCACACGCCGTAGGGTCGGGTGATGGCCACCGACCCCGAGAGCGCCGCCAGCCCCGCCGGCCACCCTGCCGCGCACGCCCACCCGGCCGACTTCCCGCCGGCGGTCCCGCAGCTGCTGCACACCGTCCTCGACGCCCGCGACGTGCGCGCGGAGGCGGAGTTCTGGCGGATGCTGCTGGGGCTGACGTACCGCCCCGGCGACGAGGCCCCGGACGAGGGCGACGTCGACGACAAGGACTGGCTCGTCCTCACCCACCCGGACGGCCGGCGGGCCCTGGCGGTGCAGGAGGTCGAGGAGCTGACCACGAGCCGCTGGCCCGAGCCGGGCCACCCGTCCGTGTCGCACCTCGACACCACGGTCCCGTCGCGGTCCGCGCTGGACGCGGTGCACGACCTGGTCCTCGAGCTGGGCGGCGAGCTGCGCTTCGACCGGACCGACGACCCCGAGGAGCCGCTGCGGGCCTACGCGAGCCCGGAGGGGCACATCTTCTGCGTGTTCGTCGCCTAGCGGCGAGCGGCACCTAGGCCAGCCCGAGCCCGCGCGCCTCCTCCCAGAGGTCGTCGCGGACCTGGGGGTGGGCGGCGTGCTCGATCAGGTTGTGCGCCTGCTCACGCTCGTTGCGCCCCCACATCCAGGCGATGCCCTGCTCGGTGACGACCGCGCCGTGCTGGAATGACGTCACCGGCTCGTCGACCAGAGGCACGATCGTCGAGACGTCAGCGCGTGGGTGCCAGCTGCGCAGGGCCATGAAGGCCCGACCACCCGGTGAGTGGCTCGCCCCCACGGTGAAGTCGGTCTGGCCGCCGAAGCCGCTGTAGATCCGGGCGCCGATCCGCGACGCGTTGGCCTGGTCGAACAGGTCGACCTGCAACGCGGTGTTGATCGACGTCATCGCCGGCTGCTGCGCGATCGCGGCGGGGGAGTTGGTGGTCTCGGTGCGCAGCATCCGCACCCGCGGGTTGTCGTCGACCCACTCGTAGAGCTCCTGGCTGCCGAACACGAACGACGTGCGCACCGGGGTGCCGCGATCGAGGGCGCCGGCCCGCTCGAGCACCAGCACCCCGTCGCTGAACATCTCGGTCCACACCTTGAGCCCGCGACGCTCGAGCACACCGCCGATGGTGGCGTCGGGCACCTCCCCGATGCCGGCCTGGAGGGTCGCGCCGTCACCGATCTCGGCGGCCACGCGGGCGCCGATCAGCCGCGCGTCGTCGCTCGGCGGGCGGGCGACGTGGGTGGTCAGCGGGGCGTCCACCTCCACCCCGAAGTCGAGCGCGTCGAGCGGCAGCACCGCGTCGCCGAACGTCCACGGCATCCGCGGGTTGAGCTGGGCGACCACGAGCGCACCGCGCTCCCGGGCTGCCTCGATGGCGGCGGGCAGCACGTTGACCTCCAGCCCGAGCGACACCTCCCCGTCGCGCGGGGTCGTCGTGTGCACCACGACGACGTCCGGGGCCAGCGGCCCGTTGAAGAGCCGCGGCACCATCGAGAGCCGGCAGGGGACGTACGCCAGCCGGGGGTGGCGGCGGAAGCCGGGACCGACGAACGTCGTCTCCGGGACGACCCCGTCGTGCATGGGCAGGTCGTGCTGCGCGTTGAGCGCGTGGAGGCGCGCCGAGGGCAGCTCGGCCAGCAGCGGGCCGAGCAGCGTCACGGGGGAGGCGAAGTTGCCGCTGGTCACCACCCGCGGCCGGTCGAGGGAGCTGCAGTGCTCGCGCACCGCACGGACGGCTCGCTCGACCTCGACGACGCGCATGCGATCACCCATGCGCCCAGCGTGGCATCCGGCGGCCGTTAATCGGTGGGCCTTCCGGCCCGGACCACGTAGGCTGATGGTCATCATGTGGATCCAGGACTGACCCGACTCGCGTCCGCGGCGGCGCACCAGTGCGCCCGATGCCCGGCGAGTCCTCCTGAACCAGCCGAAGGGCTCCGCATGTCTGCCTCCTCCTCGTCCGCCGCGCTCCGGGGCACCACCACGCCGTCCGGCCTCGCGCCCCTCGTCGTCTCGGGGCTCTCCGTGTCCTACCCCGACCGCACCGTGCTGTCCGGCGTCGACCTGCTCGCCCAGCCGGGTCGCCGCATCGGCCTCGTGGGCGAGAACGGCGCCGGCAAGTCGACCCTGCTGCGGGCAGTGGCCGGACGGTTGCCGGCCCGGGCCCGGGTCGCGGGCTCCGTGACCGTCCCCGACGACCTGGTGCTGCTCGGCCAGGAGCCGCCGTTCCGCGACACCGCCACGGTCGCCGAGGTCCTCGCCATGACCCTCGCGCCGCTGCGCACGGCCGTCGCCGACGTCGAGCGGCTCGCCGCCCTGGTCGGCACCCCCGACGGTGACGCAGCGTACGAGCGGGCGCTCGAGGCGGCCGTCGCGCACGACGCCTGGGACGCCGACCGGCGCGCCGAGGTCGCAGCGGCGCGGCTCGGGCTCGCCGACATCGGGACCGAGCGGGTCGTCGGCACCCTCTCGGGCGGCCAGCGCACCCGGCTCGCCCTCGCGACGATCATGACCACGCGACCGTCCTGCCTGCTGCTCGACGAGCCCACCAACCACCTCGACGACGACGCGATCGACGTGCTGACCGGCTTCCTGCGGGAGCTGCCCGGCGTCGTCGTGCTGGCCAGCCACGACCGGGTCCTGCTCGACGACGTGTGCACCGACCTGGTCGACCTCGACGCCGGCGAGCTGGGCACGGACGGCAACGGTGGCCGCCGCTTCGGTGGCGGGTGGTCGGCGTACGAGGCCGCTCGCGCCGACGCCCGTCGGCGCTGGGAGGAGACCTTCGCCGCGCAGCAGGAGGAGATCGCCCGGCTGCGCGAGGCCACCCGCATCGGGACGTCGGCGATCGCGCACGACCGGGGCCCGACCGACGGCGACAAGTACATCTACTCCTTCAAGGGCGGCCGCGTGGACCAGACGCTCGCCCGCAGGAAGAAGGACGCCCAGCGCCGGCTCGAGGTCGCCGAGCGCGAGCAGGTGCGCAAGCCACCGGCCCCGCTCGCCTTCCGCGGCGACCTGACCGCACCGGCGACCGGGCGGCTCGTGCAGGTCCGCGACCTCGAGGTCGAGGGACGGCTGCGCCTCGAGCGCCTCGACCTCGCCGCGGGGGAGCACCTGCTGCTGACGGGCCCCAACGGGTCGGGCAAGTCCACGCTCCTCGGCACCCTGTCCGGCCGCCTGGCGCCCACCGGCGGCACGGTCGCCGTCTCGGCGCGCACGGTCCGCGAGCTCACCCAGGACCCGGAGGTGACCGATCCGGGTCGCTCCGCGCTGGCGACGTACGACGACGCCGTCCGGCACCTGCCCGGCGCCCCGGCGCTGCGGGAGCTGGGGCTGCTGCACCCGCGCGACCACCGCACGCCCGTCGGCAGCCTGTCGGTCGGGCAGCGCCGGCGGCTGGGCCTGGCGGTCGCGATCGCGGGCGCCCCCGACCTCCTGCTGCTCGACGAGCCCACCAACCACGTCTCGCTCGCGCTCGCGGGGGAGCTGGAGGAGGCGCTCGCGTCCGCGGCGGGAGGCGTCGTCCTCGCCTCCCACGACCGCTGGCTGCGGCGACGCTGGGACGGCCCGGAGCTGGCGCTGACGCCGTGGTGAGGCGGTGCCGCGGTCCTGTCTCGACAGGCCGACACGATGCCGTCCGGGAGCGGTGGCGCTGGTAGGGTCGGCGGCGGCTCGAACATCCTTTAACGATCCGTCCCGTGAGGCGGAGAAGGAGGTACGGCATGGCTCCGCCTGCCAGAAATCTGACCGCAGCGCTCTTGGTCCTCGAGGACGGGCGCACCTTTCGCGGTGAGTCGTTCGGAGCCGAGGGCGAGACCTTCGGCGAAGCGGTCTTCTCCACCGGCATGTCCGGCTACCAGGAGACCCTGACCGACCCCAGCTACCACCGCCAGGTCGTCGTGATGACGGCCCCGCACGTCGGCAACACCGGCATGAACGACGAGGACCCCGAGTCCTCCCGGATCTGGGTCGCCGGATACGTCGTGCGCGACCCCGCGCGCGTGCCATCGAACTGGCGCAGCGTGCGCAGCCTCGACGACGACCTGCGCGACCAGGGCGTCGTCGGCATCAGCGGTGTCGACACCCGCGCGCTGACCCGCCACCTGCGCGAGCGCGGTGCGATGCGGGTCGGGATCTCGACCACGGAGACCGACCCCCGGCGCCTGCTCGACCGGGTGCGGGAGTCGGGCGAGATGGCCGGCGCCAACCTCAGCGAGGCGGTCTCCACGCAGGAGGCCTACGTCGTTCCCGCACAGGGTGAGAAGCGCTTCACCGTCGCCGCCGTGGACCTCGGCATCAAGTCCAACACCCCGCGGATGATGAGCGAGCGCGGCATCGAGGTGCACGTGCTCCCGGCCACGTCGACCATCGAGGACGTGCAGGCCCTGAGCCCCGACGGGCTGTTCTTCTCCAACGGCCCGGGCGACCCCGCGGCCACCACCGGCCAGGTGCGGCTGCTGCAGGACGCCCTGCGCGCCGGCATCCCCTACTTCGGGATCTGCTTCGGCAACCAGCTCTTCGGCCGCGCGCTCGGCTTCGGCACCTACAAGCTGAAGTACGGCCACCGGGGCATCAACCAGCCGGTGATGGACCGCACCACCGGCAAGGTCGAGGTCACCGCCCACAACCACGGGTTCGCGGTCGACGCCCCGCTCGAGGGCTCGACCACCACCGAGTTCGGCGAGGCGTCGGTCAGCCACGTGTGCCTCAACGACGACGTCGTCGAGGGCCTCGAGCTCCGCGACGCCGACGGCCGGCTCACGAGCTTCTCCGTCCAGTACCACCCCGAGGCGGCCGCCGGCCCCCACGACGCGGCGTACCTCTTCGACCGCTTCACCGCGCTGATGGAAGGGAAGGCCTGAGATGCCGAAGCGCACCGACATCGAGAGCGTCCTGGTCATCGGCTCCGGGCCGATCATCATCGGCCAGGCCTGCGAGTTCGACTACTCCGGCACCCAGGCGTGCCGGGTGCTGCGACAGGAGGGCCTGCGGGTCGTCCTGGTCAACTCCAACCCGGCCACGATCATGACCGACCCGGAGTTCGCCGACGCGACCTACGTCGAGCCGATCACGCCCGAGTTCGTCGAGAAGGTCATCGCCAAGGAGCGTCCCGACGCGCTGCTCGCCACCCTGGGCGGGCAGACCGCGCTGAACTGCGCGATGGCCCTCGACAAGGCCGGCGTCCTCGAGAAGTACGGCGTCGAGCTGATCGGCGCGTCCATCGAGGCGATCGAGCGCGGCGAGAACCGCCAGCAGTTCAAGAAGATCGTCGAGCAGCTCGGCGGCGAGTCCGCCCGCAGCGTCATCTGCCACTCGGTGGACGACCTGCTCGCCGCGGCCGACGACCTCGGCTACCCGATGGTGGTCCGCCCGTCCTTCACGATGGGCGGCACCGGGTCCGGCATGGCCTACGACGAGACCGACCTGCGGCGCATCGGCGGGGCGGGCCTCGACGCCAGCCCGACCACCGAGGTGCTCCTCGAGGAGTCGATCCTCGGCTGGAAGGAGTACGAGCTCGAGGTGATGCGCGACCGCGCCGACAACAGCGTGATCGTCTGCTCCATCGAGAACCTCGACCCGATGGGCGTCCACACCGGCGACTCGATCACGGTCGCACCCGCGATGACGCTGACCGACCGCGAGTACCAGAAGATGCGCGACCTCGCGATCGGCATCATCCGCGCCGTCGGCGTCGACACCGGTGGCTGCAACATCCAGTACGCCGTCAACCCGGCCGACGGGCGTCTCATCGTCATCGAGATGAACCCGCGCGTCTCGCGGTCCTCCGCCCTGGCGTCGAAGGCGACCGGCTTCCCGATCGCCAAGATCGCGGCGAAGGTCGCGATCGGCTACACCCTCGACGAGATCCAGAACGACATCACCGAGGAGACGCCCGCCTCCTTCGAGCCGACCCTCGACTACGTCGTGGTCAAGGTGCCGCGGTTCGCCTTCGAGAAGTTCCCCGAGGCCGACCCGACGCTGACCACCCACATGAAGTCCGTCGGTGAGGCGATGGCCATCGGCCGCAACTTCACCGAGGCGCTGCAGAAGTCGCTGCGCTCGCTGGAGAGCAAGCACGCGCCGTTCGACTGGCACAAGGAGTACGTCGAGCTCGACAAGGCGTCGCTGCTCGAGGAGATCAAGGTCCCGCACGACGGCCGGCTCAAGAAGGTCATGGACGCCATCCGGGCCGGCGCGACGCCGGAGGAGATCTTCGACGCGACCGCCATCGACCCGTGGTTCGTCGACCAGCTCGCGCTGATCAACGAGGTCGCCGTGCAGCTCATCGAGGCCACCGAGCTGACGCCCGACCTGCTCCGCCTCGCCAAGCGGCACGGCTTCTCCGACGAGCAGGTCGGGAAGATCCGCGGCCTGTCCGCCGACGTGGTGCGCGGCGTGCGGCACGCGCTGGGCATCCGGCCGGTCTTCAAGACCGTCGACACCTGTGCGGCCGAGTTTGCCGCGCGCACGCCGTACCACTACTCGTCCTACGACGAGGAGACCGAGGTGCAGCCCCGCGCCGAGGGCAAGGAGGCCGTGATCATCCTCGGCTCCGGGCCCAACCGCATCGGCCAGGGCATCGAGTTCGACTACAGCTGCGTCCACGCCTCGCTCGCGCTGGCCGAGGCCGGCTACGAGACGATCATGGTGAACTGCAACCCGGAGACGGTGAGCACCGACTACGACACCTCCGACCGGCTGTACTTCGAGCCGCTGACGCTGGAGGACGTCCTCGAGATCGTCCACGCCGAGCAGCAGGCCGGCCCGGTGGCCGGAGTCGTGTGCCAGCTCGGCGGGCAGACGCCGCTCGGCCTCGCGCAGGGCCTCGCCGACGCGGGGGTGCCGATCGTGGGCACCACCCCGGAGGCGATCCACCTCGCCGAGGAGCGTGGCGCCTTCGGTCGCGTCCTCGCCGACGCGGGCCTGCCCGCTCCCAAGCACGGCACCGCGACGTCGTACCCCCAGGCGCAGCGGATCGCCCACGAGATCGGCTACCCGGTCCTCGTGCGGCCGTCCTACGTCCTCGGCGGGCGCGGGATGGAGATCGTCTACGACGACGCCGCCCTCGAGCAGTACCTCGAGCGCTACGTCGCCAACGGGCTGATCAACGAGCGGCAGCCCGTGCTGGTCGACCGCTTCCTCGACGACGCGGTCGAGATCGACGTCGACGCGATCTTCGACGGCGAGGAGCTCTTCCTCGGCGGTGTCATGGAGCACATCGAGGAGGCCGGCATCCACTCCGGCGACTCGTCGTGCGCGCTGCCGCCGATCACCCTGGGGCGGGAGGAGATCGACCGGATCCGCAGCTCGACCGAGGCCATCGCCCGCGGGCTCGGGGTGCGCGGGCTGCTGAACATCCAGTTCGCGCTCGCTTCCGATGTGCTCTACGTCCTCGAGGCCAACCCGCGCGCGTCGCGGACGGTGCCGTTCGTCTCCAAGGCCACCGCCACGCCGCTGGCGAAGGCCGCGGCCCGGGTGATGCTGGGGGAGACGATCGCCGACCTGCGCGCCGCCGGCGTCCTGCCCGCGGAGGGCGACGGCGGGCACCTGCCCGACGGCTCGCCGATCGCGGTCAAGGAGGCGGTCATGCCGTTCGACCGCTTCAAGACCTCCGACGGCCGAACCGTCGACGCGCTGCTCGGACCCGAGATGCGCTCGACCGGTGAGGTGATGGGCTTCGACGCCTTCTTCGGCACGGCCTTCGCCAAGGCGCAGGCAGCGGCCTACGGCTCGCTGCCGCTGTCGGGCAAGGTCTTCGTGTCGGTCGCGAACCGGGACAAGCGGCACATGATCTTCCCGGTCAAGCAGATCGCCGACATGGGCTTCGAGATCCTCGCGACCGCGGGCACGGCCGAGGTGCTGCGCCGCAACGGCGTGCAGGCCACGGTGGTGCGCAAGCAGTCCGAGGGCGAGGGCCCGGGCGGCGAGCGGACCATCGTCGGGCTGATCCGCGACCGCGAGGTCGACCTCGTGATCAACACGCCTCACGGCGCCACGAGCGGCGGCTCGCCGCGCGCGGACGGCTACGACATCCGCACGGCGGCGGTCCTCACCGACATCCCGTGCATCACCACCATCCAGGGCCTCGGGGCCGCGGTGCAGGGACTGGAGGCGATGCGCCGAGGCGACATCGGCGTCCGCTCGCTGCAGGACTGGGCCGCACTCGCGCGCTCCGGCGGGGACGCCTGACGGTGCGGCCCTACGACGTCCTCTTCGAGCAGGCACTGACCCGGGTCGACGCGGAGCGGATCCACCACGCGGCGTTCCGGGCGATCCGGACGGCGGCGCCGCTCACGTCGCGGGCCGTCCGGGTGCCGGCGGCGCCGGTGCGGGCGCTCGGCCTGACCTTCCCCCACCCGCTCGGCCTCGCCGCCGGCTTCGACAAGAACGCCGTCGGCATCGACGGGCTCGCCGCGCTCGGCTTCGGGCACGTCGAGGTCGGGACGGTCACCGGCGAGGCCCAGCCCGGCAACCCGCGGCCGCGGCTGTTCCGGCTCACCGACGACCGGGCGATCGTCAACCGGATGGGCTTCAACAACAACGGCGCCGAGGTCGTCGCCCGTCGGCTCGCGGCCTGGCGTGCCGGCGGCGGGTCGACCGTCCTCGGGGTGAACATCGGCAAGACCAAGGTCGTGCCCGAGGACGAGGCCGCCCGCGACTACGAGAAGTCGGCCGGGCTGCTCGCCCCCTACGCCGACTACCTCGTCGTCAACGTCTCCTCGCCCAACACGCCCGGGCTGCGGGACCTGCAGGCCGTGGAGAAGCTGGAGCCGATCCTGGCGGCCGTCCGCCGCCGTGCCGACGAGGTGCGGTTCGACGACCGGGTGCCGCTGCTGGTGAAGATCGCGCCCGACCTCGGCGACGACGACGTGCTCGCCGTGGCCGACCTCGCGCTCGCCACCGGGCTCGACGGCATCATCGCCACCAACACGACGGTCAGTCGCGACGGCCTGGCCACGCCGGCGTCCCGGGTCGAGGAGGTCGGGGCCGGCGGGCTGAGCGGACGCCCGCTCACCCAGCGGTCGGAGGACGTCGTACGCCTGCTGCGCGACCGCGTCGGGCCCGACCTCACCCTCGTCGGCGTCGGTGGCATCACGACCGTCGACGACGCCCGGCGACGGCTCGCGGCCGGTGCCGACCTGCTGCAGGGCTACACCGCGTTCGTCTACGAGGGCCCGCTGTGGCCCCGGCGCATCGTGCGGGGTCTCGCCACGGATGGCTGACGAGCGGGGACCGGTCGACGGCAGCCACCCCAGCGTGCACGTCGACGGCGAGGTGGTCGCCACCAAGCGCGTGGGCGGCTACCGCCATCTCACCCTCACCGCGCCGGGCGTGCCCGAGCGCTTCCGCGCCGGCAACTTCGTCGCCGTCAGCGTGGCCGGGCACGTGGCCCGGCGAGCCCTGTGGGTGCACCGGGTGCGGGCGTCCAGCGCGTTCGGGCCCACGCTCGACGTCGTGGTCGAGGCGCGGGGGAGCGGCACCACCTGGCTCGCCGCCCAGCCCGTCGGCGCGCGGATCGCGATCACGGGTCCGCTCGGCCGGCCGTTCGCGCTGCCCAAGGTCGCCGTCTCGTGCCTGCTCGTCGGGGAGGGCTACGCCGCGGCCCCGCTCTTCCCCCTCGCCGAGCGCCTGCGCGAGCGCGGGTGCGCGGTCTCGCTGGTCGTCTCCGCGCCCGACGAGGCGCACCTGCTGTCCGCGCTGGAGGCGAGGCGCTCGGCCCGGTCCGTCACCGTCCTCACCGCCGACGGCTCCGTCGGTCAGCGCGGCACCGTCGCCGACCACGTCGCGGGCCTCGTCGAGCGCAGCGACGCCGACGTCGTCTACGCGGCAGGCCCCCACGCGGTGCTCCGCAGCGTGGCAGCGGCAGCCGAGCGCGCCGGTGCCTGGAGCCAGGTCGCGGTCGAGACCCCGACCCCGTGCGGCACCGGCCTCTGCCACGGGTGTCCCCTCCCCGTGGTCGGCGAGGACGGGGTGGAGCGGGTCGTGCGGGCCTGCGCCGAGGGCCCCGTCGTGCGCGGCGACCGGATCCGGTGGGACGCGCTCCCGGACGCGCTGGGGCAGGTGCTGTGAGCGCGCAGCTGCCGGGCCCCGTGATGGTCGCCGCCGGGTGCGGGGGCACCGGCCGCGAGCTCGAGCCGTACGCCGGACCCGACGGGCTGGCCGGCCTCGACCTCGTCACCCGCTCGATCACCCTCGACGCCCGTGCCGGCGGTCCCGGCCCGCGGGTCGTCGAGGTGCCCGGCGGCCTCGTCAACGCCGTCGGCCTGCCCAACCCCGGGCTCGAGCACTTCCTCGCCACCGAGCTGCCCTGGCTGGTGCGCGCCGGCGCGCGGGTCTTCGTGTCGATCGCCGGCTCGACGATGGGGGAGTACGCCGACCTCGCGCGCCGGCTCAGCCGTGCCCCCGGCGTCGCGGGGCTCGAGGTCAACGTCGGCGCCCCCGACGAGGTGGGCGCCGCGTTGTTCGAGGTCCGCGAGCCCTACCACTCGGCCAGCGTGATCGCGGCCGTGCGCCGCGAGTTCCCCACCGACCGGCCCGTCCTGGCCAAGCTGCGTCCCGACGTCTCCCGCATCGTCGAGGGCGCGCGCTCGTGCCACGAGGCCGGCGCGAGCGCCGTCGTCGTCGGCAACGCCGTGCCCGCCGCCTTCCCCGACGGGCGGGCCGGCGGCCTCAGCGGCCCCGCCATCGCCCCGATCGCGCTGCGTTGCGTCGCCGAGGTCCACCGTGCCCTGCCCGCGGTCCCGACCATCGGGTGCGGCGGCGTGCACGACCTGAGGTCGGCCGGCGCCTACCTCGACGCCGGTGCGAGCGCCGTCCAGGTCGGCACCGCGCTGCTCCACGACCCGACCACGGTGGCCCGCCTGCGGGCCGCCCTCGCACTCCGAGCCCTCCAGGAGGACGCATGACCCCCTTCGGCACCCGCCTCGCCCACGCGATCGAGGAGCGCGGGCGCTTCTGCGTCGGCATCGACCCGCACGCGGCGCTGCTGCACGAGTGGGGCCTCGACGACGACGTGGCGTCGCTCGAGCGGTTCGCGCTCACGGTGGTCGAGGCGGTCGCACCGGTGGTCGGCGTCGTGAAGCCGCAGAGCGCGTTCTACGAGCGCTTCGGCAGTCGCGGCGTCGCCGTCCTCGAGCGGGTGGTGGCGGAGTCCCGCGCCGCCGGTGCGCTGGTGCTGATGGACGCCAAGCGCGGCGACATCGGCTCGACCAGCCAGGCCTACGCCGACGCGTACCTCGACCCCACGTCGCCGCTCGGCTCCGACGCCGTCACCGCCAGCCCCTACCTCGGCTTCGGCTCGCTCGACCCGATGCTCGAGGCGTGCCGGCGCCACGGCGGCGGCCTGTTCGTCCTGGCCCTCACCTCCAACAAGGAGGGTCCCGAGGTGCAGCACGCCCGCACCGGCGACGGCACGGTCGCCGGGACGATCCTCGCCCACCTGCGGGCCGCCAACGCGGGGGCCGAGCCGGTCGGGTCGTTCGGCGCGGTCGTCGGCGCCACGATCGGCGACACCGACGAGGACCTCGACGTGAACGGTCCGCTCCTCGTCCCGGGCTTCGGCGCGCAGGGCGGCACGGTCGACGACGTGGCGCGCATCTTCGGCTCGGCGGCCCGGTGGGCGCTGCCCAGCTCCTCGCGCGAGGTGCTGCGGGCCGGCCCCGACGTGGGTGCCCTCCGCGACGCCGCCCGGCGCGGCAACGACGCCGTGCGAGGCTTGGGGGCGTGAAGCTCCCCGGTCCGGCGGTCCTCCTGGCCTGCGTGTCCTGCCTGGCCTGCCTGGCGGTGACCGGCTGCTCGAGCGACCCGCAGGCCAACTACTGCGAGGTGGTCGAGGACCACCAGGCCGACCTCACCGACGTGGCTGCCTCCGACGACGCCGGCGCGGTGTTCGACGCCCTCGACGACTACGAGGCACTCGCCGCCGAGGCGCCGCGCGACATCGCCGACGAGTGGTCGGCCGTCGTGGAGCCGCTCCGCCGGCTCGAGGAGTCGCTCGACGCGCACGACGTCGACCCGTCGACGTACCGGGCCGACGAGCCGCCCGCCGGGCTCGACGCCGACGCGCGGGAGGACATCGAGGCGGCCGCCCGAGCCGTCGGTGCGCAGCGCACCGTCGACGCGATGGCCGCCGTCGAGCAGCACGCCCTCGACGTGTGCGGGACCCCGCTGTCGCGCTGACGTCGCGGCCGCTCGAGCGATCCCCGGCCGGCCGGGGATCCCTGAACTTGTCAGGCCGTGCACGGGCCGACAGGCTCAGGGAGAGCCTGACAAGTCGCGCACGTCACGTCGCGCGGTCCCCGGCGCAGGGCCAATTGCAGGCGCCGCGCGGACGTGACTAGATTGGCCCGCACCATCTCGGACCGTGCCGGACCCACCAGAAGGATCGCTTTCGTGGCCTTGCCCCCTCTGACGCCCGAGCAGCGCCAGGCAGCCCTCGACAAGGCTGCAGCCTCCCGCCGCGAGCGGGCCGAGGTGAAGAACCGCCTCAAGAACTCCGGCGGCTCGATCGTCGACGTGCTCCACGAGGGCCAGACCAACGAGGTCATCGGCAAGATGCGCGTCGTCGAGCTCCTCCAGTCGGTGCCCGGCCTCGGTCGGGTGCGTGCCCGCCAGGTGATGGAGCGGCTCGGCATCGCCGAGAGCCGCCGCGTCCGTGGGCTGGGCGTCAAGCAGGTCGCCGCGCTCGAGCGTGAGTTCGGCCCCGACGCCTCGTGACCGACACCCCCGACACCCCGGCGGAGGCGCCCGCCGGCGCCCCGTCCGGCAACACCCCCACCCGCTCCCGGCTGATCGTCCTCGCCGGCCCCACCGCCGTCGGCAAGGGCACGGTGGCCGCCGCGGTGCGCGAGACGCACCCCGAGGTCTGGATCTCGGTGTCCGCCACCACCCGCGCGCCCCGCCCGGGCGAGGAGAACGGCGTGCACTACTGGTTCGTCTCCGACGACGAGTTCGACGCGATGATCGAGAAGGGCGACCTGCTCGAGTGGGCCGTGGTCCACAAGGCCGCCCGCTACGGCACCCCGCGCGGGCCGGTCGACCTCGCCCTCGCGTCCGGGCACCCCGCGATGCTGGAGATCGACCTGCAGGGCGCCCGTCAGGTGCGCGAGACGATGCCCGAGGCGCTGTTCGTGTTCCTCAAGCCGCCGTCGTGGGAGGAGCTCGTACGCCGCCTCGTCGGCCGCGGCACCGAGACCGAGGCCGAGCGCGAGCGCCGCCTCGAGACCGCGCGGGCGGAGCTGGCGGCCGAGAGCGAATTCGACGTGACCATCGTCAACCACGAAGTTCACGCCGCTGCCGAGGAGTTGGTAGCCTTGATGGTTGGACCTGCTCCATCCACATCTGACTAGCGAGGCACCCACACCGTGGCTTCTCCCACCATCGCCGCCGAGGGCGTCACCAACCCCTCGATCGACGACCTGCTCACCAAGACCGACAGCAAGTACAAGCTGGTGCTCTACAGCGCCCAGCGTGCCCGCCAGATCAACGCCTACTACTCCCAGCTCGGCGAGGGCCTGCTGGAGTACGTCGGCCCGCTCGTCGACACCCACGTCCAGGAGAAGCCGCTGTCGATCGCGCTCCGCGAGATCAACGACGACCTGCTGACCTGCGAGGACATCGACCCCGCCGCCGAGGCCGCCGCCGCCGAGGCTGCCGCTGCCGGCGACGCCACGGAGTGACGCGAGCCTCTCGATGACCGTGAAGGTCGTCCTGGGGGTCTCCGGCGGCATCGCGGCCTACAAGGCCTGCGAGCTGCTCCGCCGGTTCACCGAGTCGGGGCACGACGTCACCGTCGTGCCCACGGCATCGGCCCTGCAGTTCGTCGGCGCCCCGACCTGGTCGGCCCTGTCGGGCAAGCCGGTCGCCACCGACGTCTGGACCGACGTCCACGCCGTGCCCCACGTCCACATCGGCCAGCAGGCCGACGTGGTCGTGGTCGCACCGGCGACCGCCGACCTGCTCGCCCGCGCGGCCCACGGCCTCGCCGACGACCTCCTCACCAACACGCTCCTCACCGCGCGCTGCCCGGTGGTGTTCGCTCCCGCGATGCACACCGAGATGTGGGAGCACCCGGCGACGCAGGCCAACGTCGCCACCCTCCGCGAGCGCGGTGCCGTCGTCATCGAGCCCGCCGTCGGCCGGCTCACCGGCGCCGACACCGGCAAGGGCCGCCTGCCCGAGCCGGGTGAGATCTATGAGCTCGTCCGCGGTCTCCTCGACCGCGGCGCCGACGCCACCCAGGACCTCTCCGGCCGCAAGGTGGTCGTCTCCGCCGGCGGCACCCGCGAGTACCTCGACCCGGTCCGGTTCCTCGGCAACCGGTCCTCCGGGCTCCAGGGCTACGCCCTCGCCCGGGCCGCCGCCTCGCGCGGCGCCCACGTCACGCTCGTCAGCGCCAACGTGACACTGCCCGACCCGGCCGGCGTCCACGTCGTACGCGTCGAGACGACCGATCAGCTCCGCGACGCGGTCGTCGCCGCGACCGCCACGGCTGACGCGGTGGTGATGGCCGCCGCTCCTGCCGACTTCCGCCCGACCGCGGTGAGCGAGGCCAAGATCAAGAAGGCCGACGACGGGTCCGCGCCGGCGATCGAGCTGGCCCAGAACCCCGACATCCTCGCGGAGATCTCCCACGACCGCGCCCGCGAGGGTGCCGTCATCGTGGGCTTCGCTGCCGAGACCGGCGACGCCACCGGCTCCGTGCTCGACCTCGGCCGCGCCAAGCTGGCCCGCAAGGGCTGCGACCTCCTCGTCGTGAACGACGTCAGCGGGGGAGCCGTGTTCGGCAGCACCGACAACGAGGCGGTCGTCCTGGCCGCCGACGGCGCCGCCGTAGAGGTCCCGCGCGGCTCCAAGACCGCGCTCGCCCACGTCATCTGGGACGAGGTCGCCCGGCGATTCGCCGGCTGAGACATACGTCCCGGATGCTGGGCAGCGGGTACCTTGTGACCGAACCGTTCGACAGAAGAAGCGAGTGACGACGTGGCTGGACGCCTCTTTACCTCCGAGTCCGTGACCGAGGGTCACCCGGACAAGATCGCCGACCGCATCAGCGACTCGGTCCTCGACTACCTCATGGCCGAGGACCCCGACAAGGCCAACCTGCGCGTGGCCGTCGAGACGCTGCTGACGACCGGTCTGGTCGTCGTCGCCGGCGAGGTCCGCACCCAGGCCTACGCGCCGGTCGCCGACATCGTCCGCAAGGCGATCCTCGACATCGGCTACGACTCCTCCGACAAGGGCTTCGACGGTCACACGTGCGGCGTCCAGGTCGCGATCGGCGCCCAGTCCACCGACATCGCCGCCGGCGTCGACGCCGGCCACGAGTCGCGGGTCGGCTCGTCGGAGGACGAGCTCGACAAGCGCGGTGCCGGCGACCAGGGACTGATGTTCGGCTACGCCTGCGACGACACCCCGCAGCTGATGCCGCTCCCGATCACCATCGCGCAGCGGCTCGCCCAGCGCCTCACCGAGGTCCGCAAGGACGGCACGCTCGGCTACCTACGCCCCGACGGCAAGACCCAGGTCACGATCGAGTACGACGAGAACGACCGGCCCCTGCGCATCGACACCGTCGTGCTCTCGACCCAGCACGACCCCGACATCGAGCACGCCACGCTCGAGGCCGACATCAAGCAGCAGGTCATCGACCACGTGCTCGCCGACGTCGACCTGCCCTCCGACGGCTACCGGATGCTGGTCAACCCGACCGGCACCTTCGTCATCGGCGGCCCGATGGGCGACGCCGGCCTCACCGGCCGCAAGATCATCGTCGACACCTACGGCGGCATGGCCCGCCACGGCGGCGGCGCGTTCTCCGGCAAGGACCCGTCCAAGGTGGACCGCTCCGCCGCCTACGCGATGCGCTGGGTCGCCAAGAACGTCGTGGCCGCCGGCCTGGCCCGCCGCTGCGAGGCGCAGGTCGCCTACGCCATCGGCAAGGCCGCGCCCGTCGGCGTGTTCATCGAGACCTTCGGCACCGGCGTGGTCCCGGACGAGAAGATCCAGGACGCCGTCCTCGAGGTCTTCGACCTCCGCCCCGCCGCGATCATCCGCGACCTCGACCTGCTCCGCCCGATCTACGCGCAGACCTCGGCCTACGGCCACTTCGGTCGCGAGCTCCCCGAGTTCACCTGGGAGAACACCGACCGCGCCGACAAGCTGAAGGCCGCCGCCGGCATCTGACCGGCAGGTCCGCAGCCAGGGCTGTCGGGGCCCGCTGACAGAATCGGCCGCATGACGTCCCACGAAGCCCCGGAAGCCGAGATGCTTCCGGGGCTTCGTGCTGCCGTGGATGACGCCAAGGCCAAGGCGGCCGCCACCCGACGGCGGAAGGCTGCCGCCTGGCGGCCGGCCGACACCGACCCGGTCGCGCGCGTCCTGGTCGACATCGCGCTGGCCCACCTCGACCGCCCCTTCGACTACGCCGTGCCGACGGCGATGGCGGAGACCGCGGTCCCCGGCGCCCGGGTCAAGGTGCGCTTCGCCGGCCAGGACGTCGACGGCTACGTCGTCGAGCGCACCAGCCACACCGACCACACCGGCAAGCTCCAGCCGCTGCGCCGGGTGGTGAGCCCGGAGCCGGTGCTGGCGCCGGACATCGCCGAGCTGAGCGAGACCCTCGCCCGGAGGTACGCCGGCGCGCGGTCCGACGTGCTCCGCCTCGCCGTGCCGCCCCGCCACGCCGCCACCGAGAAGGTCGCGTCGCCACCCGCGCCCGACGCGCCCGCGGTCGCAGGGCCGACGACGTGGTCGGAGGTCGCGCACGCCGACGCGTTCCTGCGCCACCTCGCCTCCGGTGGGTCGCCCCGCGCGGTGTGGGCGGCTGCCCCGGGGGATGACTGGCCCGCGATGGTCGCCGAGGCGGTCGCGACGACGTACGCCGCCGGGCGGGGCGCGCTCGTCTGCGTCCCGGACCGGCGTGATGTCGCCCGGGTCGATGCCGCGCTGGCCGAACGGCTGGGGGAGGGGCACCACGTCTGCCTGACCGCCGACGGCGGCCCGGCCGCGCGCTACCGCGACTTCCTGGCCGTGTCCCGCGGAGCCCGGCGGATCGTCGTCGGCACGCGCTCCGCCGTCTTCGCACCCGTGCGCGACCTCGGCCTGCTGGTGCTGTGGGACGACGGCGACGACCTCCACGCGGAGCCGCGGGCGCCCTACCCCCACACCCGCGAGGTGCTCCTCGTCCGCGCCGAGCAGCAGGGCACGGCGGCGCTCCTCGGCGGCGTGGCCCGCACCCCGGAGGCGCAGCAGCTGGTCGCCAGCGGGTGGGCGCACGAGCTGGCGGTCCCACGTGACGTGCTCCGGCGCCGGGCCCGCGTCGAGGTCGTGCCGGCCGAGGACCGCTCCGTCGGCACCCGCGTCCCGCGCACGGCCTACGACGCCATCCGGCACGGCCTCGCGACCGGTCCCGTGCTCGTGCAGACGCCCCGCGCCGGCTACGCCGCGTCCCTGGCCTGCGACACCTGCCGCGCGCCGGCCCGCTGCGCCGTCTGCACCGGTCCGCTGGTCGTCGACGGACCGGCGGTCCCGCCGCGCTGCCGCTGGTGCGGCCACGTCGAGGCGGTCTGGGCGTGCCCCACGTGCGGCGGCCACGGTCTTCGCGCGCCCGTCCGGGGTGAGGCCCGCACCGCGGAGGAGCTGGGCCGGATGTTCCCCGGCACCACCGTCCGCAGCTCCAGCGGCGACCGGGTGGTCGACCGGGTCGGTGGCTCGGCCGACCTCGTCGTCGCCACCGTCGGTGCCGAGCCCGTCGCCGACGAGGGGTACGCCGCCGTGGTCGTCCTCGACACGTGGCTGAGCCTGGCCCGGGACGACCTGCGGGCCGCCGAGGAGGCGCTGCGTCGCTGGCTCAACGCGGCGGCGCTGGTCCGGGCCGGCGGCCACGTCGTCGCGGTCGGCGACCCCGCCCACCCCGCGCTCCAGGCGCTCGTGCGGTGGGACCCGGCCGGCTTCGCCCGCCGGGAAGCCCAGGAGCGCTCACAGGCGCACCTCCCGCCGGCCGCCCGGCTGGCCACCGTCACCGGCGACCTCGGCGCGCTCGACGACGTCCTCCACCTGCTCGACCTCCCGGCCGGCGCCGAGGTCCTCGGCCCGGTGCCCGCCGACGACGAGCACCGCGTCCTGCTGCGCGTTCCCCGTTCCAGCGGCGAGGCGCTCTCCCGGTCGCTCGGCGACCTCCAGCGGGTGCGCTCGGCCCGCAAGCTCGACCCCGTGCGGATCCAGGTCGACCCCCTGACGATCTGAGGGGCCGCCCGGCCGCCCTCACGTCCCCGCTGGTGCCTCCCTAGACTTGGCCACTGCCCGATCGCACCCGTCCCACCCCGTCCAGCCCCGTCCAGCCCGACCCAGCCGAGCGAAGGAGATCCGTGGCCGTCCAGCCCATCCGTCTCTTCGGTGACCCCGTGCTGCGCCAGCGCGCGGTCGAGGTCGACGACTTCGACCGCGAGGTCCGCCAGCTCGTCACCGACCTGACCGACACGATGCTCGCCGCTCCCGGCGCAGGCCTCGCCGCGCCGCAGATCGGCGTGGGCCTGCGGGTGTTCACCTGGAACGTCCACGGCGAGGTCGGCCACCTGGTCAACCCCTCGCTCGAGCTCTCCGACGAGACGCAGGACGGCGCGGAGGGCTGCCTCTCCCTCCCCGAGCTCACCTACGACTGCCTGCGCGCGCTCTCGGTCGTGGCCACCGGCTTCGACATGTACGGCGAGCCGCAGCGGATCGAGGCGTCGGAGCTGCTCGCCCGCGCGATGCAGCACGAGACCGACCACCTCGACGGCATCCTCTTCATCGACAAGCTCGACACCGCCGCGCGCAAGGCGGCGATGAAGGAGATCCGCGAGTCCGAGTGGTTCGGCCTCGAGCGGCCGACGGTCAGGTTCAGCCCCCACCCGACGAACGGATTCGCCCGATGAAGGTCCCCAGCTGATGCGCGTCGTCTTCGCCGGCACGCCCGAGGTCGCGCTGCCCGCCCTCGACGCGATCGCCGCCAGCCGGCACGAGCTCGTCGGCGTCGTCACCCGCCCCGACGCCCCGAGCGGGCGCGGTCGCAAGCTGGTCGCCAGCCCGGTCGCCCAGCGCGCGGAGGAGCTCGGCGTACCCGTCCTCAAGCCCGAGCACCCCCGTGACCCGGACTTCCAGCAGGCGCTCGCCGACCTGCGCCCCGACGCCTGCCCGGTCGTGGCTTACGGCGCCCTGCTGCCCCAGTCAGCGCTCGACCTCGTGCCGCACGGCTGGATCAACCTGCACTTCTCCGTGCTCCCGTCGTGGCGCGGCGCGGCCCCGGTGCAGCACTCGCTCTGGGCCGGCGACGAGGTCACCGGTGCGACGACCTTCCGGATCGTCAAGGCCCTCGACGCCGGGCCGGTCTTCGGGGTGATGACCGAGCGCGTGCGGCCCACCGACACCGCCGGTGACCTCCTCGCCCGCCTCGCCGAGGGAGGAGCGGGCCTGCTGGTGCAGACCCTCGACGGGATCGAGGACGGCACCCTCGAGGCGCGCGAGCAGCAGGAGGACGGCGTCTCGTTCGCTCCGAAGATCCTCGTGGAGGACGCGCGCATCGACTGGAACCACCCCGCGGTCGCCATCGACCGGCAGGTCCGGGCCTGCGAGCCCGCCCCCGGCGCGTGGAGCACCTTCGAGGGCGAGCGCATCAAGATCGGGCCGGTGCGCGCGGTCGAGCGTGAGCCGCTGGACCCGGGCGTCCTGGAGGTCACCAAGAACGCCGTCTACGTCGGCACCGCCACCGCTCCCGTCGAGCTCGGGCAGGTCAAGGCGTTCGGCAAGAAGCAGATGGCCGCCGCCGACTGGGCCCGCGGCGTGCGACTGGAGTCGGGCGTCCGCCTCGGCGGGCAGGACGCCACCTCGTGAGCCGGCCCGCTCGACCCGAGGACGTCGACGAGATCTGCGGCAGCCTGCCGGAGACCGAGCTCGGCATCTCGTGGGGCGACCGGCCCACCTGGAAGGTGCCCCGCGGCGACAAGGGCAAGGGGTTCGTCCTCTACCGCGCGCCGCACAGGACGGCCGTCGACCCCGCGACGGGGGAGATGTACGACGACCTGGTCGTCATCACGACGCCGACCGAGGTGGAGAAGGACGCCCTGGTCGCGGACGAGTCGATGCCGTTCTTCACCATCGACCACTTCAGGGGCTACTCAGCCGTGCTCGTGCAGCTGTCGCGGCTCGGGGAGATCGGCCGCGACGAGCTCGAGGAGATCATCACCGACGCCTGGGCGACCAAGGCGCCGAAGCGGCTCGTGCGGGAGCACCTCGGTGGGTGACCGCCGCCGCCCGGTCGACAAGGCGCGCCGCGCGGCACTCGACGTGCTCACGGCGGTGCGCACGGACGACGCGTACGCCAACCTCGTCCTGCCGCAGGTCCTGCGCAAGCACGGGCTCACCGGACGTGACGCCGCGCTGGCCACCGAGCTGTCGTCCGGGGCGATCCGGATGCACGGGTTGTACGACGCCGTGATCGACGCCAGCCTCACCAAGCCGCGGCTCCAGCCGGAGGTGCGCGACGTGCTGCGGCTCGGGACGCACCAGCTGCTGTCGATGCGCGTCCCGGACCACGCGGCCATCTCGACCAGCGTCGACCTCGTCCGGGCGACCGTCGGACAGGGGCCCGCCGGCCTGGTCAACGCCGTCCTCCGCTCGATCAGTCGGCGCGACCTCGCCGGCTGGGTCGAGGAGGTCGCCCCCGACCGCGTGGAGGACCCGCACGGCCACCTGGCCGTCGCCCGGTCCCACCCTCGCTGGGTCGTCGAGGAGCTGGCGCAGGCGCTGACCGGCACGCTGGGCGACGACGACGAGCTCGACGCGCTGCTGGAGGCCGACAACGCACCGCCGCGGGTCACGCTCGTCGCCCGACCCGGCCAGGCGAGCGTCGAGGAACTCGAGGAGGCCGGTGGCACCCGCACCGGCCGGTCGCCGTACGCCGTGACGCTCGCCGGTGGCGACCCGTCCGGGGTGCCGGCCGTCGCCGAGGGACGCGCCGGGGTCCAGGACGAGGGCTCGCAGGTCGTCGCGCTCGCGCTGGCCGACGCCCCGGTGGAGGGCCGCGACGAGCGGTGGCTCGACCTGTGCGCCGGACCGGGCGGCAAGGCGGCACTCCTCGCGGCGCTCGCCGCCCAGCGCGGCGCCGTGCTCGTCGCCAACGAGCGGCAGCCGCACCGCGCCGCCCTGGTGGCGTCCGCTCTCCGCCGGGCACCGGAGGGTTCCGCGCACGTGCTCGCCGGCGACGGCATGCGGCCGGCCTGGGTCCCCGGCACCTTCGACCGGGTGCTCGTGGACGCGCCGTGCTCCGGGCTCGGCGCGCTGCGGCGACGGCCCGAGTCGCGCTGGCGGCGCACGCCCCAGGACGTCGAAGAGCTCGTCGGGATCCAGCAGGTGCTCCTCGACTCCGCGCTCGAGTCGGTGCGACCCGGCGGTGTGGTGGTCTACGCAACGTGCTCGCCGGTGGTGGCCGAGACGAGCGACGTCGTGCGCGCCGTGCTCGACCGCCGCGACGACACGGACGAGGTCGACCGCTTCCAGC
Organism: Nocardioides pini; assembly: GCF_026712185.1. Classification (GTDB taxonomy): domain Bacteria; phylum Actinomycetota; class Actinomycetes; order Propionibacteriales; family Nocardioidaceae; genus Nocardioides; species Nocardioides pini. The sequence continues at coordinate 226,715 of NZ_JAPPUX010000002.1, read as the reverse complement.
TGTGGCCCCACCGCGACGGCACCGACGCGATGTTCGCGGCCACCCTGCGCCGACGGGCGTGACCCGAGCCCGGACCGCGCTCGCTCAGTCGTCCTGCAGGTGGCGCAGGTAGGCCAACGGCTCGGCGAGGTAGCGCCGCCAGTGGTCGACGACCTCCAGGTCCTCCCACGCCGACTCGCGCAGGCCCCACGGCCCGGCCTCGAGGATCCGGGCACCGGGCATCGCCGCGAGCACGGGGGAGTGGGTGGCGCACAGGACCTGCCCGCCGCGGGGCACGATCCGCTGCAGCGCCGCGACGAGCCCCAGGGTCGAGGAGAACGACAGCGCCGCCTCGGGCTCGTCGAGGCAGAAGAAGCCCGGACCCGTGAACCGCGACTCGAGCACCGCGAGGAACGACTCGCCGTGGCTCATCTCGTGGAACGCGACATCGGCGTCGCCGCTCGTCCTCGGGTGCTCCTCGACGTAGGAGTACCACCCGTGCATCGTCTCGGCGCGCAGGAAGAACCCCCACCTGCTCGCACCGGCGCCCCGGACCAGCCGGAGGGCGTCGGCGAGGGGCGACTCCGTGGCCCTGGTGGAGTGACGGCTGTGCGTGCTGCCGCCCTCGGGCGACAGACCGAACGCGATCGCCACGGCCTCCACCAGGGTGGACTTGCCGGACCCGTTCTCCCCGACGAGGAACGTGACGCCCGGAGAGAGGTCGAGGCCATCGCGCAGCACCTGGGCGACCGCCGGGACGGAGGCGGGGTAGCGGCGCTGCGCCAGCTCGTGGTCGGCGCGTGCCTCGACACGACGGACGGGATGACGAGCGACGTCGGGACCTCGCAGCGGCATGGCGCCCAACCTAGCCGCGGCGTACGACAGGGACCGACGTCGCGGATCCCGGCCCGCGACTCGCAGGTGTGCCGCTGATCGGCCACCAATTGGGGTGACTTCCGCGCACGGGCGGTTCACATCCTTTGCTTTGACCGACATGATGGGAGTCAGCTCGGCACACCGGAGGGGTGTGCCGTGTCACGGGGAGCAGGAATCCATGCACGTGCGCAGCATCATGACGGCCCTGGCCGCCACGACCTTGACCCTGGCCGTGGGGACGAGCCTGGTGAGCAGCCCCGCCCACGCGGCGGGAGGCACGCGCACGCTGTCCGGACCCACCACCGGTGACTCCGACGTCTACCTCACCTACGTCGGCTGCGCCGACCTGCTCGGCAACGCCGCCGCGCCCGCCTCGCGCATCAACCTCGGCCCCTACGCCGCTCCGCTCGGACGGCGGTCGCTGGGCCTGGTCCCGACCGGCGCCGGAAGTGCGGCGGGCCCCTACGCCTCGTTCGACTCCCTCGCCGGGCTCGACTCGTCGGTCGCCGTCGCGGCCACGGGCGGCAGCTCGGGCGTCTCGTGGGTCATGACCGTCAGCCGGCAGAGTCCCGCCGGCACCGCGTGGCGCGGCCGCGCAGCCGTGTCGGTCCCGTCCGGGTCCTGGACCACCGTGTCCTCCGCCGCGCTCACCTACGACTGGACGCTCGTCGACCTCGCCTCCGGCACGGTCGTCGACCAGCTCGGCTCCGCCACCACGGCCCAGTTCGCCGCCGACCACGGCGACGGACCGGGCTTCGCCGTCACCGGCTTCGGGTGCGACGGAAAGGCGTTCAACCTCGACGCCGTGCGGGCCTCGGGGTCGACCTTCGACTTCGAGGGTGTGTCGCTGTCCACGAGCATCGCGGCAGGTCGGCAGCAGGTGAAGCCCGACGAGCAGGTCGAGCTCACCGGACGGGTCACCGACGGGTCGGGACGCGTGACCGGCGACCCGCTCGTGCTCGAGTCCCGCGCCCCCGGCGGCCAGTGGGCCCCGGTCGGCAAGCCCGTCCTCGCCGCGCGCGACGGCCTCTCGCGCGTCGCCGTGCCCGTCGCGGAGACCACCGAGTTCCGCTGGCACCGTCCCGAGAGCCAGTACGCCGACGAGGGCTGGTCCGACGTCGTCACCGTGACCGTCGACGAGCCGCAGGAGCCCCAGCCCGGCGACCAGCAGCCCCAGCAGCAGGAGGGCCAGCAGCAGGAGGGCCAGCAGCAGCAAGGCCAGCAACAGGGCGGCCAGCAGCAGCCCTCGGAGACCTCGGCGCCGTAGCAGCCCGGCCACACCCTCGCTCCCGGCTAGGCTCCTCGGCATGGCGTCGCCGTTCATCGAGGTCGAGGTCGACCACCGCGTCGTCAAGGTCACGAACCCCGACCGGGTCTACTTCCCGCCCTCCGACGCGTCGCCGGGCGGTGCGACCAAGCTCGACCTCGTCGAGTACTACCTGGCTGTCGGTGACGGGATCGTCAACGCGCTCCTCGAGCGTCCGTGCATGCTGCACCGGTTCCCGAAGGGCCTGGCCGGCGACAAGGTGCACCAGAAGCGGCTGCCGGCCGGTGCGCCCGAGTGGGTGGAGACGGTCCAGCTGTTCTTCCCGCGCTGGAAGCGCACCGCCGACGAGCTCTGCGTGACCGAGCTCGCGAGCGTCATCTGGGCGGTCCAGATGTCGACGGTCGAGTTCCACCCGTGGAACAGCCGGCGCGGCGACACCGAGAAGCCCGACGAGTGGCGCATCGACCTCGACCCCGGGCCCGCGTGCGACTGGGCCACCGTGCAGCGGGTCGCCCACGTCGCCCACGAGGTGCTCGACGAGCTCGGTGCGGTCGGGTTCCCCAAGACCAGCGGCGGGTCGGGGATGCACGTCTACGTGCGGATCCCGCCGGACCACGGCTTCCAGGACGTACGACGCGGCGCGCTGGCGTTCGCGCGGGAGGTCGAGCGGCGGTCCGGCGGAGACGTCACGACCGCCTGGTGGCGCAAGGACCGCGACCCCTCCCAGTTGTTCGTCGACTACAACCAGAACGCGCGCGACCACACGATCGCCGCCGCCTACTCGGTCCGCGGGGTGCCGGAGGCCCGCGTGTCGGCGCCGATCCGCTGGAACGAGGTCGACGACTGCGTGCCCGACGACTTCACGATCTACACGATGCCCGACCGGTTCGCCGCGATCGGCGACCTCCACGCCACGATCGACGACCACCCATTCGACATCGCCCCCCTGCTCGAGTGGGCGGCGCGCGACGAGGCGGAGGGTGTCGAGGCACCGCCGGAGCCCGAGGAGGCCTAGTCGTCCGACGGGGTCCGGACGCGGTCGTCGAGCAGCGCGAGGGCACCGGCGGCGACGACACCGTCGCGGCAGAGCGTCGGCGCCGCGAGGTGGAAGACCTCGCGGTCCATCCAGTCCACTTCCTCGACCCCCGGCTGCAGCGCCAGCGCGGCATCCAGCTCGACCTCCGCGTCGTCGTCGTAGTGGCTGCGGGCCTCGTCGCCGACCCAGAGCGTCCACGTGAACAGCACGTCCGAGTCGGGAAGGCGCTGGTGGATGTCGTGGGTCGGGTCAGCTGCGAGCGCGCCCCACTCGACGAGGTCGGTGACGGTCTGCGGCGCCAAGCCCTCGTCCGCGACGTAGGCCGCGAGAGGGACGGACGCCTTGAGGAGCTCGTCGTCGAGGTGCCGCACACAGGAGCAGTGCCCAGGCTCCGGAGGTTGCCAGGCGGTCGCCGGTGCCGTTTGCGGGCGGCGGGAGAAGAGACCCATGCGCGCATCATCGTCCGGACGGCGGGCGCGTGTCCCCGAGACCGGCACAGCCCGCGCACAGGTCGTCCTCATCCTCCTCTCACCTGGCCGACCTAACGTCGACCCATGAAGCACGACAGCTCCGCCCGACCGCGCACGGGTCGCGTCGCGGTGGTCGTCAACACGGCCGCCCGCCGGGGCGCCCGTGCCCTCCCGCTTGTGGAGGCGACGGTCCGCGGCGTCTCGGACGACGTGACGGTGCACCCGGTGCACGGCGGCCTCGAGCTCCTCGAGGCGCTCGCGGTGGCCGTCGAGTCCGAGCCCGACCTGCTGGTGGTCGGTGGCGGGGACGGCACCGTCGGTTGCGCGGCCGCGATGGTCGCCCGCACGGGCACCGCGCTCGGCGTGCTGCCCCTGGGGACCGCGAACGACTTCGCCCGCACGCTCGGCATCCCCGGCGACCTCGCGGCTGCAGTCGACACGCTCGTCCACGGACGTGTGGTGGACGTCGACCTCGGGCGCGTGGACGGGCGCGCCTACCTCAACGTCGCCTCGGTCGGCCTCTCCGTCGCCGTGACCCAGCGGCTGACCCCGGCGCTCAAGCAGCGGCTCGGCCGCTTCGCCTACCCGGCCGCCACGCTGGCGGCGTACCGGTCCCACCGGCCGTTCGCGGCCCGCCTCGAGCTCGACGACGGCACCGCCCTCGAGCTGACCGACCTGATGCAGGTCGCTGTCGGCAACGGCCGGCACTACGGCGGTGGTCTCACGGTCGCGCCGCGTGCCTCGATCGACGACCACCTCCTCGACGTGTACGCCGTGGAGCAGGGTCGGCTGCGCGACCACGTCTCGGTGGCACGTCTGCTCCGCACCGGCCACCTCGTCGAGCACGACCGGGTGCACCACGTCACCACCCGGCGCCTGCGCCTGGTCACCGACGAGCCGCTCCCGGTCAACCTCGACGGCGAGATCGCGGCGACCACCACCGCGACCTTCGAGGTCGACCGCAACGCGCTCCACGTCGTCGTACCGGCCGGGAGCCGTGCCGCCCGCCTGGACGGCCCCGGGAGTCACTAGGCTCGGCCCGTGGGCATCCAGATCACGCCGAGCATCCTCAACGCCGACCTGTCGCGCCTCGCCGACGAGGTGGCCCGGATCCCCAGCGCCGACTGGGTGCACGTGGACGTGATGGACAACCACTTCGTCCCCAACCTGACGCTGGGCCTGCCCGTGATCGAGGCCCTCAGCACGCACGCCTCGCAGCCCCTCGACGCCCACCTGATGATCGAGGACGCCGACCGGTGGGCGCCGGCCTACGCCGAGGCGGGGTGCGGGTCGGTGACCTTCCACGCCGAGGCGGCCAAGGCCCCGGTGCGGCTGGCCCGCGAGATCCGCTCCCAGGGCGCCCGCGCGTCGATGGCGCTCAAGCCCGCGACGCCGATCGAGCCCTACGAGGCGCTGCTGCCGGAGCTCGACATGGTGCTGATCATGACCGTCGAGCCAGGCTTCGGCGGCCAGAAGTTCCTCGACCTGTGCCTGCCCAAGATCCGCACCGCCCGCGAGCTGATGCGCAAGCACGGCGTCGAGACGTGGCTGCAGGTCGACGGTGGCGTCTCGCTCGAGACGATCGAGCGGTGCGCCGAGGCCGGGGCGGACGTCTTCGTCGCCGGGTCGGCCGTCTACTCCGCCGACGACCCCGACGCGATGGTGGCCGAGCTCCGGGCGAGGGCCGAGGCAGCGATCTCGTCGTGAGTCGCCCGGCGACGATCGACGACATCCACGCGACCGCGCGTGCGATGCCCCACGTGAGCGTCGTACGCCCGGAGAAGAACCCCGTCTACCAGGTGGGCAGCAAGTCGTTCGTGTTCTTCAGGACACCGCGGCCCGACGCGGTCGACCCGGAGACCGGTGAGCGCTACGACGACGTCGTGGTCATCTGGGTCGCGTCCGAGGGCGACAAGCAGGCGCTGCTCCAGGACGAGCGACTGCCCTTCTTCACCACCGCGCACTTCGACGGCCACCCCTCGGTGCTGCTGCGCACCTCCCGGGTGGGCGAGGTCGAGCGCGACGAGCTGGTCGAGATCATCGAGGAGGCGTGGCTGGCACAGGCCTCCGAGCGCCGCCGGCGGGCGTGGCTGGCCTCGCGTCGCCTGGACGAGTGACGACGCCGGGATAGGGGCGGGTCGTAGGTTGGAGCCATGACCGAGTCCGTGTGGGACTACCCGCGACCGCCGCGGGTCGAGCCGAGCACCGAGCACGTCGTCGTCACCCATGGCGGTGTCGTCGTCGCCGACACCACCGCCAGCCTGCGGGTGCTGGAGACCAGTCACCCGCCCACCTACTACCTGCCGGTCGGCGACTTCGCCGGCGGCCTGCTGCGCCCGGGGCAGGGAAACTCGTGGTGCGAGTGGAAGGGCCAGGCCACCTACTACGACCTGGTGGTCGGTGACGCGGTGCTCCCCGCCGTGGCCTGGACCTACCTGACACCGTCGAAGGGCTTCGAGGCGCTGCTCGACCACGTGGCGCTCTATCCCGGTCAGGTCGACAGCTGCACGGTCGACGGCGAGGTCGTCCAGCCGCAGCCCGGCAGCTTCTACGGCGGCTGGATCACGTCGCGGGTCACCGGCCCCTTCAAGGGCGGGCCGGGCTCGTCGGGCTGGTAGGCGTCGGCCCGGAGCGCGCTCAGTGCAGCCCGCGGTCGTTGACCTGCTGGCTCTGGAGGCGCGGCGCCTGACGCTCGTGGTCCTCGAAGCGACGCTGGTCGGCCACGAGCATCTCGCCCTCGAGCTGGTCGGCGCGCGTCTGGACCCGCTCGAGGCGGGCGTTCCAGGTGTCGACGTCGCGGGCGACGTCGTCGAGCCTCGCCGCGGGCACCACGATCGCATCGCCTTCGCTCCGCAGGCCCGGCTCGGCCGACGCCAGCCCCTCGGCCTCGTAGGCCGTCAGCGGCCGGGTCAACCTGATCCGCACCGGGTAGGTCTCCTGGTCCACGTCGGCCGGGTCCACTGCGAGCTCGACGATCCCGAGTGCCGGGCGGTGCCTGCGTGTCGCCATGTGCGTCGTCCCCTCACCGGGGCCGGGGTGGCCCCGCTCCTCCGAGTCGAGCACCACGCGTACGGAGCGTCCATGGGGTCCGCACCCCATGCTCCCGAGAGCTGTCAGCCGGCGAAGAGGGTCAGCCGCTGGCGGATGATCTTGCGGCGCAGGACCACGCGCCGCTTGCCGTCGTTGCCGATGCGGAGCCGGTCGAGCTCCCACCCGCCGTGCTCGGCGCGCTCGACCAGCACGCGGGTGACGACATTGCGCGAGAAGTCCTTGGGCAGCACGAGCGTCTCGAACTCCCACTCCACCCCGCGCGCCGGTGGGCGGCGCTGGATCCTGGCCATCGTCTCTCCCGTCTCTCGGTCGTTCCCGGAAGGGTGCCCTCAGTCGGCCGACACGTCGTCGAGGGCGTCCACGATCTCCGGCGGCAGGGCCAGCTCCTCGATGCCGAGGGCGCCCTTGAGCTGCGCGGCTGTGCGGGCCCCGACGATCGGGGCAGTGACGCCGGGCCGGTCCCGTGCCCACACGAGCGACACCTCCAGCGGCGACCAGCCGAGGCCGTCGGCCGCGCGGGCGACGCCCTCCACGATCCCGCGGCCCCGGTCGTCGAGGTAGGCGCCGACGAAGCGGGCGAAGTGCTCGGTGGCGGCGCGTGAGTCCGACGGCGTGCCCGTGCGGTACTTGCCGGTCAGCACGCCCCGGCCGAGGGGCGACCAGGGGAGCACGCCGAGGCCGAGTGCCCGCGCCGCCGGGACGACCTCGTGCTCGACGTGGCGGTTGAGCAGCGAGTACTCGACCTGGGTGGACGCCAGCGGCACCCGACCGGGCACGGCGCGCTGCCACGTCGCCGCCTGCGCGGTCTGCCAGCCGGTGTAGTTGGAGATGCCGACGTAGGAGGCGCGGCCCGAGGTGACCGCGAGGTCGAGCGCGCTGAGCGTCTCCTCGACCGGCGTGTCGTCGGTCCACACGTGGACCTGCCAGAGGTCGACGTGGTCGACCCCGAGCCGCTTCAGCGAGGCGTCGAGCGTGGTCAGCAGGCTGCCCCGGGAGGTGTCGGTCACGCGTTCGCCCGTACGCCGGTGGATGCCCGCCTTGGTGGCGAGGACGACCTCGTCGCGGGCGACGACGTCGCCGATGAGCGTGCCGATCAGCTCCTCGCTCGCGCCGTCGCCGTAGCCGGCGGCGGTGTCGACCAGGGTGCCACCGGCCTCGGCGAAGGCGATCAGCTGGTCGCGCGCCTCGTGCTCGTCGGTGTCGCGGCCCCAGGTCATGGTGCCGAGGCCGAGGCGGGAGACCTTGAGCCCGGTCGCGCCGAGGGAACGCTGCTGCATGGAGGTGAGGGTAGCCACGGGTCGTGCGCGGACCACACGGGACGCGCCCGTAGGCTCACGCCCTGTGACCGATCTCCTCAAGGCCGTGGTCCTCGGTGTCATCCAGGGTCTGACCGAGTTCCTCCCGATCTCCAGCAGCGCTCACCTGCGGATCTTCCCGGAGCTGTTCGGCTGGGGGGACCCCGGCGCCGCGTTCACGGCCGTCATCCAGATCGGCACCGAGCTCGCCGTGCTGATCTACTTCCGCAAGGACATCTGGCGCATCGGCAGCGCGTGGGTGCGGTCGTTGTTCAAGGCGGAGTACCGCGGCACGTTCGACGCGCGGATGGGCTGGTTCATCATCATCGGCTCGCTGCCGATCGTGGTGCTCGGGGTGCTGCTGAAGGACGTCATCGAGCGCGACTTCCGCAACCTGTGGATCACCGGCTGCACGCTCATCGTGATGGGCATCGTCCTCGGCATCGCCGACCGCATCGGTCGCACCGACCGCCCGCTGGGCAAGCTCACCCTGCGGGACGCGGTGCTGATGGGCGCCGCGCAGGCGCTCGCCCTGGTCCCGGGCGTCTCGCGCTCGGGCGCCACGATCTCCATGGGCCGCTTCCTCGGCTTCGAGCGCGAGGCGGCGACCCGCTTCGCCTTCCTCCTCGCGATCCCCGCGGTGGTCGGCGCCGGCCTCTTCGAGCTCAAGGAGATCCCGCACGGCCACAACGACTTCGGCTGGGGACCGACCATCACCGCCACGGTCGTCTCGTTCGTCGTCGGCTACGCCGCCATCGCGTGGTTGCTGCGCTACGTCAGCACGAAGTCCTACACGCCGTTCGTGATCTACCGCATCGCGCTCGGTGCGGGCACGCTCATCCTGCTCGGAACCGGCGTGCTGACCGCCTGAACGTGTCGACCAGCAGCACCAGCGCGACCAGCTGCGTGACGGCCACGACGGCCACGAGCGCCGGCACTGACCGCTCGTAGAGCCACCCGGCGGTGACCCCGCCGACGATCGCGAAGAGTCCCTGGATGCCCGCGAAGACGCCGTACGCCGTCGCGCGGCGCGGCGCGTCGACGAGGTCCGCCACCACCGCCTTGACCGTCGAGTCCTGCACGCCCTGCGCGACGCCCCACGCGGCGACGCCGCCCAGGACGGCGACGAGGGCCGGGCCGAGGGCAAGGGCCGGGACCAGCGCCACCAGCACGGGCACGAGGAGCAGGACCCGCGGCCCGGTGTGGTCGTAGACGGAGCCCACGGCGAGCGCCGCGACCGCCTCGACGGCCATCGCAGCGGCGTACACGACCGGGACGCCCGCGACCGGCAGCAGCCCGTCGACGGTGAGGTGGTAGCCGATGATGCCGAAGGTGACCAGGGCGCCCGTCGTGAGGGACGCGGCGACGGCGTAGCGGAAGAAATCGGCCGACAGGCCGGACCCGACGGCCTCCGCCCACCAGCCGCGGGACGGGACGGGCGCCTCGAGGGCGGCGGGCGCGGGGGAGACGTCGTACACGCTCGGGTCCGGGACGCGGCGGCGGAGGGTGAGCAGCAGGACCATGGCGACCGCGCCGGGGACGGCGAGCACGGCCATGCCCCACCAGAGCGAGGCGACGGCGACGACGGCCGCCACCACCAGGGGTCCCGCGAAGGCACCCACCTGGTCGAGCGCCTTGTGCACCCCGAACCCGCGGCCGCGGCCCACGGCGGACGCCACGTGGGCCAGCAGCGCCGACTTCGACGGCGACCGGACCGCCTTGCCGAGGCGCTCGAGCAGGATCATGGTGGAGGCGAAGGCCAGTCCGGCGGCACCCAGCCTCGGTGCGATCGCGATGAGCGGCACGCAAACGGCGGTGAGGCCGTAGCCGACGATCGTCAGCGACCAGTAGCGCCCGGTGCGGTCGGCGATCGGGCCGAACGCCAGCCGCGCCACCAGCGCGACCGCCTCCCCGGCGCCGGTCACCAGGCCGACGACCACCGCCGACGCGCCGAGGGCGGCGAGGACGGGGCCGTAGACGGAGCGGGCGCCCTCGTAGACCATGTCGGCGGCCAGGCTGACGAAGCCGAACCACCAGACCACCCGCCAGGCCGTGGGGGCGATCGGGGCCGAGCGGGTCACAGCCACCCGGACTTCTTGAACCAGGCGAAGAGGCCGGCCGCGATGCCGGCCATCAGCAGCAGCGCGTAGGCGTAGCCGAAGCGCCACTGCAGCTCGGGCATGTGGTCGAAGTTCATCCCGTAGATCCCGGCCACCAGCGTCGGGACCACGACGAGGGCGGCGCCGGCGGAGATCTTGCGCATGTCCTCGTTCTGCTGGACCGAGATCCGGGCGAGGTGGGCGTCGAACGCCGTGGACAGCAGCACGTCGAGGCTGTCGATCACCTCGGAGACGCGCTGGAGGTGGTCGGCGACGTCGCGGAAGTAGGTGGCCGTCTCGACGGTGATCCGCTCGTCGACGCCCATCGCGAACTTCCGCATGGGCTCGCGCAGCGGCATGACGGCCCGGCGCACCTCGGCGATCTCGCGCTTGAGGACGTAGATCCGGTTGGAGTCGTCGGTGCGGGCCTCGGAGAAGACCGACTCCTCCACCTCGTCGACATCGATCTCGAGCTCCTGGCCGACCCTCTCGTACTCGTCGACGACGCGGTCGCAGATGGCGTAGAGGACGGCCATCGGTCCGTGCTCGAGCACCTGGGCGCGGTGCTCGAGGTCGCGTCGCGCCGCAGCGAGGTCGATGCCCTGGCCGTGCCGGACGGTCACCACGAAGTCCTGGCCGACGAACAGGTTGATCTCGCCGGTCTCGACCGCGTCGTCCTCGTCGACGTACCAGAGCGTCTTGAGCACGAGGAACAGCGTGTCGCCGTAGCGCTCGAGCTTGGGGCGCTGGTGGGAGTCGCCGGCGTCCTCGACGGCCAGCGGGTGCAGGGCGAAGGTGCGCGCGATCAGCTCGAGCTCGTCGGGGCTGGGGTCGTGGATCCCGACCCACTGGAAGTCGCCGGGGTCGCACGGCACCCGGGCCCAGCCGAGGCTCTGGTCATCGCCTCCACCGAGCTGGACGCGCTTGCCCTGGTGGTAGAGAGCGTTGTCGACGATCACAGGGCCGAGGCTAGCCCCACTAACCTCTGGAGAATGCCCACCGTCATCCTCGTGCGACACGGCCGCTCGTCCGCCAACGCCACCGGAGTCCTGGCCGGCCGGCTGCCCGGCGTCCACCTCGACGACGCGGGCATCAGGCAGGCGGTCGCGGTGGGGGAGCGGCTGGCGGGCGTACGCCTCGCGGCGGCCGTGACCAGCCCGTTGGAGCGTTGCCGCGAGACGTGCCGCGAGATCACCACACGGCAGGCCGCGTCGCTGCGCGCCGGCAGCGACAAGCAGCTCTCGGAGTGCGACTACGGCGAGTGGCAGGGGCGACCGCTCAAGGAGCTCGCCAAGGAGAAGCTCTGGAAGACGGTGCAGGCGCAGCCGTCGGCGGCCACCTTCCCCGGAGGCGAGTCGATGCGCGCCATGCAGGCCCGTGCGGTGGCGGCCGTACGACGCCACGACGCGCGGGTGGCGGCCGAGCACGGGGACGACGCGGTCTGGCTCGCGGTCAGCCACGGCGACGTCATCAAGTCGATCCTCGCCGACGCGCTCGGCACGCACCTCGACCTGTTCCAGCGCATCCACGTCGACCCGGCGTCGGTGTCGATCGTGCGCTACACCGAGTCGCGTCCCTTCGTGATCGGGACCAACACCCACGCCGGCGACCTCGCCTGGCTGACCCCGCCGAAGAAGGCCCGCCGCACGTCCCGCACCCGGCGCACCGACGCCGAGGTGGGTGGAGGCGCGGGCCCCCAGACAGGCACGCCCTAGGGTGAGTGACATGCCAGTCGTGCACCGCTTCGACCCACCCGAGCGCTTCGTCGCCGGCACCGTTGGCGAGCCCGGCCAGCGCACGTTCTTCCTGCAGGCGCGCGAGGGTGCGCGGCTGGTCAGCGTCTCCCTCGAGAAGCAGCAGGTGCAGGCCCTGGCCGAGCGGATCGACGAGCTCCTCGACGAGCTGATGCGCGCCGCGGGCGACGACGTGCTGATCCCGGCGATCGCGCCCCGCGACCTCACCGACACCCAGCCCCTCGAGCAGCCGATCGAGGAGGAGTTCCGCGCCGGCACCATGACCCTGTCGTGGGACGGCGCCGCCGAGCGCGTGGTGATCGAGGTGTTCCCCTTCACCGAGGCCGCCGTCGTGTCCCCCGAGCAGCTGCAGGAGGACCTCGAGGACCTGCTGGAGCCCGAGCCGGAGGAGATCTTCCTCGTCCGGATCACCGCCGCCGCGGCGCGGTCGTTCGTCGAGCGCTCGCTGTCGGTCATCGGCGCGGGTCGCCCCGACTGCCCCTTCTGCGGCGAGCCGATCGACCCGGACGGGCACCTCTGCGTGCGTGCCAACGGCTTCCGGCGCCGTGATCCCTGACAGCACGCTCCCGGCCGGCTTCCCGACGGGGGAGCTGACCCTGCACGGCCGCGTGCTGCCGGCGTCCAACGCCACCTTCGTCGGCGAGCTCGGCGGCGTCCGGGTGGTCTACAAGCCGATCGCGGGGGAGCGTCCGCTGTGGGATTTCCCCGACGGCACCCTCGCGGCCCGCGAGGTGGGGGCGTACGCCGTCTCCGAGGCCCTCGGCTGGGACATCGTGCCGCCGACGGTCCTCGGCGACGGGCCGCACGGGCCGGGCATGGTGCAGCTGTGGCGTGACGAGGTCGAGGACGCGGCCCCCGTCGACATCGTCGGCGAGGGGGAGGTCCCCCCGGGCTACCGCCACGTGTTCGACGGGCTCGACGCCCACGACCAGGCGGTGTCGCTGGTCCACGAGGACAGCGCGCCCCTGCGGCGGATGGCCCTGTTCGACGTCGTGGTCAACAACGCCGACCGCAAGGGCGGGCACGTGCTGCCGATGCCCGACGGCCACCGCCACGGCGTCGACCACGGTCTGACCTTCCACGTCGAGCACAAGCTCCGCACCGTGCTGTGGGGCTTCGTCGGCGATGCGTTCAGCGTCGAGGAGACCATCGGCCTGCGCGGTCTGTCGGCGGCGCTCGACGGCGAGCTCGGCGCCGTGCTCTCCGAGCTGCTCACCGGCGACGAGGTCGAGACCACGAGGCGCCGGGTCGCCCGACTGCTGGCGCAGGGGACGTTCCCCGGCCCCCGCTCGTCGTCGTACCCCGTCATCCCCTGGCCGCCCTTCTGAACGGCGCACCGAGGCGTCGTCGCCTCCCGGGCGGCGGATAGGCTGCGCCGCATGCGTGCCTGGTCGTCGCCCGACGTTCCCTCACTGCCCGTGACGGGCCCCGTCGTGCGGGTGCACGACACCGCGAGCGACGCCCTCGTCGAGACCCGGCCCGAGGGCCCGGCGCGGATGTACGTCTGCGGGATCACGCCCTATGACGCCACCCACATGGGCCACGCCGCCACCTACGTCGGCCTCGACCTGCTCCACCGCGCCTGGCGCAACGCCGGCCACGAGGTGACCTACGTCCAGAACGTGACCGACGTCGACGACCCGCTGCTGGAGCGCGCCGCCAAGGTCGGCGTCGACTGGGCCGAGCTCGCCCAGCGCGAGACGCAGCTCTTCCGGGACGACATGGAGGCGCTGCGCGTGCTGCCGCCCGCGCACTACACCGGGGCGGTCGAGTCGATCCCTCAGGTGATCGAGCTGATCCAGCGGCTCGACGAGGTCGGCGCCGTCTACCGCGTCGAGGACGACCTCTACTTCTCGGTGACCGCCGACGACGCGTTCGGCGAGGTCTCCGGCTGGGACCGCGACCGGATGCTCGAGGTCTTCCCCGAGCGTGGCGGCGACCCGGACCGCGAGGGCAAGAAGGACCCCCTCGACTGCCTGCTGTGGCGTGCCGAGCGACCGGGCGAGCCGTCGTGGGACAGCCCGTGGGGCCCCGGCAGGCCGGGCTGGCACGTCGAGTGCTCCGCGATCGCGCTCGACCACCTCGGGGCGACGTTCGACGTCCAGGGCGGGGGCAGCGACCTCGTCTTCCCGCACCACGAGATGTCGGCCGGTCACGCCCAGGTCGCCCATCCGGGCGAGCGGTTCGCGCGGGCCTACGCCCACGCCGGGATGGTCGCCTACGACGGCGAGAAGATGTCGAAGTCGAAGGGCAACCTCGTCTTCGTCTCCGCGCTGCGGATGAGCGAGGTGGACCCGATGGCGATCCGCCTGGTGCTGCTGCGCCACCACTACCGCAGCGACTGGGAGTGGACCGACGACCAGCTCTGGGACGCCGTCGACACCCTCGCCGCCTGGCGCCGCGCCCTCGCGCTCGGCTCGGGTGCCCCGGCGCTGCCCGTCGTCGAGCGCGTGCTCGCCGCGCTGGCCGACGACCTCGACGCGCCGACGGCCGTCGCCGCCGTCCAGGAGTGGGTGGAGGCGACCCTCGGCACCACGGGCCTCGCCGACACCTCCGACCCCGAGGCCGCGGCGACGATCCACCGGCTCCTCGACGCCGCCCTCGGCCTCTCCCTCTGACGTACCACCCCGTGGCTGGGGCACCGCCACGCGGCGTGTCGGCGTACGACGCGCGGGCGGGCGGTCGCTGAGCCACCTGACGTACGCCCAGGATGTGGCTGGGCCACCGCCACGCGGCGTGTCGGCGTACGACGCGCGGGCGGGCGGTGGCTGAGCGACATTTCGCGGTCGGGGAGTGTGGGTGGGGCACCGCACCGCGGCGTGTCGGCGTACGACGCGCGGGCGGGCGGTGGCTGAGCCACCTGACGTACGCCCAGGATGTGGCTGGGCCACCGCCGCGCGGCGTGTCGGCGTACGACGCGCGGGCGGGCGGTGCGTGAGCCACCTGACGTACGCCCAGGATGTGGGTGGGGCACCGCCACGCGGCGTGTCGGCGTACGACGCGCGGGGGAGCGGTGGCTGAGCGACAATTCGCGGCCGGGGAGTGTGGGTGGGGCACCGCCGCGCGGCGTGTCGGCGTACGACGCGCGGGCGGGCGGTGCGTGAGCCACCTGACGTACGCCCAGGATATGGGTGGGGCACCGCCGCGCCGCGTGTCGGCGTCAGTCGGTGTCGCGGCGCTTGAGGTAGCGCTCGAACTCGCGGGCGATGGCCTCGCCGGAGGCCTCGGGGAGGTCGGCGGTGTCACGGGTCTCCTCGAGCGCGCGGACGTAGTCGGCGACGTCCTCGTCCTCGGCGGCGAGCTCGTCCACGCCGCGCTCCCAGGCCTTGGCGTCGTCGGCGAGGTCGCCGATGGGCATGGGGGCCTGGAGCAGCTCCTCGAGCTGGCCGAGCAGCGCGAGCGTGGCCTTCGGGCACGGCGGCTGGGCGACGTAGTGGGGGACCGCGGCCCAGTAGGAGACGGCCGGGATGTCGAGCTGGGTGCACGCGTCGTTGAAGACGCCGACGATGCCGGTCGGCCCCTCGTAGGTCGACTGCTCGAGGACGAGGCGGTCGACGAGCTCGGGCTCGCTCGCCGTGCCGGTGACCGGGATGGGACGGGTGTGCGGGGTGTCCGCGAGCAGCGCGCCCATGGTCACCACGAGCTCGGCGCCGAGGTCGTCGCAGGCGGCGAGGAGCTCGGCGCAGAACTGGCGCCACTTCATGTTGGGCTCGATCCCGCGCAGCAGGATGACGTCGCGGTCGAGCTCGGCAGGTCGCGCGACCGCGATGCGGGTGGTAGGCCAGGTCAGGCGTCGGTAGCCGTTGGCGTCGGTCCCGATGATCGGGCGGTTGACCTGGAAGTCGTAGAACTCCTCCGGGTCGATCGCTCCGATCACCTCGGCCTTCCACTGCTCGATGAGGTGGTCCACCAGCCCCGAGGCCGCGTCGGCAGCGTCGTTCCACCCCTCGAAGGCGGCGATCACCACGGGGGACACCAGGTCCTGCACGTCGTCGAACTCGATCACCTGCCCAGCCTAGGGCGCGACGCCCAGCGTTCCGTCGTGATTTCGCCGCTCGACGCGCCGGGTGCCACCATGTGGGAATCCTGTCCGCGTGTCGGACGATGTTCCTAGGCTGGCCCTACCGCCGCCCGGAAGGAGCCACCACCCGTGGAGCCGCAGCACCGCCCTGACGCCACCGCCGCCCTGACGGCCATCCTGAGCGAGCGGATCATGGTGCTGGACGGCGCGATGGGCACGGCGATCCAGCGCGACCGGCCCGACGAGGCCGGCTACCGCGGCGAGCGCTTCGCCGACCACCCGAGCGACCTGGTCGGCAACAACGACCTGCTCACCGTGACGCAGCCGCAGATCATCCGCACGATCCACGAGGAGTACCTCCGGGCCGGCGCGGACATCATCGAGACCAACACGTTCAACGCCAACGCGATCTCGCTGTCCGACTACGGCCTCGAGGACCTCGCCTACGAGCTCAACTTCGAGTCCGCCCGCCTCGCCCGCGCCGCCGCCGACGAGGTGGCGACCGACGACCGGCCCCGCTGGGTGGCCGGCGCTCTCGGCCCCACGACCCGGACGGCGTCCATCTCGCCCGACGTCAACGACCCGGGTGCGCGCAACGTGTCGTTCGACCAGCTCGCCGACGCCTACCTCGTGGCCGCCCGCGGCCTCGTCGACGGGGGCGCCGACCTGCTGATGATCGAGACGATCTTCGACACCCTCAACGCCAAGGCGGCCATCTTCGCCGTCGAGACGCTCTTCGAGGAGCAGGAGCGGCGCTGGCCGGTCATCATCTCCGGCACGATCACTGACGCGTCCGGGCGCACCCTGTCCGGCCAGGTCACCGAGGCGTTCTGGGACTCGGTGCGCCACGCCCGCCCCCTGGCCGTCGGCCTCAACTGCGCCCTGGGTGCACGCGACATGCGCCCCTACGTCGCCGAGCTCTCCCGCCTGGCCGACTCGTTCGTCAGCGTCTACCCCAACGCCGGGCTGCCCAACGCCTTCGGGGAGTACGACGAGACGCCCGACCAGACGGCCGCCGTGCTCGCGGAGTTCGCCGACGCCGGCTTCCTCAACCTCGTCGGCGGGTGCTGCGGCACGACGCCCGACCACATCGCCGCGATCGCCGGCGCGGTCGAGGGCAAGGAGCGTCGCGAGCCGGTCACGATCGAGCCGGTGATGCGGCTGTCCGGCCTGGAGCCGCTGACGATCACCGAGGACAGTCTCTTCGTCAACGTCGGCGAGCGCACCAACATCACCGGTTCCGCGCGCTTCCGCAAGCTCATCAAGGACGGCGACTACGACGCCGCGCTGGCCGTGGCCGCGCAGCAGGTCGAGGCCGGCGCGCAGGTCATCGACGTCAACATGGACGAGGGGATGATCGACGGGGTCGCGGCCATGGACCGCTTCCTGAAGCTGATCGCCGCCGAGCCCGACATCAGCCGGGTGCCGGTGATGGTCGACTCCTCCAAGTGGGAGGTCATCGAGGCCGGCCTCAAGTGCGTCCAGGGCAAGCCGATCGTGAACTCGATCTCCATGAAGGAGGGCGAGGAGCCGTTCCGCGAGCACGCCCGGCTGTGCCGCAAGTACGGCGCCGCTGTCGTCGTGATGGCGTTCGACGAGGACGGCCAGGCCGACAACCTCGAGCGTCGCAAGGCCATCTGCGAGCGGGCCTACCGCATCCTCGTCGACGAGGTGGGGTTCCCGCCCGAGGACATCATCTTCGACCCCAACGTCTTCGCCGTCGCCACCGGCATCGAGGAGCACGCCACCTACGGCGAGGACTTCATCGAGGCGACCCGCTGGATCAAGCAGAACCTCCCCGGGGCGAAGGTCAGCGGCGGCATCTCCAACGTCTCGTTCTCCTTCCGCGGCAACAACCCCGTCCGTGAGGCGATCCACGCCGTCTTCCTCTTCCACGCCATCCGCGCGGGACTCGACATGGGCATCGTCAACGCCGGCGCCCTCGTCGTCTACGACGAGGTCGACGCTGAGCTGCGCGAGCGCATCGAGGACGTCGTCCTCAACCGTCGGGCCGACGCCGCCGAGCGGCTCCTCGAGATCGCCGAGCGCTACAACGTCGCCGCCGACGCCGTCGAGGAGGCGGAGCACGAGTGGCGCTCGCTCCCGCTGCGCGAGCGCATCACCCACGCCCTGGTCAAGGGCATCGACGCCCACGTCGAGGACGACACCGAGGCGCTCCGCGCCGAGATCGCGACGGCCGGTGGCCGGCCCATCGAGGTCATCGAGGGTCCGCTCATGGACGGCATGAACGTCGTCGGTGACCTCTTCGGTGCGGGCAAGATGTTCCTCCCGCAGGTCGTCAAGAGCGCCCGCGTGATGAAGAAGGCCGTGGCCTACCTGATCCCCTTCATCGAGGAGGAGAAGGCCAAGGACCCCGCCCTCGCGGCCCAGAAGGACACCAACGGCACGATCGTCATGGCGACCGTCAAGGGCGACGTCCACGACATCGGCAAGAACATCGTCGGCGTCGTCCTGCAGTGCAACAACTACGAGGTCATCGACCTCGGCGTGATGGTCCCGGCCCAGAAGATCCTCGACGCGGCGCAGGAGCACGACGCCCACATCATCGGCCTGTCCGGGCTGATCACCCCGTCCCTCGACGAGATGGTCAACTTCGCCTCGGAGATGCAGCGCCTCGGCCTCGACATCCCGCTGCTCATCGGCGGCGCCACCACCTCACGCGCCCACACGGCCGTGAAGATCGACCAGAAGTACGACGGCCCCGTGGTGTGGGTCAAGGACGCGTCCCGGTCGGTCCCGACCGCCGCCGCCCTCCTCAGCCCCACGGGCCGCGAGAAGCTCATGAGCGACGTGCAGGCCGACTTCGACTCCCTGCGCACCCGCCACTCGGCCAAGAACGACCGCCCGATGGTGACGCTGGAGCAGGCGCGCGCCAACGCCACCCCCGTCGACTGGTCGGACTACCACCCGCCCAAGCCCCACATGCTGCTGCGGCAGGACCACGCGATCTCACCGTTCACCGGCGTCAAGGCCGGCCAGCACGTGCGGGTGATCCGCGACCAGGACCTGTCGACGCTGCGGCGCTACATCGACTGGCAGCCGTTCTTCAACGCGTGGGAGATGAAGGGGGCCTTCCCCGACATCCTCAACAACCCCGGCTCCGGCCCCGCCGCCCGCAAGCTCTACGACGACGCGCAGGCGATGCTCGACCGGATGATCGAGGAGAGGTGGATCCGCGCCCACGGCGTGGTCGGCTTCTTCCCGGCCAGCTCGGTGGGCGACGACGTGGAGCTCTACCTCGACGACGACCGCAGCGAGGTGCACGCCACCCTCCGCCACCTCCGGCAGCAGGGCCAGCACCGCGACGGGGTGCCCAACCGCTCGCTGGCCGACTACGTCGCCCCGAAGGAGACCGGCCTGCGTGACCACGTGGGCGGGTTCGCGGTGACCGCCGGCGACGGGCTCGCGGACCGCGTGGCGGCCTTCCGCGAGGACCTCGACGACTACAACGCCATCCTGCTCGAGTCCCTCGGCGACCGGCTCGCCGAGGCGTTCGCCGAGCACCTCCACGAGCGGGTGCGCAAGGAGCTGTGGGGCTACGCGCCCGACGAGCAGCTCGACAACGTCGGCCTCATCAAGGAGCAGTACGACGGCATCCGGCCGGCGCCGGGCTACCCGGCGTGCCCCGAGCACACCGAGAAGCAGACGCTCTGGGAGCTCCTCGACGTCGAGGAGCACACCGGGATCAAGCTCACCGAGTCGATGGCGATGTGGCCCGGTGCGTCGGTGAGCGGCTTCTACTACTCCCACCCCCAGGCGCAGTACTTCGTGGTGGGCCGGCTGGCCCGCGACCAGGTCGCCGACTACGCCGAGCGCAAGGGCTGGACGCTCGCCGAGGCGGAGCGGTGGCTCTCGCCCAACCTGGGCTACGACCCCGAGGACTGACCGGACCGCTCAGAGGACCACGGCCGTCAGCATCACGAGCGGCAGCGAGACCACCGACGCGACCGACGTCACCAGCGTCAGCGTCTTGAGCGTGCCCTTGGTCGACAGCCCGAGCAGCGACTTGAACATCCAGAAGAAGTTGCTGTTGACCTGCAGGGCGAACATCGCGCCCGAGGCGATGGCGAGCCCGATGGCGATGGGGGAGATGGTCAAGGAGTCGAGGATCGGGGCGATGATGCCGGCCGCGGTGATCGCTGCCACCGACACCGAGCCGATGGCGAGGTGCAGGACCGCGGCGATGAACCACGCCAGCAGGATGCTGAGCACGACCGGGGCGCCCTCGTCGGCCTGGAACAGGTCGCCGAGCACGCTGTCGAGCCCGGTCGCCTCGATGACGGCGCCGAGCGAGCCGCCGACACCCGTGATCAGCAGGATCTCCCCGGTCGTGTGGAACCCGTCCTCCATCGCCTCGCTGGTGTGCTCGCGGCCAGACGAGGTCCGCGAGAGGAAGTAGGCGCCGAGCAGGCCGATGAAGAGCGCGATGTTGGCGTCGCCCAGGAAGGCGATGAAGGCGTTCGACCACCCGCCGAGCTCGGCGAACGCACCGAACGCGATCAGCAGGAGCGGCACCAGGATCGGCAGCATCAGCACGGCGAGCGGGAGCTGGCGCACGCCCTGCCGCTCCTTGGCGGCGCTCGCCTCCGACTCGCTGCGGGCGAGGGCCTCCTCCGAGGAGTCCGTCTCGCCCGTCAGGTAGGCGCGGTCCGCGGCCTCCTGCTCGGCCATCGCCTCGTCGACCTCCTCGTCGGTCTCCGGGTTCCAGAAGCCGCCGGCCGAGAACAGCAGGCGCATCAGCAGCGTGGAGACGAGGGCCGTGACGAGGCCGATCAGGACGCCGTAGACCAGCCAGTCACCGAGGCGGATGTCGAGCAGCCCGGCGATCGAGATCGCGGCGAGGCCGGGGATGACGAACACGTAGCCGGCGAAGATGCCGCAGCCCAGCGCGGACGCCAGCACGGGGAGGCCGACCTTGCCGATGAACGGCGACGCGGAGCGCGCCACCGGCGCAGCGAGGACCACCTGCACGTCCACGTAGATCGACGGCATCACCACGGCCAGCATCGACGTGAGGGCGTACGGCAGCCGTCCCGAGCCGACCCGTTGGACCAGGAGTGCGACCAGGCGGCGGAACGCGCCGGTCGAGTGCAGCAGCGAGCCGATGAGCACGCCGAATCCGATGAGCAGGCCGACCTCCGCCATGATCCCGCCGAAGCCGGTGGTGATCGCCTCGACGGTGCCGGCGAAGCCGACGCCGCCGGCCAGGCCGAGGTAGAGGGACCCGAGGATCAGTGAGATCACCGGGTCGATGCGGGCCTTGATGATCAGTCCGATGACCAGGACGATCGCGATCGTGGTGTGCAGGGCGACCATGGCTCTCCAGAGAAGTCGACGTGCCCGAGAGGGTCCCGAGTGGCCCCTTGTCTACCGGTGCCGGGCGATGCTTGACCACCCGGTGCCGGGTGGTGGGCCCCGTCGGCTCGTGCCGCCGATGGTCGATAGGGTCGGGCCCGTGACGTCACACCGGACCCTGGTCGACGAGGTCGCCCGCGACCGCACGACCGCCCCTGCCGCGGTGCTCTGGGACATGGACGGCACGCTCGTCGACACGGAGCCCTACTGGATCGCCACCGAGTACGCGATGGCGGAGAAGTACGGCGGCACCTGGTCGGACGAGCACGCGTTGAACCTGGTGGGCAACGCCCTCCTCGAGTCCGGCGACTACATCCGGGTCCACATGGGCATCGACCGCACCCCCCAGCAGATCGTCGACGAGCTGCTCGACGGGGTCGTGGCGCGGGTCGAGGTCGAGGTGCCGTGGCGTCCCGGGGCCCGCGAGCTCCTCACCGACCTCCACCGCAACGGCGTGCCCTGCGCCCTGGTCACCATGTCGTGGCAGCGGTTCGTCGACCCGATCCTCGCCCGGCTCCCCGACGACGCCTTCGCGACCGTGGTGACCGGTGACCGCGTCGAGTTCGGCAAGCCGCACCCCGAGCCCTACCTCACCGCGGCCGCGGAGCTCGGTCACGACCCGGCCGCGTGCGTCGCCATCGAGGACTCGAACACCGGGGCGAGGTCGGCCGTCGCCGCCGGGTGCACCGTCCTGTGCGTGCCCCACCACGTGCCGGTCCTGGCGGGGGAGGGGCGCGTGTTCGTCGACACCCTCGAGGGCCTCGACACCGCCGGCCTCGCCGCGCTCGTCGACGCCTACGCCGCCGGCTCGACGACGCCGAGGACCTGAGCCGCGCGAGGGGTCAGTCGGTCGACTCGTCCGTCGACGCGTCCGTCGCCCCCGCCGGCGCGGGCTCGGGCAACGGAGGGATCGTGCCGCCCTTGGTGGGGCAGAACTGGTGGAAGGAGCACCAGTCGCACAGCCGCGAGGGGCTCGGTCGCCAGTCGCCCGTCTCCTGGGCCAGGCGGATCGCCCGCCACACCGCCTCCACCTTGCGCTCGGTGGCGCGCAGGTCGTCCTCGTCGGGCTCGTAGCGGAGGATCTCGCCGTTGCCGAGGTAGACCAGCTGGAGCACCGACGGCACGACGCCGCGCAGCCGCCAGAGGACCAGCGCGTAGAACCTCATCTGGAAGAGCGCCCTGGCCTCGTAGCCCTCGCTGGGAGCCTTGCCGGTCTTGTAGTCCACCACCCTGATCCGGCCGTCCGGCGCCACGTCGACCCGGTCGACGAACCCGCGGAGCAGGAGCTTGGAGTCCAGGAGCGTCTCGACGTAGAGCTCGCGCTCGGCCGGCTCGAGGCGGCGCGGGTCCTCGAGGTCGAAGTAGCGGTCCAGCACGGTGCCGCAGGAGGCGAGCCACGCCGCGAGGTCGGGCCCCTCGCCCCCGAACATCTCGGCCAGGCCGGGGTCGGCCTCCAGCAGCAGCTCCCAGGTGGGCGTCAGCATGTCGCCGGCGCGCTCCGGCGTGCGCTCCGCCGCCGGCGCGTCGAAGAGGTCCTCGAGCACCTTGTGCACCACGGTCCCGCGGACGGCGTCGGGCGACGGCGGCTCGGGCAGCCGGTCGATGGTGCGGAAGCGGTACAGCAGGGGGCAGGCCAGGAAGTCGCCCGCCCGGCTGGGCGAGATCGCTCCCAGCACGTCGACTCCGTCCACGGGCGTGGAGATCCGATCGGCCGGCGAGTCGGCCGCATCGGGGGTGGCGGTCGGTGGGTGGGGGATCGACATGACGCCGCCACCCTAGGCGCGGCCACCGACAGCGGCCGGTGTGGGCGGTGTTCGTTAGTGTTCAGACGTGCCCGACCCCACCGATCCAGCGCCTGCAGACGGCGACCAGCGGCGCCCCCCGCGCCCGCCCGGCACGCTGCGCATCGGCTCGATCGTCGGGATCGACGTGCTGATCACCACCTCGTGGTTCGTGGTCGCGCTGCTCATCGCGCTGGCGTTCGGGCCCCGCATCGAGGAGGCCCAGCCCGGGCTGGGGTTCTGGAAGTACGTCGCCGGCTTCGCGTTCGCGGTCGTGCTCTACCTCTCCGTCCTGCTCCACGAGGCGTCGCACGCCATCGTCGCCAAGCGCCTGGGTTACGGCGTCAACTCGATCACGCTGCACTTCCTCGGCGGCATGACGGAGGTCGACGGGCAGTCGCGGCGCCCGCGCCACGAGTTCTGGATCGCCGTCGTGGGGCCGCTCACCTCGATCGCCGTCGGCGCCGTGGCCGCACTCGCCGCGTCCGCGATGTCCGAGGGGCTGCTCCGCGAGGCGATGGTGCTCCTCGCCGGTGCCAACCTGCTCATCGGCGTCCTCAACCTCGTGCCCGGGCTGCCGCTCGACGGTGGGCGGGTGCTCAAGGCGCTCGTGTGGGGTGCCTCCGGCAACCAGCACCGCGGCAGCATCGTGGCCGGCTGGGGTGGCCGGATCACGGCCCTGGCCCTGCTGGCCTGGCCGCTCGTGCAGGAGCAGGTCATCGGCGAGCCGCCGACCATCCTCGACCTCGTCCTCGTGTTCATCCTCGGCCTGTTCCTCTGGACCGGCGCGACGGCGGCGATGGCCCACGCCCGGCTCCGGCAGCGCCTCCCGGCCCTCGTCGCGCGCCCGCTCGCCCGTCGTACGCTCACCGTCCCCGAGGACGTGCCCCTCGCCGAGGCGGTGCGCCGGGCCCAGGAGGCCGAGGCGGGCAGCATCGTGACCGTCGCGGCCGACGGGACTCCCGTGGGCATCGTCAGCGAGGCGGCGGTGACGGCGATGCCGGCCGAACGGCGCCCCTGGGTGCCGGTCTCGGCGGTCGCCCGCACGATGGAGGAGGGGCTCACGCTGCCGGCCAGCGTCGCGGGGGAGGACCTCATCCTCGCGATCAGCCGTCGCCCCGCGGAGGAGTACCTCCTCGTCGAGGCCGACGGCCGCATCTACGGCGTGCTGTCCACGGCCGACGTCGACCGGGCCTTCCGTGACAACGCTCGCCGCTGAGGGAAATCGGCGCCCGCGCCACTAGGGTTCGCGCCATGTCCGAGCCCTCTCCTGACGTCCCCGCCGAGGCCTGGTCCGGCGTCCACCGCGGCCCCCTGCGCGAGGGCGAGTGGGTGCGGCTGACCGACCAGAAGGGTCGCAAGCACAACTTCGAGCTGGTCGCCGGCAAGCGGTTCTTCTCCAACAAGGGCCACCTCGACCACGACGAGATGATCGGCCGCGACGAGGGTTTCACCGTCACCTCGTCGGCCGGCGGGCAGTACCTCGTGTTCCGCCCGCTCCTCAACGAGTTCGTCGTCTCCATGCCCCGCGGTGCCGCGGTGGTCTACCCGAAGGACGCCGCCCAGATCGTCGCCCTTGCGGACATCTACCCGGGCGCCCGCGTCGTCGAGGCGGGCGCCGGGTCCGGCGCGCTGACCTGCTCGCTGCTGCGCGCCGTGGGCCCGTGGGGCCGGGTGACGTCCTTCGAGCTCCGCGAGGAGTTCGCCGAGGTCGCACGCCGCAACGTCCACCAGTTCTTCTCGGCCCCCGAGGGGCAGACCCACCCGGCGTGGGACCTGCGCCTCGGCGACCTCAAGGACGGCCTCCCCGGGCTCGGCACGCAGGTCGACCGGGTCATCCTCGACATGCTCGACCCGTGGAACTGCGTCGACGTGGTCGCCGACGCACTGGTCCCGGGCGGCATCGTGTGCGCCTACGTCGCCACGACGACGCAGCTGTCACGCGTCGTGGAGACCCTGCGCGCCCACGGCGGGTTCACCGAGCCGCAGCCCTGGGAGTCCCTGGTGCGCGACTGGCACGTGGAGGGCCTCGCCGTGCGGCCCGGCCACAAGATGATCGGGCACACCGCGTTCCTCGTCACCGCCCGCCGGATGGCGCCGGGGGAGAAGCCGCCACGCAAGACGCGTCGTCCCGCGCCCGGCGCGTACGGCCCCGACTACACCGGCCCGCGCCCGGCCGACGTCCCTCCCCTCGAGGCGACCGACGGGCACCCCGACGCGGACCTGTGAGCCGCGAGGTCCCGTCCCCGATCGGATGACGGCGGCCGCGTGACGGTGGCGGCGTACGACATCGGTTCCGGCCCCGCGGTTGTCGCGTGCCGCCACCCTGGCCGGCGTCGGGATCGGGGAGCGTTGCCCAAAGGTGATCAACACGGCGAGATATTCGCTTCCGTCCCGTGGATCCATGGGTAGTGTCACTGAGCAGGAGGTGCGAGATGTCTGAGCCGACCCGAGAGCAACTTGCCACTCAGGTGCGCTACCTGGAGGCCGAGGTCACCGACCTGCGCCGCCGCCTGGAGGACCTGCCCGGTCAGTCCCGCGGCCTGGAGACCCGGCTGGCCGACGCCCAGCGCTCCCTGGCCGCCGTCTCGAGCCAGAACGAGCGGCTCGCCCAGACGCTGCGCGACGCGCGCGACCAGATCACCACGCTCAAGGAGGAGGTCGACCGCCTGGCGCAGCCGCCGGCGGGCTTCGGCACCTTCCTCGGGCGCAACGAGGACGACTCCGTCGACGTGTTCACCGGCGGGCGCAAGCTGCGGGTGAGCGTGAGCCCCGCCGTCGAGCTCGACGGCCTCGTGCGCGGCCAGGAGGTCATGCTCAACGAGGCCCTCAACGTCGTCGCCGCCCTTGACTTCGAGCAGGTCGGCGAGGTCGTCATGCTCAAGGAGATCCTCGCCGACGGCGAGCGTGCCCTCGTGATCGCCAACGCCGACGAGGAGCGCGTGGTCCGCCTCGCCGAGCCGCTGTGCGCCGAGGACGTCACCATCCGGGCCGGCGACTCCCTGCTGCTCGACACCCGCGCCGGCTACGTCTACGAGGTCGTCCCGAAGTCCGAGGTCGAGGAGCTCGTCCTGGAGGAGGTGCCCGACATCGACTACACCCAGATCGGCGGCCTCACCACCCAGATCGACGCGATCCGCGACGCCGTCGAGCTGCCCTACCTCCACCCCGAGCTGTTCAAGGACCACGAGCTGAAGCCGCCGAAGGGCGTGCTGCTCTACGGCCCGCCCGGCTGCGGCAAGACGCTCATCGCCAAGGCCGTCGCCAACTCGCTGGCCAAGAAGGTCGCCGAGCGCACCGGGGCGTCGGGGAAGTCCTACTTCCTCAACATCAAGGGCCCCGAGCTGTTGAACAAGTACGTCGGCGAGACCGAGCGCCACATCCGCCTGGTGTTCCAGCGGGCGCGCGAGAAGGCCTCGCTCGGCACCCCGGTCATCGTCTTCTTCGACGAGATGGACTCGCTCTTCCGCACCCGCGGCTCGGGGGTGTCCTCCGACGTGGAGAACACGATCGTGCCCCAGCTGCTCAGCGAGATCGACGGCGTCGAGGCCCTCGAGAACGTCCTGGTGATCGGCGCCTCCAACCGCGAGGACATGATCGACCCCGCGATCCTGCGCCCCGGGCGACTCGACGTGAAGATCAAGATCGAACGCCCCGACGCGGAGTCGGCGCGCGACATCTTCTCGAAGTACCTCACGCCGACGCTGCCGCTGCACGCCGAGGACCTCGCCGAGTTCGGGCAGGACCGCACCGCTACCGTCAACGCGATGATCCGCGCGACGGTCGAGCGGATGTACACCGAGTCCGAGGAGAACCGGTTCCTCGAGGTCACCTACGCCAACGGCGACAAGGAGGTCCTCTACTTCAAGGACTTCAACTCGGGCGCGATGATCCAGAACATCGTCGACCGGGCGAAGAAGATGGCCATCAAGGACTTCCTCGAGAGCGACCTCAACCCCGCCCAGCGTGGTCTCCGGGTCCAGCACATGCTCCAGGCGTGCGTGGACGAGTTCAAGGAGAACGAGGACCTGCCCAACACGACCAACCCCGACGACTGGGCGCGGATCTCGGGCAAGAAGGGCGAGCGCATCGTCTTCATCCGCACGCTCATCACGGGCAAGCAGGGCACGGAGCCGGGCCGGTCGATCGACACGGTCGCCAACACCGGCCAGTACCTCTGAGCCCGGGCTGGGTCGCGCGCATGAGCCAGCAGGACGACCTCGGCCACGGCGACATCGAGGCCGCCCTCGCCGCCCGCCGCGAGCTCGGTGCCCGCTACGACGCCGAGCTCGTGGACGGCTTCGCCGACCGCATCGAGCGTGCGGTGGAGCGTCGGGCGGCCGAGCGCGGCGAGCTGCAGCAGCGTCGTACGGCCGGGACCGAGGGCGGCCGGATCCGCCAGTTCGTCCTCGGCGTGATCTCCGTCGGCGTCGGTGTCCCCATCACGATCGTGCCGATGGTCGCCACCGACAACGGGCTGCCGGCCGTGGTCGTGGCCTGGCTGGGCATCGCGGCGGTCAACGCCGCCCACGCCTCGACGATCAACGGGCCGCAGCGCCGCGACTGACCCGTCGGCGACACCCCTCGCGACACCCGTGGCGACACCCCTCCGGAGGAGTTGCCCCGCCCGCCGCGGGCACTAGGTTGGCGGGATGCGAACCATTCTGATCATCGTCGTCATCGTCGTCATCGTGCTGTTCCTCGTCGGGTTCCTCCGCCGCGGACGCTGAGCGTCCGCCTCACCCGACCTCACCCGGCCACGAGCCGGTAGACGTACGTCCACGGCCGGGCGATGGCCGGGCCCGGCAGGTACGCCTGCTCCCGCTGCTCGACCTCCCAACCGGAGGCCTCCAGCAGCCCGACCAGGTCGCGCGTGAGGTGGCAGCCGCCCGCGGTGGCCCGTTGCAGGGGCTCCATGCGGCGCTGCCAGCGGCGCACGGACTCGTCGGGCGCCAGGCCGTGCTCGAGGACGTGCAGGCGCCCTCCCTGCCGCACCACCCGCCGGGCCTCCCGCAGGGCGAGCAGGGGGTCGGGCACGGTGCACAGGCTGAAGGTCACGAGTGCGCCGTCGTGCGAGTCGTCGGGCAGGTCGAGCCGCTGTCCGTCGAGCCCGGCACGGTCGACCGTGACGTCGCTGCTCGCCCGCCGGGGCCCGGAGAGCTCCCAGGCGATGTCGGACGGCTCGATCGCGGTGACCGACGTGACCTCCGCGGGGTACCAGCGGACGTTGAGCCCGCTGCCGAACCCGATCTCCAGCACCCGGCCCGTCAGGCCGGTGCACGCGGCGCTGCGCAGCCCGTCCAGCTCGGGGGCGCTGAGCCTGCGGTCGGTCAGGCGTGGCAGCACGCGCTCGTCCCACACCCGTAGGCTCATCGCATGAGCGTACGCCGCGTGATGGGCACGGAGGTCGAGTACGGCATCTCCGTGCAGGGGCAGCCGTCGGCCAACCCGATGGTCGCGTCCTCGCAGATCGTCAACGCCTACGCCAGCTCCACCGTCAAGGCACGGCGGGCACGCTGGGACTTCGAGGAGGAGTCGCCGCTGCGCGACGCCCGCGGCTTCGACATGGCCCGCCAGGTGGCCGACCCCACCCAGCTCACCGACGAGGACCTCGGCCTCGCCAACGTCATCCTCACCAACGGCGCCCGGCTCTACGTCGACCACGCGCACCCCGAGTACTCCTCCCCGGAGGTGACGACCCCGCTCGACGTCGTCCGCTGGGAGAAGGCGGGGGAGCAGGTGATGCTCGACGCGTCGCGGATGGCGGCGCTGGTGCCGGGCAGCACGCCGATCGTGCTCTACAAGAACAACACCGACAACAAGGGCGCGTCCTACGGCGCCCACGAGAACTACCTGATGCGGCGCTCGACGCCGTTCGCCGAGATCGTGCGCCACCTGACGCCGTTCTTCGTCTCGCGCCAGGTGGTCACCGGCGCGGGCCGGGTCGGCATCGGGCAGGACGGGCGGGACACGACGCCGGAGCGCGGCTTCCAAATCAGCCAGCGCGCCGACTACTTCGAGGTCGAGGTCGGCCTCGAGACGACCCTCAAGCGGCCGATCATCAACACCCGCGACGAGCCGCACGCCGACCCGGCCGTCTACCGCCGCCTGCACGTCATCCTCGGCGACGCCAACCTCGCCGAGGTCTCGATCTACCTCAAGTCCGGCACGACCTCGCTCGTGCTCGCGATGATCGAGGACGGCTTCATCGACCGCGACCTCAGCGTCGAGGGGGCGGTCAAGGCGCTGCGAGACGTCTCCCACGACCCCACGCTGCGCCACCTCGTCACGCTGCGCGACGGGCGCCGGCTCACCGCCGTGCAGCTGCAGCTCGAGTACCTCGACCTCGCCCGCAAGTACGTCGAGGACCGCTACGGCGCCGACGCCGACGAGCAGACCGTGGACGTCCTCGCCCGCTGGGAGTCGGTGCTGACCCGCCTCGAGCGTGACCCGATGGAGTGCGCCGCCGAGCTGGACTGGGTCGCCAAGCTCAAGCTGCTCACGCAGTACCGCGACCGCGACGACCTCGACTGGGACGACGCCAAGCTGCACCTCATCGACCTGCAGTACGCCGACGTACGACCCGACAAGGGGCTCCACCACCGCCTCGCCGCGGCCGGGCGCATCGAGCGGCTGCTCGACGACGCGACGATCGAGGCGGCCATGCACGACCCGCCGGTCGACACGCGCGCCTACTTCCGGGGCCGGTGCCTCGACAAGTACGCCGACTCGGTGGCCGCCGCGTCCTGGGACTCGGTGATCTTCGACCTGCCCGGCCGCGAGTCCCTGCAGCGGGTCCCCACCATCGACCCGCTCCGCGGCACGCGCGCCCACGTCGGCGAGCTCATCGACCGCAGCGACACCGCCCAGGCGCTCGTCGCGGCCATCACCCGCTGAAACCAGCGAGACATGCCGTCCGCCCACGGTGAACCTCCTTGTGGCGTCGGCGGGAGTGGATAGGGTCGACACATGGCCCAGGAGCAGAAGCAGCCGCGCAAGTCCTCGCAGGAGGAGACGGCGACCGAGGAGGTCGTGGAGTCCGACGTCGCCGAGCGCAAGGAGATGATCGACGAGGACGTCGACGCGATCCTCGACGAGATCGACGAGGTCCTCGAGACCAACGCCGAGGACTTCGTGAAGTCGTTCATCCAGAAGGGCGGTCAGTGAGCCGCATGACCACCCCATCGAAGTCCTCGCTTCGCTGCGGTCACGACGGGGCCCCCGGATGAGCGACTCCCGCCTGCCCGCGTCCTTCATGGCGCCCGGCACGTCGAGCTTCGCCGACTTCCTCGGCGCCGAGGCGCCCGACCTGCTCCCGTCGCGCCGCGCCGTCCCGACCGGGGACGCCGGCCAGCTGGCACCCCACGGCACCACGATCGTCGCCGCCACCTTCGCCGGCGGCGTCGTCATGGCCGGCGACCGCCGCGCCACGATGGGCAACATCATCGCCCAGCGCGACATCGAGAAGGTCTTCCCGGCCGACGAGTTCTCGGTGGTGGGCATCGCCGGCACCGCCGGCCTCGCTGTGGAGATGGTGCGCCTGTTCCAGACCGAGCTCGAGCACTACGAGAAGATCGAGGGCACGACGCTGTCGATGGACGGCAAGTCCAACCGGCTCGCCGCCCTGATCCGCTCCAACCTCGGCCTGGCGATGCAGGGCCTCGCCGTCGTGCCGCTCTTCGCCGGCTACGACCTCACCGCCGACCAGGGCCGCATCTTCAGCTACGACGTGACGGGCGGTCGCTACGAGGAGACCGCCTTCCACTCGGTGGGCTCGGGCTCGCTGTTCGCCCGCGGCTCGCTCAAGAAGCTCTACCGCGAGGACCTCGACGCCGAGGGCGCCGTGACCGCGGTCGTCCAGGCGCTCTACGACGCGGCCGACGACGACTCGGCCACGGGCGGTCCCGACCTGACCCGCCGGATCTTCCCGGTGGTCCACGTGATCACCCCCGACGGTGGGCGCCGCCTCCCCGACGACGAGGTCGCGACCATCGCCGACCGGATGATCGCCGCCCGGATGCAGCGTCCCGACGGCCCGGCCGCTGCCCTCACCTGATCTGACGTAGGAGTCACAGCCCCATGAGCATGCCGTTCTACGTCTCGCCCGAGCAGCTGATGAAGGACCGGGCCGACTTCGCCCGCAAGGGCATCGCCCGCGGTCGCTCCGTCATCGCCGTGCAGTACGCCGACGGCGTCCTGTTCGTCTCGGAGAACCCGTCCCAGGCGCTGCACAAGGTCAGCGAGATCTACGACCGCATCGCCTTCGCGGCGGTCGGGCGCTACAACGAGTTCGAGAACCTCCGCATCGCCGGCGTACGCCTCGCCGACATGCGCGGCTACGCCTACGACCGGCGCGACGTCACCGGCCGCGGCCTCGCGAACGCCTACGCCCAGACGCTGGGCACGATCTTCTCCTCGGGTGGCGAGAAGCCCTACGAGGTCGAGATCTTCGTCGCCGAGATCGGCGACGCGGCCGAGGACGACCAGCTCTACCGGCTCACCTACGACGGGCAGGTGGCCGACGAGCACGGCTACGCCGTGATGGGCGGGGCCGCCGACGTCGTCGCGGGCCACCTGGCGCAGCACTACGTCGCCGGGGCGTCCCTGGAGGACACCCTCCGCGTGGCGGTCGCCGCGCTCGGGCACAGCGAGTCCGAGGACCGCGTGATCCCGGCGGGCGACCTCGAGGTCGCCGCGCTCGACCGCACCCGCACCCAGCCCCGGAAGTTCCTGCGGCTGCGCGCGGCACGCCTCGCCGAGATCCTCGGCGGACGCGGCGCCGAGGAGGCCGACGAGACGGCGCCGGAGGACGCCGTCGCGGGGTCCGGTCCGCGGCAGTCCGGGCAGGACGACCCGGCCGACCCCACCGACCAGGTCTCGGGCGCGACGCCGCCCCTCGAGGACCCGGTCACCGGCGAGCCGCCCGTGGCACCTCCTGTTGCACCTCCCGTGGCACCTCCGGTCGCGCCGCCCCCGCCGGCTCCCGAGCCCGACCAGCCCGGCACGCCTCCGCCGCCGACGGAGCCCGGTCAGGTCTGAGCGCCGGGCGCGGTGGCCCGCCGAGCGGTCTCGGTCAGGAGAGCGTGAGGCCCGGCCACTCGGTCGTCGGCACGGTCGGGATCCCGCTCAGGCGTCGCCGGTAGCGCACCGACGTGCCGAACTCGTCGAGTGCCGTCCACAGGCGCTGGTGGGCGGCCCACGGGAGCGGGCCGGACGGTCGGACGTTGCCGTCCGGGCCGAACTCGTGCCAGGCGTCGCCGAAGCCGATCCAGGCGGGCGTCCAGTCGGCGGCGTGGTCCCAGGCGCCGCGCCGCTGCTCGACCATGCGGCGGCGGAGCTGGAACTCCATCCGCGGGCCGTCCAGCACGACGGGTGCCGTCCGCACCGGCCACATCCACAGGTCGTCGGTCATGACCCGCAGCTCGAGGTCCGCGACCGCGCCCGGTTCGACCAGCACGGTCGCGACGAGGTGGCGAGGTCCCATGCAGGAAACGCTCGCCCGGGTGGCGGGCGTCCGTCAAGCACCCGTCGAGGTGGGGGACGGTGAGTCCGCGGCGCGACGACGGCTGTCGGAGACGCTCATCACCAGGGAGGCACCCGCCGCGACCACGCCCATCCATGCGCGCGGGCGTCGTACGCCCCTCGCCGCCAGCTTCCGCTCCACCCACACGTCCGCCGCCTCACCGCCGCGACTCGCGCCCAGGACGAGGGCGGCGAACGCGAGGGTGGTGACGGCCGTCGGCAACGGGGCGAGCGGCGCCCGCGGCTCGTCCTCCCGCGAGACGTCTGGTCGCGCGTCGGGTCGGCGCAGCAGGTACGCCATCCCACCGCCGGCCAGGACGCCCGTCCCGCCGTGCAGCGCCCACCGGGCGGGTCGCCGCCACCGCTGGACGGGCAGGTAGGTCGTGACCAGGCCGGTGGCGACGGCGGTCGCGAGATGCACGGGCCAGGAGTCGAGCCGCGGGTCGACGGAGGAGCGGGGAGTCGGGGCGGAAGACGGCTCGTCCATGTCCGCAACCTAGGCAGCCGGGGCAAGTTTCGGCACGGAGTGGCGCGCCGCACGTGGTCCGCGGTCCTAGGGTGGGGGCATGGACCGGCGGATCTTCGGCATCGAGAACGAGTACGGCGTCACGTGCACGTTCAAGGGGCAGCGACGGCTGAGCCCCGACGAGGTCGCCCGCTACCTCTTCCGCAAGGTCGTCAGCTGGGGGCGCTCGTCCAACGTGTTCCTGCGCAACGGCGCACGGCTCTACCTCGACGTCGGCAGCCACCCGGAGTACGCCACGCCGGAGTGCGACGACATCGTCGACCTCGTCACGCACGACAAGGCGGGGGAGCGGATCCTCGAGGGCCTGCTCCTCGACGCGGAGGCGCGCCTGCACGAGGAGGGCATCGCCGGCGACATCTACCTGTTCAAGAACAACACCGACTCCGCCGGCAACTCCTACGGCTGCCACGAGAACTACCTCGTCGGCCGTGCGGGGGAGTTCAGCCGGCTCGCCGACATCCTGATCCCGTTCCTGGTGACCCGGCAGATCGTGGTCGGGGCCGGCAAGGTGGTCATGACGCCGCGCGGGGCGTCGTACAGCGTGAGCCAGCGCGCCGAGCACATCTGGGAGGGCGTCAGCAGCGCCACCACGCGCAGCCGGCCCATCATCAACACCCGCGACGAGCCGCACGCCGACGCGGAGCGGTTCCGCCGCCTCCACGTCATCGTCGGCGACTCCAACATGAGCGAGACCACCACCCTGCTCAAGGTGGCGTCCTGCGACCTGGTGCTCCGGATGATCGAGGAGGGCGTGGTGATGCGCGACCTCACGATGGAGAACCCGATCCGCGCGATCCGCGAGATCAGCCACGACCCGACCGGTCGCCGCAAGGTCCGGCTGGCCAACGGCCGCGAGGCCAGCGCGCTGGAGATCCAGGGCGAGTACCTCGCCAAGGCTCGCGACTTCGTCGACCGCCGACAGATCTCCACCCCGACCATCGAGCGCGCCCTCGACCTGTGGGAACGCGGCCTCAAGGCGGTCGAGTCCGACGACCTCGGCCTGGTCGACCGTGAGATCGACTGGGTCATCAAGCTCAAGCTCATCGAGCGCTACCGCGCCAAGCACGGCCTGTCGCTCGGTGATGCCCGCATCGCCCAGCTCGACCTCGCCTACCACGACATCCACCGCGGGCGGGGGCTCTACTACCTGCTCGAGAAGCGCGGCGCCGTCGCCCGCGTCAGCAGCGACCTCAAGATCTTCGAGGCCAAGAGCGTGCCTCCGCAGAACACCCGCGCGCGGCTGCGGGGCGAGTTCATCCGGCGCGCCCAGGAGCGCCGCCGCGACTTCACCGTCGACTGGGTGCACCTCAAGCTGAACGACCAGGCCCAGCGCACGGTGCTGTGCAAGGACCCCTTCAAGGCGTACGACGAGCGGGTGCAGCGCCTCATCGACGGCATGTGACCTGCCCGCGACCGGCATGCGCCGAGGTCGTGGCTCCACAGCGGCGGTGTCGCGGCGGTGGGCGTGGGGTGTGCTGGATAGGGTGTCCGGGCAACGCCGACCGATCGAACAGGTGAACTCGTGTCTCGTGTACGTTCCGCTGCCCTCAGCGGTGTCCTCTCCCTCAGCATGCTCGGACTGGCCGCCTGCGGCTCCGGGTCCAGCGACCCCGAGGAGGGGGGCGAGTCCCTCAGCTCGGTGACCATCGAGGGCGAGCAGGGCTCGGAGCCCAAGGTGAGCTTCGACGGCCGCCTCGACGGCTCGAAGGAGGAGACCGAGGTCCTCGTCGAGGGCGACGGCGAGGAGGTCGCCGACGGTGACACCGTCAAGGCCAACTGGTGGATCGGCAACGGCTTCACCGAGGAGGAGGCGCAGACCACCTGGACCAAGGACGGCGCGCCCCAGTCGGTGGAGATGTCCGAGGACGTCCTGCCGTTCCTGCGCGAGGCCGTCATCGGCAACCAGGTCGGCGACCGCGTCGTGCTGCTCACCAGCGCCGAGGACGCCTTCGGCGAGGGCGGCCGCCCCGACATCGGCATCGGCAACAAGGACGCCGTGCTGGCGATCGTCGACATCATGGGCCGTTCCGAGACCGTGCCGCCGCTCGACGGCCCGCAGGGCGAGGAGAAGAAGCCCGCCGGCTGGGCGCCGGAGCTCATCGAGAAGGACGGCGTGGTCACCGGCTTCGACTTCAGCACCGCCCACAAGCCCTCCGGCAAGCTGATCGCCACCACCCTCGTGAAGGGCGACGGCCCCAAGGTGAAGTCCGGCCAGACCCTCACCGTGAACTACCTCGGCCAGGTCTACGACGCCGACAAGCCCTTCGACGAGTCCTACAGCGGTGAGCCCGCCGAGTTCCCGATCGGCGTCGGCCAGGTCATCTCGGGCTGGGACGAGCGGCTCGTCGGACGCACCGTCGGCTCCCGCGTGATCCTCGAGATCCCGCCGGCCGACGGCTACGGCGAGCAGGGCAACGAGCAGGCCGGGATCAAGGGCACCGACACCCTGTTCTTCGTCGTCGACATCCTCGGCGCCTCCTGACCCGACCAGCAGGCACAGCGGAGCGAGCAGGAGGGACAGGGGACAGCCATGGTGCAGCCACGAGCAGAGCGGCTGATGAACCTGCACATCCTGCTGCTCGGCGCGAAGCGGTTCATCGGCAAGGACGCGATCCGCGAGGCGTGCTACCCCGAGCACGCCCGCGGGCCGGCCGGCGACGAGGCGTTCGAGCGCGCCTTCGAGCGTGACAAGGACGCCCTGCGCCAGATCGGTGCCGTGATCGAGGTCGGGAGCGCCGACGCGTTCTTCGACGACGAGATCGGCTACCGCATCCCGACCGAGCAGACCTCGCTCCCCGAGATCCGGTTCGAGTCCGACGAGGCGGCCGTGCTGGGCCTGGCCGCCCAGGTCTGGCAGCAGGCCACCCTCGCAAAGGCGACGGGCCGGGCGCTGGCCAAGCTCAAGGGCCAGGGCGTCGAGATCGACCCCTCCCGCCTCGAGGTCGTCGCCCCCGCCATCACCGCCGACGAGCCGGCCTTCGAGCCGCTGTGGGACGCGATCGGCAAGCGGCGCCAGGTCAGCTTCCCCTACCAGCGGGCCGACGAGACCACACCGACCACCCGTCGGGTCCAGCCCTGGGGCCTCGCGCGCTCGTCGGGGCGGTGGTACGTCGTCGGCTTCGACGTCGACCGCGGTGCCGAGCGCGTCTTCCGGCTCTCCCGGATCGTCGGCCCGGTCCGCGCGACCGGCAGGTCCGGGGCGTACGACGTCCCGCCCGGCACCGACGTGCGCGAGGTCGCCCGGCGGCTGTCGCCGTCGTACCCCTCCGTCCGGGCGCAGGTCCGGGTCCGGCAGGGCA
Organism: Nocardioides pini; assembly: GCF_026712185.1. Taxonomy (GTDB): domain Bacteria; phylum Actinomycetota; class Actinomycetes; order Propionibacteriales; family Nocardioidaceae; genus Nocardioides; species Nocardioides pini. Next base: position 190,363 of record NZ_JAPPUX010000002.1, on the reverse strand, counting down.
CCGGCGTCGGGCTGCGCCGGCGCGCCGAGTCGGTGACCCCGATCGACGGGCGGCCCGGCTGGGACACGGTCGTCGTCGAGGGACCGGTGCAGGAGCTCTCCGACGAGGTGCTCACCTACGGCTCCGACGTGGTCGTGGAGGCGCCGCAGTCGCTGCGCGACGACGTGGTCGCCCGGCTCCGCGCCGTGGCCGGAGCCGACCCCGGGAGCGGGAACGGGAAGGCGTCATGACCCAGCCGGCCGACACCGCACCCGACCAGGTCGCGCGCCTGCTCGCCCTGGTGCCCTACCTGCTCGCCCGCGGGGAGGTGCGCCTCGAGGACGCCGCCGCCCACTTCGGCACCGACGCCGACCAGATCGAGCGCGACCTGCGGCTGCTGTTCATGACCGGGGTGTCGCCCGGGCTGCCCGGCGACCTCATCGAGGTCGACCTCGAGGCCCTCGAGGGCGACCGCATCATCCGCGTCGACAACGCCGACTACCTCGCCCGGCCGGTGCGCTTCTCGCCCGCGGAGGCCACCTCGCTCGTGGTGGCGCTGCGCACGATGGTCGACGCCGCGCCCGCGGAGGCCCGCGAGGTCATCGAGCGCACCCTGGCCAAGCTCGAGGACGCGGCCGGCCAGGACGACGAGGGGCTGCTGCGCCTGCACGTGACGCCGACCCCGCTGGAGAGCAGCGCCGTCGTGCCGGTGCTCGAGTCGGCGCTGTCCCACGGCCACCAGGTCGAGATCACCTACCACGTGCCGTCCCGCGACCAGGAGTCGCGCCGGGTGGTCGACCCTCGTGGGCTCGCCCGCGTGGAGGACCTGCTCTACCTCGACGCCTGGTGCCACACCGCCGGCGGCGACCGGGCGTTCCGGGTGGACCGCATCGTGGCCGCCACCGAGCTCGAGACCCCCGTCGCCGACCCGGGGGCGCGGGCGCGCGACCTCACCGGCGGCTGGTTCACCGACGCCGAGACCACCACCGTCACGCTGCGCCTGGCCCCGCCCGCGCGATGGGTCGTCGAGTACTACCCCGTCACCGACCGGCGACCCGGCCCCGACGGCACGATCGACGTCGACCTCGAGGTGGCGAGCGAGGAGTGGGTGAAGTCCCTGCTCCTGCGTCTGGCGCCCCACGCCGTGCTGCTCGCGCCCGCGGCGTACGCCGAGGCCTTCACGACCGCGGCACGGGCGGCGCTCCGTCTCTACGAGGACGACGGCGTAGACTCCGAGTGACCCCCCGAACGTGATCCACCACACCACCAAGTGACGGAGTGACCCACATGATCGACCCGATGATCGGCATGCCGCAGGGCCTGGAATGGCTCGTGATCCTGGCGATCGTGGTGCTGGTGTTCGGTGCCGCCAAGCTCCCGGACCTGGCTCGCAGCTCGGGGCAGGCGCTGCGCATCTTCAAGACCGAGACCAAGGGCCTCCGCGACGAGGACGACGCCGAGAAGACCCCGGAGCAGCGCGAGCTCGAGGCCCGCAACCAGGCCGCCGACCCGACCCCGGGTGGCGAGGTGCGCAACGAGACCTCCGGTGAGGTGCTGCGCGAGCGGCGCGACGACACCACCGCCTGATCGCTGGAGTCCCTGAGCGCGTGAGGATCGCTGGTCTCGCCGGCCTGTTCAAGGGGCCGCCGCAGGACGCCGTGGGCCCGGACGGCCGGATGGCGCTCGCCGACCATTTCCGGGAGTTCCGGGCGCGGCTGCTGCGCTGCCTGCTGGTGTTCTCCCTCGCGCTCGCGGTGGCCGTCTTCTTCCGGCACGCCATCTACGACGCGGTCTACGGGCCCTATCAGGACGCCCAGAAGACGCTCGCCGAGGGCACGTCCATCGCCACCACCAGCGGCGCCGGCGCGGGCCTGCTGCTGTGGCTGACGCTGTGTGGCTTCGCCGCCGCGGTCGTCACCGCGCCCTACTGGCTCTACCAGATCTGGGCGTTCGTGCTGCCCGGGCTCTACGCCCAGGAGCGCAAGATGAGCCGGGTCTTCGTGGCGGTCGCCGGCCCGCTCTTCCTGATCGGCATCGTCCTGGGCTACGTGACGCTGCCGGTGGCGCTCGAGGTGCTGATCGGGTTCAACCCCGAGGGCGTCACCAACCTCATCGACTTCAACGACTACCTGCAGTTCTTCACCCGCACGCTCTTCGTGTTCGGCCTGGCGTTCAACATCCCGGTCTTCGTCGTGCTGCTCAACTTCGCCGGCGTGGTGAAGGGGTCCGCCCTCAAGGCCTACCGGCCGTGGATCGTCATCGGCACCTTCATCTTCGCCGCCGTCGCGACGCCGTCGGCCGACCCGTTCACGATGACGCTGATGGCGGTCCCGATGGTGCTGCTGTTCTTCGCCTCGGAGGCGATCGCGCGGTTCAACGACAGGCGTCGGGCCCGCAACGCCCCCAACGCCGGCCTCTCGCCCGACGAGCTGTCCTCCATCTGAGGCCCCTGACCGGCTCTGACAGGGTGGGACCCATGCAGGCCACCATCACGGACATCGACCCGTTCGACCTGCCGGAGTGGCTCGGCACCGGCGACGTGGTCTGGCGCGCCGACGAGGGGCTGCAGACCGGGCACCTCGTCCGGGGGCGGCTGACCGCGGATCCTGCCGGCCGTCAGGACGGTCAGGACGGCCAGGACTCCGGGTCGTCGCAGGAGATCGTGTGCGACCTGCTGGCGGTCGACGAGGCCTACCCGGCGCCGGTCGTGGACGACGCGACCCGGTTGCGGGTGCACCAGGCGTGGCGCCACGGCCAGGTCGTGATCGGCGAGCACGGCTCGCGCCTGGTCCTCGCCGTCCCGGGCACCCGCTTCGGCCCCGAGCTGGTGCTGGACGCCCTCGGCCGGCTGGCCCGCGCCGTGGGGGCGCGTGCCGAGCGGTACGCCGCCCTGCTGCGGCTGGGCTGACCCGCCGCGCGCCGCGTGCGGGCGCGTCCGGGAAGTCGCGTCGGCCGGTCGGTGCCGGGGGATAGGGTCGCGCCATGCACGACCCGGCTGCGCCCGACCGCCCTGAGCGGGGGCGGGAGATCGCCCTGCTGACCAACCCGACGTCGGGTCGCGGGAAGGGCGCGCGCCACCGTGACGCAGCGGTGGCGCGGCTGCGGGAGAGCGGCTTCGTCGTCCGCAACCTGCAGGGTCGCGACGCCGACGAGGCGGCCGACCTGGCCCGCGCCTGCGTCGCCGACGGCGTCGAGGCCCTCGTGGTGTGCGGCGGGGACGGGCTCGTGCACCTCGGGGTGCAGGCCGTGGCCGGCACCGGCGTACCCCTCGGCCTGATCCCCAGCGGCACGGGCAACGACTTCGCGCGCTACCTCGGGCTCCCGCGCGCCGACCCCGTCGCGGCGGCCGACCGCGTCATCGCCTCGCGACGCCGCACCATCGACCTGGCCCGCAGCGGCGACCGGTGGTTCGTGACCGTCCTCGCCGCCGGCTTCGACGCGATCGTCAACGAGCGGGCCAACGCGATGACCTGGCCGCGCGGGCAGATGCGCTACAACCTCGCCACCCTCGCCGAGCTCCGCACCTTCCGCCCGATCCCCTACGTGCTGGAGCTCGACGGGGAGACGATGGAGCACGAGGCGATGCTCGTCGCCGTGGGCAACGGGCCGTCGTTCGGCGGCGGCTTGCGGATCACCGAGGGCGCCCTCCTCGACGACGGGCTGCTCGACGTCGTCGTCATCACGCGGATGAGCAAGCCCAAGCTGGTGCGTTCCTACCCGCGCCTGTTCACCGGGCGGATCGACGGCATCGCGGAGTACGTCCACCGACGCGTCCGCAGCGTCACCGTCGCAGCGCCCGGCATCGTGTCGTACGCCGACGGCGAGCGCTTCGGCCCGCTGCCCCTGACCATCGAGTGCGTCCCGGGTGCGCTCGACGTGATTGCATGAGGACGTCATGAGCGAGCACGAGGACCAGCCCACGCCCGCCGAGCGCTACGCGGCGTTCCAGCGCGAGAAGCCCTACCCGATGCTGAAGGACTTCGAGGGCCTCTACGGCTTCGAACTCGACGACTTCCAGCTGCGGGCGTGCCGGGAGATCGAGGACGGCCGCGGCGTGCTCGTCGCGGCCCCCACCGGGTCCGGCAAGACGGTCGTGGGCGAGTTCGCCATCCACCTGGCCCTCCAGACCGGGCGCAAGGCGTTCTACACGACGCCGATCAAGGCGCTGTCGAACCAGAAGTACCACGACCTGGTCAAGCGCTACGGCGCCGACAAGGTGGGCCTGCTGACCGGCGACAACGTGATCAACGGCGAGGCGCCCGTGGTCGTGATGACCACCGAGGTGCTGCGCAACATGCTCTACGCCGGGTCGCGCACGCTGCTCGGGCTCGGGTTCGTGGTGATGGACGAGGTCCACTACCTCGCCGACCGGATGCGCGGGGCCGTGTGGGAGGAGGTCATCATCCACCTCCCGGAGTCGGTGACGCTCGTGTCCCTCTCGGCCACGGTCTCCAACGCCGAGGAGTTCGGCGAGTGGCTGGCCACCGTCCGCGGCGAGACCACGACGATCCTGGAGGAGAAGCGGCCGGTGCCGCTCTTCCAGCACGTCATGGTCGGCCGGCGGCTGCTCGACCTGTTCGCCTCCTCCGACGTCGACGCCAGCGCCGGCTTCGTGAAGGAGGGCGCGCCGGTCAACGACGAGCTGACCCGCATCGCCCGCGACGACTGGGCGAGCTCGCGGCTGATGCGCGACCGCCGGTCGCCGCGCAAGGGCAAGCCCGGGTCGTCGAAGAACCCGCGCGCCGTGGGCAACGGCCGCCGCGTGTGGATCCCGAGCCGGGTCGAGGTCGTCGAGCGGCTCGACCGCGAGGGCCTGCTCCCGGCGATCGTGTTCATCTTCAGCCGGGCCGGGTGCGACGCCGCCGTGACCCAGCTCGTCCAGGCCAACACCCGGCTGACCACCGCCGCGGAGCGGGACGAGATCTTCGCCCGGGTCGAGGAGGCGTCCCGCACCCTGCCCGAGGAGGACCTCCACGTCCTCGGCTACCACGAGTTCCTCGACGGGCTGACCCGCGGCGTCGCCGCCCACCACGCCGGGCTGCTCCCGGCGTTCAAGCAGGTGGTGGAGGAGCTGTTCCAGGAGGGGCTGGTCAAGGTCGTCTTCGCCACCGAGACGCTGGCCCTCGGCATCAACATGCCCGCCCGCACGGTGGTGATCGAGAAGCTGTCGAAGTGGAACGGCGAGACCCACGCCGACCTCACGCCGGGGGAGTACACCCAGCTCACCGGGCGCGCGGGACGGCGTGGCCTCGACATCGAGGGCCACGGCGTCGTGCTCTACCAGCCCGGGATGAACCCCCGCGAGGTCGCCGGCCTCGCGTCGACCCGGACGTACCCGCTCCGCTCCTCCTTCCGGCCGTCCTACAACATGGCGGTCAACCTCGTGCACCAGTTCGGCCGCGCGACGTCACGCGAGCTGCTCGAGCAGTCCTTCGCCCAGTTCCAGGCGGACAAGGCCGTGGTCGGGCTCGCCCGGCAGGTCCACAAGGCGGAGGAGGCCCTCGAGGGCTACCGCGAGGCCGCGACGTGCCACGTCGGCGACTTCATGGAGTACGCCGACCTGCGCCGGCAGATCTCCGACCTCGAGAAGGGTGCCGCGCGGGAGCGTCGCCTGGACCGTCGCGAGGAGGCGCTGCGCTCGCTCGGCAGGCTGCGCCCCGGCGACGTCATCCACGTTCCGGCCGGGAAGTTCAGCGGCCTCGCGGTCGTGATCGATCCAGGTCACTCCGGCGACGAGCCCCGCCCCTACGTCCTCACCGCCGACCGCCAGGCCCGCCGGCTCGCTCCGATGGACTTCCCGACGCCGGTCGAGGCCATCGGCCGGCTGCGGATCCCCAAGTCGTTCAACGGGCGAAACCCCGCGATGCGGCGCGACCTCGCGACCGCGCTCCGGGCCAAGGCGCACGGGCTCGACGGCCCGAGGGAGCGGCGGGCGAAGCAGCGCGACGCCTTCAGCGACACCCCGGCCGACCGGGAGATCGCCCGCCTGCGGGCCGAGCTCAAGGCGCACCCGTGCCACCAGTGCCCCGAGCGCGAGGACCACGCCCGGTGGGCGGAGCGCTACTTCAAGCTCCAGCGCGACACCGAGACCCTCAAGCGCCGGGTGGACAACCGCACCAACACGGTCGCCCGCACCTTCGACCGCGTCTGCGACGTCCTGACCGCCCTCGGCTACCTCGAGGGCGACACGGTCACCGAGAAGGGCTCGCACCTGCGGCGGATCTACACCGACATGGACCTCGTCGCGGCCGAGGCGATCCGGGCCGGGCTGTTCGACGGGCTCGCCCCCTCCGAGCTGGCGGCCGTGCTGTCGGCGCTGGTGTTCGAGGCGCGGCGCGCCGACGACGCCTCCTCGCCGAAGATGCCGGGCGGGCAGGTGCGACCCGTGCTCGCCGAGCTCGTCCGCCTCTGGGGGCAGCTCGACGCGCTCGAGCGCGACCACCGCCTCGACTTCCTCCGCGAGCCCGACATCGGCTTCGCCTGGGCCGCGTGGCGGTGGGCGGAGGGCGACGACCTCGACGACGTGCTCATGGTGACCGGCCTCTCCGCGGGCGACTTCGTGCGCTGGATGAAGCAGCTCCTCGACCTGTGCGGCCAGGTCGCCGACGCGGCGGGCGAGCGCGAGCTGCGCGAGACGGCCAGGGCGACCGCCCGGCTGCTCAAGCGCGGGGTCATCGCCTACAGCGTGCTGGCCGACTGAGCGTCGGTCGTCTGTGGTTGGCTTCGGCCATGGCCACCGGTGACCGCCTCCTTCTGCTCGACACCGCCTCGCTCTACTTCCGGGCGTTCTTCGGCGTGCCCGACTCGATGAAGGCTTCCGACGGCACTCCGGTCAACGCCGTGCGTGGGCTGATGGACTTCATCAGCCGCCTCGTGGGGGAGTACGACCCCACCCACCTGGCGTGCTGCTGGGACGACGACTGGCGTCCGCAGTGGCGGGTCGACCTGCTGCCGTCCTACAAGGCCCACCGCGTGGTCCGTGAGGTGCCGGGACCCAGGCCCGACGTCGAGGACGTGCCCGACCCGCTGGAGGCGCAGATCCCGATCATCCAGTCGGTGCTGGAGGCCTACGGCATCCCGGTCGTGGGCCACCCCGAGATGGAGGCCGACGACGTCATCGGCACCCTCGCCACCGATGCCGGCATGGCGGTCGACATCGTGACCGGCGACCGCGACCTCTTCCAGCTCGTCGACGACGAGGCCGAGGTGCGGGTGCTCTACGTCGCCCGCGGCGTCAGCCGGCACGAGCGGGTGGACAACGCGTGGGTGCGCGGCAAGTACGGCGTCGACGCCCGCCAGTACGCCGACCTCGCGACGCTCCGCGGTGATGCGTCCGACGGCCTCCCGGGCGTCTCCGGCGTCGGCGACAAGACCGCGGCGACGCTGCTCAACCGGTTCGGCACCATCGACGCCATCATCGCCGCGGCCGGCGACCCGGACTCCGACATGGGCCCCGGACCGCGCGGCAAGATCAAGGCCGCCGCCGACTACCTCGCCGTGGCGCCGCGCGTGGTCGCCGTACGCCGTGACCTCGACCTCGGAGGGCACGACCTGACCCGTCCGCGCACGCCCGCGGACCACGACGCCGTCGTCGCTCTCGACGAGCAGTGGGGGCTCGGCTCGTCTGCCGTGCGCCTGGTGGAGGCACTGTCCGGCTCGCACTAGTGTGTCGCGCGTGAGCTCACCAGAGGTCGAGTCCAAGGACCGGCAGATCCTCGCGCTGCTGGCCGCCGACGGGCGCATGTCCTTCACCGACCTGGGCAAGGCGACCGACCTGTCGACGTCCGCGGTGCACCAACGGGTCAAGCGGCTCGAGCAGCGCGGCCTGATCACGGGTTACGGAGCGACCGTCGACCACGACCAGCTCGGCCGGCCGCTGACCGCCTTCATCTCGATCACGCCGATCGACCCGTCCCAGCCCGACGACTACCCCGACCGGCTCCGGGGCATCTCCGAGATCGAGTCGTGCTGGTCGGTGGCGGGCGAGGAGTCCTACATCCTCAAGATCCGCGTCGCGACGCCGCTCGCGCTCGAGGAGCTGCTCGCTCGGATCCGGGGGGCCGCGAGCGTCTCCACCCGCACCACGATCGTGCTGTCGACGCCCTTCGAGAACCGTCCCGTCGACTGACCTCGCGATGAACGACCGTCGCACCCTGCTGCTCGACGCGGCGCTCGAGCTGGTGGGGACCCAGGGGATGCGCGGGCTCACCCACCGCGCCGTCGACGCGGCGGCGGGCCTGCCGCCGGGGTCGACGTCGAACCACTTCCGGACCCGCGAGGCGCTGCTCCTCGGCATCGTCGAGCGCTTCATCGTCCGCGAGCGGGCCATGGCCACGGGCCCGCGCGACGAGGTCGACCCCACGCCGGAGGGGGTCGCCGCGGCGCTGGGCCGCTTCGTCGACCGCGCCCTCGGCCCCGACCGCATGGTGACGCTGGCCCGCTACGCCATCCTCGTCGAGACCGCGCAGCACCCCGAGCTGCGCGAGGGCATGGCCGCAGGCGCCGACCGGGTCGACACGTGGACCCTCGACCTCATCACCCGCGCGGGGTCCCGGTCCCCGGACCGCGACCTCGGGCTCCTCGCCAACTACGTCACGGGGCTCGTGCTCCACGAGCTGGCGCTGCCCTCGCCCGACCTCGACGCCGCCGCCCGGATCCGCCGCGTCATCGACACCCTGGGCTGGACCGGCAGGGCGACCTCTTGACCGGTCGTCACTACAGGTGTAGTGATGAGGGATGGCAGATCGGCGCACCCAGCTCCTCGATGCGGCCGTCGAGGTCGTCGCCGACCAGGGGCTCGGCAGGCTGACCCACGCTGCCGTCGACGCCATGGCCCGGGTGCCGACGGGCTCGACGGTGGAGCAGTTCCCGACGGCGCGGGCGCTCCTCGAGGGCGTGACGGAGCGGTGCATCGAGCGTGAGCTGGAGATGGCCGCCGGGCCCGACCCCACGATCGAGCCATCACCCGCGGGGATCGCCGCCATGTTCGGCCGCTTCGTGGGCCGCGCGCTGGGAGCGGACCGTGCCTCACGCTCGCCCGCTACGAGCTCCAGGCCGGGGCCGCCCGGACCCCGTCGCTGCGGGCGTTCTACGCCGTCGGGGCCGACGCGGTCGACACGTGGGCCGTGGACCTCGTCACGCGCGCCGGCTCCCACCACCCCCAGCGCGACGTCGGCATCATGGCGAACTACGTGACCGGTCTGGTCTTCCACGAGCTCGCGCTGCCCTCGCCGGACCTCGACGCGGCGGGCCGGATCCGCGGCGTCATCGACGCACTCGGCTGGGAGGCACGATGAACGGCACGTCCACGCTGCAGGACATGACCCGCGCACAGCGCGACGGGTTCGTCGAGACCCTGAAGGGACTCACGCCCGAGCAGTGGCAGGCACCGTCGCTGTGTTCGGAGTGGCGGGTGGTCGACGTCGCCGCCCACCTCGCCTGGGCCCCGGTGCTCGGCCCGGGCGCCGGCATGGCCGCGATGGTGCGGCACGGCTTCTCGATGAACCGGATGATCGCCCGCTCGGCCGTGGAGTGGTCCGAACGCGGACACGACGCGATCCTCGCCCAGCTCCGGGACAACGCCCGGACCGGTGCGACGCCGATCGGCATGCCCCCGGTCGCCGGGCTGGCCGACGCGGTCGTGCACGGTCTCGACGTACGCCGTCCGCTCGGGCTTCCGGCCCACGTGCCGGTCTCGGCGCTGGCGCCGCTCGCGGACTTCGTCCTCGACACCCCCTGGCCGCTGAACACCGTGGTCGGCGGCAGCGCCCGACGCCGGGTCGCCGGCGTACGCCTCGTGGCGACCGACACCGACTGGACCCACGGCTCCGGCCCCGAGGTCCTCGCCCCGGCCGAGGCCCTCCTGCTCCTCCTCCACGGCCGCCCCCTCGCCCCCGACGACCTCACCGGCCCCGGCGCCCCGACCCTCCTCGCCCGCCTCTGACCTCCCGCAGCGATCCCCGGTCCTTGCGCCCGAGCGTGACGGACTCCCCGCTCGAGCGGGGAGTCCGTCACGTGGAGGGGCGTACAACCCACATCAGGTGTCGGACCTGGCCAACAAGAACGACGATCAGCGGGCGCTTGCCCGACTCTTGAGCGCCTCGCGGATCCGGCGGGCGAGCACGGCCGGGCGCTGCAGGTCGGCCCAGGTGACGCGGATGCAGATCCAGCCCTTCCGCACGCAGATCTGCTCCTCCCGCCGCTTCTCCCGCATGAGGTAATCGCCGAGAGACTCGCCGGGTCGGCGGTGCTGCTCGTACTTGATCCGGCCGTCGAACTCGAGGAAGACACCGAGCTCGGCCCACAGGAAGTCGACGATCCCCAGCAGGTTCCCGCGCTCGTCGTACACCGTGACCTGCGGCTCGGGTCGGGGGACCCGCTGCTCGAAGAACAGGTGCCACGTCCGAGCTTCTGCGACGTTGGTGAGGCGGGCGTCGGCGCGAGCCAGGACGAGCCTCGTGCTGAGACTCCCGGGCCAGCGGCGCGCAGCGGCCGCCGCGTCGTGCAGCTCGGCGACCGACGCGAGCTCCCGGTGCAGCACTCCGCACGCCGCGACCAGTCCGGCCTCGGTGCCATGCACGGTGGCCACCTCGATGGCTGCGCGCGCCGGGTGGGTGGCCGGGACGCTGTCGCGTGTCGCCCACCAGCGCTTGCCGAGCGTCGCGTGGTGGTGCACGACGCCGGCCTCGCGTCGACCGGCCCGCCCGTCGGTGCGTGTCAGGTGCGTCTCATCCAGTCCGACGCCCCACAGCGGGACCCCGTGCTCGGCGAGGCTGTTCTCGTGAGACAGCACCGCGGACTCGTGGGCGGTGCGGAGCACGGCTCGCGCACGCGCACGCATCATCCCGACCTCATCGAGCTCCTTGACGAGATCTGTCGGTGCGTACGCCCCGTAGCGGAGCTTGGTGAGCACTCCGGCCTTCACGTGGGCGCGGATGTCGCGATCGGTGAATCCTTCTGCCAACAGCTCGCGCCGGAGCATGACGTCGGTGAGGGACAGCTGGAACTCGGCCATGCGCTACTGGTGCCCGGGACCACCCGCCCCCGAAACGGTGCCCGACGCGGCTGTGGAGAACTCCGGACTGGTTGGGGTAGTCCGTCACCTGGAGGCCGTTGTGCACCCCTTGAAGTGGCGGACTCCCCGCTCGAGCGGGGAGTCCGAACTCAGCGGACAGATGCCAGCAGCTGTCGGCCAGCGGCAGACGGCGCCGGGCGACCTACCAGGCCTGGAGGGCGGCGGTACGGCGGGAGGCCTCGGCCATCTCGGCGGCCTTGAGGGAGGCCTCGTCGAGGCGCCCGTGCTCCTCCCACCACTGCTGGCCGGACTCGGGGAGGGTGTGGATCGGGTCGTAGTACTCGTAGTAGCGCGAGAGGGCCTCGGCGTCGTCGGACTCGATCGAGGTGCGGTAGTTCTTCGTCCAGTAGGAGATGCCGTGCTCGGTGTCGTAGTCGGCGTTCTGGTGGACCCAGCGCTTGCCGACGAACGGCACGTCGCACACGATGCGCGGCGTCGCGAAGCCCGGCAGGTAGCCCATGATGTGGTGCTGCAGGCGCTGCGCGTCGGCGAGCGAGACCCGCCAGTGCTCCGAGAACGGGATCATGTCGCACATGTAGAAGTAGTAGGGCATGATCTGCGCGCCGTCGAGGAGGCGGAAGCACAGGTCGAGCAGCGCGTGCGGGTCGGCGTTGACGCCGTCGAGCAGCACGCCCTGGTTGCGTACGTCGCGCAGGCCGGCGTCGAGCATCGCGCGCGAGGCCTCGGCGACGATCGGCGTCACGGAGTTCGCGTGGTTGGCGTGGGTGTGCATCGCCAGCGAGACGCCGCGCGAGCGGGCGACCGAGGCGACGCGGGCGACGCCCTCGACCACGTCAGGCTGCAGCCAGTGCTGCGGGAGGCCGATGAGCGCCTTGGTGGCGAGCCGGATGTCGCGGATGTTCTCGACCTCGAGCACCGACATGAGGAACGCCTCGAGCCGGGGCCACGGCATGTTGGCGACGTCGCCGCCGGAGACCACCACGTCGCGCACGGACGGCGTGCGACGCAGGTAGTCGAGCATGTCGCCGAGCCGGTCGTTGGGCTTGCCGGCGAACTTGAGCTTGTCGATGACCGGGGTCGAGTTGCCGACCAGGTCCATGCGCGTGCAGTGGCCGCAGTACTGCGGGCACGTCGGCAGCAGCTCGGCGAGCACCTTGGTGGGGTAGCGGTGGGTGAGGCCCTCGGTGGCCCACATGTCGTGCTCGTGCAGCGAGTCGCGCGCCGCGTGCGGGTGGGAGGGCCAGTCGGTGCGGCGGTCGCTGAACACCGGGACCATGTAGTGGCGCACCGGGTCGGCGTAGAACGCCTCGGTCATCGACCCGGCGCCGGCCGGCTCGAACGTCGGCACCATCGTGTTCATCATCTGCGGCGGCACGAGCATCGACATCGTGGCCCGCTCGGCCTGGTCGCGCTCGAGGTCGGCGTAGAAGCGCTCGTCGAGCAGGTCGCCCATCAGCTCACGGAGCTGCTTGACGTTCTTGACGCAGTGGGCCCGCTGCCACTGCACGGAGGCCCAGTCCGCGGCGCTCACGTCGGCCCAGCCCGGGAACCGGGTCCAGTCGGGCTCGACGAGCTCGACCCGCTGGTAGGGGTAGGGCTGGCCGGTGGCGAGTGCCCCCTCCAGCGAGGTGGCGGTCTCGATGCTCATGGGTTCTCCTCGCGGGTGGCCCCGGACCGCTTCCGCGGCGGGGGTCAGGTCTGACGGCGCGCCGGTTGTGTGTGCGGCGACACATCTGGGAGAGTACGTGGAGAACATGCGGCGAGTCCAATGCCACGCCGCAAGATTTGCGGTTGTACGCGCCGAACCTAGAAGGATGCCCTGCATGAACCCCTCCTCGGACATCCAGGCGGACGTCCGCACCAGTGACCCGACCGGCCTGCACCGGGTCCTCGACGACGCGGCCGTGCTGCCGCAGGCCGCCCGCCGTCTCGACACCCGCGCCGAGCTGTGGCCCGACGAGGTGCGCATCCGCGTCGAGCGGCTCAACCTCGACGCAGCGTCGTTCCGCCAGCTCGAGCGCAAGCACACGAAGTACGGCGAGAGGCACGGCGACGCCGTCCGCGCCGAGGTGCTCGACATCGTCGCCACCCGCGGCAAGATGCAGAACCCCGAGACCGGCTCCGGCGGCATGCTCGTCGGCACCGTCGAGGAGGTCGGCCCCGAGTCGCCGCTCGGCCTCACGGTGGGCGACCGCGTCGCGACGCTCGTGAGCCTCACGCTCACCCCGCTCGTCATCGAGGACGGCCTGGCCCGCTGGGGCGGCGACAGCGAGCAGGTGCCGTGCGACGGCTACGCGGTGCTCTTCGGCCGCTCCATCGCCGCGGTCATCCCCGACGACCTCGACCCGGCGCTCTCGCTCAGCGTGATGGACGTCTGCGGCGCCCCGGCGCTCACCGCCCGCGTCGTGGAGGAGTACGCCGCCCGCAGGCAGGCGCCGGTCGTCGCCGTCGTCGGGGGAGCGGGCAAGTCCGGCTCCCTCAGCCTTGCCGCGGCACGGCAGGCCGGCGCGGCCCGCACCATCGGCGTCGTACCGCACCAGGACGAGCACGACCTGCTGACCGGGGCCGGCCTCGCCGACGTCGTCGCCGTCGCCGACGCCCGCGACCCGATCGCGCTGCGGGACGCCGTGACCGCGGCCGGCGGCCCGGCCGACGTCACCGTGGTGTGCGTCGACGTCCCCGGCTGCGAGGGCGGCGCCATCCTCGCCACCGCCGAGCGGGGCACCGTCATCTTCTTCTCCATGGCCACCAGCTTCAGCGCGGCCGCCCTGGGGGCCGAGGGCCTGGCCGCCGACGTGCGGATGCTCGTCGGCAACGGCTACGTCCCGGGCCACGCCGCCTACGCGATGGAGCTGCTGCGCGGCGACGCCGGCGTCCGCGGACTCTTCGAGCGGAGGCTCTGACATGGCCCGAACGACGAGTGCGCTCGGCATCGACCGCGCGGACGTGCGCCGCGCGCGCACGCTCGCCCGCCAGGTCGGCAAGCCGATCGTCGACCTCGCCCAGCGCCACACCACGGTCAGCGTGGAGCGCGCCACCCTGCGCCTGGCCGGCCTCGGCGGGGCCGACCCGGACGGCACGCCCTGGGTCAACCGCCTCGCCGACGTGGTCCGCGCCGACGTGGGCCTCGAGCACGGCGTCAGCCTCCCGGTGTGGGACGCGCTGCTCCGCGGCGAGGGCGACGACCTGCTGACCCTCGCGCAGAAGGCAGCCGCCGGCTCGGTCACCTTCCGGGTGCCCGAGGGCAGGGACGCGAAGCGGGCCGGCGCCGCCGCGCGCAAGGCCGTCGGCGCCGGCATCAAGCAGATCGACCGCCAGCGGGTCGCGCGCGAGCGGATGATCGCCAAGGTCGGCGACGCGCCGAGCAAGCCGTGGATCTACCTGATCGTCGCCACCGGCGACATCCACGAGGACATCCCACAGGCCCAGGCCGCGGCCCGCGAGGGCGCCGACGTCATCGCCGTGATCCGCTCCACCGGCCAGTCGCTGCTCGACTTCGTGCCGGAGGGCGCGACCCGCGAGGGCTTCGCCGGCACCTATGCCACGCAGGAGAACTTCCGCCTCATGCGGGCCGCCCTCGACGAGACGTCGAAGGAGCTCGGCCGCTACGTCCGCCTCACCAACTACGCGTCCGGCCTGTGCATGCCGGAGATCGCGGCCCTGGCCGGCCTCGAGCGGCTCGACATGATGCTCAACGACTCGATGTACGGCATCCTCTTCCGCGACATCAACCCGATCCGCACCTTCGTCGACCAGCGCTTCAGCCGGCAGGTCCACGCCCGCGCGGGGATCATCATCAACACCGGCGAGGACAACTACCTCACCACCGCCGACGCGATCGAGGCCGCCCACACGGTCACGACGAGCCAGCTGCTCAACGAGTACTTCGCCAAGGAGGCCGGGCTCGAGGACTGGCAGCTCGGCCTGGGCCACGCCTTCGAGATCGACCCCGAGGTCCCGGACTCCTTCCGCCTCGAGCTGGCCCACGCGATGCTCGCCCGCGAGCTCTTCCCGGACGCGCCGCTGAAGTGGATGCCGCCGACGCGCCACATGACCGGTGACATCTTCAAGGGCTACCTCCTCGACGGGTTCTTCAACCTCGTCGGCGCCATGACCGGCCAGGGCATCCTGCTCGTCGGCATGATGACCGAGGCGGTCGTGACGCCGTGGATCTCCGACCGCGACCTGGCCCTGCAGAACGTCCGCTACGTGATGAACGCCGCCGGCAACCTACGTGAGGACTTCCACCCCTCGCCCGACGGGTTCATCGCCTCCCGCGCCCGCGAGGTGCTGGGCGAGGCCATCGACCTGCTCGAGGAGATCAGGGCCGACCGCAGCGTGCCGGGCGAGCCCCCGCTGCTCTCCGCCATCGCCGACGGCACCTTCGGCCTGATGAAGCGACCGGCCGACAAGGGCAAGGGCCTCGACGGCGTCGCCGAGAAGGCGAGCGGCTACTACAACCCGGCGACCGAGATCCTGGAGGAGAAGTGAGCCTCATTCGTCCCTATGGCGACACCACCGGAGACGGCATGGTGCAGCTCTCCTTCACCCTGCCCATCGAGCACTCCAAGGTCGCCGAGGGCGCCGCGGTGCAGCTCGCGAACAAGATGGGCATGGACCCGGCGCTGGTGGTGCACGCCAAGCCGATGGGGGAGGGCTTCACCTTCTTCGTCGTCTACGGCCGCGTCAACCACCTCGTCGACCCGAGCACGGTCGAGGTCGTCGAGCGCGACTACCCGCTGCTGACGCCGAAGGAGGCCAACGCCGCGATCAAGCGGTCCCTGCGCCGCCGCCTGGTGGTCGTGGGCGGCTGCATCGGCACCGACGCGCACACCGTCGGCATCGACGCGATCCTCAACATCAAGGGCTTCGCGGGGGAGAAGGGCCTGGAGTACTACCGCGAGCTCAAGGTGGTGAACCTCGGTGCGCAGGTGTCGGTCCCGCAGCTCGTCGAGGCCGCCCGCGAGGAGAAGGCCGACGCGGTGCTCGTCTCGCAGGTGGTCACCCAGCGCGACGCCCACCTGCTCAACACCCGCGAGATGTCCGCGGCCTTCCGCGAGGCCTACCCGGCAGCCAAGCGTCCGCTGCTCGTGGTCGGCGGCCCGCGCTTCGACGAGACGATGGCCGGCGAGCTGGGCGTCGACCGCGTCTTCAGCAGGGGTACGACGCCGGGCGAGGTCGCGTCGTTCATCGTCCACCGCCTCGCCGGCCCGAGGACCACCCAGGAGAAGGCCTCATGAGCACCCCGATGACCGACCGCGTCGGCACCGTCGTCACCCACCGTCGCTACGTGCCCTACTCCCACGCCCACTACGCCGGGAACCTGGTCGACGGCGCCTACAGCCTCGGGCTGTTCGGCGACGTGGCCACCGAGATGTGCATCGTGCTCGACGGTGACGAGGGCCTCTTCGCGTCCTACTCCGACGTCCAGTTCCGGGCCCCGGTCCGCGCCGGCGACGTCCTCGAGATCACCGCGACGCTGGTGCGGGAGGGGACGCGCAGCCGGGTCATGGACTTCGCCGTGCACGTCGTCGGGAGGGGTGCTCCGACCGACGACGCGCCCGGTCGCGCCGAGGTCCTCGACCCGCCGGTGGTCGCCACGACCGCCACGGGCACGGTCGTCGTACCCCCCGCGCCGCGAGGCTGATACCCGCAGGACCGGCGTGTCATGCGTCGACACGCCGACGGTCCGGCATTTGTCGGTGAAGTTTCACCGTGGCACCGGTTCGTTGACCTGCGACAACGCGCGTCGTCGCAGGTCAGGGACGTGTTGACACCTCCGCGTGGGGGAGAGAGGGTTCCGTGGTCCGCCTGTGCAGCTCGCGGGTGGCGCCTTCGACAGAGCGGAGCCGAGCGTGGGGCACGTCCAGCCAGCGGTGCCCACCGTTCGTCGACGAGTCGACGGCGCCCCGCGGGGGCTGGATGCGGGAGGGACCCCGGGGCCGTAGACAACTTCGCGCGCTCGTCAGCCAGACGGGTGCGCGTTGGTCCGAAGCCCCCCGGTTCCTCCCGCACCGCTGCAGGCGCTCGACGCCGCCCGGCCGTCGGCTACGGTCTGTGCGTGCTGGTCCGCTGCCTCCTCGCGTTCGTCGGCGGGCTCGTGCTGGCGGCGGCGTTCGAGCCGATCGGCTACTCGTGGCTGATGCCGCCGGCGATCGCGGTGCTCGTGCTCTGCATCCGCGGGCTCGGGCCGCGCCGGGCGTGGCTGCCGAGCCTGGTCTTCGGCGTGGCCTTCGTCTACGCCGTGATGGTCTGGATGCGCTCGGTCGGCACGGACGCGTGGATCGCGATGTGCGCGATGGAGGCGGCCTTCTTCGTGCCGCTCGGCATCGGCATCTCGTGGAGCATGCGCGTGCGCGCCTGGCCGGTCCTCGCCGCGCTGTGGTGGGTCGGGATCGAGACGTGGCGCAGCGGGTTCCCCTTCAGCGGGATGCCCTTCGGCCGGCTGGTCTACGCCACGGCCGGCACCCCGTGGGCCGACGCGCTGCCGTGGATCGGGATGACGGGCGTCAGCTTCCTGGTCGCCCTGACCGGCACCACGCTCGCCTGGGCGCTGCTGCAGGTGCGCTCGCCGTCACGCGCGGCCTACGTCGCCGTTGGCGCGCTCGCCGTCGTGACGCTGGCGCCCGCGCTCGTGCCCTACCCGCTCGAGCGCACCGGCACGGCCACGGTCGCCGCCGTGCAGGGCGACGTTCCCGGCACGGGCCTCAACGTGCCGGCCGTCCACCGGGAGGTGACGGCCAACCACGTGCGGCTGACCGAGGACCTCGCCGACGCCGTCGCCGCGGGGGACGAGCCGCGACCGGACTTCGTGGTCTGGCCGGAGAACTCCACCGCGGTCGACCCGTTCCTCGACACCGAGGTCCACGCCGGCATCGTCGCGGCCTCGGACGCGATCGACGTGCCGATCATCGTGGGCGGCACCAACAGCAACCCGCTCGACGACACCCAGGTGCTCAACCAGGGGATCGTCTACCAGCCGGGCCTCGGCAGCGGCGACCGCTACACCAAGCGGCACCCGGTGCCGTACGGCGAGTACATCCCGTTCCGCGGCAGCAGCTGGATGCCGTCGACCTACGGCCGGCTCACCGAGGTGCCCCGCGACATGGTCCGCGGCACCAGCCTGGAGCCGATCCGGGTCGGCGACCTGCGCGTGGCCGACGCGATCTGCTTCGACGTGGCGTACGACGAGGGCATCGGCGGGCAGGTGGCCCGCGGTGCCGAGCTGGTGACCGTCCAGACGAGCAACGCGATGTTCAGCCGCACCGGCCAGCTGGCACAGCAGTTCGAGATCAGCCGCCTGCGGGCCCAGGAGACCGGGCGCTGGGTGGTGGTGGCCGCGATCAACGGCATCTCCGGCGTCGTGCGCCCCGACGGCTCGGTGGTCGCCTCTGTCCCCGCACGCGGGCAGGAGGTGCTCGTGGAGGAGGTCGGGCTCAGCACGACCCGCACCGTCGCCGTCCGCCTCGGCGTGTGGCCCGGACGACTCGTCATGCTCTTCCTCGTCCTGCACACGGCGACGGTCCTCATCACCTATCGTCGTCGCCGGCAGCGCGACCGCGCCGACCACCAGCTGCAGCGCGTGACGGCGCCGCAGTCCCCGGAACCCCTGGAGCGAGGTACGCCCGCGTGAGTGTCGACGGCCTCGGTCGCTGCGTGATGGTCATCCCGACCTACAACGAGTCGGAGAATCTCGAGTGGATCGTCGGGCGCCTGCGCGCGGCGCAGCCCGGCGTCGACGTCCTGGTCGTCGACGACAACAGCCCCGATGGCACCGGCGAGATCGCCGATCGGCTCGCCGCCGCGGACCCGGCCGTCCGCGTCGTGCACCGCATCGAGAAGGCGGGGCTGGGCGCGGCCTACCTCCACGGCTTCGAGGTCGCGCTCGGCGCGGGCTACGACGTCGTCGGCGAGATGGACGCCGACGGCTCGCACCAGCCCGAGCAGCTCCACCTGCTGCTCGACGCCCTCCGCACGGCCGACCTCGTCATCGGCTCGCGCTACGTCCCGGGCGGCTCGGTCGTCAACTGGCCGGTCCAGCGCCTGCTGCTGTCCCGGGGCGGCAACCTCTACGTCCGGCTGCTCCTCGGGATCCGCGTCAAGGACGCGACCGCCGGCTTCCGGCTGTTCCGTCGTACGACGCTGGAGGCGATCGACCTTGCGTCGGTGAGGTCTACTGGATACGTGTTCCAGACCGACCTCGCCTACCGCACCGTCAGCCGCGGCCTCCGCCTGACGGAGGTGCCGATCGAGTTCATCGAGCGCGAGCGCGGCGACTCCAAGATGAGCGGACAGGTCGCGAGCGAGTCGTTGCGCATGATCACCCGGTGGGGGCTCTCCGAGCGCCGCCAGCAGCTGCGACGGAGCCGGGGCCGGGCATGACCGCCCCCACCCCGCCCCCAGCGCCGCGGCGACGGCGCCGCTGGGTGCGCCCGGCGCTCGCGGTGGCCTTCGTCGTCGTGCCGCTGGTCGAGATCTGGGTCATCCTGCAGGTCGGCCAGCTCGTCGGGCCGTGGTGGACCATCGTCCTGCTGGTCCTCGACAGCATGCTCGGCGCCTGGCTGATCAAGCGTGAGGGCGGTCGCGCCTGGGTGGCCCTGCGCGAGGCGCTCCAGCGTGGCCGGATGCCCGCCCGCGAGATCGCCGACGGCGCCTTGATCCTCATCGGCGGCACGCTGATGCTCAGCCCCGGCTTCGTCCTCGACATCGCCGGGATCCTGCTCATCCTGCCCTTCACCAGGCCGGTGGCGCGCCGGCTGCTGACCACCGTCGTCGAGCGCCGCCTCGTGGTGGCTCCGGCGTTCGGCACGCCGTTCGGGCGTCAGGGGTCCGGGCCGGGGTTCGGCTCGGGCTTCGGTCCCGGTTTCGGGCCCGGAAATGACGAGAGCCCCGGACCGGGGCCCGGGGGGCCCGTGGTCCGGGGCGACGTCGTCGAATGACGCTCGACCCGAGGGGTCGAGGCGTCAGCTGACGCGCTTCTTCTTGTTGGCGCGGTGCAGGTGCGCAGGGCCGATCTCGCCGCCGCGCAGCAGCTCGAGGCGCTCCTTGAGGATGTCCTCGAGCTCCTTCTCCGAACGACGCTCCAGGAGCATGTCCCAGTGCGTGCGTGCGGGCTTCTCGACCTTCTCCTCCGGGAGGATGCCGGCCGTGCTCAGCGCCTCGGCGCCGCAGCGCGGGCACTCCCACACCGCCGGGATGTCGGCCTCGACCGACATCGTGACCTCGAAGTCATGTCCCTGCTTGCACCGGTAACCGACCTGCTGGCGAGCTGCGAACTCGATGCCGCGCTCATCCTCGAAACTCTGGCCGCCGAGCCGTGCGCCACGTAGTGTGCGCTCCGCCACCGTGCCCACCTCCATTGGGTTGCTGACACCCGATGTGTTGTGACCGGGTTCTCCAGGTGCAACGAGCCAGATCGTGGATCGTGACGCCGCTCGTGACGACGCGGCTCGGTTGCGCCCGGAACTTCTACGATCTTCAACGGTAGCGGGGACGTCACAATTCCGCGGATTCGTGGTGTCGTCAGCCACGCTCAGGCGAGACGAACTTCACCCCATGGGGTGGACCCCGCCCCGCGAGGGTGCAGGTGGTCGGAGAACCGGTCGGGCTCAGATCACCGCGGGCACGTCGTTGCCGGCCTCGCGGATGCCCCGCTCGGTGTCGACGCGGGTGAGCAGCAGCCCACCGATGACGAAGAAGGCGATCAGGGCGAACAGCGCGGGCCGGTAGGAGTCGGTGATCGCCAGCACGATGCCGAAGGTGGCCGTGCCGAACCACGACGTCCCGCGGTCCATCGCGTGGTAGAAGCTGAAGTACTCGGCCTCCTTGCCGCGGGGGATCAGCAGGGAGAAGTAGGACCGGGCCAGCGCCTGCGTGCCGCCGAGCACGATGCCGATGGCGACACCCATCACCAGGAACAGCGCGACGTTGCCGGCCGGCAGGAAGAGCCCGGCCGTGACGATGAGGCACCAGATCGCCAGCCCCATGAGGATGGTCCGCTTGGCACCCATCCGGCCGGCGAGCCGGCCGAAGAGCAGCGCACCACCGAAGGCCACGAACTGCACCATCAAGATGGTGGCGATGAGGATGGTCTGGCCGTGGCCGAGCTCCTCGGAGCCGTAGACCGACGCGGACGCGATGACGGTCTGGATGCCGTCGTTGAAGAAGAGGTAGGCCACCAGGAACGTCAGCGCCATCGGGTACTGGCGCATGTCGCGCAGGGTGGCGGCGAGCTGGCCGAAGCTGCGGCGGACCGCGTTGCCCTCGACCTGCTCGACCGCGGCCGGCGGGTGGTCGTTGAGCCGCAAGTAGGGGATGAAGGTGAAACCGGCCCACCACACGGCGGCCGAGAGCATGCACAGGCGGGCGGCGAGGGCCTCGTCGAGCCCGAGGGCCTCGTGCCCGAGGTAGACGGCGAGGTTGAGCACCAGCAGGAGCCCGCCGCCGAGGTAGCCGAACGCCCAGCCGCGGGACGAGACCCGGTCGCGGTCGTCCTCGTCGGAGATGAGCGGCAGGATCGAGTCGTTGACCACGCCGGCCGCGCCGAAGAACAGGTTGCCCAGCACGATGCCGACGGCGGCGAGCTGCCAGTCGTCGCCGGTGGCGAAGAAGATCAGCGCCGCGAAGAACGACCCGGTCCAGGCGAGGGTCGCCAGCAGCCGCTTCTTGTTCGCCACGCGGTCGGCGTACGCCCCGAGCGGCGGCAGGATGAGCGCCGACAGGATGGTGGAGACGGTGATCAGCCAGAAGAACAGCGAGTCCGGCGGGAGCGAGAGCCCGGCCGCCTCGAAGCGGCCGTCCTCGCCGCCGACGGCGTTCTCGGCCAGGTTGATGAAGTAGGGGCCGAAGAAGACGGTGCCGATGGTCGTCGTGTAGGCGCTGTTGGCCCAGTCGTACCAGTACCAGGCCTTCTGCTCGCGGACCTGCTCGAGCGGCTTCAGGTTGGCGATGCCGCCCTCCACGTCGGTCATGCGTCCCTCTCCATGGGTTCCCCTGCCGTCACCGGTCGGGGCCGTTCCACTGCCCGCGGGCGCGGAGCACGTCCCTGAGTATGTCCGTGCGATCCGTCATGATGCCGTCGACACCACGGTCCAGGAGGGCGTTCATCTCAATTGGGTCGTCGATGGTCCAGACGTGCACCTGCACGCCGGCCGCGTGCGCGCGGCGCACGAGCCCGCGCGAGACCACGAGCAGGCGACCGCGGCGGTGGGGCACCTGCAGCGCCACCGGCCGCCCGCGGGTGAGCCACCGGGCGAGCCGGCCGCTGGGTGATAGCACGAACGCGACGACCTCGAGGGGGTGGGCCGAGGTGGCCACCCGCCCCCCGGTGCGCCCGCGGAACGCGTTCATCCGGCGGCCGGAGAACGAGCCGACCAGCACCCGGTCCCACGCCCCGCGCTCCTCGATGAAGCGGGCGAGCGACTCGACCGCGCCGTCCGACTTGAGGTCGACGTTGAAGCGCGCCTGCGGGAACGCGTCGACGAGGTCGGCCAGGGTCGGCACCCGCTCGCGACCGCCGATCAGCGCCTGCTGCACCTCGGCGTACGTCGACTCCGCGATGCTGCCGGTGCGGTCGGTCACCCGGTCCAGGACGGTGTCGTGGAACGCCAGCAGCACCCCGTCGCTCGTGACGTGGACGTCGGTCTCGAGGTAGGTGTAGCCCAGCTCCACCGCGTGCGCGAACGCGGCGAGCGTGTTCTCCAGCCCCTCGATGTCGGGGTGGTAGGCGCCGCCCCGGTGGGCGAAGGCCAGCGGCCGCGGCGCGTCGAGGTAGGCCGGTCCGGTCGGGTGCGGTGGTTCCACGCGAGAAGTATGGGGGGCAGCGGTACCGTCGAGGGATGGAGAGCATGACGTGTCCCCGGTGCGGTGTCGAGATGGATCAGCGGACCCACGGCGAGGCGACGGTCAGCTCGTGCCCGGAGGGGCACGGGGTGTTCCTCGCGCGCGCCGACCTGGGCATGCTGGTGGAGGCGGAGAACGACTGGCACCGCAACGCCGGCCAGCACACCGCACCCCTGCCCCGGATCACCCCCGACATGACCGCCCCGCCCACCCCGGGCAAGGTCTCGCGCGCCTGGGTGGAAACGCTCTTCAACTAGGCTCGCTCCGCTCGCTCTGTCCGCGGCGCTCGTAACCCGCTCGTTCGTCGTCGCGCCTGCGGGCTCCCCCGCTGCGCTCCTCCGGCCTTGAGCGCTCCTCCTGCACTCGCGGGCGCGCCACGGACCTCCCGAGGATCAGCTGTCGCCGTCCCGCGTCGCGACGGCGCCTGCAGGAGGAGGGCTGCAGCCGGGGGAGCGGAGCGGAGGAGGGTGCGGCAACGACGACGAAGGCGCCGTCTTCCAGCGCCGCGGACACGAGCGAGCGGAGCGAGCTCAAATGTCTCTGAACGTCTCGATGTTGGCGCCGAGCTCGTTCAGCCGCTCGGCGAGGTCCTCGTAGCCGCGGTGGATGACGTACGTCGAGCGCAGCACGCTGCGGCCCTTCGAGGCGAGCATCGCGATCAGGAGGACGACGGCGGGGCGGAGGGCGGGCGGGCACACGATCTCGGCGCCGGAGAAGTGCGTCGGACCCTCCACGAGCACCCGGTGGGGGTCGAGGAGCTTGACCTGGGCGCCGAGCTTGTTGAGCTCGGTGAGGTAGATCGCGCGGTTCTCGTAGACCCAGTCATGGAGCAGGGTCTGACCCTCGGCGACCGCGGCGATGACCGCGAAGAACGGCAGGTTGTCGATGTTGAGGCCCGGGAACGGCATCGGGTGGATCTTGTCCAGCGGGGCGCGGAGCTCGGAGGGACGCGTGGTGATGTCGACGAGGCGGGTCTCGCCGTTCAGGGCGGCGTACTCGGCGGAGCGGTCGTAGCGGAAGCCCATCTCCTCCAGCGTGGCGAGCTCGATCTCGAGGAACTCGATCGGCACCCGGCGGATGGTGATGGACGACTTGGTCACGATGGCGGCCGCGAGCAGCGACATCGCCTCGATCGGGTCCTCGGCGGGCGCGTAGTCGACGTCGACGTCGATCGTCGAGCGGCCGGTGACCTTGAGGGTCGTGGTGCCGATGCCCTCGACGGTGACGCCGAGCTTCTGCAGGTAGAAGCAGAGGTCCTGGACCATGTAGTTGGACGAGGCGTTGCGGATCACGGTGGTGCCGGGGTGCAGGGCGGCGGCCATCAGCGCGTTCTCGGTGACGGTGTCGCCGCGCTCGGTCAGCACGATGGGACGCTCGGGCTCGAGCGCCCGGTTGACGCGAGCGTGGTAGGCCCCGTCGGTGGCCTTCACCTCGAGCCCGAAGGGGCGCAGAGCGGCCATGTGCGGCTCGACGGTGCGGGTGCCGAGGTTGCAGCCACCGGCGTAGGGGAGCTCGAACTCCTCGGTCCGGTGGAGCAGGGGACCGAGGAACATGATCACCGAGCGGGTGCGGCGGGCGGCACCCTCGTCGATCTGCGAGAGGTCGAGGTGGGCCGGCGGGACGATCTCGAGGTCGTTGTCCTCGTTGAGCCAGCGGGTGGCCACGCCGAGGGAGTTGAGCACCTCGAGGAGGCGGTTGACCTCCTCGATGCGTGCGACCTTGCGCAGCGTCGTACGGCCCTTGTTGAGCAGCGACGCGCACAGCAGCGCGACGCCGGCGTTCTTGGAGGTCTTGACGTCGATCGAGCCGGACAGCGTCGTCGGGCCGTCGACGCGCAGGTGCGTGGGTCCGGCGCCGAGGGCGACGATCTCGGAGTCGAGTGCCGCGCCGATGCGCGCGAGCATCTCGAGGGAGAGGTTCTGGTGGCCCTTCTCGATGCGGTTGATGGCGCTCTGGCTCGTGCCGAGCAGCTCGGCCAGCTGGTGCTGGGTGAGCCCGCGGTGCTTGCGGGCGTCGCGGATGAGGTTGCCGATGCGACCCTTGTAGTCAGCCATGCCGACCACGGTATCTCAGATATGAGATAAGGCCAGATCGGCGCACCGGGTGCTGCGTCACAGGGTCGGTCACCGCTCGCAGCGGCGCACGACCTCGGCGTCGCACTGGTCGCGGCGCCCCCGGCCGCCGTCGGCACGGTCACGGCCGGCACCGCCGACCAGCCGGTCGGCCGCGGCCGCGGTGCCCACCATCACGTCGTTGCCGCGGCCCCCGAGGCTCACCTGCTGCCGGCGGGCGCGGTCGGGGGCGGCCAGGCCGGCCGTGCCGAGGAGGCGGAGCCGGTCAGCGCCTCCCTGACCCTGGACCACCACGTCGTCGCCGCTGACGGCCACCCGGTCGCGTCCGGGGCCGGCCCACACCCGGGCCGACCAGCTGTCGTCGACCAGGACGTCGTCCCGTCCGCCCCGGGCGCGGATGGTCACGTCGTGGCCGCTGGCGACGAGGCGCTCGGCCCGACCGGTGCCCACGAGGACCGTGGCGGCGCCGGGTGCGTCGCTGCCGTCCAGCACCACGTCGCGGAACCCCCGGAACGTGCCCGAGCGTCCGTCACAGGTCGCCGTGCGGGCCAGGCGCACGGCGAGCACGCTGTGGCACACCGACGAGATCGACGCCTCGTCGCGCCCGGGCCCGCCGTCGGCCGAGCGGGGGATGAAGGCGTTGTTCCACGACTGCACGCCGAGGCTGTCATCGCCCCCGCCGAGGCTGACGTCGCCGACGAGCACGTCCGCGAAGGTGACCGCCTCGCCGGCGTCGGTGCCGACGAAACCGACCGCGGGACCCGCGACCACGAGCCGTCGTGGGCTGCCGACCACGAAGGTACGCACCTCCCCCGACCACGTGAGCGCGGTCGCTCCCGCCGCGGTGACCGTGCGCGCCCGGTTGTCCACGACGACCTCGCCCGAGACCGGCGCGCCCAGCCGGAGGGGCGAGCGCACCTCGAGGAGCGGGTCGGAGGCGAGGGAGAAGTCGAGGAGCGCCTGCGGCCCCATGGGGCCGCTCACGACCGCCCGGCCACCCCGGGCGCCGAAGGTGATGCGGTCGGCGTTCGGGGCGTCGGCCGGCGCCGCGGTGTGCACGGTGGCCGCATCCGTCACGACGTCGGACTGCCGACCGACCAGCGCGGGGTCGGCGACGTCGGCGACGTCGAAGTCGCCCCCGAAGCCGTCCGCGAACACCTCCTCACCGACCCCGGCGCCCTGGAAGCTGTCGCTGCCCGGGCCGAGGACCACGGTGGTGTAGATGCCGGTGGTCCCGGCCGGGGTCAGGTTGACGACCCTGTCGTCGCCGGTCCCGGTGTCGAGGAACCCGTAGGGAGGTCGGGAGTCGCGGTCGTTGATGTCGGCCCTGCCCGCCGCCAGGCAGACGGTGTCGTTGCCGCCCTTGGCGTCGAAGGTGTTCCACTGGCCCGGCTCCATGGAGACGACGTCGTCACCCTCCGTGCCCTGCGTGACCGTGGTCGTCGCGACGATCGTCACCGGCTTCCCGTCGCACGTCGTGGGCGCCGATGCCGCGCCGGCCGGCGCCGCCACGAGCCAGGTGGAGGGGACGGCGACCAGCGCGGAGAGGGCTGCAGTGGCGCGGACTGAGGCAGGGTGAGGCATGGCTGCTCCCGGACGTGTGGGGTGACGTTGTGGGTTGAGGACGCCCCTGGGGAGGCAAAGGTTGCCAGACCGCGTGGCAGGATCGCCGCATGCGTGCAACGACCATCCATGCCCCCGGCGACATCCGCTTCGAGGACGTTCCCGACCCCCGGATCGAGGAGCCCACCGACGCCATCGTGAAGGTGGTCGCGGGCTGCATCTGCGGCTCCGACCTGTGGCCCTATCGCGGCGAGAACGACGTCACCGCGGGGTCCACCATCGGCCACGAGTGCGTCGGGGTCGTGGAGGAGGTCGGCTCGGACGTCTCGACCACCAAGGTCGGCGACTTCGTGATCGTGCCGTTCTGCCACTGCGACA
The DNA here is from genome assembly GCF_026712185.1 of Nocardioides pini. Classification (GTDB taxonomy): domain Bacteria; phylum Actinomycetota; class Actinomycetes; order Propionibacteriales; family Nocardioidaceae; genus Nocardioides; species Nocardioides pini. The sequence continues at coordinate 163,495 of NZ_JAPPUX010000002.1, read as the reverse complement.
ACACCTGCGCGCACTGCCGCGCGGGCATGCAGTCGGCGTGCGTGAACCTGGGCATCACCCAGAGCGGCCAGGGGGAGTACGCCCGGGTGACGCAGGCCGACGGCAGCCTCGTCGCGACCGACGGGATGCCCGACGACGACCTCGTTCCGTCCCTGCTCGCCCTGACCGACGTCATGGCCACCGGCTGGCACGCCGCCGTCGCCGCGGGCGTGCAGCCGGGCCACACCGTGGTCGTGGTCGGTGACGGCGCGGTGGGCCTCAGCGGCGTCCTGGCGGCCGCCCAGATGGGCGCCGAGCGGGTGGTCGCGATGTCGCGGCACGAGCCGCGCCAGGAGATCGCCCGTGCCTTCGGCGCGACCCACGTGGTCGCGGAGCGCGGCGCGGAGGGCGAGGAGCGGATCGCCGACCTGACCGACGGCGTCGGTGCGGACGCCGTGCTCGAGTGCGTCGGCACCGACGGGGCGATGAAGACGGCCTTCACGGTCGCCCGACCGGGTTCGACCGTCGGCTTCGTCGGCGTGCCCCACGGCGTCGAGCTGCCGGTGCGGCGCATGTTCCAGAAGAACGTGGGGCTGGCCGGCGGCATGGCTCCCGTGCGCCGCTACCTGCCCGACCTGCTCGACCGCGTGCTGTCCGGCGCGATCGACCCGGGGAGGGTCTTCGACCTGACGCTGCCGATGGCCGAGTCGGCCGAGGGCTACCGGGCGATGGACGAGCGCCGCGCGATCAAGGTGCTCCTGCGCCCATGACAGCGTCCGAGGACCGGCTGCTCCTGGGCCCGCTGCTCCGCTACGTCGACGAGACCTCGGCCGCCGTCTGGGTCGAGACCGACGGCCCGGCCACGGTCACCGTCACCCGGGGCGCGGCCACCGCGAGCGCCCCGACGTTCGTCGTCCACGACCACCACTACGCGCTCGTCGAGCTCGACGCCCTCGAGCCCGGCACCACCGAGGCCTACACCGTGGCGCTCGACGGGGACCGCGCCTGGCCGCCGACCGGCTCGCCCTTCCCGGACCCCGTCATCGCCACCCTCGAGGCCGGGCGCCCGCTCCACCTGGCGTTCGGCTCCTGCCGCACGTCGGTCTCGCACGACGAGAAGGGCAACAGGACCCACGGCGTCGACGCCCTGCGCGCCTGGGCGCTGCGCGTCGCGGGCCAGGTCGAGCCGGCCGACGCCTCCGACGCCGACCTCGACCCGGACCGGCTGCCCGACCTGGTGCTCTTCCTGGGCGACCAGGTCTACGCCGACGAGACCACCGACGCGATGCGGGAGTTCATCGAGTCCCGGCGCGACATCGAGCAGGCGCCGTGGACCGAGCTCAAGGACTACGAGGAGTACGCCCACCTCTACAAGCTGGCCTGGTCCGACCCGGCCAACCGGTGGCTGCTCTCGACCGTGCCCAGCGCGATGATCTTCGACGACCACGACATCCGCGACGACTGGAACACCTCGATGGACTGGCGCCGCGAGATGGAGGCCACGTCGTGGTGGCACGGCCGGATCGTCGCCGGACTGGCGTCCTACTGGGTCTACCAGCACCTCGGCAACCTGTCGCCCGTCGAGCGCGAGAAGGACGAGGTGTACGCCTTGGTGCGCGCGCACCGCGGCGACGCGGAGCAGGACCTCGGTCCGTTCCTCGACGAGTTCGCGGACCGCGTCGACCAGCACCCGCAGACCTACCGCTGGAGCTACACCCGCGACTTCGACACGCAGGCACGCCTCGTGGTCGTCGACTCGCGCGCGGCCCGCAAGCTCGATCCGGACGACCGGGCGATGCTCGACGACGACGAGGCGGCCTGGCTCGACGAGCAGCTGCGCGGCGACGTCGACCACCTGCTGATCGGGACGTCGCTGCCGTTCCTGCTCGCCCGGGGCCTGCACCACCTCGAGGCCTTCAGCGAGGCGCTCGCCCAGGGGGCATGGGGCGAGCGGGGTGGCCGGGTGGGGGAGCGGCTTCGCCAGCTGGTCGACCTCGAGCACTGGGGCGCCTTCCAGAGCAGCTTCCAGGAGGTCGCCCGGCAGGTGATGGAGGTCGCCGCCGGTGAGCGCGGCCGGGCGCCGTCCACCGTCACGTTCCTCTCCGGCGACGTCCACCACAGCTACGTCAGCGAGGCTCGTCCGCGCCGCGGTGGCCGGGCGCTGCGCTCGACGGTGCTGCAGGCTGTCTGCTCGCCGATCCGCAACCCGCTCTCCCGCAACATGCGGTTCGCGACCGCGGTGCTCTCCTACGGCGTCGCCGGACCGATGGGCCGACTGGCGTCGAGGTCCGCGCACGTGCCCGACGCGCCCCTCACGTGGACCTACGCCGAGGGACCGTGGTTCGACAACAACCTGGCGTTCCTGCGGCTCGCCGGACCGAGCCTGCGCATGTGGTGGGTCACCGGCGAGGTCCTCGACGACCACGACCGTCCGCGGCTGGCGAAGGTCGAGTCCTACGCCCTCGACGAGGACGGCAATCCGCCGCCGCGAGAGGGGTTCGCGTCGAAGGTGGGCCGCCGGGTCCGTCGCCGTGCGAAGGACGACTCGGTGCGCGAGCGCTGACCGACGGGTCGGGGCGGGCGGGTCAGGCGTTGCTGAGCACGCGGTCGCGACCGTGGGTGCAGCTGCACGTGTCCGAGCACGGGAGGTAGGTGTGACGACCGTGGCCGCACTCGCTGCACGGCAGGTCGTGAGAGAGGTGGACCGAGCTGGTCTCGACGGTGTCCCACATGCCGTCCACGGTCGCACCGGACGGCGTCACGCGGGCCCGAACCGGCCCGGATTGCCCGATCTGGTGCAGGAATGGCCCGTTCGGGCCATGCGGGCCTGGTCACGACACACCGGGCCGCGGTCCTAGGATCGCGCCATGGGCGCCCCTCCGAGCCTCGAGCTGTCGCCACGACAGGCCCGGCGCATCGCCGTACGCGCCCAGCTGCTCGCCGCGCCACGACCACGCGACGTGCTCGAGGTGGTGCGGCACCTCGGCTTCCTGCAGGTCGACCTCACGCGCGTGGTGGCGCAGCACGCCGACCTCGCGCTGTGGACCCGCCTCGGGAGCGCCTATCGGCCCGACGACCTCGAGGAGCTCGTCGGCGACGGCGCGATCGTCGAGCTGCGGGCGATGCTGCTGCCCAGCGAGGACGTCGCGCTCCACCGCGCCGACATGGACGCCTGGCCGGGGGAGCCGCCGCTGAAGGAGTGGCAGGAGGACCTCGCCGACTGGGTGGCCGCCAACGACGGGTGCCGGCGCGACATCCTGGCGCTGCTGCGCTCCGAGGGCCCGACCGCCGCGCGTGACCTGCCGGACACCTGCGAGGTCCCGTGGCGCTCGACGGGGTGGACCAACGACAAGAACGTCATGAAGCTCCTCGAGTGCATGGAGGCGCGGGGCGAGGTCGCCGTCGCCTCCCGCGAGGGCCGCGAACGGCGGTGGGACCTCGCCGAGCGCGTCCACCCCGGCGACCCCGCGGTTCCGGCCGAGGAGGCGCACCGGATCCTCGCGGCCCGACGGCTCCGGGCGCTCGGCATCGCCCGGCCCCGGGCCCTCGAGGCGTGGGACGAGCGGTACGACGTCCGCGGCACCGGCGCGGCCGCCCGCATCGACGGCGTGCGCGGGCTGTGGCGGGTGGACCCCGCCCGGGTCGACGACCTCGACGACTTCGCGGGCCGCACGGCGATCCTCTCGCCGCTCGACCGGCTGGTCTTCGACCGCAAGCGGATGGAGGACCTGTTCGCCTTCGACTACCAGCTGGAGATGTACAAGCCCGCGGCGTCGCGCCAGTGGGGCTACTGGGCGATGCCGGTGCTCGACGGCGACGAGCTCGTCGGCAAGGTCGACGCCACTGCCGACCGGGAGGCCGGCGTGCTGATCGTCGACGCGGTGCACGAGGACGGCGACTGGTCGGTGGCCCGGCGCCGCCGGGTCCACGCCGAGCTCGACGCGCTGGGGGAGTGGCTCGGCCTCGAGGTCGCGCGGTCCTGAGCGCGCGCCCGCTGCTCAGTCCTGCTGGGCCGTGGACGTGTCGACGCAGATGACGCCCCGGTTGCCGTCCTGGTCGGCGATCACCGTCAGCCCGCTCGCGCTGCCGTCGTCGACGACGGTGCCACCTGCCGCGACGGCGGCGGCGACCCGCTGCTCGAGCGCCTCGGGTGCGACGTAGACCTCGACGTGCCACCGCTGGGTCGCAGGCTGCTCCTCGGCAGCGTCGTCGAACCACAGGTTGGGCACCCGGGCGGTGGCATCCCGCACCTCGTCGCTGGGTGACCCGCGGCCCTGGGATGCCGCGTCGCCCGTCAGGACCGCGGCCCACACCGGGGCGACGGCCGACGGGTCGGACGCGTCGAGCCCCAGCTCGACCTCGCTCACCGCGGTCGGGTCCGCACGGAGCGCGTGGTCGGCGGCGATGCCGGTGATCCGGCGCGCGAGGTCGACGTCCTGCTGGGTGACCCACTCGACGACGTGCTCGGTGCCCTCGTCGTCTCGGTAGATCGCATCGGCGGTGACCAGCTCGAGGTCGACGTACGACGAGCCGATCGTCACGCGTGGGTGGTGCCCCGACGCGTCACCCGCCTCTCCGACGGCGGCGACGAAGCGCGCACCGGCGGCGAAGCCGTCCGTCAGGTAGCGCGCGTGCAGCCCCTGGGCCAGCTTGCGCCACTCGGTCAGTCCGGCCTCGGCGATCTGGGCGCCCCGCAGCATGTCCATGCTCCGCGACCCTAGTCGTCCAGCGGCAGCCCGAGTGCCGATGCGAGCCGCCGCGGGTCGGAGACGGCGAGCGTGGCACCGGGGTGGGTGATGGCGCCGGTCGGGTCGATCGCCGGGACGGGCTCGTGGAAGGTCAGGCAGAGGGCACGGTCGCCGTTGGTCGTGAACGAGACGCCGCGGTCGGTCAGCGACAGGTGCGGCGGACCCGCGGTGCGGTGCCACGCGAAACCCCCGGTGACCTCGGCGGACGCGACGTTGGCCCGGGGTGTCGCGAGCCGCCAGGGACCGTAGCGGACGAACAACCACTCCGGACCCACCTCCACCGTCGTCGTGGCGGGGGAGATGCCGAAGGCACGGGCGGGCCCGAGGTAGGTGGGCGCGAACGCGAAGTCGAAGGACTCCACCGCCTCGGGGGCACCCTCCCCACCGGGGTCGCGCACGAGTCCGCGCAGCGCCGCACCGGCAGGCAGCCGGTAGGGCTGGAGCACGGCCGCGGCGGCGGGAGCAGGCACGCGCAGCAACGCCCGGCTGCCGCCACCGGGTGCGGGGATCACGTGGTGGTCCATCGACACCGCGGCCGGACCGCGGCCGGCACGCCAGGTCCACGACCGCAGGGCGGGGTCGACCCCGGTGACCTCGAAGTCGACCACCACGCCGGCGGGACCGTGCACCCGTCCGGTGGTGCCGACCCCCAGGACGTCGTCCGACGACTCGACGTCACGGATCAGTGGTGCCCACGACGACCAGGTCGCGGGCGTGGTGAAGCGCCGCCACGCCTCGTCGGCGGTGGCGGGACCGTGGGCGTCGACGAGCACGGGAGGCTCAGAGCCGGACGGTGTCGTTGTCGCCGAGGTCCGGCTTCTCGTCGCTGACGAGCCCCTTGGCCATCTGCACGGCGACGGCGACCTTCCCCGGGGACTCCCAGAACTCGGCGGTGGCCCCGTCGATGCGCAGCAGCACGTTGTCCGGGTCGTCGGGACCGCCGGACATGAACGCGCCGGCCGAGGCGTCCCAGAGCTCGCGCAGCTTGGCGCGGTCGTCGCTCACGTGGGCGGTGCCGGTGAGCGAGACCCAGCCGGCCTTGCTGGAGTAGGAGACGTTGACCCGCGGGTCGGCCTCGATCGCCCGCACCTTCTCGCTGCTGCGCTCGGTGAGGAACCAGGTGGTGCCCGGGTCCTCGAAGTCCTGGGTGCCCATCGGCGTCGAGACCAGGTGCCCGTCGAGCGACACGTAGGTCAGCACGGCGATGTCGGTCTCCACCATGATCTCGGCAACGGTCGCGGTCCGGTCGTCGTGGGTGCTCATGCACCGACACTGGCACGCCGGGCAAGCCCTCCACCCCACCCGAGCGGCGGGGGCCGTCACACCACGGGCGCGCGGCGCGTCGTACTGGCAGGATTGCCCGCCAACGGGAGGGGCGCGGGTCCGGCTCGGCCGGCCCGCGACACGACAGGCCAGACCACAGGGGAGACGCGCACGATGACCACCACACACCCGGCCGACGACCACGCGCTCATCCGTGTCGAGGGGGCGCGGGAGAACAACCTCAAGAACGTCAGCGTCGAGCTGCCCAAGCGCCGCCTGACCGTGTTCACCGGGGTGTCCGGGTCCGGCAAGAGCTCGCTGGTCTTCGCCACCATCGCGGCGGAGTCGCAGCGGATGATCAACGAGACCTACAGCGCGTTCGTGCAGGGCTTCATGCCCACGCTGGCCCGGCCCGACGTCGACCACCTCGAGGGCCTGACGACGGCGATCATCGTCGACCAGGAGCGGATGGGCGCCAACCCGCGCTCGACGGTCGGCACCGCGACCGACGCCAACGCGATGCTGCGGATCCTCTTCAGCCGGCTCGGCGACCCCTACGTCGGGCCTCCGACGGCGTACTCCTTCAACGTCCCGACCCGCAAGGCGAGCGGGATGATGACGACCGAGAAGGGCGGTCGCACCGAGCGCAGGATCGCCAAGCAGGAGGTCTACCTCGGCGGCATGTGCCCGCGCTGCGAGGGCATGGGCAAGGTCAACGACATCGACCGGACCGCGCTCTACGACGAGGAGAAGTCGCTGTCCGAGGGCGCGCTGACGGTGCCGGGCTATTCGATGGACGGGTGGTACGGGCGGTTGTTCGAGGGCATGGGCCTGCCGATGGACAAGCCGATCAAGTCGTTCACCAAGAAGCAGCTCGAGACGATGCTGTGGTCCGAGCCGACGAAGATCAAGGTCGAGGGCGTCAACCTCACCTTCACCGGGATGATCCCGCAGATCCAGAAGTCGATGCTGTCGAAGGACCCCGAGGCGATGCAGCCGCACATCCGTCGCTTCGTGGAGCGTGCCGTCACCTTCCAGACGTGTCCCGACTGCGAGGGCACCCGCCTCACGCCCGAGGCGCGGAAGTCGAGGATCAACGACAAGTCGATCGCCGACCTGTGCGAGATGCAGATCAGTGACCTGGCCGACTGGGTGCGGGACCTCGACGAGCCGTCCGTCGCACCGCTGCTGAAGGGCCTGCAGCACCTGCTCGACTCGTTCTCCGAGATCGGCCTCGGCTACCTCTCCCTCGACCGCCCCGCCGGCACGCTGTCCGGTGGCGAGGCCCAGCGCACCAAGATGATCCGCCACCTCGGCTCCTCGCTCACCGACGTCACCTACGTCTTCGACGAGCCCACGATCGGGCTGCACCCGCACGACATCGAGCGGATGAACAACCTGCTGCGACAGCTGCGCGACAAGGGCAACACGGTGCTCGTGGTGGAGCACAAGCCCGAGACGATCGGCATCGCCGACCACGTGGTCGACATCGGCCCAGCGGCGGGCGCCGCGGGCGGTGAGATCTGCTTCGAGGGCGACGTCGACGGCCTGCGCCGGAGCGACACCATCACCGGCAGGCACCTCGACGACCGCGCCAGGCTGAAGGACTCGGTGCGCGCCGCGTCCGGGACGATGGAGGTGCGCGGCGCGAGCACGCACAACCTGCGCGACGTGGACGTCGACGTGCCGCTGGGCGTGCTGACGGTCGTCACCGGGGTGGCCGGGTCGGGGAAGAGCTCGCTGATCCACGGCTCGCTCGCCGGCCGCGACCAGGTGATCGTCATCGACCAGGGCGCGATCAAGGGGTCGCGCCGCAGCAACCCCGCGACGTACACCGGCCTGCTCGAGCCGATCCGCAAGGCCTTCGCGAAGGCCAACGGCGTCAAGCCCGCGCTCTTCAGCTCCAACTCCGAGGGGGCGTGCCCGACCTGCAACGGCGCCGGCGTGATCTTCACCGAGCTCGGTCCGATGGCCACCGTCGAGTCGCCGTGCGAGGAGTGCGAGGGCCGCCGCTTCAAGGCGGAGGTGCTCGAGCACACCCTCGGCGGCAAGGACATCGCGGAGGTGCACGAGATGTCGGTCGTCGACGCGCTGGCGCACTTCAGCGACGGCGAGGCGAAGATCCCCGCCGCCGTGAAGATCCTCGACCGGCTCGTCGACGTCGGCCTGGGCTACCTCTCGCTCGGCCAGCCGCTGACCACGCTGTCGGGCGGCGAGCGGCAGCGCCTCAAGCTCGCGACGCAGATGGGGGAGAAGGGTGACGTCTACATCCTCGACGAGCCCACCACCGGCCTGCACCTCGCCGACGTGCAGAACCTCCTCGGCCTGCTGGACCGTCTCGTCGACGCCGGCAAGTCCGTCATCGTCATCGAGCACCACCAGGCCGTGATGGCCCACGCCGACTGGATCATCGACCTCGGTCCGGGTGCGGGTCACGACGGCGGCACGGTCGTCTTCGAGGGCCCGCCGGCCGACATGGTGGCGGCGGAGCAGCCCACGCTGACCGGCAAGCACCTCGCGGCCTACGTCGGCGCCTGATGCTGCTCCTGCACGGGCTCGGCGCCACGGGCGCGGTGTGGCGCGGCGTGCTCGACCACGCACGCATGCCGTCGGCGGCGCCGGACCTGCCCGGGCACGGGACGGCGGCGTGGGCCGCGCCGTACTCCTTCGCCCGGCACGCCGAGGCGGTGCTGCCGCTGCTCGACGACCTCGACGACCCGGTCCCGGTGGTCGGCCACTCGATGGGCGGCGTGGTGGCCCTCGTCCTCGCCGCGCTGGCGCCCGACCGGGTGACGCGCGTGGTCGGCCTCGGCATCAAGGTCGCTTGGCCGCCCGAGGACGCCGCCCGGGCGCTCGCGGTGGCCGAGCGGCCCGTGGCGACGTACGACACCCGCGAGGCGGCCGTCGACCGGTTCCTGCGGGTCTCCGGGCTCGCCGGGCTCGTGCCCGCCGACGACCCGCTGGTCGACGGCGCCGTCGTCGACCGCGAGGCGGCGGGGGAGGGGAGTGGCTGGCGGCTCGCGCAGGACCCCCGCACCTTCGGTGTCGGCGTTCCCGACATGGCGGGACTGCTGTCGGCGGTGGCGTGCCCGGTGGTGCTGGCCCGCGGCGAGCACGACCCGATGGTCAGCCACGAGGAGCTCGCCGGGCTCGTGCCCGACCCGGTGACGCTGCCCGGGCTCGGCCACAACGCGCACGTCGAGGACCCGGCGGCGGTGCTCGGCCTGGTGCGCTAGGCCTGGCAGACCGCGCACCAGAACAGGCGGCGGGCGGCGATCAGCGTGTCCTGGACGGGCGCGCCGCAGATCCGGCAGGGCAGCCCGGCCCGGCCGTACACGTAGTGGGCGTCCACGCGGCGCGGCCGGCCGGCCGGGCGCTCGCGGTCGGCGGGGAGCGTCGTCACGATGCGTCCCGCGCGCACGCCGGCACGCAGCAGCTGCACGAGGTCGTCCCACACGGCGTGCAGCACGGCCGCGTCGTGCAGGCGACCCGGTCGCAACGGGTCGAGACGCTGACGGAACAGCACCTCGGCGCGGTAGACGTTGCCGACACCGGCCACGACCGACTGGTCCATCAGCAGGGTGGCGATGGGGGCCCGGCTGCGCAGCACGCGGGCCACGAACCCCTCCGCGTCGGGCCGGCGCCGCAGCGGGTCGGGGCCGAGACGGGCCAGGACGCTCCTGCGCTCGGCGTCCGTGAGGACCTCGCACGCGGTCGGCCCGCGCAGCTCGAGCCAGTGACCGCCGCCCACCAGCCGCAGCCGCAGGGCTCCCCGGGCCGCCGGCGCCGGGAGCGTGCCGTCACGGAACTTGCCGTAGAGGCCGAGGTGCACGTGCAGCCACAGGTCGTCGTAGCGGTGGAAGAGGTGCTTGCCCCACGCGTCGGTGGCACCGAGCACCCGCCCGTCGAGGAGGCGGGCACCGTCCTCGAAGCGGCCCTGCGGGCTGTCGGCGGACACGTGGTGCCCGACCAGCAGACGGGCGTGGCGGCGGGCGAGGCGGTGGATGGTGTGTCCCTCTGGCACGTGCCGATCGTTGCCGACGGCACCAGAGGGCCGTCACACCCCTCGGGTGCGAGACTCGTGCCATGACCCGCACCGACCTCCGGACCGTCGTCGCCGAGCGTCCCGTCGTCCTCGACGGCGGCCTCGCCACGTTGCTCGAGGAGCACGGCCACGACCTGTCGAGCTCCCTGTGGTCGGCACGGCTGCTGCGCGACGACCCGGCCGCGGTCGAGCGCGCTCATCGCGAGTTCTTCGCCGCCGGGGCCGAGGTGGCGACCACCGCGTCCTACCAGGTGTCCTTCGAGGGCTTCGGCGCCGAGGGCGCGGACCGCGCCGAGGTGGAGCGCCTGCTGCGCACGAGCGTCGAGCTGGCCGCCGCCGCGCGGGACGAGGCAGCGCCCGACGGGTGGGTGGCGGCCTCGGTCGGGCCGTACGGCGCCGTGCTCGCCGACGGCTCGGAGTACCGCGGCGACTACGACCTCGACGTGGCCGGGCTGCGGGCCTTCCACCGGCCGCGGCTCGACGTGCTCTCCTCGACCGTGGGTGAGCACGCCGACGTGCTCGCGGTCGAGACCATCCCGTGCCTCGCCGAGGTCGAGGCCGTCCTCGCAGAGCTCGACGGCAGCGGGGTGCCGGCGTGGCTCTCCCTGTCCACCGCCGGTGGCCTCACCCGCCTCGGCGAGCCCATCGGTGAGGCGTTCGCGATGGCGGCCGACGTCGCCGAGGTCGTGGCCGTGGGGGTCAACTGCACCTCGCCGTCCGACGCCGGGGCAGCCGTGCCCGTCGCCGGCGCCCACGGCCCGGCGGTCGTCTACCCCAACTCGGGTCAGGGCTGGAACGCCGCCACGCGCTCGTGGGAGGGCCGGTCGGCCTTCGACCCCGCCGACGTCCGGGCGTGGGTCGACGCCGGTGCGCGGCTGGTCGGCGGCTGCTGCCGCGTCGGCACCGCCGACATCACCGCCCTGCGCGCCACACTTGCCCGGTGACCCCGCCGGACGTGCGGCGCGACCTCACGACCTGAGCACCACCAGCCGCTGGGTGGCGCGGGTCATCGCGACGTACCGGTCCACCGCACCCGCCACGCCGTCGCCGAACCCGTCGGGGTCGACGAGCACGACGAGGTCGAACTCGAGGCCCTTGACCAGCTCGGGTGCCAGCGAGCGGACGCGGGGCGTGTCGACCCACGTGGGGTCGCCGACCACCACCGCCGTTCCCTCGGCGTGCTGCGCCAGCCAGTCGCCGACGATCGCGTCGCGCTGGGCGGCCGGCGCGTGGAGCACGGGGATCCCGCTCTCGCGGACCGAGGTGGGCACGTTCGCCTCGGGGAGCGCCGCGCGGATCACGGGCTCCGCCTCGGCCATCACCTCGGCCGGCGTGCGGTAGTTGACGGTCAGGGGGGCCACCGTGACGTCCATGAGCCCGAGGCGCGCCAGCCGGTCGGTCCACGACTCGGCGAAGCCGTGGCGTGCCTGGGCGCGGTCGCCGACCACGGTCATGCTGCGCGAGGGACAGCGGCGCAGCAGCATCGCCCACTCGGCGTCGGTGAGCTCCTGTGCCTCGTCGACGACCACGTGGGCGAACGGTCCCGCCAGCCGGTCGACGTCGGAGGCCGGGAGCGCCGCGTCGTCGACGAGAGCGGTCTGCAGGTCGTCGTGGACGAGCATCGACACCAGGCCGTCGCCGAGCTCGTCGGCGCCCGTCTCGCGTGCCGTCGTGCGCAGGTCGTCGATGACCTCACCCATCCGCGCGCGCTCGCGGGCCTCGGCCGCCTGCGTACGCCGCCGCCGGCGCGACGCCTCGGGGTCACCGAGCCGCAGCCGGGCGGCGTCGAGCAGCGGCAGGTCGGCGTACGTCCATGCCGCGGGGTCGTCGCGACGCAGGGCGCGCACCTCGTCGGGCGCGAGCCACGGAGCGCAGTGGCGCAGGTAGGCCGGCACCGTCCAGAGGTCGCCCACCAGGTCGGTGTGCTCGATCAGCGGCCAGGCCCGGTCGAAGGTGTCGCGCAGGCCGGCGTGGCGCTCGAGGACGCGGCGGAGCTCGTCGGGGGAGAGGTCCTCCACGACGTCGCCGGCCTTGTCGACCAGGATCGTGAGGACCTCGTCCCAGACGTCGTCGCGGGCGAGGTTGTGGGGCGTGCCGGGGTCGGGGGAGTCGAAGGCCTCCGCCCACTCGGACGCGGTGATCCGCACGTCACCCCAGGCGGTCTCGACGAGGTACGACGCGGCGGGCGGCTCCTCGTAGAGCGCGACCGCCGGCTCGATCGCCTCGACCATCCGCAGGTCGGCCTTGAGGGCTGCGACGCGGTCGTCCGGCTCGGGGCAGGTCGCGACCTCGGGCACCAGGTCGCGGACGGTGCACGTCTGCACCCCCTCCTCGCCCAGGCTCGGCAGCACGTCGCCGACGTAGGCGAGGTAGGGCTGGTGCGGTCCCACGAAGAGCACCCCGCCGCGCCGGTGCCCCAGCCGCGGGTCGGCGTAGAGCAGGTAGGCGGTGCGGTGGAGCGCGACGACCGTCTTGCCGGTGCCCGGACCGCCGTCGACGACCAGCGCCCCGCGTGACCCGGCGCGGACGATGGCGTCCTGGTCGGCCTGGATGGTGCCGAGCACGTCACGCATCCGGGGCGTGCGGCTCCCGCCGAGGGTGGCGATGAACGCCGACTGGTCGTCGAGGGCCGCCGTGTGTGCCAGGCCCTCCTCGGTGAACGCCTCGTCCCAGTAGTCGACGATCCGGCCCGCCGCCCAGCGGTAGCGGCGCCGGCTCACCAGGCCCTGCGGGTGCGCGTGGGTGGCGGCGAAGAACGGCTCCGCGGCGGGCGAGCGCCAGTCGACGAGCAGCCGGCGACCGTCCGGGTCGGCGAGGCCGAACCGGCCGACGTAGGTCGTGGTGTCCTCCTCGTCGCGAGGCTCGGCGCTGACGATGCGACCGAGGCAGAGGTCGAGGTCGTAGCGGCGCAGGGCGCGCAGCCGGGTCGACAGCCGATGCACCTCCTGGTCGCGCTCGAGGGCCGCCGTGCCGTGTCGGACCGGGGTGCGCCGGACCTCCGCGAGGCGCTCCTCGAGGTCGGCGACCGCGCGCTCGAGCCCGGTGGCGATCCGGGTGAAGTGCTCGCGGTCGCGGTCGATCAGCGCGGGGTCGAGCTTGGCGGCGAGGGTGTGCGGGAGGGCGAAGGGGGCGGTGTCCTGGAGGCTGTCCTGCTGCGTCACGCCGTGCAGTGTGGAGGCTGACCGGGGCCTTGCGGCAAGCCCCCGGATGGCCTATACGTTGAGAGTGGAGGCAGTCCAGGCCGTCAGCTCGGTCCCGATCCTGGAGGCCATGGGCATCCGCGTCGTCGAGCTCCGCCAGGGTCACGCCGCGGCCGAGCTGCCGCCGGAGCCGAACGTCAACCACTTCGGCGTCACCTACGCCGGCTCGCTGTTCAGCGTGGCGGAGATGCTGGGCGGGCTGCTGAGCCTGACCACCTTCGACCTCGAGGGCGAGCTCGCCGGGTTCGTGCCGCTCGTCAAGGAGTCCACGATCCGGTTCCGTCGGCCCGCGCTGGGCGTCGTACGCGCCTCGGCGTCGCTGCCGGACGACGAGGTCGCGCGGGTGCGCACCGACGCGCTGGCGTCGGGCAAGGGGGAGTTCGTGCTGGAGGCGACCCTCACCGACGCCGGCGGCGAGGTCGTGGCGACCACGGTCGGGACGTACCAGCTCCGTCGTCTCGGATGACGAGGGTCCTCCCCGTGCCTGCGCCGCCGAGGTTCGTCCTGCACGACCACCGACAACCCAGCCCGCACTTCGACCTGCGGCTCGAGGAGGACGGCGTGCTGCGCAGCTGGGCCGTCCCGAAGGGGCTGCCGGCCGACGGCCGGCACGACCGGCTGGCCATCGCGGTGGACGACCACGACCTCGACCACGTGGACTACGAGGACGAGCACAAGTCCGTCGCGGACACCGGGACGTGGGAGGAGCACTCCCGCGACGAGCGGCGCCTGGTGTTCACGCTGCACGGTCGCGACCGCGCGCGGCGCTTCGCGCTGATCCACACCGGGGGCTCGCAGAGGCTCCTCCACCTGACCAAGGAGCAGCCGTCGTCAACGGAGGTCGACAACGCGCGTTATGTCAACGACAGTTGACGCATGAGGACTGCCATCGACGCAGACGAGCCGTACGAGGAGAGCCCGCTCGAGGAGCTCATGCGGATCGCCCGTGCCAAGCACGACCTGGCGGCCGCGGAGGCCGTCGCCGTACGACGCGCGCGCATCCACGGCTTCTCCTGGGCCGAGATCGGGACGATGCTCGGCGTCTCCAGGCAGGCGATGCACAAGAAGTACGGCAAGTTCGCCTGAGGCGCTCATGGTGCGACAGCGGGGAGCGTCAGCCTGCTCAGAACAGGCCGAGGTTCCCCGATGAGTGCGGGACGCGACGCAAGCACCCCTCTCGCCCGCCCTGCAATATCGCCGATAACTGACATTATGTCAGACAATGAGGGTCGAGGGATGACACCGGTGTGATCCCACGTGTCGCGCTTTGCAGGACGACGTCCCGTGGCAGCTACTCCCATCGGACGGAGCCGAGCCAGGTTTGCATGGGTCCTTGGATCCTTGCGCGGTCCTTGGGTGCGTACTCCACCCAGAAGACGACCAGTCCCTGCCCGGTGCGTACGGCTGTGACGTCCATCGGCTTGTCCTCCAGCAGCTTGTAGCAAGCTCCGGCCCGCACGCAGAACAGGTCGGACGCCGCCGTCCCGGGCTTCTGGGTGAGGGTGAAGGTCTGCGCCGGGCGGCCGCCCACCTCGCTCGTGGCGACGTTGGACACCGTGAGCTCGTCCCGGGTCTGACGGATGTGAGCGGCCAGGTCGGCGGGCAGGTCGGATGTCGGGACGTCGGTGAACGTGCCGATGAGGAAGGCTGCGGCGGCGGCGGTGGTGCCCTTGATGGAGTAACCGCGCGTCCCGTTCTCCGTCGACGGGTCCGAGAAGCCCTTCGGGACGACGAACCTCATCGGGAACGTGATGCCCTCGAACCCCCGCACGGTCTCGCCCGGGGTCTGAGGTGCTTCTGACACTTCGGGCTCGGCCGAGGAAGGCGACGGTGACGCAACCGGGGGCGCGGGGTCCACCGGCGGCGTGCCACCTTGCCCGGAGCCGAACCACACCGCGGCCGCGACAGCCGCGGCCAACGAGGCGGCGGCGATGCCGGCCCCACTCCTGCCCCTTCGAGGACCCCGGTCGCCTCGGTTGAGTCGGTCGTGGAGCTTGGTGAGCTCGGTGACGGTGTCTGTCTGGCTCATTGCTTCCTCCGCGTGTTGGTGGAGGGCAGCGGACAGTCGTTGCTCGACAGCCGAGTCGGTCATGACTGCTCCTCCCATTCCTGAGCAAGGGCGGCCAGGCCACGACTCGCATGTTGTTTGACCGAGCCTCGGGAGATCCCCAAGGTCTCAGCGATCTCGAGCTCGGACTGCTCGAGGTAGTAGCGCATGACCAGCACCTGTCGCTGGCGCATCGGCAACGACGTGACCGAACCCCACATGCGGGCGGCCTCCTCGTGCGCCACCACGCCCTGTTCTGCGGACTGGAGCTCCTCGGAACGAGGAACCAGGCGCAAGCTTGCCCGCTTCCCCCGGAGCCCGCGACGTAGGACGTCCCGGCTGCCATTGACGACTGCACGGTTCAGGTAGGTCACGGCGGCGTTCTGGTCCCGAAGGGCTCGCCAGTGACGGTGAAGCGCGGCGAACGCATCCTGCACCACGTCCTCCGCGACCTGGCGGTCGTCGACGAGCAGCGCCGCGAGCCCCACGAGTCGGCGGTGGTGGACGACGAACAACTCGGAGACAACCGCGGACGCGTCCTTTTCGACGGTGCGCGATGGCACCACCACCCCGGGCCCCGGCCCCTCGATCTCGTCCCTCGCCACGTGCATATCGGATCAGACGATCGAGGCGTAGAACGGTTGACACCTCCGCGCCACGAGCTCGAATGGGCTAGACCAGCACTCGACACTCGGTCGACGCGCGGCCGCCGCCGCCGCGGACAGGCCCGAGATGGGGTCCATCCCCCATCTTTGCCCCGCAGGCGCTCGAGCGGTCGGATGGCGCGTTCTGCCCCGGTACGGTTGAGGAAACTCCACCGAGGACGAGGGACCACCGCCTGTGCTGTTGCTGATCGCCGCTCTGCTCGCGGCGGCGGTCGTGTCTCCGTGGCTGGTGCTCCGGGCCGGCAGGCGCGCGTTCGTGGGCATCGCCCTGGTGCCGCTGGCCGGCACGCTCTGGGTGGCTGCCCAGGGTGCCGCCGTCCAGGACGGCGAGACGCTCGTCGAGGTGCACCCGTGGGTGGGCAGCATCGGCCTCGAGCTGGCCTTCGCCATGGGGACCCTCCAGTGGCTGATGGCGCTGATCGTGCTCGGGATCGGCGCGCTCGTGCTCGGCTACTGCGCGTGGTACTTCGACGACGACGAGCCGGGCGTGCCGCGCTTCGCCGGCGTGCTTGTCGCCTTCGTGGCCTCGATGCTCGGCCTGGTCCTGGCCGACGACCTGCTGCTGCTCTACGTCTTCTGGGAGCTGACGACGGTCTTCTCCTTCCTCCTCATCGGCCACGACTCGGAGCGGCGCGCCAGCCGGCGTGCGGCCATCCAGGCGCTCGTCGTGACCACCTTCGGTGGCCTGGTCCTACTTGTCGGGGCGATCGTCGTGGGCCGCGCCGCCGGGACCTTCCGGATCACCGAGATCCTCGCCGACCCGCCCGTCGGCGTGGCCGTGACCGTCGGGGTCCACCTCCTGCTGGTGGGCGCCATCAGCAAGTCGGCCCTGCTCCCCTTCCACTTCTGGCTCCCGTCGGCCATGGCGGCGCCGACCCCCGTCAGCGCCTACCTCCACGCGGCGTCGATGGTGAAGGCCGGCGTCTACCTGGTCGCGCTCCTCGCTCCCGCGTTCGCCGCGGTCACCGGGTGGCGCACCGTCCTTCTGACGCTCGGCCTCGCGACGATGGTCCTGGGCGGCGTACGAGCGCTCCGGCAGCACGACCTCAAGCTGCTGCTCGCCTACGGCACCGTCAGCCAGCTCGGCTTCCTCGTGCTCGTCCTCGGCACCGGCACCCGCAGCGCGATGCTCGCGGGGCTCGCCCTCCTGCTCGCGCACGCGCTGTTCAAGGCGACGCTCTTCCTCGTGGTCGGCGTGATCGACCACAGCACCGGCACGCGCGACCTCCGTGAGCTGACCGGCCTCGCCCGCCGGCTCCCCGTCCTCGCCGTGTCCGCGACCCTCGCCGCCGCCTCGATGGCGGGCCTCCCCCCGCTGCTCGGCTTCGTCGCCAAGGAGAGCGTCCTCGTCGCGCTCGTCGACGTCGCCCACACGGGTGACGGCACCGGGATCGGTACGACGAACGCGTGGCTGCTGCTCGCCGGCGTGGTCCTCGGCTCGATCATCACCGTCGCCTACTCGGCCCGCTTCGTGTGGGGCGCCTTCGGCACCCGGGAGGTGGCGACCCCGGTGTCGGTCCACTCCCCCTCGGCCGGGTTCGTCGCGGCGCCCGTGATCCTGGCGGCGCTCTCGCTGGTGCTCGGCTTCCTCGGCTCCCCGCTCACGACGCTCCTGGCCCCCGAGGCTGACGCGTTCCCGCCAGGCGCCCACGAGCCCGAGCTGTCCCTGTGGCACGGCGTCGGCCTCCCCCTGGTGCTCACCCTCGTGACCCTCGCCGTGGGCGCCGCGCTGTTCGTCGCCCGTGAGCCCGTCGCGCGGGCGCAGGCCGCCCTCGCCCACGACTGGAGCCTCGAGCGCGCCTACCGCGGCGGCATGCGGCTGCTGGACCGCACGGCAGTCGAGGTCACCGGTGTGGTGCAGCGCGGGTCCGCGGCGGCGTACCTCGCCATCATCCTCGTCGTGCTGGTGCTGCTCCCCGGCTCGACCCTGATCGGCAACGTCGACGGGCTGCAGGTGGCGGCGTGGGACAACCCCGCGCAGGCGGTCATCGGGGTGGTCGTCGTCGCCGCGGCGGTCATGACGGCGCGCTCGCGGCGCCGGATCCGGGCGGTCCTGCTCGTCGGCGTCACCGGCTACGGCACGGCCCTGCTGTTCGTCCTGCAGGGCGCGCCCGACCTCGCGCTCACCCAGGCGCTGGTCGAGACCCTGACCGTGGTCGTCTTCGTGCTGGCCCTGCGCCGGCTCCCCGAGTACTTCACCGACCGCCCGCTGAGCCGCCAGCGCTACCTGCGGGTCGTGCTCGGCGTCGCGGTCGCCGTCGTCACCGCCGGCTTCCTTCTCGTGGCGGGCGCGGCGCGCACCGCCGACCCCGTGTCCCTCTCGCTGCCCGAGCAGGCGCTCGAGTTCGGCGGCGGCGGCAACATCGTCAACGTCATCCTCGTCGACACCCGCGCGTGGGACACCCTCGGTGAGCTCGCCGTCCTGGTGGCCGCGGCGACCGGGGTCGCCAGCCTCGTGTACGTCAACGCGCGCGGGGCCGACATCCGCCGCGTCCACGACATCCCCTACCCGGCCGGCGTCGAGAAGGTCGCGACGGCCCCGGGCCGCCGCGCCTGGCTGCCCGGCTCCCGGACCCTGCCGCCGGACAAGCGCTCGATCATCTTCGAGGTGATCGTGCGGCTGCTGTTCCACACGCTGGTCGTCATCTCGATCTACCTCCTGCTCGTCGGCCACAACGAGCCCGGCGGCGGCTTCGCGGCGGGCATGACGACCGGGCTGGCGCTCGTCGTGCGCTACCTCGCGGGAGGCCGCTACGAGCTCGACGAGGCGGCACCGGTGGACGCCGGACGACTGATCGGGGGCGGCCTCGCCGTGGCGGCGCTGGCCGCCCTGCTCCCGATGGCCTTCGGCGGGGTGGTGCTGCAGTCGGCGGTGATCGACCTGCACCTGCCGCTGCTGGGCGACCTGCACCTGGTCTCGTCGGTCCTCTTCGACGTCGGGGTCTACCTGGTCGTCGTGGGGCTCGTGCTCGACCTGCTGCGCGCCCTCGGCTCCCACATCGACCGCGACATCCAGCGCGCGATGCGCGCGGCCCAGTCCGAGGCGGAGGCCGCATGACCGTCAACCTGACCCTCGTCCTCGTCGCCGCCGCCCTCCTCGGCTGCGGCGTGTACCTCGTCCTCGAGCGCAGCCTGTCGCGCGTGCTGGTCGGCATCGTCATGATCGGCAACGGCGTCAGCCTGTCCTTCATGGTCGCCGGCGGCCCCGCGGGACGCGCACCGATCGTGTCGAAGGGCGGCGACACGGGCGGCCTCACCGACCCGCTCCCCCAGGCCATGGTGCTCACCGCCATCGTGATCACGCTCGCGACCACGGCGTTCGTCCTGGCCATGGCCTACCGCAGCTGGCAGCTCAACGGCCACGACGACGTCCAGGACGACATCGAGGACGACACCATCCGCAGGCTCGCCCTGCGCGACGTCACGTCGGAGGCCTACTCCGCCACGACGTCCGACTACCCCGGTGACGACTCCAGCGGCGACCCCGGGCAGGGCCCCGACGACGATCCGCTGGTCGCCGACGCCGCCGAGACGGAGGGCCGGTCCAGGTGAACTCCCTCGTCCCCCTCCCGGTCCTGCTGCCGATCCTCGGCGCGGGTGCGTCGCTGGCGCTTCTCCACCACCCGCGCATCCAGCGCTGGCTCAGCCTCGCCGTGCTCGCCTCGGTCGTCGTCGTGGCCGCCGTGCTGCTGGTGCAGGCGGACCGGCACGGCCCGCAGACCGTCTGGATCGGCGCGTGGCCCGAGACGCTCGGCATCGTGCTGGTGGCCGACCGGCTCGCCGCCCTCATGCTGCTGGTCAGCGCGATCGTGACGCTGGCGGTCCTGGCGTACTCCGTGGGGCAGGGCATGACCGAGGACGAGGAGGGGGCACCGATCTCGGTCTACCACCCGACGTTCCTCGTGCTGGTGGCCGGCGTCGCCAACGCGTTCCTCGCCGGCGACCTGTTCAACCTGTTCGTCAGCTTCGAGATGCTGCTGTTCGCCAGCTACGTCCTGCTGACCCTCGGCGGCACGGCGGCCCGCGTGCGCGCCGGCACCATCTACGTGCTGGTCAACCTGCTGTCCTCGACGCTCTTCCTCATCAGCCTGGCGGTGACGTACGCCGCCACCGGCACGCTCACGCTGGCCCACCTCGCGCAGCGGCTCGCGGAGCTGCCCGACCACGTGTCACTGATGATCCAGCTGCTGCTGCTGACGACGTTCGCCATCAAGGCGGCCGTCTTCCCGCTCTCGCTGTGGCTCCCGGACAGCTACCCCACCGCGCCCGCACCCGTGACGGCCGTGTTCGCGGGGCTGCTCACCAAGGTCGGCGTCTACGCGATCCTCCGCGTGCAGACCCTGCTGTTCCCCGGCAGCCCGCTCACCGACCTGCTGCTGTGGGCCGCCCTGCTCACCATGCTCATCGGCATCCTCGGCGCCGTCGCGCAGTCCGACATCAAGCGCATGCTGTCCTTCACCCTCGTCAGCCACATCGGCTACCTCATCCTCGGCATCGCGCTCGACAGCCGCACCGGCACGGCCGGCACCACGTTCTACGTCGTCCACCACATCACGATCCAGACGGCGCTCTTCCTCGTCCTCGGCCTGGTCGAGCGCCGCGCGGGCAGCACCGCGCTGATGCGCATCGGCGGGCTGGCCCGCATCGCCCCGGTGCTGGCCGTGCTCTTCTTCGTGCCGGCGATGAACCTCGCGGGCATCCCGCCGTTCTCCGGCTTCATCGGCAAGGTGGGGCTCTTCCAGGCCGCCCAGCTCGACGGCAGCCCGCTCGCCTGGACCCTGGTGGCCGCCGGCGCGGCGACCAGCCTCCTCACCCTGTACGCCGTCGCCAAGACGTGGGCGGTCGCGTTCTGGCGCAGCCCGCGGGAGGCCCACGAGGCGCTCGAGGCGATCGGCGACTCCGTCGGCGAGGCCGCGGTCGAGCCGGTGCCCGGTCACGACACCCGCCCGGTCCACCAGCACCGCGGCCACGTCCACACCGCCGCGGGCACCGTGTCGCGGCGCGACATCGAGGAGGCGCGCCGCCTCGGCGACGACAACGAGCCCGACCGCGACTTCTACGCCCTCATCCAGGCCGGCGAGGACAACCGCCACTCGCCCCTCGGGATGCTCCTCCCGGCGGGCGCACTCGTCGCGGCCAGCGTGCTGCTGTCGGTGATCGCCGGACCGCTCTACGCGCTCGGCGACCGGGCGGCGGTCGACCTGCACGAACGCACGCCCTACCTCTCCTCCGTCCTCACCGAGGAGCACCCGTGAGCCCGGTCATGCGCACCCGCCGCGACGGGTCCACCCGTCCGGCCCGGCACCGGGCCGTCCAGCCGATCCCGGTCCTCTGGCTGCTGCTGGTCTGGCTCGCCCTGTGGGGCGCCGTGACGCCCCTGCTCGTCCTCGGCGGCGTCCTGGTGGCCGTGCTGGTCTGCCTCGCCTTCCCCCTGCCCCCGATCGACCTCGGGTCGTCGGTGCGCCCCCTCCCCCTGCTCGGCGTGGTGGCCCGCTTCCACCTCGACGTCGTGCGCGCCAGCATCGAGGTGGCCGGCGTCGTCCTGCGTCGCCGACCGGTGCGCAACGCCGTCGTCGCGGTCGACCTGGAGACCACGTCCGACTTCCTGATGACCCTGGTCGCGTCGATGCTCTCGCTGATCCCCGGGTCGGTGGTGGTGGAGGCGCGCCGGTCCACCCACACGCTCTACCTCCACGTCATCGACGTGCCCGACGCGGAGGCCGCCGAGGAGTTCCGGCGGATGGCCCTCGCCCTCGAGCAGCGCCTGCTCCGTGCGCTGCCGCCCCGACCGACCGACCGGGAGCGCCCATGACACTCGTGCTCGTCCTCGGAGCGGTGCTGCTCACCGTGGCCGCCGCACTCCTCCTCGTGCGTCTCACCATCGGCCCGACGATCCTCGACCGGAGCGTCGCGCTCGACGTGCTGGTCGCGGTCACCGTGTGCGGGACGGGGCTCTACGTCGCCCACTCGGGGGTGACCTTCCCCCTCCCGATGCTCGTCGTGCTCGCCGGCTGCGGCATGGTGGGCGCGGTCAGCGTCGCCCGCTACGCCAGCCGCAGCGACGACCTCGAGGCCGGCGACCGCGACGACCCGGGGATCGGGGGCACGTGGTGAGCTGGACCCAGCTGGCCGACCTCGCCGCGGCGGTGTGCATCCTCCTCGGCGCGCTGCTCGCGCTCATCGCCGCGATCGGCGTCGTACGCCTGCCCGACCTCCTCACCCGCATGCACGCAGCCACCAAGCCGCAGGTCCTGGGCACGGTGCTGGTGATGACCGGGGTGGCGCTGCGCCTGCGCGACCCGGGCGTCGTCGGCATGCTCGCGCTCATCGTGCTGCTGCAGATGGCCACCAGCGTGGTCTCCAGCCACATGGTCGGACGGGCCTCGTTCCGCGCGGGACAGGTCCGCCACGACCTCCTCGTGGTCGACGAGCTCAGCGACGGCCCGTCGCACGAGGAGCCGCGCGGCGCCCCCTGACGCCGGGCGCGTCCTGACCGCCGGGACGGACGCCCCGGGCTCGTTACGCTGACGGTCGTGGAGCTGCTGACCCTCGCCGTCGCCGCCCTGATGGCGATCGTCGTGGCGGCCGTGCTGTCCCGGCGCACCGGGATCGCCACGCCCCTGGTCCTGCTGGTCCTCGGCATCGCCTTCAGCCTCGTCCCCGGCACGCCCGACTTCGCGCTGCATCCCGACTGGATCCTGCTCGGGGCCCTGCCGCCGCTGCTGTACGCCACCGCGGTCCAGGTGCCCGTCATCGACCTGCGCCGCAGCATCGGCATGATCACGTGGCTCTCGGTCACGCTGGTCGTCGCCTCGGCGCTCGCCGTCGGTGCCGTGGTGCACCTCGTCGTTCCCGACGTCTCCTTCGCGGCCGGCGTGGCGCTGGGGGCCGTCGTCGGCCCCACGGACGCGGTCGCAGCGACCGCCATCGGCAAGCGCTTGGGGCTCCCCCACCGGTTGATGACCGTGCTGGAGGGCGAGAGCCTGTTCAACGACGCCTCCGCGCTGGTCGTGCTGCGGACGGCGCTGCTCGCCATCACGGCGGGATTCAGCCTGGGCGACGCGGTCCTCGACTTCGTGCGAGCGGTCGCGCTCGCCGTCCTCATCGGCTACGTCGTGGGCCGCGCGACCGTCTGGCTGCGGAGCAAGCTGGACGACCCCGTCCTCATGACGGCGGTCAGCTTCATCGTGCCGTTCCTCGCCTTCCTGCCGACCGAGGAGGCCGAGGCGTCCGGCGTCGTGGCCGTGGTCGTGGCGGGCCTGGTCACCGGACACCACGGCGTCCGCACCTTCAGCGCCCGCGAGCGCCTCACCGAGCGCACCAACTGGCTGACCATCCAGTTCCTGGTCGAGAACGGTGTCTTCCTGCTGATGGGTCTGCAGCTGGAGTCGCTCCTGCGCGACCTGGACGCGTCGTCGAGCAGCCTGCCGGAGGTGCTGGGGATCGCCGCCCTGGTCCTCGCGCTGCTGCTCGTCCTGCGGATCGTCTTCGTCGGCGTGCAGGTGCTCCGCGAACGTCGACGCCGACCACGCCTCGACGCCCTGCGCGAGCGGCTCGCGCTCATCAGCCACCGCGTCGACACGGTGGCCGAGGAGGGCGGACCGCGCGTGGACGGCCCGCGTGGCCAGCACCGCATGTCGCGGTTCCGGCGACGGGTCGAGCGCGGCAGGGCCGACGTCGCCTACCAGGAGAGCGAGCCGATCACCGCGCGCGGCGGGGCGGTCCTGTCGTGGGCGGGGATGCGCGGGGTGGTCACGCTCGCCGCCGCCCTCACCATCGGCCCGGAGGTCGACGAGCGGACCCTGCTGATCACGGTCGCGTTCGTCGTGGCCGTCGTCTCGCTCCTCCTCTACGGCGGCACGCTGCCGTGGGTGATCCGCACGCTCGGCGTCTCCGGCGTCGACCCCGACCGCCAGCGTGCCGAGGTGGCCGAGCTCGTGAACGACATCACCGCCACCGCGGCAGCGGCCATGGGGCCGACGGACCGGATCGTCATCGACGGCACCCCGATCGATCCGGAGGTCGCCACCGAGACGCTGGCCTGGCTCGAGCGGGTCCGGGACGCCCGCACCGACCGGGACCCGGAGGCCGTCACCCTCGCCGCGCAGCGGATGCTCCTGCACCGCCGGCTGATCGCGCTCATGCGCGACGCGCTGCACGAGGAGCGCGCCATCGGCGCCTACAGCACGACCGCGCTCGCCCGCGCGTCCGCACTCGTCGACGCCCAGGAGCTGCGGCTGGAACGCTGAGGCGACCGCTTGCCGGGCGTCCTAGGTTGGTGGCCATGGCCCGCATCCCGACGTACGACCTCAACGACGGCACCACGATCCCCGCGATCGGCTTCGGCACCTACCCCCTGCGCGGGGACGACGGCACCGAGGCGATCCGGACCGCCATCGAGGCCGGCTACCGGCTCGTCGACACCGCGGTGAACTACGAGAACGAGAGGGAGGTCGGCGAGGCCATCCGCCGCTCCGGGGTCCCGCGCGACGAGCTCGTCGTCGCCAGCAAGATCCCGGGGCGCCACCACGCGTACGACGACGCGATCGCGTCGGTGCGCGAGTCGCTCGACCGCCTCAGGCTCGAGCGGACGGACCTCCACCTCATCCACTGGCCCAACCCGAGCCAGGGCAGGTTCGTCGAGGCGTGGCGGGCGCTGGTGCAGCTGCAGAAGGACGGCCTCGTGCGCTCCATCGGCGTCTCCAACTTCACCGAGGAGCACCTCGAGCGCATCATCGACGACACCGGCGTGACGCCGGCGGTGAACCAGGTCGAGCTGCACCCCCGCTTCCCGCAGGACCACATGCGCGCGGTCCACGCACGCCTCGGCATCCGCACCGAGGCCTGGAGCCCGATGGGCAAGCGGCGTGCACCCCTGGAGGAGGACGCCGTCCGGGCGGCCGCCGACGCGCACGGCGTCTCCCCCGGACAGGTCATCCTGCGCTGGCACGTCCAGCTGGGCTCGCTCCCGATCCCGAAGTCGGCCGACCCCGCCCGCCAGGCCCAGAACCTCGACGTCTTCGGGTTCGAGCTCACCGACGACGAGATGGCCGCCGTCTCCGGGCTCGCCGAGGACGACGGGCGCCTCTTCGGTGGCGACCCGGACACCCACGAGGAGATGTGACGACCCGCTGGCTACCATCACCGGCATGCTGAAGCGACTCGCCACCGTGGCCGCCTGCCTGTCCGTCCTCGCGCTGTCCGCGTGCGGCAACGAAGCGGACGGGAACGACACCGCGTCGGACCCAGCGGCGTCCGAGTCCTCCAGCGAGTCCACCGAGCAGTCGTCGGAGTCGCCCGAGGCCTCCGGCGCGACGGCCACCTGTGACTACCCCGAGGACGGCCAGGAGCCGGCCCGGGACGTCGAGCGCCCCGACACCGAGGCTCCGTCCGAGGGCACCGTCCCCGCGACGATCACCACCAACTTCGGCGACATCGGCCTGACCCTCGACGCGGCGACGACGCCGTGCACGGTGAACTCGTTCGTCTCGCTCGCCGAGCAGGGGTTCTACGACGACACCCCGTGCCCGCGGATCGGCGACATGGAGGGCTTCGGCATCCTGCAGTGCGGCGACCCGACCGGCACCGGCTCCGGTGGAGCCGGTTACTCCTTCGCCGACGAGCTGAGCGGTGACGAGACCTACCCGGCCGGAACGCTCGCCATGGCCAACGCCGGCCCCGACACCAACGGCTCGCAGTTCTTCCTGGTCTTCCGCGACTCCCAGTTCCCGCCCGACTACACCGTCTTCGGCACGATCGACGAGGCCGGCCTGAAGACCATCGACGCGATTGCGGCCGAGGGCAACGACGGAGCCCACCCGGCCGGCGGCGGCGCCCCCAACAAGGACGTCACCATCGAGAAGGTCACCATCGGCTGACTCCTCGCTCGGGTAGTCCAGTGAGGACTGGCTGTTGCCGAACCGTCCGGACGCCCCGTTCGCCACTGGACTACCCCGCGGTGCGCCCCTCGACCGCGACCAGGCGCAGGCAATCAGGACACCGGGTCGTAGACCACGTCCTCGCCGAGCTGCACGGTCCGCGAGACCGTGCACAGCCGGTCGCGCGACATCTCGATGGCCGACTGGACGCGCTCGCGGGCGGCGTCGCCGTCCGGTCCCTCCGGGAAGGCGACGTCGAACGAGACCCTGATGCCGGTCAGGTGGTTGCCTGCCGCGTCCCGCACCTTGTGGCCCTCGGCGTGGACGTCGAACGTCGTGCTCGAGGTGCGCTTGTGCGTGATGGCCTCGACGTCGAGGGCGGTGCAGCCGGCGATCGCGGTGAGGAGCAGCTCGATCGGCGTGAAGTCGGGGTCCGCTCCCCCGGTGCCGAAGAAGGTCTCGCCACCGCGGGCGTTGGTCGCCTTGAACCTGGCCGGGCCGATGCGGGTGAGCTCGACGCTGCGCAGGGTGTCGTCCGTCATGACGAACACCCTGCCAGAGCGTGCTCGGGCAGGGTGTCCGGTCCCCGACGGTGGGGTCCGCGGACGACCTCGCAGAGGGGGTCAGCGGGTGACGCGTCGCGCGGCGCGTCGGGCGCGGCGCTCCTCACGGAGGGCGATCTCCACGTCCCGCAGGAGAGCGTGGTCCTCGGTGGAGCGCGCTCGTGAGTCGACGAGGCGGAGAGCCAGGTGCAGCTGCGGGTTCATGGGAGATCTGTCCTTCCGAGGGCGTCCGGCCCTCATGTGACGAGCAGTGGGTGTAAGAACTAACCGCTCCGTTGCGGCTCTTACATCCTAGGGAGCGGCAGGGTCGGGGCGGGCATCCTCGACGGGGTGATCTCGACCACCAGCCCCGCGCCGGTGCGGGCGTGCCCGGGCTAGGGTCGGAGGGGTGACGACCCAGCGAGCGCGACGCCCCGGACCCTCCGTCCGCACGCGCGTGGTGGAGCACACCGACGCCGCCGAGGTGGCCCGTGAGGACCGGCTCATCACCGAGGAACCGCTCGAGATCCGCGTCCGCGCGGGAGCGTCCGGCCCCCGTCGCGCGTGGGTGACGATGCGGACGCCCGGACACGACTTCGAGCTCGCCGCCGGCTGGCTCGTCAACGAGGGCCTCGCAACGGCCTCGTCCATCAGCCGGGTGGCCTACTGCACCGACGCCGAACTCGACCCCGAGCAGGAGTTCAACGTCGTCACGGTGGACGTCGGGGGCGTGACCGCGCTCCCCCACCGGCACGAGACCACCTCCTCCGGCTCGTCGGCCTGCGGCGTGTGCGGCAAGGACAGCGTGCTCGAGGCGCTCACCACCAGGACGTCACGACCCTGGGCCGGCCCGCGCCCCGACGCGTCCGTCGTACGTCGCCTGCCGGAGGCGCTCCGCGAGCGACAGACCCTGTTCGCCCGCACCGGCGGCGTGCACGCGGCGGGTCTCGCCGACGCGCTCGGGACGCTCTCCGTCGTGCGCGAGGACGTCGGTCGCCACAACGCCGTCGACAAGGTCGTCGGGTCCAGGGTGCTCGCCGGCGAGCCGGCCGCCGCGGCGTGCCTGGTGCTGAGCGGGCGGGTGGGCTTCGAGCTCGTGCAGAAGGCGGCGGCCGCCGGCATCGGGTCGATCGTGGCGGTCGGCGCGCCGACCAGCCTGTCGGCCCGGCTGGCCGCCGAGGCGGGCATCGACCTGTGGGGCTTCACGTCCGCGGGGCGCACGGTGCGCTACTGACGCGTCCCCGGGCGGCGTGGTGGGCCGACCCTGTCGGTGCCGCGATCTAACGTCGTCCCGTGCGCATCCTCCACACCTCCGACTGGCACCTGGGGAGGTCCTTCCACCGCGAGGACCTGCTCGGCCACCAGGGTGCGTTCGTGGACCACCTCCTCGAGGTCGTCGAGCACGAGGAGGTCGACGTCCTGGTCGTGGCCGGTGACGTCTACGACCGGGCGCTCCCCCACGTCGACGCCGTGGCGCTCGCCGACGAGGCCTTCGCGCGCCTCGCCGCCTCCCGCGCCCAGGTCGTGGTCAGCAGCGGCAACCACGACAGCGCGCGACGCCTGGGCTTCGGCTCGCGGCTGATGGACGCGGCCGGCGTCTTCGTCCGCACCGACGCGTCCTCGGTCGGCACCCCCGTCGTGCTCCCCGACCGCCACGGCGACGTGGCGATCCACGCGATCCCCTACCTCGACCCCTCGGCGCTGCACGAGCCCTGGGCGCTGGGCCGCCGCAGCCACGAGGCAGCGCTCGCGGAGGCGATGCGGCGGGTCCGAGCCGACCTCGCCGCGCGCGGCCCGTCCGCCCGCAGCGTCGTGCTCGCCCACGCCTTCGTCGCCGGCGCGACCCCGTCGGAGTCCGAGCGCGACATCAGCGTCGGCGGGGTGTCGCGGGTCGCGACCAGCCTGTTCGACGGGATCGACTACACCGCCCTCGGCCACCTGCACGGGCCCCACGTGCTCGACGAGCGCCTGCGCTACTCCGGGTCCCCGTTGGCCTACTCCTTCTCCGAGGCCGAGCAGGTGAAGGGGTCGTGGCTGGTCGACCTCGACGCCGCCGGGTTCGCGTCGGCGACCTGGGTCGAGGCCCCGGTCCCGCGCCGGCTGGCCCGGATCTCCGGCGCGCTCGAGGAGCTGCTCGCAGACCCGGCCCTCACCTGCCACGAGGACGACTGGGTCCAGGTCACGCTGACCGACGCCCGCCGTCCGCTGCGCGCGATGGAGCTGCTGCGTCGGCGCTTCCCCCACACGCTCGTCCTGCAGTTCCCGACCCCCACCGTGGACGCCCTCACGCCCCCGCGGCCCGTGCCCGGCACGAGCGACCACGACATCGCGCTCGACTTCGTGCGCCACGTCCGCGGGTCCGACGCGACGCCCGGTGAGGCGACCCTGCTCCGCGAGGCCATCGACGCCTGCTGCCACGACCCCGACCTCGACGTCCTCGTCGACGCGTCCGTCGGACCCGGCGCCGGTCCCGGCCGGGCGGGCGGTGCGCCGTGAGGCTCCACCACCTCCAGGTCGTCGGCTTCGGCCCCTTCGCCGACCCGGTGTCGGTCGACTTCGACGCCCTGTCCGACGCCGGGCTCTTCCTGCTCAGCGGACCGACCGGGGCCGGCAAGTCCAGCGTGCTCGACGCCGTCTGCTTCGCGCTCTACGGCGACGTCCCCGGCGACCGGGCGGCCGCCAAGCGGCTGCGCTCCGACCACGCCGCCGACGACGTCGCACCACGGGTGGTGCTGGAGGCGACCCTGTCCGGTCGACGGTTCCGCATCGACCGCTCGCCCGCGTGGACCAGGCCCAAGAAGCGCGGCACGGGGACCACCACCGAGCAGGCTCGCGTCGTGATCTCCGAGCGCCGGCCCACCGACGACGGCCAGCACCTGTGGCACCCGCTGAGCACCCGTCTCGACGAGACCGGGCACCTCGTCACCCGGCTCGTCGGCATGACTCTCCCGCAGTTCTGCCAGGTGGCGATGCTCCCGCAAGGCCGCTTCCAGGCCTTCCTGCGGGCGCGGTCGGAGGAGCGCCACGCGCTGCTCCAGCAGGTCTTCCAGACCGGCCGCTTCGACCGCACCGAGCGGTGGCTGCGTGACCGCCGCGTCGCGTTGAGGCGCGCTTCCGAGCAGCACCGCAGCACGGTCGCCGACCTGGTGAGCCGGGTCAGCGAGGTGGCAGGAGACGGCGCGCCCGACGACTGGACGTCCGAGCCCACGTGCCTCGCGGGCTGGGTCTCCGGACTGGCCGCGACCGCGGCAGTGGCCTCACAGGAGCAGTCGGGGCACGCCGAGGAGGCCGCCGCCGCAGAGGCAGCGGCCGCCGCCGCCAGCGCCGCCGGCGCCGAGCTCGCCGGCCTCCAGGCCGCCCACGCCGACGCACGTCGTGACCGGGCAGCCCTGGAGGCCGCGAGCACGGAGCACGCCGACCGGGGCCGGCGCGCCGCGCTGGCCCAGCGTGCCGCAGCGGTGCGTCCGCTGCACGACCTCGCGCTCGAGTCGCGCTCCGCTGCCGACGACCTCGAGCGGAGGCACGCCGCGTCGGTCGCGTCCCTGGCCGAGGTGCTCGGGCTGGCGACCCTCGACGACCCGCAGGTCCTCGACCAGCACCGCGCTGCCACCCGTGCCCTCGACGACCTGGCCCGGGTGCGCCCGCTGCGACACGAGGTCGGCGACGTGGCGTCCGCGCTGGCCGACGCCGCGCAGCGACGCCAGGAGGTCGGGGCGCAGCTCGAGCACCTCGCCGCGAGGGCGGAGCAGGTGCCGCTGTCGCTGGCCGACCTCGAGCCCCGGCTCGCGTCCGCCCGCGAGGCGGTCACCGAGGCGACGTCCCTCGGGCGGGAGCTCGAGGTGCTCCGCTCGCGGGTGCGTGCCGCCAGGTCGGCCGACGCCCTCACCGCCGAGCTCGCCGTCGCCCGCCACGAGCTCGACGCGGCGACCCACACCCGCCTGCTGGCGCGCGAGGCGCTCGTGGAGATCCGCGAGCAGCGCCTCGACGGCATGGCCGCCGAGATCGCCCGCCAGCTCGCCGTCGGGGCGTGCTGCCCCGTGTGCGGCTCCGCCGACCACCCCTCCCCCGCCTCACCCGCCTCCGGCGCGCCCGACGAGGCCACCGAGCGGGAGGCCCGGCGCGAGGTCGACGACCTCGAGGTGGTCGTGGAGGCCCACGCACAACAGGTCCGCGGCCTCGAGACCCGACTGGCCGCAGCCCTCGCCGAGGCGGGTGATCCGCTCGACCGGCTCCTGGCAGCGGAGGCCGAGGTCCACACCCGCCTCGAGGGCGCCCGGGCCACGGCGGCCACGGTGGAGTCGCTCGCCGAACGGCAGCGCGTGCTGCTCGGCGAGCAGGACGACCTCACCCGTCAACGCGAGGCGCTCGCGACGACGTCGTCGGAGCTCGACACCGAGGTCGCCGTGCTCACCACCCGGCTCGAGGCGCTGCGGGAGCAGGTCCGCACCGTCCTCCCCGACGGCGCCGACCTCGACGCACTGGTCGCGCACCACCGGCGGGTCGTGGACCTGGCCGGCCGGTGCACCGACACCGCCGCTGGTCTCGCACGCGCCCGTGACACCGCCGAGAGCACCCGTCGGGCCGCCGACGCAGCCGCGTCCGAGGCCGGATTCGCGTCCTCCGACGACGCGGCGTCCGCGTGGCTCCCCGAGGGCGAGCTCGCCACCCTCCTCACCGCGATCGAGCGTCACGAGCACGAGCTGGCCCGCACCGCGGAGCTGCTCGCCGACCCGGACCTCGTCCGTGCCGGTGCCGCCGAGGCCCCCGACCTCGACCTGCTCGCCGAGACCCACCGCCTCAGCCGCGAGCGCGCGGCGACCGCCCGGCACCGCGACCTCGCACTGCGCGACCGGCTCGGCCGCCTGCGGGACCTCAGCGGTGAGGTCGGCGCCGCCCTCACCGCGTGGGAGCCGGTTCGCGCCGACCTCGACCTGGTCGGCGACCTCGCCGCGCTCGTCGAGGGCAAGCACCCCGACAACCGCCACCAGATGAGGCTGTCGGCCTACGTCCTGGCCCACCGGCTGGGCCAGGTCGTCGAGGCCGCCAACCTCCGGCTGTCCACCATGAGCGACCGCCGGTACTCCCTCGTCCACACCGGCCAGCGCGGTGCCGGTGAGACCCGAGGCGGTCTCAGCCTGCTGGTCCGCGACGACTGGACCGGCGACAGCCGCGACCCTGCGACGCTTTCGGGCGGCGAGACGTTCGTGGTCTCCCTCGCGCTGGCACTCGGGCTGGCCGATGTCATCACCCAGGAGGCGGGCGGCGCGGACCTCGACACCCTCTTCGTGGACGAGGGGTTCGGTTCCCTCGACGCGGAGACGCTCGAGGACGTGATGGACACCCTCGACACCCTCCGCGACGGCGGCCGGGTCGTCGGCGTGGTGAGCCACGTCCCCGAGCTGCAGACGCGCATCCCCGCGCAGCTGCGGGTCCACCGCGGACGCGCCGGGAGTCGCACCAGCCTGGTCCTCGCCTGACCTCCGGAAGGCATCAGCGTCATACGAACCCGACCCCACAGGTGCGGGTTCGTATGACGCGCAGGACGGTCGGAGCCCCCAGCGTCATACGAACCCGACCCCATAGGTGCGGGTTCGTATGACGCAGAGCGGGAGGGGCAGACCGACCGGCGGTGGTGGCGCGGCAGCGGACGGGACCTCCGCTAGGTTCGTGCCCATGAGTGCGCCCGGGCTCGACCCGACCTTCCACGACCTGCCGCACCGCCGGCTCGGCGAGGTGGCCCTCGCACGGGCCCAGGAGCTCGGTGCCAGCCATGCGGACTTCCGGTTCGAGCGCAACCGCTACCAGTACCTCGGCGCCCGCGACGGGGTCCTGCAGACCGCGAGCGACGCCGAGGACCTCGGCTTCGCCGTCCGGGTGGTCCACGAGGGTGCCTGGGGCTTCGCGTCCGGGGTGGTCCTGACCGACGAGGAGGCCCGCCGCGTCGCCGAGACCGCCGTGGCGGTGGCCCGGGTGGCCGCGACGATGACGACGACGCCCGTCGAGCTCGCCCCCGAGCCGGTGCACGACGACGTCACGTGGGTCTCGGGCTACGACGTGAACCCGCTCGACGTACCCACGCCCGAGAAGGCCGCGCTGCTGGTCGGCTGGACCGAGCGGCTGCGGGGCGCAGCGGCCGTCGCCCACGCCACGGCCTTCCTGCAGCAGGTGCAGGAGAACAAGTACTACGCCGACCTCAGCGGCACCCGCACCACGCAGCAGCGGGTCCGCCTGCAGCCCGGCTTCGAGGCGACCGGCGAGGACGAGCAGAGCGGCATCTTCGACTCGATGGCCTCCATCGCGCCGCCCGTGGGTCGCGGGTGGGAGTACCTCACCGGGTCCCACTGGGACTGGGACGCCGAGCTCGCCGAGGTCCCGGAGCTGCTCGCGGAGAAGCTGAAGGCCCCGTCCGTGGAGGCCGGCAGCTACGACCTGGTGGTGCACCCCTCCAACCTCTGGCTGACCATCCACGAGTCCATCGGCCACGCCACCGAGCTCGACCGGGCGCTGGGCTACGAGGCCAACTACGCCGGCACGTCGTTCGCGACCTACGACAAGCTCGGCACGCTGCAGTACGGATCACCCGTGATGAACGTGCGCGGCGACCGCACGCAGGAGCACGGCCTGGCGACGGTCGGCTACGACGACGAGGGGGTCCGCACGCAGGAGTGGGACATCGTCCGCGACGGCGTGCTGGTGGGCTACCAGCTCGACCGCTCGATGGGCCACCTCAAGCCGGAGCTGAACGACGGGAGGTCGAACGGCTGCGCCTACGCCGATTCCCCCGGCCACATCCCGATCCAGCGGATGGCCAACGTGTCCCTGATGCCCGGCACCGACGACCTCGGCACCGACGACCTGATCTCCCGCGTCGAGCGCGGCATCTACGTCGTGGGCGACAAGTCGTGGTCGATCGACATGCAGCGCTTCAACTTCCAGTTCACCGGCCAGCGGTTCTACAAGATCACCGACGGCAAGCTCGACGGGATGCTGCGCGACGTGGCCTACCAGGCCACGACCACCGACTTCTGGGGCTCCATGGAGGCCGTGGGCGGCCCCGACACGTGGGTCCTCGGCGGCGCCTTCAACTGCGGCAAGGCCCAGCCCGGGCAGGTCGCCGCGGTCAGCCACGGCTGCCCCACCGCCCTCTTCCGTGGGGTCAACATCCTCAACACCATCGACGAGGCGGGCCACTGATGACCTCCCTGCGCAGCACCCCCCAGCAGCTGGTCGAGCACGCGCTCGCGTCCTCGACCGCCGACGACTGCATCGCGATCGTCCGCGACGTCACCAGCGCCAACCTCCGCTGGGCCAACAACACGCTCACCACCAACGGCGTGATGACCGAGGTGTCGATGACCGTGGTCAGCTTCGCGTCCGTCGAGGGCGGCGTCGCCACGGGCTCGGTCTCGGGCAGCGCCTCCACCCCCGAGCAGGTCACGGCGCTTGTGCGGGCCGCGGACGCGGCCGCCCGCGCCAGCTCCCCGGCCGAGGACGCGGCCGAGCTCGTCACCGACGCCACCTCGCCCGACTGGGACACCGAGCCCGAGACGACCGACATCGGGGTGTACGACGCGTTCGCGCCGGCGCTCGGTGAGGCGTTCACCCAGGCCACCGCCGAGGACCGGCTGCTCTACGGCTTCGTCAACCACGACGTCGCCACCACCTACCTCGGGTCGACCCGCGGGCTCCGCCTGCGGCACGTGCAGCCCACCGGCCACTACGCGTGCACCGGCAAGGACACCTCGCTCACCCGCAGCGCCTGGACGGGCGGGGCGACCCGCGACTTCCGCGACGTCGACGCCGCCGCCATGGCCGCGACGGTGGCACAGCGGCTCGCCTGGGCGGAGCGGCGCATCGACCTCCCGGCCGGGCGCTACGACACCATCCTCCCGCCGTCGTCGGTCGCCGACCTGATGATCGACGCGTACTGGGGCGCGGGCGCCCGCGTGGCCCACGAGGGCGAGTCGGTCTACAGCCGCCGCGGCGGGGGCACCCGGATCGGTGACAAGGTGGCCGCTCCCGGCGTCAGCCTGTTCTCCGACCCGGCCCACCCCGGCCTGGAGTGCGCCCCGTTCGTGATCGCCGGCGCGTCCGACAACACCGACTCCGTCTTCGACAACGGGCTCGCGCTCGAGCGCACGGACTGGATCCGCGACGGCCTGCTGACCGGCCTGCTGCAGACGCGCCACTCCGCTGGGATGACCGGGCAGCCGGTCACCCCGATGATCGACAACCTGGTGCTCGAGGTGGGCGACGGGGCCGGCACGATCGAGGACATGGTGGCGGGCACGCAGCGCGGGCTGCTGCTGACCTGCCTGTGGTACATCCGCGAGGTCGACCCGCAGACGATGCTCCTCACCGGCCTGACCCGCGACGGCGTGTACGTCGTCGAGGACGGCGAGATCGTCGGGGCGGCCAACAACTTCCGCTGGAACGAGAGCCCCATCGACCTGCTCAACCGGTTCACCGGGGCCACCGACACGGTGCCCAGCTTCAGCCGGGAGTGGGGCGACGACTACTTCTCCCGCACGGCGACGCCTGCCCTCCGGATCCCCGACTTCAACATGTCGAGCGTGTCGCAGGGCGTGTGACGCGACCTCAGTCCCGGCCGCCTCCGCGGGGGTGGCCCCCGGGGATGTCGACCTCGGGATCGTAGGGCGTGCGGGTGTAGACGAACGTCGCGCACTCGAGGTGGTGGACCGACCCGTCGGGACGGCGTACGACGTCGAGGCGCTCGCCGCGGTGGTAGCCGAGCACGCCGACCAGCGACCCCTGCACCAGCTCGAACCGGTCGGTGACCACGTTGCCACGGGCCATCGCCCGCAGCTCGACCCCCTCGTTGTGCCAGCGCACGTCGTAGGCCGTGTTGCCCCAGAACCACACTCCCGGCACGCCGTCCGCCTCGGGCGGGACCACCACCGTCGGACGCCAGGGGGCAGGTCGGGCGTCCTCGGCGTCGGGGTCCCCCTCGATGAGCGAGACGGCGAGCTCGCGCGGGTCGATGCCCGTGGTCGCGTTGGCGAGCACCACCGCCCCGATGCCGCTGTCGGGGTCGACGTGGAGGGCCGCCAGGAACCCCGGCATCGAGCCGTTGTGGCCCACCAGCCGCCCACCCGGGTGCAGGCCCAGCATCAGCCCGAGGCCGTAGTCCGGCGTGACCGGCCGCTGCATCTCCTCGAGCGAGGACGCCGGCACCACGTCGGGTCGTGACCCACCGAGCACCTGCCCCCACGTGACGAGGTCGGCGAGCGTGGACCACAGCTGCCCGGCGGGTGCCATCGCCCCCGTGTCGGTGAGCGGTTCGTGCACCCGGATCCCGGTGAAGTGGTCGACGCTCCAGCCCGGCTGCGCGCCGGGCCGGGGCAGGTAGGACGTCGCCCGCATCGCGAGGGGGCCGAGCAGGCGCTCGGACACCAGGGCACGCCACGGCGACCCGAACCGGCGGGCCACGACCTCGCCGAGGAGCCCGTAGCCGAGGTTCGAGTAGTGGAACCAGGCGCCCGGGGGTGCCACGCGACCGCTGCCGTCGTTGGCCGCGGCCAGGGCCGCGAAGTCGCCGCCCCGGGTCCGCTCCCACCACGGGCCGCGTGGCTCGCTCTGCATGCCCGACGAGTGCGCGAGCGCCTCGCGGACCGTCACCTCGCCGTACCCGACGTCGCCGAGGTGCGCGGCGAGCGGGTCGTCGAGGTCGAGCAACCCCTCGTCGCGGGCCTGGACGACCAGCAGGGCCGTCATCGTCTTGGTGATCGACCCGATGCGGTACTGGCCGTCGAGCCCGGGCGCCTGCCCGGCCCCGCCGGCCCACACCGCGCCGTAGCGGTCGAAGACCGCACCGACGACGGAGGTCAGGCGCCCCTCCGCCTGCGCGACGTCGAGCAGTCGCTGCCGCTGGTCGCTCATGGACGCACCCTAGAGGGCGCCCCCGCTCAGTTCTCGGCGAAGGCCTCCGGCGGCGGGCACGCGCAGACCAGGTTGCGGTCGCCGTAGGCCTGGTCGATCCGCGCGACGGGCGGCCAGTACTTGTCGGGGTCGATGCCGCGCGGGAACACGCCCACCTCGCGCGAGTAGGGACGGTCCCAGTCACCGACGAGCGCGCGGGCCGTGTGCGGCGCGTGGCGCAGCGGCGAGTCCTCGGGGCTCCACTCCCCCGCCTCCACGCGCGCGATCTCCTCGCGGATCGCGATCATCGCGTCGCAGAAGCGGTCGATCTCCGCGAGGTCCTCGGACTCGGTCGGCTCCACCATCAGCGTGCCGGCCACGGGGAACGACATCGTGGGCGCGTGGAAGCCGTGGTCGACGAGCCGCTTGGCGACGTCGTCGACGCTCACGCCGCTGGCCTTGGTGATGCCGCGCAGGTCGAGGATGCACTCGTGGGCGACCAGGTTGCCGTGGCCGCGGTAAAGCACCGGGAAGTGGTCCCCGAGGCGGTGGGCGACGTAGTTGGCCGACAGGACCGCGACGGCGGTCGCGCGGGTCAGGCCCTGCGCGCCCATCATCCGGATGTAGGCCCACGTGATCGGCAGGATGCCGGCGGAGCCGTAGGGCGCGGCGCTGACGGGGCCGATGCCCGCGCGCTTGTCGGTGTCCGGGTGCCAGCCGTGGGAGGGCAGGTACGGCGCCAGGTGGGCGCGTACGGCGACCGGGCCGACGCCGGGGCCACCGCCACCGTGCGGGATGCAGAACGTCTTGTGCAGGTTGAGGTGGGAGACGTCGCCGCCGAACTCGCCGGGGCGGGCCCAGCCGAGCAGCGCGTTGAGGTTGGCGCCGTCGACGTAGACCTGACCACCGTGGTCGTGGACGATCTTGCAGAGGTCGGTGATGGTGTCCTCGTAGGCCCCGTGGGTGGACGGGTAGGTCACCATGATCGCGGCGAGGGTCTCGGCGTGCTGCTCGCACTTCGCGAGCAGGTCGTCGAGGTCGACGGACCCGTCGTCGGAAGCCTTCACCACGACGACCTTCATCCCGGCCATCACGGCCGACGCGGCGTTGGTGCCGTGGGCCGAGGACGGGATCAGGCACACGTTGCGTCCCAGGTCGCCGTTCGCGCGGTGGTAGCCGCGGATCGCCAGCAGGCCGGCCAGCTCACCCTGCGAGCCGGCGTTGGGCTGCACCGAGACCTTGTCGTAGCCGGTGACCTCGGCCAGCCACCGCTCGACGTCGTCGACGAGCTCGCGGTAGCCGGTGGCGTCCTGGGCCGGGGCGAAGGGGTGCAGGTCGGCGAAGCCGGGCAGGCTGATGGGCTCCATCTCGGTGGTCGCGTTGAGCTTCATCGTGCAGGACCCGAGCGGGATCATGCCGCGGTCGAGCGCGTAGTCGCGCGAGGAGAGCCGGTGCAGGTAGCGGAGCATCTGCGTCTCGCTGTGGTGGGAGTTGAAGACCTCGTGGGTCAGGAACTCCGAGGTGCGGCGCAGGCCCTCGGGCAGGCCCGAGCGCGACCCGTTGCCGGTCGGCGCGACGCCGAACGCCCGCAGCACCGCCGCGACGGTCGAGGGGCTGGTGCGCTCCGACGTCGACAGGCCGACGTGGTCGACGTCGATCGACCGCAGGTGCAGCCCGACCTGGCGGGCCGCTGCGACGACGTCACCCGCGCGGCCCGGAACGGCGACCGTGAGCGTGTCGAACCAGGTGCCGTTGACGACCTCCACTCCCCCGGCGCGCAGCGCCTCGGCGATGCGGCTGGCGTGGTCGTGGGTGCGCTGGGCGATCCGGCGCAGCCCCTCCGGGCCGTGGTAGACGGCGTACATCGACGCCACGACGGCGAGCAGCACCTGCGCGGTGCAGATGTTGGACGTCGCCTTGTCGCGGCGGATGTGCTGCTCGCGGGTCTGCAGGGCGAGGCGGTAGGCCGGACGTCCTTCGGCGTCGACCGAGACGCCCACCAACCGACCGGGCAGGTGACGCTCGAGCCCGGCCGAGACCGACATGAAGCCGGCGTGCGGGCCGCCGTAGAACAGGGGTACGCCGAAGCGCTGGGACGAGCCGACCACGACGTCGGCACCGAAGGTCCCGGGCGCCTCGAGCAGGGCGAGGGCGAGGATGTCGGCCGCCACGACCGCCAGGGCGCCTCGCTCGTGGGCGGCGTCGATGACCGGGCGCGGGTCGCGGACGGCGCCGGAGGCACCGGGGTACTGGACCAGCACGCCGCACAGGTCGCCCTCGGGCAGGCCCTCGTCGAGGTCGGCGACGAGGACCTCGATGCCCATCCCCTCGGCACGGGTGCGGACCACCTCGATGGTCTGCGGGAGGGCGTCGGCGTCAACGACGAACGGTCCGGCCGCGTTGCGCTGCGCACGGCGTACGAGCGTCATCGCCTCAGCAGCGGCGGTGCCCTCGTCGAGGAGCGAGGCGTTGGCGGTGGGCAGGCCGGTCAGGTCGGCCACGACGGTCTGGAAGTTGAGCAGTGCCTCGAGGCGGCCCTGCGAGATCTCGGGCTGGTACGGCGTGTAGGCGGTGTACCAGGAGGGATCCTCGAGGACGTTGCGGCGGATCACCGCGGGCGTGATCGTCGCGTGGTAGCCCAGCCCGATCATCGCCTCGGCCGGCCGGTTCTGCGAGGCGAGCGTGCGCAGCGCGCGAGCGGTCGCCTCCTCGTCGAGGGGGTCCGGGAGGTCGAGCGCGGCGGCGGAGCGGATGCCGTCGGGCACCGCGGCCGTCATCAGCGACTCCAGCGACTCGTGTCCGATCGCCTCGAGCATGTGGGCGACGGCGGCGTCGTCCGGACCGATGTGACGGGCGACGAACTCGCCCAGCCCGTCGGCGGTGCTGGTGGAGGTCGGGGTGAGGTCGGGCACGAAGGCTCCCTGAGGTCGCTCGCTGGACCTCCCCCTCTGTCGGTCCGGTGACCTCCAGAGTGCCAACCCAGTGCGGTCCGGGTGCCTGAGAGGTTCCGGGGAGGAATTGCCCCTTCGGCGCGCGACGTCCGCTCGCTGACCGGGCGCCACGACTCTCCCGCATGGGATGTCGGCGGCACCGAGTCTAGCCAAGGACCACGGAAATGCCCGAGGCCGCCCGGTCGACGGGCGGCCTCAGGGAGGAACGGGAGGGTCGGAGCCGGGGTCAGCCGGTCTGCCGGGCGGCGCGGCGGGCGGCGAGCTCGTCGTTCGGCGCGGGTGCCGCCTGCTCGGCCGCGGTGCGCTCCGACGGCAGCTCGGCGAGCGTGCCCTCGATCTCGCGCCAGACACCGCCGATGGCGATGCCGAAGACGCCCTGCCCGCCCTGGAGCAGGTCGATGACCTCGTCGTTGCTGGTGCACTCGTAGACCGAGGCGCCGTCGCTCATGAGGGTGACGCGGGTCAGGTCGTCGGTGCCGCGCTCACGCAGGTGGGCGGTCGCCGTCCGGATCTGCTGCAGCGAGATGCCGGCGTCGAGCAGGCGCTTGACGACCTTGAGGATCAGGATGTCGCGGAAGGAGTAGAGCCGCTGCGACCCCGAACCGGCAGCGCCTCGGACGCTCGGCTCGACCAGGCCGGTGCGGGCCCAGTAGTCGAGCTGGCGGTAGGTGATCCCGGCGGCGTTGCACGCCGTCGGACCGCGGTAGCCGGTGTCGCTGGGGAGCGGCGAGACGTCGTCGTCGAAGAGCAGGCCCTGCTCCTCGGCGAGGCCAGCCGCCTCGGCCTCGGCCTTGATGCGGGCGGCGTCGGTGCCGTGCTCGTTCTCGTTGCTAGCCACAGTGACCCTCCAGGTCAGTTCCTCCGCTGAGCGGTAACTCCTGGGGGAAGGGCCCGCCCGGCCGCCGGGGGACCGACAACCACAACGGTGGAGTTACAACAGAGACAGTTCAACGTAAGCCTGATCTGGCGGGTTGTCCATCCACGAGGCGGCGTGTCGCAACCCTCAACCTCAGGTTGAGGGTGAGGGTCTCGCGGGCCCGCATCCGCCAACGTCATGCAAAGGCGAACCCATCACCGACGGTTCGCATGACGCAGCCGCGCCCGCATCAGCCAGCGTCATGCAAACGCGAACCCATCACCGACGGGTCGCATGACGCAGCCGGGACCCCGGAGTCTCGGGAGACCCCACGACGCGCGTACGCCGGCGGGCTGGCGCGACGGGTCAGTGGGCCTCGAAGTCGTCGGGCGAGACGTGGTCGAGGAACTCGCGGAACCGCTCGACCTCGTCCTCCTGCTCGGCGGGCACCGCGAGACCGGCCTCGTCCAGCACGGCCTCCGCGCAGACGATGCGCGAGCCGGTGCGCAACGCGAGCGCGATGGAGTCCGACGGGCGGGCACCGACCTCGGCCCCGCCGTCGAAGACGAGCTGGGCGAAGAACACCCCGTCCCTCATGTCGACGATGCGGACCTCGTCGAGCCGCTGGCCGGTGGCCTCGAGGACGTCGCGCATCAGGTCGTGCGTGAGCGGTCGGGGCGGCGTGACGCCCTGCTGGGCGAACGCGATCGCCGTCGCCTCCACGGCGCCGATCCAGATGGGGAGGTAGCGCTCCCCCGTCACCTCTCGCAGCAGCACGATCGGCTGGTTCGAGGGCATCTCGACGCGGACTCCGACGACGTCCATTTCGCGCATGCGTCCACCCTACTCACGTGCCCTGATCGGACGGCAGCGCCCGGGCAGGAGGCTCAGCCGCGGTCCAGACCGACCTTCACGAGGGTCGCGTGCAGGCGCACCGACAGCGCGGCGATCTCGGACGTGGCGTCCTCGGCGCGACCCCGGGCGGCGGCGTCGCGGCCCCGGGCGAGGGGGGCGACGACCTGCTGGACGAGCCCGACCTCGCGGTCCGCGGCCGTCTTGAACGCGCGCAGGTGCCGCGGCTCGAACCCGAAGTCGGCGAGCTCCCGGGCGGTCTGGGCGACGACGAGGGCGTCGCTGTCGAAGTGTCCGGTGCCGCTGCGGGCGCTCACCAGGCCGTACTGCTCGAGCTCGACCAGCAGCTCCTCGCTGATCTCGGCGACCTTGAGCAGCTCACGTCGCGAGAGCCGCAGGTCGCTGCTGCGCCGGAACGACTCCGGGCTGGGCAGGCCGTCCGCGCTCAGGGCCACCTTGGGCACGGTCGGCACGACCGACTCGATCGCCGGCGGCTCGAGGCCGCGGTCGATGGCGTCGAGGTGGTCGCCGATCACCTTCAGCGGCAGGTAGTGGTCACGCTGCATCGTCAGGATGTAGCGCAGGCGGGTCACGTCGTCCGCCGAGAACTTGCGGTAGCCGGCGGCGGTCCGCTCGGGCTTGACGAGTCCCTGGTCCTCGAGGAAGCGGATCTTGGGGATGGTGACCCCGGGGAAGTCCGCTCGCAGCTGGTCGAGCACCTGGCCGATGTTGTAGCGGGCGCCGCGACTCGAGCCCGCGGCCGTCGAGGCACTCACGGATCAGGTGGCCGGGTGGGAGGAGAAGAACACCAGGCGGTACTTCCCGATCTGGACCTCGTCGCCGTCGTTGAGCTCGACGGAGTCGATCCGGTCACGGTTGACGTAGGTGCCGTTGAGGCTGCCCACGTCGCTGACGGTGTAGCCCGTGCCGCTGCGGCGGAACTCCGCGTGGCGGCGGGAGACCGTGACGTCGTCGAGGAAGATCTCGCTGTCGGGGTGGCGACCGGCGCCCACGACGTCGACGTCGAGGAGGAACCGGCTGCCGGCGCTCGGCCCGCGCTGCACGACGAGGAGGGCGTGGCCCTCGGGGAGGGCGTCCACCGCCGCCGCGTCGACGGGGCTGAGCTGGCGGTCCGAGGACTCGCGCTGGTCCGGGGCCCCGAAGGTGATGGTCGCAGTGCTCTCGACCGGGCTCGCGCCCGTGTCCTCCCCCGCGAGCAGCTTGGTGCCGCACTGGGCACAGAAGCGCGCATCGTCAGGGTTCTGCTTGCCACAGGCGGTGCAGAACGGCATGGATACTCCTCGACGGATCGACGCTCAACCCTCAGCCGAGGGTTGAGGTTGACGGTTTCCCCGAACCTACCAGCCCGCTGGAGGCGACGACGGGTGGTCGGGGAACACCGGGCGACAGGTGATCGGACGGACCTGGTGGGTGGTGCGGCTCAGCCGTCCAGCCCGGCCTGGTAGGCCGCGGCGTCCATCAGGCCGTCGACCTGCGAGGCATCGGCGACGGACACCTCGAACAACCAGCCGGCCTCGTACGGGTCGCTGTTGACGAGCTCCGGGGTGGAGTCGAGGGCGGCGTTCGTGGCGACGACCTCACCGGTCACGGGGGCGTAGATGTCGCTGACCGACTTGGTGGACTCCAGCTCCCCGCAGGTGTCCCCCGCCGCCACCTGGTCGCCGACCTGCGGCAGGGAGACGTACACGATGTCGCCGAGGGCGTCCTGCGCGAAGTCGGTGATCCCGACCCGGACCGAGCCGTCGGTGTCACCGGGGCTGCGGACCCACTCGTGCTCGCTGGTGTACTTGAGGTTCTCCGGATACACGCGGACTCCTTGGCGGTGGGGCGTCGGGTGGGTGGGCGGTGCTGGGGGTGCGGGGGTGTCCGGCAGGCTACTGGCCGCTGCCGGGCTCCGCATACTCAGGTCGTTCGGCCTCGCGCACGCTGGTGATGTCGACGGACTCGAGCTCCTCGATCTTGACCGTCGCCCCGTCGTAGGTCTCCAGCGTCTCGACCGGCCCGGTCGAGAAGGTGAGCGCCGTGCGCAGGACGTGGGGGTCGCCGATCACCTCGAGG
This sequence comes from Nocardioides pini, assembly GCF_026712185.1. GTDB lineage: Bacteria > Actinomycetota > Actinomycetes > Propionibacteriales > Nocardioidaceae > Nocardioides > Nocardioides pini. Next base: position 120,511 of record NZ_JAPPUX010000002.1, on the reverse strand, counting down.
GTGTACGGCGGCTCGAGGAGCTGGCCGTCGAGCTCGATGCCACCCACCGCGCTGTCGAAGGAGCTGTCCGCCCCGACGCGGATCGAGTCGTTGAACTCCATCGCCTCGGCGCCGGCCGTGCGGAGCTCCTGGACGGTGTCGAGCAGCGACCCGACGTTGACCCGGCTGGACGACTCGGTGATCGTCATCCGCAGGCCGGGGCCGGTGACGGGCACCAGGCCGGCGATGATGTTGAGCGTCTTGACCCGCTGCTCGGCCTCGTCGAGGGCCGCGGACCGCGCCCGGCTCTCGTTGGTCAGTTCGTCGCGCCGGGCCTCGAGCCGGCCGACCTCGCGTCGCGCCCGCTCGGCCGTGCCGGTCAGGCCGTCGAGCACCTCGATCAGCTCGCTCTCGCGCAGGCCGCTGTAGGTGTCGTTGGCCTTCGTGTCCTGCACCTGTACGACGAACGCGAAGCCGAGGACGGCGAGCAGAACGGCGACGACGACCTGGCGTCGCGACGGGCGGACCAGGGCGTGGCGCAGGCGCTCGCGACCGGGCTCGGGGTCCGTGCGGTGCGCGGGATGGGCCTCGTGACCGGGCTGCGGGTCGGGCGTCTCGTCGGGCATGGGATCGGGCATGGGATCGGGGCTCAGGCGTGGAAGACGTGCCTGCGGATCGCGGCGACGTTGGAGAAGATGCGGATGCCGAGCACGACGACCACGCCGGTGCTGAGCTGGGACCCGACGCCGAGCTGGTCGCCGAGGTAGACGATCGCCGCCGCGACGACGACGTTGCTGACGAAGGAGACGACGAACACCTTGTCGTCGAAGATGCCGTCGAGGTAGGCGCGGAGCGCACCGAAGACCGCGTCGAGGGCGGCCACCACGGCGATCGGCAGGTAGTTCTGCAGGCTGAGCGGCACGTCGGGGGCGAAGGCCAGCCCGGCGATGATGCCCAGGAGCAGGCCAAGTGCGGCGATCACGGCGAGCTCCCCTCCTGTGCTGGTCCGCCGTAGGGTGCGGCGTCGAGCTCGATCACATCACGAAGGACGCGTTCGGGCGCAGCCGGCAAGCGGATGTCGTCGACATTCTCGGCCTCGTACACAAATCCGAAGTTGTTGACCCGGCCGAACCACTGCTGGCCCTGGTAGGTCTCCACCAGTCGGGCCTGGAGCGTGCGGGGGTCGCCGATCGCCGCGACGACGTAGGGCGCGTTGACGGGCCGCCCGTTGACGTGGATGGCCCGGCTGGTGTTGCGGATGCCGCCGAGCGCGTTGATCCGCTGGTCGTTGATCGCGACGGCCTCGGCGCCCGCCTCGAAGAGCCCGTCCACCAGGGTGGCCAGGTCCTCGTCGAGCACCTCGCCGTCCACGTCGCCTCCCGGCCGGTTGTCGACGGTGATCCGCACACCCGGGCCGTGGACGGGCGAGAACCCACTGGTCAGCTCGGCGCGACGCACCCGGGCCTCGATGTCCTCGAGGTCGGCCTGGGTGCCCGTGCTGTTGCTGGCGACCGCGGCGTTGAAGCGGGTCAGCCGGGCGACGTCGGCCTGCAGCGCGCGGACGTCGTCGCTGCGGCTGTCGATCTGCTCGACGAGCGCGGCCCGGCTGAGCTCGTTGGCCGGGGCCTCCCGGTCGGTCTGCACGGCGACGACCGCCGCCATGACGCCGAGCGCGGCGACGGCCAGCGCGCTCGACCAGTGGGGTCGCGAGGCCTGCGGTCGCGGTTCGCCGGCGTCGGCCCGCTTCTGGGCGACGTGGGCGTAGTCCTCGTCCATCGACCGGGCCGTGATCAGCGTCAGCAGCGGGGTCGTGACGTGCTCGGGCAGCGGGCGGCCGGTCTCGGGCCCGCCCGGCGCCGTCGACTCGCCGGCCCGGGTGTCAGCCATGGTCGGTCGCCGGTGACGTACGACGGGGGGTCTCACGCACCAGCGTGCGCACCTGCCAGGCGTAGAGGACCCCGGCCCACCAGTAGAGCCCGATCCCCCACCACGCGAACGCCCACCCGAAGTTGCGCGCGAGCGTGGCGACGATGCCGTCACCCTCGCCCAGGAGCAGCAGCGGGAAGGCGTAGAGCAGGTTGAACGTGGCGGCCTTGCCGAGGAAGTGCACGGGCAGCGCGGAGAAGCCGCGGGTGCGCAGGATCGGCACCAGGCCCCAGAGGAGGAGGTCGCGCAGCGGCAGCGCGATCGCGACCCACCACGGGATGATGTCGCGCAGGTAGAGGCCGACGACGACCGCCAGGATGTAGAGACGGTCGGCGACCGGGTCGAGCACCTCCCCCAGCTTGGAGTACTGGTCGAGGCGTCGGGCGAGCCACCCGTCGAGGAAGTCGGTGAAGCCGGCGACCATCAGCACGACGAGGGCGATCGCGTCGGCCTCGGGCCCGAGCACCAGCCAGAGGAAGAGGGGGACGCCAGCGAGCCGCACCACACTGATGATGTTGGGCACGGTCCAGACGCGAGAGGCTTCCTCGGACACGATCAGACCCTATCCAGCGCTCAGTGAGCCTCGGCGCCGGACACGTCGTGGTGTGCGGCGTCGCGGATCTCGCCGACGAGCTCCTCGAGGACGTCCTCGAGCGCGACCAGCCCGATCACGCTGCCGTCGCGCTCGACGACCCGCGCCATGTGGGCGCCCTTGACCTGGAGGCTCTCGAGCGCGTCGTGGAGCAGGTCGCCGGGGTGCACCGACGCGAAGGGGCGGATCCACTTGTCCTCGATGACGCGCGAGCGCTTGTCGTCGTCGGACTCGAGGGCGTCCTTGATGTGGAGGTAGCCCAGCAGCGTGCCGTCGTCGCCGGCGACCGGGAAGCGGCTGAAGCCGGTGGCGGCGCACACGGCCTCGACGTCGGCGACCGTCGAGCCGGGTGCCACGGTGGCCAGGGTGTCGGGGGCCATGACGATCGCCGCGACCGACTTCTCGGTGAACCCGAGCGCGCCTGCGAGCCGGTCGTACTCGTCGGCCTCGATCAGGCCCTCGCCGCGCGACTCCTCGACGAGGGCGGCGACCTCCTCGCGGGTGAAGCTCGAGTGGACCTCGTCCTTGGGCTCGATGCGGAGCAAGCGGAGCACCCCGTTGGCGGCCATGTTCATCCCGGCGATCACCGGGCGCAGCACGGTGACGATCGCCATCATCGGCGGGCTGAGGACCATCGCGGCCCGGTCGGCGCCGGCGAGGGCGATGTTCTTGGGCACCATCTCGCCGAGGACGACGTGCAGGTAGACCACGATCGACATCGCGACCACGAACGACACCGGGTGCAGCAGGTTGTCGGGCAGCCTGGCGGCGTGGAGGACCGGCTCCAGCAGGTGCGCGACGGCGGGCTCACCGATGGCACCGAGCCCCAGCGAGCAGACGGTGATCCCGAGCTGGGCACCGGCCATCACGAGCGAGATGTTCTCCATGGCGCGCAGCGTGGTGCGGGCGGCGCGCGAGCCCTCCTGCGCGCGCGGCTCGATCTGGCTGCGCCGCGCGGCGAGCAGGGCGAACTCCGCGCCCACGAAGAAGGCGTTGAGGGCCAGCAGGACGACGGCGAGGCCGACGCCGAAGAGGTCACTGCTCACGATCGACCTCCCCCACCAGGACGAGGTCGAGGCGGTCGATGCGCAGGCCGTCCATCCGCTGGACGGTCAGCGTCACGAGGCGCTCGCGCACCTCGTGGGGGTTGCTGCGGTCCGGCACGGGCAGCTCGACGCGGTCCCCCGGCTCCGGGATCTTGCCGAGCTCGCGCATGACGAGGCCCGCGACGGTGTCGTAGTCGTCGTGGTCGGGCAGCTCGATGTCGGTCGCGTCCTCGACCTCGTCGGGCCGCAGGAGCCCGGAGAGCGTCCAGCTGCCGTCGCGACGCTGGCGGATGCGCGCGCCGAGCCGGTCGTGCTCGTCGGAGATGTCGCCGACGATCTCCTCGACGACGTCCTCGAGCGTCACGATGCCCGCGTGCCCGCCGTACTCGTCGAGCACGATGGCCATCTGGAAGCCGTCCTGGCGCAGGAGCGCGAGCAGCGGGTCGAGCCGGAGGCTGTCGGGCACGACGACGGGCCGCACCATGACGTGCTTGATGCGGGTGGTGGCGCGCTCGTGCACCGGCACGGCGACCGCGTGCTTGACGTGGACCGTGCCGACCACGGTGTCCTCGGCGTCGAGGACCGGGAAGCGGGAGTGGCCGGTCTGGCGCGCCAGGTCGATGACCGCGGAGACGCGGTCGCCCTCCTCCACGGTCGTGGTCCGCACGCGGGGGGTCATGATCTCGCCGGCCGTGCGGGTGCCGAACTCGACCGAGCGCTCGACGAGCTCCGCGGTGTCGGCGTCGAGGGTGCCCTGGTCGGCCGACCGCTGCACGAGCGAGGAGAGCTCCTGCGAGCTGCGGGCGGAGCGGAGCTCCTCCTGCGGCTCGATGCCGAGGCGGCGCACGATCGCGTTGGCCGACCCGTTGAGCGCCCGGATGGGCCCGCGGGTAAGGGCGGTGAAGCCCCGCATGAAGCCCTGGGTGGTGCGCGCCGTCTGGAGCGGGCGGGCGATCGCGATGTTCTTCGGGACCATCTCGCCGAAGATCATCGTCACGACGGTGCCGAGCACGAGGCCCAGCGCCAGCGCCAGCGGCGTGACCACGCCGTCGGGCACGCCGGCCGACGCCAGCGGGTCGTGGATGAGGTCGGCGATCGCCGGCTCGGCCAGGAAGCCGATGGCCAGGTTGGTCACGGTGATGCCGACCTGGGCGCCGGAGAGCTGCGTCGACAGCGAGCGGAGCGCCAGCTGGACACCGCGGGCGCCCTCGTCGCCGGCAGCCGCGGCGCGCTCGACGCTGGGCCGGTCCACGGTGACGAAGGAGAACTCCGCGGCCACGAAGAGGCCGCAGGCGGCCACGAGGGCCAGGGACACGAGCAGGAGCAGGAGGGGGGTCACGACGCGCACCAGGCGTTCAGTGCGGTCGTGCGGGGACTTTGACTCTCGTCCATGGCGGCTGCTGCGGGTTCCTTCGCTCGTGCGGTGTGGTCGTCGGCCCGGCGGTGCTGCCGGGCTTGGGCGAGACCACAGGGTAGCGGCCCGGACCGGTCTCGCCCCAGTCGTCGTGTCGCTTTGGGGAGGCGACCTCCCCCGTCCTAGTCTTGCGCCGGAACACGGGCGGACGACAAGGACCCTTCGGGTCTCGGCGAGGGGCAAGATGCGAGCGTGGGCACAGTCGATCACGGCTGCCCTCCTCGTCGTACTCGTCGCCACCCTCGCCACGGTCACCGCGACCAGCGACTCCGGTGGGGCCAGCGGCCCCGGCTCGGTGCGGATGGTGCAGGGCACCCGGTCCCCCGCCGCCGAGGCGGACGAGCCGGCTCGTCCCAACCTCGTCTTCGTCCTGACCGACGACATGCGCGACGACGACCTCGACCACATGCCGATCACGCGACGCCTCCTCGCCGACCAGGGCATGGAGTTCACCGACGCGATCTCGCCGCACCCGCTCTGCTGCCCGGCCCGCGCCCAGCTCGCCACCGGCCAGTACGCCCAGAACAACGGCGTCCAGCACAACCGTGGCGTCCACGGCGGCTTCCAGGCCCTTGACCCGACCCAGGAGGCCAGCACCTGGTTCCGCAGCAACGGCTACCGCACGGGCTTCGTCGGCAAGTTCCTCAACGGCTACGGCCCCCGCGACGTGCGTCCCGCCGGCTGGTCGCGCTGGGACGCGCTCACGCGGGGGGTCTACGACTACGTCGACTTCTCGATGACCGGTGACGGCGACCCGCGCCGCTACACCGACAGCTACATCACCTCGGTGATCGAGGACCACACCAACGAGGCGGTGCGAGACTTCGCCCGCAGCGGCGACCCGTTCGTCGTGTACGCGTGGCACCTCGCGCCGCACTACCGGATCAGCCCCGAGGGCGGGCGCGGCCTGCCCCCGGCGGAGCCCCGCGACGAGCACCTGTTCCTCGACGAGCGCCCCTCGTCCTTCGACGACCCGGCGTTCAACCAGGAGGACGTGTCCGACCAGCCCTCCTACCTGCGCCGTCGTACGCCGGTCTCCCCCGACGAGGTCGCCGCGGAGAACACCGCCCGGCTGCAGGCGCTGCAGTCCGTGGACCGCGCGGTCGGGTCGCTGGTCGACACGCTGGAGGACGAGGGCGTCCTCGACGACACCTACATCGTCTTCACCTCCGACAACGGCTACTCCCTCGGCGAGCACCGGTTCGTCGGCAAGGACGTGCTGACCGACGAGGCGCTGCAGGTCCCGCTCCTCGTGCGCGGCCCGGACGTGGTCGCCGGGGCCACCTCGCAGCTGCCGGTGACGTTGGTCGACCTGCCCGTCACCTTCGCCGCGCTGACAGGGGTCACCCCGCAGTGGCAGGTGGACGGGACGTCCCTGGCACCGACGCTGCGCGGCGAGGACCAGTCCTTCCGCGACACCACGCTCATCCAGACCGGACGCACCCTCGGCGACGGGTGGTCGCACCGCGGCGTGCGCACCGAGCGCTACCTCTACGGCACCGACGGCGTCGACACGTTCCTCTACGACCGGCTCCTCGACCCCGACGAGATGGTCAACCTCGTCGACGACCCGGCCTACGCGGCGGTCCGGGCCACGCTCGAGTCGCGCCGGCGCGAGCTGGTCGACTGCGCGGGCTGGACCTGCAACCAGCAGTTCGGCCCCGTCCCCGAGCCGGTGACGAGCTCGGCACGTCAGCCGTCGTCGTGACGACGTGAGCGAGGCCCTGCACCCCGTCCTGTCCCAGGTGCTGCCGGTCGCGGTCTTCCTGCTCGCGATCACGGTGACCGCAGAGGTCGCGCAGCTGGCCGGCGTCTTCGACGTGGCGGCGCACGCCCTCGCGCGTCGCGCGCGTCACCGGGTGGTGCTGCTGTGGCTGACGTTCGCGGCGCTGGCCGTGCTGTGCACGATCGTACTGAGCCTCGACACCACCGCCGTGCTGCTCACACCCGTCGGCATCGCGATCGCGAGCCAGACGGGCGTCTCGCCACTCCCCTTCGCGCTCACCACGCTCTGGATCGCCAACACCGGGTCGCTCCTGCTCCCGGTGTCCAACCTCACCAACCTCCTGGCGGTGCACCGCTTCGAGGACCTCGGCGCTGGCCACGGCGAATACGTGCGTACGGCCGCGGCGCCGGCGGTCACGGCCGTGGTCGTCACGCTCGTCCTGATCGCCGTCCTCCAGCGGCGCGCCCTGCGTGGGACCTACGCCGTCGAGCCGCCCGCGGAGCCGCACGACCGCGTGCTGCTGGTCGTGAGCTCGGTCGTGTGCCTGGCCGTCGGTCCGCTGTTCGCCGTCGGCGTGGAGCCGGCCGTCGTCGCCGTCGGGTCGGCACTCGTCCTGCTGACGGCCCTGCTCTGGCGGGCGCCCGGCATGCTGAGGGAGGTCCGACCGCCCTGGCTGATGGCCGGGGGCTTCGTCGTCGTCGCCGGGGCGCTCCGCCTCGCCCAGGGCGAGGGGCTGCTGGACTGGCTGGCGCCCGCGGTCGGCTCGGGCGTGCGGACGCTCGACCTGCTGCACCTGTCGGTCGCCTCGGCGGTCGGCGCCAACCTCGTCAACAACCTCCCCGCCTACCTGATCGTCGAGCCCGCCGCCGCGGACGACGTACGTCGCCTCGTCGCGACGCTGGTCGGCGTCAACACCGGGGCGCTGGTGACGCCCTGGGCGTCCCTCGCCACGCTCCTGTGGCTGCAGCGCTGCCGGTCGGCGGGGGTGCAGGTCCCCCTGCTCCGGCTCGCGGGATGGGGCGCCGTCTGCGCCGCCGCCTGCGTGACGGCAGCGACCCTGGCCATCCGCTGACCACCGGCCGCCGCGGCGGGCCGCACGCAGCAGCGGCGCGGCCCCGAGGGGCCACGCCGCTGTCCTGCGCGTTTTTCGGGCCGTCCCACCGCCTCTGGGGGGATCCGTGCCTCGGCGGGAGGTCGGGGCACGGGTGAGCGGTGCTGGGTCCGGCGGAACGCGGCCGCCTACTTGCACAGCGCCGACGCGGTGCGGGGTGTTACGGGTCCCGCGGAAGTTTTTCCGAGCTCTCCCGACGTGCCCCCGGTCCGCCCCCCGCACCGCCCCCGGACCGCGTCGGCGGACCCTCAGTCGGCCTCCCAGTACGGACCCGTGCGGTAGGGGTCCCGCTCGATCGTGGTGACCGGACGCCGGACGGTCCGCCAGACCGTGCGGGGCGTGCCGTCCTCGTCGACGACCGTCCGCTTGACGCGGAAGTTCACGTACGTCGTGGTGTAGGCGTTGCGCGAGTTGCGCTTCTTCCGCCACTGGTGGTCGAAGTTCTTGACGTACTTCCGGGTCAGCTTCCTGCCGCGGATCGACATCCAGAGCTCGTCGTTGCCCGGGCTCAGGCTCGCCCAGTTGGCGGAGCCCGTGACGACCATGTCGGTGTCGGGCCTGCCGTTGTAGGTGCCCTGGATCGCGACGTACTTCTGGTGGCTGTAGTAGGTCAGGATCAGGTCGTCCTTGCCGTCCTTGTTCAGGTCGTAGTCGTCGTCCGGGTTGTAGTCCAGCCCGGTCGAGCGCAGCGGGATGCGCCCGCGTGCCGTCGGCGCACCGATCACGCGCTTGGTGTGGTAGCCGATCAGGCCGTACATCACGCGCACCTTGCACCCCTCGATCCACTTCTGCCGGATGGCCGAGGCGAGGTAGTCACCGCGCCTGCCGCGCATGGTGTGCATCGAGACCGCGATGCGGCTCCGCTTCTGCCCGCCCGCACCGTCGGGGGTCAGGCACTGCACCTTGCCGAGCAGGTCGAGGACCAGGTCGTTCCTCGGTCCCGACGGCTTGGGCCAGGCCCAGACGGTGTGCTTGTCGACCGAGTCGTCGCACGCGACGCCGTTGGCGGGCGTGCCGCAGATGAGCTGCGGCGGCTGCCGGGTGGCGTGGTCCTTGCGCATGTCGTTGAACAGCCGGACGAACTGGCGGAACAGCTCGTGGTCGCCGGACGTGAAGTAGAGGTCGTTCCACTGGTGGATGTCGGCGTTGAGCATCATGTTGGCCGATCCCACGGCCAGCACGTCCTTCGACCTGCCTGCCTGCGAGAACGAGTAGAACTTCGTGTGCATGTTGTTGTACTGGTTCTGCTTGGTCCGGCACCCCGCCGTGCACCGGTAGATGAAGCTGGAGCGGTAGCGCCTGGCTCCGATCTCCTTGCGGATCGCCCGCATCGCCTTCGTGTACTGGTGGTCGTTGAGGATCATCTGCACCTGGACCCCGCGCCGGTGCGCGGCGATGAGCGCCTTCGCGACCGGCATCCGGTCGAAGGAGTAGACGGCGATCCTGATCGTCGACCCCCGGGGGGTGTGGTCGATCGTGTCGATCACCCTCCGCTCGATGCGGAACCAGCCCTTCTTCCGGCGGGGGTCGTTGAAGAACGGGCCATTCGGGGCCTTCCACCGCTTGCGGTCCGCGGCGGTGACCTTCGCGGAGGACAGTCCCTGCTGCGCCACAGCCGTCACACCTCCCGGGACGGCTGCGGCGGGGACCGCCGTCTGTGGGGCACCCAGGACCAGGCACAGGATGGGCAGGACCAACAACCTCGGCACGAACTCGCCTTCCCGACCGCCACCGTCGTGGCGTCGTCACGCTCGAGCCCCTTCACGACCCGGTGTGGGACGCGAGCGGGGCATGTCGACCGGACCCGTGCACTCCGCAGGGTCCGGTCCCGTACGAAGGGTGACGATCCCCGACCGGACAAAGTTGTCGGGACCGGGGGGTTCGGTACCGAGACACGGCTCACATCCGACCGGTCGGCGGGGTGATCGCCCTCGAGTGGTGGCTCCAGACGTCGTCGAAGTGCGCGACGTACGCGTCGTGGATCGCGGCCCGCGGGATCATCACCACCAGCTCGTCGTTGAGCAGCGAGACGTCGGACCAGTTCTCCGACCCGGTCCACACCGCCCGGGTGGCCGAGCCGCTCCAGGTCCCGTCGACCGACATCCACTTCTCGTGCACGAAGTGCTCCCAGCCGGACGTCTCGAACCCGGTGGCCACGTTGGCGTCGACGTCGAGCGACGCGCTGCGCACGCGGACGCCCGCCGCGGTCAGGATCTCGACGACGTCCGGGCCGGCCGCGCTGACCAGGGCCTGGATCCGGCATCCCTGGGCACGCAGTCCGGCGACCTGCCGGGCGAGGCGGGCGCCACGGGTGCCGCGCCAGCCGTACATGCTGATGCGGAGCATGGTCCGTCCCGCGACACCGCTCCCGGGCAACGCGCGGCAGTCGACCCCGGCCAGCCGTCGCGCCACCGCGTCCTCGCCCCCGGCGGGCGCGTCCGAGGGGACGCTCGTCGTCACGTCGCCGTGGGTGAGGTCCATGGCCGGCGCCTCGACCACGCGGTCGGCCGCCAGCTCGCTGAAGAGCCTGCTGTAGTCGTCGTACAGCTCGCGGCTCCCGGTGAAGGTCACCAGGTCGTTCCAGTGCACCCCGGCGGCGTAGCCGGTCAGGTTGGCGGACCCCAGCATCACGACGTCGGCCTCGTGCCCGGCCCTGGAGAACAGGTACACCTTCATGTGCTGGTTGCCGCGGTCGCCGAGTCGACAGCTGGCGTGGCACACCTTGACGAAGCTGGGGTCCGGGCCCGTCGAGGCCGACCGGTCGCAGGCGCCGAGGCTCGAGGTCGCGTCCGCACCCACGAGCCGCTGCAGGCGGCGGACGGGTCGCGAGACGAAGTTGTCGTTCAGGACGACCTGGACCGTCACCTGGCGTCGTGTGCACGCGCGTCGCAGCGCGCCGGCGATGTCGGGCCGGTCGAAGCTGTAGGCCGCCATGCGGATCGTGCCGTGGCGCGGCGTCGCCTCGATGGCCCGCCGGACGTGGTCGGCGATCCGGTCCCGGGCGGCCGCGCCGCCGGTCGGGTCGTTGAACAGCACGCTCGCATCGGGGGCGTGGACGACCGACGCAGCAGGAGCCGCCGCCAGGCGGGCGCCGTCGGCCGTCGCGCGCTGCGACGAGCCCGTCGCCCCGCTCCCGGTCGCCGCGCCGAGCACCGGGACGGCGATCGCTGCCGCGACGCCGAGGACCGCCGTTCCCACCATCAGACTGGTTCGCATCTCGATCACCCGATCCCTTTGGACGGGGGCCTCCCGCCCCATGGATCGACGGTCGCGCTGCGGACGGTCCGCAGGCACGGGCCCGCGGTCTCGAGTGCTGCGGGAGGGTGCGGACGCACCCGGGTGGGCGGTCTCGGTCACCGGTCAGGTGCAGCCCTCCCCCGGGCGCGGCGTCCCGAGGTCCCGGTGGGCCGTGTGACTCGCGGCCCAGGGCATCGGGAACCGACCGCGGCCCGGGAGGCGCCCCCGGCGGCGTCACGCCCGCCAGGTGCTGGTCAGACCGCGAGGCTCACGGGGAAGGTGGCGATCCAGCACAGGGTGCCGAGGAAGACCGCGCAGCCGGCCAGGGTCAGGGCCCATCGCAGCCGGGACGCCCTGACGCGCGTGCTCATGCCGGCGAAGAACAGCGCAACCGCGTAGAGCACCACGGTGAGGACGTAGTTGCTGGCGCGCTGGATGTCTGTGCGGACCTCGGCGGCTGCCGCCTCGGCTCGCGCGTCCAGCTCCTCCGCCTGCTGGCGGGACGCGAGGTGGTACTCATCCATCGCGAAGGGCGTCGGCGGAGCGTCCGGGTCGGTCAGCGGAGCAGTGGCCCTCCAGGCGTCGAACGCGGGACGGAACTCGTCGCGGAAGCGGTCCATCACGAAGTCCGCGAGCTTGCGGTCGCCGGTCACGTCGGCCTCGGCCCACGCGATGAACGTGGCGACGTCGATCTGGGTCTGCGCCTCGGCGAGGCCGTCGGCTCGCGACGCCTCGATCCGGATGGCGTTGGTGCGACCCGCGGCGGCGGCCTGCTCGCCGTTCCAGCGCGTCGCCTGGTAGCTGCTCCACGACGTGGCGACAGCCGCGACGACGAGGAGGACCGTGGCCACGCCCTCCTGCCAGTCGCGAGGGCGGTCCGAGGCCTCAGAGGGGGTTGCCATCGCCGTCACACGGGAGTGAGACCTCGAGGCCGATGATCTCCAGCTCGGTGTCGATGAGCCTGACGGTCCGCTCCATCGCGGTCGGCTGCAGTCGTCCGACCCCGCCTCCGTGCGGATGGTCGAAGAACGCCAGCAGGAGCAGGAGCGTGACGATGACCGCCGTCGTGCTCCCCATGAGCATCCCCTGGGTGACCGGCCCCTCCGACGGGTCCGCGAAGAAGAGCAGGTAGCCGAAGATGACGGCGGTGATGAGGAACAGGGCCACCCACAACGGGCTGGGGATGATGCCCTCGGCACCGTGGACGCGGGTGATCCTGGCCTGCTCGCGCTGGATCGTCTGGTCCATCCAGCGGTCGTAGGCCGACTGCTCGGTCGCCTCCTGCGGCACCACGTCCGAGATGGTGCGGAACATCTCGACGCCCCAGGGGTTCACGCGGTCGCCGAGCGTTCCGGACTCGAGCGCGTCCCACTCCGCGCCCGCGACGGACCGGGCGTAGCAGGCCAGCTCGGCGGTCAGCTCGCTCGAGGCCCCGCTCGGCAGGAACTGCGCGGTCTGCGTCTGCTGCAGGACCGTCGTCGCCTCCAGCTCGGCTCCGGTGCGCGCGTCGTCGTACGACTGGAACGACAGGAAGATGATGAAGCCGAGCAGCACGGAGAAGCCCGTGGCGAGCACCCCGAAGACACCGGAGGCCCGGTCACCGTCCTGGAAGTAGCTGCCGTCCGGGGCGCGACGACGGACCGCCAACATGGCGGTCACGGTCACCGCCGCCGCGGCGACGACCACGAGGAGGGCGACCACCAAGTTCATCGCGCTCCCCCACGGCGAGGTCGCAGCAGGTGCGCGGGCTCGCGAAGGGTCGGCATCTGGCGTCCTCGCTCGAGGGGGCGAACGCGTCCAGCGTCACCGCAAGCACGGGACAAGCACCTCACCCTCGGTGAGTGAGGTCGTCACCACCAGGGCGGGCCGTCACCACGGCGAGCGGGCCACCCAGTTCGGGCGTACGCTGGAGCCACTGCCCCGGCATCCGTCTAGCCCGCCCGTGTCCCGGCTGAGCATCACTGGCGAAAGAGGGGGCTTGGTGGTCGTGACCGTTGACTGGTCCCACACGATCACCCTGGTCGCGGAGCCACGCAGCGTCGGAGAGGCACGGGACTTCATCTGCGTCCACCTGCTCGCCCACCACCTGTCACACCTGGTCGACGACGTCCGGCTGGTCGTCAGCGAGCTCACCACCAATGCCGTGGCGCATGCAGGGACGCCGTTCGTCCTCACCCTCTCGAGCAGTGGTGGCATCACGCACGTCGAGGTGCGGGACGGATCCGGCTCGCCCGTGACTCCCCGCACGCCTGACGCGCTGGACACGGCCGGCCGGGGGCTCCTGATCGTGGGCTCGCTCAGTCAGGCCTGGGGGTCCACGACGGATGGTCTCGGGTTCAAGTCGGTCTGGGCCTCGTTCGGGGCCGACTGAGTCCGATCCGCGGACGAAGGCAGCCCTGACCCTCGTCTTCGCAGGTCGGGGCCATTCCTCGTTCGGGCTGACAGGGTTCGCGCGTGCGACCCGGCCCTCGACGCGTGCGCACTCCCCCGCCGAGGTGTGTCATGTCCAGTGCACCGCTGTGCTCATCGCCCGACGAGGACCGATCGCCAGGCGTCACCGATCTCCAGGGCGAGATTGTCGACGTCGGGCGTGCTGGTCGCGTCGGCGGTGATGCCGAACGCCAGGCGGTCTCCGTAGCTGAGCACCGCGAACCCGAGCCGCACCCGGTCCGCGATGGGCACGACCGGGAGCAGATGGCGGACCGGGCGACCGAGGCACGTGAGCGGGGTTCGGGGTCCGGGCACGTTGGTGGTCACCGTCGAGATCTGTTGCTGGGGCAGGCGCAGGCCCCACCGCAGGCCGCGGTCCAGGACGGGGAACGGGAGCAGACCAGCCAGCGCCTGCAGCACGACTCCTGCCTCGGGCTCGTGCGCCCGACGCAGGCTGGTCACGCGCTCGTGCACCGCCAGCACGCGCGCGACCGGGTCGTCGTGCTCGACCGGCAGCATCGACAGCATGAGCGTCACCTCGTTGCCGGGATGGCCGGCCGTGCCCGGCGCTCGTGACGACACCGGAAGCAGGGTGCGCAGGGCGTGTGCGTCGGGCTGCCGGCCGCGCTCGAGCAGCAGCTCGCGCAGGCCGCCGCTGATCGCTGAGAGCACGAGGTCGTTCACCGTGACGCCGAGCTCGCGTCGTACGCCCTCGGTCTCGGCGATCCCGACCTCGGTCCACGCGTAGCGCCGGGCCCCGTCGAGCGGGCCGAGCAGGCCCTCACGGGTGACCGGCAGCAGTGCGGCGCCGAGGGCGAGGGCTCCGCGGGCCGCGGCCACCAGGCTCCGCACGGGCACCCCGGGCGCGGTTCCGGGCGGGGTCGGCGGCGGCTCGTCCGCCGGACCCTCCGAGTCGAACACCACTCGGTAGAGACCTGTGCCGGACACCCCGTCTGCCAGGGCGTGGTGCACGCGGGAGAGCAGTCCCCAGCGTCCGTCCGCGAGGCCGGTCCACACAGTGACGTCCCAGAGCGGTCGGTCGCGATCCATCCTTTCCGCCATGGCCTCGGCCATCAGCGCCGCGACCTCCGCCCGGCCGCCCGGGGCCGGGACCTGTCGCACCGTGACGTGCCGGCGAAGCTCGAGGTCGGGGACGTCCTGCCACGACGGAGCCCGCAGCCCGAGGCGGCTGGGCGCGATCCGCTGCTGGTAGCGCGGAACCGTCGGCAGGCGTGAGGCGACGAGCGCACGGACCTCGTCGACGTGCGGCGCCGGTCCGTCGAGCACCGCCAGCGAGCCGATGACGAGGCACGAGGTCGGGTCGACGTCCTCCGCAGCGAGGAAGGCGTACGACAGCGGGCTCAGGCGTTCCATGGCGACCTCCCTTGCACACCAGTCTCGCGCGGGCCGGCGCGTCGGGCCGCGGCCGACCGTCCCTGATCGGGTGGGACCTACGACCCTCACGCTCCCGAGCCCGCGCCAGAGACGATGAGGACATGAGCGGTGGACGGCACGTGGTGCGACCCGTCGACGACGTCTGGCTGGCGATGGACCAACCGGACAACCTCATGGTGGTGGAGGGGCTGATGGTCGTTGGCGGCGAGCTCGACCGCGACACCTACGTCCGGCTCCTTCGCGAGCGCGTGCTGGACCGGTTCCCCCGCTTCCGCCAACGCGCCGGGCACGCCTGGCTGCCGTGGCCGGGCCAGTGGTGGCAGGACGACCCCGACTTCGACCTCGACCGCCACGTCCAGGAGGTCCGGCTACCGGCACCGGGTGACGACGCGGCACTGGAGGACCACGTGGCGTCCCGCCTCTCCCGCGCCCTCGACCGGCAGCACCCGCCGTGGGAGGTCCACCTCATCCAGGGGTACACCGGCGGCACGGTGATCTACACCCGGCTCCACCACGCGCTGGCGGACGGCACCGCTCTCTTCCGGGTCGTCCTCGCCCTCGCGGACGAGGAGCCGACCGAGGCAACGGACGGCGAGCCCGACAGCGGTGGACCGGGGCTCTTGCGCGTGGCGCGGTCGGCGATCCGCGCCCTCCCCGGGACCGGCCGGCTGCTGAGGACCCCCATGGTCGCGGAGCACCTGCTCCTCGCGCGCCGGCCGGCTTCGCCGCTCTCGCTGCCGCCGCACCACAGCAAGCGCGCCGTGTGGACTCCGTCGATCGACGTGGCCGACCTGGCCGGGCTGCGCCACGCGACCGGGGCGACCGTCACCGACATCGTCATGTCCGCGCTGGCCGGCGCGCTGCGCCGGTGGCTGCTCGCCCACGGCACCGATCCCATGGTGGACGACCTGCCGACGATGGTCCCGGTGGACCTGCGCGGCTCTGCGGCGCTGCGGGCCGAGGACCTCGGCAACCAGTTCGCGCTGGTGCTGCTCGACCTGCCCGTCGGGATCGACAACGCGCTCGGACGGCTCAACGAGACGGCAGCGCGGATGCGCGCCATCAAGGCCTCACCCGAGGCATGGCTGACCTACGGCATGCTGGAGGGAATGGGCTTGATGCACCCGCGGCTGCGGGTCTTCGCCACTGACTTCTTCGCCCGCAAGGCCACCGGCGTGACCACGAGCGTGCGTGGCCCGGACCAGCC
Source organism: Nocardioides pini (assembly GCF_026712185.1). Classification (GTDB taxonomy): domain Bacteria; phylum Actinomycetota; class Actinomycetes; order Propionibacteriales; family Nocardioidaceae; genus Nocardioides; species Nocardioides pini. The sequence goes on along the minus strand of NZ_JAPPUX010000002.1, from coordinate 104,448 downwards.
GCTGCACCTGGCCGGCCTGCCCATCACGCGACTGTGGGCGTGGGCGCCGATGTCGGCCGATCAGAGCCTGTCGACCTCCATCGTGGGCTACGCCGGCAGGGTCCACGTCGGCTTCAAGGTCGATGCGGCCACGGTGCCGGACCCGCAGGCGCTGGTCGCCGGGATCCAGACAGAGCTCGCGGAGCTCACCGCACTGGCGCCCTCGAGATGACCCGAGCGGGTCCTCAGGCTCCTACACGTCTCGGGACCTGCCCCGTGAGCATCCCGACCGCTCGCATGACCCGGTGGCCGGGGTCGGACGTGGGCGGGAACATCAAAGGGCAGCCACCGTCGATCACGGTGACGCCGTGGGTCCGGCCGTACTCGGTCGCGACGTCAGAGACACTCCCGCCTCCGAAGGAGCGGTGCATCCACACGCGCGTGATGCCGAGGTCGACGCATTCGCGCATCGTCTGCTCGGCGATGGATGGCCGCGTGCCGATCACGACGGCCTCCACCCCGCCGGGGATGGACGTCAGGTCCGGGTAACACGTGTCGCCCTCGACGGTGTCCGCGTGGGGATTGACGGCGAAGACGGCGTAGCCGCGCTCACGCAGCCGTTGGTAGACGAAGTTGCCGCCGTGGTTGCCGCCGTTGCGGGAGACACCGGTCACGGCGATCCGTCTCGTGGCCAGGAACTCCTCGGCTGCGCGCTTGATGGTGGGCATCTCTTCCTCCTCGTACGTCGAGGCTAGGCGCGCGGTCGCGCTGCACAGCAGGGCCCTTGGTCCCGGGTTCCGACCATGCTTCGAGGTGACCTTCGGCTCTGTGCGGCACGCTCGTCGGCACCTTGGCCGGGTACGTCCGGTGGCGCACCGGGAGCAGGTGCGGCCGACTCGGGGACACCCCATAGACGTCACTCCCCCACCGAGAAGTTGCGTCGACCGGCCGCGACTGTCGTACGTCGTCGACCTACTGAAGCGGAACCAATCTGGGGTCTCGATCGGTCGTCATCAGTGGTCGAAAATGCCCTACGCCCTGCGAAACACCCACGTGGCGTTTCGCAGCAAGCGCCTCGGCCTCGAACTCGGCATCGTCATGCACTGGCGACCCGCTCGGCCACGAGGTCGAGCGCGAGTGCCGGAAAGCCGGTCGATCGCCTCGACGCACCGGCCCGTCGCGGGCATCGAGGTCACCCCCGACGGTGCAGCACTGGTCGTGGCAGCTCGGGGCGAGCGCAGGCTGCACCGGATCCCCCTGCGGACAGGCACGCCGCGGTGAAGCGGAAGTCGGTGCGGGTGTCGTTGCAGCCTGACAACCTGCGCTGGACCGCCGGCGGGTACCTGCTCCTGGAGTTCGCACACCGGCTAGCACGTCGGGCTCACCGATGGTGGAAGGTCGACGTATGAGGTCTGATGTCCTATGACGAAGATTCGGGTCGGTCTCGTGGCAGATCCAGCCGCGCCCACCGCGATCGCACGACGGATGTCCGACCTGAGTCCGCCCCACGGGGGTGGTACGTGGGACATCACCATCGTGAGCGAGCCCTTCACCACCGGGTCCGAGGACGTTGAGAAGGCCGTGGGTCGGCTTCAGGAGCGGGCACACGAGCAGGACTGGGACCTGGTCGTCGGCCTGACCGAACTACCACTCCATGACGACGAGGGCCGACACCTGCTGGTCCAGACGGACCGGGCGCAACGGACCGCGGTGCTTTCGCTGCCCGCTCTGGGCGGGATCCGTGTGCAAGCCCGGTCCCGTCGAGCGCTGCGCTCACTGCTCAGTGCGATGTCGGAGCCCAGCACCCCGGACGGCGAACAACGCGTGGTCCTGCCGCACCAGCGTGGCTGGTGGCGCCTGCTCCTGGGCATGGTGCTCGCAAACCGTCCGTGGCTGCTCGTCCCCGGCCTGAAGTCCGCGCTCGTGGCGGCCCTGGCAACCGGTGCCGTGGCCACCGTCAACTCGACCGTCTGGCTGCTGGCGGACTCGCTGTCGTGGTGGCGCCTCGTGGTGGCCACGATCGCCTCGATCGCCCTTGTCGTGGGCTGGCTCGTGATCGACGGCGAGCTGTGGGACCGACCTGACGACGAGTCCCTCCGGGCTCGAGAGAGGTCCAGGCTCTACAACGCCTCGACCGTGGTGACCCTGACGGCCGGCGTGCTGATCTGCTACGTCGCGCTCTACATCGTGAACCTGGCGTGGGCGTTGTTCGTCCTGGACCCCGATCTCATGGGCGGGTACCTATAAGCAGGGGTCGGATACCCCGACCTGTTGGTCCTGGCCTGGTTCGTTGCCTCGGCGGCCACCGTCGGGGGCGGTCTCGGATCCGGCCTGGAGACCGATGAGGCGATCCGCGCCGCCGCCTACTCCAAGCGCGAGGAGGAACGTCGCGATCGACTCGCGAGCGACCGGCACTCGATGTAGCCAGCCGGACCCGGGCGGTACGTCCGCCGGTCGTCGTACCTACCTGCCGTCTCGCGCGGCCCCCGTGGGCGCGGCAGGACCGCCAGGACCATGCCGATGTAGGTCTGGAACTCGGCCATTCACATGACGAACCGGCCCTGACTCAGCGTTTCCGCTGGTCAGAGCCGGCCTTCTCGGTCGGGCTGACAGGATTTGAACCTGCGACCCCTTGGCCATCGACAGGGGCTCCAATGAGTTGTCCCGATTTGCGCGAACCTGCCCTGACCTGCGGAAACACCGCCCCGGGCTGAGTCAGCCCTTGCCCTGGCATGCCTCAACGGGGGGCCTTCTGACCGAATACTTGGTGAATAGGTGCGGCACGCTCGCGACGCTGGGTGACACCTCAAAAGGCGTCATGCGCCGGCAAAGATGCGGCCCACTCGGGGACACCGATAGACGTCACTCCCCGCCAAGAGTTGCGTCGACCCGCCCAGATAGGCGCGCCAACATCCGGCCCCGCCTCAACCAGTCCTGCGAACGAGGATCCGTGCTGGATCCCTGTCGACGCCTCCTTGCTGGGGGAGGCTGTTGCGGATGCGAATCTCTCACATACGAGTTGACCCGAGACGATTCCGGCAAGGTCACCACGGCCGCCGTCGCGGTGGACGCGCTCAAGCACTCCCGAGCAGGGCGGCGCTGCCGCCGCCCTCGTGCGGGTCATCAACGATCAGCCGCCTTATCGGCAGGATCCAGCAGCCTGAATGGTGCCGCCCTCCAAACGAGGCGACTTGTAGCTACCCTTCACGCAGATCCAGGCCGCGGTCACGACCGCATTCGCCGAAGCGGCCGAGAAATTCATGCCTCGCCCGATGGAATGAGATGCTTTAGCCGCGCATTCTGGCCCTTGCCCTCATCGCCGGAGCGGCAGAGACTAGAGGTCGGCAACCGGCGACGAGACGCCCGCGCAGGGGCGTCCGTTCCCGAACGCCGCGTCTCGAAGCGGCCCCGCTGACTGGTGGTGATTCCATGTTCGGTAGGCCCAAGGAACCCTCTACGACTGGTTGCACACGGGATCAAGGAGTCATGGCGATGGCCGACGCAGATGACCCCGCGTTGTCCTTCGCACTCATAGTGAGAGCGGATCTAAGCAACTGGTACCAATCTGCCGAAGCGAAGGCCCAACTCATCCTAACGGTCAACGGCATTTTCGTCGCGTTTCTCAGCAGCCTCGTCCTCAGAGGAGTCAACACGCTCTACGACTCACTGTCAGAGTTCGCGTTCGAGACTTGGCTGCTTCTCGGAGCTATGGCTGCGTGCCTGGCATCCTCGATCATCTGTGCCGTGCTCGCTCTGGCTAACCGCGGTCTGCGTGCTGATCGCTTAGCTGGACTTTACCGGATGCACGCCGTGGATCCTGATATTCCCGAAACCGTACGCCCAGAGGTGGTGATGCATTTCTACCCGATCTCAGGGCTCAGCAATCGAGCGTTTGTTGACCGCATGGTGAGTGTCGATACCCCGTTCGCAACGCGGGCCATTGTCAACGACTCGCATGTCTTCGCATGCTTCATCCGAGCAAAATATCGCTGGATCAATCGCGGATACATCTTGATGGGCGCCACATTCGTGTTCTTCCTGATGACCTCAGCTGACTACGCCGTGCGAGTTGCAACTGGATAGATCCGAGATCAAGCCGAAGCGATCGCAAGGGGTGAAGGCCCGATGGCGGGAACCAGGTACGACCTACCCGTGACGCGGCACGTCGTCGACGGGAAGTCGAAGGCAGTATTTTCGGGCGTAACGATCCTACATGTGAACCATCTGCTCGAAGATGTGCTGACACTGAACGAGATACTGCGCGAACTGGGTGCGACGATTATCTACGTTCCGGTGATGTACGGCTCGGTTCGAGAACCGCCGAAGGACCTCGCATATCAAGTCATCGCAGAGGCCAGACCACCGGATCGCAACGCATCGATGAGGGATGTTGTGACCGCGCGTTTGGAACTTGCAATCGGCTTGATCGGCAAGGAGTGGTCGTCGACCCTCGTACTTGAGGACGGCGGTAGGCACTACTCCGTGATGCTTGATCGGGTCGGGCGTGGCGCAACCGTTTCGGCGCCGATAGCCGCCGTAGAGCAGACCAGGCGTGGAGCTGGCTTGGCTAGTGCGTTTCTTGCCGACCGCCGTAGCGCGGGGCTTCGCTACCCAATCGTGACCATCGCCCGTTCTATGCTGAAGATCCGGTTCGAGAATGTCTTCGTCGCGACCCGCATCATCGAGGAGCTTTCGCTGGCGTTGGGCGCGCTCGGGGATTTTCTCCCTTACCGGCGTGTAGTTGTTGTCGGATACGGGATCCTCGGACGGGCGATCGCTAAAGGCCTGCGGACTTACCGATGCGACGTCGTGGTGGTCGAGAAGGACCCTCATGTTCGATCGGTAGCCGCGAAGGAAGGCTTCCTCGTGTGCGATGTGGTGCGGGCATCGCATGCGGCCAACACGACGGTAGTCATCGGTGCGACTGGTTCCGATTGCTTCGCCCTTGACGAGCTGAATGCGCTGCGCCGCGGAGGTTGCACGATCGCGTATCTCGTGAGTGCATCGTCGGGCACCGTGGAGTTCGCTCGATTGCAGGAAAGCGCCACCGGGCGTGTCACGTTCCCACGGCCGACCGATGGTGACATCTGGAGACGGCTAGGTATCCGGGATGTGAGCACCGGGTCCAACCTACAAGCGCTCCTCGTGGCTGAGGGTTTCCCGATCAACTTCTTTCGGCCCGACAGTGAGAGTCTTGCGCCGCGCGTCATTGACCCGATCAACGCAGAGATGCTTGTCGCCGCCCAGTGGCTTTTATCGCGACCAACCGGAGTAACCCCGAGGGTCTACAAGTTCGGCTGGGAGAACGATGAACTCCCCATCGGCCCGGATGCGGAGATGGCGATCTTGAGGTCATGGTTACACCTCAATCACATGTCCTCGAGCCCCGATGAACTCAACCGCTACTTCGATCGTCACCCGGCCGAGAATCAACTCTTGCAAGCCCCGTGATTACATATGCGTTCCCTCCATCGTCCGCCCGGACTAATCTCTCGCCATCTGCGCTTACTGAAGCCCGCGGGTTGCATGCAATTGACGCCAATGCTCGGCCAATTCAGTCCCGCGCAACCTCCCGTGGGCATCCACCTCACAGTCGTCGTTCCCGGCATCGCTAGGGCCACGCGAGCCACGAGCTGATGTGGCAAGTGTGAGGCGCCGCTTTGGGGCATCTTGCCCTCCCTGGTCGGGAGCTCGTGATGCTGCACGACCGGGTACCTCGAATGAGCGGTGGCGCCCCGACTGCTACGTGGTCATCGGCGACTGGTACGGCGCCAGCAGCCAAGCTGAGCAAGCACATCGCGCCCTCTCCCGAGGAGATTGGAGAACTCGCGCTCGTGACCGGCGCATGTTGCGAGCCAACTCACCTCAGGCGCTCGCCACCAGCCAATGGGCCGAAGAGCAGGCCGCAGCCGTGATGCGGGCAAGCGAGCATGCGTCAAACCGCCGCGAGCTGGGCTGTTGCATGAATAGATGGTTCAGGGCGGTGCTGCGTGCACCGGGACCCCGCTGAAGTCCGTTGCGCGGAGGCTGACCGGCGGCCGCCGGTCAAGCTCCACTCGCTTCGCTCTGCAGGCCCGGTCAGTCTGGTCCGTTCAGGTGCTTTGCCATCTCCTCGCGGCACACTTCAATGGTCTCTCGATACAACTCGGTGACCGCATAGTTGCTGACATTGAGCGGCTGCCCTGCGTTGCCCCTGTCCGAGATCTCGGAGTAGGCCTCCGCTGCCGCTGCCTCAAGCGCCCCGACGACGGCTGCGAGATCGGGCGCAAGGAGAGCGATCTCGTTCACGAGCGTGCCAGTGGACTCGAGGTTCCTGTCGTAGTCCGCTTCCACAGTGTCACCGCTGGCCATGCACTGCCGATGAAACTCCCAATGCAAGTTCAGCAGCTGAGCAAACAGTGCCCTCTGCACGTCTAAGAATCGACCGTGCCGCTCCCAGGCCAGCCGTCTGTTCGCGGCGCGCTGCCCGAGCGCGGCAGTTACCAGCTGCCCCACGATTGCTCCCCCCGCACCAACTGCGGCCGCCAGCAAGAGCGCTGTTGTCTCATCCATGGTCGGACTCCACTCTCGACACTCGTTCATGTTCATGGAGCTTGGATGCAGGAGTGGACATACGTCGCCGTGATGGCGGTGGTCTCTGACGGGCGGTCGGCGAGCGAGTCGCGCAGGCGGTTGGGTGCGTCGCGGCAGTTGATTAGTGCGTTGGCGCGGCGACTCCTAGTCAGAGGACTCCGCAGCACACGGATCGCGGGGCGGGCAGAGGAGGATCTGCGTCGCGAGCGTCTCGTCGACGACGTTCTCGCGCAGCCAGGTGCAGCGCCGCAGGCGGGACTTCTCCTGGCACTCCTGGTAGGCCTTCTTGCCCTCGAGGAGCGCCAGCCACTGGCGGCCGCGGAGCGAGCACGTCAGGCCGCAGCACAGGCAGTTCTGGAACTCGTTGACATCGGCGAAGCGACCCCAGATGGCGTCCAACACCCAGCGGGCGTGCTTGGCACGGGCATACAGACGGTTCGCGTCCTCGCGGGGGTCGGCCTTGAGGTCCTCGGCCAGCTTGTCGACCAGCCCCGTCACCTTGGTGACCCTGTCGGTGAGGTTGGCAGGCTCCTTGACGAGGACCTCGTCGAAGCACTTCTCGACCTTCACGACCTGCGCCCGCAGGTCCTCGATCTGGCCCACGCTCCACGTCTCGCCCTCGAAGCCGCACCCCTCGTCGATGCAGCAGCCCGCTTCGTCGTCGCAGTCCTCGAGGCAGTCCAGCACCTGGCCGAACGCTTCGTCGATACAGGCGACGTCGTCCTTGTTGAGCAGACACCGGGTGTCGTCGAGCAGGTCGTCGACGCGGCGGTTCAAGTCCTTGACGGCCTGGCTCGCGGCATCGCGGGACTGGGTGTACGCCGAACGCGCCGTCTCGAAGTCCGTACGCCTCTTCGCCAGGGCCTCAGCGACAGCGGCCAGCGCGTCGGACTCGGCCTTTACGCCGGACGCCTCGCACTGGAGGTCGTCGATGCCGCGGGTGTCACAGGTCATCGACGGCGGGCACGGGTGCCCCGTGGGCGGTTGCTCCGGGGGCTCGGGCGTCTCGCCACCACCGCCGTACTGCGGGTCCTCGGGGCCGTAGCCGCCCTCCGGCGTCTCCGGCTCCTCCGGCTCGGGCGTCTCCGGCGCGTAGCCGCCGTTCTCGCCGGGTTCCGGTTCCGACCCGTAACCGGTCGGCGGTGGCGGCTGGTCGGGCTGGTAGGCGGGCTCGGGCGGCTGCTCGGGCTGGTAGCCCGGCTCGGGCGGGGGCGGGTGCTCGCCGTACTCCGGGGCCGGCGAGGGCTCGGGAGTCGGTGGCGCGGGCTGGTACTGCTGAGGACGCGTCCGCAAGGCCTCGCCGAGTCCTCCCACCGGACTGGGGCCGTAGCGCGACGAGCCCTGGGATCCCTGGTCGCCGCCGTGTGACGTGGTCATCGGTCTGTCCTCCCTCGGCCGTCGCTTGTCACGGTCAGCGTGGCGAGGTGGTCGTCACCGTGGCGTCTCTGGCCCGCCCGCTCCAGGGCCAGCAGCCGCAGCTGGCGGTGCAGGAACCGGACCTGGACCACCCATTCGTCGTCCCACTCCGGGAGCACGTCGCCGGCCAGGGACGCAAGACGTTCTGGGGCGACCGGCTCACCCAGCAGGACGGCGCGGATCACCGCGGTGGCCTCGTCGAAGTCGGTCAACACGCCCTCGCACAGCCACAACGTCGACCCGTCGCCGTCGACGAGGCCGGGACTCTCGATCCGCGCGTGCCACAGCGTGGAGCGCAGGTTGGCGCTGGCGCGCCGGTCCGAGCTGTCCGGCCACAGGCTGCCCGCGACGAACGCCCGCTGCTGCACCCGACCTCGGACGGCGAGGAACGCCAGCAGCCGCTGCACCGCCGATCGGACTGCTCTCGACTCGCCGTCGGGACCCACCAGCTGCCAGTCGCCGAGGACGCGGATCGGGACACTCACGCGACGTCCACCCCGACCGTCGCCGGGACCACGCCCATGAGGGCCGCGGTCTCCGCCGACGGCCCGACCCCCAGCTCGAGGGCCAGGATCTGGCTGAGCTCGCGGTAGAGACCCACGGCTTCTCGGTGGTGGCCGACGTCGAGATGCGCGCGCAGCAGGGCGCGATGGGCGCTCTCCCGCAACGGCTGCGCCGCGACCGCGAGGGTGGCGAACATCAGTGCATCACCGCAGCGTCCCATCCGACCGCTCGCGGCGGCGAGGTCCTCGAGGAGCCCGGCGCGGCGCACCTGGATCGCCTCGCGGGCCTCGAGCACCCAGTCGTCGTACCAGCCGGCCAGGAGCTCGTCGCTCCATCCCCAGGTCAGCACGTCCGTCAGGTCCGGCGACGCCGCCGCTCCCAGCAACGGTCCGGCGTCGCACACCACGTCGTCGGCCAGGCGGAGCGTCGTACCGGATTCGGCCACGGCGGTCCGGGCACAGGCCGGCAGACGCCAGAGGGCCGAGCGGAGGTTGCCGAGCGCGCGTTCGTGGGACGCATCGCGCCACAGCACGGCGGCTAGGGCGGGACGCGCCACCGCGCCGGGGCGGAGGGCGAGGTAGGCCAGGATCCGCGCCGGGACGGGAGCGAGGTCGACGCGCACCCCGTCGACGTGGAGGCCGAAGCATCCGATGACGCGCAGCTCGATGGCCATGACCCCTCCGTGGCTCGGTGAGGTCGGCATCGTCGGACTCCACCCGTGATGCGGACGTCACGACGGCGTCGCAATGCGGTGTGGACGCGATGCCGTGGCCGGCTGTCTCGGTCGGCTCAGGTCACCGGCTCGTCGGCCGGCGTGTAGTAGGTCCGCAGGTCGACGGTCTCGTAGCGGAACAGCTCCGGAGCCGGTCGTCCGGCCGAGCGCAGCGGAGGCAGCGAGACCGGCACCATCGCGAGCGTCGCCAGCTCCTCCCCCACAGCCAGCAGACGCCGCAGCGCCGAGGTGACGGTCACGTACGTCCACAGGGGGGTGAGGGGATGCGGCGGGCGCAGGTCCGTCGGGTCGTGGCTCGGCGGTGGCACGTCGCAGTGACCCACGTCGCCGAAGCAGCCACCGTGGCCGAAGACGTGGAAGCGGCCCGCGTAGCCCGAGGACGGGTCGCGCGGGGTGCTGCTGTCGGCACCGGGGTTGTTGAGGAACAGCCGCACCTCGTAGGAGCACCCTGAGTGGTCGACCCCGGTCAGGACGACGTCGGCCCGGGTGAACTCCTCACCCTGCTCGGCGAACGCGTGGCGCACGGGCACGACGAGCGGGCCGCCGGGCTGGTGCGCGTGGTGACCGTCGTGGTGCTCGGGGTGGTGCTCGGGGTGGTGGCTGGGGTCGTGGTCCATGACGGTCCTCCTCACTGCACGACCGTGACGGCGTAGTCGTAGCCCAGGCGTGAGATGTCGAGGGTCTCTCGCACCGTCATCGGGAACGGTGGCAGCGCCTGGTCCAGCAGGTGCGCGGGTGGCAGCCCCTGGGTGCGCAGCTGCCACAGGTACCACAGCCGGTCGATCATCGCGTGGTGCGCCCAGAACAGCGGGTCGTACGCGGCGACGGAGATCAGGGTCATCGCGCCGCCCACCCAGGTGTGCACGCTCGCGTGGATCCCCTCGACCAGCACCGAGAAGTCGGCGAAGGACCGGCTCGCCAACGCGCGGCGCAGGGTCTGGGCGCGCGGCAGCTCGTCGGGGACGCCGGGGTCGCGCAGCGTCCACGGCAACGCCCCGCCGCTGATGGCCCCCCGGTTGACGGGGTCGCGCCGGAAGCGCTCCAGGTCTGCGACCGACAGCGGCACCGGTCCCGTCGCCAGGGGGTTCGTGTTGACGCGCGCCGCCGTGCGCCGGTAAGCGGAGGGCAGCCCCTCGCTGTGGGAGGTGGTCGACGTCCAGTCCCACCACGGCAGGTCGGCGCCCGGCTCGAGGTCCTTGAGGGCTCGTTCGAAGAAGTAGAGGTAGGCCCGGTGCCACGGCAGGAACAGCAGCGTGTGGTGCGGGCACCACGCCGGCAGCGGCAGGCCGTGGAGACCGGCGTGGTGGCCGTAGCCGCGCTCGTCGCGGATCCCATATGCCCGCGCGTAGGCGCGGCGCAGCGCTGCCGCACCCTCCGGGGGAAGTGCCGTGGCGTCCAGCCGTGTTCCCATCCGCCCAGCATCCGGGCGCCGGCGTCGCGCGGGCGTGATCGACCGTGGCTCGCACCACGGCAACGGGCATGTGACGAGCACGTGACGGCACCGGCGGGACAGTCAGCGCCATGAGCAGCTTCCGGGTTCTCGCCGTCGCGAGCGAAGGCCTGCGCCGCCTGCTGTGGAACTCGATCAGCGCCGACCCGGTGACGCAGCCGCTCGTGGGCACCGAGGACGCCATCGTGTTCCTCAATCCGACGGCGACGGCGCAGGACTCTGCCCGCCGCCTGTCCCTGTGGCTGTACCACGTGAGCGAGGACGAACACGTCAAGAACATCCCGGCAGTGCGGCTCGACGACGCCCGGACGCGGATGACGCCGCTCGCCCTCGACCTCTTCTACCTCCTCACCCCGTTCGCCGCATCCGGCGAGGCCGACCACCTGCTGCTGGGCAAGGCGATGCAGACCTTCCACGACACCGCCACCGCCCGCGTGGTGGACGCAACGTCCATGGACGTCAACGAGGAGCTACGCATCACCCTCTACCGCAGGTCGCTCGACGAGATCTCCCAGGTCTGGCAAGCCCTGCGCGAGCCCTATCGGCTCAGCGTCTGCTACCAGGTCAAGGTCACCCACCTCGACTCGGTGCGTGAGGACCCGGCCGCCCGGGTCGTCGATGTGAGCGGCTCCTGGACCCCCGAGCCGGCGCTGGTGGGAGCACCGTAATGGCCAGGCCCGGCGAGACCAGCAAACACCGCCCCGCCGGCATCTTCGACGTGCGCGACCGCTACCGGGAGCAGCAGGTCGCTGACGGGCTGGCCGCGACCGTGCCCGGCCCGGTCCGGTTCGCGGTACGGGCGGTGGTGACGCCGGCCGGGCGGGTCGAGCCGCGCGACTGGTTGCTGGACACCCGGCGCACGCTGTCGGGACTGTCGGTATTCCGCGACCGCGTGGTGGAAGGCACCCGGACCCGTGTCGTCCGCACCCTGCCCCCGTCGACCACCAGCGTGGAACTGCGGGTGTCCTCACCCCGTTTCCAGGCGCGGGAGCTGACGTTCACCCCCGGCACCCAGCAGTACACGCAGGTGGACCTGTTCCCGGGGATCGACTACCCGTTCGCCGGGCTGTCCACCCGGCCGGACGAGCCCGGTCCGACGCTGCTCCGCGGCTCGGTCCTCGACGAGGCGGCGCGCGGTGTCCCGGACTCCGAGGTCGCCGTGGCACAGGGGCTCTACGGCTACCGAACCGTGGCGGACGGTGCCTTCGTCGTGGTGCTCCCCGACGCCCTCCCCTGGGTGTCCGTCGTGGTGGATCAAGTCCCCCGCGACGTGCTGGACGTCGAGGTGCGCATCACGCTCACGGCAGGCCCCACGTGGCAGACCGCCACGCTGCTGGCCGACGCGGGGGGCGCGCCCAGCCCCTGGACCCAGAACGGCCTCGTCCTGACCACGACCGTGCAGGCTCTGCGGGGCGACACCGCCAGCGTTCCCGCCCTCCGGCTCCGGCTCACCTGAGAAGCAGCTCCGCATGTCCACGAAGTCACCGCACCAGCCCGATCCACACAGGAGTCACCATGCCTGAATACCTCGCTCCCGGCGTCTACACCGAGGAGATCAGCACCGGGCCCGTCCCGATCGAGGGAGTGAGCACCAGCACAGCCGGCTTCGTCGGGCTCACGGAGCGCGGCCCGACCACGGTCCGCCTGGTCACCAGCCTCCGTGACTTCCAGCGCTGGTACGGCGACCCCGTCGAGCCGGCCACGTCCTACCTGCCCTTCGCGGTGAAGGGCTTCTTCGACAACGGCGGCCAGCGGCTGTTCGTGGCGCGGGTGACCCGGCCCAACGCCGCGGCCTCGAGCCTGACCCTCACGACCGACGGCGCCGACCTCGTCGTGGAGGCGATCGGCCCGGGCAACGTCGACGACCGTCTGTTCGTCCGGGTCGTCCCTGCGACCCGCACGCTCTCCGCCGACCAGCTGCCGGCCGGGGCGCCGCCCACGCCTGACCCGACACGTTTCCGTCTCCAGGTGGCCTACTACGCGACGCCACCGCCGCTGCCCCTCGTCGACCCCTTCGACCGACGAGAGCTTCGTAACCCCCTCCGTCGCGAGCCGGACGCATCGGAAGACTGGGACAACCTGACCAAGGACCCGCTCTCGGGCGACTACGTCGTCACTGCACTGCAGGCCTCCCAGCTCGTCACGACCGCGCCGGGCACGCCCGGCCAGCCGGGTGAGGTCGCGTGGACGGCGCTGGCCGGCGGACTGGACGGTGACGCCATGACAGCGGCCGCCCTGGTCGGCAGCGAGCTGCCGCCCACCGGCCTCACGGCTCTGCGCCAGATCGACGAGATCTCCCTGCTGTGCGCGCCCGACGAGGTCAATGCCGAGCTCCTCCCCAACCAGGCCGACCGGGACGAGATCCGGACGCAGCTCGTGCAGCAGTGCGAGGAGCTCAAGGACCGTTTCGCCGTGCTCCAGGTCGACAGGGGCCAGGAACGCGTCGACACCATCCTGCCCCCCGTCACGTCGTCGTACGCCGCGATCTACTACCCGTGGCTGCGGGTCCTCGACTCCCGGACCAGCGACACCCGCCTGGTGCCGCCCGGCGGGCACATGGTCGGGATCTACGCGAAGACCGACATCGAGCGTGGCGTGCACAAGGCGCCCGCCAACGTCGAGGTCAGGGGCATCATGGCGCGCGACCTTCCCGGCAACCGCAAGCCGCTGGAGTACCTCGTCAACAAGAGGCAGCACGACATCCTCAACCCCCGGGGCATCAACGTCGTGCGGGACTTCCGCGCCGATCGGCGGGGCATCCGGGTCTGGGGGGCGCGCACGCTCACGGCCGACGCCCAGTGGAAGTACGTCAACGTACGGCGGCTGTTCATCTTCGTCGAGGAGTCGATCGACGAGGGCGTGCAGTGGGTGGTCTTCGAGCCCAACAGCGAGCCCACCTGGGACCGTGTCCGGCGCAGCATCTCCAACTTCCTCGACAGCGTGTGGCGCAGCGGGGCGCTCATGGGTTCGCTCCCCGAGGAGGCGTTCTACGTGCGCTGCGACCGCTCGACCATGACGCAGCAGGAGATCGACACCGGTCAGCTCGTCTGCTACATCGGCATGGCTCCCGTGAAGCCCGCCGAGTTCGTGGTCCTGCGCTACAGCCAGAAGACCGCCGACGCCGAGTCCTGACCCGGTCCCGAGACGCGCGGCACCAACGAGAGGAGACATCATGACTGCCACCGGGGCACGGAACGACCCATACTCAGCGTTCAACTTCATCGTCGAGATCGACGGCGTGATCGTCGGCGGCTTCGCCGAGTGCGGCGGGCTCGGCACCGAGACCGACATCGTGGAGTACCGCAACGGCGACGAGGACATCACCGTCCGCAAGCTTCCCGGCAAGGCCAAGTACCCGCAGATCAGCCTCAAGCGCGGTTTCACCGACTCCCGCGAGCTCTGGGAGTGGCGCAAGCTGGTGATCACCGGTCGCACCCAGCGCAAGTCCGGCACGATCCAACTGCTCGACGAGGCCCGTCAGCCGGCGTTGAAGTGGAACTTCCGGGAGGGCTGGCCCTCCAAGTGGGAAGGCCCCGCGTTCAACGCCAAGAACAACGACGTGGCGATCGAGACTCTCGAGATCGCCCACGAAGGCCTCGTCCAAGCATGATCCCGACCGCCGCCCCGACGACGACCCCGCTCACGCGAGGCCGGATGACCGGGCGCGCCCCGGCGGGCGGCGTACGTCGAGCGCCGGGAGTCTCGGTCGAGTGGGTCGGCCCGCTGTTCCGCGGCATCGGCTCCCTGCGCAGCGACGTGGCGGGCTTCGTCGGCCTCGCCACGCGCGGACCCACCGATCACCCCAAGCGGCTGGAGAACGTGAGCGAGTTCGACGCGGTGTACGGACCGGCGGTCGACGGGATGCTGCTCGCACCAGCCGTGCACGGCTTCTTCGCCAACGGGGGCACGACCTGCTGGGTAGCGCGGGCCGTGGACCGGGCCACCGCTGCCTGCTCCTCGGGGACGCTCGCCCCTGGCCTGGTTTTCCGCGCCCGCACCGAGGGCACCTGGGCCGACCGCATGGCGGTGGACGTGCAGCCGGCCGGCGGCGGCCGCGTCACCGTCACCGTGACGGCCCCGGACGGCCGCCGGGAGCTGTGGCGCAACCTCGACCGGGACGGTCTGACCAGCACCTTCGGCGACGAGAGCACGTCCGCTGCCAGCGCCTCCGGGCTCGTGTCCCTGGAGTTCGCACCGGACACGGCGCTGCCGACGAAGCGGGCATCGGTGACCTTAAGCGGCGGTGAGGACGGGCTCGCGGGGCTGCTGCCCCGCCACCTCTCCGGCAACGGGACCGAGGACGCACCGGTGCGGTTCGGTGCCGCGCTGCTCGCCGACATCGACGAGATCAGCCAGATGGTGGTGCCCGACCTCGTGCTGCGCGAGCCGGACAACCCGCTCGGACTCCGCTCGCACGGACCCACGGCGGTGGCCCTCGCGCAGGAGGAGCTGGTCGCGTCCTGCGAGCTGCGGCGCCGTACTGCCCTCCTGCACCCCCCCGACCCCGATGCCCGCGCCGACGAGGTGGTGGCCTGGAGCCGGCAGGGGCTCGCATCGGCGTACGCCGCGATGCACTGGCCCTGGCTGCGCATCCAGGACCCCGCGCACCCGGACCGGCTGCTCCCCTGCCCGCCGAGTGGCCACGTCGCCGGCATCGTGGCCCGCGCAGACCTCGCGGCCGGCCCGCACAAGCCGCCCGCCAACGAGCCCGTCGCCGGCGCTGTCGGGCTGTGTCGTCCCGTCGACGACGAGGACCACGGACGCGCCAACGACGGCGGGGTCGACGTGATCCGCGCGGTGCCCGGGCGTGGCATCCGCGTGATGGGCGCCCGCACCACGAGCCAGGACCCGCTCTGGCGCTACCTGAACGTCCGGCGGCTCGTCACGCATGTCGAGCGCAGCCTCGCGGCGTACGCCGGCTGGCTGGTCTTCGAGCCCGACGACCGGGCCCTCCGCGACGACGTGGAACGCGTCGTCCGCCGTTTCCTCGACGACCTGTGGCGCGCGGGCGGGCTGGAGGGGCGCACGGCCGACGACGCCTACTCAGTGCGGGTCGAGGACGCGGCCGCGTCGGACGCGCGCGGTGGTGGCTCTCTCGTCGTTGAGATCGGGCTCCAGCCGCCGACACCGGCGGAGTTCGTGGTAGTACGCATCGACGTCCCGGACGTCACCCAGCGTTCCGGCGAAGGGGGTGGCCGCCGTGGCGACGACCGGTAGCCGCGTCGATCCGTTCATGGCGTTCCGCTTCCAGGTGCGCCTCGACGACCTGCCGGTCGGCGGCTTCTCCGACTGCGGCGGGCTGACCGTGGAGACGGAGTTCCTCGACTACCCCGAGGGCGGCGTGAACGACCACCTCCAGCGCTTCCCGGGCCGCTCGCGCCAGCAGAACCTGGTGCTCAAGCGTGGGATCGCCGACCGCGACCTGTGGGACTGGCACGACGACCTGGTCCACGGCGTCGTGCGGTTCCGCAGCGGCACGGTGCTGGTCCACGACCCGTCCGGCACACGCACCGAGATGCAGTTCGAGTTCCGCCGCGCCCTGCCGGTCAAGTGGACCGGGCCCGACCTCTCCGCCGGCAACGGGGCCGTCGCCGTGGAGTCGGTCGAGCTCGCCCACCACGGCCTCGAGAGGAGGACCTGAGATGCCGCTCCACATCGGGTCCGTCACGGCCGACGTCACCGTCGTCGACGGCGAGGTGCCGCTCAACGACCGCCAGCTCGCCCAGGTCGCCAACGCCGTCCTGCGGTTGTTGGCCGCGAAGGAGCGCGACGACAGGCGCCAGCACGAGGCCACCTGTATCGCGCGCAGCGCACAGCCCTCCTCGCCGGTGAAGGGGTGACGTCATGGCCCTCGAGCACGCCCTCGTCGAGATCCTCGACGCCGACGCCATCGACGGCGAGCGCGGTCTGCCCCGCTACCTGCCGGTCCTCTTCAACCCGACGGAGTACACCCTCACCAAGGGCGCCCAGATCGCCGAGATCGCGATCCCGGGCCTTGACTCCCCCGTCCTCCAGTTCGTCCGTGGACAGACCCAGACGCTCAAGCTGGAGCTCTTCTTCGACACCACCGAGACCGGGATGGACGAGGGCGCCGCCGACGTCCGCACCCTGACCAACCCCTTCTTCGAGCTCGTGCGCCTACAGCCCAAGACGCACGCGCCGCCCCGGATCCGGGTCACCTGGGGCGAGGGCCTCTCGTTCAAGGCGATCGTCGAGTCGGTCGACCAGAAGTTCACCCTCTTCACGCCCGCCGGCATCCCCCTGCGGGCGACCTTGAGCGTGGCCCTGCGGGAGTACCGCACGCTGGAGGAGCAGCTCGCCGAGCTCAACCTCCAATCGGCCGACCACACCCGCACGCGGGTCGTCGTGGAGGGCGACACCTTCGCCTCCATCGCGCGCGACGAGTACGGCGACCCGACCGCGTGGCGGCTCTTGGCGGACGCCAACCGCGACGTCGACGACCCGACCGCTCCCCCGGTGGGACGACGGCTCGTCGTGCCCCGTGTAGAGGACCGCGCCACCGAACGCCCGACCGAGCGGGTGGCGCGATGACCCTCGTCCAGTCCGTCGCCGCCGCCGGTGACTTCTACGTCCCCGCCTTTGAGCTGCGCCTGCGGGGTCGCCCCGTCGCCACGGACGTCGTGCGCGACGTCATCTCGGTGGCGTTCAAGGACAACGTCGCCGAGATCGACAGCTTCGAGGTGGTCATCAACAACTGGGACGCCGACCTGCGCCGCTTCAAGTACTCCGACGACACCCTCTTCGACCCGGGTGCGGAGATCGAGCTCTCGATGGGCTACCGCGGAAGGTCGGGCCTGGAGCAGGTGATCACCGGGGAGATCACCTCGCTCAAGCCGGCGTTCCCCTCGGGCGGGCAGCCGACCCTCGCCGTGAGCGGGCTCAACCTGCTCCACCGCTTCCGCGGGAAGCAGGAGTCGCACACCTACACCGACAAGACGGACTCCGAGATCGCCAAGGCAGTCGGCAGCCGCCTGCAGGTCGACGTGCGCACCGACCCGGTGAACGAGCCGCGGCACGCCTACCTGGTGCAGGACAACCTGTACGACCTGGTGTTCCTGATGGAGCGGGCCCGCGCCAACGGCTACGACCTCGTGGTGGAGGAGCCGCCCGGCTCACCGCGCCGGCTGTACTTCGGCCCGTCGACGCAGATCCGCCGGGCGAGCTACCGGCTCGTGTACGGCGGATCGCTCATCGAGTTCCAGCCGAACCTCACCACGGCCAACCAGGTCGGCGAGGTGGTCGTGCGGGGCTGGGACCCGATCAAGAAGGAGAAGATCGAGTACCGCGCGACGCTCGCCGAGCTGGCCACCCAAGGCCTGGGGTCCGGTGTTGCCCCGGGCGTGCAGAAGTCCTTCGAGGACCGCAAGGAGATCGTGGCCACCAAGGTCGTGGAGAGCCCGGCCGAGGCGCGGCGGCTCGCGATCGAGACGCTCCAGCAGATCGCGAAGGGCCTGGTCACCGCCACCGGCTCGACGGTGGGCCTTCCGCTCCTCCGCGCCGGCAGCGTCATCGACGTGGGTGGCCTGGGCGAACGCTTCTCCGGTCGCTACTTCGTCACCGACACCACCCACTCGATCGGCGACGCCGGCTACACCACCCAGTTCGGCTGCCGGCGTGAAGAGGTCAAGGGGAGCTGAGATGACGCACAGCACGCTGGTCGCCGCCGTCGTCGACGACCTCGACGACCCGGAGGGCCTGGGCCGCGTCCGCGTCCGCTTCCCGCACCTCGACCAGGAGATGTCGAACTGGGCGCGCCTCGTCTCCCCCGGTGCGGGTCGCGACCGCGGCAACTTCTTCCGACCCGAGCGCGGGGACGAGGTGGTGGTCGGCTTCGAGCACGACGACCCTCGCCGGCCCTACGTCTTCGGCGGGTTGTGGAGCGTGCCCGACCCGCCTCCCCCCGACAAGAAGGCCGTGGACAACGACCTGCGACAGATCGTGTCCCGCAGCGGGCACGTCGTCCGCTTCGACGACGGCAAGGGCGCCGAGAAGATCGAGATCATCACGTCGAGCGGTGACCAGCGGGTCGTCCTCGACGTCGCCAACCAGCGGATCGAGGTGACCGCCTCCCGGGGTGACGTCGCCGTCGCGGCGTCGGGCAACGTCACGGTGAAGGCGTCCGGCGACCTCACCCTGAGCGCCGGCGGCAACCTCGAGGTCAAGGCGAGCGGCAAGCTCACGCTCTCCGGCTCGACCGTGGACATCAACTAGGGGTGATGGACATGGGTGCGCCGGCAGCGAAGCAGGGTGACCGCGTCACCGCGTTGGACCTCCACTTGGTCCAACCGCCGGGCACGGCGCCGCCCGTCACGCTGCCGCACCCCTTCAGCGGGCTCCTCACCCAGCAGCTGAGCACCGACGTGCGGATCATGGGCATGGCCGCGGCGACCATGGGGTCGGTGGCGATCAACACCCCACCCCACATCCCGCAGGGCGGCACCTTCGTCAACCCGCCCAGCAACCGCGGCACCGTGCGCGCCGGGAGCAGCACCGTCAGGATCAATGGCAAGGCCGCGGCCCGCGCCGGCGACAGGGCGGAGACCTGCGCCGAGCCGACCAACCCGGGTGCCCAGGTCGTCGCCACCGGCACGGTCAGGATCGGCGGGTGACGCGATGACGACCGACGGTGACTTCCTCGGGCAGGGATGGGCCCACCCCGTGACGGGCGCCGGCTCAGGGCCCACGTGGGCCTCGGGCGCCGACAAGATCCGCCAGGGCATCTGGCTGGTGCTCAGCACGGCGAGGGGCGAGCGGGTGATGCTGCCCGACTTCGGCTGCGGGATCCACGACCTCGTGTTCTCGGCCAACACCGCCGGGCTGCGGGGGCTCGTCGCTGCGGAGGTGCGGGAGGCCCTGACCCGGTGGGAGCCGCGCGTCGACGTCCTCGACGTCCGCGTCGAGACACCCGCTGATGCCCCCAACCGCGTCATCGTCTCGATCGCCTGCCGGATCCGCGAGAACAACGCTGCCCTCAACCTGGTCTACCCGTTCTTCCTCGACGAGGGCGTCGGCGTGGGGGGTGGCCGCAGTGGCAGCTGATCTTCCCGACCTCGACGACCGCACCTTCGAGCAGATCCGCAGCGAGCTTCTCCTGCGCATCCCCCGCTACACACCGGAGTGGACGGACTGGAACGAGTCAGACCCCGGAGTCACCCTCATCGAGCTCTTCGCGTGGCTCGCGGAGTCGATCGGCTACCGGCTCAACCAGGCGCCCGAGCGGTGCCTGCTCACCTTCTTGGACGTCCTGGGGATCCGGCCGGACCCGGCCCGCCCCGCCAGCACCGACCTGACCTTCACGGTGCGCCAGGGCGAGACGCGGCCCATCACCGTGCCGGCCCGCACGGCAGTGGCCTCGAGCGTGCAGACCGAGGACGGCCCGGTCCGCTTCGAGACCGAGCGCGGAGTGGAGCTGCTGCCGCTGCGGCTGCAGAGCCTCCAGGTGGCTGGGCTCGCCTCGTTCGAGCGGCACACCATCGAGGACGTGGTCCCACGCTTCCGACCCTTCGGCCAGGCGCCCCAGCAGGGCAGCGCGCTCTACCTCGGCTTCGGCCCGGGCGACGTGCCGGTGACGTTCCCGCAGCAGATCACCTTCCTCGTCGACCCGGTGTCGAGGGAAGAGGCGCACCCCACCAACGCGCGGCTGCAGTGGGAGTACCGCACCAGCGCCACGTCGGACCGGTGGAGTCCTCTCGCCACCTACGTCGACGGCACCAGGGCCTTCACCCGCCGCGGCTACGTGCAGATCTCCGGGCCACGCAACAGCGTCGCGGTCGGGGAGGTGGGGAAGGAGGAGCGGCCGCTCCACTGGCTGCGCTGCCGCCTGGTCTCCGGCCGCTACGCGGCCGGTCAGGCACCCGACATCGAGCTGCTGCGCTACAACACGGTGCCCGCCGTCAGCCTCTCCAGCGTCACCGACGAGGTCGCCGGTCAGAGCAACGGACGGACGGAGCAGGTCGTCCGGCTGCGGCACCGGTCGGTGCACGTCGAGGGAATGGTCGTGCGCACGGTCCCACCTCCCGGGGGCAGTGCCCTGCCGGAGGAGACCTGGACGGTGGTGCGCGACCTGGCGGAGTCCGGGCCGGACGACCGGCACGTCACCGTCGACGTACGCAGCGGTGAGATCCGCTTCGGCGACGGCCAGCACGGACAGGTGCCCTTCGCGGGTTTCGACGTCGTCGTCTCCTACCGCCACGGCGGCACCAGGCTGGCCAACGTCCCCCCGGACGGGATCACGGAGCTGCAGACGGCCGCTCCCGGGATCGAGTCGGTCACCAACGTGCGCGCCGCTGAGGGCGGCCGGGACGAGGAGACCCGTGAGGAGCTGCGCCGGAACGCCGCGTCCCGGCTGCGCGGCGACGGACGTGCCGTCACCGCCGAGGACTACCGGCGTCTCGCCCTGATGGTCGGTGGCGTGGCCGATGCCGTGGCCATCGAGCGCCGCCACCCCGACTTCCCGGGCGCCGACATCCCGGGGAGCGTGACCGTCGCGGTCCTCCCCGACGCCCAGGACCCCGGCACCCACGCCAGCCCCGAGCTGCTCGACGTCGTCGCCGGGACCCTCGACCCCGCCCGGACGATCGGCACGGAGCTCCACGTGCGCAGCGCCCGCTTCGTCTCGTTGGCGGTCACGGTCGCCGTCGACGTCGATCCCTACGCGTCCTTCGGGGACGTCAGCGCCGAGGTACGGCGGCGGCTCGCGGCCGCCCTTGCGCCGGTGGCCGCGCCCGGCTCGGCGTCGCGGTTCGGCCAGGAGCTCTTCCCCACCATGCTCTTCGGGGTCGTGCAGGCCGTCGACGACGTCGTCGCCGTGCCCCTGCTCGAGGTCACCGTCGACGGGCGGGTGCACCCGGACATCTCGACGCCCGTCGTCGTCGACGCCGACCAGGTCGCCGTCCTGCAGGACGCCGCCGTCGAGGTCCGACCGAGGAGGGACCTGTGACCAGCGAACGCGTCATCGTGCCCGGCTCCTGGCGCCTCGGCGGCGACCGGTGGCCGTGGCCGTCGGCGACGGCCACGTCCGCGGGACTGACCGTGGGCGCCTCGCTCGCACTGGCGCCGACCAGCGGCGGCCCCTTGTCGGTTCGCTCGCCGAACGGCACCCTCGGCGGGCTGTCGTTGCCGCCGACGCTCGCCGTGGACGCCGGCGTCGTGTGGCTGCTCGACGGACCGTCCGCGGAACTGCGCCGGTTCGATCCGCTGGCCGGCCGCTTCGTCACCGTCCCGGGCTGGGGCGGGGCGTCGAGCGGGGCGCAGCGCTTCGGACGGCGCACGGCGCTCGCCGCGACCTGCGGGCTGCTCGCACTGGCCGACCCCGACCGCGGCCGCGTCGTCGTGGCCCGCACCGCGCCCCTCCTCGTCCGCGCCGTGCTCGAGCCCGGTGATGCCCGGCCGGTCGCTGTCGCAGGCCATGCCGGCGTGTTCCACGTGCTCGACGACCGCGGCCGGCTCTGGACGACCACACCGTCCTTGGACCGGCTGGAACGCCGGCCAGACCCCGGCCGGATCCCGGACGGCGCCTGGCGCCGCGTGGTCGCGGACTCGACGGGCCGGCCGTGGCGGGTCGACGACCTCGAGGGGTCCGTGCTGTCGGCGGCCGACGGCGGCTGGGAGGTGCTGCGCGAGGCCGACGCCCTGAGGCCGCTCGTGCCTGCGCCCGCCTTCGCCGTCGATCACGCGGGCCGGTTCCGGGTACCCGCGCCGTACCGATTCGCCGGATCCGACGCCGATGCCGACGGCTGGTTCGACACGAGCGGCGAGGCGTGCACGGTCCCGCCCGACGAGTACGCCGGCGACGCCCCCTACGGCGCCGCGGGCTGGTGGACCGGGAAGCCCTTCGACAGTGGTGTTCTCGGCTGCAGGTGGCACCGGATCACCGTGACCGGTACGCACCCGCCCGGGTGCGCGACGACGGTCGAGACCTACACCAGCGACGAACGACGCGACCCGGCCGACGTGCCGCCCGACGCGTGGAGCCCGGCCCACTGGATCGGGGCCGCCGGCGACGCGACCGCCGGAGTGGACCACGCCGTGCTGTCACCGCGCGGTCGCCACCTGGTCCTGCGGATCGGCCTGCACGGCGACGGCTGGGCCTCCCCGTCCCTCGATCGGGTGCTGGTGGAGCCGGAGGGGAAGGGGCTGGAGCGCTTCCTGCCGGCGGTCTTCCGGAGCGACGACGCGGACGCCGACTTCCTCCGCCGGTTCCTGGCGATGTTCGGCACCGACCTCGACCGCGTGGAGCAGAGCCTGAGGTCGTTGCCCGCACGCTTCTCCCCGGCGGCAGTGCCGGAGGAGTGGCTCGACGTGCTGGCCGGGGAGCTCGGCGTGCCCCTCGAGCGCGGCTGGCGCCCCGATCAACGGCGGGCGATGCTGGTCGCCGCACCGCGCTGGCACCGGCGCCGGGGAACGCCGGCCGCACTCACGGCGCTGCTCCGGACGCATCTCGAGGCGTCCACCGGTCGCTCGCTGCCCGACCTGCCCGTGCTGGTCGAAGGGTTCCGCGAGCGTGAGTCAGCGCTGGTCGGTCGCACGACGGTGCCGATGGCGGCCGGCGAGCGCACCTGGAGCGACGACGTGGTGGGGCGGCCGGTGCTCGGACGTCGGCACGCCGAGCACATCCGGCTGGTCTCGGTCGGCGACCGGCTGACGGACCGGTTCCGGGTGCACGCGCACCGCTTCTCGGTCGTCGTGCCGCGGCCGCTGCTGACCGACCGGGACGAGCAGGAGCGCTTCGAGCGACTGGTGTCGGCGGAGAAGCCCGCACACGTGGCACACGACCTGGTGCTGGTCGAGCCTCGTGCGGTCGTCGGCGAGCAGGGGTTGGTCGGGATCGACACCTTCGTCGGCGACTGGCCCGTGGCCAGGCTGGCGTCGGGCGGCTGCGGTGGCAGTTCGCTGGGGCTGGGGCTGCGGCTCGGTCGCCGCGGTCTGGTCGTTCCGCCCGCGGCCGGTCGCAGCGGGCGCGTGGGTGTCGACGCGGTGGTGGTCTGAGTGGACGACGTGGTGAGGAGGCAGGCGATGCGACGCACGCACGAGGGTGGCGGTGCGAGGAGGGGTGCGGTGAGCGCGACGCGGCTCCGGTGGTTCACCGGTCGCTTCATCACCGCACGCGACCTGACCGACGAGCAGGAGTACCACCTCGAGCGGCACCGGCTGCACAACCGGCTGCTGCACGGGTGGGGCACGGTGTGCGGCCTGGCGGTACATCCGCACGACCGCGCGGACTGCGCACACGAGTGGGTCTGGGTGGACCCCGGCATCGCGATCGACTGCCGCGGGCGGGAGATCGTGCTGCCCTGCCGTGAGGCCGTGCAGTGGCAGGTGGACCCGGAGCGGACAAGCGACGAGGACGCCCTGGCGGTGTTGTGCCTGCGCTACGAGGAGTGCCTCACCGACCCGCTGCCCGCCATCATCGGCGGCTGCGACCACGGGACGGGGACCGAGCCCGGCCGCGTGGTCGAGCGGTGGCGGCTGGAGGTCCACCCCGTCGGCGACGACCCGGACGACCCGTGGGCGTCGCTCGCGCGCGGCGACGAAGCGGGCAGCGACACCGGGTGCGGCTGCGGCGAGGAGCACGGCTGCGGCGGTGGCCGTGACCGCGGCTGCGGCTGCGGCTGCGGTACCGAGGGCGACGGCTGCCTGGCGCCGACGTGCGTGCTGGGGGACTGCGTGCCCATCGCCCTGCTCAGTCGCTGTCGGGGTGAGGCCATCGAGGTCGACGCCGAGCGCGACGGCCTGCGACCGGCCGTCCGCCGGTCGCTCCCCCCACCGCCCGCCTACCTCACCCACGTGGTCGGCACCAGCTGGGAGCACGGCAGGGACGTGGCCGTCGACGACCTCGACGACAGCGGTGGCGAGCTGCGGGTGCGTTTCGACCGCGACCTGGCCGACGGGGAACAGGACCGCGTCGGCGTGAACCACCACACCTTCCTCGTCGAGATCGAGGACTCGACCGGTGCCCGCGAGCGACTCCCCTACGACCCCGACCACCCGCCACGCGTCGAGGGCCGGGACGCCGTGTTCACCGTCCACCCCGACGTGCTGACGGGGTCGGGACGACGCGGTGGCACGCGCAGTCTCGTCGGGGACACCGTCTTCGTGACGCTGCTCGGCGACCTCGTCCACGACTGCCACGGGCTGCCCGTCGACGCGGACTTCTTCGGGAGCTTCCCGAGCGGAGACGGAGTGCTCGGCGGCGTGCTCCGCAGCTGGTTCTACGTGACCGACCGGAAGGAGGCACGAGCATGACCACCCACCCCAACCCGCTACCGGTGGCACCGCGCGGTTGCGGCGCTTCCGGCGGCTGCGGCAGGTCCGGGCCGTCGCAGCCGTGCCACTGCTGTGACGTGCCGGACACGTGCGACCTCGAGTGCCTGGAGCGGCCGCTCTTCACCGCGGGCATGGTGCTCTCGGACACCGACCTCACCGCCCTCGTCGACTGGACGGACGCCAGGGTCGGCCTGCACCGCCACCGCGGCGGCTGGGGCGTGGTGTGCGGCCTGGACGTGCACTGTGATCCCGACCGGCCCGGCTCGGTCGTCGTGGAACCCGGGTACGCCGTGGACTGCTGCGGCCACGACATCGTCCTGTGCGAGGCGCAGTCCGTCGACCTCACGGGGTGCTGCGCCGTGCGCCCCCCGTGCGACGAGCCGGCGCGCGAGCCCGGGAACACGCGAGATCCGGACCACACGAGGGGCCCGGACACGTCCGCCTCGCCACTGCCGCCGCCGCGCGACCCCTGCGGCGACGTCGTGGTCGACCTGGTGCTGTCCCAGCTCGTCTCACCGGCCGTGCCGGAGCTCGCGGAGACCTGCAGCTGCGGGTGCGACCGCGGGTGCGACCCGGACTCCCGGATCGTGCCCACCCGGCTCCGCGAGGGCGCGCTGGTCGAGCCAGTGCGCGTCCCGTTCCCGAGGTCCGACCCGATGAGGGATGCTGCCGAGCGCGCCCAGGCGGCGTACCACGCCTGCCACGACATCGTCCGGCACTGGGTCGAGGCCGGCGAGAAGGCCGATGCAAGCCGCGACGACGTCGTGGCGTGGTTGCGCGAGCGGGTGGTCGACCCGCCGTGCGACTGGTGGGACCGGACGTGTGCCGAGCTCGACGGGGCCGACGGCCCTACGCAGGTCGAGGAGGTCATGGTCCGGGCACTGCTCGACCTCGTCATCGCGTGCCGGCACCGCCTGCTCCGTCGCCCGTGCGGCCGGTGCGACACCGACCGGGTCGGACTCGCCCGGGTCTGGCTGCGCCGGGTCGAGGACACGCACGGCACGACGTGCGTCGTCACCCGGGTCGACGCCTACCGCCCCCACCGTCGCGAGCTCGGACCCGACACGCGGCCGGTGCCATCCGGGGCCGAGGACCTCGGCGACTTCGTCTGGCAACGTTGGGAGCAGATCTGCTCCCAGTGGCGGCGGTTGGCCAGGACGACTCCAAGGACCGTCCTCGACGTGCCGAGCACGACCGACGACCTCCTCCAGGTGCTCGACGCCACCGACCGGCTGTGGTGGGCCTGCGGTGACCCGGCGCCGCAGCCGATCGTCGTGGAGGACCAGTGCCTGGGCACCCGGGTGATCGGGTTCCTCCACCACAGGAAGGCGGACGACGAGGGTGGGCTGGAGGACCTGCGAGGCATCGGCAAGACCTACGCCCGGCGCCTCCAGGACGCGGGTACCAGCACGATCGATGAGATCACGATGCTCGAGCCGGGCGAGATCGCCGTGGTGCTGGGATGCAGCGATCCCGTCGCCGAGGCGATCTGGCTGGACGCCGTGCAGTGGGTGCGTGGTACGCGATGACCGGGCGGGCGGACTTCCGGGAGGGCCGCCGGCTGGACGCGGCGGACCTCAACCGGGAGTCGGAGTCCCGGGAGGCCGACGCCGCACGCCACCTCGCCCTGGCCCACGCCAGGGGCACGCCGGCGTGGCCGGGACTGGTCGGCACGGCCGTCGTCCACCCCGTCGGCCGCCCCTCGGTCGAGGTCACCCCCGATGGTCCGGCCGCGGGCACCCGGGTCCGGCTGCGCGACGGTGGGTCGGAGCTCGAGCTGGGTGTGCGCGGCGGGCACCATGCCGCGGGGACGGTGACCAGCGACGGCGATCCGGTGGTGGTGGAGGGTGGGCTGCGCCTGTCCTCGCGGCCTCCGACCGAGCCCTCGGTGCCGTGGAGCATCCGCGCCCTCGACGTCCTCGCGGAGGACGGCACGACCCTGGCCCGGGAGCTGCGGATCGAGCTGGCGGCGCCCCCCGGCTCGCCCCCCACAGAGAGTCGCGTGGCGATCGGCACGGTCCTCGGCTCGACCTTTACCCCTGCGCTGGTCGTCGACGCGGCCGGCACCGTCACGATCGACGGCGACCTCGAGGTGGCCGGCTCGGTGTCCCAGGGTGAGATCCCGCCCGACCCTGAGGACCCGCGCTTCGTCGAGATGCTCGCCGACGTCCTGGCCCGCCGCGTGGTCGGCGCCGCCACCGACACATCGGGCGCGGTGATCGGCCTCGTCGTCACCCCCGACGACACGTCCGGGGACGAGACACCGCTCGCCATCAAGATCAAGCCGACCGTCACGCTCTCCCGCTGGGGCGTGGCGTTGGAGGCACGGCGCCAGGGCACCCCCAGCCGGTTCGTCCTGGTCGACCTCGGCGGACCCACCACCTCCGGCACCGAGGTCCTCGTCGAGTCGGCCGCGGTGCCGTGGTCGCCACCCCTCACCGCGAGCACGCCTGGCCAGGTGGTCGTGGCGGTCGTGGCCTTCGACGCCAACGGCTCCGTAGCCGCCCAGCGCGCCACGACCACCGCGCTGGACGGCGGATAGGAGCACCGATGCAACGACCGCGGTTCCAGGACGGACGGGTGCTGCGCACGTCCGACTTCGTCGACGAACAGGCCTACCACCTCACCGGTCATCGTCGGCACAACACGACCGGCCACCGGTGGGGCGTCGCCGCCGGACTGCGTGTGGTGCTCGTCGACGGCGACCTCGTCGTGGAGCCCGGGCTGGCCATCGACGGCTACGGACGCGACGTCGTCCTCGACAGCGCACATGGCCTCGACCTGCGCGGCTTCGACGTGCGCGGGGTCGAGTCGGTGGACGTCTGGGTGGGCTACGACCGGAGGTCGGTGCCGGCGCCTGACGACGGTGTCGACCTGTTCGCCGACGCGGCGGTGGTCGAGCTCTCCGATGCTGTCGACCTCGACCCCCGACGGCCGCCCGGCGTCGACCCCGCCGACCTCGACGACCCTGGCCGCAGGCCCCCGCCGGACGACCCGGTGCGCCGGTGGCCGGTCTACCTTGGCCGGATCACCCGGGACCTCACCGACCCGGACGCGCCGCCGGTCGTCGAGATCGACCGGCGCCCGTGGATCGGGCTCGTCGGCGGCGCGGTCGAGACCCCCGACGGCACGCCTTGGCTCACCCTCGAGCAGGGCGCCGACCCCACCCTCGCGGTCGGGCTGCCCGATGCCGCAGGGAACCACCCGCTCACGGTCAGCGCCACCGGCGGCGTGCACCTCGACGCGCAGCTGACCGTTGACGGCCAGCTGGCGCTCCGAGGAGGTGCGCTCGTGCTCGACCCCGCTGGCCCGCCGCTTCCGGTTCCACCACTCGACACCCCAGAGTGGTCCCTGAGCCACTCCGCCAGCGACGTCGCCCACGAGCTGCGGGTGGCGATGCCCCCCGCCCAGCCCGGCGACCTGCCTCGAAGGCTGGTGGTCGGCACCTGGCAGGACGACGAGTTCGTCCCCCGTCTCGTCGTCGACGAGGGCGGCACCGTCACGATCGCCGGCAACCTGGTGGTGGGCGGCCGCGTGTCGGCGTCGTCCGTCCAGGAGGCACAGCTCAGCGAGGAGGCCCGGGCCTACCTGGCCGGCCTGCAGGCCACCACCCTGCTCTCGCTCTTCTCGGTGGTCGACGGGATCGGTTGAGGACGGACGCGGAGGGGGCATGGACGTCAGCATCGGGCACCTCAAGCTGGCCGGCCGTGTGGTCGGGTCACGCGACCAGGACCCGACACCGCGCGTCGTCGACCTGCTCGCCGGCCAGGCGGCGCGCGAGCACCTGCTCGCGGCACTGACGTCGGCGTTCGACGGCGATGAGGTCGTCGTCATCCGATCACTGGCGTGCACGGCGACGCTCCGGGCCGACTCGCAGTCGGCGCCCACAGGACTGGCGGGCTCGGTCACCGCCTCGGTCGCTCGCTTGCTGCGTGAGCACCCCACCGACGACGACTGCGTGGTCCGCTTCGCCGACGACGCGGCCTACGTCGCGGCGTACGTCCACGACTGTCTCGACGGCCACGCGCACCGCTGGTACTACGACGCCTTCGAGCCCTTCCGCCGCCGTGACGGCTCCGCCGACCTGGCCGCCCTCCTTGCTGCGCACCGGGCCCTGCGCTGGCGAATCCTCGCCCGGGTAAGTCGACACGGCGACCTCGACGCCCTGCTCGACAGGCTCGGCCACCGTGCCGCCGACCTGGTCGACAGCACGGGCGACGACGGCACCGCCTGGTCGGCGCTGGTCACGACCGCCGCCACCGTCGTGCACGCCGCGGTGGGCGCACCTGTGCCGGTCGACGACCGGGTCGTGACCGTGCTCTCGCGCTCGGAGCCGCCCCCGGACTGGCGCGACCCTGCGAGCCTGGGCCGCGCCGTCGCGGCGGCGACGGAGGCCCTGCTCCCGGAGGTCGTCCCTCTCCCCGACACAGTGGTCGAGCGGCTGGTCGCCGCGGCGCGCCACCACCACTGGTTCGACCAAGAGGCGTTCGCGGCGGGGATCGCCGCGCGTCGCGCGGAGGCTTCGGTCCCCGCGGAGGACGACGTCGCAGCCGTCCTGTCGCCCCGTGCGCGCGGGGTGCTCGCCGACCTCGCCGAGGCTGCCGCCGACCCGCACCTCGCCCTCGATCCCCGGCGCCCGACCTCGCCGCGCAACCTCGTCGAGCTCGTCACCGCGCTGGTGCAGGCGGCTCCGCGCTGGGACGACGACGACCTCGCCCGGGCCGTGGCGGCCCACGTCCTGCGGCTCTGGGAGCGCCGCTCCCCGACGCCCGCCCCGGCCCACGCGGCGACCCCCGTGCCGCCACGCCGCGCAGCCGAGGCGCCACCGCCCGGGGAGGGTGCGGGCTCGGCCCCTAGCAGTCCGGACACGGAGGTCCCCCAGCCCCGCTCCCCGGCCGGCCACGCCTCCCCTCTCGCGCCGACACCGTCGGCCGTCCAGGTCGCCCGTTTGCTCGAGCGGCGCTTCCCGCAGCCCGAGCCGGTCCTGGACGGTTGGGAGGCTGCGACGGCCGGCGGCCTGCTGCTGCTCCGCGGGGCCATGGACCTCGGCCTGTCGCCGTACCTGCTCGGGCGCGTTGGGCCCGAGGCCGACCCGCTGCTGGTAGCGCTGCTGCGCCGGTGGACCGGGTCCGCCGACGACGACCCGGTCGTCGCCGCCGTGCGCGAGGCGGCTGGCGACCCCGTGCCCTCAGGGCGCCTCGGCGACGCCTGTCGGCTCGCCGTCGGACGGCTGCTCGGCCTGAGCGTGGTGGAGGAGCCACTTCACACCGTGACCGTCCCGCACGGGGCGACCGGGTTCGCAGCCGTCGTGGCGGACGCGGTGGGACACATGCTCCCGTGGACCGGGGCCGAGCTCGACGTCGTACCGCCGCCGGACGACGTCACCGGGCGCGACGTCGTCGCCGACGCCCTGACCGCCGTCTCCCTCGGTCGCGACGGACCCGACGATCTCCTCCTCGACCTCCTCGCCGTCAGCTGCGTCCAGGCCTGGGCGCGGTGGCTGCCGGGGTTCGCGCGATCGAGCGTGCCCTTCCTGCTGAGCACGTTCGTCCGCCGGCCCGCCTCGGTCGAGGTGGGCGAGGAGGACCTCACCGTGCTCCTGGCTCCTCGGTCCCACGACATCGTCCTCGGCCTCGCCGGCTACCTCGAGCCCCTCGACGCCGGCACGACGCTCGGCGGCCGGCGGATCCGCTTCGTGACGGGCTGGGAGCATGGCACCTGACGCGGCGGCCTACCACTCGGGCCAGGAGCACCTCCACGACGAGCTGCGCGTGGCGGAGCTGCTCGTGCGCGCGCAGGTCGAGCGGTGGCGAGCGGCCGTCGGCGAGCAGCGCGACGACACCGCGTGGGGAACCGGGATCCTCGACCCGCGCGAGGTCGAGCGCTACCTGAGCCACGACTTCACCGAGCCGATGGCCGAGCCGGACGTCCCCGCGGCAGCGCACGTCCTCGTCGGCAGGGCGTACGCGACGCACACGAGCATCCGCGAACGCTGCGAACGCACCGACGACGGGGTCCTGCCGCTGACACGCCTCCAGACGTCGTTCGGCCTGGAGCGGACGGACATCACGGTGCTGATGATCTGCCTCCTCGGAGAGCTCGACGGCCGGTACCGGCGGTTGTTCGCCTACCTGGCCGACGAACGATGGCTCCGGAGCCCGTCGGTCTCGCTGCTGGCCGAGATCGTGCGTCCCGGACCGTCCGGGTTGGCCGGCTTCCGTGCGCGGTTCGCGCCCGACGCGCCGCTCGTCGCCCATCGGCTGATCACTCTGTCCGAGCCGTCCTCGAACGGCGACGCCGGACTGGCCTCCCGGTCGATCACCGTCGACGACCGCATCGTCGGCTTCCTGCTCGGTGAGAACCACCTGGAGGGCTGGCTCACCGACGCCGTGCAGCTCGCCGAACCGCTCCTCTGGGACCGGCTCGTGCTCGGTGACGCCCAACTGGCCGAGCTGCAGTCCTTGGCCAGAGCGTGCGCCGCAGGGGACTCCCCTTCCGCGACGCTAGCGCTGCTCGGAGCCGAAGGCAGCGGGCGTACGGCGGTCGCCCGCTGCGTCGCGACCCAGGTCGGGGTGCCCCTGATGGTTGTCGATGCCGGTCGCGCGGCGGCGCACGGTGACGGGCTGCACCGGGACGTGTATCGCGAGGCGGTGCTTCGGGAGGCGGCCGTCATGTGGCGCGGCTGCGAGGTGCTCGTGGGGCGTGAGGCGGAGCACGACCGCTGGTGGGCGGAGCTGCTCATTGCCGCGGCACGGCATCCCAAGCCGACGTTCGTCGACCACGCGCAGCCGTGGGACCCACCGGTTCGGATGCCCCATGGCGGACCGTTCCTCCGCGTGCCGTGCCCCTCCCCCGGGCTGGCCGAGCGCGAGGCGATCTGGTCGCGGCTGCTGCGTGATGCCGACTGGAGTCCCGACCCGGAAGACGGCGTCGACGTCGGCGCGGTCGCCAGACAGCTCGCCGGCACGTTTCTGCTCACGCCGGGCCGAATGCACGACGCCCTGACGATGGCCGGCGAGCTGGCCCGGTCACGCACCGGCGACGACGGGCGACCGACCCGGCTGGACCTCGACGACGCGTGCAGGCGGCAGTCGTCACGCCGCCTGCTGCAGGTTGCCCGCCGGGTGGAACCGCCGGCGGGCATGACCCTCGACGACATCGTGCTGCCGGCCGAGACCCTCTCCCAGCTCAGGGCGCTGCGCGACCGGATCGCCCACCGGCCGCGGGTGGAGCAGCTCCTCGGTCCTGGTCGTGCGGGGCCGAAGGGGCTGGTGGCGATGTTCAGCGGCTCGTCAGGCACGGGCAAGACGTTGGCCGCGGGGCTGCTGGCGCAGGACCTGGGCCGCGACCTCCTCAAGGTCGACCTGTCGCAGGTCGTGAGCAAGTGGGTCGGCGAGACGGAGAAGAACCTCGACCGCGTGCTCCGCGACGTGCAGGAGGCGCACGCGCTCCTCTTCTTCGACGAGGCCGAGGCGATCTTCGGGGCTCGCGGGACCGTGACCAACGCCCAGGATCGGTACGCCCTCCAGGAGACCAGCTTCCTGCTGCAGCGCATCGAGGAGCACGAGGGCGTCGTCATCCTCGCCACGAACCTGCGGCAGAACCTCGACGCCGCCTTCACCCGCCGGATCCAGCAGGTGATCGAGTTCCCGACCCCCGATGACGCCGCCCGGCTGCGGATCTGGCGGATGGCGCTCTCCTCTGTCGCCCACGACCTCGACGACGACGACCTCGTACGACTCTCGACCGGCTCGCGGCTCTCGGCCGCGGCCATCGTGCAGGTCGTCCTGGCGGCCACGTACGCCGCTGTCGCCCGCGATCCCGAGGAGCCGGCGGTCACGGTCGCAGACGTCGACCGGGCGATCCGCGCAGAGCTGCAGCGGGTAGGGCTGCCGTCACCGCCGGTGCCGCGGTCCTGACCCGCCAGGGTCGTCCCGCAACGACGCGAGCCGGTCGGCGTACCCGGTGAGGTGATCGTCGAGCTCGACTCCCGCGCCCCGCAGCCGCCCGTCGAGCCGGTTCAGCGTCTCCCGCGCCGACTGCACCCGGTCGTGGTCACCCGACAGACTGTTGCCGATGACGCCAGGCATCCGTCGCGTGAGTTCCCAAAGCGACCCCGCCACGTCAGGCGTCAGGTCCGTCCCGGCCGCCACGGGCTCGTGCTGCTTCTCGTCCATCCGCTGCCGTGCCGCCGCGAGCACCTCGTCGAGGCCGGCCTTCAGCTCGTCGAGTGCCTCGCCGAGCTCCGTGCGAGCCCGCTCGACGTCCAGCGCCCCGCGGGCCCGCGCGACGTCCAGCTCCTGTTCGGTCCGCCGGCTCACAGGGTCGGCTCCCGTGTGGGATCGACCTCGTCCATCCCCCTGTTGACGAGCGAGAGGTAGCCCTCTCCTCGGTCTGCGAAACCCTCGATGTGGGCCACCTCCGACGGCAGCAGCGGCAGTACCCGCAACAGGCCGATATTCTCAAAGGGAGGCAGGAAGGTGAAGCCGTCGACCGGGTCCCAATCCACGAGCAGGGCGGTGTCGAACCCGGGAAAGGCCGGTAGTGAGAGGTTGGTCAGCAGGTCGTGCACGGCGAACGCCCGCCCGGTGCGTAGCGGGACCTCGGCGAGGTCGGCCAGTGCCTCGGCGTTGGCCCGGATCGCGGGCTCGTCTAGCGTCCCGCGCACCTCGAAGGCGAGTTCGCGGGCCAGGCCTTGAACCACCCCGGCTGAAGAGGCGCCCAACGTCCCGAGCAGGGTCACGTTGGCGACTGGATCGTCGAGCTCCTTTCCAACGGGGACACGGTGCACGACACCGATCGGAGGGGGTTCCGCTCCGGTGCGACCCCGGATCACCGTGACCGGAGGCCCGAACCAGGACTCGTAGGCGCTGGCGATCTCCTCGACATCCTTACTCACGGGTTGCCTCCCCACCACGAGTGGTGGCTGCCCCGTTCCTTGGTCGGCAGCTCATAGCGCTGGGCATCGGCACCGCTGGCTGCGGACTCCTGCGCCTGCTCTGGCCCGTGGTAGCTCGACGGCCGCTGATTCCACGCATAATTGGCCTCCCTGTCCTGAAGGTGTCCCTTCGTGTTCCAGTGTCCCGAAGCGCCCTCACCGGCGTGGCCGAGGATCGCTTCATCGAACATGAAATCGGGGTCACCGCCCGGCACAGCGCTCTCGTAGTGAGCCCACTTCTGGTGGTAACCGGGGTCCCGCTTCTCCTGCGCCGTGGCCTTGACGAACTCGCCCTTGATCCGTCGTCCCAACAGCCCCATGCTCAGGATCTCCAGACCAGGCGCCGACGTCTTCTTCGGGTTGACATAGCCGTACTTCTGCCGGTTGCCCGGACTCACCTCGCGCCAGCGTGCCACCGCCGGGTCGAACGTGTTGAGACCCTCTGGGTCCTTCTCGCTGGACTCGAGGCGGAACAGAATCCCCTTCTTCTTCCACGCGCCAGCGATCCGGCGCGCGTGACCTTCGGACACGTCGAGGAACGGCGCGAGCTCTTCCTTGGTGGAGAACGGGCTCGACTCGAAAGCCTTCTTCGCCGCCTTCACGCGCTCGTCGTCGTCGAGGCCGAGGTGCTCCTGCGCCTCCGCCACGGCCTCCTTGAGCTGCTCCTGCAACGAGTTGACCTTGGCTCGATCGCCGGCGAGCTCGGAGTCCTCTGCACCCGCGGACACCTTGCCCTCGAAGGCCGTGAGAGCAGCCGTCAACGCAGCCAGGGCCGACGCCGCGTTGTCGATCGCCGACGTCGCCTCACCCGCCGCCTCCTCATCCGACTCGGCCAGCTTCTTGGCTTGCTCCCGGTAGATGGTGAGCGCCTTGGCCACCGGGTGCGGCTTGCTGGCGATCATCGGTTCGTGGTGCTCGCCCTCCTCCGCGATCCACAGGTGGTGCGACTCGTTGCGCACCGTCCAGGAGATGTCCTCGCCCACGTCATCGTCGGCAGCCTTCTCCTTCTTGTCCTTCTTCCCGATCCCCATCGCCGCCAGCAGCGCCTTGCCCTTCTCGACCAGCCAGGTCAGCGCGCTCTCGATCATGCCGAGGACCCACTCGCGCATGCTCTTGACCTTGTCGGCGACGATCGAGGGCAGGTCGCCGAGGCTGAGGTAGTCGGCGATGAATGAGATGACCGGCGCGATGAGCATCGCGAGGCCCTTCTCGACCGCCGCCGCAAAGGCCTTGGTGTTGCCGGCCAGGATGTCGGCGATGCCGTTGACCACGGTTTCGACGAGCGTGAAGATCTTGGCGGCGTTCTGGAACACCCACTTCAGCACCCGGTAGATGGCCTCGAGCGCCTGGAGGATCGCTCCGGCCGGGTTGAACAGCATGATGATGCGCGCCGAGACCTGCTTGATGATCGCGGAGACCATGAACTCGACCGCCATCTGCACGACCTGGTCGACGATGGCCGCCGGGTCGAGCTTCTCCTTGATCATCTCGTAGATGCCCTCGGGCCCCTTCTCGATGAGGAGGGACACCATCGAGTACACCTTCTCGACCAGCGCTACGTTCTTGGCGCCGACGAGCTTCACGAGGATCTTGCGGATGTTGGGCCACGTGATGCCCATCAGCTGGAGGAAGAACGTGATGATGCTCTTCAGCGAGACGTCCTTGGGGACCTGCACGTCCTTGACCCCGCCGAGCAGCCACTCCAGGAAGCCCTTCAGCAGGTGGGTGCCGAAGTTGGAGAAAAAGAGACCGAAGCCGTCAGCCAGGCCCTGGAGCAGGTTGTTCGCGAACCCGAGCGGGTCGTCGGCGATCTGACCGATGACCTTCTTGATCTTGGCGACGACGGCCCAGAACGCCGCGGGCGGGATCCCGAGCAGGTCGAGCAGTCCCTCGATGATGAACTTGACCGGGTCGTCGATGAAGCGGTTGATCGCGTTGACGATGCGACCGATCAGGCCGCCGGCCTTCTTGCGGAGCTCGGCGATCTCGGCCCGCACCTCGTCGACAGCAGCACTCGAGCTCGCGATGAGCTCCTTGTTGAAGTTGTCGCGGGTCGCGGCGACGTCGTCGTGCAAGCGGTCGAGCTGGCCGTCGAACTTCGCCCGCTCCTGCTCAGCGAAGGCGGTCATCGACTCGGGTAGGTCGGAGAAGACCTTTGCGATGCGTGTCCGGGCATCGGTGATGATCAGGTCGCAGGCGATGATGACGGCGTTCACCTTGGTGGAGATCTCACGGAGCTTCGCGATCACGCCGTCGCCGAAGGCGGTCTCGGCCTTCGCGTACCCCTCTTCCGCCCAGTCGGGCAGGCCGGTGACGGCGTCCCACAACCCGACCACGAAACCGCCGGCACCGGAGTGCCGCTCGGCCACCCGGTCCTGCACGGGCTTGAGGTCGGCCTTGAATTTCGAAGCTAGGACCTCCTTCGCCGCGTCCCACTCGGCCATCGCCGTGGCTGGGAGGTCCTTGAGCTGGGCCGTCACCAGCGTCTTCGCGTCCGAGAAGATCTTCTGCGCCTCCGCGGCCGCGGCGGCTCGCATCGACTCCTCGGAGCCGACCATCGCGCCCTGGCGTGCGACGTTCCCCGTCGCGGTCGCGGCCCGCGACGCCTCGAGCGCAGCGAGCGTCCTCGCTTGGAGCGCGGCCATGTCGCCCTCGGCCTTGGTCAGCGCCTCCTGCTGCCCGGCCATGACCTTGGCAGGGTCTTCCTTCGCAACCTGGTCGAGCTCGCCCTGCGCACTCCGCGCCTCCGCCACGGGCCCCGACTGCACCAGTTGCGCCGGCGCCGTGTTCATGCCCGCGTCCTGCGCCTTCTTGCGCGACTCTTCAGCGTCCTTGTCGAGCGAGACGTTCTCCGCAGGTACGGCGTCTGGCACGGCCGCCTGGGCACCGACCGGGGGCGTGTCGCCGACACCCGGCTGCGGTGGCGCCTCCTGACCCTGCTTCGGGGCACCCGGCGTCGGGGTGCCGTCGATCGGCGCGTAGCTGCCCTGGACCTTCTGCGTCTCCCCCTCGACCGTGGCGTTGAGCTGACTGCCGGCCTCGGCCGCCTCTTGGTCCGGCTCCGCCGCCGCCAGGGCGTCCTCGTCCGGCGGCCGCTTGTTGGCGATCACATCGCGGATCCGCTCGCACAGCTTCTCGATCTCCGGGCTCGGCGCCGCTTGCACCTGGGCGATGAGCGCCTGCTGAGCCTTGGCGTTCGCCTCTGCCTCGGGTTCGCTGACCGCCTTCTCGGCGTCACTGACCTGGCTCTTGCCGTCGGGAAGGGCGCCGTGCGCCTTCGAGGCCTTGCCAGCCCGCGCCTGCACACCTCCGATCCGGCGCTTCGTCGCGGGAGACGGCCCGGATGGCGGCTCGGGCATGTGCAGGGTCACGCCACCCGCCGGCGCCTCGCCGCTCGGGGTTCCGCCCTCCGCGGGCTCCTCCCCGTCGGCACCCTTTCCCTTGGCACCCTTCCCACCCTTCGCGCCCTTCGCACCCGTGGCGTCCTCGGCACCCGGCGCGGGGGCCTTCTCCTTGCCCGGGGGCGCGGCCGGCTCAGCGACCGGCTCAGCGACCGACTCAGCGACCGACTCGGCGGCCGACTCGGCGGCCGACTCAGGTGCTGGTTCGGCGGCCGGCCCAGCGGCTGGTTGGGTGACCGGCTCGGAGGTCGGTGCGGCGACCGGCCCAGCGGCTGGTTGGGTGAGCGGCTCAGCGGCTGGTTGGGTGAGCGGCTCAGCGGCTCGCCCTGGTGCCGCGGATGGAACCCCACGCGCTGCCGCAGGCTGAACGCTCGGCGTACTGGCCGGCGCAGACATCGCTCGAGCCGTGGGTACGACAGCCACCCGCACCGGTGGGAGCACCACGCGAGCAGTGGGTGGCGCGAGCCGGGCCGCGACGGTGGTGGCGCGGATCGGCTCCGCCGCGGCTCGACGAGCCAGCGCCTGCATGCCACCGGCACCACCTGCTCGAGCCGTCATGGGTGCAGGCCGACCCGGCGCACGGGCCGGGCGCTCCAGCCCTGGGCTGGGTCGTGCCGACTCCGCCGACCGTGTCTGGTCCGTGCCGGGTCGGGCCCGGTCACGCGTCTTCTCTGTGCCCACGGGTTCTCCGAACGGGCAGGCCACGCCGGCCCGCCACGTTCCCATGCTGGTCGCCGTGCGTCACCCCGGCGTCGCCCGGCTCGGGCGACTGTGCCGTGACGATGACTCGTGCATGGTGGCGCCATGACGCAAGGGGTCGGAGTGCTCGCCGTGAGGATCTGGCGCAGTGACCGGGGCGAGACGAGGGCGCGGGTGAGCGCCAAGCTCGATGCTGCGGACACGTCCCCGCCAACGGTGACCTACCTGCAACCCGACGAGATCGAGGCCGCAGTACGGGACTGGGTCGACCGCTACACCGCGGCGACGCGGCTGGGGCTGGATGACAGCTGACGGTCAGGGACTCAGCGCTTGCTCGAACGGCAGCAACGTGCGGTACGCCGCCATGAACGCCTCCGACGCATGGACTCCGAATGCGCCGTCGAGCAGCTCGCAGTACTGCTCTGCCTGCCACCGCGCGCGCCCCCAGCTACCCTCGGCGACCAAGGCCTGGATCAGGGCCAGTTGGCTGCGCTCCCTCAACGGGTCGAGGGCCACGAGCCGCATGGCCTGGTCGATCGCCCGAGCCAGCTCTCCGCGTTCCCGGAGGCGATGGACCAGCGCCTCCATGAAACGGATCTGGAGCTGCCCGAGCCGCTCGCGCTCGAGGATCACCCAGTCGTCGTACCAACCCGGCAACAGCTCCTTCGAAAACCAGTCGGTGCCCAGTTCCGGGACTCGCCCGGTGGCCCTGTCGAGGAGCGCCCACCCCTGGCGCTGGAGCGCGACGATGTCGACGCACACGCTCGGATCCAGCACCAGAGCGGAGCCAGCGCACACGATCGCCGGTCTGGGCCCGGCTGCATTGAGGCGCCACAGGGTAGACCTGAGATTCGCGGACGCCCGAGACTCCGTCTTTTCCGGCCAAAGGGTCCCCGCGACCAGCGGACGACGCAACGGATGACCGCCCAGCGCCACGAACGCAACGAGGCGTTGCGCCGTCTCGGACAACTGAACCTGCTCGGTCCCGGCACAGAGACGAAACCCGTCGAGCAGCTCGAGGGAGACGTGGTCCGAGGCGACCCCGGCCCCTCCGGCGACAAACGCTGGGACCTCCATTCCTTCCCCCTCCCGAGGAGACCAACGACAGCAGTGTGTCGACAGAACGTTTCCCGAGCGTCACACGGACGTCTCACTCGTGTGCGGTGCGGGAACGCGAGCCGATGCTGCGTCAGCAAGTTGCCAGCATTTTACTTTCCCAGATGGCGCCCGTACGACAGCGCTAGACCACCTGACTGGGCGCACTATTGGTGCCGCGGCGCCGCCGGTCCTCCGGTCATCCGAACCGACCGCAGGACCCTTCTTCCCGGGCTGCGTCGACGTCCCAATCATGCGACCCTGAAGCGTCGGTCGCGCCACAGATCGCTTCGCGGTCGGGACGAGAGGGCACACCTGCACCAGCCGCGTCCAGGTAAGGGAGAACCGTATGGCGCAGACCGTTTGGCTCAGCGAAACAGCGGCCCGTCCAGCCCCCGGCGGTACAACCCAAGTCCGCCCCCTCCTGGCATCTCCCATCGAGGACCGCGGCGACCTCGCGCATGCGCTCGTGAAGCGTGACCACGTGGGTCAGCCGTCGTGGAACGACGGCATGGTCGAGATGCTCTACACCCACGCCGGACGTGGGAGTCTCTGGGCCCACGATGGAACTGCGGAGAGCACGGTGCAGCTGCGGCCGGGACGAGCAGTCCTGATCCCACCAGGAGCCCGCTACCAGTACCGCTCCGCACTCAGCGCTGATCTCACGATGTTCGTCGCGACGACGCCCAGGTTCGATGCGTCCCGCCACCACACCACCGACGCCGGGCCATGGCGTCCTGACCTGCCAGCCGAGCACGACCCTGCTCCCGACAGGGCCGCGGGGCCCTTGCTGACCGCGGATCTGCCGCTGTTGGCGGACTATGCAGCACCCGACGGGTCGGAGATCCGACTCTTGCCCGAGTGCGACGCCGGAGGACTGTCCCACTGCATCGTGCGGCCCGGAGGCAAGACCAAGACCGTTCAGCACCGCACGGTGGTGGAGCTCTGGGTGACGCTGGACGGCGCCGGTGAGCTCGCGCGGTGGGTGGATGGCCCCGACGCTTCTCCCTTGCACACGCCGCTGACCTATGGGGTGGCCGTGGACATCGAGACCGGCGTGCCGTTCCAGTTCACCGCGACCGGAGCGGACCCGCTACGAATATTGATCCTGACCATGCCCCGGTGGCCAGGCCCGCAAGAGGCCGACCCCAGCGTCAACTCGTTGGACGCCTGGCCGACTTGACCATGCGATCCGCCGATCAACGACGGAGCCCCCTCTACAACGCGGCGTCCGAGCGCCATCGTCAACGGACCGTGCGCCAGGCCCGGACGCAACTCGAGGGATCGAACCCGGGAGCATCGCAGACCTCCCTGTCGGGAAGACTTCGATGTGGGCGCCCAGCGTCGTACTTGGGAGCCGGCTGAGTGTTTCGGCGCGGGCCGGCGGACTGGTGGACACGTGCTCTCGGACCCGGTTATCGAGCGGAGACGGCAGGCAGCTCAGGCGCTTCGCGTCGGTGCGCTTGTGGGGCCAAGCGCGACAGCCGAGCTGCCTCGCGCAAGGCACGTTGCGCTCGTTGACTGTCTGCCCGCTTTTGCGCTGTCGTTCCACCGCCGAGCGGCAAGTCACCGTCAACCTTGTAGCGATCGCGGTACGCCGCGACAGTGGTTGCCGCGTGGACCCAGAGCTTCCTGGCCTGCGGCTCGAGGGGCGGCGTTCCCAGGCGCCGACACCAGGGCGCACCGTCGTCGACGGCCGAGGCAACGAGTGCCCGGGCCCGTGTCTCGATGAGTTCGGCTCGCTCGTCGAGGGCCTGGCGATGCTCGGTAGGCATGTCCCCCAAGGGTGCGGGGATGAGCCCGGCGATCAGGCGTGGGGTGAGTTGGCAGTCGCGGCGCGGGGAGGCGGCGGTCTGCTCGATCCGGTACCGGAGGACTGCTGCGATGTCGTCGGCATCGTCGAGCGCGTGCTGCGCCACGATGCGGGGAACCAGTTTCTCGAGGTCGTGGTGGTAGGCCTCGGCTCTGCGCATGGATGCGATGAGCGGTCCGAGGGCGTTCGACTGAACAACCGCTTGGTGCTGTTCAGGTGTGAGGCCGGAGCGGTGCAGGAGTTCCACGAAACGATGGCGTTGAGCGTCGGCGGCGATGGTCTCGAGTTCGGCGGCGAGGCGGTCGATGCCGCCGTGGATGGCGTACTCGGCCTCCATCGTCTGGTGCGCGGACATGCTTGTGCCGCTGTGGGTGAGCACGCCGAAGAGCACGGTGCGTGCCGCGGTGTCATCGGGCTCGGGTGTTGAGTGGCTGTCGTCGGGCTGATCGAGGGCGACGTAGGCGACGTTCGATTCCCGGCCGCGACTCATGGATACGTAGAGGTTCTCCCTGGTCGTCGACGATGTGACGACGACGTGGGAGGTGTCGACGGTGATGCCCTGTGCCCGGTGTGCGGTGACGGCGTAACCGAGGTCGACGTATTCAGCGACGTACTCAGGGGGCAGTACCGTCTTGCCGTCATAACGTGGGTCGAGCCGATCGACCACCAGCGAGCCGTCCCGTCGGATGTCGACCACCCGCCAGCGGTCGCCGTTCTTGACCCAGCCGCCGAGTGAGGTTCGCAGGGTGCGGTCGTTGCGTCGCGTAATCACGACATCTCCCGCTGCAGCGCTGTTGCCGGTGGCCAGCAAGATCTCTCGCCCATCGACAGCGCCGTCCAATAGCAGGCGTTCGGCGCGGGCCCGCTCGTTCAGAGTTCGCACGGCGTGGGATGACTCGGTGACGAGGATGCTCGCCTTGCCGGCGCGGCAGTCGGCGTGCCAGGCCTCGTAGGCTCGATCGAGCATGTCGTCGGTCAGTCCCTCGTGGATGCGCTTCTGGCGGACGTAGGTCGAGATGACCTCGACCTCGCCTCGACGAAGCGCGAGGGAGGCGTGCTTCTCCCACTCGTGGACGAAGCGGTGGATGTCGCTCAGTTCAGGGGCGTCGGTGCGGCGGTGGACCAGCAGCGAGTAGGCGCCCCCGGCTTCGACCGACTGCAGTTGGTACGGGTCACCGACGAGCAGGACCTTGGCTCCCGCCGCCTCTGCGATGCCGCTGATCCGGTCGAGCGTGGTCGTTCCCGCGAGCGTCGCCTCGTCGATGATCACCAGCTGCCCGGAGCGGAGGTACGTGCGTCCTCGCTCGTACTCGTGCAGCCACTTGGCCGTGTTGTCACAGGCGACGCCCAGGTCGTCGCCCAGCGCTTGTGCGGCGGTCGCGGAGGGTGCCAGACCGACGACACTTCTCTGCCCGTGCTCGGCGATCCACGCGGAGCGAAGCGCGCGCATCGTTGTCGTCTTGCCCGCGCCCGCGGGACCGACGAGCAGGTCCATCTGACGGCCTGACGTTGTGATGCTCTCGATGGCGGTTCGCTGTTGCTGGTTGAGCCGAGACTTCGTGTGCGTCAGCACCCGACCGAGCGCATTGTGACGCAGAACCGGCGCGGTCATGGTGTCGGACCGGGTCAAGAGACGAGCCTCTGCCTCCATGATTGCGGTCGAGGAGTACTTGACCGCGTGCCGGGGCCGGAACAGGCTCGTGCCGTCCTCGCGCTGGAAGTTGACCGGGCTGCTTGCCAGCGCCGGTGGAGTGAGCGAGACCGACAGGCGCTGAGCTGCGTCGACCACCGTGGACACGACCGCTTCGCGATCGGAGGTGGTGGCGAACCGGAGGTCCATCGTCTGCTTCGAAGCCTCGGCCATGAGGTTCCAGTGCGTCCACACCGCCCGCTTCACCGCCACGGCGGTCACCACGTCCGTGGCGATAGCCTCGATCGCTGCCGAGGGGACGTCGTCGACGGTCAGCAGAACGGTGCGTGCACCCACGAGCGTTGCTGCCCGTTCGGTTGCATTGACGCCCAGCCGCGCAGACGCGCGGCGCCGCCACTCGGCGGTCAGGTCGGCGAGGGACCGCAGGTCCTTGGGTGGCCTGGTGGCCAACGTCGCTTGGGCACGCAGCTCGACGATGGTCTTGGGCGACGGCATGCGTCCGTGCCGTGCGACGTACTCGGCGATGAGCTCGTCCTTCATACGCGCGATCTCCCGGGTGCGGCTCGAGAACTCAGCAATGAGTTCATCGCTGACGCCAGCCACTTCCCACTGCGGGTTGCGGTCGGCACCGCGGTGCCGCAACTCCCACCCCACACCAACCTCTCGGCTGAGCCGGTCCGCCAACACCGCGTTGTAGTGCGCTGACAGTGCCGTGACGCACGCGAACACCGGCCGGCCATCGAGGCTGCGCCACCGCCCGTCCATCCCCGTCAACACCTTGTTCGACACCACCACATGCGTGTGCAGCTGCGGGTCACCGGCACGGGAATCGAAGTGGTCATAAGCCACGGCGGCGATCCCGGCGACGGGCACCTGCGCTACGGCGCCGTCGCTATCGGAAAAGCCGGCCCGCGTGGCGGCCACCTCTCGCTCGAAGAAGCCGATGACCTCGGCCACCGCCGCGTGATGTGCTTTCGCAACCCGCTCC
Source organism: Nocardioides pini (assembly GCF_026712185.1). Classification (GTDB taxonomy): domain Bacteria; phylum Actinomycetota; class Actinomycetes; order Propionibacteriales; family Nocardioidaceae; genus Nocardioides; species Nocardioides pini. The sequence goes on along the minus strand of NZ_JAPPUX010000002.1, from coordinate 60,922 downwards.
TGGGTCGCCGCGTCGGAGACTCCCCACAACACCGACACCGACTTCGGGACGCTGAACGTGAGGTCATAGCCAGCCACCGCGCTGCGCAAGCCCGCCAACGTCTCCTCGGCTTCGATCCTGCTCGTCTCGGCCGCACGCTCCTCCACGCTCAAGTCCGGGTCGAGCGCCGCCGCTCGTGCATCGATGCGGTCCGCCAACCGCTGATACGCCGGGTACGCGCGCCCGAGCGACTCACCCGTGACCGGGTCGCGCCCCATGCCAATCAGCAACGCGAGCTGCTCCTCGCTCACACGCATTTCCGCGACGAGCTGACCAGTTCCAAACGCCCTGACCCCCGACCCAAGCCATCGGCCCGGCGGCGTACCAACCTCCGAGTAGTAGCGCGTCAGTGGCGTCGACAGGACCCGAGCACCGTCGCCCACGGCGACGCTCCGCAACAGGTAGCGATACCCATTCCCTGCTGTCATCCGCCGTAACGAGACGGTCACGACCACGGCCCTTCCACAGCGTGTAGGTGGGCCGGGCTCTCCATACCCCTCGATCTGCAAACCGTGTGAAGTCGGTGAAGGGTGGACGAAGCGGGGGCGGCGCAGGCGGATGACAGGTCGGGCGCACCTGATGGGCGAGATCGATCGGACGTCGTAATTGGCACTGAGGCATTGCGTTGCCGACGGTGCCGTGTCGTAATAGGAGAAGTTCGTGAACTCAGTGCCAGTAGACGGCTCGAGGGAGCGCGAACATCACGAGAGTCCACGGTGCCGTCGGCCCGGCGGCACCGTGATCACCCAGGACCCCACGGTGCCGTGGGCCCCACGGCACCGGAGCACGTCAGTCATCGCCAGTCCGCGCGGCCTTGCACCGGGCGCCAACCAACCGGGCCTCACTCGCCCAGCGTCTTCGGATGTGTGTCTGGCCCCCGCCCCCGGATCAGCAGGGGTGAGCTGAGGCAAATGATGTAGCCGGAACCGCCCACTATGACGCTGGGCGTCAAGGCCCGCAGGCGGGTCAGCGAGCCGTCTGCTCAGTTGAGCACGCGAGCAATTTGCGAGACCCACATGCGAACCACTCCTCTGTCGACATGCTTGAAGTGGCGCATATGGGACAGCCGGTTTCGAACTGGCACGACATCCTGGGCGAACTTGGTCCAGAAGATTGGGAGGAGCCCCAAGTTATCGAACTTCGCCGATGTCACCACCTCGATGAGTTCGCCCAAGGTTAGCCATTCAATCGGGTCTCGCAACTCTTTCACCGATTTTGCAGAGACGAATCCGTCAAGCATCGCCCGATCCAACACCTTTTTGCTGAGATCGCCGTGAAGCACACCCGAGCGCCACTTGGGACCAAACTCAGTTTCGGCAGCAGTGCGCAGAGCCAGCCGAATACTTCGTTCGATAGTCCACAAGTCTTTCGAAATGTCCGACAATTCGGGCTGTGGCGCCAGTTGGGCGGCGAGAGTGGCTGCAAGTTGATCTCGAAGCTCGCTGAACCGCATCGGAGCCGAGAGTTGATATGGATCGCCCTCGCAGCACTTGGCAAGACCGGCGCCCCGAAGTGCCTCGACCTCTCGCGGGTCCAGCATCTCAAAGAGCGACTCGCGGTCAAGTTGCGCGTCGTAGATCGCCCGGTCCAATGAAGCCAAGACGGCCACGCCGAGTTGATCAAGCGCGGACCGGTACACGGCCGGAAGAAGTCCGCCATGGCGTACGGCTGGGTAGATGGTCTCGGGGTTCTCGTCCATGACTGGCAGCAACTCAAGGAAGAAGGGCGAGGCGTCGTCGATAAGTGAACTACCGGGTACCGGCACGAAGGCGACCCTCGGGGCGGTCGACCATAGGCACACTTCGACGCCGTCGCCCAGCAGCGCCGAAACAATCTGGCGGACCTCGCCGAGCGTGGGTCCGACAGGCCGATCCGCTGCGTAGCGCTCCAGCCCCGAAACGTGCAATTGCGGGCGCACCGACACAGTCGCAATGTCTGCGACATCAACCACGTCGGCGCCGCTTCTGGCCCAGATGGCCGGGGTGAGCCCCTCGAAAACTGCGCCGTGCTGTACGAACACCAGTTTGTGGCGCCGCAGGCGCTCCTGAAGCGCGGATACCATCGCATCCGCGTGCTGGCCGAGGTCGTCATTCATAGCATCTCCAGCACGGGAGTGAGTTCAAAAGTTCGGCCCTGGCGCTCCACCAGTCCGAGATTGAGGAGATGCCCCAGAGCCGAAGGAAGGTCGTTTGCGAAGGATGCGAAGTCATCCTTGTTTGACTCAAGCACCTCGAGAAGAAACGCCTCGTCGGGGTAATACCGTCGGACGTGATCAACCATCTCCTGCATGTGACCCGCTACGATCAATCTCCAGTCTTCCAGCGCCTTCAAAACAGCAACACGATCCATCTGGCGGTGGAACACATTCACTGGCAACAGATGCACGACGTTCGATGCTAGGTGCCTGTAAAGGAACGCATGCCCTCCGGTTGCCTCATATAGGGCTTCGAGGGCTCCGTTCGAAATGCCTATACCCATACGCCGACCCACCGACAGCGCAAGCTCGTCGGCTTCGTAGCGCTCGAATGGGGACACAAAGTTCGACTTCGCCCACGAGAAGAGAGGGTTAGGGCGACCGTATAGACGGCCACTCTCCGTGATGGCACTCGTCAGTCCAGACAGAACGAACGTGAAATTTGAGTTTTCTTGGACCAAGCTCCGCAGAATCCCGAGGAACTGCGCGACAGAGGCCATGTCGCCTTCTTGAATGTCTATCCGATCCGAAGGGGTAAGATACTCGATTTCATCCAGCATTAGAACGACTCGTACCCCGTCGCTCGCGTTACCCCGGAGAATCTTTTGCAGGGCGCGTTTGAAGTCCATCATCGATGCGTCCGACGCGAGGTTTCCAAGTTCCTTCGTGCGCAATCTCCTGGAGCGAAACTGGTCCAGCAGGTCCGACCGTAAATCGCGCAACAGCTCTGGGATGGGGTCCTCGGGTGGAGAGGGTAAACTCTCCAGGTCTCGTAGAACCACTACTGTGGTAGGGCTCTCCAGAACTTCTGACAGTTCAGTAAGAACGCTGGTCTTTCCCACCTTCCTCAGGCCATAAAGTCCGGTGACCCGCTGATTCTGAATGTCGTCCTTCAGTGACTGCAGCAGTTTCCGCCTTCCAAAGAATCGCTCGCCGCGGACGGGAGTGGTCTCGTAGAAGAGGTCGCGTGAAAAGGTGTAGTCCCGAAGCAGTGACACAAAACTGACCGGATCGTCCGGGTCTGCCAGAATGAGCGGCACGGTAAGGAAGCCTCCGGTCGACCAGTCATCGACCTTCTCGCGGAGGCGCGGGTCAGGGGCCCAGAAGAACATGATGTCAGGCGTGACCTCGCGCGGCAGTCCGGCCAAAGCGCTCTGCGCTGCCTTGAACGTACGGATCTGCAGATCCTTATGACGGCTATAGAAGAACATCACCTCGCGAGTTAGACCGAATGCGGCCTCGATAGCGCCGCTAAAGCGCACGAGTGAAACGTAACTGTCTTCGAACGAAGCGATCTTGCACGGCGAAGCGTAGAAGAACTGAGAACCTAGGCGCGCGAGCGCCTGCTGATGCTGGGCGGCGACAGGGAAGTCACGAGTAAGCCGAGAGATGTTGCGCAGAACGTCTTCATGAGACGGGGCACGAACGGCGCCTGCGTTCCAACCAAGGACCTTCGACGAGGAGGGCCCGCTGAGGCGATCGCCAACGTCCCCGTAGGCGAGCAGTACCCGCTCAGCCACCTGGTCGCTAACGGTGGTGCTCGCGCTCTTAGCGACCTCGCCAAGCTCCGCGAGCTTCTTGAGAACGTCGCTTGACGTCACTCCCAACTGTTTGGCCAGTTCATGGACACGAACGGTCATGTGGCTTCCCCCTCTAGACCTGGCAACTGTCTCATGCCGTGGAGGGTGCCCCCTGAGATTGAGGCGGCTCGGCACGCGACTTGCCGCGCCAAGGTTGCGATCTGCGCGAATCGGCCTGACGAGGTCGTCTCACGGTTAGAGGATCCTCGGCGGCCTTGGCTCGCCTCGCATGTCGGTGAGCCGGAAAGATCCATCCCTCACCAGGTAGACGTCGACCGCGTCACCTCGCCGCATTTGGAAGGGGCTACCTTCAGCGCCCGCCTGTTCGCCCCTGCGTGGTAGCACCTAGGCTGATGGCGTACCTACTGTGGGGAGCAGGTGCTGTGACCGCCAACGCCCCGCTATTGCGATGAGAGGAGCTCGAGCGATGGCGTCTGGCCCACCTGCGGACTCACTCCCAGGTTCGGCGATTCGGTGGCTAATGTGTATTGCCGTCCTACTTGGGATCCTCGTGGTTACCTTCGTAAGCGCCAAGGGCACTCATCTCCAAGTCTGTCCCGACGGCGCCTCGCTTCCTTGCCGGTCGATGCAGCTCAACGATGCCCCAATCATCATCGGACTCATCCTCGCCGCTGCACTGCTCATCCCGGACATGCGGCGTCTCAGCATCGGAGGCCTTGTCGACCTCGAGAGGGTTGTCAAGGAAACACAATCTGAAGTATCCGAGACTCGTCGCGACGTGGCCGCACTCAAGGTTGCCGTAGATGCCAAGGCACAGGCATCGGCCGATACGCACATCGACAACTACATCGTGAACGTTGACTCACTTCAGGACGAGGACCTCGAAACCCTCAAGGCAAGAGCGAGGCAGGCACGTGTCATCAGGTGACTCTCAAACTTCCGCCGTCGATGAAGCACGAGGGAGTCTGCTACTTCTGGATCTCCATGAAGATCTGGACGCCATCCGCAGCTGGGCTCTCGGCGAACCGCAGCGTGGTTCAGTTCGTCCCGTTCCGACGTGGATTCACGATGTCCCGCCCTTGCTCGAAGGAGACACTCCACGCGATCGCTTCAGGCGGTGGGCCAACGTGTTCGCGGAGGAACTCGACACTGTGAGACGAGCGAGGAACAACGTCGCACACGCAATTCCCCTTAGCTCCGGAGACCTCGCGACAGCTGTCAGAACCGCTGGCAAGTTGATGCTATTGGCTCGGCTGTCCGGCGGCATCGAGGACGAGCAGGCGGTTTCCTTCACCGATTCGAGAGTCGCTGAGGCGCTGCAGTTCGGCCATCCTGAGTAGGCGTAGGAGGGCATCTCAGGGACATCGGCGTCGGTGGTCGCTCTGTTGCCGGCGGGCTCTCCGGCCAGGGCCGTGACAGGAACGAACGGCACCAGCATCGTCGGCATCCCACTGGACGCGTAGGCGCAGAACGAACCGCGGGCGCGACGACCTACGGCATCTGAACACGCTCGATCAGCTGCGTGCGGTATGGAAGGTACGCGCGAAGCGTGCTGGTGGCGCGATCCTCGTCGAGGTCGCCTCGCCCCATGCGTGGGTCGAGCCGTCGAGTTGGCACGAAGATCCCCGCGCGCTGAGGTCGTTCGTGTACTAGTGGGAGATGACCATTTGTCCTCAGTGCGCTGGACCCGTACCGAAAAACATCGATCAGTCCCCCGCGCATGTCGAGTATTGCGTTCATTGCGACGCCGAGCTCTACCGCTCGGATCGAACCGGCCCGACGGCCTGAGTGCAGCCCTTCGCGAGGAACAACGGCGGGAGACCGGTGCCCGGGAGACCCTCACGTTGGCGCTCGCATGGCAGCGGTAGCCGAAGGGCTTGCTGACTAAGCCGATGACTCGATCGTCGAGCAGCGTCACTTCGCCGCGTAGGCGGTCGCTGAGCTTGCTCAGCTACCTAAGTGACCCGTGCTGGCAACGGGCACTTTGAATTGAGTCAACTCGGCACCTCATTCAGCCGTGAGCGCCCTCTCCACGTTGCTAAGCGCGTCGAACAGAGGCTGCAGCGCAGACGCGGCCACTGCTGGGACCTGCATGTTGGTGTCGAGCGGCACCTCGGCCGACTCGCCCGGGAGCGTATCGGCCGCATCTTCCGGGTCATTGACCGGAAGGGCGATTCGCCTCACATTGTCACCGTCACGAACCGTAATCACGGCGATCAGGCTGTCGGGCAAGATCTGACCGGTCGTCTCGCCGGGGACCTGGGGACGGTCGTCATTGAGCAGGCCGACGTCGCGAGCGGCGGCGAAGACACGCATTGCGAGCTGGGCGTCGACCTTGGCGGTGGAGACGGTCTCGGGTCCGCGTGCACGCAGCTCATCGAAGCTCGTCCTGTCGGCCTTGCCATCCCCAGCGACAGCCACGCGGTAGCGATAGCGCTCACCCGGAGCACCGCCCGTGACCTCGATGCTGACCTCGGCGGCCCCGGCCCCGTCCTTCGGGTGGCCTTCCGCGACGCCCGTCAGGTTCTCGAGCGACTTCATTCGCTGAGTGGGCGTAAGTAGGTCAAGGTTCTTGACCATGGAATCCTCCGGCTCTGATTCGGGCGGGGGCTCGGGCGCCGTGGCCACGGGTGTGTGGCCCGAGCCGTGAAAGGTGCAGTGGCGGTTGTAGAGGCGGGCCACTGTCTCGGTGTTGTCGTCCATGACCGTGCCGGTGCCCACTGGGCTCCTCGCAGGACAGGCAGCATCGGCATATTCGTCCGGGTTACCCAGCATGTGACCGAACTCGTGTGCCGCGACCGCACCCGTGTCGCTGGTATCCCACTGCCCCATGTTGGAGCGAGCCGGACCCTGCTGGACCGCGACGATGTGGTGAGGGTTGGTGGTCACCCACTGCACGTCGAATGTGAGTGCCTGCTGCTTGCCGTCGGGGGCGCGGCACTGAAAGCGGTTGGCCCATGTGTTTATGATTCCGTCACGCCAGGTCGTGCGCAGCGTGTTCATTGTTGCTGCGGTGATGCCTGCAGCAGGGTTGAGCTGGATGCGGACGGTGACGTGGGTCCCGGCCTGGTGGTAGCGGGCCGTCCAGCTGAACACGCACTCGCTTACCGAGAATGACTCCTCCCGAGAGGGCGTGGAGTCGATGGGCTTGCCGGTGTTGCCTGCAAGGTTCCAGTTGAGGTTGGCAGTCGAGTCGAACCGGCCGAGCCACCAGTTGCCGTCGCCCGGGTAGTAGAACAGGACGTCGGACTTCCCGTCGCCGGTGAAGTCGCCCGTCCAGAAGGGGCGTTTGTCCCAGACCTGACCGAAACCCGCGGTGTTTCCTGCCAGGTTCCAATTGAGCTTGCCGTTGCCGTCGAACCGGCCGAGCCACCAGTTCTTGTCGCCCGGGTAGTAGAACAGGACGTCGGCGCGATGGTCGCCCGCGAAGTCACCGATCCAGAAGGGCCGTCCGTCAGCGACTTGGCCGAACCCGGTGGTGTTTCCTGCCAGGTTCCAGTTGAGTTTGGCAGTCGCGTCGAACCGGCCGAGCCACCAATTTTTGTCGCCCGGGTAGTAGAACAGGACGTCGGTCTTCCCGTCGCCGGTGAAGTCGCCCGTCCAGAAGGGGCGTTTGTCCCAGACCTGACCGAAACCCGCGGTGTTTCCTGCCAGGTTCCAATTGAGCTTGCCGTTGCCGTCGAACCGGCCGAGCCACCAGTTCTTGTCGCCCGGGTAGTAGAACAGGACGTCGGCGCGATGGTCGCCCGCGAAGTCACCGATCCAGAAGGGCCGTCCGTCAGCGACTTGGCCGAACCCGGTGGTGTTTCCTGCCAGGTTCCAGTTGAGTTTGCCGGTCGCGTCGAACCGGCCGAGCCACCAATTTTTGTCGCCTGGGTAGTAGAACAGGACGTCGGTCTTCCCGTCGCCGGTGAAGTCGCCCGTCCAGAAGGGGCGTTTGTCCCAGACCTCACCGAAACCCGCGGTGTTTCCTGCCAGGTTCCAATTGAGCTTGCCGTTGCCGTCGAACCGGCCGAGCCACCAGTTCTTGTCGCCCGGGTAGTAGAACAGGACGTCGGCGCGATGGTCGCCCGCGAAGTCACCGATCCAGAAGGGCCGTCCGTCAGCGACTTGGCCGAACCCGGTGGTGTTTCCTGCCAGGTTCCAGTTGAGTTTGCCGGTCGCGTCGAACCGGCCGAGCCACCAGTTCTTGTCGCCCGGGTAGTAGAACAGGACGTCCCTCCTCCCGTCGCCGGTGAAGTCACCCGTCCAGATCGGCCGACCATCGTCGAGTCGCCCGAAGCCGTCGTAAACAACCATCGCGATTCCCCCTCCTTGTGATGCGCCGCGCGACCCGCGTCCTCCACGGTCGCGCCGATATGTGCAGCCACGGCTGACAGCACGGGCGGCCATGCGCTTGCGGGCACGCAGGTCATGAATTGGCCCTCACCAGAATCTCTTGTGACAAGCAGCCAAGCATCACCGAATCTGGTCAAATCACAGGCAAACAGTCGGGCGGCACTAGGTAAGTGTTGAGAAAGTTGCGCATTTCAGGTGTCTATGCGCGGTTTGCGTCAAGGAATGAAGTTGGACATGCGAAGTTGGCCGTGAACCGTGCGCGGTCCGCGCAACGAACTTCTCGTCGGTGGTCCCGCTCGCGACCAGCGCGTCGGCGGTCCAGGGCTGTAACAGCCCCCTCCTACCCGGTATATAGGCCACCACCGACTCCGGTGTACGCGCCACCACCAACACCCGTGTACGCGCCACCGCCAACACCGGTGTACGCCCCGCCGCCTACTCCCGTATAGAGGCCACCACCGACTCCGGTGTACAGGCCTCCACCAACGCCCGCGTATCGATCTCGCGGCCACCCGCTTGGGTCGATCCAGTCAATCGGGTTTCAGTGTGACGACGTGCACCGACAATCGACAGCGGCGAGTCATTCCGCCGCCTGACGGCGTCAGCTTGAACATCTGCCCATGCCGAGATGCGTGCTCAGGCCACCCGTCTAACTGACCGTCGGCGACGCCGATGCGAGTAGGTCCCTGGTGACCTCTTCGTTCCCTGCCTTGGCGAAGACGAACGACTCCTTGACCAGACGCAGGCCGACCCACGTTCCTCGCCTTTCGTGAATGCCGGGCCACATCAAGTCATCTAGCGGGCCACGCTCCGCGAGCCGCACAGACCGGAGACCGCTACAGGAGGCAGGCGTAATCTCCTTGGGGGAACAGCCCTGGGGCAGGCGCACCGTTACGCCACCTCGCGTGTACTCCACCGGGGCGTCCGCGCCAGATTGCTTCGGGTTGTCGGGGTCCGCGACGTCGCGTGCAGGTGGGTTGCATCCCGTTGTGAGCGCCAGCGCAAGCAACGAGCCGACGACTGCGAGGGATGAGCGCGAAGTCATGTCAGGAGGACGGCGCTCCGCTGCGGTGGGTTCCGAGATCGGATCCGACACAGCATCAGAATCTCCCGCTGATGGCGCGCGGATCTGAGATGCGTGAGCCTGTCCGATGCGCTGCAGCCGTCCCGGCGTCAGCGGGCGAGCCAGAACCCCGAGGCACCCGCCGATGATCGCAAGGGTGCCCTCGAGGAGCGCATCCATTCCTCCCCTGGTCCGCTCGGAGACAAGAACTGTGGCGTCACCGGCGTCGATGGCGCGCGCACCGCCGCATGCTGCGAGCGACGAACCGAGGACTGCGATAACCACGGCGACGCTCATCCGCGTTCGCACTCCCATGAACCGGAGTGTCGCAGGTGCGCCCCCTGAACGAGGGGTGGTCTGAAGCGCAACGTCCGGAATGGCCGCTTCCCACGCAGTCGCGAAGGTGACCCCTTCCGCCGCCTGGCGGGCATCAGGATCTGCCGACGTCCTGCGTCCTTCGTCGCGTGGAGCACACTCCAACGCTGGATCGCCCCATAGACTCAGTGCTACCTCACGATGGGAGCATTCGTGGACATCGACATCTTCGTTGCAAGTGAAGGGCCCCATAAGAGCAGGATTGAGAGCGCCGTGTCGCTCCTCAACGGGGTGCAGTCAGAGTTCCGGTTGGCTGTCCGCTCAGCACCTGATACGGCAGCATCCATCTCGTCCGACGGAACATTAGACCCACGCAGAGCGCTAGAGGCAGCGTCGAGGTTCGACGGACAGAGGCATAAGGTTTGGATCGCTGATGCCCCGTTCACAGACAACTGGTTCAGTCATGAGGACCGCATCACGTCCGTTATCACGACGGCAGACTGGGAAAAGCACTTCTCGCCACCGAGCCTGCGGACATACGTCACCTACCAGCTGGCTCAGACATGCACAGTGTTTGCAGCAGATCTCAGCGAAGAGATGCTTGGGAACATTGCACACGAACCGCCACGCGGATGCGCCAACGATCTTTCATTGGATAAGGCCAACATCCGATTCGGAATGATTGCCGGAAGCTTGTGCCCTGAATGCGCAGCCCTACTGTCGCAGTACGGCGTGAGTGCCATGCAGATAGAGGCGGTCCGACGGATGCTTGCCCTTGTACGAGATGACGCCCTTGGTATCGCGCGTCCCCTCGAGCCGCTGTCGGCGTTCGTGGTCATGCGATTCTCCGAGTTCGATGAGAACGCAAACGCGTATACATATGGCGTGAAGGCCGGCATTGAAGCGGCGGGTTTGACCTGCACTCGTGCGGACGACGCGTATCAGCCTGGCACGCTACTAACAAAGGTGACACACTACATCGAGCGATCTCGGGTCATTGTCGCGAAGGTCGATGTGCAAAATCTGAACGTCTACTACGAGGTAGGTGTAGCGCGCGCGCTAGGGAAGGACATCGTTCTGGTCGCTGCCAAGGAGCAAGTCGGGGTCCTTCCAACAGACATCAATAATCTCGAGGTGTTGACCTATCCGACAGGCGACTACGAGACATTGCGTGATTCCCTAGAGCAGGCGCTCAAGCCGCTCGTACCGAGAGGCTAACGTCCGCCCAGCGCTGATTTGTTAGCGCGGGATAGACGCGCTCGGCTGTTTGCGGGAGACCTACGGTTGAAGCGGATCAGGCTCGTCGCCATGGGTGACGTCCCGCTGAGTGGTGGCGTTTCTCGACACCATGCGGGTCAGTGGGTCTGATCATGCCGTCATGAGTTCGGGCTTGGCCACCTCCTCGTTCTTCGTTGGTGTTCTTGGCGAGCTGGGCCATGGAGTGTTCGGAGAGGTAGCGGCGTTCGGCGGTGACCTGCCATTCGTCAGGGGCCTCGACCAGCACGGCGCCGGCCAGCCGGAGCAGCGCGGCGGGGTTGGGGAAGACCCCGACAACGTAGGTGCGGCGTTTCACTTCCTTGTTGAGTCGCTCCAGCGGGTTGGTCGACCACACCGTCTTCCAGTGGCTGACCGGGAAGCCGGTGAAGGCCAGCAGGTCGTCATGGGCGTCGCGCAGCATCTGTTCGACCTTGGGAAGCTGCTTGCCCAGCATGGTGGCGATGACATCGAACTGCTCGTGCACGTGCTCGGCGGCGGGCTGGGCGAAGATGGTGCGGATCGCCGCGGCGACCATCTCGGCGTTGCCCTTCGGCACGACCGCCAGCACGTTGCGCATGAAGTGCACGCGGCACGCTGCCACGCGGCGCCGATCAGCACCGAGCTGATCGCGGCCTTCAAGCCGGTGTGGGCGTCGCTGATCACGAGCTGGGTCCCGCCCAAGCCGCGGGCCTTCAGGCCGCGCAGGAACGCGGTCCAAAGGCCCCGTCCTCGCTGTCGCCGACATCGAACCCGAGGACCTCGCGCCGGCCGTCGGCGGTGACCCCGGTAGCGATGACCACCGCCTGGGACACCACGCGCCGGTTCACTCGGGCCCTGCAATAGGTGGCGTCGAGGAACACGTACGGGCAGTCGATCCCGCATCCAGATCCGCGCAGATCCGCGACACCTCCGACTTGCTGATCCCCGTGTCCGCGCCCAGGGCCTTGACCAGGTCGTCGACCTTCCGCGTCGACACACCGTGCAGGTAGGCCTCCATCACCACCGCGAACAATGCTTGGTCGACCCGGCGCCAGCGCTAGGGCAGCGAGGGAAAGAACGACCCGGCCCGTAGCTTCGGGATCCTCAGCTCCAGGTCGCTCGCGGTCGTGGTCAGCGTCCGTGCCCGCGACCCGTTGCGCTGTGCGATCCGCTGATCGGTTCGCTCCCAAGGGCCAGCGCCGATCACCGCAGTGAGCTCGGCATCGATCAACGCCTGGTAGATCGTCTGCGCCGCCGTGCGAACCCGGTCCTCAACGCCAGCAGCCTGCATGGCTTCGAGCACCTCGAGTAGTCCAGCATTGTCCAAGGCCATCGTGCTTCGTGTCCTCTCGTGAGTATCTGTCGCAAGAACTCACTGACCGTTGCACGGTGGCCGCCTACATCGGCGTCAACGACACGACGCTGTTCAGCGGCCGGAACTACACCAACTCACGGGACGTCACCTCGCCATGCGCCGCGAGTCCGCACCGCTGCCCACACGCAGTAGCGACACCCCCATTGGCGTTTGACGGCCAGCGGACACATGCCAGCGCTGGGCAGCATCAGGCGCGCAGCACGGGGAAGAGGAATGCATTCTCCTTGGACACCGTTGATCCGTCAGACACCACCGGCCATATTGGCCGATGCAAGAGGCACGAGTCGCGATGCGCCCCTGGGGTCCTCCGCCGAACGTCCTAGCTACGGCGTGTCGGGGCGTCAAGTCCAAGCGATAGTTGCCTTCCGCTGATCAGGATCAGTACCGATGGCGCCGAATAGTGGCGCCGCCTGCCGCCTCTGCTTGACAGCCGCCCGGTGGGCCTTAACGGGAAGCTACGATTCAGCAATCCCCGCCAAGTCTGTGTTTGTCAGCCAACCCAATGCCGGCTCTGACCTGAGTCCGGACGCAGTTACGAATACATCATTGCAGAGGTCGACGTTTCCCAGGGCCACCCGGGCGTCGCTGATAGTCGCTTCGGTGCCTACGTATGCGATCGCCCTAATTGCCGCTCGGAACTTGTCCTGCGTTTCGAGGTCTGCAATCGTGTCCGCGAAGGAGGGGTCTTGAACTCGCCCGCTTGCATATTCGTTGATCGTAGAGTCATGCACTACGCGCGCCACAATACCTGCGGCGTCTACCACTGGAATACGATGGAAGCCTGATGACTGCATCGTCATCATGAGTTCTCGCAGCGAGACGTCCTCAGGACTTTCATTGGGAGCCAGCACGCGCTTAGTGGCCCTCGACATGTCGATCATGACATCCGTTACGGGCGTGGTGTGGGGGTTTAGAGCCCGCGATAAGATCTTTTGGGTGCTTTCAGTCGCACTTTGAAGGTTCTCGCGTGCAAAGTAGAAGGCCAGCACCGTACCAACCCAAGTACCGAACAGGGGTAAAACGGACGTGAACACCATTTGTGAGGTTTCGAGCCGATCGGCACTAGGTGCCATGTAGATGGCGATCCCGGCGAAGGAAGCGATGCCAAGAACACTGAGCGAGATGATGCTGATCGCAAGTATGTGTCGCGTCCAACTGGTATTCATGTCGAATCCTCCCTCCGCAGACCGTCAGGCAACCCCTCAAGAGTGATACGCGCAGCGTCGCGCCGCAAGGGTCTCCCGCCCACAGCGTCCTGAGTCCGAGCTATGTGGACCATCCAGTTCCGCTGGTAGAGCATGACTGAACCACTGCCTTGTCAGGTCTCTAAGAAGGTGCCGACTCAGCGAGCCACTCCGAGCTCCATTGCGCTCCAGCATGGGCAACATCGGAGCCCGAACACTCGCAGGTCAACTACGCTGCCCTCAACCGGACGTGGCATCCCGCAATTGACCCGGCAGAACCCGTGTGCGAGCCGCGCTAGAGAAGGGTGACAATCGCATGTCGGTAACGGACCACCACGCGTCTGTCCTGCAGGACTATCCCAGCGCCGTTCTCGCACTTCGCGGAGCGTTGCGTGACCAACGTCTAGGACTGATGCTCGGAGCTGGTGTCTCTCGAGCGTTTGACTTCGGAGGTGGAAGTAGTCCGCCATCGTGGCCTGCGCTGGTCGAGAGGCTCGAGGAGGCGGTTGGATTCGACGCCTCGGCAGAGGCCTACCAGAAGCTCTCGCTCACGCAGCGGGTAGACATCCTGTTCAGGGAGTACTTGCGCTCCAAACACCTGGATGACGTGGATGTCGACGGAGCCCTAGCTGCTGAGGGTCAGTGGCGCGACCTCATTCGCGAGCACTTATACGACGATGCACCTGCGCCCGACCAGCTGTTGAGCCACCATCCGTACCTTCAGGGCCTGCTCGACCTAGTGCTCAATAGCCCCCTGACGATTACGTACAACTTCGACAGCTACCTCGAAGAGGCGTTGTCCGACTACTACAGGCGAGGTGGTGGTTCACCTGTGCCCGGTGGCGGCCGGCCATACGAGACAGTGCTGGACGCCACGGTCCCCCAGCGCCGGCAGAAGTCGGTGTTGTTCCACATCAACGGGTACCTTCCTCGCAACCCGCTGGAGGCGCCGAGCGACCAATTGGTCTTTTCGGAAGCGGAGTTCAGTGACCAGTTAATGATGACCGCGGCGGGCCGCTACGCCACCATGGCGCATCACCTGCTCAACAACGTTTACCTCTTGGTTGGGCTGAGCCTCGATGACCCGAATCTGCGCCATATGTTGAGGACCCACGCACGGACCAGTCCAGGGCGCATACACTTCGTCGTTCGGTATCTTGAAAAGCCTTGCCGCCGCGCTGACCTAACACCGCTTCAGCAGAGCATCGGCGAATCCGGCTTCGACCTGCACAACCTATTCACGCTGTACCTCAGCAGTGAACAGATTGCTGCTTTGACTGAGCTGATCTCCATGGATGGTTTCGCCTTTAGGAAGATTGCCGACGCCGCGGGCGTCGACTGTCGTCGCGTGTATTACCTCAGCGGCGTCCCCGGGATAGGTAAGACAACAACACTTCGACACATGGGTGGCTTGATGTGCCTCGACGAGTGGATGGAGGAGCCTAGTCCGCTACTGTCTCACCCGTTTAGCGACCTAACCGAAGTGGATCGAGAAGCGCTCGACCGGTGGGTGGCCGTGCAGTTTCGGATGAAGAACGCCTTTCTCCACGGAGGAGTCAACGAGGGCATCGTCATTGTCGAGCGCGGGCCGTTGGATCCCCTCGCGTTTGAACACTCGGATCGGATCCCACATAAGGCCCGCGAGTATGCTTCGCGGGTGGAGGTGAGCCAGCAGCCACTTGCGGCCGGCCACATTGTCGTCATGCACGGGAATGCCGGCGTCGTTTCCCGGCGAATCTCAGGTCGGCAGAGCAGAGTCCAAGCCCCGCAGTATCTGGATACTCTTCAACAACAAATCCGTGCGTTGTACGGCGCCGGGGCGGGAGTATCCTCATGGATGACCACGGATCTGTCGATCGAGGAACTGGTGAAGCGCGTCGCTCGGCTCATCTACCTAGAGGACTACGTGGCGTCGGACGTGCAAGGTCGCTTAGACGAACTCGCAACTGGGCGGTCCACCCCGGGCTCGGCCTGATCGCCCAGGAGAATCAGCCTGCAGCGACTGCGCTCAGGATCGCGTAGGCAACCTGGATGTTCTTGACGTCACCGTGGTGAGAGATGAAGTCGTCGGCCAACAGGTTATAGACCTTGCCGGCCTGGAACGCATAGCCGTGGCCGACGGCGGCAAGCTTCGTCTCGTTGCCCGTGGCTTCCTTGGTTCGCTGGGCACCATTGCGGCCCATGCCCCCGTAGGGATCGTCCTTGTCGCCGAGGGCTGCGGCGTTCTGGAACGTTATGCGGGACGCCAGCGGATAGGCAACGCCGACGGCTCGGTCCTTCTTCGTGTGGGTGATGATGATGGGACCGGACGCTCGGCGCTTTCCTACAACCGCGTGGAACGCGCCCGGCTTGCCCTCGCCGAAATCAGCCGAGAGCCCATTGTGAGAGAACGCCGCCTGCAGCAGGCTAAGGGTGATGTAGGGCGTGTCGTCGTCGAGGGCGTTGGCAGCCGCAGTCACCAACCGTCCTCCGAAGCTGTGGCCAACGAGGTGGAGACGTATGTCTGAGTGCTCTTGGCGGACGTCCCGCAAAAGGGGCCCTAGGCCCTTGGTTCCAACGGTCCCAGCTCGCGACTTCATCCGCAGATATGTGGCGTAGTTTGCGAGGCGCCGGGCAGCGGCATGCCCGCCCGCGATGAGGTCACGCAGACCGGCGGCTCCGCCTTGGTCTGCACCGGCCGCACCCCCTGCGGTTACGGCGGCGCCACCGTGGGGCGCGGGGCCGGGGGCAACCACTGGTTCCTTCAAAGCTTGGAACAATTCCGCGCCGTCAGTCCCGAAGAATGCGCTCGTTCCGTCGTCATCTGGAGAGTCGTCAGTCTCTACCAACGATCGTAAAATGTTGACGTATTGCTTTTGAGCCCCCTCGTCCGCGTCAAGCTGGGGGACGAGCGCTCTAGCTTCCGCCACAGCTGCTTGCCGAATCGGCGTGGTGCCGCCCTGGCCCAGTCGTTCGGGTTCCTCAGCGAGGCTGTCGAGCGTCCGTTCGAGCGCGGCATCATTGGCCGTCGATGCGCTTGCTGCACCGCCACCCGGGATCAAATCCTCGTCCGCGAACTTCTTGCTGGGCCAGAAGACGCGACAGGCCATGAAAGTGCGGCCTTCTAGGCTCCGTAACGTCGCCGGCGCCTGAGGGTTCGCTCGAAGGCCCAGTAGGCGGTCGATGTTGCCGAGCAACTCGTCGTACAGGTCGGTAGCCTCTTGGACGTCGTTGTTCCAGCCGTGGGAGAGGACCAGCAGGTCCGTCGCGTCGAGGCCGGCGAAAAGAGCCTTCTTCTGGTCGGAGTCAAAGACCTCTCCGTCCTTGGTGAACTCGATGTCGAAGGTATGCATGCTTGGACTCCGATCAGACTGACTGGATGGCACGGACGAGGTCAACGAGCCCGTGTCCTTCGAAGTAGCGCTCGCGACCGAGAGGCGTCGCTGTGGAGGTGAAGATCTTCTTGACCTCGCGGGGCTTGCCGATGAACTCTCGACGGATGGACAGAAATGCGGCTATCGCCCCGGACACGTGCGGTGCGGCCATGCTGGTGCCGCTGTCCTCCATGTAGTCGGCGAAGGAGGTGTCTGCCGCTGCCTCGCCTAGAGCAACGGCTTGGACTGCCTCCGTCAACCGGACGCCTGCGCCGCATGACGTGATCCGCTCGCCAGGTGCCACAAGGTCCGGCTTCAGGCGCCCGTCACCGGTCGGGCCCTTGGAGGAGAAGTACGAGACGCCGTACATGTATGGAGAGTCGCGGTGGGTGGCTCCGACTGTGATGGCCTGCTCGGCGTTACCCGGGTCGTTGATGGTGTTCGACAAGCCGACCTTAGTGGGTCGTGTGCTGGACCCCACGGTTCCGTACCCGGTGTTGCCGGCGGCGGCGACGACGACGACCCCCGACTGGACGAGCCGGTCGACCTCCGCGCAGAGCGGGCTTTGCCCGCAGGCGAACATCTCCGCGTCGAACTCGTAGCCCACGCTGAGGTTGACCCCGTGGACGCGTAGAAGCTTCGGGTTGTCGTTGAGCTTCTCTCGGACGTACTCCAGGGCGCGTATGACGTCGCTGGATCGTCCCTCGCCGGACCCGTCGAGCACCTTCAAGCTGACCAGCCGACACTGCGGCGCTACACCATGCAAATGCTCGACGTCATCGAACCGCGTCACCAGCGCACTGGTCCGTTCCAGGTCGCCCAGGGCGTTCGGCCGGTCTACTCGTTCGAAGAGCCGTACTTGGCCGGCTTCGCCAGTAACTGGAGCAGACCCCGCGATGATCCCGGCCACGTGCGTTCCGTGACCGTATGCGTCGCTGAGGGCTGCCGCACGGTGACCCTCTATCCTACGGCTTCGTTCCTCCTTGGAGATGGCCTGATCATCCGGATCGGGGATTAGGGCCGGTTCCAATGGGATCCCGTCGAGTTCGGCACCTTCTGCCACAAAGCTGCGGTGCAGGTTCCGCACGCCTTCAGCATCGACAGTCTGATGTCCGTGGAAGTGAGGATGCTCGCCCTCTATGCCGGAGTCGATTACAGCCCAGACGATGCCGGTCCCTTCTGCCTCAAAGGAACGCCGCGCGGCGTTTGCCTTGATGGTCGGCAACGAGCGGTACACCGCGCTCCGAACCGGGAAGTCAGGCCACAGCTTGTAAATGGCCCGGAAGCGCATTGGGTCTCCCTCGGACTCTGCCGCCCTCACCAACGCTTGTTGTTCGTCCTGTTGCAGAAGCGCCTTGCACTCGTCCCAAGTCAGGCGACAGAGGTAGTAGGTGCGCGATATCTGCGTCGGATCGACGGCGCCATCTGCAACGAGCGCGTGGAGCTCTTTGAGGTCCGCGATCGCCCCGAGCAGGCCTTCGGTGTGCTGGAGATTAAGTTCGACGATGTACGGCCCCCGCCCACCAGGCTCCTCCTCGAGGCGCCACTCGCGGCGCTTCTCGTCGTCGTAAAGCGCAGAAGGCGTAAAGTTTCTGGCGAAGTGCTGGCCCACTCCATGGTGGGAAGGTACTTGCCTTTCCTGACCATGCAGAGGCACTTCGTCCGATCCCGAGTTCGCCACGGAGCCTCCTGAGATAATCACGCCAGAGTCGCCCGCTGGGCAGGCGTCCTGTCTATTCATAGCGCTCTGGTGCGCGCCCCGCCACCCGCTTTCTGGGGATAGAGTCGATCAGGGTTCGTCGCTGCGGGCGAGTTGGACGGCCTGTCGGCGAGCCACGAGACGTCCAGGTGCCACACACCGCGTTCGTAGGCCAAGTGTTCCAGTAGCGCCCGCGCACTCGGCGCAATCGGCCCGTGCACCTAGATGAGGGGCTCTCCGTTACCGGGCCCCTGGATGCCGCGGCCCCTTGGCAGGTCGCGGCCCGCGTACGTCGAGCGGGCTGGGGTCACGTCTCGACTGCTCGCCACGCCGCTCTCCCTTCGACAATCTCGTGCGTGATGGCGCTGTCGAGCACCCCCTTGAAGTCGTCGTCCGCAGCGCGCGGAAGTAGTGATCCACGTCGGTGTTTCGGAAAGTCGGGGTTCCAGAACGAAGATCGCCCGCTCTTCTTTTCGTCCACCAAGTGGAACTTGGCAACGAATCGATCGGCAAGGTACGGGTTCGCCTTGTCGAGGAGGTGTTTCCGCGTAAACTGTGAATTGCCAATGAGGAACCCCTCTTGGAGATGGGGCCTATCCATCTGAGGCGGGCACACGGCACTCAACCGGCAGGTGATCGGCTCCGAAAGCGGCTCTCGGTTGGGCCGAGGTACGAGGTCCATGAGGTCGGTGACGATGTCCGCTACGTCGTAGACGAACACGTAGCCTTCGTTGCGGCCACGAGCGCCCAGAGCGAAGGTGGCCGCGACCCGCAGCGAACTGGTTAAGTCGATCAGAGGCGTCGGCCACAATTCGTAATGCTGTATCACGGCCCAGGGGGCGATTCGAAGCCTCATCCCGTCCCGTTGCTGGAAGCCATCGAACGGCGCATGGCGTGGTAGTTCCCCAGCGAGCAACTGACGCATGAGGCCGCTCAGCGGTCCGAGTTGAGCCCAGTAGTAGTCACGGTCGATGGTCAGGTCGACCCGGCTTTGACTCCCGGGAACCGCCCAAGTGTCGCGCAACAACGTGGGGCGAGGCTCAAGGTCTTGGGTCTGGCCACGAAACAGAAGGGTCGTGTTCTTGTTCATGACGTTGAGGAAGGCCACGACGCGAAACAGTTGACGAAACGAGTGCACGGTGTGGGTCCACATGTCCTCGATCTCGCGCGGGAACTGCTTGGTAGCGCCCAAGTATGCCGGCTTAGAAGTTTCCCAGGCGCGCCAAGTCTTGACGCCGTAGACTTTGCCTTGATCGTCCATTGATGCCCCCTTGGTCGTCGAGTGCCGGCGCGGCTCGTGCTGTATGACGTTTTCGACTTGAGACTCAGGTCACCGGAACATCGTTCTGCTTCCCGCTCAACGCACGGTGATGGTCTCGTAACCCCGGTGGCTACGCTGCAGACCTGGGAATGGGTACCGCCACTGGATCTGGTAGGTGTCGCCGCGGAGCAGCCATCGCTGAGTGCCCGGCTCCCTGGGAACAGGGTGCCCGTAAAGGATGCCGTTCGGGTCGGGGGTGGTGGTCGAGGTGAGCTCGGAGATGACCGCCTCCAGGTCAACGGCGTAGTCGAGCCCCGTCATTAGCGTCGCCTCATTGGGCGAGGTGAATCGGTACGCCGCAAAGCTGCCAGCCTCGTCGAAGAACATCTGAACCGGCGTCTGCTCAAACAGGGGAATGCGTCCGGCCAACCAAATGGCCACCTGACTCGGCAGCGCCGTCTCTAAGGTGGCATGCAGGCTTCTCAGCACGGCCAGCGGCCACCACGCGAAGGCGTCGTCGGACGCGAGCAGCAGCGATCGGTCGACGAACGCCTCGCAGTCGCGGGCGTCGATGACGAACCGCTCCAAGTGACGCCGCAGGTGCCGCGAACCACGGAGGTCAAACGGGAGGTCTCGGAGCCGCACCTTCTCCGCGGCGCCGAGCGTCATGATCCAGGCGTGCTGCCTCTCCGCACGCACGCTGTTCTCGTGCGCGATACCTGCTGCCTTGAGCGGGGTCGGCGCGCCTGCCCGCCCGTAGACCTTCTTCACGACGCGCTCCAGGTCCAGCCGGTACAGCACTCGCTGCGGGATGGCCCCGGGTGATGCATCCGCGGCGAAGTGCAGCGCCACGGATAGGTGGTCGGTGAGATCGAGGGCTGCCGTGGGGAAGCCGTAGTGCTGCGGCCAGCCGATGGACCGGAAGGCGTCGCCGGTCCGCATCCGCCAAGCCCACACCGCCAGGTTCGACGCCTCGTCGAGCAGCGACAGCTCGTGCCCGTCGAACTGCCGCTCAATCCGGGCGCGGCTCGGGGTGCTCGCCGGATAGACGCCGGCCTCACCGCGATACAGGTACTTGGGCACCTCCGAGGTTCCGCTCAGCCCAGGGTGATCCCATCTTCGTGGGCGGAAGGCCACCGGCAGGGTGGTAGACCACGACGGGTCTTCCCAGTGGTGGCGAAAGGTTGCTTCGGCGTCGCCGCCCAGGCGGTCTGACAGCTCGGCGAACGAGCCGAACTGCAGCCGTTCGGCGCGATACTTGGCCCTTCCCGTGACCGGCTGGACGTTCTTACCCATCGTCGGTGCCCCCAGGTAGCCATGACCGGTATCGGCTCACCGAGTCGATACCGATCTATGAAACCTCGACCGACATTCTATCCACGGTGTACCTCCAAACTCTGTCCGGAAGAACGTCCTGTCAAGGCTCTGCACGGAAGTTGACGACTCCGGCAATTCACCTGGCGAGAGCGGGGTCAGCCCGACGCGGCGACGCACTCCTGGAATCCCATCCACGAGCGTGGGCTTGACGTCCTCCCCTCCCATGCCGACCAGTCGGCGGGGCAGCATGACATCGACCGGCAAGTAGCCCGCATCGAGTAGCGTGCACTCCGATCCGTTCCGTTCCAGTCCAGAAGACGAACCGTCGCGACGCAACCTAGAAGCGCAAGACCGCCTATCCCTCGATCTTGCTCAGGTGCGTCACTCCGCCGCAAGTCGGGCAGATGTTGCTACGACCGCCATGTGCCGCTGCGCCGGCGCGCGCGTTCTAAGCCCTCGTGCTTCCATGGTGGCAGAAGGACGTTAGTCGCTATTCGGCACGTCCGCTTTGGCGCCGTGGCACCCGCTGCGGGCCAGCGACATCAAAATACCCATGTAAGGACGAACCCATGGTCGGTGGCGGTCAGCACGGTGACAACGGGTCCAGCCCGCGTGCCGACTCCCCAGGTGACGGGTGGGCGGAGGACCTTGAGAATTTCGTACGCGGCAGAGTAAATCGAGTTCAGACGGCGGCTCAGTTCTGGTTGGGCACCATGACGACCCTGCTGGGCGTTTTCAGCGCGCTGATCGTCTTCAATGGCGGACAGTCGCTCGCCGAGCTTCCTGTCGGCACGCCAGTCCGGATCGTGTTGTACCTGGCGACGGTAACGATTTACTGCTGCGCCTTCGGCGCCGTAGTGCTCGGTGCCCGAGCCACCTTCGGAGGTCTGACTCTCACGCACGGATCTGAGCAGGCGACCCGAACGCCGCTCCGGTGGGTGGCGAGCAAGTGGAGCCCAGACTCGATGGACGATCCGAACGATTTTGGATGGCGGGAGTTCCGTGACCACCAGACGGCTCGCGCGGACCAACTCCGAACCCATTTACATCGATCGCGGGCTCTCGGTGTCCTAGCCATTCTGCTTGCAGGGCTGCTTGCCCTAGTCGTGCTAGCGATTGGTGCCTTCGCTGACCAAACCGTGGCCAGGACATACGTCGTAGTCGTCCATGACGGCAAGGTGAGCTGTGGCGCTATCGGGATGTCCGAGACGGGTCGTACGACAATCGGGGGAAGGGTCGTTGAAGGGGTTCGCCAGCTCGTACCTGTTGCCCATTGCTGAGTTCAGCGGCTCAACGAGATGGGCACCTGACCCAGTTCATTGTGTCCAACTCGCCAGCGGCAGGGTCTGCTCGAGCGGCTCGACCTGGTCCCTTGTGGCGGCCGGGCCCGTCCCCTCTGATGCGGATACGCCTTCGAGCGATTCACGTTTCCCAAGGGTCGGCTTTTCCTAGGCTCGGCGCCCTGCGCGGTGTCGGAGGTGGTCAGGCCGAACCTGCCCCATTGCGCCGCGACCGTAGTGGGCGGCTGGGCGAGTTCGTGCGCCCCACGAACAGCCACGCCTAGGCAGACTCCGTCGACTCGGCTCTGGAGTCGTCCACGCAAGGCATTCGCGCCGTCAAGGTCAGCCTCGTCGTGATCGGCGTCACCGCCCTCGCCCAGGGCCAACTGGTCCTGGTGGCGGGTCGGTGGCGCTGCTGGCCGACACCGGCCGGACTCCCTGTAACCATCTACATTGATGATGCGCGAGGTGATGTGTACAGCATTACCTTCCGACATGCGCCTAATCCAACTGCTGTTAGCGTTTTCGCTAGCCCTAGTTCTGTCGGCGGGCAGCACGGCTCAAGCCCGAGTTGCGGCGCCCTACGCAGCGGCGCCTACACGCCTGTCCGCGACGCCCGTGACAGTCGATCCTGGCGAGTGCGGGTATTCCCTGATCACCGTAGAGCCGGATCCAGCGTATGCAGGGAGATTTTGGGGGGTCGTGGATGTCCGTGATCCACAGAATGTGTCCGTTTTCGGGGGGATCATCAGTGACGCATACGCAGAAAGCTTCCGGATGCCGCTGTGTGCATCCTCATCGTTGGAGGGCGCTTACACCGTCACGCTGCGCTGGGAAGCTTTGGGTCTCAAGCAGCCTGACCTAAAGGTCACGATCACGTTCACGGTGAACGAGGCGCCGGTGACTGCGCCTCCCCCTGCCCCGATTGCGGACGACTGTGTAACAAGGGGCGAATATCGGAGCGCGTCTGTCGGCATGCCCCGATCGAAGGTCGAGCGCACGTTCGGTGTCTCCAGATCACGGTCCTGGCGCTCTACAACTCACACCTTCACGCTCTCCTACAAGGCTTGTGACACGTCAAAAAGGGTCCTGGTCATGTATCGCCATACATACCGATCTGCCATGATCGCCAAGGCGCTGATCTCCAAGTCCTGACCCAAAGTGTGCCAATTGGTGGCCCGCCTGAGACTGAGCTAGGTGACATCTGAGCTGTGGCGCCATGCGAAGCTGCAGCCTTCGGCTGCATGACACGGTTCGCCACTCGGCCAGCTTGGGGCTGGTGTCAGCTGACCACCCCTCCTCAGCGTCACTGCGCCGCTTGATGGCGCCCCATGATTCACCCCATTTGCGCGAGCGGTCACCGGCGTGACCGTTCCCTGCATCGTGCTCTCCGGCGAGGACGGCACGATCGACCCCGCGGCCGCAGGGGACTGAAGGTTAGGACGGCTCGCAAGCGAAGTCCCGATTTTGCTGCGGTGCGAGTCCGGGACGGGGAAGGATTCGAATGCTGACCGATTTCGGCCCCAGCGGCGCCATGTCGCCCGCCACCTTCCTGACACAAGGATCTCGATGACTTCCCGCACCGTCGCAGCGATGCTCGCTGCCGCCACCCTCACCTTGACCAGCTGCGCCTCGGGTACCTCCGAGTCCGACACCAAGGCCAGCCCTACCGCGGAGGCCAGCGCCGAGGGCAGCCCGTCGCAGGCCATCGAGACCCCGGTCGAGTCCCCGGCGCTGATAGAGGGGGCCAAGGACAAGAGGGGCAAGTACAAGGTCGGCACCCGCGACTCCCTCGGCGGGATCGTCTCCTGGGACGTCCAGCCCGGACCGGGACTCAACAAGGCCCTGGCCAAGAAGCTGGGCACGAAGGCCGACGCGTTCCTCACTGAGCACGTGATGCGCGAGGACCGCTGGGTCGGCAGCCACCAGATCAAGGCCGGCGAGCTCGACGCCCTGAGGCGGAAGGTCACGCCGCAGCTGTACGCCAAAATCGAGAAGGCGATGCTCTGGGTCGACGGCATCAACTCCAAGTACGACCACGACCTCAGCAAGGTCCCGGGCAAGCTGAACAAGCGCGTCGAAGAGGCCGGACGCATCGGCGGTCACTTCATGCTCGCCACCGACATCGTCGAGGGCGGCACCGGCCGTGCTCGCTACGAAATCACCCGCAAGGTCGCCTGGGTCCCCTCCGACGGCGTCGCCAAGGGTTTGCCCAACACGTGGGTCTATGTGAAGACGCGCAAGGAGAACTACACCGGCACCGGTCGCGAGTTCGCCGTGTGGCAGGCCTGGAAGAAGGTCGACGGCGAGTGGCGTATCGCCACGTCGGGCTGGAGCCCGCGTGCCTGAGCCAGGTGTATGCATTCATTGTCCCTAGCCGGGGGGACAGACCTCGCGCCGCCGCGGCTACAGAGTCGTCCGAAGCAGCCGCGTCCTCTTTCTTGCGATCGAACACGAACGGCGGAATCGGGAGCGCGGTCTAGCCAGGCCGCCGCCCGCGTCTGTCGCTATCCGCTCAGGCGTTGAGGTGACCCATTCCGCCGCTAATCGGCCACCCGACTGGGCTGGAAGACGATCGTTCCGCACAGCCGGGCTGTGGCGCGTGCTGTGGTGTCGCAGCCACGTCGCACCTCCGGATGGCCAGTACCCGCCGATTCGACTAGAGGTGCCGGCGATCCCATCGACGCGCAGATGCAAGGCCCTCGCCGACCCATTCCATAACTCCTCTGTGGTCCGCCTTCTCCACAGGCGCAGTGGTTGCTGGCGCACACCTTCTGTGAAGAGGGCAATCCTGTCCTTGTCACGACGAAGGAGCACATGATGAGCAGCACGTCCGAGACCAGCATGGAAGGCGACATCCTCACCATCGACCAGGCGGCCGCCTACCTCACGATTTCGAAGGCAACGCTCTACACCTGGCGGACCCGGCGCGTCGGTTTCGGCCCGCGGGCGGTGAAAGTCGGCGGGTGCCTTCGCTACCGCCGGTCCGACCTGGACGCCTGGGTGGCCGAGCACCTCGAGACGATCGACGACGTGGCAGCGATGGCCCAGCAGCGGGCAGGTGACGGGGTATCGCTGTCCCGAGCCAGCGGGCCGCGTCGCGCGGGCTGACGGCATGGGACGGGGACGACCGCCGACCGCAGTCGGGACGTGGGGCGCGATCCGCACCTCCCGCGTCCGTGAGGGGGCCTATCGCTCGCGGACCCGGGTCAGGGACACGGACGGCGTGACGCGTCAGGTGACCGCCACTGGGACGACCGGCGCCGCGGCGGAGCGTGCTCTGCGGCAGAAGCTCGTGGATCGCCGCGCACCGACGCAACAAGGCATCACCGCCGACACCACGATGACGAAGCTGGCTGCCCACTGGCTCGCCTTCCTGCGCGAAGAAGGTCGCATCGAGGCCACGACGGTCAACGAGTACGAGCGCGTCCTCGCCAACGTGGTGCTCCCCGAGCTGGGCGGCTTGCGCCTTCGTGAGCTGACCACGAGCCGCCTCGACGTCTTCCTCGTCCGGCTCCGGTCGATCAGTACCAGCCGTCAGCGCAAGGCGAAGGTGGTGCTGAGCGCGATGCTGGGCCTAGCTGTCCGCCACGACGCCTTGACCGTGAACCTCGTTCAGCAGACATCACGTGTCCACCGCCAGAGGTCGGAACCTCGATCGTTGACGCTCGCCGACCTCGTCGGTGTCCGCGAAGCCCTCCGGGCGTGGGCGGCCAAAGAACGGCCCGGGCCGAAGGCATCAAGCGACTTGGCCGACATCATCGACCTGATGCTGGCCACCGGCGCTCGGATCGGTGAGGTCCTTGCCGTGCGCTGGGCCGACGTCGAACTCAACGCCACGCGCCCGAGTCTCACCATCAAGGGCACGATCAAGACCGAGGCCGGCAAGGGCACCTACCGAAAGGCCAGCCCGAAGTCGGACGCCAGCGTGCGGACAGTCGTCCTACCGGGTTTCGCCATCGCAGTCCTCGAGCGCCGTCGTGCTTCAGCGCCCGGGGACCCGAACGCCCCAGTGTTCCCAACACGCAATGGCACCTGGCAACAGGTCAACAACGTCGAGCGCCGCTGGCGACAGGTGCGCAAGGACACCGGCCTCGAATGGGTCACGCCTCATACGTTCCGCAAGACGGTGGCGACCCTCATCGCCGAGCGGGTCGATGCCGAGACCGCCTCGCAGCAACTCGGCCACTCCTCCCCCGCCATCACACGCGAGTTCTACATCTCCAAGCCAGCGATCGCTGCCGATGTCGCACATGTCCTCGACGAGTTGGCCGCCTCACCTGATCCCGGCACCGGCCGGATACTTGGCGAATAAGTGGTGAATAGGCCGTTTTGGTTCAAATGACGAACCGGCTCTGACTCAGCGTTTCCGCTGGTCAGAGCCGGTTCTCTCGGTCGGGCTGACAGGATTTGAACCTGCGACCCCTTGACCCCCAGTCAAGTGCGCTACCAAGCTGCGCCACAGCCCGAGTGCTCCCGGCGCGAGGCCTTCGGAGCGAGGGGAACACTACCGCAGGGTCTCCGTGGTCATGGAATCGACCCACCTGAGGGGCGCGGCCCTAGTCCGAGTGAGCCATTTGTCGCCGAACCCGACAAGCGCGAGCCACCGCGGTCCGACCATGGGTCGTCTACCTCTGGGGGTTTCCTGATGCGAGCTGTGCCGCGCCTCGGCCCGGTGGTCGCCGCGATCGCGGCGATCGTCGGGCTCGGTCTCGTCGCGCCCGCCGCCCATGCCGCGCCCGAGGCGGTCGTGCGCGAGGACGTCGGGGAGGCGGAGGCCGCCGCCGAGGCCGCTGCCCTGGCCGAGCAGCTCGCCGAGCGTCAGCAGTCGCTGATGAGCCTCAACCGGGCCGCCGACGCCCGTGACCGGGCGCTGATCGGCTACCGCGCCGTCCTGGCGCGCTACGGCTACCACGGCGACCCGGAGGCGGTGAGCGCCGTCCTGCCGCTGGCGTCGTACGACCTCTCGGCCGGCTTCGGGCTGACCGGCCCGCTGTGGGAGGCCGAGCACGGCGGCCAGGACTTCAGCGCGTACGCCGGGGAGCCTCTGGTCGCGCTCGCCGACGCCGTCGTCACCGAGGTGGCGTACGCCGGTCCGTACGGCATGCGCACGATCCTCACGCTCCCCGACGGCACGGAGGTCTGGTACTGCCACCAGACCGACACGTCCGTCGTCGCCGGGCAGCAGGTCGGCATCACGGACGTGATCGGCAGCGTGGGCACCACCGGCAACTCCACCGGCCCGCACCTCCACCTCGAGGTCCGTCCGGCGGGTGGCAGCCCGGTCGACCCGATGGACTGGCTGCGCGACCAGGGGCTCGACCCCTGACGCGCGCGTGGGTCAGCGCTTGCGCTTCTCCCGCGGCTTCTGCTGGATCACGATGGGCGTGCCGACGAAGCCGAACTCCTCGCGCAGGCGCCGCTCGATGAACCGCTCGTAGGCCGCGTCGAGCTTGCCGCTGGTGAAGAGCACGAAGGTCGGCGGGGCCGTCGACGGCTGGGTGGCGAACAGGATCCTCGGCTGCTTGCCGCTGCGCACCGGGTGCGGGTGCTCGGCGACCAGGCGACCGAGGAAGGTGTTGAGCGCGCCGGTGCCGATGCGGGTCTCCCAGCCCTCGAGCGCCTTGTCGATCGCCGGGACGAGGCGGTCGACGTGCCAGCCGGTGCGGGCGGTGAAGTTGATGCGCGGCGCCCACTTCAGCTGGACGAGGTCGCGCTCGATCTCCCGCTCGAGGTAGTAGCGGCGCTCCTCGTCGACGAGGTCCCACTTGTTGAAGGCGATGACCATGGCACGGCCGGCGTCGCGGATCGTCTGGATGATCCGCATGTCCTGCTCGGAGACCGTCTCGCTGGCGTCGAGCACCAGCACCGCCACCTCGGCGCGGTCGATCGCCGTGGTGGTGCGCAGCGAGGCGTAGTACTCGTGGCCCGACGCCTGGTTGACGCGCTTGCGGATGCCCGCGGTGTCGATGAAGCGCCAGGTGCGGTCACCGAGCTGGATCAGCTCGTCGACGGGGTCGACCGTGGTGCCGGCGGCGTTGTCGACGACGACCCGGTCCTCCTTGGCCAGCATGTTGAGCAGCGACGACTTGCCGACGTTGGGCTTGCCGACGATCGCGATGCGGCGCGGGCCGCCGACCTCCTCGAAGGACTCCTCCGGCGTCTCCGGCAGCGCCGCGAGGATCGCGTCGAGCATGTCGCCGGACCCGCGTCCGTGCAGGGCGGAGACCGCGAACGGCTCGCCGAGGCCGAGGTTCCACAGGCCGTAGGCCTCGGCCTCGGTGCGCTGGTCGTCGACCTTGTTGGCGGCGAGCACGACCGGCTTGCCCGACCTGCGAAGGATGCGTACGACGGCCTCGTCGGCGTCGGTGATCCCGACGGTCGCGTCGACGACGAACAGCACCGCGTCGGCCAGCGAGACGGCCACCTCGGCCTGGCCGGCGATCCGCTCGGCCAGACCGCGGGCGTCGGGGTCCCAGCCGCCGGTGTCGACGACGGTGAAGGCGCGGCCGTTCCAGTTGGCGTCGTAGGAGACGCGGTCACGGGTCACGCCCGGGCGGTCCTCGACGACGGCCTCGCGGCGGCCGATGATGCGGTTGACGAGGGTGGACTTGCCCACGTTGGGTCGACCGACGACCGCCAGGACCGGGGTGGGGCCGGTCGGCTCGTCGGTGGACGCGGCCTGGACGCCGGCGTCGTGCTCAGTCATGGGTGATCACAGCTCTCTGGATGGCTCGACGAGCCCGGTGTCGGGGTCGTCCTCGGATTGTCCCGCAGGAAGCGGCCCGGGCAAGGATCGGCGCGTCTCGGCGAGCGCGGAGGCCAGCTCGGACAGCAGGTGCCCCCGGAGCAACACCGACGTGGCGGCCACGTGTTCCCGGGTGCGGGGCCAGGGCTGCTGTGTCGTCCGCCACGGCCGCCCGAAGACCAGGTCGACGGCATCACCGCGCGCCGGGACCGCGTTGCGCCCGCCCCCGCGCTGCCGGGTGCCGATCATCGTGACGGGCACGACCGGGGCGCCGGTGACGAGGGCGAGGTAGGCGGCGCCGTGGTGGAAGCGGTGCAGCTCGCCGTCACCGCGGGTGCCCTCGGGGAAGATGCCGGCCACTCCCCCGTCCCGCAGCACGCGCAGGCACGACCGGATCGCCCCCGGGTCGGCGTGGAACCGGTCGAGCGGGATCTGCCCGGACGCGCGCAGGAACCGCCCGAGCCGGCCCTCGAACATCTCCTGCTTGGTCAGCGCGTGGACGGGCCGGGGCGAGAAGATCGCGAGGAACGGCCCGTCGACGATCCCGATGTGGTTGCTCGCCAGGATCACCCCGCCGGACGCGGGCACGCGCTCGCCGTGGTGCACGCCCACGGGCCACCGGGTGCGGACCAGCCGTGCGGCGGCGGGCCGCAAGAGGTGCAGCAGCCGGGTCGGGGGGTGCTCGTCGGCGCTGGCAGGCAGGTCCGCCCGGGTCACGCTCGCCGTTCCTGCGCCAGCTCGACGATCCGGTCGATGACCTCGGCGAGGCTCAGGTGCGTGCTGTCGACGTGGACCGCGCCCTCGGCCATCGTCAGCGGCGCGGTGGCCCGGCCGGAGTCGATCCGGTCCCGCTCGAGGAGGGACTGCTGGGTGCTGGCGACGTCGGTGCCGCCCTGCTCGGCCGTACGACGCTGCGCGCGGGCGTCGGGGTCGGCGCTGAGGTAGACCTTGACCTCCGCCTGGGGCCACACGACCGACCCGATGTCGCGGCCCTCGACGACGATCCCGCCGCTCCCGATGGCCTCGCGCTGGAGGTCGAGCAGGCGCGCGCGCACCTCCGGCACGGCGCTGACCGGGCTCACGGCGGCGTTGACGTCGTCGCCACGGATCTCGACCGAGACGTCGATCCCGTCGACCGTGATGGTAGGCGCCAGCGGGTCGGTGCCGGACTCGATGACCGGCCGGCCGGCGGCCGCGGCCACCGCCGCGGTGTCGCCGACGTCGATGCCCTCGCGCAGCAGCCACCAGGTCATGGCCCGGAACATCGCCCCGGTGTCGAGGTAGCGCAGGCCCAGCCGGTCGGCCACGCCGCGTGAGGTGCTCGACTTCCCGGACCCGGACGTGCCGTCGACGGCGATGACGAGGGACCCGGTCTGCGCGGTGCTGTCGGCGGTGCTCACGGGCGAGAAGGTTACCGGTGGGTCGTCCAGCCGCGGGATTCGAGAGCGGCGAGCAGCCGCTCGGCGCTGCCCCGCTCGACGACGAGCTCGGTGAGGCCGACCGGGCGCCCGGGGTCGTGGTCGATGTGCACGTCCTCGATGTTCACGCCGATCTCGCCGGCGTCGCCGAACAGGCGGGCGAGCTCGCCCGGGTGGTCGGGCACCGCGACGAAGACCGAGCGTGTCGGCCGCGCGGGTCCACCGTGCTTGCCGGGGATCGCAGCCGTGCCCGCGTTGCCGCGGGTGAGGATCTCGACGAGGTCGGGGCCGGCGTCGGAGGCGACCGCGGTCATCAGGGCGTCGAGGTCGGCGCGGACCTCGGCCAGGAGGTCGAGCACGGCCTCGGAGTTGGCCTCGAGGATCTGCTGCCACAGCGCCGGGTCGCTGGCCGCGACACGCGTGACGTCGCGGACGCCCTGGCCCGACAGGGCGAGGTGCTCGGCGGGAGCCGCCGCCAGTCGTCCCGCGACGAGCACGGCCGCGAGGTGGGGCAGGTGGGAGATGCGGGCGACCGCCCGGTCGTGCTCCCCCGGCTCCATCACCAGCGGCGCGGCGCCGCACTCCAACACCAGGGCCTCCACGAGGCGTACGGCGTCGGGGCTCGCGTGCGGGTGCGGCGTGACCGCCCACGGGCGGCCGTCGAAGAGGGCGGCGCTGGCGGCGAGGGGACCGGAGCGCTCGCTCCCGGCCATGGGGTGCGAGCCGACGTAGCGGGCCAGGTCGTGCGCGGCCACGCGGCCGGCCACCTCCTCGTACGGCGCGGCCTTGACGCTGCCGACGTCGGTGACGACGGCACCGGTGCGCCCCAGGGCGTCGACGATGGCGTCGCCGACCGCGGCGGGCGGCACGGCCACCACCACCAGCTGCGGCCGGTCGTCCGGCGTCGCGGCGCGCCCCGCGCCGAGCCCGTGGGCGGTGCGCAGGTTCTCCTCGGAGGTGTCGCGGAGCACGACCTCGATGCCGAGCCGGCTGCACACGAGGGCGATCGACGTGCCGATCAGACCGGCGCCGACGACCTCCACGGGCCCGGTCAGGGCCGGCAGGTCGTCGTCAGTCATGGCTGGTGGTCCGGGTGAGGTCGCGGCGCAGGTTGGCCGCGCCGTGCAGGTAGGCGTGGGTGATCTCCGAGCGCGGCAGGTCGGTCTCCACGTGCGCCATCAGCCGGACCACGCGCGGCATCGAGCCCTCGATCTCCAGCTCGCGCGCGCAGACCAGCGGCACGTCGGAGAAGCCCAGCTGGCGGGCGGCGTAGGCCGGGAACTCGCTGACCAGGTCGCTGGTCGCGGTGAAGATGATCGAGATGAAGTCGTCGACCTCGAGGCCGTTGGCCTCCATCACGTCGGTGACGAGCTCCGCGACCCGGTCCAACATGTGCTCGCGGGTGTCCTCCTCGAGCTGGGTCGCCCCGCGCACTGCCCTGACTGCCACGGGAGAACCCTAGGCCAGCACGCGGACCCGACCGGGCGCGGTCTCGTCAGTCGGGTCACGCCGGCTGGTAGCTCCCGAACGACCAGTGGTTGCCCTCCGGGTCCTGCACGCTGCCGCCACGGCCGCCGTAGTCCTGGTCGACCATCGGCTGGACCACCGTCGCACCGGCGGCGACCGCCGCCTCGAAGACCGCGTCGGGGTCGGGGGTGACGAGGTACGCCGCCGCCGGGCCGGTGCCGGTGAGCACGCCGCCGGGGCGCTCGGAGCCGAACATGATCCCGCCGCCGCCCGGCCATGCCCACTCGGCGTGCACGACGACGCTCGGGTCCTGCTCGTCGCGGTAGGTCGCGTGCTCGGTGAAGCCGATGGCTGCGAGCCACGCCGACATCGCGTCGGCGTCGCGCACGGAGAACGTGTGCCACAGCGTGGTGGTGGAGACGTCGACCTGGTCGGCCTTCTCGGCGTTGTCCAGCATGGGTTCCCTCCCCGGTCGGCCGGTCGGTCCGGCCGTCACCTCAGGCTGCCCCGTGGTGCTCCCCCGTGGCTTGGACGATCGGGAACTCCCGGCGCAGCCACTCGGTGGGGCTGCACCCGGCGAAACCGGTCCACTCGCGGGCGAGGTGCGCCTGGTCGGCGTACCCGGTCTCGGCGGCGACGGTGGCGACCGACACCTCGCCCGCCAGCGCGGCCCGGCGCAGCCGGGCGTGCGCCCGGGAGAACCGTGCGAGCCGCTGGAAGGTCTTGGGGGTGACACCCACCTCGTCGTGGACGAGCGTGCCCAGGCGTCGTCTGCTGTAGCCGACGTCGCCGGCCGTCGCTGCCACGGGCACGCCCCGCGTCAGGAGGGCCATCGCCCGGGCGACCTCGGGCCGGAGCGACGGCGCCTCGTGACGGCGTACGGCGTCGAGGAGGGCGTGCTGGAGCACCTCGAGGCGGGCCTCCCAGGAGGCCTCCCCGGCCAGCCGCTCGGGGAGGTCGGCGAGTACCGGGGCGACGTCGGCGAGACCGACGAGCCGGCCCGCGAGGGCGCTCGCCGGGACGCCCCACACGGCGCGGGCGCCGGCCGGGGTGAGGCTCAGCTGGATGCCCCGCTGGTGGTCACCGTGGTGCACGGCCGCGGCGGTGGTGTGGAGGCCCGAGACCGACGTCCAGCCGACGGTCCGGCTGGCGGGGTCGCCGTCCCACGCCACGGTGAGCGGCTCGTCGAGCGGGAGCACGAAGGTCAGGCCGGTCGACGGCATCCCGATGTGGACGCCCGGTCCGGCGAACGCGACGTCGTAGGCCACGACCGAGCGGACGTAGGGCGCCAGCGCGGGGTGCACGGCGGCCATGCCGTCACCGTACGCCGGAAACCGCCGCCGCGGTTGCGGGCGCAGTGCTCAGAGCCGGGCGCTGTCCATCAGCTCACCCAGCTCGGCGACCGTCAGCTCGCGCATCTCCCCCGACCGCAGGCGCGCGAGGGTGACCGGCCCGATCTGGGTGCGGGTGAGCCGCCGGACCGGGTGGCCGACGTGCGCCAGCAGGCGCCGCACGATGCGGTTGCGGCCCTCGTGGATGGTGAGCTCGACGATCGAGCGCTTGCTGCCCTCGCGTCGCGGGTCGCCGCCGAGCACCCGGGCGTGGGTGACCGTGACCGGGCCGTCCTCGAGCGTCACGCCGGCGAGCAGCTCGCGGACCGTGCGGACGTGCACCTCGCCGTCGACCTCCGCGACATAGGTCTTGTCGACCTCGTGGGAGGGGTGGGCGAGGTGCTGGGCGAAGTCGCCGTCGTTGGTGAGGATGATCAGTCCCTCGGTGTCGGTGTCGAGCCGGCCGACGTGGAAGAGCCGCTCGGGCCGCTCGGCGACCAGGTCGCCGATCGTGCGCCGGCCCTCGGGGTCGGACATCGTCGAGACGACGCCGCGCGGCTTGTTGAGCACGAGGTAGACCTTGTCGCTGATCGGCGGGAGCCGCTTGCCCTCGACCCGGATCACGGCGGCTCGCGGGTCGACCTTGGTGCCGAGCCGGGTGACGACCTCGCCGTCGACCTCGACGAGGCCGTCGAGCATGAGCTCCTCGCACTTGCGACGACTGGCGACACCCGACTGGGCGAGCAGCTTCTGGAGACGGATCAGGCCGTCCTCGTCGGTGTCGGGACGCTGCGAGGCGGGCTGGTCGTTGTCGGGGGCGTCGTGCGGCTTCATGCGGTCCTCATGCGATCTCGGTCCCGCCGTCCGGCTCGGTGCCGTCGCCGCTGTGCGGCGAGGCGTGCCGCTGGGGCTCGGGTCGGGGCTGGGGGGCGGGCGGTACGTCGACGGGCGCGGGCTCGTCAGCGGGCCGTTCGGCCGGCTCGGCCGGGGGCTCGGTCGGGGGCTCGGTCGGGGGTTCGGGGTCAGCGGGGGCGTCGAGGCCGGCGACGCTCGCCAGCTCGTCCTCGAGGTCGTCCATGTCGGGCAGGTAGGGCGCGAGCTCGGGGAGCTCGTCCAGCGAGGTGATGCCGATGCGCTCGAGGAAGTAGGTGGTGGTGCGGTAGAGGTTGGCGCCGCTCTGCTCGTCCTGGCCCGCCTCCTCGACCAGCCCGCGCGTCAGGAGCGTGCGCATGACGCCGTCGACGTTGACGCCGCGGATGGCCGAGACCCGTGCCCGCGACACGGGCTGCTTGTAGGCGACCACCGACAGGGTCTCCAGGGCAGCCTGGGTCAGGCGCGCCTGCTGGCCCTCCAGCACGAACGACTCGACGACGCCTGCGAGCTCGGGGCGTGAGTAGAACCGCCACCCGCCGGCGACCGAGCGCAGCTCGAAGCCGCGGCCCTGGTCGGCGTACTCGGCCGCCAGGCCCTCGAGCGCGGACTCGACCTCCTCGACCGGGTGCCCCACCACCGAGGCCAGGCGCACCGTGCCCAGGGGCTCGTCGGAGACCATCAAGATGGCCTCGAGCGCCGGGCGCAGCTCCGCGACCGGCACGTCGAGCGTGTCGCTCCCGGTGCCGGCGTCCTCGACGGGACCCGGGGCCGGCTGGGCGCTGTCGGGCTGCTCGCTCACTCGTCCTCCTCGGGCTCGTCGGCGGCTGCCGACGGCATGTCTGCATCATCGTCCGCCGGCGGGGCGCCGTCGAACTCGTCGTGGATGTCCACCTCGCCGTCCTCCGCGCCGGTCCAGCGCACGGTGAGCTCCCCGAGCGGGGTGACCTGGTCGAACGACACCGCCCCCTCGCGGAACAGCTCCAGCAGCGAGAGGAAGCGAGCCACCGTCGTCAGCCGGTCCGGGGAGTCGCCGCACAGCGCGCGGAACGTCATCGTGCCGCTGCGACGGAGCCGGTCGACGACGAGGTGGGCCTGCTCGCGCACGCTCACCTTGGCGGCGTGGATGTGCTGCAGCGACACCTCGAGCACCGGCTTCGGCTCCATGGCCCTCGCCGCCAGCCGGGCGAAATCGTCCAGCCCGATGCCGATCAGCACCTCGGGCAGCAGGGTGGCGAACCGCTCCTCCAGCCCGACCGCGCGCGCGTGCCGCAGCGACTCCGCGGCCAGCCGCTCGTCGAGCACCGAGGCCACCTGCTTGAACGCGCGGTACTGCATGAGCCGCGCGAAGAGCAGGTCGCGCGCCTCGAGCAGCGCGAGGTCCTCCTCGTCCTCGACGTCGCCCTGCGGCAGCAGCCGGGCCGCCTTGAGGTCGAGCAGGGTCGCCGCGACGACCAGGAACGACGTGGTCTGCTCGAGGTCCCAGGCGTCGCCCAGGTTCTTCACGTGGGCGATGAACTCGTCGGTGACCTGCGAGAGGGCGACCTCGGTGATGTCGAGCTTGTGCTTGGCGATCAGGCCCAGCAGGAGGTCGAAGGGGCCCTCGAAGTTGTCCAGGCGTACGGCGAACGCCGGGGCCTCGCTGCCCGGCTCGAGCGCGGCACCGGCCGATGGGTCCGGGGCAGCGGAGCGGCTGCTCACTCGTCGAGCAGCCGCTGCACCAGCGCGCTGTCGGCGCCCTGGGCCTCGAGGTCGGCGAGCACGAGCGCGAGCGCCTCGCGGACCAGGCGACCCCGGTCGACGGCGAGGCCGTGCTCGCGCCGGAGCGTCAGGCGGGCGTGCTCGATGTCGAGGAGCTCGTCGGAGGTGACGTAGACCGTCATCTTCTCGTCGTGCCGCACCCGGCCGCTGGGCTTGCGGGGCCCGGCCGGCTCGGCATCGTCGGCCACGGCCCGCACGCGGCGCTGGCGCGGCTCGGGCGCGGGCTGCGCGGACGCGGCGTCGGAGGTCGGCCGGAACAGGTCGTCCGCGGCCGGCATGCTCACTCGGCGGGCCACCGGGTCACCACCTCCTTGGCCAGCTGGCGGTAGGCGTCGGCGCCGGTCGACGACGAGGCGTAGGACGTGATCGGCTCGCCGGCGACCGTGGCGTCGGAGAACTTCACGGTGCGGCGGATGACGGTGTGGAAGACCTTGTCGCCCCACGCGGACACCAGGCGCTCCATGACCTCGCGGCTGTGGAGCGTGCGGCCGTCAAACATCGTGCCGAGCACGCCGTCGATCTCGAGCTTGGGGTTGAGCCGCTCGCGCACCTTGTCGATCGTCGTCTTGAGCAGCGCCACGCCGCGCAGCGCGAAGTACTCGCACTCCAGCGGGACGATGACGCCGTCGGAGGCGGTCAAGGCGTTGACGGTCAGGAGGCCGAGCGAGGG
Source organism: Nocardioides pini (assembly GCF_026712185.1). Taxonomy (GTDB): domain Bacteria; phylum Actinomycetota; class Actinomycetes; order Propionibacteriales; family Nocardioidaceae; genus Nocardioides; species Nocardioides pini. The sequence continues at coordinate 24,462 of NZ_JAPPUX010000002.1, read as the reverse complement.
CTGGCAGTCGATGAGGATGACGTCGTAGTGCTCGAGCGCCGGGGCCAGCACCCGCTGCAGCGTCTGCTCGCGCGCCACCTCGTGCACCAGCTGGACCTCGGCGGCCGACAGGTCGATGTTGGAGGGCAGCAGGTCCATGCCCTCGATGCCGGACGGGACCACGACCTCGTCGAGCGTGGTCTCGCGGTCCATCAGCAGGTTGTAGATGGTCAGGTCCATCTCGTGCGGGTTCAGCCCCAGGCCGACGGACAGCGAGCCCTGCGGGTCGAAGTCGACGAGCAGCACCCTGCGCCCGAACTCGGCGAGCGAGGCGCCGAGGTTGATCGTGGTCGTCGTCTTGCCGACCCCGCCCTTCTGGTTGCACATCGAGACGACGCGGGCACCGCCGTGCTCGGTGACCGCCGGGGGCTCGGGGAACACCGGCATCGGACGCCCGGTCGGCCCGAGGGGCTTCTCGGCCTCGAGGGTGGTCGCGGCACGCGTCTCGATCGGACGCTCGAAGGGGATCGGCTGGGTCACGGTCTGCTCGTCTCGCGGGGTGGGGCCTGGCTGGGGGGTCTGCGGGTGCGGTGGCCGGACGAGCGGCGGCATCTCGGGGGCGCTGCTGCCCGTGCCCTGACCGGGGAATCCCGCACCGCTCATGTCTGCTCCTCGTCACATCCGTCGTGCATCGGCCTGGACCCCGATTGGACCACGCCGGGCACCTCGGACTTTGTCGACACGTCGACAGTCCGCAGACGAGTTCGGACGAGTCCGCTCGCGCACCGCGCGGGACTCTACGCGGTCGCCCACCTGGTCGGGCACGAGGCCGGGCGCGTGGCCGGGCACGTGGTCGGGCGCGAAGGTGGCGGCGTACGACATCACGCCGCCGCAGAAGGATGTCGTGTGCCGCCACCCTCACCGGACACGATGAACCGCCACCGGCCTCAGAGCCGCCGCATGGCGACGGTCGCGACCACCAGCTCGCCGGCGCTGTCGGTCGCGTCGCAGTCGACGACGGCGTCGATGACCCAGTCGTGGTGGCCCTCGGGGTCGTGGATCGTCTGGCGTACGTCGCGCAGGCGGGCGGTCGTGCCCTCCTCGGCGCCGACGGGCTCCCCCGTCCGCTCCTCCCCCACGACCAGCAGGTCCGGACCGCGAGCGTCGCCGTCGGTGAGGACGCGGTCGTGCTCGGCGTAGTAGTCCTCGAGCGCCGCGTCCCACACGGACCGGCCGACGACGACCTGCCGCGGCGGGTCGGTCCGGTCGGCCGCGGCGCGCTCGAGCCGTACGAGGCCGTCGAGGTCGTCGCGCGAGACGGCGTCCACCCGCGCCCACATGGCGTTGCGGACCATCACCCGGAACGGCCGCTCCTGCTTCGACAGCGGGCGCGGCGGGGGCGGCGGCTCGTGGTGGGCGACCGCGGAGGACGCGTGGTCGGGGTCCGACAGCGCCTCCCACTCGTCGAGCAGCGAGGAGTCGGTCTGGCGGACGGTCTCCCCCAGCCACTCGATGACGTCCTCCACCTCGGGCGCACGGTGCGTCTCGGGCACGGTCTGGCGCAGAGTGCGGTAGGCGTCGGTGAGGTAGCGCAGGACCAGCCCCTCGGAGCGGGCCAGCTGGTAGCGGCTGACGAAGTCGGTGAACCCCATCCCCTGCTCCCACATCTCCCGCACCACCGACTTCGGGCCGAGCGCGTCGTCGTGGAGCCAGGGGTGCGTCTGCCGGTAGGTCTCGTAGAGGGCCTCGAGGAGCTCGCGCAGCGGTTGCGGCCAGGTGATCTCCTCGAGCAGCGCCATCCGCTCGTCGTACTCGATGCCGTCGGCCTTCATCTCGCCGATCGCCACGCCGCGGGCGGCGTGCTGCTGCGCCATCAAGATCTGGCGCGGCGCCTCGAGGACGGCCTCGACGACCGAGACCACGTCGAGGCCGTAGGTCTCCGACTCGGGGTCGAGCACGTCGAAGGCGGCGAGCGCGAAGTGCGCGAGCGGCTGGTTAAGCGCGAAGTCGTCGGGCACGTCGACGCTGAGCACGTAGCGCCGACCGAGGTCGTCGACCTCCGGCAGCCGCGTGACGATGCCCGTGCGCACCAGCGAGCGCGACAGACGCAGCGCCCTCCGCGCCAGGCGCAGCTGCCCGCGCCGCTCCTCGTGGTTGTCCGTCACGAGGCGCCGCACCACGGCGAACGCGTCCTCCTCGCGAGTGAGGACGTTGATGAGCATCGAGTTGTCGATCTTCATCCGGCTGGTCAGCCGCTCCGGCACGCCGGCGACGAGCTTGTCGAAGGTCTGCTCGGTCCACACGACCGTGCCCTCCGGCGCCTTCTTGAGCTGCGCCTTGGACTTCTTCTTGCCGGCCGCCACCCGCGCGGCCGCCTTGGCCTTCGCCTGCTCGTTCTCGATGACGTGCTCGGGAGCCTGTACGACGACGTAGCCGGCCGTGTCGTAGCCGGCGCGACCCGCCCGCCCGGCGATCTGCTGGAACTCCCGGGTCCGGAGCACCCGTTGCCGGTTGCCGTCGAACTTGGCGAGGCCCGTGAAGAGCACGGTCCGGATCGGCACGTTGATGCCGACCCCCAGGGTGTCGGTGCCGCAGATCACGCGCAGCAACCCGGCCTGCGCGAGCGTCTCCACGAGCCGGCGGTACTTCGGCAGCATCCCGGCGTGGTGGACGCCGATGCCGCTGCGGACCAGCCGCGACAGGGTCTTGCCGAACCCGGCGCCGAACCGGAAGGCCCCGATCCGCTCCGCGATCGCCTCCTTGTCGACCTTCTTCGGCGGGTGCCGCAGGAGGTTGGTGGCGTGCTCGACCGCCGCGGCCTGCGTGAAGTGGACGACGTACACGGGGTCCTGGCCGGTCGCGACCAGCTCCTCGAGCGTGTCGTCGAGCGGCTCCATCGACCACCGGAAGCTCAGCGGCACCGGACGCTCGGCGTCGTCGACGACGGCGGTGTCGCGACCGGTGCGCCGCTTGAGGTCCTCCACGAAGAAGGACACGTCGCCCAGGGTCGCCGACATCAGCAGGAACTGGGCGTCGACGAGCTCGAGCAGCGGCACCTGCCAGGCCCAGCCGCGGTCGTGCTCGGCGTAGAAGTGGAACTCGTCCATCACCACGAGCCCGACGTCGGCCGAGCGACCCTCGCGCAGCGCGATGTTGGCCAGCACCTCCGCGGTGCAGCAGATGATCGGCGCGTCCGGGTTGACCGCGGCGTCCCCGGTCAGCATGCCGACGTTGTCGGCGCCGAAGACCTCGATGAGGGCGAAGAACTTCTCGCTGACGAGCGCCTTGATCGGAGCGGTGTAGAAGCTCACCTCGTCGCGGGCGAGCGCCGCGACGTGGGCGCCGACGGCGACCATCGACTTGCCCGACCCGGTGGGCGTCGCCAGCACGACGTGGTTGCCGCCGAGCAGCTCGATCACGGCCTCGTCCTGGTGCGGGTAGAGGTCGAGCCCCTGGTCGGCCACCCAGCCGGTGAAGGCATCGTAGACCGCGTCCGGGTCCGCGCCCGTCGGGACCCGCGTGTCGAGGCGCACTGGATCCAGCATGCGTCGATCCAACCACCCGCCGGTTTCAGCGCGGCAGGCGGCGTGGAACCGCGGTGAAACCACGCGGGCGGACAGTTACTCCCATGACCACACATCCAGGACTCGCAGTCCGCGCCTCCGCGCTCGTCAAGAAGTTCGGCGACCACCGCGCCGTCGACGGGATCGACCTCGAGGTCCACCGCGGCGAGGTGTTCGGCGTCCTCGGCCCCAACGGGGCCGGGAAGACGACGATGCTCCGCATGCTCGCCACCCTGCTCCACATCGACGAGGGTCGGGCCGGGATCTTCGGCCACGACGTCCGCACCGAGCCCCACGCCGTACGACGACTGCTGGGCGTCACCGGGCAGTACGCCTCCGTGGACGAGAACCTCACTGCCACCGAGAACCTCTGGCTCTTCGCGCGGCTCCAGGGCCTCGGGCGCACCGAGGCCCGCACTCGCGGAGCCGAGCTGCTCGAGCAGTTCGACCTCACCGAGGCGGCCAGCAAGCCCATCTCGGCCTTCTCCGGCGGCATGCGGCGCCGTCTCGACCTCGCCGCCAGCCTGCTCACGCGGCCGCCGCTGATCTTCCTCGACGAGCCCACCACGGGCCTCGACCCCCGCACCCGCGGGCAGATGTGGGACACGATCCGCGACCTCGTCCGCACCGGGTGCACCGTCCTGCTCACGACCCAGTACCTCGACGAGGCCGACCAGCTCGCCGACCGGATCGCCGTCATCGACCGCGGTCGCAAGGTCGCCGAGGGCACCGCCGACGAGCTCAAGTCGTCGGTCGGCCAGTCGACCCTCCAGCTCCAGCTGGCCGACGCCGCCGACCTGCCGGTCGTGGCGGACGAGGCTCGGCGGCTGGTGCGCGAGGAGGCGGTCCTCACCCCCGAGGCACGACGCGTCAACGTGCCGCTGACCCGCACCGACCAGGCCGTCGACGTCCTCGTCGCCCTCCGCGACCGCGGGATCGCCATCGAGTCGGTGACCGTCCAGAAGCCGTCGCTCGACGAGGTCTTCCTCGCGCTGACCGGCCACGACACCCACGACACCCACGACACCGAGGACCCCCAGGACGGGGCCGCGAACCGCGGCGCCGACCTCCCCGACCCGCAGATGGAGGACGCCCGATGAGCACCCTGACCGTCACCGACCCCGCCGACGTCGACACCGACCGCGTGGGGGTGGCCGAGACCCTCACCCAGACGATGACCCTGGCCTGGCGGGCGACGATGAAGATGCGCCGCAGCATGGAGGTGATGTTCGACGTCACCATCCAGCCGCTGGTCTTCACGGGCATGTTCGCCTACATCTTCGGCGGCGCGATCTCCGGCGACGTGCAGAGCTACCTGCCGCTGATCATCCCCGGCCTCATCGGTCAGACCGTGCTGACCGCGTGCGTGGCCACCGGCGTCCAGCTCCGCACCGACATGGACACCGGGGTCTTCGACCGCTTCAAGGTGCTGCCGATCTCGCGCCTCGCGCCGCTGGCCGGCCCGATGGTGGCCGACCTGCTCCGCTACTTCATCGCCTCGGTGCTGACCTTCGCCGTCGGCATCGCGATCGGCTACCGGCCGGGCGGCGGCGTGCTCGGCGTCGCCGGCGCCGTCCTCCTCGCCATGCTGGCGGGCTGGTCACTGGCGTGGATCTTCACGCTGTTCGGGATCGTGGGCCGCAACGCGCAAGGAGTGCAGGCCATCTCCCTGCTGGTGATGTTCCCGCTGACGTTCCTCTCCAACGCGTTCGTCCCGACCGACACCATGCCGGAGCCGCTCCAGACCTTCGCCGAGCTCAACCCGGTCTCCCTGGTGATCACCGCCCTTCGCGACCTCGCCAACGACGGCGCCGTCACGGCGGGCGTCGGCTGGGCGCTGCTCGGCTGCACGGTCATCATCGCCGTCTTCGCACCGCTCTCGGTGCGGGCCTTCAACCGGCGGATGTGACCTGCCAGGCGCGCCGCAGGCGGTCCACCGCCGCGGCCGCGCCGGGCACCAGGTCGGGGCCCGGGCGGTCGGCCAGCTCGACGACGAGCGGGCCGATCCGTCCGGGCTGGACGGCTTCCGCGAGCTCGACCATGGGCTCCCACGCCATGACCGGGATGCTGCGGTTGTAGGCCCAGCGGTGCGCGACGGCGAGCAGGTGCACGCCGTCGGCGTGCTGCTCGGCCGGCCCGAACCTCAGCACCCACGCGGCCAGCGCCACCAGCAGCATGCCGTTGAGCGGGAGGTCGGTGAACCACAGCGTGCCCTCCGGGGTGCGACCGGACGGGCCGGCGACGAGGTCGCGCAGCTCGTCGGCGCGTGCGTCGGGCGAGGCCGTGCCGTAGCGGACCCGGCTGACGAGGGCGGCGGACGACGCCAGGGCGACCCATGGCGAGGCGCCCGGCCCGACGCCCGGGGTGTCGCCGTCGGTCACCAGGTCGACGACGGCGTCGTAGCGCCGGAGCGCCTCCGCGTGGTCGCCGCGCGCCAGGGCGACCTCGGCCTGGGCCGTCTGCCACGTGAGGCGCGCGCCGACCTGCGCGGTGTCGCCGTCCGGCGGGCCGAACCGCTCGAGGAGGGCCTCCGCGGCATCGGCGTCCCCGTCCAGCAGCGGAGCGAGGGCGGTGGCGACCTGGAGGCTGTAGGCATCGGTCACCGAGTGGATCCGCTCGAGCAGCGGCCAGGCCACCTCCGCGTGACGCGCCGCCCGGTGGTGGTCGCCCACGGCCATCGCCAGCTGGCTCAGCTCGGCGTGGAGCGAGGCGAGGAGGTACGGCGGCAGCGGTCCGTCCAGGGCCGCCTCGGCGTACGCCCGGGCCGCGCCCACGTCGCCGTCGTTCTCCGAGACGATCGCCGCCCACAGCAGCAGCGCACCCGCCATCGCCGGTCTCGGCTCCTGGGCGGCGACCTCGGCCAGGCGTGCGGGCGTCGCCCCGTCCGCGACGTGGACCGTGTGCCCGATCAGCCCCCACACGCCGGTGGGCCGCTCGCCCTGCAGGAGCAGGTCGCGCAGTCCGCCGAGGTCGACCCCCGGCATCCAGCTCAGATGGATCATCAGCACGCCGGCGGCCTCCTGGGCATGCCGTCGCAGATCGGGCGGCACGTCCCACCCGGAGAGGAGCTCCGACGCGGCGTCGCAGACGGCGAAGATCCTCGGCTGGTCGCCCGTGACGGTCCAGAGGCTGCCGAGGAGCGCCGCGAGCCGGGCGACCATCTCGCGGTCGGCGGTCGCGAGGGCGTGCCGGAGCACGTCGGTGAGGTTGTTCTGCTCGCGCACGAGCACGTCCACGAGCGCGACCTGGTCGTCGGTGACGACGAGGTCCTGGCACCGGTCGGACAGGTCGCGCGCCCACCGTCGCTGCGCCTGCCCCGCGGCCTCCTCCTCACTGCGGGCGGCCAGTCGGGCGGCGGCGTACTCGCGGACCGTCTCGAGCGCCCGGAAGCGCGTGGTGCCGCCGTCCTCGGTGACCACCAGCAGGGACTGCTCGACGAGCGCGTCCACCAGGTCGGGGCCGTCGGGGCCCAGCACCGACACGGCCGTCGCCCGGTCGAAGCCGTCCTGGAAGACGGAGAGCCAGGCCAAGGCCCGCTGCTCGTCGGCGGCCAGCAGGTCCCACGACCAGGCGATGACCGCCTCCAGCGTGCGGTGGCGGTCGGGAGTGGTGCGGTCGCGGCTGCGCAGCGCGGCGAACCGGTCGTCGAGCGCGGCGGCCACCTCGGCGACCGTCATCGTCCGGACGCGCGCAGCGGCGAGCTCGACGGCGAGCGGCAGCCCGTCCAGCCGGTCGACGACGTCGCGCACCGCGACCGGGTCGAGCACCGCGTCCGGCCTCGTCGCGGAGGCGCGCTGCACGAACAGGTCTCCCGCGTCGGAGGCGGAGAGCTGGCTCAGCGGGACCGCCCGCTCGGCCGCCAGCCGCAGCGGGGCCCGGCTGGTGGCCAGCACCTGCAGGTCGCGGGTCGTCGCGAGCAGGAAGGCCACCAGCGCGGCCACCGGCTCCAGGACGTGCTCGCAGTTGTCGAGGACGAGCAGCGTCGGCCCCGCGTCGAGCTCCTGCGCCAACCGGCTGCGTACGTCGGCCTGCTGGGCAGCCGTCAGCGCGAGCCGGGTCGTCACGGACCCGCGCACGCCGAGGGCCGCGCCGACCGCCACCACCACGTCGTCGCCCGCGCCGACGCCGACGAGCTCCACCACGTGGACGCGGGGCAGCATCGACTCGCGGGCCAGCACATGGGCGATGCTCGTCTTGCCGATGCCACCGGGGCCGAGCACGGTGACCAGCCGCGACGCGGCGAGCGCCGAGCGCAGGCGGTCGAGGTCCTGCTCGCGACCCAGCAGCCCGGTCGCGTCGTACCGCACCCCGGTCCGCACCGGGTCGTCGGCGGCCAGCAGCTCGACGTGGAGCCGCTGGAGGGCGGGCTCCGGGTCGACGCCGAGCCGGTCGACGAGGTCGGCCCGGTAGGACTCGAAGCGCGCCAGCGCGGTGGCGGGGCCGGCCGTCGCGGCCTCCGCGCGCAGCAGCGCGAGGAGGACCTCGGCGTCGTCAGGACGCCGCTCGTGCGCCGTCGTGAGCCCGTCGAGCGCCTCGGCGTGCCGACCCAGCCGCGCGGCGGCCAGCGCGGCGACCTCCCGCGCGGTCGTACGTCGCTGCTCCGCCGCGAGCCGCAGGTCGGCGAGCGGTCCCGCGCCGGGGACGGCCACGTCCATCGCCGCCACCGACGAGGCCAGGCGGAACGCCTCGGCGGCATCCCCGGACGCGAGCGCGGCGCGGGCGCCGGCGAGGTGCGCGGCCTGCGTGCGGGCGTCGACGTCCTCGTCGGCCAGGCCGAGCCGGTAGCCGCCCTCGACGCGCTGGACGACGTCCGGCGCGGTGGCCGAGCGGGTGCGGGAGACCAGCACCTGCAGCGCCTTGGCGGGGTGAACGGGCTCCGCGTCGGGCCAGATCTCCCGGACCAGCCGACCGTCGCCGACGCCTGCCGGCTCTGCCGCGAGCACGGCGAGCAGCGCGCCGACCCGCTCGCCGGGCAGCGGCACGCCGTTCCACGAGACCCCGTCGAGCAGCCGCAGCACGGCTACTCCCGCGCCCGCGGGTGGGCGGTGGCGAAGACCTCGCGCAGGTTGTCGACGGTGACGAGCGTGTAGACCTGCGTCGTGGTCACGGACGCGTGGCCGAGCAGCTCCTGGACGACGCGCACGTCGGCGCCCCCGTCGAGCAGGTGGGTGGCGAACGAGTGCCGCAGCGTGTGCGGGGAGACCGACGCGGTCACGCCGGCCCGCTCGGCGGCCTTGACCAGCACCGCCCACGCGCTCTGGCGCGACAGCCGGCCGCCGCGGGAGTTGAGGAACATCGCCGGGCCGCCCTTGCCGGCGCCGACGAGCTCGGGACGCGCCCGCGTGAGGTAGGCGGCGACGGCGTCCCTGGCGTAGCCGCCCACGGGGACCAGCCGCTCCTTGCCGCCCTTGCCGCGGAGCAGCACCGTGCCGTCGACCTGGTCGAGGTCGTCGACGTCGAGCCCGACGGCCTCCGAGATGCGCGCCCCGGTGCCGTAGAGCAGCTCGAGCAGGGCCCGGTCGCGCAGGGCGAGGACCGTGTCGGGGGCTCCCGCCGCCTCCAGGATCGCCTCGACGTCGGACAGCGGCAGCGCCTTCGGCAGCCGCTTGGCAGGGGTGGGCGGCTTGACCGCGGCCGCCGGGTCGGCCGTCGCCAGGCCGTCCGAGACGGCGAACCGGTGGAAGCCGCGCACGGCCACCACCGTCCGCGCCGCCGACGTCGCGCTCAGCGGCGGGTGGGCCTCGCTCCCCTCGCGCAGGCTGACCAGGAACGCGGCCACCGTCGCCTCGGTGACCGCGTCCAGGTGGTCGATGCCCTGCCCGGTCAGGAACTCGTCGTAGCGGGCCAGGTCACGGCGGTAGGAGCTGAGGGTGTTGGCCGCCAGCCCCCGCTCGACCGCCAGGTGGTCGAGGTAGGTGCGGACCGCGCGGTCCAGCCTCGCCCCAGAGCTCACCCGAGGACGGTATCGAGGTCCACCGACTCGATGCCCACGGCTTGCCCGACCGGCGCGTTGGTGAGCTCGCCCGCGTGGGTGTTGAGGCCGAGCGCGAGGCTGCGGTCGTCGCGCAGCGCCTGCTGCCACCCCTTGTCGGCGAGGGCGACGGCGTAGGGCAGCGTCGCGTTGGTGAGGGCGTACGTCGAGGTGTTGGGCACCGCGCCGGGCATGTTGGCCACGCAGTAGAACACCGAGTCGTGCACCGCGTAGGTGGGGTCGTCGTGCGTGGTGGCGTGGGAGTCCTCGAAGCAGCCGCCCTGGTCGATGGCGATGTCCACGAGCACCGAGCCGGGCTTCATCCGGGACACCAGCTCGTTGCTCACCAGCTTGGGGGCCGCGGCGCCCGGGATGAGGACGGCGCCGATCACCATGTCCGCCTCCATCACCTGCTGCTCGATGGCGAGCTTGGACGAGGCCAGGCCGTGCACCCGGTTGTTGTAGCGCCAGAACGACATCCGCAGCTTGTCGAGGTCGGTGTCGAGGAGCGTCACGTCGGCACCCATGCCGAGCGCGATGTTGGCGGCGTTCTGGCCCGAGACGCCGGCGCCGATGATGACGACCTTGGCGTTGGCGACGCCGCCGACGCCGCCCATGAGGACGCCGCGACCGCCGTTGGCCTTCAGCAGCGCGTGGGCGCCGACCTGCGGGGCGAGGCAGCCCGCGACCTCCGACATCGGGTAGAGCAGCGGCAGCCCGCCCGACGGCAGCTGGACGGTCTCGTAGGCGATCGCGGTGACCTTGCGCTGCATCAGCTGCTCGGTCAGCGGCTTGTCGGCAGCGAGGTGGAGGTAGGTGAAGAGGGTCTGGCCCTCCCGCATCCGCTCGTACTCCTCGGCGACGGGCTCCTTGACCTTGAGGACCATGTCCGCGGTGCCCCACACGTCGTCGGCCGTGTCGAGCAGCGTGGCGCCCGCGGCGGCGTACTCCTCGTCGGGGATCTGCGAGCCCTCGCCGGCCGTCTTCTGCACCACGACCTCGTGGCCGTGCTGGACGAGCTCGTGCACGCCGATCGGGGTCAGGGCCACGCGGTACTCGCGATTCTTGACTTCCTTGGGTACGCCGACCTTCATGCCTTGCTCCTCGGGATCCGGGCGTCCACCACGTCGTGGCCCGCCTCACAGCGAGGGCGAGACTACTCCCGGGACGCCCTACGCGGCGTCGAGGGCCCCTCGGCGCCGGAGGACGTCGTACGCCAGCACCGCCTGGGCCAGCGGCCCCTGCCGCACCCGCCCCTCCAGGACGGCCTCGAGCAGCTCGGCCATGGGCACCCAGAAGCGCTCCATCTCGGCCTCCTCGTGCTCCATCTCGAAGTCCCCGCGCGGCGCGTGGGTCAGCCCGCGGGCGAGGAAGATCTCGTGCACCTCGGTGCTGATCCCCGCGCTGCCGTAGGTGCTCAGCAGCAGTCGCCAGTCGGAGGCCTCGAGCTCGACCTCCTCACGCAGCTCGCGCTTCGCGGTCTCGACGCTCGGCTCGTCGCCGGCGTCCCGCAGACCGGCGGGCAGCTCGACGAACTCGCGCTGGTTGGTGTGCCGGTACTGCCGCAGGCACATCACCCGCTCGTCGTCGTCCACCGCCAGCACCACGACCGCGCCCGGGTGCTCCAGCGTGAGGCGGCTGAACTCCTCGGGGTGGCCCGGACGGGTGATGACGTCCTCGCGCAGGGCGACCACCCAGTCGTCGCGGTGCAGGTCGTGGCTCGACACCACCGGCCACGTCATCGGGCGGTCGGCGAGCTCGTCCGGTCGGTCGTGCGCTCGGTCGGGGGTGGTCGCGTCGGTCATGCCCCGACGCTAGCCCAGCGAGCGGCGTCGGTTGAGAGGGCGATGGACAGGGTGAGTAGGTTCGCCTCCATGACGTTGTCGACCCTCACCACGCACGAAGCGAAGACCCGGTCCGACCTCCTCGAGGTCCAGCGCTACGACATCGACGTCGACCTGACCGGCCTCCTCGAGGGCGAGGTGTGGCGCTCAACCAGCACCATCGCCTTCACGTGCTCGGAGCCCGGCGCCACCACCTTCGTCGACGTCGCGATGGACGTGGTCCGCGCGAGCCTCAACGGCGAGGAGGTCGACGTCTCCGCCGCGGCCGACGGCCGGCTGCCGCTCCCGGCCCTCGCGGCCGACAACGTCCTCGTGGTCGAGGCGAGCACCACCAACACGGCCACGGGCGAGGGCATCCTCCGCACGGTCGACCCGACCGACAAGCTGGTCTACGTCTGGACCAGCCTCGAGCCCGACGAGGCCCGTCGCGTCTGGGCCTGCTTCGACCAGCCCGACCTCAAGGCGCCGCACCGCTTCGTCGTGACCGCACCGTCGTCGTGGCTGGTCACCTCCAACGGCGCACCCCAGTCGGTCACGGACGTGGACCCCGACCTGGCCGTCGACGCGCGCGTGTGGACGTTCCCCGACACCCCCCGCCTGTCGACGTACGTCGTCGTGGTCAACGCGGGCCCGTTCCACGAGGTGCGGCAGCAGCACGACGGCTACGACCTCGGCTTCTACTGCCGGCAGTCGCTCAGGTCGATCCTCGAGCGCGACCTCGACGAGATGGTCACGCTCACCCGGCAGGGGCTGGCGTTCTTCGGCGAGCGGTTCGGGTACCCGTTCCCGCAGGAGCGCTACGACCAGGTCTTCGTGCCCAACCTCGGCGGTGCCATGGAGAACTGGGGCTGCGTCACCTACGGCGACGGCCAGCTCTTCCGCACTCCCCCGACCCACGCCCAGCGCGCCGTCCGGGCCGAGTTCATCTTCCACGAGATGGCCCACATGTGGTTCGGCGACCTCGTGACGATGCAGTGGTGGGACGACCTGTGGCTCAACGAGGCCTTCGCGTCCTGGGCGGCCAACTGGGGCATGGCCCGCGCGAGCGAGTTCACCGAGCAGTGGGCGACTTTCCTCGCCGCCTTCAAGCGCACCGCCTACGAGATGGACATGAGCCCCGCTCGCCACCCCATCCGCAGCGACGTGCCCGACGTGTCGTCGGCGATGTCCAACTTCGACGCCATCACCTACGTCAAGGGCCAGAGCGTGCTGCACCAGCTCGTCGCCTACATCGGCGAGGACGCGTTCGTGGAGGGCCTGCGCGACTACTTCAGCCGCTACGCCTTCTCCAACACCCGCCTCGACGACCTGATGGACTGCTACTCGCGGGCCTCCGGCCGCGACCTGACGGCCTGGACCAAGGCGTGGCTCGACGAGGCCGGCACCGACGTGATCTCGCTCGTCGACGGCGAGCTCGTCGTGGAGACGAACGACGGCCAGGAGCCGCGTCCGCACCGGCTCGACGTCGCCGTCTTCGACGCCTCGGGCGACGCCCTCGTGCCGGTGGGCCGCTCCTCGCACGAGGTGACCGGTCGGCGCACGCCCGTCGAGCTGCCCGAGGGCGACCTCCGGCTGGTCAACGCCGGCGACTACACCTTCGCCGCCGTCAAGCCCGACCCGACCTCGCTGCGGCTGATGCTCGAGCGCGTCCAGCAGCTCGACGACCCGCTCGACCGCGCGCTCGTCGCGGCCACCGCGGGCCAGCTGCTGCTGCTCGGCGACGTCGCCCCCCGCGACGTGTCGGGTGCCCTGACCCGCGCCCTGTCCACGGAGACCAGCCCGGCGCTCGTCGAGCCGTTCCTGGCCCAGGCCCTCCAGGTCGCCGACCGGTGGGCGCCGGCCGACGAGTCGCCCGGCCTCCTGGCCGCGCTGGCTGACGCGGTGGTCGGGCTGGTCGACGTACCCGACGCTCGCCAGGCCGCGCTGCGCACCCTCGCGGCGTCCGCTTCCGCCGACGAGCACTGGGCGGTCCTCCAGGCAGCCGCCGACGAGGCGACCGACCTCGACCTGGCCTGGCGGATGGCCGTACGCCGGGCCGAGCTCGGCGACTACGACGAGGACGCCGTACGCCGCCTGCTCGAGTCCGACCCCGACCCGGACGCCGGCATGCGCCGCCTCGCGGTGCTCGCCGCGCGTCCCGACGTCGAGGCCAAGGAGGAGGTCTGGCGGGCGTTCTTCGTCGACTACGCCGTGCCGGCGAGCCGGGAGACCCTCGTGCTGGGCTCGACGTTCTGGCGGCCCGGCCAGGCCGAGCTCCTCGCTCCGTTCGCACACCGCTACCTCGAGGAGCTGCACACGCTCAAGGGCGGCCTGCTGAACCAGGGGCTCACCATCCGGGCGATGTACCCCCTCGGCGCGGGCGACGAGTCCTTCCTCGCTGCCGCCGAGGCTGCGGCCGACGACACCAGCCTGATCGCCTACGCCCGCAACCAGCTCCGCGCGAACTCGTTCGTGCTCGGCCGGATCCTGCAGGCCCGCCGCCTCTGACCGGGCACTTCCTCGCGCTGCCAGGCGCCGACCGGGCACCTCCTCGCGCTCAGAGGCGCCGACCGGGCACTTCCTCGCGCTGGGAGGCGCCGACCGGGCACTTCCTCGCGCTGGGAGGTCAGTCCTCGGCGCCCTCGTCCTTGCGACGCAGGCCCGACTCGTCGAGCGGGAAGCGCTCGGACCGCTGGCGCTCGATGGCCGCACCGACGAGCCCGGCGAACAGCGGGTGCGGGCGCGTGGGACGCGAGCGCAGCTCGGGGTGCGCCTGGGTGGCGACGTAGTAGGGGTGCACGTCGGCGGGCAGCTCGACGAACTCGACCAGGCCCAGCTCGGGGTTGACGCCGGAGAACACCAGGCCCGCCCGGGCCAGGGTCTCGCGGTAGGCGTCGTTGAACTCGTAGCGGTGGCGGTGCCGCTCCTCGACGGTCGCGGAGCCGTACGCCGCCCGCACCACGCTTCCCTCGGCGAGGTCGGCCTTCTGCAGGCCGAGCCGCATCGTGCCGCCGAGGTCGCCCGCGCCGTCGACGTACTTCTTCTGCTCCTCGATGGTGGAGATCACCGGCTCGACGGTGTCGGGGTCGAACTCCGTCGAGCCCGCCTTCGTGAGGCCCGCCATGTTGCGGGCGTACTCGATCACCATGCACTGCAGGCCCAGGCACAGCCCGAGCGTGGGGATGCCGTGCGTGCGGGTGTAGTGCAGCGCACCGAGCTTGCCCTCGATGCCGCGCACGCCGAAGCCGCCCGGCACGAGCACGGCGTCGACGTCGGCCAGGTGCTTGGCCGCGCCGGCCTCGGTCTGGCACTCGTCGGAGGCGACCCACCGGATGTGGACCTTGGCGTCGTGCGCGAAGCCACCGGCGCGCAGCGCCTCGCTGACGGAGAGGTAGGCGTCGGGCAGGTCGATGTACTTGCCGACGAGCGCGACGGTGACCTCCTCGGACGGGTGGTGCACGCGGCGCAGCAGGTCGTCCCAGTCGGTCCAGTCGACGTCGCGGAACGGCAGGTCGAGGCGGCGTACGACGTAGGCGTCGAGGCCCTCGCGGTGCAGGACCTTCGGGATGTCGTAGATCGACGGCGCGTCGGCGGCCGTCACGACCGCCTCGTCGTCGACGTCGCACATGAGCGCGATCTTGCGCTTGATGCCCTCGGGGAGCTCACGGTCGGCGCGGCACACGATCGCGTCGGGCTGGATGCCGATGGAGCGCAGCGCGGCGACGGAGTGCTGCGTGGGCTTGGTCTTCAGCTCGCCGGACGGGCCGATGTAGGGCACCAGCGACACGTGGATGAAGAAGCAGTTGTCGCGCCCGATCTCGTGCCGGGTCTGGCGGGCCGCCTCGAGGAACGGCAGCGACTCGATGTCGCCCACTGTGCCGCCGACCTCGGTGATGACGACGTCGATGTCCGGACCGCCCATCGCGAGGATGCGGTCCTTGATCTCGTTGGTGATGTGCGGGATGACCTGCACGGTGTCGCCGAGGTAGTCACCGCGGCGCTCCTTGGCGATCACGGTCGAGTAGACCTGACCCGTCGTGACGTTGGCGATCTGGTTGAGGTCGGTGTCGAGGAACCGCTCGTAGTGACCGATGTCCAGGTCGGTCTCGGCACCGTCGTTGGTCACGAAGACCTCACCGTGCTGGAACGGGTTCATCGTGCCGGGATCCACGTTGAGGTAGGGATCCAGCTTCTGCATCGTGACGCGCAGACCGCGCGCCTTCAGCAGGTTACCCAGGCTGGAGGCGGTGAGCCCCTTGCCGAGGGAGGAGGCGACGCCTCCGGTCACGAATACGTGCTTGGTCGGCGTGCGGCTCTTCACGGGCTTTTATCCTACCCGAGGGGGACGGGGCCGTCCGCACCCGACGCACCGAACGCACCGCCCGGAGTCGTCAGGGAGCGCTGGAGGGTGAGGACCGTCGCGACGCGTCCGGCGGCGGTGTCCACCCCGTCGAGCGTCGCCACTGCGGCCGAGGCCGGGTCGGCACGGAGGCGGCCGAGCTGGCCCTCTCCCCCGTCGGCGGTGACGCCCGCCACGACCACGCCACCCGCCTGGGCCGCCAGTCCCTGGGCGAGCCCGGCGAGGATCGCGTCGGAGCCCTCGTCACCGGCGTCCGTGCCCAGGACGAGCAGCACCAGCGGCGAGCGCTGCGCGACCTCGCCCGGCTTCGCCATCAGCCCGGCGCCGCTCACGGCGTCGACGATGGCCCGGGCCTTGCCGTTGACGTCGAGGCCCTCGGCCTCCTTCGTCGCCACCGCCAGACCGATCAGCTGACCGATGCGGTCGTACGTCGACGCGTCCGCGGCGACGTCTCCCTCGGCCTGCTGGGTCAGCAGCTGGCTGCCGAGCGTGTCGACCAGCGACTTCTGGCCGGGGTCGACGAGGTCGTCGGAGAGGTCGTAGCGCGCGCTGACGGTGCCGCCGGCGGCGGACACCTGCTCGGTGAGCGCGGTGACGACCTGCTCGTCGGCTCCCGGCACCGTCACGACGGCGACCGAGCGGTCGGCGAGGCGGCCGCTGACGGTCGCCGGCCCCAGGGCGGAGACGACGCTCTCGGTGTAGTCGGTCTGGGCGCGGTCGTCCGCCGGCGCGGGCTCCCGCTCGCCCGACGAGGTCGCGACGGTCGGGCCGACGTCGGAGAGCGGGCCGCCGCCCAGGACGATCCCGGCCGCGAGGGCGAGGAACACGGCGACGATGGTGAGCAGGTGGTGACGCAGGGTGATCACGGAAGGATTCCTCGGACGTTGTCGATCAGGTCTGACGTGGTGCTGGTGACGGGCGGCGACAGCTCGTCGACCCACTGCTGGCCGACCGGCGTGACGCTGACGGCGGCGGCGAGGGTGAGCACCCCGGCGACGAGGACGCCGACGAGGTGGCGCGGGCGGACCGCGCCGTCGTAGAGCCTCGGCACGGCTGCCGCGTCCACGAGGTCGGGGCCGAGCTTGAGGCGGGTCAGGAACGTGCTGGCGAGGCCGCTGCGGCGTCGGTCGAGGAACTCGTCGAGCGTGGCGTGCATGCCCACGCCCACGATCAGCGCGGCCTCGCGCGCCGAGGCGAGCAGCAGGGCGGCGTCCTCGGTCGTGGCCGACGTCTCGAAGCGGAGCGGACGGATCCCGAGCCGCTCGAAGGGCTCCGTCGCGCTGCGCGGGGCCCCGCGCTCGACGAGGACGACGACGTCGCGGGCACGCCTCAGCACCGCGGCAGCCGGCAGGTCGTCGGACCGGCCGGTCACCACCACGACGTCGGGATGGTGCCCGGCGCTGGCCAGGGCGTCCGCGCCGCGGTCGACACCGACGAGGACCGGTCGCTGCTCGCGCACGAAGGGCTTGATGCCGCGCAGCTCCTCCTCCCACCCGTGGGACCGCACGGCCACCACCACGGGGCGTCCGGCCATCTCGGTGGCGGTGCGCGGCACTCCGTGGCCGTGCAGCAGGAGGTCCTGCTCGCGGCGGAGGAACTCGGTGCTGTTGTGGGTGAAGCTCTCGAGCTGCGCCGAGAGCCCGGTCCGGGAGCGGTCCATCTCCGAGGCGACGAGGTCGAGGGTCAGCTCGCGGCCCTCGGCGACCTGGTCGTCACCGGCGTGCACCGTGGCCCCGTCGACACGGACGGCGGCTCCGTCGCGGACCCGGTCGAAGACCTCCGGCCCGACGCTGTCGACGACCGTGAGACCGGCCTCGACGAGCAGCTGCGGGCCCAGGTTGGGGTAGCGGCCGGAGATCATCGGGCTGGCGTTGACCACGGCCACGACGCCGGCGTCGACGAGCGCCTGGGCGGTCGCCCGGTCCATGTCGAGGTGGTCGAGGACGGCGACGTCCCCCTCGTGCAGCCGGCCGAGGGCACTGGCCGTACGACGGTGGACCCGGGCGGGACCGTGCACGCCGGGGAGGGCGGGGGCTTGGCGGGAGCGGACTGCGAACTTCATGACCGCGCCATGGTGTCAGCCGCGGGTGGGCCTCTCGGGGAGGCACGCCCGCTCGGGCGCGGCGGCCTCGAGCAGCTCCCGGGCGTGGGCCCGCGCGCTGTCGGAGTCCTCGACGCCCGCGAGCATGCGCGACAGCTCGCGCTCGCGGTCGTCGTCGTTCAGCGAGACGAGGCCCGAGGTGGTGACCGACCCGTCGCTGGACTTGTGCACGACCACGTGCCGGTCGGCGTAGGCGGCCACCTGCGGGAGGTGGGTCACCACCAGCACCTGCGACGTGCGCGCGAGCGCGGCAAGCCGCCGCCCGACCTCGATGGCGGCCTTGCCGCCGACGCCGGCGTCGACCTCGTCGAAGACGAACGTCGGGACGGAGCCGGTCTCGGCCAAGGACACCTCCAGCGCGAGCATCACCCGCGAGAGCTCGCCACCGGACGCGCCCTTGTGCAGCGGGCGGGCGTCGGCGCCGGTGTTGGCGGCGAGCAGGAACTCCACGTCGTCGACGCCGTGCACGCCGGCTCGCAGCCAGCGGCCGTCGACCAGGAGCTGGGGCCCCGCCGGGGTCGCGGGTGCGGGTGTGCCCTGCTGGGTGACCGCGATCGTGACGGTGGCGTGCGGCATCGCCAGGGAGGTCAGCTCGTCGCTCACCGCCTCGCCCAGCCGTCGCGCGGCCTCCTGGCGCTGGGCGCTCAGGGTTGCGGCGAGCTCGCCCAGCTCGGCACGGATGCGGTCGCGGCGCGACTCCAGCTCGGCGATCTGGCCGTCGGTGTCCTCGAGGTCGAGCAGCCGCTTGGCGCCGTCCTCGGCCCAGGCGAGCACGTCGTCGATTGTGTCGCCGTACTTGCGGGTCAGTGCCGTCAGCGCCGCGCGCCGCTCGGACACGGCCGCGAGCCGTGCGGGATCGGTCTCGAGGGACGCGGCGTAGGACGCGACGTCACCGGCGAGGTCGACGAGCAGGTGGCCCAGCTCGGCGAGCCGGTCGGCGAGCTCCCCCGCGGCCGGGTCGTGGTCGCGGACGCCCTGGAGCGCCTGCCGCGCCGCGCTGGTCGTGGCGAGGGCGTCGGGGGCGCCCTCCTCGCTCGAGAGGGCCTCGCGGGCGGTCTCGGCGGCCGTGCGCAGCGTGTCGGCGAAGCCGAGGCGCGTCTCCTCGGCGGCGAGCTCGGCGTCCTCACCCGGCCGTGGATCGACGGCCTCGACCTCGCCGAGGCCGAACCTCAGCTGGTCGGCCTCCCGCGCGCGCTCGCGGGCGGATCCGACGACGTCGGCCAGGGTCCGCTCGGTGACGACGAGCTCGGCCCACAGGGCGGCGTACGACGACGCGGTCGCGGCCAGCGCCTCACCGCCGAACCGGTCGAGCGAGGCGCGCTGGGCGCCCGATCGGAGCAGGCGGTGCTGGTCGGACTGGCCGTGCACGGCCACGAGGGGCTCGGCGACCTCGGCCAGGGCCGCCACCGGCACCGACGCGCCGCCGACCCACGCGCGGGAGCGCCCCTGGGCAGCGACGTTGCGGGCCAGGACGACCTGGTCGTCCTCCACCTCCCCGCCGGCGTCCTCGACGGCCGCGCGGAAGCCGTCGAGGTCGCTCGCGGCGACGACGCCCTCGACGCGCGCCTGCTTGGCGCCCGAGCGCACCGCGCCCGAGTCGGCCCGGCCCCCGAGCAGCAACCCGAGCGCCGTCACCACCATCGTCTTGCCGGCACCGGTCTCTCCCGTGATGACCGTGAGGCCGGGCCCGAGCTCGAGCGTCGAGGACTCGATGACGCCGAGCTGGCTGATCCGCAGCTCCTCAAGCATCGGCGTCCCCGTTGTCCCGGCGCCGCCGCTCGGCGGCGCCGCGCCACCCCTCGACCGGCAGGTCGAACTTGGCCACGAGACGGTCGGTGAACGGCGCGTGGTGCAGCCGGACGAGACGGACGGGCCGGGCGCCCCGGCGTACCTCGATGCGGGCACCGGGCGGCAGGTCGACGGTGCGCCGACCGTCGCACCACAGGACACCGGAGCCCTCGGTGTTGGAGAGCACCTCGACGGCGAGCACCGAGGTGGGGGCCACGACCATGGGTCGGGCGAAGAGTGCGTGCGCGCTGAGCGGGACCATCAGCAGCGCCTCGACCTCGGGCCAGACCACGGGGCCGCCGGCGCTGAAGTTGTAGGCGGTCGATCCCGTCGGGGTGGCGCAGACGACGCCGTCGCAGCCCCACCGGGACAGGGGGCGCCCGTCGACCTCGACGACGACCTCGAGCATGCGCTCGCGGGCGGCCTTCTCGACGCTCGCCTCGTTGAGCGCGAAGGTGGAGAACCGCACCTCCTTGCCCACGAGGACGCAGACGTCGAGGGTGAGGCGGTCCTCGGCGGTGTAGTCGCGCGCGACGATCGCGGCGATGGTGGACTCGACGTCGTCCTGCTCGGCCTCGGCGAGGAACCCGACGTGGCCGAGGTTGACGCCGAGCAGCGGCGTGCTCGTCGCATGGGTGATCTCGGCGGCGCGGAGGATCGAGCCGTCACCGCCGATGACGAGCACCAGCTCGCACCCCTCGCCCGGCTCGTCGTCGGCACGCGTCGTCTCGACCAGCCCGTCGACGTCCGCCAGGTCCAGGTCGGCTGCCTCGTCGGCCAGCAGCCGCACGGCGATGCCGTGGGCGGTCAGGCCCTTGACGCAGGCCCGGGCCACGTCTCGCGCCTCGGCCCGGCCGGTGTGGGCGAGCACCAGGACGCGGCGCTGGAGGCTGGGGGTGGTCACGGGTCCACCCTCTCACCCGCCACCCCCATCGACCCGGCACGCTCGACCTCGGCGCGGATCTCCTCGGCGCCGATCAAGGCCGGTCCGCGACGCAGGAGGAGGAAGAACTCGACGTTGCCGGACGGGCCGGGCAGGGGGCTCACCGTGACGGCCACGGCGCCCCAGCCGCGCTCGGCGGCGAGGTCGGCGATCGTGGTGACCGCCTCGGCACGCAGCGCGAGGTCGCGCACGACGCCGCCCTTGCCGACGCGCTCCTTGCCGACCTCGAACTGCGGCTTCACCATCAGCGCCAGCGCGCCGTCCTCGCGGGTCACCGACAGCAGCGGGTCGAGCACGAGGGCGAGGGAGATGAAGGACAGGTCGCCCACCACGAGGTCGACCGGCTCGCCGATCAGGTCGAGGGTGAGCTCGCGGATGTTGGTCCGGTCGTGGACCTGCACCCGCTCGTCGCTCTGCAGCGACCAGGCGAGCTGGCCGTAGCCGACGTCCACGGCCACGACCTCGCGCGCCCCGGCGCGCAGGAGCACGTCGGTGAAGCCGCCCGTGGAGGCGCCCGCGTCGAGGCAGCGCTTGCCGTCGACGGTGAGTCCGTGGTCGGCGAACGCCTCGAGTGCGCCGGCCAGCTTGTGCCCTCCGCGGGAGACGTAGTCGACCGACGTGGGGTCGTCCTTGACCACGATGGCGACGTCGGTCGTCACGCCGGTCGCCGGCTTGGTGGCGGGCGCACCGGAGACCGTCACCCGGCCGGCGGCCACCAGCTCGCTGGCGTGCTCGCGCGAACGGGCCAGGCCGCGGCGCACGAGCTCCTGGTCGAGCCGCAGACGTCTGGGGGGCACGGTCGTTCAGTCGCCCCGGTGGTCGCCGGACGCGTCGGGCCCGTCGGACCGCGCGTCGAGGGCGCGGCGCAGCTGCTCGTGGGCGCGCTCGAACACCGCCACGTGCTCGGCGACGGGTGCGTCCGCCAGCGCCGCGACCTCGGCCAGGACGCGGTCGACCGACTCGACGCCGGTCGGCTCGTGGTCGGGCAGCTCGGTCATGGCCGCGAGCCTACTCGGCGCCGAGGCGCCGGACCGGCCCGGGCGGCGTCGTGTCGGAGACGTCGGCGGGGTGTCCCACCTCGTCCAGGTGGCGCCAGCACGCCGTGGCCGCGACCCGCCACCAGTCGGCGTCGCTGCCGTCCCCCTGGACCTTCAGCCGCCCGTCCTCCACGCTCGCGGTCCAGCCGCCGAGCGCGACGGTGGCGCCCTCGACGGACGGCACGGGCTGCGGCTCGAACAGGCCCGCCAGCGTCGGGGAGACGTACGTCGGTCGCAGCCGGGGCGGCGCGGCAGCCAGCTCGTCGAGCCACGTCACGCCGGTGAGGACCAGCAACGAGGGGGCATCGATCGCGCGGGCGCCCTCGATGTCGGTGTCGAGACGGTCGCCCACCATCAGCGGCCGGTCGCCGCCGACGCGCCGGACGGTCTCCTCCATCAGGGGCCTCTCGGGCTTGCCGGCCACGGTGGCCTCCACCCCCGCGAAACCCGTGATGGTCCGCACCAGCACGCCGTGGCCGGGCGCGAGGCCGTAGGGGGTCGGGATCGTCAGGTCCGTGTTGCTCGCGACGTAGGGCAGGCCGTCCCGCACGAGCGTCGAGACCCGCATGATGTCTCGCCAGCGGACGTCCGGGCCGTAGCCGCTCGCGACCGCGACGGCACCATCGGGATCCTCCACCGGCTCGAGACCTGCTTCGAGCAGTGCCACCCGCAGGCCCTCGCCCCCGAGCATCAGCACCCGGGCGCCCGCGCCGTGCTCCTCGGCCAGCAGCCGTGCCGCGGCCTGCGCCGACGTGACCACGTCGCCCGCCGACGCCGCCACGCCCACCTTCGTGAGCTTCTGCGCCACCTGGTCAGGCGTGCGGGAGGCGTTGTTGGTCACGAACGCGACGTGGCGCCCCGAGTCCCGCACCCGGTCAATCGCCTCGGGCACGCCGTCGATCGCCTCACCTCCGACGTAGACCACGCCGTCGAGGTCGAACATCACCAGGTCGTGGGCATCGACGAGGGCCGTCGTGGACTCCTCGAGCATGGCGCACCCCTTTCCGAATTGTGACGAGCGTCCCCCTACGATGCTCCGATGGACCTCGCCACCGTCGTGCCTCCGTACGTGGCGAAGCCCCTCGAGCTGCTCCCGTTCCGGGCAGTCATGCTGTCCCCGAGCCGGGTGGGTGACCCCGCCTCCGCGCGAGCACTGGCGCGACCCTACCGCGACGTCGCCGCACGCCTCCTGCAGTGGATCGACCGCGGCGACGCACGCTCCGACACCTCGCCCGCCCTCTACCTCCACGAGTACACCTCGGGCGGACTCACCGTCCGCGGGCTCGTCGGCGCCCTGCGGGTGTCCGAGCGAGCCGACACGTTGGCCGACCGCGCCGTCTGGCCGCACGAGGCGATCCACCCCGAGCAGGCCGGCGAGCTGGCGGACCGGATGCGGCAGATGGACCTCAACCCGGCGCCCATCCTCCTGGTGCACCACGGTGGGCAGGAGCTGCGCGAGGTCGTCGACCGGATCGCGGGCGCCGAGCCCGACTGGCGCTACCTCGACCGGGCGGGCCAGCGCCAGCGGCTCTGGGCCGTGCGGGACGAGCAGGTCGTCGCGACGATCGGTGAGCTGATCTCCCGCAGCCAGTGCCTCCTGGCCGACGGCCACCACCGCTACGCGGCCTACCTGCGGCTGCAGGAGGAGCACCCCGGCACACCGTGGGACGCCGGCCTCGCCATGCTCGTGGACCAGGACGACACTCCCCTGTTCCTCGGGGCGATCCACCGGACCCTGCCACGGGTCGGCCTCGACGTCCTCGTCCAGGCCGCTCGTGACGCGGGCGCCGAGGTGACCGCACGGTCACGCCAACGGGCCCTCGACGCCCTCGACAGCACGCACCTGGTCCTGACGGACGGCGAGACGTGGTACGCCGTGGCACCGCTCGGCCTCGACCGCGAGGCGGCGGTGTCGTGGCTCCATGACCATGTCCTGCCGCGGCTGCCCGTGCCGCCCCCGCGGCTCGAGCACCACCACACGGTCGACGAAGCGCTGGGCGCCACCTCCCCCGCTGCACCCGCAGTGCTCCTCCCGAGCCCCGACTTCGACCAGGTCAGGGCCCTCGTCGAGTCAGGCGGGCTCCTGCCGGAGAAGGCGACCTCGTTCCAGCCCAAGCCCAGCCTCGGCGTGATCATGCGGCCGGTGCACGACGGATGATCCTCGCTGAGGTAGCCACGACCTCCACGCGCGACCTCGTCGCTCCCCCGGCCTGGTAGAAGCGGCAGCAGACTGCGCCGGCGACCTCGACCGTGTCGCCGGGTCGCCAGCCGGCGATGCGCCGGCGCAGGACGGCGCTCCACGCGGAGCACGGGATCGAGTCCACCCGCTGGTTCGACGTCGACCCGGTCTTCGCCGCCCCCGGAGATCGCGGCACCGAGATCCGGAAGCTGACGAGCGCGTCGCCGCTCGGCAGGTCGACCAGGACCGGGACGCTGGTCAGGCGGCCCACGAGCCGCACCTCGTTCGTGCCCTCGAGTCCGTCATCAGCGCCGTCGCTCACCTGGCGGCGGCGAGCAGCCACCGTGGCCGCTCGCCTCTTCGTCGTGCCTGTTGCCGTGTCCGTTGTGGTCATCGTGCACCTCCTGGGAGACGACTGTGTCTCCTCGGTGCGACAGGTGGTGGTCCAGACCGCTGGGGCCTGTGGAGAACCCGGCGGCGGGTCCTCCTGTGGACGGTGAACGGCCAGGAAGGCAGCAGCGCGGCGGCGTCTCGCGACCTGCGAGAGCCCCGGAAATGCAGAAGTGGGGCCACCCGAAGGTGACCCCACTTCCACAATGTTTGTCCGGCGGCGTCCTACTCTCCCACAACCTCTCGGTTGCAGTACCATCGGCGCTGAAAGGCTTAACTTCCGGGTTCGGTATGGGACCGGGTGTTTCCCGTTTCGCTATGGCCGCCG
>NZ_JAPPUX010000015.1 GCF_026712185.1 Nocardioides pini | reverse complement strand
TGTAGTTCCCACAGAGGTTGTGAACGAGAAGTCGTAGACGAGTAGCGAGGACCTCCAGTACGGAGGGGGTTACCACACCAACCCACCTACTGGAGGTCCTCGTGACTCACGCTAATGCCCCGCTGACCCCGGAGGGACGTCGCCGCCTGGCGGTGGCGGTCGTGGACAAGCATTGGACGGTGCAACGAGCCGCCGAGCGGTTCCAGGTCTCGCCGGCGACGGTGTCGAAGTGGGCCAACCGTTACCGCCGTGGCGAGCCGATGACGGATCGGTCCTCGCGGCCACACCGCCAACCTGCTCGGTGCGCTCGGCGGCTCGAGCGTCGCATCGTGAAGCTGCGGCACTGCCGACGCTGGGGACCACACCGGATCAGCTACCACCTCGGGGTGCCTCGTTCGACGGTCGGGCGGGTGCTGGCGCGGTACCGGATGCCGCTGCTCGCCCACCTCGACCAAGCCACCGGCCTGCCGGTGCGCCGACCCAAGCCCGTGCGCTACGAGGCCACCGCCCCGGGCGATCTGGTGCACGTGGACATCAAGAAGCTCGGCAGGATCCCGGACGGCGGCGGGTGGCGCTTCTTCGGCCGCGGATCCCTGCAAGACAGGCGTGCCGGCGCAGCCACCGACCGTGCGGCACGCGCGGGTGCCTCGCCCTCACGCGGCTACGTCTACCTCCACCACGCCGTCGATGACTACTCCCGGCTCGCCTACTCCGAACAACTGCACGACGAACGCCGCGAGACCGCTGCCGGGTTCTGGACCCGCGCAGCAGCGTTCTTCGCCCAAGCCGGGATCACCGTCCAGGCCGTGATGACCGACAACGGCTCTTGCTACCGCTCCCGCGTCTTCGCAGCC
This sequence comes from Nocardioides pini, assembly GCF_026712185.1. GTDB lineage: Bacteria > Actinomycetota > Actinomycetes > Propionibacteriales > Nocardioidaceae > Nocardioides > Nocardioides pini. Next base: position 244 of record NZ_JAPPUX010000015.1, on the reverse strand, counting down.
GCACTCGGCGACGACATCAAGCACCGCCGCACCCGCCCTTACCGGCCCCAGACCAACGGCAAGGTCGAGCGCTTCAACCGCACCATCGCCAGTGAGTGGGCCTACGCCCAGATCTACCTCTCCGATGCTGCCCGCACCGCGACCTACGCCGACTGGCTCCACTTCTACAATCACCACCGACCCCACACCGGCATCGGAGGCCTCGTCCCCGCTGACCGAGTTCACAACCTCACGGGGAAGTACA
>NZ_JAPPUX010000014.1 GCF_026712185.1 Nocardioides pini | reverse complement strand
CCTAGGTGTACCCAGCCACCACGTTGGTCACAGACGGCTGACTGGAGCTTTGCCTCCGAGTGAGCTGTGGCGTCGGCAAGTGTTGTAGTGCTCGATCCATGGAGCAAGCGCGGCGGCGCGGTCGGTGTTGCTGGCGAAGTTGCGGCGGTAGGCCCACTCGGTGGTCAGGGTGCGGTTCAGGCGCTCGACCTTGCCGTTTTGCCAGGGGCAGTGGGGCTTGATGAACACCTGTTTGGCGTCCAGGTCGGCACAGGCCCTCTTCATGTCGGCCGAGTGGCGGTAGGCGAACGCGTTGTCTGTCATGACTCGTTCGATGCGGCTGATGCCCTTGTCTGCGAAGTAGGCAGCTGCCCGTCGTAGGAACGCCGCGCAGGTCGTGCCCTTCTCGTCGGGCAGGATCTCGGAGTAGGCCAACCGGCTGTGGTCGTCGACCATGGAATGCACGTAGTCGTAGCCGACTTTGACCTTCTTGTGTCGATGCGCGACGGTCGCTGCGCGGCCGTGGGTGCGCCAGCCGCCACCATCGGGGATCTTGCCGAGTTTCTTGACGTCCATGTGCACCAGCTCGCCCGGGCGCTCTCGTTCATAGCGCTGTGCGGTCTGTTTCGAGGAGCGGATCACCTCACCGGTCATCGGGTCGCACTCGCGCAGGTAGGGCACGCCGTGCCGACGCAGGATCCGGCCCACGGTCCGTGGCGGGACGCCCACCTTTGGTCCGAGCACGTCCTGGCCGTCCCGATGCTCTGCCCGGGCGGCAAGCACCAGCTGCTCGACCTCGTCTGAGGTCTTCGTTGGCATCGTGTGGGGCCGAGACGACCGGGTGACCAGGCCGGCTTCGCCTTCCGCGGCATACCGGTCGATCCAGGTCTTGACGCACTTGCGGGACACGCCCATCGCGGCGGCGATGTGGGCCTGCTTCCAGCCGTCCTGATGGCGTTGGACGATCAGTCGCCGACCGTGAACGGTCAGCCGGGCACTACCGTGGGACACGAGAACCTCCGGGTTGGAGTGGGCCTTCGACAAGCCACATCCCATTCGGGGGTTCTCGTTCGTTCAAGCAGGCTCGCTGCTACCGACCTCATGGCCGGGTACACCTAGG
>NZ_JAPPUX010000013.1 GCF_026712185.1 Nocardioides pini | reverse complement strand
TGTATGAGCCCGGGTCCTCCTTGACGGAGTGGCTCGGGTTCTTGCTTTACAGGGTTTCGGTTGCTGCTTGACGGTGGCTTCGGCTCCTTCTTGACACTCGTTCATGGTCAAGGAGTTGAGCGTGCAGGAGCAGAGGTACGCCGCGGTGATGGCGGTGGTGGCTGAGGGGCGGTCGGTGAGCGAGGTGGCGCAGGCGTGGGGTGTCTCGCGGCAGTCGGTCCATGCGTGGCTGCGGGCCTATGAGGAGGGTGGTCTGGCGGGGCTGGTGCCGCGCTCGACGCGGCCCAGGTCGTGTCCGCACCAGATGCCGGGGGTGGTGGAGGCGTTGGTGCTGGAGATGCGTCGGGCGCATCCGGGGTGGGGTCCGCGGCGGATCTTGTACGAACTCGTCAGGGTCCACGAGCAGGGTGGGCTGGGCGGGGAGTCGGTGCCGTCGCGGTCGGGGATCTACCGGTGTCTGGTCCGGGCCGGTCTGGTCGAGCCGCAGGCACGGCGCCGTCGTGCGGAGCGCTGGAAGCGGTGGGAGCGGGGGCTGCCGATGGAGCTGTGGCAGATGGATGTCGTGGGTGGGTTCCTGCTTGCGGACGGGCGTCGGGCGAAGGCGTTGACCGGCGTGGATGACCACTCGAGGTTCTGTGTGAGCGCGTTCTTGACGTTCCGGGAGACCGCGCAGCGGGTCTGTGACGGGCTGGCGTTGGCGATGCGCACGCATGGGGTGCCGGAGGAGATCCTCACCGACAACGGGAAGGTGTTCACCGGCCGGTTCAACCGGCCGCCGGTGGAGGTGTTGTTCGACCGGGTGTGTCGCGAGAACGGGATCACACACCGGTTGACCCAGCCCCGGTCGCCGACCACGACGGGGAAGATCGAGCGGTTCCACCGCACCCTGCGCACCGAGTTCCGCACCGACCGGGTCTTCGAGGACCTGGCGACAGCGCAGGCCGAGCTGGACGCGTGGGTGGTGGAGTACAACACCCGGCGGCCGCACTCGGCGATCGGGATGGTGCCCCCGGTCGAGCGGTTCTCCCAGCGCGCTGAGCCTGCCAGAGTGATGCGCCCGAGTGCTGGCGAGGACCGCACCGGTGACGACTGGGTGGCCAGGCGGGCGGGTGCCAACGGGGTGATCTCGGTGTCGTGGCAGCAGATCTGTCTGGGCAAGGCCGCCGCCGGGACCAGCGTCGATGTCCACGTCACCGACCGGGTGATCCAGGTCTGGGACGGCAACCAGCTGCTCAAGACCGTGGC
>NZ_JAPPUX010000012.1 GCF_026712185.1 Nocardioides pini | reverse complement strand
GTGTGTGTTCGTTGGGTGCGCGTGACGTAGGTGAACCGTGTGTGGTTTTGTACGTGGTTGGGACAAGCCCTCGGCCTATTAGTACCGGTCGGCTGGGCATTACTGCTGTACACCTCCGGCCTATCAACCCCATGTTCTGTGGGGGGCCTTACCCCATTGTTGGGTGGGAAACCTCATCTTGAAACGTGCTTCCCGCTTAGATGCATTCAGCGGTTATCACTTCCGAACGTAGCCAACCAGCCGTGCTCTTGGCAGAACAACTGGCACACCAGAGGTTCGTCCATCCCGGTCCTCTCGTACTAGGGACAGCCTTTCTCAAGTTTCCTGCGCGCGCGGCGGATAGGGACCGAACTGTCTCACGACGTTCTAAACCCAGCTCGCGTGCCGCTTTAATGGGCGAACAGCCCAACCCTTGGGACCTACTCCAGCCCCAGGATGCGACGAGCCGACATCGAGGTGCCAAACCATCCCGTCGATATGGACTCTTGGGGAAGATCAGCCTGTTATCCCCGGGGTACCTTTTATCCGTTGAGTGACCACGCTTCCACATGCCGTGGCCAGATCACTAGTTCCGACTTTCGTCCCTGCTCGACATGTCTGTCTCACAGTCAAGCTCCCTTGTGCACTTACACTCGCCACCTGATTGCCAACCAGGCTGAGGGAACCTTTGAGCGCCTCCGTTACATTTTAGGAGGCAACCGCCCCAGTTAAACTACCCATCAGGCACTGTCCCTGATCCGGATAACGGACCTAGGTTAGACATCTAGTACGACCAGAGTGGTATTTCAACGTTGACTCCACCCCCACTGGCGTGAGGGCTTCACAGTCTCCCACCTATCCTACACAAGCCGTACCAAACACCAATACCAAACTATAGTAAAGGTCCCGGGGTCTTTCCGTCCTGCCGCGCGTAACGAGCATCTTTACTCGTAGTGCAATTTCGCCGAGTCCATGGTTGAGACAGTGGGAAAGTCGTTACTCCATTCGTGCAGGTCGGAACTTACCCGACAAGGAATTTCGCTACCTTAGGATGGTTATAGTTACCACCGCCGTTTACTGGGGCTTAAATTCTCAGCTTCGACACTTACGTATCTAACCGGTCCTCTTAACCTTCCAGCACCGGGCAGGAGTCAGTCCGTATACATCGTCTTACAACTTCGCACGGACCTGTGTTTTTAGTAAACAGTCGCTTTCCCCTGGTCTCTGCGGCCATCACCGCTTCCCCCAGCAAGTGGGTTCACGGATCCGGCCCCCCTTCTCCCGAAGTTACGGGGGCATTTTGCCGAGTTCCTTAACCATGGTTGTCTCGATCGCCTTAGTATTCTCTACTTGATCACCTGAGTCGGTTTGGGGTACGGGCGGCTCGTTGCTCGCTAGAGGTTTTTCTCGACAGCATAGGATCACCCACTTCGCCAAAAATGGCTCCGCGTCACGTCTCAGACTCCACACTGAAGTGGATGGTGCGGATTTGCCTACACCACGTCCTACACGCTTGCCCACAGACAACCATCGCTGTGGCTGGGCTACCTTCCTGCGTCACCCCATCGCTTGACTACTACCAGCTCGGGTCCCACGCTCCGCCCACCAGCCTCGCCCCGAAGGGTCCGGTCCGATGAGTTTCGGGTGGTTAGCATCACCAGGTTCGTCATGGGCGCAACTTCGCCGGTACGGGAATATCAACCCGTTGTCCATCGACTACGCCTGTCGGCCTCGCCTTAGGTCCCGACTTACCCAGGGCAGATTAGCTTGACCCTGGAACCCTTGATCATTCGGCGCACGGGTTTCTCACCCGTGATTCGCTACTCATGCCTGCATTCTCACTCGTGTGGCCTCCACGCCTGGATCACTCCGGCGCTTCACTGCCCACACGACGCTCCCCTACCCATCCAGCGCACTGAACACCCATCAAGTGGATGCTGATGTATTCGCTGAATGCCATAGCTTCGGCGGATGACTTGAGCCCCGCTACATTGTCGGCGCGGAATCACTTGACCAGTGAGCTATTACGCACTCTTTCAAGGGTGGCTGCTTCCAAGCCAACCTCCTGGTTGTCAATGCGACTCCACATCCTTTTCCACTTAGTCACCGCTTAGGGGCCTTAGCTGATGGTCTGGGCTGTTTCCCTCTCGACTACGGAGCTTATCCCCCGCAGTCTCACTGCTGCGCTCTCACTTACCGGCATTCGGAGTTTGGCTAACGTCAGTAACCTTGTAGGGCCCATCGGCTATCCAGTGCTCTACCTCCGGCAAGAAACACGCAACGCTGCACCTAAATGCATTTCGGGGAGAACCAGCTATCACGAAGTTTGATTGGCCTTTCACCCCTATCCACAGGTCATCCCCTCAGTTTTCAACCTAAGTGGGTTCGGTCCTCCACGTCGTCTTACCGACGCTTCAACCTGCCCATGGATAGATCACTTCGCTTCGGGTCTTGAGCGCGCTACTGAATCGCCCTGTTCGGACTCGCTTTCGCTACGGCTACCCCACACGGGTTAACCTCGCAACACACCGCAAACTCGCAGGCTCATTCTTCAAAAGGCACGCCGTCACCCCCAGCAAGCTGAAGGCTCCGACGGATTGTAGGCACACGGTTTCAGGTACTATTTCACTCCCCGCCAGGGGTACTTTTCACCTTTCCCTCACGGTACTTGTCCGCTATCGGTCATCAAGGAGTATTTAGGCTTAACGGGTGGTCCCGCCAGATTCACACGGAATTTCAGGGGTTCCGTGTTACTTGGGAACACGCTCCAGAGCCAGTGTCTTACGTCTACGGGCCTATCACCCTCTACGGTACGGCTTTCCAACCGGCTTCGACTTCCACACTGGTTTCTTACTCTGTCCCGAGCCGGCAGACTCGAGTGAGCGGTCCCACAACCCCGCATCTGCAACCCCTGCCGGGTATCACACAGATTCGGTTTAGCCTCATCCGATTTCGCTCGCCACTACTCTCGGAATCACTGTTGTTTTCTCTTCCTGTCGGTACTGAGATGTTTCACTTCCCGACGTTCCCTCCACACACCCTATGTGTTCAGGTGCGGGTAACACGACATGACTCGTGCTGGGTTTCCCCATTCGGACACCCCCGGATCACAGCTTGGTTGCCAACTCCCCAGGGCTTATCGCAGGCTCCAACGTCCTTCATCGGCTCTTGATGCCAAGGCATCCACCATGTGCCCTTCATAGCTTGTCTCAACAACGTCAAAACAACACACGCTGCTCCACGTCGCGACACAGCCAAAGAACACCCGACCCACCCCCCAATCAAAGAGATGAGCCGGCAGACTCTTCACACACCGCGACCCGTAAGGAAACAGGCCACAGCGCGAAGATCATTACACACTCACCACACACCCTCAGGGCGTGCAGTGAAGATGCTCGCGTCCACTATGCAGATCTCAAACAACAACCCCACCAACCCCCGCACACCCCCGACCGGGGACGCTTGGGCGAAGAGAGGACACCGAAGGCCCAACCCCACACCAACCCACCAGCTCACGCCAGCAAGCCGTGCCCGACACACACCTCTCAGGTGTGTGTCGACGGCTGATCCTTCAGGACCCAACAGTGTGTCCAACCACGCCCCCAGCCAATGCCAGGCAACGTGACCACCCAGACCCCCCACCCGCAGGCAAGGAACCCAGCTGACAGTCGACGTTCCACTAGTGAGACACCACCATGCGCCGGCAGACATTCGCCACCGGTCGGGGTGTGTGCTCCTTAGAAAGGAGGTGATCCAGCCGCACCTTCCGGTACGGCTACCTTGTTACGACTTCGTCCCAATCGCCAGCCCCACCTTCGACGGCTCCCTCCACAAGGGTTGGGCCACCGGCTTCGGGTGTTGCCGACTTTCGTGACGTGACGGGCGGTGTGTACAAGGCCCGGGAACGTATTCACCGCAGCGTTGCTGATCTGCGATTACTAGCGACTCCGACTTCATGGGGTCGAGTTGCAGACCCCAATCCGAACTGAGACCGGCTTTTTGGGATTCGCTCCCCCTTACGGGATCGCAGCCCTTTGTACCGGCCATTGTAGCATGCGTGAAGCCCTGGACATAAGGGGCATGATGACTTGACGTCATCCCCACCTTCCTCCGAGTTGACCCCGGCAGTCTCCTATGAGTCCCCACCATTACGTGCTGGCAACATAGAACGAGGGTTGCGCTCGTTGCGGGACTTAACCCAACATCTCACGACACGAGCTGACGACAGCCATGCACCACCTGTACACCCCCAAAAGAAGCCCCATCTCTGGAGCGGCAGGGTGTATGTCAAACCCAGGTAAGGTTCTTCGCGTTGCATCGAATTAATCCGCATGCTCCGCCGCTTGTGCGGGCCCCCGTCAATTCCTTTGAGTTTTAGCCTTGCGGCCGTACTCCCCAGGCGGGGCGCTTAATGCGTTAGCTGCGGCACGGAATCCGTGGAATGGACCCCACACCTAGCGCCCAACGTTTACGGTGTGGACTACCAGGGTATCTAATCCTGTTCGCTCCCCACACTTTCGCTCCTCAGCGTCAGGTCATTCCCAGAGAACCGCCTTCGCCACCGGTGTTCCTCCTGATATCTGCGCATTTCACCGCTACACCAGGAATTCCGTTCTCCCCTGAATACCTCTAGTCTGCCCGTATCGAAAGCAAGCCAGGTGTTAAGCACCTGGTTTTCACTCCCGACGCGACAAACCGCCTACGAGCCCTTTACGCCCAATAATTCCGGACAACGCTCGCACCCTACGTATTACCGCGGCTGCTGGCACGTAGTTGGCCGGTGCTTCTTCTGCAGGTACCGTCACTTGCGCTTCGTCCCTGCTGAAAGAGGTTTACAACCCGAAGGCCGTCATCCCTCACGCGGCGTTGCTGGATCAGGCTTCCGCCCATTGTCCAATATTCCCCACTGCTGCCTCCCGTAGGAGTCTGGGCCGTGTCTCAGTCCCAGTGTGACCGGTCACCCTCTCAGGCCGGCTACCCGTCGAAGCCATGGTGAGCCATTACCTCACCATCAAGCTGATAGGCCGCGAGCACATCCCTGGCCGAAAAAACTTTCCACCACCATCCCATGCGAGAAGTGGTCGTATCCGGTATTAATCACCGTTTCCGGTGGCTATCCCAAAGCCAAGGGCAGATTACTCACGTGTTACTCACCCGTTCGCCGCTCGAGTACCACCGAAGTGGCCTTTCCGCTCGACTTGCATGTGTTAAGCACGCCGCCAGCGTTCGTCCTGAGCCAGGATCAAACTCTCCATCGAAAACCATCAACCCAACCCACCCCAAAGAGCAAGCCAGGCGACTATCAATAAGAGCCACATCCCTGACAAAAAACGAAACTGACATGTTGTCAGAATCATCGTCAAAGAAACCGCGACACCCAGCTCCACACGAAGCTTCACCAGATGCCAACGGGGCATAACAAACTAATTCGTCGACTAATCAAACACACTGTTGAGTTCTCAAGAATCAGACGCACCC
>NZ_JAPPUX010000011.1 GCF_026712185.1 Nocardioides pini | reverse complement strand
GATCTCGGTGTCGTGGCAGCAGATCTGTCTGGGCAAGGCCGCCGCCGGGACCAGCGTCGATGTCCACGTCACCGACCGGGTGATCCAGGTCTGGGACGGCAACCAGCTGCTCAAGACCGTGGCACGAGAGTCCCGCGGGGAGTGAGGAAGAAGAAGGCCTCGATCCCGAGGCCGGCACAGGTCTAGATTCCGTTTCAGGGTGTCAAGCAGGTGCCGAACACCTCAGGTCAAGCAGGAACCGGAACTCTTCAGCCCTACGCAGTGCAGGGCCTCGGCGCGAGCTATCCCTCGCCGGCGATGAGGAAGCTGTCGCCCTGCTGCTCGAGCTGCAGGCGCCCCTGCTCCGTGCGCGTCTGGCCCGCCGAGGTCACGTAGTCGATCGTGTACGTCGTGGTCAACGACCGGGGATCGGCCTTGATGGCCCGCGGTGTCGCCGACTCGATGCTGCTCCAGAAGCCGGAGTAGCGCTCGAAGCCGCCGCTCTCGGCCTGGAACTCGGGCGTCAGCATCGCGAAGGTCGCCTCGGGGTCGGAGGTGACGGTCGAGAAGTAGTCCGAGACGAACGCGCGCATCGCCGCAGGGGTCCCACCGGCCGCGTTCGTCGGACTGGGCTCGGTGGTCGGCTCTTCGCTGGTGGAGGGGCTCTCGGACGGGGTGTCGCTCGGGCTGTCGGACGGGGTCTGCGAGGTCGGGTCCTGCGAGGCGCCCGGTGACGCGCCGCCCCCTCCGGCGTCGCTCGGCTCCTCGTCGCCCGGCCAGAGCAGCCACGCGCCGATCCCCGCCACCAGGACGAGCGCCAGCACCGCCGCCACCCAGCCGAGCCTCGACCGGCCCGAGGTCGCTGACGCGGAGGACGGCGCCGGGGTCCGGGTGGGGGCCGGCGTGGGGGCCGGGGTCGGGACAGGTGCGGGGGCCGGTGCCACGGCCGGCACCGCTGCCGGTACGTCGTCCTCGGTCGGCTGCTGCGCCGCCATGACGGCCGTGGGGGAGTCGTCCCGCGTCAGCGCGCCGTGCCCCGCGGCTGAAGGGGCCTCCGACGGCTCGCCGCGGGCGATCCGGCGCAGGTCGTCGCGCACCCGCGCCACGGGCCAGCGCTGTGCGGGCTCCTTGACGAGCATCGCGGCGAGCAGCCCCGCGACCGGGTGGTCGTCGGGCAGGCGGGGCGGGTCGTCGTGGACGATCTTGTAGAGGCCGCCCAGCACGTTGTCCCCGACGTCGTACGGCGGCCTGCCGACCAGCGCGTGGAACAGCGTGGCGCCGAGCGACCAGACGTCGCTCGCCGCGGTCGCCGGCTGCCCGGTCGCCACCTCCGGTGCCAGGTAAGCGGGGGATCCCGTGATGAGGCCGGTCTGGGTGAGCGCGGTGTCGCTGGCTGCCCTCGCGATGCCGAAGTCGCCGAGCTTGGCGCGGTCGTCGCTGCCCACGAAGATGTTGCTCGGCTTGACGTCGCGGTGCACGATCCCGGCGGTGCCGGCCTGGACGAGCGCGTCCGCCGCCTGGGCGAGGATCGCCGCCGCGCGCCGGACGGGCAGCGGGCCGTCGGCCGCGACGAGCTCGGCGAGGGTGAGTCCCTCGACGTGCTCCATCACGAGCCAGTAGCAGTCCTCGTCCTTGACGAGGTCGAAGATCGACACGACGTGCTGGTGGTTGATGCCGGCCGCGAGCCGCGCCTCGCGCTGGGCGCGTGACACGTCGTCGGAGGTCGTGCCGGGCAGCAGGCCGATGCGCTTCACCGCGACCTGGCGGTCCAGCAGCTCGTCGTGCGCGAGGTGGACGACACCGGCGCCTCCGCGGCCGATCTCCTTCTCCACGCGGTACCTGCCTGCGATCACCGAGTCCCCTTCCGTGGCTGACCTTCAAGGCTAACCACGTGCGCGAGGTGGCCTCACACCCGTTGGGACCAGTCGGGGTACTAGCACCATCGGCCATCTCGCCGGCAGCGCCGCGGGCGACGAGGCTGGGTACACCGACAGAGGAGGACCCATGAACATCACGATGACCAGCACGATGACCAGCACGACCCGTCTCGCCCGATCGCTCGCCGTCGGCGTGGCGCTCGCCGGAATCGGTGTGGGCACGGTGGGGATGGGCGCTGCCCACGCCGCCCAGGTCGACCACCCGTCGTCCCTCCGTGGTGGCGACGACGACCCGGCCGGCGACGACCACGGGGGCCACGGTGACGACGACGGCGGCGGTGGCGGCGACGACGACCGCGTGATCCGCACCGGCAGCTGCAGCGCCGGCGCCGACTGGAAGCTCAAGGTCAAGACCGACGACGGCCGCCTCGAGGTCGAGGGCGAGATCGACGCGAACGTCGCCGGCCAGCGGTGGCGCTGGACGCTCCGTCACAACGGGTCCGTGAGCGACCGCGGCGCCGCGACGACCACGCCGCGGAGCGGCTCGTTCGAGGTCGAGCGCAGGGTCGTCGACCTGGCCGGCACCGACACCCTCGTGTTCCGTGCCGTGCGCGACGGCCAGGTGTGCCGGGGTGTGGTCAACTACTGACCTCATCGGAGGGACGCCCCATGCGCTGGTTGACGAATCCCGTGGCCCAGTTCCTGGCCGCGGGATTCGTCACGCTCGTCGTCGTGGTGCTGGCGACGGGCGCGCTGTCCCGGTCGGCCGCCGACGAGGAGGCGATCGCCGACGCCCGCTCGCTGACGTGGGTGCTCGCCCGGTCGGTGGCCCAGCCGGCGATCCCGCCCGGCCTGGTCGAGGGCGATGCCGCTGCGATCGACCGGATGGACCGTACGGCGCTCGACCGGCTGCTGGTCGACGACGTCCTGCGCATCAAGCTGTGGGACGCCGACGGCCGGGTCCTCTACAGCGACCGCACCGAGCTGATCGGCGCGGTCTACCCCTTGGGCGACGACGAGCTCGAGGTGCTGCGCGACGGGGGCACGGATGCCGAGCTGTCCGACCTCGGCCGGCCGGAGAACCGCTTCGAGCGCGACCTCGGCGGCGACCTCCTGGAGGTCTACACGCGGGTCCGCTCACCCGAGGGCGAGCCGCTGCTGTTCGAGGCCTACCTCGGCGTGGACGACATCCGCGCGAGCCGGACCCGGATCCTGGACCGGTTCCTGCCGATCTCCATCGGAGCGCTGGTCGCGCTCGTCGCCCTCGGCACCCCGCTGGTGGTCCTGCTCTCCCGCCGCCTGTCACGCGCTGCGCGCGAACGGGAGCGGCTGCTCGAGGCAGCCGTCCGTGCCTCCGACGCCGAGCGGCTGCGCATCGCCCGGGACCTCCACGACGGTGTCGTGCAGGACCTGTCCGGGTCGTCCATGGCGCTCTCCGCGCTGGCCGCCCACGCGGACGAGCCGCACCGTCGCGAGCTGGAGGACGTCGGGCGCTCGCTGCGGGTGAGCATGCGGTCCCTCCGGTCGCTGCTGGTCGAGATCTACCCGCCCGACCTGCACACGGCGGGCCTGGCCGCCGCGGTCGACGACCTCATCGCCCCGCTGGTTGCGGCGGGAACGACGGTCGACGTCGACGTCAGCGGCGCGGACGGCGCCCCGCGCCCGGCGGTGGCGCTGGTGTGGCGGGTCGCCCAGGAGTCGGTCCGCAACGTGGCGCGCCACGCTCGCGCCGACCGGATGTCGCTGACAGTCCGCCACGAGGACGACCGGCTGGTGCTGGAGGTCGTCGACGACGGCGTCGGCTTCGACCCGACCACCGCGCCGAGCGACGACCACTTCGGCCTGCGTGCGACCGAGAGCCTCGTGCGCGAGCACGGCGGCACCTGGGAGGTCGAGTCCGCGCCCGGCTCGGGCACGATGGTCCGCGTGGAGGTGCCGGTCGGATGATCCGCGTCGTGGTGGCCGACGACCACGCCGTCGTCCGGCGGGGGCTGACCGGTCTCATCGAGTCGACCGACGACCTCGAGGTCGTCGGCGTGGCCAAGGACGGCAGCGAGGCGATCGACCTGGTGCGGGAGCTCCGGCCCGACGTGGCGGTGATGGACCTCCAGATGCCCGTCCTCGACGGGGTCGAGGCCACCCGCGCGATCGTCGGCGAGGCGACCGGCACGGAGGTCCTGGTGCTGACCTCGTTCTCCGACTTCGCCCGTATCGACGCCGCCATCGAGGCCGGCGCGGTGGGCTACCTGCTCAAGGACGCCGAGCCCGAGGTGCTCCTCGACGGCATCCGGGCGGTGGCCCGCGGCGGGTCGCCGCTCGACCCGCGGGCGGCGCGGCGGCTGCTGTCGCGCCGGTCGAGCACGGTGGGTCCGGGGCGGTCGGAGGACGTCGACGTCGCGGCGCTGTCGCCGCGCGAGGCGGAGGTGCTCCGGCTGGTGGTCGAGGGCCTGCTCAACAAGCAGATCGCCCAGCGTCTCGGCATCACCGAGCGCACGGTCAAGGCGCACCTCACCTCGGCGTACCAGCGCATCGGCGTCGCCGACCGCACGCAGGCCGCGCTGTGGGCGCAGCGCCACGACCTCGGCGGGCCCGCGACGGGCTGACTATCCCTCGCCGGCGATGCGCAGCTCGTCGTCGAGCCGCTCGAGCTGGAGCCGCACGCGCTGGGTGCTCCGCGCGCCGGACTTCATCACGTAGTCGACCGTGTAGCCGACCGTGAGGTCGGACGGGTCGCTGGCGACGTCGGCCAACGACGCCGACTGCACCTTGCCCCACCACCCCATGTAGCCCTCGAACCCGCCGCTCGCGTCCTGGAACTCCGGCGTCAGCTGCTCGAACGCCGCGCGGGGGTCGCTGGTCACGGTGGAGAGGTACGAGGTGATGAAGGCGTCCATCTGGCGGCGGGTGTCGGCGGCGGTGACCGGGGGAGCGCTGCTGCCCGTGGTGGTCCCCGACGACTCCGCTGTGCGCGTCTGCTGTTCGTCGGGCAACGCCTCGGGAGTGCCGCGCCCCGCCCAGACGTACGCCGCGACGACGGCCGCGACCGCGAGCGCAGCGGCGGCTGCGAGCCACCCCCACCGGGCGCCGTTGCGGCGCGCGGGCCGGTCCGGGGGTGGCGACGCCGCGACGTACGGCATCGTGCCGGTCGCCTCCCGGGTCGGCGCCGGTGCCGGCGCCGGGACCACGGTGGAGCGCTGCCCGCGGGCGATGCGTGCCAGCTCGTCGCGCACGCGGGGCATCGACCAGCGCGCGTCGACGTCGCGGTTCATCATCACGGTGAGCAGACCGGCCATCGGGTGGTCCTCGGGCAGCCGGGGCGGGTCCTCGTGGACGATCTTGTAGAGCGCGCCGATCAGGTTGTCGCCGACGTCGTACGGCGGCTTGCCCGTGACCGCGTGGTAGAGCGTCGCGCCGAGCGACCACACGTCGCTCGCCGCGGTGGCGGAGGACCCCGACGCCACCTCCGGGGCGAGGTAGGCCGGCGATCCGGTCACGAGCCCGGTCTGGGTGAGGGAGGGGTCGTCCTCCGAGCGCGCGATGCCGAAGTCGTTCAGCTTGGCGCCGCCGCCCGCGATCATGATGTTGCTCGGCTTCACGTCGCGGTGGACGATGCCGTGCTCGTGCGCCTCGACGAGCGCGTCGGCGGTCTGGGCGAGGAGGGTCGCCGCCTCGGTGGCGTCCAGGGGCCCCGACGTGCGCACCCGTTCGCTCAGCGTCTGGCCGTCGACGTACTCCATCACCAGCCAGCGCACGTCCTCCTCGTCGACGAGGTCGAAGACGGACACCACGTGCGGGTGGTTGAGGGCGGCGGCCAGCCGGGCCTCGCGCTCGGCGCGCTCGAGCTCGGCGCTGTCCGACCCGGGGATCAGGCCGATGCGCTTGATCGCCACCTGGCGGCCCAGCACCTCGTCGACGGCGAGGTGCACGGTGCCGGAGCCACCGCGGCCGATCTGCCTCTCGAGCCGGTACCTGCCTGCGATCACGTGCCGAACCTCCTGCGTCCTCGCCCTAGGCTAGTGCCCGCGAACCAGTCCACCTCACCCGAAGGAATCCACGTGAACACCCCCAACGTCCTCGACGAGCTGGAGTGGCGCGGCCTCGTCGCACACTCCACCGACCGCGACGCGCTCCGCGCTGCGCTGGGCGAGGGGAGCGTCAAGTTCTATGTGGGCTTCGACCCGACGGCGCCGAGCCTCCACATGGGCAACCTGGTGCAGCTGGTGACGGCGCGACGCCTTCAGGACGCCGGCCACACGCCTTACATCCTCGTCGGCGGCGCCACTGGCATGATCGGTGATCCGCGCGACTCCGGGGAGCGCACGCTCAACTCCCTCGACACGGTCAAGGAGTGGACCGAGCGGGTCCGGCAGCAGGTGTCCCGCTTCGTCAGCTTCGAGGGCGCCAACGCGGCGACGACGGTCAACAACTACGACTGGACCGCCTCGCTGTCGACGATCGACTTCCTGCGCGACATCGGCAAGCACTTCCCGGTCAACCGGATGCTGGCCCGCGACACCGTGAAGCGTCGTCTGGAGTCCGGCATCAGCTACACCGAGTTCTCCTACGTGCTGCTCCAGTCGATGGACTACCTCAACCTCTTCCGCGAGCACGGTGTGGTGCTCCAGTTCGGGGGCTCCGACCAGTGGGGCAACATCACCGGCGGCGCGGAGCTGGTGCGACGGGTGACGGGGGAGAACGCCTACGGCTTCGCCACGCCGCTGATCACCAAGACCGACGGCACCAAGTACGGCAAGACCGAGGGCGGCGCCCTCTGGCTCGACCCCGAGATGCTCTCGCCCTACGCCTTCCACCAGTTCTGGCTCAACGTCGAGGACGAGAAGGTCGGCGAGCTGCTGCGCATCTTCACCTTCCTCCCGCGTGAGGAGATCGAGGAGCTCGAGCAGCAGACGGCGGAGAAGCCGTTCCTGCGCGCCGGTCAGAAGCGCCTGGCCGACGAGGTCACCGCGCTGGTGCACGGTGCCGACGAGGTCGAGCACGCCAAGGCCGCGGCCGCCGCGCTGTTCGGCGGGGGAGACCTGTCCGGCATCAAGCCCGACACGCTCGCCTCCGCGCTGAGGGAGGCGGGAGGTACGACGCTGCCCGCCGGCGAGCTGCCCGGCATCCTCGACCTTCTCGTGGCCGCCGGCCTGGCGAAGAGCAAGGGGGAGGCGCGGCGCACCGTCGCCGAGGGCGGCGCGTACCTCAACAACGTGCGCGTCGAGGACCCCGACCACCAGCCGACCGAGTCCGACCTGGTCGCCGGGTCCTGGCTCGTGCTGCGCCGCGGCAAGAAGAACTTCGCGGGCGTCGAGGTCTCCTGAGGACGTCGTGGGGCGGGCCCTTCCGGCCCGCCCGACACCCGTCCCCAACCGCCCCACGGGCCCCAACAGGCCTCTGACCTGCGGAAACGTGAGTGTGCTCGCGGTCACAGCGTTTCGATTTGCACGATCCCGGCGAACTGCATAATGTTCTCTCTGTCGCCAGGGAGCGGCGGGGAGCAAGACCGGTCAGGTCGGGCTCCCGGCCCCGGGCAGGACAACCCGAAGCGGTCATCGGTCACGGTGACACCACCGGGTCAGGGCGAAACAGCCGAGGATTTGCCTCGCCAGAAAGTCGCTCGCTAGGTTTGACCAGTTGCCCCACGCAACCGAGATCCTCACCGGATCGCGATGTGGGTGCGTCTGATTCTTGAGAACTCAACAGTGTGTTTGATTAGTCGACGAATTAGTTTGTTATGCCCCGTTGGCATCTGGTGAAGCTTCGTGTGGAGCTGGGTGTCGCGGTTTCTTTGACGAT
>NZ_JAPPUX010000010.1 GCF_026712185.1 Nocardioides pini | reverse complement strand
ATCGTCAAAGAAACCGCGACACCCAGCTCCACACGAAGCTTCACCAGATGCCAACGGGGCATAACAAACTAATTCGTCGACTAATCAAACACACTGTTGAGTTCTCAAGAATCAGACGCACCCGATCCTCGCCGGCTGGGCCGGTCTGGTCGCGGGGCAACCTGCAGAAACTTACCGGGCGCTTCTCTCACCGTCAAACTCGCGAGATCTGCACTTCGGTGTGGTCGCAGCTGGTCTCCGCTTCAGCTGACCTTCTGGCCAGGAGGCGGCGCCGCTTGCGGCGACAGGAAGAACATTAGACCCTCCTCCCGGACCATGCAAAACCGGGGGTGCCCCCCACGCATAACCGCAGGTCAGCGGCCTGTCCGACGTCTCGCGGCGGCCGGACGGTACGTGCTGACGGTGGGGTCGCCCGTGATCCAGAACCGCCACGGGCGCTCGGCCGCGAGGCGCAGCCCGACCCGCGGTCCGGTGCTGATGTCGGACACCGCCTCGCCGGGCGCGAGGTCCGGGCGGATCCCGTTGTGCTCGAGGTCGATGCCCAGGACCCGGCACAACCGGGCCGGACCGCGCGCGAGGTCGCGGTCGGTGCTCGAGGGACGACGCCCCCGAGCGACCTCCAGCCCGTCCACCACCTCCCCCGCACGGAGCAGGACGGCGCCGGGGTCGCCGTCGGGGCCGGTCACGAGGTTGGCGCAGTAGTGCATGCCGTAGACGAAGTAGACGTAGAGCCGACCGGGAGGACCGAACATGACCGCGTTGCGCGGCGTCCGCCCGCGGTGGGCGTGGGAGCCGGGGTCCAGCGGGCCGGCGTACGCCTCCACCTCCGTGAGCCGCACCGAGACCCCGCCGTGGGTGAGGACCGCCCCGAGCAGCCGGGGCGCCACCTCGAGCGGGTCGCCCTCAGCCCAGGCGCTCACGGTGCCCGGTGGTCGCCGTACGCACTTCGTCCAGCTGCGCCCGGACGCGGTCCGGAGCGGTGCCGCCGCGGCCGGACCGCGACCCGACCGACCCCTCGACGCTGAGGACGGTGCGGACCTCGGGCGTCAGGGCCGGTGAGATCTCGGCGAGCTGCTCGTCGGTGAGGTCGGGCAGGTCGCAGCCGAGCTCTTCGCAGCGGCGTACGCACGCACCGGCGAGCTCGTGGGCGTCGCGGAACGGCACACCCTCGCGCACCAGCCACTCGGCCACGTCGGTCGCGAGCGAGAAGCCCTGCGGCGCGAGCTCGGCCATCCGGGGACTGTTGAAGGTGAGCGTCGCGACCATGCCGGTCATGGCGGGAAGCAGCACCTCGAGGGTGCGGACGGAGTCGAAGACCGGCTCCTTGTCCTCCTGCAGGTCACGGTTGTAGGCGAGCGGGAGTCCCTTGAGCGTGGCCATCAGGCCGGCGAGGTTGCCGATGAGCCGGCCGGACTTGCCGCGGGCGAGCTCGGCGATGTCGGGGTTCTTCTTCTGCGGCATGATGCTCGACCCGGTCGACCAGGAGTCGTGCAGCGTCGCGAAGTCGAACTCGCGCGTCGTCCAGAGGATGACTTCCTCCGCGAGGCGCGAGAGGTCGACGCCCACCTGCGCGGTGACGAAGGCGAACTCGGCGGCGAAGTCGCGCGACGACGTGCCGTCGATGGAGTTGGCCGACGAGCCGGTGAACCCCAGCTCTGCCGCGACCGCCTCGGGATCGAGCCCGAGCGTCTGGCCCGCCAGGGCGCCGGAGCCGTACGGCGAGTCGCAAGCCACGCGGGCGTCCCAGTCGCGCAGCCGATCGACGTCGCGCAGCAGCGGCCACGCGTGCGCCAGCAGGTGGTGCGACAGCAGCACCGGCTGAGCGTGCTGGAGGTGCGTCCGACCAGGCATCACCGTCTCCTGCCCGGGGGCGAGGTGCTCCCCCGCCTGCCCGGCGAGGACGTCGACCAGGTCGAGCACCAGGCGCGCGATGGTGCGCGCGTGGTCGCGCAGGTAGGCCCGGAACAGGGTCGCCACCTGGTCGTTGCGCGAGCGCCCCGCCCGGAGCCGGCCGCCCACCTCGGGGCCGACCTCCTCGAGCAGCAACCGCTCGAGGGCGCCGTGCACGTCCTCGTCGCCGGGCGCTGGCAGCAGATTGCCGGCGTCGTACCGCTCCCCCAGCGCCGACAGCCCGCGGAGCAGCTCGGCGTGGTCGGCGTCGGTGAGCAGGCCGGCCCGGTGGAGGGCGTTGGCGTGCGCCCGCGAACCGGCCAGGTCGTAGGGCGTCAGCTGCCAGTCGAAGTGCGTCGAGCGCGACAGCTCCTGGAGCTCGGGCGAGGGGCCGCTGGCGAAGCGGCTGCCCCACAGCGAGCCCTCGTTGGTCGTGCCGCCGCTCGTCGGTGTGTCTGGCATCAGTCGGTCCCGAACTCCATCGCCGCGTGCTCCAGGGCGGACTCGTCGGCCCCCGCGGCGGCCGGGTTGTCGGTGATCTTGTCGTAGCCGCCGGCCTCGATGGCACCGTAGAGGGTGCCGTTCTCGACGAGCACCTGGCCCTGGTCGAGCGGCTGGGCGGCGTACAGCTCGAGCTTGGCGCGCGAGTCGGCGATGTCGAGGTTGCGCATCGTGAGCTGGCCGATGCGGTCGGTGGGCCCGAAGGCGGCGTTCTCGGTGCGCTCCATCGACAGCTTGTCGGGGTGGTAGGAGAACGCCGGGCCGCTCGTGCTGAGGATCGAGTAGTCCTCTCCGCGCCGCAGCCGCAGGGTCACCTCACCGGTGACGAGGGAGGCGATCCAGCGCTGCACGGACTCCCGGATCATGAGGGCCTGCGGGTCGAGCCAGCGGCCCTCGTAGAGCAGCCGGCCGAGCTTGCGGCCCTCGTTGTGGTACTGCGCAACGGTGTCCTCGTTGTGGATCGCGTTGACCAGCCGCTCATAGGCGATGAAGAGCAGCGCCATCGCCGGCGCCTCGTAGATGCCGCGCGACTTCGCCTCGATGATGCGGTTCTCGATCTGGTCGGACATCCCGAGCCCGTGCCGCCCGCCGATCGCGTTGGCCTCGTGGACCAGCGCGACGGGGTTGTCGTACTGCTGGCCGTTGAGCGCGACCGGGCGTCCCTGGTCGAAGCGGATCGTGACGTCCTCGGCCTCGATCGCGACGGACGGGTCCCAGAACTTCGCGCCCATGATCGGGTCGACGGTCTCGAGGGAGACGTCGAGGTGCTCGAGGGTCTTGGCCTCGTGGGTCGCGCCCCAGATGTTGGCGTCGGTGGAGTACGCCTTCTCCTGGCTGTCGCGGTACGGCAGCCCGTGCTCGGTCAGCCAGGCGCTCATCTCGTGACGACCGCCCAGCTCGGTGACGAAGTCGGCGTCCAGCCACGGCTTGTAGATCCGCAGGTCGGGGTTGGCGAGCAGGCCGTAGCGGTAGAACCGCTCGATGTCGTTGCCCTTGAAGGTCGAGCCGTCGCCCCAGATGTTGACGCCGTCCTCGTGCATGGCGCGCACCAGCATCGTGCCGGTGACGGCGCGACCCAGCGGCGTGGTGTTGAAGTAGACCCGCCCGCCCGAGCGGACGTGGAACGCGCCGCAGGCCAGGGCGGCGAGGCCCTCCTCGACGAGCTGGGTCTTGCAGTCGACCGCGCGCGCGAGCTCGGCGCCGTACTGCATCGCGCGGGACGGGACGCCGGAGATGTCGGGCTCGTCGTACTGGCCGATGTCGGCGGTGTAGGTGCACGGCACCGCGCCCTTGTCGCGCATCCAGGCGACCGCCACCGAGGTGTCGAGGCCGCCGGAGAACGCGATGCCGACGCGCTCGCCGACCGGGAGGGAGGTGAGGACCTTGCTCACTGGGAGTCCTTTGCAGAGCCGGGGCTCGGGGTGGTGGTCGGGGTGGGGTTCGGGGAGGAGGCGTGGCGCGCGTCGTTTGCCAGGTCGAGGAACCGCTGGGCGAGGGCGTCACCTCCTGCGGGGTCGCGGCCGATGACGAGCAGGGTGTCGTCGCCCGCGATGGTGCCGAGGATGTCGCCGAGGTCGGCCTTGTCGAAGGCGCTGGCCAGGAACTGCGCGGCACCGGGCGGCGTGCGGAGCACGACGAGGTTGGCGCTGGCCTCGGCGCTCACGAGGAGCTCGGCGCACAGGCGGGCGAGGCGGTCGCGACCGGCGGCGCTCTCGCGCGGAGCGGAGACGCTGCGGTCGCCGCCCTCCCCCGGCACGGCGTAGACCAGGGTGCCGTCGGTGTTGCGCACCTTCACCGCGTCGAGCTCGACGAGGTCGCGGCTCAGCGTGGCCTGGGTGACGCGGACGCCGTGGTCGCCCAGCAGCTCGGCGAGCTCGGTCTGCGAGCGCACCGGGTGGGCGGACACGATGTCGATGATCCGCTGGTGCCGCGCGCTCTTCGTCAGCGGGGTCATGGCCGTCATGATGACCGGTCCAGCAGCCAGGTCAGCACCGCCTTCTGGGCGTGCCGGCGGTTCTCCGCCTCGTCCCAGACGATCGAGTGCGGGCCCTCGATGACCTCCTCGGAGATCTCCTTGCCGCGGTAGGCCGGCAGGCAGTGCATGACGATCGCGTCGGGAGCGGCGTGCGAGAGCAGGTCGTCGGTGACGCCGTAGGGCGGGAAGATCCGCATGCGGTGCTCGGACTCCTCCTCGCGGCCCATGCTGACCCACGAGTCCGTGACCACGACGTCGGCGCCGGTGACGGCCTCGACCGGGTCGGCGGTGAGCTCGATCGAGCCCCCGGTGCCCTCGGCGATCTCGCGCGCACGCGCCACGACGTGGGCGTCGGGCGTGAAGCCCTCGGGGGCGCCGACGACGACGTGCATACCGGCGGAGGCCCCCGCGAGGACCCACGAGTTGCCCATGTTGCACGCCCCGTCGCCGACGAAGGCGACCCGGACCCCGGCCAGCCGGCCCTTGTGCTCGCGCACCGTCTGCAGGTCGGCGAGGAGCTGGCAGGGGTGGAACTCGTCGGTGAGCGCGTTGAGCACGGGGACGTCGGCGTACGCCGCCATGGTGACCACGTCGTCCTGGTGCGCGGTGCGCCACACGACGGCCGCGGCCTGGCGGCCGAGGACGCGGGCGACGTCCTCGACGCCCTCGCGCGACCCCATCGCGGCGAGGCCACCGTCGACGGTCATGGGGTTGCCGCCGAGCTCGGCGATCCCAGCGGCGAAGGACACCTGGGTGCGCAGGGTCGGGCGGTCGAAGACGAGGGCGACGGTCCGGGGGCCGGCGAGCGGCTTGTGGTCGAACGGCTCGGCCTTCATCCGGTCGGCCAGGTCGAGGACCTCGAGCAGCTCTGCTGGTGAGAGGTCGTCGTCACGCAGGAAGTGGCGGGTCATGAGGTGGACTCCTGTGCTGCCGCGCGGGCGGCGTCGAGGACGGCGGGCAGGGCCGCGCCGAGGGCGTCGAGGTCGTCGGCCGTGACCACCAGCGGCGGCACGAACCGCAGCCGGGTCGGACCGGTGGCGTTGAGGATGAAGCCGGCGTCCCGCCCGGTCGCCACCGCCTGGGTGGCGTACGGGCCGTCGAGCTCGGCGCCGCGCATCAGCCCGGCGCCGGTCACCTCGACCACGCCCGACTGCTCGCGCAGGAGCGCCTCGAGCTGGGCGCCCCGGGTGACGGCGGCCTCCATCAGGCCGTCGGCCTCGATGGTGTCGAGGACGGCGAGGGCGGCGGCCGTCGCGACGGGGTTGCCGCCGAAGGTGGTGCCGTGGTTGCCGGGCTGGAGCAGCGTCGCGGCCGCCCCACGGGCGACGGTGGCGCCGATCGGGATGCCACCGCCGAGGCCCTTGGCGAGGGTGACCACGTCGGGCCGCACGCCGTCGACCAGCTGGTGGGCGAACCACGCGCCGGTGCGGGCGACGCCGGTCTGCACCTCGTCGAGCCACAGCAGCGCGCCGTGGTCGTGCGCGATCCGCTGGGCCGCGGCGAGGTAGTCGCCGGACGGCACGACGACACCGGCCTCCCCCTGGATCGGCTCGAGGACGACCGCGGCGACGGTGTCGTCGACGGCGGCCTCGAGGGCGGGGACGTCGTCGTACGGCACGAAGGTCACCTCGCCGGGCAGGGGCTCGAACGGCTCGCGGTATGCGGCCTTCGACGTGAGCGCCAGTGCGCCCATCGTGCGGCCGTGGAAGGATCCCTCGGCGGCGACGAGCCGGGTGCGGCCGGTGCGGCGGGTGAGCTTCAGGGCCGCCTCGTTGGCCTCAGCCCCGGAGTTGCTGAAGAAGACGCGGGCGTCGTCGGACCAGCCGAGGAGGCCGACCAGCCGCTCGGCGAGGGCGACCTGGGGCTCGGTGGCGAAGAAGTTGGACACGTGGCCGAGCGTCCGCAGCTGCGTGGTGACGGCCTCGACGAGGGCGGGGTGGGCGTGCCCGAGGGCGTTGACGGCGATGCCGCCGAGCAGGTCGACGTACTCCTTGCCGTCGGCGTCCCACACGTGCGCACCCTCGCCGCGGACGAGCGCGAGCGCGGGCGGGCCGAAGGTGTTCATCACGGCGCCGGCGTAGCGGTCCTGGATGCTCATGCCTCGTCCTCCGTCGGGTAGGGCTTGCGCATGCGCGTGGGGACGCCGGGGAGCACCTGGGTGCCGACGCCCTCGTCGGTGAAGATCTCGAGGAGGACGGAGTGGGGCTCGCGGCCGTCGACGACGGTGGCGCGCGGCACCCCGCCGGTGACGGCCTCGTAGCAGGCCCGCATCTTGGGGACCATGCCCGCGTCGAGGGACGGCAGCATCTCGCCGAGCGCCTCCGGGCTGATCTCCTGGATGAGGTCGTCGGAGTTGCCGTAGTCGCGGTAGAGGCCCTCGACGTCGGTGAGGACCAGCAGCTTCTCGGCGCCGAGCGCCACCGCGAGGGCCGCGGCTGCAGTGTCGGCGTTGACGTTGTGCACCTGGCCGTCGACGTCGGGCGCGACCGAGCTGACCACGGGCACGCGGCCCGCCTCGATGAGGTCCAGGACCGCCTCCGGCCGCACCTCGGCGACCTCGCCGACGAGGCCGAGGTCGACCTCGGCGCCGTCGACGACCGTGCTGGTGGGGACGGCGCGGAAGAGCCCGGCGTCCTCCCCCGACAGGCCGACCGCGAGCGCACCGTGCTGGTTGATCAGCCCGACGAGCTCGCGCTGCACCTGGCCGACGAGCACCATCCGGACGACGTCCATCGCCTCGGGCGTGGTCACCCGCAGCCCCCCGCGGAACTCGGACCGGATGCCCAGCTTGTCGAGCATCCGGGAGATCTGCGGCCCGCCGCCGTGGACGACGACGGGCTTGAACCCGGCGAAGCGCAGGAACGCGATGTCCTCGGCGAAGGCGACCTTCAGGGCGTCGTCGGTCATCGCGTTGCCGCCGTACTTCACGACGATCGTGCGGCCGTGGTAGCGCTTGAGCCACGGGAGGGCCGCGGCCAGCGTGCGGGCCTTGGCCGGGTCGGGCCGGCGCGGGTTCTGGACGGTCTCGGGGGTCGGCTGGGTCATGAGCTGTAGGCGCTGTTCTCGTGGACGTAGGCGTGGGTGAGGTCGTTGGTCCAGACGGTGGCGCGGGCGTCGCCGGACTTGAGGTCGATGGTCACGCTGACCTCGCGGCCGGTGAGGTCGACGCTCGCCGGGTCCTCGGCCGGGGTGGACTGCCGGCAGACCCAGACGCCGTTCATCGCGACGTCGAGGTCGGCGGGGTCGAAGCGGGCCTGCGTGGTGCCGATGGAGGCGAGCACCCGCCCCCAGTTGGGGTCGTTGCCGAACACCGCGGCCTTGAAGAGGTTGCTGCGGGCCACGCTGCGGCTCACCTCCACGGCCTCCTCCTCCGAGGCGGCGTGGAGCGTGGTGATGGCGATCTCGTGGTCGGCACCCTCGGCGTCCTTGAGCAGCTGCATCGCGAGGTCGGTGCACGCCTGCGTGAGCGCGGCCGTGAAGTCCTCGGGCGTGGGCGTGATGCCGCTGGCGCCGCTGGCCATGACGGTGACGGTGTCGTTGGTGGACATGCAGCCGTCGGAGTCGAGCCGGTCGAAGCTGACCCGGGTGGCGGCACGGAGCGCGGCGTCGAGGTCCGCGGCCGGCACCACGGCGTCGGTCGTGATGACGACCAGCATCGTGGCGAGCTGCGGCGCCAGCATGCCGGCGCCCTTCGCCATGCCGCCGATCGACCAACCGGCGCCCTCGACGACGGTGTTCTTGCTGACCGAGTCGGTGGTCATGATCGCCTCGGCGGCGGCGGCCCCTCCGTCCGCGGACAGCGCCGCGGTGGCCACCTCGACGCCCGCCAGCAGGTCGTCGCGGTCGTTGGCGAGGCCGATGAGGCCGGTGGAGCAGACGACGACGTCGACGGCACCGATGCCGAGACCCTCGGCGACCTTCTCGGCCACCGCGTGGGTGGTCTGGAAGCCCTCGGGGCCGGTGTAGCAGTTGGCACCGCCGGAGTTGAGCACGACCGCCTTGACGGTGCCGTCCTTGACGACCTCCTGGCTCCACAGCACGGGGTTGGCCTTGCAGCGGTTGGCGGTGAAGACGGTGGCGGAGTCGTAGGTCGGGCCCTGGTTGACGACGAGGGCAAGGTCCTTGGCGCCGGTGGACTTGAGTCCGGCCGCGACGCCGGCGGCGGTGAAGCCGCTGGGGTGGGTGACGCTCATTACGGTGCGATTCCGATCGTGGTGAGCCCGGCGGCCTCGTCGAGGCCCAGGGCGAGGTTCATGCACTGGACGGCGGCGCCGGCGGTGCCCTTGGCGAGGTTGTCCACCACGGCCACCGCCACGAGTCGTCGTACCCGCTCGTCGACCGCCACCTGGACCTGGACGGCGTTGGAGCCGAGGACCGACTGCGTCTGCGGCCACTGCCCCTCGGGGAGCAGGTGCACGAAGGGCTCGGTGTCGTACGCCGCGGCGTACGCGTCGCGGACCTGCTCCGGGGTGACCCCGTCGAGCAGGGGCGCCTGGACGGTCGCGAGGATGCCGCGCGACATCGGCACCAGGAGCGGGGTGAAGCCGACCTGCACCGTGGAGCCGTGGACGCCGCTGAGGTTCTGGACGATCTCGGGCGTGTGGCGGTGGGTGCCGCCGACCCCGTAGGCGCTGGCGTTGCCCATCACCTCGCTGCCGAGCAGGTGCGGCTTGGCAGCCTTGCCGGCGCCGCTGGTGCCGGACGCGGCGACGACGGTGACGTCGGGCTCGACGAGACCGGCCGCGAGCGCCGGGACCGCCGCCAGGGTCGAGACGGTCGGGTAGCAGCCCGGCACGGCGATCCGCCGCGCACCGCGGAGCACCTCGCGCTGGCCGGGCAGCTCGGGAAGGCCGTAGGGCCACGAGCCGGCGTGCTCCCCGCCGTAGAACGCCTGCCACTCCCCCGGGTCCGTGAGCCGGAAGTCGGCGCCGCAGTCGATGACGACCGTGTCGTCGCCGAGCGCCTGCGCGATCCCGGCGGACTGGCCGTGGGGCAGGCCCAGCACCACGACGTCGTGCCCGGACAGCGTGTCGACGGTAGTCTCGGCCAGCACCCGGTCCGCGAGCGGCAGCAGGTGCGGCTGCAGCGGGCCGAGCCGCTCGCCCGCGTTCGAACCGGCCGTCACGGCACCGACCTCGACGCCCGGGTGGCCCAGGAGCAGGCGCAGGACCTCTCCCCCGGCGTACCCGCTGGCTCCGGCGACGGCGACTGATGCGGTCATGTGCATGACTATACATTGCATTGCATGTTCCGATGCGCCGGGGTCCGCAGCCGCCCGCGCGCGACGTCCGCGGTGTCCCCTACGGTGCACGGGTGACCTCACTCCCGACGCGCTTGTCCCCCGACGTCTACCTCGACCACCTGCGCACCGAGTCCGCCCGTTTCCGCGACGTGCTGGCCGACTGCGACCCGGCTGCCCGCGTCCCGGCCTGTCCCGACTGGGACGCCGCCGACCTGCTGTGGCACCTCGCCACGGTGCAACGGTGGTGGGCCGAGGTGCTGACGGCCAGGCCCGAGCGCCCCGAGGAGATCGACCCGCCACGCCCCGAGGCGTACGACGACCTCCTGCGCACCTACGACGAGTGGTCCGCCGGCCTGGTCGCGGCGCTGGACGGCGCCGACCCGCGGGAGGAGGCCTGGAACTGGTCCGACGACCACACCGTCGGGTTCATCCTGCGGCGGCAGGCGCACGAGGCGCTGGTGCACCGCGTCGACGCCGAGCAGGCGGCCCGTGCCACGACCGAGCTCGACCCGCGGCTGGCCGCCGACGGCGTGCACGAGTGCCTCGACGTGATGTACGGCGGCATGCCGCCGTGGGGCTCGTGGGAGGCCGGCGAGGGCACGGTGCGCGTCGACGTCACCGACACCGGGGAGTCGTTCTGGCTGCAGTTCGGAGTGTTCTCGGGCACCGACCCGGACAGCGGCACCACCTATGCCGACGAGGAGGACTTCCACGTCGTGCCCGCACCGGAGGACGCCCACACCGAGCCCGACGTCGTGGTCGACGGTCCGGCCGCGGCGCTCGACCTGTGGTTGTGGAACCGCGGCGGCGACGACGAGGTCTCGGCCGCCGGTGACCGGGACGTGCTGGAGCGGTTCACCGCGATCGTGGAGTCCCCGATCAACTGACCGGCAACCAAGGCGGCCGCCGGTGCGTCTCCCGAGGCGTACGCACCATGCTCGTCTCGGAGGTCATCGCATGTACTACCGGTCTGTCGCCGCCGTCCTGTCCACCCTCACGCTCGCCGCCCTGGTCCCGGCGGCGCCGGCCGGAGCGGAACCGGCCACCTGCCAGGGCAGGGCGGTGACCACTCAGGGTGACACCGGCACGGACGGCGACGACGTGATGGTCGTCGGGCCGGGACAGAAGTCCGTGAGCACCGGTGCCGGCAACGACGTCGTGTGCATCCGACTGACCGCTGACGACCCCGTGAGGCGGTACCTGTACCTCGACACCGGTCCCGGAGACGACGTGGTCCACAACGAGACGACCTCCGGCCGCCGCGACGTGACCGTCCTGCTCAGCGGGGACACCACAGACATGGAGCGCGACGTGATCGACTCCGGTGACGGCAACGACTACGTGGCCACCGGCTCGGAGGCGCTGGGCGCCGCCAATCCCGACGTGGTCGCCACCGGCACGGGCGACGACCGGGTCGAGTGGGCCGGGCAGCAGGTCGGTGGCTCCCTGGACCTCGGAGCCGGCGACAACCGCCTGAGCCTGGTGGAGGGCTGGGTGGGCGACGTCGCGATCGACGCCCCGAGCGGGACCGTGACCGCCGGGGGGTCCGCGGTACTGAGGTGGTCGGGCGCCGTGGGGGACTACGAGCTGACGTTCCCGAACCTTCGGACGACCTTCACCGGCACCGACGCCGACGAGCGCGTGACCTACTGGCCCGAGGTCAGCACCGACGACGGCAGCAGCAGCGTCCCCTCCGACCCGGACCGGCGCCTGGACGTCGACCTGGCCGGCGGTGACGACCGCCTCGACCTCTCGGACTCCGCCGGCGGGTCCATGATCGGCGGGCCGGGGCGCGACATGCTTCACGGTGGCGGCTGGTGTGCGGTCGCGGAGGTCCGCCTGGGCTCGACGTACGACTGCGAGGTCCGTCGTCGTGGGACCGTCACCTACTCCTCGACGATCGACGTGTGGGAGAAGTCCGTCGTGCTCGCCGACGAGCTCGACGTGGTCGGGAGCAACGGCCCCGACGTCATCAAGGTCGGCGGTCGCACGCGGATCCGTCTCGACGGTCGCGGTGGCGCCGACGTCCTGACGACCATCGGGTCGGGCGGCGCCGGCCGCAACCCGCGTCCCGCGGTGGTCCGGGGCGGGGGCGGGGACGACGAGCTCCGCGGCGGACACCTCGCCGACCGGCTCGTCGGCGGACCGGGTCACGACCTGGTCCGCGGCAACGGCGGCGACGACGTCGTGCTCGGTGGTGCCGGCCGGGACCGCCTGTTCGGCGGCAAGGACGACGACACGTTGCTGGGCGGGACCGGGCGGGACCGGGCGGACGGCCAGAAGGGTCGGGACGGCTGCGTGGCGGAGGTCCGTCGCTCCTGCGAGCGCCGCTGACCTGCAGCAGCACGCGCACTGGCCCTTGAGTCTCCTGGAGACTCAAGGGCCAGTCGGCGTCGGACGGGGCGCGGCTCAGGCGCGCTGGACGGCCCCGGTGCGCTCGGCGGCGAGGGCGACGGCGGCGTCGCGGGCCGCTGCCGCCTCGCCCTCCTTCAGGGTCCGGTCGAGCGCGCGGAAGCGCAGGGCGTAGGCGAGGGACTTCCTGCCCTCGCCGACCTGGTCGCCGGTGTAGACGTCGAAGAGCCGGATCGACTCGAGCAGCTCACCGGCACCCTCGCGCAGCGCGGCCTCGACGTCGGCGGCCGGGACCGTGGCGTCGACGACCAGCGCGACGTCCTCCTTGGCGACCGGGTACGACGAGAAGGTCGGCGCCGACCGCAGGTGCACCGCCCGCGCGATCAGCAGGTCGAGGTCGACCTCCGCGGCGACGGTCCGCTTCGGCAGGCCGAACGCCTGGCACACCGTGGGGTGCACCTCGCCGGCGTGGCCGACGACCTCGCCGTCGACCGAGAGCTCGGCGCAGCGGCCCGGGTGCCACGGCGCGAGCTCGACGGCGGAGGCGCTGACCTCGAGACCCAGCGCGGCCGCGACGGCGCGCACCGCCTCGACGGCGTCGGCCCACGAGACCGGCCGCGCCTCGCCCCACCAGCCGCCGGACACCGCGTCACCCGTGCCGACGAGCGCGAGGTGGAGCGGTTGGGCCGGCAGGGCCGCGTCGAGGGCCTCGAGCTCCGCCTCGCTCGGGCGGCGGTCGACCGGCAGGATCGGCGCCGGTCCGGCGTGGTGCGGCAGCGTGACGGTGGCGGTCTCGAAGATCGCGACGTCGGTCGTGCCGTGCCCGACGTTCTTGCCGGCCGTGCGCAGCAGGCCGGGCAGGAGGGTCGAGGTCATGAAGGCCGCTTCGGCGTTGAGCGGGTTGGACAGCCGCAGCAGGTCGCGGCGCGGGTCGTCTGCCGGCAGGCCCAGCGCGTCGAGGTCGGCCTCACCGACGAACGGGAAGGTCACCACCTCCACGTAGCCCTCGCCGGCGAGCGTGCGTCCGACCCGGCGTCGCAGCTGCTGCGCGCGGGTCAGGCCACGACCCGACGGCGGCGTCGGCAGGACCGACGGCACCTTGTCGTAGCCGACGAGCCGGATGACCTCCTCGGAGAAGTCCTGGGCGTCGGTGAGGTCGGGGCGCCACGGGGGCGGGGTGACCGACAGGATGCCGGAGCCGCTGACCTCGCAGCCGACGGCGCGCAGGCACTCGACCGACTGCTCCTCGGTGATCGACATCCCGGACACGCGGGCGGCGAGGTCGCCCGCGACCTCGACGACCGGCATCGCCGGAGGGGTGCCGACGACGGTGACGCCCGGGTGGGCCGTGCCGCCGCCGTGCTCGACGAGGAGCTCGACGACGCGGTCGGCGGCCGCCTCGCAGATCGTGGGGTCGACGCCGCGCTCGTTGCGCTTGCCGGCCTCGGAGGTGATCTTGTGGCGGCGCCCGGTGCGGAACATCGACACGGCGTCCCAGTGGGCCGCCTCGACGAGGACCGACGTGGTGGTGTCGGAGATCTCGGTGGTCTCCCCGCCCATCACTCCGCCGAGCCCGATGATGCCGGAGTCGTCGGTGACCACGAGGTCGCCCGGGTCGAGGGTGCGGGCCGTCCCGTCGAGGGTGGTGAGCTTCTCGCCCTCCCGCGCCCGGCGTACGACGATCGCGCCCCGCAGCCGGTCGGCGTCGTAGCCGTGGATCGGCCGGCCGGTCTCCAGCATCACGTAGTTGGTGACGTCCACCGCCAGCGAGATGGGTCGCATCCCCGCGGCCGTGATGCGCTGGACCATGAAGTCCGGCGTCGGTGCGGCGGGGTCGAAGCCGTCGACCCTCCGCGCGACGAACACCGGGCAGCCCTCGGCGTCCTCGACGACCACGGGGTGGCCCTGGTCGTTGGCCGCAGGGGTGTCGCGGACCGCCGGGTCGCGGAAGCCGCTCGCGCCCTCCACGGAGACGAGCACCTCGCGGGCGATGCCGCGCAGGGACAGCGCGTAGGCGCGGTCGGGGTTGACCTCGAACTCGATCGTCTCCTCGTCGAGGCCGAGCACGGGACGCGCGTCCTGGCCGGGCTCGCCGGCGTCGGGCGGGAGCACGATGATGCCGTCGTGGTCCTCGCCGAGGCCGAGCTCGCGGGCCGAGCAGATCATGCCGGCGGACAGGTGCCCGTAGGTCTTGCGGGCGCCGATCTCGAAGCCGCCCGGGAGCACACCGCCGGGGAGCACGGTGACGACGAGGTCGCCGGGCGCAAAGTTGTGGGCACCGCAGACGATGCCCTGGGGCTCGCCGGTGCCGTTGGCGTCACCGACGTCGACGGTGCACCAGTTGATGGTCTTGCCGTTCTTCTGCGGCTCCGGCTCCATCGTGAGGACGCGGCCGATCACCAGCGGGCCGGTGATCTCGCGGCCCGGGCTGACGATCGCCTCGAGCTTGAGCCCGGTCAGCGTGAGCCGATCGGTGATCTCCTCGGTGGTGGTGCCGGCGGGTACGTCGACGAGGTCCAGGATCCAGGACAGGGGTGCCTTCATCGTTTGGTCCTCCCCTCTCAGATCTCGGTGCCGAACGCGCTGCTGAACCGGACGTCGCCCTCGAAGAGCGGACGCAGGTCCTCCAGGTCGTGGCGGAACATGAACGACCGGTCGATGCCCATGCCGAAGGCGAAGCCGCTGTAGACCTCGGGATCGACGCCGCAGGCGACGAGCACGCGCGGGTTGACCACGCCGCATCCGCCCCACTCGATCCAGCCCTCGCCGCGACAGGTGCGGCACGACTGCGGCTCGACGTTGCGGCAGACGAAGCACAGGACGTCGACCTCGGCCGACGGCTCGGTGAAGGGGAAGTAGGACGGCCGGAACCGCGTGGTGATCCCGTCACCGAACAGCTGGGACGCGAAGTGGTCGAGCGTGCCCTTGAGGTGCGCCATGGTGATGCCCTCGTCGACCACGAGGCCCTCGACCTGGTGGAACATCGGCGAGTGCGTGGCGTCGTACTCGTCGGTGCGGAACACCCGGCCGGGGCAGACGACGTAGATGGGCGGCTTCCGGGTCAGCATCGTGCGCGCCTGGACCGGTGAGGTCTGGGTGCGCAGCACGACGTGGTCGTCGGCCGGCTCGGTCCAGAAGGTGTCCTGCATCGTGCGCGCGGGGTGGTCGGGCCCGAGGTTGAGCGCGTCGAAGTTGAGCCACTCGGCCTCGACGACCGGGCCCTCGGCCACCTCGTAGCCCATGGCCACGAAGAGGTCGGCGATGAGCTCGGACTGCAGGGTCAGCGGGTGCCGGCCGCCGCGGCGGCGGCGGGTCGTCGGCAGGGAGACGTCGACGGTCTCCTCGGCCAGCATGCGCTCCTCGTGCTCGGCCTCGAGGACGGCCTGGCGGGCGGCGAGCGCCTGGTTGACGGCACCGCGGGCCTGGCCGACGCGCTGGCCGGCCTCCTTGCGCGCCTGGGGCGGCAGGGCCCCGATCTCGCGGTTGGCCAGGGCGAGGGGCGAGCGGTCGCCGGCGTGGTCGAGCCGGACCTGCTTCAGGGCGTCGAGGTCGGCGGCGTCTGCGATCGCGGCGAGCGCCGCCTCACGCATCGCCTCGACCTGGTCGGCCTTGAGCGGGGTCACTTCGACGGGGTCGTAGTCGGTGTTGGGGCCGGACATGGCTCCCTTTCGCGCGGCGACAGCAGTTCGCCGCAGATTCTAGAAGTGGGTGAGCGTCGGGTCGGACGGGGACTCCCCGGACCCGGTGACGTCAGCTGCCCGACGGACCAGGTCCGGGGCTGAGAAATCGCAGGCTCGTGTCCACGGCCGCGATGCTACTCCTCGTACGCCGCCCAGACGGCAGCGCACTCGTCACCCGGACCAGCCGTCCCGGCGCCGGACGGCGTGGGCTGGTCGGCCGGCAGCAGGCCGAGGTCGGTGAGCGGGCCCTCGGCGCGGCTCCGGCCGAGGTTCCACGCGCGCGGGTCGTCGAGGGCCTCCGCGCGCATCTCGTCGTACGGCATGTACCGCAGCACGCAGCGGGCCACCTCGCGCGGGAGCCGGTCCGCGATGGCGGGCACCGCGTCGGCCGAGAGGGTCTCCAGGTAGCGCAGGTCGACGTCGCCGGTGGCCTCGAAGCGGTCGAGGTTCTGCTCGGCCACCCAGGCGTCGGGGTTGACCGCCGCCAGCCCGAGGAGGGCCACGGCCCCGGAGACGAGGGCGACCCGGGGCAGCCAGCGGGCGCGCCCGAGCAGCCCGGCCACCATGATCGCGAGGACCACGAAGCCCAGCCAGCCCTCGAAGACGTCGACGAACAGGCGCAGGGTCGTGAAGCCGTAGGCGTCCTGGTAGACCGCCATCCCGCGCAGGGCCGACGCCACGACGACCAGCGTGAGCCCGCAGAGCAGGCCGAGCGAGCCGAGCAGCCAGCGCCGGTCCTCCGCGCCGCGGCCGGCGCGTCGGGCGGCGAGCCACACCACGAGCACGGTCAACGCCGTCGCGAGGGTGAGCTGGCCGAAGCCCTGGTGGACGTAGTCGGCGTAGGTCAGTGCGGAGGTGTTCTCCTCGATGTAGTCGCGGCCGCCGACGAGCGCGCGGGCCTGGGCGGCGATGAAGGCGATGAAGACGGCGTCGACCACCAGCACCGGGACCAGCCACTCGAACCGGTTCGCCAGGGGCGTGGGTCGCCGGTCGCCCATCGTCTCGACGTCTGAGGGGTTGAGGGCGAGGTACGCCGCGCCGAGCGTGGCAGCGAAGACGAAGCAGGCGAGGAAGGCCCGGCCGACGAGGTCGTTGAAGGTCAGGTTGGGCACGAGCTCGTCGACCCACGACCCGAAGACCTCGTTGGCGCTGGCGAAGATCGTGCCGAAGACGCCGAGGCCGAGCAGCGACCAGAACGCCGTGCGCACGAACGCCGGGGTGCGGGAGCTCGAGCCGGCGATCCGCAGCGACCGGCCGAACCACGGCAGGCCCCGCACGGACGCGAGCGGCCACGAGGCCCCCGAGAGCAGGATGCCGGGAAGCGTCCGCGCGCCGGTCACCCCGCACAGGAACACCGCCGCCGCCGCGACGAGGCAGAGCATCGCGATCCACCAGGCGTCCAGGAGCGTCATCGGCAGCACGAGCAGGAGGGCGAGCCCGGCGCACGCGAGCGTCCACGGCTCGCGACGGCGGCGCGCGGTCAGGAGCGCCGCGGCGCCGCACGTCACGGCGACGAGCGTCCAGGTGATGCCCACCGCGGTGAACGACAGGGCGATGCCGGCGACCAGTCCCGCGACGGCTGACGCGACGACGGTGCGCAGGCCAGAAGGCAGGCTCGGCTCGGGCCAGAACTTGCCGAAGAGGTTCGCGAGCTCGGGCTGCCTGGCCGGGGCCGGGACGGGCGGTGCCGCGACGGACGCTGCCGCGCCCGCGGAAGGCGCCGTGCGGGTGGCCGCCGCGGCAGCTGCAGGCGCGTGGTGCTCCGGCCGGGTCGGCACGTCGAGCCGCAGCCGGGCACCGCGGCCCGACTCGGGGTCGAGGAACCGCAGGGTGCCGCCGTGCAGCTGCGCGACCCAGCGCGCGACCGCGAGGCCGAGCCCGGTCCCGCCACCGCCGTCGGTCCCGAACCGTTCGAAGACTCGCTCGCGCTCCTGCGGCGCGACGCCGCCGCCGTCGTCGGCGACCTCGAGCCACCAGCGACCTCCGTCCGTACCTTCGCCCGTGCCCGCCGTGACGCGTACGGCGGTCCCGGACGGTGCGTGTCGCCCGGCGTTGTCGAGGACGTTGACGAGCAGCTGGCGCAGCCGATCCTGGTCGGCCTCGACCTCGAGGTCCGCGGGCACGGTGACGTCGAACCTGCCGGTGCGTCCGGCGGCGCCGACCTGCGCGACGGACTCCTCGACCAGCGACCGCAGGCCGACAGGCACCCGGTCGAGCTCCACCACCCCGGCCTCGAGCCGGGACAGCTGCAGCAGGTCGTCGACGAGCCGCGCCAGGCGCTCGGCCTCGTCGAGCGCGGCGCCCAGGTGCTCGGGGTCGGCGGGCACCACGCCGTCGGCCAGGTTCTCGAGCATCGCGGTCATGGCCGTCAGCGGCGTGCGCAGCTCGTGCGACACCGTGGCGATGAGGTCACGCCGCTCACGGTCGACGGTCGCGAGGTCCTCCGCCATCCGGTTGAACGCCGCGGCGAGCTGGCCGACCTCGTCGGTCGCCGAGGTGCGCACCCGCCCGGTGTAGTCGCCGCGCGCCATCGCCCGCGAGACCTCCGTCATCCGCCGGAGCGGGGCCACCATCCCGGCTGCCAGCAGCTGCGTCACGCCGAGCGCGAGCGCGACGCTGACCGGCAGGACCAGCAGCGGCGAGACGCTGGCCGCCGACCCCAGGAGGCTGAGCAGCACGGCGACGACCACCGAGGCGACGACGAGCAGCCCGAGCTTCACCTTGAGGCTCGAGACCGTGTCGAGCGGGGTGGACGTCCGCGTGCTCACGACAGGGCCTCCAGCGCGTAGCCGACGCCGTGCACGGTGCGGATCCGCGCGGCGCCGACCTTGGCCCGGAGTGCCTTCACGTGGCTGTCGACCGTGCGCGCGGCGCTCGCGCTCCCCCACGCGTCACCCCAGTCCCACACCTCGCGCAGCAGCCGCTCGCGGGTGAGCACCTGGCCGGCCTCGCGCGCCAGGCACAGCAGCAGGTCGAACTCCGTCGGCGTGAGGTGGACCGCCTCCCCCGCCACCGTCGTACGCCGGCTGCCGGGGTCGATGCCGATGGCACCCACCTCGATGGCGGCCGGTCGCTCGGCAGCGAGGGCGGCCGCGCGCTCGACGCGCCTCAGGAGGGCGGCGACCCGGGCGACGACCTCGCGCATGGAGAACGGCTTGGTGAGGTAGTCGTCGGCGCCGACGCCGAGGCCGACCAGCACGTCGGCCTCGTCGTCGCGGGCGGTCAGCATGAGCACCGGGACCGGGCGCGCGGCCTGGATGCGCCGGCACACCTCGAGGCCGTCGAACCCCGGGAGCATCACGTCGAGCAGCACGACGTCGGGCCGCACGGCGGCGGCCCTCTCGACGGCGGACGGGCCGTCGAAGGCCTGCTCGACGGCGTACCCCTCGGCGCGCAGCCGCTGGGCGAGGGCGTCGTTGATGGCGCGCTCGTCCTCCACCACCAGGGCGGTCCTCGGCCTGGGCGCGGCGGGCGTCGTGGACGTCATGTGACGACCCTAGGAGGACCGATGGGTCGAGGGCGGGGACGACTCGTGGAGGTTGTGTGAAGGTCGCGTCCCGTCACTCCGGGCGCTGGTCCTCGCTCGGCCAGTCGACCATCACCCGGCCGCCGCCGCCGGGGGCGTCGTCGATCGTGACCCATCCTCCGTGGGCGCGCGACAGACCGCCCACGATGTACATGCCGAGCCCGGTGCCACCGGAGGTGCCGGTGGTCCAGAACTTCGTGAACACCCGCTTGCGCAGCTCCACCGGGATGCCGTCGCCCTCGTCGTCGACCGTGAGCCGCACCCCTGTGAGGGCCGGCGACGCCGACAGCTGCACGCTGACCTGGCCCTGGCCGTGCCGCACCGCGTTCTCGACGAGGTTGGTGACGACCTGGGTGAACTTGTCCGGGTCGGCGAACAGTGGGGGCAGCGCCCCGTCGACCTCGAGCGTGATGTCGCGCGCGGTCCCGGCCTCGATGGAGTCCACGACCCGGGCCACGAGCACCTCGGCGGAGCACTCGCGGGGATAGAGCTGGAGGCGGTCGGTGTCGATCCGGGCGACGTCGAGGAGCTCGGCGATGAGGCGGGCCAGCCGGTCGGCATCGGCGTTCACCGTGGTGAGCATCAGCTTGCGCTGGTCGTCGGTGAGCTTGTCCCACCGGTTGAGCAGCGCCTGCACGAAGCCCTTGACGCCGGTGAGCGGTGAGCGCAGCTCGTGGGCGACGGTGGCGACCAGGTCCGAGCGCTCGCGGTCGAGCCGGGCCCGGCCGCGACCGCTGCGCAGTCCGACCGCGATGCCGACGACCCGCCCGAGCGGCTCCTCGCGGACCAGGCGCGCGGTGGTGAGGACCTCGTCGCCGGAGGCGTTGAGCCACGACTGCTCGGGCACGCCGCGCGTGATCGAGATGGCGTCGAAGGGACGGTTGACGTCGAGCCAGGTGCGGCCGTCCTGGTCGAGCAGCCGCAGGACGTCCGACAGGGGCAGCGCCTTCGCGTCCTCGGCGTCGACGCCGAGCAGCGCGGCCCCCTGGGCGTTGAGGATGGTGACCACGCCCTCGCGGCTCGCGCCGAGGATGCCGTCGGGGTAGAAGTCCGCCAGTGCGCGCAGGCGCGTGGGCCGATTCCTGTCCACCCGGTGCTGGGGTGCGCTCTCGTCCGACACGAGCGCCACCCTAGGCCAGCACCGGGCTAGTGCTGGTCGCGGAAGCGGGCCTTGGGGCGGCGGAGTCCGGCTGCGCGCAGCGCCGCGACGATCTCGCGCGAGGTGACAGGGACGGCGCCCGCGGCCACCAGGGCGTCGTACGCGTCGGCGGGGACGTCGTAGTGGTCACGGTCCCAGCCGCGAGCGGGCACCCCGTGGGCGGCGGCGAAGGCGTGCACCTCGTCGTAGGACGTGTCGCTGGCCAGGTGGGACCAGAGCCGGTCCCACCTGGCCACGGCAGGCGGATCGATGAGGATCATCGACCGCGAGGCTAGCCGGTCGCCCGGCCGGCCCCGCGGACGACGTCGCGGGTTCAGGCGTAGAAGCCGCGGATGGCGGAAGCGAGCTCCTCGGGGACCTCCATCGAGGCGAAGTGGCCGCCCTCGGGGTGCTCGGTCCAGGACACGATGTCGGTGTTGTCGCGCTCGGCGAAGGGCCGCATGGAGCGGAAGTCGTCGGCGAAGACCGCGACCCCGATCCGCCCGTCGTTGACGCGGGGCTCGACCGCCTGCTCGGCGCGGTAGGCCTGCACCGCACCACCGCTGCTGTTGGTGAGCCAGTAGAGGCTGACCTGGGTGAGCACCTGGTCGCGGGTCACCCGCGAGGTGCCGTTGCCGAAGCTCTCGAAGAGCTCGTTGTAGGCCAGCTGTCCCACCGGGGAGTCGCTGAGCGCGGCGGCGATCGTGCGCGGGCGCGAGGCGTTCATCGTGGCGTAGCCGTTGACCGTCTGGAACCAGCCGGCGAACTCCAGGGCCGCGTAGTCCTCGGGGGTCATCCTCTCGAACTCGGCCGGGTCCCCGGAGGGGAAGGAGAACAGCTGCAGCACGTGGGCGCCGAGGAAGCCCTCGGGGGCGAGCATGGCCAGCTCGCGGGCGACGACCGCGCCGTTGTCGGAGCCGTGGGCGCCGTAGGACTCGTAGCCGAGGCCACGCATGAGCCGGTCCCATGCGACGGCGTTGCGCCGTGAGTCCCAGCCGCCGTCGGTGAGCGGCTGGCTGAAGCCGACGCCGGGGATGGTCGGGATGACGAGGTGGAAGTGGTCGGTCAGGTGCGGCACGAGGTCGAGGAAGTCGATGAACGAGCCGGGGTAGGTGTGGAGCAGGAGCAGCGGGACGGCGTCGTCGTTCGCCGAGCGGACGTGCACGACGTGGACCGTCTGGCCGTCGATCTCGGTGAGGAGCTGCGGGTAGGCGTTCATCCGCTCCTCCTGGGCGCGCCAGTCGAAGTCGTCGCGCCAGTGCCGGACCATCTCGCGGAGGTACGCCACCGGGACGCCCGCCGACCAGTCGTCGGCGCCGGCGGAGTCGGCGGGCTCGGCGGCGAACCGGGTGCGGGCGAGCCGGTCGTGGAGGTCGTCGATCGCGTCCTGCGGGATCGAGACCGTGAAGGGGCGGAAGGTGAGGTCGCTGGTGTCCTGGCTGGGCTTCTGGTTGGTGGTCATACGGGTACGGTAGGAACGAATCCGGCACGCATCGGCCCTGATTCTCCGATTCGTCCTCGACTTCCTCCGGAGGCGCCGTGTCGCTCCAGACCTCGTCCCGGCTCATCGCCCTGCTCGGGCACCTGCAGGCCCGGACGACCGTCACCGGACCCGAGCTCGCCGCCCTGCTGGGTGTGGGCGAACGCACCGTGCGCAAGGACGTGGAGCGGCTGCGCGAGCTCGGCTACCCGGTCGAGGCCGTCCGCGGCGCAGCCGGCGGCTACCGGTTCGGAGACCACGGGCGGCTCCCTCCCCTGCTCCTGGAGGCCGACGAGGCGGTGGCCGTCGCGGTCGGGCTCGGGACCGTCTCGGCCGTGCGCGGCATCGAGGACGCTGGTGCGCTGGCGCTCGCGAAGCTCCAGCACGTGTTGCCCGACCGGCTCTGGCGGCGCGTGCAGGCGCTGAGCGAGAGCACCGACGTGGGTCCGGTGGACACCGCCACCAACGTGGAGGTGCCGCCCGTCGACGTGGCGCTCCTCGCCGACCTGGCGACCGCGATCCGCGACCGCGAGGGCCTGCGGCTGTTCTACGGGCCCGGCACCGACGTCGAGGAGCGCGTCGAGTGCGACCCGTACCGCCTCGTCAGCTGTCAGCAACGCTGGTACGTCGTGGCGCGTCGCCGCCCCACCGGACGTTGGCAGGCGCTGCGCGCGGACTGGATGCAGCTGCGCACCCCGGGCGCCGGTCGGTTCTCCCCCGCCCCGCTCGAGGGCGGCGACTACGCCGCCTTCGTCCTCCGGGACGTGGCCTTCTCGGGATGGAACGTGCATTGCCGCATCGCCGTCGACGCGCCCGCGGACGAGGTGCTGCGCCGGATCAACCCGACGGTCGGCGTGGTCGAGACCGTGGACGAGGGCCACTGCGTGCTCGTCACCGGCGCCGACAGCGTGGAGACGGTCGCGGTGTGGATCGGCATGCTCGGTCTCGACTTCCACGTCACCGAGCCGCCCGGGCTGGTGGCGCACCTGCGCACCCTCGCGGCGAGGTACGCCGCCGCCGTCCCGGAGCAGTAGGGCGTCAGGAGCGCTGCGCCCGGGCGCTGGCGTACAGGCAGACCGCGGCGGCCGTGGACAGGTTGAGGCTCTCGGCCCGCCCGTGGATCGGGATGGCGACGCGGTGGTCGGCCAGCGCGGCCAGGTCCTCGGGCAGGCCCCGGGCCTCGTTGCCGAAGAGCCACGCGGTGGGTCCGGACAGGTCGGCGTCGAACAGGTCGACCTCGCCTGCCCCGTCGGCGGCCAGCACCGTGAGCCCGCGGGCCTGCGCCGCGCGGACGACGGCTGCGGGATCGGGCTCGATCGCGAGCGGCAGGTGGAAGAGGCTGCCGACGGTGGCACGCACGGTCTTGGGGTTGTAGGCGTCGACCGACTGCCCGGCCAGCACGACCGCGTCGGCGCCCGCCGCGTCAGCCGTACGGATCACCGTGCCGGCGTTGCCGGGGTCGCGCACGTCGGCGCAGACGGCCAGCAGGCGGGGCGAGGCCCGGACGACGTGCTCGAGCGGCGCGTCGAGGTGGCGGCACACGGCCACCACACCGGCGGGGGTGACGGAGTCCGAGAGCGACGCCATCGCCCGCTCGTCGACGAGGGTGGTGTCCACACCCGCCAACAGGTCGGCGTGCTGCTCGAGGGCGCCCGAAGTCGCGAACACCTCCACGACGCACCCGGCGACCGACAGCGCGCCCTCGACGGCCTTCGGGCCGTCAGCGAGGAAGAGCCGCCGCTCGGTGCGTACCGAGCGGCGGCTCAACTTGCGAGCCTCCTTGACGCGGCCATTGCTGGCTGCCAGCGGAGCGCTCATGTGGTTCAGGCGGAGACCTTGGGCGCGTTGACGTCCTCGGGCAGCGCGGCCTTGGCGGCCTCGACGAGCGCGGCGAAGGCGGGCGCGTCGTTGACGGCGAGCTCGGCGAGGATCTTGCGGTCGACCTCGATGCCGGCCAGGCCGAGGCCCTGGATGAAGCGGTTGTAGGTCATGCCGTTGGCGCGGGCAGC
The DNA here is from genome assembly GCF_026712185.1 of Nocardioides pini. GTDB lineage: Bacteria > Actinomycetota > Actinomycetes > Propionibacteriales > Nocardioidaceae > Nocardioides > Nocardioides pini. The sequence goes on along the minus strand of NZ_JAPPUX010000010.1, from coordinate 8,484 downwards.
GGCGTTGATGCGCTGGATCCACAGCTTGCGGAAGTTGCCCTTGTTCTTGCGGCGGTCGTTGTAGCTGTAGACCAGCGAGTGGGTGACCTGCTCCTTGGCCTTGCGGTAGAGCCGCGAGCGCTGGCCGCGGTAGCCGCTCGCGCGGTCGAGGGTGGTACGACGCTTCTTCTGGGCGTTCACTGCGCGCTTGACGCGTGCCATGGTGGTACTCCTTGGTGCAGGGGAATTGAAGACGGGACGGCGGCTGAGCCACCAGGGGTGAGACTCAGATGCCGAGCATCTTCTTGGCGCGTGCGACGTCGCCCTTCTCGAGCTCGACCATGCCGGCGTTGCGGCGGTGCTTCTTGCGGCTGCCCGTGGTCGGCGCGGACGCGAACGCGGCGCCGGACTTGCGGCCGGCCTGCAGGCGCATGATCTTGCCCGAGCCCGTCACCTTGAAGCGCTTCTTCGCGCCCGAGTGGGTCTTGTTCTTCGGCATGTTGTTCTCTCCTCTTCGGTGCTGCCCCTGCGCGTGGGCAGGGGCGGCGGAAACGATGGGCTGAGCGCGTGGCTCAGGCGGCGCGACAGCTCAGACGTCGATGTCGGCGTCGAGGTTCTCGGAGCGGCGACGCTCCTTCTTCTGCGCGACCGGGCCGGCGGCGTGTGCTGCCTCGCGCTCGGCGTCCTCCTCGGCCTTGCGGTCCGCGCGCGCCTGCTCCTTGCTGGCACGGGCGGCGTCGGCGTCGAGCTTGGCGTCGGCCTTCTTCTTGTGCGGGCCGATGACCATGGTCATGTTGCGGCCGTCCTGCTTGGGCGAGGACTCGACGAAGCCGAGCTCCTGCACGTCCTCGGCCAGCTTCTGCAGCAGGCGGAAGCCCAGCTCGGGGCGGTGCTGCTCGCGGCCTCGGAACATGATCGTGATCTTGACCTTGTCGCCCGCGCCCAGGAACCGCACGACGTGACCCTTCTTGGTCTCGTAGTCGTGCTTGTCGATCTTGGGACGAAGCTTCATCTCCTTGATGATCACGTTCGTCTGGTTGCGGCGCGACTCGCGGGCCTTCTGGGCGTTCTCGTACTTGAACTTGCCGTAGTCCATGAGCTTGCAGACCGGGGGCCGTCCCTGGGGCGCGATCTCGACGAGGTCGAGGTCGGCCTCCACGGCCAGCTTGAGTGCCTGGTCGGTCGGCACGATGCCAACGGTCTCGCCGTTGGGTCCTACGAGCCGGACCTCGGGTACGCGGATCCGGTCGTTGATGCGCAGCTCGGTGCTGATGGGTCCTCCAGTGGTTCGGGTGGGTGGGAGTCCCTCGCCCGGCCCGACTGGTGTGCCGGAAAATGAGCAATGGCTCCCGCTGTTGCCAAGCGGGAGCCAGTCACGACACGTCTCCCCTCTCGGGAAAACTGAGGTCCCACCTCCGTCTCGCGACGGTGGTGGATCTGGACCGGGACCCGACGATCTGTGGTGCAGGGCGATCGGTGCGGGTGGGAGACGGTGGTGCGTGCCTCCGCTTGGCGGGATCGGTGGCACCGGTGGAGCGTGGTGTCACTGATCGGTCAACACAGAAGGTTAGCGGATCATTCCGCCGGGGGGCCAATCCAGCCGTGACCCCCCGAGCCGTCGTCGATCGCGACCAGCCGCCACCCCGACGCGAGCCGGGTCAGGTCGTCGCCGTCGACGACGTACGGCGCGGGGCCGGCGAGGTCGACGAGCAGCGCCTCGGCGCCGTCCTGGATCGCCGCGGTGGCAGCCGTCGCGGCGGGCACCGGCACCGGGCGCGCCTGGGGGTCCCACCGGGCCATCGAGTCGGTCGAGGTGAAGGCGAGCAGGCCCGTGCTGCCGTCGGGGGCCTGCACCAGGACCGCAGCCATGTCGGACGACTTGTCGTGGGCCAGGCCGTGCTCGTCCACCTCGACCTCGCCGAGCACCGCGACCACCGGCACCAGCAGCCGGGCGTCCTGCAGGAGCGCGAGGACCGCGCCCGACGTCACGGCGCCCGCGGCCCGGTCGGCCAGCGCGCGGGCCAGACGAGGGTCGGCCCCGCCGGAGTCGTCGGCGAACCCCGGGTCGGGGATTGTGCGCTCGAGCGGCTCGTGGGAGGAGTCGTCCGCCGCGCGGTAGGGGGATGCGTCGTCGTGGACCACGGGCTCCATCCTCCCGCACGCGTCGCGGGCGCCGTCACGGCGTGGTGCGCTGTGGGAGTCTGGGACTGTGGAAGGGACTACCTGGGCCGCACTGACCGCCGCGCTGACCGTCGCGGGTGCCATCTGGACGTGGATCGCGTTCCGCCGGCGAGGATCGGCCAACGGCCTCCGCGCGCTGGGCTTCACGCTGCTTCCCGCCGCCGCGTGGCTCACCGGGACGCTCGAGATGGTCGTCGACATCGCGGGCTCGGTCACCGACTGGGCGACCAGCCTGGTCTTCGACGTGCGCACGTGGGTGGGCGTCGGCCTGGCCGGCCTGGCGGTCGTGCTGTGGGTCGTGAGCGGCTTCATCCGCGACCGCCAGCTCGCCCGCGGGCAGGCCGCGAGCGGTGGTGGTCGCACCACGCGTGGCCGCGACGAGCTGCCGGAAGCCTCCTCCACCCGCACCGGCCCGACCTCGCGCGCGGCCGTGGACGACGAGCTGGCCGACATCGAGGCGCTGCTGCGCAAGCGGGGCATCGAGTGATCGACCGGCTCGTCGACCGCAACCGACTCTGGTCACGGCTCGACACCGCTGTCGCCGGCCTGCCCGAGCCCCCGCCGACCCCCATCGCCGTGGTCGACCTCGACGCCTTCGACGCCAACGCCGACGACCTCGTGCGTCGCGCCTCCGGCAAGCCCGTCCGCGTCGCCTCGAAGTCGCTCCGCGTGCCGGCGCTCCTGGAGCGCGCGCTCGCGCACGACGGGTTCTCCGGGGTGCTCGCCTACACGCTGGCCGAGGCCCTGTGGCTGCACGAGACGGGCATCAGCGACGACATCGTCGTGGCCTACCCCACCGTCGACGTGGCGGCCCTGAAACAGCTGACCTCGTCGCCGAGCGCCGCGGCCGCGATCACGCTGATGGTGGACGACTCGGCCCATCTCGACGTCGTCGACTCCACACGCGCCTCGCACGCCGTGCCGGTGCGGGTCGCGCTCGACGTCGACGCCGGGCTGCGGTTCGGCGGCCAGCACGTCGGCCCCAAGCGCTCGCCGCTCTTCGACACCCGGGACGTCGTCGCGCTGGCACGCCGCGTCGTGGAGCGCGACGGCTTCCGCCTCGTCGGCGTGATGACCTACGAGGGCCAGGTCGCGGGCGTGCAGGACTCGGTCCCCGACCAGCGCGCGCGCTCGCGGGTCGTCCGCCGGCTCAAGCAGGCGTCCATGGCCCAGCTCGCGGTGCGCCGGCGCGAGATCGCCGACGCGCTCGCCGAGGTGGTGGCGCTGGAGTTCTGGAACGGCGGCGGGTCGGGGTCGGTCGAGGCGACGGCCGCCGACGCCGCGGTCACCGAGATCGCGGCCGGCTCCGGCCTGCTGGTGCCCGGCATCTTCGACCACTACGCGTCGTTCGAGCCCCGCCCCGCGGCGTACTTCGGGCTCCGGGTGACGCGCAAGCCGACGCCCAGCATGGCGACCGTGCACGGCGGTGGACTGATCGCCAGCGGCGCCACCGGCGCGGACCGATCACCCCTCCCGTGGGCGCCGCCCGGGCTGCACCTGACGGGGCTCGAGGGCGCCGGCGAGGTCCAGACGCCGCTGACCGGGCACCCGGCCGCACAGCTGCGGATCGGTGACCTCGTGTGGTTCCGCCACGCCAAGTCCGGCGAGCTCTTCGAGCACGTCCGCGACGTGCACCTCGTCCGCGGAGACGCCGTCACCGAGGTGGTGCCGTCCTACCGCGGCTGCGACCGTGCCTTCTGACGCACCCGCCGACCCGTACGCCGTCGCCGCCGAGGTCGCCGCGCGCGTGCTGGCCGCTCCCCCGACGCTCGGCACCGGCCGGCTGGTCTGCGTCGACGGGCCCGCCGGGTCCGGCAAGACGACGGTGGCCGCCGCCCTCGCGGACGTCGTGCCCGAGGCGCACGTCGTCCACTGCGACGAGCTGCTCCAGGGGTGGCGCGGGCTGCCCGGGCTCGCCAGCACGGTCGAGGCGTTCCTCGAGCCGCTCGCGCGCGGCGAGGGGAGCCGGTGGACGCGCTGGGACTGGGCCGCGGACGGCTGGGCCGAGAGCCATCCCGTCGAGGCCGGAGGCCTGCTCGTGCTGGAGGGGGTGGGCTGCTGGTCCCCCTCGGTCGCGGACCTCGTCGGGGTCCTGGTGTGGGTGGAGGCGGAGTCGGGGCTGCGCCTGCGGCGCGGCATGGCGCGCGACGGTGAGCACATGCGCCCGCAGTGGGAACAGTGGCGCACCGACGAGGACGAGCTCTTCGCCCGGCTGGGCACCCGGGCCCACGCCGACCTGGTGGTCGTCACCGGCTGAGGTGGTCCCCCGGCGGTGGCTCGTCGCGGACGTAGGAGTCCTGGCGGTAGCGCGGGCGGAACCCCGCCCGCTCGTAGACGCCGAGGGCGCCCGTGGGGTTCGCGGTGTCGACGTGAAGGCTGGCCCTCACGTAGCCGGCGGCACTCGCGCGTCGCAGCACCTCGGCCAGCAGGCCCGTCGCCAGCCCGCGGCCGCGGTGCGCCGGCAGCGTGCCGACGTAGGCCACGTGGATCTCGGGCCCCGGCCCACCGGAGGGCGGGACGACGTACTCGTGGGCGAGGGCGTAGGCGGCGACCGAGCCGCCGGCGTCGCGGGCGACGACCGAGAGCGCGTGCCGGGCGTGTGCGGCGCCGACCACGAACATGGCCCAGAACTCGGGGCTGGCGTCGGGGCGGTCCGGGTAGCCGGCGAAAGCGGCGTTGTGCGCCTGCCGCAGCTCCTCGGCGGCCAGCGGGTCGAAGGCGGTGACGGCGTAGCCCACGGGCGTCGTGGCCTCCGCTCGTGGCTCGAGCGGGGCGACCATGAGGTAGCTGTGCCGGCCCGCGCGCATCCCGGCGCGCGCCATCAGGTCGGCCTGGTCCTCGCGACCGGCCAGCGCTGTCGTCACGAACGTGCCCGGCACCCGAGGAGCGATGTCGGCGTGGATGGCACGTGAGCGGTCGAGCGAACGGGTGAGCATGAGCGTCCCGAGGCCTTCGCCGAGACGGGCGGGATCGGCGTCGCCGAACAGGATGATGCGCAGACCGGTGTCGTCCGGGCGGCCCGGCAGGGTGCTCGTGTACGCGACCATCCGGTCGCCGTCGAACGCCCCCTCGAAGACGTTGTCGGCCTTTCCTTCCATGAGCTCACGGATCTCACCGGCCCCCAGGCAGAAGCCGGTCGGGTGGTCGCCCTCGATGCGGGCCATCAGGGCCGCGAGGGCGTCGGCGTCCTTCACCCCGAGCCGACGCGTGGTGATGCCCATCAGGGCACCGTAGTGGTGTCTAGGGTGAGCGTCATGGTGTTCCCGAGCGGTGACCAGTACGAGATCTCGGCGGCGGGCTACACCGCGGTCGTGACCGAGGGCGGCGCGGCCCTGCGCGTGCTGCGGCACCACGGCCGCGACCTGGTGCACGGGTTCGACGAGTCCGCGATGTCGACGGGCGGTCGCGGACAGCTGCTGGTGCCGTGGCCCAACCGGATCCGCGACGGCCGCTACTCCTTCGGCGGCCGCGACCTCCAGCTCGGCCTCACCGACCCGCGCACCGGCAACGCCTCGCACGGCCTCGCCCGCTGGGCGCCGTGGACGGTGGAGGAGCACACGCCGACCTCGGTGTCGCTCGTCCACCGGCTGATGGCGCAGACCGGATACCCGTGGGCACTGGACCTCCACGTGCTCTACGACCTCTCCGCGGACGGGCTCGTCGTCACCCAGACCGCCACGAACCTGGCCGGAGAGCCGGCGCCCTACGCGAGCGGGGCCCATCCCTACCTCTGCGTCGGGGACGCGATCGAGGACCTCGAGCTGACCCTGCCCGCGCGGACCCGGGTGCAGCTCGACGACCGGCAGCTGCCGACGGGGGTGGAGCCCGTGGGCGACGACCTCGACTTCACCGCCGGGCGAATGGTCGGCGACGTGGCGCTCGACCACGGCTTCGGCGACCTCCAGCACGTCGACGGCCGCGCCCGCGTCACCCTCGCCGAGCCGTCGGGCGGGCGCGGCGTCGCCCTGTGGGTGGACGAGCACCACCGGTGGCTGCAGGTCTTCACGCCCCCGGCAGACGGACCGCGCCCCGCCCTGGCGGTCGAGCCGATGACGGCGCCCGCCGACGCGTTCAACTCCGGCACCGACCTCGTCACCCTCGCCCCGGCCGGCAGCCCGGGCGACGAGCTGTCGGTCTCGTGGGGCATCCACGCCCTGCAGCAGGCCGACGCGGTCACCGACGGCGACGGGGACGCGTAGCGACCCGCTCGTGGACGGCTAGGGCCGGTCGGGCCCGACGGACCCGGGGCGGTCGATCAGCGCCCGCAGCTGGCGTACGCCGTCACGCGCCATCCTGCCGTCGGAGCCCTGGAACGCCATCGCGGAGATCGTCGTGCCGTCGGCCAGGTCGAGCGTGGCCCACGGTGCGCCGGCCGGCAGGTGCACGGCGAGCACCTGCTCCCACTCCAGCCGCCGGGTCCGGAAGCCGTTGACCACCACGAGCGCCGCCTGCTCGGCGGTGACCCGTGCGCGGCCCAGGGCCCAGCCGATCACCGCGAAGCCGGCGCCCATGACGAGCAGGGTGAGCCGCTGGAGGATGTTGAACTTGGCGCGGGTCTCGTCGTCGAAGCCGAACCAGGCAGCCGCGCACACGACCAGCAGCATCAGCCCGAAGCCGACCACCGCGAACCGCACGCCCATCGGCCGCCAGGTGTGCGGCAGGGCGGGCGCGGCGGGGCCGCCGGACGCGCCGGCCGGGCGCTCAGAGGCGGCAGGCATGGATGTCGGTCAGCAGGATGGCGCGCGCGCCGATCGAGTAGAGGTCGTCCATCAGGCGCTGCGAGCCGGCCCGGGGCACCATGACGCGCACGGCCACCCAGCCCTTCTTGCCGAGCGGGGAGATGGTCGGTCCCTCGCGACCCGGGGCCAGCTCGCTGGCCCGCTCCAGGTGCCGCTCCTCGATGTCGTAGTCCATCATCACGAAGCTGCGGGCGACCAGCACGCCCTCGATGCGACGGTGGAAGATCTCGAAGTCGTCGGGGACCTCGCCGCCACGCGTGATGAGCACCGCCTGGGAGTCGAGGATGACCTCGCCGAAGGTCTCGAGCCCCGCAGCCCGCAGCGTCGACCCGGTCTCGACGACGTCGGCGATCACGTCGGCCACGCCGAGCTGGATGCTCGTCTCGACCGCCCCGTCGAGGCGGGTCACGGTGGCGTCGATGCCGTGGCGGAACAGGTAGTCCTCGACCACGCCGACGTAGGACGTCGCGATCCGCAGGCCGTCGAGGTCCTGCAGCGAGGAGTAGCGCCCCACCGGCCCGGCGAAGTGGAAGCGCGAGCGGCCGAACCCGAGGTTCATGACCTCCTCGGCCTTGGCGCCGGAGTCGAGCAGCAGGTCACGCCCGGTGATACCGACGTCGAGGGTGCCCTCGCCGACGTAGAGCGCGATGTCGCGCGGGCGGAGGTAGAAGAACTCGACGTCGTTCTCGGAGTCGACGAGGGCGAGCTCCTTGGAGTCGCTGCGCTGGCGGTAGCCCGACTCGCGGAGGATGTCGGTGGCCGCCTGGGACAGCGACCCCTTGTTGGGGACGGCGATGCGGAGGGTCATGGCTGGCTCACTGGGATCACAGGTGGGCTCACAGGTGGGCGTAGACGTCGTCGAGGGTCAGGCCGGAGGCGAGCATGAGGACCTGCGCGTGGTAGAGCAGCTGGCTGATCTCCAGCGCCGTCGCGTCCTTGCCCTCGTGCTCGGCGGCCATCCAGGACTCGGCGGCCTCCTCGAGCAGCTTCTTGCCGATCGCATGGATGCCGGCGTCGAGCTGCTGCACGGTGCCGGACCCCTCGGGCCGCTCCACAGCCTTGGCGGACAGCTCCGCCCACAGGTCCTCGAACGTCTTCACGAGGGGCAAGCCTAGGCGCTGGGCACCACCGGGCGCCCCACCGGCCCCGGGCGCGGACCACCCTCGGTGTGGTTGCGTCGTCGGAACGGCGGGCTACTGTCGCAGCATGAGCGAATCGAACACACCTTCGAACCGTGACGGCGCACCGACCGAGGACGTGCTCGGCGGACCCCAGGGCGACAGCACGCGCAAGGACCCCGAGGAGTGGGTCACCGGTGACGAGCCGATGACGGGTGCGCAGCGCAGCTACCTCGACACCCTCGCGCGCGAGGCGGGCGAGCAGCTGCCGGGCGACCTCACCAAGGCAGAGGCCTCCGAGCACATCGACCGGCTGCAGGCGGCCAGCGACCGGACGGGCTAGCTGTACTTCCCCGTGAGGTTGTGAACTCGGTCAGCGGGGACGAGGCCTCCGATGCCGGTGTGGGGTCGGTGGTGATTGTAGAAGTGGAGCCAGTCGGCGTAGGTCGCGGTGCGGGCAGCATCGG
>NZ_JAPPUX010000001.1 GCF_026712185.1 Nocardioides pini | reverse complement strand
ACGCTCAACTCCTTGACCATGAACGAGTGTCAAGAAGGAGCCGAAGCCACCGTCAAGCAGCAACCGAAACCCTGTAAAGCAAGAACCCGAGCCACTCCGTCAAGGAGGACCCGGGCTCATACATGCACTGCGTAGGGCGGGTGGGGCTCGAACCCACGACCCAAGGATTATGAGTCCTCTGCTCTGACCGACTGAGCTACCGCCCCTCGGGCGGAACCCTAGGCGATGGGCGCTCCATGACGTCGCGCCAGGTGCCCCGGGCCGCCGGGTCGGTCACGTCGAGCTCCTGGACCTCCACCCGGCCATCCGACCGCACCTGTCGGCCGGCGGGCAAACGGGATTCCGCGTTTCGACTTCGCGTCCGCGGCCGCTCGTGGGACAGTGATGCGTCTTTCGAAGCGGCTCGGGTACGGGAGGACCTCGGTGGCCAAGGATCGGTCTGCTCTGCTGTCCCCGTCGCAGCGTCACCTGGTGACGCGCTTCGGCTACGGCATCGACCCAACGCTCGCGCGCGACGTACGCCGTGCCGGCGGGGCACCCGCGTGGTTCGAGCAGCAGCTCACCCGGCCGGGCTCGTTCCCGGACGGACCTGCCGACGCCGTCCGGCGGTGGTGGCCCGACCTCGACCGGCGGCCCGCGGACCTGTGGCAGCGCCAGGTCCAGGAGGTGCGCGGCGGCTGGCAGGTGATGGAGGACTACGGCCGCTGGCTGCTCGTGCGGCGCACCCGCACGCGGCGCCCGGTGCTCGAGAAGATGACCGAGTTCTGGGAGGCGATGCTCCACGTGCCGGTGAGCGGTGACGCCCACTTCACCTGGCGGGTGGACTACGGCGACACCGTCCGGCGCCACGCGCTCGGCCGCTTCGACGAGCTGCTCGCCGCGACCACGACCCACCCGGCGATGCTGATCTTCCTGTCCGCCGCGACGTCGACGAAGCGGGCGCCCAACGAGAACCTCGGGCGCGAGCTGCTTGAGCTGCACACGCTCGGTGCCGGCAACTACGACGAGGACGACGTCAAGGCGTCGGCACGCATCCTCACCGGTCACCACGTCGACCTCTGGAAGACGTGGAAGGCGTCCTACGTCAAGGAGGACCACGCGACCGGGAAGGTCCGGGTCAAGGGGTTCAGCCACAAGAACCGCAAGGCGGACGGGCGCGACGTCACGCGCGAGTACCTCCGCTACCTGGCGCACCACCCGCTGACCGCCGAGCACGTCTGCCGGCGGCTGGCCACCAAGTTCGTGCGCGACGACCCGCCGCGGGCGCTCGTGAAGCGGCTGGCGAAGGTCTACCTGCGCAACGACACCGCGATCGTGCCGGTGCTCCGTGCCCTCGTGGCGAGCAAGGAGTTCCGCTCGTCCGCCGGCGAGAAGCTGCGCGACCCGAGCGAGGACGTCGTCGCGACCTACCGCGCCCTGGGCGTCGAGGTCGGCCGCCCGAGCCGCAACGACTCCGCGTCCAACGCGATCCTGTGGCAGGCGTCCCGGCTCGGCCTCACCCCCCACGCCTGGCCGCGCCCCGACGGCACGCCCGTCACCGACGCCGTGTGGGCCTCGCCCTCGCGCGCCCTCGGGTCGATGGACCTGCACTACTCGATGGCCGGCGGGTGGTGGCCCTCCGAGGGCATCCGCTACCGCACCCCTGGCGCGTGGGTGCCGGCGAAGAAGCCGGTCCGCTTCGAGGACGTCGTCGACGCGGTCAGCCGCGACCTGCTGCACCGCCCGGCGAGCAAGCACCTGGTGCAGACCGCGGTCCTCGCCACCGGCTGCAAGGCGCGGGAGAGGATCGACCGCGACCACGCCCTCTACCAGTGGGGCTTCCCGCGCCTCCTGGCCGCCGTCCTCGACTCCCCCGACCACCTGGCGTGCTGACATGACTGATTCCCACCCGACTTCCTGCGGCTGCCCCGACTACGACGAGGCCCGGCTGGCCCTGAGCCGGCGTGCCCTCCTCGGCACCGCCCTCGCCGGCGGCGCCGTCGCGCTCGGTCCGTCGCTGACCGGCGGCGGCCCGTCGGCGTACGCCGTCACCGGGCGCAGCGCCGCCGGGCTGGCAGCTCCGGGCGGTCCCGTGCTGGTGCTGCTCTCGTTGCGCGGCGCGGCCGACGGCCTCTCCCTCGTCGTCCCGCACGGCGACCCGGTCTACTACGCCGCGCGACCGCGCCTCGGCATCCCGCACACCGCCCTGCTGGCACCCGACGCGATGTTCGGGCTGCACCCCGCGCTCGCACCCCTGCTGCCGATGTGGGACGCCGGCGCGCTGGCGGCCGTGCACGCCACCGGCATGGCCACGCCCAACCGCTCGCACTTCGCGGCGATGGAGGCGATCGAGGACGCCGCGCCCGGCTCGCGCGAGCGCACCGGCTGGCTCAACCGGCTGCTCGGCGAGCTGCCCGGCACCTCCCCGTTGCAGGGGACGGCGATGGGCAACCAGGCGCCGACCTCGCTCTTCGGCACCCAGCCGGCCTTCGTCGTCGGCCGTGTCGACCAGGCCAGGCTCGCCGGCGCGGACGAGGAGGGCCGACGCCTGGCGTCCCTGGCACACGCGTGGCGGGGAAGCGACCCGATGAGCCGTGCGGTGCGTGACGCCATCTCTGGCGCGCAGAACTTCGGCGCCGCCCGCGACACCCCGGCAGGTGCGCCCGCCCCGGCGTACCCCGACAGCGGGCTGGGCCGTGCGCTGTCGGACGTGTCCCGGATCGTGCGCTCGGGGGTCGCGACCGAGGTGGTCACCGTCGACCAGGGCGACTGGGACATGCACACCGACGCGGGCACGCTCGACTGGGGCGACATGGTGCGCAACGCCGGCGACCTCGCGAGCTCGATCGCGGCGTTCTTCGCCGACCTCGGCCCGGCGGCCGAGCGGGTCACGCTGGTGACGCTGAGCGAGTTCGGCCGCAGGGTGCGGGAGAACGACGACTACGGCACCGACCACGGCTTCGGCAACGTCATGTTCGTCGCCGGCGCCGGGGTGCGAGGTGGGCGCTACTACGGCTCGTGGCCGGGCCTGTCCGACACGCTCGACGCCGACCTGCTGGTCACCACCGACTACCGCAGCGTGCTCGCGGAGGTCGTCACCCGGAGGTTCGGGGTCTCGGTCGCGCAGGTCTTCCCTGGCTTCGCCCCGCAGGCCGTCGGCGTGATGGCCTGACCCCTGGCGGTCGACCCCTGGCCGCGGCCGTCGGTCAGACGACCTGGACGGGGTGACGCACGACGGCGTCGAAGAAGTAGCCCTGGGTGTTGAAGGCCGCGACGAGCGGCTGCGTGCGGCCCTGCTCGTCGGTGGCCCGCGCGAGCAGCTCGTGGCGCCCCGGACGCGGGTTCGCCCAGCGCACGGACCACTGGGTCCAGCCCTGGTCCCCCCGCGACCTGCGGTCCAGGACGGCGGGGCGCCAGCTGGCACCGCCGTCGAGGCTCACCGAGACGCGGGAGATCCGGCCCGCGCCGCTCCACGACCGGCCGGTCAGGGTGACGGGCCGCGACGGCAGCACCTGGTCGGGTTGCAGCTCCCACGCCGAGCGCACCGGGTTGACCGTGAGCGGCGGCGAGTCGGCCGGCCAGTCGGGCCCGACCATCCGGTAGAAGGTGGTGTTCCACGGCGACGTCAGCTGGGTCGTCGAGACCTCGAGCGACCCGAGCCACTTGATGCTCGCGATGCCGACCCAGCCGGGCAGCACCAGCCGGAGCGGGTAGCCGTGGTCGGGCAGCAGCTCCTCGCCGTTGATCCCCCACGCGAGCAGCGCGTCGTCGAGCGCCTTCTCCACCGGGAACGGACGGCGCACCCGGCCGTAGTCGGTGCCGCCGGAGACGAACGGGTCGTCGAGGCCGGTGGCCTGGACGGACACCGCGTCGGGGGACAACCCGACGGAGGCCAGGACGTCGCGCAGCCGCACGCCGCTCCAGCGCACGGTGCCGACGGCGCCGAGGGTCCAGGCGGTGCCCGAGACGGCCTGCCCCTGCTGGGTCCGGAAGTGGCTCCGACCGTTGCCGGTGCACTCCACCACGGCGGTGAGCTCGTGGTGCGGCAGTCGCTGGAGGTCGGCGAACGACAGGCTGAGCGCCTCGCCCTCCGCCCTCGGCGTCGCGAGCCCGTCGCCGTACAACCGCAGCGCGTAGGTGGACCGGTCGATCTGCGGCGTGCGGGTGTGGTTGCGCACGAACAGGCGCGACTGCGGCGTGAGGTAGCGCTCCGGGTCGACCGAGCCCCACCGCATCTCGGCGTTGGTGCCGAAGTCCGTGAAGTACGCCGGCGGGGTGGGCTTGAGGATGAAGGGGGTCGCCGCGGACGAGGGGGCGGCGCGCCACACGGACGTGGGGACGGCGGCAGCGCCCGCGAGCGCTGCGGCGGCGGTCAGGAACCCACGGCGGGTGGGCGCGAACGAGGTCATGCGCCGACCATATAGGAGTAAGTCGTTCGTTTCACTACACAACTTCGGTCGGCAGACACGACGTAGTCGCGGTGCCATGCTCGGGACATGACCGCCGAACGACCCGCGCCCCCCTCCTTCGAACCGCTGCCCGAGGACTGGGAGACCGCCCTGTTCGTCGTGGCGCACCCGGACGACATCGAGTACGGCTCGGCCGCCGCGGTCGCCCGGTGGACGGGCCAGGGGAAGAGGGTCGTCTACTGCATGGTGACCAGCGGTGAGGCCGGCATCGACGGGATCCACCCCGACGAGTGCGGGTCCCTGCGCGAGGCGGAGGAGATCGCCTCGGCTGCCGCCGTCGGGGTCGACGAGGTGCTGTTCCTCCGCCTGCCCGACGGGATCCTCGAGTACGGCGTGGGGCTGCGGCGGGTGCTCGCGCAGGTCGTCCGCGAGCAGCGACCCGACATCGCGCTGACCATCAACTTCCGCGAGACCTTCGGCGGCACCAACCTCAACCAGGCCGACCACATCGCCGTGGGCAAAGCGCTCCTCGACGCGGTCCGCGACGCCGGCAACCGCTGGGTGTTCCCCGAGCAGCTCACCGACGGCCTCGAGCCCTGGGGTGGCGTGAGGGCGGTGTGGGCGGGCGGGTCACCGCAGGCCACGCACGCCGTGGACGTGACCGACACGTTCGCGGCCGGTGTCGCCTCCCTGAAGGAGCACCGGGCCTACATCGAGGGCCTCGGCTGGGAGGGCTGGGACCCCGAGGAGTTCCTCGACGGGATCCTGCGTGGCGGCGGGCAGGGGCTCGGCGTCACCCACGCGTCGACCTTCGAGGTGTTCCCCCTGGGCTGGGGCTGAGGCTCCCCCGCCCGAACCGACGCCGACCCGTGCGCGGCTGCCGTGTGCCCGCGCCCGCGAACCGCGCGCCGACGAGCGGCGGCGGCGCGGGTGTGGCCGTCACCTCGATCTCGACGGCGGACTCGTCGGTCGACTCGTCGGCAGCCGCTTCGTGGGCGGCCGGGTCCTGCGGCGTCGGCACCGTCGACAGGTCCCGGTCGGCCAGGATCGCGCGCACCTCGTCGATCGTCGCGAGCAGGTCCTCGTCGTCAGTGACGCCCGCGCAGGCCACCAGCGCGTGGCGACCGAGCGACGCGCCCACGACGGACGCCTTCTCGAAGCGCAGGCGCACGAAGCCGGCCACGTGCTGGTCCTCGAGCGACCGCAGGATCGCGAGCATGCGGTTGCCGACCTCGGCGAGGCGGCTGGTCGCCGCCCCGTCCCCCGCGCTGGCGACGACCCGGGACCCCGCGGTGACGATGCCGCTCCAGCGGACTCCCCCGACCGCCAGCACCCGGTCGACGCAGTGCGCGACGGTCGCGGCGGTGTCCGCGCCGCCGACCACCATGAAGCTCGGGAGGGTGCGGGGCTCGGCGGGCACGAGAACCGCCCGGTAGGTGCCCTCCCCGGCCGGGGTCCAGGTCACCCCGACGGTCAGGCGCCGCGCGCCCAGCGCCTCCAGCGCCCGCAGGTCGCCGACCTCGACGAGCTCGCCCGCGCGGCGCGCCAGCCGACCCGTGTAGGGCAGGGCACCGGCGAGCGCACCAGCCGCGCCGTCGTCGCCCACCACGGTCCCGTCCGGGCGTACGACGAACTCGCAGCGGTCGGGGGCGCCATCCATCGGTCCTGCGCTCATGGCGCCAGCCTGACCCAGGCCGGCCGCGGACCGGGTCGGCGTAACGCACAGTTCACACGCGTCGCGGAAGCGTTACGCCACGGCAACGGGGAGCGGAGCCCGGGTCACGGTGCGGAGCCGGGCAGGGTGCCCGTCTCCACCACGTGCTGGGCCACGGCGAAGAGCTTGATGTTCTGCTGCGAGGAGAGCCGCTTGAGCACGGCGAAGGCCTGCTCGGACGTCAGCTCGAAGCGCTCGCGCAGGATCCCGGTCGCCTCGCCGATCAGCTGGCGGCTGGTCAGGGCCGTGTGCATCTGGTCGTGCCGCACCGACGAGCTGAGCGCGACCGACGCGTGCGCGGCCGCCACCAGGCCGTCGAGCTGGTCCTCGTGGTCGAACGCGTGGGGCTCGTAGGCGTAGAGGTTGAGCAGTCCGATGCTGTCGTCGCCCTCCACGAACAGCCGGAAGCCGAGGTAGGACCGCACCCCGGTCCTCTCGACGACCTCGCTGGCCCACCTCGGCCACGGGGCGTCGCCGGAGAGGTCACCGATCGACATCACGTCGGGACTCGACGCACCCCCCATGGCCGGACCCTCGGCGAGGTCGTGCTGCAGGTCGTCCATCACCTGCACCGAGGCGTGGGTGTGGGCGCAGGTGTCGTTGCGTCCCGGTCGGAGCACGCAGACGCCGGCGACGTCGCAGGAGTCGATCAGGTCGACGGCCATCGCAGCGATCTGCGGCAGCGTGTCGGAGGGATGACGGCCGCCCGACATCGCCCTCGCAGCCTCGGCGAGCCTCCGACCGAACTCGTGACGGTCCATGCCCACGCCTTCCCCTTCCCCTTGGTACGACACCCGAGCGAAGCGTATAGAGCCGTCCGTCGACCAGGGAGCCGTGAGGCGGCAGGCGACAAGGATCGGTCCGGGTGGCCGCTTCTTGACCACCCGGACCTGAGCCCCGGTGGAGTCGCGACTCCGCAGGGACCTGCGACGCGGTACCCGGATGTGTGCCTGCCGATCCGTCGAACCCCGCGAGCATGACGGGCGACACAGACAGGACCGCCCCCGACCTGTCGTGCAGGTCGGGGGCGGTCCGTCGGCTCCCCCGGTTGGACTCGAACCAACAACCCTCCGGTTAACAGCCGAATGCTCTGCCAGTTGAGCTACAGGGGATCGCTTGTGCAGCGAGGCGAAACCTTAGCAAGCCCCGACACCGCGGGTGAAATCAGGGCAGGCCGACGTCGCGACGGGCGAGCTCGAGCGCCTCCCGGGCGGCCGCGCGGACCTCGGGGTCGCCGGGGTCGACACCCTCGTCGTACTCGTAGACCCACTGGACGCCACCCGCGCCCGAGGGCGCGCGGCGCGCGATCACGCGCAGGCCGCGACGCCGCCCCAGCGACACGTGGCGCTGGAGCACGACGCTCGCGGTGACGCGCTCGCGGACCAGCTCGGGCAACCGCCCCGGGTCGGTGAGCGTGACGGTGTGGACGGGTCGTTCCTCGCCCCAGCTGCCGACCTCGGCGAGCCGGAAGACGTCGGTGTCGCGGTCCCAGTTGGCCGCCTCGACCTGCTCCCACGGCACACGTCGGGTCTCCCCCTCGCGGACGACGTAGAACGCGTCCCGCGTGCCGGCGAGCGTGGTGCCGTCGGCCGCGGTCGTGAGGGCGAGCACCTTCTCCCCGCGTGGCACGGTCACGGACGAGCCGTGCGGACGCCGCCCCCAGCCGATGGGCGCCATCAGGACTGACCTCCGGGCTGGCCCACGGCGCCCTCGCGCAGCTTGCGACGGTGCTGCTCGAGCATGACGAGCTCGCCGAACATCCGGTTGTAGTCGAGGGCGTGCTCCACGGGGTTGGTGCGCTGCAGGCGCGCCTTGACGTCGGCGATGCGGCGCGACGTGGTGAGCTCCTGGAGGCGGTAGACGTAGGCGACGGCGAACGTCGGGTTGGGGTCGGTGGTGCCGCGCACCGGCTCGACGGCGAGCTCGGTGACCGCCGCGACGACGGCGGGGTCGGTGGCCGACCCGCGCACCTTGGCGGCCCAGCCGACGTCGTCGACGCCGGCGACGGGACCCCCGGCCGCGGTCACCGCCTCCCAGACGCCCTGGAACGTCGGGTGGGTGAAGTCGGCCGCGGTCACGTGGGTGGTCGTGCGGCCCACCCCGGCAGGGTGCTGGATGACGAGCTTGAGCAGCTCGCGCTCGATGAGGAACCGCGGGTCGGACAGGCTCGGCAGCGCTGGACGGGCCGGCTCGGCCACCTGCGGGGCATCGCCCCCGCGGACCGGACGGCGCTCGTCCCTGGCGGGGGCGGGCCGCCCCGCTGCCCGGCGCACCTCGGCCCGCACCTGGTCGAGGTCGACCCCGACCATGTGGGCGAGCTCGCGGGAGAACGTCTCGACCTTGGTCTTGTCGCGGATGCCGGCCACCAGCCCCGCCGCGTCACGCAGCGCGTCGACGCGGCCGTCGGCACGGTCGAGGTCGTAGCGGGTGAGGACGTTGTCGAGGGCGAAGCGGTAGAGGGGCTGGCGGCTGGCGACCAGCTCGCGCACGGCCTCGTCCCCCTCCTTGAGCCGCAGGTCGCAGGGGTCCATCCCCTCGGGCGCGACCGCGACGTAGGTCTGCGAGGCGAACACCTGGTCGCTGTCGAGGACCTTCATGGCGGCCTTCTGCCCGGCCGAGTCGCCGTCGAAGGTGAAGATCACCTCACCGCTGGTGGTGTCGTGGTCGCCGAGGAAGCGGCGCAGCACCCGCGCGTGGTCCTGGCCGAAGGCCGTGCCGCACGAGGCCACCGCGGTCTTGACGCCCGCGAGGTGGCAGGCCATCACGTCGGTGTAGCCCTCGACCACGACGGCCTGCTGGCTGTCCTTCATCGCGGCCCGGGCCAGGTCGATGCCGTAGAGCACCTGGCTCTTCTTGTAGATCGCGGTCTCGGAGGTGTTGAGGTACTTCGCCTCGATGCGGTCGTCGTCGAAGATGCGGCGCGCGCCGAAGCCGATCGTGTCGCCGTTGGCCTCGCGGATCGGCCACACCAGACGGCCGCGGAAGCGGTCGTAGTGGGAGCGGCCGAGCGCGACGAGGCCGGCAGCGACCGACTCCTCGTCGCTGAAGCGCCGGCCGCGCAGGTGACGCACGAGGGCCTCGCCGTCGCGCGGCGCGAAGCCCACCCCGAAGGTGGCGGCCGCGGCCTGGTCGAACCCGCGCTCGTGGAGGAACTGTCGCGCGACCACGGCGTCGCGGCCGGACAACTGCTCGGCGTAGAACTCCTGGGCGACCTTGTGCGCCTCGATCAGCCGACCGCGAGCCGGTCCGCGCGGGCGTACGGGCTCGTCGTCGCCGTCCTCGCGTCGCAGCTGGACGCCGAACTTGTCCGCGAGCCGCTCGACGGCCTCGGTGAAGGTGAGCCCGTCGACCTTCATGAGGAAGGAGATGACGTCGCCGCCCTCGCCGCAGCCGAAGCAGTGGAAGAACTGGCGGGCCGGGTTGACGTTGAACGACGGCGTCTTCTCGTCGTGGAAGGGGCACAGGCCCTTGAGCGACCCGCCCCCGGCGCGCTTGAGCGTGACGTAGCCCGACACCACGTCGTCGATCCGCGCCTTCTCGCGCACCTCGGCGATGTCGTCGTCGCGAATCCGGCCTGCCACGCCCGGGAGTCTACGGGCGCCCTCCCACGACCACCGCGGAGTCTCCACAACGGCCGTCCGTAGCCCGGTCGTCGGGTCCGGCCACCCCTTGGGGCGTACGTCGCTGGTGTGCCGCCGAAGCGTCTGGGAAGGTCGAAGCATGACCGCTCAGCACCGTGCGCCAGAGGGTCAGGCACAGGAGCAGACCCTCGGCGCGCTCGTCCACCAGCTCAGCCAGCAGCTCCCCGAGCTCATCCGCTCGGAGATGCGTCTCGCGCAAGCCGAGGTCGCCCAGAAGGGCAAGCGTGCGGGTGCCGGGATCGGCATGTTCAGCGTCGCCGGGCTGCTGGCGTTCTTCGCGCTCGGCACGCTGGTCGCGACCGCGGTCATCGCCCTCGCGCTCGTCGTCGACGCCTGGCTGGCCGGCCTCCTCGTGGCGCTGGTCCTCCTGGCCGGGGCGGCCGTCGCCGGCCTGGTCGGCCGCAACAAGGTCGCCGAGGCCGGCCCGCCGGCGCCGGAGCGGGCGATCCAGGGGTTGAAGGACGACCTCGCGACGGTGAAGGGAGACCACCATGAGTGACCAGACGCCGGAGAAGACGCCTGCCCAGCTCGAGGCCGAGATCGCGCTCCAGCGCGAGCAGCTGGCCGGGACCGTCGACCAGCTCGCCGCCAAGCTGGACGTGAAGTCGCAGGCCCAGCAGCGGGTGGCCTCGCTCAAGGACGCCGCCACGACGGACACCGGCAAGCCGCGCACCGAGGTGCTCGCGGCCGCCGGCTCGCTCGTGGCGATGGCCGTGGTGCTGCTGCTGTGGCGGCGCCGCGGCGACCGCTGAAGCCAACCAGGGAAGGGAGACTCCATGAAGAAGCTCATGCTGCTCGTCGCCGGAGGTGTCGGCTACGTGCTCGGCGCCCGGGCCGGCCGGGAGCGCTACGAACAGATCAAGAAGGCGGCCACCCGCGTCAAGGAGGACCCGCGGGTCCAGGAGAAGGCGCACCAGGCCGCAGACCTCGCCAAGGACAAGGCCCCCGTGGTGAAGGACAAGGTGGCCTCGGCCGCCAGCACGGCCGCCGACAAGGTGACGCCCTCGGGAAGCGGCAGCGGTGAGCACCGCTCCGACCTCGAGGAGCAGCTGCACCCCGACAGCACTGCGCGGCAGGACGACCCCTACCCCCAGGGCAACCTGCCGTAGGTCGCGCGCTTGCACGTCTGAGGGGTCCGGCCGCGGCCGAACCCCTCAGACGAGCGCGGCGTGGCGTGCCACGGCGCTGGCGTCGGTGAGCGACGCGACCTGGTCGACGACCACGCGGCGCCGGCCGGCGTCGTCGGTCGCCCGCTCCCAGTCCTCGACGAAGACCGGGTCGAGGGCGTCGACACCGCGCTCCCACAGGGCCTCGACGAGCTCGGCGACGAGCTGGCGCTGGCGCTCCATCAGGGCGACGCGGTCGTCGGCCTGCATGACGTAGTGCGCCGCGATCCCCTTGAGGACCCCGATCTCGACCTCGGTGGCCTCGGGGACCACCAGGTCGGCGCGGTGGCGCACGGGCGGCTCCCCCGCCGTCGCGGCGAAGGTGGCCTGCTGCACGCTGCCGCAGAAGCGGCCGATGAGGTCGCTGGTGAGGTTCTTGATCGCGGCCAGGCTGCGCCTGGTGCCGTCGTACGACGACCGGGGCCAGCTGCCCACGGCACGCAGGTCGTCGAGCGCCACGTCGAGCGCGGCGTCGTCGATCCCGGGCAGGTACCACGAGCGGACGGTCTCCCAGAGCGCGTCGCGGTCGAGCCGGGTCAGGTCGAGGCGACCGGCGACGATGCCGTCCTCGACGTCGTGGACGGAGTACGCGACGTCGTCGGCGAGGTCCATCACCTGCGCCTCGATGCACCGCCGACGCCCGGCGACGCCGGACCGCAGCCAGTCGAAGACCGGGCGGTCGTCGTCGTAGACGCCGAACTTCACCACGACCCGCGGGGTGCCGTCGGCGTGCACCCCGTGGGGCCCGGTCGCCTCCGAGCGCGCCCAGGGGTACTTCGTGCAGGCGTCGAGGGTGGCGCGGGTGAGGTTGAGCCCGGCCGAGCGACCGTCGGCGTCGAAGGTCTTCGACTCCAGCCGGGTCAGCAGGCGCAGGGTCTGCGCGTTGCCCTCGAAGCCCCCGCACCCGGCGCTGAGCTCGGCCAGCACCCGCTCACCGTTGTGGCCGAAGGGCGGGTGGCCGAGGTCGTGCGCGAGCGCGGCGGTCTCCGTGATGTCGGGGTGCGTCCCGATGGCGCGGGCGAGGTCGCGCGCGACCTGCGCCACCTCGAGGCTGTGCGTGAGGCGGTTGCGGACGAAGTCGTCGGTCTGCGGACCGACGACCTGCGTCTTGGCCGCGAGCCGGCGCGAGGCCGCCGCGTGGACGACGCGCGCCCGGTCGCGCTCGAACGCCAGGCGCACCGGCGCCTCCACGCGCTTGGGCGGCTCGGCGACGATGCGCTCGCGCGCCGAGTCGTCGTACGGGTCCTCGATGCTCATCGGCCGGTCAGCCTAGCGAGCACCTCGGACGCCGACGACGACCCGGGGCGGGACCCGGGTCAGTAGACCGTGACGTGGACGTGGTCGTAGTGGTTGGCGGTCGTGGACCCGCGGTCGGACATGCCCCGCCAGCCCTCGCCGGAGCGCTCCACGGACCAGATGTTCTGCGAGTAGATGATGTACTCGATGCCCAACGCGGCGTAGTTGGCGCGCAGGAAGTTGGCGATGTCCCAGCCGGTCTCGCCGCTGACCATGATGTCGATGGCACGACCCTGGCCGTGCTCACCGTCGCCACGCCAGGTGCCGTAGCTCGTGACGGACGGCCAGTTGGCGCACACCACGTCGTGGATGTCGTAGAGCGACGCGCGACCGGCGTCGATGGACGAGCCGTTGGTGCAGGCGCCGCCCAGGCTCGGGCCCGCGGCCTTCGCCTGGACCTGGGGCTCGGGCTTCGGCTTCTCGTCGCTCAGGTAGTCGGAGGTGACCCAGCGCGACTGGCCGTCGATGACGACCTGGGTGCGCCCGGCCTGCTGCCGGCCGGTGACGGACACCTGCTTCAGCGCGTCGATGACGCCGAGCTTCTCGGACTTCTCCGACGGGCCGTCCCAGAGGTTGAGCAGGTCGGTGGTCCACACCTTGTCGTCCAGCTTCTTGGCGAGCCGGCGCGCCTTCTGGTCCACGCTGATGTCGTTGCGCGCGGCGGCCTCGGCCCTCGCGGCGGTGCGGATCTGCGAGCGGGAGACAGTCGTCGTCTCGCTGCGCCGGCGGAGAGCGGTGTCGTCGACGGAGTCGGCGGCAGGCTCGGCGGCGGGCTGCGAGGTGCCCGACGAGGCGAGCAGGCCGTCGTTGGTCGTCGGCTCTGCGGCGAGGACGCCCATGGTGACCGCGGAGAGCGTCGCCACGACGGCGAGCGGTGCGGAGACGAGGACGGAACGGGGGATCCGAGACGGACGGGGGGTGGTAGCAGGGGTTTCCCGCTTGTGGCGATGCTGAGCCACAGCGCTGATTCCTTTGCAGTTGCTGACGGGGGACGATGCGTCGATCCACGAGCCCGGAAACGGGGGAAGAACTCGTGCCCACGTCGACGCGATCATCGAGTGAAGCACAGGAATCTCGGGCTGTCCCAATCTTCCCCGGTAAATTCCTGCGTGTTCCGGCTCACCCGCGTACGCACCAGCGGCCCCGGGGCGAGGTGCGGGCTCAGCCCCCGGTGGTCTCGTCGACGTCCTCGCGCAGGTGCGCGTCGCGACCGTCGGTGTCGTCGAGCCACCCGTCGGGGAGCACGACCTTCTTGCGCGGAGCGCCCTGTCGCCCGCGCGGCGTGCCGAGCTCACGCTCCGGGAACGGCGCGGTGTCGTCGAGCCCGGCGAGGAGCTCGTCGAGGGAGACGAGGGAGTCGACGAGGGCCAGCTGGTGACGCAGCTCGCCCCCGGCCGGGAAGCCCTTGAGGTACCAGGTGATGTGCTTGCGGAACTCCTTGCAGCCCCGCTCCTCCCCCATGTGCTCGGACAGCAGCTCGGCGTGGCGGCGCATCATCGCCTTGACCTCGCCGAGCGTCGGGAGGGTGGCGACGTCCTCGCCGTGGAAGGCCGCGGCGAGGTCGCGGAAGAGCCACGGGCGGCCGAGGCACCCGCGGCCCACGACGACGCCCGCGGCGCCGGTCCGCTCGACCATCCGGATCGCGTCGGCGGCCTCCCAGATGTCGCCGTTGCCGAGGACCGGGATGTCGACGTGGTCGACGAGGGCGGCGATGGCGTCCCAGTCGGCCTCGCCGGAGTAGGCCTGCTGCACGGTGCGTCCGTGCAGCGCGATGGCCGCGACGCCGCTGTCCTGGGCGATGCGACCTGCGTCGAGGTAGGTCAGGTGGTCGTCGTCGAGGCCCTTGCGGGTCTTCATCGTCACCGGGACGTCGTACGGCGCCGCCGCGGCGACCGCGTGCTCGAGGATCTCGCCGAGGAGGCCGCGCTTCCACGGCAGCGCTCCCCCGCCGCCCTTGCGGGTCACCTTGGGGACCGGGCAGCCGAAGTTGAGGTCGACGTGGGCCACGCCGTGGTCGGCGCAGAGGATCTCGACGGCCTTGCCGATGTAGACCGGGTCGGTGCCGTAGAGCTGGACGGAGCGCACCGACTCGAGCTCGTCGAAGACCAGCATCTTCTTCGTCGTCTCGTCGCCCTCGACGAGGCCGCGGCTGGTGATCATCTCGCAGACGTAGAGGCCGGCGCCCTGCTCGGCGCAGAGCCGGCGGTAGGCGGCGTTGGTGATGCCGGCCATCGGCGCGAGCACGACGGGGGTGTCGACGCGCAGCGAACCCAGGGTGAGGGAGTCTGGCACGGCGGTCATGCCTCCATTGTCGGAGCGGGACCGATCCCGGCCCAAATCAGCCGGGGTCCCGCACCCTGCCGGTCCACGAGACCGGGTCGTAGAACTCGGTCGGCTCGAAGACCAGGTCGCGGACCCGGCCGCCGTCGGGGACGAGGTAGACCAGGCACATCTCGGCCTCGTCGCCCGGCTCGAAGCGCTCGGGCAGCGGGCCGCTCTGGCAGGCGGTGAAGTCGCCGCCGAGCGTCCACGGCGCGCCGAGCGTGCCCGCGGTGTCGCGCAGGTAGAGCGGGACGTCCTGGCCGCCGAGGTCGGTCTCGCCGGTGTTGGCGACGCTCACCGACACGAAGTAGGGGCGCGCCTCGGCGCTCGCACCGTCGCGGGTCCAGCCGTCGAAGACGGACCGCCGCTGCTCCGCGACCTCGTCGACGCTGAGCTCGAGCTCGCCCACGAGGTCGCGGGTGGGCCGCCACACCAGGGTCGCGGGATCACCGAACGCCAGCTCGGTGCCGGGCTCGGTGCCGTCGTCCACCGCGGCCGTGGCCGCGGGCGTCGGCTCGTCGTCCGGCTCCGGCTCGTCACCGCCGCACCCGGTCAGCGGCAGCGACAATGCCGTCACGAGGAACAGGGGCCGCCACATGACGCCATGGTGACGCCCCTCGCGACGAGCGCCAACCACTCAGCAGCCGAGGAGCTTCCCGGCGAAGTACTGCGAGATGCCGTCGAGGCCGACCCGCTCCTGCGACATGGTGTCGCGCTCGCGGACGGTGACCGCGTCGTCGTCGAGGGTCTCGAAGTCGACCGTCACGCAGAAGGGCGTACCGATCTCGTCCTGCCGACGGTAGCGGCGACCGATGGCGCCGGAGTCGTCGAACTCGACGTTCCAGTTCTGGCGCAGCTCGGCGGCGAGGGCCTTGGCCTTGGGCGAGAGGTCGGCGTTGCGGCTCAGCGGCAGGACCGCGACCTTGACCGGCGCGAGACGCGGGTCGAGCTTGAGCACGACGCGCTTGTCGACGCCGCCCTTGGTGTTGGGCGCCTCGTCCTCGGTGTAGGCGTCGATGAGGAACGCCATCAGCGAGCGGGTGAGGCCGGCGGCCGGCTCGATGACGTAGGGCAGGTAGCGCTCGTCGGCGGCCTGGTCGTAGTAGGACAGGTCCTTGCCGGAGTGCTCGCTGTGCTGCTTGAGGTCGAAGTCGGTGCGGTTGGCGATGCCCTCGAGCTCCTCGAAGTCACGGCCGGAGAACCCGAAGCGGTACTCGATGTCGGTCGTGCCCTTGGAGTAGTGCGACAGCTTCTCCTGCGGGTGCTCGTAGTGGCGCAGGTTGTCGGGGTTGATGCCGAGGTCGACGTACCAGCGGGTGCGCTCCTCGATCCAGTAGCGGAACCACTCCTCGTCCTCGCCCGGCTTGACGAAGAACTCCATCTCCATCTGCTCGAACTCGCGGGTGCGGAAGATGAAGTTGCCGGGCGTGATCTCGTTGCGGAAGCTCTTGCCCATCTGGGCGATGCCGAACGGCGGCTTCTGGCGGCTGGAGGTCACGACGTTGGCGAAGTTGAGGAAGATGCCCTGCGCGGTCTCGGGGCGCAGGTAGTGCAGGCCTGACTCGTCCTCGATCACGCCGAGGTAGGTCTTGAGCATCATGTTGAAGTTGCGCGGCTCGGTCCAGGCGTTGCGGGTGCCGCAGTTGGGGCAGGCGACCGACTCGTTGATGTCGACGGTCTCGGGGTCCTCGATGCCCTTCTTGGCGGCGTGGTCCTCCTGGAGGTGGTCCGCGCGGAAGCGCTTGTGGCACGACTGGCACTCGACGAGGGGGTCGCTGAACGTGCTCAGGTGGCCGCTGGCCTCCCACGTGCGCGTGGGCAGGATGATGCTCGAGTCGAGCCCGACCACGTCGTCGCGGCGGGTGACCATGAACTTCCACCACTGGCGCTTGATGTTCTCCTTGAGCTCCACGCCGAGCGGTCCGTAGTCCCAGGCCGAGCGGGTGCCGCCGTAGATGTCGCCGCTGGGGTAGACGAAACCTCGGCGCTTGGCGAGGGAGACGACGTTGTCCAGGGCGGTCGGGGCGGGCTTGGCCACGGTGCAGGTCCTTCAGGTGTGGGCAGGTCGGGCCGGCTGGCTGCCGGCTCGCTCGAACGAGCGGTCAGCCTATCGACCGGGGCTGGGCCTCGTTGAGGTCGGTCCCCTCCTCGACGACCTCGTAGGCGCTGGGCTCGTCGAGGGCGTGGACCATCAGCGGCTGGACGTGCATCTTGCCCTCGTACGACCCGAGCGCGCGCCGGTAGGAACCGACGTTCTCCCACCGCGTGGTCAGCACCCACAGCGTCGGGTCGTCGACGTTGCGGCCGACGTCCCCACCGACCCAGCCGGGCTTGGCGGCCAGGATGTCGAGGGCCCGCAGCAGCCCGGCGCGCAGCTCGCGCTCAGCTGCGGCGTCGGTCGAGGGCGTACGCAGGCGGGTGACGACGAGCACGGGCCCAGCCTAGGGCCCGACCCAGTTTGACAATCGTTCTCAACCAGCGTGAGAATCGTTCTCATGTCGTCCGTCGCCCGGTCCCTTCCCGCCACCGCCGGCCTCGTCGCCGCGACCGTCCTCCTTGCCGGTTGCGCGGCGCTGGGTGACGACTCGTCCGGAAGTGGTCGCCGGGCAGTCGCGTCGTTCTACCCGTTGGCCTGGGTGACCGAGCGGGTGGCGGGCGACGGGTGGACCGTCGAGAACCTCACGCAGCCCGGCCAGGAGCCGCACGACCTCGACCTGAGCATCGCGCAGACGGCGTCGCTCGAGCAGGCCGACCTCGTGGTGCTCGAGGAGGGATTCCAGCCGGCGGTCGACGCCGCCGCCGAGAACACCGACGCCGCCGTCGTCGACGCGGCCGCGGTCGTCGACCTGATGCCGGCCACCGAGGACCCCCACGACCACGCGGACGAGGGCGAGGGCGAGCACGCGGAGGAGGACGGCCACGACCACGGCGACCTCGACCCGCACTTCTGGCTCGACCCCCTGCTCGTGGCCGACTTCGCCGACGCCGTCGCCGACGAGCTGGGCGAGGTCGACCCCGAGGGGGCACAGACGTACGCCGGCAACGCGGCCGACCTGCGCGCCGACCTGGAGGCCGTGGACGAGGAGTACACCAGCGGCCTCGCGTCGTGCGAGCGCTCGGCGACGGTGGTCAGCCACCAGGCGTTCGGCTACCTCAGCCGCTACGGGCTGGAGTTCGAGCCGATCGCCGGCCTCTCCCCCGACGCCGAGCCGACCGCGGCCGACCTCGCCCACCTCCAGGAGCTCATCACCGAGGACGGCGTGACGACCGTGTTCTCCGAGCGGCTGGTCAGCCCGAAGATGGCGGACACCCTCGCCGACGACCTGGGCGTGACCAGCGCGGTGCTCGACCCGATCGAGGGCCTCTCGGACGAGACCTCCGACGAGGACTACCTTTCCCTCATGCGCGAGAACCTGACCGCCCTCCAGCAGGCCAACGGTTGCTCGTGACGACGTCCGACCCGTCAGCACCCGTCGTCCTCGACCAGGTCTCCGTCCCGATCGGGGGCCGGCCGGTCCTGCGCGACGTCGACCTGACGGTCCGCAGCGGCGAGGTCGTGACGCTCCTGGGCCCCAACGGCTCGGGCAAGTCCACCCTCGTCCGGGCCGTCACCGGGCTCCTCCCCCACACCCGCGGCACCGTGCGGCTCTTCGGGACGCCGATCGAGCAGTTCCGCGACTGGCCACGGCTCGGCTTCGTACCGCAGCGCTCGTCGGCGGCCGGCGGCGTCCCGGCCACGGTGCGCGAGGTCGTCGCCTCGGGACGGGTCGGGCGCCGCAGGCTCCTGCGCCCGTCGGGCGCCGCGGACCGGGTGGCCGTGGAGTCCGCGCTCGAGGTCGTCGGCCTGGTGGACCGCGCGTCGTACGGCGTCTCCCAGCTCTCCGGCGGCCAGCAGCAGCGCGTGCTCATCGCCCGCGCGCTCGCGGGCGAGCCCGACCTGCTCGTCCTCGACGAGCCCACCGCGGGCGTCGACCTGCCCAACCAGCAGGCGCTCGCCGACGCGCTGGGCCGGCTCAAGGCCCGCGGCGCGACGATCCTGCTCGTCGCCCACGAGATCGGCCCGATGATGCCGCTCATCGACCGGTCGGTGGTGATGCGCGACGGCCGGGTGGCGTACGACGGGCCGCCGCTCACGCAGGAGGTCGCCTCGCACACGCACCACGCGCACGACCACCCCGCCGACGGACCCGGCAGCCACGACCACGTCCCGCACGTCGCCTCGCCCCTCGACTTCGAGCGGAGGAACCGGTCATGACCTTCTGGGACCTTTTCTCGCTCGGCTTCATGCAGCGCGCGCTGATCGCCGCGCTGCTCACCGGGCTCGCCGCGCCGGCGATCGGCACCTTCCTGGTGCAGCGACGCCTCGCGCTGCTGGGCGACGGCATCGGTCACGTCGCGGTCACCGGTGTCGCCATCGGCCTGCTGACCGGCACCTCGCCCACCTGGACGGCTGTCGTGGTGGCCGTGCTCGGCGCGGTGCTGATGGAGCTGATCCGCGAGCGCGGGCACACCAACGGCGACGTCGCGCTCGCCCTCCTCTTCTACGGGGGGCTGGCGGGCGGCGTCCTGATCACCGGCATCGCCGGCGAGGGTGCCGCGACGCTGCAGGCGTTCCTCTTCGGCTCGCTCAACGCCATCTCGGTCGGGGACGTGTGGTCGACCATCGTGCTGACCGTCGTCGTGCTGACCGTCACGCTCGGGCTGCTCCCCCAGCTCTTCGCCGTCGCCAGCGACCCCGACTTCGCGCGCGTCGCCGGCCTGCGCGTGCGGACCTACAACCTGCTCATCGCCGTCCTCGCCGCCGTCAGCATCACCGTCGCCATGCGCACCGTCGGGCTCCTGCTCGTGTCCGCGCTGATGGTGGTGCCGGTGGCCACCTCGCAGCAGGTCGCGCGGTCGTTCCGCACCACGCTGGCCGGGGCGATGCTGGTCGGCTGCGTGGCGGCCGTGGGCGGGCTCGTGCTGAGCGCCGCGCTGTCGTTCCGGGTCACCGTCGCGCCGGGACCGACGATCGTGCTGCTGGCGCTGGCGATGTTCACCGCCACCTGGCCGCTCGGGGTGTGGCTGCGCCGCCGCAGCCGGCTGATGGCCCCCTTCCCCGAGGTCACCGCGACGCCGCACCGCTCCACCGTCGAACACCCGCACGAGCACGGCGAGGCCTGCGGGCACCCGGCGGTCCCGCACGGGGACCACGTCGACTACGTCCACGACGGGCACCGGCACGCCGTACACGGAGAGCACTATGACGAGCACTGACCCCACGCCGCGGCCCGCGGTCCGCCCGACCCGCCAGCGCCGCGCGGTCGCCGCCGCCCTCGCGGGCTTCGACGACTTCCGCAGCGCGCAGGAGATCCACGACCTCATCTCCCAGCAGGGCGAGTCGGTCGGCCTCGCCACGGTCTACCGCACGCTGGCCACGCTCGCCGACGCCGGCGAGGTCGACATGCTGCGCAACGAGGACGGCGAGGCCATCTGGCGCAGCTGCTCCGACACGCACCACCACCACCTCGTGTGCCGCACGTGCGGGGCGACCGTCGAGGTCGAGGGACCGGCGGTCGAGCGGTGGACGAGCGCCATCGCGACCGAGCACGGCTACGCCGACATCAGCCACACGCTGGAGATCTTCGGGACCTGCCCGGCCTGTCGCTAGGTCTGCTGGGGCGTCTGGTTCGGCACGGCACCGCCGTAGCGGCGGTCGCGGCTGGCGTACGTCTCGATCGCGGACCAGAGGTGTCGACGGTCGACGTCGGGCCAGAGCACGTCGGTGAAGACCATCTCGCTGTACGCCGCCTGCCACAGCATGTAGTTGGACAGCCGCTGCTCGCCGGACGTGCGCCAGACCAGGTCGGCGTCCGGCAGCTCGGGGACGTAGAGGTGGCGGGCGAAGGTCTTCTCGTCGATCTTGTCCGGGTTCAGACGCCCGGCCGCGACCTCACGGCCGATGGCGCGGGCCGCGTCGGCCAGCTCGGCGCGCCCGCCGTAGTTGACGCACATCGTGAGGGTGAGGACGTCGTTGTCCTTCGTCATCTGCTCGGCGACCTGCAGCTCACGGATCACCGACTTCCAGAGCCGGGGGGCGCGTCCGGCCCAGCGCACCCGGACGCCCAGGTCGTGCATCTCGTCGCGACGGCGGCGGATCACGTCGCGGTTGAAGCCCATCAGGAAGCGCACCTCGTCGGGCGAGCGCGTCCAGTTCTCGGTGGAGAAGGCGTAGGCCGAGATCGCCTTGACGCCGATCTCGATCGCTCCCTCGACGACGTCGAAGAGGGTGTGCTCACCCTGCTCGTGGCCCTTCGTGCGGGGCAGCCCGCGCTGCTTGGCCCACCGCCCGTTGCCGTCCATGATGATCGCGACGTGCTCGGGCACGAGGTCGCGCGGGACCGGCGGCGGCGTCGCGCCGCTCGGGTGCGGGGTCGGCGGCTTCACCTGTCGCTTCACGGTGGACAGCGTAGGCGGGACGGGCGCCGTCGCGGTGACGGCGCCTGATGTCCCGGCCCTCACTCGGAGACGAAGGCCTCGAGGAGGGCGACGACGGCGACCACGGCCGGGAACGTCGTCAACGGGAGCCACAGCGTCGACCACGGCTCGCGACGGATGCCGGCGTAGAGGGCCGTCACCATCGCGACGAGGGAGCAGAACAGGCCGGCGAAGAGAGCCAGCACCACCGTCGCACCGACCCAGTTGTCGGAGACCGCGTCATCTCCCCCGACCACCCACGCCGTGGCGAAGAGCACCGCGCCGAGCGCGAGCACCATCAGGGACAGCGCCGCGAGCCGCCACGCCGTCCGTCCAGCCGACCGGCCGTCGCCACCGAGCCGGGTGCCGGGCACGTCCTCCATGACCCGAGCATTCCGGCGACTGGCGTGGCCGGGTAGGGCCGAAAGTCCACCGGCGGAGGCGGCGATTTCGCTGCCCGAGCGGTGTCGGTGGGCGTGGATACAATCGAACACATGATCGAGACGCTGGCAGGACGCGAAGCAGGTGGGGTCGAGGACCTCACCGCCGCGGATCTGCTGCGTGCGATCCGCTCCCGTCGCGTGGAGGAGGAGCGGGCGGCGGCCGACCAGCTGGTGCTCGCTGCTCGGTGGGCGGACCTGCACCCGCCGGAGTCGATCCACTCCGCGGCGGCCTTCACGGTGCCGGGTTCCGAGCACGAGGAGCCCATCGCCGGAGACGGTGCACCGTTGGTGGCGGAGTTCTGCCTCGCCGAGCTCGGCGGGGTCCTCGGGACCTCGACCACGGCGGCGAAGAAGCTCGTCGGGCATGCCCTCGAGCTGCGCCACCGGCTTCCGCGGTTGTGGGCCCTGGTTCAGACCGGGCGGGTGCCGGCCTGGCGGGCCCGCCTGGTGGCCGAGACGACCATCCACGCGACGCCCACGCTGACCCGGGATGCGGCGGCGTTCGTGGACGCGCAGGTGGCCGCCGTGGCCGGGAAGGTCGGGCCGGCGCAGCTCGACCGGCTTGTGGCCGAGGCGATCAAGCGGTTCGACCTCGCCGAAGCGGATCCGGCCGCGGACCCGGAGGACGGCTACCTGTCGGTCGACCCCCGCCACGTGACGATCCACGACGACGACGTGCACTTCGCCGGCACCATGCGGCTGGAGGCCCAGCTCGACATCGCCGACGCCGTCGACCTCGACCGGGCACTCGCCCACGGCGCCGCCACGTTGAAGGCCCTCGGCTCCCAGGCGCCACTCGGCGCGCGTCGCTCCGCAGCCCTCGGCGACCTCGCGAGGACGCAGACTGCCCTCGACCTCGCCGGCCTCGATGCGGATCGCGAGCACCTGCCGCCTGCGCGGGAGGTCGTCCTCCACGCCCACTTCGACGCCGGCTTCTCGGGCGACGCAACGGTGTTCGGTCCGACCGGTCGGATGGAGGAGGGTCAGCGGCTGGTCCTGCTGGAGCAGGTCAAGGACTGGTGCGCCGACTCCCGCACAAGGGTCACCATCAGGCCGGTCGTCGACCTCAACGCGGACCTGCACACCGACGCCTACGAGGTCCCCGACCGGATCAGCGAGCAGGTCATTCTTCGAGACCGCACCTGCGTGTTCCCGTGGTGCACCCGCCCCGCCCGTGGCTGCGACGTCGACCACGTGATCGAGTACGACCACGACGCCGCAGCCGAGGGACGTCCCCAACCCGGACCCACCGCCACCTGGAACCTCGCCTGCCTGTGCCGGTTCCACCACCGGTTGAAGACCCACACCGCCTGGACCTACCGCATGGTCGAGCCAGGCCGCTTCGAGTGGACCAGCCCACACGGCCATCGCTACCGACGCGACCGGACCGGCACCACCCCCATCGATCCTGCCGAGCCACCCGACCCAACTGCGATCCCACGCCCGCGCCGACCATGACCCCGCCCCACACCCCGCCATCCACCAGGTAGCGGGGCGACCGGCACGTCCAGGAGACCCGAGCAGACAGCGGCGAACACGGCGACCACCGGCTGCGCCCGCCCCGCGGAACGCGGCAGGTACGGATGCTGCGGGCTATGTTCCTTCGTGCACACGAGCCTGCGTCGTGCTTCCGGACCGGGAGGATGGGTGACGAGCGAATCGCCTGACTGGTTGCCGCTACTGCGCACGCACACCGAGCGATTCGGTGACGTTGCTCGGGATGGCGAGCTCGACGCACCGGTGCCTTCTTGTCCGGGTTGGTCATTGCGAGACCTTGTCGTGCACCTGGGTCGTGTTCATCAGTGGGCGGCTCATGCCGTGGTCGAGGGCAACCCGAACCTCCGTCCGGAACCGCCCGCCGACAAAGACCGCTCGGGTCTGACCGCGTGGTACCGCCGACATGCCTCGCACCTGGTCGACGTGCTGACCTCGACAGCGACGGACGCGCCCGCGTGGACCCTCGACGACCGAGACCACACCGCGCAGTTCTGGATGAGGCGTCAGGTTCACGAGACCGTGATGCATGCGTGGGACGCCGAGAATGCGCTGGGCCAGCCTCGTCCGATGGACCCCTCCCTGGCTTGGGATGGAGTCCTCGAGGTCCGGGACGTGATCTACCCACGGCAGGTCAGACTCGGGCGCGTTCAGCCCCTGCCACGCGCCGTCCGCTTGATCGGCACGGACGTCTCCGGGTACGCCGTCCTCGGCGACGGCGAGTCGATCGTGCTGCGAGACAAGGCGGAGACACTTCTGCGGTTGCTGTGGCATCGCGCGGATCCCCGCGTCCATGTGTCCGACCCACAAGCGCGCGGGCTCATGTCGGGTGCCTTGACCCCGTAGTCCTCGCCGTCCGCACAATGAAGCGAGCATGCATCGGTAGCGCCTCGATCGAGCCAGTCGGACGGCCGGAGATCCACGGACTGCGGCTCAGGACGACCGGTCCCGTTCGATCGCCGCCTGCAGCAGGGAGGGGTGCACGACGGTTCCGCACGTCGGGCAGGGTTCCTGGATCGCGTCGAGGTCCTGCAGCACTTCCGCGAGGTCCGGCCGCCCTCGCATGGCGGCGACCGACGCCAAGAGGTACCGCAGGTCTGCGTCGGTCCGGCAGGTCTCGAGGCGCTCGAGCGCCAGGGTCAGTCCCCGGCGCATCGCCGTCCTGAAGGCCGGTTCCAGGTCGCCCGGCACGTCCGAGGCGTAGGTGGCGACCAGTCCGAGGACGATGAGGTACTGATCGGCCGCGTCCGGACTCGCTGCGATGTCGACCAGGTAGGGGGCAGCGGCGTAGGCGGCGTCGTACGTCGTCTCCTCTGCGCAGATCTCCGGCCACATCTCCCGGAAGAGCTCGAGGTCCGACGGGTCGTCGCCGAGGTCCCGGAGCGCCTGCGGAACGGGGTACGCCCCGGGCCCCATCCGGGTCCACAGCCGGCTCCACCTCGGGCTGTCCAGGGGCAGCCGATCCGAGTCGTCGGTCATGCCAGCCATTCTGGGTGATGCGCCACCGGACACTCCGACGTCCTCGAGGCAGGCTCGTCGGTGGACCTGCGCTGTCGCGGGAGCTCGGCACGAAGGCCCTGCGCGAGCTGCCACAGGCCGATGACGAGGAACGCCATCGCCACGAGCGTCGCGGCGGGGTCGACGTCCCACGGGACGCTGCCGAGCAGGTGGGCCAGGAGGAGCAGCACCAGGCCGGTCAGGATCGCGTACCACCCGTCGCTCAGCACCCCGACCGTCATGAGACGCGAAGCTGCGGCACGGAGGGACCTCACGCGAGCAGGCTACCGAGGACCGGACGCCCCCGATGACTGCACTATGGTCTGCTCACCACACGCTCTCGGGGGAGAACAACATGCGACTCGGACAGATCAGCCTTGCCCGGATCCGCGCCGGCGTCCTGGTGACGGCGGTGCTGGCGCTGTGCGTCACGGTGCTGACCGGCCCTCCGGCCACGGCGGCGGAGCGCCGTCCGGACGGCTTGACCGGCTACGCCTTCGACGCCCGATGTGCGCCGACGCAGGAGCAGATGGACGCGTGGCTGACCTCGTCGCCGTTCTGGGGTGCCGGCATCTACATCGGCGGATCGATGGCGTCCTGCCGTCCCACGGCCGTCGACCCGGGTCAGCCGCACCTCGACGCCACGTGGGTGGCTCGGCAGCGCGCCAACGGGTGGCGGCTGCTGCCGATCTGGGTGGGGCCGCAGGCCGCGTGCCAGTCCCTGTACGCCGACCGGATCGACCCCGATCCCGCCGGGTCGTACGCCGCAGCCGACGCCCGCGGGCGCGCTGAGGCCGCAGCGGCCGTGGCCCGTGCTCGCGAGCTCGGCCTGCCAGCGGGAGGCACCCTCTGGTACGACCTCGAGGGCGGCTTCGACGTCGCGGACGAGGACTGCCGGCGATCCGCGCTGCGTTTCCTCAGCGGCTGGGCGCTGGCCCTCCACGACCTCGGCTACCGCTCCGGTGTCTACTCCAGCATCTCCGCCGGCATCCACGCGCTCGACAACGCCGACCACCTCTCGCCGGGCTCCTACGCGATGCCCGACCAGGTCTGGTACGCCTGGTACAACGGTCGCTCGGACGCCGACATCGACCCGCGCTGGGTGCGCTCCAGCAGCTGGACCGGGCAGCGCGTCCACCAGTACGAGGGGCACACGACCGCCTCGTACGGCGGTGTCGCGCTCACCATCGACCGCAACTTCATGGAGATCGACGGCGGCTCCCGGCCGCCCCGCTCGACCCGGGCCTGCGGGGGCACCCGCCTCGACTTCGGGACCTACCCGCGCCTGACGTCGGGCAGCCGGGGCGATCGCGTGAAGGCGCTGCAGTGCCTGCTCCGGAAGAACGCCCGCTACCGGGGACGGCTCGACGGCCGGTTCGACCGGGACGTGGTCAGGGCCGTGCGGTCCTTCCAGCGCCGCCACGACCTGCGCGTCACGCGCAAGGCCGACCCCTCGACCTGGATGGCGCTCTTCGCACGGGGTTCGGCGCCGCTGCTCAAGGTCGGCTCCGCCGGCGAGCCGGCCCTCCGCCTGCAGCGGACCCTGCGCGCCGCGGGCTACAGGTCGGTCGAGCCGTCCGGTGTCATCACCGACCGCACCGCGAAGGCCGTGCGCCGGCACCAGCAGCGCCTCGGCCTCGACCCGACAGGCGTCGTCACGGCCGACACCTGGGCAGCCCTGGAGCGCGGACTGCGCTGACGAGCGCCTGAGGCACCGTCACCGCTCGACGTACGCCATCGAGCGGAGGCCGCGCTCGAGGTGCCAGGCGAGGTAGGCCGAGACGAGGTTGCTGGCCTCGCGCAGGTGGCGCGGGTCGGCGGCGTGGACGACGGGCCAGTCACCGACGAGGAGCGCACCGAGCAGCCGGACGGTCTCCGCGGCGGGAGTGGCCGATCCCGGCAGCCGGTCGGAGGCGCACAGGACGCCACCGGCCGACGGGTTGAAGAAGCGGTGAGGGCCCTCGACCCCGCACTGCACGCAGTGGTCGAACGACGGCGCGTAGCCCGCGACGGACAGGGAGCGCAGCAGGTAGGAGTCGAGGACCTGCTTGGCCGGGTGCTCGGCACCGGCCATGGCCCGCAGGCCGCCGACGAGCAGCAGGAACTGCTGGACCGCCGGCTCCTTCTCCTCGGTGACCAGGCGCTCGGCGGTCTCGAGCATCACCGTGCCGGCGGTGTAGCGGTCGTAGTCGAGGCCGAGCCGCGCGTGGAACGGGTCGAGCGTCTCGGCCTGGGTGATCACGTCGAGGCTGCGCCCCTCCGCGAGCTGGAGGTCGACGTGGGTGAACGGCTCGAGGCGCGAGCCCCAGCGCGACGTCGTACGCCGCACCCCCTTGGCGACCGCGCGCACGCGCCCGTGCTGACGCGTCAGCAGGGTGATGATGCGGTCGGCCTCGCCCAGCTTGTGGGTGCGGAGCACGACGGCCTCGTCGCGGTACAGGGGCACGGGACCATTCTCCCCCACCGGGCCCGTGCGGGCCGGGACGGGCGGGGTGCGGCGTCAGGGTTTCCGGGTGCGGGCCTTCGCGGTCGCCTTCGTCGGCTTCGCCACCTTCGTCGTGGCGGGGTGCTCGTGCCAGCACCCGATCGCGAAGTCCGCGGCCGCGGCGGTCAACCGCTCCGGGCGGAACCGCCATTCCAGGATCGAGGTGGCCCGCTCGAACCGGACGTTCGGCAGCTCCTCGGCGAGCATGTCGGCGTCGACGAAGGGGTGGATCGGGTCGATCGGGTGGCCGACGAGGAAGACCGGCGCCTGGATGCGACGACGCTGGCTGCGCGACGGGGCGAGGCGGCCGAAGATCACGCCGTGCAGCACGGACGCGATCGAGTCGGCGCGGTGGTCGACGGTGTCGAGGCAGATGCCGGCCCAGAACGGGACGATCCCGCGGGGCACGGAGCGCGCGAGGCGCTGCAGCGTGTTGGCCGTGACCGGCACGTAGCGCGCGGCGAGCATGATCGGCACGAACGCGAGGATCCCGGCGACCAGCGCGTTGTTGAGCACCGGCATCTCGACGAGCAGGCCCTTGACCCGCTCGGGCGCGATGACCGCCACCTCCAGCGAGACGTTGGCGCCCAGCGACGTCCCGCCGATGACGGCCTGCTCCGCGCCGAGGTGGTCGAGCAGCGCGACGACCTGCTCCCCGAACGACGTCATCGAGTAGACCAGTGGGTCGGCCGGCTGGTCGGAGCGGCCGTGGCCCAGCAGGTCGAGCGTCACCACGTGCAGGCCCTGCGCGGCCATCGCCCGGGCGAGCGGTTGCTGCATCCGGCGCGGCATCAGCAGGCCGTGCAGCAGCACCACCCAGTCGTCACCCGAGCCGTACTCGGTGTACTCCAGCCGGTCGCGTCCGCCGTCCGACTCGACGAAGAACTGGCCGATCCGCTCGCTGACCAACATGGACCGAATGTAGCGCCGCCCGCGCTCAGGCGCGGTTGACCGCGCTGATGACCGCCTTCAGCGAGGCGGTGACGATGTTGGCGTCGAGACCCACGCCCCACAGCACCTTGTCGCCGACGGCGCACTCGACGTACGCCGCTGCGATCGCGTCGCCTCCCGACGACAGTGCGTGCTCGTGGTAGTCGAGGACCCGTACGTCGTGGCCGACGGCGGCGATCGCGTCGACGAACGCCGCGATCGGGCCGTTGCCCTCGCCGGTGAGCTCGCGGCGCTCGCCGTCGACGTAGACGCCGACGGTGAGCTGGTCCTTCTCACCCGCCGCGCTGGAGGTGTGGACCGAGTTGAGCTTCAGCGGGGTCTCGCGGTCGAGGTACTCGGAGCGGAAGACCGACCAGATCTCCTCGGGGGTGATCTCGCCGCCCTCGCTGTCGGTGCGCTGCTGCACGACGCGGCTGAACTCGATCTGCGCGCGACGCGGCAGGTCGAGCTTGTGCTCGGACTTGAGGACGTAGGCCACGCCGCCCTTGCCGGACTGGCTGTTGACCCGGATGACCGCCTCGTAGGTGCGGCCGACGTCCTTGGGGTCGATCGGCAGGTAGGGCGCCTCCCAGGGGAGCTCCCCCACGTCGACGCCGAGCGCGGCGGCCTTCCTGTCGAGGTCCTCCAGGCCCTTCTTGATGGCGTCCTGGTGGGAACCGGAGAAGGCGGTGTAGACGAGGTCGCCCGCGTAGGGATGGCGCGGGTGGACCGGGAGGTTGGTGCAGTACTCGACGGTGCGACGCACCTCGTCGATGTCGCCGAAGTCGACCTGCGGATCGATGCCCTGGCTGAACAGGTTCATGCCCAGGGTGACCAGGTCGACGTTGCCCGTGCGCTCGCCGTGGCCGAACAGGCAGCCCTCGACGCGGTCGGCCCCGGCCATCAGCGCCAGCTCCGTGGCGGCGACCGCGGTGCCGCGGTCGTTGTGCGGGTGGAGGCTGATCGCCGAGTGCTCACGGCGCGTCAGGCCGCGCCCGAAGTACTCGATCTGGTCGGCGTAGGTGTTGGGCGTCGACATCTCGACGGTGGCGGGCAGGTTGAGGATGATCTCGCGACCGGCCTCGGGCTGCCACACGTCGGAGACGGCCTCGCACACGCTGAGCGCGAAGTCGGTGTCGGACTGGGTGAAGATCTCGGGGCTGTACTGGTAGCCGAAGTCCTCGCTGCCGACGAGGCCGCCGAGCCGCTCCTCGGCGTACTTCATCACCATCTCGGTGCCGCGCACCGCGATGTTGCGGCACTCGTCGGGGGTCACGTTGAAGACGACGCGCTGGAAGAGCGGGGCTGTGGCGTTGTAGAGGTGGACGGTCGCGCGGGGAGCGCCGACGAGCGAGTCGACGGTCCGCTCGATGAGGTCCTCCCGGGCCTGCGTCAGCACCGAGATCTGTACGTCGTCGGGGATGCGGTCCTCGTCGATGAGCTTGCGCACGAAGTCGAAGTCGGTCTGGCTCGCGCTGGGGAAGCCGACCTCGATCTCCTTGTAGCCCATCGAGACCAGCAGCTCGAACATCGTGAGCTTGCGGGCGGGCGTCATCGGGTCGATGAGCGCCTGGTTGCCGTCACGGAGGTCGGTGGACAGCCAGCGCGGCGCCTTCTCGACCTTCCTGGTCGGCCACGTCCGGTCCGGCACGTCGACGGGCACGAACGGCGTGTAGCGGGCGAACGGCATGGGGCTCGCGCCCTGCTGGTTGGCGGTGTTGCTCAGGTTGGTCATGAGGTCCTGCTCTCCTGCTGCTCGATCGAGACGGGGCGACCGGCACGCGCCACACTCCGCAACGAGGGGGCCGGGTCAGGCCTCGCTGCGGCGGCGAAGGAGAAGGAGGCTGCGCATCATGACCGGACCAGCGTAGCCCTCCCCCGTCGCACGCGCGCGCCGTCTCCCGCGTCGTGAGACGCCTACGCCCGCCCGCGGCCGGCCCACGCCACCGCGGTCATGTCGAAGGGACCCTCGCCGAGGTCGCGGCGCAGGGTCCGCTCGAGCTCCTGCCTGCGGTCGGGGTCGAGCGAGGCGACGACCTCGCCCGCCGGGCCGACGCCGTGCAGGTAGGGCTGCCACCACTCCTCGAAGGTCGGGTGGGTGACGGTGACCGGCAGCTCGACCACCTCGACGTCGCGCAGGGCAGCCCCCTCCATGATCGAGCGGAGGCTCTCGCGCGAGCCGCCCTGGAAGTCCCGCTCGTCCGGCTGCTGCGGGGACACCTCGGCCATGGCGGTCCACAGCGGGGCCATCGGCGCGCGCGAGCCGGCGAGGTCCCACACCGTGGCGCCGACCCAGCCGTCGTCCCGGGTCACCCGCCTCATCTCCGACATGCCGGCGACGGGATCGGTCATGAAGTGCACGACGAGGCACGCGGCGGCGACGTCGTAGGAGTCGTCGTCCCACGGCAGCGACTCGGCGGAGCCCCGACGGACGTCGACCTCGGGGAAGCGGGTGCGGCAGGTCTCCACGAACGGCGCCGACGGGTCGATCGCGGACACGTGGTCCGCGCCCAGTCGGTCGACCAGCGGCGCGGTGAGCGCCCCGGGCCCGCAGCCGACGTCCAGCGCCCGCTGCCCGGCGCGCACCTCGAGGAGGTCGACGAAGTGCGCCGCGAGCGGCTGGGAGTAGCGACCCATGAACCGGTCGTACGCCTCACCCGCCACCTCGAAGCTCACGCATCGACGGTACGCCGCCCGCGGGGCCGTGAGTAGCCTCGGCACCGTGCCGCGCCTGCTCATCGTCCACCACTCGCCCACGCCCTCGGTGGCCGCCCTGACCGACGCCGTCGTCGCCGGAGCCTCGGACGACGCGATCACGGGTGTCGACGTGGTCGTCCGGCCGGCGCTGGAGGCCGACGCGGACGACGTCCTGGCCGCCGACGGCTACGTGCTCGGGACCCCTGCGAACTTCGGCTACATGAGCGGGGCACTCAAGCACTTCTTCGACTCCATCTTCCTCCAGGCCGGGGGCGCGCTCACCGACGACGGCTCGGCCGCGACGGTGGAGGGCGGACGGAAGCCGTTCGGGCTCTACGTGCACGGGCGCTACGACACGACGGGCGCGGTGCGCTCCGTCCAGTCGATCGTGGGTGCGCTCGGCTGGCGGCAGAGCGCGCCGGTCCTCGAGGTGCTGGGTGACGTGGGCGCGGCGGAGCGCGGGTCGGCGTACGAGCTGGGCGGGACCCTCGCGGCCCTGGTGATGGGATGAGGCGGCTCCTCGCGGCCCTGGCCACGGCCGTCGTGCTGTCGGCCTGCACCGCGCCGGTCGACCTGCCGTCGGACGACCGGGCACCGTCGCCGTCGTCGACCTCCACCCCGAGCGAGACCGCGACGCCGGACCCGGGGCCGCGGCCCGAGGTCGGCGAGTGCCACGCGTTGTCGATGCGCCAGGCGGTCGCCGTGGTGGGCCGCACCGCGCCGGTCGCGTGCCGGCGGCCGCACACGGCGCAGACCTACTTCGTGGGTCGGCTCGACCTCACGACGACGTCGGGCTTCACCCGGCGCGTGGACTCGCGGGCGGCCCAGCGGCAGATGAGCCGCGCGTGCACCGCCCGGCTCCCCCGGCACCTCGGGCGGACGCCGCGCGAGCTGAGGCTGAGCATGGTGCGGGCCGTCTGGTTCAGCCCGAGCCCGGCGCGCGCTGAGGCCGGAGCCGACTGGTTCCGCTGCGACATCGTGGCCGTGGCCTCGCCCGGCACGCTGCTGCGGCTGCCGCGGCGGACGAAGGGCTGGGACGGTCCGGCGATGTGCGCCACCGCGGCGCCCGGCACCCGCGGGTTCCGGCGGGTGACGTGCGGCGCGAAGCACGCCTGGCGGGCCGTGGCGACCGTCGACATCCCCGGTCGCAGGCTGCCCGCCCGCGACGCGGTGGCCGCGCGGATGGACCCGGTGTGCCGCGACGTCGCGGCGGCCGCCACGAACGACCCGCTCGACTTCAGCTGGTCGCAGGAGAGCCCCACACGCGAGCAGTGGGACGCGGGCCAGCGCTACGGCATCTGCTGGGTGCCCGACTGAGGCGTCCGTCAGGCGCGAGCCTCGACCGGCACGGGGACGGGGCGGGTGGAGCCCATCAGGCCCTCCTTCCGCGCCACCAGCGCGGCCAGGCCGATCGTCGCGAACGCCGCGACCACGTTGATCGTCAGCATGGAGACGCTCTTCACCAGGACGAACGTCTCCAGCGTCTGTGACTGCAGCAGCCAGAGCGTCATGCCCGCCTTGGCGAACCCGAGGACCGCCCACAGCGCGGTCAGGTGGCGGAACAGGCGGCGGACCCGCGGACGCACGGCGAGCTCGTGGTCCATCGGGTAGAAGTCGCCGGCCAGACGGGCCACCATCGGCCGCGCGCTCGCGAGCGAGAGCAGGAAGAGCGTGGCGACGACGCCGTCGCTGATCACCGGCTGCAGGAAGTAGAGCCAGGTGCTGTCGGCCACGACCGACAGGGCGGTCCGGCCGGTGAGCAGGACCGCGGTCAGCACCAGCAGCCCCGACGTACGACGCCGGGTCAGCGCGCGCCAGGCGATGGCGCCGTACGACCAGACGAGCGCACCCCCGATCGCGGCCCACACGCCGGCCAGCGCGAACGTGCCGTAGAAGACGGCTGCGGGGACCACCACCGCGACCAGCAGGCTCAGCGACACGCGCCGGAGCACCGTGAGGAGGGTCGGGCGGTGGGGTGCGTGGAACGTCAAGGTCGTCGGTCCTGCCAGGTGGTCGATCGCGGAGGAGTGACGCTCGTGGATCGACGCCTGTCGGTTTGTCCTCGACCTCCTCACCATACGCCGACGCGCCCCGGCGGCGGCAAGGACGAGGGAAGGGGCGTCAGAAACCGAGCTTGCGGAGCTGGCGCGGGTCGCGCTGCCAGTCCTTGGCGATCTTGACCTGGAGGTCGAGGTAGACCGGCGTGCCGAGCAGCGCCTCGATCTGCTTGCGGGCGGCCGTGCCGACCGAGCGCAGGCGCGAGCCCTTGTGGCCGATCATGATCCCCTTCTGCGAGTCGCGCTCGACGTAGAGGTTGGCCACGATGTCGAGCAGCGGCTTGTCGTCGGGACGCCCCTCGCGCAGCCCCATCTCCTCGACCACCACGGCGATGGAGTGCGGCAGCTCGTCGCGCACCCCCTCGAGGGCCGCTTCGCGGATGAGGTCGGCGGCCAGCGCCTCCTCGGGCGCGTCGGTCAGGTCGCCGTCGGGGTAGAGCGGCGGCCCCTCCGGCAGCAGCCCGACGAGCAGGTCGGCGAGCAGGTCGACCTGGTCGCCCGCGACGGCGGACACCGGCACGATCTCGGCCCACTCCGTGCTGGTCTCCTCGCCGAGGGCAGCGATGTCCATCAGGTGGGTCGCCAGCTGCTCGGGGGTGACCAGGTCGGTCTTGGTGGCGACCGCGATGCGCACCGTGCGCCGCACCTTGGCGAGCTCGGTGACGATGAACCGGTCACCGGGCCCGATCTTCTCGTTGGCCGGGAAGCACACGGCGACCACGTCGACCTCGGCCCACGTGGTGCGCACGAGGTCGTTGAGCCGCTCCCCCAGCAGCGTGCGGGGACGGTGCAGGCCGGGGGTGTCGACCAGGATCAGCTGGGCGTCGTCGCGGTGGACGATGCCGCGCACCACGTTGCGCGTGGTCTGGGGCTTGGACGACGTGATCACGATCTTCTGTCCCACGAGCGCGTTGGTCAGCGTCGACTTGCCCGCGTTGGGGCGACCGACGAAGGACGCGAACCCGCTGCGGTAGCCCTCCGGCGCCTCGTAGAACGCGCCCGCCGGCGCGACCCCGGACAGGTCGAAGTCGTCGTCCAGCTCGTCGTCCAGCTCGGCGTCCGACCCGTCCAGCTCGTCGTCGTGGTCACCCATCGCTCGTCTCCCTGGCTGCGTCGTAGTCGGCCCAGATCTGCTCGTCAGTCTTGCCTGCCGCCTTGCCCGCGCGCCAGACCGGGCCGGGGTCGACCGCGCGGGGCTGGCGGGCGGCGGTGGCGCGCCAGTAGCCCATGACGTCGTAGTGGCTGGTCGGCAGGCCGACCTCACGCATCAGGTGCTTGCGGATCGCGCGCATCTGGGCGGACTCGCCGGCCATCCAGAAGTAGCCCTCGCCCTCGGGCCACTCGATGCCCTCGACCACCTCGGCGAGCGCGCTCTGGCCGGGTGCCGGCGGGGTCAGCCAGGTGACGTCCGTGCCGGCGGGGAGGTAGCCGGACAGGTCGTCGGGCACCTCCGCGATGACGTACGTCGGCAGGTCGGGCCGGGTCTCGGCGATGCGGGCCATCGCGGGCATGGCCGTCAGGTCGCCGACGAGCAACAGCCAGCGCGCCCCCTCGGGCGGGGCGAACGAGGCCTTGGGCTCGGTGATCGTGACCGTGTCGCCGACGCAGTCGCGCGTCGCCCACTCGGTGACCAGGCCGACGTCGTGGACCACGACGTCGAGGGTGAGCTCTCCCCCGCTGAGGGACCGCACGGTGTAGTAGCGGCTCTGGAACTGCCCGGGCACCACGAGGCCGACCCACTCGTCGGGGATCCCGGTCGAGGTGAAGCCGTCCAGGTCGCCCAGCACGAGCCGGACGAGGTGGTCCGAGAGCGGTTCGCGGCGACGTACGGTCGCCTGGAACTGGGCTGCACGGGTGCTCACCCGAGGAGGTTATCGGTGGCTCACCAGTGGGGGCGCATCGGGAAGTCGGAGCGGCCGTCGTCGTGGTTGC
Organism: Nocardioides pini; assembly: GCF_026712185.1. Classification (GTDB taxonomy): domain Bacteria; phylum Actinomycetota; class Actinomycetes; order Propionibacteriales; family Nocardioidaceae; genus Nocardioides; species Nocardioides pini. The sequence continues at coordinate 1,248,124 of NZ_JAPPUX010000001.1, read as the reverse complement.
GGGTCGCGAGCACCTGGTGGAGCTCGACCTCGTCGCGCTCGAAGCCGATGCGCGAGCCGGCGATGTAGAGGCCCCAGACCCGGGCCGTTCCCTCGCCGACCTCCGCCACGCACTCGTCCCAGTGCTCGACGAGGTTGCGGTTCCAGTCGCGCAGGGTGGCGGCGTAGTGGAGGCGCAGGTTCTCGCTGTGCTGCACCTCGAGGTCCTGGTCCTGCGCGGCGCTGATGATGGTGCCGGAGCCGATCAGCTCCCCGTCGGGGAAGACGTAGCGGTCGATGAAGTGCCCGGTCTCCTGCCGGCGGTTGTGACGCCGGGTGATGGAGTGGTTGAGCAGCCGGCCGCCGGGCTTGAGCCGGTCGCGGAGGTGGCGGAAGTACGCCGGGTAGTTGCGCACGCCGATGTGCTCGGTGAGACCGATGGAGCTGACCGCGTCGAAGCCGGTGTCGACGACGTCGCGGTAGTCGAGGTGGCGCACCTCGGCGAGGTCGCCGAGGCCCTCGCGGTCGATCGCCTCCTTGGCCCACTGCGCCTGCTCCAGCGACAGCGTCACGCCGAGCGCCCGGACGCCGTACTCCCGGGCCGCGTGCCGCACCATCGTCCCCCAGCCGCAGCCCACGTCGAGCAGCCGCTGGCCCGGCTGCAAGTCGAGCTTGCGGCAGACCAGGTCGAACTTCGCCGCCTGCGCCTCCTCGAGCGACGCCTCGGGGGTCTCATAGAGGGCGCACGTGTAGGCCATCGAGGGGCCGAGCACCATCTCGTAGAACCTGTTGGACACGTCGTAGTGGTGCGAGATCACCTCGGCGTCGCGGGTCATGGAGTGACGCAGCCCCTCGACCGCCCGGCGCCAGCGCGGGAGGTGCTCCTGCGGCGGCGGGGCCGGTGGCCGCAGGTGTGCCAGGCCGAGGCTGCGGGCGATGTGCACCGCCTCCGACGGCGCCGGCACGCGGAACTTCGTGTGGTCCTTGAGGAGCACGAGCGCGTCGTAGGGATCGCCGGGGTGGACGCCCGACAGCGTGAGGTCGCCGGCGACGTAGGCCCGCACCATGCCGAGGTCGCCCGGTGCCGTCATCAGGTAGGCGAGCCCGCGCTCGTTGCGCAGCTGCAGCCCGACGTCCGCGGTCGGCGGGCCGGCGCTGGAGCCGTCGTACGCCGTGAAGTGCAGCGGCAGCCCGCCCCTCACCAGCCGGTCCATCGCGTCACCGATCGTGAGGCGCGTCGGGGCGCGTCGCGAGCCGGGGTCCGTGTGAAGGGTCATCGTCGTTGCACCACCTTGTCGTAGAGGGACGTCAGTCGGTCGTCGGGATCGTGGGCGGCCTTGACGGCGGCGAGGTGGTCACCGCCGTAGAGGCGGTCGAACTCGGCCGGCGCGTAGAAGGCCTCCGAGTAGAGGCTCTTGTGGCCGCCGAGCTCGGAGACCTTCGCCTCGATCGCCCGGTTGCGCGGGGACGTGGGGGCGTCGGGGCCGACGTTGACGATGCCCCAGAAGCCCACGTTGACGTAGGTCGTCGCCGCGCTGAGCGGGTAGCCGGGCCAGGGCCGGTCGCCGGAGCCGTCCCCGCTGCGGCGCAACCGGAGGGGGCACAGCCACACCGGCCGCATGCCGACCTCCCGGTCGAACCAGGACAGGAACTCCGAGAGCCGCTCGACGGGGACCTCGACGTCCTGCACGACCCGCTCCCCCTGGGGCCGACCGGCACGCCGGTCCAGCCGGTCGGCGATGCCGAACCGGCGGTCGAGGGCGACGAGCTTCCAGTAGACGTCGGAGCGCCGCAGGCGGCGCGGCCACACCCGCCGGACCAGTGGGTGCTGCGCGCCGAACGCGCGCGAGCACCAGAACCAGTCGGTGTCCCAGCGCCAGAGGTAGTCGTGGACAGTGAGCCGGTCGGTCGTGCGCCGTCGGATCGACTGGTAGAACACCTGCTGGCCGGCGTAGTCGCTGGTCGGGCCCGGTTCGTCGGTCCAGCGGGCGAGTGTGAGGTAGAGCTCGCCCGGGGTGAAGGCGACGCCGTCGACCGCGTCGACGCGCTCGCCCTGCCACGCCCGGTCCTCGACGATGCGGGAGACGGCGTCGGCCAGGGCCCGGGCGTCGGCGAACGGCACGTGTCGCAGGGCGACGTACGACGGCACCTGCTCGAGCTCGATCCGCAGGCGGGTCGCGTAGCCGAGGGAGCCGTAGGAGTTGGGGAAGGCGTCGAAGAGCTCGTCACCCGGCTTGGTCGTGACGATCTCGCCGGCACCGGTGAGCACGTCCATCTCGAGCACCGACTCGTGCGGCAGGCCGCTGCGGAAGCTCGTCGACTCGATGCCCAGGCCGCTGACCGCCCCTCCCAGCGTGATCGTCCGGAGCTGCGGGACGACCAGCGGGATCCGGCCGTGCGCGAGGGTCACCTCGACGAGGTCCTCGTAGGTGCACATCCCCTGCACCTCGGCCACGTCGCCGTCGACCTCGACGACACCCGTCAGCCCGGAGACGTCGAGCCCCGCCTCCGAGGCCGAGCGACCACGGAACAGGTTGCTGGTGCGCTTGGCCAGCCGCACCGGCGCACCCGGCGGCAGGGCGGCGTAGGACTCCCTGAGCCTCGCCTCCCCGGCAGCATGCTGCTCTCGACCGACCGTCGTGCGCACGCCTCCACGCTAGCGATCTGGGACCGCTCGCGCGAGCATGTTGCGGTCCGACCGGCCTTCAGGTGGCGAGCGAACGGGCGATCGCGCCCCGCGCGTCGCCGAGGTGCACCGGCACCCCGGCACCGGCGAAGTCGCGCACGGAGTCGAGGTCGGGCTCGTCGTCGGCCAGCACGACCGCCGCCTCCAGGCCGGCCGAGGCGGACGACACGGCCATGGCGACGCACACGTCGAGCGCCGACAGCTCGAGGTGCGCGAGGCGCACGCTCGCGGCGGCGTAGGTGCGGCCGTCGAGGTCGCGCACCGCGGCGCCCTCGTCGGCCCCGGCCCGCGCCCGGGTCGCGCGGGCGAGGGTGACCAGCTTGGCGTCCTCGGCGCTGAGGTCGACGGCGTCGTTGCTCATGCCCGAACCCTAGTCAGCGGCCGGTGGAGCCGATCGGGGTGTCGTCGTCCGCGGCGTCCGCGCCCGGCGCCAGGACCGTGACCAGCACGGTCTCGATCTTGTTGCGCCGTCCGGTGGCGCGCTCGGCCTCGAGGCGCAGGCCGTGGCACTCCACGACCGAGCCGGGCAGCGGGACCTTGCCGAGGTGCTTGGCCATCAGCCCGCCGACGCTGTCGACGTCGTCGTCCTCCACGTCGAAGCCGACCAGCTCGTCGAGGTCGTCGACCGGGTAGCGGGAGGACACCCGGATCGCGCCGCCGTCGAGGTGCTCGACCTCGACCTCCTCGGCGTCGTACTCGTCGGTGATCTCGCCGACGATCTCCTCCAGGACGTCCTCGATCGTGATCAGCCCGGCGGTGCCGCCGTACTCGTCGACGACCACGGCGATGTGCTGGCGACGGGCCTGCAGCTCGGTGAGCAGCGCGTCGACGGGCTTGGAGTCGGGCACGTAGTGCACCGGCCGCATCACCTCGTCGACGCGCTGGGTGAACTCGACGTCGGGCGCCTCGAAGTCGCGGCGGACGAGGTCCTTGAGGTAGGCCATGCCGACGATGTCGTCGAGGTTCTCGCCGATGACCGGGATGCGGGAGTAGCCGCTGCGCAGGAAGAGCGACAGCGTCTGGCGGATGTTCTTGTGGCGCTCGATGTAGACGACGTCGGGTCGCGGGACCATCACCTCGCGGGTGATGGTGTCGCCGAGCTCGAAGACCGAGTGGATCATCCTGCGCTCGCCGGACTCGATGATGGCACCGGCCTCGGCGAGGTCGACGAGCTCGCGCAGCTCGGTCTCGGTCGAGAAGGGGCCCTCGCTGAAGCCCTTGCCGGGCGTGATCGCGTTGCCCAGCAGGATCAGCAGCGCCGGGATCGGGCCGAGGATCGTCGTCACGAAGGACAGCGGGCCCGCCGACGCCAGCGCCACCCGTACGTCGTGCTGGCGGCCGATGGTGCGCGGCGCGACGCCGATGACGACGAACGACACGACCAGCATCACGCCGACCGTGGTGAGGAACGTCGGGACGGGCGAGCCCTGGTAGGCGTCGCGCGCCCACGTCGCGACCAGCACGATCGCGCTGATCTCGCACAGCAGGCGCATCAGCAGCGCGGTGTTGAGGTAGCGCGCGGGGTCGTCGAGCAGCCTGACCAGGCGGGCCGCGCCGGCCCGCCCCTCGGCCTTGAGCTCCTCCGCGCGGGCGCGGGAGAAGCCGCCCAGGGCGGCGTCGGCGGCCGAGAAGAGCCCGGCGAGGACGACCAGCAGAGCGGCCGTGCCGAGCTGCCAGATGTCAGCGGTCATGTCAGGCGGGCTCGGCCGACGCGCGCCACTTCTCCAGCAGCTCGTCCTGCAACCCGAACATCACCGCGTGCTCCTCGGGCTCGGCGTGGTCGTAGCCGAGGAGGTGGAGGATGCCGTGGACGGTCAGCAGGTCGATCTCGGCCTCGCGTCCGTGTCCGGCCTCCACGCCCTGCCGCTCGGCCACCGCCGGGGACAGCACCAGGTCGCCGAGGACGCCCTCCTCGGGCTCCTCGTTGACCTTGCCCGGGCGCAGCTCGTCCATCGGGAAGGCGAGCACGTCGGTCGGGCCCTCCTTCTCCATCCACTGGCCGTTGAGCTGGGCGATGGTGTCCTCGTCGACCGCCTTGATGCACAGCTCGGCCTGCGGGTGCACGCGCATCTGCTCCATCACGAAGCGCGCCAGCCGGGAGAGGCGGCGTACGTCGAACTCGAGGCCCGACTCGTTGAGGACCTCGATGCTCATCGCTGGCTCCGCGGCCCGGTGGTGCTCTTGGGTCCGGACTTCGGCCTCGACCTCGACCCGGACTCCTCCTGGGCGTCGAAGACCTCGTAGGCCTCCACGATGCGACCGACGAGGCGGTGGCGCACGACGTCGGTGCCGGTGAGGCGGCAGAAGGTGATGTCGTCGACGCCGTCGAGGATGCCCTCCACGACGCGCAGGCCCGACTTCGTGCCGGAGGGCAGGTCGACCTGGCTGGTGTCGCCGGTGACGACGATGCGCGAGCCGAAGCCGAGGCGGGTCAGGAACATCTTCATCTGCTCGGGCGTGGTGTTCTGCGCCTCGTCGAGGATGATGAACGAGTCGTTCAGCGACCGGCCGCGCAGGAACGCCAGCGGGGCGACCTCGATGGTTCCGGCGGCGAGCAGCTTGGGGATCGTCTCGGGGTCGACCATGTCGTGCAGCGCGTCGTAGAGCGGGCGCAGGTAGGGGTCGATCTTCTCGCTGAGCGTGCCGGGGAGGAACCCGAGCCGCTCCCCCGCCTCGACGGCCGGACGGCTGAGGATGATCCGGTTGACCTCCTTGGCCTGTAGGGCCTGCACGGCCTTGGCCATCGCCAGGTAGGTCTTGCCGGTGCCGGCCGGGCCGATGCCGAAGGTGATCGTGCTCTTGTCGATCGACTCGACGTAGCGCTTCTGGTTGAGGGTCTTGGGCCGGATCGTGCGACCGCGGTTGGACAGGATGTTGAGGCTCAGCACGTCGGCCGGGCGCTCCTGCGTCTCGGTGCGCAGCATCTGGATGATCCGCTCGACCGTCTCGCCGGTCACGCCCTGGCCGGTGCGCACCAGCGTCACGATCTCGTCGAGCAGGCGCTCGGCGGTGGCCACCTCGGCCGACTCGCCGGCCAGCGTGATGCGGTTGCCACGGACGTGGACGGTGGCGTCGAAGGACCGCTCGATCAGCCGGAGGTGCTCGTCCCCCGGGCCCAGGACCGAGACCATGTCGATGCTGTTGGGGACGACCACGGTGTGGGTCGGTCGCTCCTGGGGGGAGCCTGGCTGGTTCGTCGCAGTCATGGATGCCCGTCTGGGCGGCCTTCCGGGTCGGTGGCAGAGCCCCACCATGCTACCGAGCGGTCGGCGTCAGGCCCACCTGGACACCGGTGGGCCCGACGGCGGGCGGGCCGGCGTGGAGCTAGGGCCGGGTCACCTGCAGCATCCCGAGGCACATCTCGTCGGTGGTTCCCTCGCCCCACACGACGTAGCGGTCCGGCTGCCCCTCGAAGGCGGGCAGCTTGTCACGGAGCCACTGGACGTGGCGGCAGGTGACCTTGACCTGCTCGAACGGCTCGAGGTGGATCGGGTCGATGGGGCGGCTGCCCTGGTCGTCGAAGTCCCAGACGGGGATGTCGAGGATGGTGCGCGCCTGCGGGGTGCCCGGGTTGACCTCGATCTTCAGCGAGCGGCCCAGCAGGTGCATGTGCCCGGCGACGCCGTGGATGGTGATCGGGTCGGCGAGGGTGCGCACGCACGACTGCACCTCACCGGCGCGCGGCTCGCCGCCGCACAGGAAGTAGAGGAGGTCGGCGGTGTTGCCCTCGGCACCGAAGCGCTCCTTGACGTCGGCGAGCGCCGCGTCGCGGTCGCACAGCTCCCCGCCGGAGTGCTTCGGCCGGCACGGCAGCTCGACCGGCGCCGGGAGCAGCATCGTGCTGAGCGCCTGGTAGTCGCGCTTGCCGGGCGCGAGGCGCAGCTGCGCGGCGGAGGTGTCGGGCTGCTGCCCGGCGAGCAGGTTGTAGTGGACCTGCATCACGATCCGGCTGCCCTTGCGCAGGCGGATGCCGAAGCCCGGCTTGGTGACCGACTCCTCGCCACCCGGCGCCCAGGCGCCGATCCACGAGGACCGGTCGACGTTCTGGAAGCGGTCGAGCCCGGTGCCGCCGAAGCAGGTCCAGCCCTCGTCGTCCTCGGCCGCGTCCTTGGCCTCGGCCGCGGCGACCTGCCGGGGCGGGACCTGGAACAGGATGACGTGGTGCACGACGTCGGGGTTGCCGGGCAGCACCTGCGTGCCGGTGAGCCAGGCGTCCCGGTCGAGCTGGGGGTCGAGGAGGAAGCACCGGTAGTCGTCGGTGCCGGTGCCGTAGGGCGCGGACGGCGTGTACGCACCCTCCATGGCGATGGTCGTACGCGTCTCGCCGGCGCGCAGCGGACGCGACCTCGCCGGCTCCGCGTAGTGGCCGCTGTGGCCGGCCTGCCCCGCCTCGTCGGCGTCGGCGGTGGACGGGCTCGTCGGGGAGTCCGCGGGCTGGGTGGCCGTCTGGTCGGCCCGCCCGGCGCCGTCGTCGCCGCTGCAGGCGGACAGGGCGAGGAGGCCGGCGGCGAGCAGGGCCGCGAGTGCGGGACGGGTGCGGGACGCGCGGCGGGACATGGCGCTCAGACCAGCCTCTCGGACAGGTGCGCGGAGCCGCCGAGCACGTGGACGTGGGTGTGGAACACCGTCTGGCCGACGCCGGCGCCGGTGTTGACGACGAGCCGGTAGTCGGCGTTGCCGGAGTCGCGGGCGACCTCGTCGGCCAGGACGACGAGGTGGCCGATGCTGGCCGGGTCGGCGGCCGCGGAGGCGGCGGCGTTGTCGTGGTGCTCCACCGGGATCACCAGCGCGTGGAACGGCGCCTGCGGGTTGAGGTCCTTGATCGAGAGGGCGTGGTCGCTGCGGCCGAGCACGTCTGCCGGGACCTCGCCGGCGACGATCTTGCAGAAGATGCAGTCGGGGGCCGTCTCGCTCATGGCGCCAGCCTAGGCTCTGGCGGCGCGGCGTGGGACCGGAAACGACCGCCGCGCGTCCCACTACCGTGACGCGCATGACCTTCCCCACCACCGCTCGACCGGCCCGCCCGCACGCCGTACGACGCTGGGCGGGCGCCGCGGCGGTCGTCGTGGCGAGCAGCCTGGCCCTCGCCGGGTGCAGCGACGACCCGGCGCCGGTGTCCGACGACACGGGCACGGCGACCGAGGACCCGCAGCCCGACGAGCAGGCGTCCGGGGAGGAGTCGTCCCCGGCGACGCCGGCCGAGCCACCCGCCGGGTCGGGGTCGCCGTCGGAGCCGGCGGCGTCCGGCACCGCGGTCCCGGTCTACTTCGCCGGAGACGGCCCGGGCGGGCGCACCGTGCTGTTCCGCGAGTTCCAGCGCGTCGAGGGCGACCCGTTGACCGAGGCCGCCCGGCTCGTGGCCTCCGGCCAGCCCGTCGACCCGGACTACCGCACCCTCTGGCCGGGAGTGGAGATCGCCTCGGTGCAGGCGACCGACGGCGTGCTGCTGGTCGAGATCCCCTCCGACGGGTTCACCGACCGGCCCGACGGGATGTCGAGGCGCGACGCCAGGCTCGCCCTCCAGCAGCTCGTCTACACGCTGCAGGGCGTGCAGCAGGAACGGGTGCCGGTGCAGGTGCAGCGCGAGGGCGGGGCGCCGCTCTTTGGGCTACCGACGGACGCGCCCTACGAGGCGGCCGGTGCGCTGCGCACCCTCAACCTCGTCAACATCACCTCGCCCGCCGAGGGCGACACCGTCACCGGGGACGCCCTGGAGATCACCGGCGTCGCGAACTCCTTCGAGGCGTCGGGACCGTGCTGGATCCTCCGCGGCGAGGAGGAGCTCGTCGGCGGTGGCTACCAGGCCGAGGCGTGGATGGGCAACAAGCTCTTCCCCTTCGAGGCCTCGCTCCCCCTCGACGGGATCACCGGTGAGGTCACCGTGCGCTGCGAGACCGACGACCCCTCCGGCGGCACCGAGGGCCCCGGACCGGCCGTCGACACCAAGACGATCACGGTGGAGTGAGTCGTCAACCAGATCGCGAGCCGGCGCGTCTCCCCTGCGTGACCACCCAGACCAGGCCCCTCCGAGAGGGGACTCCGGTGCCCGACCACCTGAGCCTCGTCGGCGCGGACGCAGGCGTCGCGGTCGAGCAGCTGTACGCCGCCCACTGGCGGCAGCTCGTCCGGCTGGCAGCCCTGCTCGTCCACGACCAGCAGGCGGCGGAGGACGTCGTCCAGGACGCGTTCGTCGCGATGCACGGCAAGTGGTCGCGGCTCCGTGACCCCGAGAAGGCGCTCGCCTACCTGCGCCGGGCCGTCGTGAACCGCTCCCGGTCGGCGTTGCGCCATCGCGCCGTCGTCGAGCGCCACGTGCGCGCCACGGCGCCGGGCGAGGGGACCGTCGACGGACCGAGCGTGGGCGCCGCCCGGCGTGACGCCGTCCGCGACGCGCTGTTGCAGCTCACCGAGCGCCAGCGCGAGGTGCTCGTCCTGCGCTACTACCTGGACTGGTCGGAGGCCCAGATCGCGGAGGCCATCGGCGTCTCGCGCGGCGCCGTGAAGTCACACGCGTTCCGCGGAAGCGCGGCCCTGCGCGGGCTGCTCGGCGACTGGTGGGAGGACCTCTCGTGAACGACCAGCTGATCCGTGACCTGCTCCACGAGGTCGCCGACGACATGGAGCCGGCTGACCGGCTCGACGCCATCCGCGCAGCCACTGCGCCTGCCGGTCGACGTACCCGTCGCGGGTGGTGGGTGGCCGGCGGTGCCGGGCTCGTGGCCGCGTCGGTGGTCACGGCCCTCGCCGTGACGACCGGCGGGGCGCCGCAGACGAGGGAGCCTGACCCCGTGGGACCGGCGTCGACCGCGGGCACGACCGCGACCGACGGAGGTACGAAGACCGACCCGGTGGCCGTCTACTTCGTGGGCGACACCGCATCGGGACCGCGGCTCTTCAGCGAGCTCCGGCCTGAGATCGACGCGGACTCGCGAGTGCTCCTCGCCATCCATGCTGCCCTCGGGGGCGACGCGCTCGACCCCGACTACCGCTCCCCCTGGCCCGAGGGCGTGGTCCTCCGCCAGTGGTCGGACAGACCTGACGGGATCACGGTCACCCTCGAGGGCGCCCCGGTGAAGCGTCCTGCTGGCCTGAGCGAGGAGGATGCCCGCCTCGCGCTCGAGCAGCTCGTCCGGACCGCCCAGTCCGTCAGCGGCCGCGGCAAGGTGCCCGTCGACGTACAGATCGAGCAGCAGGTGACCGACACGATCCTCGGCGTGCCGACGACGGCGCCCCTGACGGGATCGCCCGACCGCGACGTGCTCGCGCCGGTGTCGCTGTCCGAGCCGTTCGAGGGCCAGGTCGTCGACAAGGACGAGAAGGTCCTGTACGTCAGCGGCCAGGGCATCACCTCGAACAACCGCCTGCGCATCACGATCGACCGGGTGGACGGCACGGACAGCGCGGGTGACGGCACGATCAAGGGCGTGCTCCGGCCAGACCGCCACACGACCTTCGGGCCGGCGGGCTTCGGGCTGGCTGGAGTCGACCCCGGCGAGTACGTCGTGGTCGCGGCCGTGCGCAGCGCCGACGGCACCACCGAGACCGACACCCGCCGGATCACGATCGTCGACTAGCGACGCGCGCGTCAGGCCCAGCGGCTGGTGCGGGCCAGCACCGCGGCCACGGCGACGACGCCGGCGGTGGAGGTGCGCAGCACCTCGGCCCCGAGGCGTACGGCGTGGGCGCCGGCAGCGCCCAGCTGCTCGAGCTCGTCGGGGCTGATGCCGCCCTCGGGCCCCACGACGATCACCACCCGGCCCGCCTCGGGAACCTCGAGCGCGCCCAGCGGCAGGGTGGCGTCCTCGTGCAGCACCACCGCGAGGTCGGCCTTTGCGACGACGGCCGCGAGGTCGGCGGTGGAGGCGAGCGGGGCGACGCTCGGCAGCCAGGAGCGGCGCGACTGCTTGGCCGCCTCGCGGGCGGTGGACTGCCACTTCGCATGGGACTTCGTGGCGCGCTCGCCCTTCCAGACCGCGACCGAGCGGGACGCCGCCCACGGCACGATGCGGTCGACCCCGACCTCCGTGAGCACCTCGACCGCGAGCTCCCCGCGATCGCCCTTCGGCAGCGCCTGCACCACGGTGATCGCCGGCTCGGGGCGGGGGTCCTGCGAGACGGACCCGACGGTGACGGAGAAGACGCGCTTGCCCGTCGAGGCGACCGACCCGGTGGCCGAGGTGCCCCGGCCGTCGGTGAGGACGACCTGCTCGCCCTCGCGGAGGCGTCGTACGGCGACCGCGTGGTGCGCCTCGTCGCCGGTCACCTCGACCAGCGTGCCGGGCGCTGCTCCGTCCAGGGACTCGACGAGGTGGACCGGGAGCGTCACCCGGCTCAGCCCTGGAACGCGTCGCGGAGCCGACCGAACATCGACTTGTGCGGCGCCTCGTTCTTGCCGTCGGGCTGCTCCTCGCCACGAATCGCCGCGAGCTCGCGCAGCAGCTCCTCCTGGCGCGGGTCGAGGCGGGTGGGCGTCTCCACCGCGATGCTGACGACGAGGTCGCCACGACCGCCGCGGAGGCTGGGCACGCCGAAGCCGCGGATCACCTGCTCGCTGCCCGACTGCGTGCCGGGGCGGATGTCGAGGTCGTAGGTCGTCGTCGTCTCCGACGACTCCTCGGCCGAGGCGGGCAGGTCGGCCTCGAGCAGCGGCAGCGTGAGCTGGGTGCCGAGGGCGGCCGCCGTCATCGGCAGCGAGATCGTGGTGTGGAGGTCGTTGCCGTGGCGGGTGAACGTGGGGTGCGGGTCGACGTGGATCTCGACGTAGAGGTCACCCGCCGGTCCGCCGCCCGGACCGACCTCGCCCTGACCGGTCAGCTGGACGCGGGTGCCGTGGTCGACGCCGGCGGGGATCTTGACCGTCAGGGTCCGGCGCGAGCGCACCCGGCCGTCGCCCGAGCACTCGCGGCAGGGGTCCGGGATGATCGAGCCGTAGCCCCGGCACGCCGCGCAGGGACGCAGGGTGCGGATCTCGCCGAGGAAGGAGCGCTGGACCACGGCGACCTCGCCCTGGCCGTGGCAGGTCTCGCAGGTGATCGGCTTGGTGCCGGGGGCGGTGCCCTGGCCCTCGCAGGCCTCGCAGCGCAGGGCGGTGTCGACCTTGAGGTCGCGCGTCACGCCGAAGGCCGCCTCGGCGAGCTCGACGTCGAGCCGGATCAGCGCGTCCTGGCCGCGGCGCGCGCGGGAGCGCGGACCGCGGGTCTGCGCGCCGCCGGCGGCACCGCCGCCGAAGAAGGCGTCCATGATGTCGGTGAAGCTGAAGCCCTGGCCGGCACCGCCGAAGCCCTGGCTGAAGGCGTCGCCGCCGCGGTCGTACGCCGCCCGCTTGCCGGGGTCGCTCAGCACCTCGTAGGCACGGGAGACGTCCTTGAACCGCTCCTGCGTGTCGGGGTCGGGATTGACGTCGGGGTGGAGCTGCCGCGCGAGCTTGCGGTAGGCCTTCTTGATGTCGTCGGCGCTCGCCTCACGCGAGACGCCGAGGATCTCGTAGGGGTCCTGGGTCACTGGTTTCCTTCATCGAGGATCCGGGAGACGTAGCGCGCGACCGCGCGCACGGCTGCCATGGATCCGGGGTAGTCCATGCGGGTGGGGCCGACGACGCCGAGGGAGCCGAGGTGGAACTCCTGCGGGCCGTAGCCGGTGGCCACGACGCTCGTGGCCGCGAGCTCGGAGTAGGGGCCTTCGTGTCCGATGCGCACCGTCAGCGCATCGGTCCCCGACTCCCCGAGCAGCTTGAGCAGCACGACGTGCTCCTCCAGCGCCTCGAGCAACGGGCGGACGGCGGTCTCGAAGTCGCCGTAGCGGGCGAGGTTGGCGGTGCCGCCGACCGCGATGCGCTCGTCGCTGCGGTGGTCCGACATCGCCTCGGTGAGCACGCCCACGATCGCGCGGGCCGAGTCGGCCTGCTCGGGGCGTACGCCGTCGGGCAGGTCGCCGAGCGCCGCGGCGGCGGCCGCGATCTGCACGCCCGCGCTGGCCTGGTTGACCGCGACCCGCAGCTCGGCCAGGTCGCTGTCGACGACCGGGGCGTCGAGCTCGACGAGCCGCTGCTCGACCCGGCCCGTGCTGAGGATGAGGATCACCATCACCCGGGTCGGCGTGAGCGACACCAGCTCGATGTGGCGCACGGTCGACCGCGAGAGCGTCGGGTACTGCACGATCGCGACCTGGCGCGTGAGCTGGCTGAGCAGCCGGACCGAGCGCTGCACCACGTCGTCGAGGTCCACCGCCCCGTCGAGCAGCGTCGCGATCGCCCGGCGCTCCGCCGCGCTCATGGGCTTGAGCGTGGCGAGCTTGTCGACGAAGAGCCGGTAGCCCTTGTCGGTGGGGACGCGGCCGGCGCTGGTGTGGGGCTGGTGGATGTAGCCCTCGTCCTCGAGCGCCGCCATGTCGTTGCGGACGGTCGCGGGCGAGACGCCGAGGCCGTGCCGCTCGACGAGCGCCTTGGAGCCGACCGGCTCCTCCGTGGCGACGTAGTCCTCCACGATCGCGCGGAGCACGTCGAGCTTGCGGTCGTCGACCATCGAGCCTCTCCTCTGCACGTCGCGGTCTGGCACTCGTTCACCCGGAGTGCCAAGACTACTAGCAGTCCGTAGGCTCGCGGGCATGCCCGACGACACCCCTCGGTTCACCGAGGTCGCCCCACGCGTCTGGGTCGCGCACTACGACTGGATGCACGTCAACATCACGCTCGTCGGCGGAGCGGACGGCCTGCTCATGGTCGACACGCACGGGTCCGCCGCGCAGGCCCGCGTGGTCGCCGACGACGTACGCCGCCTGGGCGCGGGCCCGCTGACCGGGTTGGTCAACACCCACGAGCACTGGGACCACCACTTCGGCAACGCGACCATGGTCGAGCAGTTCGGCGACCTGCCGATCCACGCGACGGACTGGGCCGCCGAGCACATGGAGGTCTCCTCGGCGCACACGTTCGAGCACTACGAGCAGGACACCGACCACCCGCGCCGCGACGAGATCCTCGCGACCACCCTCCGCCTGCCCACCCGCACCTTCTCGTCGGTGCTCCAGCTCGACCTGGGCGACCGGGCGGTGGAGCTGATCCACCCCGGGCGCGGGCACACCGCCGGCGACCTCGTCGTCCGCGTGCCGGACGCCGACGTGCTGCTGGGGGGCGACCTGGTCGAGGAGTCCGACCCGCCCTTCATCGGCGACGACTCGTGGCCGCTGGAGTGGCCGATGACGCTCGACCTCGTCATCGGCCTCATGACCGACGCGACCGTCGTCGTGCCGGGGCACGGCAAGGTCGTGGACAAGGCGTTCGTGCAGGACCAGCGCGCCGAGCTCGGCGTCATCGCCGAGACGATCCGCGACCTCGCCACGCGCGGCGTGCCGCAGTCCGAGGCCCTCGCCGCCGGCGAGTGGCCGTGGGAGCGCGAGCGCCTCGCGAGCGCGGTGCGGCTGGGTTACGAGCACCTGCCCCGCAGCCAGAAGCGGCTCCCCCTGATCTAGCCGTCCGGCCCGCACACCCTCCGGGGGCTGGTCTCGCGTGACCCGGCCCAGTAGGACTGGTGCATGACCGAGAACCGCGAGTCCCAGACCGACAACACGGAGTCGACCGACACGCCCAAGGCGGGCAGCGGCACCAGCCCTGCCGACTCCGACCACTCCGGCAAGACCACCTCGCCCGACGACGCCACCCTGGGCGGCATCTCCGACGACCAGCTGCCCGAGGACCTGCAGCCCGGTGAGGACAACCCGCTGGCCGAGCCCCTCGACCCCGACGACGAGAACACCAAGAGCCGCGAGGAGCTCGAGATGGACGCCACCCAGGAGGACCTGGGCAACGACGACGGCGCGAGCCAGGCGCCCAGCCAGTCGGGGGACTCCGACGGGGACTCCGACGGGGACTCGGAGGGCTCCGACGCGAACAGCGGCGACGGCGCCGAGGGCGGCGGGATCGCCGGGGGCTGAGCTCCGCTCCGGCGCTCCGGCAGGTCCGTCGTACGGGTGTGATCCGCGCCGCACGGCGTGCCACCCCGCCCACGGGCCCCTCGGCGCCTAACGTGGACCGGTGCCACAGGATCGCTACGGAACCGACGTCCTCTCCGGCGACTGGCGTGCCCCCAGGAACGGTCGCGCCACCGAGTTGCCGACCGAGCTCGGGATGGTCGTCGAGGAGGTCACCACCGACTGGTGCGGCGAGGTCGTCGCCGTCGATCGCGACATCGACACGCTGACGCTCGAGGACCGGCGCGGCAAGCGCCGCACCTTCCCGCTCGGCCCCGGCTTCCTGCTCGAGGGCCGGCCGGTGATCCTCACCCGGCCGGTCCGCGCGGGCGCCCCGGCCGCACCCACCCGTACGGCCTCCGGGTCGGTCGCCGTGCCCAACGCCCGCGCCCGCGTCGCGCGCGCCAGCCGGATCTTCGTCGAGGGCCGCCACGACGCCGAGCTCGTCGAGAAGGTGTGGGGCGACGACCTGCGCATCGAGGGGGTCGTCGTCGAGTACCTCGGTGGCGTGGACGACCTGGCCGAGCACCTCCGTGACTTCAAGCCCGGGCCGCAGCGCCGCGTCGGCGTCCTCGTCGACCACCTGGTCGCCGGGTCCAAGGAGTCACGCATCGCCCAGAACATCGCCCGCTCCCCCGTGGGCAAGCACGTGCTGATCGTGGGCCACCCGTTCATCGACGTCTGGCAGGCGGTCAAGCCCGAGCGCCTCGGGATCAAGCAGTGGCCCTCCGTCCCGCGCGGCATCGACTGGAAGACCGGCACCTGCCAGCAGCTCGGCTGGCCGCACCGCGACCAGGCCGACATCGCCCGCGCCTGGAAGCACATCCTCGGCCGGGTGAGCTCCTACGCCGACCTCGAGCCCGCCCTCCTGGGCCGGGTCGAGGAGCTCATCGACTTCACGACTGGGTAGTTTGGCTCGCTTCGCTCGCATGTCGCGGCGCTCGTGACCCGCTCGTTCGTCGTCGCGGCTTCACCCTCCCCCGCTCCGCTCCTCCGGCTTCGCCGCTCCTCCTGCACTCCCGGGCGCGCCGCGACGACCACCGGGCCGTCGACCGAACCGCCTGGGTGCCCTGCTTGCGCGGTTCGATCAGTGGCGCGCCGGCACACGGCACCCTCATCGCCCCAGCTGCCTCAGCCACCGCGCTCGGCGCCCGACGTCGTCTGGACTGACGAGCGAGCAAGCGCGACGAGCGCAGCGAGGCAGCTTGGGAGCGAGGAGGGAAGACGACGTCTCTCAGGGCGCCGAGCACGCGCGAGCGGAGCGAGCGCCGACAACACCGCCAACCAGCTCAGTCGACGAGATCCCGGACGATCGCGTCGGCGAGGAGCCGCCCGCGCTGGGTGAGCACGAGGCGCTCGGCGGCGAGCTCGACGAGGCCGTCGGCGACGAGGCGGGCGACGTGGGAGCGGCCGGTGGCCTCGAGGGCGGTGACGGGCAGCCCCTCGACGAGCCGGATCTCCAGGAGGATCCGCTCGACGCGCTGGTCGTGGTGGCCGAGGACCTCGCGCGCCTGGGCCGGTGACACCCCGGTGGCGAGGCGCTGGGCGTACGCCGCCGGGTGCTTGACGTTCCACCAGCGCACCCCGCCGACGTGGGAGTGGGCGCCGGGGCCGACGCCCCACCAGTGCCCACCGGTCCAGTAGAGGAGGTTGTGGCGGCACCAGTGGTCGGGCGACGTGGCCCAGTTGGACACCTCGTACCAGCTCATCCCGGCGGCGGCGAGCTTCTCGTCGACGAGGTGGTACTTGTCGGCGAGGTCGTCCTCGTCGGGCATCGGGAGCTCGCCGCGCCTGACCTGGCGGCCCATCGCCGTGCCCTCCTCCACGATGAGGGAGTACGCCGAGATGTGGTCGGGGCGGCAGCCGAGGGCGACGTCGACCGAGGTCTCCCAGTCGGCCAGCGACTCCCCCGGCGTGCCGTAGATGAGGTCGAGGCTGACGTCGTCGAACCCGGCCTGCCGGGCCCAGTCGACGACCGCGGGCACGCGCATCGGGTCGTGGGTGCGGTCGAGGGTGCGCAGCACGTGGTCGACGGCTGACTGCATGCCGAAGCTGATCCGGTTGAAACCGGCCGTGCGCAGCTCCTCGAGGTCCCAGGCGGCGACGCTGTCGGGGTTCGCCTCGGTGGTGATCTCCACGTCGTCGACGAGTCCGAACTCCGCCGCGGCGCTGGCCACGATGGCCCCGAGGTCGGCGGCCTTCAGGAGCGTGGGGGTGCCGCCGCCGAAGAAGATCGTCTCGATCGGGACGTCCCGGTGCCCGAGCACGTGGCGCGCGAAGCGGATCTCGCGGATCGCCGCCTCGGCGTACGACGACCGGCTGGCGCCGACCTCGTCGCCGAGCTCCTGCGCGGTGTAGGTGTTGAAGTCGCAGTAGCCGCAGCGCACCGAGCAGAACGGCACGTGGACGTAGAGACCGAAGGGCTTGCTGCCGAACTGCGCCCACGCCTCGTCGGGGAGCAGTCCGTCCTCGGGGGCGACGTCACCGTCGGGCTGGGCGGGGGACACGCCGGTATCCAACCACGTGCCGCACGCGCGGACGGGTGCCAGTGGTCCCCCACCGGCACCCGTCCGTCACGTGGTCCTAGGCGTACATCTGCTCGATGAGCGCCTGGTTGTTCTCCTGGACGACGTTGCGCTTGACCTTCATCGACGGGGTCAGCTCGCCCGACTCGACCGTGAGGTCGTGGTCGAGGAGCTTCCACTTCTTGATGGTCTCCCAGCGGTTGAGGTGGCTGTTGAGCTCGTCGACGTAGCCGCCGACCATCTTCTGCACCTCGTCGGACTGCACGATCTCGGTGTAGGACCTGCCGCCCATGCCGTTCTCCTCGGCCCAGCCCGCCATCGCGTCGGGGTCCAGGGTGACGAGCGCGACGCAGTAGTTGCGCTCGTCGCCGAAGACCATGAACTGGCTGGCATAGGGGCACACGGCCTTGAACTTCGACTCGATCGCCGGCGGCGCGATGTACTTGCCGCCGGAGGTCTTGAAGAGCTCCTTGATGCGACCCGTGATGACCAGGTGGCCGTCCTCGTCGAGGGCGCCCTTGTCACCGGTGTGCAGCCAGCCGTCGGAGGTCAGCGTCTTGGCGGTCTCCTCGGGCAGGTTGTGGTAGCCGTCCATCACGCCGGGACCCTTGATCATGATCTCGTCGTTGTCGCCGAGCTTGACCTCGCTCCCCGGGAAGACCGGGCCCACGGTGCCGAACTTGTTGCGGTCGGGGTGGTTGACGAACGAGCCCGCGGAGGTCTCGGTGAGGCCGTAGCCCTCGAGGATCTTGATGCCGGCGACGCCGAACCACTCGGCGATGTCGCGGTTGAGGGCCGCGGCACCGGAGATGAAGAAGCGGACGTTGCCGCCGAAGCGGTCGCGGATCTTGGAGAAGACGAGCTTGTCGAAGAGGCCGTGCTGGACCTTGAGGCCGATCGGCACGGACTTGCCCTCGCGCTTGCGGCGCTCGACCTCGAGGCCGACGTCGAAGGCCTTCTTGAAGATCTTCTCCTTGGCACCGCCCTCCGCGGCCTGCATGGTGACGATGCGGCCGTGGGCCTTCTCGAAGATGCGCGGCGCGGCACCCATGAAGGTCGGCTTCACGACGCCCAGGTTGTCGACGATCTTCTCGACCCGGCCGTCGATCGCCGCGGCGAAGCCACAGGCCATCTGCGTGGACATCAGCACCTTGCCGAAGGAGTGGGCCATCGGCAGCCAGCGGAACTCGAGGTCGTCGGGACCGAGGATGCCCTGCGCGCGGATCGCCTCGCCCTCGTAGACCCAGGACGAGTGACGCAGCCGCACGCCCTTGGGGCGGCCGGTCGTGCCGGACGTGTAGATGAGGGTGGCCAGCTGGTCGGGACGGATCGCCTGCGACGTCGTACGCACCACGTCGGGCTGCTCGGCGAGCTTCTCCGCGCCCAGCGCCGCGAGGTCCTCCAGGGACATCACCCAGTCGCCGTCGGTCGCGCCCTCGAAGGTGACGACCTTGGTCACGTGGGGCAGCTCGGAGCGGTGGGCGGTGAGCTTGGCGACCTGCTCGTCGTCCTCGGCGAAGACGACGCGGCTCTCGGAGTCGCCCAGGATGTAGACGGTGTCCTCGGCGTTGGTGCTCGGGTAGACCGTGGTGGTGGCGCCGGCGGCGCACATGATCGCGAGGTCCGCGAGGATCCACTCGTAGCGCGTGCCCGACGCGATGCCGACGCGCTGCTCGGGCTCGACGCCCAGCGCGATCAGGCCGGCGGCCAGCGCCTCGACCTTGTCCCCGGCCTGCTTCCAGGTGACGGACTCCCACGCCTCACCGCGGGGGAAGCGGAAGGCCTCGGCGTCAGGGGTGGCTCCGACGCGGTCGAAGAACTGGACGGCGACGTTGGGCGGCATGGTGTCGAGGAAGGCCGTGTCGATGGTGGTCGGCATCTGTTACCTACTCATTCGTCGGGGCGGGGCTGACTTGGGCTGTAACCTAGATCACTGGGTTTACCCAGCGGTAGCAAACGCCCCGAATGTCCCGTCAGACGGGCGGCTTTCCGACTTTCGTCAGTCCTGCACGGCCTTCGTGATGGCGATGCAGCGGGTGATCCAGTCCTGCTCGTCCCTCGCCAGGCGACGCCCGGCCCGCTGCGCGTCCTGCACCGCCCAGCCGGCGTTGAGCACCATCCGCACGACGACCCAGTCCCGGGCGCGCGCCTCGTCGAGGCCGGCCGCGTCGACCAGGGCGTGGAAGCGGCGGCGGATGCCGTCACGCACGGAGCCGACGGCGCCCGGACCGCTCAGCTCGTCCATCCGGTTCCAGAGCATCGGCGCGGGCTCGTAGTGCGGGTCGCCGGCCATCGGCTTGGGGTCGATGGCCAGCCACTCCCCCGTCTCGTCGGCCATCACGTTGGCGTAGTGCAGGTCGCCGTGCACGACGACCGGCGCCGCGTCGCCGGCGAGCAGGTCCGGACCGAGCGAGAGTGCCTGCTCGACGTAGCGCGGCGGGACCGGGAGCGCGCGACCGAGCTCCTCGAGGTCGCCCAACCAGCGCTCGACGAAGGACGAGAGGGCGACCAGCTGCGGCATCGCCGGGAGGTGGAGCCGGCCGTAGAGCCCACCGACCACCTCGCAGGCCTCGACGTCCCACGAGTCGCCGAGGTCCGGCCCGGGCAGCCAGTCCAGCAGCAGCGCGCGACGGCGCGGGTCGGCCCGCTGGAGCCGTACGGCGCCCCTGCCGCCCCAGTGCTGCAGCGCGAGGCCTTCGTGGAGCGACTCGTCGTCGCCGTCGAAGGCGATCTTCAGCGCGCCGGGCGTGCCGTCGGCGCCGGCGACGGGGAGCACCAGCGAGCAGAAGCCGTGCCTCGGCGCGCCGACCAGGGTCAGGCGCCACTCGTCGAGCAGGTCGACCGCGAGCCGGGGCAGCCGGTCGAGCCAGCGCCCCCAGTCGTCCCCGAGCGCCCGCTGGGCGAGCAGCGCGGGAGGGATGGTGACCGGCATCCCGCGAGCCTAGGCTGGCGGGCATGAGTCCTCGGCAGCAGCCGTGGTCCGACGACGGCGTGCGGCACGGTCGGATCCTGGTCCTCAGCGACAACCCCATCGCACGGTCGATCGCGGCCATCGCCTCGACGGCCGGGCGCACGGTGCTGGTCGAGTCGGCCGACGACGGCGGACCGGGCTTGGACCCGCAGCCCGGCGACGCCGTGGTCCTGTGCGACCACGACGCGCCCGATGCGCCCGCCGTGCTGCGGGCGGCGCTGGCCTCGGACGCGTCCTACGTCGCGATGATGGCCAGTCGCGGGCGCGCGGCCGGGCTCCTCGAGGAGCTCGCCGCCGAGGGCGTGGACGTGTCCACCCTGCACGTGCCGGCCGGGCACGACCTGGGCGGCAAGGGACCGGGCGAGATCGCCCTCTCAGTGGTGGCCGAGGTCGTCGCCGAGTCCTACGGCCGGCCCGGCGGCTCGATGCGCGGCTGACCCGCGACCGGGTGCTCGTCCCGCAGGCTCACCCAGGCGGCGCGGACGTGCGACCTCATCACCGACTCCGCCCACTCGGCGTCGCCGGCAGCGAGCGCCTGCACGATCTCGTGGTGGTGGGCCAGGCTGCGTCGCATCGCCTCGGGCGAGTAGTGCGAGAAGGTGCGCCACACGAGCGGCACCTCCACCACCGACGACACCAGCCCGACGAGCCTCCCGTTGCCGGAGGCCTCGAGGACGCCGCGGTGGAACGCGTTGTTCAGCTCGGTGATGGCGTCGAGGTCGGGCGGGTCGCGACGCGCCTCCTCGTCCATCCGGTCGGCGAGCCGGCCGAGCGTGTCGAGGTCCGCGAGGCCGGTGGTGGCGGCGAGACCGCACCCCCACGGCTCGAGCTGCGAGCGCAGGCTGAAGATCTCGTCGAGGTCCGCCACGCCCCAGTCCTCGACCTGCACGCCCCGGTTGGGCTCGTGCCTGACCAGGCCCTCCGCGGCGAGGCGTCGCAGGGCCTCCCGCACCGGCGTACGGCTCACCCCGATGACCGCGGCGAGGTCGCCCTCCCGCAACCACTCCCCGCTCGCGCGCTCGCCGCTGAGGATCTGCCGGCGGATGGTGGCGTAGGTGACCTCGGCGGCCTTGCCGGCGTCCGCGCCCGCGTCCTGGGTCATGGTCGCGAACCCTAGCAGCGCCACCGCGTCCCCATATTGTATGCAATCCGCGAGACGCCCGTTGACGGCGTCGCCCTGTCCTCGCTAGCGTCACCGTCAGCACGTATGACTTGGCTCACACCCCGTTCCCGCGTTGCATACGAAAGGGCTTCCGTGGCCTCACCGTCGCCTCTCCCCCTCGACGACCTGCGCGTCGTCGAGCTGGGCCAGCTCCTCGCCGGCCCGTTCTGCGGCCAGCTGCTCGGCGACTTCGGCGCCGAGGTCATCAAGGTCGAGGACCCGGCGACCGGCGACCCGATGCGCCAGTGGGGACGGGAGAAGCCCTACGGCCAGTCGCTGTGGTGGCCCGTCGTGGCGCGCAACAAACTGTCGGTCACCGCCGACCTGCGCACCGAGCGCGGCCAGGACCTGGTCCGGCGCCTCGTCGCCGAGGCCGACGTGCTGATCGAGAACTTCCGCCCCGGCACCCTCGAGCGGTGGGGCCTGGCCCCCGAGACGCTGTGGGAGACCAACCCCGGGCTCGTCGTCACCCGGGTCACCGGGTTCGGGCAGACCGGCCCGTACGCGTCCCGCGCCGGCTACGGCTCCATCGGCGAGGCGATGGGCGGGATCCGCTACGTCACCGGCGACCCCGACCGGCCACCGGCGCGCGCCGGCGTCTCGCTCGGCGACTCGCTCGCCGCCACCTTCGCCTGCCTGGGCACGCTCGTCGCCCTGCACCAGCGCGGCCGCACGGGTCGCGGCCAGGTGGTCGACTCCGCCATCTACGAGGCCGTGCTGGCCCTGATGGAGTCGCTGGTCCCGGAGTGGCAGGTGGCCGGCTACCAGCGCGAGCGGACCGGCACGACCCTGCCCAACGTCTCGCCGAGCAACGTCTACCCCACCGCCGACGGGGAGATGGTGCTCATCGCCGCCAACCAGGACACCGTGTTCCGCCGGCTGGCCGACGTGATGGGCCGCCCCGAGCTGGCCACGGACGAGCACTACGCGACGCACGGCGCCCGCGGGAAGCACATGGAGGACCTCGACGGCCTCATCGCCGCGTGGAGCACGACGCTGCACGCAGACGACCTCCTCGAGCGCCTGCACGCCGGCGGCGTCCCCGCCGGGCGCATCTTCCGCGCCAAGGACATGCTGGCCGACGAGCACTTCGCCGCCCGCGAGGCCATCGTCCGCCTGGCCCACCCCGACCTGGGTGAGTTCGCGATGCACAACGTCGCCCCCAAGCTCTCGGAGAGCCCCGGTTCGGTCCGACACGTCGGACCGGCCCTGGGCGAGCACAACGACGTCGTCTACCGCGGCCTGCTGGGGCTGCAGGACGACGATCTGTCGTCCCTCCGCGCCGACGGCGTCATCTGAGCGCACCACCGACCACCAAGGAGAGAGCATGACCTACCGGCTC
The DNA here is from genome assembly GCF_026712185.1 of Nocardioides pini. Taxonomy (GTDB): domain Bacteria; phylum Actinomycetota; class Actinomycetes; order Propionibacteriales; family Nocardioidaceae; genus Nocardioides; species Nocardioides pini. Next base: position 1,225,496 of record NZ_JAPPUX010000001.1, on the reverse strand, counting down.
GGAGTCGATGTGGGTGGCACGTTCACCGACATCCTGTTGATCGACGAGGACTCCGGCGCGACGTTCCGTGCCAAGACCTCCTCCACGCCCGAGGACCAGTCGGTGGGCGTCCTGCGTGGCATCGACCAGGCCTGTGCCGCCGCCGGCATCGAGCGGAGCGCGGTCGGCGACGTCTTCCACGGGACGACCGTCGCGACCAACGCGATCCTCGAGGGCAAGGGCGCCCGGGTCGGCCTGGTCACCACCCACGGGTTCCGGCAGGTCCTCCAGATCGCGCGGTCGTTCGTCCCCGGCGGGCTCGCGGGCTGGATCATCTGGCCCAAGCCCGAGCCGCTCGCCGCCCTCGAGGACACCGTCGAGGTGCGGGGGCGCATCGCCAGCGACGGCAGCGTGGTCACCGAGCTCGACGAGGACGACGTCCGCACCCAGCTGCGCGCCCTGGCGGGCCGCGGCATCGAGGCCCTGAGCATCAGCCTCATCAACTCCTACGCCAACCCCGCCCACGAGCAGCGGGTGCGCGAGATCGCCGCCGAGGAGCTGCCCGGTCTCACGGTGTCGATGTCCTCGTCGGTCCTCCCGGAGCTGCGGGAGTACGAGCGGACGATCACCACGGTCGCCAACGCCGCGGTGCAGCCCCAGGTCAAGCGCTACGTCGCCAACCTGGAGGGCCAGCTGCGCGACTCGGGCGTCAGCGGCTCGCTGTCGATCCTGCGCAGCGACGGCGGCCTCGTCTCCGCGAGCGTGGCCGCTGACAACCCCGTGAACCTGCTGCTGTCCGGACCCGCCGGAGGCGTGACGGGAGCAGCCTGGGTGGCCGCCCAGACCGGGCACCGCAACTTCCTCACCTTCGACATGGGCGGCACGTCGACCGACGTCGCGCTGGTCGAGGACCTCACGCCGCGCATCGGTCGCGAGACCACCGTCGGTGACCTCAAGGTGCGGGCCACGTCGGTCGACGTGCGCACCGTCGGCGCCGGCGGCGGCTCCATCGCGCACGTCCCCCCGCTCACCCAGGCGCTGCGGGTCGGCCCCCAGTCAGCGGGCGCGGCGCCCGGGCCCGCGGCGTACGCGGCCGGCGGGACCGAGCCGACGGTGACCGACGCCAACGTGGTGCTGGGGCACCTCCCCTCGGCGCTCGCCGGCGGCGAGGTCGCACTGGACCCCGAGGCGGCCCGCACCGCCGTCCAGACCATCGCGGACGCCACCGGCCTGGACTCGGTCGAGGCCGCCGCGGCCGGGATCATCGACATCGTCAACGAGAACATGTTCGGGGCGCTGCGCCTGGTCTCGGTGCAGCAGGGGTTCGACCCCCGCGACTTCGCGCTCGTCGCGTTCGGCGGCGCCGGCCCGCTGCACGCCAACGCGCTCGGGCGGCTGACCGGGTCGTGGCCGGTCATCATCCCGCCCTCCCCCGGCGTGCTCTGCGCCTACGGCGACGCGACGACCAGCCTGCGCGACGAGGCGGTCCGCACGCTCGTACGCCGCTTCTCCGAGCTCACCGACGACGGTCTCCGGGCCATCCTGGACGACCTGGCCGCGTCGGCGCGTGGGACCCTGACCGCCGAGGGCGTGCCCGAGGACGACCTGCGAGTGACCTACGCGGCCGACCTGCGCTACCACGGCCAGGGCTTCGAGATCCCCGTGCCGGTCGACATCGACGCCTTCGACGGCAGCGGCGGGGGCCTCGAGGCGCTCGGCAAGGCCTTCGACACCGAGCACGACCGGCTCTTCTCCTTCGTCCTCGACACCGAGCACGAGCTGGTGACGCTCCGCGCCACCGCCGACGCCCCCCGCCCCGACGTGGCGTCCGTCGACCTGGAGGACGGCGGCACCGACCCGTCGTCCGCACGCGTGGAGCGGCACCGGATCTGGTCCGACGGCGGCCTCGTCGACGCGGACGTCTACGACCGCTCGCTGCTGAAGGCGGGCAACGTGGTCCCCGGACCCGCCGTCATCACCGAGATGGACTCCACCACCCTCGTGCTGCGCGACCACGCGGCGACGGTCCACCCGAGCGGCAGCCTCCTCATCCGACCCGTCGACCAGAGCCAGGAGGGCTGAGCCATGGCACGCCTGATCGAGACCAACACCTCCCCGATGCAGCAGGTCGACGTCGACCTGGTGACGCTCGACCTCGTCGAGAACGCCCTGCGCAACGCCCGCTACGAGATGGACGAGGTGCTGTTCCGCACGGCGCTCTCGCCCGGCATCCGCGAGCAGCACGACGAGTTCCCGCTCATCGCCAACCGCGACGGCAAGATGATGGTCGGGCAGTTCGGCCTGTCCATCCCCGACTTCCTCGACAACTTCGACGGCACGATCGAGGAGGGCGACGTGCTGCTGACGTCGGACCCCTACTCCTGCGGCGCGGCGATCAGCCACGCCAACGACTGGCTGGTCGTCATGCCGATCTTCTTCGAGGGCCGCATCGTCGGCTGGTCGTCGATGTTCGGCCACATGTCCGACGTCGGCGGCAAGACGCCCGCGTCGATGCCCACCGACGCGCGCACCATCTACGAGGAGGGCGTCGTCATCCCGCCCTTCCGGCTCTACAAGGCGGGCGTCCTCGACGACGACGCGCTGCGGATCATCCTCAACCAGGTCCGCAAGCCCGACTGGAACCGCGCCGACCTCAACGGGATCGTGGCCGCCTGCCGCACCGCCGCCCGCCGGGTCCAGGAGCTGTGCGCCCGCTTCGGCGTCGACACCTACAACTCGGCACTCGAGGCGCTGCTCGACCGCAACTACCGAGCCATGAAGACGCTCCTGGCCATGGTGTTCGAGGAGGGGAAGACCCTCTCCTTCACCGACTACATCTGCGACGACGGCCTCGGCTACGGCCCCTACGAGCTCAAGCTGAGCCTGACCCGCACCGGCGACAAGGTGCTGCTCGACTTCACCGGCAGCAGCCCGCAGGCGCAGGGGCCGATCAACTACTACATCAACGAGAACCTGGTCCGGATGTTCTTCGGGATCTACATGATCACCGTGGCGGACCCTCAGATCCTGTGGAACGACGGCTTCTACCCGCTCGTCGACGTCGAGATCCCCGACGACTCGTTCTGGAAGCCGCAGTACCCGGCCGCGCTGAACGCGCGCAACCACGGCATCGGCCGCGTGTTCGACCTCTTCGGCGGGCTGCTGGGGCAGACCAACCCCGACCTGCTGAACGCCGCCGGGTTCTCCTCCTCGCCGCACTTCATGTACTCCGGCACGTACGGCGACGGCGACCGCAAGGGCGAGTGGTTCCAGCTCTACTCCATCGGCTTCGGCGGCATCCCCGGCCGGCCGATCGGGGACGGCCCCGACGGCCACTCGCTGTGGCCGTCCTTCGTCAACATCCCGTGCGAGTACCTCGAGTCCTACTACCCGCTGCGCATCGAGCGCTGGGAGACCGTCGCCGACACCGGCGGCGCGGGGCTGCACCGCGGCGGCAACGGCGTCGACGTCGCCTACCGCTTCCTCGAGGCCGGCACCATCGCCATCCACGACGACCGGTGGCTCACCTACCCCTGGGGGGTCAACGGCGGGGAGCCCGGCGCGCGTGGCCGCAAGTGGATCGAGCGGGCCGACGGCACGACCGAGGTCCTGGGCAGCAAGGTCCACGACGTGCCCGTCGGCCGCGGCGACCTGCTGCACTTCGTCACCTGGGGCGGCGGCGGGTGGGGCGACCCGCTGGCGCGTGACCCCGACCTGGTCGGCCTGGAGGTCCGGCGCGGCCTGGTGAGCGCGGACGGTGCGCGCCGCTACGGCGTGGTGTGCGACGGGTCCGGCACCGTGGACAGTGACGCCACCGAGTCGCTGCGCGCCACCCTGGACGCCGACCGGCCCCACCCGCTGCCGACCTTCGACATGGGGCCGCCGCTGGAGACGATCCTCGAGCGGTCGCTCGAGGAGACCGGCCTGCCCGCGCCGCGCCCCCCGGTGCCCCGGTGACCCGGCGTGGCTGACGACCTCACGTCCGCCGACCCCTTCGGAGGATCGCTCCGGCCGGGCACGTCCCCGGTCGTGCTGGCCGTCGACATGATGCGGGCCTACTTCGACCCCGCCAGCGGGCTGTGCCTGCCGGACGACCACTGCCTGCACGCCGCGGCCCGGGTGCTGGGCGCCGCCCGGCAGGCCGGGGTGCCCGTGGTGCACACCCGCGTGCGCTACAGCGCCGGTGGCGTGGACGGCGGGGTGTTCTTCCGCAAGGTCCCCGCCCTGCGGGCGTTGGTCGGCGACGGCCCGATGGGCGAGCTGATGCCTCCGGTCGCCCCCACTGACGGCGAGCTGGTGGTCGTGAAGCAGTACGCCAGCGCGTTCTTCGGCACGTCGCTCGCCTCCACCCTGCACGCCCGGGGCGTGGACACGGTCGTCGTCGTCGGGGTCAGCACCAGCGGGTGCGTCCGGGCGACGACGGTCGACGCGATCCAGCACGGGTTCGTCCCGCTCGTCGTGGCGGACGCGGTCGGCGACCGCGGCCCGGAGCCGCACGAGTCCAACCTCCGCGACCTGGCGGCCAAGTACGCCGAGGTGGTGGACGAGGTGACCGCCGTCGACTACCTCGCCGGTGCGGCCCGGGGCGCGGACCGATGACCGCGACGGACGCGGTCGCCATCGTGGAGATGGCCCCGCGGGACGGGCTGCAGAACGAGAGCGCCGTGCTGTCGACCGCCAACAAGGTCGAGCTCGTCGAGCGCGCGGTGCGAGCCGGGTCCCGGCGCATCGAGGTCACCAGCTTCGTCAACCCCGCGCGCGTCCCCCAGATGGCCGACGCCGACGAGGTGATGGCCGCGCTCCCCCGACCCGAGGGCGTCAGCTACGCCGGCCTCGTCATGAACGACCGGGGGCTCGACCGGGCGCTGGCCGCGGGGGTGCACGAGGTCGACGTCGTGGTCGTGGCCACCGACACCTTCTGCCTCCGCAACCAGGGCGTCACCACCGAGGACGCGTGCCGGCAGGCCGCGGCGCTCGTCGGGCGGGCCCGGGAGTCGGGTGTGCTGACGACGGTCACGGTCGGCGCGGCCTTCGGCTGCCCGTTCGAGGGCGAGGTCCCCGAGGAGCGGCTGCGCGAGGTGCTCGCGCGCGTCGCCGACGCCGGGCCCGACGAGCTCGCCCTCGCCGACACGATCGGCGTCGCGGTGCCCACCGCGGTCACGTCCCGGCTTGCCCTGGCCGTTGAGGTCGCCGGCGCCGACGTGCCCCTGCGGCTGCACCTCCACGACACCCGCCACACCGGCGTGGCCAACGCCGTCGCCGCCCACGCCGCAGGGGTCCGCACCCTCGACGCCAGCATCGGCGGGACGGGTGGCTGCCCGTTCGCGCCGAACGCCACCGGCAACGTGGCCACCGAGGACCTCGTCTACCTCTTCGACCGGATGGGCGTGAGCACCGGCCTGGACCTCGCGACCACCACCGCCACGACCGCGTGGCTCGAGGAGCGGCTCGGCAAGCGCCTGCCCGGCGCGCTGCTCAGGGCAGGCGGGTTCCCGGCGCCCTAGGCTGACCGCATGCTCAGCTGGGACGACCTGGCCGCCGGCTCGCTGGCCCGGCAGTTCCCCGACGACCCCGGCACGGTGGCGGGGCGGGTGCACGCGATCGGCGACCTGCAGACCCAGACGGCGCGGTCGGCGTTCATCGGCCTCGGCGCGCGGTTCCCCGGCGTCACCCACGCCGAGATCACCGCCGCCTACGACGCCGGCGAGATCGTCCGCGGCAGCACGATCCGCGGCACGGTCCACACCGCCGACCCCGACGTCTACACGGTGCTCGCCGAGGCCACGCGGGTCGGTCAGCACCAGCGCTGGGCCCGGATCCTGGGCATCAGCGACGCGCAGCTCGCCGAGCTCTGGACCTCCGTCGAGGCCTGGGCCCGGGAGTGGCGCACCCCCGACGAGCTCCGCGCCCACGTCGACGACTGGCTCGGACGCCACGCACCCGCCGCGCGGGAGGCGGCCGCCGCCGGGCCCGGCCGCTACCTCGGCTTCGCCCACGGAGCCCTCGTCCGCAGGCCGGCGTCGGGCGACCGCTGGGAGGGGCAGGGCAAGCCGGTCTACCGCACGTTCGACCGCACCGGGCCGGCCACGCTCGCCGACGTCGTACGCCTGCACCTGCGCGCCCACGGACCCTCGTCGCGCCAGGACGTCGCCTGGTGGGCCGGGATCCCGCTCAAGGCCGTCGAGGAGGGCCTCGCCGGGCTCGACACCGTCGAGCTGGACGGACCGGACGGCAGGGCGTACGTCGACCTGCCGGACGCCCCGCCCCCGCGCGAGCTGCCCGGCGTGCGCCTGCTGCCGGAGTTCGACGCCCTGCTCTGCGGCTACGACTCCAAGGCCCGGGACCGGTTCGTGACGCCCGAGCACCACCGGCGCCTGTGGAACGAGTCCAACGGGATGCTGCTGCCGCCGCTGCTCGTCGACGGCCGGATCACCGGCTTCTGGCGGGCCGCGGGCACGGCGAGGCGCCGGCCCCTCGAGGTCACCTGGCTCGCACGCACCAGGCGGCCGCGCAGGGCGGAGCTCGACGAGCCGGTGGCCGCGCTCGAGTCGGCGCTCGGCATCACGGTCACCGAGGTGACGGTCAGCCGCGAGGCGCCCTGACGGGCTGGTCCTTGAGGTACTCCCCCGGCGTCATGCCCGTGACGGTGCGGAAGTCGTGGGTGAAGTGGGCCTGGTCGGCGTAGCCCAGGTCGGCGGCCACCTCGGCGAGGGTGCCGCGGCCGGCCTTGAGCGCCTCGACCGCGTCGTGGAGGCGGCGCCGCTGCAGGAGCCACTTCGGGCTCAGCCCGATGCGCTGCTCGACCAGCCGCTGCAGGCTGCGCTCGGACAGGCCCGCCTCACGGGCCAGCTCGTCGACCCGGGTGACCTCCGGGTGGTCGCCCAGCCACGCGACCAGCCGGTTGACCAGCCGGCCGGGCGCGTCGACCGGCAGGTGCGTGGCCAGCCACGCCTCGACGTGGGAGATCGCGGCGAGGTGGGCGCCCGGGTCGTGCGGGTCGGCCGCCATCGCGGTGCGGATGCCGTGGACGAGGGCGCGCTCCGCCCGACCGCCGGCCAGGAGGTCGCCCAGGTCCACCCAGGTGTCGGTCACCTCCGCGACGGACCGGCCGAGCACCAGCCGGCCGGCGGCCGGGCGCAGCATCGTGCCGACCGCCCAGCCGTCCCCCTCCAGCGTCACGCTCGAGCGCCCGCGGCTGACGCCGTAGAACCTGGCGTAGGTGTCGCTGACGACCACCAGGCAGACCGGGTGCTGGAGGGTGCTCTGGGTCGACGGCTCGGCCAGCGACCACACCGGGATCCAGTAGCGGTCGACCAGCTCGGTGAGGTGCGCGCTCGGCGCGTAGCGGTGGATCGGCGGGGACGGCCGGCTGACCCCGGTGAGGTGGGCCCGGTCGATCGGGTCCACCGGGTGCGGCGCGGCCTGCTCCGTCATGTGTCGGATTATCACAAGAGCCACCGACAGCCCCGGTGCGATCGTCGGGGCATGACCACGAGTGCACAGGACTTCACCGCGCGGGCCGACGCGTTCGCCACCATCCTCGACCGGGCCGACGGGAGGTGGGACGCACCCACCCCGTGCGACGACTGGACCGTCCGCGACGTCGTCGTGCACGCCATCGAGACCGAGCGCGACTTCCTCGAGCGGCAGGACCTCTCCCCCGGGCCGGCACCGGACCTGGCCGACCTGCCGTCCGCCTGGCGCGAGCACGCGGCCGCCGTGGCCGAGGTGCTGTCGCGTGACGGCGTGGCGGAGAAGGAGTACGACGGCTACTTCGGGCGGACGACGATCGCCGCCACGATGGCCGACTTCTACGGCTGGGACCTCGTCGTCCACGGCTCCGACATCGCGCGGGCGACCGGCCAGGAGTGGTCGGTCACCGACGAGGAGGCGGCCGCCCTGCACCGGACCGCCGACGGGTGGGGCGACGCGCTCTACTCCGACGGCGTGTGCGCCGAGGCGGTCCCGGTGCCCGACGACGCCTCGGCGTCCGACCGGCTCCTGGCCCGGCTCGGCCGCGACCCGGGGTGGGCGCCCGCCGCCTGAGCTACCCGCGCACGCCCCTGCGGGCCCTCCACGAGTCGGTGAGGAGCTCGGTCAGCTCGGTGCGGTCGAGCCGGTCGAGGCGCGCCCACACCGACGCCTTGACCGCGAACGTGTCCACCCTGACGAACGTCTCCGGGCGGTCGGCGAGCGCCGCCTCGGAGTCGAGGTCGAAGGACCAGACCTGGAGGAGCTCACGGCCTTCGTCGTCCCACCTGAGCCGGGCGAACGGGTGCCGGCCGACCTCGACGGCGGGGTCGCCGGAGTGCGACAGCGCTGCGCGGGCACCCTCGAGCCCGAGGGCGATCTCCTCGACGTCCTGCCAGGTGGCCACCCGACCACTGTGCCCGACGCGGCGCGCGGAGGCGCCGTCAGGAGCGCTCGAGGGTCACGACCGCGACCGTGCAGCGGCCCTCGACCTCGCCGGGCCCGACCACGAGGGTGCCCGACTGCCCGCCGGTGAGGACGTACGCCGCCTGGTCGTCGGCCAGCGGCAGCGTCGAGGAGCGGCCCAGCTCGAGCACCGTGACGTACGGCGTGACGACGGCCGGGTCGACCACCACGTTGAGGGCCCGCACGGGGCCCTCGGGCACCGAGCCCACGGCGCTCGCGTCGCCGGAGAAGGCGAACGGTCGCTGCGGCTCGACCACGTGCGGCTCGCCGTCGACCACCAGGTCGAGCACCGACCCCTCGACCACCGTCAGCACCCGGTGGCGGCCGGCGAACGTCGAGAACGGCCCGTCGCGGTCGACGTCGGCCAGGCTGATCCGCCACGCACCGTCGTCGGCGACCGCCAGCTCGCGCGTCGTACCGCCCCCGTCGGCCCACGGCGTCGGCCGCACGTCGGCGGCACGGACCGTCCGGGCGCCGGTCACTTCTTGCCGGACTTCTCCGCCGGCTGCGTGGTCGAGAGCGCGGCGACGAAGGCCTCCGGGGGCACCTCGACGGAGCCGATGTTCTTCATCCGCTTCTTGCCGGCCTTCTGCTTCTCCAGCAGCTTGCGCTTGCGGCTGATGTCACCGCCGTAGCACTTGGCGAGGACGTCCTTGCGGATCGCGCGGATGGTCTCGCGGGCGATCACGCGCGCCCCGATGGCGGCCTGGATCGGCACCTCGAACTGCTGGCGCGGGATGAGGTCCTTGAGCTTGCCGGCCATCATCACGCCGTAGGAGTAGGCCGCGTCGCGGTGGATGATCGCGCTGAACGCGTCGACCGGCTCCCCCTGCAGCAGGATGTCGACCTTGACCAGGTCGGCGGCCTGCTCGCCCGAGCGCTCGTAGTCGAGGGAGGCGTAGCCCTTGGTGCGCGACTTCAGCTGGTCGAAGAAGTCGAAGACGATCTCGCCCATCGGCAGCGTGTAGCGCATCTCGACGCGGTCCTCGGAGAGGTAGTCCATCCCCTGCAGGCTGCCGCGCTTGAGCTGGCACAGCTCCATGATCGTGCCGATGAAGTCGGCCGGGGCGAGGATCGTCGCCTTCACGACCGGCTCGCGGACCTCGGCGACCTTGCCGTCGGGGTACTCGCTGGGGTTGGTGACCTCGTGCTCGGTGCCGTCGTCCATGACGACCTGGTAGACCACGTTCGGTGCCGTCGAGATCAGGTCGAGGTTGAACTCCCGCTCGAGCCGGTCGCGGGTGATCTCCATGTGGAGCAGGCCGAGGAAGCCGCAGCGGAAGCCGAAGCCCAGCGCGCCGGACGTCTCCGGCTCGTAGGTCAGCGCCGCGTCGTTGAGCTGCAGCTTCTCCAGGGCGTCGCGCAGCGTCGGGTAGTCGTCGCCGTCGATCGGGTAGAGGCCCGCGTAGACCATCGGGTTGGGGTGCTTGTAGCCGCCGAGCGACTCGGTCGCGCCGTGGTGCTGGGAGGTGACCGTGTCACCCACGCGCGACTGGCGCACGTCCTTCACGCCGGTGATGAGGTAGCCGACCTCGCCGACGCCGATCTCCCCGGCCTTCACCGGCTCCGGGCTGATCACGCCCACCTCGAGCATCTCGTGGACCGCGTTGGTCGACATCATCTTGATCCGGTCGCGGTGGCTGAGCTTGCCGTCGACGACCCGCACGTAGGTGACGACGCCGCGGTAGGTGTCGTAGACCGAGTCGAAGATCAGGGCGCGCGCGGGGGCGTCGGCGTCGCCCACCGGCGCCGGGGTCTGCTTCACGATCTCGTTGAGGAGCGCCTCGACCCCGACCCCGGTCTTGGCGCTGGTCAGCAGCACCTCCTCGGGCTCGCAGCCGACCAGGCCGGCGAGCTCGGCGGCGTACTTCTCGACGTTGGCGCTCGGCAGGTCGATCTTGTTGAGCACCGGGATGATGTGCAGGTCGGCGCCCATGGCCAGGTAGAGGTTGGCCAGGGTCTGCGCCTCGATGCCCTGGGCGGCGTCGACCAGCAGGATCGCCGCCTCGCACGCCTCGAGGCTGCGGGAGACCTCGTAGGTGAAGTCGACGTGGCCCGGGGTGTCGATCATGTTGAGGACGTAGGTGCCGGGCTCGGCGCCCTCGGCGTTGTCGGGGGGCACGGTCCAGGGCATCCGCACGGCCTGCGACTTGATCGTGATGCCGCGCTCGCGCTCGATGTCCATGCGGTCGAGGTACTGCGCGCGCGACGCCCGCTCGTCGACGACGCCGGTGAGCTGCAGCATCCGGTCGGCGAGCGTCGACTTGCCGTGGTCGATGTGCGCGATGATGCAGAAGTTGCGGATGATCGACGGGTCGGTCGAGCCCGGCTTCGGCGCGTTGATGAGGCTCACGGACTGCTTTCGGGAGTACGACGGCGGGGTCGGGTCATTCTTCCACGCGGGGGCTGCCGCACCGAACCGGCGCCGGCGCACGGCGGGCACGGCCGGTGCCTCCCTGTCGGGGCGCTAGCGTGCAGCGGTGACGTCGCGGACCGGAACGAGCCTGCCCCTCGTCCCCGCCGCGGCGTTCGTGCTGGTCTGGTCGTCGGGCTACATCTCCGGCCCGGCGGCGGTCCACGCGGCGGCGCCGTTCACGGTGCTCGGCTGGCGCTTCGTCCTCGCGGCGCTCCTCGCCACCGGCCTGGCCCTCGCGCTGCGCCGCCCGACGCGGATGGACCGGCGCACGCTGGGCCGGGTCGCGCTCGTCGGCTTCGTGATGAACGCCGTCCAGTTCGGCCTGATGTACGTCGCCTTCGACCTCGGCCTCGGGGCGACGCTGGCGTCCCTCCTCCACGCGCTCAGCCCGGTCCTGACCGCCCTGCTGGCCGCCGCCCTCCTCGGTGAGCGGGTCTCGATGCTGCAGGTCGCCGGCTTCGCCGCCGGCGTCGTCGGGGTGCTGCTCGTCCTCGGCGCGGACCTCGACCACGCCGGCGGCCCGGTCGCGGTGCTGGTCGGGTGCCTGAGCATGCTCACGCTCAGCCTCGGCACGCTCGGCCAGCGCTGGATCGGCGCCCAGCCCGACCTGCTGTGGTCGGCCGCGGCGCAGTTCGCCGTGTCGGCTCCCCCGCTGCTCGTGCTGGGCTGGGCCACCGAGGGCGCCTGGCCGGTGACCGACACCCGGCAGGCGGTCGTGGCCGTGGGGTTCCTGGCGGTCGTGAACTCGATCGTCGGCCTCGTGCTGCTCGCGCTGCTCGTCCTGCGCGGCGGCTCGGGGGCCGCGGCCAGCCTGTTCTTCCTGAGCCCGCCGGTCACCGCCGTGCTCGCGTGGCTGGTGCTCGACGAGACCCTGTCGCCGACCCAGCTGTTGGGACTGGTGGTCGCGGTGGTCGGCGTGGGTGCGGCCACGCGGACGCGACGTACGCCGGTGCCGGTGCCGGGATCCGCGCGGGACCCTCAGGACGCCGTCGGCACCCAGTAGCGTCGCTTCGCCCCGCGCACGTCCTCCAGCACGCCGCCGGCGGCCTCGATGACGCGGATCGAGCCGACGTTGTCGTCGTCGCAGGTCACCAGGGCCCGGTCGATCCCGAGTCCGAGCGCCCATGGCAGCGCGTGCCGGAGCATCGCGCTGGCGTGGCCCTCGCGCCGCCGGGTCGGGCGCACGTCGTAGCCGATGTGCCCGCCCACGTCGAGGAGGAAGTCGTTGAGCTCGTGGCGGATGGCGATGCGGCCGAGGTAGTCCTCGCCGTCGACCCACCACAGCGTCGTGCACGGGACGTGCCCCTCCGGCCGGGGCGTCCCGGGGAGCGCGTCGGCGCGGACCGCGTCGACGAAGGCCGCGAAGGCGTCGGGGGCCTTCCAGCCGGGCGCGTTGCGGTCGATCCACGCGGACGTCTGGCTGTTCTGCGCTCCCTCGGCGACGAACTCGTCCATCGCCTCCAGGAACGACTCGCGGACGGTGGTGGTCGGCAGCACGAGCTCGGGCATGGCAACAGTCTCCCCGGTCGGTCGCTCGCGCCTCCACCCGATATCCGGTCGTGGGGGCCGGCGGCGTGGTGGAGGATGCGCCCATGGTCCGCTCCTCCATCGCCCCCTACCCCGCGCCGCACGGGAAGACCGCGCGCCGTCTCGAGTGGGCCTTCCTGCCGCCCCACCTCCGGGCCTGGATCGAGCGCAGGTGCGGCTCCCCCGTCGTCTCGGCGATCTCCCAGACGAGCGGGTTCACCCCCGGCCTCGCCTCCGTGCTCGTCTGCGAGGACGGCTCGCGGCACTTCGTGAAGGCGGCCTCCACCAAGGCGCAGCGGATATTCGCCGACTCCTACCGGGAGGAGGCGCGCAAGCTGGCCGCCCTGCCGCCGGAGGTGCCGGCACCGAGGCTGCTGTGGCACCTCGACGACGACTGGGTGGTCCTCGGCATCGAGTACGTCGCCGCGCGCCCGCCGCACCGGCCGTGGCAGGCCGACGACCTCGACGCGCTGCTCGACGCGCTCGAGGTCGTCGCCGACGTGCTGACCCCCGCACCGCCGGAGCTCGACCTCGACACGGCGGCGGACGACTTCGCCCCGCTGCTCGAGGGCTGGCCGGCGCTCCGCGAGCGGCGTACGGACCTCGGCGCGGAGCGGCTGGCCGAGGCCGAGGCGCTGGCACGGCGCTACGCCGAGGTGGTCGGGGGCGACACCGTCGTCCACACCGACATCCGCTCCGACAACGCGATCATCGACCCCGACGGTCGCGCGCTCATCTGCGACTGGAACTGGCCGGTGCTCGGCGCTGCGTGGTTCGACTCCTTCGCCGCCCTGATCGGACCGCGGGGCGAGGGCATCGACGTCGACGCCGTCATCGGCCGTCGCCGGCTGCTCCGCGACGTCGACCCGGAGGCGTTCGACGTCAACCTCGCGCTCTACGTCGGCTACTTCTTCACCCAGTGCGAGCTGCCCGTCCCACCGACGTCGCCGCACATCCGCGACCACCAGCGCTGGCAGGGCGAGGTGTGCTGGGACTGGCTCGCGGAGCGGCGCGGCTGGTCGTGACCGGTCCGCGCGCGGTCGGCGTACGCCTCACCTACGACGCCGTCCCCGCCCCGGTCCGCTCCTGGGTGGAGGAGCAGCTCGGGTCCCCCGTCGTCGCGACGGCCGAGCAGGTCGGTGGGATGTCACCGGGGTGCGCCACGCGGCTGACCTGCGCCGACGGCACCCGCGCCTTCGTCAAGGCCGTCGGGTCGGAGCTCAACCCCGACACCCCCGGGCTGTTCCGCCGCGAGATCGGCGTGCTCGGCCACCTCGGCGACCACGAGCTCTGGGCGCGGCTGCTGGCGTCGTACGACGACGGGGCCTGGGTCGCGCTGCTCGTCGAGGACGTCGACGGGCGCCACCCCGACTTCACGCATCCCGGCGAGCTCGAGGCCGTGCTGTCGGGGACGGACCGGCTCTCCGCGGTCCTGCAGGAGCGTGGGGTGCCGGCGTCGGTCGACCTGGTCGACGTCGCCTCCGTCTTCCGCAAGTGGGCCGCGTGCCTCGAGACGCTGGTCGACGCTCCCGCCACAGCACCCCTGCCTCCGTGGCTCCGCTCCGACCCCCACGGGTGGGCCGACGTCCTGCGCGAGCACGCCGGCCGGCCCACGACCCAGGTCGTGCACTGGGACATCCGGGTGGACAACCTGCTCAGGCGCCCGGTCGGGGAGGTCGTCTTCGTCGACTGGGGCATGGCGGCGCGCGGACCCGCGTGGGTGGACCCCCTCCTCGCCCGGCTCGAGCGGGTGGACGAGCCGTGGTTCGACGACTCGAGCGCCGACTCCCCCGTGCTCGCCGAGGCGGGCGAGGACGTGGTGACGGCCTTCCTGGCCGGGTTCGGCGCGCACCTCGCGGTCCGCTCGGTCGTGGCGGTCGACCGCAACCTGCCGACGCTCAACGATTTCCGCGTGCGGGAGTCGAGGAGGATGCTGGAGGCCGTCGCCCGGCGCACCGGCCGCTGAGCGCTTGCGACGTACGTCCCGACCGTCCCGCACACGCAGCGGGCGATTTGGGCGCCCACGAGCGTGACGGTAGTGTTTCTCCCTGCATGTCCGGCACCCGACCCTCTGCCCGGGGTTGCCAGGCAGCCGACAAGCACCAGACTTCCATTCCAGACCAGTTCTAGCTCCGAGGACCCACACGTGGCGAACATCAAGTCCCAGATCAAGCGCAACAAGCAGAACGAGAAGGCTCGTCAGCGCAACCAGGCCGTCAAGTCGCGCCTGAAGACCGCGGTGCGCAAGTTCCGCGAGCTGTCCGAGGCGGGCGACAAGGACGCTGCCGTCGCCGCCGGCCGCGACGCGATGAAGGCCCTCGACAAGGCCGCCTCGAAGGGCGTCATCCACGCCAACCAGGCCGCCAACCGCAAGTCCTCGATCGCCAAGAAGACCGCCTCGCTCTGACGCGGACCTTCACCTGCGACACCCGCCCTCCGTGGCGGGTGTCCTGCATTTCGGGGGGCCGAGGGCCCGCCTCAGCGGCCGTCGCGCAGGCCGGCGACGGTGAGCACGAGCCGCTCGAGGGTGTAGGACGCGTCGTGCGCCTGCCCCTTGATGTCGGCGTCCGCGTGGGCCACCGCCCGGACCGCGGCGGCGATGCCCTCCGCGCTCCAGGAGCGTGACTGGTCGCGCACCGTGCGCACCTTCCACGGGGGCACGCCGAGGTCGCGGGCGAGGTCGGCGTCACGGGCTCCCCGCGGGGCGCCGAGGTAGCGGGCGAGGCTGCGTGCGGACGCCGCCATCGCCGAGGTGACCAGCACCGGCGAGGTCCCGGAGTCGAGCGCCCAGCGCAGCTCCTCCAGCGCCGCGGCGCGACGCCCGGCGAACGCCGCGTCGGCGACGGTGAACGACTTCGCCTCGGCGCGACCCCCGAAGTAGCGCTGGACCTTGTCGACGGTCAGCTGCTCGCCGTGGAAGTCGTTGGTGAGCTGGTCGGCCGCGGCGGCGAGCGACCGGAGGTCGGTGCCGACGGCCTGGACGAGGAAGGTCGCGGCGTCGGAGTCGATCCGCGCACCGTGCGAGGCGACCTCGGACGTCACGAAGCCGGCCATCTCGCTGGGCCTGACCTCCTCGGACTTCACCTCCGTCACCGGCGACAGCTTGCGCAGCTTGGTGAGCACACCGCTCCCCTTCTGCCCGCCGGAGTGCACCAGCACGAGTGCGACGTCGTCCGCCGGGGCCGCGCAGTAGTCGAGCAGCCCGTCGACGGATTCGTCGGGGAGATCCTCCAGCCCGCGCACGACAACGCACCGGATCGAGGAGAAGAGCGACGGCGCCGACATCTCGCCGAGCGAGGCCAGGGTCAGGTCGGAGGCCGACGACTCGGCGATCTCCGCCTCGGCGTCGTGGGCCCGCACGGCCTCGCGCACGGACGCGACGGTGCGGGAGGAGAGGTACTCCTCCTTGCCCGTCACGAGGACGACGTGGCCGAGGACCTGCGCGGCGGAGGGAGTGCGAGCCATGGTGCCCTCACCCTATCCGCGGGCGACGACACCCAGCTCGCCGTCCTCGACCACCACGACCACGTCGCGGGAGACGTCGGTGCGCCACACGCTCGCACCGGCCGCGGAGAGCGCTGCCACCAGCTCGGGCGCCGGGTGCCCGTAGTCGTTGTCCTCCCCCACCGACACCAGCGCGAGCCGCGCCTGCAGCGACGTGAGCCAGTCGAGGTCCTGGTGGCGGCTGCCGTGGTGCGGCACCTTGAGCACGTCGACGCGCAGGCCCGCCAGGTCGCGGGCGAGGGTCCGCTGGGCCGAGGGCTCGACGTCGCCGGTCAGCAGGACCTGCACCCCGCCCACCTCGGCGACGAGGACGACGCTGGCGTTGTTGGGCGCGCTCTCCGCGGGGTCGCCCGGGCCGGCGCCGGGACGTGGCCACACCGTCTGCAGTGTCACCGCGCCGACGCGCCGGGTGAGGCCGTACGCCGCCGGGGCCAGGTCGTGGCCGACCGCTCGCCCGGTCGCCCTGGCGCCCTCGGGCGGGTCGAGCAGCCCCGTGCCCTCGACCTCGCCCACCTCGCGGCCGTCCAGCACGCCTGCGACGCCTCCGACGTGGTCGGCGTGGAAGTGCGTCAACACGAGCAGGGGCACGGCCTCGACCTCGAGCCGGTCCAGGCAGGCGTCGGTCGGTGCGGGCTCGGGCCCGGCGTCGACCACGACCGCCGAGCCGGGGCCGGCGCGCAGGACGAGGGCGTCCCCCTGGCCCACGTCGCACATCGCCAGCACCCACCCGCGCGGCGGCCAGCCCGGCGAGGGCGGCCGGACCAGCATCATGACCACGAGCAGACCGGTGCAGGCGAGGGTCGTGGCCGGTCGTCCGAGCAGCCGCGGGGCGAGTGGCACCGACAGCAGGCACAGCCCGGTGAGCAGCACGAGCGGCACCGGACCGGTGCCCCAGTCGACCGCGGCCGTCGGGATGCCCGCGCCCCAGCGGGCGACCGCGATGATCCAGGCCGCCGACCACGCCGCCGGGGCAGCCACCGCGACCCCGAGCGGGCTCCACACCAGCCCGAGCAGCCCGCCGCCCAGGCCCAGCACGGTCGCCGGCGCGACGGCCGGTGCGGCCAGCAGGTTGGCCCCGACCGCGACGAGGCTGACCTGGCCCGAGATGGCCGCCACGACCGGCGTGCAGGCCACCTGCGCCGCCAGCGGCACCGACACCGCCTCCGCGACCCACCGCGGCGTCCACCGCCCGAGCGCGTCGCGCCAGACCGGCGCCAGCAGGAGGATCCCGGCGGTCGCGAGCGCGGACAGCGCGAAGCCCGCCGTCACGGCGAGCCGCGGCCACACCAGCAGCAGGCCGAGCACCGCCACGCCCAGGCCCCGCACCCCGCGGGACCGTCCGTTGCGCCCCATCCCGACCAGCGCCACGGCACCCATCGCCGCGGCGCGCACGACGCTCGGCTCGGCCCGCGCGGTCAGCACGAAGCCGACGATGCCGAGGACACCCAGGGCGTAGAGCCACGGGCCGCGCACCCCGAGCCACCGGCCGAGCACGAGCAGGAAGCCCACCACCAGGGTCAGGTTGGTCCCGCTCACCGCCAGCAGGTGGGTCAGCCCGGTGGTCCGGAAGTCGTCGGCGAGGTCGGGGTCGAGCCCGCCGTCGTCCCCGACCACCAGCGCCGGCACGAGCTCGCGCGCGTCGGCGTCCCGTCCGGCGACCGCGGCGCGCACCGAGCGGCGTACGGCTGCCGCGGCGTCCCACCACACGCCGGGCTCGGCCACGACCGTCGGCTCTCCCGACGGGCGCACCAGGGCAGCCACGTCCCCGTCGCCGGGGACGAGGCGGGCCGTCGTCTCCAGCCGGGTGCCCAGCGGCAGCCGTGGCCAGTCGGCGGGGGCCATCACCACGACCGGCGCGTCGAGCGTCCACGCGCTCCCCCGCCCCTCGGCGCGGGTCACGGCGGCCCGGACGACCTGGAGGTCGCCGTACTGCCCGCTCACCACGCGCACGTCGGAGGTCAGCTCGAGCTCCACCGTGACGACGGCGCCCTCCTCGGCCAGGGCCGCGAGGGGCGAGGTGGTCAGGAGGACGTGCTGGAGCGCGGCCACCCCGGCGACCGCCGCGAGGGCTGCGAGCGGCCCCAGCCAGCCGGGGGACCACCACCGGCGGACCACGCCGGTCACGACCAGGACCACCACCGCCACGATCGCTGCGAGGGCCGGTGGGCCCGGCGCGAGGAGGACCAGGAGCGCGCCCGCCCAGGCACCGAGGCCGAGGGCGACCGCGCGCAGGTCGGGCACGTCGGGTCAGAGGGTGACGAGCGGAGCGAGGTCGGCGAGGGTGGCCTCACCGATGCCGTCGACCTCGAGCAGCTCGTCGACGGAGGTGAAGCCGCCGTTGCTGTCGCGCCACGCGAGGATGGCGTCCGCCGTCACCGGTCCGACGCCGGGCAGCGTGTCGAGAGCCGCCTGGTCGGCGGTGTTGAGGTTGACGAGCGCCGCCCCACCCGGGGCCGCGGAGTCGACCGTCCCGGCCACTCCCGCGGCCGGGGCGACGCCCACGAGGATCTGCTCGCCGTCCACCACGGGGCGCGCGAGGTTGAGCGCGGTGAGGTCGACACCTCGCCGGGCGCCGCCCGCCGCCTGCAGGGCGTCCACCACGCGCGACCCGGCGGGCAGCACGGCGATGCCCGGACGTCGTACCTTGCCCGCGACGTCGACCACCAGGTCCTCCCCCGGGCCGGTCCCGCCGGACGCGCCACCCGTGCCGGTGGCGTCCGACGGCACGACGGGGGCCAGCGGCGTGGCCGACCCGGTCGCACCGGACGCGGCCGGCGCGACCGGCACGGGGCGAGCCTGGTCGCGCACCGCCCACCACGCCGCCAGCCCGACGGCCAGTGCCGCGACCACCGCGACGACGGCGAGGTGCAGCGGGCCGAGCTGCACCCCGCCGACCCGCAGCCGGCGCGAGGCGTGGCGGCCCGGCACCGGCGGCACGACGGGCGCCGGAGCGGGCGCAGGCGCAGGGTGCCGGTCGGGTCGCTCGCGGACCCGGGTGTGGCCCTGGGCCGGGTCGAGCGCGTCGGCCGGCTCCCCGCGCACCGCGGCAAGCTCCGCGCTCAGCGTCGCCAGCCGCCGCGACACCGCCTCGGCGTGCTCGGAGGACGACTGGGATTGGCGCATGCCGTCCACGCTAGGAACGCGCACGCCCCGTCGACAGGGGCGATCGGCAATCTGTGGAGAGCCGCTCGGACGTCAGGGCCGCGGGGAGACGCAGACCGCGACCATGCCGGGTCCGACGTGGGCGCCGAGCACGGCACCGAGCTCCCCGCACATCACCTCGCGCCCCTCCAGCCCGTCGGCGAGCCGGTCGGTCAGGGTGGCGGCGAGCTCCTCGGCGCGGCCGGCGTTGGCCAGGTGGGAGACGCACACGTCGACCGGCTGGTCGCCCGCCGCCTCGACGGCGAGCTCGGCGAGTCGGGCCAGGGCCCGCGAGGCGGTGCGGACGCGCTCGCGTGGTGCCACGCGGCCCTCGGCGATCTCGAGCAGCGGCTTCACCGACAGCGCGCTGCCGAGGATCGCGGCGGCGGCGCCGATGCGCCCGCCGCGGCGGAGGTACTCCAGCGTGTCGACGTAGAACAGCGAGGTCGCCGCCTGCCCCCGGGCGAGCGCGGCCTGCGCCGCCTCCTCCCCGGTCCCGCCGGCGTCGAGCACGTCGGCCGCGGTGAGGGCGGCGAAGCCGGTGGCGATGCCGACCTGCCCGGAGTCCACCACGTGCACCGGCAGCTCGACCTCGAGCGCCGCGAGCTGGGCGGACTCGAAGGTGCCGCTCATCTCGCCGGACAGGTGCACCGACACGATCTCGTCGACGCCCTCGGCCTCGAGCGAGCGGTAGAGGTCGGCGAACAGGGCCGGTGCCGGGCGCGAGGTGCTGACCGGCACGAAGTCGCGCAGCGCCTCCGCGACCACGTCGGGCGTGGCACCGTCGGGTCCCTCCTCGAGCACCCGCGCGCCGATCACCACCTGGAGCGGCACGACCCGGATGCCGCGAGCCTGCGCCACCTCGGCGGGCAGGCTCGCGGTCGAGTCCGTGACCACGACGACCTGAGTCATGCAGCGACCCTAGATGGTGGTGGGATCACACCACGATGTTGACCAGCCTGGGGGCGCGCACGATCACCTTGCGCACGGTCGCGCCGTCGATCGCCCGCTGCACGCCGGCGTCGGCCAGGGCGGCGGCCTCCAGGTCGGCCTCGGAGACGTCCGGGGACACCTCCAGGCGCGCCTTCACCTTGCCCTTGACCTGCACGACCGCGGTGACCGTGTCCTCGACCAGCAGCGCCTCGTCGACGGCCGGCCAGCCAGTGCGGACGACCGTGGGCTCGTGGCCCAGCCGCTCCCACATCTCCTCGGCCGTGTAGGGCGCGACCAGCGACAGCAGGATCGCCACCGCCTCGGTCGCCTCGCGCACGGCCGGGTCGTCGGGCCCGCACCCGGAGTCGATCGCCTTGCGGGTGGCGTTCACCAGCTCCATCACCCGGGCGACCATCACGTTGAAGCGGTAGGACTCGACCAGCTCGGCGGCGTCGTGCACCGTCCGCGCCGTCGTACGCCGCAGCGCGACGTCGCCGGTCGACACGTCCACGCCGGGGGCCGAGGTGACGTCGCCGGACAGCCGCCAGGCGCGCTGCAGGAAGCGCAACGACCCGTCGGGCGACATGTTGGCCCAGTCGATGTCGTCCTCCGGCGGACCCGCGAAGACCAGGGTCAGCCGCACCGCGTCCACGCCGAAGGCCGCAAGTTGCTCCCCCAGGTTGACGCCGTTGCCCAGCGACTTGCTCATCTTCTTGCCCTGGTTGATCACGAAGCCCTGGTTCAGCTGGGCCGACCACGGCTCGCGGAAGTCGACCAGGCCCATGTCGTTCAGCACCTTGGTGAAGAACCGGCCGTACAGCAGGTGCAGCACCGCGTGCTCGACGCCGCCGACGTACAGGTTGCACGGCATCCACGCGTTGACCTTGGCGCTGTCGAAGGGCCGGTCGGTCTCGTGGGGCGAGCAGTAGCGGAACATGTACCAGGACGAGTCCACGAAGGTGTCCATGGTGTCGGTGTCCCGCGTGGCCGGGCCGCCGCAGGTCGGGCAGGTGACCTCGACCCAGTCGGTCGCCGCGCCCAGCGGCGAGGTGCCCTTCGGCTTCAGGTCGGCACCTTTCAGCATCGGCAGGGTCACCGGCAGCTGGTCCTCGGGCACCGGGACCTCGCCGTCCACCGGGCAGTGGATGATCGGGATCGGGGGTCCCCAGTAGCGCTGGCGGCTGATCAGCCAGTCGCGCAGGCGGAAGTTGACCGCCCCCGAGCCGCGCCCGTCGGCCTCCAGCCGCTCGACGATCGCGCGGATGCCGGACGCCTTGTCGCGCAGCCCGTCCAGGCTGCCGGAGTTGACGTACGCCCCCTCGCCGGACGTCGCGACGCCGGTCTCCTCGGGGTCGCCCTCACCGGGTACGTCGATGACGCGGCGCACCGGCAGTCCCATCGCGCGCGCGAAGTCGAGGTCGCGCTGGTCGTGGGCGGGCACGGCCATGATGGCGCCGGTGCCGTAGTCGGCCAGCACGTAGTCGCTCGCCCAGACCGGGATCTCCTCGCCCGAGACCGGGTTCGTGGCGGTGATGCCCAGGTCGACGCCCGTCTTGGGCCGGTCGGTCGCCAGCCGGTCGATGTCGGAGGCCTTGCGGACCTCGACCAGGTAGTCCTCCAGCGCCTGCGCGCGGTCGGGGTGCACGATCTCGGCGGCCAGCGCGGCGTCGGCCGCCACCACCATGAACGTCGCTCCGTACAGCGTGTCGGGGCGCGTGGTGTAGACCTCGATGTCGCGCTCGCCGCCGGCGGTGTGCAGGGCGAACGTGACGTGCGCCCCCTCCGAGCGCCCGATCCAGTTGCGCTGCGCGGTGACGACGCGGTCGGGCCAGGTCTTCTCCAGCTCGTCCAGGCCGTCCAGCAGCTCCTGGGCGTAGTCGGTGATCTTGAAGTACCACTGCGTCAGGTTCTTCTTGGTCACCTCCGCCCCGCACCGCTCGCAGACACCGCCGACGACCTGCTCGTTGGCCAGCACGGTCTGGTCGTTGGGGCACCAGTTCACCGGGCTGTTCTTCCGGTAGGCCAGGCCGCGCTTGTAGAACTCCAGGAACAGCCACTGCGTCCAGCGGTAGTACTCCGGGTCGCTGGTGTTGAACGTGCGCGTCCAGTCGAACGACGCGGCGTACTTCTGGCACGACTCGATCGACTTGGCGATGTTGGCCCGGGTGTAGGTGTCGGGGTGCTCGTCGTGGCGGATCGCGGCGTTCTCCGCGGGCAGGCCGAACGAGTCGAAGCCCATGGGGTTCAGCACCTCGTAGCCACGCTGCCACCAGTAGCGCGCGACCACGTCGTGCAGCGCGAACACCTCGGCGTGACCCATGTGCAGGTCGCCGCTCGGGTAGGGGAACATCGTCAGCGCGTAGCGCTTCTCCCGCGGGCTGTCGTCGTCTGCCCTGAAGGGCTGGAGGTCCTCCCAGACACGCTGCCACTTCGTCTCGGTGGCGGCGATGTCGTACGTCGCGCGCTCGGCCTCGTGGACTCCGGTGTCGCTCGTGTCTGGGCTGCTCATGGCGTGTCCTCTGCAGGTGCGGGTGATGCTGGGGTCGGGCATGAAAAAACCCCTCGCATGGAGGGGTGGCCGCGTGTCGGTCTCCGTGGGTGGGAGATCCCGATCAGCGCGGCTGTCGAAGAAGGAGCTGCTGGTGCACGAGAGACATCATACTCGCTCCCATGGCTGCTGACCTGAGCAGGTACGACGACTGCCTCCGCTTCCTCGCCGCGCTCCCCCAGCACGTGCCGGCGCTGCAAGTGGTCGTGGTCAACGGGTCGGCGGTGACCGGTGGCTGGGACGAGCACTCCGACCTCGACGTCGAGGCCTGGTGCAGCGGCGACGCCACGGCGACGTACGACGCCGTGCTGGCCCTGGCCCGGCGCGAGCTCCCGGTCGACCACGTGTGGGAGCTGCCCGAGGCGACGTGGCCCTCCGGCCGGCAGTGCTTCGTCCACCTGCAACCGGATGCCGCGGACCTGAGCCGGCCGACGCGGCTGCTGGACGTGGTCGTGCAGGCCACTCCCGAGCGCCTCACCATGGACACCCGCCGGCACGGCGTGCCGCTGGTGGTGCACGACCCCGCCGGCCTGCTCGTCCTCGAGGACGACGACGAGGCGGAGATGGAGGCGCAGCGCCGGCAGGCGGTGGCGCAGACCGCCGCGCGGCGCCAGACGGGGGCCTGGCTCGTCGAGCGGGCGATCGCCCGGGACGACCTCGCCGAGGCCACCTCGCTCCACCTGCGGTTCGCGGTCGAGCCGCTCGTGCGGCTGCTGCGCATCCGGCACTGCCCGGCACGCCACGACTTCGGGCTGCGCTACCTGCGCACCGACCTGCCGGCGGGAATGGCGGAGCGGGTGGAAGCACTGCTGCCCGGGCCGGACCTGGTGGTCCGGACCCGGGCAGCGTTCGCGTGGCAGGACGAGGTCCTGCGCGAGCTCACCTGACGAACTGCGGGGTGAACGGCGGGTTCCACCACTCGCCGTTCCATGCCTTGACCGCGCCGATGACGTGCAGGACGCCGGCGACGACGAACGGCACGGCGAAGACCGGCAGGAAGACCACGAACCCGATGCCGAGGGTGACGAGGCCGAGGATGACGTAGAGGACCGCGGCCACGACCAGCCAGATGAACATCGAGATCTGGACGTTGATCGAGTTGGCTGCGTGGGAGCGGACGAACGGCCCGCGGTCCTTGTGGACGACGTACACCGCGATCGAGGCCAGGAACCCCAGCAACCCGACCGAGCAGATCATCGCGACCACGGCGCCGGCGTGGCTGATCGCACCCCAGGTGCGCTCCTCCTGCGCCGACATGGTGGCGGGCGCCGCGCGGTAGGCGGGCTCCGGCTGCTGGGCGTAGCCACCCTGCTCGTGGCCGCCCTGCTGGAAGCCGCCCTGACCGGACTGGTCCTGCGGGCTGGGGTACTGGTCGGACATCTCACTCACTCCTCCGCGGGCCGGGTGCCCGCGCCTTGTCGATGACAAGCCAAGCACGCCGATCAGCCGGGATCATCCCCTCCCGGGGGCGAGTCAGGGTCATCTCAGGGTCGGGCTCGGGAGGTCTCGGGCGGGTCACCCTCCAAGAAGTGTTTGACAGTTCATCGGGGCGACGGCACGCTACTGCCCAACGACTCTTGGAGGGTGGGGCGATGGACGAGACGGACCAGGACGCGGTGACGCGACTGCGGGCGACGGCACACCCGGTGCGGCTGCGGATCCTCTCGCTGCTGACCGCCGAGGCGATGAGCGCGGCCGAGGTGGCCCGCGCCCTGGGGATCACCCACGCCAACGCGTCGTACCACCTGCGCCAGCTCCACGACGTCGGCGAGCTCGTGGTCGAGAGCGAGGAGAAGATCCGCGGCGGCGTGGCCAAGCGCTACCGGTACGACGCCACGCGCGACGTCGCCGACCGCACGAGCCCCCTCGACGACCGGATCGCCTACGCCCGGGCCACGGCGCTCGAGGTGGAGCGCCGGCTGCTCGAGGCGGGTCGCGGGTCGGGCTCGTCGAGCGACCTCGAGGCGTGGGTGCCCGTCGAGGCGTGGCGGCGGGCCCTCGACCTGCTGCACGAGGCCTCCCACCTCCTCCATGCCGAGGCCCGCCCGGCCGGCACCCCCGACACCGTGCACGTCAGCGCCACCACCACCGCCTTCACGATGACCGGCGGGCTCGAGGGCGAGGCCGCCCGCTGGGTGCCGGGTCGCGACTCCGCTCCCGAGGCGGGCCGATGACCTGGGCAGCCTCCTTCGCACCGCTGCGCAACCGCAGCTTCGCGTGGTACTTCGCGTCGCGCTTGGTCAACACCTTCGGCGGGATGATGGCCAACATCGCCCTGGCCTTCGCCGTGCTCGACATCGACGACTCGCCGGCAGCGCTCGGCCAGGTGCTGGCAGCGCACACCATCCCGATGGTGGTCCTGCTCCTCTGGGGAGGCGTGATCTCCGACCGGTTCCCCCGCACCGTGGTGCTCCAGGCCTCCAACCTCGCCTCCGCCGTCACCCAGGGCCTCATCGCCTTCCTGGTGATCACGGGCGCCGCCGAGCTGTGGATGGTCATCGTGCTCTCGGTCGTGCACGGTGCGGTCTCGGCCATCGCGTTCCCGGCGATGGCGAGCATGGTGCCGCAGCTGGTCCCCCGCGACGCGCTCCAGCCGGCCAACGCGCTGCTGTCGCTGACCCGCAACGGCCTCGCCGTCCTCGGCCCGACCGTCGGCGCCCTGCTCGTCGTGAGCATCGGCTCCGGCTGGGCGCTCGCCGTCGACGCCGCGACCTGGTTCGTCGCCGCGGTGCTGCTCGTGCCCGTGAAGGTGCCGCCCCGCGAGCGGAAGGCCTCCACCAGCACCATCGCGGAGCTCCGCGAGGGGTGGACCTTCTTCTGGTCGACGACGTGGCTGTGGGTCGTCGTGGTGGCCTTCGGTGTCCTCAACATGATCCACGTCGGCACCATGCAGACGCTCGGGCCCGCCGTCGCGGAGGACACCGCAGCCGTCGGTCGCCAGGGCTGGGGACTCGTCCTGTCCGCCGAGGCGGTCGGCCTACTCGTGATGGCCGTGGTGCTGCTGCGGGTGCGGCTCGAGCGGCCCCTCCTGTGGGGCATGGCCGGGATCAGCCTCGCCTCGGTGCCGATGGTCATGCTGGGCGTCGACCCCGTCCTCCTGGCACTGGTGCTCGCCGCCTTCGTGGGCGGGGCCGGCATCGAGGTCTTCTCCATGGGCTGGAACCTCGCGATGCAGGAGAACATCGACGACGACATGCTCTCGCGCGCCTACTCCTACGACGCCCTCGGATCCTTCGTCGCCATGCCCATCGGCCAGCTGCTCTGGGGTCCCCTCGCGCTCTGGCTGGGCGCCAGCGAGGTGCTCGTCGGCTCGGGGGTGGCGTACGCGCTGATCTGTGCCGCGGTGCTCTGCTCCCAGTCCGTGCGCGACCTGCCGCGGGCCGCGGCCACCCCCGTGGCCGAGGTGACGAGCGGCACGTCCTAGGGTCAGCGGGCATGAGCGTCATGGATCTCTTCCGCCTCGACGGCAAGGTCGTCATCGTCACGGGTGCCTCCAGCGGTCTGGGCGTCGCGTTCGCCCACTGCTTCGCCGAGGCGGGCGCCGACGTCGTGCTGGGCGCGCGTCGTGTGGACAAGCTGGAGCGGGTCGCCGATTCCGTCCGATCGACCGGCCGACGCGTGCACACCGTCGCGACCGACGTGGCCGACCCCGAGCAGTGCCAGCGGCTCGTGGACGAGGCGATGGCGAAGTTCGGCCGGGTCGACGTGCTGGTCAACAACGCGGGCGTCGGCACCGCCGTCCCCGCGACCCGGGAGACGCCCGACGAGTTCCGCTCGGTGATCGACGTCAACCTCAACGGCTGCTACTGGATGGCGCAGGCGTGCGGCCGGGTGATGCAGCCCGGCTCGAGCATCGTGAACATCTCCTCGATCCTCGGGATCACCACCGGCGGCCTGCCGCAGGCGGCGTACTCCGCCTCCAAGGCCGGCCTCGGCGGCCTCACCCGCGACCTCGCCCAGCAGTGGATGGGCCGCAAGGGCATCCGCGTCAACGCCCTCGCGCCCGGCTTCTTCTCCTCGGAGATGACCGCGACCTACCCCGAGGGCTACCTCGACCAGGTCATGACCCGCGTGCCGGCCGGCCGCAAGGGCGACCCGCGCGAGCTGGCGGCGACCGCCGTCTGGCTGGCGTCCGACGCCGCGGGCTACGTCACCGGGCAGACGATCCCAGTCGACGGCGGACTCACCATCGCCTGAGGTCCCACGGGGACGACGAGGCGTCCTTCGCCGCGGCCTGCGCGGGGGACGCCGCCGAGCTGGTCGCGCACCACCTCGACGCGCATCCCCCACCCTCCGGTCGCCGTTGGAGGGGCTGACCCCGGTGGAGGCCGCCCGGGCCGCGCAGCGCGATCAGCCCGCGGCGACGATCTCGGTGACCGCGGCGACCAGGCCGGCGACGTCCTCGTCGCTGGCGACCAGCGGCGGGGCGAAGCGGACGGTGGAGCCGTGGGTGTCCTTGGCGAGGATGCCGCGCGCCATCAGCGCCTCCGACATCTGCCGGCCCGACATGAGCGTCGGGTCGATGTCGATGCCGGCCCAGGCGCCCCGGACGCGGACGTCGGAGAGGCCCTTGCCGACGAGCCGGCCGAAGCCGGCCTCGAGCTGCGCGCCGATCTCGGCCGAGCGGGCCTGGAAGGTGCCCTCCTCGAGCATCGCGACGACCTCGGTGCCGATGGCCGCCGCGAGCGGGTTGCCGCCGAAGGTCGAGCCGTGCGAGCCGGGCGTGATGACGTCCATGACCTCGCGGTCCGCGGCGATCGCGGAGACCGGGTAGATCCCGCCGCCGAGGGCCTTGCCCATGATGTAGATGTCGGGGACGACGTCCTCGTGGTCACAGGCGAACGTCCTGCCGGAGCGCGCGAGACCGGACTGGATCTCGTCGGCCACCATCAGCACGTTGCGCTCGGTGCACAGCGCACGCAGGTCGCGCAGGAAGCCCTCGGGCGGCATGACCACGCCACCCTCGCCCTGGATCGGCTCGAAGAGGACGGCCACCGTGGTCTCGTCGATGGCGGACGCGACCGCCTCGATGTCGCCGTACTTCACACCGCGGAAGCCCGTGGTGAAGGGCGCGTAGCCCGAGGTGGCGACCTCGTCGTCGGAGAAGCTCACGATGGTCGTGGTGCGGCCGTGGAAGTTGCCCTCCATCGTGATGATGGTGGCCTGCCCGGCCGGGACGCCCTTGACCTCGTAGCCCCACTTGCGGCTGACCTTGATGGCGGTCTCGACGGCCTCGGCGCCGGAGTTCATCGGCAGGATCATGTCCTTGCCGGTCAGGCGGCACAGGGCCTCGGCGAAGCCGCTGAGCTTGTCGTTGAAGAACGCGCGGCTGGTCAGCGTGAGCCTGCCGAGCTGCTCGCGCGCGACCGCGACGAGGCGCTCGTTGGAGTGGCCGAAGTTGAGCGCCGAGTAGCCCGCGAGGCAGTCGAGGTAGCGCTTGCCGTCGACGTCGACGACCCACGCGCCGTCGCCCTCGGCGAGCACCACGGGCAGCGGGTGGTAGTTGTGCGCGGCGTAGCGCTCGGTGGCCTCGATGTGGGCTGCCGTGCGCTCGGAGACGGCCGGAGTGGAGCTGGTGGAGACGTCGGTCGCGGTCATGAGCACATGGTGCCACCGCCCCGGCGCAATGGCCGACTCGGCGACGGACTTGTGTGGACGAGCAGGCCGTGAGAATGTAAGTGAGTACTCACTTACATTTGGGGAGGAACTGCCATGGTGATCACCACCGAGGCCCTGACCCGCAGCTTCGGGACCCTGGTCGCCGTCGACGGCCTCGACCTCGAGCTGCCGGCGGGCGGCGTCGTCGGCCTGGTCGGCCCCAACGGATCGGGCAAGTCCACGCTCATCCGCATGCTGCTCGGGCTGGTCGCGCCGAGCGGGGGCTCGGCCACCGTCCTGGGCCGCGGCATCGACGACCCGACCGCGTACGCCGCAGAGGTGGGGGCGCTCATCGAGGGGCCGGCCTTCGTCCCCGGACTCTCCGCCCGGGCGAACCTCGCCTCGCTGGCCGCGCTGCGCGGCCTCCCCCGCAGCCGCGTCGACGAGGTCCTCGAGGTGGTCGGGCTCGCCGGGAGGGGGAACGAGCCCGTACGACGCTTCTCGCTCGGCATGAAGCAGCGCCTCGGGATCGCCGCGGCGCTGCTCCCCGATCCCGCGCTGTTGATCCTCGACGAGCCGACCAACGGTCTCGACCCGGCCGGCATCGTCGAGATCAGGACGCTGCTGCGGCAGCTCGGCTCGGAGGGCCGCACGGTCGTCGTCTCGTCCCACCTCATGTCGGAGATCGAGACCATCTGCACCTACGTCGTGGTCGTGCGCTTCGGAGTCCTGGTGTTCTCCGGGCCCATGTCCGAGCTGATGCGACGGGCGACGACGAGCGTCGCGGTCGCGCCCGAGGACGCGTCCGACCGCGGGGCTCTCCGCGACGTCCTCGAGGGGCACGGGTGGAGCGTGAGCGCCGAGGAGCCCACCCTGCGCGTGGTCGCCGGCGAGGCCGATGCGGCACTGATCAACCGCCAGGCCGCGGCCGCAGGGATCACCCTGAGCTCGCTCGCCGTGCACCGCGACAGCCTGGAGGCCGTCTTCCTCGCGATGACCGGCACCGACGACGGCGAGCTGGCCGACGCGCGGGGTGCCGCCCTCCGCGGAGGCGTCCGACGGGAGGGCGTCCGATGATCGGCGTGGTCCGGAGCGAGCTGCTGCGCCTGCGTCGGCGCTCGGTCCTCATCGGTTGGTTCGGCCTGGTGGTGGTGTTCGCCGTGCTGATCAACTTCGTGATGTTCAACGTCGTCGACGAGTCCGGGGCCGCTCCGGCCGACGGTCCGGGCGTCTCCTTCCCGAGCGCCGCTGCGCTCCTGTCGCCCGACGGCATCGTCGCCGGCCTGGGAGCAGCCGCGTCGTTCTTCGGCGTCATCACCCTGGCCTTCTGGGCGCTCGCGGCAGCGAGCGACTACAGCACCGGCCTGGTCCGCATCCTCGTGGCGGCCGAGCCCCGTCGGGGGCGGCTGCTCATGGGCAAGTGGATCGCTCTCGCCCTCGTCACGGCCCTCACCTGCGTCACGGCGCTGGTCGTCAACGTGGCGGTCGCGCCCGTCGCGGCGCAGGCAGGAGGCTTCTCCCCGGACGCGTGGGGCACCGACCTGCTCGTGGTGCTGGCCGAAGCCACCGGGCACCTCTACCTGTCGTTGCTCGTCTGGGGCTCCATCGGGCTGGCCCTGGCGACGCTCACCCGCTCCGCCGGCGTCGCCATCGGGGTGGGGGTCGGCTATGTGCTGCTGGTGGAGGCGGTCATCTCAGCCGTGGCCACCGACATCAGCGACTGGCTGCCGGGCGCGATCCTCACCGCGCTCGCCCAGGGTGGCAACGAGGCCGTCTCGCTCGCGGCCGCGGCGAGCACCGGGGCCCTCTATGTCGTCGCTGCGCTCGGGGCGGCATTGTTCGCCTTCCGGAGTCGAGACATCACGGACTAGGCCCGTAACGTGCCTCCACCACGACGACAGGACGGACGGAGATGCAGGAGAGGTCCCGGCGCACCCAGGCCGCGCTCATCCGCGCCACGACGGAGCTGGTCGCGGAGGCCGGATACCACGGCGCCACGACGAAGGCGATCGCGGAGCGAGCCGGCGTCTCGGAAGGCACGATCTACCGGCACTTCCCGGACAAGAAGGCCCTCTTCGCCGCGGCCGTGATGGCCGGCCAGCGCGACGTGACCGAGTGGATGGAGCAGCTCCCCGGACGAGCCGGGAGCGCGCCGGTCGTGGAGCTCCTGGCGGAGACGCTGACCCAGCTCTCCCGGTTGCGCGAGGCGGTGCTCCCGCTCGAGGAGGCCTCGCCGCACGTGATGCGCCCGGTCGAGGACCTGTCGCGTGAGGAGCTCGTCGACGCCCTGCGGTCGACGGGCGGACCGCCGCTCCTGCTCGCCGACTTCCTGGCCGCCGAGCAACGGCTGGGGCGCCTGCGGTCCGACCTCGACCCCGCACGGACCGCGGTCATGCTCCTGGCCGCGTTCCTGGGGGTGCAGACGAGCCCGCTCGCCGGGTCGAAGGGCCTCGACGAGGACGACGTGCAGCTGTTCGCCGAGCTGTTCTGCGCGGGGCTCGTCACCGGTCGTGACCCCGCCGCCTCCTCCTGAGCCCCCGGCGCGCGCCGGGAGAACGGCAGAAGGCCCGCGGACATCCGCGGGCCTTCTCGTTGGTGGAGCTGAGGGGACTCGAACCCCTGACCCTCTGCATGCCATGCAGATGCGCTACCAGCTGCGCCACAGCCCCAACGGTCGAGAACATTAGCCGACACCTGACCGGCAGGTGAAATCGGGGTCCCCCCTTGCGTCGGGAGCCTGTCCCGATCAGGTCAGCCAGCGCCAGAGCAGCCACAACCCGAGCACCGCCACGGCCACCCCGGCGAGCACCGGGACGAGCATGAGCGCGACGGCACCGATCACGTACGCCGTGCTCGGCGGCTCGCGCAGCGGCTGGCGCTCGATCTCGCGCATGAGCAGGCGGACGTTCCTGCGGTTGGCCCGGTGGGCGACGTCGAGGAGGTCGCCGAACCCGGGGACCAGGCCCAGCAGGGCATCGACGATGAGGTTGAGCCCCATCCGGGCCAGCACCGCCATCGGGACCCGCGCCCGGACGGCATCGCGGACGATCACGCCGGAGAGGGCGCTGCCGACGGCGTCGCCGATGCCGGGCACGAGGCCGATCACGGCGTCGAGGCCGACCCCGACGCGGGTGCCGGGCACGGTGACGGCGTCGTCCATCACCTTCGCGAGCTGGCGGCTGAGCGCCACGTCGACCTCGCGGGCGCGGTCGCTCACCCCACGACCCGGTTCCACGCCGACAGGCGCCACCTCACGATCCCTCCGGTCCAGGTCGACGCCGAGTGCTCGAGCACCACCCAGCCGCAGTTGGCCAGCACCCCGAGGGACTCCGCGACCTCGCCGCGCCAGCCGAGGAAGGCCGGGACCGCCACGCGCAGCGCCGCGCCGTGCGACACGACGACACCGGTCTCGTCCTCCCCCAGCGTGTCGGCGTACGCCGCCAGCGCGGGCAGGAAGCGCGCCAGGACGTCGTCCGGCGTCTCGCGCCCGGGGACGGCCGCGACGTCACCCGCGACCAGGGCCGCGTGCTCCTCGGGGTGGGCGGCGGCGTACTGCTCGTCGGTCAGCCCGACGCGGTGCGGGCCGACGTCGAACTCGCGCAGGCGGGCGTCGAGGACCGGCTCCAGCCCGGCCTCGGCGGCGACCACGGCAGCGGTGCCGGCGGCCCGGGCGAGGTCGGACGACCAGAGGGCGACCGGTGACAGCGCCGCCAGGACCGGCGCGACCGCCTTGGCCTGCGCCTCACCCGTCGCGTCGAGGGGCACGTCGGCGTGGCCCTGCGCTCGCCCCGTGTCGTTCCACTCCGTGCGGCCGTGGCGGAGCAGGACCAGGCGCCTCACGCGAGGGTCAGCGGGATGAGCGGGCAGTCGCTCCAGAGGCGCTCGAGGGCGTAGAAGGACCGCTCCTCCTCGTGCTGCACGTGGACCACGATCTCGCCGTAGTCGAGGAGCACCCAGCGGCCCTCCTTGTGCCCCTCGCGACGGATCGGCTTGGCGCCCGCCTCACGGAGCTTGTCCTCCACCTCGTCGACGATCGCGCCGACGGCCCGCTCGTTGTTGGCGCTGGCCAGCACGAAGGCGTCGGTGATGGCGAGCTGGTCGCTGACGTCGAAGGCCAGGACCTGGTCGGCCTTCTTGTCGTGCGCGGCCTGGGCCGCGACGGCGACGAGCTCGAGGGCGTGGTCGGTGGCAGTCATGCGGAGTCCTTGCTGGTGGTGGGGCCGGCGCTCGGGGCGGGGCGGGCCCGGTGGCGGGCGGTGGCACCCGTGGCCGTGTAGAGGTCGTGCTTGGCGATGTACTGGACGACGCCGTCGGGCACGAGGTACCAGACGGGCTCGCCGCGACGCTTGCGCTCGCGGCAGTCGGTGGAGGAGATCGCGAGGGCGGGGATCTCGACCATGGTCACGCGGTCGGCCGGGATCTTGGCGAGGGCCGCGGGGTCCATCTCGTAGCCGGGCCGGGTGCAGCCGACGAAGTTGGCGAGGTCGAACAGCTCGTCGGCGTCACGCCAGGTGAAGATGTCGGCGAGCGCGTCGGCGCCGGTGATGAAGAACAGCTCGGCGTCGGGCATCTGGGCCTTGAGGTCGCGGAGCGTGTCGATCGTGTAGGTCTTGCCGGCGCGGTCGATGTCGACCCGGGAGACGTTGAAGCGTGGGTTGGCCGCGGTCGCGACCACCGTCATCAGGTAGCGGTGCTCGGCAGGGGTGACCTCCCGGTCGCTCTTCTGCCACGGGTCGCCGGTGGGCACGAACACGACCTCGTCGAGGTCGAACCAGGCCTGCACCTCGGACGCGGCCACGAGGTGGCCGTGGTGGATGGGGTCGAAGGTGCCGCCCATCACCCCGACGCGACGCTGCCCCACGGGACCGGTCACCGGCTCAGCTGTGCTCGCGACCGCCACCGAAGGAGACCACGGCCAGCAGCAGGACGAGCAGCAGCCCCAGGGCGATGGCACCCACGACGTAGGGGTGGACGGCAGGCTCGCTCTCGGCCTCGGCGGCCAGCGTGATGACGGTGCTCAGCATGGCGCTCACCCTACCGGCACCGTCGGACGATCACCTGACGTGGCCCTCGCCGACCACGACGTACTTGCTCGACGTCATCTCCGGCAGCCCCATCGGGCCGCGGGCGTGCAGCTTCTGGGTGGAGATGCCGATCTCGGCGCCGAACCCGAACTCCCCGCCGTCGGTGAAGCGGGTCGAGGCGTTGACCATCACCGCGGCCGAGTCCACCGCGGCCACGAAGCGCCGGATCGTCGCCTGGTCGCGGGCGAGGATCGCCTCGGTGTGGCCCGACGACCAACGGCGGATGTGGGCGATCGCCCCTTCCACGTCGGGGACGACGGCGGCGGAGATCTCGAGGCCGAGGAACTCGGCGGCGTGGTCCTCGTCGGTCGCCGGCACCACGTCGTCGTACTCCGCGAACGCGCTGTCGCCGTGGATGAGCACCCCGGCCGCCTGCAGGGCCTCGACCACGGCGGGCAGGAACTCGTCGGCGACGTCCTCGTGGACGAGGAGCGACTCGGCCGCGTTGCAGACGCTGGTGCGGTGGGTCTTGGAGTTGAGCACCACCGCGAGCGCCTGCTCGAGGTCCGCCGAGGCGTCGACGTAGACGTGGCAGTTGCCGACGCCGGTCTCGATGACCGGCACGGTCGACTCCTCGACCACGCTGCGGATCAGCCCCGCTCCCCCGCGCGGGATGAGCACGTCGACGAGCCCGCGGGCACGCATCAGCGCCTTGACGCTGTCGTGGGTGTCGCCCGGCACCAGCTGTACGACGTCCTCCGGCAGGCCGCTGCCGCCCACCGCGCCGCGCATCGCCTCGACGATCGCGGCGTTGCTGGACCGGGCGCTGGAGGAGCCGCGCAGCAGCACCGCGTTGCCGGACTTCAGGCAGATCCCGGCGGCATCGGCGGTGACGTTCGGGCGTGCCTCGTAGATCATCCCGACCACCCCGAACGGCACCCGCACCTGCCGCAGCTCCAGGCCGTTGGCCAGCGTGCTGCCGCGCAGGACCTCCCCGACGGGGTCGGGCAGGCCGGCCACGTCGCGCAGGCCCTGGGCCATCGCCTCGAGGCGGGACTCGTCGAGGCGGAGGCGGTCGACGATGTTGGCAGGCGTGCCGGCGGCCTCGGCGCGGACGACGTCCTCGGCGTTGGCGGCCAGGACGTCCGCCGCCGAGGCCACCAGCGCGTCGGCCATCGCGTGCAGCGCGGCGTCCTTGGTCGCCCGCGTGGCCGTGGCCAGCTCGTGGCTCGCGGCCCGGGCCCGGCCGGCGACCTCGCGCACCGCGTCCTCGCTGCTCATGCTGTCCAGCGTAGGGCGGGCGAGCCTAGGGTGGCGCCATGTCTCGCATCACGGGGGTGATCGTCGCGCTGGCGACGACGGCGGCTGTCCTGAGCGGCTCGACCTCGGGCGCCGCGCCAGCGTCCACACCGGCCGGGGACGTCCCCGGGGTCGCCGACCTGCCGAGGGAGATCGAGCGTGGGGTCGAGCTCGTCCTCGCCGACGGCGACCTGCTCCGTGTGTGGGCCTCGGAGAGCTACCGCACCGTCCGCGCGAGGCGCCGGGACGCGGCGACCGGCGCGTGGGCCGGCCCGGTGGTGGTGCTGGGCGAGAAACGCCTCTACTGCGGGGACGTCGAGGCGCGGACGGCCAACGGGGCGGTGGCGCTCGTCGCGGAGTGCGATCGCGGCGGGTACTCCGACGACCAGGCGCCGGTGGCCTCGCGCGCGCTGTGGTCGGCCGACACGGTGAGCTGGGTGTCGTACGAGCTCGAGGGCGAGGCGTACGAGGAGCCGGGCATCTCCCCCGACGGCCGACGGGCGGTCTACCCGGAGTCCGCGGGCTACGTGACCTTCGGCCCGGAGGGATTCGTCCGGCACCGGCTCGAGACGCCGGGCCAGGAGTACACGACGACCGTGACCATCACCGACGACGCCCTCGTGTCGTACCTGTACGGCGCCAACGTCTCGCGCCGCAGGTGCGCCCTGGTCGCGCTGAGCCGCACGGGGGACACCACGCCGGTGCGTCAGGACGTCGACGTCGACGACGCGTGCCAGGACCGCAGCTTCGCCAACGTCGACGCCGACACCGTCGTGTTCGGGGACTTCAGCGACCCCGCCTCCGTCGCCGTGATCTCGCGCCCGGACGCCGGGTCGCCGTGGGCCGTCACCCGGGTCGCACCGGCCTCCGCGCCCGGCCTGGTCCGCCACGAGGGGCGCCTATACACCGAGTTCCTCACCGCGCCGGACGCCCCGCTCGTCGCCCTCGGCTCGCGCCGGGGCCGGAAGGTGCGCGCCCAGGTGTACGACCCGGTCGCCCAGGCCTGGGGCCCGGCGACGGTGGCGTACGAGTCGGGCGTGCGGTGCCGCTGGAGCGACGCCGACCCGGAGGACGCCCCCGCGGTGCTCGTCGCCGTCCTGAGCTGTCACGACGAGAACGTGGCGCTCACCACCCGCGACGGCCTGTCGTGGCAGGCGCTGCGGATGGGCCCACGGCCGCTGGGCCAGTCCCGCGACGGGCGGTACGTCGCCGTGCCCGGCCCCACCAGCACCCACGTGATCTCGCCCGAACGGGGCGTCGTCACCCTGCCGGGCGGCGTCCGCGGACGCTGCGACGTGGTGGTTCCGGACGGGCCTGAGGCAGCCGTGCGCCTGGTCGCGACGACCGGATCACGACGGTGGCCGGTGCTCCTCGAGCACCTGTCCTCGACCGGGACGGAGAGGCTCGGGAGGGTCGGGAAGCCGACCCCGGGCAGGTGCAGCGACGCGGACCAGTCCTACGGCGCGCCCGGCAGCTTCGACATGATCAGCACCCGGATCGACCGCGGGCAGGTCGTGCGCATCGTGCGGCGCGACGGCGAGTGGAAGGCGCGGGCGCGGACCTGGTGACCGTGCTCCGGACGCACGAACGCCCCCGACCGAGCGGACGGGGGCGTTCGTCGAGCGTGGTGCGGTTCAGCCCTTGCGCTCGGTGATCTTCTGCGTGGCGGCGGGCAGGACCGTGTGCAGGTCGCCCACGACACCGAAGTCGACGAGCTCGAAGATCGGCGCCTCGGGGTCCTTGTTGACCGCGACGATGGTCTTCGAGGTCTGCATGCCGGCACGGTGCTGGATCGCACCCGAGATGCCGTTGGCGACGTAGAGCTGCGGGGAGACCGTCTTGCCGGTCTGACCGACCTGGAAGGCGTGCGGCATCCAGCCGGAGTCGACCGCGGCGCGCGAGGCACCCACGGCCGCTCCGAGCGAGTCGGCGAAGCCCTCGACCGGCTCGAAGTTGCCGCCGGTGCCACGACCGCCGGAGACCACGATCGCGGCCTCGGTCAGCTCGGGCCGGCCCGTGGACTGGCGCGGCTGGGTGGCGACGACCTGGGCGGTCTTCGCGACGTCGGAGATGGTCGCGGCGAACGCCTCGACCGCACCCGCGCCGTCGGCCTCCTCGGGGGCGGCCGAGTTCGGCTTGACCGTGATGATCGGCGTGCCGGTGGTGACCTTCGCCTGCACGGTGTAGTTGCCGGCGAACACCGACTGGGTCGTGACGCCACCCTCGGCGACGTCGACGGCGTCGGTGATCAGGCCCGAGCCCAGCTTGATCGCCAGGCGACCGGCGACCTCCTTGTTCTCGAACGTCGACGGCAGCAGGACCGCGGCCGGGCTGGTCTTCTCGGCCAGCTGCTGCAGCGCCTCGGCCTTCGGCGCGACCAGGTAGCCCTTGATCTGGGCGTCGTCGACGACGTAGACCTTCGCGGCGCCGTACTTCTTGACCTTCTCCGCCACCGTGTCGCCCTGCTCGGGCGAGCCGAAGAACACCGCGGACGGCTCGCCGAGGCGGCGCGCGATCGTGAGCAGCTCGTAGGTGGGCTTCTTGACCTCGCCGTCGGCGTGGTCGACTACAACAAGAACCTCAGACATCTCTGGCTGCTCCTCAGATGAACTTCTTGGACGCGAGGAAGTCGACCAGCGCACCGGCGCCCGAGCCGTCCTCGTCGGTGACGATCTCGCCGGCCGTGCGCGGCGGGCGGGCGGTGGTGTCCTCGACCTGCGTGTAGGCCACCGACAGGCCGACCTGGTCGGCGTCGAGGCCGAGGTCGGTCAGCGACCACGTCTCGAGCGGCTTCTTCTTCGCCGCCATGATGCCCTTGAACGACGGGTAGCGGGCCTCGCCCGACTGGTCGGTCACCGACAGCACGATCGGCAGGGTCGCGCCGATGACCTCGGTCGAGCCCTCGTTGTCGCGCTTGATCCGGACCTGGTCGCCCTGCGACTCCACGACGGAGGCCAGGGTCACCTGCGGCATGCCCAGGCGCTCGGCGAGCATGGCCGGGACGACCGAGCCGGAGGCGTCGGTGGACGCCATCCCGCAGACCACGAGGTCCGCGCCGGTGTCGGCCTTGATCTTCTCGATCGCCTTGGCGAGCACCAGGGAGGTGCCGAGGTAGTCGGAGCCGGCGATCGCGTCGTCGACGACGTGGACACCGGAGTCGGCGCCCATCTGCAGCGCCTTGCGCACCGCGTCGACGGCCTTCTCGGGGCCGACGGTCAGCGCGGTGACGGTGATCTCCTCGCCCTCGCGCTTCTCCCGGAACTGCAGCGCCTGCTCCACGGCGTACTCGTCGAGCTCGGACAGCAGGCCGTCGACGCCGACGCGGTCGACGGTGTTGTCGTCCTCGAACTTGCGGTCGGCCGTCGCGTCCGGCACGTACTTCACACAGACAACAATGTTCATGGTGGTGTGGCCTCGCGGCCCCTCCTGTGCACTCGGATGTGGCTATGAGGTTACTGGTCGGTCAGCACCGACCGGAATGGCCATCCGGGTGCGGTCGCTCACAGTGGCACTGTCACGGTCCCACCCGGGACGAGCGCGGCCCGGGCGCCCGTCAGGGCTTGATGACGCGATAGAGCACGCGTCCGACCACGAGCCAGGCGATCGCGGCCAGGCCCCAGTTGAAGAGCGCGTTCTTGACCTCGGCGCCCTCCCCGCGGAACTGCTTGATCCCGTCCCGGCGCGAGAACACGTCCAGGTCCACCCAGGACGCGGCCCGCAGGACCGCGTCGACGAGCTCGTTGGACCTGTTGGCGTCCAGGGCGATCAGCAGCGCTCCGGCTGCGAGCACCAGGGCCGCGAGCGCGCACGCCAGCCACACCAGCTGGGCGAGCGTCGCCCGGATCTTCGTTGCCACGTGGTCGTCTTCCTTCTCAGTCGAGGTCTGTCGGGGGCTCAGCGCCCCACGAAGGTCGCCTTGCCCGGTCCGTTCTCAACGAACGAGGTGATGCCGCGGGTACGGTCCTCGGTCGCGAAGACCCCGGCGAACTGCTGGCGCTCGATCTCCAGGCCGGTGTCGAGGTCGACCTCGCTGCCCCGGTCGATGCACTCCTTGGCGGCCCGGACGGCGAGCGCGGCGGCCCCGCTGAACTGGGAGGCGTACGCCACCGACTCCTCGAGCACCTTGTCCGCCGGGACGACCCGGTCGACCAGCCCGATGCGCAGCGCCTCGTCGGCCGCGACGAAGCGCCCGGTGAAGATGATGTCCTTCGCCCGCGACGTGCCGACCAGCCGGGCGAGCCGCTGGGTGCCGCCGGCTCCGGGGATGATGCCGAGCAGCACCTCGGGCTGGCCGAGGACGGCGTCCTCGGCCGCGAAGCGCAGGTCGGCGGCGAGGGCGAGCTCGCAGCCGCCGCCGAGGGCGTAGCCGTTGACCGCTGCGATGACGGGCTTCGGGATGCGCGCGATCGCGGTGGTCGCCGAGCTCACCGAGGCGGAGACCTTGACCATGTCGGAGTAGGTCAGGTCCGCCATCTCCTTGACGTCGTTGCCCGCGGCGAAGACCCGCTCGCCGCCCCAGAGCACCACGGAGCGCACGTCGTCGCGCTCGGTCAGCTCGGCCGCGGCCTCGCGCAGGTCTGCCTGGACCTGGACGCTGATCGCGTTCATCTTCGGGCGGTCGAGCCGCAGGACCGCGACCCCGTCGGTCACGTCGATCGAGACGAACTCCATGGTGGCTCCTTGTCACGGTGGGACGGCGTCGAGGCGGCACCGGGGATGGCGGGCGCGTGCCGCATTGTGCCGTGCCGGGACCGAGCGACCACAATGGCCCGCGTGACGCCCCCCGAGACGAGCACAGTCTGGATGCACGACGGCGAGACCATGCAGGTCTGGCCGGGACGCAACTACCCCTTGGGCGCCACCTGGTCCAGCGAGTCGACGAACTTCGCGGTCTACGCCCCCGAGGCGCACGCGCTGTGGGTGTGCCTCTTCGACGAGGACGGCACCGAGACCCGTCACCGGCTCACCGAGCAGGCGCTGGGCGTGTGGCACGGCGCGATCCCCGACGTCTCCCCCGGCACCCGCTACGGCTACCGGGCCGACGGCCCGTGGGACCCGGAGGCAGGCCTGCGGTTCAACCCGGCCAAGCTGCTGCTCGACCCCTACGGCAAGGCGGTCTCCGGCGAGCTCGTCGTCGACGACGCCATCTTCGGCTACGACCCGAGCGACCCCGAGACGATCAGCGACCTCGACTCGGCGCCGTACGTCCCGCGCAGCGTCGTGGTCTACGACGACTTCCAGTGGGGCGGCGACACGCACCCGCGGCGGCGCTGGCGCGACACGGTGATCTACGAGATGCACGTCAAGGGGATGACCGCGCTGCACGACCGGGTGCCCGAGCACCTGCGCGGCACGTACGCCGGCCTCGCGACGCCCGCCGTGACCGACTACCTCAGGGACCTCGGCGTGACGGCGGTCGAGCTGCTGCCGGTGCACCAGTTCTTCTCCGAGCCCGCCCTCGCCGAGCGCGGCCTGGTGAACTACTGGGGCTACAACTCGATGTGCTTCTTCGCCCCGCACAACGCGTACTCCTCCGCCGGTGACCGCGGCCAGCAGGTCACCGAGTTCAAGCAGATGGTCAAGGACTTCCAC
Organism: Nocardioides pini; assembly: GCF_026712185.1. Classification (GTDB taxonomy): domain Bacteria; phylum Actinomycetota; class Actinomycetes; order Propionibacteriales; family Nocardioidaceae; genus Nocardioides; species Nocardioides pini. Next base: position 1,185,499 of record NZ_JAPPUX010000001.1, on the reverse strand, counting down.
GCCGCGGGGCTCGAGGTGATCCTCGACGTCGTCTACAACCACACCGCCGAGGCCGGGCCGCGCGGACCGACGCTGAGCTTCCGCGGCCTCGACGACCGCGGCTACTACCAGCGCGTGGTGCCGCCGGCGCCCGAGCCGGGCCAGGACCCCGAGCCCGTGAGCTACTGGGACGTCACCGGCTGCGGCAACACCGTCGACTCCACCCACACGCAGAGCCTCCGGTTGATCCTCGACTCGCTGCGCTACTGGGTGACGGAGATGCACGTCGACGGGTTCCGGTTCGACCTGATGAGCGCGATCACGCGCACCAACCAGGTCGTCGACATGGGCTCGCACCTGCTGACCGCGATCGGCCAGGACCCGGTCCTGCGGCACGTGAAGCTCGTCGCCGAGCCGTGGGACGCGTCGATGGACGGCTACCGCGTGGGCCAGTTCCCGCCGCCATGGGTCGAGTGGAACGACCAGTTCCGCGACACGGTGCGCGACTTCTGGCGCGGCCACTCCAGCGGGGTGCGGACCGTCGCGACCCGCCTCGCCGGGTCGAGCGACCTGTACGCCGACGACGGCCGCTCCCCCTACGCCTCGGTCAACTTCGTCACCGCCCACGACGGCTTCACGCTCCGCGACCTGGTGTCCTACAACGACAAGCACAACGAGGCCAACGGCGAGGACAACCGCGACGGCACCGACAACAACCGCTCGTGGAACTGCGGTGTCGAGGGGGAGACCGACGACCCGGAGGTCATCGCGCTGCGTCGTCGCCAGGCGGCCAACCTCATGGCGACGCTGTGCTTCTCCAGCGGTGTCCCGATGCTCACGGCGGGCGACGAGCGCGGACGCACGCAGGGCGGCAACAACAACGCCTACGGCCAGGACAACGAGACCTCGTGGATCGACTGGCGCCCCGACGACGCGTGGCTCGACGTCTACGAGATCACCAAGACCGCGCTTCGGCTGCGTCGCGAGCACCCGGCGCTGCGGCAGCGGCACTGGTTCGAGGGACGGCCGACGATCAAGGGCGGCATCAAGGACCTCGTCTGGGTGCACCCGGCCGGCCACGAGATGACCGTCGACGACTGGAACGACGACAGCATCCGCACCATCGGGATGTTCCTCAACGGCGCCCCCCTGCGCTCCCCGGGGCCGCGGGGCGAGCAGGTGCGCGACCGCTCGTTCATGATCTGGCTCAACTCCGGCGTCGACGACGTGGAGCTGGTGCTGCCGGCCAACCAATGGGTCCACCACGGCGAGGTCGTCCTGTCGACCAACCCCGACGTGGCCGTCGGCACGCCGGTGGTCGCGGGCGCGACGATGACGCTGCAGGCGCGCTCGGTGCTGGTGCTGCGCCAGACCTGAGCCCCCCGAGCGGTCAGGCCGGGGACCCCATCCACTCCATCGGGTCGCCGGCGTCGAGGTCGGTGATGCCGAGGGTCTCGAAGGCGCCGAGCACCACGAGGCGTCGTACGGCCGCGAAGGTGAGCACGTGCGCCACCATGCCGCCGTAGGTGAAGACCCGCGGCGGCTCGCAGGTGACGTCGACGAAGGTGTCGTCGAGACGGCCCTCCTCGATCGTCGTACGCACCTGCTCGAGGAAGGCGGGGCCCTCCTCGGAGAGCTCGCGCCGCAGGGTGCTGAGCGACTTGCCACGCTCCTGGTCCCAGTCGTAGCGCCGCTGCTCGACGGCGGCGTTCCACTGCGCCAGCTGCCCGACGAGCCGGCCGAGCACGGAGCGGATGGTCATGTCGCAGTCGATGGTGCCGATCGGCACCTCGATCGGGGCGTCGAGCTGCTCGTCGGTGAGCCGGGTGGCCCGCTCGATCATCTCGCCCGTCAGCCAGACGTGGTGCTCGATCATGCGCGTCATCAGGTCCATCGGGGACACCTTTCGTGAGGTCGGCAGCCGCAGGCTGCCGGGCGGGTGGAAGTGCACGCCGCTCGGACCCTCGATCTGGGTGCGGGTGGGGTGCCGACGCCAGCGGCTCGGCGCGGTGCCGTACTCCCGCGCGAACGCACGGGTGAACGCCTCGTGCGACCCGAAGCCGGCCTCGAACGCGATGTCGACCACCTGACCGTCACCGGTCAGCAGGCGGTACGCCGCGCGCTCCAGCAGCAGCCTCCGACGCATCCGCTCGGGCGGCTCACCGCCCGTCGCCGACACGACGCGGGCGAGGTGGAAGCGCGAGAGGTGGAGCCGGCGCGCCCGTTCGTCGCCGCCCTGGTCGAGCGTCTCGGCCAGGGTGTCGAGGAACGCGGCGAAGGTGTCGGCCGCTGTCGTCATGGCCACCACCCTCGCCCGCGAGCGAGCGGCACGCTTGATCCCACGTGCGCAGTCTGCACCCGTCAGGCGGGCTGTGCCTCGGTGGCCGGCCCCGTCGCCGCCTTGGCGGCGCCGATCACCTCGGTGAGGCGGTCGCGCAGCTCCATCAGCTCGTCGAGCCCCATCCCCAGCCGCTGCAGGACCGTCCCCGGCACCTCGAGCGCCTGCGTGCGGAGCCCTCGGCCCCGGTCGGTCAGGGCCACCGCAAGGCTGCGCTCGTCCGCGGGGTTGCGGTCGCGCCGCACCAGGCCGGCGGACTCCAGCCGCCGGAGCAGCCGCGAGAGCGTGGCAGGGTCGAGCTCGAGCCGACGGCTCAGGTCGGTCACGGACAACGGCTCCTCGCCCCACAGCGCCAGCATCACGAGGTACTGCGGGTGGGTGAGCCCCATCGGCTCCAGCACCGGGCGGTAGACCGAGATGACCGTGCGGGACGCCACGGCGAGGGCGAAGCAGACCTGACGCTCGAGGGCCAGGGGGTCGTCGAGCGTCTCGGCGGCGTCGTCGATTCGGCGGGGCGCGGGCATTCCGTTAGCCTAGCAATCGTTGTCACAGCAAACGATTCGGTGAGAGAGGCTCGCATGGCCGGCAGCGTTCCCGCTCGACGTACGGAGAAGGGTCGCGGCCACCTGCTCGACCTCGACGCCCCCCGCCGGATCGTCCAGGACCCCGAGAAGGACGCGCGCGACCTCGCCCGCGTGCAGCGCTGGGTGATGTCGACGCTGGCCGTCACCACGATCCTGCACCTCGTCGTCGGGCTCGTCGTGGCCGCCGTGATGCTCGACGACTCGCCCACGTCGTCCAAGATCGGGCTCAACGTCATCGCCGGCATCTTCGGCGCCTTCGCCGTCGCCGTCGGTCGCGCGATCCACGGCAAGCGCATCGTCTCCCCCTGGCTGCTGCTCGCCGTCGTCCCGACCGCGGTCGGGCTGTGGCTCACCTTCGGCTGACCACCCGCGACCCGGGCGGTCAGACGGACCGAACGCACCGACCACACCGGCGCCGACGCTCGCGACGCGGTCGGCGACCCTGGTTCGGTCCGTCGGACCGGTCCGTGGACCTCAGAGCCCGAGCACCTGCACGGACACGAGGTACGCCCCGCGCACGCCCTCCGGGTCGTGGAGGTCCGGGTCGCCGTCCGGCACCGCTGCGGCCCGTGCACGCACCGCTGCGCCCGGGTCGGGGGCGGTGAGGTCGTCGGCGAGGGCCCCGACCACGATCGCGAGGTCGTGCCCGTCGAGGTGGTCGAGCGCCAGGCTGTCGTGCAGCACGCCCGCCGCCTCGGCCATCAGCTCCCGCGCGATCTCCGCGTCCACCTCCGGTCGCGTGGACGCAGCGGCGTCCGCGGCTGCGAGGAAGGGCTCGAGGATGCCGGGCGGTGGGGTCGGGGGCATGGATCGATGGTCCCCGCGACGCCTCCGACCGGCAACGCCTTTCGCGCCGGTCATCGTTCGCGCGCAAGGTCAGGGCCGACGTACGTAATAACCCGGATGCGAAGTGGGCACGGGGAGGCGCACGCTGTGAGGACCACCACGCGCCGGAAGGAGGTGCACCATGTGGGACACCGTCCAGCCGAGCCGGTCCCGCCTCAGCCACGACCTGCCGTGCCCGGGGTGCGGCCACGCTGCACACTCCTACCTCCCGTGCAGCGACCTCTGCCGCTGCCGGCGACGCAACCCGTTGGCGACCAGCGCGGCCGACTGACGGAGTCCACCGAAGGAGCCAGCTGGACCGTCAGGCCGGCTCGGCCACCAGGCCGAGCTCGGCGACGGAGGCGAGCGACTCGTTGCGCGGGACGACGCGGACCGTGTAGCCGAAGGGGCCGGAGACCGCGAGCGGCACGGCGGCGTCGAAGCGGTGGCGGTTGCCGTCGTACGACTCCCCCACCAGCATCGGCGTCACCGAGGTCGCGGTGAGGACGTCGTCGGAGCCGATCCGCCCGTGCACGACCTGCACCTCGACGTCATCGGCCGAGAGCGAGCCGAGCGCCACCCAGGCGCGGACGGCGAGCGTCGCCCCCACGACGGCCTGGTCGCCCACGCCCTCTGAGTCGACGTGCTCGACGCGGACGCCCGGCCACGCGGCGCGGACCTCGTGCTTCCAGCCCGACAGGGTGCGGGCGCCGGTGTAGTCGGAGTTGAGCGTGCGCGCGGTGTGGGCCGCCGGGGCGTACAGCTCACGGACGTAGTCGCGGACCTGGCGGGTGGCGAGCACCTTGGGGCCGAGCGACTTCAGGGTGTGGCGGACCATCTCCAGCCAGCGCGGGGGCACGCCCTCGTCGTTGGTCTCGTAGAAGCGCGGCGCGACCTCGTTCTCGATGAGGTCGTAGAGCGCGGCGGCCTCGAGGTCGTCACGCCGGTCGGGGTCGTCGATGCCGTCGGCCGACGGGATCGCCCACCCGTTGTTGCCGTCGTACCACTCGTCCCACCAGCCGTCGAGGATGGAGAGGTTCAGGCCGCCGTTGAGCGCGGCCTTCATGCCGGAGGTGCCGCAGGCCTCGTAGGGGCGCAGCGGGTTGTTGAGCCACACGTCGCAGCCGGGGTAGAGCGGCTGCGCCATCGCGATGTCGTAGTTGGGCAGGAACGCGATGCGGTGCCGGACCTCCGGGTCGTCGGCGAAGCGCACCATCTCCTGGATGAGCCGCTTGCCGGTCTCGTCCGCCGGGTGCGCCTTGCCCGCGATGACCAGCTGGATGGGCCGGTCGGGGTCGAGGAGCAGCTTCTTGAGGCGGGCGGGGTCGCGGAGCATCAGCGTGAGCCGCTTGTACGTCGGGACGCGGCGCGCGAAGCCGATGGTCAGCACGTCGGGGTCGAGCGCGCTGTCGATCCAGGTGGTCTCCGCGGCGGCGTAGCCGCGCTTGGAGGCCGACCGGCGCATCCGGTCGCGTGCGTCCTCGACGAACCGGGTGCGCAGCGTGCGCTTGAGGTCCCAGATCTCGCGGTCCGGGATCTCGTCGACGAGCGGCCACAGTGCGTCGGTGTCGTCGCCGTCGATGTCGGCGCCGCGGCTGGCGGCGAGCTCGATGACCTCGCGTGCGATCCAGGTCGGGCCGTGGACGCCGTTGGTGATCGACGTGATCGGCACCTCGGCCTCGTCGAACGCCGGCCACAGGCCGTTGAACATGCCGCGCGACACGTGGCCGTGCAACTCGGAGACGCCATTCGCGCGCTGCGCGAGGCGGAAGCCCATCACGGCCATGTTGAAGACGCCGGCGTCGCCGCCGTCGTAGTCCTCGGCACCGAGGGCGAGGATGCGGTCGACCGGGACGCCCGGCGTGGGCGAGCTGCCGCCGAAGTACTGCGAGACGAGCTCGCGCGGGAAGCGGTCGATGCCGGCGGGCACCGGCGTGTGCGTGGTGAAGACCGTGCCGGCGCGGGAGACCTCGAGCGCGGTGTCGAAGTCCAGGTGGGGCCCGGCCTCGTCGACGGTGAGCTCGCGGATGCGCTCGATGCCGAGGAAGCCGGCGTGGCCCTCGTTGGCGTGGAAGACCTCGGGGGCCGGGGCGCCGGTGATGCGCGACCAGACGCGCAGGGCGCGGATGCCGCCGACGCCGAGGAGCAGCTCCTGGCGCAGCCGGTGCTCGGAGTTGCCGCCGTAGAGCCGGTCGGTCACGTCGCGGTAGTGGGCGCTGTTCTCCTCGATGTCGGTGTCGAGGAGCAGCAGCGGCACCCGGCCGACCTGGGCGACGAGGATGCGCGCCACCAGGTCGGGACCGTCGGGGAGGGCGAGGGAGACGGTCGCCCGGCTGCCGTCGGCCTCGCGGAGCACCGACAGCGGCAGCTCGTCGGGGTCGAGGACCGGGTAGCTCTCCTGCTGCCAGCCGTCGCGGTCGAGCGCCTGCTTGAAGTAGCCGTGACGGTAGAACAGGCCCACGCCCACCAGCGGGATGCCGAGGTCGGAGGACGCCTTGAGGTGGTCGCCGGCGAGGATGCCGAGACCGCCGGAGTACTGCGGAAGCACCGAGGTGATGCCGAACTCGGAGGAGAAGTACGCGATGGCGCGCGGGGCGTCGTCACCGGCCTTGCGGGCGTACCACCGGTCCTCGGTGAGGTAGCGCTGGAGGTCGGCGTGCGCAGCGCCGAGGCGCGCGCGGAAGTCGCCGTCCTCGACCAGCTCGTCGAGCCGCTCGCGCCCCACGGCGCCGAGGAAGCGCACCGGGTCGCCCTTGACCTGGCGCCACAGCTCGGGGTCGATCGAGGAGAACACGTCCTGCGTGGGCGGGTGCCACGACCAGCGGAGGTTGCCGGCCAGGGCGGCCAGCGCCCCCAGGGGCTCGGGCAGGACGGGACGGACGGTGAATCGTCGGAACGCTCGCACGGACCAGCACGCTAGGCCATTTCTTGGAACGATCCAAGAGCGGCCCCACCCGACACGCGTCACATCCGGGCATAACCCGCGGGTCCACCCCGGCGTTGTGGCGGCATGACCATCCCCCGCCCCCGCGTCGGCCGCGCCTCCCTCGCCGCCGCGACGCTCCTCGCGATCTCCACGCTGGGCACCGTCCCCACGATCGCCTCCCCGGCCACGGCCGGGACCGGCAGGATCACGCCGGGCCCGACGCCGCCCGACGTCCGCACCCTCGGTGACCCCGTCGCCGGTCCCCGCGACATCGACACCCGCGGCTCGGCCCTCCCGACCTCGCCCCAGCGCGCGGCCGTCTCCGCGATCGGCGACGTGACGGCCCGCTGGAACGCCTTCGGCACCCCCGCCTCGATCCTGCCCGCCGACGGCAGCCTCGGCGCCGCTCCCGGCACGCCGGTGGAGGGGGCGCGCGCCTGGCTGCGCGAGCACGCCGCCGCCTTCGGCATGTCGACCACCGCGGTCGACGACCTGGTGCTCGTCGGCTCGCAGCGGCTCGCGGGATCGGACGCCCGTGCCGTGCTGCTCCGCCAGGACTTCGGCGGTCTCGCCCCCGCCCTCGGCGGCCTGGTCACGGTCGGCGTCGCGGACGGCCGCGTCGCCTACGTCTCCTCCTCCCTCGCCCGGACCACCCAGGCCGTGCCGGAGGCCACGCTGACGCCGCTCCAGGGCTGGCTCCGTGCCGCCACCGACCTGTCGGTCGGCGTGCCGGAGGACCGGCTCGGCGACATCACGAGCACCGTCGCCCGCGGGTGGACCCGGCTCACCGTCCCCGGCTTCGCCCAGGAGCAGCAGGTGCGCCTGCGCGCCCTGCCGATGGCCGACGGCTCCGTGCGGCCCGTCCTCGAGGCCAACGTCGTCGACGTCGCCGGTGGCGCCTCGCTCGCCTTCACCTCACTGGTCGACGGCGTCACCGGAGAGGTACTCGTGCGCCACAACAAGACCGAGAACTTCGTCTACAACGACGTGTTCACCGGGGCCGCCACCTCGACGGCGTGCGGACCGAAGCACCCCTTCGAGCTCGAGGACGACCTGACCCGCTCGATCACCGCCGTCGCGACCGGCCTCCCGGTGGACGACTTCGTGGTGAAGGTCTTCCGCGGCGACGAGGTGCTGGTCTCGGGCGACCTGGCCACCAACCCCGAGGTGGCGACGTACTCCTCATCGTCCCTGCCCGCCGGCACCTACTCCGTGCAGGTGTGCCCGTTCGACGCCGCGTCGGTGGTCGCGGGCCAGTACGCCGTCGCCGTCAGCACCAGCGACACCGCGGCGCCCACCACTGGTGACCTCGCCGCCAACCCGCGCTGGCGCTGGTTCACCGCCAACCCGACCCTCGACTCCCCCACCGAGACGCCGGACAACTCGGTCGTCGGGTGCTGGAACGCCGAGGCAGGCTGCACCGCTCCGCCGACCCCGCTCCGCAACGTGGCGGCGTTCGGGCCGTGGGACACCATCGGCGCGCTGCCCACCTTCACCACAGTCGGCAACAACGCCAACACCCACGAGGCGTGGGCCAGCCCGCTGACCCCCGGCGGACTGCTGCAGGCCCCGGTCTCCCCCGAGCGGCACTACACCGGCGAGTTCGAGGACCACTGGAACAACAGTCGCTGCGACGTCGCCCAGCTGGTGCCGGGAGGCAACGACATCGACGCCTCGGTCGGCAACCTCTTCGCCGCCCACAACCGGATGCACGACTACTCCTACTACCTCGGCTTCACCGAGGAGAACTACAACCTGCAGCTCGACAACGGCGGTCGCGGCGGCGTCGGCGGCGACCAGGAGGTCGGCAACGCGCAGGCCGGCGCCATCACCGGAGGCAGCCCGAGCTTCCTGGGCCGCGACAACGCCAACCAGGTCACCCTGCAGGACGGCACGCCCGGCATCACGAACCAGTACCTCTTCGAGCCGATCGCCGGCGCCTTCTACGCCCCGTGCACGGACGGCGGCCTCGACATGGGCATCGTCGGCCACGAGTACACCCACGCCATCAGCAACCGGATGGTCGCCGGACCCGACGAGGGCCTGACGTCCGAGCAGGGCGGTGCGATGGGCGAGTCGTGGGGTGACCTCGTCGCCGGCGAGTACCAGTTCTCCCACGGCTACAGCAACGGCGGGAACGTCTGGGCCGTCGGTGCCTACGCCACCGGCAACACCGAGACCGCCATCCGCGACTACGCCATCGACGACAACCCGCTGAACTTCTCCGACTACGGCTTCGACTCCACCGGCCCCGAGGTCCACGCCGACGGCGAGATCTGGAACGGGACCATGTGGGAGGTCCGGCAGGCGCTCGTGGAGAGGTACGACGAGCGCTACCCGTACGACGACGCGGACCTGCAGCTCGCGTGCGCCCAGGCCACGCCGACCAGCACGCCGCGCCCCGTGGACACCTGCCCGGGCAACCGGCGCTGGGTGCAGCTGGTGTTCGACGCGTTCCTGCTCCAGCAGGGTGCGACCTCCATGCTCGACGCCCGCGACGCGATGATCGCCGCCGACCAGATGCGCTTCGGCGATGCGAACCGCGACCTCCTGTGGGCGGCGTTCGCCCGTCGCGGCATGGGCGCGAACGCCTCGGTCACCGACGCCGACGACCACGAGCCGGTCGCGGACTTCACGACGCCGACCGGCCCGGGCAGCACGATCACGTTCGCCACGAACGGTCGCGCCCGGATCTTCGTCGGCGACTACGAGGCGCGCGTGACGCCGGTCGCCGACACCGACCCGAGCACCGACCTCGGCACGAGCGCGACGTTCACCCCGGGCACCTACGCGATGCTCGCCGTCTCCCCCGACCGTGGGTTCACCCGGTGGACGATGACCGTCCCGGCCGACGGTGCCGCGCGCACCGAGACCGTCGGTGACGTGGTCAACCTCGCCAGCGCGGCGGCGGGTGCCTCCGTCATCGGCGCCACCGACGGCTCGCTCAACCCCGAGGCGCTGATCGACGGGACCGAGACCACCAATTGGGGCGGCGTGGCCGAGGCGCAGGTCGACGAGTCCCACCCCTCGGTGGCGGTCGACCTCGCCGGCGACGTCAGCACGGTGCGCCGCGTGCAGGTGAGCGCGCACCTCACCCCCGCCCCCGCATCCGGCACGGACATCCCCCTGGCCCAGGACGACCCGGACTCCGGGTCGCGGTTCACCGCGCTGCGCCAGTTCGCGCTGGAGGCCTGCACCAGCGGCTGCGGGTCGCCCGACGCCACCTGGACGCGGTTCTACACCTCCCCCGCCGACGCGTTCCCCAGCACGCTCCCCCGCCCGGTCGCGCCGACCCTGACGATGCGCGGCTTCGACGTCCCCGACACCGAGGCCGCCGCCGTCCGACTGGTCACGCTCGAGAACCAGTGCACCGGCCAGGAGGCGTACGCCGGCCAGCAGACCGCGAGCACGACCGTGCTGACCGACTGCAAGGAGGGCTCGGACCGCGGCACGATCGTGCACGCCGCGGAGCTGCAGGTCTTCGGGGAGGACGCGACGCTGCCCGCGCAGCCCGGCCAGCCCGGTGGCACGACGACCGGCACCGGCGGCTCGACCGGCACCGCGCCGGGCACCGGCACGACGACCGGGACGACCGGGACGACGGCCGCCCCGTCCCCCGGCGCCCTCGCGACCCGCACCCGGATGGTCGTCAAGCGCGCCTTCCAGACACGGCGCAAGCCCGCCCCGGTGCTGTTCCTGACCGTCCGCTCCGCGGCCGACCGCGAGGCGGGGCGGTTCGTGGTCCGCCTCGCCGGCCGGACCTGGAAGGTCGTCGCCACCGCGGACGGGACCGCGCGCGTCCGGGTGCCGAAGCAGGCGCTGCGGCAGCGTCGTACGACCGTGCGGGCCCGCTTCGTCCCCGCCGACGACACGGCTCTCGCCCCGTCGCGGACGCGGCTGCGCACCATCACCGTGGCGCGGGTCCGCTGACCGGGCGACCCGCGTCCGGCACCGGCCGCGGTCGAGACGTCCCAAGGGGTGGCCTCGACCGTGGTCGGCTTGCGTGCGAGGTTCGGGTTCGCAAGTGTGGGGCCATGGTTGGACGGATACCCGTGATGGATGTCTCTCCCGTGGTCGACCTGGGTCGCCAGTCGGCCAAGGCCACCGTCGGAGAACCGCTGCCCGTGCGCGCATCGGTGTTCCGCGAGGGCCATGACCAGCTCGCCGCCGAGGTGGTCGCCACCGACCCGGCCGGCCGCACCCGCGCCCCGGTGCGCATGCGACCCGACGGCGAGCAGCCCAACCGCTACGTCGCCCACGTGACGCCCGACGTCGAGGGCGAGTGGACCTTCGAGATCCACTCCTGGTCCGACCCCGTGGCGACGTGGCAGCACGACGCGGGCATCAAGATCCCGGCCGGGGTCGACGTCGAGCTGATGTTCACCGAGGCACGGCTCCTGCTGGAGCGCGTCGCCGCCGGGACGGGCCCGCAGGCGCTCGACAAGCAGTCGGCCGCGATCGTCTCGGGCGCGCTCGCGGCCTCGACCGACACCGACCGTCCGGTCGCGGCGCGCCTCGCCACCCTCCAGGACCCCGGGCTCGACGCCGTGCTCCTCGCCCACCCGCTGCGCGAGCTGCTCACCGTCACCGGGCCGTTCCGGTTCCGGGCCGACCGCACCCGCGCCCTCTTCGGCAGCTGGTACGAGTTCTTCCCCCGCTCGGAGGGCGCGACGAAGGACGAGAAGACCGGCAAGGTCACCAGCGGCACCTTCCAGACCGCGAAGGAGCGGCTGACGCGCGTGGCCGAGATGGGCTTCGACGTCATCTACCTCCCGCCGATCCACCCCATCGGCGAGGTCAACCGCAAGGGCCCGAACAACACGCTCACCCCCGGCCCCGACGACACCGGCTCCCCCTGGGCGATCGGCAGCAAGGACGGCGGCCACGACGCCATCCACCCCGACCTCGGGACGTTCGACGACTTCGACGCCTTCGTCGCCCGCGCCCGGGAGCTCGACCTCGAGGTGGCCCTCGACCTCGCGCTCCAGGCGGCGCCCGACCACCCGTGGGTTACGACCCACCCGCAGTTCTTCACGACCCGCGCCGACGGCACCATCGCCTACGCCGAGAACCCGCCCAAGAAGTACCAGGACATCTACCCGATCAACTTCGACAACGACCCGGCCGGCATCTGCCGAGAGGTGCTGCGGATCGTGAAGCTGTGGATGTCGCACGGCGTGCGGATCTTCCGCGTCGACAACCCGCACACCAAGCCGCTCGCCTTCTGGGAGTGGCTGCTGGCGGAGGTGCGTCGCACGGACCCAGACGTGATCTTCCTGTCCGAGGCCTTCACCAAGCCGGCGATGATGCACGGCCTCGGCGCGGTGGGCTACCACCAGAGCTACACCTACTTCACCTGGCGCACCGGCAAGCGCGAGATCGAGGACTACCTCGTCGAGGTCGCGCACGAGTCCGACCACCTCATGCGGCCGAACTTCTTCGTCAACACCCCCGACATCCTCCACGCCTACCTGCAGTACGGCGGTCCGGCGGCGTTCAAGGTGCGGGCGGCCCTCGCCGCCACCGGGTCGCCGAGCTGGGGCGTCTACGCCGGCTACGAGCTGTTCGAGCACGTAGCCGTGAAGCCCGGGTCGGAGGAGTACCTCGACTCGGAGAAGTACCAGATCCGCATCCGGGACTGGAAGAAGCGCGACGCCGAGGGCACCACGCTCGCCCCCTACCTGACCCGCCTCAACGAGATCCGCCGGCACCACCCCGCCCTCCAGCTGCTGCGCAACGTGACGATCCACTCCAGCGACGACGACCACGTCCTCGTCTTCTCGAAGAAGCACGAGGACGACGTCGTCATCAGCGTCATCAACCTCGACCCGCACGGCACCCGCGAGACGATGATCCACCTCGACATGCCGGCGCTGGGCATGGAGTGGCACGACTCCTTCGTCGCCCACGACGAGATCACGGGCGAGGACTGGAGCTGGACCGCCCACAACTACGTCAGGCTCGACCCCGGCTACGAACCCGCGCACGTGATCGCCGCCAGGAGGACCCGTTGACCGACCACCCCACCTCGGCCCAGATGCCGACGGACGCGACCCGCGCGACCGCCGTGCTCAACGCGGAGCCCGAGTGGTTCCGCACGGCGGTCTTCTACGAGGTGCTGGTGCGGTCGTTCCGCGACTCGAACGGTGACGGGACCGGCGACTTCAAGGGCCTCATCGAGAAGCTCGACTACCTCGAGTGGCTCGGCGTCGACTGCCTGTGGGTGCCGCCCTTCTTCACCTCTCCCCTGCGCGACGGCGGCTACGACGTCGCCGACTACAACAACATCCTCCCCGAGTGCGGCACGGTCGAGGACTTCCACGAGTTCATCGACGCCTGCCACCAGCGCGGGATCCGCGTGATCATCGACTTCGTCATGAACCACACGAGTGACGCCCACCCGTGGTTCCAGGCCAGCCGCAGCGACCCGGAGGGGCCCTACGGCGACTTCTACGTGTGGTCCGACACCGACGAGCTCTACCAGGACGCGCGGGTCATCTTCGTCGACACCGAGCCGTCGAACTGGACCTGGGACCCGGTGCGCCAGCAGTACTTCTGGCACCGCTTCTTCCACCACCAGCCCGACCTCAACTTCGACAACCCCAAGGTCCACGACGCGATGCTGGACGCGATGGCGTTCTGGCTGAACATGGGCCTCGACGGCTTCCGCCTCGACGCGGTGCCGTACCTCTACGAGCGCCCCGGCACCAACGGCGAGAACCTCAAGGAGACCCACGACTTCCTGAAGAAGTGCCGCCGCTTCGTCGACGAGCACTATCCCGGTCGCGTGCTGCTGTGCGAGGCCAACCAGTGGCCGGCCGACGTCGTCGAGTACTTCGGGCCCGAGGAGACCGAGGACGGCCGCTGGATCGGCACCGAGTGCCACATGGCCTTCCACTTCCCGGTCATGCCCCGCATCTTCATGGCCGTGCGCCGCGAGTCGCGCTTCCCGATCTCGGAGATCCTCGAGCAGACGCCGGCCATCCCCGACGGCTGCCAGTGGGGCATCTTCCTGCGCAACCACGACGAGCTGACGCTCGAGATGGTGACCGACGAGGACCGCGACTACATGTGGTCCGAGTACGCCCACGACCCACGGATGAAGGCCAACATCGGCATCCGCCGACGACTGGCGCCGCTGCTCGACAACGACGTCAACCGCATGGAGCTCTTCACCGCGCTGCTGCTGTCGCTGCCCGGCTCGCCCGTCCTCTACTACGGCGACGAGATCGGCATGGGCGACAACATCTGGCTCGGTGACCGCGACGGGGTGCGTACGCCGATGCAGTGGACGCCCGACCGCAACGCGGGCTTCTCCAACGCCACGCCGGGCAAGCTCCACCTGCCGGCCATCCAGGACCCGGTCTACGGCTACCAGTCGGTCAACGTGGAGGCGCAGCTGGAGAACACCTCCTCGCTGCTCCACTGGACGCGACGCCTGGTCCACGCGCGGCGCCGCCACCCGGCGTTCGGGCTCGGCGACTTCGTCGACCTCGGCGGCTCGAACCCGAGCGTCCTGTCCTACATCCGCGAGCACCGCGGCGCCGAGGACCGCGACGTGATCCTCTGCGTCAACAACTTGTCCCGCTTCCCGCAGCCCGTCGAGCTCGACCTGAGGCAGTGGGAGGGCATGGTCCCCGTCGAGCTGCTGGGCGGCGTGCCGTTCCCGGCCGTCGGCGAGCTGCCCTACCTGCTGACCCTGGGCGGCTACGGCTTCCTCTGGCTGCGGTTGACGGACCCGAGCACCACGGGGGTGGAGCCGTGAGCCACAACAGGACCGAGATCAAGGCATGGATCGACCAGGCGCGCTGGTTCGGCGGCAAGGGACGCGACTGGGAGCTCGGTGCCGTGCGCCGGGTGGGCCGGCTGCCCGACGCCCCCGAGGGCCTGCACGTCACCATCGAGCTCGCCGAGGTCGCCTACGCCGACGGGACGAGCGACCTCTACCAGCTGCCGCTGGCGTTCTACGCCGAGCCGCAGGAGCGGATCGCGCACGCGCTCATCGGTGAGTGGGAGGACGACGAGCTCGGCCCGGCCTTCGTCTACGACGCGCTGCACGACCGCGCGTCGATGGCCCTGTGGCTGGCGGCGTTCGCCCGTCACGGCATCGCGCCCGCACCGCCCTCCGACCTGCGCGGCGAGCTCATGTTCCACCGCCTGCCGGGCCACGACCTCGACATCGAGACCCACTCGACGCTGTTCTCCGGCGAGCAGTCCAACTCCTCGGTCGCCTTCGGCGAGGACGCGCTGATGAAGGTCTTCCGCAAGGTGACCCCGGGCGTCAACCCCGACATCGCGATCCACCAGGTCCTCACCGAGGCCGGGTCGACCCACGTGGCCGCGCTCTACGGCTGGCTCGACCTCGTCGACGAGGACACCAACACGACCATCCAGCTCGCGATGCTCCAGCAGTTCCTCCGCACCGCGAGCGACGGCTGGGACCTCGCCCTGGCCAGCGTGCGCAACCTGTTCGCCGAGGCCGACCTCCACGCCGAGGAGGTCGGCGGCGACTTCGCCGGCGAGGCCGCCCGCCTCGCCGTGGCCCTGGCCGAGGTGCACGCCGACCTCGCCGAGCACTTCCCGGTCGAGCGGCGCGAAGCCGACGCCCTCGGCGAGCTGGCCGCCGCCATGGAGGGCCGCCTGGGTGCCGCCCTCGACGTCGTACCGGCGCTCGCGCCGCACGAGGCGCGGCTGCGCGAGACCTTCGGGCGGTTGCGCGACCTCGACGCCGTCGAGGTGCAGCAGGTGCACGGCGACCTGCACCTGGGCCAGACGCTGCGCACCGTCAAGGGCTGGAAGATCGTCGACTTCGAGGGCGAGCCGGCCAAGCCGCTCGCCGAGCGGCTCCGCCCGGACTCGGTCTGGCGCGACGTCGCCGGCATGGTCCGTTCCTTCGACTACGCCCCGCGGGTGGTCGCCATGACCGGTGGCGCCGACGCCGGCGGCGAGGCCGAGCAGCGGGCCTACCGCGCAGCCGAGTGGGCCGCACGCAACCGCGCCGCCTTCCTCGCTGCCTACACCGCGCAGCGAGGTGAGGAGCTCGACGGTGCCAACGGGGTACTGCTCGACGCCTACCTCGCGGACAAGGTCGTCTACGAGGCGGTCTACGAAGCACGCAACCGTCCGGGATGGCTCGCCATCCCTCTCGCAGCGTTGGAGGAGACGTCATGACGAGGTCGACCAGCAAGCCCACCCCCACCCCCGCGACCCCCGAGCGGGACGCGCACGCGCCCGGCGAGCTCGACCTCCACCTCATCGGCGAGGGCCGCCACGAGGAGCTCTGGCGGGTGCTCGGCGCGCAGGCCGGGGAGGACGGCACCTCCTTCCGCGTCTGGGCCCCCAACGCGCTGGAGGTCCAGGTCGCCGGCGAGTGGGCCGGCTGGGACGGCGCGGCCCACCCGATGACGCGCCTCGACGGCTCGGGCGTGTGGCACGCCCACGTCGAGGCCGCCGGCGTCGGGTCGCAGTACAAGTTCCGCATCCGCGGCGCCGACGGCCAGTGGGTCGACCGCGCCGACCCCCTCGCCCAGTACGCCGAGAAGCCGCCGAGCTCCGCCTCGCGCGTGTGGCGCTCGCAGCACCAGTGGAACGACGACGCGTGGATCGAGGCGCGCCGCACCAAGCAGCCCGTCGACGAGGCGATGTCGACCTACGAGGTGCACCTCGCCTCGTGGCGCAAGCACTACTCCGGCGAGCTCTACTCGTGGGACGAGATCGCCGACGCGATGGTCCCCTACGTCTCCGACCTCGGCTTCACCCACGTCGAGCTCATGCCGGTGATGCAGCACCCCTTCGGCGGCTCGTGGGGCTACCACGTCACCTCCTACTTCGCCCCCGACTCGCGCTTCGGGGACCCCGACGGGCTCAAGCGCCTCATCGACCGCCTGCACCAGGCGGGCGTCGGCGTGATCCTGGACTGGGTCCCCGGGCACTTCGCGACCGACGAGTGGGCCCTGGCCCGCTTCGACGGCACCCCGCTCTACGAGGATCCCAACCCGCAGCGGGGCTGGCACAAGGAGTGGGGCTCCCACATCTTCAACTTCGGCCGCAACGAGGTCCGCAACTTCCTCTACGCCAACGCGGTCTACTGGCTCGAGGAGTACCACGCCGACGGCCTCCGCGTGGACGGCGTCGCGTCGATGCTCTACCTCGACTACGCCCGCGAGGACGGCGAGTGGTCGCCCAACAAGCACGGCGGGCGCGAGAACCTCGAGGCCGTGCAGTTCCTCCAGGAGATGAACGCCACCGTCTACAAGCGGGTGCCCGGCATCGTCACCATCGCCGAGGAGTCCACCGCCTGGCCGGGCGTCACCGGTCCCACCAGCGAGGGGGGCCTCGGCTTCGGCTTCAAGTGGAACATGGGCTGGATGCACGACTCGCTCAACTACGTCTCCAAGGACCCTCTCTACCGCAGCCACCATCACGGCCAGATGACGTTCTCGCTCGTCTACGCGTTCGCGGAGAACTACGTCCTGCCGATCAGCCACGACGAGGTCGTGCACGGCAAGGGCTCGCTGCTGCGCAAGATGCCCGGCGACCGCTGGCAGCAGCTGGCCAACCTGCGCGCCTACCTCGCCTACATGTGGGCGCACCCCGGCAAGCAGCTGCTCTTCATGGGCTGCGAGTTCGGCCAGGAGGCCGAGTGGGCCGAGAGCCGCGAGCTCGACTGGTGGCTGCTCGAGCACCCGGAGCACGCGGGCGTCCACGCGATGGTGCGCGACATGAACCGCACGTACGCCGAGACGGCCGCGCTGTGGGGTCGCGACAACGACCCGGCCGGCTTCCAGTGGATCGACGCCAACGACGCGGGCGCCAACACCTTCTCGTTCGTGCGCCGCTCCCCCGGTGAGCCGGACCTGGTGTGCGTGGCCAACTTCGCCGGCAACCCCCACGAGGGCTACCGCGTCGGCCTGCCATCGGCCGGCACGTGGCAGGAGGTTCTCAACACGGACGCCGAGGTCTACCACGGCTCGGGCGTGGGCAACCTCGGCTCCATCACGGCGGTCGAGGGCGAGCACCACGGCCAGCCGGCCCACGCCGACATCGTGGTGCCCCCGCTCGCCACGGTCTGGTTCCGGGCCGCCGACTGACGGCGACCCGGAGCCGGACCGCCGGTCAGCTGAGTGTGACCATCCTCAGCATCCCCATCAGGGCGTGCGGCATGCCGCCCATCTTCGGGTCGGGGAAGAAGCACATGACGACGTACTGGCCCGCGGGCAGGTCGTAGTCCACCGTCATGCTGCGGCCCGGGCTGAGCGTCCCGGTCTCCATCGATGCGGGCAGCAACCACGACGGGGGCGGCCCCTCCTCCTCGCTCTGCAGGAACGCGAGCACCTGGTCGGTGGTCGTGCCGGGCTGCACCTGCTGCATGGCCACGAAGTGCGGCTGGTCGGCCTTGTTCTTGAACTCGAAGCGGCCCTTCGCGGGCAGCTGCGAGGCTCCTCCCCACGCCGGCCCGTTCTTGCCGATGATGGAGCCGTCGGTGCGGGGTGTCTTGGACGAGCGCTTGGGTCCGGCGACGACGAGCGTCTTGCCGGTCACCACACCGCGATCGCCGAGGGAGAACGGCGTGTAGGCGCCGGGCTTCGGGAAGACGATCGTGCCGCTGCCCCCGCCCGCCAGGCCGCCGATGATCGTGGTGTTCTTGAGGGCCCGCTTCAACGCCTTGATGTCGTTCTTCGCGCCGAACTTGTTGACGTCGGCGGTGAAGTCCGCGACGTCGTACCCGGCCTTGAAGGTCGCGAACTCGACGATCCCGCGGCCCCGGACCTCGAGGTGCGCCCGTCCGGCCTTGAGGTCGTCGGCGCCCTTCACCACGATCGTCTTCTTGGTCAGCAGCGCGCTGAGGTGCGGCGTTGCTGCCCGTGCGCTGGTCGTTGCGGCACCGGCGGCACCGGCGGTCGTGGGTGCAAGGAGGACGGGCGAGCTCGCGAGCGCTGTTGCGCACACGACCGCCACCACCCTGCGCATTCCGGTGGGCACGTGCATGATGGTCCAACCCTTCTCGAGAGGTGCGGTGCCGTCCTCGGCACCACCTTCCAGTAGTTGCACGTGTCGGCGGGCGCGTCATCACCGATTTCGATGACGTCCGGGCGAGGTCCAGACCACCGATTTATGGGGATGCCGGCACCCGGTCGCTGCTGCACACTCGGGACGATGACGGGGATCCTGCGCGGCCGGAGGACGGCCTGGCTGGTCGGCATGGTGGCGTGCGCGACCGCGCTCGTGGCCCTCGACGTGGGACCGGGGCAGGACACGCGCACGGCGTCCGCGGAGCCGGTGCGCAACGCCACGATCCTGATCGAGGCGGGTGGCGCCCACAGCGGCTTCGCCACACCCGAGGTGACCGTCGGCGGCGGGGGCGCCGTCACCGTGGTCAACCTCGACTCCTTCGACCACACCGTCACGTCGGTGGCACGCGGGGCCGACGGGGCCCCGCTGTTCGACGTACGTGTTCCTGCCGGCACGAGCGCCACCGTCCCCGGCGTGGAGGCGCTCGCGGCAGGTGCGTGGGCCTTCTTCTGCAAGTTCCACCCCAACATGCGCGGCATGCTCACCGTGGAGGGCGTCGCCGGTGGCGTCGAGCCCGTCGACACGCGCTTCGAGCAGCCACTGGTCGTGCCTCCCACGCGCACCGGCGCCGACATCCGACTGGTCATGAAGCGGGCGGAGGTCCGGATGCTCCCCCACGGGCGGCGCACGTCGATGTGGACCTACGACGGCAGCTACCCCGGGCCCACCATCCGGCGACGGGGCGGGCGCGGCACCGAGGTGACGGTCGTCAACCGCCTCCCCCGCGGCGCGGGCTCCATGTCGACGCACCTGCACGGTGACCACCACGCCTCCGCGGACGACGGCCAGCCGACGACCCACCTCATCGCGCGAGGCAGCGAACGGACCTACGACTACCCGCTCGTGGTCGACGGACGTCCCGAGCCCGGCTCGTTCTTCTGGTACCACGACCACCGGATGGACCGCACCGCCCGCAACAACTGGCGCGGCCTCCAGGGCATGTTCATCGTCACCGATCCGCCCTCGCGGGACGTGCGGCTGCCGACGGGCCGTCGCGACCTGCCGCTGATGGTCTCCGAGCGTTCCTTCACCTCCGACAACCAGCTGACGAACCCGTTCGCCGACGGCCCGGAGATGGTGGGCCACCACGGCCAGATGGCGTGGACCGGCCCCCACGCCCCGCCCGACGACGCGACGGTCGGCGACAAGGTCCTGGTCAACGGCCGCTACGCGCCGTACCTCGACGTGTCGGCGACCCGCTACCGCCTGCGCCTGCTCAACTCCTCGCCCTTCTCCAGCTACAACTTCACGTTGTCCGACGGCAGGCCGTTCCTCCAGGTCGGCACCGGCAGCGGACTGCTCCCGAAGGCCGTCGTGCGGTCCAGCGTGCTGCTCGGGCCGGCCCAGCGCGCCGACGTGGTCGTGGACTTCAGCGGTGCGACGGGCCAGCGGCTCGTGCTCGCATCGGAGCCGGCCCCGAGCGGGACCTCCGGGGACGATGCCCGCGAGACCCCCGTGATGGAGTTCCGGGTGGGTGAGCCGGCGCGGGACGCCTCGCGCCTGCCGTCGCGGCTGCCGTCACCGAAGCTGGTCTCGCCGGTCCCGGCGAAGGTGTCGAAGACGTGGACCTTCGGCCTCGAGGGTTCCTCGCACCACGGCAGCTTCTGGTCCATCAACGGCCGCGCGTTCGACCCCGCCCGGGTCGACCACCGCGCCCGGCTCGACACGGTCGAGCGGTGGCGCTTCCGCAACACCAGCGATGTCACCCACTACGTCCACATCCACGCCGAGCAGTGGCGCACCGTGCTGCGCAACGGCGAGCGCCCGCCCCCGTGGGAGCGCGGCCTGGAGGACACCTGGCGGCTCGAGCCCGGCGAGGAGGTCGAGGTCGCCGCCCGGTTCACCGACTACACCGGTCCCTTCATGATCCACTGCCACATGCTCGACCACGAGGACCACGGCATGATGGCCCGCTTCGACGTCGTCCGCTGATGTGACACGGCGCCGACCGTCACCCTTCGCGGGTCTGTCCCTGTTCTGACACCCCCTGTGCTACGACCCTGCTTCAGGATCGTGTCGAGGTGTCACAGAGCGTGACGGGATCGAGTCGACCGTGGCTGCGGATCCGACCCGGGCCGTGCCACGACGCCGACGACTGCGCGACGAGTGATGGCTCAGCGTGTGCCACCACCGCGACGCCTGTGGAGGACGGATCGCACATCCTCGCCCGGCTTGCTGCAATGGGCGCGTGCCCAAGATCGTCGACTACGTAGGTCGCTTCGCCTTCTTCGAGCTGGCGAGCTTCACGCTCGTGCGCGACCACGGGGTGGACCGGCTCAGCCGGCACGGGCTGGCCAGGGTGCTGGCCACCTCCATCAGCACGGTCCGGCGCTTGCTCAACCCCGAGGCCGACCTGCGCCAGCTCGCGCTCAACGAGATCGCCTACCGGCGTCGGCGACGGCTCAGGCCGGCAACGGCAGCAACAGGGCCGGACGAAGGCGCCCGCCTGCTGCTGCCACTGATCCCGGCCGTGCCGGACCAGGTCGCCGAGGAGCTGGTGTGGTGGAGGCTCGTCCTCGCAGCGCCGACGACCGCGCGGCTGACGGCCGACGGCGACGGCGACGACGACGGCCCGCTGCACCACCGTTTCGCGGTCGCGAACCACGGCTACATCCCGTCCGACGTGCTCCATGCCCGCGTCGAGTCGCCCCGGCCGCCCACGACGGACGACGGCGAGCTGGACGTGGTGGTCGCCGCGCGGCACACGCGAGAAGAGGATCTCGCGGACCGACTCGAGATCGTCGTGCGGGTCACGGCGCCCGAGCTCGATGCGTCTGCGGTCGCACACCACGCACAAGTGCTCCACGCGCTCGTGGACGGGCTGGGCGTGGCGGTCAGCGTCGGGCGGTTGCACCCCGGCGAGGCGGCGTGCCTCGCACGGGCCCACGTGGCGACGCTGGCGCTGGCCGCGCCTCGCTAGGGTGAGGGAGTGCCCTCATCCATCCGCGTGACCACGGTGACCGACGGCGTGGCGAGGATCGACTGGGACGGCCGGGCGACCGTCGACGACCTGCGCCGCGAGGTGGCGACCGCGCTCGTCGAGCACGCACGCGTGGAGGCGCTGGTCGGGCTCGAGGACCGCGACGCGCAACGCTCCGCGACGTGGGCCGGCCTGCTCAGGGAGGGTGTCAGCAGAGGACTGACGCTCGACGGCGAGGTGGCGGACCGCGTGGTGTACGCCCGGGTCCGCGACGACCGCCCGGTGGACCACCCGGAGGGCTTCCGGTCGCTGCTCAACTCCTTCCTCCCGCGCAAGCGGGCGATCTCGCAGATGCTCGTGCGCGACCCGGAGGGCCGCGTGCTGCTCTGCCAGCTGACCTACAAGCGCGACTGGGACCTCCCCGGAGGCGTGGTCGAGGTCGGCGAGTCGCCTCGGGTCGCGGTGCAGCGCGAGGTGGAGGAGGAGCTCGGCCTCGCGCTCGCGGCCGGTGAGCTCGTGCTCACGGACTGGCTGCCCGCGTGGGGTGGCTGGGACGACGCCGTGTGCCTCGTCTTCGACGGCGGCACCCACGGTCCCGAGGTGCTCGCCGGCGTGGTCATGCAGGAGCGCGAGATCCGTGACGTCCGGTTCTGCACGCTGGAGGAGGTCGACGAGCTCGCGGCCGACTTCACCTCTCGGAGGGTGCGCGCGGCGGTCGAGGGCGGTCAGCCGTATACGGAGTCCGGTCGCTGAGGCAGGATGCCACTCATGACCTGGGTGTACGACTTCGCAGAGGGAAGCAAGGACCAGAAGGACCTCCTGGGCGGCAAGGGCGCCAACCTGGCTGAGATGACCAACCTCGGCCTGCCGGTGCCGCCGGGGTTCACGATCTCCACCGAGACGTGCCGCGCCTACCTCTCCGAGGGGGGCGAGCCCGACGGGCTCGCCGACGAGGTCACCGAGCACCTCGCGGCTCTCGAGGAGGCGATGGGCAAGAAGCTCGGCGATGCCGACGACCCGCTCCTGGTGTCGGTGCGATCGGGCGCCAAGTTCTCCATGCCCGGGATGATGGAGACGGTCCTCAACGTCGGCCTCAACGACACCTCGGTCGGCGGCCTGGCGGCCCGCAGCGAGTCCGACCGCTTCGCGCAGGACTCCTACCGCCGCCTGCTGCAGATGTTCGGCGGCACCGTGCTCCACGTCGACTCCGAGCTGTTCTCCGAGGCCCTCGACGAGGTGAAGAAGGCCAAGGGCACCGACAACGACCTCGACCTCGACGCCGACGACCTGCGCGAGGTCGTCGAGACGTTCAAGTCCATCATCAAGACCGAGACCGGACGCGACTTCCCGCAGGACCCGCGCGAGCAGATGGACCTCGCGATCCGCGCCGTGTTCGACTCGTGGAACACCGACCGGGCGCGGCTCTACCGGCGCCAGGAGCGGATCCCGGAGGACCTCGGCACCGCGGTCAACGTGCAGGCCATGGTCTTCGGCAACTTCGGCATGGACTCCGGCTCCGGCGTCGCCTTCACGCGTGATCCGGCGAGCGGCGCCCAGGGTGAGTACGGCGACTACCTCCAGAACGCCCAGGGCGAGGACGTCGTCGCGGGCATCCGCAACACCGTGTCACTGGCCGACATGGCCGAGATCGACCGCAAGTCCCACGACGACCTGATGACGATCATGACGCGGCTCGAGCGCCACTATCGCGACATGTGCGACATCGAGTTCACCGTCGAGCGCGGCAAGCTCTGGATGCTGCAGACCCGCGTCGGCAAGCGCACGCCGGAGGCTGCGTTCCGGATCGCGGTGCACATGGTCGACGAGGGCATGATCCAGATGGACGAGGCCGTGCTCCGCGTGACCGGCGACCAGCTGGCGCAGCTGATGTTCCCGCGCTTCGACGAGTCCGCCGACCGCACGCTGCTGGCGAAGGGCATGAACGCCTCCCCCGGCGCGGCCGTCGGCAAGGCCGTCTTCGACTCGGACACCGCCGTGGAGTGGGCCGGCCGGGGCGAGGACGTCATCCTCGTCCGGAAGGAGACCAACCCCGACGACCTGCGCGGCATGGTGGCGGCCCGCGGCATCCTCACCAGCCGCGGCGGCAAGACCTCCCACGCGGCGGTCGTGGCGCGCGGCATGGGTCGTACGTGCGTGTGCGGCGCCGAGTCGCTCGACGTCGACACCAAGGCCAAGGAGTTCCGGGTCCGCGACGGCGAGACGATCCGCGAGGGCGACGTCATCTCCATCGACGGGACGACCGGCGAGGTGTTCGCCGGCTCCGTCCCGGTCGCCGACTCGGTGGTGGTGCGCCACTTCGAGGGCGAGAAGATCGACGACGACCTCGCCCAGGCGGTCGCGCGGATCATGGCGCACGCCGACGGTGCCCGTCGACTGCGCGTGCGCACGAACGCCGACACCCCCGACGACGCCGCCCGCGCCCGCCGCTTCGGCGCGCAGGGCATCGGCCTGTGCCGGACCGAGCACATGTTCCTCGGCGAACGCCGGGCGCTGGTGGAGAAGCTGATCGTCGCCGAGGACGAGGCCGGCGTCGAGGCCGCGCTCGACGAGCTGCTCCCCCTGCAGAAGCAGGACTTCACCGAGATCCTCGAGGCGATGGACGGGCTGCCGGTCACGATCCGGCTGCTCGACCCTCCGCTGCACGAGTTCCTGCCCGACCTGACCGAGCTCAGCGTCGAGGTGGCGGTCGCGGAGGAGCGCGGCGAGGTCGACGAGCACGCGCAGCGCCTGCTGACCCACGTCCGAAGGCTCCACGAGCAGAACCCGATGCTGGGCCTGCGCGGCGTGCGCCTGGGCATCCAGATCCCCGGGCTCTTCCGCATGCAGGCGCGCTCGATCGCGGAGGCCGCCGCCGACCGGAAGGCGGCCCACGGCACGCCACGGCCCGAGATCATGGTGCCGCTGGTGGCGAGCGTGCGCGAGCTGGAGATCGTCCGGGCCGAGATCGACCAGCAGATCGCCGAGGTCGAGGAGGAGCGCGGGGTCAAGCTCGACATCGCGATCGGCACGATGATCGAGCTGCCGCGCGCGGCATTCCTGGCCAACCGCATCGCCAAGTCCGCCGACTTCTTCTCCTTCGGCACCAACGACCTGACCCAGATGGCCTGGGGCTTCTCCCGCGACGACGTGGAGGCGTCGTTCTTCTCGCGCTACTTCGAGCACGGCATCTTCGACGTCTCGCCGTTCGAGTCGCTCGACCAGCTCGGGGTCGGCGGCATGGTCGAGATGGGGACGAAGAAGGGCCGCAAGACCAAGTCCGACCTCAAGGTCGGCGTCTGCGGCGAGCACGGCGGCGACCCGCTGTCCGTCCACTTCTTCGACGAGGTGGGGCTCAACTACGTCTCGTGCTCCCCCTTCCGGGTGCCGGTCGCCCGCCTCGAGGCCGGACGCTCGGTGCTCGGGAAGCGGGACTCAGAAGAGCGCTGACGCCAGGTTGCGGCGGCCCGCCAGCACGCGCGGGTCGTCGTTGCCGACCGCCGCGAAGAGGCCCAGCAGGTGGTCGCGCGCCTTCTCCCGGTCCTTGTCGGAGGTGCGGGCCACCAGGTTGACCAGGCGGGTGAAGGCGTCCTCGACGTGCCCGCCGAGCATGTCGAGGTCGGCCACCAGGGTCTGCGCGTCGACGTCGTCGGGCTCGTCGGCCGCCGCGGACCGGGCGGCGGTCGGGTCGACGCCCTGGGTGCGCTGCATGACCTTGGCGATCGCGAGGCCGCCGGCGGCCTCCACGTCGGCCGGGTTGGCGTCGAGCAGCTTCTGGTACTCCGCGACCGCGCCGTCGATGTCGCCGGCCGCGAGCGCGTCCTGGGCGGGCGCGTAGCGCGGGTCGACGACGTCCTCCTCGCCCTCGGCCGCCGGGGCGCGGCCGGCGCGGGGCTGGTGCCGCCCGGTGATCCCCTGGGCGGTCAGCTGCTGGCCGAGCTGGCCGAACAGGGTGGAGAGCTCCTCGGGCGACAGGGCCCCGGGGATCGGCTGGCTGACGGGCCGGCCGTCGAGGATCACCATCGTCAGCGGCACCTGCGGGATCTGCATGGCCTGGGCGATCTCGGGGTGCGCGTCGACGTCGACCAGCGCGGCCAGCAGGCGGCCCTCGAGCCGCTCCGCCTCGGCGGCCACGTCGGCGGCGTACTGCTCGCTGCCCGGCGCCTGGCGCGCGGAGTGGAACACGATGACGACGGGCGCCGTCATCGACTCCTGCAGCACCTGCTGGAAGTTGTCCTGGGTGATCGCGACGGAGTACGCGCCTCCGGCGGACCCGCTGCCGGCGCTCGGGGCCGCCTGCTGCGGCGCCGGCGGTCGGCCGAGCCCGGAGAGGTCGATGGCACCTGGGCGGCTGAACGGCTGCTGCGTCATGGGCCAATCCTAGGGAGGTGGGCCTCGCGGGGGCGCGGGGGTCGGTAGCCTCGCTGCATGGGATCCCGGGGAGCCGCGCTCGTCACGCGGCACCGGCGCAACGTCGGCCAGCTCGTCCGGTTCGGCGTCGTCGGCGCCTCGGGCGTGGTGGTCAACCTGCTGACCCTGGTCGTGCTGCGCCGCTTCGGCCCCCACTTCGACGAGGCGGTCGTCGCTCTCGGCTCGTCCGGGTTCAACCTGCGCTGGTACCACGTCTACTCGACGATCGCCTTCCTGGTCGCGAACCTGTCGAACTTCCAGCTCAACCGCACGTGGACGTTCAAGAGCAACCTCGCCGCCCCGTGGTGGCGCGAGTACTGGCCCTTCCTCGCGGTCGGGCTGGCGTGCCAGGTCATCGGGCTGGCGCTGCTGACGCTGCTCATGCATCCCGGCTCCCCGATCAGCCTCCCCAGCGACGTCTTCGACGACTCCTCGGGTCTGCGCAACCGCCTCTACTGGGCGCAGCTGATCGTGATCGCGGTGGTGACTCCCGTGTCGTTCGTCCTCAACAAGCTGTGGACCTTCGCCGCCGTGCGCAGCGCCCGGCTGGGCCTGCTCGAGGAGCGCCGCACCGACGACGTCCGCGTCGACTGACGCCCTCGGGCGCCTGTCGCCCGACAGCTACTGCGTGGTAGAACATGCCGGGGTTCGGACGGGAGGACACGACGCCATGACGACAGCGGGGTCGTACGACTTCAACGGCTACCAGGTGCTGGTGGTCGGTGGCACGCGCGGCGAGGGACACAGCATCGCCTCCGCGTTCGCCGCGTCGGGGGCATCGGTGACGGTCACCGGCACGATGATGCTGCGTTCCCTCTACGACACCGACCTCTCGGCGTTCGACTACGAGTCGGTCAACCTCGCTCGGCAGGAGTCGATCGACCACCTGGTCGGCACGGTCGGCCACCTCGACGTCCTCGTGCTCGCAGCGTCCTGCAGCCTGCCCTACGGCCTGCCCCCCAGCGAGCACGCCTTCATCGCCGAGGCCGCCCGCTCCGGACTGCTCGGACCGACGTTCCTGACGACCCGGCTCCGGCTCAAGCTCAGCCAGAGCCCCGCCCTCGGCGGCGGGTGCGTCGTCAACACCGGCGCGGTGACCAGCTGGCTGCAGCTGGCCAGCACGCCGGAGGCGGCGCAGCGCGAGCTGGCCGAGTCGACCGCGCGCGCGGGTCGCAACTGGGCGGGCCTGGGCGTGCGGGTCAACTCCGTGCTCCCGGACGGGCGCTCGGTCCTCCCCCGCCAGTACGCCCCGGGCGCCGCCCCGGTCCACGGCAGCCGGGTCTCCGGCGACACCCTGGTCCGCAACCAGCCCCGCATCGGCGACGCCGTGACCGATGCCGCGCTGTTCCTCGCCAGCAGCGCCGCCGCGCGCATCACCGGGCAGACGCTGCGCCTCAGCTGACCGGGAAACATCTCCGAAACGCCGCGCGACGGCGACCGGCACGGTTACATTTCACCCACACGGAAGCCACGCGGGAGCCACAGACCCCGCCGCCGTCTCGGGTCGGCCGCTCCCTCGTCGCTCGGAAGGACGTGCCCTCTTGACCGCAGACCTGGTCACCCCGCACCCGCTCGCGCGGGGGTGCTCGTGGACCGGACGAGCCTCCCGGCGCGGTCGTGAGCCGCTCCTCGAGCACACGCCGGGGCCCGACTCGCCGATCGGCTGCCTGTGGGCCTCCCTCGTCGACGTGCTCGGTGCCATCGACGGTCCGTCGTCCGCGCTGCTCGCGACCGCGGACGGCGACGCCGTGGCGGTGCACGGCCTCGCCCAGGGGGACGTCGCCCGGGTCGCGCGCCAGAGCCGGGCGGCCTTCGCAGCACGCGCCCCCGGCGGTCCGGACCCCGAGCAGGCCGTCGACACGGTCGAGCTCACCCTCGGCCTGCGCCACACCGTCATCGCGTCGGTGCCCGCACCCGAGCACGGGCGCCACCTGCTCACCGTGACCGCCCAGGGCGTGAGCGTGCAGGTGCTCGAGGCGTGGACCCGCCGGCTCGCCGACGACATCCACCTGGCCCTGTCGGCGACGGCCTAGCCGGACACCCGTCCGTCGGCCAGCAGCTCGTCGGCAGCGGCGTAGGGGTCCACCTCGCCCGCCACCACCCGTCCGGCGAGCGCGTCGAGGTCGGTGCCGGCACCGGCACGTCCCCAGCGCTCGCGCAACGCGGCGAGGGCGATCGCCTCCACCTCGCGCCTGGCCCGGAGCGTACGACGCCGGGCGAGCTCCCCCGACGCGCGCAGCCAGGCCGCGTGCCGGTCGACCTCCGCCAGCAGCTCGTCGATGCCCTGCCCCGTGCTGGCGACCGTCTGCAGCACCGGCGGACGCCAGGCCCCGTCGCGTCGCTCGGCCATCGCGAGCATCGTGCGGAGCTCGCGCCGCGTGCGGTCGGCGCCCTCGCGGTCGGCCTTGTTGACGGCGTACACGTCACCGATCTCCAGGATCCCCGCCTTGGCGGCCTGGATGCCGTCCCCCATCCCCGGCGCGAGGAGCACCAGGGTGGTGTCGGCGAGGCCGGCCACCTCGACCTCGCTCTGCCCGACGCCGACGGTCTCCACGACGACCACGTCGCAGCCGGCGGCGTCGAGGACGCGGACCGCCTGCGGGGTCGACCAGGCCAGGCCGCCCAGGTGCCCGCGGGCGCCCATCGATCGGATGTAGACGTCACGGTCGAGGGCATGGTCGCCCATCCGCACCCGGTCGCCGAGGAGCGCACCGCCGGAGAACGGTGAGGAGGGGTCGATCGCCAGGACGCCGACGCGCTTGTCGGCGCGCCTCATCGCCGCGACCAGGGCGCTGGTCGAGGTGGACTTGCCGACGCCCGGGGCGCCGGTGATGCCGAGGACGTGCGCCCGGCCGGCGTCGGGCCCGAGGGCCGACATCACCTCGCGCAGGAGCGGCGAGGCGTCCTCGACGAGGCTGATGAGCCGCGCCACCGCGGCCGGATCACCCTCGCGGGCGCGCGCGACGAGGTCGGGGACCGCGTGGGCGCCCCGCCTCGTCCCGCCCGGGGTCATGCGCTCCTCACGCAGTGGGCACGCGGACGATCAGGGCGTCGCCCTGGCCGCCGCCGCCGCAGAGCGCGGCCGCGCCCACGCCGCCACCGCGGCGCTGGAGCTCGAGGGCCAGCGTCAGCACGACCCGCGTGCCGGACATGCCCACGGGGTGGCCGAGGGCGATCGCGCCACCGTTGACGTTGACCTTGGCGTCCTCGATGCCGAGCTCGCGGGCGGAGGCGATGCCGACGGCGGCGAAGGCCTCGTTGAACTCGACGAGGTCGAGGTCGGCGGGCGAGATGCCCTCCTTCTCGCAGGCCTTCGCGGTCGCCGCGGCGGGCTGGAGCTGGAGCGTGGAGTCGGGTCCGGCCACCTGGCCGTGGGCGCCGATCTCGGCGAGCCAGGTCAGGCCGAGCTCCTCGGCCCGGGCCTTGCTCATCACGACCACCGCGGCGGCGCCGTCGGAGATCTGCGAGGCCGACCCGGCGGTGACGGTGCCGTCCTTGCTGAAGGCCGGACGGAGCTTGGCGAGGGACTCCACGGTGGTGTCGCCCCGGACCCCCTCGTCCTCGCTGACCACGACGGGGTCACCCTTGCGCTGCGGGATCTCCACCGGCACCACCTCGTCGGCGAAGACGCCGTTCTTCCAGGCGACCGCGGCCTTCTGGTGCGAGGAGGCGGCGAAGGCGTCCTGCTCCTCGCGCGTCAGGTTGGCGCCAGCGGCGTTGCACTCCTCCGTGAGCAGGCCCATCGCCTGGGAGGTGAACTGGTCGAAGAGGGCGTCGTAGGCCATGGAGTCGACCAGCTTCACGTCGCCGAACTTCACGCCCTCGCGCGACTTGGGCAGGAAGTGCGGGGCCTGGGTCATCGACTCCATGCCACCGGCGACGACGATCTCGCACTCGCCCGTCCGCACGAGCTGGTCGGCCAGCGCGATGGCGTTGAGGCCGGACAGGCACACCTTGTTGATGGTGATCGAGGGCACCGTCATCGGGATGCCGCCCTTCACCGCGGCCACGCGCGCGGGGTTCTGGCCCGCGCCGGCCTGGATGACCTGGCCCATGATCACGTAGTCGACCTGGTCGCCGGTGACACCGGCCTTCTCCAGAGCGCCCTTGATGGCGACGCCGCCCAGGTCGGCGGCCGACTGGTCCTTGAGCCCGCCGAGCAGGCGGCCGATCGGGGTGCGGGCCCCGGCGACGATGACCGAGGTTGAGCGGGCTGAGTCGGACATGACGGGTGCCTCCAGCGATCCGTGCGAGATTGAGGGGTCCTGCTCCTTCGGACACTACCCACCGTGACACCGCCGCCGGGAGGGTGGCCCCGGCGCCCGGGATGAGGCGCTCGTCACACGACTGCCCGGCAGTCCGAGCCGTCACCAATTTGTGGGAGCCCCCGAACCGACCCACCCCTACGGGTGGACGCACATGGTGGGCTTGACCTCGTCACTGGTCCTCGGGGATCGCATCCGTCGCTTCCCGAGGAGTGAGTCGATGAACCCGTTCCGCCGTCCCTTCACCTCCGTCGCGGCCCTTGCCACGGCCTCCGCTCTCGCTGTGGCCCTCACCGCACCCCCCGCCGGCGCCGGCACGAACGACCTGGCCGGCTGGTGGCCGCTCAACGAGGGCGCGGGGCAGGTGGCCAACGACCTCTCCTTCAGTGGCAACGGCGGCCAGCTCGGGTCGTCCGCGACCGCCGACCCGCAGGACCCGCAGTGGGTCTCGCTCCCCCGGCTGCTCCTGCTCAAGCGGGCCGCGTTGCGCTTCAACGGCGCGCAGAGCGTCCGCATGCCCGACGCTCCGTCGCTCGAGCCCGACGGCGTCACCGTCGTGGCTCGGGTGCGCAGCACGGGTCCGGGCGCGTTCCGCTACGTGATGTCCAAGGGCGCCTTCCAGTGCGAGAACGCGTCCTACGGCCTCTACACCGGTGAGGGTGGTGGGCTCCGGTTCTACGTCTCCGACGGGACCCGGGTGCACCTGTCGGCGGACGCCGGGGCCGGGCTCTGGGACGGCGCGTGGCACACGGTGC
The DNA here is from genome assembly GCF_026712185.1 of Nocardioides pini. Classification (GTDB taxonomy): domain Bacteria; phylum Actinomycetota; class Actinomycetes; order Propionibacteriales; family Nocardioidaceae; genus Nocardioides; species Nocardioides pini. Next base: position 1,154,428 of record NZ_JAPPUX010000001.1, on the reverse strand, counting down.
GGGGCGCGTTCGACGGCCAGCAGCTCCGGTTGTACGTCGACGGGGCCCAGGTGGGCACGCCCGTGTCCGCCCCCGTCAGCATCTACTACGGCATGCCCACGGGCGACGACTTCTTCCTCGGCGACTACATGGGGCCGTGCGCGAGCCCGCTCGGCTTCGTGGGTGACATCGACGCCGCGGCCGTCATCGGCCACTACGACCTCGACGCGAGCCTGCCCCAGTAGGCGATCTCGACGAGCCGGGTCCGGGCAGCAGAGTGGCGACGGTCACACACCCTCGCCCCCGGGCCCGCCGTCGTACAGCATGACCCCATGACCCCCGAGCTGAGTGACGTCCGGCACCTCTTCACCGCCATCGACCACGTCGGGATCGCCGTGCCCGACCTCGACGAGGCGATGACCTTCTACCGCGAGGCCTACGGCATGGAGGTGCTCCACGAGGAGGTCAACGAGGAGCAGGGCGTCCGCGAGGCGATGGTCGGGGTGGGCGACTCCGGGTCGTGCATCCAGCTCCTCGCGCCGCTGACGCCCGAGTCGACCATCGCCAAGTTCCTCGACCGCAACGGCCAGGGCATCCAGCAGCTCGCCTTCCGCGTGGACGACGTGGAGCACGTGGCCGACGTGCTGCGCGGGCGCGGCCTGCGCCTGCTGTACGACGCCCCCCGACGCGGCACGTCGGACAGCCGCGTGAACTTCATCCACCCCAAGGACGCCGGCGGCGTGCTGGTGGAGCTGGTCGAGCCGGCCGCCGGGGCGCACTGACGCCCGAGCCGAGCGACGTACGTCACACCATCGACCGCTCGAGGTTACTCGCCGGTATCTTCACCGCCATCCGTGCCACCGATGCCTCACCCGATGCCTCACCAGGAGACACCCGTGCAGAACATCCTCGACGCCATCCAGTCCGGCAACGCCACCTCCGAGGACTTCGCGAGCCTCGAGCTCCCGGAGTCCTACCGCGCCGCCTTCGTGAAGAAGGACGAGGTCGACATGTTCGAGGGGGTGCCGTCGAAGGAGAAGGACCCGCGCAAGTCGCTCCACGTCGAGGACGTGCCGCTGCCCGAGCTCGGTCCCGGTGAGGCGTTCGTAGCCGTCATGGCCAGCGCCATCAACTACAACACCGTCTGGACCTCGATCTTCGAGCCGGTCTCGACCTTCGGCTTCCTCGAGCGCTACGGCCGCAACAGCGAGCTGACCAAGCGGCACGACCTGCCCTACCACGTGGTCGGCTCCGACCTCTCCGGCGTCGTGCTCAAGACCGGTCCCGGCGTCACCCGATGGAAGCCCGGTGACCGCGTCGTGGCCCACTGCCTGTCCGTGGAGCTCGAGGGCCCCGACGGGCACAACGACACGATGCTCGACACCGAGCAGCGCATCTGGGGCTTCGAGACGAACTTCGGCGGCCTCGCCGACGTCGCGATGGTCAAGGCCAACCAGCTGATGCCCAAGCCCGAGCACCTGACCTGGGAGGAGGCCGCCTCCCCCGGCCTCGTGAACTGCACGGCGTACCGCCAGCTCGTCAGCAAGAACGGGGGCGACATGAAGCAGGGCGACAACGTCCTCATCTGGGGTGCCTCCGGCGGGCTCGGCGGCTTCGCGACGCAGTACGCCCTCAACGGCGGCGCCACCCCGGTGTGCGTGGTCTCCAACGAGGAGAAGGCGAACATCGCGCGCAGCATGGGCGCGGAGCTGATCATCAACCGCTCCGAGGAGGGCTACAAGTTCTGGAACGACGAGGGCACCGAGCAGGACCCGCGCGAGTGGAAGCGCTTCGGCGCCCGCATCCGTGAGCTGACCGGCGGCGAGGACATCGACATCGTCTTCGAGCACCCCGGCCGCGAGACCTTCGGCGCCTCGGTGTTCGTCACCCGCAAGGGCGGCACCATCACGACCTGTGCCTCGACCTCGGGCTACATGCACGAGTACGACAACCGCTATCTGTGGATGAACCTCAAGCGCATCATCTCCAGCCACTTCGCCAACTACCGCGAGTCGTGGGAGGCCAACCGCCTCATCGCCAAGGGCAAGATCCACCCGACGCTGTCGAGGACCTACACCCTCGACGAGGTCGGCCAGGCCTCCCTCGACGTCCACCAGAACGCCCACCAGGGCAAGGTCGGCGTCCTCTGCCTCGCCCCTTCGGAGGGTCTCGGCGTGCTCGACCAGGACATGCGCGCCGAGCACGAGACCGCCATCAACCGGTTCCGCGGCGTCTGATCCACGCTCGGGATCTCGGGTCTGAGACCTTTCCCACCCCGGTTCGCGCGACTCGCACGAAGTCGCCCGCGAGCCGGGGTGGGTTCTTCCCGACGCATCGGCGAGACTGGCCCAGACGCAGTCCGTACGACGTGAGAGAGGGTGCCTCACCATGGCTTCCGACCAGGGCCTGTCCATCTTCGACGAGCCGGAGTCCGCCGACGGCAAGGCCACATCCGGCGCTTCGACCGCCCGTGGGACCGCCGGCGAGGAGACCCAGGTGCTGCCGGTCACCCCGAAGGACGAACCCCCGGCCGCCGCGGACGACACCCCGGCCGAGCCGGCCCCGCCTCGGTCCGCGCAGACGCCCACGAAGCCGGCCTCTCCCCCGGCTGCTTCGCCGGCTGCCTCCCCGGCCTCTTCCCCGGCGCCCGCTGCCGCCGACGAGACGACCCGGCGCTCGCCGGTCATCCCCCCGGCCGCACCGCGTCCCGCGATGCCCACCCCGGCCGCCGCCACCCCCCTCCCCGTCGTGCGCCGTGGTGGCTACGACAAGGGAGCGGTCGACCAGCGCCTGCACCAGCTCCAGAGCGAGAAGTCCGGCCTCGCGACCAGCCTCGCCAGCAGCGAGGAGCGCGTCATCGAGCTCGAGGACGAGCTCCAGAGGCTGCGCCGCGAAGTCGCCGAGAACACCAACCCGACCTACGCCGGGCTCGGCGGTCGCGCCACCTCCATGCTCAAGATGGCCGAGGACGAGGCCGCCGACGTGCGCACCGCCGCCCGCCGGGAGGCCGACGAGATCCTCGCCCAGGCGGAGCGCGACGCCCACAGCATCCGTGCCGACGCCGCGCGCGAGGCCGACGACATGCGCATGGTGCAGCTCAAGGAGCTCGACGAGATGCGCTCGCGGCTCACCGCCGACGCCGAGACCGAGCGCAGCCTCGCCAAGGCCGAGGCGGAGGACCTCCTCGCCTCCGCGCGCCGCGAGTCCGACCAGGTCCGCCTCGCCGCGCAGCAGGAGACCAACGAGATGCGCGTGACCGCGACCCGCGAGGCGGAGCAGGCGCGCGCCGCCGCGGACCGCGAGGTCCAGGAGGCCCGGCGCACGCTCGCGGTCGAGAAGGAGCGGCTGACCCGCGAGGCGGCCGAGCACCACAGCAACGCCACCGCCGAGACCCAGCGGCTCGTCGCGGAGGCCGAGGCGCGGGCCAACGCCGCCGAGCAGCGCGCCCGCGAGGCCACGGCCCAGGCCAACACGCACCGCCAGCAGGCCCAGTCGGAGTCGGAGGGCCTCCTCACGCGGGCCCGGCGCGAGGCCGAGCAGATCGTCGCCTCGGCCCGCACCCAGGCGGACTCCATCGGAGCCACCCGGGTCGCCGAGGCCGAGCGCGAGCTGACCAACATCCAGGCCGAGGTCGAGCGCGCCGCCAAGCGCCGTGACGCCATCACCGCCCAGCTCGGTGCCCTGCGCGACGTGGTCGCGGGCTTCGACGAGGACGAGTCCTGAGCTGGCGGGTCCGGCTGCGCGAGCTGGTCACCTCCGGAGCGGACGGCACCGCGGAGCGGACCGCCGAACCGGATGCCGCCGCTGCGCTGCGCGCGGCGGCGGCCGACCCGGCCGAGCTGCCCGAGGCGCTCGAGGAGGTCGTCGACCAGGTGTCCGACGACGCCGATCGGGCCGAGAAGGCTGCCGACTCGGCCGAGGCGTCCGCGGTGTCGGCCGCCGCGATCGCCGAGCAGATCGACGACGCCACCGACCTCGTCGTCGACGAGGAGGCCCCCGCCCCCTACGTCCCGGCGGAGCCCGCTCCCACGCCGCTGCTGCTGCGCCACTCGCCGTTCAAGATCGGCTTCTTCGGCGCCCTCGGCGCCGTCGCCGCGATCTTCCTGACCGAGCAGCTGCTCAGCATCTCCTCGGTCCTGGTGCTGCTCGTGATGTCGATGTTCCTCGCCATCGGGCTCAACCCGGTCGTGGAGTTCTTCATGCGGCGCGGCATCCGCCGCGGCCTGTCGGTGCTGCTCGTGCTGGTCGCGGTCATCGCCGTGCTGTCCCTCTTCGTCGTCGCCGTGGCTCCCGTGATCAGCGACCAGATCGCCCTCATCACCCGCAACGCCCCCGACTGGCTCGACGAGCTGCAGGCCAACCGGCAGATGCAGAGGCTCGACGACCAGTTCGACGTCATCGCCAAGGCGCGGGAGTACATCCAGAACGGCGACTTCGGGCAGCGGGTCTTCGGCGGCGCCCTGGGCGTCGGCCTGCGGGTGCTGTCCGCGGTGACCAACAGCCTCATCGTCATCGTGCTGATGATCTACTTCCTGGCCTCGCTGCCGAGCATCAAGCACGCCGCCTACTCCCTCGCCCCGGCCTCGCGCCGTCCCCGCGTCAGCGAGCTCGGCGACCGGATCATCCGGTCCACGGGCGCCTACGTCGCCGGCGCGTTCGTCGTCGCCATCTGCGCCGGCATCAGCACGCTGATCTTCTCGTTCGTCGTCGGCCTCAGCGAGTACGCCTTCGCGCTGGCGTTCGTCGTCGGGCTCTTCTCGCTGATCCCGGTCGTCGGTGCCTTCGTGTCAGGGGCGCTGATGACGCTCCTCGCGCTGACCATCTCCCCGACCGTCGCGCTGGTGGCGCTCGTCTACTACATCGCCTACCAGCAGTTCGAGTCCTACGTGATCTACCCGCGCATCATGCGGAAGTCGGTCGACCTGCCGGGCTCGGTGACGGTCGTCGCCGCGCTCGTCGGCGGCTCCCTCATGGGCATCATCGGTGCCCTGCTGGCGGTCCCGGTCGCCGCGGCGCTGCTGCTGCTGCACCGCGAGGTGTTCCTCAGGCGGCAGGACGCCCACTGAGGTCGGGCTCCGGGTCGCGCTCGGGCTCCGGAAGGGGCTCCACCGCGAGCGGTGCTCGCGACTCGCCCAGCTTGACCACGACGACACCGGCCAGCACCAGCAGGCCGCCGGCCAGCTGGACGGGGCGGGGCAGCTCGCCGAGGAGCAGCCACGCCCAGATCACGGCGGCGAGGACCTCGCCGAGCGCGACGAAGGACGCCAGCCGGCTCCCCAGGCGCCGGCCGGCCTCGATGCCGGTGACGTAGGCGAAGGCCGCCGTCGCCAGCCCCAGCAGCAGGACCGTGACCCACCACGGGAGGGTGAACCCGTCGTACGTCGCGTCGGCCGACGACGTGTGGAAGGGCAGCACGCCGATCGCGCCGGCGGCGCCGAGCACGACGCTGGCCACGAACAGACCGCCCGCCGCCAGGCTGATGCCCGGCAGCCCGTTGCCCTCGTCGGCGGAGATGATGAAGTAGCTCGCGGCGCCGACCATGGCCCCCAGCGCCCACAGCACCCCGACCGTGCTCAGCTCGGCCCCGGACACGACGTCCAGCACGAGCACCAGCCCGGCCGCCGCGAGGGCTGCGCCGACGAGCGTCAGCCCCGACGGGCGGTGGCCGTGGCGCGCCCAGAGCCAGACGACGACCGCGACCGGCGCGGTGTACTCCAGCAGCAGCGCCACGCTGACCTGCATGTAGGTGACCGCGTAGAAGTAGCAGAGCTGCGCTCCGGCGACCGCCGTGAGGCCGTAGACGGTGACGAGGCCCGCGTTGGCCCGCAGCAGGTGCATCCGGCCGCGCAGGGCCAGCAGGCCCGGCACCAGGAGGACGACCGCCGCGATGACGGTGCGCAGGGTGACCGCCGCGCCGGCGCTCCACCCGGTGTCCAGCAGTCCCCGGGCGAGGGCGCCCGACATGCCGAACGTCACCGCCGAGGCGACCGCCAGCACCAGCCCGACCGCGGTCCGGTTCGAGGAGGTGTCATGAGTCAAAGCCGTCACGGTCATGACCGTAGGCGGGCCCCATGTAATGTGTCAACATGCTTTTCACGGATGACACGGACGCGGCGCTGCAGGCAGCCGTCGCGCTGGTCAACTCCACCGACGAGCCGGGGGCGCCCCTGGGATCGGTCGACGACCTGTCGGCGTTCCTGGCCTCGTGGCCCTACACGGGCCGCCACGACGCCACGGCGGAGGAGCTGGAGTCCGTGCGCCGGTTGCGGCCCGCCCTGAGGGCCCTGCTGCTGGCCGACCGCGACGAGGCGGCGGGCATCGTCAACGACATGCTCGCCCGCGCCAAGGCCCTCCCCCAGCTCCAGCGCCACCACCACTGGGACTGGCACCTCCACGCCGTCGACCCCGACCGCCCGCTCGACGAGCGGGTCGTGGTGGAGACCGCGATGGCCATGGTCGACGTCATCCGGGCCGACGAGATGTCGCGCCTCGACACGTGCGCGGCCGACGACTGCGACGACGTCGTCCTCGACCTGTCGCGCAACCGCTCGCGGCGCTACTGCTCCACCACGTGCGGCAACCGCGAGGCCGTCGCGGCCTACCGCGCGCGCCAGCGGACCTGACGCCGGTCGGGCTCAGGGCAGGAAGCGCCGCAGCACCTCGAGGAACACCTCCGGCTGCTCGGAGTGGACCCAGTGGCCCGCGTCCTTGACCAGCACCCGCCGGTTGCGCGGGAAGCGACGGTCCATCTCTCCCGCGTGGTCGTCGGAGATGTAGTCGGAGCGGGCGCCACCGACCCAAAGCACCGGACCGTCGTACGACGCGTCACCGAGCCGGTCGCCGGGCCAGCCGACGAGCTCGGCCATGTGCTCGCCGAGCAGGTCGAGGTTGACCTGCCAGTGCCAGCCGTCGTCGGTGCGCCGGAGGTTCTGGAGCAGGAAGCTGCGCACCACCCGGTTGGGCACCGCCTCCTCCAGGGCGGCCTCCGCCTGTCCGCGGCTCTCGAGGGAGCGGAGGTCGAGGGCCCGCATCGTCTCGATGTAGCCGACGAACTCGCGCCCGCTGTCGTACGCCACCGGGGCGATGTCGACCACGGCCAGGCGCTCGACCAGCTCCGGGTGCCGCAGGGCGAGGCACATCGCGATCTTGCCGCCCATGGAGTGCCCGACGAGCGCGACCGGCTCGTCGCCGATCTCGGCGGCGACCAGGTCCGCTAGCTCGAGGAAGTCGAAGGTCTCCGTCCAGGCCGAGCGACCGTGGTTGGGCATGTCGAGCAGCATCACCCGGTGGTCGGCGCTGAGGGCCTTGGCGGCCTGCGTCCAGTTCTTGCCCTGCCCGAAGAGGCCGTGGCAGAAGACGACGCGGGGCCCGGACTCGCCGAGCTCGATGCGGTGCAGGCTCACGCGGCCATCCTCCCGCAGGACGCTCAGGTGGCGACAACCGACCCGTCGTCGGTGAGGTGCACGAGCCCGTCGCTGGCCGCGAGGGCGAGGGCACGGTCGAACCGCCCCTCCTCCCACCAGCGGCCGCCCACGACCTCGCGCAGCTGCTCGGGCGGCGTGGGCCCCTGCGCCTCGAGCGCCCGGACGATCTGGCCGATCTCGTGGAAGACCTGCCGGTCGCGGCGGCCCTCCGTCGTCGGCTTGGGGGGTGGCATCGGGCTCATGCCCGGCTCCTCTCCGCCGACTGGTCGTCCGCCGGCTGGTCCTCCGCGGTGAGCGGCTGGGCGATGTCCTCGAGCGACTGGCCCTCCGCCTTGACGCCCAGGAAGATCTCGACGATGCCGCCGACGATCATCAGCGCGGCGCCGATGAAGTAGCCGATGGCGATCCCGGTGATGTCACCGTCCTCGCTGGCCGAGTCGATGAGTCGGCCGAACAGCAGCGGACCGGTGATGCCGCCGGCCGCGGTCCCGATCGCGTAGAAGAACGCGATGCACAGCGCGCGCGTCTCCATCGGGAAGATCTCGGAGGCGGTGAGGTACGCCGCGCTCGCGCCGGCCGAGGCGAAGAAGAAGATGACGGCGCCGAAGAGCGTCAGCGTGACGGCCGTCAGCCCTCCCAGCATCGTGCCCGCGACCGCGAGGAGGACGCCCGAGAGGATGTAGGTGCCGGCGATCATGCGCACCCGGCCGACGGTGTCGAAGAGCGGGCTGAGCACCAGCGCGCCGACGAAGTTGCTGGCCGCGAAGATCGCGAGGTACCAGCCGGTCTGCTCGACGCCCAGGAAGGTGCTCAGGGTGTCGCCGTAGGTGAAGAAGAAGGCGTTGTAGAGGAACGCCTGGCCCACGAACAGCGAGAAGCACAGGATGGTGCGCCGGGGGTACATCGTGAACACCGTCTTGGCGATCAGCGGCAGGCTGATCGTCTTGCGCTGCCGGATGGTGATCGTCTGGTCGACGCCGTGCAGGTGCTTGCCGGTCTCCTCCTCGACCGTGTGCTCGATGTCCCGGACGATGTCCTCGGCCTCGTCCTCCCGCTCGTGGATGAACAGCCAGCGCGGGCTCTCGGGCACGTGGCGGCGCACGACCAGGATGCCGACGGCCAGGATCGCGCCGAGCCCGAACGCGGCACGCCATCCCCAGCTGGGGTCGACCACGTTGGGGTCGAGCAGCGGGATGGTCAACAGCGACCCCAGGGCCGCGCCGACCCAGAACGAGCCGTTGATGGCCACGTCCACGCGGCCGCGGTACTTCGCCGGGATCAGCTCGTCGATCGCGGAGTTGATGGCGGCGTACTCCCCGCCGATGCCCATGCCGGTGAGGAACCGGCAGGCGAAGTACCACGTCGGGTTCATCGAGAACGCCGTCAGCACCGTGGCCACGGTGTACACGCCGAGGGTGATCAGGAAGAGCTTCTTGCGGCCGAACCGGTCGGTGAGCTGGCCGAAGAACAGGGCGCCGATGCAGGCGCCGGCGACGTACATCGCACCGGCGAGGCCGATGTCGCTGCTCGACAGGCCGAGCCCGGTGTCCTCCGGCTTGAGGGCCTCCGACATGGAGCCGACGATCGTCACCTCGAGGCCGTCGAGGATCCAGACGGTGCCGAGGCCGATGACGACCAGCCAGTGCCAGCGCGCCCACGGGAGGCGGTCCATGCGCGCGGGGATGTCAGTGGTGATGGTGCCTGTCTCGACTCCGGCCATGCCTCGCGACGCTAGGCCCGCGGTGCGCCTCCCAGCACACCCCGGAGGGGGGTCGCTCGAAGACGCCCTCCCTGGGGGTGGAACGGCTCAGAAGTCGAAGCCGTCGAACATGCCGCCGATGTCGTCGCCGATGCCGCCGAACATGTCGCCGATGCCCTCACCGATCGCCCCGATGCCCTCACCGAGGCCGTCGAAGCCACCGCCGAAGAGCATTCCCATGAACATCCAGTCCATCGGGGAGAAGGCGCCGAAGTAGCCCTGCGCGTAGGGCTGGTAGGCCCGGCCGCCCTGCCAGTAGGGGACGCGTCGCGAGCCGACCATCACCTTGCGGATGTCGGGCTCGGCGCCGGCGCGCACGCGCTCGACGTCGAGCGCGCACGCCGGGACCTCGCGCGGCGCGCCGCCCGGCGGGGTCCACGGGACGTCGGCGACGGACAGGCCGTGGCGCGGGTCGAAGAAGCACGGTGGGCGGCGCTGCGGCAGGGGCTCGCCCGCCACCCGGGCGCGCACGCACGCCATCGCGTAGCGGCCGTCCTCGAGGATCACGGTGACGTGCTTGACGTCCTCGGGGCGGGTGAGTGCAGCGGCGGCGACCTTGGCGGACTCGTAGGAGTCGAGGGCGCGCTGGTAGTCGGCGTTGGCGCCCGCGTCGAGGGGGTGCCCGGCCAGCTCGATGTCGAGGTCCTGCAGCTCCACGCCGAGTGCGGTCACGTCCTCCTCGGCGAGCCTCTTCACCGGGGCGACCTCGGACTCGACACGCGCGAGCTCACGCCTCTTGCCCGTCTTGCCGGCCGTGACGGCCACCGCGACGAGGCCGCCGATGACGACCAGCAGGAGCACGAGTTCCATGGCCACAGGGTACGCATCGACGACAAGGTCGCCCGGCCACGAACCTGCAAGAGCAGGCCGCCCATCGACCCCCGACGATGTGCGACCTGCTCCGACAAGCGGCCGGTGGGCAGCGGGGCCATCCCCTCGTGCGGCCTCGATGCCATCGGCGTACGAGAAGACTCCCGCGAACCCGCACGTCCCGGCATCCGTAGTCCTACGTAACTCAGGTGCGTAGGAGCGATAGATTCAGGTCGTGCTGTCCCCCTGTCTCGGTCGCGAGGACGTCCAGCGAGCGCTGCACGAGGCGCTGGAGGAGTCGCGGTGGGTCACCGTCGTGGGTCCGCCCGGCAGCGGCAAGACGCTGCTCGTGCGCCACGTCGCCGCGACCGTGGTCGCCTCGTGGGTCGACGCGCGCAGCCTGCACACCATCGACGAGGTGCTCGTCGCAGCCCTGGCCAGCCTCGAGTCGGAGACGGCACCGGGCGACTCGCTGACCGGAGCCCTCGGTCGCGCGGTCGACGGTCGCGAGTGCCTGCTGGTCCTCGACGGGCTCGACCTCGACACGACGGAGGCCGGACCCGTCCTCCAGTCCGTGCTCGAGGCCACCAGCGACGCGCGCGTGGTGGTGACAGCGCTGACGACCGCCGGCCAGCCGGCCGAGTCCGTCGTGCGAGTGGGCCCGCTGCCCGTGCCCTCCCCGCGCGCCCCGCTGGAGGGCCCCGCCGTCGAGCTGTTCCTCCGCCGCATCCGCGCCGCGGGCGGGCAGCAGGTCGACCTCGCCGAGCAGGCGCACGAGGTACGCCGGCTGCTGCGCGCCACCGGGGGGCTGCCGCTGCTCATCGAGCAGGTCGCCGTGCAGTCCGCCCTCGTCGGGCTCAGCAACGCGATGTCCGCGGTGAGCCTCGACCAGGCCGTCGACTCCGCCCACGACCTCCTCGACGAGCGCAGCGCGGCCGCCCTGCGCCGCATCGGCCTGCTCGACTTCCACGCTGGGCTGGGCGTGCTGGCGCACGTGCTCGACGTCTCTGTCCCGGAGGCCGCCGAGCTCGCCGGCAACCTCGTGCGGCGCAGCCTGCTCGAGGTCGACGCGCAGGGCCACTTCGACATGCTCTCGCCCATCCGCGGCCGGGCGCGCGCCCTCGCCCGTCCGGACGACGTGGCCGCGGTCAACGCCGGGCTGCTCACCTGGGCGCAGGCCAACGCGCCGGCGCACGACAACTACGGCGCCGCCGACGCCGAGTGGCTGGGCGACCTGCCGGCCATGCGGCACGCCGTGCTGACGGCCTGCGCCGACCCCGAGACCCGCGCGGAGGGCTACTCCGTGGCCAACCGCATCTTCTCCTCCCTCTACACCTCGATGCGTGCCCGCGAGGCCGTCGAGATCCTCGAGGGCGCGCTCGCCAGCGGGGACGGCCCGCCCGGCATCGGCGCCCAGATCGCGCGTCGGGCCGGGATCGCGGCCTCGGAGGTGCGCGGCACCTACGAGGGGCTGTGGCTGCTCGCACGCTCCGACGAGCACGCCTCGGCCGCGCCCATCCCGGAGGAGCAGCTCTCCAAGACGGCGTCGATCCGAGCCGAGATGCACCTCGACGCGGGCGACCTCGCCAGCGCGGAGGTCGAGGCGAAGCGGGCGATCGAGCTCGACCCCGACGGGTCGATCACCCGTCAGGCCACCCGCACGCTCGCCGACGTCTACACCTCGCAGGGGCGCTTCGCCGAGGCCACCGAGGCCGCCGTCGCCGCGATGCCGGCGCGCGCCACCGGCGACGAGCGCTGGATCGACCTGTCGCTGCGCACCCTCCTGGCCCGCATCGCCCTCGAGCAGGGGCGCATCGCCGAGGCCGTCGCCGGGACCCGGGCGGTCGTCGTGGAGGCCCGCGAGCTCGCCGAGGACCGGGTCGGGCTGCTGGCCGAGACGCTCCTGCGCAACCTCGACCCGACGTGGGTCGCCACCGACGTGGTGCGCGAGACCCTTCCCTGGGCCGTACGCCTGCCGGTGCTCGCCCAGGACGGACGCGACCTGCTGGAGCGGGGCGACGCCAAGCGGGCGGCCGGGCTGGCCGCGGACGTGGTCGCCCTGGCCGACTCCGCGCGCCTGGGCCGCGACGGGGTCGACGCCCGCCTCCTCCTCGGCCGCGCGCTGGTGGACCTCGGTGACCTCGACCAGGCCACGACGACCTACCTCACCGCCCTCGACCACTGCCGCACGATGCGCCTGCCGCTGCGCGCCGCCGACGTGCTCGACGGGCTCGCCGGGGTCGCGCGGGCGCGCGACCTCCCGGAGGCGCGCTCGCTCGCCGCCGCCGCCTTCGCCCTCCGCACACCGCGCAAGGCGGTCCGCTGGGGCTACTCCGCCGACTACGACGTGGTGCCGGCGAACCGGGCCCCCGCCGAGTGGCTCGACGGCGACGACCTGTCCGCCGACGCGGTCCCGCTCATCACGGCCGTCTTCAACCGCGCCACGCCCGCACGACCGTCGGTGCTCGACGCGCTCACGGCCGCCGAGCGCCAGGTCGCCGAGCGCGTGGCGCACGGGCTGACGAGCCGGCAGATCGCCGAGGAGCTCTACGTCTCCCCGCGCACCGTCGACGCGCACCTGACCCACATCTACCGCAAGCTCGACATCAACACCCGCGCCCGTCTCGCGGCGCTCGTCGTCGACGACCGCTGACCCGCTCGCCGTCGGCGGGACGTAGCCCGTCCCTTCCCGGTGGCCGCTGTCGGTGGTGCGCGGCAGGATGACCGGCATGAGCCGGACCATCCAGGTGACCTTCGACGCCCACGACCCCGAGACGCTCTCCCGCTTCTGGGCCGACGCGATGGGCTACGTCAACCCGCCGCCGCCCGGGCGCGAGCTCGCGCCGGGCCAGGACCCCTTCGACGCCTGGCACGACTTCCTCCGTGACGTCGGTGTCCCGGAGTCGGAGTGGAACTCCGCGTCCGCCGCGCAGGACCCCGACGGCGACGGGCCGCGGCTGTTCTTCCAGCGGGTGCCCGAGGGCAAGACGGCGAAGAACCGCGTCCACCTCGACCTCAGGGCCGCGCCCGGCCTCGAGGGCGAGGAGCGGATGGCGGCCCTGGAGGCCGAGTGCGAGCGACTCGTCGGCCTCGGCGCCTCCCGGGTGGAGCGGCGCGAGCCCGCCCCGCCGATGAGCGCCGGCCACATCGTCATGACCGACCCCGAGGGCAACGAGTTCTGCCTGGACTGACCCCGCGGACGACGGCCGCCGGTCGTCGTACGTCCCGGCTGGCGCCTCAGCGTCATGCGAACCCGCACCTATGAGTGCCGGTTCGTATGACGTCCTGCCCATCGACCCCGCTGCGTCATGCGAACCCGCACCTATGGGTCCCGGTTCGTATGACGTCCTGCGCACCGCCCCCGCTGCGTCATGCGAACCCGCACCTATGGGTCCCGGTTCGTATGACGTCCTGCGCATCGACCCCGCTGCGTCATGCGAACCCGCACCTATGAGTGCCGGTTCGTATGACGTCCTGCACGTCGACCCCGCTGCGTCATGCGGACCCGCACCTATGAGTGCCGGTCCGTATGACGTCCTGCACGTCGACCCCGCTGCGTCATGCGGACCCGCACCTATGAGTGCCGGTCCGTATGACGTCCTGCGCGTCGACCCCGCTGCGTCATGCGAACCCGCACCTATGTGTACCGGTTCGTATGACGCGGGACCGGGCCAGCGTCGGACGATCCCAGCGGGCGCCTCAGCGCGCGCTGTAGTCGCGGAAGCCGCGACCGGTCTTGCGCCCGAGGTAGCCGGCGGTGACGAGGTGCTCGAGCAGCGGGGCCGGGGCGAAGCCGGGCTCGCGGAACTCGAGGTAGAGCTCGCGCTGGATGGCGAGCGAGACGTCGTTGCCCACCACGTCGAGCAGCTCGAACGGCCCCATCGGGAGCGCGCAGCCCTGCTTCATGGCGGTGTCGATGTCGTCGGCCGTCGCGTAGTGCGCCTCGAGCATCTTCACCGCGTCGTTGAGGTAGGGGAAGAGCAGCGCGTTGACGATGAAGCCGGAGCGGTCACCGCAGCGCACCGCCACCTTCCCGACCTTCTCGCACAGCGCGAGGACGGTCTCGGTGACCGCCTCGTCGGTGGCCACGGTGGACACGACCTCGACCAGCTTCATGATCGCGGCGGGGTTGAAGAAGTGCATCCCGATGACGTCCTGCGGACGCTTGGTCACCTTCGCCATCGCGATGATCGGCAGCGAGGAGGTGGTGGTCGCCAGGATCGCGCCCGGCTTGCAGATCTCGTCGAGGTTCTCGAAGAGCGTGGTCTTGATCGCGAGGTCCTCGGCGATCGCCTCGACCACGAGGTCGACGTCTGCGAGGTCGTCGAGCGAGGTCGTGCCGCGCACCCGCCCGAGCACCTCGGCCTTCTGCTCCTCGGTCGCGCGGCCGCGCTGGATCTGCTTGTCGAAGTTCCTCGTGATGGCGGCGACGACGCCGTCGACCTTGTCCTGGCCGCGACCGGTGAAGAGCACGTCGTAGCCCGCCTTGGCGAAGACCTCGACGATGCCGCAGGCCATCGTGCCGGTGCCGACGACGCCGACGAGCCGGATGTCGTGGTGCAGCTGCGGCTTGTCGTCCGCGCTCGGGGTGTGGGCGTCAGCGACGACGACCGGGCTGTCGGGCGCCTCGTAGGTGTAGAAGCCGCGGCCCGACTTGCGGCCGAGGAGGCCCGCGGTGACGTACTGCTTGAGGATCGGGGCCGGCGCGTGCAGCCGGTCGCGGCCCTGCTTGTACATCGTGTCGAGGATCTCGTAGGCCGTGTCGAGGCCGATCAGGTCGAGCAGCGCCAGCGGCCCCATCGGGTAGCCGCAGCCGAAGCGCATGGCGGCGTCGATGTCCTCGCGGGAGGCGTACTTGCCCTCGTACATCGCGACCGCGTGGTTGAGGTAGCCGAAGAGGAGCGTGTTGGCGATGAAGCCGGCCTTGTCGCCGCAGACGACGGGGTTCTTGCCGAGGTCGACCAGCAGGGACTGCACGTCAGCGAGGACGTCGGGCTCCGTGACGACGGTGCGGATGATCTCGACGAGGTTCTGCACGGGCGCGGGGTTGAAGAAGTGGACGCCCACCACCCGGCCGGGGCGCGCGTTCGCGGTCGAGATCTCGGTGACGCTGAGCGAGGAGGTGTTGGTCGCCAGGACGGCGTCCGGACGGACGATGTCGTCCAGCCGGCGGAAGATCGACTTCTTGACCTCCAGCGACTCGACGACGGCCTCGACGACGAGGTCGGCGTCGGCGAGGTCCTCCATCGCGGTCGTGAGCGTGATGCGGCCGAGCAGCTCGTCGGCCTGCTCCTGCGTCATCTTCTCGCGCTTGACCGCGCGGCCGGTGGAGTGCTCGAGGTGCTCGCGCCCGCGCTGCACGGCCGCGTCGCTGACCTCGACGCCGATGACCGCGTGCCCGTTGCGCGCGAAGACCTCGGCGATGCCGGCTCCCATGGTGCCGAGGCCGATGACGCCGACGGTGGTGAACTCGCGGGTAGCCGTGTCAGTCATGGACGCATGCTCCCATGCCGTCCCGGCATCTCGGGTGTGGCAACCGTCACTCCGCCGGGGCGCCCGCCGGTCGTACGACGCGCACCTCGTCGCCCGGCCGGACCGGGCCGGGACGCACGACCTTGGCGCACAGCCCACGCAGCCGGCGCGGCGCGCCCTCGGGGCCGTTGACGAACGCCAGCGCGTCCTTGCCGAAGCGCGCGATGAACTTGCCGCACCCGTTGTGGGGCTGGTCGGTGACCACGATGACGGCGCCATCGGGCCCGCCGATGTGCAGCTCGCTCCAGGCGGGCAGGTGGTCGTGCGAGAGGTCGAGGTCGACGAACATCTGGTCGCCGGCGAGCCGCTCGCGGTCCGGGTCCTGGGCGAGGAACTCGACGAGGCGGTGGTTCATCAGGTTGAGCTGCATGTCCGGGTGCGGGGAGCGGTCCGGCATCCGGCGACTCCCCCGCTCGATCCACGTGTCGCCGACCAGGCCCTCGGCGACGTCGAGGTGCCCGACGTCGAGCACCTCGCGCTGCCCCGGCCCCGGCCGGCGTACGACGGCGCGCAGCATGCCGACCTCGCGCGGGCTGGCGTCGACCGTCGGCAGGAAGCCGGCGATCTCGTCCGTGGTCCGGTGGGCGCGCAGCACCCGTCGCATCCAGATCCGGCGACCGTGGCGGCCCAGGCCCAGCTCGTCCTCCGTGCGCGAGATCGCGAGCTGGGTCGCCGTGCGGGGCTCGTCGGCGCCGACCTCGACGAAGCCGTGGCGGGCGTAGAAGGGCGCGTTCCACGCGATGTCGGCGTACGTCGTCAGCGTCAGCGAGCCGTGCCCCTTGAGGGTCGCGCGCTCCGCCGCCGCCTCCAGGAGTGCGGCGCCCACCCCGCGCCGGGCGTGGTCGGGGTGCACCGAGATCTGGTCGAGGTGCGCGTGGGACTCGAGGTCGCGCACGTGCGCGAAGCCGACGGCCGGGTCGCCCGCGACCAGGATGAAGCCCGGCTCGGCCGCCCGGTCGTGCCCGCTGACGGCCGGGGACGCCAGCGCGTCGCCGGTGAGGTCGCCCAGCACCTCCTCGAACATCGCCAGCCCCGAGTCCTCGATCGCGGCAAGCAGCGGGAGGTCGCGCGCCCGTGCGGGGCGTACTGTGTGGTCGGTCACGGGGTCACTGTAGATTCGCCCGTCGTGAGGATCGTCGTCGCACGCTGCCAGGTGGACTACGCCGGACGTCTCTCGGCCCACCTGCCGCTCGCCACCCGCGTCCTGATGCTCAAGTCGGACGGGTCGGTGCTGATCCACTCCGACGGCGGCTCCTACAAGCCGCTCAACTGGATGTCGCCGCCGTGCACCGTCCGCGAGGGCCTCTCCGAGGACGGTCGCGCCGAGTGGTTGGTGACCGCGACGAAGTCCGACGACACCCTGCGCATCCTCATCGACGAGGTGCTCCACGACACCTCGCACGACCTCGGGGTCGACCCCGGGCTGCAGAAGGACGGCGTCGAGAAGCACCTCCAGGAGCTGCTCGCCGAACACCCCGCCACCCTCGCCGACGGCCTCACCCTCGTCCGCCGCGAGTACATGACGGCCATCGGCCCCGTCGACCTCATGTGCCGCGACGCCGACGGGCTGTCCGTCGCTGTCGAGATCAAGCGGCGCGGGGAGATCGACGGCGTCGAGCAGCTCACCCGCTACCTCGAGCTCCTCAACCGCGACCCGCTGCTGACCAGCAGGGGCCCGGTCCGCGGCATCTACGCCGCCCAGGAGATCAAGCCCCAGGCCCGCGTGCTCGCCACCGACCGTGGCATCGCCTGCGCGCTCGTGGACTACGACGCCCTGCGCGGCATGGACGACGCCGAGCACCGGCTCTTCTGATGGTGCCCGAGCGCATCTTCCACATCGCCACGGCGGCGGACTGGCGGCGGACGCTCGAGACCGGGACGTACACCACCTCCACCATCGGGCGCAGCCTCGAGGAGGAGGGGTTCATCCACGCCAGCCGGCGCGACCAGGTGGCTGGGGTCTTCGACCGCTACTACCGCGACGCGGGCGAGCACCTCGTGCTGCTCACCATCGACACGGCACGACTCGGCGACGTGGAGGTGCGGGTCGAGCCGGTCGGCGACGACACCTACCCCCACGTCTACGGCCCGATCGCCCGCGGCGCAGTCATCGACGTCACGCCACTCAGCCGCAACGGCCGCACCGAGACCCTGATGTCGCTGTGGATGAAGGGGATGGCCGTACGCATGGGGCTGGCGCTGGTCGCCATGGCAGCCGTGGCGCTGCTGCTGTGGGTCGTCGGCGTCACGCGCTGACGCGCCGTCAGCCCAGCGCCCGGCCCGCCCAGGAGCGAGCGACCCAGCCGTCGTCGTCGACCTCGAGGGCGACCAGGCCGCAGTTGGGCAGCGGGAGCTCGCGGGTGTGGTCGGGCGCCAGGTTGCGGGCCAGGAGCGGCAGGACCAGGCACATCACCCCGCCGTGGCTGACCACCAGCACCGACTCCCCGCGGTGCGCGTCGGCGACCTCGTCGAGGACGGCCTCGTAGCGAGCCACCACCTCGAGGCCGCTCTCGCCGCCGGGGATCCGGGCGGTGAGGTCGCCGTCGAGCCAGGCCGCGAAGGTCGCGGCGAAGGGATCGGGGTCGCCCGTGGTCCCGGCGGCGTCGCCGACCCCGAACTCGCGCAGCCCGGTGCGCACGATGACGTCCACGTCGAGCCGGGCAGCGACGATCTCGCCGGTCTGCACGGCACGCGACATGTCGCTGGTCCAGACCCGGGCGATCCGCTCCCCCGCCAGCTGGTCGGCCAGGTCGCGCGACTGCAGCCGGCCGGCGGGGCTCAGCCAGCCGCCGGCGTCGCTGAGGAGCTCGCTCTCGTAGTCGGCGGCACCGTGGCGCGCGACGAGGATCCGCGCCGCACACTGGAGGTCACCCATCGGCCAGCGCCACCACGTCGTCGGCACAGCCCCAGCTGACGGTGACCCCGCAGCCCCCGTGGCCGTAGCAGTGAATCACGTCGCCCTCACGCTCCAGCCGCACGGCCGGGCGGGCGGGCCGCAGCCCGACCTTGTGGCGCAGGATGCGGGCGCCGGCCAGCCGCGGCTCGATCTCCGCGGCCCGCTCCAGGATCGTCCGCGCGACCGCCGGATCGGGGGTGCGGCTCCACTCACCCTCGATCGCGGTCCCGCCGAGGACGACGTCGCGGCTGCGCGGCACGACGTACGCCGGTGTCGCGGCATCGATCCACCAGTGGTCGATCCCGACCTGCTCGACGAGCACGACCTGGCCCCGCACCGGCACGACGGACGGGTCGCCGCCCAGCAGCCGCGAGCCGATGCCGCTGGCGTTGACGACGAGGGCGTCCCCGGCCGGCAGGGCGGAGAGGTTCAGCCGGGTGACCGACCCGCCGAGCTGGTGGACGCGGCCCGAGAGCCAGCCGAGGTAGACCGGCATCTCGACGACGGGCGTGCGCATGGTGAGTCCGGACGCGTAGCCCGGCGGCAGGCTGGTCTCGCGGTCGGGGCCGGCGCCCGGCGGCAGCGCCTCGCGCCACCACACGTCGCCACCTTCCTCCCGGAAGAGCTCCGTGCCGGTCCGCATGACGACACCGGACGTGTCGTCGTCGCAGAGCGCCGCGAAGGTGTCGTACGCCGCCCGCGCCCAGCGCACCACGTGCTGCTGGGGGTGGGAGTACGGCGACCACACGGCCGCCGCGACCGACGACGTCGTCTCGAGCGGCAGGTCGCGGGCGACGACGTCCACCCGGTGCCCGGCCTCGAGCAGACGCACCGCGCACGTGAGTCCGACGACTCCGGCCCCGACGACGATCACACGCCCCATGGCGGCAGTCTGTCAGCCCCCGGCGCCGGCCTGTCGCGGCGCGGTGGGGTCGTCCCCCTCGGCGCCGTGCTCGCGGACAGCCTTACCTGTCCTCGTCCAGGCCGTGGGCGGCCCGGATCACGTCGACGATGCCGTTCATGATCTCGGTCAGCCCGAAGTCCTTGGGGGTGTAGACCGCGGCCACCCCCCGCTCGACCAGCGCCCGGGCGTCCGAGGCCGGGATGATCCCGCCGACGATGACCGGGAGGTCGCCGAGCCCCGCGGCGGCGAGGCCGTCGAGCACGTCGGGCACCAGCTCCATGTGCGAGCCGGAGAGGATGGAGAGCCCCACGAGGTGCACGTCCTCGGCCACCGCGGCGGCCACGATCTGGTCGGGGGTGAGCCGGATGCCCTGGTAGATCACCTCGAAGCCGGCGTCGCGCGCGCGTACGGCGACCTGCTCGGCGCCGTTGGAGTGACCGTCGAGCCCCGGCTTGCCGACCAGCACGCGCAACCGGCCGCCGAGCTCCTCGCCGGTCGCCCTGACCCGCTCGCGCACGGCGGACAGGTCGGCCCCGGCCTTCGCGACGCCGACCGCACCGCTCACCCCGGTGGGCGCCCGGAACTCACCGAACACCTCGCGGAGCGTTCCGGCCCACTCCCCCGTCGTCGCCCCCGCGCGGGCCGCGACGAGGGTGGCCTCCATGAGGTTGGCGTCGGTCCTGGCGGCCTCGGCCAGGGCCGCGAGCGCCTCGGCGACCTCGGTCCCGTCGCGCTGGGCCTTCCAGGCCTCGAGGCTGGCCAGGGCCGCCCGCTCGGCCTCGGGGTCGGCGGCCTGGATGGCCGAGTCGAGGTCGGCGGTCAACGGCGAGGGCTCGGTGGTCTCGAACCGGTTCACCCCGACGATGACCTCCTCGCCGGACTCGATCCGGGCCCGGCGGGCGGCGTGCGCCGAGACGAGGTTCTGCTTCATGTAGCCGGACTCCACCGCGGCGATCGCGCCACCCATCTCCTGGACCCGGTCGATCTCGGCCTTCGCCCCCTCGACCAGCTCGGCGACCTTGGCCTCGATGACGTGGCTGCCGGCGAAGATGTCGTCGTACTCCAGCAGGTCGGACTCGAAGGCGAGCACCTGCTGGAAGCGCAGCGACCACTGCTGGTCCCACGGCCGCGGCAGGCCGAGCGCCTCGTTCCACGCCGGCAGCTGCACGGCCCGGGCGCGGGCGTCCTTGGACAGCGTCACGCCGAGCATCTCCAGCACGATGCGCTGCACGTTGTTCTCGGGCTGGGCCTCGGTGAGGCCGAGCGAGTTGACCTGGACGCCGTAGCGGAAGCGCCGCATCTTCGGATCCTGCACGCCGTAGCGCTCGCGGGTGATCTCGTCCCACAGCTGCACGAAGGCCCGCATCTTGCAGGTCTCCTCAATGAACCGGACGCCCGCGTTGACGAAGAACGAGATCCGGCCGACGACCTTCTCGAAGTCGTCGTCGGAGACCTGGCCGGAGCCCTTCACCTGGTCGAGCACGGCGATGGCGGTGCACATCGCGTAGGCCACCTCCTGCACGGGCGTCGCGCCGGCCTCCTGCAGGTGGTAGCTGCAGATGTTGATCGGGTTCCACTTCGGGATCTCGTGGACCGTGTAGGCGATCATGTCGGCGATCAGCCGCAGCGACGCCTCGGGCCCGAAGACGTAGGTCCCGCGGGAGAGGTACTCCTTGATGATGTCGTTCTGGGTGGTGCCGGCGAGCTGGTGGGCCACCTCCTCGGGCGAGAGGTCGGGGTTCTGCTCCTCCGCCACGACCTGGTACATCGCGAGCAGCCACATGGCCGTGGCGTTGATGGTCATCGAGGTGTTCATCCCGGTCAGCGGGATGTCGGCGAAGAGCTTGCGCATCTCGCCGAGGTGCGGGACCGGCACGCCGACCTTGCCGACCTCGCCGCGGCTGAGCGGGCTGTCGGGGTCGTAGCCGGTCTGCGTCGGCAGGTCGAAGGCGACGCTGAGCCCGGTCTGGCCCTTGGCCAGGTTGGTGCGGTAGAGCGCGTTGGACGCCTCGGCCGTGGAGTGGCCGGCGTAGGTGCGCATCACCCAGGGCCGGTCCTTGACGGGGCGGTCCGGCTCACCAGTCTCGGTCATGCTCGACAGGGTAGGGCGACGGTTACCCGCCAGTCACCGCCTCCGACGTGTGACGGATGCCTCAGCGTGCTCAGGCGGTCGCGGCGACCCGCTCGACCTCGATGGCGTGGGCGAGCCGGGTCAGGTGAGCCATGCGGCGCACGGCCGGGCCCGGGTTGCGGACGACCAGGTGGTGGCCGGCCAGCCACGCGTGGCGGGTGGCGACCGCGAGGAGGCGCAGGGCGGTGGCGTCGATCGCGGAGACGTCGGTCATGTCGATGACGACGTCGTCGTCGTGGACGTCGATGCACTCGTAGATGGCGTTGCGCACCTCCCACGTGCTGCGCACGTCGAAGTCCCCGTGCAGCACGAGCACGTGCCCGTCACGTGCGATGTCCGAGACGATGTCCATCCGGTGTGCTCCTCACCGGCGTCCCCCGACGCCTGCCTGTGACTGCTGTCACTTCTCCTGACGCTGTTGTACCCCGTTCGGTTGCATCGATGCCTCACCTTTTACGGCGCGTCTGCGGCACCGGGCTCGTGCTCTCGACGCACCGTCGCGCCGCTAGTGTCGTGACATGGTCAACCTGACGCGCATCTACACCCGCACCGGCGACGCCGGCCGCACCCGGCTCGGCGACATGAGCGAGACGTCGAAGACCGACCTGCGCCTCGAGGCGTACGCCTGCGTCGACGAGGGCAACGCCCACATCGGCGTCGCCCTCGCCCACGGCGGCCTCGAGGACGACGTCGTCGCGGTCCTCACCCGCGTGCAGAACGACCTGTTCGACGTCGGCGCCGACTTCTGCACCCCTGTCGTCGCGGACCCGGAGTACCCGCCGCTGCGGATCGAGCAGGACTACGTCGACCGGCTCGAGGCCTGGTGCGACCACTACAACGAGGCCCTGCCGGCGCTGCGGTCGTTCATCCTCAACGGCGGGACGGTCGCGGCCGCCCACCTCCACGTGGCGCGCACCGTCGTACGCCGTGCCGAGCGCGCCGGGTGGGCCGCGTGGGCGGAGCACGAGGACACCATGAACGTGCTCGCCATCACCTACCTCAACCGCCTCTCGGACCTGCTCTTCATCCTGGCCCGCCACGCCAACCGGGCCAACGGCGACGTCCTGTGGGTGCCCGGCGGCGAGCGCTGACCTTTCCTGCGCATCCGCCTGCGCACCCACCCGGATGCGGCGACAATGTTCCGGACCTGCCGACGACACGTTCGAGGAGAGACGTGCCCGCCCAGAGCCCTGCCCTCGCCCTCGCGCCGGCCCTTGCCACGATGACCAGCTTCGAGGACGCCTCGCGGCTGGTCCTCGACTACCTGCAGGCCCAGGTGCCGATGGGCATGTGGACCGTGTCGCGGGTGATCGAGGGCCGGCAGGTGTACCTCGAGGTGACGCCCGACAACGCCTTCGGCCTCGACGTCGGTGACGGACCTGCCTGGGAGGAGTCGCTCTGCCACGAGATGTGGGACAACGACGGGCCGTCGGTGGCTCCCGACATCTCCCGGGTCCCCGCCTACTCCTCCAACCGCGCGGCGCGCGAGCTGTCGGTCGCGAGCTATGTCGGCATCCCGGTCTACAACCACGACGACACGCTCTTCGGCACGATCTGCGGCCTCGACTCCCAGGCCCGTCCCGACTCCTTCACCGAGATCGGCCCGCAGCTGGAGCTGCTCGGCCAGCTGCTCAGCGTGGTCCGCAACCTCGACGGTCGCGCCGTCGCGCTGGCCCGGCGCCTCGAGCTGACCCTCCAGGAGTCCGAGACCGACCACCTGACCGGGCTGCGCAACCGGCGCTCGTGGCAGCGTGCCTGCCAGACGGAGGAGACGCGCCACCACCGGCTGGGCGACCACGCGAGCATCGTGGTCCTGGACCTCGACGGCCTCAAGCTGGTCAACGACCGGGACGGTCACGCGGCCGGCGACGCGATGCTCCGGCGAGCGGCCGAGGTCCTGCGCGGGTCCTCGCGCCAGACCGACGTCGTGGCCAGGCTCGGCGGCGACGAGTTCGCGGTCCTGTGCCCACAGACGACGGCGTCGCAGGTCGCGCTGTACGCCGACCGGATCCGCGCCGAGCTGGCCGCGGCCGGGCTGTCGGCCAGCATCGGCACCGCCACGCTCGAGCGGGCAGGGACCATGACCCGGACCGAGGCCGCGGCGGACGTGGCGATGTACGCCGACAAGCGTCGACGCCGGGCGGGACGGGCCTAGCCGACCGGCTGGCCGGACGGCACCTCGCGCTGCTCGCGGGCGGCCGGGACGACGAGCGCCGCGGGCATCAGGAGCACGGCGACGACCAGCAGCGCGTTGAGCGTGCCGACCTCGTCGCCGACGAAGCCGAGGAGCGGCGGGCCGGCGAGGAACGCTGCGTAGCCGATGGTCGACACGACGCTGACCCGCGACGCGGCCCGGACCGGGTCGTCGGCCGCGGCGCTCATGCCGACGGGGAAGCCGAGCGAGGCGCCCACGCCCCAGAGCACGATGCCGAGCACGACGAGCACCGGCTGGTCCGCGAGCACGATCAGCAGGACGCCGGCACCGGCGAGTGCCATGGTGCCCCACAGCACGACCACGCGGCCGAACCGGTCGATCAGGCCGGTTCCGGCGAAGCGGCCGACGGTCATCGCCAGCACGAAGACGGCGAACCCGGCCACGCCGACGGCGTGCGAGACGTCGTGGCCGTCGACCAGGGCGACCGCGAGCCAGTCGTTGGCCGTGCCCTCGGTCATGGCCAGCGCCAGCACCATGACGCCGATCAGGAGGGTGCGCGGCTCCAGCCAGGCGCGCGCCGCCGAGGTGGCGCTCTCCTCGTGCCGCTCCACCACGGGCAGGAAGGACGGGGACGTGCGCCACACCAGCACGACGGCGAGCAGCACGATCCCCACGAGGTGGACCACAGCCGGCACGCCGAGCTCGATCAGCAGCGCGCCGAGCAGGGCGCCCACGACCGTGCCCCCGCTGAAGCCTGCGTGGAAGCGCGGCATGATCGTGCGTCGCAGGCCGCGCTCGACCTCGGCGCCCTCGACGTTCATCGCCACGTCCCACACGCCGATGCCCAGCCCGTAGACGAACAGCCCGGCGACGGTGAGGGGCAGCACGTGGCCCAGCCCGAACGCCGCGGCCACCATCCCGAGGGTCGCCGCGCCCGCGCCGAGCCGCAGGATCCGCACGGTGCCCAGGGCGTTGATCGCGGCACCGGTCGTCGGCAGCGCGAGGACCGACCCCAGGGCGATGGCGAGGAGCACCAGGCCGAGCTGGCCGTTGGTGAGGTCGAAGCTCGCGCGCACCTCGGGGATGCGGGAGACCCAGCTGGCGAACACCAGCCCGTTGAGGAAGAAGCTCAGCCCCACGGCGTTGCGCGCGGCGGTCAGGGTGGGCACGGTCCTGCTCCTCGGGTGCGGGGCGAATCGTTTCGATCGAATCGTTTCGATGCTATCGTCACCACCGTGTCCGGTCCAACCCGCACCCCCACCATGGCCGACGTCGCCGCTGCCGCCGGCGTGTCGCTGTCCACCGCCTCGCTCGCCTTCTCCGGCAACAAGCCGGTCTCCGAGGAGACCCGGGACCGGGTGCTGGCCGCCGCGGGGGCCCTCGGCTACGCCGGTCCCAACCCGCTGGCCCGCAACCTGCGCCGCGGTCGCAGCGGCGTGGTGGGCGTGGCCGTCGGCCGGCTCAGCACGGCCTTCCGCGACCCGGCGGCGCTGCCGATGCTCGACGCCGTCTCGGAGGTGCTCGACGCCGCCGGGCTGGGCCTGCTCCTGATGCCCCACGGCGACGAGCACGCCGGGCTCCCCCTCGACGCGGTCATCTACGACATCTGCGGCTGCGAGACCTGGGGGCCGTACGACGACCTGGTCGCCCGCGGCGTGCCGTTGGTCGTCGTCGAGGGCCCGGCGTGGGCCGGGGCCACCTACGTCGACGTCGAGCACCGCCGCGGCGCCGCCGACGTCGCGCGGCACCTGCACGACCTCGGCCACCGCCGGGTCGCCACCCTCACCCTCGACTCCTCGCACCCGCAGCGCGAGCGCGAGGCCGGGCTGCGCGAGGTGTTCCCGGACGCGGAGGTCATCGGCCCGTGCGACAGCGACCTGGTCGCCGCCCAGCTCGCGGTCGGCGCGTGGTGGGACCGCGGCGGCGAGGCGACCGCCGTGGTCTGCCAGAGCGATGTCCAGGCCGCGGGTGTCGTGCTCGAGGCCCGACGGCGCGGGATGGACGTCCCTGCCGACCTCAGCGTGGCCGGGTTCGACGGGGTCGCGACCCCGTGGCTCGACGTCGAGCTGACGACCGTCGTGCAGCCGCTCGCCGAGAAGGGACGGGCCACGGCGCGTGCCGTGCTCTCACGCATCGCCGGCGAGGTGGCGGACGACGTGCTGCTCCCGGTCCGCATGCGGGTGGGCGGCTCGACGGGGCCGGCGCCCTCCACGGTCTGACTAGCGGCGGTTCCAGTCCGTCCCGGGCGGGCCGGACTCGAGCCAGGACTGGAAGCCGGTGAGCGAGGCCTCGCTCATCGCCACCTCGAGGGGCTCGTCGGCGTAGCGGCACGACGCCACGACGTGGCCGTCGTAGAGCGACATCTCCTCCGCGCCCTCCGGCGAGCGACGACCGGCGTACTCCAGCAGGTCACGGGCCCACACCCGCTTGGGCCGCGGCGACAGCGAGAAGATCCGGAACCACTCCAGCGACTGGCCGGAGTAGCGGCCGATGCCGAGCAGCCAGCCGCGCCCCGGGTGCTCGGTGCGGGCGCGGTAGCTCAGCTCGAACGTGCCGCCGTGCCGGGCGAGGAGGCGGCGCCGGACGATGAGGGCGATGCCGTAGAGCAGGGCGAGGAGCAGGCAGAGCCCGACGATGTCGAGCGCCCATTCCCAGACCGGCATCCACACCCTCCGAACGCAGTGAGCGCACGAACCCAGCGGTTCGTGCGCTCACCCTAGCGGTCGGGTTCAGGGCCTCGTCAGGAGGCCCGCTCCACGGCGCGGATCCGTGCCTCGGCACGACGCACGGCCTCCTGGGCCTCGTCGTCGTTCTCGCCCGAGGCCTTGGCCCGCTCGAGCTCCTGGCGTGCCTTCTCCAGGTCGATCTCGTGGGACATCTCGGCGCGCTCGGCGAGGATGGAGACGCGGTTGTCGGCGACCGAGATGAACCCGGCGTCGACGGCCGCGATCCAGGTCTCGCCCTCCGCCGTCTGCACGTCCACCACGCCCTCGATGATCGAGGACAGCATCGGCGCGTGGTTGGGCAGGATGCCGACGTCACCCTCGGTGGTGCGGGCGATGACCATGGTGGCCTGACCCGACCAGACGAGCCGGTCGGCGGCGACCAGCTCGACCTGGAGGGCCTTGTCGGTGGAGTCAGCCATCAGAGGCTCTTCTGGATCTCGGCCCACTTCTGCTCGACGTCGTCCAGACCGCCGCACATGAAGAAGGCCTGCTCGGCCACGTGGTCGTACTCGCCGTCGGCGATCTTGTTGAACGCCTCGATGGTGTCGGCCACCGGAACGGTCGAACCCTCGATGCCGGTGAACTGCTTGGCGACGTAGGTGTTCTGGGACAGGAAGCGCTGGATGCGGCGGGCCCGGGAGACGATGATCTTGTCCTCCTCGGAGAGCTCGTCGACACCGAGGATCGCGATGATGTCCTGGAGCTCCTTGTTGCGCTGCAGGATCTGCTTGATGCGCACCGCGCAGCGGTAGTGCTCGTCGCCGATGTACTGCGGGTCGAGGATCCGCGAGGTCGACGTCAGCGGGTCCACGGCCGGGTAGATGCCGAGCGAGGCGATCTCGCGCGACAGCTCGGTCGTCGCGTCGAGGTGCGCGAACGTCGTGGCCGGGGCCGGGTCGGTGTAGTCGTCGGCGGGGACGTAGATGGCCTGCATCGAGGTGATCGAGTGACCACGCGTCGAGGTGATGCGCTCCTGAAGCTGGCCCATCTCGTCGGCGAGGTTGGGCTGGTAGCCCACCGCCGACGGCATGCGGCCCAGCAGCGTGGAGACCTCGGAACCGGCCTGGGTGAAGCGGAAGATGTTGTCGATGAAGAGCAGCACGTCCTGCTTCTGCACGTCGCGGAAGTACTCCGCCATCGTCAGCGCGGACAGGGCGACGCGCAGGCGGGTGCCCGGCGGCTCGTCCATCTGGCCGAAGACGAGGGCGGTCTGGCCGAGGACGCCGGCCTCCTCCATCTCGACGATGAGGTCGTTGCCCTCACGGGTCCGCTCACCGACGCCGGCGAACACCGACACACCACCGTGGTCCTTCGCCACGCGGGCGATCATCTCCTGGATGAGCACGGTCTTGCCGACACCGGCGCCACCGAACAGGCCGATCTTGCCGCCCTGGACGTAGGGGGTGAGGAGGTCGATGACCTTGATGCCCGTCTCGAACATCTGGGTCTTGGACTCCAGCTGGTCGAAGGCCGGAGCCTTGCGGTGGATGCCCCAGCGCTCGTTGACCTCGAAGGTCTCACCCTCCTCGAGGTTGAGCACGTCGCCGGTGGTGTTGAACACCTTGCCCAACGTGGCGTCGCCGACGGGCACGGTGATGGACTCACCGGTGTCGGTCACCTGGGCGCCGCGGACGAGGCCGTCGGTCGGCTTCATCGAGATGGCACGGACCATGCCGTCGCCGATGTGCTGGGCGACCTCGAGGGTGATGGTGGTGGTCTCGCCGCTGAGGGTCAGGTCGACCTTGAGGGCGTTGTAGATCGCCGGCATCGCGTCGGTCGGGAACTCGATGTCCACGACCGGGCCGATGACGCGCGTGATACGCCCGACCGAGCCGGCAGAGCCGCTGGTCTGGGTCTCTTCGACGGTTGCAGTCATGTTCTCTCACTCACTCCCGGCGTTGGCGTCGGCAAGGGCGTTGACGCCACCGACGATCTCGCTGATTTCCTGGGTAATACCGGCCTGTCGGGCCTGGTTGGCGATGCGGGTGTACTTCTTGATGAGCTCGTCGGCGTTGTCCGTGGCGGACTTCATCGCCTTCTGGCGGGCGGCCAGCTCGGAGGCTGCGGCCTGCAGGAGTGCGAAGAAGATCCGGCTCTGGACGTAGCGCGGCAGCAGGGAGTCGAGCACCTCCGAGGGGGACGGCTCGAACTCGTAGAGCGGCAGCAGGTCGTCCTTGTCGGGCGCCTCGGTGCCCTCGACGACCTCCAGCGGGAGGAGGCGTACGGCCGTGGGCTCCTGGCTCAGCATCGAGCGGAACCGCGTGTAGACCACGTGGACCTCGTCGACCGCCCGGACGTCGGAGTCCGGGTCGTCGGCGTCGGCGAGGAACGCCGCGATCAGCGTGGCGCCGATCTCGGCCGCGACGTCGTAGGTCGGCTGGTCGGAGAAGCCCGTCCACGCCTGCACGACCTCGCGCTGGCGGAACTTGAAGTAGGCCTCACCCTTGCGACCGCTGGTGTAGAGGTCGACGTCCTTGCCCTCGCCCTTGAGCTTCTCGACGAGGCGCTCGGCCTCCTTGATGACGCTGGAGGAGTAGGCGCCGGCCAGTCCGCGGTCGGAGGTGACCACGAGGACGGCTGCCTTCTTCGGGTCCTCCGGCTCGGTGGTCAGCGCGTGGTCGACGTTGGAGAACGTCGCCACGGCCGAAACCGCGCGGGTCAGCTCGCGGGCGTAGGGCGCCGCGGCCTGGGCACGCTGCTGGGCCTTGATGATCCGCGAGGCCGCGATGAGCTCCATCGCGCGCGTGATCTTCTTCATCGACTCCGTCGACTTGATCCGCGCGCGGTACTCGCGTACGGAGAGAGCCATGGCGTCAGCCCCGCTTCTGCTTGACGATCTGCTCCTGCTCGACGTCCTCGTCCTCGAGGGCGACGTGCTCTTCCTTGCCGGCCTTGATGCTCTGGCCGTCGGAAGTCTCGAACTGGTCGAGGAAGGAGTCGTAGGCCGCGGCGAGCTCGGCCTCGGCGTCGTCGTCGAACTTCGTGGTCTCGCGGATGCCGGCGAGGATGCCCTCGTGGCTGCGGCGCAGGTAGTCGATGAACTCGTGCTCGAAGCGCAGGACGTCGTCGGTCGGCACGCGGTCGAGGCGACCGGTGGTGCCGAGCCACAGCGAGGCCGTCATCTCCTCGAGGGGGTACGGCGAGTACTGCGGCTGCTTGAGCAGGGCCATCAGGCGCTGACCGCGGTCGAGCTGCTGGCGCGAGGCCGCGTCGAGGTCGGAGGCGAACATCGCGAAGGCCTCCATCGCGCGGAACTGCGCCAGGTCGACCTTGAGCGAGCCGGTGACGGCCTTCATCGCCTTGGTCATCGCCGAGCCACCCACGCGGGACACCGACACACCGACGTCGATCGCCGGGCGCTGGTTGGCCGCGAACAGGTCGGACTGCAGGAAGATCTGGCCGTCGGTGATGGAGATGACGTTGGTCGGGATGAACGCCGAGACGTCGTTGGCCTTGGTCTCGATGATCGGCAGGCCGGTCATCGAGCCCTTGCCCATGGCGTCCGACAGCTTCGCGCAGCGCTCGAGGAGCCGGCTGTGCAGGTAGAAGACGTCGCCGGGGTAGGCCTCGCGGCCCGGCGGGCGGCGCAGCAGCAGCGACACCGCGCGGTAGGCCTCGGCCTGCTTGGTCAGGTCGTCGAAGACGATGAGGACGTGCTTGCCCTCGTACATCCAGTGCTGGCCGATGGCCGAGCCGGTGTAGGGGGCGAGGTACTTGAAGCCGGCCGAGTCGGACGCCGGGGAGGCCACGATGGTCGTGTACTCCAGGGCGCCGGCCTCCTCGAGGGCGCCACGCACGGAGGCGATGGTCGAGCCCTTCTGGCCGATGGCGACGTAGATGCAGCGGACCTGCTTGTCCGGGTCGCCGGTCTCCCAGTACTGCTTCTGGTTGATGATCGTGTCGATCGCGATGGTGGTCTTGCCGGTCGCACGGTCACCGATGATCAGCTGGCGCTGGCCGCGGCCGATCGGGGTCATCGCGTCGATGGCCTTGATGCCGGTCGCGAGCGGCTCGTGCACCGACTTGCGTTCCATCACGGTCGCGGCCTGGAGCTCCAGGGGACGACGACCGGAGGTCTCGACGTCGCCGAGGCCGTCGATCGGGGTGCCGAGCGGGTCGACGACGCGGCCGAGGTAGCCGTCACCGACGGGCACGGAGAGGATCTCGCCGGTCCGCCGGACCGCCTGGCCCTCCTCGATCTTGTCGAAGTCGCCGAGGACCACGACGCCGATCTCGCGCGTGTCGAGGTTCAGGGCGATGCCCAGCGTGCCGTCCTCGAACTCGAGCAGCTCGTTGGCCATGACCGAGGGAAGTCCGCTGACGCGGGCGATGCCGTCGGCGGCCTCCGCGACCGTGCCGACCTCTTCCGTGGTCGCCGTGTCGGGCTTGTAGTCGGACACGAAGCGCTGGAGCGCGTCCCGGATCTCGTCCGGACGGATGGAAAGCTCCGTCATCTCATCTCACCTGTTCCTGGTCTGCTGTGCTCGAAAGTTCGGGCTCGGAAGTTCTGGGGGGTGCCTGGTGCCGGGGTCAGCCGGCGAGGCGACGGCGGGCTTCGTCGAGGCGGCTGGACACCGTCCCGTCGATCACGTCGTCACCGGTCTCGACGCGGATGCCGCCGATCACCGACGGGTCGACGACGACGTTGAGGTGGATCTCCCGGCCGTAGTTGCGCGAGAGCGCGTCTGCCAGCCGTTGGCGGTCGCCGTCGGAGAGGGGACGGGCGACGCGGACCGTCGCCACGCCCTGGTCGCGGACCTCGGCCGCCACCTTCTGGTAGTCGGCCAAGGCAGCCCCGACCGTGCGGTAGCTGCCGGACAGCGACTGCTGCACCAGCGCCACCGTCGCCGGCAGGACCTTGTCCCCCAGGAGGTCCGCCAGCAGCCGGGACTTGTCGTCGCGGCTGCGGGCGGGGTCGGACAGCGCGTCGCGCAGCTCGGGGTTGTCCTTGACCACCTGTCCGAAGGCGAACAGCTCGTCCTCGAGGCGAGCGGCGTCGCCGCCCGCGGACGTTGCCACCGCGACCACGCCGAGGCGCTCGAGGGCGTCGGCGAGGTCTCGGCTGGCGGTCCAGCGCTGGGCCACCGCGATGGTCACGACGGCCAGCCCGAGGTCCGAGACCTTGCCGGACAGCACCTGGCGGAGCAGTCCGGCCTTGGCCTCGCCGTCGATCGACGCATCGGTCGCCACGCGGCGAAGCGCGGGCTCGGCGCGGAGGAGGTCCGCCACACCGAACAGGTCCCGGGCGACGGTGGCCGGGTCACCGGCGCCCGTGAGGGCACCGGCGGTCGCGGCGTAGGCGTCGGCAGATGCTCCTCGCATCAGTTGACACTCCCCGGCTGGGTCGAGGCAGTGCCGTTCTGCGCCTCGAGCTCGGAGAGGAACCGGTCGACCACACGGCTCTGGCGAGCCTCGTCGTCGAGGCTCTCGCCGACGATGCGCCCGGCCAGGCCGGTCGCGAGGGCGCCGACCTCGGCACGCAGCGAGGTGACCGCCTGCTGGCGCTCGGCCTCGATCTGCGTCTTGCCGTGCTCCACGATGCGGGTGGACTCGGCCTGGGCCTGCTCCCGCATCTCGGCGACGATCTGGGCACCCTGCTCGCGTGCCTCCTCGCGGATGCGCGCGGCCTCGTGCCGGGCGTCGGCGAGCTGCTTCTCGAGCTCGGCGAGCTTGGCGTCGGCCTCGGCCTGCTTGGTCTCGGCGGCCGCGAGGCCGCCCTCGATCGCCTGTGTCCGTTCCGCGAAGGTCTTCTCGAACGCCGGGGCGACGAATTTCTTGACGGCGAAGAACAGCAGGCCGAAGACGACCAGGGAGAGGACGAACTCGACCGGCACGAAGCCGAGCGGGTTCTCCGGGGCGTGGCCGCCCTCGGTCTCCTCGGCCGCGAGGATGATCAGATTCTGCATGGGGCAGTCCTAGGTCAGAGGGTGGCCAGCGTCAGAGAACGAACGCGAGCGCGATACCGATGATCGCGAGGGCCTCGGCGAGCGCGAAGCCCAGGATGGCGATCGACTGCAGGCGGCCCTGGGCCTCCGGCTGACGAGCCACTCCGGAGATGTAGGCGGCGAAGATCAGGCCGATGCCGACACCGGGGCCGATGGCCGCCAGGCCGTAACCGATCATGTTGAGGTTGCCGTCCACGGCAGTTTCCTTTCGGTTGTTTCTTGTTGAGATGCGGGTCGTGCTGCTCCGGCGCTGCCGACTCAGTGCTCGTCGGCAAGGGCTCCGGAGATGTACATGGCGTTGAGCAGGGTGAAGACGTAGGCCTGCAGGAACTGCACCAGCAGCTCGAGGAAGGCGATGGCGATCGCCAGCGCCCAGGCCAGTGGTCCGGCGACGTAGCCGATCCCGCCGTACTGGAGCAGGAACAGACCGCCGGTCGAGAAGAGGATGAGGAGCAGGTGGCCGGCGAACATGTTGGCGAAGAGACGAAGGGCCAGCGTGACGGGGCGGACCAGGATGTTGGAGAAGAACTCGAGCGGGACCAGGAGCGGGTACATGAGCGGTGTCACGCCCGAGGGCACGCTCTGCAGCTTGAGGTAGCCGAGGAACCCGTGCTTCCTGATGCCGACGGCGTTGTAGACGATCCAGCTCAGCGCGGCCAGCGCGTATGCCATGGAGGCTCGCGAGAAGGTCGGGAACTGGATCAGCGGGACCGTGGCGAAGAAGTTGTTGAGCAGGATGAAGAAGAACAGGGTGACCAGGTAGGGCACGAACCGCTGGTAGTCGTGGCTGCCGATGATGTCGCGGCCGATGGAGTTGCGGACCATGCCGTAGGCGCTCTCACCGGCGAACTGCAGGCGGCCGGGCACGAGCGAGGCGCGGCGCGCGGCGGCCCAGAAGAGCGCGAAGACCAGCACCCCGGCGAGCAGCAGCTGCACCATGGGCTTGGTGACGGCGAGGTCACCGATGTGGAACAGCGGCACGCCACTGAAGTCGAAGCTGTTCGGGCCGGGCGGGACGAACTCCTCGCCGCCACCGGCAGCCCGGACATCGCTCGCCGAGAGAATGCTCATGCGCGTGAAGTCTCCTGTGTCATGCCTGCTTGTTGAACCGTGCGTACGTCATGTAGATGCCGAGCCCTGCACCCGCGAGGATGCCGATCGCCACCAGGAACTCCGTCCCCAGCCACCGGTCCAGCAGCCATCCCACGAGACCGTAGAGGACGACCCCGGCCACGATGTAGCCGAAGGCGTGCCACGGATCGCCTTTGGGCGAGTCGTCGGGTCCGGCAGGAGGGGGTTGCTGCTGAGCCATCGCGCTGCGGACACTAGCAGTTGCCGAGCTCATCGCTCACCCCCGGGGTGATCGCTCGGAGCGGGGTCGAAGGCCGCGATCCGCTGCTTCGTCGCAGCGACCACCTGACCCACGAGCCAGAGCACGGTCACGGCGATCACGCTGGCCGCGAACCATCCGCGGGACAGGTCGTCACCGGCCACACCGGACCGCTCGAGGGCGACCACGGCCAGGGCGAGGACGAGGAGCTGCAGGGTGTAGGTCAGCAGGGCCACGAGCAACGAGGCGGCCGGGAGCACCCGGGCGGCGAGGTTGACCAGGCCGATGCCCAGCACGAAGACGGCGAGCGTCAGGACTCCCCCGACAGCGGCCCCGGCGAGCCCGCGACCGCCGTCGACCAGGACGGCGACGACGCACAGCACGGCGACCGCCCCCGCCCCGGCAGCCGTCGCGCCGAGGAGCGGGGAGACGCCGGCGGGTAGCACCTGCCGGGTGTCCTGCTTCGACTCGGTCGTCATGGCGGCGGCCGTTCTGTGGAGGGCTTGTACGACGCATCCGGCGGACCCTCCGAGGGGTCCTCGCGGCTGCTCGTGAAAACTATCACAAGGTCGCCGGGGCGCTGAAATCAGGGTTCCGCGACGGGCTCCTCCGCCCGCCCCTCGACCGAGGCGTTCTCCGGCAGCCCGGTGTCACCGAGGCCGGTCTTGCGGGGTCGGTGCAGCTTGGGCAGCACGAAGGTGAGGGCGACCGTCAGGACGATCATGGTGCCGAGGCTCCACCACACGAGGGGATCGTCGAACAGGCTGACCAGCACCGCACCGGTCGCGATCGTGAAGGCCCACATCCACATGATCAGCACCGCACGTCGCTGGGAGTGCCCGATCTCGAGGAGGCGGTGGTGGAGGTGCTGCTTGTCCGCGCTCATCGGTGAGCGACCGGCACGCGTGCGTCGTACGACGGCCAGGACCAGGTCGACGATCGGGACCATCAGCAGCGAGATCGGCAGCAGCACCGGCAGCACGGTCACGAACAGGCTGTTGCCGGTCGTCTCCGGCATGCCGACGAACTGCCCGGTCAGGGTCAGCGCGCTCGCCGACAGCACCAGCCCGATGAGCATCGAGCCGGAGTCGCCCATGAAGAGCCTGGCCGGATGGAAGTTGTGCGGCAGGAAGCCCGCGCACGCCCCGGCGAGCGCGGCGCTCAGCAGCGCGCCGGTCGTGGCGAGGGTGAGGTTGGCCTGCGCGGAGGCGAAGTAGCAGTAGAGGAAGAACGCCGCCGCACCGATGCCCACCACGCCGGCGGCGAGCCCGTCGAGGCCGTCCACGAAGTTGACGGCGTTCATCGTGCCGATCACCACGACGAGGGTGAGCACGGCGCCCTGCACGTCGTCGAGCGAGAACTGCGTGCCGTCCGCTCCCGGGAAGTAGTAGAACCGCACCCCCTGCGTGACCAGCAGGCCCGCCGCGAGGACCTGCCCGCCGAGCTTGGTGAGGGCGTCCAGCTCGAAGATGTCGTCGATCACGCCGACGGCGCACACCAGGGCCCCCGCGAGCAGCACCGCGCCCGCGTCGGGGAAGACGAACTCCTCGCTGGTGGACAGGAACGGCAGGTGCCGGGCGACGAGGTAGGCCGCGTAGAGGCCGCCGAGCATGGCCAGCCCGCCCAGGTAGGGGATCGGCTCGGCGTGGACGTCGCGGTCGCGGACCGCGGCGACGGCTCCGGTGCGCAGCGCGATCTCCCGCGCGACGACCGTGAGCAGGTAGGTCACCGACAGGGCGACCAGGAAGACGAGGAGGTACTCCCGCATCCGGCCTAGCCCTGGTCTTCGAGCACGACCCCGTGCTCCTCGATCGCCGCGTTGAGCCGCTCGAGCGACAGCGCGCCGAGCCGCAGCACCCGGCCCTCGGGGACCGTGACGTCGATGATCGTGGAGGCCTCGCCGCCCGGGGACGTGCCGGCGTCGACGATCACCGCGACGGCGTCGCCGAGCATCTCCTCGGCCTGGTCGGCGTCGGTGGCGGCGGGGCGGCCGGTGAGGTTGGCCGAGCTGACCGCGAGCGGACCGGTCCGCTCGAGGACGGCCAGGGCGACCTCGTCGTCCGGCATCCGCACCGCGACCGTGCCGCGGGTCTCCCCGAGGTCCCACATGAGCGAGCCCTGCTGGCGGCACACGAGCGTGAGCGGGCCCGGCCAGAACTCCTCGACGAGGGTGCGCGCCCACGTCGGCACGCTCTCGGCGAGCGCGTCGAGGGTGGTAGCGGCGGAGACGAGGACGGGCGGCGGCATCTCGCGGCCGCGGCCCTTGGCCTGCAGGAGGCGTCGTACGGCCTCGTGCGAGAACGCATCGGCGGCGATGCCGTAGACGGTGTCGGTGGGGATGACCACGAGGTCCCCCCGTCGTACGGCGCCGGCGGCGGCGGTCACCGCCGCCTCCCGCTCCTCCTCGGTCGAGGTCGCAAGCCTGTCCACGCCGCTCATCGTGCCAGTCGCGCGGTCAGGTAGCGCGGCCGACCCGCGAGGTCGAGGTGGTCGCGGACCTCGAGCCACCGCCCGGTCGCCGAGAAGACGGCCGGCGCCGAGGCACCCTGCACGTCGGCGTGCTCGGCCCCGACCACTCCCCCGGGTCGCAGGAGGGCGGCCGCCCGGCGCTCGAGCAGCCGCATCGCGTCGAGACCGTCGTGCCCCGAGAACAGCGCGAGGTGGGGGTCGTGGTCGCGCGCCTCGACGGCGACCGACTCCCACGCCTCGAGCGGGACGTAGGGCGGGTTGCAGACCACCACGTCGACGGTGCCGGCGAGGTCGTCGAAGGCCTCGAAGGCGTCGCCCAGCCGGAGGTCGACCCCGCCGACCCCCGAGAGGTTGTCCTGCGCGTAGCGGAAGGCGTCGGGGCTCATCTCGACCGCGTGCACGTCGGCGTGCGGCGCCTCGTCCTTGACCGCCGCCGCGATCGCACCCGACCCGGTGCACAGGTCGACCACCACGGGTGTCCCCGCCAAGGACTGCGCCTGCTCGATGGCCCACCCGGCAAGCAGCTCGGTCTCCGGGCGCGGCACGAAGACCCCGGGGCCGACCGCCA
This sequence comes from Nocardioides pini, assembly GCF_026712185.1. Classification (GTDB taxonomy): domain Bacteria; phylum Actinomycetota; class Actinomycetes; order Propionibacteriales; family Nocardioidaceae; genus Nocardioides; species Nocardioides pini. The sequence goes on along the minus strand of NZ_JAPPUX010000001.1, from coordinate 1,117,800 downwards.
GCTCGACGTGGCGGAACGCCGCGGTGCCGGTCAGGTGCTGGAGGGGCTCGCGGGCCGCGCGGCGCGCCAGCAGGGCGTCGTACCGCTCCTGCTCCCCCGGCCCGAGGTCGTCGACCAGCGGCAGCCGGCCCAGCGGCACGTCGAGCACGTGCGCGAGGAGGAGGTCGGCGTCGCGCTCGGGCGAGACGACCCCGGCGTCGCGGAGCCGGATCGCCCCCTCACGCCGCGCGAGGCTGGCGCGCACTCAGGACTCCAGCGCCGCGAGCCGCGCGGCCATGTCGGTCTCCACGCACGAGTCGAGCACCGGCTGGAGGTCGCCGTCGAGCACCTGGTCGAGGTTGTAGGCCTTGTAGCCCGTGCGGTGGTCCGAGATCCGGTTCTCCGGGTAGTTGTAGGTGCGGATGCGCTCGGAGCGGTCCACCGTGCGCACCTGCGAGCGGCGGGCCACGCTGGCCTCGGCGTCGGCGGCGTCCTGCGCCGCCTGGAGCAGCCGGGCGCGGAGGATGCGCATGGCCTGCTCCTTGTTCTGCAGCTGGCTCTTCTCGTTCTGGCAGCTCACCACGATGCCGGTGGGCACGTGGGTGATCCGCACGGCCGAGTCGGTGGTGTTGACGCTCTGGCCGCCCGGGCCGCTGGAGCGGAAGACGTCGATGCGCAGGTCGTTGTCGTCGATGGTGACGTCGACCTGCTCGGCCTCGGGCATGACGAGCACGCCCGCGGCGGAGGTGTGGACCCGGCCCTGCGACTCCGTGACGGGCACCCGCTGGACCCGGTGCACACCACCCTCGAACTTGAGCAGGGCGTACGGCGCCTGGCCGGGCTCGACCGTCCCGCGTGCCTTGACCGCCGCGGTGACGGACTTGTAGCCGCCCAGGTCGGACTCGGTGGCGTCGAGCACCTCGACGCTCCAGCCGCGGGTCTCGGCGTAGCGGGAGTACATCCGCAGGAGGTCGCCGGCGAAGAGCGCGGACTCCTCACCGCCCTCCCCCGACTTGATCTCCAGCAGCGCGTCCTTGCCGTCGGAGGGGTCGCGGGGCACCAGGAGCCGCCGCAGCCGCTCCCCGGCGGCGTCCCGCCGGGCGGTGAGGTCGTCGGCCTCCTGCGCGAAGGCCGGGTCGTCGGAGGCCAGCTCGCGGGCGGCCCCGATGTCGTCGCCCAGGCGGAGCCACTCCTGCCAGGTCGTGACGACGGCCGTCAGCTCGGCGTAGCGCTGGTTGAGCTGCTTGGCGAGGCGCTGGTCGGCGTGGGTCTCCGGGAGCGCGAGGCGTCGTTCGAGGTCGGCGTGCTCCTCGCGCATGCCGTCGACGGCTTCGAACAACGGTGCTCCTCGGGTGGGGTCGGGGCGGGCAGACGACAAGGCGCCGGCCACCCGCGGTGTGCGGGAGACCGGCGCCTGACGTGGACTACTTCTTCTCGGCCGGGGCCTTCTTGGCGTAGCGGGCCTCGAAGCGGGCGACGCGGCCGCCGGTGTCGAGGATCTTCTGCTTGCCGGTGTAGAACGGGTGGCACTGCGAGCAGACGTCGGCGTGGATCGAGCCGGAGGTCGCGGTGCTGCGGGTGGTGAACGACGCGCCACAGGTGCAGGTCACCTGGGTCTCGACGTACTCGGGGTGGGTGTCCTTCTTCATGGTGTCCTCTCGAATTGCTCCGGGTCGCCCGCGTGGATCGCGTGATGACGTGAACCGGAGCCGGCGCACAAGTGTGCCACCGTTCTGAACAACGGCGCCAATCCATGGATTCCCGCTCGGGAACCCCCGGATCAGCGGGCGCCGACGACCTTGGTCACGGCCTGCGGGGAGTCGGCGGCGGCGAGCTGCTTGCGCAGGTCCCCGACGACGGCACCCTCGGCCGGGGCGAGCAGCCTCTCCTCGTGCCGGGTGCCGGAGGCCGTCACGTCGACCGCGGGCACGATGCCCTTGGCCGCGCGCTCCGCGCTCAGCACCAGCTCGAGGTTGGCGGCGCCCGAGAGCTCCTCGAGGAAGAACTCGTCGGTCGCCGAGCCGGTGCCGACGGCCACGGTCGCCAGGATCGTCAGCGAGCCGCCGTCCTCGACCGCGCGGGCCGCACCGAAGAACTCCTTCGTCGGGTGGACCGCCGAGGCGTCCACGAGGCCCGCCAGGACCCGGCCGTTGGCCGGCGCGGCGAGGTTGTAGGCCCGTCCGAGGCGGGTGAGCGAGTCCAGGAGGACGACGACGTCGTGGCCGAGCTCCACGAGCCGCTTCGCGCGCTCGATGGCCAGCTCGGCGACCAGGGTGTGGTCGGCCGGCTGCCGGTCGAAGGTCGAGGCGACGACCTCGCCCTTGACTGCGCGCTGGTAGTCGGTGACCTCCTCCGGGCGCGTGTCGACCAGCACCACCATGACGTGGCACTCGGGGTTGTTGGCCGTGACCGACTGGGCGATCGACTGCAGGAGCGTCGTGGCACCGGTGCGCGGCGGCGCGAGGACCAGGCCCCGCTGGCCCTTGCCCACCGGGGCGGCGACGTCGACGACGCGGCCGATGAGGTCGGCGTCCGAGGCCAGGCGCAGCCGGCGGTGCGGGTGCACGGGGACGGCGTCGGCGAACTGCGGGCGCTCCTTGGCGCCCTCGGCCTCGGTGCCGTTGACGCTGTCGATGCGGACCATCGGGTTGAACTTCTCCCGGCGCTCGCCCTCACGCGGCTGGCGCACCTGGCCGACCACGGCGTCACCGCGGCGCAGGTGGTACTTCCGGACCATCGACAGTGAGAGGTAGACGTCCTCCGGGCCGGGCAGGTAGCCCGAAGTGCGCACGAACGCGCAGTTGTCGAGCACGTCGAGGATGCCCGCGGCCGGGACCAGGACGTCGTCCTCGAGGATCGTGGTGTCGGGCTCGTTGCGACCGCCGCCCTGACGGGTCGTCGTACGGTCGCGGCCGCGGCGGCGGCGGTTGCGACGGCTGCCGCCCTCGCCGTCCTCGTCGTCGTCCGACAGGTGCTGGTCCTGCCGGTGCTGGTCCTGCCGGCTCTGGTCCTGCCGGTTCTGGTCGCGGTCCTGCCGGCCCTGCTGGTCCTGCTTGCCCTGCTGGCCGCCCTGCTGGCCCTGGTCGCGGTCCTGCCGGCCCTGCTGGTCCTGCTTGGCCTGCTGGTTCTGCTGACCCTGCTGGTTCTGCTTGCCCTGCCGCTGGCCCTGGTCCTGCTTCTGGTCCTGCTTCTGGCCCTGCTGCTTGTCCGACTTCTTCTGGTCCTGCTTGCCGGAGGCCTGCTCGGACGCCTGCTCGGACTTCTGCTCGGACTTCTGCTCGGACTTCTGGTCGGACTTCTGCTCGGGCGTGTGCTCGGCCTGCTGCTCCGCCCGCTCGGCCTGCTGCTCGGCCTGGCGCTGCTTGCGGGTGCGGGTGCGCACCGTCGTCTGCGGCGCGGGCTCGTCGGCCGCCTTCGGCACGTCCGCGGAGGCGCTCACCTGCTCCGGTGCGGGCGCGGCGGCCGGCTGGGCGGCCCGGTCGTTGGTCGAGCCGCCGGACTGGCTGGCCCGGATGGCGTCGACGAGCTGGGCCTTCTTCATCGAGCCGGCGCCGGCGATGCCGAGGCCGGCAGCCATCGACTTCAGGTCGGCGAGCAGCATCGAGCTGAGGCCACCCGACTTCTTCGCCGGCTTGGTGGCAGCGTTCTCCGCGGAAGCAGAGGGGGTCTCGGTCACGTGGATCCTTCGCACGTCGCGTCGCCTCCCGGACCGGTCGAACGGCCGGTGAGGCGGATGGTGGGTCCCGTCCACGCGGACCTCGTGACATCGCGAGGACGGGGACGGGCAGGTACGCCGATCGGCGCGCGGTCAGGTTAGCAGGGCACCCGTCCACCGTCGGTCATCGCCGCGAACGCGCGTCGCGCGGCGGTCAGCTCACCCGGGCGCCGTCGACGTCGATCGAGAGCCGGTGCGGCGTCCAGCCACGGGGGCACCGGGCGAGCAGGTCGGCGGTGTCGGCGGGCCCGAGGGCGAGCACGGTGGGCCCGGCGCCGGACACGACGGCGGGCACGCCCTCGGCGCGCAGGCGTCGTACGAGCGCCAGCGTCTCGGGCATGGCGGGCTCGCGCTGGTCCTGGTGGAGCCAGTCACGGGTGGCGGCGAGCAGGTGCTCGGGCTGGCCGTTGAGGGCGGCCACCAGCAGCGCGGCGCGCCCGGAGTTGGCGGCGGCGTCGGCATGCGGGACGGCGTCCGGGAGCAGGCCGCGCGCGACCGTCGTCTCGACCCCCGTGGGCGGGACGAAGACGACGGCGGTGACCCGGGGGTCGACGCCGGCGCGGACGGCGTACCAGTGCCCGTCCTCGCGGCCGGAGATCACGAACCCGCCGTAGAACGCCGGGGCGACGTTGTCGGGGTGGCCCTCGAGGTCGGCCGCGAGGTCGAAGAGCGCCTCGTCGGAGGCGAGCAGCTGCCCGCCCGCGACGAGCCCCCGCGCGAGGACCACGCCGGCGACGATCGCCGCCGACGAGGAGCCGAGGCCACGGGCGTGCGGGATGACGTTGTGGCAGGTCAGGCGCAGGCCGGGCGGCTGGCCCCCCATCAGCTCGAAGGCCGCGCGCATGGAGCGGACCACCAGGTGCGACTCGTCGCGGGGCACGCCGTCGGCGCCGGCACCCTCGACCTCGACGACGAGACCGTCGGGCAGCACCTCCGCCTCGAGCTCGTCGCGCAGCGACAGCGCGAGGCCGAGGCTGTCGAAGCCCGGGCCGAGGTTGGCCGAGGTCGCCGGGACCGAGACCCGCACCGGCCCGTCGACGAACTGGACCATCAGGCGAGGCCGGCGGCGGCGGCAGCCGCGGCGACGTCGGCGTCGACGACCGTGTCGACGATGTCCCCGCAGGACTCCAGCGCGGTCGCGGTGTCCTTGAGTCCGTGGCCGGTGACCGTGATCGCGACCGTGGCGCCGGTGAACACCTGCCCGGAGGCCAGCGCGGCCAGCAGGCCCGCGACGCCCGCGGCCGAGGCGGGCTCCACGAAGACGCCGTCGTTGCGCGCGAGCTCGAGCTGGGCGGCGAGGATCTGGGCGTCGGACAGCGCGGCGAAGCCGCCGTCGGACTCCTTGGCCGCCTGCTCGGCGAGGTGCCACGACGCGGGGTTGCCGACCCGGATGGCGGTCGCCTTCGTCTCCGGGTCGGGGAACGGCTCGCCGGTCACCAGCGGTGCGGCGCCCTCGGCCTGGAAGCCGAGCATCCTCGGGCGCCTGGTTGCGCGACCCAGGTCGGCGTACTGCTGGTAGCCGAGCCAGTAGGCGGAGATGTTGCCCGCGTTGCCGACCGGCAGGAGGTGGACGTCGGGGGCATCACCGAGGAAGTCCACGATCTCGAACGACGCCGTCTTCTGCCCCTGCAGGCGGACCGGGTTGACGGAGTTGACCAGCTCGACCGCGTAGCCCTTCGAGAGGCCGATGGCCATCGAGAGGCAGTCGTCGAAGTTGCCCCGGACCATGATCACCTGGGCGCCGTGCACGACCGCCTGGGCGAGCTTGCCCGCGGCGATCTTGCCCTCGGGGATGAGCACGAGCGGCTTGAGGCCGGCCTTCGCGGCGTACGCCGCCATCGACGCCGACGTGTTGCCCGTCGAGGCGCAGACGACCGCCTTCGCGCCGAGGTGCCGGGCGTGGGAGATCGCGGCGGTCATGCCGCGGTCCTTGAACGAGCCGGTCGGGTTGTCGCCCTCGACCTTGAGCCACACCTCTCCCCCGGTCAGCCCGGAGAGCCACTCGGAGTGGACGAGCGGGGTGCCGCCCTCGCGGAGCGTCACGGCGGGCATCCCCGCGGGGAGGTCGAGCAGGTCGCGGTACTCCTCGATGACGCCGCGCCACTGGTGGGTGCCCACCCGGTCGGCCATGCCGTCGGCGCTCATTCGTCCCCTCCCTCGACGCGCATCACCGAGGTGACCTCACGGACGATGTCCATGTTGCGCAGCTGCTCGACCGTCGCGCTGAGCGCGGCGTCGGGCGCCGCGTGCGAGACGACCACGAGCTGCGCGTCGGCGCCGCGGCCCTCCTGGCGCACGGTCTGGATCGACACGTCGTGGTCGGCGAAGGCGTTGGCGACCGCCGCGAGCACGCCGGCGCGGTCGTCGACGTCGATCGCCACGTGGTAGCGGGTCCGCGTCTCCCCCATGGGCAGCACCGCGCGGTCGGCGTAGGCCGACTCACCGGCACCGCGGGTCTCGGCGAGGCGGTTGCGCGCGACCGTGACGAGGTCGCCGAGCACGGCGCTCGCCGTCGGCGCGCCACCGGCTCCGGGGCCGTAGAACATGAGCTGCCCGGCGGCCTCCGACTCGACGAAGACGGCGTTGTAGGCCTCGCGGACGCTCGCCAGCGGGTGGGAGCGCGGGATCATGGCCGGGTGCACGCGGGCGGCGACCTGCTCCTGCCCGTCGGGACCGGGGCGCAGCTCGCAGATGGCGAGCAGCTTGACGACCGAGTCCATGTCGCGGGCGCTGGCGACGTCGGCCGCGGTGACCTCGGAGATCCCCTCGCGGTGGACGTCGGCGGCGGTGACCCGGGAGTGGAAGGCCAGGCTCGCCAGGATCGCCGCCTTGGCCGCGGCGTCGAAGCCCTCGACGTCGGCCGTCGGGTCGGCCTCGGCGTAGCCGAGCTCCTGGGCCTCCTCCAGGGCCTCGGAGAAGCCGGCTCCGGAGGTGTCCATCTTGTCGAGGATGAAGTTGGTCGTGCCGTTGACGATGCCAAGCACCCGGGTGACGCGGTCGCCCGCCAGCGACTCGCGCAGGGGCCGCAGGATCGGGATCGCGCCGGCGACGGCCGCCTCGTAGTAGAGGTCGCGCTCCGCCTTCGCGGCCGCCTCGAACAGGGTCGGGCCGTCCTCGGCGAGCAGGGCCTTGTTGGCCGTGACGACGCTGGCGCCGTTGTCGAGCGCGGAGAGGATGAGCGACCGGGCGGGCTCGATGCCACCGATCACCTCGACCACGAGGTCGACGTCGTCGCGGGCCACCAGGCCGTGGGCGTCGGTCGTCAGCAGGCCGTCGGGCACGTCGACGTCACGGGGCGCGTCGAGGCGTCGTACGGCGACCCCGACCAGCTCGACGGGCGCGCCCACCCGGGCGGCGAGGTCGTCGCGCTGCTCGCTCAGCAGCCGCACCACCTGGGAGCCGACGGCACCACAGCCCAGAACGGCGACACCGAGCCGCTTGTCACCCTCACTCATCAGAGAACACCCACATCGGTCGCCAACAGGTCGGCGACAGTCTCTCGTCGCAGGACGGTGAAAGTCTTCCCGTCCCGAACTCCGATCACCGGAGGACGCAGGGCGTGGTTGTAGTTGGACGCCATGGATCTGCAGTAGGCGCCCGTGCCCGGCACGGCGAGGAGGTCGCCGGGACGCACGTCGGCGGGCAGGAACTCGTCCTTGACCACGATGTCACCGGCCTCGCAGTGCTTGCCGACCACGCGCGACAGCGCGGGGGGTCCGCCGGACGGGCGGGACGCGATCGTCGCGGAGTAGTCGGCGTCGTAGAGGGCGGTGCGGATGTTGTCGCTCATCCCGCCGTCGACGGAGACGTAGGTGCGGCGGGCCCCACCGTCGAGGGCGACGTCCTTGACGGTGCCGACCTCGTAGACGGTGCACATCGACGGACCGACGATCGCGCGCCCCGGCTCGATCGACAGGCGCGGGAGCGCGATCTCGAGGGCACGGCACTCGTGCTCGACGATCTTGGTGATCTCGGTGGCCAGCTGCGCGGGGTCGGACGGGTCGTCCTGGGTGGTGTAGGCGATGCCGAAGCCGCCACCGAGGTCCATCTCGGGCATCTCGACGCCCACCTCCTCGATCGCCCGGGCGTGGAGCGCGAGCACCCGGCGGGCCGCGACCTCGAAGCCGGAGGTGTCGAAGATCTGGCTGCCGATGTGGGAGTGCAGGCCCAGCAGCCGCAGGGACGGTGCCGCGTGCACGCGGCGGACGGCCTCGAGCGCGTCGCCGCTGGCGATCGAGAAGCCGAACTTCTGGTCCTCGTGGGCGGTGGCGATGTACTCGTGCGTGTGGGCCTCGACGCCCGCGGTCACCCGCACCATGACCCCCACCGTGCGGCCGAGCTCGGCGGCGACGTCGGCGAGGCGCTCGATCTCGGTGAAGGAGTCCACGATGACCCGCCCCACGCCGAGCTCGACGGCGCGCTCGAGCTCGCCGAGGGTCTTGTTGTTGCCGTGGAAGCCGACCCGCTCCATCGGGAAGCGGGCCCGCTCCGCGACGGCCAGCTCGCCGCCCGAGCAGACGTCGAGCGAGAGCCCCTCCTCCGCGAGCCACCGGGCGACGGTGGTGCAGAGGAAGGCCTTGCCTGCGTAGAAGACGTCGTAGTCGGCGAAGGCGTCCCGGAAGGCGCGGGCGCGGCTGCGGAAGTCGGCCTCGTCGAGGACGTACGCCGGCGAGCCGTGCTCGCGCACCAGCTCGGGCAGCGGCACCCCGCCGATGCTCAGGACACCGTCCGACTTCGTCGCCGTCCGCGACCAGAGCAGCGGGACGAGCGCGTCGGGGTCGCTCGGCTCACGCAGCCAGTGCGGCCCGCGCAGGGCGCCGTCCGCGTGGGCCCAACCGGACGGGTGTGCGGTGGGCACGCCCGATCACATCCTCTCGGGAGCCGACACGCCCAGCAGGTCGAGGCCGTTGGCGAGCACCACCCGCGTCGCGTCGACCAGCATCAGCCGCGCCCGGTGGAGGTCGGAGGTCTCCTCGTCGCCGCGGGGCAGGACCCGGCAGCTGTCGTAGAAGCGGTGGTAGGTGCCCGCCAGCTCCTCGAGGTAGCGCGCCACGCGGTGCGGCTCGCGCAGCTCGGCGGCCGCCTTGACGACCCGCGGGAACTCCGCGAGCGCGCGCAGCAGCTCACCCTCCTTCTCGTGGGTGAGCAGCTCGGGGTGCGACTCGGGGGTGACGCCGAGGTCGGCGGCGTTGCGCATCAGGCTGGACACCCGCGCGTGGGCGTACTGGACGGTGAAGACCGGGTTGTCGTTGGTGGCCCGCGACCAGAGGTCGAGGTCGATGTCGATGGGGCTGTCGCTGTGGTAGCGGGCGAGCGCGTAGCGGCTGGCGTCGACGCCGATCGCGTCGACGAGGTCGTCGATCGTCACGACGGTGCCGGCACGCTTCGACATCCGCAGCGGCGCGCCGTCCCTCAGCAGGTTGACCATCTGCCCGATGAGGATCTCGAGGTTCTTCCCCGGCTCGTCGCCGAAGGCGCTGCACATCGCGTTCATCCGGCCGACGTAGCCGTGGTGGTCGGCCCCCAGCATGATGAAGCAGCGGTCGAAGCCGCGCTCGCGCTTGTCGAGGTAGTAGCCGAGGTCGCCGGAGATGTAGGCCGGGGTGCCGTTGGACCGGATGATCACCCGGTCCTTGTCGTCGCCGTACTTCTCGGTGCGCAGCCAGAGGGCACCGTCGGCCTCGTAGGTGTTGCCCATCTCGGTGAGCCGCTCGATGGCGCGCTCGACCGCGCCGGAGTCGTGGAGCGACTTCTCGTGGAAGTAGACGTCGAAGTCGACCCCGAAGTCGTGGAGCGACTTCTTGATCTCGTCGAACATCATGTCGACGCCGACCTCGCGGAAGACCTCCTGCGCCTGCGCGTCGTCGAGGTCCTTGACGTCGGGACGACGCTCGACGACCGCCGCGGCGATGTCGTGGATGTACTGGCCGCCGTAGCCGTCCTCGGGGGCGGGCTCTCCCTTGGCGCTGGCCAGCAGCGAGGAGCTGAAGCGGTCGATCTGGGCGCCGTGGTCGTTGAAGTAGTACTCGCGGGTGACGTCGGCACCGGTCTTCTCGAAGATCCGGCCGAGCGCGTCCCCGACCGCGGCCCAGCGCACGCCCCCGAGGTGGAGGGGGCCGGTGGGGTTGGCGGAGACGAACTCGAGGTTGATCTTCTCCCCCGCGAACGCGTCGGAGGAGCCGTACGCCGTCCCCGCCGCGACGATGTCGGCTGCGACCTGGCCCTGGGCGCCGGCCTCGACCGTCACGTTGAGGAAGCCCGGTCCGGCGACCTCGACCTCGGCGACGCCGTCGGCGGCCCGCAGCCGCTCGGCGACGAGGTCGGCGAAGGCGCGAGGGTTCGTCCCGGCCTTCTTGGCCAGCTGCAGCGCCACGTTGGTGGCGTAGTCGCCGTGCCCCTTCTGCCGGGGTCGCTCCACCGTGACCTGGGCCGGCACGCCGTCGGGCAGCGTGATCGCGCCATCGGCCACGAGGGCCTCCAGCACGTCGACGATGGTCTCGGAGAGCTGATCGGGATTCACCGGGCAAGCCTATCGGCGGGCCGTGGCCGGGGCCGAACCGGTTTCACGCCGTGGCCCGTCGGCCCGCCGCTGGTCCTGCCCTAGGGTTCGGGGCGTGACGACGCACCCCACCTACGACCAGCTGAGCGACCTCCCGGCCTACGTCGAGCAGCCCGTGCCGATGCCCTTCGAGGACATCAACGGGCACCTCAACGTCCGCCACTACATCGGCATCGCCAGCGAGGGTCTCGACGAGTCGCTCGTGGAGGTCGGCATCCCGCAGATGTGGCCGCTGACCCACGGCCACGCGTGCTTCACCGCCGAGCACCACGTCACCTACCTCAACGAGCTGCGCACCGGCGACACCATGTCGGCGCGCGTGCGCCTGCTCGGCCGTTCCGAGCGGGCCGCCCACGTGCTCATCTACCTGCTCGACGAGACCCACCAGCAGGTGGCCTGCGTGGTCGAGGAGATCTTCCTGCACATCGACCTCGAGACCCGCCGCACGGCGCCCTGGCCCGAGGAGGTCGCGTCGAAGCTCGACGCCCGGATCGCCGAGCACGAGGCCCTGCCGTTCCCGGCCGACACGTCCGGGTCGCTCGCCCTGCGCTGACTGGGTGTGTCCCTATTGGTGCGCCAGGCACCGGTCCTAGGTCAATGGAACAAGCAGCCCACGTGAGCGCGATCGGCGGGACCCTGTGCCTATTCGTACTGTGCGTCCGACCGCCCGTCCCTGCTGACGCAGTCGGCCTGCGGAGGGTCTGGGCGAAGACGAATCGTCAGCTCGGGGGCCGGACGGCCTCGAGGGCTCGCTGAACCAGCTCTGGCCGGGAGTCCGGCGAGTACTACGAGCCGCGCAAGAAGCCGCGGCGCCCGAACCCGCAGCAGAACGACCTCGCGCTCATCGACGCCTTCTGGGCCGAGAGCGCCCGCCGCGTCGGCCTGACCGACTGACGGCGGCTGGCCCGCGGCACTACCGACGACGCCGCCAGGGCGGCGCCGGGGCGCCGTCGTCGGTGCTGGATGGGGCATTCGGGTCGCTGCGGCGGTGCGGAGCTCAGGTCGCGGACGTGTAGTCGTCGTCGGTGACGTGCTCGAGCCACGTGACGACCTCGCCGGCGGCGTCGGCCTCCTGGATGGCGACGTGCGCCAGGAAGCGTCCGGGGGTGGCCCCGTGCCAGTGCTCCTCGCCGGGCTCGATGTAGACGACGTCGCCGGGACGGATCTCCTGCGGCTCACTGGCGGTGCCGTCCTCGTCGCGGCGGGCGACGTATCCGACGCCGTCGGTGACGTAGAGGGTCTGACCCTTGGGGTGGTGGTGCCAGGCGGTGCGGGCGCCGGGGGTGAAGCGGACGTGGGCGCAGCCGACGGCTGACTGGTCGTCGGGGTTGCGGATGCCGTCGATGTAGACGTCTCCGGTGAACCAGTCCGCAGGGCCCTTGCCGGTGTCGGTGCCGTTGCGGGTCGAGCTGGGGGTGAACTTCACGAGGTTCTCCTAGGGGTGGTCGGGGAAGCGGGCGCCTACTGCTCGGCCTGCTGCTCGGCCCGGTTCTCGGCCTGCTGCTCGGCTTGGTGGGATGCGGCCCAGGAGGCCAGCAGTCGGAGGCGCTCAGCGGACGGTGAGCCAGGCTCGGCGGTGTAGACGAGCAGGACGAGGCCGGGTTCGGCGGTGATGGCGAGCTCTTCGTAGACGAGGGTCAGCTCGCCGACGACGGGGTGGTTGAAGCGTTTGGTGCCGGCGCCGTGGGTGCGGACGTCATGGGCCGCCCACAGGCGACGGAACGTGTCGCTGCGGGTGGACAGCTCGCCGACGAGGTCCTGCAGGCCGCGGTCATGGGGGTCGCGTCCGGCCTCGGTGCGCATGATGCCGACGCACATCTCAGCGAACAGGTCCCAGTCGGGGTAGAAGTCGCGGGCGGCCGGGTCGAGGAACTGGAACCGTGCCAGATTCGGGGTGCGGCCCTTGTGCTGGGTGCTGTCGCCGATGACGGGCGCGTAGAACGCCCGCCCGAGGCTGTTGGTCGCCAGCAGGTTCTGGTGGGGGTCGCGGACGAACGCGACGGCGTCGGTGATGGCCTCGAGCGCCCACTGCAGGCTGAGCCGCGATGCGGCCGTGCGGGTGGTGCCGCGTCGTCGGGCACGACCGCTGGTCGGGATGCCGTCCGCGGCACGGGCGAGGTCGTACAGGTGCGCGCGTTCGGTCTCGTCGAGCTGCAACGCCGTCGCCAGTGCCTCGAGAACGCTCGAGGACGCGCCGGCGATCTGGCCCCGCTCCAGCCGGGCGTAGTACTCCACGCTCAGGCCGGCCAGCGTCGCGACCTCGCTGCGCCGCAGCCCCGGCACACGCCGGCTGCCCGTCGTGGCGAGCCCGACCTGCTCAGGGGTGATGCGTGCACGGCGGGTCGTGAGGAACTCGCGCACTTCGTCTCGGTTGTCCACGACATCGAGACTAGGCCCGCCCAGCAGCCCTCCGGGCCTACGAAGGGTGCCCTGTCAGTGCACCCCTCGACAGGGACTCCCACACGCGCACGACAGCGGGTTGACTCGAAGCATCGAGGCGGCACCAGCCACCGTGAAGCACTCGAGAACCGACCCTGAGAAGGAGCCCAGCGCCATGCGCCAGGTAGTCATGCACGCCCCCGGTGACGTCCGCGTCGAGGACCGCGACGACCCCACCATCATCGAGCCCACCGACGCCATCATCCGCCTGTCTGCCACCTGCATCTGCGGCAGCGACCTGTGGCCCTACCGCGGCGCCGAGCCCGTCGAGCACCAAGTGATGGGCCACGAGTACGTGGGCGTCGTCGAGCAGGTCGGCGACGACGTGCACACCGTCAAGGTCGGCGACTTCGTCGTCGGGTCCTTCTGGGCCTCCGACAACACGTGCGAGATCTGCCAGGCCGGGTACCAGGCCTACTGCACCCACCGCGTCCTCATGGGCACCATCGGCACCCAGTCCGAGCTCGCCCGCATCCCGCTCGCCGACGGCACCCTCGTCGCCACCCCCGGCATCCCCGACCCCGACCTCATCCCGTCGCTCATGGCCGCCTCCGACGTCCTCGGGACCGGCTGGTTCGCCGCCGTCGCCGCCGAGGCCGGGCCCGGCAAGACCGTCGCCGTCGTCGGCGACGGCGCCGTTGGGCTGCTCGGCATCCTCGCCGCCAAGGAGCTCGGCGCCGAACGCATCATCGCGTTCAGCCGCCACGTCGACCGGCAGGCGCTCGCACGTGAGTTCGGCGCCACCGACATTGTCGAGGAGCGCGGCGAGGACGGTGTGGCGAAGGTCAAGAAGCTCACCGGCGGGCTCGGTGCCCACTCCGTCATCGAGGCCGTCGGCACGCAGGAAGCGATGATGCAAGCCATCCACTCCACCCGCCCCGGCGGGCACGTCGGGTTCGTCGGCGTATCCCACGACGTCGCCATCCCCGGCGACGAGCTCTTCATGGCCGGCGTCCACATCCACGGCGGCCCCGCCCCTGTGCGCCGGTTCCTTCCCGAACTCATCCAGCTCATCTGGGACCGCAAGATCGACCCCGGGAAGGTCTTCGACCTCACCCTCCCGCTCGACAAGGCCGCCGAGGGCTACGCCGCCATGGACCAGCGCACCGCCACCAAGGTGCTCCTCCTCCCGTGACCCCGCCAAACATCAGGCCGACCAACGCTTCGACGGCCCGGCCGAGGCTCGCCGCGGCGGCCATGCAACCGGCCGCGACGACCCTCGCCGTGACCGCCATGCTGATGCTCGGCGGCTGCGGCGAGGGCAAAGCGGACGGCCCGTCCGAGCAAGCGTCCTCGGCCTCGGTCACCCCGCCCCCCACCAGCACAGCGTCCACCAGCACACCGGCGACCCCGGACCCGGGCAGCAACCGGACCCCACAAACCCCGGAAGAGGACACCATGCAGAACGCCCGGCAGCTCACCATCACCGTCACCGGACAACGGCTCACCGCCACCCTGGACGACAGTCCCGCCGCCGCCGACCTGCTCGCCCAGCTGCCCGTCACTGTCGACATGACCGACCACGGCGGCGTCGAGAAGACCGGGCGCCTCCCCGGCCCGCTGTCGCTGCAAGGTCAGCCCGACGGCTCGGACCCCGACATCGGCGACCTCGGCTACTACGCGCCCGGCAACGACCTCGTCCTCTACTACGGCGACCAGTCCTACCACCCGGGCATCGTCGTCCTCGGCCGCCTCAACGACGGCGCAGCCGACCGCATCGCCGCCATCAACGGCGACGTCACCGTCACCGTCGAAGCCAGGTGAGATGAGGTGCCGAACATGAACCTCCACGACTTCCTCGCCCACGTCGACGCGGGCGCCCTCATCGAAGGCGGCTCACCACACCACCAGTTCATGCACGACGCCGCCCAAGAAGCGTTCGCCATCACCGCCGAGCTCAACTCCCGCCACCACGCTCCCGACGAAGTCCGCGCACTCCTCGCCCGGCTCACCGGCCGGGACGTCGACGACACCGTCACCGTGTTCCCGCCCTTCCATAGCGAGTTCGGGAAGAACCTCCACCTCGGCAAGAACGTCTTCATCAACCTCGGATGCCGCTTCCAAGACACAGGCGGCATCACCATCGGCGACGACACCCTCGTAGGGCACGGCGCCACCCTCACCACCCTCAACCACGCACTCGACCCCGACCGCCGAGCCGACATGCAACCCGCACCCATCGTCATCGGACGCAAGGTCTGGCTCGGCGCTAACGTCACCGTGGTCCCAGGCGTCACCATCGGCGACGGCGCCGTGGTGGGTGCTGGCTCGGTAGTGACCAAGGACGTCCCCGCCGACACCATCATCGCCGGCGTACCCGCACGGGTCATCCGCGCCACCGGCTACCAGACCATGTAGCCGCGTCGGCCGTCGATCGACCGGTCGATGTAGGCAGCGGGAGATTGACGTCGAACGGCCGCACATGCCGCGATGAGTGCGGTCCGCACGAGCGCGCTCACGCCGCGAGGTCGCCCGGGACTCGCCGTGCTCGTTCTCGGGCGAGGTGGCGCAACGTCGTGGCGATGCAGGCCACCTGCAGCCAGCCTGTCGCCGAGGTGGTCGTGTTCTCGAACGACTTCGCCAAGCGGCGGGAGCGCCCCAGGCGCCCGTGGGCGACCTCGACGCGCCAGGCGTGCCGAATGGGGCGGAAGACCGGCTGCTTGTCGTCCCACCCGACTCGGCGGACCTCGAGGTCGTGTTCCCGACTGAGGTCCCGCGCGGCGGCGGCAGTGACCCCGCGGTCCACCAAAACGAGCTCGAGCCGGCCGGCGACGCCCTGCTGGGTCAGGTGCTGCAACATCAGGTCGCTGGCCCGGTTCTCGTGGGTCGAGGCGGGCACCACTAGCGCGGCCACCGGTAGGCCGGTCACGTCGACCGCCACGACACGCTTGGCACCCTTGGTGCGGCCGTAGGGGCCGCCTCGGTCGTGGAACGTGAACCCGCCGATGGATGCTCCGCGGGCCAGGTGGGTGTCGATGACGACCATCGAGGGCGTCTGCTCCGCCCTTCCGGCATGCTGGCGCGCGGCTGCGTGGAGCACCGTCAGGGCCTGCGCCCAGGTGCCGTTGCGTGACCAGCGGCGGAACTGCGACCAGACGCGGGTCCATGGTCCAAACGACTCCGGGAGGTAGCGCCACTGGCAGCCGGTCTGCGCGATGTACAGCATCGCGTCCACCACGCTCCGCAGGTCATCGCCGTGCCTGCGTCCCCGCTTGCCCGGCGCATTGAAGACAGGCTCAAGCAGGTCCCACTGCTCATCGGTCAGGTCACTGGGGTACGGCATGCGCCGCACGGTGCCTACGCAACGCGCCCGGCCAATAGGGACACACCCAGTGAGGCGGTTTCACCACCACGCCGGGCGACCGGTAGTCTTCACCGCGCACCGGCCCGGAGCGATCCGGGTGGTGCGGGCCTCCGTAGCTCAGGGGATAGAGCACTGGTTTCCGGTACCAGGTGCCGCAGGTTCGAATCCTGCCGGAGGCGCCCTGTGATGTCGCACGACATCGGCGATGACGGACCCACGACAGACGTGGGTCCGTTCGTCGTCCGGGGCACCCCGCCCGCCGGCTGGGTCCCCCTCCCTCCCGGGACCAAAGACCCCTGTCACCGCGGAGGCGGAGCCGTAGCGTGGATCCACGTTCTGGGATCTCACGCAGGGGGCACGATGAGCGGTGGTTTCGGTATCGACGTCGGGACCGCGAACACGGTGGTGTGCCACCGGACACGCGGGGTGCTGCTCGACGAGCCGTCGGTGATGGTCATCCGCACCTCCGAGGCGAGGACGCGACGCGTCCGACCACTGCTGGTCGGACGGGAGGCACGCGACCTGATGGGCCGCTGCCCGGTCGGTCTCTCCGCCGTCCGTCCGCTGCACGACGGGGTGATCGTCGACCTCGAGGCCGCGCGGGCCTTCATGTCCGCGCTGCTGGCGAAGGCGGCCCTCCCCGCGTGGCAGCGGATCGGCGCCCGCGCCGTCGTCGGGGTGCCGGCGGGTGCGACCGCCCTCGAACGGCGCGCGCTGCTGGAGGTGGCCGACGAGGCCGGCATGCGGAAGGCGGTACTGATCCCGGAGCCGATCGCGGGGGCTGTCGGTTGCGGCCTCGACCCCCTCGAGCCCCGGGCGCACATGGTCCTCGACATCGGCGGCGGCACCTCGGAGATCACCGCGTTCTGCTACGGCGGCGTCCTGTCGCACCGGTCGTCGAGGATCGCGGGCGACGAGATGACGCTCACGCTGTACCGCCACCTGCGGGCCGAGCACCAGCTGCTCGTCGGCGAGCTCACGGCGGAGGCCCTGAAGTGCGCCGTCGACGCGGAGGAGGGCCTCTCCACGGTGGTGCAGGGCATCGACCTGGCCACCGGACGGCCACGACTGAAGACCGTGGAGTCCGCCGAGGTCCTCGAGGCGCTGCAGCCCACGGCCGACGCCATCATCGCTGCGCTGGCGGGAGTGCTGGACGACCTGCCGCCGCAGGCCGCCGACGACATCCTCACCGAGGGGGTCGTGGTCTTCGGCGGCGCCAGCCTCCTGCGCGGCTTCGACAAGCTGATCGAGTCCGCGCTGGGCTTCCCTGTCCGGATGGCCGAGCGGCCGCTCACCTGCGTGGCGGAGGGCGCGGCCCGCTGCCTGGCCGACCCCGACGTGGTCCGCGCCTACGAGGACACGTTCATCGAAGCGGGCTGACCACCGGCCGCCGGTCAGCGGTGCCGCCGAGCGGGACGTCCGGTCCGGAGGATCTCCTGCTCGTGGGCGAAGAAGTACTGCAGCACCGGCAGCACGACGGCCCCGGACGTGCTGACCCCGTGGCCGCCGCCGCGCACGAACGAGGTCGCCACCACGCGTGGGCGCTCGAGCGGGGCGGCTGCGGTGAACCACGAGTCCGGCGCTCCGTTGGGCGCGGACGGGTCCTGGGCCGAGCCGGTCTTGGCTCCGGACCGGACGGGCAGTGCGCGGAGGATGCTGGCGGTGCCGGACGTCGCGGCCAGGGCCATGCCCTCGCGGACCGGCCCCAGCCGGTCGGCGAACGGCAGCCGACGCGGCCCCGGCCACCGGAGCGCCGACCGGCTCCTCCCCTGGCCGTACGCCAGCCCGAGATGTGGCGTGACCATGGCGCCGGTCGCGACGCCTGCGGTCCACATCGCGTCCTGCAGCGGGGTCACCGTGAGGTAGCCCTGCCCGATGCCGAGGATCACGGTGGAGCCGGGGAACCACGTCCCTCCGTCGCGGGCGACCGAGGCCGGTGTGCCGAGGTAGCCGGCGCTCTCCGCGGGCAGGTCGATGCCGGTCGGCCGGCCGACGCCCAGGCTCCGGGCCGTGCTGATGATCGGTCCGGCACCCATTGCCCACGCGAGCTGGTAGAAGTACACGTTGTTGGACCACGAGATCGCGTTCGGCAGGTCCTGCGCGGGCAGGGACATCCAGTTGCCGAAGGTGTGGTCGCCCAGCGTCCAGGACCCGCCGCCGGGGAGCACCCGGTCCGGCGGCACGGTGCCGTCCCTCATGCTGGCTGCCGCGACGACGAGCTTGAACGTGGAACCGGGCGGCGCCGCGACCTGCGTCACGTGGTCGAGCATCGGGCTCCCCGCCCGGCGCGACACCCGGGCCAGCGCCGCGCCGTCCACGGGCGGGCCGAAGATCCGGTTGTCGTACGCCGGCAGGCTGGCCGTGGCCAGGACCTGCCCGTTGCGGGGATCGAGGAGCACGGCTCCGCCCAGGTCCCCGAGCGGCTGGCCCGGACGCCTGCGCAGCACCTCGCCGAGTGACCGGGTGAGCTCGCGCTGCAGACCGAGGTCGACGGTGAGCCGCAGGGTCTCCCCCCGACGGGGAGGGGTGTAGGGCCCCATCGCCATGGGCGTGCCCGCAGGCGTCACGTAGACGCACTGGCGGCCGTCCGTGCCCCGGAGGACGGGGTCGTAGACCTGCTCGAGGCCGGCCCGGCCGGCGATCGCCCCGAGGGCCAGGTCGGGCCACCGCTCCATCTCGACAGGAGTGGCCACGCCCGTCCAGCCCAGCACCGGCCCGAGCACGTCCGCGGCGGGGTAGCGCCGGCGGACGTCGGGGACCACGAAGACACCGGGCAGCGCAGCCGCGCGGACGCGTCGACCGGCCGCCGTCGGCAGGGACGCCACGGTGAGGTCGCGGCTCGCCTCGTGCCGGTGGAGCAGCCGACGCAGGACCGTCTCGGGCCGCGCCGTGAGGGCTGCCAGGGTGGGCACGTCCGTCGGCTGCACGAGGGCCGGCACCACAGCCACGCGGTGCCGTCGCACGTCCAGGGCGAGTGGCGTCCCGTGCCGGTCGGTGATCTGCCCGCGCGCCGCGGGAACGCGGGTGCAGCGCAGCATCTGGTCGAGCGCGGCCTCGCGCAGCTGGGAACCCTGTGCGCTCTGCAGCTGCCAGGCGAACCCGACCATGCCGACCAGGAGGCCGGTCATCAGGACGGCGCTGGTGCGCAGCAGCCGCGGTCGTGCGGTGTCCGGTCGACCGCGGAGCCAGAGACGATGGGTCTCACCGTCAGCGCCCAGTGCCAGCACCAGACCCAGTGCCGCGATGTGCACGGCGGCCGCCGTGCCGCCGTAGCTCAGCAGCGGGAACGGCACCCCGGCGGTCGGGACCAGTCCGAGGTTGCCTGCCACGGAGACCGCGACCTCGACGCTGACGAGTGCCGCGAACCCCGCCGCGGCCAGCCCCGCCGGACGGTTGCGGGTGCGGCGACCGATGCCGACGACACGCCACACGAGCACGATCGCTGCGAGCACGGCCGCCGCGCCGGCGAGGATCCCGAACTGCTCGACCAGGCTGGCGAAGGCGAGGTCCGTGTGCCGGTCCGGCAGGTAGAGCCCGACGAGCCGGTGCAGCGGGTGGTCCGCACCTCCGGTCAGCCCGCCCCACGCGAGGGCGATGTGCATCTGCCGGATCGCCCATCCGGGCCCGTCGGCGTCGGTCGACCCGCTCAGGAAGGCGTGCAGCCGCTCCTGCTGGTAGGGGTGGAGCAGCTGTTCGGCGAACGGCAGCGCGAGGGCCGCGACCACGAGGACCGGCACGAGCACCTTGAGCGGCACCCGGCCGAGCACCAGCATGGTGCCGGTGACGGCGCACAGGAGCAGTGCGGTCGACAGGTCGGGCTGGAGGAGGACCAGGCCGATGGGCAGCGCGGCGACGAGCAACGCTGTCGCGAGACGCCGTGGCCACGCCCGGTCGCTGCCCAGGACCAGGGCCAGCGCCAGGAGCAGGCCGAGCTTGGCGAGCTCGGACGGCTGCATGGAGAACGGCCCCAGGGCGATCCACCGCTGGGCACCCCGGGTCGAGGTGCCGCCGACGTCGACCGCCACCAGCAGGACCACGCTCAGCGTGTAGCACCCCCACCCCAGCCAACGCAGGCCGGCGGTGTGCCACTGTCGCAGGACCAGGAACATCACGACGCCGCCGACGACGACGGCCAGCTGGTGCCGGACGGCCGCTGTGTCGCCGAGGGCGGCGAGGTTGCTGAGGCCGAGCGCGGCGAGGAGGGCCACCGCCGCGACCGCGTAGGGGTCGAGGAGGGGCACGAGAGGCGCGCGTGCCGGTCGGCCCGGTCCGGGGCGGGACCGGCGCCCGCCCAGTAGTCCCCGTTCGACGCTGAGCATGGCCGGCTAGCAGCGCAGCGACGACCCGGTGACCGGCACCGGTGGCGACTGGGCACGTGCCGGAGCCGTCGTCGTGGCGACGAGCGCCACGGCGGGTCGCCGCGGGACCTGCACCGACGAGCTGGCGTAGACCCTGGTCCACCCGGGTTGCGCGGTCACGCTGACCGGGGGTGACCAGCTGACGCTGCCGTTGCACGACCTCGCCGTGCCCACCCGCCACGTCACGGCCTGCGCGGTCGTGGCCGGGCGGAAGCGAGCCGTCACCGTGACGGCGCAGAGCGCGCCCGGGGTGCAGTCACCGGCCCGCTTGAGCTCGACGCCGGTGACCACGCCGACCTGCCGCGGCGCGAGGGTCTGGATGCGCGGCCGGGAGGCTCGCTCCTCGCGCTCCGACGAGGTGCCGGCGGACGCCTTCCCCGTCGGCGCAGAGTTGGGACCCTCGCGTCGACCGGCACCCCCGCTCGCGTCGTCGTCGCGGCGGGTCAGCACGTAGCCGCTGCCTGCCACTGCGACCACCAGGAGCAGGGCGGCGAGCGCCCCCCGGCGGACCGGTGCGCGACGACGGCCGTCGGCCCGGCCGCGCGTGGACCGCGTCAGCGCGGTCCGGCGGGGACCGGGCGAGGACGGACCGGGCGGCGCGACACCCGGAGCGGCCGGGACGAGCTCCGCTGCCGTCGTGCTCGCCGCCACGGTGACGTACGCGCCGACGAGGTCCGCCAGCTGCGCGCGCACGCGCTCGGACGCGTCTGCACCGAGGGCCTCGGCCAGCGCACCCTGGAGCCTGAGCGCCCGCGCACCTGGTCCGGGGCCGGTCTCGGCGGCCGCCTCCTCGAGCCGGTGCAGCAGCACCAGCTGCCGAGCCGTCGGGTGGGCCGGCAGTCGACGCGCGTTGTGGACGAGCCGTCCGAGCAGCTCGTCGACGGTGGCGCCTGCGGGCGACCCGGTGCGCCTCGTCTCCACATCCCCGGAGACGCTGATGGTCACCGCCCACCGGTCGTCGGGCAGTGCGCCGTCCACCGGGTGCGGCGCGTCCGTGGACTCCAGCACGCGCACGGCCACGTGGGCGGCCTCGGCGGAGCTGAGCGTGACCATGGTCAGCATGCGGTCGAGGGGCACGCGCCCGGTCTCGGCGGCCGAGCCCGGTGGCGCGGCGACGCTCTCATCGGCGACCGCCGACGCCTCCGGACCCGGGTCCGTCGCGTCCGGTGTCGAGACTTCCTGAACCATCGGAGCCCCCGTTCCTGCACGCCGGACGTGGGGTGCCTCGTGCGACCGCGCGCACCGGGTGATGAGTCTCAGTATCGGGAGGACGCGCGGGCCCCTCACAGGGTCCTTGGACCTGATCACGCATGGGTCCGGCCGGGGGTTGTCCCGGGGCGGTCCCGGGACGGTCCCGGGATCCGGGTGGCGTCGTCCCCTCGCCCCGGTGACGGGCGTCACCAATCCGGGTCGTCGTCGTTGAGCCGACGAGGGAGCTACTGGCCGGTCACAAGGGACGCTGCCAGGTGTCGCTCCCGAGGACCCTGGGAGGGGACATGAGAACAACCCAGCGACGGCTCGCCGCCGCCGTCGGTCTCGGCATGAGCGCGGCGCTCGTGCTGTCCACCGCAGCCGCGCCCGCGCAGGCCGGCAGCTCGTCGGACCCGCGTGCTGCCACGGCCGACCAGCTCACCGACTTCGGCTACCGGGGCGACGTCTACGGCGTGAAGCTCGTCACCGACAGCGTCGAGGCGCTCGACCTCAAGGACGCCCACGCGCAGCAGCTGTGCACCCGCTCGGCCGGCAAGGTCGTCGAGCAGCAGAGCGCCGTGTCCGTGCCGGACAACCCCCTGATCCGGGTGTCGGCGAGCACGAGCCGCACCGAGACGTACGTCGACGGCGACACGCACGGCGTGCGCGGCACCAACACGATCGGCGACATCAGCATCGGCGGCACCGTCGGCCCGCTGACCACACCCCGCCTGGTCATCAAGGGGCTGCAGACGACGGCGAACGCGTTCCACACCCCGCGGGGCTACGGCCACGACGAGGGGTTCACCTTCGCCAGCATCTCGCTCGAGCTGCTCGACGACACGGTGGTGGAGCAGCTGCCGCCGGAGCTCCAGCAGCTGCTCGCCCCGCTCGACCAGGTCACCGACACCGTCTTCACCGGCACCCAGCAGGCGGCCCAGCAGGTCTTCCAGGTGCTGAGCGACGTCACCAAGCCCATCGTCATCCCCGGTCTCGGCACGATCGCCCTCGGCTACGAGAACGGGCGGGCCAACAGCCACAACGCCCAGTCGCAGGCCTCGGCCCTGCGCATCGAGGTCACCGCCGGCGAGCGGCGCCAGCTCGTCGAGCTCGGCACGGCCCGCGTCCGGATGGGCGGCCCGGCCCCGGTCGGGGTCTTCCGCTCCGGCGGCACGGCGATGGACTACCAAGCGCTCCAGGGCGCGCTCACGTTCGGCAACGTCGAGCACAAGGCGCTCCCCTGCCAGGGCACCCGCGGGAAGACGCAGACCTACCAGGTCCCCCACGCCACCCAGCTCGTCCCGGTGCCGGTGGTGCTCGAGGGCGTGACCTACCAGGTCAACGGCGACCAGTTCCGCGCGAAGTCCGGCGCGAAGCGCGGCAAGGTCGCCAAGGGCTGGTCGCGCACGGCGATCAGGTCGGTCTCCATCCCGACGGCCCAGCTGGTCATCACCGACGTCAGCTCGCGCGCGGCGATGCGCCAGAAGGCCGGCAAGCGGGTGGGGTCGAAGGTCTCCACGGGAGTCGGCTCCATCACCGTCGCCGGGCAGTCGGTGCCGGTCCCCGCGCCCGGCGAGGTCGTCGAGCTGCCGGGCGGCGCCGGCGAGATCCAGCGCCAGCTCGTGGACACCGGCTACCGCGGGTCGCAGGTGATCGGGCTCCGGATCAAGCTCTACTCCGACGCCGTGGTGATCGACCTCGCCCGCACCGCCGGACGGATCTACGGCTCCTGACGTTCAGCAGTGCCGCAGGGCGGCGTCCTGCCGGGCCTCACGCCCCAGGCGCCGCGCCTGCGACACGTCGGGGAACACCACGCTCGCGGCACCCACGAAGCCGACCCGACCCCGCACGACGCACGTCGTGATCCGGCGCGGGTCGACCTGGGCGACGGCCTGGGCGATCTCGAAGAGCTCCCCGGGTGAGGCGTTGGTGTCGGTGTGGGCCATCACCGTCATCACGCCGCGCTCGATGAAGCCGGGCCGGTCGGCCTGCGAGCGGATCCGGGCGTGGATGCCGCGGAGCGTGCGCTGCTGGTTGGCCGACCGGTCGAAGTCGCCTCCGGCCAGGCCCTTGCGGATCCGGGAGAACGCCATGGCGTTGTAGCCGTCGAGGTGGATGCGGCCCTGCTTGAAGCCCTCCTTCTTGAGGTAGGGGTCCTGGAAGCGCCGCGGGTTGGTCACCGTGATGCCGCCGATGTCGTCGACCATGTCCTCGAAGAACGGGAACCGGGTGACGAGCACGTAGTCCGGCTCGATGCCGATCAGGTTGCGCATCGCGCCGGCCATGCCGCTCGGACCGGCGAAGTAGAGGGCGGAGTTGATCTTCTCGCGACCGTGGCCGGGGATCGCGACCCACGAGTCACGCGGCACGCCGATCGCGGTCGCCGACCCCGTGCGGGTGTTGATCCCGACCATCTGCAGGGCGTCGCCACGCGACCGGGTCATCACCTGCCCCGGCCGGGCGTCGGAGCCGACCGCGAGGATCCAGATGACGTCCTGGCCGCCGACGGCCACGCCCTCGGCGTGACGGATCCTCACCAGGCTGACGTCGGTCGGCTGCACCGCCGACGTGGGTACGACGAACGCGGTGACGGCCAGCACCGCGACCAGGGCGACCGTGCGCACGAGCCTCATGGTCCGTCCCATCACCGGGCTCCCTTCGCGACGTCGTACCCGAAGACGCGCCACGCGCCGCGCGTGCGGGTGAGGAAGAGCCGCCCGCGCACGGTGGTGGTGCCGGTCTTCTGGCCCGTGGTGTCGAACGCCAGGACGAACTGTGCGGTCACGGCCCGGGCATGCCGGTCGGTGGCGAGGATGTCGAGGGTCACCCGGCGCTTCCGCGCGGTCACCGAGTCGATGCGGGGTCCGGCGGTCTGGTTGGTCAGGAGGGCCTTGTCGGCCCGGGCCCGCTCCTCGGCGGCCGCGGTGAACCCGGGGAACGCGGCCGGGAAGCTGCTGCGCGGATAGGTGCCGCCCAGGTAGGCGGCGTCCCACCACCGGTCGACGACGGCGCCGACCTGCTTGCGCACGGCCTTGCGCCGCGCGACCGGCAGCCGGCCGTGGACCCGGTGGATCCCGACCTTCGTGGGAACGGGGTGGGAGGCCAGGGTCGCCTGCGCGTCGGACCGGCTGAGCCGCTCCGGGGCGGCCGACGGCTCGGCGGAGGACCGGCAGGCAGAGGCGGTGAGCGGGACGAGCAGGACGAGCGCGAGTCCCACGAGGCGGCGGGCCCTGTGGGCGCGGCCTGGCGAGGGGCGGGGCATGAGGAGCTCCAGGCAGGTTCGAGCGGACGACGGGGGTGGAGGGACGACCATGACTACTGAGTGAGTACGGGTGTGGTCGACACCATGCCTCACCGAGCGAACCCGGCCCTGCATTTGCGCGCGTGTGCGACTAGCCTTGACGTCGACTTGGTCCATACCTCGCGCGATCACATCTGGAAGAGGCGAAACAAGCGTGGCGCAGTCCCCGAACGGGCAGTCCGGCAACCAGTCCTCGGTTGCACCGTCATCTGACCTGGGAGCCAACGAGTGGCTCGTGGAGGAGATGAAGGAGCAGTACGACAAGGATCCCGGGAGCGTGGGACCGGAGTGGGCGTCCTACTTCGGCAACGGCAGCGCCGCCCCGGCGGCCCAGCAGTCGCAGACCAGGACGCAGACCAAGGTGGAGACGTCGCGCGCGCCCGCCCCGGCGCCGGCGAAGGCTGCGGCCCCTGCCGCGAAGGCCCCCGAGAAGACCGCTGAGAAGGCGCCGGCCAAGGCCGCCACCTCGACCCCGCGTCCCCAGGCCGCGGCCGACGAGCCGGCGAAGGGCTCGAGCACGCCCGTCGCCAAGGACCCCAAGCCCGCCGCGCCCTCCCCGGCCGGCGACGAGCCGACCTACACCGTGCTGCGCGGCGCGCCGGCGCGCACCGCCGCCAACATGGACGCGTCGCTGTCGGTCCCGACCGCCACCTCGGTGCGCTCGCTCCCCGTCAAGCTGCTGTGGGACAACCGCACGGTCATCAACAACCACCTCGCCCGCGCCCGCGGCGGCAAGGTGTCGTTCACCCACCTCATCGGCTACGCCCTCGTGAAGGCGCTGCGCTCGATGCCGGAGATGAACGTCGGCTTCGAGGTCCGTGACGGCAAGCCCACCCTGATCACGCCGGCCCACATCAACCTCGGCCTCGCGATCGACATGCAGAAGTCCGACGGCACCCGCCAGCTGCTCGTGCCCAACATCAAGGGCGCCGAGGCGATGGACTTCGCGGCCTTCTGGACGGCCTACGAGGAGATGGTGCGCAAGGCACGCGACGGCAAGCTGACCGTCGCCGACTTCCAGGGCACCACGATGTCGCTGACCAACCCCGGTGGCATCGGCACCGTCCACTCGGTGCCGCGGCTGATGGCCGGGCAGGGCGCGATCATCGGCGTCGGCGCCATGGAGTACCCGCCGGAGTGGCAGGGCGCCTCCGACGAGGCGATCAACCGCAACGCCATCAGCAAGACGATGACGCTGACCTCGACCTACGACCACCGCGTCATCCAGGGCGCGCAGTCGGGTGAGTTCCTCAAGCGGGTGCACGGCCTGCTGCTCGGCGAGAACGACTTCTTCGACGAGATCTTCCGCTCGCTGCGGATCCCCTACGAGCCGATCCGCTGGGCCCGCGACGTGGTCGCCACCCACGACGACGACATCGTCAAGCAGGCGCGGATCCTCGAGCTGATCCACGCCTACCGGGTCCGCGGCCACCTGATGGCCGACACCGACCCGCTGGAGTACCGCCAGCGCAGCCACCCCGACCTCGAGGTGGAGTCGCACGGCCTCACGCTGTGGGACCTCGACCGCGAGTTCGCGACCGGGTCGTTCGGCGGCGAGGGCCGGCGCTTCATGAAGCTGCGCAACATCCTCGGCATCCTGCGCGACTCCTACTGCCGCACCACCGGCATCGAGTACATGCACATCATGGATCCCGAGCAGCGCAAGTGGATCCAGGAGCGCGTCGAGCAGCCGCACGTGAAGCCGCCCCGCGAGGAGCAGCTGCGCATCCTGCTCAAGCTCAACCAGGCCGAGGCGTTCGAGACGTTCCTGCAGACCAAGTTCGTCGGCCAGAAGCGGTTCAGCCTCGAGGGCGGCGAGACGACCATCCCGCTGGTCGACGAGATCTGCGAGGCGGCCGCCGAGGCCGGGCTCGACGAGGTCTGCATCGGCATGGCCCACCGCGGCCGGCTCAACATGCTCGCCAACATCGTCGGCAAGAAGTACAGCCAGATCTTCCGCGAGTTCGAGGGCAACATCGACCCGCGCACGGTCCAGGGCTCCGGCGACGTGAAGTACCACCTCGGCGCCGAGGGCGAGTTCGTCGCCGGCTCGGGCGACAAGATCAAGGTCTCCGTCGCGGCGAACCCCTCGCACCTCGAGGCCGTCAACCCGGTCCTCGAGGGCATCGCCCGCGCCAAGCAGGACATCCTCGACCAGGGCGAGAAGTTCCCGGTCCTCCCCCTGCTGGTCCACGGTGACGCCGCGTTCGCCGGCCAGGGCGTCGTGGCCGAGACCCTCAACCTGTCGCAGCTGCGCGGCTACCGCACCGGCGGCACCGTGCACGTGGTGATCAACAACCAGGTCGGGTTCACCACCGCGCCCGGTTCCTCGCGCTCCTCGCTCTACGCCACCGACGTGGCGCGCATGGTGCAGGCGCCGATCTTCCACGTCAACGGCGACGACCCGGAGGCATGCATCCGCGTCGCCCGGCTCGCCTTCGACTACCGCCAGGCGTTCAACAAGGACGTCGTCATCGACCTCGTCTGCTACCGCCGCCGGGGCCACAACGAGGGCGACGACCCGTCCTACACCCAGCCGCTGATGTACGACCTGATCGAGCAGAAGCGGTCGGTGCGCAAGCTCTACACCGAGTCGCTCATCGGTCGCGGCGACATCACGATCGACGAGGCCGAGCAGGTCCTCAAGGACTACCAGCAGCAGCTCGAGCGGGTCTTCACCGAGGTGCGCGAGGCCAGCTCCGAGGCACCGACCGAGTGGACGACCGTCCCCGACTACCCGGACAAGCCGGCCGGCGACTTCTCCACGGCCGTCACGCCCGAGGTGCTCAAGCGGATCGCCGACAGCTACGTCACGCCGCCGGAGGGCTTCACCGTCCACCCGAAGGTGATGCCGCAGCTGCAGCGTCGCTCCGCCGCGATCACCGATGGCCCGATCGACTGGGGCACGGGCGAGATCCTCGCCTTCGGCTCGCTGCTCATGGACGGTCGTCCGGTCCGCCTGGCCGGCCAGGACTCGCGCCGCGGCACCTTCGTGCAGCGCTTCGCGACGATCATCGACCGCACCAACGCCGACGAGTGGACGCCGCTGACCAACCTCACCGAGGACCAGGCGAAGTTCCACGTCTACGACTCGCTCCTCTCGGAGTACGCCGCCCTCGGCTTCGAGTACGGCTACTCCGTGGCGCGGCCCGAGGCGCTGGTCCTGTGGGAGGCGCAGTTCGGTGACTTCGTCAACGGTGCGCAGACCGTCATCGACGAGTTCATCTCCGCCGGTGAGACCAAGTGGCGCCAGCAGTCGGGCGTCGTCCTGCTGCTCCCCCACGGCTACGAGGGCCAGGGCCCCGACCACTCGTCGGCGCGCATCGAGCGCTTCCTGACGATGTCGGCCGAGGAAGCCATGGTGGTCGCACAGCCCTCGACGCCCGCGTCGTACTTCCACCTGCTGCGCCGCCACTCGCTCGGCGAGGAGCACCGCCCGCTCATCGTCTTCACGCCGAAGTCGATGCTGAAGCGCAAGGAGGCGGCCTCGCAGCCCGCCGACTTCGTCGGCGACACCACCTTCCGCGCGTTCATCGGCGACGACAACGCCGACCGCGACAAGGTCGAGACGCTGATCATGTGCTCGGGCCGGGTGACGTGGGACCTCATGGTCGAGCGGTCGAAGCGCGACAACGGCGACGAGTTCGCGATCGGTCGCGTGGAGCGGCTCTACCCGAACCCGGTCGAGGAGATCAGGGCCGAGGTGGCGAAGTACCCGAACCTCAAGGCCGTCCGGTGGGTGCAGGACGAGCCACGCAACATGGGCCCGTGGCCGCACTACCAGCTCAACGTCTGGCCCCAGCTGGACATCACGGTCGAGCCGGTCACCCGTCCGTCGTCCGCGTCGCCGTCGGTCGGCACGGTGAAGCGCCACGTCGAGGAGCAGAAGACGCTGCTCGACGCGGCCTTCGAGTCGCCGCGCGCCGCCGGCCACGACTACTGAGCCGGGGCCGGGAGGCAGCGGGTGTACTTCACCGATCGCGGGATCGAGGAGCTCGAGCGGCGTCGGGGTGACGAGGAGGTCACCCTGGCGTGGCTCGCCGAGCAGCTGCAGGCCTTCGTCGACGCGCACCCGGACTTCGAGGTGCCGATCGAGCGGCTGGCCACCTGGCTCGCCCGCCTCGACGACCCGGAGGACTAGGCAGCCGCGACGCCCGGGCTGGCCTACGCTCGCGCCATGACCACCCGTGGGCTCGCCACCGACCTCGGCTACTCCCACGCCACCGGCAACCCGCTGCATCGTGCCGTGCGCTGGGGTGCGGGCACCCGCGCCGGCGGGTGGGTCTTCTCCCACGTCCTGCGCCACCTCGACGACGCCGTCGGCCGTCTCAGCCGGGGCCGGCACAGCGCGCCGGGGCTGCTCGCGGGCCTGGCGGTGCTCGCGGGCCTGGCGGTGCTCGACGTGACGACGACCGGTCGTCGGTCGGGCCGCCGCCGGACCAGCCACCTGATCGCGACGCCGTACGATGGCACGCTGGCGTTGCTCGGCACCAACTTCGGCCAGGCCCCGACACCGGCGTGGGCGCTCAACCTCGAGGCCGACCCGCGTGCCACCCTCACCTACCGCGGCACCTCCCGCGAGGTGGTCGCCCGCGCGGCGACGCCCGCCGAGGCGGAGGAGGTCTTCGCGCTGGCGGGGCGCTTCTACCCCGGCTACGCCCGCTACCGGGAGCGTGTCGGCGAGCGCCGGCGGATCCGGGTGTTCGTCCTCGAGCCGGTCTAGGTGCCCGGGCGCGGGACGGGACGGAGGGTCACGTCGGGGATGGTGGCACCGACGGGCAGGTCGACGACGTGGAGGATCGTGTCGACGACGGTCTCGGGGTCGATCCAGCGCGAGGCGTCGTAGGTCCGCCCCTCCTGCTCGTGCACCTTCTCCTGCATCGGGGTGGCGGTGCGGCTCGGGTAGACGGTGCTGACGCGCACCCCGTGGTCGACCTCCTCGGCCCGCAGGGCGTCGGCCAGGGCGCGCAGGCCCGACTTCGAGGCGGCGTACGCCGACCACCCGGCGTTGGCGACCAGGCCCGCGGACGAGTTGACGAACACGACCGTGCCGCGGGCCGCACGCACGTGCGGCAGCAGCTCACGGGTCAGGACCGCGGGCGCCGTGAGGTTGACCGCCAGCTGCTCCTCCCACTCGGCGAGCCGGAGCCGCTCCACCGGCGCCAGTTCGACGACGCCGGCGACGTGCACGACCGAGTCGACGGGTCCGTCGACCTGCCGGCCCAGGCCGTTGAGGGTGCCGGGGTCGGCGAGGTCAGCCACCAGGACCTGGGCGTCCGGGAAGGTCCGGGCGAGCTCCGCGGCGCGCGCGTCGCTGCGGGCGAGCAGGACGAGGCGGTCGCCCCGCTCCGCCAGACGACGGGCCAGCGCGAGCCCGATGCCGGAGCCGGCGCCGGTGACGACGTGGGTGCGGCTCACCGGGAGAAGACGATCTTGCCGAAGACGTCGCCCTCCGCCATCGCCGCGAAGCCGTCGCGGGCCTGCTCCATCGGGAGCACGCGGTCGACCAGCGGCCGGGCGCCGGTGGCGTCGAGGAACTTCACGAGCAGGTCGAGCTCCCCGCGGGTGCCCATCGTGGAGCCGATGATCGAGAGCTGCTTGAAGAACACGTGCGTGAGGCCGGCGTCGTCGACGTTCGGGCCCGAGGTGGTGCCGCTGATCACGATGCGGCCGCCCGGTCGCAGCGAGCGGATCGAGTGGGTCCAGGTCGCCCTGCCGACCGTCTCCATGACCGCGTCGACCTTCACGGGCAGGCGCTCGCCGGACTCGAAGACCTCGTGGGCGCCGAGCTCGCGAGCCCGCGTCCGCTTGGCCTCGTCGCGGCTGGTGGCGAGGATCGTCAGGCCGGCCGCCCGGCCCAGGGTGATCAGCGCGGTGGCGACGCCGCCGCCGGCGCCCTGGACGAGCACCGTCTCGCCCGGCACGCAGCCGCCCTGGGCGAAGAGCATCCGGTAGGCCGTCAGCCAGGCGGTGGGCAGGCAGGCCGCCTCCTCGAAGGAGAGCGAGGCCGGCTTGGGGACGAGGTTGCGTCGCGGGACGACGACCTGGTCGGCGAACGTGCCCTGGTGGCGCTCGGAGAGCAGCGACCGGCCCGGGTCGTCGGCCTCGTCACCCGTCCACCGCGGGTCGCCGATGACGCCGTGCACGACGACCTCGTTGCCGTCCTCGTCGACGCCCGCGGCGTCGCAGCCGAGGATCATCGGCAGCGACTCCTCGCGCAGGCCGACCCCGCGCAGCGACCACAGGTCGTGGTGGTTCAGGCTCGCGGCCTTCACCGTCACCGTCGCCCACCCGTCGGGGGCCTCGGGAGCCGGCCGCTCCCCCACCACCAGGCCGCTCAGCGGGTCGTCGGAGGAGAAGGACTCGGCGTAGACGGCGAACATGTCCCGACCCTAGCGAGTGGCCTTCCTTATCCGGTTGCGGGTCCTCGCGCCGCCCGGTTGGGTGGAGCCGGTGAGCATCGACGTACGTCCCTCGGAGGACCCCGCGAAGTACCTGGCCACCGACCAGCTGGTCTGGTTCGGTGAGGTCACCGACGCCGACGCGGACCACCTGCGGCTGGGGTTGCCGGCGGACCAGCGCTTCGTCGTCGACCTCCCCGACGGTCCCGACGACCTGCACAGCGGCATCTACGGCGTGCGCCCGATGGAGATGTCGCTGCCCGGCGGGGCCGTCGTCCCCATCGCCGGTCTCACCTGGGTCGGCGTCCACCCCGACGCCCGCCGCCGCGGCGTGCTGGCGGCGATGATGAGCGACCACCTCACCCGCGCCCGTGACGCCGGCACCGCCGTGTCCGCCCTGCACGCGAGCGAGGCCGCGATCTACGGGAGGTTCGGCTACGGCAGCGCCGTGCTGACCCACCAGGTCAGCCTCGGTCGCGGCACGACGTTCACCGCCCCGCACCTCGAGGACGAGGTCGCGTCCCTCACCACCCACCTCCTCGACATGGCCGCCCCGGGTGTGACGGAGCGGATGCGCGCCTGCCAGCTCGCTGCGGCTCCCGACTTCCCCGGCACGATCATCGGCCTGCCCGACTTCTTCACGCTGATGGCGCACGAGACGCCCGAGCAGCTGCGGGACAAGGAGCCCCGCCGCATCCTGTTCGCGCGCCGCGACGGCCAGGACGTGGGGTTCACGGGTCTGCGCCGCGAGCACAAGTGGGAGAGCGCCCGCCCGTCGGGCACCGTCGTGGTCGGCACCTTCTGCGGCGGCCCGGCCGCCCGGCTCGCCCTCGCCCGCCGCGTCGTCGACCTCGACCTGATGGGCACGACCAAGCTCGAGAACGTCGGCGTCGACGACCCGATCCTGGGCTGGGTCGGCGGGCCCCGCGGGGCCGGCGACCTGAAGACCTGGGACAGCACGTGGGTGCGCCTCGTCGACGTCGAGGCGGCCTGGCCGCTGCGCGCCTTCGAGTCCGACTGCGACGTGGTGGTCGAGGTCCAGGACCGCTACGCGCCCTGGAACGCCGGGCGCTGGCGCCTCACCGCCGCCTCCGGCACCGGCGCCGCCTCGCGCACCGACTCCCCCGCCGACGTCACCCTCGACGTGGCCGCGCTGGGTGCCGGCTACCTCGGCCACGGGATCGGTGGGCTGCTGCGCGCCGGGCTGGTGCAGGAGCACCGCCCCGGGGCGTACGCCGAGCTGGCGCGGGCCATGCGCACCACGGTCGCGCCGGAGCCGTCGATCGGGTTCTGACGTCGACCGTTGACGGCCCGTCCGCCGCTGGTCAGGCTGACCGGCATGACCTGGACCAACTGGGTGGGCAACCAGTCCTTCTCACCCGCGACGATCGCCACCCCGCGCGACGAGGACGAGGTCGCCGCGCTCGTGCGGCGGGCCGCGGAGCGCGGCCAGCACGTCCGCGTCGCGGGTGCCGGGCACTCCTTCACGCCCGTGGTCCGGACCGACGGCCTGCTGCTCGACCTCTCGGCGATGCGGGGCGTCGTCGGCACCGACGTCGCCGCCAGGCGCGCCACCGCCCTCCCCGGCACGTTGATCCGTGACTTCTACGCACCGCTGTGGGAGGTCGGCCTGGCGCTGCGCAACCAGGGCGACATCGACACCCAGCAGATCGCCGGCGCCGTGGCGACCGGGACGCACGGCTCCGGCACGCGCTACACCAGCCTCTCGGGCGTCGTGCGCGGCGCCCGGCTCGTGACGGCGACCGGTGACGTCCGCGAGGTCGACGAGACCGACCTCGACCTGCTGCACGCCGCCCAGGTCTCCGTCGGGATGCTCGGGGTCGTCACGCAGCTCGAGCTCGAGGTCACCGACGCCTACCGATTGCGCGAGCACGTCAGCCTCCGGTCCTGGGACGACGTGATGGAGCACTGGGACCAGCTGGTCGAGGAGCACCGTCACTTCGGGATGTTCTGGCTGCCGACCGAGGAGTCTGGCGCGCTCTACAACCTCGACGGGCACGGCGAGCGCCTGGCCGACCGCTGCTACGTCAAGGTCTACGACGAGGTCGGACCGGAGGTGCCGGACGACGACACCGTGGGCCGCCGCGTCGACCGGTGCTACCGGATCTTCCCGATGGTCTACGACCCCAACTTCCACGAGCTGGAGTACTTCGTCGCCCTCGACCGCGCGCCCGAGGCGCTCCACGCGATGCGAGAGCTGATGCAGCGCAGCCTCCCCGACTCCGTGTACCCGCTCGAGGTGCGCACGGTCGGGTCGGACGAGGCCTTCCTCTCCCCGCAGTTCCGGACGCCCACGGTGGTCATCTCCGTCTCCGGCACGCCCGGCACCGACTACTGGGGCTACCTCCGCTCGGTCGACGCGCTCCTCGCCGGCTTCGACGCCCGCGTCCACTGGGGCAAGCTGCACTTCATGACGCCCGAGCGCCTCCACGCGCTCTACCCGCGGGCCGACGACTTCATCGCCCTCCGCCGCGAGCTGGACCCGCGGGGCGTGTTCCTCAACGACCACCTGCGGCCGCTCTTCGCGTAGCGGACCGGCGCCCGCTCAGAGGCGTACGCGGAGGGTGGCCGCCCAGGACGCGGCGTCCGGGTCGTCGACGTCGGTGACGGCGTAGAGCGTCACCTCCCCGTCGGCCGCGCCGAGCAGCATCAGACCCTCGACCTTGAGCACGCGGCCGTCGTGGTCGGGCAGGGGCCCGACCTCGACCACCTCGTCACCGCGGATCCGCGCGAGCGCCGCCGCGGTCACCCTCCCGTCGTCACGCGGGTTGGGGCTGTCCTCGGCCGCCGCGCAGGCGAGCAGGTCGCCGTCCGGCAGCGCGACGACGTCCGTGATCGCCAGGCCGACGTCGTCGACGGAGCCGAGGTCGTAGGTCCTGGGAGCCTGCACCTGCAGCGTGCGCCGCTGTCCGGTGGCTGCGGCCAGGGCTGCGTCGAGGGCGAGGTCGACGCTCCCGCTGGGCAGGCCGGCCGAGGGCAGGCCGCGGTGGAACCACCGCAGGCTGCGGCCGACGATGCAGGCGCCCTCGAGGTTGAGGTCGTCGGCATCGACGCCGAGCGAGGCCGCGACGTCGGCGTACAGCTCGTCCATGTCTGCCGTGGCGACCTCCGGCACGCCGTCCCGCAGCCGGAGGAGGCACCACCGCATCCGCCTCGCCGACGAGCCGGACCCCATCAGGAGCACGGCCTCCTCGCCGTCGACCTCGACCCGGCAGGCCGTCTCGAGGTCGGGCTTGAGGTGCTTGGTGCCCGACTCCTCGGCGAACACCTCGTGCCCCTCGACGGGCGGGAGCAGGCGTACGCGGCTGGGCCCGGCATCCGGGCGGAACCACGCGGCGTGCGTCGCGTCGTCCGAGACGACGAGGCGGCCGTCGCCGAGCGCCACCACCGCCGACGCCGCCCGGACCGGGGCGCCGTCGTCGAAGCGGAGCAGCTCGGTCCCCGTCACCTCGACGTCCATGACCGCATGCTGCCAGACCTGCCGTTCGGCCGGCTCAGCGTCGGGCGACCCCGTCGCGCCGGGCGGCGTCGGCCACCGCCTCCCGCACGGCGCCGGGCACCCGCGGGTCGAACGGCGAGGGGATCACCAGGTCCTCGCGCAGGTCGTCGCCGACGAGCTCGGCGAGGGCGGTGGCGGCGGCCACCTTCATCCCCTCCGTGATGGCGGTGGCGTGCACGTCGAAGGCGCCGCGGAAGATGCCGGGGAACGCGAGGACGTTGTTGATCTGGTTCGGGAAGTCCGAGCGGCCGGTGGCGACGACGCGGGCGTAGCGGTGCGCCAGGTCGGGGTGCACCTCGGGCGTCGGGTTGGCCAGGCCGAAGATGATCGCGTCGTCGGCCATCGAGGCCACGATCTCCTCGGGCACCTGGCCCCCGGAGACGCCGATGTAGACGTCCGCGCCGGCCATCACGTCGGCCAGCGTGCCGCGGCGGTCGAAGTGGTCGGCCGTGTCGCGGGCCAGGGCAGCCTTGACCTCGGTGAGGTCGGACCGCGAGGAGTTGAGCACGCCCTGCCGGTCGAGGACCGCGATGTCCTTGATGCCGGCCTCGAGGAGGATCCGCGCGACGGCGACGCCGGCGGCACCCGCGCCCTGCACCACGACGCGGACGGTGGCGGCGTCACGACCGGTCAGGCGGAGCGCGTTGGTCAGCGCGGCGAGCGCGACGACGGCCGTGCCGTGCTGGTCGTCGTGGAAGACCGGGATGTCGAGGCGCTCCTTGAGCCGCGCCTCGATCTCGAAGCAGCGCGGGGCCGAGATGTCTTCGAGGTTGATGCCGCCGAAGCTCGGCGCGAGCCGGACGACGGTCTCGATGATCTCCTCGACGTCGGTGGTGTCGAGGCAGATCGGCACGGCGTCGACCCCGCCGAACTGCTTGAAAAGCACCGCCTTGCCCTCCATCACCGGCATCGCGGCGGCCGGGCCGATGTCACCGAGGCCGAGGACCGCGGTGCCGTCGGTCACGACGGCGACCGTGTTGGGCACCCACGTGTAGTGCTGGGTCATCGACGGGTCGGCGGCGATGGCCTCGCACACCCGCGCGACACCCGGGGTGTAGGCGAGGGACAGCTCGTCGGGGCCGGCCAGCGCGACCGTCGAGAGGATCTCCATCTTGCCGCCGACGTGCAGGTCGAACACCGGGTCGCCGGCGTGCGGGTGCGAAACCATGCCGGCGATACTCGCACAGCTCAGCGGCCCTGGAGCCGGCGTCCCACGCGTGGGGAAGGCCACACCCGCAGGCGTACGACGGCCAGCATGTCGGCCTCCGGGACGGGCCCGCGGTGGCGCGAGTCGACCCCCTCGTCGGGGTTGTCGCTCAGCAGCCACCAGCCGGCTGCGCCGGAGCGGGTACGACGCTCCTCGACCGCGCGCTTGACCGCCACCGTGTCGTCGGCGAAGCGGGCGACGACGAGGTCGCCCGGCCGGGGTGGGACGCCGTACCGGACGAGCAGCAGGTCGCCCTCGCGCAGCGTCGGGAGCATCGATCGACCCCGGACGACGGCCGTCCCGAACGGCGGTCCGGAGCGCCCACCCCGGGGGGCGGGACCCCGCTGCCGACGCCACTTCACGCGGAGTAGTGTCGCAGCAGACGCACATCTTCCCGATCGAGAGGAACCCGATGCTTCGCCACCTGCTCGCCCCCACCGTCGAGGTCTCCGCCCACTGCGACCTCCCCTGCGGCGTCTACGACCCCGCCCAGGCCCGCATCGAGGCCGAGTCGATCAAGGCGATCATCGCCAAGGTCGCCGACAACGACGACCCCGACTTCCGCACCCGCGCCATCCTGATCAAGGAGCAGCGCTCGGAGCTGGTCAAGCACCACCTGTGGGTGCTCTGGACCGACTACTTCAAGCCCCCGCACTTCGAGAAGTACCCCCAGCTGCACACGCTGGTCAACGAGGCCACCAAGCTGGCCGGCGCCTCCGGCACCAAGGGCGAGCTCGACGCCGGCAAGGCCGACGAGCTGCTCGCCAAGATCGACGAGATCGCCGAGATCTTCTGGGAGACGAAGAAGGCCTGAACGAAGTGAAGGCCTTCGAGTCATGAAGCGCGACCGAGCCTGCGAGGTCGCGACCGCGAAGAAGGCCTGAGCGAAGGCCTTCGAGTCCTGAAGCGCGACCGAGCCCCGCGAGGTCGCGACCGCGAAGAAGGCCTGACACACGCGAACGCCGCGCCGACCTCCGGGTCGGTGCGGCGTTCGTGTCTCGAACGCCGGCCGCGCTGGCTAGGCTCCGGCCAGCGGACGGGAGGGCCCGATGATCGAGCAAGTCGCGCTGCGAGACGGCACGGACGCCTTCGTCGTGCCGTTGCTGCGAACCGACCGGGCGGCGCTGGCGGCGGAGTACGAGACCCTCTCCCCCGAGTCCCGGCGGCGGCGGTTCCTCGCACCGGTCAGGCATCTCAGCGACGCGATGCTGGAGCACCTCGTCGACGACGTCGACGGCATCGACCACGTCGCCCTCGTGCTCTGCGCGGAGACGAGCCCGGGCGTCTACGACCCCATCGCCCTGGCGCGGATCGTGCGCTACGCCGACGTCCCCGACGCCGCCGACCTCGCCGTCACCGTCAAGGACGAGTGGCAGGGCCGCGGTGTGGCCACCGTGCTGCTCGAGGCGCTGATGCGCCAGCGGCCGGCGGGGGTGGACCGCATCGTCACCGAGGTGCTGCAGGACAACCCCGCGTCGCTCGAGATGCTCCGCCGCCTCGGTGCGGTGTCGCTCGAGGACGAGGGCAGCGGGGTCTACGGCGTCGTCGTCGAGCTCGAGCCGCTGGCCGCAGCGCGGACGCCGGTCGGCACCCCGGTCGGCACCCCGGTAGGCACCGCGGTCGGCACAACCGGCAGCCCACCGTCGCCACCCTCCGCCCGACCCGCCGAGGGGAGGCCCATCCCCCTCCTGCGCGACCCCCGGCACCGCCAGGAGCTGCGCACACGCGACCAGGTGTGTCCGTGGTTCACCTGATCGGGACGGCTAGTGTGTGCGGAGCATCAGCCTCGACGACGGGACATTGACGCAGATGGCAGACAACACGGGGGCATCTCGCGCCGACGTCGAGCTCCGGCTCCCTGCCGAGGGGGCCTACGCCACGATCGTCCGCACCACGGCTGCCGGGCTCGCCGCCCGGCTGGACTTCACGATCGACGACATCGAGGACCTCCGCATCGCCATCGGGGAGGCGAGCGCGCTCGTGATCCCCGAGGCCGACCCGGGCGCCGACCTCGTGGCGAGCTTCTGGATCGGCCGGGGCTCGATGACCGTCGAGCTGCAGGCTGACGCGATCGACGACCCCCCGCTCGACACCGAGAGCTTTGCCTGGCAGGTGCTCGACACGATGGCGCAGGATGCGTCGGCAGGATCCGAGGGTGGACGGTTCCGCGTCCGCTTCACGGTGACGTCGACGGTCGCTGCGGGAATGACAGGTGCCGAGCTCTGACATGAGCACAGCCACGGGGGACACGGGGGACGACACGGCAGCCGAGGCTGCCCTGGACCGGGACGGCGACGCCGACGGCGTACCCACCGGTCTCGACCACGTACGCGCGCGCAGCGCCCAGCTGTTCGACGTGCTGCGCGACGACGGGGCGAGCAGCGCCGTGCGGGCGGTCGCGCGCGACGACCTCGTGCACCTCCACCTGTCGCTGGTGGAGCACTGCGCCCGCCGCTTCCGCAACCGCGGCGAGCCGTTCGAGGACCTGGTGCAGGTCGGCACGATCGGGCTGATCAAGGCGGTCGACCGGTTCGAGACCGACCGCGGGGTGGAGTTCTCGACCTACGCGACGCCGACGGTGATCGGCGAGATCAAGCGTCACTTCCGCGACAAGGGCTGGGCGATCCGGGTGCCGCGGCGCCTGCAGGAGCTGCGGATGCAGATCGGGAGCGCCACCGGCGAGCTCACCCAGAAGCTCGGCCGCTCCCCCACGCCGCGCGAGCTGGCGGAGGTCATCGGCTGCACGGTCGAGGAGATCATGGAGGGCATCGAGTCCTCGCACGCCTACGCCACGCTGTCGCTCGACGCCTCCGACGACGACGACGAGGGGCCCCCGGCCATGCTCGCGACGCTCGGCGTCGAGGACGCCAACATCGAGCACGTCGAGGTCCGCGAGTCCATCAAGCCGCTGCTCGAGGGGCTCGGCGAGCGCGAGAAGCGGATCCTGCTGCTGCGCTTCTTCAAGAACATGACCCAGTCGCAGATCGCCGAGGAGATCGGCGTCTCGCAGATGCACGTCTCGCGCCTGCTGACGCGCACGCTCGCCCAGCTCCGTACGTCGCTCGAGGCCGACTAGCCTCCCGGACGGGCGTCGCCCTCCAGCACCTGCGTGGTCGCCGGGTGGAGGAGCCCCGCGATGACCACGACGCCCGCGACGGCGAGGCCGATCGCCAGCAGCGTGGTCGGGGCGTCGCGGAAGTTCCACGCCAGGCCGAGCTGGATCAGCTGGGCCATCACCACCGGCCCGCGCGCCCAGCGACGCGCCCGCCACAGCGACCAGGCGCACCACGCCAGCCCGGCCGCGGCGGCGACGAAGAACATCGTGGTCGTGACGCCCATCGTGAGCCGGGTCGATCGGAGGTTGGCCAGCTCGAGCACGGCGAGCACGAGGAGGACGAACGCCTCGATCGCCACGAGAGCGGCAGCCACCTGCAACGGGGGCGGGACGGTAGGGTCGGGGCCGGGGGCATCAGCCTGTGGCGTAACGGGCACCGCACAACAGTAGTTGTGACGGACACGACCAGCGTTGGGGGTTGTGTGAACGTTCAAAGATTGCAAGTCTGGTCGCTGCGCTTTCCGGCGCCCGGGCCAGCTGAACGTCCGCAAACAGCAACCCGACGTGATGTGAAAGAGGGATTCCCCCACCCATGGATTGGCGTAGCCGCTCTGCATGCCTCGACGAGGACCCTGAGCTGTTCTTCCCCATCGGCAACACCGGTCCCGCGATCCTCCAGATCGAGGAGGCCAAGCAGGTCTGCCGTCGTTGCGAGGTGCGAGAGCAGTGCCTGGCCTGGGCCCTCGAGGCCGGCCAGGACCACGGGGTGTGGGGTGGCCTCAGCGAGGACGAGCGCCGCGCGCTGAAGCGCCGCAACGCCCGCGCCCGCATCCGCACGGCCTGAGGCCTCACTCCACCGGCAGGTCCGCCTGCACCCGCGTGCCCCGGCTCCCGGGGCCGATCTCCAGCACGCCGCCGAGCTCCGACTCCACCAGGGTGCGCACGATCGACAGGCCCAGCTGGGTCGAGGAGTCGATGTCGAAGTCGTCGGGCAGGCCACGCCCGTCGTCCTCCACGACGACGTGCAGGCGGCCCACGATGCGGCGCGCGGTGACCACCACGCGGCCCGAGTGCCCCGCCGTCGGCACCTCCTGGCCGGCGTAGCCGTGCTCGACGGCGTTCTGCAACAGCTCGGTCAGCACCATGGCGAGCGGGGTCGCGGCCTCCGACGGCAGCTTGCCGAAGGATCCCTCGCGGACGACCCGGACCCGCACGCCGACACCGCTGACGTCGACGACCATCGAGCCGAGCCGGTCGGCGATCTCGTCGAAGTCGACGGTCTCCTCGACCGCGTGGCTGAGCGTCTCGTGCACGATGGCGATCGAGCCCACCCGGCGCACGGCCTCCTCCAGCGCCGCCTTGGCGTCCTCGGCCCCCGTACGACGCGCCTGCAGGCGCAGCAGCGCTGCGACGGTCTGCAGGTTGTTCTTCACCCGGTGGTGGATCTCGCGGATGGTGACGTCCTTGGTCACCAGCTCGCGGTCGCGGCTGCGCAGCTCGGTGACGTCGCGCACGAGCAGGAGCGCCCCGTTGCGCTCCCCCTGCGGACGCAGCGGGATGCTGCGCACGATCAGGGTGACCTCGTCGGTGCCGACCTCGGTCGCGCGTCCGTCCCGACCGCCGAGCACCGCGCTGAGGGTCTCCTCGTCCGGGCGCCTGCGGGCCGGCACCAGCTCGCGGGTCAGGTCGGTGAGCACCAGGCCGGCGAGGTCACCCTGCAGCCCGAGCCGGCGGTAGGCCGACAACCCGTTGGGGCTGGCGTACACCACCCGCCCGGCCGGGTCGAGCCGCACGAAGCCGTCGCCCACCCGCGGTGAGTCGGCGTGGTCGCCGCGCTGCTCGCTGAGCGGGAAGTAGCCGGCGGCGATCATCTGGGTCAGGTCGGCGGCGGTCTGGAGGTAGCTGAGCTCGAGGCGGCTGGGGGTGCGCACGCCCAGCAGGTTGGTGTTGCGCGCGATCGTCGCGATCACCCGGCCGGCCCGGCGCACGGGGATCACCTCCACCCGCACCGGCACGTCGTCGCGCCACTCCGGGTCCCCCTCGCGCACGAGGCGGCCGGTCGTGAAGGCCTCGTCGAGCATGCGGCGGCGTCCGGCCGGGATGAAGGTCCCGAGGACGTCGTCCACCAGCGCCGTGGGGCCGGTCGTGGGACGCATCTGGCCGCCCGCCCAGTAGCCCTTGCCCTCCCGGTCCGGCAGCCACAGCACCAGGTCGGCGAAGGACAGGTCGGCGAGGATCTGCCAGTCCGCCATCAGCAGCTGGAGCCAGGCGACGTCGTCCTCCACGAGGTCGGTGTGGGCTCGCACGAGCTCGTGGAGGGAGGGCACCCGGCCAGCCTAGGGCCACGTGCATGGGCCGGTGTGCGGCCGGACTAGGGTCCCGTCCGCGGTGGCTGGCAGGATGGGGCGCATGTCGATCGGCTACTGGGAGCAGGTGCAGAGGGCCGGGTTCGAGGTCCCCTCGGATCGCCCTCTCGACGAGCTGACGGCCGAGCTCACCGCCATGCTCGGCTCCACCCGCCCCGAGGTGCGCGACGGCACCGCGTTCCCGGCCCTCGCCACCTGGATCGACAACGGCGTCTACGACGACCTGCTCGCCGGTCTCGGTGACGGCATGGTCGCCGGGCTCTCGGTCGGGCTGGGCGAGGACGGGACCGACACGGTCTTCCGACGCAGCTTCAGCGCGTTGATCCTGGGCGCGTGCATCGAGCGCGACAACGCGCGCCACCTGCTGCCGGGGGCGAAGATCCTGGAGTGGGGCGACCGGGCCGCGACCTGGTTCCTCACCGAGCGCGACACCCGCGGCTACGTCACCGACAAGGGCTGGGCGCACGCCATCGCCCACGGCGCGGACACCCTCGGCGCCCTCGGGGAGTCGCCCCACCTCGCCGGGCCGGAGCACGCGGTGCTCCTCGACATCATCGCCGAGCGCCTGCTCGAGCAGCCGTCCGACGCCCCGCTCGCCGCGGGCGAGCCCGACCGCATCGCCGCCGCGGTGATGCAGGTCCTGCGCCGCAACACGCTCGGCGTCGACGCCCTCGAGCCGTGGGTGCACCGGATCGGTGCCGCGGCCAACCCCTACGGGGGCACCGTCGACCACGACCCCTACGCCGTCACCGCGGCGCCGCAGGCGTTCCTCCGCGCCCTCTTCCTGCACCTCTCGCTGGGCCACGACCAGCCGGCCGTGCGGCCCGACCTGCTCCTCGTGGTCATCGACGCACTGCGGTTGACCAACGCTCCCTACCTGCGAGTAGACACCCGCTAACCTGCGGGACATGAGCAGCAGCAGCGAGATCACCGGCCACAGCGGCGAGCTGGCCGTGCACGTCGCCCGCGCCCACGGGGTGGAGACGATGTTCACCCTCTCCGGCGCGCACGTCTTCCCGATGTACGACGGCGCCGTGCGCATCAACCAGGATGCCCAGGACCCGCAGATGCGGCTGCTCGACGTGCGCCACGAGCAGACCGCCGCCTTCGCGGCGGAGGCGACCGGCAAGCTCACCCGGGTCCCCGGCCTGGCCGTGCTGACCGCCGGTCCGGGCGTCACCAACGGCATCAGCGCGATCGCCCAGGCCCAGTTCGCCGGCTCGCCGATGGTCGTCGTCGGCGGACGCGCCCCGCAGAACCGCTGGGGCACGGGCTCCCTGCAGGAGCTCGACCAGCCGCCGATCATCGCGCCCGTCGCGAAGGCCGCGAAGACCCTGATGACCGCGGGCGACGTCGCGGCCGGGATCGACGAGGCCTTCACGCTGGCCCGCTCGAGCCACCGTGGCCCGGTGTTCGTCGACGTGCCCATGGACGAGTTCTTCAACTCGGCGTCGGGCACCGTCGGCCCGGGCGAGGGCATCCGCGTCGAGCCGGACGACGACGACATCGCCAGGGTCGCCGGCCTGCTCGCCCGCGCGCAGCGTCCCGTCCTCATCCTCGGCACCGACGTGTGGGCCGACCACGCCGAGGAGGCCGCCCTGCGGTTCGTGGAGGACCTCGGCATCCCGACCCTCACCAACGGCATGGGTCGCGGCGTCATCCCCGGCGGGCACCGCTCGCTGGTCACCAAGGCGCGTGGTGCGGCGCTGTCCGGCGCCGACCTGGTCGTCGTCGTGGGCACCCCGCTCGACTTCCGCCTCGGCTACGGCGCGTTCGGCGGCCCGGACAAGAACCCGACGGGCGAGTTCGCCCGGGTCGTCCACATCGCCGACTCCCCCGGCCAGGTCTCCGGCCACGCCGAGCTCGCCGCGTCCGTCGCGGGCGACCTCACCACGGTCCTCGACGGCCTGCAGAAGGCCGTCGAGGCCGGCCCCAGGCCCGACTGGCGCACGTGGGCCGACCAGCTGCGCGACCAGGTGCGGGCCGCGGCCGAGAGGGACGCCCAGCTCCTCACCGCCGAGGCCGACCCCATCCACCCCGCCCGGATCTACGGCGAGCTGGTCCCCCGTCTGGAGGACGACTCGGTCGTGATCGGCGACGGCGGCGACTTCGTCTCCTTCGCCGGCAAGTACGTCGAGCCGAAGCGCCCCGGCGGCTGGCTCGACCCGGGGCCCTACGGCTGCCTCGGCGCCGGCCTCGGCGCGGCGATCGCGGCACGCATCGCGCGGCCGAGCGCGCAGGTCACCCTCCTCCTCGGCGACGGCGCGGCGGGCTTCTCGCTGATGGACGTCGACACGCTCGTGCGCCACGACCTGCCGGTCGTCATGGTCATGGGCAACAACTCCGCCTGGGGCCTGGAGAAGGGCCCGATGCAGATGCTCTACGGCTACGACGTCGTCGCCGACCTCGCCCAGCGCACGCCGTACGACGACGTGGTCAAGGCGCTCGGCGGCGCGGGCGAGACGGTGAGCGACCCCCAGGAGATCGGGCCGGCCCTCGACCGGGCCTACGCGTCCGGCGTGCCCTACCTCGTCAACGTGATCACCGACGTCGAGGCGGCCTACCCGCGCAACACCTTCGGCATCTGAGGGCCCGGTCGTGGAGGTGCGCCGGATCCGGCCCGACGAGCACGCCGCCGCCGGCGCCGTGTGCGTGGCGGCGTACGACCCGCTGCTCACCGGTGCCGAGGACGACTACCGCGACCGGTTGCGCGACGTGGCCACGCGTGCCGCCCAGGCCGAGGTGTGGGTGGCGGTGCTCGAGGAGACGGTCGTCGGGGTCGTGACCTACTGCCCACCCGGCTCGCCGTGGCGCGAGATCGGGCGCGACGACGAGGGCGAGTTCCGGATGCTCGCCGTCGACCCGGCGGCGCAGGGCGCGGGCGCCGGCACCGCGCTCGCCCGGCTGTGCGAGCAGCGGGCGCGTGAGCACGGCGCGAGGGGCATGGCGCTGTCGTCGCTGGCGACGATGGCGGCCGCCCACCAGGTCTACGGACGGCTGGGCTACGCACGCGACCCCGAGCGCGACTGGTCACCGGTGCCTGGTGTCGACCTGCTCGCCTTCAGCAAGACCTTCTGAGGCCTCAGCAGCGACGGATCGTCGACGGGTCGGCCGGGTCGTCGAAGCAGACCGTGCCGGTCGGCACGCCGGTCATGCGACCACCTCGGAGCAGCAGCCAGCCCCAGGTCCGCCACGTCCCGTCGTCCTGCGCAACGGCCGTCACCAGGCCGCCACTGCTCGTCAGCCACGTGCGCGTCGACCCGTCGTTCGTGAGCTCGACCTCACCCACCGGCTCGAGGGACCGGAGGCGGTCGCCGTCCTGCGCGAGCACCCGGACGTAGGACGGGTCCGACGCCGAGGTCACCAGGAACGACGCGCCGTCGGACATGACCGAGACCGGCTGCACCGTGGAGACCCGCGGGTCGTCGACGTCCAGGTCGTGCCTGATCGTGCGTCCGT
This sequence comes from Nocardioides pini, assembly GCF_026712185.1. Lineage (GTDB taxonomy): Bacteria > Actinomycetota > Actinomycetes > Propionibacteriales > Nocardioidaceae > Nocardioides > Nocardioides pini. Next base: position 1,072,946 of record NZ_JAPPUX010000001.1, on the reverse strand, counting down.
CGTCGCCCTCGACCACCAGGACGGGCGGAGCGCCGTCCTCGACCCGTGCGCCGTAGCGGTAGCCCTGCTCGAACCGCGCACCCTCGCCCGGCCCGATCGTCGTCCGGGCGACGTCCCCGTCCGTCGGCAGGTCGTCGGTCGCACCCTCCTCGCACGGCGTCCGCCCCTGCTCGGCGCTGTCGCGCAGGCAACCCTCCTCGACCGCCTCGAGCAGGCCGGCGTCGGTGAGCCGCCAGCTCCAGGTGTCGAGGACGATCGACCGCGGGCGGGCGATGGTCATGTTGCCGGTCGCATAGCTGTTGACCGACCTGCTCGACCAGAGCCTGCCGCCCTCGATCCAGTAGTCGTGCAGGCGGACCATCTCGTAGTACGGGGTCCGCCCGCCCGGCACCGGCACCTCGCCCCGCAGCAGCAGCCCGGGGTCCTCCGCGACCGCCTGCACGAGGAGGCCGTCGCGCAGGTCGAAGACGAGCGGGTGGCCGCCGTCGGCGACGTCGTCGACGTAGAGCACCAGCTCCTCGTCACCGTCTCCGTCGGCGTCGATCGGGTCGAGGACGTTGGTGGCGATCGTGGTGCCGAGCTCGGCGATGCCGTAGGCCTCCTCGCCCGTGCTGCTCAGTGTCGTCTCCAGCCGGTAGCGGCCGTCGTGCTCGGGGCTCGGCTCGCCACGGAACACCACCTTCTCGTCGCGCCCGTCGCCGTCGAGGTCCAGCCGCGGCTGTCGGTCGGAGTCGTTGCGCGCCCAGTCGCGACCGACGTCGGACGGCAGCTCGAGCTCCACCCGCTCGTCCGGACGCGGTGCGACGTCGTCCGAGCGCGGGCCGCGGCCGACCCCCTGGAGCACGACGCCGAGCACCAGCAGGACCACGGCCGCGGTCGCCAGCAGCACCCACGGCGACTGCCACCGGGGACGCAGGTCGACGACAGGGGCGAGCGGGGCGAGGTGCTCGGGCTGCACCTGCTCGGCCCGGGCGGCCAGGGCGGATCGCAGCCGCTCCTCCATCTCCGACATCGTGTCCGGCGCGCTCATCGCTCCTCCTTCCCCGAGCTCGCGGTGGTCTTCATGGCCTTCTCGAGCGCGACGAGCGCGCGGCTCGCCGTCGACTTCACGGTCCCCTGGCTGATCGCGAGGGTCTGCGCGATCTCGGCCTCGGACAGGTTCGACCAGTAGCGCAGCACCAGCACCTCCCGCTGCCGGGGGGCGAGCTGCTGCAACGCCTCGATGACCTCCCGGTGCTCCTCCGCCAGCACCGCGCTGTCCTCGGGCGAGGGTGGTGAGAGGTCGTGCGGTGGTGAGTACGCCCGCGCCGTACGACGCCTCCGCAGCGCGGAGCGGGCCGTGTTGACGACCGAGACACGCAGGTACGCCAGCGCCTTGGACGGGTCCCTGACCGCGTCCGGGCGACGGGCGAGCGCGGCGAACGCGTCCTGCACGACGTCCTCGGCCGAGGCGAAGTCGTCGACGAGCAGCACCGCCAGCCTCACCAGCGAGAGCCGGTGGGCAGCGTAGAGCTCGGTGATGTCCACAGAAGGCTCCACCCCGATGCCCAACCCTGCAGCCCTCGCGCTCATGTCTGGTAGACGTGTGTTAGGGGCTCAGGTTGCCCCACCGAGCCCCGATTTCCCGGAAGGCCTGCCCATGCCGCAGCTCGAACCCGCCACGATGACGTACGTCGTCGCCGACGACGACACCGCCGCGGCCCTCGGCAGCGGGTCGCTGCCGGTGCTCGGCACGCCGCGGTTGCTCGCGTGGCTGGAGGCCGCCACCTGCGCATGCGTCGAGCCGGTCCTGACGGAGGGGTCGACGAGCGTCGGCACACGGGTGCAGGTCGAGCACCTCGCCGCGAGCCCGGTCGGCGCCGAGGTCGAGGTGACCGCGTCGAGCGCCTACGAGGACGCCCGCCTGCACCGCTTCACCGTCAGCGCGCGCGACACCGCCAGCGGCAAGGTGCTGGCGGCCGGGGAGATCACGCGCGTGGTGGTCGACGCGGAGCGGTTCCTGTCCCGCCTCTGACGGTCAGAGCTCGCGGACCACGCGGGCCGGGGAGCCGACGGCCACCACCCCGGCCGGCAGGTCGCGGGTCACCACCGACCCCGCGCCGACCACGGTGTCCGCGCCGATGGTGACGCCGGGGCAGACGATCACGCCGCCGCCCAGCCAGACGTTGTCGCCGATCGTGATGGGCTGGGCGGCCTCCCACTTGTCGCGCCTCGGCTGCGGCTCGAGCGGGTGGGTGGCCGTCAGCAGCTGCACGTGGGGGCCGATCTGGACGTCGTCGCCGATCGTGATCGCGGCTACGTCGAGCAGCGTCACCCCCCAGTTGACGAAGGTCCGGGCGCCGATCGTCGTCTGGTAGCCGTAGTCGCAGTGGAGCGGGGGACGGAGCTCGCTGTGCTCCCCGAAGCCGCCCAGCAGCTCCTCGAGCAGCTCGCGCCGCCCGCGGGCGTCGTTCGGGTCCATCGTGTTGATCCGGTGCGCCAGGTCCTGCGCCCGCTGCGACTCCTCGGCCAGCACCGGGTCGTCGGCGATGTACGGCTCCCCCGCCAGCATCCGCTCACGCATGCTCTTCTCGCCGGTCTCCTGGCTCATGGGGCCAACGTACAAGGGCGGGTCGGTCAGGCCCACGGGTCGGTGATCGGCCGCAGCAACCGCATCGTCTCCTCCAGCGCGCGCATCCGCGCCGCGCCGAGGTGCTGCTCCCACTCGCGCAGCGACTCGGCGACCACGGCGTCGGCGGCGTCCCCCACGGCGCGGCCGCGCCGCGTCAGCCGGACGAGCTTCGCCCGCCCGTCGGCGGGGTCGGGCACGCGCTCGACGTAGCCCGCGCGCTCGAGCTGGTCCACGAGGAACCCCGCCGACTGCTTGGTGATCCGCGCCCGGGCCGCCAGGGTCACGGTCCGCGTGCCGTCCGGGTCGACCTGCGCCATCAGGCGGGCCTGGGTGGGTGTCACGTCCACCGCGCCGGCGGCGACCACGGCGTCGTACGCGCGCGCCTCCAGCGAGCGGGCAGCGACATACATCAGCACCCCGACGTTGGGCTGGTCCTCCGTTGACGAGTCGTCCGGCACAGGTCGATGATAGTCAGATCCTCTGACCACATGGACGACGTCATGGACAGCGACACGATCTGGACCCACATCGACACGCAGCGCAGCGCCCTCGCCGACATCCTCGACGGGCTGCCCGCCGACGCGTGGGAGGCCCGGTCGCTGTGCGCCTCGTGGACGGTCCGCGACGTCGGCGCACACCTGGCCCTCTCCCACGCCGGGATGCGCGAGCTCCTCGGCGCAGCCGTCCGGTCCGGGTTCCGCTACAACGCGATGGTCCGCGACGCCGCGATCCGCAGCCCGCTGGGCCACGCGGAGATCGTCCAGCGGCTGCGGGGCTTCGTCGGCTCGAGGCGGACGGTTCCCCTGGTGTCCGAGCGGGAGCCGCTGCTCGACGTGCTGGTGCACACGCAGGACATCTGCGTCCCGCTGGGCCTCGACCACCCGATGCCGGCGGACGCCGCGGTCGTCGCCCTGGAGCGCGTGCTGTGGTGGTCACGACGCATGCCGATCGGGCCACGTCTGCGCGACGTGCACCTCGTGGCCACCGACGTGGCCTGGCAGGCCGGCTCGGGGCGGCGGGTGGAGGGACCGGTGCAGTGGCTGCTGCTCGCTGCGGCCGGACGCGCCGAGGCCCGTCAGCACCTCCACGGCGCGGTGGCCGCCCTCGCATGAGAGGGCCGCCGGGTGGGCCGGACATGCAAAAGTCCCCGCCGTGGCGGGGACTTCTACGAGATGACGGCGCGGGTGCGCGTCAGGCGTTGGGGCGCTTGCCGTGGTTCGCGCCCTTCTTCTTGCGAGCGCGGCGCTTGCGTCCGGTCTTGCCCATGGTGGTCCTCCTGGAATCGGTGCTCGGAGCAGTGTCTCAAATCCGCCCGGAGGCGGCGAATCGGGTCGGCCCGGAGGCTCAGGCGTTGCCCTCGGTGATCTGGACCGTCACCTCGCGCAGCTGCAGGCGAACGCGGTCGCGCAGGGACTCCGGCGCGTGCTCGGAGCAGGAGCGCGCGACGAGCTGCTTGACCGCGCGCTGCAGGTCGTAGCGCTCGAGGCACGGACCGCACTCGCGCAGGTGCATCTCGACGACGGCGCAGTCGGCCTGGTCGAGCTCGTTGTCGATCAGGTAGACGATGCGCTCGATGTAGTCGACGCAGTCCTCCTTCTCGCTCCCCATGCCGTGCTCGTGGCTGCTCACGACTCGCTCCCCTCTCCCGGTCCGGGCACGGTCGACGCCGGCAGCAGGTCGTTGGCCCGCACGTAGTCGGCGAGCATGTCGCGCAGCTGGCGCCGCCCACGGTGCAGGCGGGACATCACGGTGCCGATCGGGGTGTCCATGATCTCGGCGATCTCCTTGTAGGGGAACCCCTCGACGTCGGCGAGGTAGACCGCGAGCCGGAACTCCTCGGGCAGGCGCTGCAGGGCGTCCTTGACCTCGGAGTCGGGCAGGTGCTCGAGCGCCTCCATCTCCGCGGACCGGAGGCCGGTCGAGGAGTGCGACTCCGCGCGGGCGAGCTGCCAGTCCTCCACGTCCTCCGACATCGACTGCTGCGGCTGGCGCTGCTTCTTGCGGTAGGAGTTGATGTAGGTGTTCGTGAGGATCCGGTAGAGCCAGGCCTTGAGGTTGGTGCCGGGCTTGAACTGGTGGAAGGCGCTGTAGGCCTTGGCGAAGGTCTCCTGCACGAGGTCCTCGGCGTCGGCGGGGTTGCGGGTCATCCGCATCGCCGCGCCGTAGAGCTGGTCGAGGTAGGGCAGGGCGTCACGCTCGAAGCGCACGGAGCGCTGGTCGGGGGTCTCGTCCTCGACGGCGACCTCTGCAGGTGGGGACATCTCGTCCCTGAGCGATTCAGTCATCGCCTCCCACAGTACCGCCGTGGGTCGATCGAGGGTCAGTGCAGTCACGCTGACCAGAACACCTCACCCCCGCCGGGGATTCCCGACGACGTCGCGCACCAGCCACTCGAGCGTCGACTCGACGACGATGCCCATCGCCTCGTCCTGGTCCACCTCGCCCCGCGCCGGGACCTTGAGGGCGTGGTCAGCCCCCGGGACGACGACCAGGTCGACGCCCTCGAGGTCGCCCGGGAACTCCTCGGGCCGGCCCATCGGGTCGCGCTCCCCCTGGACCACGAGCGTGGGCAGGCCGACGGCCTGCAGCTCCGGCAACCGGGTGGGCTCGGTCCTCCCCGGCGCGTGGAGGGGGAAGGACAGCGCCAGGCAACCGGTCGCGCCCAGCGAGCGCGCCGTACGGGCCGCGGAGCGGGCTCCCGCCGACCGGCCGCCCACGACCAGGGGCGTACGCACGCGCATCACGTCGGCGGCGCAGCGCAGCGCCGCGTCGAGGGTCGGCGGCGCGGTGGCGATCTTGCGGCCCGCGACCCGCCACGGCTGCTCGAACAGGACCACCGAGACGCCCTGGGCGGGGAGGGCGTCGGCGAGCGCCCAGAGGTCACGGGCGTCCACCCCGCCCCCGGCGCCGTGGCTCAGCAGCAGCGTCGCGATCGGGCTCGTGGCGCGTCGGGTGTGCAGCCTGCCCTCACCGTGGGGGGTCTCGACCGACCGGATAGAGGCCTTCTTCACTCGACCTCCTCGAGGGGCAGGGGCTCGACGAGCTCGGGACCGTTGTTGCGCACGTTGCTCACCAGCGTCGGCACGGGGTAGGCCTCGAGGCGGCCGGGGGCCGCGGGCACGAGGAGCGAGGTGTCACCGGGCGTGGTCGGGTCGAGCCAGTCGTGCCAGCGCTCGCGCTCGACCATCAGCGGCATCCGGTCGTGGATGTGGCCGAGCGAGTCCTCGGCCTCGGTGGTCAGCACCGTGCACGTCCAGCGGAACCGGGTCGGGTCGTCCTCCCCCTTGGTGGGGTCGCGCCAGATCTCGTAGAGCCCCGCCATCGCGAGCACCCCACCGTCCTTGGGCCGGATGAAGAAGGGCTGCTTGACCGGCTTGCCCCGGGCGTCGGTGCGCGACGTCGGGTACCACTCGAAGTAGCCGTCGGCCGGCAGCAGCGCCCGCCGGGTGGCGAAGGCCTTGCGGTAGGCAGGCTTCTCCGCGACGGTCTCCATCCGGGCGTTGATCATCCGGTTGCCGATCGAGGGGTCCTTGGCCCACGACGGGACGAGGCCCCACGTCAGCACGCGCAGCTGCCGCTGCGGCTCGGACCTGTCCTGCCCGGACTCCCGCGACGGCGGCCGCTCGACCACCGCGTAGACCTCCTTGGTCGGCGCGACGTTGTAGTCGGCCGCCAGCGGCGCGGCGATGCGCGTCTCGACGACCTCGAACTCCTCGACGAGGTCGTCCGGGCTCCGGGACGAGGCGTAGCGACCGCACACGGGACACACCCTAGGGGAGCCTCCGGCGCCGCGGTCGGCTCAGCCGCGGGCCAGCTCGTCGAGCAGCATCCCCGCCACCGCGTCGGTGGACGGGAGGCCCTCGATCCACACCCGCACCGGGGTGTGCGGCTCGGCCCCGTCGAGGAGGGTGCGCAGCACCCGGACCCGCCGGCCGAGGTGGTCGTCGCGCCGGGTCAGGATCCCCACCCGGTGCAGGCCGAGGCGGGCGACGGTCTCGTCGCGGGCGAACGCCGTACGCGCGAGCTCGCCGGAGCGCGCCAGGCGCATGGCACGGGTGAAGTGGTCGCCGGGCTCGTCGGACGGGTCGTCGCCCGACGGCATCTCGAACACGACGACGGCGTAGCCGCCGATGCCGGTGTCCGTCCCGCCTCCTCCGAGGCGGTAGAGCTCCGAGAGCCGGCTGCGCAGGTGGGCCTGGCTGGACAGCCCGGTCAGGGGGTCCTCGCAGGAGAGCTGGTTGAGGTAGCCCAGGGTGGTCTCGCTCCACGCCGTGAGCAGCGCCGTGACGACGTCGTACGACGGATCGCAGCCGGCCACCCCCTGCCACGTGGCACGCAGCCCGGCGAGCGTCTCCTCGACGGACGCCCCGTCGCGGGCCAGCTCCTGGCCCGCGACGGCGCAGACGCCGATGACGTCCGATCCTGAGGTGAGCGCCTCTCCGACAGCCTCGAACCGGTGCGGCAACCCCGACCGCTCGACGGTGGGCTCCGGCTCGCTCACCCCAGGATCGGCAGCCGCGAGTCGACGCCCCCGTGTGGCGAAGATCTTCACGGCATACCCCCTCCGGGTCCCCCAGCAATGCGTTGTCCTGCTCTACCTGTTACACGGGTGTGACGGGGCTCATGACCCCCCATGACGCGGACCGGACCAGAAATCCTGTTTCTTCACTTTCCGGGGTCGACGGCACCCCGGCGGAGATACAGTCGGAGAGCCCGGTGACCGCCGGGTGAGGTTCCCGGAAGCGTCCAACCATGAGCGTCGAACCATGAGCGTGGCCACCAGCGTCGAGGCGCCGAGCGACGCCGAGCTGATCTCGGCCGTCCGCGGCGGGGACATCGACGCCTACGGCACGCTGTTCGAGCGCCACGTCGACGCGGCTCGTCGGCTCGCGCGCCAGCTCGTCCCCGCGGGAGACGCCGAGGACCTCGTGTCCGAGGCGTTCGTCAAGGTCCTCGGCGTCCTGCAGCGCGGGGGTGGCCCCGACCTCGCCTTCCGCGCCTACCTGCTGACGTCCGTGCGCCGGCTCCAGGTCGACCGTTTCCGCGCCGGGGCCCGGCTGCACACGACCGACGACATGGAGGCCTTCGACCCGGGCGTGCCGTTCCGCGACACGGCGGTCGAGGGCTTCGAGAGCGCCGCCGCCGCCCGGGCCTTCGCCAGCCTCCCCGAGCGCTGGCAGCTCGTGCTGTGGCACACCGAGGTCGAGGGCGACAAGCCCGCCGACATCGCACCGATGCTCGGGATGAGCGCCAACTCGGTCTCCGCGCTCGCCTACCGCGCCCGCGAGGGGCTCCGCCAGGCCTTCCTGACCCAGCACGCCGCCGAGCTCGACGAGGACACCTGCCGCTGGACCCACGGCCAGCTCGGCGCCTACGTCCGCGGCGCCTCGTCGCGTCGCGACGCCACCAAGGTGGAGCACCACCTCGACGAGTGCCGCTCGTGCATGGCGATCTACCTCGAGCTGACCGAGGTCAACTCCAACCTCGGCGCGCTCCTCGCCCCGCTGCTCCTCGGGGGTGCCGCGGCCGCCTACCTCGGCTCCACCGCCGTGACCGCTGCCGCGCCCGTCGGCATCGGGATGGTGGTCGGCCGGGTCCGGGACCTGCTGACCGGCAACGCCGGCACCGCCGCGGTCGCCGGTGTGGCGGTGAGCACCGTGGTCGTCGCGGGCGGGGTCGCCCTCGGCCTGCGCGGCACCGACGCACCCCCTGCCGCCTCGACGCGCGCGGCGACGTCCGAGAGCTCGCTGGCGACGAGCCCCGACGACGCCTCCTCCGCGACCACGGGCGACCGGTCGCCGAGGAGCCTCCGACTCCGCTCCGGCCCACCTGCGCGCGTCCTCCCTCCGGGTGACGTCGACGTCACCCCGGGATCCGTCCCCGCGACCGACACGGCGCCGCCTGGCTCGGACCCGACGCAGGGCACCGACCCCACGCAGGACGGCGACGCCGCCCCGGACACCACGCCGGGCCAGACGCCGGGATCCGACCCGACCTCCGACCCGACCAACGGCCCGACGTCGAACCCCACGAACGGCCCGACCAACAACCCCACGAACAACCCGACCTCGAACCCCACGAGCACCCCGACCTCGAACCCGACCTCGAACCCGACGTCCAACCCCACCTCCAACCCGACGTCCAACCCGACGTCCAACCCGACCTCGAACCCCACCTCGAACCCGACCTCGAACCCGACGTCCAACCCGACCTCGAACCCCACCTCCAACCCCACGCCGAACCCGACGCCGAACCCCTCCCCCACGCAGGACCCGACGTCCGAGCCTCCGGCCGCCGACGCCTCGGTGTCCGGCAGCGTCGGCGGGGCACGGCCGACGTACACCGTCGTGGTGCGGGTGGCCGGGCTCGGCGGGGCGAGCGCCCAGCTGCGGATCGAGGGCGTCGACGCCCAGGTCGTCCGCACCACCGACGGCCGGTGCACCGCGGTCAGGACGGTCGCCACGTGCCAGGTCTCCGGCGACACGTCCGTCGCGGTCGAGGTGGTCGTGCCGCAGGGCGGCTCGGTGGTGGCGACGCTGACCCCGCCGGGGAGCGACTCCGACGCGGGCAACAACACCTGGCGCGCGCCCCTCGGCTGAGCGCGGGTCGCCGCTGCACCGGGCCCGGACCACCCCGCACCCCTGCGGACGGAGCGCCCTCCCCGCGCATCGTGTAGACAGGGACGCATGACGATCACCCGGTTGCTCGCACGTCCCATGCTGGCCACGATCTTCGTCGCCGGCGGCATCAACGCCCTGCGCAACACCGAGGGCCACGCCGCCAAGGCCAAGAAGGTGACCGACAAGGTGGTGCCGGTCGCACAGCAGGCCGTGCCGAAGGCGCCGATCCCCACCGACCCGGCCACCCTCGTCCGCATCAACGCCGGCGCGCAGATCCTGGCCGCCGCCGCGCTGGCCACCGGCCGCGCGCCCCGGCTCAGCGCGAGCGTGCTGGCGGCCTCCCTCGTGCCGACCACCCTCGCCGGGCACGCCTTCTGGAACGAGACCGACCCCCAGGCCAGGAACGCCCAGCGCCTGCAGTTCTACAAGAACACCTCGATCCTCGGCGGCCTCCTCCTCGCCGCCGTCGACACCGAGGGCAAGCCCGGGCTGGCCTGGCGCGCCCGCCGCGCCGCGGCCGACGTGCGCCGCGAGGCCAAGCAGGTGGCCAAGGACGCGCGCCGCGAGGCGAAACTGGCCAAGGCCCAGCTGACCTGACCTCGATAGGGTGCGCGGGTGAGTGAGCTCTGGCCGGCCCCGCGCCCCACCGATCCCGTCGACCGGGTCGTCTCCCTGCCCGGGAGCAAGTCGCTGACCAACCGCGCGCTCGTCCTCGCCGCGGTCGCCGACGGCCCCAGCGTCGTACGACGTCCGCTGCGCTCGCGCGACACGCTGCTGATGGCCGCCGCGCTGCGCTCGCTCGGCACCCGCATCGAGGACACCGGCGGGCACGGCGCCGGCGACTGGCTCGTCACGCCCGCGCCCTGGGACCGCGACGCCGACGTCGACTGCGGCCTCGCCGGCACGGTGATGCGCTTCGTCCCGCCCGTCGTCGGGCTGGCGGACGGCACCGTGCGCTTCGACGGCGACCCCCACATGCGGCTCCGCCCGATCGGCCAGATGCTGACCGCGCTGGAGACCCTCGGGGTGCGGGTCGACGACGGTGGGCGCGGCGCACTCCCGTTCGCGGTCCGGGGCACCGGCTCCGTGCGCGGCGGGACCGTCACGATCGACGCCAGCGCCTCCTCGCAGTTCGTCTCCGCCCTGCTCCTCGCAGGTGCCCGCTACGACGACGGCGTCGACGTGCGCCACGTGGGCAAGCCCGTGCCGTCGCTGCCGCACATCGAGATGACCGTCGCGATGCTCCGGCAGCACGGGGTCGAGGTCGACGACGGCGACGCCAACCGCTGGGCGGTCGCGCCCGGCCCGGTCCGCGCCGTCGACCACGACATCGAGCCCGACCTCTCCAACGCGGCGCCGTTCCTCGCCCTCGCCGCCGCGACGGGCGGACGGGTCACCGTCACCGACTGGCCCGCCGCCACCACGCAGCCCGGCGACGAGCTGCGGGAGATCCTCACGCTGATGGGGTGCGAGGTCACCCTGGCCGACGGCGACCTCACCGTGACCGGGCCACCGCGCCTGACCGGGGTCGACCTCGACCTCCACGACGTGGGCGAGCTGACCCCGGCGGTCGCCGCCCTCTGCGCGCTGGCCGACTCCCCCTCCCACCTCCGCGGGGTCGCGCACATCCGCGGCCACGAGACCGACCGGATCACCGCGCTGGCCACCGAGCTCGGCCGGCTCGGGTCCGACATCACCGAGCGCGAGGACGGGCTCACGATCCGGCCGGCGCCCCTGCACGGCGGCACGTTCCACACCTACGCCGACCACCGCATGGCCCACGCGGGCGTGATCCTCGGCCTCGCCGTCGACGACGTGCTGGTCGAGGACGTGGCCACCACGTCCAAGACGTTCCCCGACTTCGCCGCCGCGTGGAGCCGGGCCGTCCACGGGACGCCGGGAGACCTCGGCGCGCCGGCCACGACGACCGCCGGGACCTCCCCGTGACGGGTCGCTACTCCGAGCACGACCACGAGCACTACGAGCGCCCGCGCCGCCGCACCCGGCCGCGCACCAAGGACCGACCCACCTACGACGACGCCGTCGACGGACGCGTGGTCACCGTCGACCGCGGCCGCTTCACGCTGCTCGTCGACGGTCACCGGGTGATGGCGATGAAGTCCCGCCCGCTGGGCCGCAAGGGCGTCGTCGTCGGCGACCGGGTGCGGGTCGTGGGCGACACCAGCGGCACCGACGGGTCGCTGGCGCGCATCGTGGAGGTCGTCGAGCGCACGACGACCCTGCGGCGCACCGCTGACGACGACGACCCGGTCGAGCGGGTCATCGTGTCCAACGCCGACCAGCTGGTGGTCGTGACGGCGCTCGCCGACCCGGAGCCCCGCCCGCGCCTGATCGACCGCGCGCTCGTGGCGGCGTACGACGCCGGGATGGCGCCGCTGCTGTGCCTGACCAAGGCCGACCTGGCCGACCCCGAGACGCTGCTCTCCACCTACCGCTCCCTCGGCGTGCCCTGGGTGGTCACCCAGCTCAAGGGCGAGGGTGCCGGCGACCTCACCGAGCTGCGCGACCGGCTGCGCGGACGCACCAGCGTGCTGGTGGGCCACAGCGGGGTCGGCAAGTCGACCCTCGTCAACGCGCTCGTCCCCGACGCCGGCCGCGAGGTGGGCATCGTCAACGCCGTGACCGGCCGGGGCCGGCACACCTCGACGAGCGCCTACCTCCTCGAGCTGCCCGGGGCGGACGGTCGTGGCGACGGGTGGATCATCGACACCCCCGGCATCCGGTCGTTCGGGCTCGCCCACGTGCAGCCGGAGAACCTCATCGAGGCCTTCCCCGACCTCGACGAGATGACCGAGAGCTGCCCCCGTGGCTGCACCCACGGCAGCGACGAGCCCGAGTGCGGGCTCGACGAGGCGGTCGAGGCGGGCGAGGCCGACCCCGACCGGGTCGAGTCGTTCCGCCGCCTCCTCGCCGCGCGCAGCGCCACCGACTGGTAGGGCGGCGCGTCGCGGGACCTACCCCCAGACCGCCACGGCGCCGGAGTCCCCGGCCAGGTAGACGGTCACCAGGAGGGCGACGGCACCCACCGCCAGCAGCACGGCGACCGGGATGCCGAAGCGCGTCTCGCGCGCACCCCTCCCGGACGCCAGCGCGGAGGCGCCGCCCAGTGCCCACGCCGCGAGCGCGGACAGCACGACGTAGCCGAGCGCGACGTTGCGCATGAGCTCCCCGTGCTCCTCGTGCTCCTCGACGATCGGGCCGAGCTCGGGTCGCGACTCGAGCAGCCACTCGCCGGACTGGGTGGCCAGCACCGACGCGCCGGCCGCGGCCACGGCGAGCACCACCAGCGGCCAGCGCAGCAACCAGCGCCACCTCGGCACGGCGGCGTGGACCAGGCCGGTCAGGGCCGCCAGCGGTGCGAGGACGACGACTGCGTGCACGACGAGGGGGTGCAGCGGCACACCGTTGAGCTCCATGCGTGCAGGCTAGGGCGCGACGCTGGGAATAGCCTGTGGACATGCCCATCACCGGCTCCGCTCGTTCCCACGACTACACCGACGACCTGCGCCTGGCCCACGTCCTGGCCGACGACGCGGACTCGTTGACCCAGGCCCGCTTCAAGGCGCTCGACCTGCACGTCATGAGCAAGCCCGACCTGACGCCGGTCACCGACGCCGACAAGGCCGTCGAGGAAGGCATCCGGCGCACGCTCTCCCGGGTCCGCTCCCGCGACGCGGTCATCGGCGAGGAGGAGGGCACGACCGGGCACAGCCAGCGCCGGTGGATCGTCGACCCGATCGACGGCACGAAGAACTTCGTGCGCGGGGTGCCCGTCTGGGCGACCCTCATCGCGCTCGCCGTCGACGACGAGGTCGTGCTGGGCGTGGTGTCCGCGCCCCAGCTGCAGCGGCGGTGGTGGGCGTCGACGGGCAACGGCGCCTGGACGGGCCGCTCGCTGCTCAAGGCCACGAAGTGCGAGGTGTCCGACGTACGCCGCCTCGAGGACGCGTCACTGAGCTACTCCTCGCTGTCCGGGTGGGACGAGCGGGACCGCCTCGACGACTTCGTCTCGCTCCAGCGCCGCTGCTGGCGCACCCGCGCCTACGGCGACTTCTGGTCCTACATGCTGCTCGCCGAGGGCGCCGTCGACATCGCCGCCGAACCCGAGCTCGAGCTCTACGACATGGCGGCCCTCGACGTCATCGTGCGCGAGGCCGGGGGCCGGTTCACCTCCCTCGACGGCACCGACGGGCCGTGGGGCGGCAACGCGCTGGCCTCCAACGGCCACCTGCACGACGCCGCGCTCTCCTTCCTCGGCGCCACCGACGACGGCACCGACCCCGACGTGCCGCGCCGCGGGCCGGGCTCGGTCAGCAGCCTGCGCGCCCGGCAGGCCCCTCCGGTGCTGGACTGAGGCGCCGGACCGCGGCGGGTCGTTCGCCCCTGTCCCTCGGTCCCCGGCTTGGCTACGGTGACCTCTCAGCAGATCTGCGGGACGAGAGGCGGGCATCATGAAGATCAAGGACGTCATCCAGCACAAGAGCAGCCAGGTGGTGGTGACCATCGGTCCGGAGGCCACCGTGCGCGAGCTGGTCGCGCTGCTCGCCGAGCACAACGTCGGCGCGCTGGTGGTGAGCCAGGACGGCGAGCGGGTCGACGGGATCGTGAGCGAGCGCGACGTCGTGCGCCGCCTGCACGAGGACGCCGGCGTCCTGGACAGCTCCGTCAGCTCCATCATGACCGCCGAGGTGCGGACCTGCGCGGGCGACGACGGCCTCACCGAGCTGATGCAGACGATGACCGAGCACCGCATCCGGCACGTCCCGGTGGTGGCCGACGGACGGCTGACCGGCATCATCAGCATCGGTGACGTGGTGAAGAACCGGATCGGTGAGCTCGAGTTCGAGCGCGACCAGCTCGACCACTACGTCCACCAGACCTGACACCCCATCGATTGGAGTAATCGTGAGCGAGAAGCCCGACGTCGACCCGCACATGGGCGACGTGCCCGCCGACCTCGAGGTCACCGACCTCGTCGAGGGAGACGGCGCCGAGGCCACGTCCGGCTCCACCGTCTCGGTCCACTACGTCGGCGTCGCCCACTCCTCGGGCGAGGAGTTCGACGCGTCCTACAACCGCGGCACGCCGCTGCAGTTCCGCCTCGGCATCGGCCAGGTCATTTCCGGCTGGGACACCGGCGTGCAGGGCATGAAGGTCGGCGGCCGCCGCCGTCTGGTCATCCCGCCGCACCTCGGCTACGGCGACCGCGGCGCCGGCGGCGTCATCAAGCCCGGCGAGACGCTGATCTTCGTGGTGGACCTGCTCGAGGTCCGCTGACGATCCGCTGAGGGCACACCTACGCCTGGGCGTCGTGGACCAGGATCGCGACCTGCACCCGGTTCTCGACGCCCAGCTTGGTGAACAGCCGCCCGACGTGGGTCTTCACCGTCGGCACGCCCATGTAGAGCTCGGCGGCGATGTCGGCGTTGCTGAGGCCGCGGGCGACGGCGTGCGCCACGTCCCGCTCACGGTCGGTGAGGCCGTCGAGGGCAGCGCGCGCGGACCGGGTGCGGACCTGCTCGTGGCCGTCCCGGCCGTCGCGGGTGACGGCGGCGATCAGCTGGGCGGTGACGCTCGGCGAGAGCATCGGCTGACCGGAGGCCACGGTGCGGATCGCCTCGACGAGCCTCGCGGGCGGGGTGTCCTTCAGCAGGAAGCCCGCCGCGCCGAGCCGCAGGGCACGCAGCACCAGGTCGTCGGTGTCGAAGGTCGTCAGCACGATGACCTTGAGGCCCGGGTCGGCGGCCAGCAGCTCCTCGGTGGCGCTGAGCCCGTCGCGCACCGGCATCCGGATGTCCATCAGGACCACGTCGGCGTCCGCGCCCGGCACGACCCGCAGCGCCTCCTCGCCGTCGCCCGCCTCCGCCACGACGGCCAGTCCGGAGTCGCCCCCGAGCATCATCCGCAGCGCCGCCCGCACCATGGGGTCGTCGTCGACCACGACGAGCCGCACCACACCCCCGCCGCTCGATCCCGTCACGCGTCCCACGGTATCCACGCCCGCACCGCGTAGCCGCCGCCCGGGTCGGTGCCGTGGCTGATCCGGCCGCCCGCCAGGGCAGCCCGCTCGGCCAGGCCCAGCAGGCCCAGCCCCGACGCCGGGAGGACCGGCGCTGCTGCCGGGCCGACCGGCGCGGCGTTGCGCACGCCGATGACGAGGCCGTCGTCCTGCGACCCGGCCACGTCCACCGTGACCGCGGTGCCCGGTGCGTGCTTGCGCACGTTGGTCAGTGCCTCCTGCACGATCCGGTACGCCGTCCGGCCCGCGGCCGCGGGCACGTCGTCCTCGACACGGTTGGACAGGCGCACGCGCATCCCGCCGGACTTCTCCTCCGCCACCAGCGTCGCGATGTCGTCGATCCCGGGCTGGGGCCGTTCGGGCACGGCGTTCGCGGGCTGCGTCGGGTCGCGGAGCACGCCGAGCACGGCCCGGAGGTCGGTGAGGGCCCGGTGCGCGTTGTCCTCGATCGACTTCGCGGCGCTCGTCCGCTCCTCCTCGCTCAGGTCGGTGCGGTAGCCGAGCGCACCGGCGTGCATCGCCACCAGCGAGATCCGGTGGGCGAGCACGTCGTGCATCTCGCGCGCGATGCGGGTGCGCTCGGCGGCGCGGGCCTGCGCGACGCGCGCCTGCTGCTCGCGCTCGGCGGTCAACGCGCGCTCCCGGTAGGAGTCGACGAGCTCGCGCTGGGCGCCCATCGCGTAGCCGGTGGCGGTCAGGATGCCCACGACGAGGCAGCCGAAGGCCGTCGAGGCCCACAGCGGCAGGGGGTCCTGGGTGACCCCGACCCGCTCCTGCACGATCCCGGCGAGCACGTTGAGGGGCGCCACGACCGCGAGGAGCCGCCAGCGGCGGTGGGAGGCGATCGACCCGATGATCCACGACGCCGGCCCGGCGCTGGACGCGGAGACGAAGGAGAACGCCATCAGCAGGCCGGCGACGAGCGCCGTCCGACGGTGCCGCCAGCGGATCAGCACGAACGACAGCAGCCCGAGCAGCGGGTCGCCGACGAGCCACCACAGGACGAGGGAGTCCGGCCCCCGGTCCGAGGCGGTGACCAGCGGGACACCCCACGCGACCAGGCTGATCAGGGCCGCGAGCGCGTAGCGCCAGGTCGCTGCCAGCCGGCCCGTCCCCACCATGGCACCGACCCTAGGCGCACGACCGCCACGCCCGCGTCCGACCAAGGTGTCGTCGCGGGGCGCGGGGCGATACCCAGGTCGGACCCCGACGACCCCTGCGCCCGATGCCCCGGCGCGGTCGTCGCCGCGAGGCTGGAGCCATGATCAGAGTCGAGAACCTCACCAAGCGCTACGGCGGCTTCACCGCCGTCGACGACATCTCCTTCGAGGTCCGCCCCGGCAGCGTGGTCGGCTTCCTCGGACCCAACGGCGCCGGCAAGTCCACCGCGATGCGGATGATGACCGGGCTCACGCCGCCCACCTCGGGCCGCACGACCATCCTGGGCCAGCCCTACCGCGAGCTGCACAACCCCGGCCGCCAGGTCGGCGTCATGCTCGACGCGTCCGCCCAGCACCCCGGCCGCACCGGCCGCGAGGTGCTGCGGGTCGCAGCGGTGTCGATCGGCGTGTCGAAGGCCCGCGTCGAGGAGGCGCTCGCGCTCGTCGGCCTCACCGACGAGGAGGCCGGGCGCCGGGTCCGCAACTACTCCCTCGGCATGCGCCAGCGCCTCGGCATCGCCGCCGCGCTCCTCGGCGAGCCGCAGGTGCTCGTCCTCGACGAACCGGCCAACGGCCTCGACCCGCAGGGCATCCACTGGATGCGTGGGCTGCTGCGGCGCTTCGCCGACGGCGGCGGGACCGTGCTCCTCTCCAGCCACCTGCTCCACGAGGTGCAGATCGTCGCCGACGACCTCGTCATGATCGGACGAGGCCGGATCGTCGCGATGGGCTCCAAGGAGGAGCTCCTCAGCCGCGGCGGCACGTCGGTGTCGTCCACCGACGACGCCCGCCTCGTCCAGCTGCTCCAGGCCGCGGACGTGCCGGTCTCCCGCACCGGGTCGGGCCTGGTCGTCGAGGCCGAGCCGCGCGTGGTCGGCGAGATCGCCGCCCGCGAGTCCGTCGTCCTCCTCGAGCTGCGCTCCGGCGGCTCGGAGGGCCTGGAGGAGATGTTCCTCGGCCTCACGGCCGCCACCTCTCGTGAAGGAGACGCAGCATGAGCACGCCCACCGACACCACCGCACCGGCCGTCGGCGGGACCCCCGACGGCGTACGCCCCCACGCTCCGAGCGCGCTCGCGGGCAGTCCCGGCGTCCCGTTCTCCCGGACCTTCCAGGCCGAGCTCCGCAAGATGGTCGACACCCGCGCCGGGCGGTGGATGGTCATCGTGATGGCCGGCGCCGCGGCGATCATCCTGGCGGCGTTCCTCATCTGGGGTCCCGCCGAGGACGCGTCGTTCCGCGGCCTGCTCGAGCTCTCGACGCTGCCGCTCGCGATGCTCCTCCCGGTCCTGGGGATCATGGCCGCGACCGCGGAGTGGACGCAGCGCACGGGGCTGGTCACCTTCACCCTCGAGCCGCGCCGCGGCCGGGTCGTGCTCGCCAAGGCTCTCGCTGCCCTCGCCCTGGCCGCCGTCGTCCTCGTCGCGGCCGTCGCGGCCTCGGCGCTGGCCAACGTCGTCGGCGGCACCGGCGAGTGGGACCTCACCGCCGCGGTCGGCGGTGGACTCGTGCTCGCCCTGATGATCTACGTCCTGCAGGGCGTCGCGTTCGGGCTGCTGTTCCTCAACACCCCGGTCGCCATCGTGTCCGTGCTGGTCCTCCCGACCCTGTGGTCGATCGCCACGATGGCCATCTCCTCGCTCCAGGACGCCGGGAAGTGGCTCAACCTGGACGCGGTGACCCAGCCGCTGTTCGCCGGCGAGATGGCGGGTCAGGACTGGGCCCAGCTGGCGACGGCGTCCGGCGTCTGGGTCGTGCTCCCCCTGGTCGTGGGCACCTACCGGGTGCTCACCCGTGAGGTGAAGTAGTCGGGGGACGCTTCACCCCACCGTCGCCACCACCTTCACCAGGGGACGTCGATCTCGACCTCCCCGGTGGCGACACGGGCCGCCAGCCCGCCCAGCGTGACCACGTCACCGGGGACGAGCTGGCGGCCCCTCCGCGTCTCGACGTCACCGTTGACCTGCACGGCCCCGTCGGCGATCACCGGCTTCGCCTCCGCACCGGACTCGACGAGGTTCGCGAGCTTGAGGAACTGGCCCAGCCGGATCGACTCGTCACGGATCGGGACGTCGACGGGCTCGCTGGTCGGTGGCATGTCCCTAGGGTAGGTGTCCGTGCGCATCCGAAGCCTCCTCCTCGCCGCGGCGTCGCTCTGCCTCGCGACGCCCCTGATGGCCGCGACCACGCCCGCTGCCCCGTCGGTCGCCCGCCCGGCAGGGGTCGCGGAGAAGCCGGCGGGCAAGAGCGGCTGCCAGGCGCAGGCCGGGATCGAGGTGTGCTTCACCTCCCCACCCACGGTCCCCGGTGACCCGACGGTGCTCGACCGCCCGAGCCGGCTCTTCGACACCGCCGGCCCGGGCGACACCATCCGCATCGCGATGTTCCGCTGGGACATCAGGCCGCCGACCGACGCGATCCTCGCGGCCCAGCGCCGGGGCGCGACGGTGCTCCTGGTCGGCGACGACGACCTCCGGCTCAACAAGCAGGGGCGCCGGCTCATCACCACCCTCGAGGAGCAGGACCCGGCACGGCGCAACGTGACGATCTGCGACGGCGCCTGCCTGCCGTGGCGCGCGCCCGGGCCGTACCCGGACAGCCAGGACGTGCAGCACCTGAAGTTCTACGTCACCGACATCGGCGGGGTGCAGTCGTTCATGACGTCCTCGGCCAACCTCGAGGACCGGCAGTACCGCCAGTACAACTCGTTCATCAAGATCGACGACCCGGCCCTCTACGCCTTCGGCGTGGAGTACTTCTCCCGCATGGAGGCGCAGAGCCTGACGGTCGGCGGGGAGCGGTGGGACGACCGTCGCAAGGTGTGGAAGAACGGGACCGTCACGGCCGCCGTCTACCCCAACCGCAGCGACCTGCTGCTCTCGACGCTGAAGGACATCTCCTGCACCCGCCGGGCACGGGACGTGTCGGCGATGTTCGCGGTCATCCAGCGCGCCGACGTACGTGCCCAGCTGGCGCGCCTGTCCGACCGGGGCTGCCGGGTCCGGGTCGTCACCTCGCGCGACACCGTGGAGAACTGGGTGCAGCGGGACCTGCCCAGCGGCGACATCCCGGACCGCCAGGTCCGCACCGTGCTCACCCACGACAAGATGCTCGTCGCGCACGCCCGGTTCCGCGGGAAGGTGACGCACCTCGTCGTGACCGGCACCTCCAACACCACCTGCGGCGGTCTGCTCTACAACGACGAGGTCATGCTGCGCGTGGTGGACGACCGGTGGCTGCACGACCAGTACCTCGCCCACTTCGACGACGCGTACGCCCGCGCGCACCAGAGCCGCTCGCGGGTCATGCCCGTGATGAAGCCCTGCCGGGCCTGAGCCTGCCTCAGGCTCCCCGTCCTCGGGTGTCCGGGACCGGTCACCCGACCAGGAGGCTGATGGCGTGGATCAGCACGCCCACCAGGCCGCCGACGATCGTGCCGTTGATCCGGATGAACTGCAGGTCGCGGCCCACGTGGAGCTCGATGCGGCGAGCCGCCTCCTTGCCGTCCCAGCGCTCGATGGTCGAGGTGATCACGGTGGTGACCTCGGCGCCGTAGCGCTCGACCGCGAAGACGGTGAGGTCCGCGGCCATGCGGTCGAGGCGCTCGCGCAGCGTGGCGTCCTCGCGCAGGCGCTCCGCGAACGAGCTGAGCTCGACCAGCAGGCGCTGGCGCACCGCTCCGTCGGGGTCGCGGATCGAGCCGAGCAGCGCCGAGCGCATCGCCTTCCACAGCGAGATCGCCGTGGTGACGACCTGCGGGTGCTCCAGCAGCCGCTCCTTGAGCGCCTCCGTGCGACGGACCGTCTCCTGGTCGTTGAGCAGGTCGTGGGCGAGCTGCCCCAGCATCGAGTCGAGGGCCTCGCGGGCGCTGTGGTGGGGGTCGTCGCGGATGTCCGCGAGCCACGCCAGGGCCTGCACGTGGAGCCGCGAGGTGACGGCGTCGTTGAGCTTCGGCGGCGCCCACCACGGTGCCCGCTCCTCCAGCACCCGGGTGAACGTCTCGGGGTTGTCGCGCAGCCAGCTGTGCAGCTCGTCGACCGCGAGGTCGACCAGGCCGTGGTGCAGGTCGTCGCGCAGGACCTCCATCAAGGTCGTCCCGAGCAGGGGCGAGATCGGCTCCTCGCGGAACCGCGGCACGAGCGCGTGCGTGACCAGGTCGGCGACGTGGTCGTCGCGCACCTTGCCGAGCGCGATCACGGCCACCTCGGCCACCTCGTCGACCACGCGGCGGGCGTGGGCCGGCTCACCCAGCCAGGCGCCGACGCGGGCGGAGATGGTCGCCGCGGCCACCCGCTCGCGGATGATGTCCTCCTGCAGGAAGTTCTCCCCCACGAACTCCTCGAGCCCCTTGCCCAGCTCGTCCTTGCGCTTGGGCACCAGCGCGGTGTGCGGGATCGGCAGGCCCAGCGGGTGCTTGAACAGCGCGGTCACCGCGAACCAGTCGGCGATCGCGCCGACCATCGACGCCTCGGCGCCCGCGTTGACGAACCCCCAGAACCCGTCGCGGCCCAGCGTGGCGACGTACACGCACGCAGCGAGCAGCAGGAGGCCGACGGCCACGGTCCGCATCCGGCGCAGCCCGCGGCGACGGGCCTCGTCCATGCCGGGGTCGGGCGTGATCAGCGAGATCGGGGTCGGGTTCGGGGGCGGGCTCGCCGACGAGCGCGCTGAGGAGGTGGCAGAGGTGGCGGCCATGCCGGCCATCCTCCCCCAACCCCCGTGACGACCCGCGTGCCAGAATGCCGCGCATGCCTCGCACCGTCATCACCTTCGGCACGTTCGACGTGTTCCATGTCGGACACCTGCGCGTCCTCGAGCGGGCCGCCGCGCTGGGTGACCGGCTGGTCGTGGGGGTGTCGGCCGATGCCCTCAACGAGCGCAAGAAGGGCCGCGCGCCCATCTTCAGCGAGCGCGAGCGGCTCGCGATCGTCGGCGCGCTGAAGGTCGTCGACGACGTCTTCGTCGAGGAGAGCCTGGAGCAGAAGCGCGACTACGTCGTCGAGCACGGCGCCGACGTCCTCGTCATGGGCGACGACTGGGCCGGCAAGTTCGACGAGCTCGGCGACATCTGCGAGGTCGTGTACCTCGCGCGCACCCCGGCCATCTCCACCACCGCGATCATCGAGCACATCGCGGATCTGTGATCCCACTCCGGCGGCGTCGCCGGGTTAGGGTCGTCCCGCACATGACCGACACGAGGGGAACCATGCGCCGAATCGTCACCACCGCCGTGGCCATCGCACTGGTGGGCGGAGCGCTCGGCGCCCCGGCCGTCGCTGCCGACATCGACCGCCCGGGCACGCCCGGGTCCGCCGGGGTCCTCGACCCCTCCGACCTGCTCGAGCTCACGCCCGAACCGGCCCTGCCGGTCCTCGAGGACCAGGTCGAGCCGACGGCCACCGAGACGCTCGCGACCGCGCGCCGCGTGCTCGCCGGCAACGCCCTCCCGAGCGACCCGTCCGCGACGCTGGTGCTGCGCGACCTCTGGATGAAGCGGACCCACCTCACGGGCGCGGCGCGCCGCCAGGCCGACGCGATGCTGGCCCGGCCCACCGACGGCGTGACCGACCCGCAGGGCTTCGGCTACTCCGTGGCCGAGGCTCCCCCGGTGTGCAACACCCGCCTGTGCGTCCACTACGTGCCGACAGGCACCGACGCCCCGCCGTCGCCGGACTGGCCCGCGCAGAACCTCGCGGTGATGGACTCGGTGTGGACCACCATCGTCGACCAGATGGGCTACCGCGCGCCGGTGACCGACGGGGCGCGGGGCGGCAACCCGCTCTTCGACGTCTACCTCAAGGACCTCGGCGGCGACCTCTACGGCTTCTGCGCCGGCGAGAAGAAGGCCAAGAAGCGCACCGCGTCGGGCTACTGCGTGCTGGACAACGACTTCGCCGCCGCCCAGTTCCCGAACGGCACGCCCCTCGACAACCTCGTCGTGACCGCCGGGCACGAGTTCTTCCACGCCGTCCAGTACGCCTACGACTACGACGAGGACCCGTGGATGATGGAGTCCACGGCGACCTGGATGGAGGAGCGGATCGCGACCGCGGTCAACGACAACCGCCAGTACCTCCCCGTCAGCCAGATCTACGCCCCCAACATCCCGCTCGACGCCTTCAGCCGCACCAACGGCTTCCAGTACGGCAACTGGGTGTTCTGGGAGTTCCTCACCGCCCGCTACGGCAACGGGCTGGTGCTCAAGACCTGGAAGCAGGCCGGCAGCCTCAAGAAGGACGGCGGGAGGAACAGCCTCCCCGCGCTGCAGAAGGTGCTCAAGCGCAAGGGCGGCTTCACCAAGAACTACGCCCAGTTCGCCGCCGGCAACCTCACGCCGGCCGCCAACTTCCCCGAGGGAGCCGAGTACCCCGGCCCCAAGGTGCGCGGCGCCAAGCTGCTGAGCAAGCGCAAGCGCGCCAAGCGGTTCGGCACGAAGATCAACCACCTGGCGTCCGCGTCCTACGTCTACGGACCGGGCAAGGGCCTCGACGGCAGGAAGTGGAAGCTGCGCCTGCAGGTCTCCGGCCCGGCCAAGCGCACCTCGCCCAGCGCGGTGGTGGTCGTCCACCAGCTCGACGGCACGCGCAAGGTCAAGACGGTCAGGCTCAACGGCGGTGGTGACGGGAGCATCAAGGTGCCCTTCGACAACCGCAAGGTCGCCGCCGTCTCGGTGACGCTGGTCAACGGCTCGACCCGCTACGACTGCGGCCGGGGCACGCTGCTCGCGTGCAAGGGCAAGCCGATCGACGACCGGATGCGGTTCGCCGTCAAGGGACGCGTCACCAAGTGACGCGCAGCACGATCAGGAGCTGATCCGCAGCAGGGCGTGGAGCGCGGCGACGCACTCCTCGACCAGCCGCGACAACGGGACCGGGCGTTCGCCGGTCGGCACCGCCGACCAGGTGAGCGCCCGGTCCTCCGTGTAGGCCCACCAGGCACGTACGACGTCGCGCCGCGCCTCGGGCACCCCGAGCGCTGCCATCACGCGCTCCGTGCTGCCGTCGCGGACCGAGTCCATCACCTCGCTGACGCGCGGGTCGGCGACACCGTGGCCGTGGACGAGGGCGAGGTAGAACCCCCGCCGGCGCTCGATCTGCTCGATCATCAGCCGGGTCACGGTCTCGACCTGCTCCTCCCCCGTCGCGCCCTCGTCGGGTGCGGTGGTGCGCAGCATCCGCCGGCCGGCGGCCGCGATGCACGCGAGGTAGAAGTCGGTCTTCGTGGGGAAGTAGTGGAAGAGCAGGCCGCGCGAGATGCCGGCCTCCGTCGCGATGTCGTCCAGCGACAGGTCCTGGATCGGCGTCTCGACGATCCTCGCGAGGCCGATGGCGACGAGCTGGCGCCGGCGCTCGTCCGCGCTCAGCCGGCGGCGTACGGCCGGGGGCTGTGCGGGTGCGGCGTGGTCGGCGTCGGACATGCTGTTGAGCATTGCTCAACAGTGTGCCAAGGTCAACGGCATGGACTTCTCGCTCTCCCCCCGCGCCGCCGACCTCCAGGGGCGCGTGCGCGCGTTCGTCGCCGACGAGATCGAGCCGATCGAGGCCGAGGCCCACCAGCGGATCACGCGCCTGCGCGAGTCCGGCGGCGACAGCTGGACGCCCGACCCCGTCATCGGCGAGCTGCAGGCCAAGGCGCGCGCCCAGGGCCTGTGGAACCTGTTCCTGCCGGCCGCGCACGCGGGTCGCTACGCCGCCGACTTCGGCACCGACGGCGGCGCGGGCCTGACCAACGTCGACTACGCCCCGGTCGCCGAGGCGATGGGCCGCTCCTTCCTGGCTCCCCTCGTCTTCAACTCCAACGCGCCCGACACCGGCAACATGGAGGTGCTGCTCCGGTACGGCACCGACGCGCAGCGCGAGCAGTGGCTCGAGCCGCTGCTCCGCGGCGAGATCCGCAGCGCCTTCTGCATGACGGAGCCGGCCGTCGCGTCCTCCGACGCGACCAACATGGCGGCGACCGCCGAGGTGGACGGCGACGAGATCGTCATCAACGGCCGCAAGTGGTGGTCGACCGGCATCGGCAACCCCGACTGCAAGGTGCTCGTGTTCATGGGCCTCTCCGACCCCGACGCCGACCGCCACTCCCGCCACACCATGGTGCTGGTGCCGCGCGACACCCCCGGGGTGAAGGTCGAGCGGATGCTCACCACGATGGGCTACTACGACGAGCCCCTGGGCCACGGTGAGGTCTCCTTCGACGACGTGCGGGTGCCGGCGTCCAACGTCCTGCTCGGCCCGGGACGCGCCTTCGAGATCGCCCAGGGGCGGCTCGGTCCGGGTCGGGTCCACCACTGCATGCGGGCGATCGGCCTCGCCGAGCGCGCGCTCGAGCTGGCCTGCGCCCGCGCGGTGTCCCGCACCGCCTTCGGCAAGCCCCTCGCCAACCTCGGCGGCAACCGCGAGCGGATCGCCGACGCCCGCATCGCGATCAACCGCTCGCGGCTGCTCGTCATGCACGCCGCCTGGCTGCTCGACCAGGGCATGAGCCGCGAGGCCTACTCCGCGGTCAGCGAGATCAAGGTGGAGGTCCCCGCCATGGCCCTCGACGTCATCGACATGGCGATCCAGCTGCACGGCGGCGGCGGGATGAGCGACGACTTCCCGCTGGCCTCCGCCTGGGTCGGGGCGCGGTCGCTCCGGCTGGCCGACGGCCCGGACGAGGTGCACCGCAACGTCATCGCCAAGATCGAGCTCGGGAAGCACACCTCGTGAGCGCGCCCGGCAGCCGCCGCGTCCTGGTCACCGGCGCGGCCTCCGGCCTCGGCGCCGCGCTCACCGCCGCCTTCCGGGCGCGTGGCGACGAGGTGCTCGCCACCGACCGCGTCGCCGACTCCTCCGTCGAGGGCGGCATCGACCTGGTCCTCGACATCACCTCCGACGACGACTGGGCCGCCGCGGTCGACGCCGTCCGGGAGCGCTGGGGCGGTCTCGACGTGCTCGTCAACAACGCCGGGGTCGCGGGTGGCGGTCGCGTCGACCGCTGCACGCTCGAGGAGTGGCAGTGGATCACCGACATCAACCTCTTCGGGCTGGTCCGCGGCACGAGGGCGTTCGTCCCGATGCTCAAGGAGCAGCGCTCCGGGCACCTGGTCAACGTCGCCTCGCTCGCCGGGCTCGTGCACCCCGCCGGGATGGGCTCCTACAACGCGGTGAAGGCCGCGGTCGTGGCGTTCACCGAGACCTGCGGCCACGAGCTGGCGTCGTACGGCATCCGGGCGAGCGTGGTGTGCCCCTCCTACTTCCGGACCAACCTGATGGACTCGATGCAGGGCAGCGACGAGGTGGTGGGGCGCGTGGTCGGCGGCCTCGTGGAGCGGTCCCGGGTCACGGCGGACGACATCGCCTCCGCCGTGCTCGCCGGCATGGACGCGGGTGAGGACGTGATCGTCCCCGACGAGGCGGCGCGGCAGGCCTACTTCCTCAAGTGGGCCGATCGACCGGCCTACGACGCGGTGATGCGCGAGCAGGCCGCGAAGCTCGACGCGCTGGGCGCCTCGTGACGGCCGTGCCGGGCGCACGCGAGGTGCGCGAGGAGGACGCCTTCGACGTCGCGCGGGTGGCGGCGTGGATCCGCGAGCACGCCGCGACGCCCGAAGGCCTGGACGGCGAGCCGGAGGTCCGGCAGTTCACCGGCGGCGCGTCCAACCTCACCTACCTGCTCCGCTACCCCTCGGGGCGCGACCTGATCGTGCGGCGGGCGCCGGCCGGCACCAAGGCGAGGGGCGCGCACGACATGCGCCGCGAGTACGTCATCCAGTCGGCGCTCGCGCCGGTGTTCGACCACGTCGCGACGATGGTCGCCTTCTGCGACGACGCCGGGGTCATCGGCGGCGACTTCTACGCGATGGACCGCATCCCCGGCGTGATCCCGCGCAGTGAGTGGCCCGCCGACGTGCCGCTGTCACCCGAGCAGGCCCGCGAGCTGTGCCTGCACGCGGTCGACGTGCTGGCCGAGCTGCACGGCATCGACCCGGAGCGGGCCGGCCTCGCCGACCTGGGCAAGGGAAGCGGCTACGTGAGGCGCCAGGTCGACGGCTGGTCCACGCGCTACCGCAACGCCCGCACCGACGACGTGCCCGACCTGGAGCAGGTCATGGGGTGGCTCGACGCGCACCAGCCGGACGACGTGGCCACCTGCGTGATCCACAACGACTTCAAGCTCGACAACCTCGTGCTCGACGCCGACGACGTCACCCGGGTGGTGGGGGTCCTCGACTGGGAGATGGCCACCCTCGGCGACCCGCTGATGGACCTCGCCGGGTCGATGGCCTACTGGGTGCAGGCCGACGACACCGAGGAGTTCCAGATGGTGCGACGGGTGCCGACGCACCTGCCCGGGATGCTGACGCGCGACGAGTTCGTGGCGGCATACGCCGAGCGCACCGGCCGGTCGGTGACGCCGGAGCGGTGGCGCTTCTACGAGGTCTTCGGGCTCTTCCGCATGGCGGTGATCGCCCAGCAGATCTACTACCGGTACTTCCACGGCCAGACGACCAACGAGATGTACGCCCTCTTCGGGCCGGCCGTGCAGATCATCGGACGCCGCCTCGACAGCCTGGTCGCGGCGTGAGCCAGATCCTGCTGGTCCGCCACGGGCAGGCGTCCTTCGGCGCGGCCGACTACGACGACCTCTCCCCCACCGGCCACGAGCAGTCGCGGGTGCTCGGCGCGGCCCTCGCCGCCCGGGGCGTCGTGCCCGACCTCGTCGTGGCGGGCGAGATGAGGCGCCACGCCCAGACCGCCGACGGCGTCCTGGAGGGCGCAGGCTGGTCGTCCGCCGTCGACGTCGACGCGGGCTGGAACGAGTTCGACCACCTGCAGGTCCTCGCCGTCCACGACCGGCCCGCCACTGCGGAGGGCGAGTCGGAGAAGGCCGCGTTCCAGCGGTGGTTCGAGGAGGCGACGCGCCGGTGGACGTCGGGTGAGCACGACGAGTCGTACGACGAGTCCTTCACCGTCTTCACCGCGCGCGTGGGCGCGGCCCTCGCGCGGCTCGCGAACACGCTGCCCCGCAGGGGGACCGCGGTCGTGCTGACCAGCGGAGGACCCGTGGCCTGGGCGGCCGCGTCGCTGCTGGCCGACACCGACGCCTCCCGCACCGACCTGTGGCTGCGGCTCAACCCGGTCTCGATCAACACCGGCACCTCGACCGTGGTGTGCGGCTCACGCGGCACGACGCTCGTGACCTTCAACGCCGCCGACCACCTCTCCCCCGACCTGATCACCTACCGCTAGTCCACCCAGGAGACCCCATGTCGACGACCCTCATCACCGGCGCCAGCAGCGGGCTGGGTGCCGAGATGGCCCGCCAGCTCGCCGCACGGGGCCACGACGTCGCGCTGTGCGCGCGTCGTACGGACCGCCTCGCCGAGCTCGCCGCGGAGATCACCACCGCGCACCCGGACCGCCGCGTCGCGGTCAAGGCGCTCGACGTCACCGACCACGACGCCGTGTTCCGCGTCTTCGAGGAGTTCCGCGGGGAGCTGGGCGGCATCGACCGCGTCGTCGTCAACGCCGGCCTCGGCAAGGGCCAGCCGCTGGGCACCGGGCGCTTCGACGCGAACCGGGAGACCGCCGAGACCAACTTCATCGGCGCGCTCGCCCAGACCGAGGCGGCCGCCGCGATCTTCCGTGCGCAGGGCTCCGGGCACCTCGTGATGGTCTCGTCGTTCTCCGCGCTCCGCGGGATGCCGAGGAACATCACGACGTACGCCGCGACCAAGGCCGCCGTGGCCCACCTCGCCGAGGGGTTCCGCGCCGACGTCCACGGCACGCCGATCAAGGTCACCGTGCTCTACCCGGGCTACATCGTCTCCGAGATGTCCGGCACCGCAGCCCGCACGCCCCTCGTGGCGTCGACCGAGAAGGGCGTGCGCGCCATGGTCGAGGCGATCGAGAAGGAGAAGAGGTCCGCCATCGTGCCCGCCTGGCCCTGGCGCCCGCTGGGACACGTCGTCAAGCACGTGCCGGTGGGTCTGCTGCGCCGGATGGCGTAGGTCGCGCACCGGCCGTGCGTAGGGTGCGGAGCATGGCCGACAACGTGCTGTGGATCATCACCGACGACCAGATGCGCTCGACGCTGAGGACGATGGACCGGACGTGGCGACGGCTCGTGCGCAAGGGGGTGCACCTCCGCCGCGGCTACTGCGCGATGCCGCTGTGCGGTCCGGCGCGCGCCTCGATCCTGACCAGCCGCTACCCCCACAACCACGGGTGCGACACCAACATGACCCACCCGCCGTTCGTGGCGCAGGGGCACGACCGGGACACGGTGGCCACGCGGATCCGGGCGGCCGGCTACGACACCGGCTACTTCGGCAAGTACATGAACGGGCTCGCCCAGCAGCCGACCTACGTCGGCCCGGGCTGGGACCGGTGGGTCGCGCTGCTCGACGGCATGATCGACGACCCGCGGGTCAACGTCGACGGCACGGTCCGACAGGTCCCCTCGCAGCGCGCGTTCGACCGGTTCGCGGCGAAGCGGCTGCGGCGCTTCATCCGCCGCCACCAGGACACGGGGCCGTGGTTCGCGGTGTTCGCCCCGACGGCGCCGCACGGCCCCGCCACCCCGAGCCCCGAGCACGCCCACGACTTCGACGGGGTGGCCTGGGACCCGCCCGCGTCGAACGAGGCCGACATGAGCGACAAGCCGTCGTGGCTGCGGGACCTCCCGCCCCAGGACCGCGACCGCATGCGGAGGGTCTACGAGGGCAAGCTCGAGGAGCTCCAGGACGTCGACGACCAGGTCGCCGGCGTGCTGGACGTCCTCCGGCGCACGGGCCAGCTCAGGCGGACCTGGATCTTCTTCGTCTCCGACAACGGCTACCTGCTCGGTGAGCACCGGCTCTTCCACAAGTCGCAGCCCTACGAGGAGTCGGCCGGGATCCCGTTCGCCGTCCGCGGCCCCGGCGTCGAGCCACGCACGGTCGACGCGCTCGTCTCGCAGGTCGACCTGATGCCCACCGCCCTGGACATCGCCGGCCTCGACCCCGACGCGGGCCGCGACCTCGACGGCCGCTCGATGCTCGAGCCGCTGCGGTCCGGCGACTGGTCCGGGTGGCGACGGCGCCTGCTCGTCGAGAACACGAACCTGGACTGGTCGATGCTCCGCACGGGCTCGTCGGCCTACATCGAGCACCACGACACCGCGGAGTGGGAGCTCTACGACCTCGAGCGCGACCCCCACCAGCTCACGAGCCTCCGCGACGCTGACGTCACCGAGTTCGCACGGACGACGGGACAGCTCTTCAGCGCGCAGGGCCGGGCCCTGCGCGCGCTCGAGCAGTAGCTGCCGGGGTCGCGGTCCGCCGTAGCGCGACGGTCGTCCGGTGCGGCATCATCGAGCCGTGGTCGTACTGGTGCCGCGACAGATCCGGATGACCGGGATGACCGGCAGCGTGCCCTACTACGGCGGCCGCTTCACCCCGGCGCAGGCGTACGCCGCGACGCACCCGCCGCGCCCGTCGCCCGCGCCTCCGGTCCCGCAGCCACCCTCGGCGCCGGCGACCCAGCACCCGGCCGAGGCCGGCGCGCGGCCCGTGCGGGACCCGGTGGCGGCCCTGCAGCACCTGCTCGACACCGGCGTGCTCACGCAGAAGGAGTTCGACGAGCTGCTCGAACGGGTCGCGCGGTGACCGGGCCGGTCCAGGTCCTGGTGGTCGGGTTCGACGAGCCCGCGTTCTCGGGCGAGGTGCTGGCCGAGCTCACGGCGCTCCGCGAGCGCGGTGTCGTGAGGCTGGTCGACGTCGTGCTGGTCGAGCGTCGTGACGACGGCGCCTTCGAGGTCCTCGAGCCACCGCCCGGCAGTGACCCGGACCTGGGTCGGGTCGCTGCCGAGGTGCTGGGCGGCGGTCGCGGTGCCGACCAGCCGTCCTCCGACGACGTGTCCCCCGACGGGACCTGGTCGCTGGCGGACGCGGTCCCGCCGGGCGGTGTCGCCGCCGTCGCGCTCCTCGAGCACCTGTGGGCCGAGCCCCTCCTCGCGGCGATCGGGCGCGCCGGCGGCCGCCCGCTCGCCGAGCACTGGCTCCCGGAGGACGACCGGCCCGGGTGACAGGATGGCCGGGTGCGCGCCATGGTCGTCGACGAGGTCCGGGGACGTCCGACGGTTCGCGAGGTCGCCGATCCCGCGTGCCCGGACGACGGTGTGGTCGTCCGCGTCATGGCCACCGGGCTGTGCCGGAGCGACTGGCACGCCTGGGCGGGACACGACGAGATCGCGTTCCCGCACGTGCCGGGCCACGAGCTGGCCGGCGTCGTGGTGGCGGTCGGTGCCGGGGTCGCCCGGTGGAGGGTCGGGGACCGGGTGACGGTCCCGTTCGTGTGCGGCTGCGGTCGCTGCGAGTGGTGCCGGTCGGGGAACGCCCAGGTGTGCCCCGACCAGCAGCAGCCGGGCTTCACCCACTGGGGATCGTTCGGCGAGCTCGTCGCGCTGCACTCGGCGGACGCCAACCTGATCGCCCTCCCCGCGACGCTCGACTTCGCGACCGCCGCCGGTCTCGGGTGCCGGTTCGCGACGGCGTACCGCGCGCTCGTCGGACGCGCCCGCGTCGTCGAGGGCGAGTGGGTGGCCGTCGTCGGCGCCGGTGGCGTCGGGCTCAGCACGGTGATGATCGCCCACGCCCTGGGGTGCCGCGTGGTCGCGATCGACCGCAACCCGGATGCCCTCGCCCTCGCCGCCGACCTCGGTGCGGACCACGGCGTGCTGGCCGACGGCTCGGACGTCCCGGCCGCGGTCGCCGACCTCACGGGTGGCGGCAGCCACGTCGCGGTGGACGCTGTGGGCAGCGAGCAGACCTGCGCGGACGCGGTGCTCAGCCTCCGGCGGCGCGGACGCCACGTGCAGGCGGGACTCCTGCCGCCGGTCAGCGGTCACCCGCGAGTCCCGATGGACCGGGTGATCGGGTGGGAGCTCGACGTGCTGGGCAGCCACGGCATGGCCGCGGTGGACTACCCCGACATGCTCGCCCTCGTCGAGGGTGGCCGGCTCCGGCCCGACCGGCTCGTACGACGCACCGTCGGGCTCGACGAGGCCGCGACGCTCCTCCCCTCGTTCGACAGCGCGACCGCCGCCGGGATCACGCTGATCGATCCCTCCCGCTGACCCGGACGCCGGCGGTCGATCGCCGCCCACGAGCTCCTCACGGTGGGAGACTGACGCGGTGGAAAGCACGGCTGGTCTCGCCGGCGACCGGGCGATCGGTGCTCGGCTTGGCGCCGGCGCGCTCGCCGCGGGATGGGCCGTCCTGTTCTTCGGGCTCATCGACCTCTCGGTGTCCGTCGTCCCATCCGCCTACCCGGAGTTCGCCCGGTTCATCGTCCTGGAGGCGAGCTGGGGACTCCTGTACACGGTCCTGGTCCCCGCGCCCCTGGTCGCCTGGGCAGTCAGGCCGGTCCCGTGGGTCGGCCCCCAGGTCGTCGGCATCGCAGCAGCCGTGCTGGTCAGCGGGGTGGCCGCTCAGGCGTGGGGCCAGGTCGTCGTGGCGCTGCTGGTGACGGCGTGCGCAGCCTTCCCGCGGATGTGGCGTCCGGGGCCGCGCTGGTCGTTCCGTCCGCTCGTCACGCAACCGGTGTACTGGCCGGTGACGATCCTGTCCACGGTGGCTGCGGTCGGAGCCGTGGTGCACGCCGCCCAGGTGCTGGAACAGGCGCGCAGCGGAGAACCGGACGACAACACGTGGGGGCTGATGCACCTGCCCATGCAGGCCGCGTTCGCCCTGGGGGTTGCCGTCGCCGCTGCGGTCGCCGTCCTGGCGCTGGCCAACGGGGCCGCAGGCTGGTGGTTCGCGATCGTGCCGCCCGCGGCGTGCGCGATCTGGTTCGGCGTCGTCTCTGCGACACACCCCGAGCACGTGGGGAGCCTCGGCCTCCTCGCCGGCCGAGGCGTTGCGGGATGGGGCATCGCGATCCTCGTCGCCCAGTGGATTACCGGACGCGCTGCCGTGCGTGCCCGCGCCCGGAGAGCTGACTAGCGGACCTCGTGCGTAGGTCGTGGCGTTCGCCGCGCAGCAGCGCGACCGGTTGCTCGCCCGCGGAATCTCATCGTCTCCGCCCAGCCGCTCGAGGTCCATGCCGTCAACCCGCGGGCTCGTGCACCACATGGCGATCCTCGCGTCGACGTCCGCGCACGGTGGAGGCAGTTCGCTGTCGCGAGACTCGGCCTGAGCGTGCCGGACATGCTGCTGCCCGCGAACTGCCTTCACGGTGCGGGCGGGTCACCTGATCCGGGTGAGCAAGTGCCGCGATCGCTCGTCGAGGATCGCGGCGTGACAGCGATCAAGGTGAACGTCGACAACTTCGCCCGGGCCGAGACCCACCGCATGATGGCCGACCTGCAGCGCGACGCCGGCGGCGTCAACAGGTTCGCGCACAACCGGGTGCCCGCACCGGTCGACCGGCAGACGGTGATCCGGATGAACCGCGACACGCTCTACAGCTTCGCGGTGGTCGACGTCGCCGACGGGGCGGTGCTCACCGTGCCGGACGCCGGCGAGCGCTACCTGTCGGTGATGGCGGTCAACGAGGACCACTACATCAACCGGGTCATCCACGATCCCGGGACGCACGAGCTCACGGCCGACGAGCTGGGCAGTGCCTACGTGGTGCTCGCGGCCCGGACGCTCGTGGACCCGCGGGACCCGGACGACGTGGCGGCCGTGGCCGCCCTGCAGGACCGGCTCCTCCTCGACGTGGCGTCCGAGCGCACCTTCGCGCCGGCGGAACACGACGCGGCGAGCCTGGATCGGACCCGTCAGGCCCTGCTGGGCCTGGCCGCCGACATGACGTCCTTCGAGTCGAGCTTCGGGCGGGCCGACGAGGTCGACCCGGTGCACCACCTGATCGGATCGGCCGCGGGCTGGGGCGGCCTGCCCGACGCCGAAGCCACCTACGTCGGGGTGACGCCCGGCCTGCCGGCGGGCGACTACGAGCTCACCGTCGGTGCCGACGTGCCGGTCGACGGGTTCTGGTCGATCTCGGTCTACAACGCGGACGGCTACTTCGAGCCCAACGAGCGCGACGCCTACAGCGTCAACAGCATCACCGCGGCCCGCAACCACGACGGCAGCGTGACGGTCCGCTTCGGTGGCGACGGCGACCCCGCTCGCAACTCGCTGCCGGTCACCGACGGCTGGAACTACCTGGTCCGGCTGTACCGCCCGCGGCCCGAGGTCCTCTCGGGGGCGTGGAGCTTCCCCGGCCTCGCCACGTGAGGTCCGGTCGTCACAGCCAGCGACGTACCCGGCGCGTGTAGGCGTCGTACTCCTCGCCGAACCGCTCGTGGAGGAACCGCTCCTCCGGCCGCACCGCGCCCCACCAGACGAGGAACCACGACACCGGCAGCGCCACGACGGCCCAGAAGCTCGGCACGAGCAGGGCGATGGAGAGGTGCAGGGCCAGCAGGCCGACGTAGAGCGGGTTGCGGGACAGGCGGTAGGGCCCCTCCTCGATCAGCGACATCGTGGCCCCGCCCGGCAGCAGCCCCGTCTCGTGGGGGGCGAAGAGCCACAGCGACCAGCCGTTCCAGACGGCGAAGGCGACCAGCAGGGCCCAGCCCACCGGCACCCGCCAGCCGCCCGGGTCGACGGGGTCACCCCACGTCGCCGTCGCCAGGAGCCCGGCCAGGAGGGGTACGCCGATCGCGACCGGCGGCCACAACCGGAAGGAGACGGTGTCGCTGCTCAGTAGTCGTCGTCCTCCGGCGGCTCGGGCTCACGGGTGATGTGCATGGCCGCCTCCTCCGCGGAGGCACCGGCACCGTCGATGCCGACGTCGTGGGCGAGCTCCTGCTTGTCGACGTCCGCCCCCAGCCCGGAGTCGGGCGCGACCAGGCGGCCGGTCCGCTCGTCCGCCTCGTCGAGGCCGAGCTGCTCGTCGAGGGCGTTCTCGTCCTCGTGGTCGTCGTCCCGGTCGTCCTCGGCGTAGGGGTCGACGTCGGGCTCCTCCTCGGCCAGCCGCTCGTCGAGCGACTCGCCCTGGCGCATCTCCGCCTCGGTCGGGTAGTCGTCGTACCCCTTCGGTGCGCGGTCGGGCGGGGAGTAGCCGCGGTCGAGCACGTCGTCGAGGTCGCCGTCGTCCAGCGTGTCGCCGGGCTGGAGCTGGTCCTCGTCGTCGATCGACATGTCGAGGTAGGTCTCGCGGTCCTCTGTCATGCCTCTAGGCCTACCGGAGCAGACCGGCCCGGACAAGGGCCGAGCGACCCGTCAGCCGAGCTCGCGCTCCAGCGCATCGGTGAGCAGGGCGACGAGGGCCTCGGTCTGGATGTTGGCCGAGGACCCGACCTCCTCGTCGGAGCCGTCGAGCGCGCGGGCGGCGAGGCCGGCCTTCGAGTCGATCAGCTCGGCGATGCGGGTGTCGATGGTCTGCGCGGCGATGATGCGCCACGCGGTGACCGGGTCGCTCTGGCCGATGCGGTGCACGCGGTCGATCGCCTGGGTCTGCTCGGCGTCGGTCCACGAGAGCTCCGAGAGCACCACGTTGGACGCCACCTGGAGGTTGACGCCGACGCCGGCGGCGGCCAGCGAGCAGACGATGACCTGGACGTCGGGGTCGTTGACGAACGCCTCGATCGCCCGCTCACGGGCACGCGGGGTCTGGTCGCCGCGGATCGAGGTGTGCTTCAGGCCGCGGCGGGTGAAGGTCTCCTCCGCGATGTCCATGACGTCGACGTGGCGGGCGAAGAAGACCACCTTGCCGACGTTGCGCGCGAGCTGGGCGGCGTAGTCCGCCGAGAGGCCGGCCTTCGCGCGCCCGATGCGGCGGAACATCGAGAAGACGTTCTCGCCACCCGTGCCCTGGTCCATCTCCTCGCGCTCCCACGTCGCGACGCGGCGGACGAGCTCGTGGTCGATGCCGTCGACGACGGAGCCGGTGCGGCGGGTCTCCAGCGCGGCCTTGTAGCGCTGGACCAGCCGCCGGGCGAGGTCCTCCTCGGCCGCACGGATCGAGCGGGTGTCCTCGTCGTCGAGCTCGACCGGGATGTCGGCGATGCGGCGGGCCGGGATGTCCTCGGCGACGTCGACCTTGCGACGGCGCACGATGCCCATGTCGATGACCGCCTTGCGGGCCGCCGGGTAGAACGCGTGGTCCGCCGGGGTCAGGTCGGTCTCCTCCAGCGCCTCCATCAGCCGCGCCAGCGGCTTGGTGTCGTCGACCCACCCGAGGAACTGCCAGATCGCGCGGAAGTCCTCGATGTCGTTGATCAGCGGGGTGCCGGTCAGCGCCATCAGGAGCGGGCGGGCGGTGCGGGCGCGCAGCCGCTCGGAGAGCTCGAGGACGTGCCGCGAGCGCTGCGACGTCTTGTTCTTGATGAAGTGGGCCTCGTCGACCACCATGCCGCGGAAGCCGAAGGAGCCGAGCCAGCCGACGTGGCGGTCGAGGATCTCGTAGTTGACGATGATGACGTCGGCGAAGGCGTCGACCTGGTCGCCGTCACCGTGGATCACGGTGGCGCGGCGCCGCGGCGTCCAGCGCTCGGTCTCGCGCGCCCAGTTGGTCTTCACGACGTTGGGGCACACCACCAGCAGCGGGTAGGCGTCGGCTGCCTGCGCGGCGAGCAGCGCCTGCGCGGTCTTGCCGAGGCCGGGCTCGTCGGCCAGGAGGAAGGTGCGGTGACCCTCCGCGGCCGCGGCGATCATGCGGGCCTGGTGCGGCATCAGCTCGAGCTTGCCGGGGGCCTTGAGCGAGGTGGCCTCGGGCAGGTCCATGCACGAGGAGGCGCCGCCGAGCTCGAAGGAGCGGAACAGCGGGCCGAGCAGCTCCCACGACGACAGCCGGCCGTGGACGCTGCGGCGCTCGCGGCCGATGCCGAAGTCGGGCACGAGGAACGGGTTGGCCAGCTGGTGCTGGAGCACGGACTGCGGCACGACGCGGCGCTCGCCGAGGCCCGGTCCGGCCTCGTCGTCGGGCTTCGGCTCCTCCGTCGCGACCTCGACGCCGGCCTTGCGCAGCATCTCGAGGCGCAGGTCGCGAGCGGAGTCGGTGACGACGGCCTCCTCCGAGAGCAGGCCGAAGAGGGAGGGGTCGCGGGTCGCGGTCTTGGCGAGGATCGTCGCGATGCCGTCGAGGCGCTTGAGCTCGTCGGCCTTCTGGGCGTCGGTGAGCTCGGCCGAGGCGCGTACGTCGGTGCGGTGCTCGCGCACCAGCAGCGCCACCACCTGGAAGCGGACACGCTGGCCGGGGGCGAGCGGGCCCCGCTGCACGGCCGACTCGAGCTCGCGCACGGCACGCGCCAGGACGGGGACGATGCCCTCGTTGTCCTTGTGGCGGGCGTGCGCAGGGGTGCGGCGACTGCCGCGTTGACGCTGGCGCTGGGCCAAGGGGTCCTCCCGGACTGGGCCTGACTGGATACGCGTCGTGGAGCAGGCGAGCCCGTGCGGCTCTGCCTGCACGCCACGGCGTGGAGGTGTGGAGCGGGCGCCAGGTGCGCGGTGTCCGGCGGATCTGGGGTGATCACAGCGGCACGGCGTCTGGAACGCTTCCTCCACTGTAGCGCTCGCCGCACCGAAGCCGGTAAATATCCCCGATCAGCGCGCCGCGCGGTGGTCGACGATCCGGCGCATCTTGCCGACCGATCGCTCGATCGAGGCCACGTCGACGACGTCGACCCCGACGCTGACCCCGATCGACGCCTTGATCCGCCTGCCCAGCTCGGCCTGCGCGGCGGCGGCCTCCGCGTCGGTGGTGGCGTCGCGGCGCTCGACGCGGACCGTCAGCGTGTCGAGGTTGCCGCTGCGATCGAGGTGGCACTGGAAGTGCGGCGACAGGGTCGGGATGCCCAGCACGATCTCCTCGATCTGGGTGGGAAAGAGGTTCACCCCGCGCAGGATGATCATGTCGTCGGTGCGACCGGTGATCTTCTCCATCCGCCGCATGCTGCGGGCGGTGCCCGGCAGGAGCCGGGTGAGGTCGCGCGTGCGGTAGCGGATGACGGGCATCGCCTGCTTGGTGAGGGTGGTGAGGACGAGCTCGCCCTCCTCCCCGTCGGGCAGCACCTCACGCGTCACCGGGTCGATCACCTCGGGGTAGAAGTGGTCCTCCCACACGTGGAGGCCGTCCTTGGTCTCGACGCACTCGCTCGCCACGCCGGGACCGATCACCTCGGACAGGCCGTAGATGTCGACGGCGTGCATGTCGGTGCGCTCCTCCATCTCGCGCCGCATGTCGTTCGTCCAGGGCTCGGCGCCGAAGATGCCGACCTTGAGCGACGTCGAGCGCGGGTCGACGCCCTGCGCCTCGAGCTCGTCGAGGATCGAGAGCATGTAGGACGGGGTCACCATGATGACGTCGGGCTCGAAGTCGAGGATCAGCTGCACCTGGCGCTGGGTCATGCCGCCGGAGACCGGCACGACCGTGCAGCCGAGGCGCTCGGCACCCGCGTGCGCGCCCAGGCCGCCCGTGAAGAGCCCGTAGCCGTACGCGTTGTGCAGCACCATCCCCCGCCGGCCGCCGGCGGCCCGGATCGACCTCGCCACCACGTCGGCCCACATGTCGAGGTCGTCGCGGGTGTAGCCGACCACGGTCGGCTTGCCCGTCGTCCCGCTCGAGGCGTGCAGGCGTACGACGTCCTCGCGCGGGACCGCGAACATCCCGAACGGGTAGTTGTCGCGCAGGGTGGCCTTGGTGGTGAACGGCAGCCTCGCCAGGTCCTCCAGCGACCGTACGTCGTCGGGCGTCACGCCCGCCTCGTCGAAGGCGCGGCGGTAGTGCGCGACGTTGTCGTAGGCGTGGCGCACCGACCACCGGAGCCGCTCGAGCTGCAGCGCGCGCAGCTCCTCGATCGGTGCGGTCTCGACCGGGTCGAGGTCGCCGGGCCGGGGAGTCAGGTCGAGCACGGTGTGGTCCTCCGCTCGCGCGTGGTGGGTCGTGAGAACGTTCATCCATGTCAGAGCCCGCACGTCGGGGCCGCCCCGGCCACGACCAGCAGACCGTCCTGCGCGTCGCGATCGAGCTCTTCAACCGGCAAGGCTACGACGCCACGAGCATGGGGGACCTGGCTCGTGAGCTGGGCCTCACGAAGTCGGCGATCTACCACCACGTCCCGAGCAAGGAGCACCTGCTCGAGCGGGCGCTCGACGAGGCGCTCGACGAGCTCACGACCGCGCTCGACACCGTGCAGGCGGACCGGTCGCTCACGCCCGAGGAGCGGCTGCGCGCCGCCCTCCGCTCCAGCGTGGTGGTGCTGGCCGACCACCTGCCGGCCGTCACCCTGCTGCTGCGGGTGCGGGGCAACACCCCGGCCGAGCAGAACGCCCTCGCGCGTCGCCGTGACATCGACCACCGGCTGGCCGAGATGGTGCGCGAGGCCGCCGACACCGGCGCCATCCGCGCCGACGTCGACCCGCTGCTCGTCAGCCGGCTGCTCTTCGGGATGGTGAACTCCATGACCGAGTGGCTCCGCGTCGGCAGCGACCGCGACGCGCTCGCCGACTCGGTGACCACGCTCGCCTTCGACGGCCTGGTGCGGCACCGCGCCTGAGGTCGTGGCGGCTCAGGGCTCCAGGCACGCCGGGGTGGAGTCGCCCGACCCGTCGGGGTCGAGGGTGCTCCCGGTCGCGTCGCGCAGCACGACGCGGTCGATGGTCGGCAGCTGCTTGAGCGTCGGCAGCACCTCGCCCGCGATGCTCACGGTGGCACCGCCGCTGCGGCAGCGGCCGGTGAGCCGCAGGTCGGCGACGCCGCCGGCGACCGTGAGGTCGTCGTAGCCGGTGGCGCCGGATCGCAGCAGGCGAAGCCCGCGCGCCCGCTCCCCCGGCAGCGGACCGGCGAAGAGACGGTCCATCAGCCCGGTCGCGGGCGCGCCGGGGGCGACCGGCCGCCGCACGGGGACGAAGAACGGCTCGCGGTTGTCGACGAACCGGTCGCGGTCGAGGAACCACACCTTGCGCTGCACGGTGGTGAACCCGGCGCCGACCTCGACGACCACGCGCGGAGGCGCCTGCAGCGTCGTGACCCGGACGGGCGTCCGCCTCGCCAGCCCGAGCCCGTACGTCGTCACCGCCTCGAAGTCGCCCGCCCGGACGGCGGTCATCACGTTGGGCAGGGCGTACGCGACCCGGCGCGGCGCCGCGGTCGGCGACCCGTCGTCGGTGTGCGCCTGGGCGCGCTCGAAGCGCACCCGCAGGAGCGCCTGGCCGGCGACGCGGACGCGGCGACCGGACCCGTCCGCGAACAGCCGGTCGACGTAGTCGACCTGCCGCGTTGCGGGCAGACCACCGCGGAACTCGAAGACGACGCGGTCGAGACCGTCGCGGTGGGCGGCGCGCACGGCGACCAGGACAGGTGTCGGCGGCGCGGCCGAGGTGGCCGGCGCCGTGGCACTCCCGGCCGACGGCGGGACCAGCGCCGGCGCCAGGGCGAGCGCCAGCACCGATGACAGCAACCTCGAGACCTTCACGACCGACCTCCCGACACGCGCGACCCGTCCCACGGTAGGCATGTCGGAGGAGTCCGGGAAGGGCCGGCGGAACTCTGTCCGTCAGTCGCGCCGGCCCAGCGACCGGCTCCTCCCCCGGAACTCGGCGATGACCGTCTCGCCGACCCGCACGGTGACGTCGTACAGCCCGCTGCGGCCGCGCAGCGCCACCTCGCGCGCGTGGGCGTCGAGCACCTGCCCGAGCCGGGCGGGCTCGAGGAAGTCGATCTCGAAGCCGGCGGCGACGGTGACGGGTCCGCGGGAGTTGCAGGCGAGCGCGAACGCCGAGTCGGCGAGGCTCGCGACGAGTCCGCCGTGGCAGAGGTCGTGCCCGTTGACCATGTCGGGTCGCACGACCATCGACACGCGCGCCTCGCCCTCGCCCAGGTCGACGAGGCGCATGCCGAGCGCGGCGCTGGCGGCGTCGGCGGCCCACATGGCGCGGGCCTGCTCCGCGGACGCGCCGGGCGGTGCAGCCTCAGGCATCGAAGTCCACGGTCACGGCGTCGCTGACGGGGAAGGTCTGGCAGGTGAGCACGAACTGCTGCTCGACCTCCTCGGGCTCGAGGGCGTAGTTGCGCACCATCTCGACCTCGCCGTCGACGACCTTCGCCCGGCAGGTGCCGCAGACGCCGCCCTTGCAGGCGAACGGCAGGTCGCTGCGGACGGCCTGCGCCGAGTCGAGCACCGTCGCGTCGCGCGGCATCGGCGTGGTCGTCGTACGCCCGTCGAGCACGACGGTCACGTCGCTGGTCACGCCCTCGACCACCCGGTCGGGGTGGTGCAGCTCCGGCGGCGGCTCGTCGACGTAGAACAGCTCGAAGTGCACCTTCTCCCTCGGCACACCGAGCTCGGCGAGGACGGTGCGGGCGTCCTCGATGAGGCCGTGGGGCCCGCAGAGCCAGACGTGGTCGAGGGAGGGCAGGTGCACCTTCAGCGGCAGCAGCCGCCGGAGGCGGCCGGCGTCGAGACGCCCGGAGAACAGCTCGACGTCGCGGGGCTCGCGGGACAGCACGTGGACGAGGTCGAAGCGCGGCCCGTGGAGGTTCTTGAGGTCGCTGAGCTCCTCGGCGAACATCACCGAGGTGGTCTCGCGGTTGCCGTAGAGCATGGTGACGGTGCTGGCGGGGTTGGCCAGCACGGAGGCGGCGATCGAGATCATCGGCGTGATCCCGGAGCCGGCGGCGATGCACAGGTGGCGTCCCGGGCTCGCCGGGTCGGCGCGGAAGCTGCCGGCGGGTGGGGCCACCTCGACGGGCTCGCCCGGGGCGACCTCGCGGATGAGCCACGAGGAGAACATCCCGCCGGGGACCTCCCGCACGCCGATGCGCGGCGCGCCGCCCGCCGGCGCGCAGATGGAGTAGGACCGGCGGTGCTCGACGCCGTCGACGACGCGGCGCAGGGTCAGCGACTCCCCCGGCTCGAAGGCGAACAGCTCGCGCAGGTCGTCGGGCACGTCGAAGGTGACCGCGGCGGAGTCGTCGGTCAGGGGCTCGACGTCGCGCACCGTCAGCCGGTGGAAGGTCGGGGTCGGGCTGGGTGCCACGCTCAGATCTCCTTCACGTGGTCGAAGGGCTCGAGGCAGGAGGTGCAGCGGTACTGCGCCTTGCAGGCCGTCGAGCCGAACTCCGAGACCAGCTCGGTCGCGGGCGAGTCGCACTGGGGGCAGCGCACCTGGCGTGCGGTCGGCAGCAGGGTCAGCGGGATCGGGCCGGACGTCGACGGCGCCGGGCCGGGCGGGGCGATGCCGGCCGCGGCGAGCGCGGCGCGGCCCTCCGGGGTGATCCAGTCGGTCGTCCATGCCGGGTCGAGGCTGACGCGCACCTCGACCCGGTCGAAGCCCGCACCCTGCAGCTCGCGGACGAGGTCGTCGCGCATCGCGGCCATGGCCGGGCAGCCGGAGTAGGTCGGGGTGATGTCGACGACCACGTGGGAGTCGCCGACCACGTCGACGTCGCGCAGCACGCCCAGGTCGGCCAGGGTCAGCATGGGGAGCTCGGGGTCGGTGACCCGCTCGGCGACCGTCCGGGCTCGATGCAGCTGCCGCCTCGGTGATCGAGCAGCGCGCGAGGAACGAGTGGGCGTATCGAGCTTCATCCCACTCACCACTGGCCCATCGGGTGGGCGCGGGCCACGGACTGCATCTCGGCGAGCATCCGGCTCAGCGGCTCGCCGTGCATCCCGTCGCGACCGGTGCGGCCCAGCACGCCGGCGCGGCGCCGCGCCTCCGGACGCGGCACGTCGGCGGCGTCGAGGACCTGGTCGAGGACGCCCTCCGCGGCCGCGCGGACCTCGGCCGGGTCGACCCCGACACCCGACGCGGCGGCGGCCGCCTCGACGGCGTGGGTGTCGAACAGCTCGGGCCACAGCGGCCACAGCTCCTCGAGCGCGGCGAGCAGCCGGCGACGGGACTCGTCGGTGCCCTGGGCCAGGGTGACGAACCACCGGGCCGAGTAGTCGCGGTGGTAGGCCAGCTCCTTGACGCCCTTGGCGGCGACGGCGGCGAGGACGTGGTCGCGGCTGTCGCGCAGGCGCTCGAAGGTCGCGAGCCGCCAGACCGAGAACAGCAGCACCCGCACGACCGCCTCGGCGAAGTCGCCGTTGACCAGCTCGGCGAGCCGGACGTTGCGGAGCTGGTGGGCCTCGCGGAAGAACGCGAGCGCGTCCTCCGGCGGCGCCGGCGAGCCCTCCGGCAGCGCCGGCACGACCGACCCGTCCGCCTTGGCGGCGCGGGCGAGCAGCAGCCGGGACTGGCCGAGCAGGTCGAGCGCGATGTTGGACAGCGCGATGTCGTCCTCGAGGTCGGGCGCGTTGCTCGTCCACTCCGAGACGCGGTGGGACATCACGAGCGCGTCGTCGCCCAGCATGAGGGCGTACGCCGCCAGGGTGGGCGCGTCGACGCCGTCGGGGATGGTCGTGTCGACCCCGGCGAGCGGGTCCTCGAAGTCGGTGCCGAAGGCCCAGTGGGCGTCGTTGACGAGCAGGCCGGCGTAGGCGCTGTCGTGCTCGTCCTCTGCGGGAATGTCGATCTGGGAGTCCATCGGAGCCTCTCGGGGTCCCCGCGGCGTCGTCCTGGAGGAGCGCTGCGGGCGACGGAGAACGTCGTGGGGTGGGGTCACATGTGGGGGACGTTGTCGGAGATGTCGTAGAAGGTCGGGTGGCGGTAGACCTTGTCGCCGCTCGGGGCGAACATCGGGTCCTTCTCGTCGGGGCTCGAGGCGGTGATCGCGTCGGCACGCACCACCCAGATGCTCACGCCCTCGTTGCGACGCGTGTAGACGTCGCGGGCGTGGAGCAGGGCCATCCGGTCGTCGGCCGCGTGCAGCGACCCGACGTGCACGTGGTTGAGGCCCCGCTTGCCGCGGACGAAGACCTCGTAGAGCGGCCACTCGGGCTCGGGCGGCGTGACGCCCTGGCCCGTCGGCACGTCCTTCAGGGGGACGGCGCCGTGTCCGCCCTCCGCGCTGAGCTCGCTCATGCCGACACCTGTTTCCTGGCGTAGGCCGTGGCGGCCTCGCGGACCCAGGCACCGTCCTCGTGGGCGCGCCGGCGGTGGGCCATGCGCTGGGCGTTGCAGGGACCGTTGCCCTTCACGCCCTCCATGAACTCCTCCCAGTCGGGCTGGCCGAAGTCGTGGTGGCCGCGCTCCTCGTTCCAGCGCAGCTCGGGGTCGGGGAGGGTGACGCCGAGCGCCTCGGCCTGCGGGACGGACATGTCGACGAACTTCTGCCGCAGCTCGTCGTTGGTGTGGCGCTTGATCCCCCACGCCATCGACTGGGCGGTGTTGGGCGAGGCGTCGTCGGGCGGGCCGAACATCATCAGCGCCGGCCACCAGAACCGGTCGACCGACTCCTGCACCATCGCCCGCTGCTCGTCGGTGCCGCGCATCATCGTCGCGAGCAGCTCGTAGCCCTGGCGCTGGTGGAAGGACTCCTCCTTGCAGACGCGGATCATCGCGCGGCCGTAGGGCCCGTAGGAGGTGCGGCACAGCGGCACCTGGTTGCAGATGGCGGCGCCGTCGACCAGCCAGCCGATCGTGCCGACGTCGGCGTAGGACAGCGTCGGGTAGTTGAAGATCGAGGAGTACTTCTGCTTGCCCGCGATCAGCAGCTCGGTGAGCTCGAGCCGGGAGACGCCGAGCGTCTCGGCCGCGGAGTAGAGGTACAGCCCGTGGCCGGCCTCGTCCTGCACCTTGGCGAGGAGGATGGCCTTGCGCCGCAGGCTGGGCGCACGCGTGATCCAGCTGCCCTCGGGCTGCATTCCGATGATCTCGCTGTGGGCGTGCTGGGCGATCTGGCGCACGAGCGTCCGGCGGTAGCCCTCGGGCATCCAGTCGCGCGGCTCGATCCGGTCGTTGCGCGCGATCGTCGCCTCGAAACCCGCTTCGAGCTCGCGGTCCGGGGGCGTCTCGG
Organism: Nocardioides pini; assembly: GCF_026712185.1. Taxonomy (GTDB): domain Bacteria; phylum Actinomycetota; class Actinomycetes; order Propionibacteriales; family Nocardioidaceae; genus Nocardioides; species Nocardioides pini. The sequence goes on along the minus strand of NZ_JAPPUX010000001.1, from coordinate 1,028,695 downwards.
TGAGTGTCATCCGTCCTCCGACACAGGGGGCCGACGTGGGGCTGCGTCCACATTTACTGACCGATCGGTCTGCTATTAGTGTGTCACCAGTCACTCCGGCGCGCAAACACCGACCGCGCCGACGAACCGCACCCCGATCCGAGGGAGACCCCCGTGACCCGACTGCTCGAGAGCTACGCCGCCGGACGGTGGTACGCCGCCTCCGCCGAGGGCCACCCGCTCCTGGACGCGGCCACCGGCGAGGAGGTCGCGCGGATCTCCAGCGCCGGCCTCGACCTCGGCGCGATGACCCACCACGCGCGGACGGTCGGGGGGCCCGCGATCCGCGAGCTGACCTTCCACGAGCGCGCGCTGCTCCTCAAGGAGCTGGCCACCCACCTCACCGGGCTGAAGGACGAGCTCTACGACCTCTCGCTCGCCACCGGCGCGACCCGGCGCGATTCGATGATCGACATCGACGGCGGGTTCGGCACGGTGTTCAGCTACTCCTCCAAGGGCCGTCGCGAGCTGCCGAACGCCCACGTGGTCTGCGACGGCGACCTCGAGCAGCTCGGCCGCACCGGCGTGTTCCTCGGCCAGCACGTCTACACCTCGCGACCCGGCGTCGCCGTGCAGATCAACGCCTTCAACTTCCCGGTCTGGGGGATGCTCGAGAAGCTCGCGCCGGCCTTCATCGCGGGCCTCCCGACCATCGTGAAGCCCGCCAGCCAGACGGCCTACCTCACCGAGCTCGTGGTGCGGCGCATCGTCGAGTCGGGGATCCTCCCCGAGGGCTCGCTCCAGCTGCTCGCCGGCTCGGCCGGCGACCTGCTCGACCACCTCGGCGTCCAGGACTCGGTGGCCTTCACCGGCTCGGCGCACACCGCCGGCATCCTGCGGCAGCACCCGTCGGTGCTGCACGGCGGCGTGCAGCTGCAGGTCGAGGCCGACTCGCTCAACTGCTCCGTGCTCGGGCCCGACGTCGCCCCCGGCGACCCGGAGTGGGACCTGTTCGTGAAGGGCGTCGTCACCGAGATGACCGCCAAGGCCGGCCAGAAGTGCACCGCCATCCGCCGCGTCATCGTGCCGTCGGCGGTGGCCGACGAGATGACCGACGCGATCGCCGCCCGGCTGTCCACCATCACGGTCGGCAACCCGGACGACGAGTCCGTGCGGATGGGGCCCCTGGCCTCGCTCGGCCAGCGCGACGAGGTCCGCAAGGCCGTCGAGGCCCTGCGCTCCTCGGCGGACGTCGTCCTCGGCGACCCCACCGCCACGACCGGCTTCGCGGGCGACGGCGAGCGGGGCGCGTTCATGGCGCCGGTCCTGCTCAGGGCCCGCCCGGGAGCCGTCGAGCCGCACGACGTCGAGGCCTTCGGCCCGGTGTCGACGGTGATGTCGTACGACTCCCTCGACGAGGCCGTCACCCTGGCCGCGCGCGGCAAGGGCTCGCTGGCCGGCTCGGTCATCACCCACGACCCCGACGTCGCCCGCACCCTCGTGCTCGGCCTCGCGCCGTGGCACGGCCGCATCCTCGTCCTCGACCGTGACGACGCCCCGGAGAACACCGGCCACGGCTCCCCCCTGCCGATGCTCGTCCACGGCGGCCCGGGCCGCGCCGGCGGCGGCGAGGAGCTCGGCGGCGTGCGCGGCGTGCTCCACCACATGCAGCGCTCCGCGATCCAGGCCTCCCCCGACATGCTCACCGCGATCACCGGCCGGTGGACCCGCGGCTCGCGGCGCACGGAGACGCCCGAGCACCCCTTCCGCCACTCGCTCGCCACGCTGCAGGTCGGCGACACCATCGCGTCCGAGCCGCGGGTGATCTCGCGCGCGGACATCGACCACTTCTCGGAGTTCACGGGCGACACCTTCTACGCCCACACCGACCCCGAGGCGGCCGCGCAGAACCCGCTCTTCGGCGGCATCGTCGCGCACGGCTACCTCATCGTGTCGATGGCGGCCGGGCTCTTCGTCGACCCCGCCCCCGGGCCGGTTCTCGCCAACTTCGGCGTCGACCACCTCCGCTTCCTCACCCCCGTCAAGGCCGGCGACTCGATCCGCGTGACGTTGACGGTCAAGCAGATCACCCCACGCTCCTCGGCCGACTACGGCGAGGTCCGCTGGGACGCGCTCGTCACCAACCAGGACGACGAGCCGGTGGCGACGTACGACGTCCTGACGCTGGTCGCCAAGGAGGCCTGAGCACCACCGGCCGTCGGGCGGTGTCCAGACCACCTCCCGGTGGGGCGGAAGGTCGCTGGGCCACCGCTCCCCCGGTCGCTAGCGTGCCGCCATGAGTCGATCAGCCCAGCGTGTCGTCGGGATCGTCGCCCTGCTCGTCCTCGGCGTGCTCAGCCTGCCCGCGACGGCGGTCGTCCTCGACGAGGGCGCCGAGAACTGGATCGTCCCGGTGCAGCTCGTGGGCATGGCGGCGGTCGGTACGGCGATCACGGTGGCGCTGCCCGGACTGGCGCGCGAGGGCGCCCCGGCCGGGCGGCGGGCGATGACCGGGGCGTGGTGGGGCCTGTTGGCCGCCTTCGCCGGCGTGGTCGTCTTCTGGCTGCTGCTCAACGGCCTCAGCGGCGCCTGAGCGCGCCTGCGGCCGCCCGGTAGGTTGCGGACATGGCACAGAAGAAGTCCTGGGGCGACATGACGCCCACGCAGAAGAAGATCGTCGCCGTGGCCGGGATCGTGGAGGTCGTCGTCACCGCGTGGTGCGCCAAGGACCTCAAGCAGCGCCCCGCCGAGCTCGTGCGCGGGCCCAAGCTGCTGTGGGTGCCGGCCCTGTCGGTGCAGCCCGTCGGCCCGCTCGCCTACCTGCTGGTCGGCCGCAAGCGCTGACCCACGTGTGACCCTCGGCCCCCTCCTGGCGGGACCACGTGCCCTGACGCCCGCCGGGCCCGCGGCGCACGCTGGTGTCGAGGAGGCGGATCGACATGAGGCGCACGATCGTCGCGGCCGTGGTCGCGGCCGCACTGGTGGGCGGCGCGGCAGCGGGTGCCGCGGTGACGGCGTACGACGACGACTGGCCGCACCCGATGATGTCCGGCGAGGTGTCGGGCTGGACGCCCGGTCACCCGACCGGCCACATGGGTGGCACCTGGGGCGGGCACCACGTCTCCGTGGCGAGCGAGCAGGAGTACCTCGCCGAGATGGTCGCCCACCACCGCGAGGCGATCGACGCGGCGCGCGAGCTGCGCCGCTCGGACCGCGCGACCATGCGCCGCTTCGGCGAGCGGATCGTGCAGGCGCAGTCCGCCCAGGTGGCGCAGATGGAGGCCTGGCTGGGCGAGTGGTACGCCGACGAGTCGACGGACACCGACTACGAGCCGATGATGCGCGACCTCACCGGCCTCGCCGGTGACCGGCTCGACCGGACGTTCCTCCAGGACATGGTCGGGCACCACATGGCGGCGGTGATGATGTCGCAGCACCTGCTGGCGTCGGGGCTGGTCGACCACGACGAGGTCGCCGTCCTGGCCGCGGACATCCGCGACGACCAGCACGCCGAGATCCTCCGGATGCGCGCCTGGCTGCGCGACTGGTTCGGCGTCGGCTGGATGATGCCCTGACCGGCACCGGTCCAGATCACTCGGCAGGGGGTCCTCGCCGGACCCTACGCTGGGCCATGGACCGTTCCCGCCTCACGTTCGGGCTGACGCTCGGGCTGGGCCTGCTCTACGTCGGAGCGGGCATCGCGGAGTCCGTCCGGGCCGTGCGGTCGGGGGACGGAGGCCTGTGGTTCTGGTTCGGCACGCTGGTCGGCGGGGGCACGCTGGTCCTCGCCGGCCTGGTCGCGTCGTCCCGGCACCCCAACGTCGGACGCACGCTCATCTGCGTGGGCAGCGCGATGGGGGTCGTCGCGACCGCATGGACCCTGGTCGTGCCGCTCGCCGCCGTGGCGGTCGTCGTACTCAACCTGCAGCGCCCGACGTCGTCGGCCTGAGCCGGCCTGCTCAGCCCGCGTACGGGACCTCGCTGCGCCAGTCGGCGTCGTCCGTCGCGACGGCCTCCCAGATCGCGTCGGCGACCCGGTCGGGGGTGAACGCGCCCTCGCGCGCCAGGGATCCCCGCACGGTGACGGAGACGGCGCGGATCCCGTCGCCGGCCAGCGTCTTGTCGATGCTGTGCACGAGGTTGCGCACTCCCGCCTTCTGCACCCCCAGCGAGGCCGCGCGCTCCCAGGGCTGGTCGGCCGCCATGCTGCCGGTGACGCTGATCCGCCCGCCCGCGGACATGTAGGGCCGCGCCGCCTGCACGACGGTCAGCAGGGCGCCCACCCCGAGCGCCACGTCCTCGAGCAGCTCGGCCACCGAGAGGGTCAGGGGGTCCTTCTCGCGGAAGGCGCTCGGGTTGAAGTGCAGGACGTCGATGCGACCGGTGTGCTCGCCGAAGCGGCGTACGGCATCACGCGCGGCCTGCTCGTCGGTGACGTCGACGCACGCGTGGCCGACGTTGGCACCGCGGGCGCCCAGGTCGGCGGCGAGCTGGTCGAGCACCTGCTGGTCCTGGCCGAGGAGCGCGACGTCGTGTCCCTCGTCGGCGAAGCGGCGCGCGACCGACGCGCTCACACCCGGCCCGGCGCCCACGACGAGGATCACTGGCCTGGCCCGTCCGCTGCTCTCGCTCATGGGTCGTTTCTACCGGAGCCGGGCGTGCGCGGTCAGGTGGTGGCCTCCTCGCGGCTCACGGCTCGTGGGGGTGCTCGCCGGTGGGGTCGTCCGGGATCGCGTTCGGCCCCTGGGCGCCTTCGTCGACCTCACCCGGGTGCGGGTCGGGCTGGCCCGCCACCGAGTCGCCCGAGCTGATCGGCTCCGGGGCGTCCGCCGCCATCTCGGAGACCTGGCCCTGCTGGCCGTCCTGATCGGTCTTGCCCTGTCCGTCTGTGGTGTCCATGGCCCCACACAAGCACCGCACACCTGAGGCTGCTCACCTCAACGGGTGGTGGGTGCGTCCGGACGGCTGGCTACGGTCGCAGGATGACGCGCTTCGGATACACCCTGATGACCGAGCAGAGCGGACCGCGGGAGCTGGTGTCGTACGCCGTCGCCGCCGAGCGGGCCGGTTTCGACTTCGAGGTGATGAGCGACCACTTCTCCCCGTGGCTCACCGAGCAGGGGCACGCGCCGTACGCCTGGACGACCCTGGGGGCCGTGGCGCAGGCGACCGAGCGGGTGGGCCTGATGACCTACGTGACGTGCCCGACGCTGCGCTACCACCCGGCGGTCGTCGCCCAGAAGTCCGCGACGCTCCAGATCCTCGCGGAGGGCCGGTTCACCCTCGGCCTGGGCAGCGGCGAGAACCTCAACGAGCACGTCGTCGGCGAGGGGTGGCCGGCGCTCGCCGAGCGACAGGACATGCTCGCCGAGGCGATCGAGGTGATCCGGGCCCTCCACACTGGCGACCTCGTCGACCACCGTGGCGACTTCTTCCAGGTCGACTCGGCCCGCATCTGGGACCTGCCCGACGAGGGCGTCGACATCGGGGTCGCGGTCGCCGGAGACCGCGCGATCGAGCGGTTCGCGCCGCTGAGCGACCACCTCGTGGCCGTCGAGCCGAAGGCCGAGATCGTCGAGTCGTGGAACGCGGTCGAGGGCGCCCCGCGCATCGGCCGCGACGCCCGCGCGGTCGGGCAGATCCCGGTCTGCTGGGACCCCGACGAGGACACCGCCGTCACGCGGGCGCACGAGCAGTTCCGCTGGTTCGGCGGCGGCTGGTCGGTCAACGCCGACCTGCCCACCCCGGCCGGCTTCTCGGGCGCCACGACGTACGTCCGCCCGGAGGACGTCGCGGAGTCGATCCCCTGCGGGCCCGACCTCGACAAGATCGTGGAGGCCGTGTCCGCCCACTGGGAGGCCGGCTTCACCGACGTCGCGCTCGTGCAGGTCGGCGACGAGGGGCAGGACCGGTTCCTCAGTGAGGCGGCCGGCCCGCTGCTGGAGAAGCTGCGAGCCGCCGCGCCCTGATCAGGCGATCGCCGTGAAGCGCCGGCGGTGGTGGGCCGGCGTCTCGAGCTCGTCGACGATCGCCAGGGCGAGGTCGTCGGCCGAGATCGTCGACGTGCCGTCCGCGTTGCGGAGCAGCACGTCGCCACCCAGCGTGTAGCGACCCGTCGACGGCGTGCCGAGCCACGAGCCGAACTCCTCGGGCGGGCTGACGTAGAACCAGTCGAGCGACGCCGGGCTCTCCTCGAGCAGCGTCAGGGCGTTCAGGCCCGTCGCGACCTCGGGGCGCACCTCGTCCGGGACGTGGTCCTTCGAGACGTCCCACAGGCGCGGACCGCCCTCCTCGGTGAGGAGGGAGGACGCGCCGCCGACGTAGCCGAGCCGCGTGGGCGTGCCCGCGAGACGGGACACCAGGTCCGTCACGACGCCCTCGAGCCTCCCGGCCATGTCACCGCGCGGCGAGAGCGCACTGAGCACGACGTCGCGGCCGTCGAGGACGCGGTCGAGGGCCTCGGGGTCGAGCGCCGAGCCCTCGACGTAGTCGACGCCGTCGACCGGCGACTCCGGCGCCGAGCGGCTGAGGGAGGTCACCTCGTGACCGCGCTTGCGGGCCTCGGCGACGACGGCGGCGCCGGCATAGCCGGTGCCTCCCAGGACGGTGATGCGTGCCATCTGAGTGCTCCTTCGTGAGCGTGGGAGTGGGGTCGGGTGCTGCTCGGTCAGCGCCAGCCGAGGTCGGGCGCCACCTCGGTGAGCACCGTCTCGAGGACGTGGGCGTTGTAGTCGACGCCGAGCTGGTTGGGCACCGTCAGCAGCAGGGTGTCGGCCGCGGCGACGGCCTCGTCCTCGGCGAGCTCCTTGACGAGCACGTCGGGCTCGGCGGCGTACGTCTTGCCGAAGACCGCACGCAGGTTGGCCTCGATCTGCCCGAACTGGTCGGAGCTCGTGCCCTCGTGCCCGAAGTACATCCGGTCGAGGTCGGTGGTGATCGGCATGATCGAGCGGCTCACCGACACGCGGGGCTCACCCTCGTGGCCGGCCTCGCGCCAGGCGTCGCGGAAGACCTCGATCTGCTTGCGCTGCTGGACGTGGAAGGGCTCGCCCGTCTCGTCGGCCTTGAGCGTGGAGCTCATCAGGTGCATGCCCTTCTCGGCCGCCCACCGGGCGGTGGCGTCGGACGCGGCGCCCCACCAGATGCGGTCGCGGAGGCCCTCGGAGTGGGGCTCGACGCGCAGCAGGCCGGGCGGGTTCGGGAACATCGGGCGCGGGTTCGGCTGCGCGAACCCCTCCCCCTGCAGCACCTGCAGGAGCACCTCGGTGTGGCGCCGGGCCATGTCGGCCTGGTCCTCGCCCTCGGCGGGTGCGTAGCCGAAGTAGCGCCAGCCGTCGATCACCTGCTCCGGTGACCCCCGGCTGATGCCGAGCTGCAGCCGGCCGCCGGCGATGAGGTCGGCCGACCCCGCGTCCTCGGCCATGTAGAGCGGGTTCTCGTAGCGCATGTCGATCACGCCGGTGCCGATCTCGATCCGGCTGGTGCGCGCGCCGACGGCGGCCAGCAGCGGGAAGGGGGACGCGAGCTGGCGGGCGAAGTGGTGCACGCGGAAGTACGCACCGTCCGCACCGAGCTCCTCGGCCGCGACGGCGAGGTCGATCGACTGCAGGAGCGTGTCGGACGCCGAGCGCACCGCCGACTGCGGCGAGTCGGTCCAGTGGCCGAAGTTCAGGAACCCGATCTTCTTCATGACTGGTTCAACGCTCAATCATCGTCGTTGTTCCCGTAGACGTGCCCGACGCTCGGCGGGCGCCCCGGCGCGGCCAGGGAGAGGACGGCCCGGGCGATCTCGGGCCGTTCCTCGAGGTGGTCCTCGAGGCGTTGCAGCTCCTCCGCGGCCTCGCTCTCGGGGTCGTCGCCCACGAGGTCGACCGACCCGACGAGGAACAGCCGCTCCGGGCCGACGTACTGCAGGTGCAGGGTGTTGACGGTCTGCACCTCCGGCCGCTCGCGGAGCCAACCCAGCACGGTGTCGTAGATGCGGGGGTCGGCGACCTGGCCGACGAGGAAGACCATGTTGCGCCGCAGCAGGTAGACCGCCACCCAGCCGAGCAGCAGGCCGACGAGGATCGACCCGATCGCGTCCCACACCGGGTCGCCGGTCGCCTGGTGCAGCCCGAGGCCCGTGACGGCGATGATGATGCCGAGCAGCGCGGCGGTGTCCTCGAGGTAGACCGCGCGCAGCGTCGGGTCGGACGTCTGGTCGAGGAACCTGACCCGGCTCACGTCGGCAGACCGCGCACCGCGGCGCAGCTCGCGCGAGGCCTGCAGGAACGAGATCCCCTCGAGGACGAAGGCCGCTCCCAGGACGACGTAGGCCCAGAGGTACTGCACGTCCTCCTCCTCGGCGCCCAGCGACTGGACCCCGTGGATGACCGACACCGCCGCACCGACGCCGAACAGCCCGAAGGCCGCGATCATCGACCACACGTAGGCCTCGCGGCCGTAGCCGAGCGGGTGGCCCTCGTCGGCCGGCTTCTCCGACCGCCGCTCGGCCACGACGAGGAAGACCTCGTTGCCCGCGTCGGCCCACGAGTGCGCGGCCTCGGCGACCATCGACGCCGAGCCGGTGACGACAGCGACGATGCTCTTCAGGATCGCCAGGACCGTGTTGGCGGTGAGCGCGACGATGACGGTGAGCACCCGGCCACCCTGCCCGACGCGGAGCCCCACCGTCAGCCCCGCCCGCCTCCCTTGACGGCCGAGCGCTGGCGATGTGCAATATATTGCGCCCCGCCCGATCGCCAGGAGACCCCGTGATCCTCGACCAGTTCCCCCGCCACCCGCTGACCTTCGGCCCCTCCCCCGTCCATCACCTGGAGCGGCTCACCCAGCACCTCGCCGCGCGGGGAGGAGGTGCGCAGGTCTGGGCCAAGCGCGAGGACGTCAACAGCGGCCTCGCCTTCGGCGGCAACAAGGTCCGCAAGCTCGAGTACATCGTCCCCGACGTGCTGGCCAGCGGCGCCGACACGCTCGTCTCGATCGGCGGCTACCAGTCCAACCACACCCGGCAGGTCGCCGCCGTCGCCGCCCACCTCGGGCTGAAGTGCCGCCTCGTGCAGGAGAAGTGGGTGCCCTGGGACGACCCGACCAACACCCAGGTCGGCAACATCCTGCTCAGCCGGATGATGGGAGCCGACTCGCGCCTCGACCCGGCCGGCTTCGACATCGGCATCCGCGACTCGTGGAAGGACGCGCTCCGCGAGGTCGAGGAGGCCGGCGGGACGCCGTACGCCATCCCGGCGGGCGCGAGCGAGCACCGCCTCGGCGGCCTCGGCTTCGCCAACTGGGCCTTCGAGGTGGCCGAGCAGGAGAAGGCGCTCGGCGTCACGTTCGACACCATCGTGGTCTGCACGGTCACCGGCTCCACCCACGCCGGGATGATCGCCGGCTTCGCGGCGCTCGAGGACCTCACCGGCGTACGTCGTCGCGTCCTCGGCATCGACGCCAGTGCGACGCTCGACACGACCCGCGCCCAGGTGGCGCGCATCGCCCGGCACACCGCGGAGCTGGTCGAGCTGGGCCGCGACCTGCGCGACGACGAGATCACCGTCCTCGAGGGCTGGGCGGGTGAGCTCTACGGCCTGCCGGTCGACTCGACCATGGAGGCGATGGCGCTCGGCGCTCAGCTCGAGGCGATGATCACCGACCCGGTCTACGAGGGGAAGTCGCTCGCCGGGCTGATCGACCTGGTCACCTCGCGCGACATCCCGGCCGACTCGCACGTGCTCTACGCCCACCTCGGCGGGCAGCCGGCGATCAACGCCTACCACTCGCTCTGGCCGGCCGAGGGCTGACGGCAGCCGACGGCCCGCTAGCGTCGCGGCGTGCAGGACGACGTCGACATCGCAGCAGCCCTCGCCTGGGCGGGATCCGCGCTCGGCTCACCGGTCGTGTCGTACGACGCACTCCCCGGCGGCCTGACGTCGACGATGCTCGCGCTGCGGCACGACGACGGCGCCGACTCGGTGCTGCGGTTGATGACTGCAGAGCCGTGGCGCACCCACGGCGCGGAGCTGGTCAGCCGCGAGCGTGACGCGCAGGTCGCGATGGCGGGCACGTCGGTCCCGGCCCCGACCAGCCTCGCGCTCGACGCCGACGGGACGGTCGCAGGCGTGGCGGCGCACCTGATGTCCCGGCTCCCCGGCGCACCGCTCGATGAGGACGAGGAGCCCGGCGGCGCCCGGAGTCAGGCGATGGCCGACCTGCTGGCGGCGATCCACGCCCAGCAGCCGGCACAGCCCTTCCGCACCTTCCAGTCGTGGGCGTGGGAGGCGAAGTGGGTGGTGCCGTCGTGGTCCCGGCACCCGGGCTCGTGGCAGCGGGCGTTCGAGGTGCTGGCGGGCCCGGCACCGGCCTACGAGCCGACGTTCCTGCACCGCGACTTCAGCCACCGCAACCTGCTGTGGGCGGGCGACGCGGTGACCGGGGTGGTCGACTGGGTGGAGACCTCGACCGGACCGGCCTGGCTCGACGCGGCCCACGGGGCGTCCAACCTCGCCCTGGCCCACGGCACCGATGCGGCGCAGGACTTCCTCCGGCGCTACGCCACGGCCGCCGGGCGCGCGGTCGAGGGACACTGGCTCGTCATGGACGCCGTGGGCTACCTGCCGCCGCCCGGGAAGCGACCGCTGTTCGGCCGCTCCGACCTGCTCGCCCGGCTCGACGACTGGCTCGACCTGGTGATGCGGGACCCGGCGCTCAGCTGAGGGCGAAGTCGACCGCCGCCAGCGCGTGGAGGCGGGTGGTCGCGAAGACGGGCACCTCGAGGTCGTCGGGCCCCAGGAGCAGCTCGATCTCGGTGCAGCCGAGGACCACCCCCTCGGCGCCGTCGGCGACCAGCCGCTGCACCACGTCGACGTACGCCGCCCGCGACTCGTCGCGCACGACACCGTGGACGAGCTCGCCGTAGATCACCTCGTGCACGAGCTCGCGGTCCTCGCTCGGCGGGACCAGGACCTCGACGCCGTGGGTGGCGAGCCGGTCGCGCAGGAAGGGCTGCTCCATGGTGAACCGGGTGCCGAGGAGCGCGACCCGCGAGAGCCCGGCGTCGCGGACGGCTGCCGCGGTCACGTCGGCGATGTGGACCAGCGGCACGCCGATCACCGCCTCGATCGCGTCCGCGACCTTGTGCATCGTGTTGGTGCAGAGGACGACGCACTCGGCGCCCGCCTTCTCGAGCGCGGCCGCCTCGGCGGCGAGCAGCCGGCCGGCGTCGTCCCACTCCCCCGCCGCCTGCATGGCCTCGACCTCGGCGAAGTCGACGGAGGACATCAGCACCCGCGCCGAGTGGTAGCCGCCGAGGCGGTCGCGCACCGCCTCGTTGAGGATCTCGTAGTAGAGCGCGGAGCTCTCCCAGCTCATCCCGCCCAGCAGGCCGATCTTGCGCATCGTCGGTGCAGCCGCGTCCATCCCCCCATTCAACCGGCTGCGCCCAGCGACGCGACTAGCGTGGCGCCATGGCCAGCACTCCCTTGGTGAGGACCGGCGGCTTCGTCGTCCACCCGGCGACGCACGCGCGCTTCGACGACGTCCGCACGATGGTCGGCCCGAAGAACCCGGCCTCGAACGTGTGCTGGTGCCTGAGCCACCGCATCCCTGCGAAGGACAACCGCGAGCTGGCCGGACCCGACCGCGCGGCCTACGTCGAGGGGCTGACCCGCAGGCGCACCAAGCCGGGCGTGCTCGCCTACGACGGCGACGAGGTCGTCGGCTGGGCGGCCGTCGCCCCGCGCGCGGACCTGCCGTTCGCCCGCTCGACGAAGATCCCGCACGTCGACGACCAGCCCGTGTGGTCGGCGTGGTGCATCCGGGTCCGCCCCGGGCACCGGGGCCGCGGGATCTCCCACGTGCTCCTCGAGGGCGCGGTGGCGTACGCCGTCCAGCACGGCGCCCCGGTCGTCGAGGGCTACCCGGTCGACAACCGCGGTGAGAAGGTGGACCTGACGATGGCCTACGTCGGCACCCGCAAGCTCTTCGAGGACGCCGGCTTCGCCCTCGCCGCGCGCACCGAGGCCACCTCCGCGGGGTTCCCGCGCGTGGTCATGCGCCGCCCGACCTGATCGGGGCCGCCACGCCGTCGCCCCGACTCGGCCGGCGGGGGCAGGACTGATACCTTTTGTCCACTAAGTCAGTTGACTATGGAGGAGGCTGCTGTGGGGACGATCGAGGGAGACTGTCGGGTCGTCGTGGTGGGAGCGGGTGCGGGCGGCACGCTCGTCGCCACGCACCTCGTGACCGCACTGTCGTCGCGATTCACCGTGGAGCTGGTCGACCCGGCCCCGGGCACCGGTCGCGGCCAGGCCTACTCCACGACGGACGAGCGCCACCTCCTCAACGTCCCGGCGTCGGGCATGAGCGCGTTCCCACGCGACCCCGAGCACTTCCTCCGCTGGCTGCGCAACCACCACGACGCGTCGTTCCAGCCCCACGACTTCGCCCCCCGGGCCGTCTTCGGCCGCTACATCGAGAGCCTGCTGACCACCGCGACCGAGTTCCCCGGCAATGCGCGGCTCGTACGACGGCACGCCGAGGTCGCCGACGTCAGCCGCTCCGGCGACGGGTTCGTCGTCGAGCTCTCCGACGGCGAGCGGCTCGAGGCCCGCGCGGTCGTCCTCGCGACCGGCAGCCGCCCGGGCACCGGGTGGGCCCCGCCCGAGCTCGCGGCCGACCACCGGCTCGTGGCCGACCCGTGGACGCAGGGGATCCCCGAGGTCGGCGACGTGCTGATGCTGGGGTCCGGCCTGACCATGGTCGACCTCGCCATCAGCGCCGACCGCCCCGACCGCACCATCCACGTGGTCTCCCGCACCGACGCCGTGCCCCACGCGCACGTGCTGCCCACGACTCCCCCGGTGCCGCCGCCGCCCGGCATCACCCGCACCCAGGACCTCGACACCCTCCGCTCGACCCTCGCCGCGCACGTGTCGGACACCGTCGCCGGCACCGGCGACTGGCGGGCCGCGATCGACGGGCTCCGTCCCGTCACCTCCCAGCTGTGGCGGGGGCTGTCGGAGGCCGACAAGCGACGCTTCATCGCCGAGGACGCCCGCTCGTGGGACGTGCACCGGCACCGGATGGCGCCGGCCACCGCCCGCCGCCTCGAGGTCGTCGCGGCCGAGGGCCGGCTCGTGCGCCACCGCGGCACCCTCGCCGCCGTACGCACCGAGGGCTCCGCGCTCCACGTGACCCTCGACGACGGGACGACCCTGCGCGTGGCGGCGGTGGTCAACTGCACCGGCCCGGTCGGCTCCATCGCCGCCGACCCGCTGCTCACCCGGCTGGCGCAGTCGGGCCTGGTGCGGCCGGGCCCGGCGGGCCTCGGCATCGACACCGCCGACGACGGCCGCATCCTCGGCACCCTGCCCGACACGCTCCCCTTCCTCGCGGTCGGGTCGCTGCGCCGCGGGAACCTGTGGGAGTCCACGGCGATGCCGGAGATCCGCGAGCAGGCCTACGACGTGGCGCGCATCGTCAGCCGCTCGCTGCACGGCGAGGTCCGCCGCCGGCCCGTCGACCCCTACGGCCTCACCCTGTCCGCCAGCCAGGACGCCGCCGAGCGTTACAACGCCGCGCTGGGTCGCCTGCTCCGCCTCCAGGACGGCGTGGAGGAGGGCCTCGCGGAGGCGGTCTCCGCCGACGAGGGCTTCGTGCAGGCCCACGCCGCCCTCGCGCTGCTCGGGCACGAGTGGGGCGCCAACACCCACTGGCGCGCGTCCCTCCGCGCCGCCCACCGGGCCGCGGCGCACCGCCACCTCGACGACCGCGAGTCCTCCTTCCTCGACGCCGTCACCACCCGGCTCCGCACCGACGAGGCCACCGGCGCCGCGGCCCTGCTCCGGCACGTCCGCCTGTTCCCGCGCGACGCCCTCGCGGTGAGCGTCGCCGTGCCGACGGTGGCGTTCGGTGGGCTGACCAGCGGCACGCAGACCGCCGAGCTCGTCGAGTCGCTCGGCCGGAGCTACGGCGACGACTGGTGGTACGCCGGCCAGCTCGCGTTCGTCCGGCAGGACCAGGAGCGGTGGGCCGAGGCCGAGGACCTCGCGTCCTACGCCCTCTCCGTCGAGCCCGCCTCGGGCCATGCCGTCCACGCGAGGGCGCACGTCTACTACGAGACCGGCGACCACACCACCGGGCTGGTGTGGCTCGACGAGTGGATCCGCTCCCGCGGTCCGGAGGCAAACCACCGGTCCCACTTCTCCTGGCACGCCGCGCTCCACGAGCTGATGCAGGACGACGTGGCGGCCGTGCGCCGGCGCTATGCCCGCGAGCTCGCCCCGTCGGTCGTCAGCGGCAGCCGGGTCGTCGTCGACAGCGGGTCGCTCCTCTGGCGCGGCCGGGTGACCGGGGCGTGGACCGACGACCTGCCCGTCGCCGAGGTGCGGGCGCAGGCCCCGGACGAGTGGCTGACCGCACCCCCGACGCCGTTCGCCGCGATGCACAGCGCCGTCCTCCTCGCCGCCGACGGCGACGCTGCCGCCCTGGCCGCGCTGGAGGCCCACGCGGAGCGGAGCGACGACCGCGTCTTCCGCGACGTCGTGGCTCCCCTGTGCACCGGCCTCGGCCACGTCGTCGAGGAGCGGTGGAACGCCGCCGCCGTGACGCTGACCGGTGTCGTCGCCACCATGGCGCCGCTGGGCGGCAGCCGGGCCCAGCGCGAGGTCGTCGAGGACACCCTCGTGCACGTCCTGGCGATGGCCGGGCGCACCACCGAGGCCGCCCACCTGCTCGACCAGCGCCTGTCCCGCCGCTCCTCCGCCCTCGACGCCCGGCGTCGCGCCGCGGTGGCCACGGCGAGCGAGTCGGTCAGCAGCTGATGGCGCTCGACGGGTTCAGCGCGGTCGCGGTGACCACCATGGTCAGCATCGCGATCGCCGACCTGCACGTCGAGCTCGTCGCGGGCGCGGCCGCCTGGACCGCCGGCTGGTGGCTGCTGCGCGAGCCGGACGCGCAGCGCTGAGGCGCCAGGCCCCGGACGAGGGACGGACGGCCCACGTCGCTCAGCCGTCCAGATCCGTGGTGCGGGCGACGAGGTCGGCGAGGAGGGCCGGCATGCCACCGGCGGCCACCACCCGCCGCTGGCGGTTCGGCTCGGTCTCGCGGGCGAGCGCGGCCTCGAGCGGGTCGACCGGAGCGTCGACGCCGTCGGCGGCCAGCGCCGCGCGCGCCTCGGCGACCACCCGGCCGGCGACCTCCCGCAAAGGTCGCAACGACCCGTCGACGTCCACGACCCGGGTGTCGAGGCCGTAGCGCGCAGCGCGGTGGTCGTTGACCGCGAGCACGTCGTCGTCGAGGTCGACGTCGTCGGGCGACTCCACGGCGCGGAGGGCGATGCCCTGCACCAGTGCGGTGAGCGCGGCGACCGTCGACAGGGACGGCACGGCGTCCATCACCCGCACCTCGAGGGTCCCGAGCAGCGGTCGCGGACGCATCTCCCACCACACGTAGGTGTGGTCGGACGCCTCGGCCGCCGTCATCAGCGCCTCCGTGCGCGCGACGTAGTCGTCCCACGACCGCAGCAGCGGCGGCATCGTGGTCCGGGGGTAGGACCGGATGATGGCGGCCCGGGCGGTGGCCTGCCCCGAGTCGAGCCCGTGCCAGTACGGCGACCCCGCGGCCAGGGCGCGCAGGAGCGGCAGGCGGTTGCGCAGGCCGCGGTAGGCGAGCATCGCCGTGTGCTCGTCGGGCAGTCCGACGTGCACCTGCAGCGCCGCGGTCGGCGTGCGGAGCAGGCCGGCGTACTCGTCGATGACGCGGTCGTAGCGCGGCGAGGTGGCGATGTCGGGCACGCCGACCGGCGCCGTCGGGTGCACCCCCGCCGCGAGGACGCGGCCGCCCTCCTTGCCGACGAGGGCCCGGAGGTCGCGCAGGGATCGCCACACGTCGTCGGCGCTCCGGCACACGGGGGTGTTGAGCTCGACCTGGTCGACGTAGATCTCGCCGGTCACGACGCCCGCGTCCTCCACGGACTGCGACATCGCCTCCACCAGCGGCGCCGCCGCGGCACCCATCAGCTCGTCGTGCTCGTCGACGAGCATGAGCTCCTCCTCCACGCCGACGGAGAACTCGCCGCCCGGGACGTGCGCCGGCACCGCCGGCATCCTGCTCATGGCGGACAGGTGCCCCACCGCGGGCACCGTCATGCGCCGGCGGAGGTCGGTCAGCGCCGGGGCGGCACCGACAGCCGGACGACCTTGTGCCAGGCGCTGGCGACCTGCCGCCACAGCGGCGCGGTGTTGTAGGGCAGGCGGTGGCGCTCGAAGAGCTCGCGGACGGGCACCGCGATCTCGCGGTAGCGGTTGCTGGGCAGGTCCGGGAACAGGTGGTGCTCGATCTGGTGCGAGAGGTTGCCGCACAGCACGTGCAGCAGCGGCGGGCCGGAGACGTCGGCGGAGCCGAGCATCTGGCGGACGTACCACCGACCGCGCGTCTCGTGCTCGTCGAGCTCGGCCACCTCGAACGTCGCCACACCCTCGGGGAAGTGGCCGCACATGATCACCGAGTGGCTCCACACGTTGCGCGCCAGGTTGGCGACGAGGTTGGCGGTGAAGGTGGTGCGGGCCGACCCGGTGGGCGCCGACAGCAGCGGGTGCAGCACGTAGTCGCGGAGCGCGTTGCGAGCGGCCCGGCGCGCTGTCGTGCGCATCTCCGCCTTCTGCTCGGCGGACACGCCCTTGCTCTGCCGCAACGTCTCGCCCAGGTCGAGGTCGTAGGTGGCGATGCCGTACTCGAAGAAGATCGCGTTGAGCAGGTTGAGCAACGGCTGCAGGCGGTGACGCGGCTGCCACTCCTGGGCCTCGTCCACGCGCATGATGCCGTAGCCGAGGTCGTTGTCCTTGCCGAGCACGTTGGTGTTCACGTGGTGCCGGTCGTTGTGCGCCCGCTTCCACTGGTCCGGCGCCGAGGCGTAGTCCCAGTCCCACGACGAGGAGTGGATCCGGGGGTCGCGCATCCAGTCCCACTGCCCGTGCAGCACGTTGTGCCCGATCTCCATGTTGTCGAGCACCTTCGAGAGGGCAAGCGAGGTGGTGCCCAGCCACCAGGCGGTCCGGCTCCGGCTGCCGAGGAGCACGACTCGCCCGCCCACCTCGAGGCAGCGCTGGACCGCGATCACGCGTCGGATGTACGCCGCGTCGCGCGCGCCCCGGTCGGCGAGGACCTCCTCGCGCAGGGCGTCCAGGGTGCGCCCGATGTCCTCGACCTCGGCGTCTGTGAGGTCGGCGTACGACCGCGGGGCGGGCGCGTGGTGGAGGAATGCAGCCATCGTTCCCAGTGCCCCGTCGGCCGACCTCACATGCATTTCGAGGAGTCCCCCCGAACGGGTGGAGTGCGACGCCGGACGCTGGGTACGGAGCGCCATGACCGAGCACCCCTACCACGACCAGGACGCGGATCCGCCGACGCCGGACGGGGAGGAGCCGGATCAGCAGCAGCTGCGGCCGGACTCCGAGCCCGCCAGCGATCCGGACCCCGATCCGGGCGCACGCACCACCAACACCCAGTCCGAGGAGGACGCATGACGACCTACGGAAATGACCCGCTCAGCACCACCGGCACCGCCGGCTATGACGCGAGCGGCTACAGCTCGGGCACGACCGGGTCGAGCTCGAGCACGACCGACAAGGCCAAGGACACCGCGGCCACGGCTGCCGACCAGAGCAAGCACGTGGCCGGCACCGCCAAGGACGAGGCGCTCAACGTCGCCGGCACCGCGGCCGAGCAGGCCCGCAACGTCGTGGGCGAGGCCAGGCACCAGGTGACCACCCAGCTCAGCGACCAGGCCACCACCGGTCGCGACAAGCTGTCGGAGACCCTCCGGACGCTCGGCGACGACCTGCAGCAGATGGCGCAGGGCCAGGGCCCCTCCCAGGGCATGGCCACCGACCTGGCCCAGGAGGTCTCCGACCGCGTCCGCGCCCTCGGGAGCCACCTCGAGAACCGCGAGCCCGGACAGCTGCTCGACGACGCGCGCGACTTCGCGCGACGCCGTCCCGGCACGTTCCTCCTGGGCGCACTCGCTGCAGGCGTGGTCGCCGGGCGGATGTTCCGCGCGACCGCCGACGGTGCGGCTGCCGCGTCGCTCGCCGAGTCCCACGGCACGACCGGCACCAGCGCGACGACGTACCCGACCGACACGACGTTCGGCACCACCGGTGCCGGGACGGGCCCCATGGGGACCGCCGGCGGAGCTGCACCCCTCGCGGGCCGGTCGAGCACCGACCGCCCGGGCACCTCGGGGTACGACACCCCGGCGACCGACCCGACGCTGACGACGCCGTCCGGCCTCGACTCCACCACGTCCGGCCTGCCGGGCCAGCGCACCCAGGACACGCCGTGACAGGGGCCCAGGGATTCGACCCTGTGACGCCGACGAGCGCGACGACCCCGACGGGCTCGCACGTCGCGAGCACGGGCGTCGAGGACGGGCGCAGCCTCGGCCAGATCGTGGGCGACCTGAGCAACGACCTGACGACGCTCGTCAAGCAGGAGCTGGAGCTTGCTCGCACCGAGCTCAAGGAAGAGGCGGCCAAGGCCGGGAAGGGGGCCGGGATGCTCGGCGGTGCCGGTGTCGCCGGCCTGCTCGCCCTGATCCTCGGCTCGTTCGCCCTGGCCTACCTGCTCGACAACTGGATGCCGGTGGAGCTGGCATTCCTGATCGTCACGCTCATCTGGGCGATCGTCGGCGCCGTCCTGGCGGCCCGCGGCCGCAAGGAGCTCAAGAACGCAAACCCGCAGCTGCCGGAGACGCAGCAGACACTCAAGGAGGACGCAGCATGGGTCAGAGCACAGAAGAACTGAGGTCCGAGATCGAGCAGACGCGGCAGTCGATGACCGCCGACGTCGACGCCCTGCAGGACCGGGTGAGCCCGTCGGCCATCGTCGAGCGGCGCAAGCAGGCGGCGCGCAGCCGCGTGCAGTCCATGCGCGAGAAGGTGATGGGCACCGCCCACGGCGTCAGCTCGTCGGCGACCGGCACGGCCGGGTCCGCCATGGGCTCCACGACCGGAGCGGTCGACTCCGTCAAGGGCACGGCCCAGGACGCCGTCAGCGGCGCCCAGGACAAGGTGCAGGGCGCCCCGCTGGCGGCCGGCCTCGTCGCCTTCGGCGCCGGGCTGATCGTCTCGGCGCTGATTCCCGCCTCCGAGAAGGAGGCCGTGGCGGCCGGTCACGTCGTCGACGCTGCCAAGGAGCACGGCCAGCCGGTCGTGGACCAGGCGAAGTCGATGGCGCAGGACGTCGTCGACGGCGTCAAGGAGACGGCGGTGGACGCTGCCCAGGAGGTCAAGGACACCGCGTCCGACAGCGCCGGCAAGGTCAGGTCCGAGGGGCAGTCCGGAGTGGACGAGGTCCGCTCGCAGACCACGTCCTGATCGTCGCGTGACGAGACCGGGCCGTCCCCACGTGGGGGCGGGCCGGTTCGTTGCGTGCGGGGCCACGCTCCGTACGCTGTGGCTCGAGACGCACGCCGTGGCACAGGTCACGGTCTGGCCTGGCGCCGATCGGGGTACTGCAGGTCCCACTGACGTAGTACGTCGACGAGAGGAACGCTGGTGAACCCCATCCGCCTGGTCTCCGGAGCCGTCACGCTCCCCGCCCATGCCGCCGCAGCCGTCATCGGGACCTCGGTGGGCATCGCCACGACCGGGGTGCGCACGACGGCCCGCGTCGTCGGGCGTGTCATCGAGCAGGTCTCGGGCTCGCGACCGACCCCGCCCGCGCCGTGGCCCGCCGACCGGCCGGCTTCCACCGAGGTCGACCCGGTGACCGGCGCCGGGCGTTCCTCGACCAGTGGTCCGGACACCGCGCTGGACACGGCGCCGGAGGCTCCCCCCGTCACGGTGCCGGCTGCCAAGAAGGCACCTGCCAAGAAGGCTCCTGCGAAGAAGGCAGCCGCGAAGAAGGGCGCAGCCCGGAAGACCGCTCCCAGGCGCGCGTCGTCGGAGCAGGCCGCCGTGCTCGCGCCCGCCCTCGGGCTGAGCGAGGCGGAGGTGGAGGCCGAGCTCGACGCGGGCACCACCGACGACATCACCACGCCGTCCGGCATCCCCGCCGCGGGCGAGGGTGTCAACCCCGACACCACCGAGACCGACCTGCACCAGCCGGGCACCGAGCCCCTCATGGACCCCGGCACGGTGAAGTCCGTGGCCAGCGAGTCCCAGATGCTGCAGCGGGCGGCCGACACCGACAAGGGCTGACCCCGGCGCGGCTGTCGCGCGGCGGCGCAGCTCAACCCGCGCTCCGACCGGATCACCTTCTCGGTGTGCGGGCGACAAGCTCGTGGACGAGCTCGCCAAGGGCCGCCCGCCGGAGAAGGTGCTGCGGCACCGAGGGGCTGGACGCGCCCCTCCGGGGTACGGAGCGCCATGGACTCCCCCTCACCCCTGACCTGGCGCCGTCGCACCGTGCGGGGTGACGGGGTCGACCTTGCGGTGCAGGAGACGGGCGAACCCGACGCCACGGCCGTCGTGCTGGTGCACGGTTATCCCGACACGCACCGGATGTGGCTCCCCGTCGCCGAGCGGCTCGCCCCGCACCTGCGCGTCGTGGTCTACGACACGCGCGGCCAGGGATTCTCACCGACCGGCGCCTCCGACGACGCGTTCGCACTCCCCCACCTCGCCGCCGACCTGATGGCCGTGGTCGACGCCGCGAGTCCCGACCGCCCCGCCCACGTCGTGGGCCACGACTGGGGATCGGTGCAGGCGTGGGAGGCGGTGTGCGAGCCGGGTGCCGCAGACCGGATCGCCGGCTTCACCTCGATCAGCGGTCCCAACCTCGACCACGTGGCGGCGTGGACGCGTCGTACGCTCCTGCACCCCACGCCGGCCGGGATCGCCCGACTGGCGGGCCAGGGCCTCGCGTCGTCCTACGTCTCGTTCCTCGTCTCACCGCTGGCGCCGCCGGTCCTGCGGGTGGTGGGGGGACGCGAGATGGTCTCGGGGCTGCGCTACTACCGGGGCAACGTCACCTTCCGCCGCCGGCTGCGGGAGCGTCGTACGACCGTGCCGGTGCTGCAGCTCGCCCTCACTCGCGACCCCGCGATCCGGGAGGCGGCGCTCGAGGCG
This sequence comes from Nocardioides pini, assembly GCF_026712185.1. Taxonomy (GTDB): domain Bacteria; phylum Actinomycetota; class Actinomycetes; order Propionibacteriales; family Nocardioidaceae; genus Nocardioides; species Nocardioides pini. The sequence continues at coordinate 1,007,651 of NZ_JAPPUX010000001.1, read as the reverse complement.
AGCGAGCCCTGGTGCGACGACCTGCGCCGCGTGCACCTGCCGCTCGGGCACTGGGCGCCGCGGACCGATCCGGAGGTCGTCGCCGAGGCGGTCCTCAGCCACGTCTCGTACGTCGCCACCCGGCGCACCGGGGCGACCGGATGATGTGGGTGCCGGATCCGCCCGCCCCTACCCACCCTGGTCCTCAGCCGGTGACGAGCCGGTCGGTCACCGCGCGCAGCGGCGGCCAGCCGCCCCGCCCGCGCCGGGTCACCGCGTAGGCACGGAGCCGCACCTCCGGATCACGCAGACGTACGACGCTCACGCCGCGCCGCGACGCGCGACCCCGCGGCAGCAGGGCGACGCCACGACCAGCCACCACGAGGTCGTCGACCAGCTCGAGCGAGTCGATGCGGTGCACGACCCGGGGGACGAAGCCGGCTCGCGAGGCCAGCGTGCGCAGCGCGTCCTCGTCGGCGGTGTTGCGCGAGTTCACGATCCAGTCGCGGTCGGCGAGGTCGGCGAGCCCGAGGTGCCGGTCGCGGGTGGGCACGCCGATCCCCCACTCGACGTCCCACAGCGGCGAGACGACGTGGTCGTCGCGCCACTCCGCGGGAGCGAGGTCGTAGTCGTAGGCCAGGGCGAGGTCGAGGTCGTCGCGGGCCAGCAGGTCCAGCGACTCGATCGGCTCGTACTCGTGGATCCGCACGTCGAGGCCGGGGTGGGTCGAGCGCAGGTCGTGGATGGCCGGCAGCAGCGAGCGCCGGATCGCGGAGGCGAAGCCGCCGACGCGCACCACCCCCGCCGGCTCCGCGGTCGGGTCGAGGTCGAGGCGTGCGGCGTCGACCGCGGCGAGGATCGTGACGGCGTGGTCGGCCAGCCGCCGTCCGGCCGGGGTGAGCCGGACCCGCCTTCCGTCGGGCTCCAGCAGCGGGCTGCCGACGTCACGGGACAGGGCGGCGATCCCCTGCGAGACGCTCGACGTCGTGGTCCCGAGCGTCTCGGCGACGTCGTGCATCGAACCCAGCCGGGAGAGCTCGAGGAGCATGCGGAGGCGACGGACGTCCATGTAGCCATTGTGTCGATCTGGTGAACGAACTGTCCAGCAAAGTCACGTGGACACGAACGGTTTCGGCGCCGTCTACTGGAGGCATGCACTCCACCACCCTCCGCTCCGGGGCCCGCGCAGGCGCGTCCATGGCCGTCGCGTCGATGCTCTGCGTCCAGCTCGGCCTGGCGTTGTCGGTCGGGCTCATCGACGACCTCGGGGCCTCCGGCGCGGCCTGGATCCGCCTCTTCTGGGCGGGGATCCTCCTGCTGGTGGTCGTCCGGCCCCGGCTGTCGCTCTACTCGCGCGAGGCGCTGCGGTCGGGCGTCGCGCTCGGCGTGGTGACCGCCGGGGTGACGCTGCTCTTCATGGCCGCCGTGGCGCGCCTCCCCCTCGGCATGGCGAGCGCGCTGGAATTCCTCGGGCCGCTGACGATCGCCGTCTGGCGCAGCCGTGGGGTGGGCCGGTCGTGGGCCGCGGTGGCCGCGGTCGGGGTGCTCTTCCTGACGCAGCCGTGGACCGGCGCCGCCGACCCGGTGGGCGTGGCCTGTGCGCTGGGTGCCGCCGTGTGCTGGGCGGCGTACATCCTGCTGACCCAGCGCGTCGGCGACGCCGTCAGCGGACTCGGCGGCCTGGCGATCTCCATGCCCGTCGCCGCCCTCGTCGCGACCGCGGTCGCAGGCCCCGGCGTCGTCGGCGACCTGACGCCCGAGCTCTTCGTGTACGGCCTGGGCCTGGCGATCCTGCTGCCGGTCGTGCCGTTCGCCCTCGAGCTGCTCGCGCTTCGCCGGCTCACGACCGGCGCCTTCGGCACCCTGATGGCCCTCGAGCCCGCCTTCGCCCTGGTGATCGGCTTCCTCGTGCTCAGCCAGGTGCCCGATGCCGTCGCCGTGGTCGGCATCCTGCTCGTCGTCGCTGCCGGCATCGGGGCCGAGCGCACCGGTGCCCGCACCGACGCACCGGTCCCGGTGGACCGGCCAGGCCTCGTGTCGGCCTGACCGGTCCTCGGGCGCCGTCGTCGCTCAGCGGGCGCGCATGTCCCTGATCGCGGCGAGGGTCCGCTCGGAGGTGCCGGGCTTGACCTGGCCCGCGCCCGGGTGCCCGGGTGCGCCGTTGACGGTCGAGGTGTCGTAGGCGAACGTCAGCACCGCGGTCGCGATGGCATCGGAGTTGACGTCCAGCGCGTGCACGTTGACGTTGCCGACGAGGGTGTAGTCCTCGCGCAGCTGGGCGTAGAGGGCCGCGTTCTGCCCCGCGCCGGTCAGGTTGTCGCACGGCTGGTGGTAGCACGGGTCCAGCGACGCGCCCGCCACGCCGCCGTACAGCGCCGCCTCGGCCGCCGTCTTGGGCACCTCCGCGCCGGTGAAGAGCCCACCGGCCGGGATGCCCACCGCGATGAACGGCCCGTAGTCGGAGCGGCCCGAGAACTGGCTGTCCTGGGACGGCTCCCCGCGGTCGGCGTAGAACTGCTCGAAGACGTCCTCGATCTCCGCACTGCCCGGCGGGATGAAGCCGGGGGCGGCCGTCCCGCCGGAGTTGTCGCCGTCGTAGATGCCGAAGGTGTAGTTGGGCGAGGCGACCATGTCGAAGTTGAGGTAGAGCGCGATGTCCTGCCGCTGCTCGGGCGTCAGGTGTCCGACGTAGTACGTCGACCCGAGGAGGCCCTCCTCCTCGGCACCCCACCAGGCGAACCTCACTGTGTTGGTGGGCTTGACCTTCGCCATCTGGATGGCGGTCTCGAGGAGCGCCGCGCTGCCCGAGCCGTTGTCGTTGATGCCGGCACCGTCCTGCACGCTGTCGAGGTGGGCCCCCGCCATCACGGTGTTGGCGTCGTTGCCGCTCGCCGTCTCGGCCAGCACGTTGTAGGCCGTGCGCTGCTCGGACGTGAAGTCCACCTTCACCCGCACGGTCGCACCGGGCGTGGACGCGAGGTTCTCGCCGGCGACCTGGCTGGCGAAGACCGCCGGGATCGTCAGCCCCGTGGCGTCACCGATCATCCGGATCATGCCGAGGGTGTTGTTGTAGATGACGACACCGGCCGCACCCGCGTTCTGGGCGGCGAGCGCCTTGATGGCGAACCCGCACCCTCCGCGTTGGATCAGCGCGATCTGGCCGGCCGCCAGCCCGGCGAAGTCGCCGGCCTCGCACCCATCGGTCGGGTCGGAGGCGGGGATGACGAAGAGCGTGCCGGTCGCGGTCCCCTCGGGGGTCCCGGAGTCGAAGCCGTTGCGGAGGAACTCGGTGTCCTGCTCGAACACGCGGGGGCTCGGCGAGATCCGCGCGAGCTCGGAGAAGTCCTCCTCGTAGGCGAACGGGAACGCCTGCACGGTCGGGTCGTAGCCGGCGTCCTCGAGTTGCGCGACGACGTAGTCGACCGACGCCCGGTAGCCGGGGCGGCCCGCGGCCCGGTCGCCGTCCTCGTCGGCGATGTCCTGGAGGGCCTCCAGGTGGTCCATCACCCCGTCCACGGTCACGGCCTTGGTGAGCTTGCGGACCGTGTTGTTGTTGGGGTCGGCGTACGCCGGTGGGCTGGTCACGGCAGCGATCAGGGCGGCCGTCGCGGCGGCCGACACGGCGAGGTGGAACCGTCTGGGCATGGGAGTCTCCTTGGAGGGGGTCGAGAATTTCCCGACCCTAGGGGCGCGGACGCGGCGCCGAGTCACCCGCAGCGGATGAGGCCGGAGCGCTCGGTTTCGTGAACTACTGACCGGACGGCCGGGCCACCCACCCAGAGGCTTGAGGTACGCGACTGTGGGACGACGACTCGTCAGGATCAACCTGGTGGCCTCCTGCGCCTTCGTGGCCGGTGGCAGCCTGTTCGCCCTGGGCGCGTTCCTCGCGCAGCAGGGCGCGGCGCTCGTGGCCGTCAACATCACCTACCTGGTCGGCGGCTTCTTCTTCAGCCTGGGCGGCTACGCCTCGATCCTGCTCGTCGTCAACGCAGCGCAGCCCCGACCGTCCGCGCCGCCGTCGAGCGGCGAGCGGATGCGGTGGTGGGACAACCTGCCGGCGCAGCGCGACTGGCGCAGCGCGGTCGTGCTGTTCGTCGGGACCCTGCTCTTCGCCGTCAGCCTGGTCGCGGCCTTCGCCTCGGGTCTCACCCCGCGCCAGTCCGACGGGTGGATCTGGCTGCCCGACATGCTCGGGTGCGTCTGCTTCCTCCTCTCCGGCCACCTCGCGATGCTCGAGGTCGGGGACGGCCGGGTCACCGTGCGCGTCCACCTCCTCACGTGGTGGGTCGTCGCGGTGAACCAGCTCGGCTCGGTGCTGTTCATCCTCGCCGGGCTCGCGGCCTTCGTACGCCCCGCGACCTCGACCGAGGTCGACGTCGGGATCGTCAACTGGGGGACCTTCGCCGGCGCCGTCTGCTTCGCGATCGGCGGCGTCATCCAATCGATCGACCGGCCAACCCCGACAAGAATGGTGGTGCAGCAATCCCATGAGCACACTGGACCAACGTGACGCCGAGACGCTGTTCGGCAACCGGTTCCTGACCGACCGGGCGCCTGCCACGTCCTTCCCCCAGAGCGGCATGCGTCCCACGGACGCGTTCCGGCTCGTGGCCGAGGACCTGGCCCTCGAGGGAGATCCCCAGCGCAACCTGGCGACCTTCGTGACCACCTGGATGGAGCCGGAGGCGCAGCGGATCATCGCCGAGAACCTGCACCGCAACTTCATCGACCACGCGGAGTACCCCATCTCGGCCGAGATCGAGCAGCGCTGCGTGCGGATGCTGGCCGACCTGTTCCACGCCCCGGGTCCGACGACCGGGTGCCGCACGCAGGGCTCCTCGGAGGCGATCATGCTCGGCGCCCTGTCGCTGAAGTGGAAGTGGAAGGAACGCCGGCAGGCCGCGCACCTGTCGACGGACCGGCCGAACCTGGTGTTCGGGGGCGACGTCCACGTGGTGTGGGAGAAGTTCTGCCGCTACTTCGACGTCGAGCCCAGGATCATCCCGCTCGCGAAGGACAAGTACACGATCGGACCCGAGGACGTCGAGCCCCACCTCGACGAGAACACGATCGGGGTGGCGGCCGTCCTGGGGACGACCTTCACCGGGCACATGGACGACATCGTCGGCATCAACGACCTGCTGCTCGACATCCGGAGCAGGCGCGACCTGGACATCCCGCTCCACGTCGACGGCGCCAGCGGCGGGTTCGTCTGGCCGTTCCTCTACCCCGACTCGCCCTGGGACTTCCGGCTCGAGCAGGTCCGGTCCATCAACGTGTCCGGCCACAAGTACGGGCTCGTCTACCCGGGCATCGGCTGGCTCGTCTTCCGCGAGGAGGCGGACCTGGCCGAGGACCTCGTCTTCTACGAGAACTACCTGGGCAAGCTGGACGCCACCTTCACCCTGAACTTCTCGACGGGCGCCGCGATGGTCCTGGCGCAGTACTACAACTTCGTCCGCCTCGGGCGCGACGGCTACACCTACGTGATGAAGCAGATGCAGCAGAACGCCGGGGCGCTCGCCGCCAACCTGCGCGACACCGGGCTGTTCGAGGTGATCGGCGGTGACGCCGAGCAGCTGCCGCTCGTGGCGTTCCGCCTCGCGGGAGAGCACCAGTCGTACGACGAGTCCGACATCGCGTGGCAGCTGTCGGCGGAGCGCGGCTGGATGGTGCCGGCCTACACCCTCCCCCCGAACGCCGAGCACGTGAAGATCATGCGGGCCCTGGTGAAGGAGACGATGAGCCGTGAGCAGGTGGAGCGCCTGACGCGGGACATCGTCGACGCGTGCGCGACCCTCGACACGAAGGGTGGGACGGCGCACGTCGAGCGCGAGACGACCAAGAAGGGGACGGGCTACTGACGACACCGGAGCACGACCGCCCGTCGGCGCCTGCGCCACCGGCCGTCGACGCGACGGCCGTCGTCCGGTCGTGGCCGTACCTCGCTGCGCTGCTGCTCTCCGCCGTCCTCGGCGCACCCATCTCGGTCGTCGCCTACGGCTTCCTGGCGCTCGTCGCCAAGGTCCAGGAGCAGGTCTTCGTCGACCTGCCCGACGCGATGCTGGGCGATTCGCCGGCGTGGTGGCCCGTGCCGTGGCTCGCCCTGTGCGGGCTGCTCACCGGGCTCACCATCCGCCTCCTGCCCGGCACGGGCGGGCACTCGCCGGCCTTCGGCTTCAAGACGGGTGGAGGCCCGCCCACCCCCAGCGAGCTTCCCGGGATCGTCCTCGCCGCCCTCACCACGCTGAGCCTCGGCGCCGTCCTCGGACCGGAAGCTCCGCTGATCGCCATCGGCGGCGGGCTCGCGGCGCTGACGGTGCACCTGGCGAGGAAGGACGCACCGCCGATGGCGCTGACGGTGATGGCGTCGGCAGGCAGCTTCGCGGCGATCAGCACCCTGCTGGGCTCTCCCCTGCTCGCGGCGTTCCTCATCATGGAGGCGGCCGGCATCGGCGGCGCGACGCTGACCCTGGTGGCGCTCCCGGGACTGCTGGCGTCCGGCATCGGAGCGCTGGTGTTCGTCGGCATGAACAGCTGGACCGGGCTCGGCACCTTCTCACTGGCCCTGACCTCCGTCCCGCCGGCCACCGCCCCCACGATCGCCACGATGCTGTGGGCCGTCCCGATCGGCGTCGGCTGCGCGCTGCTCGGCTGGCTCATCCGCTCGATCGGCCTGTCCCTGCGTCCACTGGTGCACGTCAACCGAGTGCTGGTGACCACGGTGCTCGGCGTGGGCATCGGCGCGATCGCGATGGCGTACCAGCTCGTCTCGGACCACAGCTTCACCCAGGTGCTGTTCTCCGGCCAGGACGCCCTGCCCGGGCTGGTCGCACACGCCACGGACTACTCGGTCGGCGTCCTGGTGCTCCTCGCCGGGTGCAAGACCCTCGCGTACGGGCTGGCGCTGAGCGCCTTCCGCGGCGGGCCGGTCTTCCCCGCGATGTTCATCGGTGCCGTCCTCGGCAGCGCCGTCTCCGGGCTGCCCGGCATGGAGCTGGCGCCGGCGATCGGCATGGGGATCGGCGCGATGTGCGCCGCCATGCTGAAGCTGCCCCTCACCTCGACGCTGCTGGCCACGCTGCTGCTCGGCGCCGACGGTGTCTCGGTGACCCCGCAGGTCGTCGTGGCGGTGGTCGCCGCCTTCCTGGTGACCACCCGGCTCCCGTCTCCCCTGCCGGAGCCGGATCCGGCGGGCTCGAACCCGCGCGCGTCGGAGGGCTGAGGGACCTCGGGCGGGAAGGACCGTTCGGTCCGGGTCTTTCGCCCCGTGCCCGCGCGACGTCCGAGCCGCACACTGGGTCCATGGAGACCGGGACACGTCCGGCGCGGCCGTCGTCCGACGAGCTGCTGCAGGCGCTCGGGCACGCCGTGATCGCGACTGACGCGCAGGGCACCGTCGTGTTCTGGAACGCCGCTGCCGAGGAGCTGTACGGCTGGCCTGCCGCCGACGCCGTGGGGCGTGACATCACCGAGGTGACGGTGCCCGAGATCTCCCGGCAGGCGGCCGCGGAGATCATGGCTGCGCTGCAGGAGGGCCGCCCCTGGTCCGGCGGCTTCCCGGTCCGGCGCCGCGGGGGCGAGGTGCTGCACGCGCTCGTCACCGACAGCGGCGTGTACCGCGACGGCGAGCTGATCGGCATCGTCGGCGTCTCCCTCAACCTCGGTGACGCCGTCCGACACCTGATGGAGCGCTCCAGCGACGCCGCAGTCCTGGTCGACGCGCACCACGCCATCAGCTACGCCAGTCCGGCGGTCTCGAACCTCTTCGGCTGGCCGGTCGACGAGGTCGTGGGCACACCCATCACGGACCGCATCCACCCCGAGGACCAGGAGGACTTCGAGGCGCTGCTGGCCGTCGACCCGAGCGGGGCCGGGCGGGTCGGCGAGCTCCGGGTCCGCACCGGCGACAGTTGGTCGTGGGTGGAGGTGGCGGTGACCGACCTCTACACCCAGCCCGGGTCGCAGAGCCAGGTCTGCAACATCCGGCGCAGCGAGCGCCTCGCCCGCATCGAGGAGCACGAGCGCATCCTCGACGCGCTCCACTCCGAGGTGCTGCAGGACCTCTTCGCGGCCACGCTCGAGCTGGATCGGGGCCGCATCCGGGCGGCTCCCTCGGAGGCGGCGCGCATCGACGCCGCCCGCGACGCCGTGAGGAGAGCGATGGACACCCTCCGCAAGGTGGTCGAACAGTAGGGGCCGGGGGCGCTCGGGCTCACGCGGAGGGACCACGAGCTCCGCTGACGCGTTCACCCGGAGCGCGTATGTTCACGCCCTGTGAGCCCGGACCCGGATCCTGAGTTCGAGCGCGCCATGGTCGAGCGGCTGCTCAAGGTCACCCAGGCCGTGATCGACACGGTGGCTGTCGGCCATGCGGCCGGGCTGGTGAGCGACGTCGAGGGCACCCTCGGGCGCGAGCTCGCCGCCCACGGGGTCATGGACATGTCCGACGAGTGGATCCGGGCGGTCGCGACGAAGATCCGCGCCGGCGAGGCGGTGCATCTGCCCACGATCGACGAGCTGACCTAGCCCTGCCGCTGATCAGCGCGGCCCCGGGACCACTCGGGCGTCCGCCCGGAGGACGTCGTGGTCGGTGTGGACGGCGGACCGGCGACGGTCCTCCCCTCCTCGCGGGCGCGGAGGAACGCCTCTAGCCCGGCGAGGTCGTCGGTGTTCAGGTGGTCGACGCCCGCGTCGAGCAGCTCGGCCCACAGCGCGTCGCGGGCCGGACCAGGGGTGTCCGGGGTGGCCCAGAAGCGGACCCGGTAGCCAGCCGCGTGCGCACGGTCGACGATGTCGTGCAGCACGGCCCGCTGGTCGGCCGGCATCGGACCCACGCCCTGCCAGCTGAAGTACTTCGTCCAGTTGTCACTGAGGAGGGGAAGCACGGCAGCCGGCAGCCCCGACCCAAGGTCACCCATGCGACCGTCGTACCCGGCGTAGCGCACCCGCTGGGCCTGCATCGCGGGCAGGTCGCGGTTGCCGCTGATGACCGCGGTGACCGCGTCCTGCCGCACCCGGCCGTCGCGGAAGGTGCTCATGATGCGACGGTGCTCCGCGAGGGCCTCGTGCACGGCGGCGTACGTCGGGCCGGCCTCGCTCTTCACGTCGATCAGCAGCTGGAAGACGCCGTCGTAGCCGCGATAGACCCGGCCGCCCTCGCGCCGGGCCCGATCAACGAGCGGGTCGAGGTAGAGCGACTCCAGCGTGCGGGACGGGTCGACGTCCTCACGGTCGTGCGCGACGAGCAGCTCGCCGTCGACCAGCCAGACGTCGGCCTCGACGCTGGTGAACCCGTGCGACAACGCGTCCTGTAGCGGGCGGTCGTGCTCGTAGTCGTTGTGGGCGTGGGCCTGGGACAACGGGGACACCGACGCATCCGGGCGGTCCGGGGTGACAGCGGCGGTCGAGGAGGTGGCCGGGGAGATGAGGCTGAGAACCGGGACGGCGAGGGAGGTCGCGAGCAGTGCGCGAGGGATCCGAAACATGACGTCGAGCCCATCGGTCCCGGGCGAACGCCGGGTGACCACCCCGGTGCCTCCCGACGAACGCGGGTGAACTCTCGGTGACCGCGTCGCACTCGCGCAGGTACTCACTGCTCGAACGCATCGCCGACGCCGCCCCCGGTGGACCCTAGGACGGGGTGCGCAGCGACTCGGCACGATCCCGCTCATCGGCGGGGACAGTGAGCACCCGACGCCCGGCTCGACGTGTTTTGCCCCGGGTTGCTGCGGGAGCCCGGACGCCTTCAGGACATCGCGAGCAGTCGAGGAAGTCCTGGGCCGTTCAGGTCGCTTGCCACCGACGTCCTGCCGGTGACGACCATCGCGAGGCCCTCTGCCGGTCCCCACACCTCCAGTCCGGAGCCCCAGCGTCTGGCGGCGTCGGTCGCCGTCAGGGCTATTCCTTCCAGACGTCGCGGGGCGACCAGTGCCGGTGCGACCTCGCGAGTGGTGAGGTAGTCCAGCAGCGTCACCCAGTCGGCGCGGGGTACGTCTGCCTCCAACCCGAGCGGCCGCGCGATGTCACGGAGGTGGACACAGGTTTCGGCGAAAGGTCCCATGGGACCCACTCGCGGAGGACGCACCCGGTCGTGGGCGTGTTGTCGCAGGAGGCTCACGGACTCCGCAGGTGGGCGATCGGCAAGCATCCGAGCCAGTTGGTCGACTGTCGCCTCGGTGTTCCCCCGGTGCCGAACGGCTGTCAGGAAGAAGCGTCCGAAGCCGACCAGCATCGGCTGCAACAGGTGTCCGGCGAGGCGTCGCACGCTCCAGCCCGCACACAGGGTGGGGGCATCCCACTGCTCCGCTGAGAGACTCTCGAGGAGGTCAGCGATCAGCATCCGATTGTGTGTCGTGCGCGCGAAGATGTCGTCGTCGTCCATGATCACCTCTGCTCGACCGCCGCCTCGGCCTCTCGGCCGGAGGCGCGGGCTCGAATGTCGTGCTCGAGCGAAGCGAGCACAGCCTCGGCCACGGCCAGCTCGGTCATCGTGCACGCGCTTGCGAGAGATGCGAGCTCTCCCAGCTCCGTCGCGTGCATCCTGGCAAACGCGGACCGACCCTCCGACGTGGGCTCGATGAGAACCGATCGCCGGTGCTCGGGGTTCGCGCGCCTGGCCACGTGGCCGAGCTCGACGAGAGCATCGACATGTCTCTGCACGTTCTGACGCGCCAGGTCGAGGCGTGCGGCTATCTGAGGCACGGTGGCAGCTCCACCCTCGACCAGCACCTGCAACACGGCGCGTGAACCGATGGTCCATCCGTAGCCCCGTACGTGCCCCTCGACCACGCGGGCGGACGCCAGCACGATGGGCCTGACATGGCGCAGGAGTCGGTCCACAAGCTCCCCTCGATCTTCCGCGGACTCGCTTGGGACGATGTCACTCATGACATCAATGATGTCATATCTGTCCGACTGGGGCACGACACATCCCTTGCGACGTAGCGGCCCAACATTGCTGTTGTCACGTGAGGCAGGGTCTGCTTGAGTCCGACAACAGTTTCAGGAGGCACAGGTTGTCCACGTACCCCGTCCTCATCCACACCGCGCTCGACGCGCGTGACTGTCGTGCGCTGGCTGAGTTCTACCGCGAGTTCCTCGGACTCCACTACCGGGAGCGCGACCTGCCTCCCACCGATGGACGTTCCGACGACGCCACCTGGATCGTCCTTCTCGATGGCGCGGGCAACCGCGTCATCACGATCCAGGAGAAGGTCGACACCACTCCCCCCACCTGGCCGTCCGAAGCGGTGCCGATGCAGATGCACATGGACTTCGCGGTGGAGAGCCTGGAGGAGCTCCAGCGGCACCGGGAGCGTGCCGAAGCTCTGGGCGCACGCCTCCTACACGACCGTACCGACGTCACCGACGCACCCCTCTACGTGCTCGCCGACCCAGCCGGCCATCCTTTCTGCCTCGTCGTCTGAGGCACCGGTGCGGCACGCAACGACAGCAACGACCGGCTGCGCTTCGTTTCTCAGACACCGCCTCAGGCGCCGTACGACCGATGAGCCCGCGGATCTGCCGGTGAGCGGAGGCTGCGTGCTGCTGGCAGGCTGGACCTGTGACCGCCTTCGACGCTAGTGACGAATCGTCTTCGCTCTCCCTCGGCGTGGTCTCTGGAGGACTCGGCGAGACCCACGACTTTTGGATGCCACACCTACGGCGCCTGATGAAGCAGGTGATGGAGGCGAGATCCGCCCTTGGCCCGCTCAGCGTCAATGTTGTCTTCCACCTCGAAGGGCCACTGAGTGGTCCTGTCGAGTTCGAAGGCGTTCGCACGGGCCGTCTGAGTCGCAAGCACATGATGCTGATGGTCCAAGCCGCGGTGCCGCCCTTGCCTGTCAGCGACCCCAGGACGGTGCTAGTGGGCCTTCTAGAGGACGCGGTGGATGCCGCCGAAGAGCTGGTGAAGCGGCGGTCAATCGCCGTCGCGCTTCCCGAAGTGCGAGCCGTTCTAGCCGCGCTGCCGCCGGAGTAGATGCGCGCAGATCTGCCGATGCGCGGGAGCGGACGCGGTGACGACTTACGGTTGTCTGGTGACTGATCCGCGATGGGCGTTGCTGCAGAACATGAAGCCTGCGCTGTTGCGGAGGTTCAAGGACTCCGGGGTGGTGCGAGTTGAGTACGTGTCCGCCTTCCCGTCCCAGGACGATGCCTGGGTGTGGCTCGGAACGGCTACGGACGCCGAGCGTGACGCCTTGACGGGATCGGGACCCCGCCTTCTCTGCGAGGCGCGTCTGATTGCGGAGCGCCACGGCTTCCCCGGGCACGTCGTCAGCGGAGTGAGCGTGCAGTCCGAGGAAACAGTCGCCCGGGACTACGAGGGAAGTTGGTTCTACGCCCTTCGTTGACCGCCTGAGCTCGCACCTCGTTGAGTGCGGTCTCACGACGAGGGCCGAGCTCCCGGTCGGGTGCCCCAGGCTGATCGAGGCCACCGACACGACCGGCCAACGACGCGGCCTCAGGCCGACACAGGGTGTTCGCCCGCGTCGGGAGCGTCGTCGACCAGGGCGTGCCGCATCCCGTGCCTGGCGCGCAGCCGCTGCTCCTGCTCCGCGCGGTAGGCCCGCCCGCTGGTGACCCGCGCCTCCACGCCACGGACACGGTCCTGAGCGGCGTACGCCGTCGCGGTGAGGTGGCCCAGGACCGGCACGGCGCGGGCCAGGTGCGACGGCCGGATGCCCAGCTCGTCGGCGAGCGCGTCGCCGACGAGCGCTCGCACCAGCGCGTCGACCAACGTGCGGGCGACACGGTTCCTGCCCGGCAGGCGGGCGGGCACCAGCTCCTCGACCTCGAGGGTCAGATAGTCGTCGATGAGACCGCCGACGAGCGCGCGGCTGGCGTCGTCGACGGGCGGGCGGGTGAGCTGGTAGAGCGCCTCGATGTCCTCCTGCTCGGCCAAGGTCGCGGGCAGGAGGGCCTCGGTCACCCCGGACAGCCACCCGACATACCTCCACAGCGCGCCGAGGTCGTCGAGCTCGGAGTCGGTGTAGCGCGCTCCCAGCAGGTGCATCCCGCGCACGGCGATCGAACCGAACTCCGCGAGCGTGTGGGCCAGGTAGGGCTGGCTGATCGGCGTGCCGAGCTCGGCACGGTCCCAGGCGGGCGACGACGAGAGGTGGCGCCGAACCATCGCGTGGATGAGGCGTACGCGCACGGTTCGCTCGAAGCCCAGGCTGTGGCGCCGCAGGCCACCTGGCTCGGTGACCTCGCGCAGCCAGTCGCCGACCTCGAGGTTGCGTACCCCCGCGTTGCCGACCAGCCGCCCCGTCAGGATGAGCGGCCTCGCGGCGGCGGGGTTGGTGTAGCCCACATCAAGGAGGCGGCAGCGAGCACGAGCCCGAGCTGGAGCGAGTGCCGGGCGAGGTGGTCTCCGGCACGGTCGAGCTGGTCGTGGTCGACCCAGTCGGGCACCTCGTCGAGCTTCGCGAACAACGCCCGCACCGACGTCGGGGCGTCGGGCGCGCCGTCGATGCCGTCTCGCAAGGCTGTGGCAACGGCGCCCACCACGCTCGACCGGCCGAGTCGCCCGGCATCGGCAGCGACCGCATCGGCGAGCGGGTCGCCCTGCAGCGTGCCCTCGACCCAGGCCCGGCCGAGAGCGCCGAAACGGCGCTCGGCCTCATCGACGTTTCTTAGGTGGGCGGGCAGGACGCTCTCGGCCATGCCCCACAGTATGGCCGGCCCTGGGGCCGTCCCTTCTGGTCGACGACGATCGGGGGGGTCGTCGTCGCGCCCGCTCGTGTGGCCCGCTCCCGAGGACGTCGGCCCCGGCGGACGGGGCTTCCGCGCAGTCGACTCTCCTCGGCGTCGCCCTTCCGACCGCAGCCACGGGTTTGCGGAGGGTCGCGCCGGGGAAGTGGTGACCTGTGTCGTGGTCGTTCGTACCGTCGCTCGTCGGGTGCATGCTGCTGATGTTCGGCGTCGTGTTCATCATCGAGAACAGCGCCTCGACCGGCGGTGTGCTGCTGCTGCTGGGTGCACTCATGATGTCGATCTGGCTGTGGATGGTGAAGCGAGGAAGGTGAGGGAGGCGATGGGCTCGTGAGGCCCTACCTGCAGTACTTCGGAGCGGGGTTCACCGCACTTGGCGTCTTGACGGTGATCTTCTCCATCACCTCGCCTGAGCAGGGCGGCGGCATCGACACGATCGTCATGGGCGTCGTGGCGTTCTTCGTGGGGATCGCCGCCTACGTCTACGGGGCGCGGGAAGATGCCGCCGACTGAGCACGTCGCACGTCAGCCGGGTTTGCTCCGAACGTCAGGATCCGCCGCGACGAGCTCGCGCGGATCGCGGCATGGCGTGCGACTGCGAACGCACCACCCAGCCGGAGCGAACGTTCGTTGGGGAAAGGCAGGGAGGCCCTGTGCGCGTGTGGAGTCTCTCGAGATCGGGCAGGGACAGTCATGCCCACCGTGATCGAGCGGAGTCGAGCCAAGGGCCTGGCATCCGTGCTCGGATGTGTCGTCTTCGTCCTGGCATCCTTGGCGATCATCGCTCAGGGATCTGCCCTCACGCTCGTCGTCGGCGCGGTAGGAGTGCTGACGTTCGGCTGGTTCGGCATCGCCTGGGTCGTGTTCTTGATGCGCACAGGCCCCGGGCTGGTCGTGGACGACATGGGATTCGACGACCACAGCTCAGCGTCGGCGGTGGGCCGGGTGAGCTGGGCCGACGTCTTGTCGGTCTCGGAGCGACGTATCTCCGGGACCTCGTTGATCATCGTCGAGGTCCGCGAGCCGGGGGTCTGTGTGGCCCGGCTGGGTCGTCTCGCCCGCGTGATCGCCGCTGTCAACCGCCGCACGTACGGCTCGCCAGTCGTGCTCAGCTCGGTCGGCCTCGAGACCAGCTTCGCGAGCTTGTCCGCGCTGATGCACGAGGGCGTTGAACGGTATCGCCTCCGCGGGCCCAGGACCTGACAGCACGCGTCGCGGGCCCCGACGGCACGGCGCCCACCTGTGGCTCACCGGCGATCCCCTTCGGAGCCGAACCCCGCGGGTCAGAACCTCGAGAGCGCGGGCACGACGTGGTCGCCGAGCGACCTGACGAAGGCGACCGGGGCGCCGCGCAGGGGCATGACGTGCACCTCGTCGACGCCGACGTCGGCCAGGGCGCGCATCTCCTCGACGAAGGCGGCGGCACCGGCGGCGCCCTGCCCGACCACGCCGTTGTAGAGCACGGTCTTCCGGATCTCGTCGTACGCCCGCCCCTCCAGCTCGCACCAGTCCCGCAGCACGGCGAGCTTGTGGGCGACCTCGCCGGGACCGGCCCCTGCCGCGGCGAACACGTTGCAGGCGTCGGCGTACTGCGCGACCAGGCGGAGTGTCTTCTTCTCACCGCCGCCACCGACCATGATCGGCGGACGCGGCTGCTGCAGGGGCTGCGGCGAGTTGATCGTCTCTGCCAGCTGGTAGTGCTTGCCGTCGAATGGGCCGTTGTCGTCGCTCCACATCTGGCGCACGATCCGGAGGGTCTCCTCGAGCCGCTCGAAGCGCTCGGCGAGCGGCGGGAAGGGGACGCCCAGGGCGCGGTGCTCCCGCTCGTACCAGGCCGCTCCGATGCCGAGCGCTGCGCGCCCACCGGAGAGCACGTCGAGGGTCGAGACGATCTTGGCGAGCAGTCCGGGGTGGCGGTAGGTCACACCCGACATCAGGAGCTGGAGCTCCACCGACGTCGTGTGCGCCGCCAGGAAACCGAGCGCGGTGTAGCCCTCGAGCATCGGGTCCTCCGCTCCCGACAGGAACTCCAGCTGCAGGTAGTGGTCCATGAACGAGAGGTTGTCCAGCCCGGCCTCCTCGGCCGCCCGCCCGGTCGCCGCGAGCGTGGGGCCGATCGCCTCCGGGCCCCCGGGGAGGCTGAAGTTCACCAGGTGCACACCGAGCCTCATGGCTGCTCCTTCATGTCAACGGGTGGGGCCGTGCTCGCCGACCATGGTCAACGGACGACCTTGAAGTTGAAGTGGCCGGTGCCGAGCGACCCCATGAGTCGCAGCCAGACCGGCAGCAGCATCTCCGTGCCGCGGGCCGACTCGATGCCTCCGAGGTCGATCACGTCGTCGTGGCCGAACGACTCCAGCAGCTCGACGACGGTGGCCTTGGCCGCGGCGTCCTCGCCGGAGACGAAGACGGTGCTGGACTCGCCGAGCGACCTCGGGTCGACCATCAGCGAGGCGGTGAGGGTGTTGAGGGTCTTGACGACCTTCGTCTCCGGGAGCGCGCGCTGGACCTGCTCGCCCAGGGAGTCGGTGTCCTTGACCGACAGCGTGGGCGGGAAGCCGGCGGAGAAGTCGAGCGGGTTGGCGATGTCGACGAGGACCTTGCCGGCCAGGTTGTCCGCGCCGGCCAGCGCGAGCACCTCGAGCGTTGCCGCGCCGGAGGACGCGTTGACGACCAGCTCGGCGCGAGCGGCCGCGTCGGCGAACGTCGCCAGCTCGACGCCCGGGTGGGCGTCGAGCCAGGCGGCGAACGGCGCGTTGCCCGTCTGGTCCGGCTCGGTGCGGGCCAGCGTCGCCTGGGGGTCGCGGGTGCCGACCACGACGGAGTGGCCGAGGTCGTCCAGACGGCTGGCGATCGCCTGGCCGACCATGCCGGTACCGAGCACTGCAATGTTCATCGAGGAATCCTTCGGGGATCGGTGGGTAGACAGATCTGTCTGCCATCAGGGTGGACGCTAGCAGACAGACCTGTCTACCATCAAGGGGTGACCACCGCTTCCGCCCGCGACCGCATCCTCAACACCGCCTTCCGGCTGTTCTACGCACGCGGCATCCGCGCTGTCGGCGTGGACCTGATCATCAGCGAGTCCGGCGTGGCGAAAGCGACCTTCTACAAGCACTTCCCCGCCAAGGACGAGCTCGTGCTCGCCTACCTGGACAAGGTCGACGGGATCTGGACCGGCCAGCTCCACGAGGCCGCCGAGGCCGCCGGGCCCGAGCCGGCCGATCAGCTCGTCGGACTCTTCGACGCACTCGACACGGCCTGCCGACGTGAGGGATACCGGGGCTGCGCGTTCATCAACGCGGCAGCCGAGGCCGCGCCGGGCACCCCGGTGCACGCGCGCACGGTCGCCCACAAGCAGGCGGTCCTCGCGTGGCTGCGCGACCTCGCCGCACGGGCGAGCGCTGACGACCCCGACACCCTCGCCCGCACCCTGGCCCTGCTGCTCGACGGCGGCCTCTCGGACGGCGCCCTCGCCGCAGACCCCGAAGCCGCCCACGCAGCCAAGGCGGCGGCCAAGCGCCTGGTGTCCACGTCGGTGCCCAGCGCGGCTGCCTGACGGCGGCCCGGCGACACGGGCGCAGAGGATGGTCGCGGGGTGGAGCAGCTCGGTGCAGCCCTCGATGATGGCGACGCAGCTGTTCACAGCGTCTGACACGGCTCCCCCCGCGTACTGCTCACGAGCCCGGCCGAGCCTGTTGAGTGCCCACACGGGTGGTTTCCCTCATGTGCGTCCGGGCCGGGCCCGCTAGCGTCGGCGGTACGCAGCGCGCCGTCCAGGAGGACCACCATGACGACCCACTCCACGCAACCGACCGCCGCGAACCAGCCTGCTGGCCCAGCTCTGCGCTCCACCGCGGGAGCGGGCCTGCTCGCGATCGTCGCTGGCGGCGTCCAGGGCGACGGCGCCCTGATCACGGCGGCCCATCGCAACAGCTCCCCGGTGTCCGACGATCAGCTGTCCTACGTCATCGCCCATGGGTTGTCGCTGGTCGGGTATGACGCTGCTCTCGATGACCCGATCTCCGTCGCGGTGATGTCGTGCTTAGCATCGGCACTCTGCTCACCGCGATCGGCCTGATCATGGCCGGCACGGCGACGCTACGGGGTGGGGTCTGGGCGGGCTGGCGCTGCTACACGCCGCTCGGCCTCGGAGTGTGGATGATCGCCATGATGCCTCTGCAGTTCACCCCGGCGCTCCCGGTCGCCGTCGGCGTCTACGCCCTCGCCGTCATGGCCCTCGGGCTGGCGATGCTGGTGGAGGGCTCGGAGCGGGAACCACGTCGATGACCACGTCTCGGAGGGCAGCGCTGGCGACATGGGCGTATGCCGCCATGTTCGGGGTCCCGGCCGTGCCAGTCGCGATCTTCCTCACCGACGAGGGCAGACTTCCCTCGCTGTGGGGCCTGTTCGACATGTACGCCGGCCCTTGGTCCTCCCGGTTGTCGGACCACAGCGTCGCCATCCTGCTCCTGACCTACTCCGGCCTCGTGCTGACCGCGACCTGGTCGGGCTGGCTGCTGTGGCAGGCGCGCAAGGCGGGCGCCGTGCTGAACCTGGGACTGCTGCCGCTGGAGGCAGTCTTCTGGATCGGTTTCGCCCTACCCGTTCCCTGGCTGTTCGGGATCGCAAGAGCCACGCTGGTGTGCCTGGCATGGCCGGAGGTCACCGGATCGCGCGGCACGCGAGCGCGGACAGGGACGGACCGGCCGCCGCGCTGAGCGGCCTGGTCGAACACCGAGTTGGTCGCGCGCGTGCGAAGGGCCCCCACAGTCAGACCGTAGGGACCCCCCGGCTCGCACACGTAGGTCAGTCCGTCGTTTCCAGGTGGGGATCTGGTGGTCGTCCGGTCCGTTGTCGCTGATGTCTTGCGACAGTGCTCACCGGGGCAGGACCAGGCCGATGCGGCTCGCCCGGGACGCGGCCTCCGCCGCGAGCAGCGCCGCGCCAGCCGCGTCACCGGCACGACCGCGCTGTGCCCGGGTCCGTGCGAGCTCGTGGGTGGTCAGCACCTCGAACGCCGCCATGCCCTCGCGCGCGGCCAGGTCACGGGCCTTCTCCAGGTCGGCGACTGCGCCGTCGAGGTCGCCCAGCGATCGGGCGAGCAGCCCGAGGTAGTGGTCGGTGAAACCGGCGAGCCCTATCCCCGTGCCGACCCACACCGGCAGCCCGCGATGGGGCAGCAGCAGGTCGCGCAGCTCGCCCGCCGCCACGGGATCGCCGAGCCTGGACCAGATCTCGGCGCGGTGGGCGGTGGTGAAGAGCCACAGGAAGTCGTCGTCCACCGGCCGCTGGTCCGCCCATGCTCCGAGGAGGCCAGGCACCTCGGCATCCCGGCCGGCGCGCTGCAGCACCAGGGCGCGCAGCTCGTCGAGCGGTCCGGGCGGCAGGTGGCCGACCAGTTGCTCGGCGCGCGCCCATCGCTCCGGTCCGCCGTAGACGAGGTCGATGTTGAGCTGGAGGAGCGACTCCAGCACGTCGCCCGACACGATCGTCGTACGCCGGTGCAGTGCGACTACCTCGGCGAGCAGCCGCTCGGCGTCGCCGGACCGGCCCTCGGCCATCGGGCGCAGGACCTCGGCGTACCGCAGGATCACGTCGACGACCGGCTGGCCCTGGGCGCGCGCCAGCTCACCGGCCTCGGCGTAGTCGGACCACCCGTCCGCGAAGTGACCGAGGGCGACCCGGTCGGACCCGCGCATCAGGAAGGCACGGGCCTCGAGCTCGCGGTCGCCACCGGCACGTGCACGGCCGAGCAGCCTCTCGGCGACGTCGAGCCGGTCCCGCGCCTGGTCGACGTGCATGAGGCTGGCGTGCGCGACCTCGAGCACGTCGGACACCTCGGCAGGGTCGAGCACGTCGGTCGGCACCAGGGCGAGCGCAGCAGCGGTGAGCTCGCGGGAGCGCAGCGCGTCCACCCAGTACAGCTCCAGGGCGAGCGTGGCGATAACACGGGCGCGGAGCACGGGAAGGTCCTCCGGCAGCTCGTGGCGGAGTCGTTCGAGAAGGGCGACCGCACGGCTGTCGACCGAGCCGTAGGGACGCCAGTTCCACACCGTCGTGGTCACCGAGACCGCGAGCTCGGCGCTCGCGGCGGCGTCACCGACGTCGAGGACCTCCCCGGCGCGGACAACCGCTCGCTCCCACGCCTCGGCGACCTGCCCGGCCCGGATCAGCGCCCTGACGTGAGCGACCACGAGCCCGTGCCGCTCGGCAGCGGTGGCGGTCCGGTCCCGGTCGACCGCGGTCACGGCCAGCCCGAGCCAGCGTGCGGCCTCCTCAGGTGCGGCTCCTCGGCGCGCCTGCGCCGCCGCTCGTGCCGCCCACTCCCAGCTGGCACGCGCATGGCCGACCCCCGCCCGCGCGTGGTGCTCGGCGATCTCCGCCGCGTGGGTGTTCACCGCATCGGGTCTCAGGTCGGCCAGGGCGTGGGCGACCGCCGCATGGCGCCGCACACGCCGTGGTCCCGGGATTCCGGCGTACAGGGCCTCCTGCACCAGTGCGTGCACGAAGCGGTACGAGCCCGACGACTCCTCGATCACCAGCCCTGACAGCAGCGCGGCCTCGAGACCCTCGTCCACTGCCGCCGGGTCGTCCAGGTCGCCGGCCACCTCGACGACGTCGACGTCGAACGAACGGCCCACGACGGCACCTGTCGCGAGCAGCGACCGTGCGTGGTCGGGCAGCTGGGCGAGCCGACGGCGTACGACGTCGCGCACACCGTCCGGCACCTCGAGCTTGTCCACGGCGGCCACGTCGCCGAGTCGGTTCTCGCGGGCCAGCAGGTCGACGAGCTGGGCTATGTAGAAGGGGTTCCCCTCGGTGCGATCGCGCAACGCGCGGGCCACGTCGTGGGGGACGTCGGCGTCCGACCGACCTTCGAGGTAGGTGCTGACCTCCTCGGCGGTGAGGCCGACCAGCGGCAGCCGGAGGGGCTCGACCCGAGCCAGGTCACCGAGGGCGTCGGCAACCGCCGGGCCCCAGTCGGCCTCGGAGTCGCGCAGGGTGGCCAGCACGACGACGGGCAGCTCGGGGAGCGCGGGGGCGATGCGCCGCAGCAGGCGCAAGGAGTCGGCGTCGGCCCAGTGCAGGTCGTCGAGCACGACGAGCATCGGTCGGGCGTTCCGCAGCATCGCCAGTGCCCGCTCCGCGAGGCCGAACGGCTCCAGGCCCTCCTCGACCAGCCCCGGCAGGACCTGGGTCCACGGCCACAAGGCAGGCGCCGTGCCACCCTCGTCACAGCGGCCCCAACGCGACCCCAGCCCGAGCGCCTCCGCCGTCGAGACGACCGCTTGGGCCATCCGGGTCTTGCCGATGCCCGCCTCTCCGGTGACCAGGACGAGACGCCCACGACCCTCGACAGCCTCCACGATCGCGCCGGTCACGCTGGCGAGCGCGTTGACCCGACCGACGAGACCACGAGGCGCTGGCGGCGCCTCCTGACGACCGGCCGTGCCTGCCGTCAGCCGAGCACCGGTCGGCACGGCCACCGAAGGGTCCTGGCGCAGCAGCGCCGCCTCGAGGTCGCGCAGCTGCGGGCTCGGGTCGACACCGAGCTCGTCGACCAGCATCGCGCGGGCCCTGGCCAGCGCCTGCAGCGCCTCCCCCTGGCGCTGGCACCGGTACAGAGCCAGCGCGAGCAGGCCCCACGCCCGCTCACGCAGCGGGTGCGCCGACACCAGCACCTCCAGCGGCGCGACGGCGACCGCGTGGTTCCCACGGTCGATCTCCGCCTGCCAGCGATCCTCGGTCGCCAGCAGGCGGAGCGCGTCCAGCCGGCTGGCCTCGGCGACGACGGAGGGCGCCGGGGGGCAGTCGGCGTACGCCTCCCCGCGCCACAGTCCGAGTGCCGCCTCGAGCTCGGCTGCGGCGGCATCGGGGTCTGCGGCGAGAAGGGCGTGCCCCGTCGCGGCCCGACGCTCGAAGACAATCGCGTCGACGTCCTCCGGTTCAGCCAGGAGCGCATAACCGGGGGGTCGCGTCACGAGGAGGGTGGCCGGCGAGCGGGCCGGACGGTCCGCCTCGAGGGTGCGGCGCAGGTTGGCCACGTAGCTCTGCAACGAGGCCATCACCTTCGGCGGAGGTTGCCCGCCCCAGACCTCGTCCAGCAACCGGTCCACCGAGACGGTCCTGCCACCGGCGGCGAGCAGGACCGCGAGCACGGCCCGCTGCTTGGCACCGCCGAGGTCGAGTGGGGCGGAACCGGCGCTGACCTCCAGCTGTCCGAGCACCCTCCACTCCATGGCGCACACCCTAGAGGCCGATCTCACCGCACGGATGGTGATCTGCCGGCCCTCCAAGACGGTTCCAAGAACCGGCCAAGAACGACGCCGCACAGTGGTGACATCGACAGAACCGACCCGAAGGAGCACCGATGAGCACCACCGACGCCGCCCTGCACGGCCCCGGCCTCACGGACGTGCGCGGCATGATCATGGCCCACGACGCGTTCCGCTGGAGCCTGCTGCCCGCGCCGTCCCTCGTCCGGGGAGTCGCGCCCGGCGACGTACGCCGCGCGACGGTCGTGGCCAGCCACGTCGAGACGATCCTGCAGGTCCTGGAGGGCCACCACACGAGCGAGGACGAGCTGCTGTGGCCCCGGTTGCTGGAGCGGGTGCCGGAGGAGCTCGCCCCCGTGGTGCACCTGATGGAGAGCCAGCACGCGCAGATCCATGACCACCTCGAGCAGACGGCTGAGCTGCTCCCCCGCTGGCGCGCCGGAGCCACGGCTGTCGAGCGCGACCGGCTCGCTGCAGCGGTCGAGGCGCTCGTCGAAGCACTCACCGAGCACATGGCCGCCGAGGAGCGGCACCTGCTGCCGCTCGCGGCGCGCTCGGTCAGCGAGGCGGAGTGGGCGGAGCTCGGCGAGCGCGGCCTGCGCAAGATCCCATTCGGCTTCCTGCCCACGGCGTTCGGGATCATGCGCCACGTCGGCGACCCTGAGGTCGTCGCTGCGGACCTGGCCAAGGCTCCCCTGCCGGTCCGCGTGTGGCTGCGACTCGCCGCCGACCGCGCGTTCCGCCGGTACGCCGCGAAGGTGGGCATCGCGACCTGAGCACGTGAGCCACCTCCGCCTGGATGGTCGCGCTGCCGGTCGTGTACGCAGACCTCGACGACTGGCGCAACCTCGCCACCCCGCCCGGCGGCCAGCCCCCGTTCGCGACCGTCCTGGGGGTATCCGGGCCCGACGTCGACTACACGGCGGCCGACACCGATGCCGGCACCACGTCCACGGGAGTGCTGTCGTCGCTGGCCGCACTCGAGTCGTTCAAGTCCGAGATCGGCTCGCTGCTGCTCATGGTCGGGATGCTGTTCGGCATCTCCGCGCTCGTCGTCGGCGCGTTCTTCACCGTCTGGAGCATTCAGCGTCAACCCGATGTCGCTGTCCTCAAGGCGCTTGGAGCAACCAACCGGATGCTCACCTTCGACGCCCTCGGCCAAGCCGCCGTCGTCCTCGCCCTCGGGGTCACCACAGGCATCGCCGTCACCTCGCTGCTCGGCGTCGCCGCGGGGAACGCGCTGCCCTTCGTCCTCAGCCCGCTGACCACCGTGCTGCCCGGACTCATCATGACCGCCCTCGGGCTCGCCGGGGCCGCAATCGCCACCCGCTCCATCACCCGCACCGACCCCCTGACCGCCCTTGGGAGCAACCGATGATCGATCTCGCCAACATCACCCTGACCTACCCCGACGGCACCTCACGCATCACCGCTGTCGACGACGCCAGCCTGCGGGTGAACGCCGGCACCGTCGTCGGCCTCACCGGCCCGTCCGGATCCGGCAAGTCCAGCCTGCTCGCCGTCGCCTCCACCCTCATCAGTCCGGACCGCGGCACGGTCACCATCGACGGCATCAATGCGACCAACCTGAGCCTCACTGAACTAGCGGAGCTGCGGCGCACCAAGGTCGGGCTCGTGTTCCAGCAGTCGAACCTGCTCGCGTCCCTGACCGCCTACGAGCAGCTCCTCGTCATGAACGAGCTCACCACCCAACGCAGCCGCCGCGCCGCACGCGCCGCCACCCGGAACCGAGCCCGGAACCTTCTCGACGCCGTCGGCCTCGCCGCCGACGCCGACAAGCGACCCGCACAACTCTCCGGAGGTCAGCGCCAGCGCGTCAACATCGCCCGCGCGCTCATGCACGAGCCATCCGTCCTCATCGTCGACGAGCCCACCAGCGCTCTCGATCAGGAACGCGGCACCCAGATCATCGACCTCCTGCTCCGGCTCACCGGAGAGCACGCGACCGCCACGCTCCTTGTCACCCACGATCAACGGATCCTCCCGCGCCTGACCTCTACCTACGCCATGGTCGACGGTCACCTCGCTCTCGTCCGGGACGCGGATCTCGTCGCTTGACCGCGCGTGTCCCAGATGCAACGAGCACCGAGGCCCCGGGCACCCTCCCGCTGACGGGTACCTCGGGCGAGCGGCCCGACGCGAAGTTCGCGTCCTGGCGGGTGTGCAACCCTTCCGTCACGGGTGCGCTCGTCACCTGTTCCCTGTCACCGCCTTCACCTGGCGGCGCGGACCTCACCCTCGCACAGGACGCAGGGCCTCGACGACAGCCTTGAACACTTCCTCGAGGCTCACGATGCTGCGGCCACAGGGGCTGCTCGCCACCGGGCAGTTCTGGAGGTCGTTGAGGTGGATGAACCCGACTGCGCTGACGTCTACGTCGCCCTCCGGATGGCGCGTCGCAAGGGCCGCCAGCTCTTCCGCAACGTGTTGACCGTCGCAGTTGGCGACGGTCCTGCCGAACACGGCCTGCGAAGGCATCGACTGGCACTTCCCCACGTTCCTCGCGACGGCGGGGAGCGACATGATGAAGTGGTCCTGCAGTGGCGTCGCTCCTGATGGCGGCAGCGTCGCCGTTCAGAGCCAAGAAGTCAGGTATCGCCTGGGAACCGCGGGCGTCACGGCATGGGAGACGAAAGGGGCGGGATGGGGCGTCTGCTCACGGTGGGGCACGGCACGCTCGACCGCTCCGGGCTGTCTGCGCTCTTCACGGATGCCCACGTCGCACTGGTGGTCGACGTGCGGCGTTTCCCCGGCAGCCGACACAACCCAGATGTCAGCACTGAAGCCATGGCGCAATGGCTTCCCGATGCCGGTTTCCACTACCGCTGGGAGCAGCGGTTGGGCGGTAGGCGCCGGCTCACGTCCGAGGACGACCCCGACGCGGACCGCTGGTGGCGTGTCGAGGCGTTCCGCGCGTACGCCGCACACACTCGCACCCCGGAGTTCCTGACCGCGCTGGACGACTTGGCCATGGACGTGGCCGCGCACCGGACGACCGCCATCATGTGCAGCGAGAGCGTGTGGTGGCGTTGTCACCGGCGCCTTGTCGCAGACGCGGCCGCTCTGCTGCGGGGCATCGACGTCGCGCACCTCGCTCACGACGGCCGCACCACCCCGCACGAGCCGTCCGCAGGAGTCCGGGTGGCAGACGGTCTCTTGCGCTACGACGCGGCAGCTGAGGAGTGATCCTGATGGATGAGGAGTACGTCGAGGCAGTGCTCGCCAAGGTCGAGGAGGTGCCCCCGGGACGCGTGACGACGTACGGCGCCCTCGCCCGCGAGGTCGGTCGCGGTGGGCCGCGCCAGGTCGGCAGGGTCATGGCGTTACATGGGGACGCCGTGGCGTGGTGGCGAGTGGTGCATGCGGACGGACGACCGGCGACGTGCCATGACGGGACAGCGCTCGAGCACCTGCGTGCCGAGGGGGCGCCGCTCCTGGATGACCAACGCCTGGACATGCGCGCAGCACACTGACGTCGGTCAGGACAGTCGCGCCGGAGGTCGTGCCTGTCGGCGCGCGGGAACGCACATTCGGCGAGCGTGCGGGTGCCGGGTTCCTACTCGCTCTCGCGCGCGAAGAACGAGAACGAACCGTCCGGCTCCAGCAGCGCCAGCTCGATGTCGCCGATGTCACGGATCCCGTTTCCTCTCGCGGCCTCGTTCAGGTCGTAGATAGTGATGCGTTCTCGCCGCATGGCCTCCTTGTCCGGGGTTCCGTCTCGGACGATGACGGTCGGTGAACCGTCCAGGATCTTCTCGAGGTTCGGGAAGCGGAATGAGACCCACGACAAGGCGATGGTGAGGAGCGCGAATGTCGCAACAGCGGTGGCGGCACCAGCGAAGGAGGTGTCCTCGGCGATGCCGGCTTCCGCGATCAGGTCGCCGATGACGAACAAGATCGCCAGGTCGAAGGGCGACATCTCGTAGAGCTCGCGTTTCCCCATGACGCGCAGGACGGCCCACAGGAGCCAGAAGACACCAAAGGCGTAGACGACGGTCAGCATCACGGCACCACCCATGTCGTCGCGGTCATGGATGTTGCGCCCGTGGCGGTGAGCCACTGCAGTTCCCACCGGCGTCGTGTCGGCGGTTGCTGCGTGGGGGTACGGCCGGACAACCGCACTTCGAACTCGTCGCCAGCCGGGTCCGCGAACTTCAGCAACACCTTGGACCCGTGAGCCTGCTGGTCCATGGGTTCTGGCGCGATGTGGTCGATGCCCAGGTCAGCCATGGCCTGCTGGTCGAGGGTGAGCACGAACGAGTCCAGCGGTGAGGTCGACCGTGCCACCACGACCACCTCGGACTCCAGGCCTCGGCGCGTCACCGCGTCCTAGGTGACCTCGATGCTGCCCGCGGCAGTGGACGCGCTCACCGTGCGCGAGTACGGGCCCAGGAATCCAAGACATGCGACCAGCACCACGGACAGCAGTACGACGACTCCGAGCGCTGGACCACCAGCTCGGCCGGACCCCGGCCTCGCAGCGCCGAAGCGCTCCGCGCGGTCGGGAACCGGTCCAGCAGCTGCTTCTTCTCAGACACCGCTACCCTCCCACCTCGCTTCGACGTGAGTACTGCCCGCGGTACCGGAGTTCATGGGTGGAATGTCCTCATCCCCGAGCGGCACGGTCGTCGGTCCCCGGTGGCTCGGAGCACCGGACTCCGCTCACCCCGCTCGCCCGCTCGTAGTGGTTGCCGCGGTGCTCAGGGACGCCGGTGGGCGTCGTCACGGGTTCTCATCTGCGGCGGCGAGCGGTGTTGGTGGCGGCTGCCGAGGCGTACACGGCAGCGCCCATCAGCAAGGCGATCGCCCACGTGAGCAACATGCGGACGGGGCCGTCGTCGGTGAACTGAGCAATGGCGAACACCGTGATCGGGACGAGGATGGCGCAGGTGGCGGACAGGGCGAAGTAGGTCCAGAACCGCATGGCCCCGCCGGCCCGTTGCGGTGCGGGATGACCAGACCGGCTCGGCGACGTCGACGAGCTTGTCGGGGGGAGCTTGCCGGTGGTGGCTGCCGTGGCGGGGGTGCGGTCGGGTCCGGTAGATGCCGTCATGTGTGGCCTTCCTGGGGCGTTTGGGGTCGTGGCGTCGGTGGGTGTCAGCGCAGCGGGTCGAAGGGGACGAGTTCGGGCGGCGTGGTGCCGGTCGCGATGCGGTGCGCGAGGAGCTTTCCGGTCAGCGGCCCCAAGGCGATGCCCCACATGCCGTGCCCTCCGGCGATGTAGACGTGGGCTGCACTGGTGGCGCCGATGAGGGGCAGGCCGTCGGCGGTGCAGGGACGCGAGCCGACCCACTCGTCGCGGCGGTCTGCGAGGTCGATGCCGTTGAGCAGCGGCCGGGTGGCGTTGACGATCGCGTCGATGCGGCGCGGGTCCAGTGCTGCGTCGGGGTCGCGGAACTCCATCATGCCGGCCACGCGCAGGCGTGGTCCGTCTGGTGTGGTGAGCGGGGTGCACGCGACGCGTTGGGTCGGGAAGTACACCGGGCCTTGCGGCAGCTGGTCTCCGGTGACGCTGAAGGAGTAGCCCCGGCCGGCCTGCACGAGCGTGCGGACCCCGAACTGGCGGGCGAGAGTTCCCGCCCACGCGCCGTTGGCCAGGACCACGCCGTGGTAGGCGTGGTTCTCCTCGACCGCCTCGCGGGTCGTCACGTGCGCGCCGTCGGTGGACTCGCGCACTGCGGTGACCGTGGCTGCGGTGATGATCCGCCCGCCCCGGGAGACGAACGAGTCGGCCAGCGCTGCGAGGAACGCTGGCGGGTTGATGTAGCGCTGGTCGTGGAGGCGCATTGCTCCGCCAATCGCCTGGGACAGGGTCGGTTCGAGAGCGCGAGCTTCTTCGCCGGTGAGAACGACGTACTTCACGTCCTGCCCGGCGGTTCGGATGTGTTCGAGCTCGTCGAGCAGCGGCGCTCTCTCCTCGGGGGTCCGGAAACACGCGAGGAACGGGTCCGCGGCGCGCGTCCTGGACACCACTCCCCCGTCGCCGAGCTCGTCGAACGCGGCGAGGGCCTGGTTGTTCATCGGCGCGTACGCGCGCATCCCGACGCCCCACTGACGGGCGGTGCTGCGGCGGGCGAAGCCGGCGAGGAACCGCAGCATCCGCACGTCGGGACGCAGGGGCACGTAGACGGGTGAGGACGGGCTGAGGACGGCGCGGATCCCGTAGGTCAGGACAGCGGGCTCGGGTAGTGGTGCGGTGAGTGCTGGGGTGAGCCAGCCGGCGTTCCCCCAGGACGAGCCTGCCGCGACGTGGCGGCGTTCGTAGACGGTGACGTGGAGACCGTGCTCTTGGAGGAACCAGGCGGTGGAGAGGCCGACCATTCCGGCTCCGACGATGGCGACGCGCTTGGTCATGAAGTTCCAGCTTTCTGGGATGTGTAGACGGCAGGGCGGTCAGGAGGGGCGTGGGGTGGTGCACGTGGTGCAGGTGGGCTGCGAGGGCACGCGTTCGAGGGCCGCCGTCTCGACGGCGGTACGGCAGCGGGTGCAGCGGCCATAGGCGCCGGCGCGGATGCGCTCCCGGGCGGCGCGCACCTCGGCGAGCAGGTGCTCGACAACTCGACGGTGTGCGGCCGTCACGACGTTGTTCGGACACTCCGGCAGGGCGTCGAGTTGGCACTGCCGTGCCCGTTCGAGCTCAGCGAGGTGCACGTCGATGTCGGCCGGGTTCGTGGGCAGCCGGCCGTCGAGCTGCGGGAGCGCGACGAGCCGCGAGGACGGCCCGGGCGCCTGGGCGTCCGACCGTGTGCGGAGCGGGTGATCGGCGGTGTGCGGGGCAGGCCCCTCGGGCCCGTCGGACCGGACGCGGACCTGGTCGGGTCGGGTCGTGGAAGTCCGGGGCGAGATGAGTGTTGTCGTTCGCCGGCGCGTCAGGGCAGCGAAGGGTGCGGTGATGGTCAACGGGATGGTTCCTTGAGCGACGCGGCGCAGTTCGGGGTGCGCGAATCGGCGGGTGCCGCTACGCAGGCACCCGGGGAAAGGTCAGCTCACTGAACCGGCGGGGCGCGGTCGACGCTGCGGCGCAGCACGTCGAGACCGCGGATGCCGTGCGCTTCTTCGCTGAGCTCGAGGGCGAGCAGAGCGGCGCCGGACGGCACGTGGGAGGGCAGGTAGGAGCGGTCGGTGGTAGCCACCTCGATCTCCATGTTGGCCTCCATGTTGTGGACCATAGCAACGTTCCTGCGGAACTCCAGCCGGACCGGTCGAGCCCCGGTCGAGCCCCGGTCGAGCCCCGGTCGAGCCCCGGTCGAGCCCCGGTCGAGCCCCGGTCGTGCGTGGTCGGTCTGCGTGGCCGGTCTGCGTGGCCGGTGCGTCTCACTGTGCCGCATCGAGCTGTTGACGCCACCGTCGTCGGCGGAACGTGGCGGACAGGTCTGCGTGGTTTCGGGGTGCGCTCTGCGGCCGGATCGTTGCTGGGGTACAGCACGGTGTTCGTGCGGTCGGTGACGATGATCGGGTAGCGAGCGCGGCGCTCACCACGGTCGGCATACCGGCGCGTCATCCTCGGTGAAGACCAGCCCGGGTAGCGCCGGAGTCAGCGGACGCGTCCGCGCTGCTTGGGCGCGGCCGGTCTGGCCGGCTGGCTGGCTGGTCGGGGGTGCTAGTCGGCGCTGCTGGTTCGTCCGGCCAAGTAGCCGCGGAGCACGGAGGTGCGCGCGCCGCTGACGTGGCTCATCTGTTCTGCTCCGTCGCACGAGTAGAGCCCGATGTCCATCCACGTGTCGCTGGAGCGAAGCACTTTCCAGTGCCCGCCGGCCAGTTCCCACCTCTGGAGGACCTCGACCAGCCCGCCAGGAGGTTCGGACTCCGGGCGCCTGTGATCCTCTGGCGGGGCGCTCATCAGGCTGACGCCTTGGCGAATGTCGTCGCTGCTGCGGCCGCAGGGTTTTGGGTGACGTGCCACGCGGCGGTGCCGTGGGTCGTCATCGGGTTACGGCGACGGGACAGTGGGCGTGGCTGAGCAGGTGCTGGCTGACAGAACCGAGCAGGAGTCCGGTGACGACGCCGCGCCCGCGGGACCCCGTCACGACCAGCGAAGCGTGTGCCGACGCCTCGGTGAGAGCCACGCTGGGTGTCAGCGGGACCGTGTCCGGTTCGATCGACACGTGTGGGAACTCGTCGCGCACCTGCGCGATGCATTCGGCTACCAGCATCTCGGCGACCTTCGAGCGTTGGCCGACCCGTTGAGGGAGCTGGCCGTCGTCGTCGACGTTGATGTGACCCGGATTCCAGGCGTGCAACGCCACGACCGGTTCGTTCGTGAAGGAAGCACGGTGGCAGGCGAACCTGAGCGCCGCGATGCTCTCGGGGGAGCCATCGACGCCGGCGACGATGCGCGCCGCGGTCGGGTTCGACGGCGGCCGCACCACGATCAGCGGGCACGAGCTGTGCCGCGCCAAGCGGTGGCTGACCGATCCCAGGAAGGTATCGGCGGCTCGTCCGCGTCCGCGTGTTCCCGAAACCAGCGCATGCGCGTCCAGCGACTGTTGCAAAAGGACGGACTCCACACTGCCCGTCAGCTGCTCGAACGTGCCGGTGACGCCCATTGCGTCCCAGGCTGCCTCGAGCGGGGGCGGCACCTCCTCGTCGGGGTGGTCAGCGTCGTGACCGGCCGTGTCGGGTGCGTTACTCACGGCGACCGCCCGGACGGCGCGACCTTCCGCCGCCGCGGTTCGGGCAGCCCATTCGAGTGCTACTTGCGCGTGACGCGAACCGTCGTAGGCGACGATGATCACCTCAGGTGCGCTCTCTGCTAACTCAGTCATGTCTTGTCACTCCTGCTCTTCGTCGAGATGGTCTTGTCTGGCGTCGAGTCCTACTCCGCGAGGAGGAGACTTCCGGTGACCAGCAGCGCGGCGATCTTGAGCACCTCCAATGCGATGTACCAGTGATGTGCGAGGGAGTAAGGCGCATCCCCACCGGCTAGGACGACGTCCGACCGTCGGGACAGGTGGGGCCGGACTACCGTGAGCTGGACGAGCAGAGCGCCGACGGCTGATGCAGCGGCAACCATGACGCTCGTTCCGGGCATGTGGGTCACACCGGCGATCAGTAGCACCAGCGCGAAGAGCCCTTCGACCAGGTTGAGGACGCGGAACACCAACCGGCCGATCCCTAGCCCGATCGGCACGGTGACGCCGGGCGCCTGGAACTTCAGCGGCGCTTCAACGAAAGAGATCGCCAGCACCATGCCCATCCAGACGAACGTGACAGCCGTCGCGACGGCAGCTGACGTGCTCACGGAGGTCCTTCCTGTTGAACGGGGCTGGTCACGGGCCAGCCCGAGGTCCGCGACGGCTGTCGGCTGTCGGCTGTCGGCTGTCGGCTGTCGGCTGTCGGCTGTCGGCTGGAACGTGGTCGGGTCGATGTCTCCTCGCCAACTCCTTTGCTAGTTCGGTACCTCGTGGGACACCTGTGGCACGTCCGCGAACGCGAAGCCCTATCGCCGCATTGCTGCCTCCAGTGCGACCGGGTGGACGAGCTCCTGCCCGGCCAGGGACTGCAGGACCCGCACCACGATCGACGGCGCATCGACGTGGAAGTGGCGGCGCAGGGCACTGCGTGTGTCGGACAGGCCGAACCCGTCGGTGCCCAGCGAGGACCACGTCGCCTCGACGTAGGGCGCGATCTGGTCCGGCACCGCCCGCATCCAGTCCGACACCGCGACGACGGGGCCTGGGCGTCCCCGCAGCCGGGAGGTTACGTACGGGACTTTGGCGAGACCACCCACGTGCTCGCGGTTCCAGTCGTCTACCTCGAGCGCCTCACGTCGCAGCTGCGTCCATGACGTCACCGACCACACGTCCGCGTGCACGTTCCAGGCGCGGCGAAGGATGTCCTGCGCTTCGAGGGCCCAGGGCACAGCGATTCCCGATGCGAGGATCTGCGCCCTGGGCCGGCCATCGTGGTGCGCGCTGGAGACGAGGTGCATGCCGGCAAGGATTCCTTCGACGTCGACGTTGTCGGGTTCCTCGGGCTGCATGATCGGCTCGTTGTACAGCGTGAGGTAGTAGAAGACGTCGGGGTCCTCGTCAGGCTGGGGTTCGCCGTACATGCGGTGCAGCCCGTCGCGCACGATGTGTCCGAGTTCGTAGGCGTAGGCCGGGTCGTAGGAGATGCAGGCGGGGTTGGTCGAGGCGAGCAGTTGCGAGTGACCGTCCTGGTGCTGCAGCCCTTCGCCGTTGAGTGTCGTCCTCCCGGCGGTCGCACCGAGCAGGAATCCTCGCGTGAGCTGGTCTGCTGCGGCCCACAGCAAGTCTCCCGTGCGCTGGAAGCCGAACATCGAGTAGAAGATGTAGACCGGGATCATCGGTTGGGCGTGAGTGGCGTACGCCGTGCCCGCGGCGGTCCACGACGCCGTGCAGCCCGCTTCGGTGATCCCTTCATGGAGCAGGACTCCTACGGTGTCCTCCTGATAACTCAACAGCTGCTCACGGTCCACAGAGAGGTAGCGCTGTCCCAGGTGTGAGTAGATCTTCTTGCCCGGGAACAGTGCATCGAGGCCGAAGGTGCGCGCCTCGTCCGGGATGATCGGCACGAACAGCGGCCCCAGCGTCGGGTCCTTCATCAGGCTGCGCAGCAGCCGGACGAAGGCCATGGTCGTGGCGACCGGCTGGCGGGAGCCGTTGGCGGTCACCGCGTAGGCCGCTTCGCCGGGCTGGGCGACGGCCCGGCCGCAGGCACGGCGCTCGGGGACGTGACCGCCCAGGCGTGCGCGGCACCGGTTGAGGTAGTCCAGCTCCGGCGAGTCCGTGTCGGGCTTGTAGTACGGCGGGGCCTCGTCCTCCAGGGCTTCGTCCGGTATGGGTAGCTGGAGCCGGTCACGGAACTCCCTCAGGTCTTCGAGGCTGAGCTTCTTGAGCTGATGGGTGGAGTTGCGGCTCTCGAAGTGGGCGCCGAGCTTCCAGCCCTTGATGGTCTGGGCGAGGATGACCGTGGGTTGACCGCGGTAACGCACGGCGGCGTCGTAGGCGGCGTACACCTTGAGCGGATCGTGGCCGCCGCGGGTGAGTCCCCAGATCTCGGCGTCGGACATGCCCTCGACCAGCTTCAACGCGCGCGGGTCCCGGCCGAAGAGGTGTTCGCGGACGAAGGTGCCGGACTCGCCACGGAACGTCTGGAAGTCGCCATCAGGTGTCTGATTCATCAGGGTGCGCAGCACCCCGTCGGTGTCGGCGTCGAGCAGCGGGTCCCATTCGCGTCCCCACACGACCTTGATGACGTTCCACCCCGCGCCGGAGAAGATGGATGCGAGCTCCTGGATGATCTTGCCGTTGTCGCGCACCGGGCCGTCGAGGCGCTGCAGGTTGCAGTTCACGACGAAGGTGAGGTTGTCCAGCTCCTCACGTCCAGCCACAGCCAGCGCACCCAGCGCCTCTGGTTCGTCCATCTCACCGTCGCCCAGGAACGCCCAGACGCGTTGCCGGGACGTGTCCGCGAGTCCCCGGTCGTGCAGGTACCGGTTGAACCGTGCCTGGTAGATCGCGTTGATCGCCCCCAACCCCATCGACACCGTGGTGAACTCCCAGAACGCCGGCATGAGCCGAGGGTGCGGGTAAGACGGCAGGCCGTTCCCGGGGCCGCCGTGGGAGAGCTCGCGGCGGAAACCATCCAGCTGTTCCTCGTCGAGGCGCCCCTCGAGGAACGCTCGAGCGTAGATCCCCGGCGAGGCATGTCCTTGGAAGAACACCTGGTCTGCGCCGCCCTCGGCATGGTGTCCGCGGAAGAAGTGGTTGAAACCGACCTCGTACAGCGTTGCCGTCGACGCGTACGTCGAGAGGTGACCGCCGAGCCCCAACCCGGGACGCTGCGCGCGATGCACCATCACTGCCGCGTTCCACCGGATGCATGCCCGAATACGGCGCTCCACGTCCTCATCGCCCGGGTAGCTCGGCTCGTCGCAGGCGCCGATCGTGTTCACGTAGTCGGAAAACCCCACCCCGCTCACCATGCCGGTCCCGACGCCGGTCCCGACGCCGGCTCCGATGCCGGGCCCGATGCCGGCCCCGATGCCGGCCCCGATGCCGGTCACGATTCCTGTCCCGATGCCGGTCTCCTGTCCGAGGGCCCCGGTAGCCGCTTGATGACCGTCAGCTCCCGCAGGTGCTGGCAGGACCCGCACCAGGTGGACATCGGCAGTGCTCTCAGCTGCTCCGAGGACATGACGTTGCCACAGCGGTCACAGCGACCGAAGCGCCCCAGTTCGATCCGGCGCAGTGCCGCGTCGATCTCCGCCAGGACCAGCCGGGCGGCGGAACGAAGCGTCGCATCGACCTCGCGCCGAACCCGGTCGGAGGGTGAGTCGCCAGCGGCCTCGAGCCGGGCCAGTTGGTCCTCGCGGAAAGCGCGTTGCTGTCGCAGAGCTCGCGTCAGTTCGTCAACGAAAGCCGCCGGCAACGTGCCGGTGGTGTCGTGAGGTCGGTCGTCGCGCCTCGGCGTGCGAGGTTTCGTCTCCAGAGTCCTGGGCAGCGACGCGCGCTGGTCCCGCCGTTCACGCGGAGCGGGGGACCCAGCGCGCTGCCCTTCACTACTGCGTGAGAGCGAAGGGGTAGAGGGGCCCGCAGCGTGTTGTCCGGCGACGGTCATCGCGACGTTCTCCTCCTGCGACGCAAGCCGCTATCTCGGTCGGCTCCTACTCGCCGACTCTTGCGTGTCCCTGGCATCCACTGTGCCCGCTGGCCACCTGCCGAAGAAGGGACGCGACCGGTCGACCTCGGCCGGTCGTGGTTGCCGACGACCGGCAACGGAGACGGAAGGGGTGCACCGGTCACACCGGTCTTTGAAGCGCGTTCGACCTATGAGGGCGCGCCGGGTCGCCGTTCACCAATTTTGCCGGCGGGTCGCTGGCGGGGAACGAGTCGCGGCCCCACTCGTCGACGATGTCTTCTGGACTCGTCGCCGAGAGGCTCATCCGGAGGGACGCAGCGGCAACGGGTTCGAGTGCATGAGCTGAGTCGAGCACGACGATCCTCCCTCCTGTTTGTCCCCGATTTTGTCCCCGATACCGGGAATGGTGGTCCAGGCGTGAGGCGGTTGGCGACCGGTCGCGTCGGCCGAGTGTTGGGGGTGGTTGTTGCCAGGGTGCGGCAACGTTGTCGCACGCGTGTTCGCAGTGCGCCGAGCCCGTGTCAGCGCGGCGGCTGCTTGTCGGAGCTCCTTGCGGGCGTTGCCTGGGCTGCCGCCGAGCCGGTGCCACGCCTCACCTGGGCCCGGGTGTCGGAGGCTGGGGAAGCGCGCGTTCCGGCCATCCGAGAAGCTTCGCGCCGAGCACGGCCGCGTGGAGGGTGAAGCGGTGCGCCGGGGTCAGGGGATCGAAGCCGGTCAGCTTGTGCACTCGAGCCAGGCGATAGGTCACGGCCCGCACCGACAGGTGCAACTGGGCGGCGGTCGCGGTGGCGACGCAGCCGGCGTCGAAGTAGGCCCCCAGCGTCTCGAGCAACGGGCCGGCGCCGCCGCGCGCCTGGGTGAGCGGGTTGAGCACAGACTGGACGAGATCGACCAGCGCGGGCTGGTCCCGGGCCAGTACGCGGTAGGTCAGCAGGTCACGGCTTTGAACGATGGGGCTGTCCAGTTGCATGCGGGTCGCCATGGTGAGGCCTTCACGCGCCTCCTCGTAGGAGCGTGCAATTCCGTAGGCCCCGGGGTGTGCTCGGCCGACGGCGACGCGCCATGGCCGTCCGCGTCGCAGTCGGCTGAGCTCCCCATGGACGATCTTGCCCAGGTCGCCGGTCTTCTCCATCCCAACCGACGGCACCGACGCGCCCGTCGCATCCGCCAGCGCGATGACGACCACCCAGCCCTCCTTGGTGGCGACCAGGACGTCGCGATCACCGAAACGGTCCAGGACGACCCGTTCCAGTGCCGTCGTCGCGGCCGCGACCGACGACAGCTGCGTGCCGGGTTGCGCGAGAGCGACCTGATGAGCACGGGTCAGATCAAGGCCGAACGGTTCGGCCCGTTCGACGAGGTCGCTGAGGTGGGCATCCCCGCGCAGCAGGTCCTCGACGAGCTCGCGACGCAGCGTCTCTTCCCGGCGGACCATCTCGCGGCCGGCTTCGGCGTGACCGTCGGCGAAGGCTGCGACGGCGTCGTCCATGACCTGCAGCACCGCCTCGGCCGCTGCTCGAACGGCTGCCCTGTCCCGCTCGCGCGTGACTGCGGGCAGCCCTCCCCACACGCGGCGAGCCGCCGAGAGATACAGATCGACCCCGCGCCCTACCGAGATGCCTTGTTCCGCAGCGCGACGGCCCTGTACGCGCACCGCATCGATCTGCTCCGGTCCCGGGAACCGGCCGAATGTCGCGGCATCGGCCAACATCGGAAGGTAGTCCCCGAGCACGTCGACGGGTACGCCGCCGGCGTCCTTGCTGGCCTCCTCAGCCGCCATCGCCAACCACTCACCGTCGCCGGCGCTGCTGGTGCTCCCCATCCGCGCGTCGCCTCCGTAGTCACTTGCACACCAGTGGACGCAAGCATGCCGGACCGCCACACCAACCGATAGTGCCGACCTCCGGGGTCGCCCGGCCTCGACGCACCGCCGGCTCCGACACCCCGTGAAGCCTCAGCCGCACTGCCCGGGCATCACCCCGAGCGCACGGTCCCTCGCCACATCGGCCAACGGCACGCGGGGAGCGACCAGGCGCGCGGCGGCGGGCCTTGGCATCACGGACGGCTCGGGCGCGTCTTCTTCGATCGGTGCGGCGGTGGTCGGGCCCGCGGCCGTTTCGGTGGGTTCGCCAGGGGTGGTCCGTTCGAGGAAGCGGAGCAGCTCGACCGGGAACGGCAGCACCAGCGTGGAGTTCCTCTCCGCGGCCACCTCGACCACCGTTTGCAGCAGTCGCAGCTGGAGCGCGGCCGGATGTTCGGCCATCACCTCACCGGCTTGTG
This sequence comes from Nocardioides pini, assembly GCF_026712185.1. Classification (GTDB taxonomy): domain Bacteria; phylum Actinomycetota; class Actinomycetes; order Propionibacteriales; family Nocardioidaceae; genus Nocardioides; species Nocardioides pini. Next base: position 970,767 of record NZ_JAPPUX010000001.1, on the reverse strand, counting down.
CGAGCTGTTGCGAAGCCTGCAGCTCACCGTCCGCGGTGATGACCCGGGCGCGGCGTTCCCGTTCAGCCTCGGCTTGACGCGACATGGAGCGCTTCATCGACTCCGGGAGAGCGACGTCCTTCACCTCGACGCGCTCGATGTGCACACCCCATCCCTCCGCGGGGCTGTCGATCATCAGCTCCATCCCCTGGTTGAGCTGTTCACGGTCGCACAGCAAGTCGTCCAGGTCGCTCTTGCCGATGATGGAGCGCAGCGACGTCTGGGCGACCTGCCCGATCGCTGACAAGTAGTCCTGTACGTCCACCGCAGCCCGAATCGGATCCAGCACGCGGAAGTACACGACCGCGTCCACACGAACGGTCACGTTGTCGCGGGTGATGCCGTCCTGGGCAGGAACCGGCATCGTCACGATCTGCATGTTCACCTTCTGCAGTCGGTCGACGAACGGCACGATCAGCGTCAAGCCCGGACGCAGCGGCTCCCGCAGGACGCGTCCGAACCGGTAGACGACGCCGCGTTCGTACTGCTTGACCACGCGCACGCTCATGGCAAGCAGCGCCAGCACCGCTACGACGGGCACGAGAAGACTGATGAGAAAGGACATGGTGGACTCCTTTCAAGGGTCGAACACCGTGGTGTTCACCGTGTCTGCTGGCCCCGCGCAGAACGAGAGTCGTCATCGGCGAAGCTGACCCCGCCCTGGTTGCCGACGGCCGGCAACGGAGGCTGCCGGCCGTGTCGGCGTGGCACCCCGCTGCCACCGACGAAAGGCCGGGTACCGGCCCGGGGCGACCGTCACACGGTCGGATGGTTCGACAGGTCTGCCGCACGGTGCCGTTCTCCGGCAAGGAACGGGGACCATTGTCGGCCGGTGGGCAGCGATGACGTGCCCGGAACCGGCAGGCAAGGTAAAGCCATGGAGTGTCTCGCGTCATGACCGTGCTGCTCGGCGCCGGCGGGGCCGTCGTGGTGCTCGCCGTGCTGCTCAGCATCCGATGGGCTGTGCGGGCCGTCCGGGAATGGCGAGGCAGGCGCTTCGTAGTCTCGTCGGAGAGCTGGGATGCCGCGCTTCGTGCCCTGGCGTGCGCAAGTCCGGAGTACGCCTACTATTCGCCGGTTCCCGACCCCCGTCTGCTGACCGACGAAGAGCTGTGCCAGGCGTGGTGTGCCAGCTGTGAAGTGGCGCGCACCGCCGCATCGCCGCGGCGCCTCAGGGTCGTCGCGCAGGAGCGGCGTTCCTACCTCGACGAGCTCCAGAGGCGTCACCCGCTCGCTGTCGAGGCATGGCTCGCCGGACCGGCGACCGCCGACGGCGACCCGATGCCGTACCTGCGCCGGGGGTTCGGTGACCTGCACCAGGGGGATCGATGACCAAGCTCGACCGGCTCTACGACGACCAAGGGCAGAGCCCCTGGGTGGACAACCTCACGCGGTCGATGCTGCGCGACGGCACGCTCGACAGGCTCGTGGTCTCGGGTGTGCGCGGGGTGACGGCCAATCCCAGCATCGTGGCCACGGCGATCACCTCATCGAACGCCTACGACGACCAGCTCGCAGCCCTGATGGCTGCCGGCACAAGCATCGAGAACGCCTACTGGGAGATGGCGCTTACCGACGTCGCCACCGCGTTGGAGATCCTCGCGCCCACCTACCGGCACAGCGGCGGCAGTGACGGGTTCGTGTCGATCGAGGTCGCGCCCCATTGGGCACGCGCCACCGACGCCACCGTCACAGCAGCACGCGGCTTCCACGAACGCATCGACAAGCCGAACCTGCTCGTGAAGATCCCCGCCACGAGCGAGGGCGTGGAAGCGGTCGAAGAGATGATTGCCGAGGGACGCAGCATCAACGTCACGCTCCTTTTCTCCCTGTTGCGCTACGGCGAGATCCTCGACGCGTACCTCTCGGGCTTGGAGCGGTTCGCCCGCGGTGGCGGCGACCTGACGTCCGTGCACAGCGTGGCCTCGTTCTTCGTCAGCCGAGTCGACACGGTCGTCGACCGCCAGTTGGAAGAGATCGGCACACCAGCGGCGTTGGCGCTGCGCGGACAGGCAGCCATCGCGCAAGCCAAGGTCGCGTACCGGATGTTCCGCGAGGCCCACTCCGGTGCACGCTGGGGGCGCCTGGCCGAGCTGGGTGCCCGCGTGCAACGCCCCTTGTGGGCCTCGACCTCGACCAAGAACCCCCGCTACCCGGACACCGTCTATGTCGACAACCTCATCGGTCCCAACACCGTCACCACACTTCCGGAGACGACGCTCGACGCCTTCGAGGATCACGGCACCGTCGCCCGCACCCTCGACACGCGGATCGCCGACGCCGTCGCCACGCTCCAGGCCCTATCGCGGCTCGGCATCGAGCTGACCGCCGTCGGCCAGACGTTGGAAGATGATGGCGTCGCGGCATTCGCCACCTCGATGACGCGGGCGGTCGATGTTCTCGAAGCCAAGGCGGCCACCCCCGCCACCCGCTGAAGGGGACACGGAGACGGACGAGCTGGGTCGAGAGCTGCCGCGCGGCGCCAGGAGGCCCCGTTCTTACCGGCCTTCTGCTCGTCACATGGCGGCCGCACGCAGGCCTGATGCCGCACTGGCACGACCGTGTGCAGACAGGAATCTCTCCGGCGCGGGGAGGTCGAGGTTGCCGGCCGCGATCCACGTCCGAGAGGCGTCGCGACTGCGCTTGATGAGTTCGGCGGCATGCGCGAAGTTCGCCGCCGACACCGACAGCGGACACAACGGCGGCAGGACCTTGACCGTCGCCGCATCGGCGTACGCGGCCATCTCGTGAGCGAGCCGGTTTCTGGATGAGCGTGGTCAGAGCATGAAGGGCGACGCCAATCGCTGAGCGAGGCGCCCGTGGGAGGGCGCAAGCCGCTCCGGTAGGCAGGACGTAGATCGTCGTGGCACCGAGCGCCACCGCCTGACCGACCCCGCTTCGCCCTGACAAGACACCGTCCACCAGCAGCCGTCCGTGCCTGGTCACCGGCGGGAAGACCCCCGGGATGGCAGCGCTGGCCAGCACGCCATCGACCAATGAGCCGTCGGCGATGACTACCTCGGTGCCGCCGAGCAAGTCGGCAGCCAGCAGGTACAGCGGTAGCTCCGTGTCCTCGACGTTCTGCACGCCCGCGTGCGCCGCAACCAGGTCGCCCACGCGGTGAGCGGAGCTGACTGCCCGGCTGAGGCCGGCAGCGGCGCGAACCACCTGCCGAATGTCGACCGGGAAGACATCAACACGCCGAAGCTCGATCCAGATCGCTGCCAGTTCCTCGAGCGAGGCACTCGACATCCCGTGCGCGGCGACCCAAGCAGCGTTGAGCGCGCCGGCCGACGTGCCGACGAGCGCGTCAGGCACGATGGAGTTCTCAGCGAGCGCCTGCAGCATCCCCACTTCCACGGCCCCCAGGCTGCCGCCCCCAGCAAGCACGAACACGGTGGTCATGACGAGCCGGCCAGGACTCCAGGGGCCAGGACAACAGGGGCCAGGACAACAGGGGCCAGGACCCGAGTGGCCGGGAGGCGGGGGGCCGGCTCTTGAGTGCGCACCGTGCTTGCTCCGCGGTCAACTGGCCGCGCGTGCCTTGACGCAGCACTGACCCGGCTGCGGTTCCAGGAACGCGGCGACATGTGCGCAACCCAGGCCTTCGGCGACCCCTTGGACGAAGTCGCGGTTCAGGCCACAGACGAGGTCGGTGTGCTTCTTCGCCAGGGTGTCGAACGGGCAGTTGTTCAGCACGACGACATCGGCCTCGACCTGTGGCTCGTACCCCTGACCCTCCAGCACGCGGGCCATGGCTGCCAGCGGGTCACGGGGATCGACCCCGCTCGCAGCGCCACCGACGTCGCGTCCCTCCTCCAGCGCCACCTCGTGCAACGCTTCGCCCAACGGCGAACCCGCGGAGCTGCGCACGATCGCGGCGGCGAGGATGTCGCCGACCAGGTCGTAGCGGCGCGGCGGCAGCGACACCGCGAACTCGCGTTCGGCACGCCGGTAGAGCTTGCTCGGCCGCCCGGCGCCGGGTCCCGACTTCCCGCTCAGGCGCCGGTACTCCACCTCGAGCAGACCCTCGGCGACCAGCTTGTCGAGGTGGAAGTTCACGTTGTGCTGGGCGATGCCCAGAGCTGAGGCCGCTTGCTCGCGTCCGACCGCGTCCGACTGCGTGACGACGTAGTCGTACAACGCGCGACGGGTGTCGTCGGCCAGCGCTCCGATTCCTGCGTACTGCGAGCTCACGTCCATGCCCACAGTCTAAAACAGACTTCTCTTGACACAACAGACCGGCGGATCTACTTTCGAGGAAAGTTCTTTTTAGAGTCAGGAGGCTCCCATGACCACCACGACGTCCACCTCGTCGCCCTCCGCCACGCGGCTGGGCACCGAACGCGCGTACCTACTGCTGCGCACGGTCTTCACGATCGCGCCGATCGCCTTCGGGCTCGACAAGTTCTTCAACCTGCTCACCGACGACTGGGCCGTCTACCTGGCGCCGTGGGTCAACGACATCGTCCCGGGCACCGCACACCAGGCGATGCTCGCCGTGGGCGTCATCGAGATCGTCGCGGGACTCGTGGTTGCGATCGCCCCGCGGTTCGGCGGGCCTCTGGTCGCGGCGTGGCTGGCCGGCATCATTGTCAACCTCATCACCATGGGCGAGTACTACGACATCGCGCTGCGCGACTTCGGCCTGCTGGTTGCGGCGCTGGCGTTGACCCTGCTCGCCTGGGACCGCCCGCAGAACCGCGTACAGGCAGTCTCGTGAACGACGTCACCGTTGTGCCCAGTGCCCGGGTCGCACCCACACCGATCGCACCCGCCCGCGTCGCACACGCTCAGTTCCGCCCGCGTGTGACGCACGCGCGGCCGGAGGTCGACGCCACGGCGGCCGAAGCAGCGGCAGCCGACCTGCTGACGGCCTTGGGACTGGACCTGACCGACGAGAGCCTGGCCGACACGCCGCGGCGAATGGCGCAGGCGTTGATCGAGATGACCACCGGCTCGGACTTCGAGCTCACCACCTTCCCCAACGACGAGGGGTATGACGAGCTCGTCCTGGTCCGAGACATCCCGGTCCACTCACTGTGCGAGCACCACATGCTGCCGTTCGTCGGCGTCGCCCACGTCGGCTACCTGCCCGGCGGCCGCATCCTCGGGCTGTCGAAGTTCGCCCGCATGGTCGACCTCCACGCCCGCGAACCCCAGACGCAGGAGCGTCTGACCAAGCGCATCGCCGACCACTTCGAACGCAGCCTGCACCCCAAGGGCGTCGGCGTGGTCATCGAAGCCGAGCACACCTGCATGAGCCTGCGCGGCGCCAGAGCCGTGGGGACGCGCACCGTCACCTCGACGCTGTTCGGTCACCTCCGCGACGACCCGCGCAGCCGCGCCGAATTCCTCGCCCTGACAAGGAGCACGCCATGAACATCGTCATCGTCGGTGGCGGCCTCACAGGCGCACACGCCGTCGAGGAGCTGCGCAAGCAAGGCTACGACGACGACATCACCCTCGTCGCTGCCGAACGCCATCTCCCCTACGACCGCCCGCCGCTGTCGAAGGACTTCCTCCTCGGCCAAGCCGAGATCGACTCGGTCTACCTGCATGACGCCCGGTGGTACGCCGACCACAACGTCGACCTGCACCTGGGAACGCCGGTCACCGAGCTCGACCTGGACCGCAGCCGCGTCACCGTCGCCGGCGAGTCCGTCCCCTACGACCGGCTCCTCCTCGCGACCGGCTCGACACCGCGCCGACTCCCCCTCGTGGACACGTCAGGACTCCAGGTCACCTACCTGCGCACCATCGACGACGCCCTCACCCTCAAGACCCGGCTGTCGGGACACGTCCTCATCCTGGGCGGCGGCTGGATCGGTCTCGAAGTCGCCGCCGCAGCGCGGCAATCCGGCGCCACGGTGACCCTGGTCGAGCGCTCACCGCTCCCCCTCCTCGGCGTGCTCGGGTCCGAGCTCGGCCGCCTGTTCGCCGACCTGCACCGCCAGCACGGCGTCGACCTACGGCTGGGCACCACCGCGGAGTCCATCCGCGGATACGAGGTCGTGCTGTCCGACGGGCACCGCCTCGTCCCCGACACCGTCGTGGTCGCCATCGGCGCCTCCCCGGTCACCGACGTGGCCGCCCGCGCCGGGCTCGAAGTCGACAACGGCGTACTCGTCGACGCCCGCCTACGCACGCGCGACCCCCACGTCTACGCCGCCGGCGACGTGGCCAACCACGACCACCCAACCATCGGCCGTCTCCGCGTCGAGCACTGGAACAACGCCATCGCGCAAGGCCAGCACGCCTCCCGCGTCATGCTCGGCAGCGACGACCCGTACACGAGGCACCCGTACTTCTTCACCGACCAGTACGACCTCGGCATGGAGTTCGTCGGCACCACCACCGGCCACGACAGGCTGCTGATCCGCGGCAGCGTCGAGGAGCGGGTGGTCACCGCCTTCTGGCTTCGCCGCGGCACCGTCATCGCCGGCATGCACATCAACGACTGGGATGCCATCGAGCCCATCAGGCGCATCGTCGGCCAGCAGGCCACCACGCAGCTGTTCGACCCCGACGTCGAGCTCGCGCGCGCCTGATGACGTGCGCGCGGACCGGGCGCGAGTCGTTGGCTGCCGGAGGCTTTCGTGCGTGCTTCACCCAGGGTGGGCCACGGGTGACGGCTTCTCCGGCCCGGCGTGCTCCTGCACTGCCGGGCCGGCGAAGCCGCTAGCAAGCGCGAGAGCCGAAGACCCTGCGCGTCAACCCGGTCAGCTGTAGCGACGTCGGGCGCAGTCGGTGCACTGGGTGGCCCACGGGAGTGCTTCGATGCGTTCGGCGGTGACCTCGCCGCGGCAGTCGACACAGACGCCGTGCTTGCCCTCACGCAACCTGTGACGGGCGAGTCGGATCTCGCCGAGGATGCGTCTCACCGATTCCTTGTACGCGATGGCGACCGGGTCGTGGGTGGCGTCGTGGAGAGAAGACACCTGATCCTCTCGCCTGGATTCGAGCTCCGCCAAGGTCGCGTCCAGCTCGGCGATGTCCGCCGCCGTCGAACGCCCGGCTGCCGGCGTAGGCCCCAGGTCGTGCCGGAGCGGCGCATCCTCGGTGTTGGGCCTGTGCTCAGGCGGAGTGGAGTCAGGTACGGGGGTGGCCAGCTTGTACTGGTAGGTGTGGGTGCGCATGCGCTCGTCCTTTGCGAAGTCGTCAGGGCGCAGGGAACGTCACCCGGGCAGACGGGCGCGGTCTGTCAGCGCGCACTGCCGGGTGAGAGCCTGCGGTGCCAGCGATCGTCGTACCGGCTGGCGAGTGTGGTCGAGGATCAGGCTGCGATGGGCGGCGCACGGTCGACGCTGCGTCGCAGCACGTCGAGACCCCGGACCCCGCGCGCTTCTTCGCTCAGCATCAGCGCCGCGAGGGCGGCACCGGAGGGCACGTGCGCCGGAACCGCGTACGCGGCACGCGTCGTGCACACGCAACCGTGGAACATGCCGTCGCTGAACCGGACGTCCACTCGACCTTCACTCCCCGGACACGCCTGTCGACCTCGCTCGAGGTTGATGACTCGGACCATAGGCAAGTCCTCGACGGAATGCCAGCCGACCCGACATCCTCGCCACGAGACGGGTTCCCGAGGACCGAAGCTGCGTTCGTCGGGGCACCTCGCGTCAGACGTAGAGGTGGCTGCCGATCACGGCGCGTGGCTGCCTTGCCGGGCTCGGGTGGGTGATGAGGATCCGGTTGCCATCGGGGTCGCGTGCGGACAGGAAGGAGACTCCGCCGCTGGTGCGGGTCTCAGTTCGTCCCCCACGGTCTTGGAGGGCTCGATCCAACCGTCGCAGCTCCTTGTCGCTGTCCGCTGCCCAAATGAGGCCCTGAAGCCCAATTCCACCGGAGGGGTGCTCGGCGCGTGTTCCCCGCGCGATCAGGTAGAGCTGAAAGCCGTCCGGGTCGAGCAACAGGGCCGAGTCACCGGTGTGGATCGTGGCCCGGCACAGCAAGACATCCCGGTAGAACTCGATCGAACGCTCCAGTTGGCAGACGAAGAGGATCGCCGATGCCACCCGCGTTGCCCGGCATTCAAGACCTTCACCGCTCATTGGGGGTTCCTACTTTCACTCCGTCTCACCTCGTATTCGGCGCGCCACTCGACCGATCACCTCTCAGAGCCCGCGCACCAGGTCGAACCGTCGGTTGCCTGCGTCACGGCTCGCTTTTCCACTCGGTCCGTCGTGGCACGACGTTCGGGCCCCGCCGGCCCGTTCTGACCAGCGTGCCGAGTACCGGGCGGGACTTCACCAGCCGACCCCGGCCGACTCACTGACTCGACCGTTGCCGACGTTCAGCAACTCGACCTGCTTCTTCGGCCGGGATCTCGATCCGGCCAGCCAACCCGGGACCGAGTTCGGCCGTGGTGCGCGAGGCGTGGCGGCGACACCTGGCGCGTCGCAGCCTCGACATTGGTCAGGCACGCCTGGTGTACCGCGCGCTTCGCGACAACCTGCCGCGCACAGTCGGTGAGAGCCAGCGGCTGCGAGGAGCCTCGATGGTCAACGCTGGCGTCCTCGACCGCACGCCCTCGGGAGGACTCACCCTCTCCGCAAGGGCGGACTACTCCTTGCCTGACTGACATGGTCAAGGTCTCGCACGCCGGCCAGTGCAAAGGGCCTGGCGCAAACCGGCCAGTAGGTCACAGCCGCATAACCATCGCGTGACGCTTGGTCACGGTCGAGCGTAGACGCGGTTGAGACGACGACACCGGTCTTGCAGGGTGGAAGGACAGCCAACCCAAGGAGTCGAGTCACCCATGCTCACGCTCACCAAGAAGGCCCACGAAGCCGTTGCTGCGATCTCCCGCCCCACCGCGCCCTCGCACCTGCCCGGCCTACGCATCTGCCGTCGACCTGACCGGCCGACGTTCGCCGTCAACCGCGTCGTGTCCCCACACGAGTCCGACCTCGTCGTCGAACACGCCGGCGCCCGCGTGTTCCTGGGCCCCATCGCCGCCTTGAGGTTCAGCGACAGCGTCCTCGACGTGCGCACCGACGACCTCGGCCGCCTGCAGTTCGTCGTACGCGCCGCCGCCTGACCGGCGAACCACACAGCCGGGGCCGTTTCACGACTGCCCACCGACTGCTCTACGGCCGCGCCGCACCCGCACCCAGCCACCGCCGTTCCAAGGGGAATGACGGACGACTGCCTTCACGGGTGGGCTCAGCGCACCCAAAACCCGTCCCGCGCCGCCGCATACGCCCACCAGCGCGCCTGACACGAGAGGCGAAACACGTGCCCAGCCCCGAAAAGACACACCGCCCAACACCCGAACGAATCGGCCGGAACAGTCGGCTGCTTCACCGAACAGGTGGGCCCAGGGAACGGAGACAGTGGCACATGGTGGCGCTGCTGGCGTTGTGCGTGCTCTTCGCGGGCGTCTTGTCATCGTGCGGACAAGAGATCCCCGAAGGTGAGGCCGGTGCGGCGCCGTTGAGCGAGCGGGCTGAGAACGACGTCCCCTTGAACCCTCCGACGTTGCGGTTCCACGTGTCCGCGAACGGGCAGGTGGATGCCTCGCCCGACCTGGAGGCCGAAGCCGGGGAGGTCGTCGCGATGGTGCTGGAGAACGAGAGCGACACCCGCTACGAGCTGCGCCTGGTGAACCCCGACGGCGGTCAGGTCTTTGCCGTTGAGGCGCCCGCTGGTGGGCGTGGCGATGGTCGGGCGATGCCCCGCGAAGTAGGGGCTCACGTGGCCGTGGTGCACCCGGTGGCCGACCCTGAAGCTGGCGAAGAGTTCACCGTCGAGGTGTCGGAGACATAGGAGTGAAGCGAGATGCGATCCGGGGCGTGTCGCGATCTGGGCTTCACAGACGTTCCGACATTTGCGGCGGTCGTCCGGCGTGGATAGGCACGGCCATCCTCTCGGCGGCGCTGGCATCCGGGTGTTCGGTGGATGCGGCGCCTCTCCCCGCCCTGGACCCCGGCGCGTACACCCCAGCCATCGGCACGAACGCCCGCACCGAGCAGGTCGACGCGGTCGGGTTCGCGGTCGTGCTTGACGGCGACGGGAACGGTCGCGTCGTCGGCACGCTGAAGAACACTGAGAACCAGCCGCATGCGCTCACCGGCGCTGCCATCAAGAGCGACGACACTCCCGTGCGAACCGCCCTGCTCGCCGACGTCATCCGGCTACCACCCCGCACGTCGGTCGCCTTGACCGACGCCCCACCTATTTCCGTGCCAGCGGCCAACCTGTCTGTGGGCGGTTTTGTCGAGCTGACATTGGACGTCACCGACGCTCAGCTGGTGCACATGCTCGTACCGGTGGAAGCCCAGAAGGGTCCGTACGCCGACGTCGACGTGCCGACCCGTGCCTGATGGACGTTCCGCGACGATGCTCGCCAACCGGCAGCGGACCCTGTGACTCTTCAACATGCACCTAGACGTCGCCCGCACGGACACGACGTCGCAGTCGTGCTCTGACGCGTTGTTGACGCTCGACCTGGTCGGACAAGCAACGCGGTCCCTGCGGAGTGCAACCCAAGAAACCGCTCGCGGGAGCGCGCTCGGAACCCCTCGTCAGCCTCGGTGTGGGCGTACGGCGAGGCCGCCAGCGCAAAGCACGCAGAAGAGTCCACAGACCACCTCGACCGCCACCGTGGCAGTTCTGGCGTGGTCAGCGAACGCACCGTTGACGGTGAGCAGGCTGCCGGCCACCACTGTCGCGACCACCGACACGGTATGCGGTTGTGGGGCACCTCCTTCGAGGATTCGCATGCCGGCCAACCCGATGACGATGGCGCATCCCAGAGCTCGGGTGGCGTTGGACTGGCCGGGCAGCTCGAGCGGGTAGAGCTCCCACTGGCTGACCATCAGGATGATCGTGACCATCATCAGGGCGCCGCCGATGGGGCGAATCGGGACGCGAAGTGGCGCCGCGGCGGCGGCGCGTTCGAGGCGGCGGCGTCGGCGATCGACGTGTCGGGAGGTCGCGACTGCCCGTGGGTTGGTCACCCTGTCGCCGGGGGCTACGCCTTGTCGGTCTTGGCCGTGGATCAGGTGCGCGAGTTCGGAGCGCACACCACCGCTGCTCGTGTCGCGCATGATGCCCCCGCGAAGCGCGGCGGCTACTCCGACGACCAGCACCGCTGCTCCGCTCCCTGTCCACGTCCACGACGTCATGACGCCGCCGACGGTGGCGATGCTGCAGCCGATGATGGCGGCGAGGGTCCCGCCCCACACCAGTCGTGGTCGCACCCGCCGGCTCGACGGGTCGCGTTGTACGCGTCGCCCGTTGTGCTCGCTCATGGCGCGACGATGAGGGCTTGGGGTGCGGCCTGCTTCATCCGGGTGTTGAGCCACGTGAGCTGGCGCGACGTCTGGTCACCTGCGTGCTGGGCGACCTCGAGGAGGTCGCGGTCGCGCAGTCCCTGGGCTCCCTGGGCGATCACGGTCCACGTCGTCTGCACCAGCGTCGCGAGGACGTGGAGGTCCTGGAGGTCGCGCAGCAGCCCAACCTCGCCCTTGCGGGTCTCGGCGAGGCCGGCAGCGTGGAGCCGTTCCGGCTCGTCGACGTCGTCGGCCTCACCGTACCGCTGGATGATCGGCGCGAGTGCCTCCCGGTTGTCCTCCGACCACTCCGCGAACATCTGGCAGATGTGGAAGACGTCCGCGACGTGGGCATGTCCCTCGGCGGCGGCGCGGAAGGAGTCCGCCAGGGTCTTTTCGCTGTGGTCGGCCAAGCCGATGTAGGTCGTCAGGTGCGGCATCAGCGGTCTCCTTCCGCAAAAGAGGACGTCGAAGCCCGCTCCGGCGGCTGGGAGGGGTCGAGGAGGTAGTACGGGGTGGCGGGTGGCTGCGTGCTGGTGGTGGGTTTGCCGCCTTGTGTCGCCCGGGGGCGGCGTTGGGGCGCTGGAGGCGGGCGGTCGGTGTCGGGCGCGGACGCGGTGGTCGTCGGTGCCGGGGACGGTCCGTCGCCGGCCCGGAGCCGGGTGACCTGGCAGGCGGCGGTCTTGAAGGTGGGCTGCTTTGAGACGGGGTCCCACACGGTCATGGTGAGCTCGTTGGCCAGCCTGCGGTTGGCGTCGTCATGGCCTCCGCCGAGGTCGGCGCCGGGCTCCCAGTGGCCGTAGTGGAAGGGCGCGAACACCGCGCCGGCCATGACGTTGCCGACCCGGGCACGGACCTCGATCGCGCCGCGCGGCGAGGCCACGCGCACCCAGTCGCCCTCCTCGATCCCGCGCGCGGCGGCGTCCGCCGCGGAGAGCTCGACCCACGCGTCGGGCGCCGCGCGGTTGAGGTCGCCGGAGCGGCCGGTCTTGGTGCGGGTGTGGAAGTGGTAGACGGTGCGACCGGTCGTGTAGAGCAGGGGGAAGTTCTCCGACGGCTCCTCGTGCGCGGGCGTGTACGCCGCGCCCTTCAGGAACGCGCGGCCCGCGGGGTTCATCGCCCGGTGCTCGGTCTCGGTCACGGTCCCGCCGGTGGCGAGGTCGTGGCCGTAGGTCTCGCAGTAGTCGGTGTCGGTGGGGAAGACGGCGTCGGCGTAGAGCCGGTCGGTGCCGTCGGGATGCTCCTCGTTGACCGGCCACGGGATGCCGCTCAGCCCGCGCAGCTTGTCGTACGACAGGCCCGTGTAGTCGACCGGCCGCCCGGCGGTGACCGCGGCCCAGGCGTCGAAGGCCTCCTCGGGGGTGCGCCACCCGATCAGCGGCTGCCCGGAGCTGTTCGTGAAGCCCATCGCGTCGGCGTACATCAGGAAGATGTCGAGGTCGCTGCGTGCCTCTCCAGGTGGTTCGACGGCCTTCTCGGACAGGTGGACGGTCCGGTTGACGTTGGTGAAGCAGCCGGTCTTCTCGCCCCACCCGGCTGCGGGCAGGACGACGTCCGCGAGCTCGGCGGTCTCGGTGAGGAAGAGGTCCTGGACGATGACGAAGCACTGGTCGCCGTCGAGGATCCTGCGGATCCGTGCCGACTCCGGCATGGACACTGCGGGGTTGGTCGCGGAGATCCACAGCAGCCCGATCGAGCCGGCCTCGGCGTAGGAGAAGATCTGCATCGCGTGGGTCGGGGGAGCCCAGTGCGGGATCGTCATCACGTCGACGTCCCAGGCGTCGGCGAGCTGCTGGACGTGGGTCGGGTTGTCCCAGTTCCGGAAGCCCGGGAGGTCGCCGTCGGCGCCGCACTCGCGGTTGTTCTGCGCGGTGGGCTGGCCGTTCATCTGCAGGATGCCGGCTCCCGGGCGCCCGATCATGCCGCGCAGCAGGTGCAGGTTGTGCACCGCTACGGAGGCCGCGGTGGCCTGGTGGGACTGGTAGAACCCCTGCAGCACCGTGGACAGCACACCCTCGCTCTCACCGAAGATACGCGCCGCACGACGTACGTCGTCGGCGTCGACGCCACAGACGTCGGCGACCTTCTCGGGAGTCCACTCCTCGACCGTCGAGCGGAGTTCGTCGACGCCGAGGGTGCGGGCGGCGACCCAGTCGTCGTCGACCCAGCCGTGCTCGAACAGCTCGCGGGTCAGGCCGTTCATCAGCGCGAGGTTGGTGCCGACACGCGGCGCGAGGTGCACGCCACCCGTCCGCTCGGCCTCGAGCGCCACGAGTGTGCGCCGCGGGTCGACGCAGACGATCCTCGGCGGGTCGTCGCCCCGGGTGCGGTCGAGGATCCGCATCCACAGCACTGTTTGGGTCTCGGGCATGTTGTGGCCGTAGAGGAAGATCGCGTCGCAGTGCTCGATGTCGGTGTACGAGCCCGGCTGCCCGTCCGCGCCGAACGACTCCTTGAACGCCGCAGCGCTCGTGGCCGTGCACAGCCGGGTGTTGCCGTCCATGTGCGGGGTGCCGAGTCCGGCCTTCCCGATCACCGCCAGCGTGTAGTACTCCTCCAGGAAGAGCTGACCCGACGTGTAGAAGCCGTGGCTCAACGGGCCCTTCTCGTCCAGCAGCGCACGCGACTTCTCCACGATGCGGCCCATCGCGGTGTCCCAGTCCGTCTCGACCAGCCGACCGCCCTCCCGCACCAGCGGGCGCGTCAGCCGGTCACCGGCACTCGCCCAACGCGTCGACCCGTACAACCCCTTCGGCCCGAGCCGGCCGTGATTGACCACGTCGGTGGCGCGACCACGCACGCCGACCATCCGCCCGTCCTTGACCGCGATGTCCATCCCGCAGCCGTTGCTGCACAACAGGCACGCCGACTGCACCCACGACTCGACATCCCGCTCCTCGGTCCCCGGATCGAGGTACTGGTCCACGCGGGCGGGCCACACCGTCCCCTTGGCGTGCGGCGTGCGGAGCCCGTAGATGTCGGCGATCCGGTCGGTCACTGCTCCTCCTGATCGTGAAGTCGTGCGCCGCTCCGGCGCCCAGTACATGCGCAAGCGCATAGACTCTCAGTCGAGCACCGACACCAAACCTGAGACAGACCCAGAGGGGTGAGGCGTGAGCCCGAAGGCGAAGAGCACCTCCCAGCCGGCCGCCGAGGCCGACCTACGCGCTGCGCAGGCGCTGCTCGACCTCAGCCGTGTGCTGATGGGCATCACCCTGCGGGCCGTGGCCGCCGCACCGGTTGCCCTGACCGTCCCGCAGCACCGGGTCCTCCTGACGATCGCAGCCGACGGCCCGCGACGCGTCGGCACCCTGGCCGACGACCTCGGCGTGAACCAGTCCAACGCCAGCCGGATCGTCGACCGCCTCGTCAGCCGAGGGCTCGTGCACCGCACGCGAGACCGTGAGGACGGACGCGCCTTTTTCGTCGATCTGACACGCGAGGGGCACGACGTGCTCGACGCCGTGGGTGAGCACCGCCTGGCGGCGCTGCTCGATGTCGTCGCGAGGGTGCCTGAGGACGCCACCGGTCTTGCCGTTGCGCTCGAGCAGCTCAGTGCCGCGACCGAGCAGGGTGGGGTCGGCGAGGACGACCATGCCCAGCATCACGGCGAGCCTTCGCCCGCTGGGGGACGCTCGCGTCCACCGCGATCCCCACGAGGGCGCCCAGCGCCGTGAGCCCGGCATAGCCGAGCGCGTAGTGCCATGGGTGCGCGTCTCCGACCAGCAGGACGAACAGGGCAGTGACGGGGACCCAGCTCGACCGTCGTCCGAGCCGGTGCCACGACCCGACGGCGACCCCGACGCCGGCGGCCAGCACGAGTGCGGCCAGCTGGGGAAGGGGTGGCGTCTGCGCGAGTAGAGCAACCCCGGCGCCGAGCCCGATTGCCGTGAGGGCCTGCACGGTGTCGCGCACGGACCGCGCGAGCGTGGCGGAGGTGGCGATGACGGCCCCCAGTGGCGCGTAGTAGGGGTAGTCGTTTGCCACGCCGCCCAGCGGATGGACGACCACCCACGCCAGCCCCGCTGCCAGGGACGCCTTGAACGACAACACGAGCGTCGGGTGCCGGCGGAACCAGGCGACCGCAGCACTGCGTATTTGAATGCGGTTGCGCATGTAGTTCATGGTAGACGGGTACGTCCCGAGGACTGGAGCTAGCACCCAAGGCAAGGAGGAAGCACCGTGCGAGCACTGACGGTCGAACCAGGACGGGCGGAGTCGACGCAGGTCGAGGACGTCCCTGATCCCACGCCGGGAGATGACGAGCTCCTCGTGCGCGCGGTCGCGGTCGGCGTGTGCGGAACGGACAAGGAGATCGTGCGAGGCGAGTACGGATGGGCTCCCCCGGGCCGGCAACGACTGGTCCTGGGACACGAGTCGCTCGGGCGGGTGGAGCATGCTCCTGCGGGCAGCGACTTCAGTCCGGGGGACCTCGTCGTGGGCGTGGTCCGCAGACCCGACCCCGAGCCGTGCGGTGCTTGTGCGCACGGCGAGTGGGACATGTGCCGTAACGGCCGCTACACCGAGCGGGGCATCAAGTCCCTCGACGGGTTCGCCAGCCAGCTGTGGACCACACCTGCCCCATACACCGTCCCGGTCGACGACCGCCTCGGACCGGCCGGCGTGCTGACGGAACCGACCAGCGTGGTGGCCAAGGCATGGGAGCAGGTGGACCGTACCGGCGACCGGGCCTGGTTCGCCCCCCGCACGGTGCTGGTGACCGGCGCCGGGCCGATCGGGCTCCTGGCCGCGATGATCGGTGTGCAGCGCGGCCTGGACGTCCATGTTCTCGACCGCGTCACCGAGGGTGTGAAACCCGAGCTGGTCGCATCGCTGGGCGCCACCTACCACCACGAGAACCTCGCCGACGCCGCCCGCGTGGCCCGTCCCGACGTCGTCATCGAAGCCACCGGCGTCGGGTCCGTGGCGTTCGACGCCATGGCCGAGACCGGCCCCTACGGCATCGTCTGCCTCACGGGTGTCTCACCGAAGGGACGGACGCTCCAGATCGACGCCGGGGCACTCAACCGCGAGCTCGTGCTGGAGAACGACGTCGTCGTGGGGTCGGTCAACGCCAACATGCGCCACTACCGGGCGGCAGCCGATCACCTCGCGCAGGCCGACGTCGCCTGGCTGCGACGGCTGATCACCACCACGGTGCCCCTCGAGGACTTCGCCACCGCCTTCGACCAAGGTGGCGACGACGTGAAGGTGGTCATCTCATTGGAGGACGCGTGAGGGCCCGCACCCCGATCGAGGACTACGCCCTGATCGGCGACCTGCACACCGCCGCGCTCATCAGCCGCGATGGCTCGATCGATTGGCTCTGCCTGCCCCGCTTCGACTCCGCGGCCTGTTTCGCCGCGCTGCTCGACGGCCCGGAAGCAGGGCACTGGACGCTGCAACCGGCCGCCGACCCGTCCCCGGACCTGGCGCCCCGGCCGACGATGCGGGACTACGACGCTCACAGCCTGGTGCTGCGCACCCGCTGGGACACCGACAGCGGGGCGGTCGACGTCCTCGACTTCATGCCACCGCGCGGCGAGGCAGCCGACGTCGTCCGCATCGTCGAAGGCGTCCGCGGGTCGGTGGACATGCACTCCACTCTCAGGCTCCGCTTCGACTACGGCCGCGTCCGACCCTGGGTCCGCACCGGCCACGAACGACCCGACACCGGGGACGATCGCCACACCCACGAGGGCGCTCGCGGGGCACATGGCGGCGACAGAGGTGCAGGCAATACACGGGTGGGCGACGAACGCGCAGGCGCTGACGACGTGGACGAGGGAGCGAGCGAGGTCACCGCCGTCGGCGGGCCGGACGCCGTGTGGCTCCACGCGGATGTCCCGATGCATCTGGGCGACGGCACCATCACCTCGCGTTTCACCGTGCGTGCCGGCGACCAGGTGGCGTTCGTGCTCACCCACCGAGCCTCGCACGAACCGGCCCCCAGGCCGGCGCACCCTCACGCCGCGCTTCGCGACACCATCAAGTTCTGGGACGACTGGCTCGAGCGGTGCACCTACACAGGACCGTGGGCCCACGACGTGCGCCGCTCGCTGCTCCTGCTCAAGGCGCTGACGTACGCCCCCACTGGCGGGATCCTCGCCGCCGCGACCACCTCGCTGCCCGAGGACGTCGGCGGCGTCCGCAACTGGGACTACCGCTACTGCTGGCTACGAGACGCCACCTTCACCCTGCAGGCACTGCTCGGCACCGGCTACACCGACGAAGCAAAGGCATGGCGCGAATGGCTCGTCCGGGCGGTCGCCGGTGACCCGTCCAAGCTCCAGATCATGTACGGCCTCGACGGCACCCCGCGTCTTCCCGAGACCACGCTGCCGTGGCTCGCCGGCTACGCGAGCTCCCAGCCCGTCCGCACCGGCAACGCCGCCGCCGAGCAGTACCAGCTCGACGTGTGGGGCGAGACGCTCGACGGCCTCTACCAAGCACGCGAGGCCGGGCTCGACAGCGTCGACACCGCCTGGCAGCTGCAGCACGCGCTGCTCGACTGGCTCGAAGGCCACTGGGAGAATCCCGACAACGGGCTGTGGGAGATGCGCGGCCCGCGCCGCCACTTCACCCACTCCAAGGTCATGGCGTGGGCCGGCGTCGACCGCGCCGTCCGCACCGTTGAACGCCACGGCCTCGACGGCCCTGCCGACCGGTGGCGCGCCCTCGCCGACCGCATCCACCACGACGTGTGCACGCACGGCTACGACGCGGACCGCAACACCTTCACCCAGTTCTACGGCTCGCAAGGCCTTGACGCGTCGTTGCTGCTGATCCCCAAGGTCGGGTTCCTGCCCTGGAGTGACGAGCGCGTCATCGGCACCGTTCACGCCGTCGAGACCGAACTCCGCCGCGACGGACACCTCCTGCGGTACGACCCGACCGCCGACGGCGGCCCCGACGGTCTACCCGGAACCGAAGCATCCTTCATCGCGTGCGGCTTCTGGCTGGTCGAGGCCCTCCACGGCATCGGGCAACGCGACCGCGCAGCCACGCTGTTCGACGAGCTGCTCACCCTGCGCAACGACGTCGGGATGCTCAGCGAGGAGTACGACCCGCGCACCAACGCCCACCTCGGCAACACACCCCAAGCATTCAGCCTCGTCGGACTCGTCAACGCCGCCCTACGCCTCTCGGAGGGTTCCCCCGCCCCAGCCCCACGACCCGACTCCGAGAGGACATGATGCTGACAACACTGCTCTACGCGCTTGGGGCGTCCCTCCCCCTCGTCGTCGGCGCCGCCGTGGGTGCGCGATGGGAACCGCCGAAGCACCTTGTCGCGACCGTTCTTGCGTTCGCCGCTGGGGCCCTGATCGTTTCCACCTCCTTCGAGCTCTTCGAGCCGGCGTACCAAGGCGGTGGGGCGTGGCGCGCCGGCGGCATGTTCGCTGCCGGAGCGGTCGTGTTCGTCGCAGCCGACACCTGGCTCGACCGCCGCTACCAGCGCAGCGCGACCGGCGTTGCGCTGCTCGCAGGGGTGACGCTCGACGGCATCCCCGAGAACACGGCGCTCGGTGTCTCGCTCAACGACTCGGCCAGCGTCGCGCTGCTCGTCGCCGTGTTCGTCAGCAACTTCCCCGAAGCACTCGCCGGCGCACGCAGCATGATGGACAAGGGCCGCAGCGGACGAACGGTGGTCCTGGTGTGGGCCGCAGCGACGGTCCTGCTCTGCGCCGCCGTGTTTCTCGGCAAGTTCCTGTTCGCAGGAGCGAGTGCCACCGCCCTCTCCTACCCCTTGGCGTTCGCAGGCGGCGCCGTGCTCGCGTCCGTGATCGATACCCTCGCCCCGGAAGCCTTCAGCGAGGGCGGACCCGTCATCGCACTCGCCAGCGCCGCCGGCTTCGTCACCGGCTATCTCCTCAGCGCCTGACTGATCCTACCAGCGAGCCGACCGTTCGCGAAGCTCGCGAGTCCGGGGTCGACCTGTGATCGCACGCAGTTCGGTGCCCATGCCCACGCTGAGCTCTGGGGCCTGCTCGCCGGTGATGCTCTCGTCATCTGGGCGGGAGGTCAGCGCAGCACCACGGTGCGGGCGTTGTGCACGAACACACGGTCCTCGCAGTGCCATCGCACGGCCTGAGAGAGCGCCGCGCTTTCCGCGTCGCGTCCCACCAGGACCAGGTCGTCGGGCGTGTGGGAGTGATCAACCTCGATGACCTGCTGAGCGATGATGTCTTCGTCCGCTCCGCGAGCAGCTGCTTGAGCTTGCGTTCGGCGGCGCGCGGACTGCTGGAGGTGGCTTGCACGCGACGCACCTGGCCGTCGTAGTCCCGGAACCGAGTCGAAGCGCGTCCGCGGCCGTCCGGCAGTGTCTCGACAGCGATCTCGCCGAAGGTGCCGATAGGGGTACGGGGCCTGGCCACGTCAGCTCACCCGCTGCTGGGGCCGTGCCCCGGCTCGCTCTCGCGCTGGCGTACCAGCCACGCGAGGACGTCGGAGGTGGCGAAGCGGACCCTTCCCCCGACCTTGATGGCACAAGGACCCTTGCCGTCGGTGCGCCAGTCCCGGATGGTCGTCACCGGGACGTGGAGGTACTCGGCGAGCTCCTCGATGCTCAGCAGGGGCTCCAGGCTGGTCAGCGTGGTGCTGTTCGTCTCCATGCCGGTTAGGTGCACCGTCGGAACCATGCGGTTCCGTGGCCCTCCGCGCTGCCCCACGCCGTTGTGTGCGGTCGGGGGTTTGTGGCGGCTCACCGCGGGGTTTCTGGCGGGTTTGTGGCAGTCGGATCAATTCTCAAATGCTTTCAGGCTCGGAGATCGATGATCTCCGAGCCTGAAACCTTGTAGCGGGGGCAGGATTTGAACCTGCGACCTCTGGGTTATGAGCCCAGCGAGCTACCGAGCTGCTCCACCCCGCGTCGGTGAACAGAACATTACAGGGGTGTCGGGCCGAGCCCAAATCCGGGGGTCACCGGAGCTGGCGCACGGCCTGCTCGACGAGCTGGCGTCCCTCCTCCATGAGCCGGGCCCACCGCACGGTGTCACCCTGTCGCTGGGCCTCGTCGGCCTGGGCGAACTTGTCCTCGGCCTGCTGCAGCAGCTCGGAGACGTCGGCCTGCCCGCCGGGCTGCTGGGTCGGCTGCGAGCCGGGCGACTGCGACGGCTCGGTGGTCGGCTCCTCGGTCGGCGACGGCTCGGTGGTCGGCTCCTCGGTCGACCCGTCGGTCGACGGGTCGGCGGTGAGTGCGTCCTCGATGGCGCCCACGAGCGTGGTGCCGATGCCGACCCGGTTCTCGTAGGAGACGAGCACGAAGCGGAGGATCGGGAAGTTCGACTCACCGGCTCGGCGCGTGTAGACCGGCTGCACGTACATGAACGTGTCACCGACCGGCAGCGTCAGCAGGTTGCCGGGCACCCGGTCCGCGTCGCCGGTCGTGTAGGGCAGCAGCGCCTGGCTGACGTCCTCGTTGGTGGCGAACGTGTTGGCGATCTGGAGCGGACCACCCGAGGGCTCGTTGGGCAGCTGCAGCACCGAGACCTTGCCGTAGTCGTCGCTCGTCGCGTCGCTGTTGACCGCCATGTAGGCCGCGAGGTTGTTCTCCTTGCGTCGCGGCACGTAGACCGACGTCAGGGACCACGTCTCGCCGTCACCGGTGTCGGTGAAGAGGCGGTACGGCGGCTGCAGCCGGGTGGTGCGCTGCGGGTCGCTCGGGACCTCCCAGCGGCTCGAGCCCTCGAACCAGGCCGAGGCGGACGTCTCGTGGTAGCGCTGGAACTGGAACCGCTGGGCCTTGAACAGGTCCTCCGGGTAGCGCAGGTGCTCCATCAGCGCGTCGGGGATGTCCTCCTTCGGCTGGACGACGTCGGGGAAGACCTCCTTCCACGCCTGGAGGATCGGGTCCTCCTCGTCCCACTCGTAGAGGCTGACCGTGCCGTCGTAGGCGTCCACCGTGGCCTTGACCGAGTTGCGGAGGTAGTTCACCTCGTCGGTCGGCAGGGTCTGGAAGCCGGTGTTCTCCTGCAGGGAGTCGTCGGTCATCTCCTCGAGCGACTCGCGCTGCGAGAGCGGGTACTTGTCGGTGACGGTGTAGCCGTCGAGGATCCACTGGATCCGACCGTCCACGACGGCCGGGTAGGGGTCGGAGTCGACGGTCAGCCACGGGGCGACCTTCTCGACCATCTGACGCGGGTTGCGGTCGTAGAGGATCTTCGAGTTCTCGTGCACGCGGCTCGACAGAAGCAGGTTGGGCTCGCTGAAGCGCACCGCGTAGAGCAGCTGGCTGAAGATGTTGCCGATCGGGACGCCCGCCTCGCCGTCGTACGTCGTCGCGACCTCGTCGTCGCTGCGGTCGCCGCGGGGCAGGTCGAACTCGACCGGAGCCCCACCGGGCCGCTGGCCGACGATGCTGTAGGACGGGCTCTGCTCGCCGAAGTAGACGCGCGTCTCGTAGCCGTCCTCGCCGGCGAGGCGGGTGAGGGCGTCCTCGTCGGACTCCTGCCCCTCGGCCCACTGGATGCCGGTCTGCTGCTCCGAGTCGTCCTCGGGGCGCTGGTTGGCGTAGGCCGCGATCACGCCGTTGCCGTGCGTGTAGGCGGTGTGGAGGTTGGACCAGTTCTGGTCACCCTCGGCGAGGCCGCTCTGGTCGAGCTCGCGCACGCCGAGCACCACGGCACGGTCCTTGCCGTCGATCTCGTAGCGGTCGACGTCGAGCACGTTGGGCACCGAGTAGTAGGCACGGACCTGCTGCTGCTGCTCGAAGATCTCGCTGACGATCTGCGGGTCCACCAGCGGGATCCCGTCGGTCTTGCTGTTGAGCGAGTCCAGCTGGTCGTCGTCGGCGGCGACGGCCGTGCCGCCGACGTCGCGCACGTCGATCTGGTCGAGCTGGTAGGCCGCGCGCGTCGCGTCGATGTTGGCCTTGATGTAGGGACCCTCGCGGTCCGGGACGTTGGGGTTGACC
Organism: Nocardioides pini; assembly: GCF_026712185.1. GTDB lineage: Bacteria > Actinomycetota > Actinomycetes > Propionibacteriales > Nocardioidaceae > Nocardioides > Nocardioides pini. The sequence goes on along the minus strand of NZ_JAPPUX010000001.1, from coordinate 948,537 downwards.
CGGATCGCCTGGACGAGCGTCGGGACGATCAGGCCGAGGATGATCGCGGAGAGCGCGAACAGCGCGACGCCGACCGACGGCAGCAGCCAGGTGCGCCGCCAGATGTTGGCGAGGAACAGCAGGGCGCAGACGATGGCGATGCCGGCGAGGATCTCCTTTGCTGGCAGCACCGCCTTGTCGCGGGTGTAGTTCATGCCGGTGAAGATCGAGCCCGAGCTGGTCACCAGGTCGAAGCGGTCGAGCCAGTAGTCCACGGCCTTGGCGAGCACGAAGAGCGCCAGCAGCGCGGAGACCTGGATCTGCGCGGCGCTGGTGAGGCGCTCGCCGGGACGGGCGGAGAGCCGGATGCCGCCGAACAGGTAGTTCATCAGCAGCGAGGCGATGAGGCCGACGACGGCCAGCGCCATCACGAAGTCGACGAGGTAGTGCCAGAACGGCAGGTCGAAGACGTAGAAGCCGACGTCCTTGCCGAAGTAGGGGTCGGTCGTGCCGAACTCCTTGCTGTGCCGCCACAGGGAGTAGCTGCGCCACTGTCCCGACGCGGAGGCGCCGGCGAAGAGGCCCAACACGGCGGCCGTCCCCCCGATGACCCAGCCCATGCGCGGCGCGAGGAGCTGGCGGTAGCGGTCCATGCCGTCGTCGGGCATGCCCGGCATGCCGGGCCACAGGACGGGCCGGTAGCGGAAGGCCATGGCCATCGCGACCGCGACGACGGCGGCCATCAGCCCGGCGAAGACGAAGAAGAGCCCGATCCGGGTGAGGAGGAGCGTCGTGAAGACGTCCTGGTAGCCGACGGAGCCGAACCACAGGCGCTCGGTCCAGAAGGACGCGAAGGCGCTCAGCAGCATGAAGGCCAGGACGAGGACGATCGCGGTGATGACCAGGGCGCCCGGCCGGCGCGAGGTGGTGGACGGGCGTGCGCCGCCCGTGCCGCCGTTCCCGCCGGGCCGCTGGGGGCCGTCGGGTCCGCTGGGTCCGCTGGGTCGGTCGAAGGGATTGCTCATGGCCTCAGGGGTTCTCGTCGGGGTGGGGCTGGGTGTCGTGCGTGAGGTCGTGGGAGGGGTCGGCGAGCGTCGCGTGCAGGAGCTCGAGGAGGCCGGGGACCAGCTCGGTGCCGTTGACCACGGACTGCTCGTCGTCGTGGGCGCGCAGGCGCAGGGCGCAGTACGACGCCCCGGCGCGGGTCACGCCGGCGACCATCCGCACCTCCTGACGGTCCGGGTGCTCGCGGGCGAACAGCTCGGCCGCGGTCGCGTCGTCAGGGATCTCGTCGTCGACGTCGGGCGGCAGGACGAGCCGCTCGAGGACGGCCGCGCACCCGGTCACGCTCTCGGGCCAGGCGATGGTGTGGAGCGCGTCCTCGAGCACCTGCCCGGGCGGCAGGCCCTCCTGCTCGATGGGCGTGAACGACCCGTCGTCGCCGGGACCGTCGATCCCCATCGCCGCCGCCAGCGCGGGCTCCTGCGCCACGAGCGTCGCGGTGTCGACGAGCGCGTAGAGCCGGGCCGGCTGGTCCCACCCGTCCTGGGCGACGTGAGCCTCGATCTCGAGGACCGCGGCGGCCAGCGCCGGGTCCTCGGGAAGCGCGTCGGGCGACCCGGCCTCGGGGACGGCGTCGGGCGTCGGGTCGGTGGGGCTCGTCATGAGGCGGTCTCCTCGCAGCTCGGGAGGTCGGCGTCGGGGTCGGCGACCCACGCGTCCAGCGTCTTCACGGCGCCGTCCATCGTGGTGGCCTTCGCCAGGCGCATGTCACCGGTGTCCACTCCCCCGATGCCGTCGCAGTTGTCGGCCGGGACCAGGAAGAGCTCCGCACCGGCGTCGCGGGCCGCGGCGACCTTCTGCTGGATGCCGCCGATGGGTCCGACCTTGCCGGCGGGCGTGATGGTGCCGGTGCCGGCGATGTCGGCGCCCCCCGTCAGTGAGCCCGGGGTGAGGGTGTCGTAGATGGCCAGCGACATCATCAGCCCGGCGCTGGGGCCGCCGATGTTGTCGGCGATGTCGACGCTGACCTCGAAGGGGAAGTCGAAGCCGACGCCGGGGGTGATCCCGATCCGGGGGTCGCCGTCGACCTCCTCGGGGGTCACGTCGACGGTCACCTCCTTCTTCCCACGTCGTACGACGAACGGGAGCGGCTCCCCCGGTGACGCGGCGTCGACCGCGTCGACGACGTCCTGGGCGTCGGTGATCGTGGTGCCACCCACCCGGAGCAGCACGTCGCGGACCTTCAGCCTGCCGTCGGCGGGCAGTCCCGGGGTCACGGCGAGGACCTCCACCAGCGGGTCGACCTTCTCGCCGAGCTGGGTGAGCGCGGCCGCGACGGCCGTGTCCTGCGAGGACACCATCGCGGCCTCGGACTCCTGGTCGCTCGACTCGTCGGTCTCCTCCGGGGCGTAGATCGAGGAGCGTGGCCAGACGGCGGCGTCGGGGTCGAAGTAGGCCCGCAGGAGCTCCGGGAGGCTGACGTCCTCCTGCGGCGTGCTGACGTAGACGGTCGTCATCCGCAGCTCGCCTTCGTCGTGGAAGGCCTCGTGACCGGAGACCTCGACGATCTCGTCGCCGTCGTTCTCGGCGAGTATGTCGACGGTCGGTCCGGGGTAATAGGTCACGTAGGGCAGCGGGACGAACGCAGCCGTCGCCCACAGCACGGCCAGGAGGCACAGTGCGAGCAGTCCCGCCCTGGTCCGCTGGCTCATGGGCGCAACTCTCTCAAACGACGGCAACTCAGCGGCAACGTGCTGTCGCTCGTCCCCGGATCAGGAGGCGCGGCGGGTGGCGCCCGACCCGTGGCTGGGCCGGACGGCGATGCCGGTGCTGCGGTCGCGGGCCGGTGCCGACGTACGACGCGTCCCGGCCGGTGGCTCCTTGGTGAGGGCGCGGCCGAGGCGTTCGACGGCGACGTCGCGGTCGACCTCGCCGCGGCCGTCGCGCCCGGCCCACGACACCCACGCCATCGCGACGAGGGCCACGACGGCCGACGGCACGAGCCAGAGCAGGATCTCCACGCGACGAGGGTAGGTGCCGCGAGGCCACCGGGCCGGGAGGTCCTACGGCGTGCCGACCCACTCCTCGGTCCGGTCGTCGAAGACCTGGTGCTTCCAGATCGGCACCTCGGCCTTGAGCGTGTCGATGAGGGCCCGCGAGGCCGCGAAGGCGTCGCCGCGGTGGGCTGCCGTCGTGGCGACGACGACCGCGAGGTCCCCGATCCGCAGCTGGCCCACCCGGTGCACCGCGGCCACGCCACGGACGTCGTGGTCGGCGGCCACCTGCCGGCAGACGTCCTCGAGCCTGGCCAGCGCGGTCGGGTGGGCGGAGTAGTCGAGCGCCGTGACGCCCTTGCCGCCGTCGTGGTCGCGGACCTGCCCGACGAACAGGGTGAGGCCGCCGGCGCCGTCGTCACCGAGGGCGTCGAGGACCTCGGTCACGTCGAGCGGGGTGTCGCGGATGTCCACGAGGCGCACGGGATCGGACGAGGGCTCGCTCACGGGGCCGAGTCTAGGCGTGCCACTGCTGGGCGCGGTGGGTACCGTGGAGGACATGAGTGACACCCCCGGTGGTCCCGGATCGTCCGGTCAGGGCCCCGACGACGACAACCCCTTCAAGGGCACGCCCTTCGAGCAGATCTTCTCGCAGATGGGCGGGTTCGGAGCGGGGGGCGGCCTGCCCGACCTCAACTCGCTGATGGCGCAGATGCAGTCGCTGTTCGCGCCGCACGACGGTCCGGTCAACTGGGACACGGTCACCGACCTGGCCCGCCGCGCCGCGGCCCAGGAGCCCGACCCGACCGTCAGCCCGACCCAGTCGGCCGCCGTCGCCGACGCCGTGCGCCTCGCCGACCACTGGCTCGACACCACGACCGAGTTCCCGTCGGGAGTGACCACCACCGCCGCGTGGTCGCGGGCCGAGTGGATCGTCGAGACGATCCCGGTCTGGAAGGTGCTCGTCGAGCCGATCGCGGGCTCCGCCACCCAGGCCCTGGGCCAGGCGATGCCCGAGGAGATGAAGCAGCTCGCGGGTCCGCTCATGGCGATGCTCGGCAAGGCGAGCGGCGCGATGGTCGCCTCCCAGGTCGGCAGCGGCCTCGGTGCGCTGGCGGGCGACGTGCTCAGCGCCTCCGACATCGGCCTGCCCCTCGGCCCGATCGGCAAGGCCGCGCTGCTCCCCACCAACGTGGCGGCCTTCGCCGAGGAGCTGCCCGACGTGTCCGCCGACGACGTGCTGCTCTACCTCGCGCTGCGCGAGGCGGCCCACCAGCGGCTGTTCGCCGGCGTGCCCTGGCTGCGCGACCACCTCATCGGGGCGGTCTCGGAGTACGGCGCCGGCATGGACTTCGACACCTCCGGGATGGAGACCAAGCTCCGCGAGGTCGACATGACCAACCCCGAGGCCATGCAGGACGCCCTCGCGGGCGGGCTCTTCGACCCCGAGCCGTCCGCTGCGCAGAAGGCCGCGCTCGAGAAGCTCGAGGTGACGCTCGCGCTCGTCGAGGGCTGGGTCGACGAGGTCGTCGGCCAGGCGACGGCGGAGCGGATGCCCGCCGCAGCCAAGCTGCAGGAGACCGTACGCCGCCGGCGCGCCGCGGGCGGCCCGGCCGAGCAGACCTTCGCGACCCTGGTGGGCCTCGAGCTGCGGCCCCGCCGGCTGCGCGACGCCTCGACGCTCTGGGGCTCGCTGCGGACCCGTCAGGGCACCGAGGCGCGCGACGGCGTCTGGATGTCGCCGCACCTGCTGCCCACCGCCGCCGACCTCGACGACCCGCTGGGCTTCCGGGAGGACTCCGTGACGCCGGACGAGCTGTCGGAGGAGGAGTTCGACGCCGGCCTGCGCGACCTGCTCGACGGTGGCGACAGCGGCACCCGTCCCGGCGAGTGACCCTCCACGCGAGCGCGGTCGCCGCGCTGTCGGGCTGGTCCGCGCCGACACCCGGGCAGGAGCAGCTGCGCGAGCGCTACCTCGTCCACCTGGCCGCGCACCCCGACGGCCTGGCCAAGGCCTGCTTCCCCGACCACCTCACCGCCGGGGCGATCGTCGTCTCACCCGACGCTCGCGCCGTCCTGCTCAACCACCATCGCAAGGCCGACGCCTGGCTGGCCTTCGGCGGCCACCTCGAGCCGGGTGACGCGTCCCTGGCCGACGGTGCCCGGCGCGAGCTGGTCGAGGAGTCCGGGCTGACGTCGTTCACCTTCGACGACGACCCGCTGTCGCTCGACGAGCACGCGGTGGAGTTCTGCTCCGACCGTGGCACCGTCCACCACCTCGACGTGCGTTTCCTGGCCACCGCCGAGCCGGACGCGACCCACGCCACGAGCGAGGAGTCGCTCGACGTGCGGTGGTGGCCCGTCGACGCGCTGCCGGCGACGTTCGACGACATGTACGTCCTCATCGACGCCGCGGTCGCGCGGGTGCGGGCGCGTCAGTCCTCGTCGACGCCCGGGGGCGGCTCGAGCCGCGCGCCCGCGGAGTAGCCCTCGAGGTAGCCCTTCGCCTTCTCCGCTCGCGGGAAGCGGTCGACCCACGCCCAGAACGCCGGTGTGTGGCCCGACTCCAGCAGGTGGGCCAGCTCGTGGACGAGCACGTAGTCGACGACCCAGCCGGGCACCTTCTGCAGCCGGTCGCTGAGCCGGATGGTGCGGTCGCCCGGGGTGCACGACCCCCAGCGGGCGTTCTGGTTGGTCACCCAGCGCACCGAGGCGGGGACCGCGAGGCCGCCGAAGTAGAGGTCGTTGAGCTTGGCCGCACGGGCGACGAGGTCGTCGTCGGAGCGCCGGCGGCGCTTCTCCTGGCGCTCGATGCGCGCCACCATGTCGGCGACCCAGGTCGCCTCGTCGCGCTTGCTCATCGTGGCGGGGATGAGCACCACGATCCGGTCGCCGTCGCGGTAGGCCGAGACCGTCCGGCGGCGGCGGCGCGAGCGGCGCACCTCCACGTCGGGCGGGACGGCCGGGGTGCTCATGTGCCGAACCTAACCCCCGCCACCCACACCCCACGGGTGGACGCGCTGGACGGAGCCGCGGTCAGAGCCGGGCCGCGGCCCACTCCAGCAGCCGGTCGCGCTCCCACGTGGTGACGATCCGGTCGGGGTCGATCCCGGCCTCGGTGGCGCGGGCGGCGCCGTAGTCGAGCATGTCGAGCTGACCGGGCGCGTGGGCGTCGGAGTCGATCGAGAACAGGCACCCCAGGTCGCGGGCGAGCTCGAGCAGCCTGGTCGGCGGGTCGCGCCGCTCGGGCCGCGAGTTGATCTCGACGGCCACGCCCTCCTCCGCGCACGCGGTGAACACCGCCTTCGCGTCGAACTGGCTCTGCGGCCGCACGCCCCGGTTGCCGGTCACCAGCCGACCGGTGCAGTGGCCGAGGACGTTGGTGTGCGGGTTGCGGACGGCGGCGACCATCCGCTTCGTCATCAGCGCGGCATCCATCCTGAGCTTGGAGTGCACGGAGGCGACGCGGACGTCGAGCCGGTCGAGCAGCTCCGGGGCCTGGTCGAGCGATCCGTCGTCGAGGATGTCCACCTCGATCCCCTTCAGGAGGGTGAACGACCCGCCGAGGTGCTCGTTCACGGCGTCCACGACCCCGAGCTGGCGCGTCAGCCGCTCGGCGCTGAGCCCGTTGGCCACCCGCAGGCGCGGGCTGTGGTCGGTGAGGACGAGGTAGTCGTGACCGAGCTCCATGGCCGTCATCGCCATCTCCTCCAGCGGCGAGCCGCCGTCGGACCAGTCGGAGTGGGAGTGCAGGTCGCCGCGCAGCCGGGCACGCAGCTCCTCCCCGCCCTGCGCCAGCGGACCGGCGGTGGCCTCGAGCCTGACGAGGCGCTCGGGGACGACCCCGTTGCACGCGTCGGTGATCGCCGCCGCGGTGCTCGGGCCGATGCCGGGCAGCTCGGTGAGCGTGCCGTCGCCCGCGCGTCGGCGTACCTCCTCCTCGGGCAGCGGCAGGATCGTGCGCGCCGCCTTGCGGAAGGCCTCGATCCGGCGGGTCTCGTCGCGCTGGCGCTCCATCAGGAACGCGATGCGCCGCAGGGTCGCCACGGGACCCCGCACAGACTCCTCGCCCAACTTCTTCTCCTCCACAGGCCGGTCGCAGGTGTTGCCGCTGGTCATCCGCACAGTACGGCGCCCGCGCCGGGCGTGTCGCGCACAGGGTCCTCCCCACGTCCGGCGACGTCCTCCACGGTCGGCGGCCCCCGGTGCACACCGTCTCCACAGGCCTGTCCACAGGCGTGGAGGCGCACCCGTTGACCGGGCGGGTGCCCGGCCCTAGCGTTGCGGCCAGAAGGGCCCCACGGCTCCTCGACGCCAGCTGGGGAAGGCAGGCGTCGGAGGCTGCGGGGCCCCTTCTTCGTTCCCCGGTCTCGTTCCGGCCCGCTCAGCGGCCCCGGAACTGCGGGGACCGCTTGTCCCTCGCGGCGGCGATGCCCTCCTGCAGGTCGGCGGTGGCGAGCGTCATCGGCTGGGCGAGGGCCTCCCACTGCAGGGCCGACTCGAAGTCGGCGTGGCCGCCGTCGGCGAGCGCGACCTTGGTCAGGCGCGCTGCGATCGGGGCGGTGCCCGCGATGCCGGCGGCCGTCTCGAGCACCTCCTCCAGGAACGACGCGGGGTCGATCACGCGTGAGACCAGGCCGAGGCGCAGCGCCTCGTCGGCCTCCACGACCCGGCCGGTGAGGAGCAGGTCGCGCGCGTGGGCGGGCCCGACGACGTTCGGCAGCAGCCAGGTGCCGGCCATGCCGGCATGCATGCCGAGCTTGTTGAACGGCACGCCGAGCTTGGCGCCGGTCGCGGCGTAGCGGATGTCGCAGGCGAGCGCGAGGCACAGCCCGGCGCCGATGGCGGCCCCGTTGACCGCTGCGATGGTCGGCACCTCGAGGCGGCGGATCGACAGCCAGGCGCGGTAGAACGGCAGCATGCGCGAGCGCAGGTGGTCGACGCTCGCGTCGGGCTCGCTGGCGATCCACGAGGTGTTGCCGCCGGAGCAGAAGGCGCTCCCCTCCCCCGTCACCACCACTGCGCGTACGGAGGTGTCGGCGGCGACCTCCTCGATGGCCGCGACCCACGACGAGGTCATCTCGTCGCTCATCGCGTTGCGCATCCCGGGGTTGTCCAGGGTCAGCAGGACGACCCCCTCGGAGGGCCGCTCGAGGCGGAGGTGGGTGAGCTCGGCAGAGGTGTCTGGCATGGCCCGAGGGTACTGAGCCGGCTGAGCGTGGAATCACCCGGATTCACGCTCAGCGCGTGTGGTGCGCGAGCGTGGCTCACGCGTGGCGTAGTGTCGTCGACGGAGTGCTGGCGACCGCCGGACCTCCCCGACGGGCTTCCCCGAGAGACTCCCCGTCGCGACGACCAGCAACAACAAGCAAGGAGGCCGTCATGGCGGAGACCTGGAGCGGTGAGTTCTACTGCGTCAAGTGCAAGGAGAAGCGCGAGGCGGAGGGCGAGATCAAGGTCAACGACAAGGGCACCAAGATGGCCAAGGGCGTCTGCCCGGTCTGCGGCACCAACCTGAACCGCATCCTCGGCAAGGCGTGAGCCTCACCTCGTGAGCTCAGAGCAGCGGCGTCACCCCTCGGGTGACGCCGCTGTTGCATGTCCGGCCGCTGCACCCGGGACGGCCTGTGGACGACCGCCCGCGCCCCGGGCTGTCGTGGCACGGTCGGACGGTGCCCCTCCGCCCGCCCTCGCCGTACGCCGCCGGCACGCGCGCACAGCTCGACTGTCCTGACCCCTGGACCGACGCCGCCGTCGCCGCGCTCTCCGCGGCCGGTGTGGTCGTCGACAGCACCGCCCCCGTCGGGATCGCCGTCGCGCCCGCCCGACTGGTCTCGGCCACCGTCGACGCGTGGTGCGTCGACTCGTTGCCGCACGTGCTGGTGGGGGTGCAGCCCTACGCCGTCGAGGTCGGACCGTGGGTCGCGCCCGGCATCGGGCCGTGCGCGCGGTGCGTGGCCGCCGCGGTGCTCGACGAGGGGGACCGTGCGGCACCGGGCCCGGTGCCGCGCCCGCTGCTCGCCCTCGCCGCCGGGGCGGTCGCCCGCGACCTCCTCGCCTGGTCGCGGCGCGAGCTGCCCCACACGTGGCTCACGTCGTGGCGCGTCGACCACGAGCCGCTGCCGGTCGCGCGACGCTGGCAGCGCCACCCCTACTGCGGCTGCTCGTGGTTCGACACCGGACCGGACACCGCCTGACGCGGACCCGCGGTCACCACCACTCGCTGTCGAGCTTGCTCTCCATCGCCCGCAGGTGGGTGCGCGAGCACGTGTCGCAGAAGGCGCGCCGTCGGCCGTTCTCGACCGCGGTCGTCCAAGTGAGGGTCTCCCCCTCCGGGGCCTGGGTGCCGCAGAAGTCGCAGGTCACGAGGTCGCTCACGCCTCAGAGGCTACCCCCGCGGGCGTGTCCCGGACGTGCCCCGAACGTGCCACGAGCCGGCACGTCGTCACCGTGACGACGTACCGGCTCGTGAGGTGTTCACCCGCGATCAGGGTGAGCCTCCCCCTCCGGGGGGAAGGTCAGATCGCGCGAGCGAGGGCCAGACGCGCCTGCTGCGCGGCCTGCTCGGCCTTGCGGCTCATGCGACGGGCCAGGGCCATCTGGTGGCCGCGTCGCAGTTCTTGCGCCTCTCCCAGGCGCGCGGTCATTTGCGCGCGTGCGAGTTCTTCATGCATGAGATTCATGTCGTGCCGTCCATTTCGGTAGGTCTTCATCGGTGGTTGTTCCTGTACTTCCTCGGAGGTGACTGAGCGGTGGCGCCTCACGCGGCTGCCCCGTCCTTCTGGTTCTGGCCGGACTGAGCGGCGACCTGCTCGGACTTGCGGGGCCGGCCTCGCGGCCGCTTGCGCGGGATCACCACGCCCTGGAGGAAGAGCTCGCCTCCCCAGACGCCCCACGGCTCACGCCGCTCGAGGGCTCCGTCGAGGCACAGCGCCTGCACGGGGCAGTCGATGCAGAGGGCCTTGGCCTGCTCCACGTCCGCGGGGGACTCGGCAAACCACAGCTCTGCGTCGTTGACGCGGCAGGGCAGCAACTCCTCATCCACTCCGGCAGCTGCGTCGTGCAGGGCTCCGAGCGGGGCCTGGGGCTCCACCTCGGTTGCGTCGGCAGCTCGGTTGCGGTCGAGAACGCTGATGGTCATGTGTTCACCTCCTCCTCGTTGACCTGATCGCGGTTTGTGACTCACTGGGACAAACAGAAAGGCCGCGGATCCCGGGTTTCGGGTTCCGCGGCCTGGAGGCTGCCGATGCGAGTTGTCTCAACTCGTCGGTGGACTCCAGGCGGGAAGACCCGGGAAGACGCCCTTGACGCGCTCGATGGACACAGCGGTCCCCTGGAGCGCAGCTGCGACATCGACACCGAGGACGCGCACATCAGTGGCGCAGCGGTGGCCGGCAGCGGGCATGCCGAAGGACGGCGTCCAAGCCGTCATGGTCTTCGTGTAGTTCTCCATCAGGGCCACCTCCTTCGGGGCGTCGGGCGCGGATCCTTGTCAGGGATCCCATGCGCGGGTTGTCGTTGAGGGAACGTTAGACCCCTCACATCGTCAGGGGCAAACCATTTAATGGGTATTACCGAGAATTTTTTCCGAAGCGCCCTTCGGACGCCCGCGGCGCACCGTCAGGCGCGGGTCTCGGCGACGAGGGCGAGCACCTCGTCGCCGTACTTGGCGATCTTGCCCGGGCCGACGCCGCTGATCTTGCGCAGGCCCGTCTCGTCGGTGGGGACGTGCTCGGCGATGAGCTGCAGGGTCGCGTCGGTGAACACCACGAACGCCGGCACGCTGTCCTCCGCGGACCGCGCCAGGCGCCACTCCCGGAGCCGCTCGAAGAGCGCCTCGTCGTAGGACGCGGGGCAGTCGGCGCAGCGGCCGGTCTTCTTCTCCACCGACGTCGACAGCGCCTTGCCGCACTCGCGGCAGTGCATCGCGGCGCGGTTGCGTCGGGTGCGCTCGCGGCGCTGGGCGGACACGCCCGGCACGCCGTCGAGGAGGGGCGCGAGGAACGGCGAGCTGCCGCGCGTGGAGCGGCCGCCGGGCTCGCGGGCGGTCGCCCACGACACGCTGAGCTCGTCACGGGCGCGGGTCATCGCGACGTAGAGGAGGCGGCGCTCCTCCTCGACCTCTGCGGGCGTCTGCGCCTGCGAGATCGGCATCATCTTGTCGTGCATGCCGGCGACGAACACGGCGTCCCACTCCAGGCCCTTGGCGGAGTGGATCGTCGCCAGGGTCACGGCTTCGGCGACCGGCGCGTGCTGCTCGCTGGCCCGGCGGTCGAGGTCGTCGACGAAGTCGCCCACGCTCGCCTCGGGACGCTCGCGGCCGAAGTCGGCCGACAGGTCGACGAGCGCCTGGAGGGACTCCCACCGGTTGCGGACCTCTCCCCTGCCCTCGGGCGGCTCCGTGGAGTGGCCCATCTGCGACAGCACGGCCACGACCGCCTCGGACACCGGGCCGGAGGCCTCGCCCGAGCGGGCCGCACCCCGGACGAGGGTGATCGCCTGCCGCACCTCGGGCCGGTCGAAGAACCGTGCAGCACCGCGGACGACGTAGGGGATCCCGCGGGCTGCGAGCGCCTCCTCGAACCGCTCGGACTGCGCGTTGATGCGCAGCAGCACGGCCATCCGGCTGGCGGGGGTGCCGGAGGCGCGCAGCGCGGCCGCGCGGTCGGCGACCGCCTCGGCCTCGGCGACCTCGTCGGTGGCCTCCCGCCACGTGATGCGGGCGCCGGAGGGGCGCTGGGCGACGAGGTCGACACCCTTGCTGGGGGTGCCGTCGAGGAGCCGGTTGGCCGCCGAGACGACCTCGGGGGTCGAGCGGTAGTTGCGGACCAGCTCCACGCTCGTCGCGGAGGGGAAGGCTTTCGTGAACTCGCGCAGGTAGCGGGCGTCGGCGCCGGCGAAGGAGTAGATCGTCTGGGCCGGGTCACCCACGACGCACAGCTCGTCGCGCCCGCCGAGCCACAGGTCGAGGAGGGCGTGCTGGAGGGGCGAGACGTCCTGGAACTCGTCGACGACGAACCACTTGTACTGGCGGCGGACCTGCGCGGCCACGGCCTCGTTGTCGGCGAGGAGGCCAGCACCGAGGAGGAGGACGTCCTCCATGTCCATCCGGCCCTGCCCGCGCTTGACCTCCTCGTAGGCGTCGAACGCTCGGGCCACGACCTCGGGCTCGAGCCCCGAGACCGCGCGGCCGCGGGTGCGGGCGATCGCGGCATAGGTGTCGGGACCGACGTTGGAGACCTTCGCCCACTCGATCTCGCTGGCGAGGTCGCGCAGCGTGGCCTGGTCGACGCCGAGCCGCTGCCGTCGGGCGGCGAGCGCGAGCATGCTCAGCTTGGACTCGACGAGCTCGGGCAGCTCGCGCTGGTGGACCCGCGGCCAGAAGAACCGCAGCTGGCGCAGCGCGGCGGAGTGGAAGGTCCGCGCCTGGACGCCCGGCGCCCCGAGGACGCGCAGCCGCTCGCGCATCTCGCCCGCCGCACGGGTGGTGAACGACAGCGCCAGCACCTCGGTCGGCGCGTAGACGCCCTGCGCGACCCCGTGGGCGATGCGGTGGGTGACCGCGCGGGTCTTCCCGGTGCCGGCTCCGGCCAGGACGCGCACCGGCCCGCGCAGGGCCTCGGCGACCTGTCGCTGCTCGGGGTCGAGCGCTTCGAGCAACGGAACAACTCCTGCGGCGTCGTGGTTGGGACCGGTGGAGGGTGGCGACCACCCTCCTCGCCAAACCCTAGACGCCGGAGGGGACACTCCATCCATGACCTTCACCATGTTCACCACGCCGTGGTGCGGCTACTGCCACCGCCTCAAGAGCCAGCTCGACCGCGAGGGCATCGCGTTCTCGATCGTCGACATCGAGCAGGAGCCCGAGGCGGCCCTGACCGTCGAGCAGGCCAACGGTGGCAACCAGACCGTGCCCACCCTCCTCTTCTCCGACGGCAGCACTCTGACGAACCCGTCGGTGGCGCAGGTCAAGGAGAAGCTGGCCGCGATCGCGTGATGCTGGCATGGAGCCCGATCCGCGCCGGGGTTAGCCTGACGTCGTGTCACTGCTGAACTCGATCGACCGCGACCACGTCCTCACCGCGATGGAGACCTGGGACGCAGCAGGTGGGGCCAACTACATGCTGGTGCGCGGCGGCGTCTCGACGCACGTGCTCATGCACCACGGCAAGGAGTACGACGCCGCGGCCATCGCCGGCATCGCCCACGGCCTCGCGACGGGGCGCACCCTCACGCCCGCCGACATCCCCGGCGGCTCGGCGGGGGCGAGCAAGGCGCTGACCCGCCTCGGCTTCGACATCCGCGACGACTCGCCCCCCACGGAGCGGGTGCCGGGCACCCGCGCCCGCACCCCGCGTACGTCGTCGGCGTCGCCCCGGTCGTCGCGCGCCTCGACGCCCCGCACCTCGCGCGTCGCCGCGTCCGACAAGCCGGTCAACCTGTGCCCGCGGTGCTTCATCGCGCTGCCCGCGACCGGCATCTGCGACAACTGCGACTGACCCGCCGGCGAAGGGTTTAGTCCCACCCGGGGCCGTCGAGCGGGCGGCCGAACCAGCTCTCGATGAGCGAGGACGAGATCGAGATGCCGCGCGGGACGACGAGCTCGCCCGACCGGCCGGCGGCCTCGAAGTCGGCGCGCGTCCACCACCGCGCCTCCTCGATCTCCGCGCCGTCGACGTCGATCTCGGTGGTCAGGGCCCGGCCCGTGAAGCCGAGCATCAGGCTCGCGGGCAGCGGCCACGGCTGGCTGCCGAAGTAGGCGACCTCCCCCACCCGCACGCCGACCTCCTCGTGCACCTCGCGGCGCACGGCGTCCTCGAGGGTCTCCCCCGGCTCGCAGAACCCGGCGAGCGTGGACCAGCGCCCGGCCGGCCAGGCGGTGTTGCGGCCGAGCAGGATCGCCTCGTCCGCACCCTCGCCGTGCGTGATGGCCATGATCACGGCGGGGTCGGTGCGCGGGAACTGGGCGCGGTCGCACCGGGTGCACCGCAGCTCGTGGCCCGCCGCCCGGCTGGCGAGGGTGCCGCCGCAGCGCGGGCAGAAGCGGGTCGCGTGGTGCCACTCGGCCAGGCCGATCGCGTGCATGACGAGGGGCGCCTGCTGGGGGCTGCCCTCGGCGAGCAGGGTCAGCACCGAGCGCAGCGGCACCCACTCCTCGGCCTCGCCGGGCGCCTCGTCCGGCGGCACCAGGACGGCGACGTGCACGACCCCGTCGCTGTCACCGAGCAGCACCGGGGTGCCCGTCGGCGCCTCGTCCGGCGTGACCCACTGGACGGCGCCGTCGACGGGGCGGAGCCGGTTGCCGGCGACGACCAGCACGCGGGTGGACGGGTCGGACATCTGCTCGGCGAGCCACGCCTCGTCGGTGCGCCGGAGCCCCATCCGGTTGTGCGCGTGGGCGGAGAGGGCGACGTGCGGCAGGAGGCGTTCGGGGCTCACGGCGTCAGGCTAGCGCCGGACCTCTTTGACAATGATTCTCACTTGGGTTGAGAATCATTTTCATGAGGCCTCGAGTCCCTAGGCTGGGCGCCGTGAGCACGCACATCGGCGCCCAGCCCGGCGACATCGCCCCCACCGTCCTGCTGCCCGGCGACCCCCTGCGGGCGAAGTGGATCGCCGAGACGTTCCTCGACGACGCGCGCTGCTACAGCGAGGTGCGCGGCATGTACGGCTTCACCGGCACCTGGAACGGCCACCCGGTCTCCGTCCAGGGCTCCGGCATGGGGCAGCCGTCGATGGCGATCTACGTCAACGAGCTCATCACCGACTACGACGTGCAGTCCATCGTCCGCGTCGGCTCGTGCGGTGCCGTGACGGACGCCGTCGGCGTGCGCGACATCATCATCGCCTCGGGCGCGTGCACCGACTCGTCGATGAACCGGATCGCCTTCCACGGCATCGACTACGCCCCCGTCGCCGACTTCGGCCTGCTCCGCGGCGCGGTCGAGGCGGCCGAGGCGCGGGACGGCTCGCCCTTCCACGTCGGCCTGATCTTCTCCAGCGACTCCTTCTACCCGGCCCGCCCCGAGCTGCTCGGCGAGATGGTGAAGTACGGCGTGCTCGGCGTCGAGATGGAGGCCAGCGCGCTCTACACCCTCGCCGCGAAGCACGGCCGCCGCGCGCTCGCGATCTGCACGGTCTCCGACCACATCGTCACCGGCGAGGAGACCACCTCGCACGAGCGCGAGCAGACCTTCGGCGAGATGGTCGAGATCGCGCTGACCGCCGCGCTCCGCTGACCTGCTGGCCGGGCGGTGCGTGAGCCACCTCGGGCGACCTCGGGACGTGGGTGGGCCACCGCTCGGCGTACGACCCTCTGCCGACCACGCTCCACCACCCAGGCGTGCCTCGCCGCCAAGGGCAGCGCGTCAGAGGTCGGCGAGCAGCTTCTCGAGGCCGGCGCGGTCGGGCAGGTCGTCGGGGTGGACGGTGCGACCGGAGCGGACGTAGTGGAAGGCGGCCCGGACGCGGTCGAGGGGCGTGCCGGTGAGCTCCGCCCAGGCGAGGCGGTAGAGCGCGAGCTGCAGAGGGTCGGCCGTCTCGTGGCGGCCGGTCTTCCAGTCGACGACGAGGTAGCCGTCGCCGTCGGCGGACGGTTCGGCGTAGACCGCGTCGATGCGGCCGCGGACCACCTGGCCACCCAGGACGAGCGCGAAGGGCGCCTCGACCGCGTGGGGCGCGCGATCGCCGAAGGGCCCGTCCTCGAAGCGCTTGACGACCTCGCCGAGGTCGGCCTCGTCGTCGATGCCGGCGTCGGCGCGGCCGGGGAGCTCGTCGGGCTCGATGAGCGCCTGCTGGCCGAAGCGGTCCTCGACCCAGGCGTGGAAGGCCGTACCGAACCGGGCGGCGGGCGCCGGCGGCCGGGGCATCGGACGCGCGAGGTCACGGGCGAACGCCTCGGGGTCGTCGCGCAGCCGCGCCATCGAGGTGGCCGACAGGCTGCTCGGCAGCGGTAGGTCGATCGACGTCGACCGCTCGGCGCGGGCCTCGGTGATCAGCTGGACGAGGTCGTCGTCCCACTCGGCGACTTGTGCGGCCTCGACCATGTCGAGGCCCTCGTCGGGCGCCGTGCGGTCGATCGAGCGGACCAGCTCGGCGGCGGCGAGCCGACGAGCCGCCTCCTCCCCCGGGCCCGGCACCGGCCAGGGCTTCGAGGGGTCGATGTCGTCGTTGGGGTTGGGCGACTTCGGTGGGGGCTTCTCGATCCAGTGCTCGACCGGCTCGCCCCACTCCTCGAGCTGCTCGCGGACGACGCGCTGGTAGTCGGACGGCCCGAACGGCGTCGCCCGCTGGCCCCAGACGTAGGAGGTGACGGCGAGGTGGTGGGCGGCGCGGGTGTAGGCGACGTAGCCCAGGCGCAGCTCCTCCTCGGCGTCGTGGGCCTTCGTGGCCGCGCGGTAGGCGTCGAGGGCGGCCTTGTCGTGGCCGGCGAGCTGCGGCTGGTCGGCGCGGTCGCCGCGCAGCGGGGCGGGCAGCACCGCGGGCGAGGACGTCCAGAGCGTGCGCGACCGGTTGCTCGGGAAACGGGTCTCCCCCACCCCGACGCAGAACACCGACGACCACTCGAGGCCCTTGGCGCGGTGGACCGTCAGCAGCTTGACCGAGTCGGCCGCGGTCGGCGTGGCGACGTCGAGGCCGTTGCCCTGGTCGTCCTCGGCGGTGAGGTAGGCCAGGAGGGCCGGCAGGGTGACGTCGCCGTCGACCGACTGGAACTCCGCCACGGCCTTCACGAAGAGGTCGAGGTTGTCGCGACGCGCGGCCGCCGCGGGCGAGGTCGCCGACGCGAGCTCGACGTCGACGCCGGTGGTGTCGATGATCCGGCGCACCACGTCGAGCAGGGGGTCGCCGACGTGGGTGCGCAGCCGGCGCAGCTCGGCGGCGAGGAGGGCGAACCGGTCGAGCGCCTCGGGTGAGTAGGCCGCCTCGCCGGGCGACTCGACGGCGTCGCTCAGGGCGGGCAGCTCGGCCGCGTCGATGCCGTCGGCGATCTGGAGGAGCTGGTCGGCGACCGTCGCGGCCTCCCTGCGACCGCGGACGCCCGCGATCTCGGCGGCCCGCAGCGCGAGCAGCCGGAGGTCACGGGGCCCGATCGCCCAGCGCGGGCCGGTGAGCAGGGTGAGCATGGAGGTGTTGGCGGTGACGTCGTGGAGCAGCGTCAGCGTGGCGACGACCTCGGCGACCTCGGGGAGCCGGACGAGGCCGGAGAGGCCGACGATCTCGACCGGGATCCCCGCGGACGTGAGGGTGTCGTAGACCTCCTCGCCCTGGGCGTTGTCGCGGCTCAGCACGCCGATGTCGGACCAGTCGGTGCCGGCGGCGTGGGCCTCCTTCACGGCGTCGGCCAGCCAGGCCAGCTCGTCGATCGCCCGCTCGTGGACCCGGGTCTCGACGCGGCCCTCCTGCGCGATCTCGGCCGGACGGAGCCGGGCGACCTTGTCGCCGTAGGCGTCGAGCAGCGGCTGGGCGAGCCGGTTGGCGACCTCCAGGATGCGGCGGTCGGAACGACGGTTGACCGTCAGCGGCAGCCGGCCGGGCTCGCCGTCGGCGGCCGGGAAGGTCTCGGCGAAGTTGAGGATGTTGGAGACCGACGCGCCGCGCCAGCCGTAGATCGCCTGGTTGGGGTCACCGACCGCCATCACCGGGTGGCCGAGGCCGTGCTCGTCGTCGGGGCCGGAGAACAGCCGCGCGAGCATCGTGGCCTGGGCGACCGAGGTGTCCTGGTACTCGTCGAGCAGCACGACCTTGAAGCGCGCCCGCTCGATCTGGCCCACCTCGGGCTGGTCGTCGACGAGACGCGCGGCGAGGGCGATCTGGTCGCCGAAGTCCATCAGGCCGAGGTCGGCCTTGAGCTTGCGGTAGCCGCTGACGAGCTGGATCAGCTCGGCACGGCGGTCGATGGCGTTGATCGCCCGGGCGGGCGGCTCGAGGTAGGTCTTGCGCGCCTTGCCGGCCTCCTCCTCGGCGATGGCGCGTGCGAAGCCACGACGCGCCTCCTCGTCGGTCCGCCGTACGTCGTCCTCGCTGACGAGGTGCTCGCTCATCGCGCCGTCGAGGGCGAGGAGGTTCTGGATGGCGGTCGCGGGGTGGTCGGTCAGCAGCTCGATGTGGCCGGTGAAGCGCTCGATGACGCGGGCGCCGAGCTGGTAGCGGGAGGCGTCGGAGACGACCCGGGTGTCGGGCTCGTGGCCGATCCGGAGGCCGTGGTCGGTGAGGAGGTTGGCGGCGTAGGCGTGGTAGGTGGCAACGGTGGGCTCGAGGACGTCCTCCCCCTCCGCGACGACCGAGCGGTCGAGCAGCCCGGCGTCACCGAGGGCCTTGGTGACCCGCTGGCGGAGCTCTGCGGCCGCCTTCGTCGTGAAGGTCAGGCCGAGGACCTCCTCGGGGCGGACCTTGCCGGTGGCGACCAGCCAGACGACGCGCTGCGCCATGAGGGTGGTCTTGCCGCTGCCGGCGCCGGCGACCACGACGGTGGGTCGCAGGGGCGCGGTGATCGCGGCCCACTGCTCGTCGCTGGCGGCGTGCTTCGCCTTCATCAGGACCCGGAGGTCCTCGGGGGTGTCGAGCCGGAGCGGCTCGACGGTCTGCTCGGTCACTGGACGGTCACGCTCCCTGCGCCCTTGGCCGGGCAGATGGCCACGAACGGGCAGTCGCGGCAGTGCGGGCCGGCCGTCGCGGGGAAGGTCTCGGCGCGGACCAGGGCGGCTGCGCGGGCCAGGCCCTCCCGCAGGACGGTGCGCTCCGGCCCGTCGACGGCGTGCGCGGGCTGGCCCTGGACCTTGGCGCTCGAGGAGTCGTCGTCGATGCCGAGCTGCACCAGCTCGGCGCCGCCGGAGGCGACGGGGCGGCCGGCGGCCTCGTCGAGCGCGCCCGCGTCGACGGCGTACTGGTAGAGGGCGAGCTGGAGGTTGCCCGCCACGGCCGGGCCGGACGGCGCGGTGCGGGCGCTCTTGAAGTCGACGACGACCACCCGGCCCGAGTCGTCGATCTCGAGCCGGTCGGCGAAGCCGGTGAGCATCACCGGGCGGCCGTCGACGTCGACGGTGCTCTGGAAGCGCTGCTCGGCGCCGAGCACCTGGCGCGGGTTGTCGAGGTGCCACCGGACGAACCGGGCGACGGCCTTGCGGATCCGGGCGAGCTCCCGCTGGCGGGACCACGGGGTGCGGAACGCGAGCCGGTCCCAGACGGCCTCGACCTCGGCCATCAGCGGCTCGACCTCCGCGGGCAGCTCACCGACGGCCACCCGCTCGGCGAGGGCGTGGAGGATCTGGCCGAGGTTGGCCGACTGGTGCACGGCCGAGACGCCGCCGGCCTCGCGCTCGAAGAACCACTGCGCCGGGCACAGCAGGATCGAGTCGAGCATGCTCGCCGAGATCGGCACCGGCCGGTCGGGGTCGCGGATCGGCTCGACGGACCGGGTGGCGCTGCGGGTGCCCCACCACGACGAGGGGTCGGCGGTCGGCACGAGCTGGCGGCCGTCGACCTCCTCGGCGGCGAGCGCGGCGAGCCGCCGGGCAGCCGCCTCGCGGAGCGCCGGCGAGACCGCCGGGTCGGCGGCGTGGCGCCTGAGCTCGGCGACGAGGCCGCCGAGCGACAGCGGCCGTGGCGGCCGGCCGTCCTGGTGCTCGATCGTGACGCCGAGCTCCTCGAGGAACCGCGACGGCTGCTCGCCGTCGTCGTCGGGCGACCGGACGGCGGTCACGACCAGCCGGCGTCGCGCGCGGGTGCAGGCGACGTAGAAGAGGCGGCGCTCCTCCATCAGCAGCGCGCGGGTGGTCACCGGCGGGACCAGGTCGGGGTGACCCGAGGCGTCGACGCCGATCCGGTCGGCGCCGAGCAGGGTCGTGCGGCGGCGCAGGTCGGGCCAGCCCTCCTGCTGGACGTGGGCCACGACGACGAGGTCCCACTCGAGCCCCTTGGAGCGGTGGGCGGTGAGCAGCCGGACGGCCTTGCCGCGCACGCCCTGCTCGGCGAGCGTGTCGGCAGGCAGCTGCTGCTCGACCACGTTGGAGAAGAAGGCCTGGACGCCGATGTGCTCGCGCTGGTCGACCACGCGCGAGGCCAGGTCGAAGAGCGCGACGATCGCGTCGAGGTCGCGGTGGGCCCGCCGCGCACCCGCTCCCCCGAGGTCGACCTGCCGGCGCAGCCGCTGTGGCCAGGACGTCTCGGACCAGAAGTGCCACAGCACGTCCTCGACGCTCGACCGGTCGGCGAGCATCGTCGCGCCCGAGCGCAGGAGCGCGGCCAGGGCGACGGCGCGCTCGACGTCGGGGCCCTCGATCCCGTCGAGGAAGCCCTCCTCGACCACCGCGAGGCGGAGCAGCTCGCGGCTGGTGCGCCGGGCGGTCGCGTCGGGCAGCTCCTTCTCGCGCGTGCGGAGGCGGCGCACGAGCGCCCGCAGGTCGGAGGCGTCGAGCCCGCCGAGCGGCGAGAGGAGCAGAGACTCGATCCGGCCCGGGTCGAGGAAGCCCGGCGAGTCGGGGTCGTCGTTGTCGAGGTTGACGACCGCGCGCAGGGCGTCCAGCAGGGGCACGACGGCCGGGTCGTGGACGAGCGGCAGGTCGTCGGAGGCCACCTCGACGGGCACGCCCGCGGCGGCCAGCGCACGGCGCAGCGGCGGGATGCTCGTGCGGCCGGAGCGGACGAGGACGGCCATCCGGTCCCAGGCGATGCCGTCCTCGAGGTGGGCACGGCGCAGCAGGTCGGCCAGCCGCTCGGCCTCGGCGCGCTCGGTGTCGTAGGTGACCACCTCGACGCGACCCTCCCCCTGCGGGCCGGGCACGGCCTCGGGCGAGAGGAACGCCTCGCGCGCCTCCGGGGAGATGCTGCCGGTCAGCGTCAGCCGGCTCGCCACGCGACCGGCACCCAGCAGGATGCGCGACCCGAACCGCCGGGTGCGCTGCAGCACCACGACCGGCGCCGGGGCACCGGAGGTGGTCGGGAAGCTCGCCGGGAAGTCGAGGATGCCGCGCACGTCGGCCCCGCGGAAGCCGTAGATCGACTGGTGCGGGTCCCCGACGACCGTGAGGTCACGACCGTCACCGGCGATCGCACGGAGCAGCGCGACCTGGCCCGGGTCGGTGTCCTGATACTCGTCGACGAACACGTGCGCGTAGCGCGCCCGCAGCTCGTCGCGGTGGGCCTCGGCCTCGATGACCGCGCGGCGGATGAGGTCGGCGTAATCAGTGGCGCCGAGGTTGTCGAGGACCGTGAGGTATTGCTCGAGGAACAGCCCCGCGGCGATGAGCTCGGGCAGGTCGTGCTCGATGCCGAGCGCGCGGAGGCCGGCCGGGTCGAGGCCCTTCTCCCTGGCCCGCGCCAGCACGGCCTGCACCTCCCGGACGAAGCCGCGGGTGCCGACGGCGCGGCGCAGCGGCTCGGGCCAGACGACCGACTCGGGGTTGTCGCGGAGCAGCTCGCGCAGCACGACGTCGGCCTCGGGCGCGGACAGCAGCCGGATGGCGCCCTCGTAGAGCTCGGCCGGTGCGTACTTCCGGACCAGCGCGTAGGCGAAGGAGTGGAACGTCGAGCACGCGGCGGCGGACGTCGTGCGGGCGACCCGGGCCGTGACGCGGTCGCGCAGCTGCTCGGCGGCCTTGCGGGAGAAGGTGAGGGCCAGCACCGAGTCGGGCGCGGCGCCGCGGTGCTCGATGCGGTCGACGATCGCCTCGACGAGCGTCGTCGTCTTGCCGGTGCCGGGACCGGCGAGCACGAGGAGCGGGCCGCCCTCGTGGTCGACCACGCGCTGCTGGTGCTCGTCGAGCTGCGGGACGACGACCTCGCGCTCGGGCCGCACCAGGCGGTAGCGGGTGGACGTGGTGCTCATGGGGACACCCCATCACGCGGGACCGACAGTGTCCTGCCGGCCCCGCGGAGGGATGGGGACGGACCTCAGCCCAGGTCGACGATCGCCGCGACCGGGCCGCCGCCCTCGGGCCCCTGGTGGGCGGCGGAGACCGAGACGAAGACCGCCGGGTCGCCGGTGACCGCGGCGGTCACGCCGCCGACGCAGGACTTGATCTGGCGGTGCCAGTGCACGTCGGAGTCGTCGAGCATCGCGTTGCGGCGCCCGCGGACCATGCCGTCCTGGCTGGCCTCGCACTTGAGGAAGACGTTGACCAGCCGGCCGTCGAGGTCGCTGGTGCGCGGCCGATCGGGCAGGTCGAGGCCGGCGGACCGGATCGCCTCCCAGATGCCGTCGGCGTCGAGGGCGTCCTTCATCACCGAGTGGCCGATGCGGTAGCGACCGCCCACGCCCTTCGCGTTGCCCACGACCACGATCTGCGCCTGGTCGAGCTCGACTCCCGAGGAGCACGAGGCCACCGACGAGTAGAGCTCGCGGTTGTGCATGACGTCGGCGTCGGTGGGCATCTCGATCTCGCCGAGGGCGACGGCGATGCCGAGGCCGGTGACGCCGTTGGAGAGGTCCATCGACTCATGGGTGTGCTCGGTCCACACCGTCTTGCCGCGCGACTTGGCGTCACGGATGGTGTGGATGGTGAGCAGCGGGGTCTTCGTCTGCACGTAGTGGACGTCGGCCGGGTCGGTGATCCCGGCGCGCTCCATGGCGACCTTCACGCCCGCCGCGACCTTCTCGATCATCGCGGTGTAGCCGATCTCCTCGGGCAGGATCGCCTCGCTCATCGCGAAGCCGGCGGTCAGCCTCATCTCCTCGCGCGACGGGTCGTCCGCCGGGACGTCGGTCGTCGCGAAGATCGTGGCGTGGGGGCTGATCACGCCGTCGGTGCCGCCGGACCAGACGATCGGGATGCCCTTGACCTGCTCCGGGTCGGCGCCCTTGGCGACCAGCGCCTCGCGGAAGGCACGGTCGGCGATGATCCGCGTGTAGTCGTTGACGCCGCCGTTGCCCTCGGTCTTGCCGATGATCGCGAAGACCCGGTCGGCGGCGATGACGCCGTCGTCGACGAGCTTGGTCAGCTCCGAGGCGTCGGCCACGGAGTGGATGGGGACCTTGCGGACCTCTATGGCGCTAGGGGTGGCGCTGGGCATGGGGTTCCTTTCGGGCGGGGTTAGCGGGGTACGACGACGGTGCCGGCGTCGCCGGCGACCGCAGCGGTGATCTGGTCGAGGCTGGTGATGACGCCCGTGCCGCCGGTGCTCTCGACGAACCGGCACACGGCGTCGACCTTGGGGCCCATCGAGCCGGACGCGAAGTGGCCGTCGGCGGCGTGGGCGCGCAGCTCCTCCACACCCAGCCGGCCCAGGGGCTCGGCGTCCGGCTCTCCCCAGCGGATGACGGCGTTGGGCACGTCAGTGGCGATGACGAGCACGTCGGCCCCGGTGGTGCGGGCGAGCAGGGCGGCGCCGAGGTCCTTGTCGATGACGGCCTCCACGCCGGCGAGGGAGCCGTCGGGGCGGCGTACGTGCGGGATGCCGCCGCCGCCGTTGGCCACGACGACGAAGCCGGCCTCGATGAGCGCCAGCGCGGCCGG
This sequence comes from Nocardioides pini, assembly GCF_026712185.1. Taxonomy (GTDB): domain Bacteria; phylum Actinomycetota; class Actinomycetes; order Propionibacteriales; family Nocardioidaceae; genus Nocardioides; species Nocardioides pini. The sequence continues at coordinate 925,112 of NZ_JAPPUX010000001.1, read as the reverse complement.
GGCGTCGAGGATCTCCCGCGGCTCGGGCGAGGCGACGACACGGCGCCACCCCTTGTCGCCGCGGTCCTCCCACGTCTCTCCGTGGTCCATCAGCACCTTGGCCTCGGCCTCGGGCAGGTGGCGACCGATCGGCTTGGTCGGACGGGTGAAGCCCTCGTCGGCGGCGTCGACCAGCGTGCGGGTGACGAGCGCGGCGCATCGTCGCTCGATGCCACGGACGGCGAGCTCGCGGTCGAGCGCGTCCATGAGGACGAAGCCGAGCGTGGCCTGGGTCTGCGCGCCGCACCAGTCCAGCGGGACGGGGGGCACGACGCCCGCGGCGAGCTCGTTCTTGACCAGGAGGTTGCCCACCTGCGGTCCGTTGCCGTGCGTGATGACGACGTCGTGGTCGTGCTCGAGGAGCCCGGCGACGGCGGCCATCGCGACCTGCGCCGCCTCGATCTGGTCCTCGGGGCGCGCCCGGCCGTCGGCGTTCGTCATGGCGTTGCCACCGAGTGCGAGCAGGACCCTCATGCGCTCACCGTAGTGAGCCACGGCACGCACCCCATCGGCACAATCGGCCAACGACCTCGACGGTCGTTGGCAACGTGTGCCAACGCCGCCCGGCTAGCGACCGCCGGCGACCCGCACCGTCGTGCCGGTGACGTAGGAGGCCTCCTCCGAGAGCAGCCACGCCACCGCGCCCGCGACCTCGTCCGGGGTGCCGGCCCGGCCCAGCGGCACGAGCGGTCCCACCCGCGCGACCCGGCCGGGCTCCCCCGCGTCGGCGTGGATCGTCGTGTCGATGATCCCCGGCGCCACCCCGACGACCCGGACGCCGTCGCCCGCGACCTCGTGGGCGAGCCCGACGGTCAGCGTGTCGACGCCGGCCTTGGCGGCGGCGTACTGGACGTACTCGCCCGGCGAGCCGAGCGTCGCGGCACCCGAGCCGATGTTCACGAGCACACCACCGGCGCCGCCGCGGCTGCGTCCCATCGCGCGCACGGCGGCCCGCGCGACGAGGACCGCCGAGGTCAGGTTGAGCTCGATCGTCGCGCGGACGACGTCGGGCGGCGTGTCGGCGAGCGGGCCGATGTGGAGCGTCGCGCCGGCGTTGTTGACCACGCCGGTGAGCTCGCCCGACGCGGCGAAGAGCTCGTCGATCCCCGCGTCGGTGGTGACGTCGGCACGCACGGTCGCGCACCGCGCTCCGAGTGCCCGGCACGCCTGCGCGGTGTGCTCGGCGGCCGCGTCGTCGCTGGCGTAGCCGAGCACCAGGTCGTGGCCGTCGGCGGCGAGCCGTCGTGCCACCGCCGCGCCGATCCCGCGGGTCCCGCCCGTGATGAGGGTGCGCATGCCACGTGTCTACCGGATGGACGGGGCGCGCGGGCGGCGATACTGGCCGGGTGGGCACGCGCAACTACCTCCTCGAGGGCGTCTCGTGCGCCGGCAAGACGACCGTGGCGATCGAGCTGCAGCAGCGGGGCCACGACGTCGTCCACGGCGACCGGGAGCTGGCCTACCAGGGCGACCCGGTGACCGGTGAGCCCCGGTCGGGCGCCCGGCACGAGCACCACGTCTGGGACGTCGACCGCGTGCGGGAGCTGGTCGCGGACGACACGGCGCCGGTGACCTGGTTCTGCGGCGGCTCGCGCAACCACGCCCGCTTCGTCGACCTGTTCGACGAGGTCTTCGTGCTCGAGCTCGACCGCGCCACGCTGCTGCAGCGGCTCGACGCGAGGCCGTCGGACGAGTACGGCGCCTCGCCGGCGGAGCGCGAGGTCGTGCTGAGGACGTACGACACCCGCGCCGACCTCCCCGCTGGGACGCCCGTCGACGCCACCCGTCCGCTCGACGAGGTGGTCGACGACCTCCTGCGCCGGACCGGTCAGGCGAGCGCGAAGTAGCGCAGGTAGACGTAGGCCCAGGCGACGATCAGCGTCGCGAGGGTCACCACGACGCCGTACCTCGTGAAGCCCCAGAAGCTGATCGGCTCCCCCGCCTTGGCGGCGATGCCGAGCACGACGACGTTGGCGCCGGCCGCGACCGCGGTGGCGTTGCCGCCGAGGTCGGCGCCGAAGACGAACGCCCACCACAGCGGGCTGTCCGCACCGGACGTCGTGGTCGTGGCGACCATGTCCTCGACGATCGGCACCGTGGCGGTCGTGTAGGGGATGTTGTCGACGAACGCGCCGATCACGCCCGACCCGAAGAGCAGGGCCGTCGCGCCGAGCAGCTCGCGGTCACCCATCGCCTCGGCCGCCCACTCGCCGACCGCGCCGATGACGCCGACCTGCACCAGCGCGCCGACCAGCACGAAGAGCGCCATGAAGAAGGCGAGGGTGTCCCACTCGACCTCCTCGAGGAACTCCTCGGGCTCCGTCCGCGAGACCAGGACCATCGCGCCGGCGCCCATCATCGCCACGACCGACGGGTCGAGGTGGAGCACGGTGTGCAGCCCGAAGGCGACCATCACCAGGAACAGCACCAGCAGGCACCGGCGCAGCATCCGGAGGTTGGTGATGGCGTCGGCGGGGCGCAGGTCGTCGAGCCCGTGCAGGTCGACCTCGTGGTCGAGGTCCGCACGGAAGAGCCAGCGAGCCATCACGACGAAGAGCACCAGCAGGATGATCGTCAGCGGCAGCGAGTGCACGAGGAAGTCGACGAAGCTCAGCCCGGCCCGGCTGCCGATGATGATGTTGGGCGGGTCGCCGATCAGCGTGGACATGCCGCCGATGTTCGAGGCCAGGATCAGCGAGACGAGGTACGGCGCCGGCGGCAGGCCGAGCCTCCGGCAGACCGACAGCGTGACCGGGGCGACCAGCAGCACGCACGTCACGTTGTCGAGGATCGGCGAGACGGCGGCCGTGATCAGCACGAGCAGCACGAGCAGCCGGTAGGGCTGCCCGCCGGAGCGCTGGGCCGCCCACAGCGCCAGGAACTCGAAGAGCCCGGTCTGCTTGAGGACGCCGACGATGATCATCATCCCGAAGAGCAGGAAGATGACGTTCCAGTCGACACCCGTGTGCTCCTCGAAGAAGGCCGTCTCGGCGTCGACGAGGCCGATGACGACCATGCCGGCGACACCGCCGAGGGCGGCGGCGACGCGGTGGACGCGCTCGGTCGCGATGAGGGCGTAGGCGACGATGAAGACCGCCAGGGCCGCGGAGGTGAGGATCACGCGATCCGCCTGGGCACGCCGAAGGCGCGGGCCGAGCGCGCGGGGTCGTCCATGTCCTCGGCCCAGCTGGCGAGCCGGCCGTAGCGGCTGACCGACCGCAGCCGGTCCTCCACCTGCGCGACCTGGACCAGGGCGGCGACGACGAGGACCTGGTCGCCGCAGCGCAGCACCGTGCGGGCGTCGGGGACGAGCACCTCCTTCCCGCGCGCGAGGATGGCGACCCCCGAGCCGGGCGGGAGCCGCAGCTCGCCCACCTCGACGCCGGACAGCCGGGAGGCGGGCTCGACCTCGAACCGCAGCAGGACCGCGTCGAGCCGGTCGAGCGTGGCGAAGCCGATCGACACCTTGTGGACGAAGCTGCCCTTCTCCTGCCAGCGCGGCTGGCGACCGCGCCCGATGGCGAGCCCGACGGCGAAGCCGGTCGCGGAGGCGATGAGGGCGACCGACACCGCGACCTCGAGCAGGTAGGGGGTGTCGCTCATCCTGTACCGCCGGTGAGCCTGGCCTCGACCTCGGTGACCGCCAGCGCGGTGGCCTTTGTCCCGACCGGCAGCAGACGGGTGAGCTGGCCGGGCCACCGGGTCTCGAGGGCCTCGAGGTCGTCGACGAGCGACTCCACCTCGAGTCGCTCCACGGCCCGGGCCACGGTGTCCTCGGCGAGCCGCGCCACCTCCGCGGTGGGGACGTACGCCGTGCCGGTGGCGACGTCGTGCACCTCCACCGTCAGGTCGGCGAGCGCGACCACGTCGACGCCGTCGCTCGTGCGCGAGCGGACCACGAGCGGCAGCACGCGCGGCTCGGTCGGCACGGGCTCGAACCGCTCGAGACCCGGCCAGCGGGCCACGAAGCCGGCGCGCCCGACGCGTACGACCTCCCCGCGCCGGACGACGAGGACGAGCTCTCCGGGCGCCACGCGGCGCACGCACGTCAGCGAGACGAGCAGCAGCCCCGGGCCGACGATCACCAGCCACACCACCCAGACGGCCCCGGTCGGGTCGACGGCGGTGTTCTCGTCCGGCGGCGGCATGCGACGAGTCTTCGCGGAGCCCGTGGTCGCGACCATGGGTGCCTGACCCCATCTGGACGGGGCTGCGGATGGCAGGGTGTCCGCATGCGTCTGCCCGGCCACCTCCCGTTGTTCTGGACGATCTGTCTGATCAACGGCGTCGTGCTGGTGGCCGCGGCGCTGCTCCTGCTCTTCTCCCCCGCCCGCGTCTCGGCCGACGCCGTGCCGTCCGAGATCGTCGTGATCGGTGCCGGGCTGGTCGTGATGATCCTGACCAACGCGCTCCTCATCCGGTGGGCGCTCGCACCGCTCCACCGCCTGATCGCCCGGCTCGAGGACATCGAGCACCTCGAGCCGACCGAGCTGCCCGAGGAGGGCTCCGGCCCGGTGCTCGGCATCGCACGCAGCGTCAACGGACTCTTGGAGCGGCTCGCCGAGGAGCGTCGCACCGGCGACGCGCGCGCCCTCGCCGCGCAGGAGGCCGAGCGCCACCGCATCGCCCAGGAGCTGCACGACGAGGTCGGGCAGAGCCTGACGGTCGTCCTGCTCGGCCTCAAGCAGCTGGAGGCGCAGGCGCCGGCAGCGCTGGTGCCGGAGCTGGCGGCGGTGCGGGAGAGCGCGCGCGCCGGCCTCGACGACGTACGCCGGGTGGCGCGGCGGCTGCGTCCGGGTGTCCTGGAGGACCTCGGCCTGACCAGTGCCCTTGCCGCGCTGGCGACCGAGTTCGCCGACCACAGCTCCGCGTCGGTGCGCCGCTCGTTCGCGCCCGGCCTGCCGGCCCTGAGCCAGGAGGCCGAGGTGGTGGTCTACCGCGTCGCGCAGGAGGCGCTGACCAACGCCGCCCGGCACGCCGACGCCCGCGCGGTCGAGCTGTCGCTGCACCGGCTCGGCGACCACGTCGTGCTGGAGGTGCGCGACGACGGCCGGGGGTTCACCGGGCTCACGGAGGGGTCGGGGCTGATGGGGATGCGCGAGCGCGCCGCGCTGGTCCGCGCGGAGCTGTCGGTCATCAGCCAGCCGCGTCACGGCACGACGGTGCGGCTCAAGGTGCCCGTCGACACCGCCGCGGAGGTGGGCGCGTGATCCGGATCCTGCTGGCCGACGACCACACCCTGGTGCGCCGCGGCGTACGCCTCATCCTCGAGCAGGAGCCGGACCTGTCCGTCGTCGCCGAGGCGGCCGACGGGGCCGAGGCCGTCGAGCGGGTGCGCGACACCGAGGTCGACCTGGTCGTGCTCGACATCGCGATGCCGCGGATGACGGGACTGCAGGCGGCTGCCGAGATCGCGCAGCGCCGCAACCCGCCGAAGATCCTCATGCTGTCCATGCACGACAACGAGCAGTACTTCTTCGGCGCCCTCAAGGCCGGCGCCAGCGGCTACGTCCTCAAGTCCGTCGCCGACGAGGACCTCGTCGGCGCCTGTCGGGCGGCGATGCGGGGCGAGACGTTCCTCTACCCCGGCGCCGAGAGCACGCTCGTGCGCGACTACCTCGACCGGATGCGTCGCGGCGAGCGGGTGCCGACGTCGGTGCTCACCGCGCGCGAGGACCAGGTGATCAAGCTGATCGCCGAGGGCCGCTCCTCGCGCGAGATCGCCAAGGAGCTGCACATCGCGCTCAAGACCGTCGAGGGGCACCGCGCCAACATCCTCGGCAAGCTCGGGATGCGCGACCGGGTCGAGCTGACGCGCTACGCGATCCGTGCCGGCCTGATCGAGCCCTGAGAGCGCGAGCGCTCACGGCAGGTTCCACCAGGTGTCGAGTCGCGCGACCGCGGAAGCCGTACGGCCCTCGCGGAGGACGCGAGCGAGGCGCATCAGGTACGCCGCGATGCCGGCGGTGCCCTGCATCCAGCCGACCCCCGGCGGGAGCAGCGGGTCGTCGTTGCGGTGCTCGGTGAACCGCCAGCACGCGCGGTCGTCCTCGACGATCGCGCGCTCGACGAGGGCGTCGCCCAGCACCTGCGCGAAGGCGAGGTCGTCGTCGACGCCGCGCAGCTGCCACGCGTCGAGGACGACGTCACCGACGCCGGCGGTGCCGCAGCAGCGGCCGTCGTTGTCCCAGAACCCCGGATGGAGCCGCTCCGGGATGCCGGAGGTGCGGAGGCTGTGCAGGCAGCGGCGCTGCCACTGCGCGGGGGTCTCCCCGGCGACCTCGGTGACGACGGCGTGCTCGAGCGCGGTGAAGAGCAGCGAGGTGCCGGTCGGGCCGTGGCACCAGCTGTAGGTGACCTCGTCGTGGTCGGGGTCCCGTGGGATGACGTGGGGAAGGACGAGGCCGCCGTCGCTCGTGTCGCCGAGCGTGACGAGGTGCTCGGCGCCGGACCGCGCCGCCTCGACGAGGTCGGGCCGGTCGAGCTCGGCGCCAGCGACCGCGAGGGACGCGGCGATGCCGGCGAGACCGTGCGACCAGTTGGGCATCTCCTGCTCGCCGCGCTCGGCCCGCACGGCCTCGGTGAAGCGGTGCGGCACGAACGGCCAGGTCGTCCCGGCCTCGGTCGCCTCACCCTCCGCCAGCAGCAGGTCGGCGGCGCGGTGGGCCAGGTCGGCCGCGCCCGGCGTGCCGGAGCGGTGGGCCCAGACGGCGCCGAGCAGGTTCCCCGCCGTGCCGAGCGTCGCGTCGTTGATCCGGGTGTGCGGCGCGAACCGTGGCGGCACCATCCACGGCTGCTCCCAGCCGTCGGCTTCCATCAGCTCAGCCAGCCGGGCGACCGCCTCCGCGGCTCCGTCGACCCGCAGCGCGGACAGCACGCCGAGGTCGCTGACCAGGCCGTCGAAGTAGGAGTACATCGCGGTGGTGGCGAGGTTGCCGCGGATCCGGGCGGCGATCCCGTTGGCGAGCCGCCGCTCCTCGTCGGTCCACCGGCGGGCTTCGCGAACCTCGGCCAGCACGTGCGCGAGGCCGCCGATGCCGCTGTGCATCCCGTCGCGGTCGTCCTCCGGCGGCCCGCCCTCGTGCGGGACGGACACCGGGATCCACGGACCGTCGTCGTCCCACCGCACCTGGTCGAGCACCCACCGCCAGGCGGCCTCGCCCAGGTCGGCGTACGTGTCGTGCGAGCCCATCCGGCGCTCCTCCTCGTTCATCCCCGGTAGGGCGGTGCGACGCTCCAGCCCCACCGCGGTGTGGATGCGTGCTCGACCACCCGCGCCCTTGGCCGCGAGTTCTCCATCGCCAGCCGGATGCCCCACTCGAGGTAGCCGATGATCGCAGCCCGGAACTCCGGGTCTCCGGGCAGCCCGGCGTCGTCAGCGGCGAGGCTCATCGTGGCGGCGAACCGATGCCGCTGTTCCGGGCTGATGTCGAGGTCGAGGTAGTGGAGGAGCATCGACTCGTAGCCGCCGTGGCGCTCGGTGTGGGTCGTCGGAGGTCCGAGCACCTCCCCCCACCAGACGGCGACGTGGCCGCGGTGGCGCTCCGAGGCGCCTCCGGGAACGAAGCTGGCGAGTGGCTGGTCGGACTCGACCCGGTCGTAGACGCAGTCGATCATCCGCCGAAGCGGCTCGAGGCCGCCCGCCCAGTCGTACAGCGTCGGCAACCCCGGCTCGTCCACCCCGCTCACAGGTCCATTGGACCCCAGCGACAAGACAACGTGGAAGATCCGCGTCACCTGGTGGCTCAGAGCTTCCACGATCCGTCCGGAGTCCCCGGATATCCGGGGACTCCCGGCGAGAGCCGTCAGGCGGCCGTACGGTCGAGCAGCGAGGCCAGCACCCGCGTGCCGACGGGCAGCCCGTGGTCGTCGTAGTAGGCGAACATCGCCGAGAGCCAGGGGTGCGTGCCCGGGTCGGGCACCTGCCGCACCGGCACGCCCGCCTCGACGGCCAGCTCGCCGACGGTGGCGACGCGGGTCGCGAGCTCGTACGTCGCTCCCGCGTGGCCGGGCTCGGTCAGGACGACGGCCGCGGCGCGACCGAGGTCGGCGAGGTCGAGGAAGCCGAAGGGCACGTCCGGCGAGTAGGGCAGGTCGAGGGGGCCGGTGAGGTCGAGGTTCTGCAGGTAGGCGCCCGGCTGCAGGATCGTCCAGGCGAGCCCGCTGCGCCGGACCAGGTCCTCGCCGGCCGCCTTGCCGAGGTGGTGCGGCATCGCGGGGGTGTAGGGCGAGGCGACGGAGTGGTAGACCACCCGCCCGACCCCGGCGCGCCCGAGTGCGGCCAGCGCGGAGGCGACGTAGGCCGGCTCGTCCGGGTGCAGGTTGGGCGCGATGACGTACGCCGCCTCGCAGCCGGCCACCGCCGACGGGAGGTCCGGCCAGTCGGCCCGCCCGAGCGGGCGCGCCTCGACGTCCCGGTCGGCGAGTGCCGAGCAGACCGCGCGCCCGGTCTTGCCGTGCCCGCCGAGGACCGCGACCCGCGCCACCGCGACCCTCCCGTCAGATCCGGTCGACCTCGGCGAAGGCCGCGCCGTCGGCGAGCGAGGCGTAGCCCGGGCCGCGGTCGAAGAACGCGTCCTCGTCCCGGCTCCACGACGCCCGCGAGGAGCGCTCGGAGGAGGTCGCCGAGGCGTCGAAGCCCAGCGTCCCGTCGTCGGCGGAGCCCGTCAGCACCACGCCGTAGTCGCGGAGCGCCGCCTCGGCCGAGACCTTGCGCCAGACGACGTCGCGCACCACGAGCTCGGGGTCGCGGACCAGCGGGTCGCCCCAGCCGCCGCCACCCGTCGTGCGGATCCGGACGACCTGGCCGGCCTTGACGACCTCGGCGTCCGCGAGGGCGTCGACCTCGCGCTCGTCGGGACCGCCCGGGTCGATGACGACCTGGAACGGCATGCCGGCCTTGCCGCCGCGCACGCCCCAGCAGGCCAGGATCGATCGGTCGGCGATCGACATGAAGTGGGCGTCCTTGAGCATCCGGATGTGCTTCTCGTAGCCGAGGCCACCGCGGTACTCGCCCGCCCCGCCGGAGTCCATGGCGAGGCCGAGGCGCTCGACGATGAACGGGAAGCGGGACTCGGTGAACTCCGTCGGCAGGTTGCGGGAGTCGGGGACCACGTGGATGGTGTCCTCGCCGTCGGCGTAGTAGCGACCGCCGGAGCCGCCGCCGAGCACCTCGCGCATGAGGTAGTCGTTGCCCTCGAGGTCCTTGCCGTAGACGCCGGTGTAGCGGATCGTCTCCTGGTCGGCCGGCATCTTGCCGTCGACCGCCTTGGCCACGACGCCGGCGAGCACGCCCAGCAGCCGCAGGATCACGAAGGTCCGGGCGTTGGTCGGGCCGGGGTGGATCGGCGTGAGGAGCGTGCCCTTCTCGGGGAAGCGCATCTCGATGAGCGGCACGATGCCCTCGTTGACGTCGAGCTCGGCCATCCGCTCGGGGGTGTCGGCGAGGTTGCGGAGGATCGGGGCGAGCCACTTCTTGAGGAAGTTGCCGCCGACGTAGTCGCCGCAGTGGTTGATCGGGCCCTTGGCCTGCGCGCTGGTGCCGGTGAAGTCGATGATCAGCCGCGGCCCGGCTGGACGTCCGTTGTCCGGGTCGGCCGGTGCGTCGCTGACCTTGGTCAGGGTGATCCGCTGGGTGTGCAGCTGCGGGTCGTCGACGCCGTCGTGCTCGGCGTAGTCCTCCCAGACGTAGGTGCCGTCGGGGATCTTCGACAGGATCTCGCGGCGGTAGGTCTCGGTCGTCGCGTCGAGGATCGCGTCGAACGACGCCTCGATCGCGTCGCGGCCGTAGCGCTCGAACAGCTCGCCGAGCCGGCGCGCGCCCATCAGGCAGGCGGAGCACTCCGCGTCGAGGTCGGCGGCGAGGCTGTCGGGCATGCGCGAGTTGCGGGTCATGATCCGCAGCGCCGACCGGTTGGGCACGCCTGCGTCCCACAGCTTGATCGGCGGGACCGCCAGCCCCTCCTCGTAGACGGTGGTGGCGTTGCTCGGCATCGAGCCCGGGACCGCGCCGCCGATGTCGTCGTGGTGGCCGAAGGCCTGCACGAAGGCCACGACCTCGCCGTCGTGGAAGACCGGCACGGTGACGCACAGGTCCGGCAGGTGGCCGATGCCGCCCTCGGACTCGTAGACGTCGTTGTGGAAGAAGACGTCGCCCTCGCGCATCTCCTCGATCGGGTAGTCGCGCACGATCGGGTGGACAAGGGCGCTGTAGGAGCGACCGGTCAGCTTGCGCAGCTGGCGGTCGTGGATGCCGGCGCGGAAGTCGTGGGCGTCGCGGATCATCGGCGAGCGGCTGGTGCGACCGATCGCGGTCTCCACCTCCATCTCCACGCTGGCCAGCGTGCCCTGGACGATCTCGACCAGGATCGGGTCGACGGTCGTGCCCTCGGCGGTCAGGCGGCCGCCGTGCTCGTAGGCGGTCGGCAGCCCGGCCGGGTTGACCGGCTTCGCGGTGACGTAGGCGGGGTCGACGGGGCGGGTGCTGACGTCGGTCGTGGTGGTGGTCATCGGGCCGACTCCTTCCGGATCACGAGGTTGGCCCAGTCGTCGACCACGACCTCGAAGCCGGGGTGGACGGGGATGGTCGAGCCGAACTCCTCGACGATGGCCGGGCCGACGAAGGTGTCGCCGGCGCCGAGGTCGCCGCGCCAGACGACCGGGGTCTCGACGTAGCCCTGCTCGGCGTCGAAGCAGACCGGGCGGCGGCTGCGGACGGCACGCTCGAGGACGTCGCCCGCGGCCTTGTCGAGGGTGGGGATCTCGGGGCGGGTGATCGGGCCGATGCCGGTCACCCGCAGGTTGACCCACTCGACCTGCTGGTCGCGGTCGCCGCGGAAGTCGTAGCCGTAGAGCTGGTGGTGCTCGGTGTGGAACGTCTCGGCCACCTGCTCGACGTAGGCCTGGTCGACCGCGCCCTCCGGTGCGGCGACGCGCACCTCGAAGGCCTGGCCGACGTAGCGCACGTCGATGGTGCGCTGGAAGCGGTGGTCCTCGGGGGCGAAGCCCTCCTTGGCGAGCGCCGCGCGGGCGCGGTGGGTGAGGTCGTCGAGGACCGACTGGACGGCCGCGTGGTCGAGCGCCGACTCCTTGGCGACGTGGGTCTGCACGTAGTCGTTCTTCACGTCGACGGTGAGCAGGCCGAACGCGCTGACGTTGCCGGGGTTGGGAGGTACGACGACGCCCGCGAGGTCGAGGATGTCGACGAGCCGGCAGGCCAGCAGCGAGCCGGACCCGCCGAAGGTCGTCAGCATGAAGTCGCGCACGTCGAGCCCGCGCTTGACGCTCACCTGGCGCAGGGCGTTGGCCTGGTTCCAGGCCGAGATCTCCAGGATGCCGGTGGCGCAGCGCTCGAAGTCGAGGCCGAGCCGGTCGGCGAGGTCGGCGATGCCCGCCCGCGCCGCCTCCACGTCGAGGGGGATCTCACCGCCGAGCAGGTGGGGAGGGATCCGGCCCAGGGTGACGTGGGCGTCGGTGATGGTCGGCTGGGTGCCACCCTTGGCGTAGCAGAGCGGCCCCGGGTCGGCGCCGGCCGAGTGGGGACCGACCTTGAGCGTGCCCTCGGGCGACAGCCAGGCGATCGACCCACCACCGGCACCGACGGTCACGACGTCGATCATCGGGATCTTGCTGGGGTAGGCGCCCACGGTGCCCTCGGTGGTGAGGGTCGGCTCGCCGTCGAGGACGACGGACACGTCGGTCGACGTGCCGCCGCCGTCGCAGGTGAGGATCTTCGGGAAGCCGGCGACCTTCGCGATCAGCGCGGCGCCCAGCGCGCCGGCGGCCGGACCGGACAGGACGGTGGTGATCGGCTGGTGCACGACCTCGTCGGCCGACAGCACGCCGCCGTTGGACTTCATCACGTAGAACGGGATGTCCTCGCCGCCGGTGAACCCGTGGAGGCGGTCGGAGATGTTGGTGACGTAGCGGCTGACGTTGGGCTTCACGGCCGCGTCGACGAGCGTCGTCATCGAGCGCTCGTACTCGCGGTACTCGCGCAGCACCTCGCTGGAGATCGAGACGACGGCGTCGGGGTGCTCGCGGCGCAGGATGTCGCGCATCCGCAGCTCGTGCGCGTCGTCGGCGTAGGCGTGGAGGAGGCAGACACCGATCGTGGTGATGCCCTGGTCCCGGAACCAGCGGGCGGCGGCGACGGCCTGGTCCTCGTCGAAGGGGCGGACCTCCGCGCCGGTGAAGTCGAGGCGACCGCCGACGGTGCGGACGCGGTCGGCCGGGACGATGCGGTCGGGCTTGACCCAGAAGTAGGAGTTGCCGTAGCCGTCCGGCACGGACTGGCGGGCGATCTCGAGCATGAACTCGTAGCCCTCGGTGGTGATGAAGCCGAGCGCCTCGACCTTGCCCTCGAGCAGCTTGTTGGTCGCCACCGTCGTGCCGTGCGAGACGGCCGTGATGTCGCCGCCCGCGGCACCGACGATGCCGAGGATCTTCTCGATGCCGGCGATGAAGCCGTCCGCCGGGTTGCCCGGCGTGCTGGGGGTCTTCGTGGTGACCAGCTCACCCGAGTCCTCGTCGAGGGCGACCACGTCGGTGAACGTGCCCCCGGTGTCGATGCCGATCCTGATCCGCCGTGCGCTCATGGGGACGATTCAACCGAGTCCGGCGCGCGAGCGGCCACGGCAGAGTCTGCCGACGGATCGGTGATCCATCGGCAACACCTGCTGGTCGACGCGTCACGGGGACGTCGGCCTCGGAACGGGCGAAGGGCCCTCGGCGGTATGAGCGCCAAGGGCCCTTCTGGTGAGGGTCAGGTCGCCGTGGCGTCCAGCTCCTCGGTGGTGACCGGTCGAGGTGATGCTCCCGGTCGATCGCTCTCTTCGTCTCGTCCCAGCCACCTCATCACCCGGTGCCTGCGACGCTGCCCGGCGTACCGGTTCGCGTCGTGCGGACTCGTCGTCCAGAGCCATCCCGCCTCCCCTTGCGGGGCTGCGTAGGGAGAGTTCTATGCCCTGCGTCACACCGCCCGCAAGGCCTGCGGGCGACCTTTTTCCACGTACTCCTGGTTCCGGCGTGTCGTGCACAGCCCGGCGCCGTTCATCCCCAGGGATCAGCGTTTCTCCACACCGTCGTGCACAGGCTGGAGCTCGCGTGCGGGCGACGGTCCTGGGGTCCGGTCGTCGCCGTCGAGCACCCGCGCCAGCACCTGGTCGAGGGTGAGCCGGGCCCCCTCCGCGCGGAGCTCCTCGAACCGCTCGTCGCCGAGGCTCGCCCTGAGGGCGGCGACCGCGCGGTCGTGCTCCGGTACGTCGCCGGGGTGGCGGCGTGCGCCCAGCACGCGCAGCGCCTCGTCCCCCGCGCCGATGAGCACCGCGCCGACCTCGGGGCGCCCCAGCGCGTGCTCGGGACCTGCCAGCTGCGAGACCGTCCAGGCCGCCATCAACCGCCGGCCCTGCGACCAGCAGATCCGCAGCGCCTGGTGCGTGAGCCGACGGGCCTCCTCGTGGTCGCCCCGGTGGTCGGCGAGGTAGCTCAGGTTGGACAGGAACACGCTGACGTACATCTCGTCGTGCAGGTCACCGGAGATCTGCAGGCCCTCCTCGTAGGCCGCGCGGGCCTCCTCGTCGCGGCCGGCCACGCGCGTCAGCTCGCCGCGGATGTTGAGCACCTGGGCGATGAGGGCGGGACTGCCGACGCCGCGTCCCAGCGCGAGCGCCTCGTCGTTCATCCGCATCGCCACCTCGATCTGCTCGCCGTCCCCGATGTAGGTCGCCGACGTGACCGCGAGCCCGTAGGCCACCAGCCGGGTCTCCCCCAGCTCGCGGAACAGGCCGGTCGCGCACTCCCAGTGCTCCCGCGCCTCGGGCCGGCTCGACGGGAACGCCATGAACCCGGCCGCCAGGTGGATCCGGGCCGACACGTAGGGGTCCAGCTCGTGCTCCACCGCGAGCATCTCGTCGATCCACCGCAGGCCCTCGGCGTGGTGGCCCTCCAGGAACCAGTACGCCCCGAGCGCCGCGGTGATCCGCGCCGTCAGCGGCACGTCACCCCTGAGGGCCGCCCAGGTGTGGGCCGCGCGCACCTCCTGGAGCATCTCGCTGATGTCGTCGAGCCAACGGTCGGTCGCGTCGGTCCAGCGCCGCTCGTAGAGGTCGTCGAGGTAGGACGAGAAGTACGCCGCGTGCGCGGCGCGGGCGGCCTCCCGCTCCCCGTCGGCGAGCCGGGCGGCGTGCTCGCGGACCAGCGCCAGCATCCCGAAGCGCGGCTCGTTGCGGTAGCCGGTCGTACGACGGACGAGGCTGTGGTCGACCAGGACGCTCAGCGGGTCGACCACGTCGCCGTCCGACCAGACCGCCTCGACGGCCTCCAGCGGCACGGCGCCCTGGAACACCGAGAACAGGGCGAACAGCCGCTGCTCCGCCGGGCCGAGGAGCTGCAGGCTCCAGTCGATCGTCGCCGGGATGGTCTGCTGGCGGTCGGGCAGGTGGCGACCGGCGCCGGCCGAGGAGCCGAGGCGCCCGGTGAGCCGCTCACGCAGCAGCGAGGGCGACAGGGTGCGCAGGTGGCCGCCGGCGATCTCGATCGCGAGCGGCAGCCCGTCCACCGCCCGGCAGATCGCGGCGACGTCGTCGGCGTGGTGGGCGAGCTCGAAGTGCGGGTCGACCGCCGTCGCCACCTGGTCGAAGAGGGCCACGGCGTCGGCGAGCGCACCGGTCCCGTCGTCGCTGAGGGCCAGCGGGTGCACCTCGTGGACGCGCTCCCCCGCCACGCGCAGCCGGGCCCGGCTGGTCACCAGCACCCGGATGTCGGCGGACCACTGGAGCATCCGGGCGACGAGGTCCGCCGCCTCCACGACGTGCTCGAAGTTGTCGAGGACGAGCAGCATGCTCTGGCGCTGCAGGGCCTCCTCGAGCATCTGCACCACGTTGGCGTTGTCGCCGGATCGGACACCGAGCTCGCTGACCGTCAGGCCGGCGACCATCCCGGGGTCGCTGATCTTGGTGAGGTCGACGTAGCAGGTCCGCAGGGAGGTGGCCTCGGCCCACGCGTGCGCCACCTCGGCGGCGAGCCGGGTCTTGCCGACCCCGCCGATGCCGAGGAGCGTCACCAGGCGGTGGTCCTCCAGCAGGGAGACGACCGCCGCCACATCACGGTCGCGCCCCACGGTCGGGGTCGCGGGCCGGGGCACGCGGCTGGCCCCGGTGCCGTGGGCCAGGCTCGCCGGCTCGACCGGCGGCATCGCGCGAGCCCGCGCGTGCAGCGCCCTCGCCGCGGGCCCGGGCTCCACGCCGAGATCCTCGCGCCACAGGCGTGCCATCGCCTCGAGCTGGCGCAGCGCCCCGCTGCGGTTGCCGGACTCGAGGTGCTGCTGCACGAGCCGCAGGTGCGCCTCCTCGTCGAGCGGCTCGGCGGCCACGAGCTCCGCCCAGCGCCCGGCCGAGCGGAGCAGGTCGAGGTAGGAGACCCGCAGCCGCTCCCGCTCGGCGTCCGCCCACGGCTCGTAGAGGTCCTCGGGCAGCAGGTCGCCCCGGTAGAGGTCGATCGCCTCCTGCACCGACGTCGGGTCGCCCGACACCCGGTCGAACCGCTCGACGTCGACCACCACGTCCGCGTCGGGGAGCAGGGTCACGACGTCGCCGGCCAGGACGACCGCCGAGGGGACGCCCACCGCAGTCCGCGCGTAGTGGGCGGCCTTGTGCAGGCGGGGAGCGGCCTGCTCGAGCAGGAGGTCGGGCCACAGCAGGTCGACGACCTGCTCGCGGGGCAGCTGGCGGCCGGGCCGGAGGGCGAGGAGCTTGACCAGCGTGGCGGCACTGCGACGGCTCCAGGCGTGCGCGGCGACGGCGCGGCCGTCGACGACGACCGCGAATCCTCCGAGGAGGTTGATGTCGACGTGCACCGCGCACCCTCCCAGACACGAGCGTTGGCGACTCTACGCCCGCGGGCGCCGCCGGCTCGACGCCATTTCCGGGGTCGCTGCGCACTCAGTGGGCGGACCCCACCGGGTCGAGCCGCTCGAGGTGGTCGACCTCGTCGGCCATCGCCGCGCTGAAGCGGCGGAGCAGCGACCGGACGCCGGGCGGGTCCCAGTCGTACGCCGCCACCTGCTCGGTCACCTCGACGAGGTCGCGCGAGAGGCGGTCCCGGGTCGCCTCGTAGCGCGCCAGCGCCCGGCGCTCGGGCACCGCGCCCGAGTGGCCGGCGAGCACCTCGCGCGCGAGGAGCTCGGCGTCGCGCAGCGCGTCGGTGATGCCGTGGGAGGTGATCGGGTCCTTGAAGCATCCCGCGTCACCCACGAGCGCCCACCCGGGACCCGAGGAAGCGCGGGCGAAGCCGGGCACGCCGCCCCAGCCGCGGACCGGGCTGACCGGTCGGAGCCCGCTCGCCCGCTCCGCCGCGGCGTGGCCTGCCGCGACCAGGAGCTCGGTGAACGCCTGCTCGACGCCGAGGCGGCGCACGCGACGCATCCGCGCCGGGGTGGTGGCCACGAACAGGCACGACGCTCCGTCGTCGGTCGGGATGATCCCCGCGCCGGCGCCGGTGCCGTACGTCCACTCGAAGCCGTCGGCGAGCGGGTCGTCGACGTAGCGGTACAGCACCGCGCTGGCCGACCGCCCCTGCCAGGTGGTCCGGGCGCCGACCTGCTCGGCGACCCGGGACCGGATGCCGTCAGCGCCGATGGTGAGACCGGCGGTGAGGTCGACGCGCGCGCCGCTGCCCGTCCGTCCGGCCACACCGGCGACGCGGCCGGACCGGTCCCGGTGCAGCGACGTCACCGTCGCCTCGTGCAGCACCCGCACCCCGGCCTCCTCGGCCGCCTCGACGAGGAGCCGGTCCAGCAGGTGGCGGCGGGGCGCGTAGAGCGCGTCGACGCCGGCACGGGGCCGGATCGCGACGTCGGCGACCTCCCCGTCCGCGTAGCGGAACAGGGTGCGCCGGACCGCCGGCGTGCCGGCCGCCACGACGCTGGCCAGCACGCCCCAGCGGGACAGCTGCAGGACTCCCCCGCGCATCAGGGCGTGCGTGGAGAGGGTGTCGCTCCCGCGCCGGCCCCGGTCGACCAGCGCGACCGACAGGCCGGCGCGGGCGAGCAGGAGCGCGGTGGAGGCGCCGGCGACCCGGCCTCCGACCACGACGACGTCGACGGCGCGCGTCGGGCTGCTCATGCCGCCGGCTCGCGTCGCCCGGTGGTGGAGCCGGCCGTCGCGGGCACCGGTGCGCCGCTGCTGGCGAGCAGGTGGGACACGACCGACCGGGCGTCGTGCCGCGCGCCGTCGATCTGGCCGGAGTCGCGCCGGTGCTGGAAGCGCTGCCCGACGACGTACACCCCCTCCGCCGGGGTCACGCCCCGGTGCTGGCGGATCGTCCCGTCGGGGCCGGTGATGGGCAGTTGCAGCCACGGGTGGTGAGGCCGGTAGCCGGCCGCCAGCAGCACGGTCCCGATGCCCTCGGCCCGCAGGTCGACGCGGCGGCGTGGGGTCCCGATCGCGACGGGGCGGGGCCGCGGGCCGTCCCACAGCTGGCCGGCCAGGCCGATCCGCTCGACGAAGTGGTCGAGGCTGTCGAGGAGCCGGTCCAGCGTCGCGTCCGCGGCACCGACGGTGGCGGCGAGGTCGTCGCGGAAGCGGGCGGTGTGCCCCTCGACGCAGTCGAGGCGTCCGACGAGCCGCACGCCGTCGTCCTGGAGGCGACCGAGGTCGAGGTCCTCGGTGGCGCGCTCGGGGTCGTCGCGACCAACCAGCTGCAGAGAGGTCTCCGCGCGGGCGGCCACCGGGTCGGCCACCTCGTCGATGGTCCGGGCCAGGCGACCGGTGTTCTCGAGCCACCAGAAGATGTCGAGGCCACGGTGCCGCCGGGGCATCCGGGTGTGCCGGCCGACCGCGAGGGTGACCTCGCGACCGGCGCGGTTGAGCTCGTCGGCGATCTGCGTGCCGGACGCCGACGCGCCGACGACGAGCACACCGCCGGTCGCGAGCCGGCCGGGGTTGCGGTAGGTGTTCGAGGTCATCAGGTCGACGCGGGAGGTGTCCAGCCCGGCGAGCCCGGCGGGGACGTACGGCGTCCCGTGCGGCCCGGTCGCGATGACGACGTGCCGGGCGTGCCAGGTGCCGCGACTGGTGACGACGCGGTAGCGCCGGGCCGGGTGGGCGCGGGGCGTCGCGGCGACCTCGTGCACCGTGGCCTCGTCGACGACGGGCGCGCCGAACGAGGCGGCGTACGCCTCGAGGTAGCCGATGAAGGAGCCGACGCTGAGGTAGCCGTCGGGGTCGGGCCCGCGGTAGCTCCAGCCGGGGAGCCTGGTCATCCAGCTCGGCGTGAGCAGGTGCAGGGAGTCCCAGCGCTCGGTGCGCCAGCGGTGGCCGATGCGGCCGCGGTCGAGCACGACGTGCTCGCGACCGGCGTCCGTGAGCAGCCTGCTCACGGCCAGGCCGGCGTGGCCGGCGCCGATCACGACGGTGTCGATGGTGGTCATGCAGGGTTCCTCTCGGGTGTTCTCGTACGAGCGGGCCGGCCGGTGGTCCAGCCGGCCGCTCCGCACCGGTGACCGGCTCAGCCGGTCACCACTTCGATGTGGACGGGTGTCGGGTTGGTGAGGGCGTCGTAGACGGCGGAGCGTCGGCGGGACTGCTCGACGATCTCGCGCAGGGTGGCGTCGTCCGCGTCGCCCTCGATGCGGAAGGTGACCTTGACCTGCTCGTAGCCGTTGCGGACCGAGCCGCCCGAGAGCCCGAGGATCCCGAGCAGGTCGATGTCGCCCGTGACGGACGACGAGACGTGCGTGAGCCGGACCCCGCGGGCGGCCGCGATGTTGGCGATGCCGGAGGTCAGGCAGGCGGCGATGGCGTGGAGGAGGTACTCCACGGGGGTCGGACCGACGTCGGTGCCGACGAGCACGGCGGGGTGGTCGGACTCGACCACGGTGTCCTGCGCGTGCCGCATCTCCTGCATGGCGCCGTGGAAGTCGGCGAAGGTCGACCGGCTGTGGGTCCCGGACACCCAGGTGTTGGTGGCCCGGAACTGGAACCTGGCGATCTCGTTCGTCTGCCTGACCGCGTCACGCGTGCCGAAGAGCGTGGGGACGTCGACTCCGTTGAGGGGCGCCTTCTCGGTGGTGGTGCTCATGCGATGTTCTCCTGTGTCGGTGCCGGTGACCCGGCTCGTGGGTGGGTGGTGGAGGGGCTGGCGGCGCTGACCACGGGGTCGCGCCAGACGACGGCGGTGCCGTCGAGGACGAGCACGTCGTCCTGGTTGGTGACGCTCGTCGCGAGCGTGGTGACCGGCTTGTCGTCGCGCACCGCGGTGACGACCGCCGTGGCCGTGAGGGCGTCCCCGGGTCGGACGGGCGCGAGGAAGCGCCACGAGACCTCGAGGAACACGCTCCCCGGACCGGGCAGCTGCTCGGCGACGAGCGCGTTGAGCAGCCCGGAGGTCACCCCGCCCTGGACGACGATCCCGCCGAAGCGGGACCGCGCAGCGAGGTCCTCGTCGTAGTGGACCGGGTTGCGGTCCCCGCTGATCGCGGTGAAGAGCTCGATGTCACGACGGGTGACGGTCCTGGTGCGTCGGGCCGAGTCGCCGATGTGGGTGCTGGTCATGGCACCGAGGTTGGTCGGCGGACCTTCCCGCGGCCTTCCGGATTCCTTCCCCGCTGGGGCCGGACGGCGGAAGGGAGCCGGAAGGAGGTCGGGACAACCTCGCACCACCCAGTCCGACACCGACCCAGGAGCCGCTCATGAACGCCACGCTCACCACCGTCCTCGCCACCTCACGCGAGCGGGAGCTGCGCACCGTCGTACGCCGTCCCGACCGCCTGATGGCACGCCTGCTGGAGCTGGAGGGGCACGCCCCGCCCCGGCGCCGCACGCACCGCCCGCTCCACGCCACCCGTTCCTGAAGGAGACCCCGCATGACCTGCAGCAGCACCATGGCCGCGACCCGCACGACCGGCACCGGCACCCCCGCAGCCGGCGCCGCACGGCCGGCCCACCCGATCCACGTCCACGTCCGCGTCCGGCTCGGCGACGGAGGCTCCGTCCTGCTCCGCCCGCTCGTCGGCGGTGAGGTCGCCGTCCTGGAGACGGTCTTCGAGGGGTTGTCGACCCGGTCGCGGCAGCAGCGGTTCCTCGTCCCGATGCCGCGGCTCCCCAGCGGGCACCGACGCGCCCTCGCCGACGTCGACGGCGAGCGCCACGTCGCGTGGGTCGCGCTCGTCGACGGCGTGCCGGTGGGCCTGTGCCGCTACGTGCGGACCGGACCCGGCGCCGCCGAGCTGGCGTTCGAGGTGGCCGACGCCCACCAGGGCCGGGGCATCGCCTCCGCGCTGGTCGACGCCGTCACCACGGTCGCCCGCTCCCGCGGCATCACGTGGATGGAGGCGACCGTCGAGCCGGGCAACCTCGCCTCGGAGGCGGTGCTGGCCCGCGTCGGCATCGAGCTCTTCCTGTCCGACGGCCTGCTCGAGGGCCGCGGCGAGCTCCGCCCGGCGTCACCGTCGAGGGTCAACCGGCGTGCCGTGCTGGCCCTCGCGGGTCAGGGCGCCAGCAGCGCCTCGACGGCCGCGGCGACCTCGAGCAGCTGACGGTCGGCGCCGTGCCGGGCGACCAGCTGCACCCCGACGGGCAGGCCGTCGGCGGTGCGGCCGGCCGGGACGGAGATCGCCGGGCACCCGGTGACGGTGATGAAGTACGCCGACCGCATCCACGCCAGGTAGTCCGGCATCTCCTGCCCGTTGATCGTCTCGGGGAACTCCTGCTCCACCGGGAACGGCGGGACCTGCGAGGTCGGCAGCAGGAGCACGTCGTGCTCGCCGAAGAACAGCCGCATCGTCTCCGCCAGCGACGTGCGCTGGGTGTAGGCCCGCGCGACGTCGGCACCGGTCAGCGGCTCGCCGGCGCGGATGTTCGCCTCCAGCGACGGCTTGAACGACGTGGGGTGCTCGGCCAGCAGCCGCCCGAGCTTGGCCTGGAAGTGCCACGCCCGCAGGGTGCGGAAGGTGTCGTCGGCGAGTGACAGGTCGGGGTGGGCGTCGGTGACCGCCGCGCCGGCGTCGGAGAGCCGCGCCGCAGTCGTGCGGACGACGTCGGCGACCTCGTGGTCGACCACCAGCGCGCCGCCGAGGTCGACCGAGCACGCGACCCGCAGCCCGGCCAGCGGCGCGGGCTCGAGCGGCGGGGCGAACGACGCGCCCGGGTCACCGAGCGCGAGCGGTGCCCTCGGGTCCGGGCCGGCGATGACCGACAGGAGCAGGGCGAGGTCGCCGACGTTGCGGGCCATCGGACCGCCGACGGACGTGCTCTCCCACTGGTTGTAGAGCGGCCACTCGGGCACGCGGCCGAGCGAGGGCCGCATGCCGACGACGCCGCAGAACGACGCCGGGTTGCGCAGCGAGCCGCCCATGTCGGAGCCGTCGGCCAGCGGCACCATGCCCGACGCGAGGGCGCACGCCGCTCCCCCGCTGGACCCGCCCGCCGACCGCGACGGGTCGACGGGGTTGCGGGTGACCCCGAAGACGGTGTTGAAGGTGTGCGACCCGGCCGCGAACTCCGGGACGTTGGTCTTGCCCACGAACACCGCCCCCGCACCCCGGACCCGCTCGACGAGGAGGTCGTCGTGGTCGGCGACGGAGTCGGCGAAGATCGGCGAGCCGTAGGTCGTGCGCCAGCCCTTCAGGGCGTGGGTGTCCTTCACCGCGAACGGCAGCCCGTGGAGCC
Source organism: Nocardioides pini (assembly GCF_026712185.1). Lineage (GTDB taxonomy): Bacteria > Actinomycetota > Actinomycetes > Propionibacteriales > Nocardioidaceae > Nocardioides > Nocardioides pini. The sequence goes on along the minus strand of NZ_JAPPUX010000001.1, from coordinate 903,408 downwards.
GGCCGATCTCCTCGCCCGAGGCCTGCGCCTGGTCGGCGACGGCGGCCCAGGCGCGGGCGCGCTCGGCGTCGAGGGACACGATCGCGTTGAGCTCGGGGTTGCGCTCCTCGATCCGGTCGAGGTGCAGCTCGAGGAGCTCGGTCGCCGAGATCTCCCCCGACCGGACCGCAGCGGCCTGCGCGCGGGCGGTGGAGTCGACCGTCAGGTCGGTCACCGGCGACGTCCCAGCAGCACGCCCAGCGCCACGAGCCCGGCGCCGACGGCCACGCCGAGGAGGAAGTCCTGCTGCGAGCCCGCCACGGCGAGGGACGACGGCTTGGCGGGAGCGGTGAAGACCTGCCCACCGCCGTCGGTCGAGGAGGGCGCCCCCGCGCCCGTCACGAGACCCGGCTCGACCACCGCCGGTCCTCCCGCGATCGCGGCGTCGACGTTGCCGAAGAACTCGCCGGCCATCCGACGCGAGACGCTGGTGAGCATCCGCTGCCCGACCCCGCCGATCATCCCGCCCACCACCGCGTCGGCGTCGTACGCCACCCGCGTCGAGGAGCCTTCGGGCACGAAGCGGACGTTGACCGTCGCGCCGATGGTGCCGGGAGCGCCGGCACCGTCGAGCTTCATGACCAGGGACTCGTGCTCGACGAGGTCGGTGAGCACGCAGGAGCCGGCGTAGGTCCCCTTGATCGAGGCGACACCGGCGGTGACCGTCATCGCGTAGGCGTTGTCGCCGGTGGCCTCGAGGCGCTCGCAGCCCGGGATCGTGCGGACCAGGACGGCCGGGTCGAGCAGCGCGTCCCACGCCTGCTCGACGGGGGCGGCCAGGACGTTCTCTCCGGTGAACTTCATGTGGTGCTCCTAGACAGTGGGGTGGGGCTCGTCGGCGTGCGCGAGGCGCAGCTCGAAGAGCTCGGACGGCGAGATGGGCATCGAGGTGATCGGGAAGCCCTCAGCGTCCTCGATGGCGGCGGCGAACACCGCGGCCGACGGGATCACGCCCGCCTCGCCGGCGCCCTTGATGCCGAGGGGGTTGAGCGGCGACGGCGTCTCGAGGTGGTCGATGTCGATCGACGTCGGCACCTCGGTGGCGTAGGGCATCAGGAAGTCCATGAAGGAGGCGTTGAGCAGCTGGCCGGACTCGTCGTAGGCCATCCGCTCGTAGAGCGCGCCGCCCACGCCCTGCGCGACGCCGCCGTGGATCTGGCCCTCCACGATCATGGGGTTGATCAGGTTGCCGCAGTCGTGCACGACGGCGTACTTGAGGATCCTGATCTCCGCGGTGTCGGGGTCGGTCTCGACGATGACGGCGTGCATGCCGTTGGCGAAGGTGGACCGGGGCGGGGAGTAGAAGTCCTTGCCCTCCAGGCCGGGCTCGTCGTCCTCGGCCACCGGCGGCTTGCCCGGGTCGCCGATGGAGAACTGGGTGGCGGCCTTCGACGCCTCGTCGAAGGCGTAGCGCAGCGGGTTGGAGAGCACGGCGACCGTGCCGAGGTCGATGCTCGCGTCGGTGCCGCGCACCGAGACGACGCCGTCGGCGATCTCGAGGTCGTCCTCGGACGCCTCCAGCGCCTCCGCCGCGATGCGCAGGGCCTTCTCCTTGGCGCGCAGCGCGGCGAGGTGGATGGCCGACCCGCTCATCACGGCCGCGCGCGAGGCGAACGTGCCCACGGCGTAGGGCATCCTGCGGGTGTCTCCAGTCGTGATCTCGACGTCCTCGAACCGCACCCCGAGGGTGTCGGCGACGATCTGCGCGAACGCCGTCTGGTGTCCCTGGCCCTGGGTGGTCAGGCCGGTCGCGACCTTGACCCTGCCGGACGTCTCGATGTGCACGTGGGCGCCCTCGTAGGGCCCGACGCCGGTGCCCTCGACGTAGCAGGCCAGGCCGATGCCGACCTTGCGTCCCTGGGCGGCCATCTCCGCGCGGAACTCCTCGAACTCGTCCCAGCCGACGAGCTCCTTGAGCTTGACCAGCGAGGCCGGGTAGTCACCCGAGTCGTAGGTCAGCTCGCGACCGTCCTGGAAGACCAGGCCGTGCTCGTAGGGGAACTCATCGGGCTGGATGAAGTTGGTCGCGCGGACCTCCGTGCGGTCCTTGCCGAGGTAGGTGGAGATCGCGTCCATCGTGCGCTCCATGACGAAGCAGCCCTGCGGCCGGCCGGCGCCGCGGTAGGGCGTGACGATGACGGTGTTGGTGTAGAGCGACTCGAAGGCCACGCGGTAGTTGGCCGGCTTGTAGGGCCCGAGCAGCTGGGTGGAGGTGATGATCGGGACGATGAGGCCGTAGGGCGTGTAGGCGCCGTGGTCGTGCCAGAACTCGACGTCGAGCCCCAGCACCCGGCCGTCGTCGTCGAAGCCCACCTCGACGTGGTGGTGCTGGGCGCGCTCGTGCGCCGAGGAGATGAAGTGCTCGCGCCGGTCCTCGGTGAACTTCACCGGCCGGCCGAGCGTCATCGCCGCCAGCGGGACCAGCAGCTCCTCGGGCCACGGGTGGTTGATCTTCACGCCGAACCCGCCGCCGACGTCCGGCGTGACGACGTCGACCTTGGCGAGGTCGAGGCCGAGCTTGGCAGCCACGCAGCCGCGGACGCCCGTCGACGTCTGGGTCGAGGACCACACCGTCAGGCGGGACGTGTCGGGGTCCCACCGCGCCACGGTGCCCCGGCCCTCCATCGGGGTGCAGGCGGAGCGCTCGACGTCGAGGTCGAGGGTCAGCACGTGCGGCGCCGCCGCGATCGCGGCGCGGGCGTCGCCGTTCTCCTGCTCCATGCGGGCACCGACGTTGTCGGGCACGTCCGCGTGCACCGCGTGCTTCGCCGCGCGGGCGGCGGGGATGCCGACGACCGGCTCGAGGTACTCGTAGTCGACGCGGATCCGCGAGACGGCGTCCTCGGCGACGTAGCGGTCGACGGCGACGACGAAGGCGATCGCCTCGCCGACGTAGTTCACCTCGTCCTTCGCCAGGGCGTACTGCGTGCGGCCGTGGGTGAGCGCCGGGTGCGGGATGAGCAGGGGCAGCGGCTCGGCCATCGGGCCCGTGAGGTCGTCCCACGTCCACACGGCCACGACACCCTCGACGTCGAGCACGTCGGAGACGTCGATGTCGACGATGCGCGCGTGGGCGTGGGGTGAGCGCAGCACCGCGGAGTGCAGCAGCCGCGGGTCGTCGGTGAGCAGGTCGTCGACGTAGCGGCCCTGGCCGCGCAGGAAGCGCTGGTCCTCCACGCGCGGCACCTTGGCGCCGAACATCTTCGTCGTCACGACCGGCTCCGCTCGCCCTGGATCTCCGCCTGGATCTCCCTGGCCCGGAGGACCGACTTCACGATGTTCTGGTAGCCGGTGCAGCGGCAGAGGTTGCCGGCGATCATCTCGCGCGCCTCGTCCTCGGTGGGGTCGGGCGTCTCGCGGAGCCCGGCGGTGATGGTGGTGAGGAAGCCCGGGGTGCAGAAGCCGCACTGCAGGCCGTGGCAGTCGGAGAAGGCCTGCTGCACCGGGGACAGCGACCCGTCCTCCTCGGTGAGCCCCTCGACCGTGGTGATCTCGGCGTCCACGGCCGACACGGCGAGCATCAGGCACGAGCGCATCGGCGCGCCGTCGACCAGCACGGTGCAGGCGCCGCAGACGCCGTGCTCGCAGCCGACGTGCGTGCCGGTCAGCCCGCAGTCGTGGCGCAGGGCGTCGGACAGCAGCCGCCGGGCCGGCACCCGCACCTCGTGGACGGACCCGTTGACGTGCAGTCGGACCTCGTGGAGCTGTTCGGTGGTCACGGGTGGATCGCCTCTCCTGCCCGCGAGCGGGCGTGGTCGGTCGCGGCCGCCAGGACGCGTGGCGCCAGCACCCTGACGAGGTGGGCGCGGTAGGCAGCGGTGGCGTGGATGTCGTCGGCGGGCTCGAGCTCGGTGAGCGCCGTGCCGGCCGGGTCGTCGAGCGCGTCGGTGACGTCGACGACGGTGGGGACGTCGCTGACCGACACGAAGCCGAGCCGGGCGCGGGTGACGGCGTCACCCTCGGTCTCGACGTGGGCGGCGACGCCGACGAGGGCGTAGTCGCCGTGGCGGCGGGCGATCTCCTGGAAGGCGACGCCGGCCCCGGGTGCGAGGCCCGGGAAGAACGCCTGGACCGCGATCTCGTCGTGGCCGAGCGTCGACTCGAGCGGACCGGCGAAGAGCTCCGCCGCGGGGACCGTACGACGACCGCGCACCGACGCGACGTCGACCGATCCCTCCAGCAGCCGCAGCACCATCGGCATCTCGGCCGCGGCGTCCGCGTGCACGATCGAGCCGACCGTGGTGCCGCGGTTGCGGATCGTCGGGTGGGCCACGTGGCTCAGCGCCATGCCCAGCAGCGGCTGGGCGTGCGCGGCCTCGGCCGAGGCGAGCACCTCGGCGTGCCGGGCCAGGGCGCCCACCCTGACCCCGTCCTCGGCCACGCGGACGTGGCCGAGGTCGGGCAAGGCGTTGATGTCGACGAGCATCGAGGGAGCGGCCAGCCGCATGTTGAGCAGCGGGACGAGCGACTGACCGCCGGCCAGCACCTTCGCCCCCTGCTCCCCCGCGAGCGCCGCGAGGGCTTCCTCGAGGGTGGACGGTCGCAGGTAGGCGAAGGGTGCGGGCTTCATCGCTTGTGCGTGCCTCCCGAGGCTGCGTCGTCGACGCCCTCGTCGTAGTCGGGGTGGCTGAGGTTGCGGGTGACGGCGCCGGCGCTGTCGCTGCCGCGGCCCTTGACCATGTGGAAGAAGACGATGACCAGGATCGTGCCGAGGGCGATGCCGCCGAGCTCGAAGTCGTCGCCGAAGGTGAGGGTCACCCCGCCGATGCCGGCGATGATGCCCGCGGCGAGGCCGACCATGTTGACCGGGTTGCCGAAGTCGATGTTGTTCTCGACCCAGATCTTCGCCCCCACCAGGCCGATCATCCCGTAGAGGACAACCGTGATGCCGCCGAGGACACCGCCCGGGGTCGCGTTGACGACCGCGCCGAACTTGGGGCAGAGGCCCAGCAGGATGGCGACCAGCGCGGCGACGTAGTAGGCGGCCGAGGAGTAGACCCGGGTCGCGCCCATGACGCCGATGTTCTCGGCGTACGTCGTGGTCGGGGAGCCGCCGAAGGCGCTGGCGAAGGCGGTCGCGATGCCGTCGGCACCGATCGCGCGGCCCATGTAGGGGTCGAGGTCCTCGCCGGTCATCTCGGCGACGGCCTTGACGTGGCCCGTGTTCTCCGCGACGAGCGCGATGACGCCGGGCAGGACGAGCAGGATCGCGGTGAGCGAGAACGACGGGCCGTGGACGACCGAGACGCCGTCGGCGAGGGTGCCGCTCGGCAGGCCGATCCAGTCGGCCGCCTGCACGCCGGCCCACGAGACGCGGTCGTGCTCGGTCGCCTCGGTGGCGCCGCCGAGGACGGAGGTGATGGGCCCGAACACGATGTCGGCCAGCCACGACAGCACGTAGCCGAAGACCAGGGCGAGGAAGACCGCGATGCGCGACCAGAAGCCGGGGAGCACCACGGCCGCGAAGACCATGAAGGCGGCCGTCAGCAGGGCGATCCACTGGTCCTGGGGCCAGTAGATGCCTGCGACGACCGGGGCGAGGTTGAAGCCGATGAGCATGACGACCGCGCCGGTCACCGCCGGCGGCAGGACGCGGTGGATCAGCTGGGCGCCGGCGAAGTGCACGAGCACGCCGACCGCGGCGAGCACGAGGCCGCCGACGAGGATCGCGCCGGTGACGTACGACGAGTCGTTGTCCGTGTCGAGCGCGCGGATCGCGGCGACCGAGGCCACGAACGACGCGCTGGTCCCGAGGTAGCTCGGCACCCGGTTCTGCACGATCAGCAGGAACAGGATGGTGCAGAAGCCCGAGAACATGATGGCGAGGTTCGCGTCCAGCCCCATCACCAGGGGGAACACGAAGGTGGCGCCGAACATGGCGACCACGTGCTGGGCACCGAGACCGATCGTCTTGCCCCACGGCAGCCGCTGCATCGGCAGCACCGCTTGCCCCGGTGCGGGATCGACCACTTCCCACTTGAACATCGACATGCGCAGGCCTCCAGATTCGACGGGGTGGTTACCCGAGAAGCCACAAACTAGTGCGGCCCATCTCACACCCTCACTGGCGACATCTGCCGAAGGAACGCCGGGGTCGCTGACAAGTTCTCGGGCGGGTCGGCCTGATGTCTACCCTTCCTGCATGGGTCTGCCTCTCACCGCCGACGCCTGGGCGGCCGGGTCGGTCCGTACCGAGCGGTTGCTCCTGCGTGCCCCCGAGGCACGCGACCGCGAGGACTTCCTCGACCTCGGGTCGGACCCCGTCGTCAACCACCACCTCGGCGGTGGCCAGGACCGTGCGTCGCTCGACGACACGCTCCCGGAGGTGCCGGCCGACCGGCCCGCTCAGTACGTCATGGAGCGCGGGCGCCGCTTCCTGGGCTGGGTCGGGCTCAGCCGCCGGGAGGCCGACCGACCGGGCGTGGTGCCCGCGGGAGGCCGCGACGGCGTCGGGGTCCTCGAGCTCAGCTACGTCCTCCCGGTGCACGCGTGGGGGCAGGGCTACGCCGCCGAGGCGTGCACGGCTCTGCTCGAGCTGTGCGACGAGCGGCTCGGCGAGCCCGTCGTGCTGTGCACGCAGGTCGGCAACACGCGGTCGCGTGCCCTGGCGGCACGGCTCGGGTTCGCCGAGCTCGAGCGCTTCGAGGAGTTCGGTGCCGAGCAGTGGTTCGGCGTACGCCCACCGAGCCCGCCGAACGCTGCCACACTCGAGGGATGAGCGAGCTCCGTCGGGCTGACGCCGCCGATGCGCCTGCGCTGCAGCGCATCGCCTCGGCGGCGTACTCGCCGTACCTGTCGCGGATGGGTGGGCAGCGCCCGGGTCCCCTGGACGCCGACTACGCGGCCGCCATCGCGGACTGCGAGACCTGGGTGGCCAGCGTAGAGGGGACCCCGGTCGGCTACCTCGTGCTCGCCGACGACGGGTCGGACGTGCTGGTGCTGGACAACGTCGCCGTCCTCCCCTCCCACCACGGCCGCGGCATCGGCCGCGACCTGCTCGAGCTGGCCGAGGCCCGCGCGAGCGCCCGCGGCTGCAGGCGGATCCGCCTCTTCACCCACGTGACGATGGTGGAGAACCAGGCGCTCTACGAGCGCATCGGCTACGTCGAGACCCGCCGGGGCGGCGACGAGGGTTTCGTCCGGGTGTTCTACGAGAAGGTGCTCTGACCCGGTCGTACGCCGCTGGTCCAGGTGGCCGTCGCACGGGGATCGGGGAGCGCCGGCTTGCCCTGGGCGAGCCAGGGTTCCCCGCTGTCGCGACCCCGTACGCCGTCCGAGGTGGCGGCACATCGCAACCTCGGACGGCATCACCACGCAATCCGCCGCCACCCCCGCCAGCCAGCCGATCGACGACGACCGCTGGCCGTCCGGCTGAGCTACCTCACCCCCGACGCAGGATGTCGCGCAGCACCTGCGGGTAGTTGGTGATGATGCCGTCGACCTCCCAGTTGATCGCGCGGCGCATGTCCTGGCCGGCGTTGACCGTCCACACGTGCGCCTCCATGCCGGACGCGTGGATCTGGTCGACGGTGGACTCGTCGATCGCGCCGAGCGCCGGGTTCACCTGCTCCGCCCACGTCGCCGCCGCGGCGATGTCGTCCGCGGTGGGCCTGCCGCCGTAGAGCAGGCCGACGGTGACGTCAGGAGCGAGGTCCTTGTAGACGCGCAGCCACTGGTGGTTGAAGGACTGCACGACGACGCGATCGGCCTTGAGCGCCCGGTTGAACACCGGCAGCGAGCGGAGCTCCTTGTCGAGGTCGGTCTCGATGCCCGGGTACAGCTCGGGCGCCTTCGGCTCGAGCAGCATCTCGGCCTGCTGGCCGACGGCGTTGACCCACTCCTCGAGGGTGGGCACCCGTTCGCCGGCGAACTCGGGCGCGAACCACGAGCCGGCGTCGAGCTGCTTGACCTCGGCCAGCGTGAAGTCGCCGACGTTCCACGGAGCGCGGTCGGGGAAGACCTGCTCGACGTCCGTCGTCCGGGCGAGGGTGATGTCGTGCACGATCACCAGCTCGCCGTCGGACGTGCGCTGGATGTCGTTCTCGATGACGCCCGACTTCTGGGCGATCGCGACCCGGACGGCGGCGATGGTGTTCTCCGGCGCCGCGCCCGACGAGCCGCGGTGTGCGACGACGTCGACGTCTACGGCGCGGGCGGCCGAGGCGCCGGGCGCAGACAGGGCGACGGTGGAGCCGACCAGCACGAGGGTGAGGGTGGGCAGGGCGAGGAATCGCGCAGCAGTGCGCATGGGGGTCTCCCGAGAGGTGGATGTGCGGCCCGCCGGGTCGGTCGGGCCTCCCCCACCGTGGTCGGCGCGTGCCAACGGACGGTGACGAGCGGCCCAACCCGTCGTGACGAGTTCCGGCCGGGTCTGCCTCAGGCGAGGTCGGCCTACAACCTCAGAGCCAGCTAGCCCACGATCTCCAGCGCCCGGAGCGCGACGGCGACGTCGAGGCGCAGGTGGGGATCGGTGGCGACCGGGCCGAGGATCCGCTGCAGCTTGCCGACGCGGTAGCGCATCGTGTTGTAGTGGAAGAACTGGGCGCGAGCCGCCTCGGCCACGTTGAAGTTGGTGTCGAGGAGCACCTGCAACGTCTCGCGCAGGTCGGCGGCCTCGGGCGTGCGCTCGGCGAGCGGTCCGAGGACGTCGGCGGCGAACGACGTCAGCTCGGAGCTGTCGGGCACGAGCGCGAGCAGCCGGTGGAGGCCGAGCTGGTCGAAGCGCGTCACCGATCCCCCGCCGTGCACCCGGCGCCCGATCTCGACGGCCCGCTGCGCCTGGCGGAACGCCTCGGGCAGCTCCCCGAGCCCGTGGGACACGCGGCTGACCCCGGCGGAGAAGGCGATCCGGCCGCCGCCGCGGTCGCCCCGCACGGCGGCGATGATCCGGTCCACGGCGACCTGCGCGGCCGCCGGCTCGTCCGGGTCGACGGGCACCAGCGTGACCACCTCACGGCTGAACGCGACCGAGGCGATCGTGGGGTCCACCGTCGCCGAGACCTGCCGCCACGCGTGGGCGAAGCGGTCCTGCCACGCCCGCCGGTCCTCCGGCCCGCCCGCGAGGGCCGCGATGGCGTCCGGGTCGAGCACCGCGACCACCACCATCACCGGGCGGTCGAGGTGCCACCCGAACGCCTGCGCGTGCTCGGCGACGTAGTCCTCCTCGCCGGCGCGGTCAAGAAAGACGTCGCGGAGGAAGTCGCCGCGGTACTTGTTCTCCACAGCCGTGATGGCCTCCACGCGCGTCACCAGCAGCGCCGCCACGATCGCGGCCCGCTCGAGCGCGTGCACGTCCGAGGAGTGGATCGTGCCGTCGGGGCGCAGCGCCACCAGCCGGGCGAGGTCGACGCCGGCCGCGACCACGCGGCGCACGAGCGCCTCCCCGTCCCCCACGGCCGTGCCCTCCGGGTCGATCCGCTCGACCCGCACCCGGCCGGTCGGGTCGAGCAGGTCGGCGCCCGCCATCGCGGCGCGCTGCGCCTCGTCGAGGTGCGCGGCGCGCTCGCGCCCGTCGGTGGAGGTGAACACGACGCCGCAGCCGAGGGCGTCGCCCACGGCCTCGGCGATCGCGGCCAGGTCACCGCCCTCGAGGACGATGTGGGTGAGGGCGGTGTGGAGCGCGTCGGCGCGCTCGAGCGCGGCAACGGCCTCCGGGTCGCTTATCAAGTCTTGGCCCACATTCACCCCTTGGTCCGACAAGTTCTCACATTCGCGAGTGTCGCACGAGCCGTTAGCGTCTGGGGAGTGATGTCCGGACCGATCCCCGTCGCGGCACCGCAGCGGGTGCACGATCGGCTCCGCGAGGCGTCCGACGGCCCGCGCCGGGTCGTCCACGCGAGCAGCACCGCCCTGTACGTCGATCTCGACGGCTGGTGCCTCGGGCTCGTGTCGGCCACGGCGACCCGCGTGCCGTGCGCCCTCTGGTCGATGCTGCCCGACCTCGGGGTCCTCGACCCCGTGGTGCGGGTGCACCGGGGCCGACTGGTCGTGGGCGACCGGCCGGTCCGGGTCGCCCGCCTCGTCGACGTCACCGTCACCCGCGTGGGACGTCATGAGGGAGCCCGGCCCCGACCGGAGGCCCTCATGACGTCCGGGGTCGACCTCCCCGCCGACGGCCGCCTCACCCCGGCCCACCTCGACCGGCTGGTCGGCCGCGGGCCGGGGCTGACGCCGCTGGGCGACGACGTCCTGGCCGGGTGGTTCACCACCCGCGCCGCCCTGGGCCGTCCGGACGGCGACCTCGCGGCGGCCGTCCGACGTCGTCTGGGCGCGACCACCCTGCTGTCCGCGACGCTGCTCGACTGCGCGATCCGCGGCGAGGTGCTGCCCCAGCTCGCCGACTGGCTCACCACCCCCACCGCCTCCGCCACCGACGCGCTGCTCGCCGTCGGCGCCACCTCCGGCGCCGGGCTCCTCGCCGGCGCCCGGCTGGCCCTGGCATCCATCGAGGACCACACCACACCCCGGAGGGCTGCATGACCACCCCGACCACGACCCCGACCAGGGACCACGTCGAGCTCCGCAGCGGCGCGTACGCCGACTCGGTGACGCTGCTGCAGGTGAGTCGCGCCGTGCAGGCCACCCCCGGCGTGGTGGCCGCGCAGGTCGCGATGGCGACCGGCCTCAACCTCGAGGTGCTCGAGGGGATGGGCTTCGACATCCCCGCGTCCTCCCCCAACGACATGGTCGTCGCCCTGCGCCTCGACCCGGACGCTGACGTGTCCGCCGCGCTGGCCGCCGTCGACGCGGCCCTGGCGCCCACCCGGCCCACGGCCGGCGACACCACGGTCGCCCCGCCGCGCACCACGGGGAGCGCGCTGCGGCGTACTCCTCCCGGCGCCATCGCGCTCGTCTCGGTGCCGGGCGCCAGCGCCACGGTGGAGGCGATGGACGCCCTCGAGGCCGGGCGGGACGTGATGGTCTTCAGCGACAACGTGCCGGTGGCCGAGGAGGTCGCCTTGAAGCAGTACGCCGCCACGCGCGGCGCGCTGGTGATGGGACCGGACTGCGGCACCGCGGTCGTCGACGGCGTCGGCCTCGGCTTCGCCAACGCCGTGCGGCCCGGGCGGATCGGCATCGTGGCCGCCTCCGGCACCGGCTGCCAGCAGCTGCTGGCGCTCCTGCACCACGCCGGCGGAACCTCCGAGGGGGTCGGCGTGCGCCACGCCCTCGGGGTCGGTGGCCGCGACCTGTCCGCCGCCGTGGGCGGGCTCGCGACCCGCGAGGCCCTCCGGCGGCTCGACGCCGACCCCGACGTCGACCTGGTCGTGGTGGTGTCCAAGCCCCCGGCCGCGGAGGTGGCCGACGCGCTCACCCGCGACACCGAGGCACTCGGCACGCCCGTCGAGCTCGGGCTGCTCGGCCGCGGCCAGCGCGACCTCACCGCCGTCGCCGAGGCGGTGCTGGAGCGCCTCGGCCACACCGCGCCGGAGTGGCCGGTCCACGGCACCGACAACACCGGGCCGGCGACCGGTCCGCTGCTGCGCGGGCTCTTCGTCGGCGGCACCCTCTGCGACGAGTCGATGCTGATGGCGACCGAGGCCCTCGGCCCGATCCGCAGCAACATCCCGCTGTCCGACGACCTCGCGCTCGACGACGAGCTGCTCATCGACGCCCACACCATGGTCGACTTCGGCGACGACGCGCTGACCCAGGGTCGCGCCCACCCGATGATCGACCCGACGCTGCGCAACGAGCAGCTGGCCCGCGCGGCCGCGGACCCGGCGACGGGCGTGATCCTGCTCGACCTCGTGCTCGGCCACGGCGCCGAGCCCGATCCCGCCGCCCTCCTCGCCCCGGCGATCGAGGCCGCGCGTCGCGACCGCCCCGTGCCGGTGGTCGTCAGCCTCGTCGGCACCGACCTCGACCCGCAGGGCCTCGACGCCCAGCGCGACGCCCTCGTCGCCGCCGGCGCCGAGGTGCACCTCTCCAACGCGAGCGCCACCCGCCGCGCCATCCAGCTGATCGAAGGAGCGGCCCGATGAGCCAGCCCACCGTCGTCACCGCCGGAGCGGACATGTTCGCCGACTCCGTGGCGGGCCAGGCCGTCGACGTCGAGCGCGTCGACTGGCGCCCGCCGATGCCGGGCACCGAGACCGACCTCGCGACGGTCGCCACCGATCCCCGCCGCCCCGAGGCCAACCGCCGCGCGGTCGAGGCGATGCTCGGCGTCACCGCCCACCTCGTCGACGTCGCTCCCGCCTCCGAGGTGCTCGGCCTCGAGAAGGGCCAGTTCCTCCACGCCGGCCCGCCGATCGAGTGGGACCGCACCTCCGGCCCCCTCCGTGGCGCGCTGATGGGCGGCGCCGCGCTCGAGGGCCTCGTCGACGACCCCGAGGACGCGGTGGCGCTCTTCGAGTCGGGCACCGGCGTCAGCCTCGAGCCGTGCCACCACCGCAGCGCCGTCGGCCCGATGGCCGGCGTCGTCACGCCGTCCATGTGGATGTGGGTCCTCGAGGACCGCGCGACGGGGCGTCGGACGTACTGCTCCCTCAACGAGGGCCTCGGCAAGGTGCTGCGCTACGGCGCGTACTCGCCCGAGGTGCTCACCCGGCTGCGCTGGATGGGCGACGTGCTCGGCCCGCTGCTGCAGGCCGCCGTGCGTGGCACCGAGGAGGCGACCGACGTCACCGGGATCCTCACGCAGATGCTGCAGATGGGCGACGAGGCGCACAACCGCAACCGCGCCGGCACGCTGATGCTGCTGCGCGACCTCTCCCCCGCGATGGTGAGCGCGGGATTCGACGCGAAGGACGTCGCCGACGTCCTGCGCTTCATCGGCGGCAACGACCACTTCTTCCTCAACCTCGCGATGCCCGCCTGCAAGCTCGCACTCGACGCCGGTCGCGACGTGCCGGGCTCGACGATGGTCGTGGCCATGGCGCGCAACGGCACCGACTTCGGCATCCAGGTCTCCGGCACCGGCGACGAGTGGTTCACCGGTCCCGCCCAGGTGGCCGAGGGCCTCTTCCTCGGCGACTACGGGCCGGACGACGCCAACCCCGACATCGGCGACTCCGCCATCACCGAGACCGCCGGCATCGGCGGCTTCGCGATGGCGACCGCCCCGGCGATCGTCCGCCTCGTCGGCGGGACCGTGCCGGACGCGCTGGCCACCACCCGCCGGATGCACGAGATCACGCTCGCGGAGAACCCCCGCTGGTCGGTCCCCGTCCTCGAGTTCCAGGGCACGCCCACCGGCATCGACGTCACCAAGGTGTGCCGCACCGGGATCCTGCCCCAGATCAACACCGGCATGGCGGGCGCGGTCGCGGGCGTCGGCCAGGTGGGCGCGGGGCTCGTCACCCCGCCCGCGGAGATCTTCCCGAAGGCGCTCGCCGCGCTCGCGGCCCGGGCCGCCTCCGCCTGAGCGGTGCGTGAGCCACCTTCCGCGGCACAGGAATGTGGCTGCTACACCGCCCAGGGGCGCCGGGCGTACGACACGCAGCGCAGCGGTGCGTGAACCACCTTCCGCGGCACAGGAATGTGGCTGGTACACCGCCCACCGGCGCGCCGGCGTACGACACGCAGCGCAGCGGTGCGTGAGCCACCTTCCGTGGCACAGGAATGTGGCTGGCACACCGCCCACCCGCGCCGGCGCTCGCAGCCCGTCCAGGTCAGGCTTGAGGGGCCGGCCGCTCGTTGTAGACGCCCGCCGGCTCCTGACCGGTCAGGCCGGCGATCGCGCCCATGATCCGGTCGGTCAGGTCGCGGCGCGCCCGCCCGCTCGGGACGCCGTCGTAGTCGTCGCCGACGGTGATGGGCTCGCCGAACCGCACGGTGACGTCGACCTTGCCCAGCCGCGGGCGGTTGGCACCGACCGGCTGGATGTCCTCGGTCCCCTGGAGGCCGACCGGCACGACCGGGCAGCCGGCGGTGAGGGCGAGGTGCGCCACGCCGGTGCGCCCGCGGTAGAGGCGCCCGTCGCGCGAGCGGGTGCCCTCGGGGTAGATCCCGAACGCCTCGCCGCGGCGCAGGACCTCCAGCGCGGTGTCGAGGCTGGCGATCGCCGCCTTGGTGTCGTCGCGGTCGACGGGCAGCATGCCCAGGCCCTCGAACCACGCCCGCGTCAGCGTGCCCTTCACCCCGGTGCCGGTGAAGTAGTCGGACTTGGCGAGGAAGACGACCTTGCGCGGCACGACGACCGGGATGACGACGCTGTCGAAGAAGGACAGGTGGTTGCTCGCCACGATGACGGGGCCCGTGGCGGGCACGTGGTGCAGGCCCTCGACGACGGGGCGCCACATGGCACGGGCGAGCGGGGGGATGACTCCGTGCGCGACCGTGTAGAGCATGGCGGTCATTCTGCCCCGAGGAGCGGCGGCCAGAACGCCCGTGTCAGATCCACCGACCCGTTCGGCCGCAGCGGGGTGCCCTCCTCGAGGTAGGCCTGACGGGCCTCCTCGCCGTGCGAGGGCGGCAGCGAGCCGTCCGCGCGCACCACCCGCCACCACGGCACGCCGCCCCCGTGGGCGGCGAGCACCGACCCGACCAGACGAGGACCGCCCCGCCCGAGCCGCTCCCCGACGACGTCGGCGATGGCGCCGTACGTCGTCGCCCGGCCGCGCGGGACCGACTCGGCGCACTGCAGCACCAGCTCGGCGTAGAGCTCGCGCTCCTCCTCCGTGGTCACTGCGTCTGCGGCCTGGTGAGGCGGGCGGTGAGGAGCAGCAGGCCGACCACCGTCGCCCCGGCGAGGAGCCACAGCCACGAGGGGGCAAGTGCCGGGTCGAGGACCCGGACGGCCAGCCACGTGACCGGCAGCGGGACCAGCGCCAGCAGCCCGCGGGCGGCCCACAGCCGCGCCAGGTCCGGGTCGACCGCGAGCGTCGCCGGGCCGTACGACGCCAGGGTGGCCGCGACGTGCGCCGCCGCGAGGAGCACGCCGACGACGAGCAGCCGCCAGTCGACGACGCCGTGCACCGCCCACCAGGCCGCGACGAGCGCGAGCGGCACGATGCCGATGGCGTGGTCGGGCATCCAGGCCCAGGCCGCCGCGGACATCACGACCCCGCCGACCACCAGTCCGTCGGGCACCTGCGGCAGCGCGACGGCCAGCGCCGCGCACGGCAGCACGAGGAGCAGCGTGCGAAGCACCACGACGGGTGGGGTGACGCCCGGACGGAGGAGTCGCATCACGCACGCACCCGCGGCACCTGCGCCCGACGCGCCAACTTCTGGAGGACGGTGTCGAGGGTGCCGGGTCCGCGCCACGGCACCACCGGGGCGCCGAGGGCAGCGAGGCGTCGCAACCGGTCGTCGCGCTCGACCTTCTGCATCCGCGTCGCTAAGGCGGGCAGGCCGAGCCGCTCCGCGCCGTCCGGGACAGCCAGGGCGTCACCCAGCGTGTCGACGACGACGACCGACGTGCCGCCGCGCTGGAGGCTGGCTGTCGCCGTCACCAGCGGCGTGGACAGCATCGGCGACAGGACGTGCACCACGCTCCCCGACTCCGTGCCCAGCTCGAGGCGCTCCGGCGGGGTGCTCCGCGCGTCGGTGCGGGTGCGGGCGAGGGTGCCGAGGAGTCGTTGCAGGTGGCGTGGCCCCGACCCGAGCGGCACCCGCGTCCCGTTGGCTGTGACCACGACCAGGCCCACCCGGTCGCCGGTGCGCACGTGGTGCTCGGCGAGGGCCGCCGCCGCACGGACCGTGAGGTCGAGCGTGCTGGGGCGACCGTCGATCCCGCCCGAGACGCCGATGTCGCGCAGCGCGTCCACGACGAGCCACACGCCGGCGTCCTGCTCGGCACGGGTGGTGACGACGTGCAGCTCGCCGGTGCGGAGCGACACCGGCCAGTTGATCCGCTTGAGGCGGTCGCCGGTGGCGAAGTGGCGGATGCCCTCGAACTCGGTGCCGCTGCCCACCCGCCGCGAGCGGTGCCGACCGACGAGGCCGTCGGGCTGGGGCACCTCGGCCCGGCCGTCGTACGGCGCGGTCCGGGGCAGCACAAGCAGGCTGGTCGCGGGGACGTGCACGGGGCCCCAGCGCCAGCCTGCCCAGGGGCTGGTGAGCGCGACACGCTCGGCGCCCACGTCACGTCGGCCCCAGCGCCGGGGGCTCAAGCCGATCGTGGGCGGGCCGGTGGCGACGAGGGAGCCGACGCTGCCGTACGTCGGCTGACTGGCGACGTGCGCGGCTCGGGCGGCGACCCGGGTGACGTGCTCGACCCCGGCGAGGTCGTCGACCTCGAGCCGCGACGTCGTCCCCTGGCCTTCGTGCAGGCGGCGGTGGTCGAGGCGGGTCGTGACCTGCGGCCTGCCGCGCGGGCGGCCGGCCAGCCCCGCCCCCGCCAGGACCACGAAGGGGGCGGACAGCACTGCCAGCACCTCCTGGCCGATGGCGATCGCTAAGCCGGCGCCCCCGATCCCGAGCAGGCAGGCGCGCACGAGTGCGGGAGTCGGCTGCCAGGAGGTCACCGGTGCCCGCCTCCGTGCGCCTCCAGGGTCCGGGGGGTCTCGACCGAGGCCAGCACCGAGTCGACGACGCGGGATCCGGAGGCCTCGGTCATCCAGAGGTCGGGCCTCACGGTGATCCGGTGCGCGAGCACGGCCCGGGCGACGACCTTCACGTCCTCGGGGACGACAAAGTCGCGCCCGCGGATCGCGGCCCAGGCACGAGCGGTCAGCACCAGGCCGAGGCTGCCGCGCGGGGAAGCGCCGGTGAGGACGTCGGGGTGGGAACGCGTCGCCGCGGCGAGGTCCACGCAGTAGCGCGCCACGGACTCGTCCACGACCACCCGCTCGACCGCAGCCTGCGCGGAAGACAGCCCGGCGGCGTCGCTCACCTGAGCGATGTCGACCTCCTCGCGCTGCCGGTCGAGGCGGCGGCGCAGCACGTCGTGCTCCTCGCCCGCGGTCGGGTAGCCGAAGCCGACGCGCAGCAGGAAGCGGTCGAGCTGCGCCTCGGGCAGCGGGTAGGTGCCCTCGTACTCGACGGGGTTGGCGGTGGCCAAGACGTGGAACGGGCTTGGCAGCTGGTGCGTCCTGCCCTCGACGGTGACCTGGCCCTCCTGCATCGCCTCGAGGAGCGCGGCCTGCGTCTTCGGCGGGGTCCGGTTGACCTCGTCAGCGAGCAGCAGGCCGGCGAAGACGGGGCCCGGTCGGAAGTCGAACTCCGCCCGGCGCTGGTCGTAGACGTAGGAGCCCGTGAGGTCGGCGGGCAGCAGGTCCGGGGTGAACTGCGCCCGGGAGAACTCCAGGCCGAGGGCGCCGGCGAAGGAGCGCGCCGCGAGCGTCTTGCCCAGGCCGGGGAAGTCCTCGAGCAGGACGTGCCCCTTCGCCAGGATGCCGGCCAGCACCAGCGACAGCACCTCGCGCTTCCCCACCACGGCGCGGCCGACCTCGTCGAGGACGCGCTCGGCGAACACGGCGACCTGCGCGGGCTCCACGGCCTGGGTGGTGGGCTGGTCAGCGTCGTTCACGGACGTCCTCGATTCGGGTCAGGATGCGGTCGATGTCGGCCGGCGCGAGCCGGCGGGTGTCGGCGAGCTCGAGCCACAGGGCGTCGCCGAGGTCGGGGTCGCGGGCGCGGGCGAGGGCCACGAGCCGGCGGGCGAGGGCGTCGGACGGCTGGTCGGACTGCACGTGGCTGGAGAGCACGCGGAGGTCGGAGGAAGCCTCGTCGACCCGGTCCATCGTCTGCGGCACCTGCTGCCACTCCGCGGCGGGGACGTCGGCCGTGTTGATCACGAGGTACGCCGTCGCGAGGACCACCACCGCCCACACGGCGTACGGCAACGGTTGCGGCCCCATGTCGAGCCAGACCGCCACCGCATAGCCCGCGACGGCCATGGCGACCCCTGCCGCGGCTCGCCCGCTCCAGCGGTCGCGGAGCCGGGTCATGCCCCGACCCCCAGGCTGTGCCGGATGTCGGCCAGGGCGGCGAGAGCGCGCGCGCGGTGCTCCTCGGTGACCGGGTGGTCGGAGAACCGCGCCTCGCGGTAGAGCTCCGCGAGGCGGGTCACGGACCCGCCATCGGCCCGGGCGAGGTCGAGGACGCGCAGGCCGTACTCCGACGACGTCTCGGAGGCACGCCGGGTCACCCCCGCCCGCTCTCCCTGCACCTCGAAGCGGTGCCAGGCGGCGACGATGGCGTTGCGGGGGTCGCCCTCGCGCAGCAGCAACTCCTGCTCGGTGGCGTCGGCCGCCACCTCCCGGGCCACCCGGACCGGCTCGTCGAGCACGGTGAACGCGACGTCCGCGCGCTCGCCCTCGCGGACGCGACGCGCACGCAGCTCACGCAGGACCGCAGCGACGATCCACGCCAGGACCACGAGGCCGCCGACGGCGGCCGCAAGGAGGATCAGACCCGTGAGCACCCCGACCCACTGCGGCGGCGCACTCTCGGTGACGTCCCCGGCCTCGTCCCCGAAGCCCGGTGATGGCTCGCAGTAGGCCCGCTCGTCGAAGTCGTCCGGGATCACGACGGTGGTCGACCCGTCGGCGGCGGTGGTCTCGGGCAGCGGGATGCACGTGTCGGTCGTCGTGGTCGAGGCCTGCACGGGCCCCGGACCGGTGAACACCTCGTCCGGGCCGAGCAGCGTGGCCCAGGCGACGAGGACCATGAACACGGACGTCGCGGACACGGCCACGACGGCCCGCAGGCCCGGCGACCAGTCCCCGAACGCTCGCATGGCGCGACCCTAGGTGACGGGGTCGCGCCATGCGAGGGGGGCACGCCTGGTGGGGGCAGGCGCCTCGGGGAGGTCAGAGGATCGGGCGGAAGGGCTCCGTCCCGGGCACCAGGCGGAGGCCGGCGATGCCGCTCGTGGCCTGTGCGTAGGCCAGCTCGCGGGACAGGTCGCCCACCCCGTTGGAACCCGCCAGCGGGGCCAGGGCCAGGGTCGACAGGGTGCCGAGCGCGTTGCCGTCGGCGTCGAGGAACGCCGAGCCCGAGTCGCCGGGAACGCCGGCCGTCACCGTGTAGACCGGGTGCGACCAGCCCCCGCCCTCGGTGCCGAGGCTCGTGCCCTGCTTGGGCGAGAGCAGCTCGACGCCCGCGCGCAGGCTGGAGTTGCCGTAGGAGTGGACGGTGTCCCCGGCGGCGGTGCCGCTGGTGTTGACCGCCACCGGTCCACCCCAGAACGGCACGGACGGGTTGACCTTGCCGGTGTCCGCGGCGTCCACCTTCACCAGCGCGAGGTCGTTGTAGGCGCACGCGTCCTCGTCGGTCTCGCCGTTCCTCTGCATCGCCAGCCACGAGGAGTAGACGAGCGTGCCGCCACCGACGCGGGTGCCCTCGGTGACGAGCGAGCCGCCCTCGACGAAGTCGACCTTCGCGCCGAGCGGGAGGGAGCCCGCGTCGCAACCGTTGGTGTCGGTCGCCTCGCCGGTGCCGGCGCAGTGCGCGGCGTAGCCGACGTACGTCGTGCCGGCGGTGTCGGTGTAGACGAAGTTGGCGGTGCACTGGGCACCGTCGGTGTACATCTGGACGCCTGGGTGGATGGCCGCCGAGTCGGCGGGGGCCCAGGCGGCGCGGGCCTGCTTCGTCGGGGCGGCGGTCGCGGGCGCGCCGGTGGCGGCCGCGGCCACGAGGCCCACCGCGGTGAGGGTGAACAGCTTCGTGGGAGTACGCATGCCCCTCCCAACGACGACTCGTCGGGAGGGGTTACGCCTCAGTACGCGGGCTGGCTCGGGTCGACCTGGCTGACCCAGGCCACGACACCGCCGCCCACGTGCACGGCGTCGCCGTAGCCGGCGCCCTTGACGATGGCCAGCACCTCGGCCGAGCGGACGCCCGACTTGCAGTGCAGGACGATCGGCTTGTCGCTGGGCAGGTCGCCGAGCGCGTTGCCGTTGAGGAACTCGCCCTTGGGGATGAGCTTGGCGCCCGGGATGCGGTTGATCTCGTACTCGTTGGGCTCCCGCACGTCGATGAGCTCGAAGTCGCGGGTGCCCTCCTCGCGCTCCTTGAGCATCGCCTCGAGCTGGGTGACCGAGATGGTCGAGCCGGCGGCCGCCTCGGCGGCCTCGTCGGAGACGGCGCCGCAGAAGGCGTCGTAGTCGATGAGGCCGGTCACCGTCGGGTTCTCGCCGCACAGCGCGCAGCTCGGGTCCTTGCGGACCTTGAGCTTGCGCCACTCGAGCTCGAGGGCGTCGTAGATGACGAGCTTGCCGATGGCCGGGTCACCGATGCCCGTGAGCAGCTTGATCGCCTCGTTGACCTGGATCGAGCCGATGCTCGCGCACAGCACGCCCAGCACCCCGCCCTCGGCGCAGCTGGGGACCATGCCCGGCGGCGGGGGCTCGGGGTAGAGGCAGCGGTAGCACGGCGCGTCGTCCGCGAGGGTCGGCGCGAAGACGGACGCCTGGCCGTCGAAGCGGTAGATGGAGCCCCAGACGTAGGGGATCTTCAGGAAGTACGCGGCGTCGTTGACCATGTAGCGGGTCGCGAAGTTGTCGGTGCCGTCGACGATGAGGTCGTAGCCCTCGAAGACCTGCAGGACGTTGTCGTTGTCGAGGCGCTCGTCGTGCACGACGACCTCGACGTAGGGGTTGACCTCGGCGATCGACTCCTTGGCCGACTCGGCCTTGGGACGGCCGATGTCGGACATGCCGTGGATGATCTGGCGCTGGAGGTTGGACTCGTCGACCTCGTCGAACTCGGCGATCCCCAGCGTGCCGACGCCGGCCGCGGCCAGGTAGAGCAGGGCGGGCGAGCCCAGGCCGCCGGCGCCGATGACGAGCACCTTGGCGTTCTTGAGCCGCTTCTGCCCGGCCATCCCCACGTCCGGGATGATCAGGTGGCGGCTGTAGCGGCGCACCTCGTCGGTGGTGAGCTCGGCTGCGGGCTCGACAAGTGCAGGGAACGACACGTCTTCTCCTCGACTCGGGTCTCGGTGGAACAGCACCGACCGCCTCCATGTTCCCCGCGGCCCCCACACGCCCTCGACCGGTCCCGCGATGCGGACGCGCCCGCGCCGCGGTCGGCACCGCAGCATCTTCGGCCTCCGGGGTGGATTCCGAAGATTTTCCTTGCCACGGGGCCGACCCCTGGGGTGGAGTAGCCCGCTGGTGCCCCGTTGTGACCACGTCCCGTGGTTCCTGTGGGTCACGCATGACCATCCCCCCAACTCTCGGAACACGGAGAAGTCCCTGTGAAGAAGTCACTGTCCGGCCTGATGGCCGGAACGGCGTGCCTGGCCCTCGGCCTCGCCGCCCTGCCCGCGGCGGCGGTCCCCTCCGACGGGGCCCCGGCCTCGTCGGACAAGGTCCGCGCCAAGCCCGACAACCGCACGTCCCCGCAGATCGCGAAGCAGGCGCGCCTCAAGGCCAAGGCCCGCGCGATGGTCGAGAACGGCACCGCGAAGGTCCGCACCCCGGCCGACGGCAGCGAGGTCGTCGAGGTCGCCGACGGTGAGTTCGTCGAGCTCGCCGTGACCGGCACCGACAAGATCTGGACGGTCCTGTCGGAGTTCGGCACCCAGGGTTCGAAGAAGCTCGGCCTGACGCCCGGCCCCCTGCACAACGCGATCCCCGCCCCGGACCGCACCAAGGACAACTCGACGACGCACGAGGACGACTACTCCCAGGCGTACTACGACGAGCTCTTCAACGGCTCGGGCGAGTCGATGAAGAACTTCTACGAGGCCCAGTCCAACGGCGCCTACTCCGTCGACGTGACCACCGAGGACTGGGTCACCGTCCCCGGCAACGCCTCGACGTACGGCGACAACGCCGTCGAGGACGACGGTGGCTCATGGGCCTTCATCGACGACACGGTCGACGCCTGGGCCACCAAGAGCGGCAAGTCGGCCACCGACCTCGACGCCTACCTCTCGCAGTTCGACGAGTGGGACCGCTACGACTTCGACGAGGACGGCGACTTCAACGAGCCCGACGGCTACATCGACCACTTCCAGGCCGTGCACGCCGGCGAGGGCGAGGAGGCCGGCGCCGACCCCGACGCGATCTGGTCGCACCGCTGGTACGTCAACCCGACGACCGCCGGCTCCGACGGCCCCACCGTCGGTGGCAGGCCCAACCTCAACGGTGGCGCGCGCATCGGCAACTCGAGCTACTTCATCGGCGACTACACCGTCGAGCCCGAGAACGGCGGCCTCGGCGTCTTCGCGCACGAGTACGGCCACGACCTCGGCCTGCCCGACTTCTACGACACCAACGGCGGCGACAACGGCACGTCGTTCTGGACCACCATGTCCTCGGGCTCCTGGCTCGGCCACGGTGGCGCCGACGAGGGCATCGGCACCCAGCCCGGCATCTTCGGTCCCGAGGAGAAGCTCTTCCTCGGCTGGCTGAAGTACCTCGAGGTGAACAGGACGGGCAGCACGCCGACGACGCAGAGCGTCAACCTCACGCCGTCGCAGCTCAAGAACGACAGCGGCTACCAGGCGATCAAGGTCAACCTGAAGTCGCAGACCACCACCGCCGCCGACGTGCCCATCAAGAGCGGCTCGTACGCCTGGTGGTCCGGTCGCGGCGACGACCTGCGCAACACCCTGACCCGTGACGTCCCGGCGGCGAGCTCGGTCACCGTCACCGCCGACGCGTGGTACCAGATCGAGAAGGGCTACGACTTCCTCTACGGCCAGTACTCCGTCGACGGCGGCGACACCTGGACGACGGTGGGCCAGCCGGTCACCGGCGACCAGGCCCGCTGGGGCGGCGTGCGCTTCGCCTACAAGCCCGGCGGCAAGGCCTCGAAGTTCCGGTTCCGCTACGCCACCGACGGCGGCGTGAACGAGACCGGCGCCTTCCTCGACAACGTCTCGATCAAGGCCGACCGGACGACCTTCACCGACGGTGCGGAGACGCTGGACGCGGGCTGGACCGCGAGGGGCTGGAAGCGCTCGACCGGGACCGAGACGGTCACGGCCAACCGCTACTACCTCATCGAGAACCGGCAGTACGTCGGCTACGACGCCACCCTGGCGCAGGGCCCGTACAACTTCTCCGAGTCCGTCACCCGACCCAACTGGGTCGAGTTCTTCAAGTTCCAGGACGGCATGCTCGTGTGGCTCGTCGACCCGACCACGGCCGACAACAACACGTCGGTTCACCCGGGCTCCGGGTACGCCCTGCCGGTCGACGCGACGCCGAACTCGTTCACCTACGGCGACGGCACGAGCCCGACCAACCGGCGTGAGCCGTTCGACGCCACCTTCGGCCTCGACGTCATCGACCGGACCTGCCTGCACAAGCAGGTGGCCGCCGACAGCACGCTGGAGACCTGCTCGGGCGGCATCCCGCAGCAGGCGACCTTCGACGACACGCTGGGCGCGCAGTACTACGACCAGGCCGCCAACCCGCAGAACTCGGTGAAGGTCGCCGGGGAGGGCGTGAAGGCCACCGTCAAGAGCGTGGACGGCACCAGCCGCAACATGGTCGTCGACCTCACCTACTGAGCAACACCCCGACACGCGAGGAGGGGCTCCGGGACACCCGGGGTCCCTCCTCGCACGTCCGGCTGCCGATAGGCTCGGCGTGCCCTACCCGGCAGTACCTTGCGGCGGCAGGGCCCCGCACCACTCGGCATCACCCCCGGCAAGCAGGAGTACGACGTGACCGCAGGCAGCACCGACACCGCGTCCGACGGCACCCACCCCCGTCCGCGGGGCGGCCGGATGCCGCGGCGCGAGCGTCGCGTCCAGCTGCTCGAGTCCGCGCTCGAGGTCTTCGTGGCGCAGGGCTACCACGCCGCCGCCATGGACGACATCGCCGACCGGGCCGGGGTGTCCAAGCCGGTGCTCTACCAGCACTTCCCCGGCAAGCTCGACCTCTACCTCGCGCTGCTCGACACGTCGTGCGACCTGATCATCGACAACTGCCGCGAGGCGCTCGCCTCCACCACCGACAACAGGGACCGCGTGGCGGCCACGATGAAGGTGTTCTACAGCTACGTCGCGTCCGAGGAGGGCGCGTTCCGGCTGGTCTTCGAGTCCGACCTCACGAGCGAGCCCGACGTCCGCGAGCGCGTCGACCGCGTCACCACCGAGTGCGCGTCCATGATCGCCGACGTGATCCGGACCGACACCGGCCTGCCCGACGAGGCCTCGGAGCTGCTCGCGGTGTCGCTGGTGGGAATGGCGCAGGTGTCGGCGCGGTTCTGGCTCGCGGGTGGCGGCCAGATTGCCCAGGACGACGCGGCCGCCCTGATCGCGGGGCTGGCCTGGCGCGGCATCCGGGGCTACCCGATGACCGACGACCACTGACCCGGTCCCCGGACCGACCACCCACCCGGCATCATCGAGACGTCACCCAACACCTGAGCTGAGGAGCAACATCGTGGAGGTCAAGATCGGCGTGCAGCACGCGCAGCGCGAGCTGGTGCTCGACACCGACAGCACGCCCGAGGACATCGAGGCACGGCTGACCGAGGCGCTCTCGGGCAACGGTGTCCTGCGGCTGGCCGACACCAAGGGCCGGTCCGTCGTCGTACCGGCGGACAAGATCGCCTACATCGAGCTCGGGTCGCCGACCGCGAGCACCGTCGGCTTCCGCTGAGCCTCACCGCAGGGGGTGGGACACACCCCTCCCTCCGGGCGTCGCGGTGATTGAACCGGTGCCGAACGGGGAACATGATGAGCAAGCCGGCACGCACTGCCGGCACTCCCGTCACGAGCTCGTGGCAAAGAAAGGTGGCCCATCATGGTCGTAGATCTCATCGTCCTCATCATCGTCGGCGCGATCATCGGACTGCTCGGGAAGTTCGTCGCTCCGGGCGACAAGGACAACATCCCCATCTGGCTCACGATCCTGTGCGGCATCGGCGGCGTGCTGCTGGGCTACTGGATCTACTCCCTGTTCGGTGGCGACGGTTCGCGCGGCATCGACTGGGTCCGTTGGATCGTCGCGGTCATCACCGCGGCCGTCCTGGTCGTGATCGCCTCGACGGTCACCGGTCGCAACACCGGCACCCGCACGCGGCTCTGACCGCACGCCACCCGCACCACGCACGAGGCCCCGCATCCGTCGGATGCGGGGCCTCGTCGCGACTGCGCTGAGGTCCTGCGGTGGGGCTCAGGCCTCCAGGCCGAGCCGAGCCATCCGGTCGGTGTGCAGCTCGGTCAGCCGGGCGAACATCCGGCCCAGCGCGGCCAGGTCGAGCCCCGGGCGGTCCACTCCCCCGGCCAGCAGCGCCGTGAGGGAGTCGCGGTCACCGGCGACGCGCTGTGCCTGGGTGAGCGCCTCGCCCATCAGCCGCCGCCCCCACAGCGCCAGCCGGCCGCCGAGCCGGTGGTCCTCGGCGATGCCCGCGCGCACCCGCTCGACGATGAACGCCGTCTGCCCGGTGTCCTCGAGCGAGCTGATGATCACCTCGCGGGTCTGCGGGTCGAGGTAGGCGGCGATCTCACGGTAGAAGTCGGCCGCGAGCCCGTCGCCGACGTAGGCCTTGATGAGGCCCTCGTAGTAGTCCGACGGCGCGGTGTGCGCGTGGAAGCTGTCGAAGCTGGGCCGGAAGGCCTGCATGGCCTCGGCGGGGTCGGCGCCGAGCTGCTCGAGCCGTTCGACGAGCTTCTGCAGGTGCCCGAACTCGGCGGTGGCCATGGCGCCGATGGCGATCTTGTCGTCGATGCCGGGCGCCATCTTGGCGTCCTCGACGAGTCGCTCGAAGGCGGACAGCTCGCCGTAGGCGATGGCTCCGAGGAGGTCGACTGCGGCGCGGCGGTAGTCCTCGTCGGGCGATTCCGTCATGTTCGCAGCCTAGCGATAGCATCATGGTGACCGAGCCGCCGACTCATCTGCCGGTGGCCGCCTGTATGTGCGCGGTCGGCACTCGCCCTCCGAGGGCCTCTCGAGTGGGCTGACCGCATACGTGGGACATCCGACTCAGCAGAGAGCGACACCAATCTCGTGACCACCTTCCGTGACCTGGGCGTGCTGCCCGACATCTGCGACGCCCTCGAGCGCGCGGGCATCACCACCCCCTTCGCCATCCAGGAGATGACCCTGTCGGTCGCGCTCCTCGGCACCGACCTCATCGGCCAGGCCCGCACCGGCACCGGCAAGACGCTGGCCTTCGGCATCCCGGTCCTCCAGCGCTCGATCGCGCCCAAGGACCCGGCGTACGCCGACCTGCCGCAGGGCAAGCCGCAGGCCCTCATCGTCGCCCCGACCCGCGAGCTCGCGCTCCAGGTCTCCGGCGACCTCGCGCTGGCCAGCAAGGACATGGGCCTGCGCGTCCTCACCGTCTACGGCGGCGTGGGCTACGAGCCGCAGCTCGAGGCCCTCGACACCGGTGTCGACATCGTCGTCGGCACCCCGGGCCGCCTCATCGACCTGGCCAACCGCCGCGCGCTCGACCTCTCCCACGTGCACGCGCTCGTGCTCGACGAGGCCGACGAGATGCTCGACCTCGGCTTCCTGCCCGACGTCATCACCCTCATCTCCAAGACGCCCGAGACCCGGCAGACGATGCTGTTCTCGGCGACGATGCCGGCGGCGATCGTGGCGCTGGCCCGCACCCACATGCGGCACCCGATGAACATCCGCGCCGAGTCGTCCTACGAGAACGCGACCGTCCCGGCGACCGCGCAGTTCATCTACCAGGCCCACGACCTCGACAAGCCCGAGATCATCGGCCGCGTCCTGCAGGCCGAGGACGCCGACAAGATGATCGTCTTCACCCGCACCAAGCGCCAGGCGCAGCGCGTGGCCGAGGACCTCCAGGAGCGCGGCTTCAAGGCCTCCCCCCTCCACGGCGACATGGCGCAGGTCGCGCGCGAGAAGGCGCTGGCCCGCTTCCGCGAGGACAAGATCCAGGTCCTCGTCTGCACCGACGTCGCGGCCCGCGGGATCGACGTCCGCGGCGTCTCCCACGTCATCAACTACACGTGCCCCGAGGACGACAAGACCTACGTCCACCGGATCGGTCGCACCGGCCGCGCCGGCGCGACCGGCACGGCCATCACGTTCGTCGACTGGGCCGACCTGCACCGCTGGAAGATGATCAACAAGGCGCTCGACCTGCCCTTCGACGACCCGCAGGAGACCTACTCGACCTCCGAGCACCTGTTCCACGACCAGGGCATCCCGGCCGGCACCAAGGGCCGCGTCGTCGACCCCGCGCCCGTCGAGAAGAAGGAGCGCGCGCCGCGCGAGCGCCGGTCCGACTCCGGCCGGTCCGACTCAGGCCGGTCCGACTCCTCGTCCGAGAAGTCCGGCGACGCCCCGCGCCGCCGCAACCGCAACCGTCGTCGCACCCGCGGCGGCCAGACGGTCGAGGCCCCCCAGGCCTGAGGCGTCCGGCCCCGGGTCACCTCCTCGCGCGAGCGGGCTTCTTCGTCACCTTCGGGGGGCGGGTGGCCCGCTCGACGAGGTTCCGGGCGACCTCGCGGTAGGCCGCGGCGCCCTTGCTGCTGCGGCTGGTCGCCAGGATCGACCGGCCGGCGGCCGGGGCCTCGGCGAACTTGATCGTCTTGGGGATCGGCGGCTCGACGACCTCGAGGTCGTAGGTCTCGCTGATCGTCTCCAGCACCGTGCGGGCGTGGTTGGTGCGGCCGTCGTAGAGCGTCGGCAGCACGCCCCACACCTCGAGGTCGCGGTTGGTGAAGCGGCGTACGTCGTGGACGGTGTCGAGCAGCTGGCCCACGCCACGGTGGGACAGCGTCTCGCACTGCAGCGGCACCAGCACGCCGTCGGCGGCGGTGAGCGCGGCGACCGTCAGCACGCCGAGCGACGGCGGGCAGTCGAGCAGCACCCAGTCGTACGCCCCCTCCTCGGAGTCCTCGAGGTCCTCGGCGAGCTGCTCGAGCGCGCCCTTGATGACGTGCTCGCGCCCGGTGCGGGTCAGCAGGTCGGCCTCCGCCCGGGCGAGCTCGATCGTCGCCGGCAGGACGTCGACGCCGTCCTCGGTCTCGATGATGACCTCGATGGGGTCGACGCCCTGGGTCAGGACGTGGTGGACCGACGTCTCGAGGTCCTCGGGGTCGATGCCGAGGGAGAAGGTCAGGCACGCCTGCGGGTCGAGGTCGACCAGCAGGACGCGGTGCCCGAGCTCGGCCAGCGCGGCACCGATCGAGGCGACGGACGTGGTCTTGGCGACCCCGCCCTTCTGGTTGGCGACGGCCAGCGTCACGGGGGCCGCTCCCCGGCTCTTGGTGCTCATTGCGGGCCATTGTGCCGGACCGGCTCGCATCTCCATGGCTCGTCCTGAAATGGTGTCCACCATGAGCACCTCCTTGATCACCGGCGCGACCGCCGGCATCGGCCACGAGTACGCCGTCCAGCTCGCCTCCCGCGGTGACGACCTCGTCCTGGTGGCGCGCGATTCCGCCCGCCTCGAGCAGGTCGCCGAGGAGCTGCGGCGCACCCACCAGGTCCAGGTGGAGGTGCTGGTCGCCGACCTCACCGACCGCGCGCAGCTCGCCACGGTCGAGGCGCGGCTCGCCGACCGCGACCGCCCGGTGGACCTCCTGGTGAACAACGCCGGTTTCGGGCTGAAGAAGCGCTTCCTCGACAACAGCGCTGACGACGAGACCGCGATGCTGGAGGTCCTGGTCACCGCCGTGCTGCGGCTGAGCCACGCCGCCCTCGGCGCGATGGCCGAACGCGGCCACGGCGGCATCATCAACGTCTCCAGCGTCGCCGCCTTCCTCCCCCGCGGCACCTACTCGGCGTCGAAGGCGTGGGTCAACAGCTTCAGCGAGTGGGCGCACCTGGAGTACAGGTCACACGGCGTAAAGGTCATGGCGCTCTGCCCGGGCTTCACCAAGACCGAGTTCCACCAGCGGATGGAGGTCAAGCGCGGCGAGGGCTTCATGTGGCTCGACGCCGACTTCCTCGTCCGCAAGTCGCTCGAGGACTTCGAGAAGGGCCGCGCCTACTCGATCCCCGGCGCCCAGTACAAGACGATCCGGGTGCTGACCACCGCCATCCCCAACCGCGTCCTCCGGCTGACCCAGTCGATGGGCCGCCGTTGACGGTGCGCATCGCCCCGGCGCGGGCCGGCGACGCGGAGGCACTGACCGACCTGCACCTCGACGTGTGGGAGGAGGCGTACGCCCACCTCATGCCGGCGTCCGTGTTCACCGACCGCCGTGCCCGCCGGACCGAGCGGGTCGCCAGCTGGAGCAGCATCATCGCCGCGGGCTCGAGCGACAACCTGCTCGCCTGGTCTGCCGACGACCGGTTGCTCGGCTTCTCCAGCACCGGGACCGGCCGCGACCCCGACGACGACCTGCCACCGCTCGAGCTGATGGCGCTCTACGTGCGCGCGTCGTCGTACGGCACCGGGGTGGGGCACGCGCTCCTCGAGGCGGCGACCGGCGGCTCCCCCGCCTACCTCTGGGTCCTCGACGGCAACGTCCGCGCGATCGGCTTCTACGAGCGCCACGGCTTCGCCTTCGACGGCGCCACCAAGCCCGAGGACGTCGGCCTCGAGCGGCGGATGGTTCGAGCCTGACCAGTCGGTGCAGCAGCGTGGAGGATCCGGGTCATCAGGTGACACGGAGCCTCCACGATCTGGTCGCCGCGCTGCCCAGAACGGCCGCGAGAACGGTCGCTGCGCGACCTCCTCGACCCGCACCCTCAGCCCAGCGTCGCGATCCACGCCTCCAGGTCGCGGGGGCGGCGGAAGAGGAGCACCTGCGGCCCGCCGGGCGAGGCGGCCCAGGCGCGCATCCGGGAACGCTTGCGGGCGAACGACCGGAAGTGCCACACGATGATCGAGTCGCGCGACGCCATGGCGCGCCAGGTCTCGACGTTGCCGTTGCGGCGGGACTTGCCGCTGCCGGTCACGCCGTAGAGGAGGACGCGGTCGGGCAGCCCGCCCGTGGGCTCAGCCACCGAGCGGGTTGTCGGCCAGCGAGAGCAGCCGCTCGTACTGCTCGGGGTCGGTCGTGTTGACCCCGAGATCGTGGTCGACCTTGCCGAGCCCGTGGTGGTCGCTGCTGCCCGTGACGACGAGGTCCAGGTCGGCGGCGATGGCGCGCAGCTCGGCACGGTCCGCCTCGGAGTGGTCCTGGTGGTCGACCTCGATGCCGGCGAGCCCGAGGTCCTTCAGCCCGGCGAGGGCCTCGGCCGACAGCACGGACCGGCTGCCGCGTCCCCACGGGTGGGCGACCACCGCGACCCCGCCTGCGGCGGCGACGAGGGGGATCATCTCCTCCAGGGCGGACGCGTAGCGGTTGACGTAGCCCGGCTGCCCCGGGCTCAGCAGCGTCGCGAACGCCTCCGTGCGGTCCCGCACGACGCCGAGCCGCACGAGCGCGTCGGCCACGTGCGGGCGTCCCGCCGCGACCGAGCCGTCCGACTCACGACGTACGTCGTCCTCGGTGAGGTCGATGCCGTGTGCGCGCAGGGCCGCGACGATGGCCGGCGTCCGGGCGGTGCGCCCCTCGAGGATGCGGTCCAGCTCGAGCACCAGCGCCGGGTCCGTCGGGTCGGGCAGGTAGCCCAGCAGGTGCACGCCCCGGTGCCCGAAACGGGTGCTGATCTCGAGCCCCGGCACAAGGGTGATGCCGACCTCGTCGGCCACCTCGCGCGCCTCCGTCCAGCCGGACATGGCGTCGTGGTCGGTCAGCGCGACGACGTCCAGCCCGGCCGCCGCGGCCTCGCGGACGAGGTCCCCGGGAGTGTCGGTGCCGTCGCTGGCCGAGGAGTGCGTGTGGAGGTCGATCCGCACGTCAGCTGTTCCACTTCAGCAGCGCCGGGTTGTCGCGCTCGAAGCCGAGCACCGACACCGTCGACGTGTCGAGCCTGAAGAACCGGCCCACGTCCGCGGGCTGCTCCACCCACCGCGCGGTCAGCACGCGCAGCGAGTGGCCGTGCGCGAAGACCAGGGTGCGGTCGTGCTCGCGCGCCCGGGCCACGACGCGGTCCAGGCGGGCGGAGACCTGGTCGGCGGTCTCGCCGCCCGGCACGGGGTGCGTCCAGACCGTCCAGCCCGGCACGTCGTCGCGGATCTCCGCGGTGGTCACGCCCTCGTAGTCGCCGTAGGCCCACTCGACGAGGTCGTCGTCGACCTCGGCGTCGGCGAAGCCGGCCAGCTCGGCCGTACGACGCGCGCGTTGCCGCGGGCTCGTCAGGACGAGGTCGAACTCCACGTCGGCCAGCCGGGGTGCCAGCGCCCTCGCGGCCTCCTCACCGGGCTCGGTGAGCGGGAGGTCGGTGACGGAGGTGTGCCGGCCGTCGCGGCTCCACTCCGTCTCGCCGTGCCGGACCACCCAGAGCTCGGGGCCGTCGGAGTGCACGCCGCCGGAGGTCATGTCCGCGAGTCTGCCACGGGCGCCGGGCGGGGCTGCCACCATGCTCGGCATGACGACCCCCGACCTCCGCCGCGCGCGATGGGCCATCGCAGCCGCGTTCGCCGTGCAGGGGCTGGTCTTCATCAGCCTGACCACGCGGCTGCCCCGCTTCCAGGAGCGGTGGGACCTCGGCGAGCTGGCGCTCTCGGGCGTCCTGCTGATGATGGTGCTCCTGGCCGGGGCGGGGTCGCTCGTCGCGGAGCGGCTGGCCCCGCGCCTCGACAGCGCCGTGGTGCTGCGTGCGGGGCTCGTGGTCGTCGCCGTCTCGGTCGCGGTGGCCGTCCTCGCCCCCACCCGGCCGCTCTTCGTCCTCGGCCTCGCGGCGTACGGCATCGGGCTCGGGCTCGTCGACGCGACGGGCAACATGCAGGCCGTGGCCCTCGAGCACCGGTGGAGCCGGGTCGTGCTGCCGTCGTGCCACGGCGCCTGGACCCTCGGCGGCATCGTCGCCGCCGTGACCACCCTGGCCACCGGCGACGTGCCCTGGCCGGCGGTAGCGCTGGTCGCCCTGCTGCCGCTCGCGGCCACGACGGCGCCGTACCTCCGTCGTGACCACGGCGGTCCCGCCACGAGCACGGAGACGGACGTCCCCTGGCGGGCGATCGTGACGGTCGGCCTGGCGCTGGTCGTCTTCTACACCGTCGACACGGCCGCTGCCACCTGGGGCCCGGTCTACCTCGACGACGTCTTCGACACGCCCGAGGGCCTGGTCGCCCTCGCCACGCTGCCCTACCTCGTGGCGAGCGGCGTCGTGCGACTGGCCGGCGACCGCCTGACCGAGCGGATGGGGGCGGTGCGCCTGCTGCGGGTCGGGGCGGCGATCGCCCTGGTCGCGCTGACGGTGGTCGTCGCCGCGCCGTCGTGGCCGGTCGCCGTGCTCGGCTTCACCCTGCTCGGCTGCGGGGTGGCGGTCGTGGCGCCGCTGAGCTTCTCCGCCGCGGCGGCGCTCGCCGGCCGGGACGCCGACCCGGCGACGCGGCGGGCACGGGTGGACGCCGTGGTGGCGCGCTTCAACCAGTTCAACTACGCCGGCGCGCTGCTCGGCGCCGTCATGACCGGGGCCGTCGGCTCCAGCTCGCTGAGGATCGGGTTCGCCGTGCCCCTCGTGCTCGTGGGATCCCTCTTCTGGCTCGCCAGGGCGTTCGCGCCGGCGGACGAGGTGCCCGCCGGCGCGCGCCCGGTGTCGTGACCGGCCTCAGACGCCGCCGCCACCGGCCTTGCGCCGGTGCATCGGCTTCGCGACGTTCTTGTCGCTGACCTCGGAGCCGTGGGCCTTCTCGCGGGAGCCGGCCCGGTCGTCGGGGTGGTCGTGCCCCTTCTTGCGATCGAGGGCCTCCCGCATCTTCGCCTTGATGTCTGCGTTGGGGTCCTGATCAGCCATGAGGTCCTCCTCGTCGATGACGGTACGGGGTGCCCACCCTGCCAAACGCCCCCGAACCGGGTCGAGCGGTTAACGCCTGCGGAGCACGTCTATCCGCGCGCCGAGCTTGCCGATCGTCCGGTAGACCTGCCAGCGGCAGTCGCCCAGCATCACCTCGTACGCCGCGTCGCCGAACTCTGCCCGGTAGCGCTCGGGCGCGCGCAGCAGCCGCGCGAGGTGCAGGAGCGCGCGGCCGCCGCTGCCGTCCTGCTCCTGCGACCACTCGCCCCACTCGGTGGACAGGTCGACGGTGTCGACCACCTCCAGCCCCGAGCGGGCGATCGCGTCGTCGATCACCCGCGGGTCGGCAGATGACGGCACCACGCCCATCACGTCGAAGAGCTGGCCGGCCTCCTCGTCGCCGAGCAGGTCGGTCGCGACGGCCTGGAAGGACACGACGTGGCCGCCCGGGCGGAGCACGCGGGCGAACTCCGCGAAGGCGAAGTCGGGCCGGTCGACGTGGACCATGACGTCACGGCACCAGACCAGGTCGAGCGACGCGTCGGCCACCGGCACGTCCGTGGCGGTGCCGCGCTCGAACGCGAGGCGGGAGGCGATGTCGGGGACGAGGTCGCGGCGGGCGGCGCGAGCGAGGTCGAGGTGGCGCTGCACGGGGTCGATCCCCAGCACGCGGAAGCCGAAGTGGGTGGCCAGCCGGACGGCGTGGTGGCCCTCTCCGCACCCGACGTCGACGACCCGGCTGTCGGGACGCAGGTCGAGCTCGCGCACCACCTGCAGCAGCACCGACGGGTCCCGCGGCGCGAGGCTCTCGTCGAGGCGTGCCGCGAATGCCGCCTCCAGCCGCGGGTAGGTGTCGTAGAAGAACGTGCGATCCCAGGCCACGGACCGAGTCTGACGCCACGCAGTAGGGTCACCCGCATGGCTCGCCGGGTGTTCCTCCACGTCGGCACGGCGAAGTCGGGGACCTCCTTCCTGCAGGACCTGTGGTGGCGGCACCGCGACGAGCTGCGCGGACGCGGGCTGCTGCTGCCCGGCGTGCGCCGCGACCACTTCGCCGCGGCCGCCGTCGTCAAGGGGATGACCGACGTCGTCGAGACGCTGGTCGAGCGCGAGCGCGACGCCTGGCACCGGCTCGTCGAGGAGGCGCGGCACTGGCCCGGCGACGTGCTGCTCACCAACGAGCACTTCGCCGACTCCCCCGTCGAGACGACCCGGGCCGCGCTCGACGACCTCGCGGCCGCCGCGGACGAGGTACACGTGGTCGTGACCGCCCGCGACCTCGCGCGGGTGCTTCCCTCCGCGTGGCAGCAGCGGGTCAAGATGGGTGCCCGCCAGGCCTACCGCCGCTTCCTCGCGACGGTCCGCCGCGACGAGGACCACCAGAAGTTCTGGCGCTACCAGGACGTGCCCGCCATCCTCGAGCGCTGGTCGACCGGGCTCCCCGTCGGCCGCGCCCACCTCGTCGTCGTGCCTCCCCCCGGCGCGCCGCGCGAGGAGCTGTGGCTGCGGACCGCCTCGGTCCTCGGGGTCGACGTGTCGGGCCTCGACACCGAGGCCGAGCGGCCCAACGACTCCCTCGGCCTCGTCGAGGCCGAGCTGCTCCGGCGGATCAACGAGCGACTCCCCCGCACCCAGCGGTCGCCGGAGCTGACCCGCCACGTGAAGGGGACGTTCGTCCCCGAGGCGCTGGTCGGCTCGGCGACACGCGAGTCCTTCGTGCTGCCCGCCCGCCACCATGCCTGGGTCCACGAGCGTTCGGCTGCGGTCGTCGCCGACCTCCGCGCCAGCGCGTACGACGTCGTGGGCGACCTCGACGACCTGCTGCCGGCGCCACCTCGCGACGGCCGGACCCCCGACGACGCGACCGACGAGGAGCTGCTCGCCGCGGCCCGGACCGTCCTGCCCCGCCTGGGGTCCGACGCCGAGCCCGCATCGCTCGAGGAGGCCGTCGGCCTCATCGCCGACGTCCTGCTCGCCCGCGCGTCGCGGCCCACCGCCGGTCGGGCGGTGTCCCAGCCACGCGTCGAGGCTGCGGAAGGTGGCTCCCGCACCGGCCTGCGGCGTGTCGTGCGACGACTCGCTCAGCGCGGCACGAGCGCCCAGTAGTCCAGGTCGAGCAGGACCCCGTCGGCGTACGACCCGTCGTCGCCGCGCAGCGTCATCGACTCGTCGCGGCCCCGGGTGGCGACCAGCCTCAGGCGCAGGGCCCCGACGCCGGGCGCGTCCAGCGTCGCCGTGTCGAGGACCTCGGACCACGCGTGCACGGTGTCGCCTGCGAACGCGGGCGCGACGTGGGCGCCGGCGTTGATCGCGGCGACGAGCTGGGCGTTGGCCAGGCCGTTGAAGGACAGCGCCCGGGCCAGCGAGATGACGTGGCCGCCGTAGACGAGCCGCCGGCCGTCGGGGCGGGCGTCGGTGTTGAAGTGCACCTTGGCGGTGTTCTGCCACAGCCGGGTGGCCATCATGTGCTCGGCGTCGGTGAGCGTCACCCCGTCGACGTGGTCGATCCGCTCCCCCACCTCGTAGTCGCCGAGCCGGTGCGGCTCGCCGGCGGCGACGAGGTCGTACGACGAGAAGTCGAGGCCGGTGGGCACGACCAGGTCCTCGGGCGTGACGACGTCGGCGAGCGACGGGACCACCGTCTCCGGCGCCGGCGAGGCCGCCGAGCGCTTGTGCACCATGACCCAGCGCGCCCAGTCGATCGCCACCTCGCCACGCTGGTTGGTCGCGGTCGAGCGCACCCAGACCACGCCGGTGCGGCCGTTGGAGTTCTGCTTCAGGCCGATGACCTCCGAGCGGGTGCGGAGCGTGTCGCCGGGCACCACCGGCACGTGGAAGCGGCACTCGGCGTAGCCGAGGTTGGCGACGGCGTTCAGCGAGACGTCGGGGACCGTCTTGCCGAAGGCGACGTGGAAGCCCACCAGCTCCTCGACGGGGTGGGGCGCCAGCCCGACCGACGCCGCGAACTCCGCCGACGACGGAATCGCGAAGCGGGTCGGGTAGATCGCTCCGTAGACGGCGCGATCGCCCTCGGTGACCGTGCGCGGGGTGGCGTGCTCGATCACCTGCCCGACACTGAAGTCCTCGAAGAAGTTGCCGGCGTTGGTCTTCATGGCGCACATGCTGCCGCACGCCGGGCCCAGCGTGGCCTCGACGTGGGATGTGTCACGCAGGCACCGCGAAGGCAGTTCGGGTCAGGACTGCGACGCCTGAGCGTGAACCAGGCGACCGTCCCGGCGAACTGCCTTCACGGTGCTCGACGAGGCGGCCCTGACGACCACACCGGACTGGAGGGTCAGCCCTGGGACTGCTTGCTGAAGGCCGCGTCGAAGGACTGCGCCGGCGGCTCGAAGTCGAGCGCGCGGAGGCGCTCGAGCGCCTCGGGGGCGCCGCGCAGGCGGTCCATGCCCGCGTCCTCCCACTCGACCGAGATCGGGCCGTCGTAGCCCCACTCCGCGGCCGCCGGGCGACCCATCAGAGCGGGCCCCCGTCGATCTCGACGCAGCTGCCACCGCGTGCGGAGCTGGCCTCGATCGCGGCCAGCACCCGCTGGACGGCGAGGCCGTCCTCGAAGGAGGGGGTCGGCTCGAGGCCGGCGGCGAGCGCGGCGAGGAAGTCGGCGGCCTGGTTGGTGAACGTCGCGTCCCAGCCGAGGACGTGGCCGGGCGGCCACCAGCCGTCGATGTAGGGGTCGTGCTGCTCGGTGACGAGCTGGCGGCAGAAGGTGTCGGCGCCGTCGAGGCACACGTCGAGGTGGTTGAGCGACTCGAGGTCGAACCGCAGGGCGCCGTTGCTGCCGTAGACCTCGATGCCGAGCGCGTTCTTGCGGGCGGTCGCCATGCGGGTGACCTCGAGGCTGACCACGGCACCGCCGTCGGTGCGGAGCGTGCCCCAGGCGGCGTCGTCGACGGTGACGTCCTCGGGGCCGTCGGCCCCGGTGCGCTGCGGCACGAAGGTGTGGGTCATCGCGTTGACGGCGGTGACCTCCTGGCCGATCAGGAAGCGCACCTGGTCGATGGCGTGCGAGGCCAGGTCGCCCAGCGCGCCGGATCCGGCCAGCTCCCGCCGCAGCCGCCACGTCATCGGGGCGGCCTCGTCGGCCAGCCAGTCCTGCAGGTAGGAGACCCGCACCTGGCGCACCTCGCCCAGCCGGCCGTCGGCGATGTGCCGCTGCGCGAGCGCCAGCGCGGGCACGCGCCGGTAGTTGAAGCCGACCATCGAGTGCACGCCGCGCTCGCGGGCGGCCTGCGCGGTGGCGACCATCTTCTCCGCCTCGGCCATGGTGTTGGCGAGGGGCTTCTCGGCGATGACGTGCTTGCCGGCCTCGAGGGCGGCGATCGCCACCTCGGCGTGCAGGTGGCCCGGGACGCAGACGTCGACGATGTCGATGTCGTCGCGGTCGAGGACCTCGCGCCAGTCGGTGGCCGACTCGGCCCAGCCGTACTGCCCGGCCGCGGCCGCCACCGCGTCCGCGTCACGACCGACCAGCACCTGCTGGCGTACGCCGGGGGCGCCGGGCCGGAGGGCCGCGACGTTGCGCCACGCGTGGGAGTGGGCCTTGCCCATGAAGGCGTAGCCGATGACGGCGACTCCCGGGGACCCGGCGGCGCCCGAGGCGCTGGGTGTGCTGGTCACGTGCATCTCCTGACTTGCGGGGACGGCCACTCAGGCGAGGGACCGGAGGAAGGACAAGCCGTCTCGGGCGAGCTCGTCCTGGGTGGGTGCCAGCGGGCGCCAGATGGAGGCGGCCGTGGCGATGGAGGCGTTGTCGGCGGTGAAGCTCTCGATGACGAGGGGGCCGTCGTAGCCGACCTCGTCGAGGGCGGACACCAGCGCCTTCCAGTCGGTCTGGTCACCGCCGGGCGCGCCGCGGTCGCTGCCGCAGACCTGGACGTGTGCCAGGTGCTGACCTGCGGCTCGGACGGCGTCCGCGCTGGAGCGCTCCTCGATGTTGAGGTGGTAGCTGTCCAGGGCCAGGCCCAGTCCCTCGCCGAGCAACGGCTCGAGGGCGGTGAGGGCCTGGTCGACGGTGTTGACCAGGGAGGTCTCGTAGCGGTTGAGCGGTTCGATCCCGAGACGCACGCCCTGCGCGACCGCGTGGTCGACCAGGGGTGCGAGGTGCGTGCGGAGGTCGTCGTACGCCGTCTGCCGCTGGTCGGCGTCCATCCGCCAGACACGGCCGGTGGAGGCGTAGAACGGGCCGCACACCGACTGCGCGCCGATGCCGGCGGCGAAGTCGATGCAGGCGCGGAGGTAGTCCTGGGTGTCGGCGACGCACGAGGCGTCGACGAGGTCGCGGCCCGGCGCCATGGCTCCCACGACGCAGGGCGTGAGCCCCGTCTCGGCGAGCACGTGCGACACGACGGGGACGGAAAGGTCCCCGGCGTTCTCCAGCGGGAGCTCGACGGCGTCGAAACCCATGCCGGCGATCTGTCGCAGCAGGTCGGCCACGCCCGCGTCCGTGAGCGGAGAGGTCCAGACCCACGTGTTGACGCCGATCTGTCGCATGGGGCGATCCTTCCGGGACTGTCGGGGGCTGTCGAGGCTGTCCAGACTCGAGGGAGTGGTGCGGGGACGGGTGTCGGTGGGCCGGGCGAGCCCGGCCCACCGACGGGTGGATCAGATCACGACCTGGGTCGGTCGAGCACCGGATCAGGGGATCTGGCGCTCCTGCCAGACCTCGGGGTAGCCGACGAGGTCCTCGCCGCCGAACTTGGCGTAGTGGCCGTCGGGCATGCCGTCGTTGGCCTCGAGGTAGTCGGCGCGCTCGTCCTCGGTGATCGGGGTCTGCGGGAGCACCCACTCCTTCGGGACCTCCTCGCCGGCGAAGATCTTCTCGAGCGCGAGGAGCGGGGTGCGCCACTGGAAGTTCGAGTACACGGGCGCGAGGCCGGTCAGGCCGGTCTCCTCCCACTTGCGCAGGAAGCTCATCTCGTCCTCGCCGGTCATCACCGGGTAGTCGGCACCGAAGTCCTCGAAGGCCTCGATGGCGGCGACGGCGCCGTCACCGGCGTCCATCCACACGCCCTGGACCTCGCCCTTGCCGAGCTCGTCGGTGATGATCTTCTTGATCTCGGTCGGGTCGGCGCCGGTGAAGTAGTCGACCGCCTCGATGCCGTTCTCCTCGAAGAGCTTCTCGGCAGCGGCCCAGCGCTGCTCGAGCACGTCGACGCCGGGCAGGATGCGCAGCGCGACGACCTTGTCGCCCTCCTCGAGGTTGTCGATGAGGAACTCAGCGGTGTCGATGCCCCACGCGAAGCCACCGATCGGGTGGATGAAGGTGGTGGCGCAGTCGGTCTGCACGCCGCGGTCGAAGACCACGACGGGCTTGCCGGTCTCGCACGCCCGCTCGACCGCGTCGGTCATGGCGGCGGTGGAGTTCGGCGAGATGATGAAGGCGTCGCAGTCGCCCTCGGAGATGAAGTAGTCGATGTCGGCGATCTGGGTGTTGTCGTCGTCACCGGCGTCGCGGGTCTCCATCTCGGAGATGACACCCTTGTCCTGCAGGTCCTTGAGCTGCTGGTTCATGGTGATCCAGCCGGTCTGGCGCCACGGGTTGGAGATCGAGGCGTTGGCGAAGCACGCCTTCTGCCCGCCCTTGGCCTTGAAGTCGGCCGTGTCGGTCATCTCGCCGTCGATGTACTGCAGGTACGGCGTCTCGGCGTCACCCTCGAAGGTGGCCGAGCGCTGCTCGAACTGCGTGTCGTAGAGCTCCTGGTCGAACCATTCCTGCTCCCCCTCGGGGCTCTCCTCGGCCGCCGGGGACTCGGACGTCTCCGAGCTCTCGTCGGTGCCCGACGTGGAGTCCGTCGGGTCCTCGGTGCTGCACGAGGTGGCGAACACCCCGAGCAGCAGGGCCGAGGCCACTGCCATCGGCGCGCGGTGGATCTTGTGGCGCATCAGTTTTCTCCTGTTTCAGTGCCCGGGCGGGCAGAGGTGGGTGATGGTGCAGGTGTGACGGGGGTGGACCGAGAAGGGGGACGACGACCCAGGGACCACGCCCGCGCCGAGGCCGCGACGGCGAGGATGATGATCACGCCCTGGACCGAGTTCCTCCAGGTGGACTCGACCTCCTGGAAGTTGAGGAACGAGAAGAGCAGCTCCAGCGCGAAGGCGCCGGCGGCGGCCGAGAGCACCCAGCCGCGTCCGCCGCCCAGCACCACACCGCCGAGCACGACGGCCGTGATGGCCTGGAACTCGTAGCCGGCGCCGACCGAGGGGTGCACTCCCGCGTAGCCGACGAGGAGGATGCCGGCGATGGTGGCCGAGAGCGCGGACAGGATGAACGCCCGCGTCTTGACCCACCAGACCTTCGCCCCGGCGAGGCCGGCGGCGTCGGGGTTGTCACCGGTCGCGATGAGCGTGCGACCGAAGGGCGAGCGCATCAGCCACACGCTGCCGGCGGTCACGGCGAGGAGGATGATCACCGAGTAGGGCAGCACGTCGAGGACGGGCACGTCCTCGATGCCGCCGCGGCCGATCTCGCGGAACGTGTCGACCGGGTTGCCGGTCGCCGCGCCGCCCGTCAGGTACTTCACCAGTCCGCCGAGGGCGAGCATGGTGCCCAGCGTGACGATGAAGCTCGGCACCCTCAGGATCGTCGTGCCCAGGCCGTTGACCAGTCCGACGACCACGCCGATGAGCAGCATCAGCGCGATGGCCGGGAGCACGCGGCCCTCGTCCTCGCCGATGTAGTTGCCGGCGATGACGACCTGGGTCGCGATGACAGCGCCCATCGACAGGTCGAACTCACCGGAGACGATGACGTAGTACTGGCCCATCGCGGCGATCGCGATCGGCGCCGTGCGGCCGATGAAGCGGATCAGCTGCGGCGGCTCGCCGAAGGAGGGATTGACCCACACGACGGCGATGAAGAGGATCGCGAGCAGGATGAACACCGCCCCGCCGGGGGTGATCGCTCCGCGGACGAGCCGCTGGACGAGCGAGCCCTCGGTGAGCGGCAGCGTGCGGCCGGCCGTGGGGGTCTCGGGACTGGAGGTCGCGGTGCTCATGCGGTCTCCTCCTTCGTGGTCGAGCCGGGGATGGGGAGCGACGGCCGGTTGCCCGCGAAGCGGGGCGGACGGCGTACGACGCTGCGGCGGGCGTAGACGGCGACGGCCAGGACGATCACGAGGCCGCGCACGAAGTCCTTGAGGAACGGGTTGACCTGCATCACGCCCATGACGTTGTCGATGACCGCGAAGATCGCGACACCGCCGATCGTGCCGACCACGCTCCCCTTGCCGCCGGCGAGCAGCGTGCCGCCGAGGACGACCGCCGCGATGGAGAGCAGGTCGTAGCGTCCCTGCGAGCCGATGGTCGGCAGCCCGACACCCGTGCGGGAGAGCAGCAGGAGCCCGGCGAGCCCGGCGAGGAGCGAGCACATGACGTGCGCGGCGATCACCGGGACGGCCGTGCGCACGCCCGACATGCGGGCGACCTCGCGGTTGCCGCCGATGGCGTAGAGGTGGTGGCCCAGACGCGTGTAGCGCAGCAGCAGCGTCACGAGCACCGCGGCGACCAGCAGGATGATGAAGGCGGTCGGGATGACCCCGGCGATGCCGCTGCGGCCGAGGAGCTCCAGTGCCGGCGAGGCGTCGCCGTGGCTGCCCTGGTAGTTGGTCGCGAGGTAGCCGCTGACGATGA
The DNA here is from genome assembly GCF_026712185.1 of Nocardioides pini. Classification (GTDB taxonomy): domain Bacteria; phylum Actinomycetota; class Actinomycetes; order Propionibacteriales; family Nocardioidaceae; genus Nocardioides; species Nocardioides pini. Next base: position 862,138 of record NZ_JAPPUX010000001.1, on the reverse strand, counting down.
GGCCCACGCCCAGGCTGGCGATGAAGCCGTGCACGTCGAAGACGCTGACGAGCACGCCCATCGCGAGCCCGACCACCGCGCACAGGACCAGCGTGTTGAACACGGCGGCGGACAGGTTGGAGTCGAGGCCCTTCATGCCGCCTGCGGCGATCACGGTCGCGAGGCTCACCACGTAGGGGACCGACAGGTCCAGGCTGCCGACGAGGATGACGAGGGTCTGGCCGATCGAGATCAGTCCGAGCACGCTCATCGCGGTGAGGACGGCCCAGACGTTGCCCTGGCTGAAGAAGTTGCGGCCCTCGACGGCGGTCAGCACGGCCGAGACCACCACGACGCCGAGCAGCACCAGGTAGATCAGCGCGGTCGAGTCGAGCTGCTTGGCCCCGCGCGGTCGTGCCGCACGTCGACGTCGTACGGACTCGCGGCTCTCCGTGCCGGTGGCCGCCTCGGGGGTGCTCGCCGGGTCGGGCGTGCGGTCGGTGGTGGCGCTCATGCTGCTTCCTCGCTCGCTGCTCCGGTGGCCATGGCCAGCACGGCCTCCTCGCTCGCACCCGCCGGGAGCTCACCGGCGAGGGTGCCGTCGCGCATCACGAGGATCCGGTCGGACATGCCGATGACCTCGGGGAGCTCGCTGGAGACCATCAGCACGGCGACGCCCTGGCGGGTCAGCTCGCGCATCAGCTCGTAGACGCGGTGCTTGGCACCGACGTCGATGCCGCGGGTGGGCTCGTCCATCAGCACCACCAGCGGGTCGATGCTCAGCCAGCGGGCGAGCACCACCTTCTGCTGGTTGCCGCCGGACAGGAACTGGACCTCCTGGCCCAGGCTGTGGGCGGCGACGTCGAGGTTGGACAGCACCTCCGGCATGTCACGCCGGGCGGCCCCGGTGCGCCGCGGGAAGACCGAGCGCACCACGCCGAGGGCGTTGTCGAGGATCGACTGGTTGAGGGCGAGGCCCTTGGCCTTGCGGTCCTCGGTGATGAAGGCGAGGCGGGCGCGCACGCCCTGGCGCGGGCTGCTGACCTCGAGCGGCGAGCCGTCGAGGGAGATCGAGCCGCGCGACACGGGGTGCACGCCGAAGACCGTCTCGAGGAGCTCGGTGCGCCCAGAGCCCTGCAGCCCGGCGATGCCGACGATCTCGGCGGCGCGGACGTCGAGGGTGATGTCGTCGACGTAGCCGTTGCCGACACCGGACAGCGCGAGCCGCACGTCGCCGACGGCGACGTCGACGGGCTTGTCCGGGAAGTACGTCGTGAGGGGGCGCCCGACCATCAGGCGCACGAGCTCGCCCTCGGACAGCTCGGCCGCCGGCCGGGTGGCCACGTGCTGGCCGTCCTTGAGGATCGTGATCGTCGAGCAGAGGTCGAAGATCTCCTTCAGCCGGTGCGAGACGTAGACGATCGCGACGCCGCGGTCGGTGAGGCGCCGGATGATGGAGTAGAGGAGCTCGACCTCGTGGTCGGCCAGCGCGGCGGTCGGCTCGTCCATCTGGATGACCTTGGCGTCGAAGCTGACGGCCTTCGCGATCTCGACGATCTGCTGCTCGGCGACCGAGAGACTGCGGACCAGGGTCCCGGCCTTGAGGCCGGCCACGCCGAGGCCGGCGAGCAGCTCCTCGGTGTCGCGGCGCATGCGCGCGGTGTCGACCGGCCCGAAGCGGCCGAAGCGCCGCGGCTCGCGACCGAGCCAGATGTTCTCGGCGATCGTGCGCTCGAGGAGGAGGTTGAACTCCTGGAAGACGGTGGACACCCCGGCGCGCTGGGCCTGGACCGGGTGGCTGAACGACACCTCGTCGCCGCCGACGACGATCGTGCCGCTGTCGGGCGTGTAGACGCCGGCGAGCATCTTCATGAGCGTCGACTTGCCGGCGCCGTTCTCGCCGACGAGTCCGTGGACCTCGCCGGCGCGCAGGGTGAGGTCGAGGCCGTCCAGCACGGTGTTGCCGAAGAAGCTCTTCGTCATCCCGGTGGCGACGAGGGCGTTCTCGACCGCGTTGTTCGTGGGGGTGATCGGGGGCACGGCGACACTGTGGCACGCGTCACGGGCTTTTGTCGAGCACCGACCAAAAGTGTTATCTCTGGCGTGCAAAGTCGTGCATGTGCTTGACTCCGCTCGTGCGAACCGGTGAGCTTTTCGATCTCCTCCGTGACGGAAGGCCCTGGACGCGCGCCCAGCTGGCCGAGGCGACGGGCCTGGCCCGCTCGACGATCACGGCGCGCATCGACACCCTCATGCGCCTCGGCCTGGTCGCGCCCTTCGGTGGCGCCCGGTCCACCGGTGGTCGCCCCCCGGCCCTCTTCGCCCTCAACCCGACCGCGAAGCTCGTGGTCGGCGTGGACATCGGCGCGACCCACGCCAGTGCCGCCCTCACCGACCTCAACGGCTCGATCCTCGGGGAGGTCGACGCGCAGATCGCGGTCGCCGACGGCCCGGAGGCGGTCCTGTCCTGGGTGGTGGAGTCCGTGCGCGACCTCCTCGAGGCCAGCGAGCGTCCCGTCGAGGACCTCGCCGCCATCGGGATCGGCCTCCCCGGCCCCGTGGAGCACTCCACCGGACGTCCCATCAACCCGCCGATCATGCCCGGCTGGGACCGCTTCGACGTGCCTGCCTACCTGCAGGAGAAGTACCCCGTGCCGGTGCTCGTCGACAACGACGTCAACATCATGGCGCTGGGCGAGCGCCGCCGGCACCTGCGCGACGTCGACGACCTGGTCCTCATCAAGGTGGCGACCGGCATCGGCGCCGGCATCGTGTCCGGCGGCGTCCTCCAGCGTGGCGCGCAGGGCACCGCCGGCGACCTCGGACACGTCCGCGTGCCGGGCGCCGACGACGTGCCGTGCCGGTGCGGCAACTCCGGGTGCCTCGAGGCCGTCGCGGCCGGTCCCGCGCTGGCGGCGGCGGTGCGCGCCCAGGGTGAGCAGGCCGAGAACGGCGGCGACGTGGTCGAGCTCGTGCGGTCGGGCAGCCGCGTCGCGATGGGCGTCGTGCGGCAGGCCGGGCGCGACATCGGCGAGGTCGTCGCCACCATGGTCAACCTGATCAACCCGTCGGTGGTCGTCATCGGCGGCCAGGTCGCCGGGGCCGGCGAGCACCTGCTGGCCGGGATCCGCGAGTCGGTCTACCACCGCTCGCTCCCCCTGGCGACCGAGCACCTGCGCATCGTGACGTCGCGCGCCGGCGGCGAGGCCGCCGTGCTGGGAGCCTCGGCGCTCGCGATCGAGCACGTCCTCTCCCCCGACGTCGTCGAGGCCGCCAGCGAGGCGCTGGCCGCCGCCGACGCCGCGGCGGAGGCCGAGGCGGCTCGCCGGCGCTGAGCGTCAGCGCAGCTTGTAGTCCTTGAGCAGGCTGCGGCCGATGATCATCTTCTGGATGTCGGAGGTGCCCTCGCCGATGAGCATGAACTTGACCTCGCGCATGAGGCGCTCGATCTCGTACTCCTTGGAGTAGCCGTAGCCGCCGTGGATGCGGAAGGAGTCCTCCACGACCTCGTTGGCGTACTCGGAGGCGACCATCTTGGCCATCCCGGCCTCGACGTCCATGCGCTGGCCGGTGTCCTTGAGCCGGGCGGCCTTGACCATCATCGTGTGGGCGACCTCGACCTTGGTGGCCATCTCCGCGAGCCGGAACAGCACCGCCTGGTGCTCGGCGATCGGCTTGCCGAAGGTCTTGCGCTGCTGGGCGTAGGCGATCGCGAGCTCGAACCCGCGCCACGCCAGCCCGCACGCGCGGGCGGCGACGTTGACCCGGCCGACCTCGACGCCGTCCATCATCTGGAAGAAGCCCTTGCCGGGCTCCCCGCCGAGCACCTGGTCGGCGGCGATCCGGTGGCCCTCGAGGATGAGCTCGGTCGTCTCGACGCCCTTGTAGCCCATCTTGTCGATCTTGCCCGGCACGGTGACGCCCTGGGCGGTCTCCCCGAAGCCGGCCTCCTTCTCCACCAGGAACGTCGTCATGTTCTTGTAGACCGACTCGCTGCCCTCGTCGGTCTTCGTCAGCACCGCGACGAGCGTGGAGGTGGCGCCGTTGGTCAGCCACATCTTCTGCCCCGTGATCGAGTACGAGCCGTCGTCGGCCCTGGTGGCCTTGGTGGACACGGCGGAGACGTCGGAGCCCAGGCCGGGCTCGGACATGCTGAACGCGCCGCGCACCTCACCGGTGGCCATCCGCGGGAGGTACTTCTCCTTCTGCTCGGGCGTGCCGTGCTGCAGGAGCATGTAGGCCACGATGAAGTGGGTGTTGATGACCCCCGACACGCTCATCCACCCGCGCGCGATCTCCTCGACCACCAGCGCGTACGTCAACAGGCTCTCGCCCAGCCCGCCGAACTCCTCCGGGATCGTCAGCCCGAAGACCCCGAGCTCCTTGAGCCCCTCGATGATCTCGGTGGGGTACTCGTCGGCGTGCTCGAGCTCCTGCGCGACCGGGATGATCTGCTCGTCCACGAACTGCCGCACCGCCTTCAGGATCTCGCTCTGGTCCTCGGAGAGGCCGTCGGTCTGGCAGAGGCGGGGCATGTGGGGCTCCTGGGCGCTCGCGGCTGGATCGGTCGGAGTCTAGTTATCGATCATTCACCCTGGGCAGGGTCACGGGCCGAGACGGTCGTCACACCGCAGGACCGTGAGGTCCGCGTGAGAGACTTCAGTGCATGCGAGCCACCCGTGCGATCGGACCAGCCCTCGGAGCCTCCCTCGTCCTGCTCCTCGCAGCGTGCGGGGAGGACAGCCCCGACACCGGCGTCGACCCGTCGTCGGAGACCTCGGCCTCCGACACCCCCTCGGACACCCCCAGCGAGACGCCGAGCGCCGCGCCGGTGGAGCCCGTCGACTTCGGCACCGAGCCCGAGGTCGCCCCGACGTACAAGAAGGCGGCGCTGCGCGCGACGAGCGACAAGCTGATCACCATGGTCCCCTCGACCCTCCCGGAGGGGTGGACGACGGTGGGCGGCGGCTACCAGCCCGACCCGCAGTGGTGGCGGATGGAGTTCACCGCGCCGACCGGTGACGTGGTCCTCGACCAGATGCCCGGCACGAGCGACGACGTGCTTGCCGACCAGCCCGGACTCACGCCCACCGACGACGTCGACCTCTCGGCGTGGGGCACGGGCTCGTGGTCGGCGTGGGACCACGAGGGCGCGATCGTCCTCGCGCACGACCTCAAGGGCAGCACCGTGGTGCTGCAGGGCCCCGACCTCGAGACCGTCCGCGGTCTCGCCGAGTCGCTCCTGCCCGCCGACGAGGCCGGCGACCAGGAGGGCTGACCGGCCCGACCGGGCTGGGTCAGTCGTTCTCCCAGGTCGGCCCGCGACCCTTGAGCCCGTCGGGCTCGACCGTCACCATCGGGCCGACCCCGACCCGGCGGCCGTTGACCGTCTTCCAGGACGAGTACGTCGTGGTGTAGGCGTCGCGGCTGTACGGCTTCTGCCACATCAGGTTGAAGTTGGCCATGTAGTCGCGGACGTTGCCCCGGCCGTGCATGCTGAACAGGATCTCGTCCTGGGGGGTGCCGAGGCTGGACCAGTTCGTGGAACCGGTCCACACCATGGAGCTGTCGACGTTGCCCTTGTAGGAGCCCTTCAGCACGAAGTACTTGTGGTGCGTGTAGCGCTCGATGTTCTCCGGCATGTTGTCGATCTCGGAGTCACCGGTCGGCACGTCCTCCTTGAGGTTGAAGCCGGTGGAGCGCAGCGGCACGCGCCCGCGCGCGGTCGGGGCACCGATGTGCTGCTTGGTGTGGAAGCCCATCAGGCCGTAGTTGACCCGCAGGTTGCACCCCGCGCCGTAGAGCTCGCGCAGCTTGTCGGCGATGTAGTTGCCGCGCTTGCCACGCATCGAGTGCATCGACAGCGCGAGCTGGGTGCGCCGCTGCACGCCCGCCGCGTCGGTGTAGACGCACTGGATGTTGTTGAGGATGTCGAGGACGGCGTCGTTGGACGGCGTCGTGTAGCGGGGGAAGACGATGTTGTAGTACTTGTGCTGGTCGCCCGAGGGGCAGTTCAGGCCCGCCTCGCAGAACGCGTAGGTCGCCCGGCGCTTGTCCCAGTCGGGACGCATGTCGTTGAACAGGTCGACGTACTGGTCGTAGAGCGTCTTCTTGCCGACCGTGGTCCAGAGGTCGTTCCACTGCCAGCGCACGGCGTTGAGCGTCATGTTGTAGGAGCCGAGCATGACCACGTTGCGGTTCTTGCCGGTGCGGCTGAAGAGGTAGAACTTGCTGTGCAGGTTGTTGTACTCGTTCTCGTCCGCGCGGCATCCCGACACGCACCGCTTGAGGAAGCTCTTCTTCTTCGTGTTGTGACCGAGCACCTTCTGGATGCGCACCTGCGCTCCGGGCACCAGGTGGTCGTTGAGCAGGACCTTCACCTTCACGCCGCGCTTCTTGGCGCGGATCAGCTCGTCGGCGAAGACCTGGCGGTCCAGCGAGTAGGCGGAGATCGTGATCCGCTCGCCCTTGGGCGTGTTGCGGATCGCACGCAGCACGTGGCGCTCGATGACGAAGCGCTTGGCCGGGACCATCGGGTTGTTGAACTTGGCCCCCGTGGGGACCTTCCACTTCTTGTTCGGCTTGCCGGGCTTGCGCGCGGCGAGGGCCGCCGGCGTCGCAGCAGCCGCGGTGGCCGGGCTCGCGGTGGGCGCGGACGCGGCGGAGGCCGCACCGGAGATGGGCGCGGCCAGGGAGGCCATCAGCCCACAGGCGGCGAACAGGGCAACGAACTTGGAACGCACAAAGACTCCTACGTGGCACCCGAGGCGCCCGGATCAGAGATTCCCCCGACGAGGCGGCACATCACCTGTGCTCGCGCGGACGTCGGCCACGATATCAGCGACGAGTCGTGACGCCGATTCGAGAAGTTCGTCGCTCGTGACGGTGTCGGGCTGGCGTCCGGTGGGGCCCCCGGCGTCCGTCGTCAGCGCCGACAGGTCCCCCAGGACGTGGAAGCCCCGGTCGGTGATCAGGGCGGTGGCGGCCCGGTCGAGCTCGGCGAACCGGGCTCGGTACTGCTCCGGCAGCCCGCCCCGCTCGCGCGGCTGCCGTGCGAGCAGGTCCTCGGCGAGGTAGCCGCGGATCCACACGCCACGCTCCTGCGCGGAGTAGGGCGGGAGGTGCTTGTTGACCAGGCGCAGGGTCTCGATCTGGACGATCCCCAGGGCCGGGTTCACCGCGTCGGCGGGCGCCGCAAAGGCGTCGGGGTCGATCCCGAGCACCTCGGCGAAGTGGCGCCAGTGGAGGTCGCGCGGCTCGTCGGCGCCGGGCATCACCAGGACGTGGACCCGGTCGGGCGGGAGGTCCGGGGTCCAGCGCTCGAGGACACCGGCGAGGTCCCAGGTGCGCATGCTGAACTCGGGCCCGCCCGCGGCCTTGCCGGCCATGACGGCGTCGAGGTCGACCGTGCTGCCGTTCTTCACCGACTCCTGCCAGCCGGCCGAGACGACGCTGGCGGCGTCGCGGGCGGTGACGACCAGGTGCACCTCGGCGTCCGGGAAGTCGGCGATCGCACGGGACGCCTGCTCGGCGCTCGCGCCGCACAGGAACTCGTGGGTGATGAGGACGTCACCGGACTGCGCGGACGCCTCGTCGACCAGCCGCCGCCACGCGCCGGGGGCGTCCGGGTGGCGCCGCGCGAGCCGGGGCCGCTCCTGCAGGTCGAGGGCCGCCCAGAGGTGCTCGCGGTGGCCGAACCCGGGGAGGAGGACCCCCGCCGACCGCAGCCGGTCGCGGTTGGCCCAGACGACCTGCTGGAGGTACGTCGTCCCGGTCTTGGGCAGCCCCACGTGGAGGAACACCCGGCGTGGGCCACCGCGCTCAGGTGAGCCAGGGCTCAAGAGAAGTCCCCGCGGTACTTCCCGAGGAGCTCCTCCAGCTTCTCCTCGTCGCGGGCTGCCACGGGCAGCAGCAGCTCGGTCACGACGTCGGTGAGCTCGGCCAGCCGCACGTTGAGGGCGCGGTTCTCCTGCACGGCCTCCTCGAGTGCCGCCACGCGCCTCTCGAGGTCGCCGCCGGTCTCGGGGCCGGAGCGGTGCTCCCTCCGATTGCCCAGTCCGAACATGTCTGCTCCCACCTCACGCGTTCCAGTCGATGATCATGCGGCACACCTGCGAGCTGCCGGGGGCGTCCGACACGTGCTCGCGGACCTGCTCGAGGATCCGGCCGCCCGACTCCTCGACCTCGGCCGCGACGACCGCCGGGTCGAGGGGCTTGCGGGCACCGGTGCGGCGAGCGTAGCCGTCGCGCCCCTTCTCGCTGAGGAACTGCAGGTGCAGGGTGCCCGTGGTGCCGGCGAGGACCATCCGGGCCGCGCGCAGCATGTTGAGCCGGCCGCGGCGCCCGAGCCGCTCCACGACGTGCACGCAGCCCACGGCGCGCGGGCCGGGCATGCGGGCGATCCAGGCGGGGACCGCGAGGACGTGGCGCAGCTCGAGGAGGTTGAACAGCTGGAACGTCACGCGAGGGTCGTCCGCGCGGCGCTCCGCCTCGGCGTCGTAGGCGTAGGGCTGGAAGTCGAGACCGATCGCCGTCACGCCGCGGTCGGCGAACCAGGCGACGTCCGTGCCGCGCCCGCAACCGATGTCGACGTACGTCGCGAGGTCGGGGTGGCGTGCGGCGACCGCCTCGGCGACGGCCGAGACCGACGCGGCGTGGTGGGCCGTGCGCTTGTGGTAGGCGTGCCACCCGGCGCGCCCGGTGCGCATCCCGCGGAACCACCCGTTGAAGAGCTCGATGGTGCTCGCGGGCGTGGTGAACTTGTAGGCCGGGTCGGGCACGCGCCAGTGCGGGCCGTAGGTGGCGGTCAGGAACTTGTCGGTGTCGGCGGGGACCGGGAAGTCGCGTCCCTCCAGCGACGCCGTCCCGAGGGGGAAGATCCACTCGCGCTCGAACGGGACGGCGATCTCACCCATGAGGTAGAGGGTGCCCTCGCGCATGAACCCGCCGAACACGTCGAGCCCACGGTCGAGGCCGTCGCTCTCGAGGACGTGGACCTTGAGCGCGATGGCGCTGTAGCGCGTGACGCGGTAGCCCATGTCGGTGAGCGCGCGCTGGATGCGGAACGACTCGCGGATCACGTCGACCGGGTGGTCGTACGTGCTGACGTAGCCGAGGTCGGCGTCGCTGTCGTGGCCGATCAGGCCGCCGTCGCGGATGGCGCCGAGGGCGGTGCCGTAGGCGAGGAAGGCGTCGAGCCCGACCTGCTGCAACGCGCCGAGGACCTCCTCGATCGCGTCGAGCAGCGGCTCGACCTGCGCGGCGTCGCGCGTGTCGAAGGTCTCGACGAGCTTGAGGGACTTGTCGAGGCTGAGCGGGCGACCGGCAGGGTTGACCACCGCGATCCGGTCCGGACGCTCCCCGAACTGCACCGTGCGCGTGAACAGCACCGTGTCGGTGCCGGGGTCGCTCAGCGTCACCTCGGTGACGCCGTCGAGGAACGGGCGCAGCGGCTTCGGCCAGGTCAGGGTGATGCCGTCGTCGCCCTGCTCGCCGTCGCGCAGCAGCCAGAACGACCAGATGCGACGGCCGTCGAACGCCACGTCGACGAGCTGCTCACGGGTGCCGGCGACGAGCAGCCCAGCGGCGTCGATCCGGAGGACCTCCAGCGCGCCAGGACGCCTCAGCTGGCTCAGGGACCTCACGCGGCGGAGTATAACGAGCGGCCCGCCCGAGCCTTCAGCGCCTGCTCGTCACTCGAGGTCGCCCTCGGGGTCGCCGGTGGTCGCGGCGTCGTCCCCGGTGAGCGTCGCCGTGGCGTGCACCATGCTGTGGTCGGAGGCCTGGCCCGTGCCGGTCACGGAGTACCCGGCGAAGGAGACCCCGGTCGAGCCGAAGATCCAGTCGACCTGCATGCTCGGCGGCGGCGCGCAGCCGCCGGCCGAGCTGCCACCGGCGGCGGCCGTGAAGACGCCCCCGGCGGTGAAGCGGCAGAAGATCTCCTCGCGCTCGTTGTAGTCACCGGTCGCGATGACCGGGACGCCGTCGGTCTGGTGGAGCTGCGTGAGGTGGGCGACCTCGATGGCGGCCGCCTCCGCCCGCCAGCGCGCGTTGTTGCCGAGGTTGGGCGTGTCCGCGGGGTTGTGGAAGTTGGCGAACCACGCGCGGCGGCCGGTGCTGATCGACTCCAGCAGGACGACCGGCATCGCGATGCGGCTGCCGCCGGCGTACGGGATGGAGAGCGTGTGGGCCTCGACCAGCTGGAACACGTCGGAGCGCCAGGCGATGTTGAAGCGCACGGACTTGTTGCCCAGCGACATCCCCGGGTAGAGCGAGTACTCCCCCGCGCGGGAGGTGAACATGCCGTGCTGGCTCTGCTCGAACTCCTGGAACCCCACGACGTCGATGCCGTTGTTGCGCAGCGCCGCGATGGACATGTCCATGCGCGGGCCACCGTCGGGGAAGCCGGGCTTGTTGCCTCCGGGCCCCGTGTGCGAGTCGCCCAGCACGTTGTAGGACGCGACCTGGAACTCGAAGGGCTCCGTGGTGCGGCGCTGCACCTCCTTGACCTGCCGGGAGACGCGGGCGGCCAGCCGGCGCTGCGCGGCGCGGAAGCGGCGGACGGACTCCTCGAGCTGCTCGGGCTCGACGTTCTCGGGCTCGGCACCCGCCGATCCCGTCCGCTCCCCCGCGTCCTCACGCGAGCCGTCGGTGTCGTCGGTGTCGTCGGCGACGTCCGCGGCCGTGGCCTGCGACGCGGTCGACCGGTCACTGGCGACGTCGTCGACCGCCGAGTCCGACCAGAACGACGCCCACACCACCGCCGCGACGACCGCGACCACCAGGAACGGTGCCCACAGCTCGACGCGCGAGCGGCGCGGGCTGCCCGCGCTGCTCGGCGTCTCGGGGTCCTCGTGCTTCACGGCCACCTTCTGCGGAGGGTGAGCCGACGGCCCCGGCGGACGACTCCACGTCGGGCGTGGACGGCTCGAGGCGCAAGCCTAACCGGCCGCCGTCACCCGGCACCAATGATCCCGGATCAGGACCCGGGCACCAGCAGCGGGTCGAAGACCTGGAACCGCTGCTGCGGGTCCATCGACGAGGCCGGCACCGGCGGGACGCCCAGCGAGCGGGTCACCAGGTTGGTCAGGTCACCCACCCGGATCGGCTGCGTGCCGGAGTAGCCCGGCTGCTGCGAGCCGGGCGAGGCGAACGACGGGTTGAGCGCGTAGAGGTCGCTGCCGGCCGGGACGCCGGGGCCGGTCACCCACATCGGCACCTTGTAGCTCTTCGCCCAGGTGCGCGACGAGCCGCGCGACTTCTGCGCGCCGCCAGTGCCAGTGACGATGAGCAGCGTGGTGCCGTTCATCTCGGGGGACTTGGCGATGCTGCGCCGGATGGCGGCCACCTTCTGGAACGCCTTGCGGACCGCCTTCTGGTAGGTCGCGCCCTTGAATCCGTCCTCGAGCCCCGACTTCAGGACACCGGAGAGCTCGATGACGCTCAGCTCGGCGGGCTTGCGGGCGATGGTGTCGCGCCACCAGCCGACGCTCCGGGAGTCGTCGCGCATGATCTTGAACCGGTCGATCTTCGCGGTGCCGTCGTCGACGCCGTACGGGTCCTTGCCGCCGCTCTTGCGGTTCCAGCTGCGGAGGACGAGCTGCGTCTCCTTGCGGCTGGACGCGAACATCGTGCGACCCGAGTTGTTGTGGGCGAGGTCGAACAGGCTGGAGACGTACTGGCCGGCCGAGTCGTGGACGGACGACGGGAGCGTCTTCGTGGAGCCGACGCCGTGGCCGCCGGCCTTGGGGAAGACCCGTCGGCCGCTGAGCAGCGACATCAGGTTGGCGTCGGCCTGGGTGTTCTCGGTGACGGTGCGCGCGTTCATGGTCGACGTGCCGTTGGCGACCATGCGGGTGGCCTCGCCGGGGGCGCTCGACCCGCCCGCGGCGGCCGAGGTCAGGCCGGGGACGGCGACCACGACGACGTGGTCGACGCCGACCGGCGCGGACGCCGGGACGACGACGTTGGCGGTGTAGAGCGGGTGGTCGCTGGTCTTGGACACGAAGTCGTTCCACACGCGTGTGTAGCTGTTGAAGAACGCGTCGCGGGTGCCCATGATCCAGTCGATCGCGCCGCCGCCGGGCGGAGAGCACGTGCTGCCGTCGACGTAGCCGCCGCTCGCCGACCACAGGCCGGCGCCCGGAGCGACCTTGCAGTAGTAGCTGCCGCGCTCGTTCTTGTCGCCGAGCGAGATGAAGGGGGCGTCGGGGTAGGCCGCGCGCAGCTCGTTGGCGAGGGCGACCTCCATCGCGAAGCCCGCGTCGCGGTAGGCCTGCGCCGGCCCGCGGACGTCGGCGGGGTTGTGGGTGTTGAAGAACCACACCCGACGACCGGTCTCGACGTTCTGCAGGAGCACGGCCGGCATCCGGCTGGGGACGCCGTCGAAGTAGGGGATGGGGAGCGTGCGGGCCTCGAGGAGCGTCCACACGTCGGTGCGCCACCCGATCGAGTTGACCGACGGGCCGGCCGGGTTGTTCAGGCCCGGGTAGGTCTGCCAGGACGTGCCCATCAGCTCGGTGAACCGCGCCGCCTGCGGCGGCTGGAACTCCTGGAAGCCCACGACGTCGAGGGTGTGCTCCTGGAGCAGGCTGACGACGCGGTCCATGCGCACGGTGCCCGACTCCCAGCCTTTCCGGTTGCCGCCGGGAGCGGTGTGGTCGGCGCCGAGGACGTTGAAGTTGCCGACGCGGAAGCCGGTGGCGGGGGTCGTCTGCGGGACCTCCATGGACCGGGCCGCGACGGGGGCGGCGGCGGGCTCGGCCGCGGACGCGGGCGCGAGGCCGGCGTCGGGAGCGGCGGGGGCCACGAGCAGGGCCGTGGCGAGCGTCAGGCCGACAGCACAGAGGCGTCGGACGGAGGACGGGCGCAGAGGAACAGTCGTGCCGGGCATGGAGGGGGCCTCACAGATGTCGGGGAAGTGGCGTCGTCGAGGTGACCCGACCGTGACCACTCCCCACACGCCGCGACGTGTCGGCCCGGGCCCGATCGATGTGACAGAAGTGACTCGTGCGACGTCAGGGTACACCACTCGTTCGGCGCGGAGGGGACTCGCGGAGGATGGGGGCACGCTACCGTTGCGGGCGTGAGCACCACCCCGACCCGCGTCTTCGTGGCCCGGCTCGTCGGGCTGCCGATCTTCGACCCCCAGGGCGACCAGGTGGCCAAGGTGCGCGACCTGGTGGTCGCGCTCCGTACGGAGACGAGCCAGCCGCGCGTCCTCGGCATGGTCGCCGAGGTGTTCGGCCGACGCCGGATCTTCGTGCCGATGACCCGGATCACCGCGATCGACAGCGGTCAGGTCCACACGACCGGGCTGCTCAACATGCGCCGGTTCGAGCAGCGCTCGACCGAGACGCTCGTGATGGGCCAGATGCTCGACCGCACCGTGACGATCCGCGAGACCGGCGTGACCGGCGTCGTCTACGACGTGGCGATGGAGCAGGCCCGCAACCGCGACTGGGTGCTCTCGCGCGTCGCCGTGCAGGAGCCGAGCAAGGGCTTCCGGCGGCGCGGCCAGACCCACGTCGTGGAGTGGCGTGACGTCACCGGCCTGACGCGGCACGAGCCCACGCAGGGCGCCACCCACCTCATCGCCGCGCTCAACGACATGCGCCCGGCCGACGCGGCCAACATGATCCACGACCTGCCGGCGGAGCGGCGTACGGCCGTCGTCGCCGCCCTCGACGACGAGCGCCTCGCCGACGTGCTCGAGGAGCTCCCCGAGGAGGACCAGGTCGAGATCCTCGAGCACCTCGACTCCGAGCGTGCTGCCGACATCCTCGAGGAGATGTCGGCCGACGACGCCGCCGACCTCATCGCCGACCTCAACCCCGAGACCGCCGCCACGCTGCTCGGGCTGATGGAGCCCGAGGAGGCCGAGGACGTCCGGCGCCTGATGTCCTACGCCGACGACACGGCGGGCGCGATGATGACGCCCGAGCCGGTCATCCTCTCCCCCGACGCCACCATCGCCGACGCGCTCGCCCACGTCCGCAACCCCGAGCTCACCCCGGCCCTCGCCGCCCTGGTCTACGTCTGCCGCCAGCCGTTGGAGACGCCGACCGGCAAGCTCCTCGGCGCCGCCCACATCCAGCGGCTGCTCCGGGAGCCGCCCTCGACCCTGGTGGCCGCCGCGCTCGACGAGTCGATGGACCCGCTGCGGCCGGACGCGTCGATGGACCAGGTGGCGGCGCACCTGGCCACCTACAACCTGGTGGCAGCACCCGTCGTCGACGACGAGGGCCGACTGCTGGGCGCGGTCACGGTCGACGACCTGCTCGACCACATGCTGCCCGAGGGCTGGCGTGACCGGGCGCCGCGTCCCGGCCGGATCAACGGCGGGCCGAGCGCCGGGAGGGCCGGGTGAGCGAGAACCGCCGTCCCCGCCTGGACACCCCCCGCGAGACCCGGCGCCCGATCGTGCGGCGGCCGTCGGTCGACGCCGACGCCTTCGGTGTCTTCGCCGAGTCGTTCGCCCGCTACATGGGCACCGCGAAGTTCCTGCTGTGGATGACGATGTTCGTCGCGGCCTGGATCTGCTGGAACGTGCTGGCTCCCGCGGACCTGCGCTTCGACGAGTTCCCGTTCATCTTCCTGACGCTGATGCTCAGCCTCCAGGCGTCCTACGCCGCACCCCTGATCCTGCTCGCCCAGAACCGCCAGGAGCAGCGCGACAAGGTGATCGCCGAGCAGGACAGGCAGGCCAACGCCCGCGCCCACGCCGACATGGAGTTCCTCGCCCGAGAGGTGGCCTCGCTGCGGATGTCGGTCGGCGAGGTCGCCACCCGCGACTTCCTCCGGTCCGAGCTCCGCGTTCTGCTCGGTGACATCGAGGACCTCTCGCGCCGCGAGCCGGAGGACGAGCCGGGACCGTGATCCCACGGGGTGGCTCGTAGACTTCTGCATCATGAGCACCCCCACGCAGCAGCAGGTGATGGACGCCCTGGCGACCGTCAACGATCCCGAGATCAAGCGGCCGATCACGGAGCTGGGGATGGTGGACACCGTCGAGGTGGCCGACGACGGCTCGGTCGCGGTCCACGTGCTGCTCACCGTCGCCGGGTGCCCGCTCAAGGACACGATCAACCGCGACGTTACCGCGGCCGTCACGAAGGTCCCGGGCGTCGCGTCGATCGACCTCACCCTCGGCGTCATGACGGCCGAGCAGCGCGCCGGCCTCAAGGAGATCCTGAGCGACGGGCGCGCCCAGCGCGAGATCCCCTTCGCCCAGCCCGGCTCGCTGACCAAGGTCTACGCCATCGCCAGCGGCAAGGGCGGCGTCGGCAAGTCGTCGGTCACGGTCAACCTCGCGCTCTCGCTCGCCGCGCAGGGCCTCAAGGTCGGCATCGTGGACGCCGACATCTACGGCCACTCCGTGCCGGCCATGCTGGGCGTGGCCGACACCCGGCCGACGCAGGTCGACGACCTGATCATGCCGGTCCCCACGCCCAGCGGCGTCTCGGTCATCTCCATCGGCATGCTCAAGCCCCGGCGCGACCAGGTGGTCGCGTGGCGCGGCCCGATGCTCGACCGCGCCCTCGTGCAGATGCTGGCCGACGTCTACTGGGGCGACCTCGACGCCCTCCTGCTCGACCTGCCCCCGGGCACCGGCGACGTCGCCATCTCGCTCGGCCAGCACCTCCCGAGCGCCGAGGTCGTGGTCGTCACGACGCCGCAGGAGGCGGCCGCCGAGGTCGCCGAGCGCGCCGGCACCATGGCCTCGATGATGCACCAGCGGGTGGTGGGCGTGGTCGAGAACATGAGCTACCTCCCCTGCCCGCACTGCCCGCCCGAGGACGACCACCGCCTCGAGGTCTTCGGCTCCGGCGGTGGCGACCGCGTGGCCCGGACCCTCTCCGAGCGGTTCGGCTACGACGTGCCCGTGCTCGCCCGGATCCCGCTGGACATCTCGCTGCGTGAGGGCGGCGACGTCGGCAAGCCGATCGTGGAGGCCGACCCGTCCGCTCCCGCCGCACGCGAGCTGACGCGGGTCGCCGAGACGCTGGCGGGCCGCGGCCGCGGGCTCGCCGGCATGCAGCTCGGGCTCACGCCGTCGAGCAAGTTCTGACCACGTCCCGATCACGGTTCCGGCCAGGCAGTAGGTTCTGAGGCATGTTCGACGTCGGGCTCCTCGAGCTGGCCGTGATCGCGCTCGTGGCGGTCATCGTGCTCGGTCCGGACAAGCTGCCCGACCTCGCGCGACAGGCGGCCCAGCTGCTCCACCGCGCCCGCGGATTGGCCCACAACGCCCGCGACGAGCTCCGCAACGAGCTCGGCCCGGACTACGCCGACCTCGAGCTGCGCGACCTCGACCCCCGCTCGATCGTGCGCAAGCACATCACCGAGGCGATGGCCGAGGTCGACCGCGAGCAGGCGCAGGCAGCCCTGCAGTCCAGGCTCCCCGACGGGCAGGTCCCGCCGTACGACGTCGAGGCCACCTGAGGGCTCGCGGGCCGGGTCAGTCGTCGCGGCTCTGCACGGCGACGAGGCCGGCGTAGGGCACCAGGAAGGCCTCACCCGAGGTGGCGCGCCCCTCGAGGAAGTCGGCACCGACGCGGTCGACGTACGCCTCGTGGCGGGTGCCGTCGGCGAGGTGGACCAGGCACCGGGCCCCGGCGTCCGCGAGGCGGCGCAGCGCGGCCCGCAGGCCGAGCCGGTCGACCGGGGACCACGCCACCTCGGGCACCGAGCGCTCGCTGGCCGCGCGCACGCCGGTGACCGCGCGCAGCGGGACGATCCAGTCCTGGCCGGTCGCGTCGAGGAGGCACCACTCCTCCCCCACCCGGGCCAGCCGCCCCTCGAGCCGGCCGACGTGCGGGAGGTCGAGGACCACGTCGCGACCGCGGGAGGCCATCAGGCGGCTCGCGAGGGTGACGGCGGCGTACTCGGTGCGCGCCCGGTCGGCGAGCTCGGCCTCGCGGTCGGCCTCCCACGCCGCGGCGGCCTGGCCCTCGAGGTCGTCGAGCAGCGCGAACAGGTCGTGCTCCCAGGACATGCCGCCGAGCCTAGCCAGCCGGGAGGACGACCTCGCAGGTGCTGGTGTCCGGCCGGCACCGGGCCAGCCTCTCGGTCTGTCCGTCCTCGGACGCCAGGACGGCCAGCAGCTGGTCCGCGGACTCCCACCGGAAGCCCGGCGCGAGGAAGACCCAGCCGTCCGGGGCGGTGAGCCGGCCCGCGGCTGAGCCGTCACGCCGCTGCACCTGCAGCTCAGGGATGCCCGACGTCTCACCTCCGAGCGTCCCCGGTGGCGCGTAGGCGATCCACTGCTCCCCCGCCTCCAGCACGTCGTGGGTCGGGAGCGGGCCGAGCCGGGTCAGGGTGCCGTCGCTGTCGATCGTGGCGAGGTAGGGGGAACCCTGCTGGCCGTCGGTGCGGTCGTAGCGGCCCTCGTTGACGACGAGACCGGCGTCGGTGCTGCCGACCACCACCTGCCCCGGGGCGGTCTCGGCGAGGTCGACCGTCGCGTTGTCGACCAGTGGGCGCCACAGCCACTGGAAGTGCGGCCCGCCCGCGACGACCAGGCCGTCGTCGGTGACGGCCACCGCCCGGGGCGGCGGGCTCGACCCGCCGCGGGGCAGGTCGACGCCGCCGAGGCCCTCACCGGCCCACTCGGTGTCGGCCCCGACCAGCGTCCAACCGCCGTCGGGCTCGGTGAGCACGTGAGCCGTGTAGCCACCACTGGGCGAGATGACGACCGACTGGTCGACCTGGCCGTCGATGCGCTGGGGCTCCTCGTCGAAGCCCCACCACCAGGTGCGGTCCTCGCGCAGGGCGATCCAGTGCGTGCCGCGCCCGCCCGCGGCGTACCACCGGCCGGGCACGTGGTGCCCGCCCACGTAGAGGTCGCCGCCGACCGCCACGGGGAGCGTGACCGGCGGTCCGGCCTCCTGACCCGCCGGCTCCGCTGCCGCAGGGCCGTCGGCGCCCTGCTGCGCTCCGCAACCGGCCCCAGCGGTGATGAGCGCGGCGGTGGTCGCCGCCCCGATCAGGGCTCGCACTGTCCTCGTCCTCATGGCCTCGTCCCCCTTCACCCCGGGAGACGTCGGACGCACCGCGTCGGTTGCGCCTCCGACCGAGACCTTGTGGAGGAAGCGTTGACACCATCGGCCAACGTTCGTTGAATGAAGCAAACGCACGCAAACGAAAGGATCGCGTGATGTCTCGGGAGCTCGTCGGGCGCGCACGGCCGTACGCCGTCTGGGTCGGCGTCACGGCCGCGGCGACCGCGGCGGCACTGACGGTGCCCGGCGCCTGGCGGGCCGCAGCGGGGGCGAGCGTCTCCGCGGGTGCCGACCAGGTGCTGGTGGCGGCCTGCGCGACGGGCCTGGCCCTGTCCCTGGCGTGGCTCTGGCTCGTCACCTCGCTCACGGTCGCCCAGGTCGTGGCGGGCTCGGTCCCGCGGGGCGGCGGCGCCGCCCGCCGGCTGGTCCTCCTCGCGTGCGGCGTGGCCGTCGCCGCCGGCACGACGCTCCCCGCGCACGCCTCCGGCGGCGGGGATGCCGAGGTGCTGGTGGGTCTCCCGCTGCCCGAGCGTGCCGTCGCGTCGACCACGACCCGGTCGCCCGGCACTGCCCCGTCCCCCGCGGCCCAGGGCGACCACGTGGTCCGGGCCGGCGACTCGCTGTGGTCCATCGCCCGGGCGCACCCCGCGCCCGGCACGGACGTCGAGTCGCGCTGGCGCGAGATCTGGCGCCTCAACCGGGACGTCGTCGGCGCCGACCCCGACCTGATCCACCCGGGCCAGGCACTCCGCCTGCCCGACACCGAACCGACCGCCGAGAAGGACGGAGAACGACGATGAGCACACCCGACACCGCCGAGGCCGAGGTCATCGTCCTCCGGCCGAGCGCCGGCGTGGCCAGCGTGCAGGGCGCGCTCGCCCTGGACCTTACCCCGCGCACCGCTCCCCCGCGCCCCCGCCTGCGCAGCACCCGCGCGAGCGACCTGGCCGACCTCGAGCGCGCCTCGCGGGAGCAGGTCGACGCGTTCGTCGGGCGCTACCTGCAGGCCGCGGTCGAGATCGCCGCCGGCGACCGACCCGTCGCCCAGCTGCTCCGCCACACCGTCCCGGAGGTGTTCGACGCGCTGTCGGGCCGCGCCCGGGCGGTCACCGCCGCAGGCGGCCTCGCGCCGGGCCGGGTCCGGGGACCCAACCCGGCGCGGCCGGTCGTGGTCGGCGTACGCACCGCCCTGATCCGCAGCGACGCGGTCGAGGCCAGCGCGCACGTGCGCTACGGCCGCCGCTCGCGCGCGGTCGCCGCACGCTTCGAGGTCGTGCGGGACCGGTGGCAGTGCGTGGCGATCTGCTGGGGCTGACGCCCCGTCCGTGCGCCGGTCAGCCGCCCATGGTCGCGCGGCCGGTGGCGCCACCGGGGGCACCGTGGCAGCGCTTGAACTTCTGTCCCGAGCCGCAGGGGCACAGCGAGTTGCGGCCGACGCCGGCGAACGGGTCGTCCTCGGCGTCCGGGGCCGCGTGGACCTCGGCCTCGCCGTCCTCCGACGGCGCGGTGTAGGACAGGTTCTGCGGGCGGCTGGGCTTGTCGAGGCCCTTGGCCCGGATGGTGGGCGTGTGCTGCGCCTGCTGCTGCGGCTGGGCGCCCGGCGCGTGGGCCGCCGCCTGCGCGAAGTCGATCTGCGGGGTGGCCGCCGACACCTGGGGGGCGACCTGGGCCGGCTCCACCTCGTCCTCGTCGTCCTCCACCTCGACCTGGAGGTTGAAGAGGAAGCCGACCGACTCCTCCTTGATGCCGTCCATCATGGCGGCGAACATGTCGAAGCCCTCGCGCTGGTACTCCACGAGCGGGTCACGCTGGGAGTAGGCCCGCAGGTAGATGCCCTCGCGGAGGTAGTCCATCTCGTAGAGGTGCTCGCGCCACTTGCGGTCGAGCACGGAGAGGACGACGCGGCGCTCGAGCTCGCGCTGCACCTCCTCGCCCATCTCGTCCTCGCGGCGGTCGTAGGCCTCCTGCACGTCCTTCTGCAGGTCCTCGATGAGCCGCTCGCGGCTGAGCCCCTCGACTCCACCGGCCTGCTTGACCAGGCCCTCCTTGGTCAGGCCGACCGGGTAGAGCTGGTTGAGGGCCGTGAACAGGCCGTCGAGGTCCCAGTCCTCGGCGTAGCCCTCGGTCGCGCCGCGGACGTAGCCGGCGATGACGTCGTCGAGGAAGCCGCGGATCTGCTCGCCGAGGTCGGCGCCCTCGAGCACCCGGCGGCGCTCGGCGTAGATGACCTCGCGCTGGCGGCTCATCACGTCGTCGTACTTGAGGACGTTCTTGCGCGACTCGAAGTTCTGCGACTCGATGTTGGCCTGGGCGCCGGCGATGGCGTTGCTGACGCGCTTGGCGTCGATCGGCACGTCGTCGGGGACCTTGAGCACGGTGAGGATGCGGTCGACCCACTCCGACTTGAACAGGCGCATCATCTCGTCCTGCAGCGACAGGTAGAACCGGGACTCGCCCGGGTCGCCCTGGCGGCCGGAACGTCCGCGGAGCTGGTTGTCGATGCGGCGCGACTCGTGGCGCTCGGTGCCGACGACGTAGAGGCCGCCGAGCTCCTTGACCTCGTCGTGCTCGGCCGCGACCTGGGCCTTGATCCGCTCGACCATCGCGGGCCAGGCGGCGTCGTAGTCCTCCGCGGTCTCCACGGGGTCGAGGCCCTGCTTGCGCAGCTCCTGGTCGGCGAGGAAGTCGACCGAGCCGCCGAGCATGATGTCGGTGCCTCGACCGGCCATGTTGGTGGCGACGGTGACGGCGCCCTTGTGGCCGGCGAGCGCGACGACCTTGGCCTCGTCGGCGTGCTGCTTGGCGTTGAGGACCGTGTGCGGGATGCCGCGCTTCTTGAGCAGGTTGGAGAGGTACTCGGACTTCTCCACCGAGACGGTGCCGATCAGGATCGGCTGGCCCTTCTCGTGGCGCTCGGCGATGTCGTCGGCGACGGCCTCGTACTTGGCCTCCTCGGTGCGGTAGACGAGGTCGACGTTGTCGACGCGCTGCATCGGGCGGTTGGTCGGGATCGGGACCACGCCGAGCTTGTAGATCTTGTCGAACTCCGAGGCCTCGGTCATGGCCGTACCGGTCATGCCGGAGAGCTTGGTGTAGAGGCGGAAGTAGTTCTGCAGGGTGATCGTGGCGAGGGTCTGGTACTCCTCGCGGACGGTCACGCCCTCCTTGGCCTCGATGGCCTGGTGCAGGCCGTCGTTGTAGCGGCGGCCGGACAGGATGCGGCCGGTGTGCTCGTCGACGATGAGCACCTCGCCGTCCATGACGACGTACTCCTTGTCCTTGCGGAACAGCTCCTTGGCCTTGATGGAGTTGTTGAGGAAGGAGATGAGCGGGGTGTTGACCGAGTCGTAGAGGTTGTCGATGCCGAGGTGGTCCTCGACCCGGGTGATGCCGGGCTCCAGCACCGAGATGGTGCGCTTCTTCTCGTCGACCTCGTAGTCGGTGTCGCGGACCATCGAGCGGGCCACCTTGGAGAACTCGGCGTACCACTTGACCTCGTCCTGGGTCGGGCCGCTGATGATGAGGGGGGTGCGCGCCTCGTCGATGAGGATCGAGTCGACCTCGTCGACGATCGCGAAGTTGTGGCCGCGCTGGACACACTCGGCGACCGAGTCCGCCATGTTGTCGCGCAGGTAGTCGAAGCCGAGCTCGTTGTTGGTGCCGTAGGTGATGTCGCAGGCGTAGGCCTCGCGACGCTCAGCGGGGCGCATCGACGGCAGGATCACGCCAGTGGTCAGGCCGAGGAAGTGGTGCACGCGGCCCATCTGCTCGGACTGGAACTTGGCGAGGTAGTCGTTGACGGTGACGACGTGGACGCCCTTGCCCTCGAGGGCGTTGAGGTAGGACGGCAGCACGGCGACGAGCGTCTTGCCCTCACCGGTCTTCATCTCGGCGATGTTGCCGAGGTGGAGCGCCGCCGCGCCCATGACCTGCACGTCGAACGGACGCATGCCGAGCACGCGCTTGCTCGCCTCGCGGACGGTGGCGAAGGCCTCCGGCATGATGTCGTCGAGCGTCTCCCCGTTGGCGAGCCGCTCGCGGAACTCGTCGGTCATCCCGCGGAGCTCCTCGTCGGTCATCTTGACGAAGTCGTCCTCGATGGCGTTGACCGCCTTGGACACGGACTCGAGCTCACGGAGGATCTTGCCCTCGCCGATGCGGAGGAGCTTGTCGATGATGGCAGGCACGAGTGGTAACTGTACCTACCCCGCCAACGCGTGACCCAATGCGTGCGACAGGTCACCCCGCTCGCCCACTACCACGTCGTCGAGGCCGAGCCAGTCGGCCATCCGCCGCAGCTCGGCCGCCAGCTCGTGGGCGGTCTCGGGAGGGGCGCCCGCCTCCGCGAACGCGCCCGGGACCAGCAGCCGTCCGGCGGCCCGGTCGGCCTTGAGGTCGACCCTGCCGACCAGCCGGTCGCCGAGGAGGAACGGCAGCACGTAGTAGCCGTGCACGCGCTTGTCGGCGGGGACGTAGATCTCGATCCGGTAGAAGAAGTCGAAGAGCGCCTCGGCCCGCGCCCGCTCCCACACGACGGGGTCGAAGGGGCTGAGCAGGGTGCGTGCGCCCACCCGCCGGGGCAGCCGGGCGTCGCGGTGGAGCCACGCCTGCCGCTTCCACCCCTGCACGGTCACCGGGATCAGCTCGCCGTCCTCGACGAGCTCGTCGATCGCCACCTTGACGCTCGCCTTCCCGGGCGCGGGCTGCAGCCGCAGGCGGTAGTAGTCGGCCAGGCACGGTCCGCTGGCCACCCCGTGCGAGCGCGCGGCACGGCGGACGAGCTCGGTGACCGCCTCCTGCGGCGTCGGCGTGGGCGCGGCGAGCACGCTCGGGGGCAGGACCCGCTCGGGCACGTCGTAGACCACCTCGAACTGGCTGTTGCGCCCGGCGACGGCGACGTCGCCCACGAGGTAGAGGTAGTCGAGGACCTTGCGCGCCTCGGACCAGTTCCAGCCCCAGTGCTCCTTGGTGCGGGGACCGGTGCTGAACTCGTCCTCCAGGTCGCGCGCGGTGACCGGCCCCCGGTCACGGACGGCGTCGAGCACCCGCGGCTCGAGCGCCTCGTCGGCGGTGAAGCCCCACTTGCCGCGCTCGGCGCGGTACTTCTCCATCCGGTGCCGCATCAGCGGCCACAGGTCCACCGGCATGAGCGCCTGCACGTGCGCCCAGTACTCGACGAGGCGGCGCGGTCGCCGCGGGGTGCCGTGCTGGGCACGACGCAGGAGGTCGACGTCGTAGGGGCCCATCCGCGAGTAGAGCGGCATGAAGTGCGCGCGCTGGAGGACGTTGACCGAGTCGACCTGGAGGACGCCCGTGCGCGCCAGGGTCCGGTCGAACGTCGCCATCGTGGGCGTGGCATGGGTCCGGTCGGTGAAGCCCTGGGCGGCCAGCGCGATGCGACGGGCCTGGAGCTGCGTGAGCTGGTCCACGCCGCGAACTCAACCAGAGGCGTACGACAACCGGGTCGCTCAGGGAAGGTCGAGCAGCTTCTCGCGCATGGCGTACATGACGGCCTCCATGCGGGAGTGGAGCTGCAGCTTCTCCAGGATGTTGCGGACGTGGTTCTTGACCGTGTTCTCGGAGATGAAGAGCTCCTTGGCGACCTCACGGTTGTTGAGCCCCTTGGCCACGAGGCGCAGGACCTCGAGCTCACGCTCGGTGAGGCGCAGCGCCGGTCCCTGCTCGCGCTCGGGCTTGGACATCTGCTTGAACTCGTCGATCAGCTTCACGGCCATCGACGGGCTGATCAGCGACTGGCCCTCGTTGACGACGCGGATGGCCTGGGCGACCTCCTCGATCGAGGAGTCCTTGAGCAGGTACCCGGCGGCACCGTTCTTGACCGACTCGTAGAGGTCGGCCTCCTCGTCGGAGACGGTGAGCATGATGATCTTGGTGGCCGGCACGGCCTCCTTGATCGCGCGGCACGCCTCGACGCCGGTGCGGCGCGGCATCCGCACGTCGAGCAGGATCACGTCGGGCGCGGTGGTGATCGCCAGCTCGGTGGCGGTGATGCCGTCGGCCGCCTCGCCGACCACCTCGATGTCGGCGTCCCCGCCCAGCAGCATGATGAGGCCACGTCGGAAGAGCTCCTGGTCGTCCACGACGAGGACGCGGACGGGTTCGGTCCCAGCTGATGTCGCCTCGGTCACGCGCGCATCATGTCATGCGCGCGCGACCGGGGGCAGGGGTCGGTTCAGTCCACCTCGAGGGAGATGACCCCGTAGTCGTAGCCGCGCCGTCGGTATACCACCGCGGGCCGCTCGCTCTCCTTGTCGACGAAGAGGTAGAAGTCGTGCCCCACGAGCTCCATCTCGTAGAGGGCCTGGTCAAGGGTCATCGGGACTGCGCTGTGGGACTTCTCGCGGACCACGAGCGGTCCGTCACCCGTCACCGTGATCGGGCCGACCTTGCGCTCGACGACGGCCTCGTCGTCGGCGGGGGCGTCCTCGACCTCGGGCATCGCGGCGAGGGCCTCGCCCACGCCGACGTGGGTGTTGCGGCCCTTGTGCACGCGGCGGCGGTCGGCAGCGCGACGCATCTGCGCCTGCATCTTGTCGAGGGCCAGGTCGAGGGCGCCCATCTTGTCCTCGGCCGCGGCCTCGGCGCGGATCACCGGCCCCTTGGAGAAGGCGGTGAGCTCGACCTTCGTCGACCGGTCGTGCTGGCGGGGGTTCTTCTCGAGCCCGACCTCGACCTGGACGCGCATGATGCGGTGATCGTGCTTCTCCAGACGGCTGAGCTTCTCGGACACGTGCTCGCGGAACCGGTCGGACACCTCGCAGTGCCGCCCCGTGACCACAACCTCCATGTGAACCTCCTCAACTAGCGAACGGTCCGCACCCCTCCATTTCGCCGCGGCGGCACACCCGCCGGGGCAGGGTGGGATGGAGCCCGCCCGGCCGACCTGGTCTTCGACCCCACAACCGCCTGCTGAAGCGTTCGCGACTTCTCCGTCACTACTGGCCTTCTCCCGGCTTCCGGCACATCTGGCGCCGGAGTCGAGGCAGGACTTACTTCTAAGCCGCACCGTGATCGTCCGACGGACGTCGGGCTGCTGAGCAGCGCGGTGCCCGGGGACTTACGTGGACCGTTTCGCCTGCGACTGGCATCGGCTTGCCGCGGGTCCGGCCTGTCGCTGCACCTGACGGTGACGCGCACAGCCCTCTCCGTGACGCAACCACGGACCCGGGCGGACTCCATGACAAGACGCTAGCCCCTCCGCCGTCCCGATCCAACCGCGGGGTCACCTGTCGAGCCAGCGGCACTCGCTCCACCGGCGCCGCGGCGCCGGGTGGCCGCCACGGCAACGACCGCGGCGGGCGGCAGGCCCACCGCCTCGAGCGCCCGCTGGGCCTCCCGGGCGGTCGAGCCGGTGGTCAGCACGTCGTCGCAGACGAGCACGTGGGCCCGGCTCCACCGGCGCCCGGCGCGCGCGAGCGCGGCGGTGCGGCAGTGCATCGAGCCGGCCACGTTGGCGGCCCGGTCCCCCGCGTCGAGGCCGGCCTGGTCGGCGGCACCGCGCGAGACCAGCAGGGGCACGACCGCCGCGGGTCGCTCGCGGCGGACCCGGGTGCAGGCCCTGCGCACCAACGCCTCGGTGGCCTCGTAGCCGCGACGCCGACCCGCGCCCGGCCGCGACGGCACCGGGACCAGCAGCAGCGGCACCGCGGGGTCGAGGTGGGCGGCGGCGCCGTGGACCGCGTGCGCCAGCAGGTCGCCCAGCACCCGGCGGTGGCCCCACTGGCCGCGGTCCTTGTGGCCCACCACCAGCGCCTTGACCGCGCCGTCGTACGCCTCCGCGACCCACGGCGTCACGAGCCCCTCCGGCACCGGGCTCGGCCACGCCACCCGCGCGCGGGTCGAGAGGCCGTCGCGGCAGGTCGGGCACAGCATCCGGCCCGGCAGGTCGCAGCCCACGCACCGGCTGCCGAGGAACAGGTCGAGGGCCTCGTCGAGCACCCGGCCATGGCAGCAGGAGGCGTCGTACGACGGCAACCGCCGGCGCGTCGCCTGTGGATCAGCCGACGTAGGTCAGCGACGTCAGGCCGGGCGGCAGGTCGGGCACCGAGCGCTCGGGGCGGGTCAGGGCGAACACGTCGCGCCCGGCGACGGCGTAGGCCTCGACGAGGTCGACCGGGCTGGACACGAGCGTGCGGATGCGCCCGCGCAGGGTCGTCGTGCCGCCGGTCGAGATCTCGCCGGGAGCACCGTCGACGGAGACCGTGCGCACCTGCGAGAGGCCCTCGGTGATGATGTCGCGCAGCACCGACACGGTCGTCGGCGAGCGCCACGCGATGTCGCGGATGCGCGCGGTGCCCTCGGTCGGCTCCGACAGCACCTGGGGCTCGGTGAACCCGACCACCGCGCCGCCGGCGTCGTGCCGGACGCGGACCGAGACGACGCGGTCCGTCTTGCCGGCGCGGACGACGGCGACCAGCCGGCTGCCGTCGCGCGAGACGATCATCTCGGTGAGGCGGCGCCCGGTGAGCCCGGGCACGGGCATCTCCTCGGTCTCCCCGTCGACGACCTGGAACACCCGCGCGCGGCCGTCGTTGCGGTCGAGCACCCAGATGCGGTCGCGGTAGTCCCAGTGCGGCGCGGTCAGGTCGACGGCCCCGGCGATGACGGTCGTCACCTCGCCGGTGGGCGACTCGGCCGGCGCGACCACCAGGTCCGAGCCGGTGGCGGTGACCCCGGCCACGCGGACGCCGGAGAGGCTGGCGCCGATGGAGCGCAGGTCGTAGCCGGAGTCGTCCTGCCCGAGGGGGCCGAGCGTGGGTGCGAGCTCGCCCATCGGGCCGGTCACGACGCGTCCCTCGTCGAGCGCGAAGAGGTCGGTCGTGGCGGGCACGCCGTTGGGGTCGTAGCCGCTGCCGAACTGCAGGCTCACCTGCGGGGAACCGCTGGGCCCGACGATGGTCCGACCGCCGATGCTGAGCTGGACCGCGCCGATGCGCGGCTCCTGCCGCAGCGTCCAGACGAGCTGGGCGAGCATCCGCTGCGCGGTCAGCTCGTCCACGGAGTCCGGGTCACCCGAGAGCGAGACCTGCGCGACCCCGGAGGTGATCGGCACCGAGAGACCCGCCTGGGTGCCCGGCGGGAAGTAGCTGCGCGTGACGTCCTGCATCTGGGCGGACGACCTGGTGAGCAGCCCCCGCACCAGCGACGACGCGAACTGGTCGCCGCGAGGGACGAACACCGGCTGGGGGACCATGATCTCGGTCGTGGGGTCGAAGTAGTAGAGGGAGGCCCGCTCGTACCAGTCGTCGAACCACGAGTCCGGGACGATGAGGGCGTCGGGCACCTCGTCGATGCGCCACTCCCCGTCCTCCTTGACCAGGCCGAGCGAGAGGGTGCCGCCGCCGCGGGTGCGCTGCCAGGCGCCGCGCGCGTCGTAGGTGTTGACGTCGGTCAGCGACACGCGGACCGACGTGCCGGCCGTGGGGTCCCCGAGCTCGGCGTAGGTGATGATCTGCTGCTCGGGCACCCACGCCTCCGCCGCCTCCCGCGAGAGGAACTGGCGCGCGACGCTGACGCTCACCGGGGTGGCCTTCATCGCCTCGAAGAAGCCCTCGACGATCTCGGCGGTCGCCTGCCCGGCCTGCGGCGGGCGGGGGTCGAAGGAGATGCCGGGCGCGTCCTGCGAGCTGCCGGTCCCCTCCGACTCGACGACCGGGCCCGAGGTCGGCATCCGCACGCAGCCCGCCAGCAGCGCGGCGACGGCCACCAGGACGGCGAGCCGGGCGACCCGCGTCACGGGCATGGAAGGACGCCGCTTCATGCGGTCTCCCGTGCGTCGACGGGCACCAGCGGCAGCGGCGAGTGGCGCAGCTGGGTGCCGAGCCGGCGCGGCAGCGTCAGGCGGAACTGGGCGCCCTCCCCGGGACGGCCCCATGCCTGGAGCCAGCCGCCGTGGAGGTGGGTGTCCTCGAGCGAGATCGAGAGGCCGAGCCCGGTCCCGCCGCTGGTGCGGGCGCGCGCCGGGTCGGCGCGCCAGAACCGGTTGAAGACCATCGCGGACTCGCCGGGCCCGAGGCCCACCCCGTGGTCGCGGACCGCGATGGCGGCCGACTGGAGGTCGGCGGCGACGAAGATCTCGACGTCGCGGCACTCGGCGTGGTCGATGGCGTTGGTGACCAGGTTGCGCACGATCCGCTCCACCCGGCGTACGTCGGCCTCCGCGACGCACGGCGAGCCGGGGTCGTGCAGCACCACGCGGGTGTCGCGCTGCGCCGCGAGCACGGAGGTCATGTCGACCACGCGACGGGCGACGTCGACGAGGTCCACGTCCTCGGTCTCGAGCACCGCGGCGCCGGCGTCGAAGCGGCTGATCTCGAGCAGGTCGGCCAGGAGCGTCTCGAAGCGGTCGAGCTCCTTCTGGAGCAGCTCGGCCGCACGGCCGGTGACCGGGTCGAGGAAGGGCTTGGCGTCGTGGATGACGTCGCTGGCCATCCGCACGGTCGTGATGGGGGTCCGCAGCTCGTGGGAGACGTCGGAGACGAAGCGTCGCTGGAGCCGGCTGAGCTCCTCGAGCTGGCGGATCTGCTTCTGGAGGTTGGAGGCCATCTGGTTGAACGAGGTCGCGAGCCGCGCCAGGTCGTCCTCGCCGGTGACGCGGAGCCGCTCCTGCAGCTGGCCCGCCGCGAGGCGCTCCGCGACCCGGCGGGCCATCCGGATCGGCGTCACGACCTGGCGGGTGACCAGCCAGGTCAGCCCCGCCACGAGCAGCAGCAGCGGCACGCCGGCGATGAGCATGGCGCGGGACACCAGGGCGAGCGTCTCCTGCTGCTCGGCCAGCGGGTAGAGGTAGTAGAGCGTGTAGGTGTTGTCGTCGGCAGGCAGGCGGATCTGGCTGCCCACCACGATGCCCGGACCCTCGGGGAGGCCCTGGATCGGCCGGGTCGTGCGGATGTCGGTGAAGGTCCAGGCCGTCGGGGAGAGCGAGTCGAAGCGGGCCTCGAGGGTCTCCGGGACGCTGGACAGGTCGAGGCCCTCGGTGAACTTCGCGCCGCCGTCCGCCAGCCGGAGTCCCTCGTTCACCGGCGGCGACAGCACCACGGCGAAGCCGCGCGTGGTCCCGCGGGCCTGGATCGGCTCGACGAGCGCCTGCTGCTGGGCCGACTCGTCGGCGTCGATGCCGGGCGTGGCGGCGAGCGCCGCGCGGGCCGCCGCGGTCTCGCCCTCGGCCTCCTGCACGACGGCCTCGACGCGGTGGTCGAGGAGACCGTCGCGGGTCTGCTGGATGAGGAACCAGCCGACGATGCCGACGACGGCCGCGGAGAGCAGGACCGTGCTGACCACGACGCGCGCCTGCACCGAGCGCCGCCAGAAGGCGGGCCCGTGCCTCAGCACCGGTGGGAGCCGGTCACGCATGCTCACCGGCGGCCCCTAGGACTTGCCGGCCTTGTAGCCCACGCCGCGGACGGTCACCACGACCTCCGGGTTCTCCGGGTCGTGCTCCACCTTGGAGCGCAGCCGCTGCACGTGCACGTTGACCAGGCGGGTGTCGGCGCTGTGGCGGTAGCCCCAGACCTGCTCCAGCAGGACCTCGCGCGTGAACACCTGCCACGGCTTGCGGGCGAGGCAGACCAGCAGGTCGAACTCGAGGGGCGTGAGGTTGATCGGCTCGCCCGCCCGGGTCACCGAGTGGCCGGCCACGTCGATGGACACGTCGCCGATGGTCAGCCCCTCGTCGGGGGTGACGTCGTTGCGACGGACGCGCGCGCGGACGCGGGCGATGAGCTCCTTGGGCTTGAACGGCTTGACGATGTAGTCGTCGGCGCCGGACTCGAGGCCGACGACGACGTCGATGGTGTCGCCCTTCGCGGTCAGCATCACGATCGGCACGCCGGACTCGGCGCGGATCTCCTTGCAGACGTCGATGCCGTCCTTGCCGGGCAGCATCAGGTCGAGCAGCACCAGGTCGGGCCGGTAGTCGCGGAAGGCGTCGAGGGCCACGTCACCTCGCCCCACGATGCGGCTGTCGAACCCTTCCTGCCGCAGCACGATGGAGAGCATCTCCGCCAGGGAGGGGTCGTCGTCGACGACGAGCACGCTGCCGCGCGCTGGTTCGGCGAAGTCGGTCATGGCGCCAGTCTATTGGGGCACCACGACCGACCTCAGCCGAACGCGTGCGCGGATCAGTAGCGGTAGTGCTCGGGCTTGTACGGGCCCTCGACCGGGACGCCGAGGTAGGCGGCCTGCTCCTTGGAGAGCTCGGTCAGCTCGACGCCGAGGGCGTCGAGGTGCAGCCGGGCGACCTCCTCGTCGAGGTGCTTGGGCAGCACGTGCACGCCCAGCTCGTAGGAGTCGGCCTTGGTGAACAGGTCGATCTGGGCCAGCACCTGGTTGGTGAAGGAGTTCGACATGACGAACGACGGGTGGCCGGTGGCGTTGCCCAGGTTGAGCAGGCGGCCCTCCGACAGCACGATGATCTTCTTGCCGGGCTTGCCGTCCTCGCTGGGGAAGATCCACTGGTGGACCTGCGGCTTGATCTCGTCCTTGACGATGCCGGGGATCTTGGCCAGGCCCGCCATGTTGATCTCGTTGTCGAAGTGACCGATGTTGCCGACGATCGCCTGGTGCTTCATCTTGTGGAAGTGCTCGACCGTGATGATGTCGAAGTTGCCGGTCGTGGTGATGAAGATGTCGGCGGTCTCGACGACCGAGTCGAGGCGCTTGACCTCGTAGCCGTCCATCGCGGCCTGCAGCGCGCAGATGGGGTCGATCTCGGTGACGATGACGCGCGCACCCTGGCCGCGCAGCGACTCCGCGGAGCCCTTGCCGACGTCGCCGTAGCCGCAGACGACCGCGACCTTGCCGCCGATCATCACGTCGGTGGCGCGGTTGATGCCGTCGACGAGCGAGTGGCGGCAGCCGTACTTGTTGTCGAACTTGGACTTGGTGACCGAGTCGTTGACGTTGATCGCCGGGAAGAGCAGCGTGCCCTCCTTGAAGCGCTCGTAGAGGCGCAGGACGCCGGTCGTGGTCTCCTCCGAGACGCCCTTCACCATCGGCGCGCGGTTGGTCCAGCGCTGCGGGTCGGTCTCCAGCGAGCGGGCCAGGACGCGCAGCACCTCCTTGAACTCCTCGTTGTCCGTGGAGTCCTGCGAGGGGACCTTGCCGGCCTTCTCGTACTCGACGCCGAGGTGGAGCAGCATCGTGATGTCGCCGCCGTCGTCGAGCAGCATGTTGGGACCGCCCTCGGCGAAGTCGAAGACCTTCTCGGCCTCGTCCCAGTACTCGGCGAGGGTCTCACCCTTCCACGCGAAGACCGGCACGCCCTGCGGGTTCTCGGGGGTGCCACCCTTCGACGGGGGGCCGACGACCACCGCAGCGGCGGCGTGGTCCTGGGTGGAGAAGATGTTGCAGGTGGCCCAGCGGATGTCCGCGCCGAGGGCCGCGAGGGTCTCGATCAGCACGGCGGTCTGGATCGTCATGTGCAGCGAGCCGGCGATGCGCGCGCCCTTGAGCGGCTGCTCCTTGCCGTAGCGCTCGCGCATGGCCATCAGGCCCGGCATCTCGTGCTCGGCGAGCTCGATCTCCTTGCGGCCGTAGGCGGCGAGGTTGAGGTCGGCGACGTTGAAGTCCATCGGTTGTCTCCTGGTGTGGTGGAGCCGTCTGCGCCGCACATCTGTGCGTCCTCGGGATCTCCCGCGCGGACCAGAAGAGAGTAGGACCGCCGTCAGCGATTCGGAGAATCCTCGGCGGGCGGGTCGGCGGGCGCCTGTCCGGACTCCCCGCCGTGACCCGCACCACGCCCGTCACCGTGCCCGTCACCGTGCCCGTCACCGTGACCGCCGACGCCGACGGCGCGCAGGGCGTACAGGACCACGAAGCCGACCACGAGGCCGACGAGGGCCGAGACGAGCGTGTTGAGCAGCCACCCCGCGAGGCTGCCGAGCGCCCCGCCGATCGCGTGGTGCACGTCCTCCTCCCAGTGGTGCAGGAGGTCGTACGGCGCGTGGAGGGCGTCGCCGACGGCCGTGCCCTCGAGCAGGCCGTCGTGACCACCGATCTCGTAGAGGCTGACCAGGAAGATGTGGCCGCCGACCCACAGCATGGCCAGCGTGCCGATCAGGGAGATGCCGGCGAGCAGCTTCGGCATGAAGCCGACCATCCAGAGCCCGACCCGCTGCGAGCCGCGGGAGTCGCGCTTTGACAGGGCGAGCCCGACGTCGTCCATCTTCACGATCAGTGCGACGACGCCGTAGACCAGCACGGTGATGAGCACGGCGACGACCGCCAGCACGATCGCGCGCATCCAGATGCTCGCGTCGGGGTCGGAGCTGACGACCTCCTTGAGCGCGATCACCATGATCTCGGCGCTGAGGATGAAGTCGGTGCGCACGGCGTTGGCGATGGTGCGCTTCTCGTGCTCGGGGGTGAACTCACCCGCTTCGGAGACGTCCTCCTCGGCCTCGGTGGCGTGCCCGGTGAGGCGCTCGTGCACCTTGTGGGCGCCCTCGTAGGCGAGGAAGCCACCGCCGAAGATCAGGATCACCGGCAGCAGCCACGGGAGGAACTGCCCGAGCAGCACCGCGGCGGGGAGGATGAAGAGCAGCTTGTTGCGCAGGGAGCCGATCGCGATCTGCTTGATGATCGGCAGCTCGCGCTCCGCGGCCGAGCCGTGGAGGTACTGCGGCGTGACGGCGGTGTCGTCGACCACGACGCCGGCGGCCTTGGCGCTGGCCCGGCCGGCGGCGGCGCCCACGTCGTCCGCGCTGGCGGCTGCGATGCGCGCGAGTGCGGCGACGTCGTCGAGGAGGGCGAACAGTCCGCCGGCCATGGGTGATCCTCCGGGTCAGTGGGTCGGAGGCTGCAGCCTATCGGCGGGGCGTACGCCGACCGCCCGCACGGGAGCGCGGGCTCAGGCGTCGACGGTGCGGCGCATCACCCGGCGCCACTTGGCGATCCGCCGGTCCCGCACGAAGCCGAGCTCCTCGTAGAGCGACTCCGGGCCGGTGTGCAGGTAGGCGCCGCGCTGCGGCTTCCGGTCGACCACCTGCTCCGGGTACGCCTCGACGACTCCCCCGCCGGCCGCGGCGATCTCGGCGAGCACGGCCGTCACCGCGGCCCGCGCGACGCCCCTCCCGCGGTGCTTGCTGCCGGTGAAGATGCAGCCGATCCGCCACTGCGGCAGGGTCACGAGCTCCTTCTCGTAGGCCGCTGCGTTCTTGATGCGCGGCAGCTCGTCGGGCGTGCCGAACTGGCACCAGCCGACCGCCTCGCCATCGTCGTACACCAGCACCTGGTGCACGGTGCCCCGCTCGGTGTGCTCCCGCTTCGCGATCCGGTGGTCCTCCGCGGTCCCGGCCAGGCCCTCGGGGTGGAACCCGATGCACCAGCACCCGCCCCACACGCCGTTGTTGGCCTCGACGAGGGCCGCGAAGTCGGCCCAGGTGTCCGGGGTGAGCAGCCGGGTCTCGTACGACGGCGTGTCGGTCATGTCGCCACGGTAGGACCAGTTCCGGACGGATCCGGGTCGTAGGCGTAGGTCAGCAGCTCGGCGTGGGGCGGCATCGGGCCGCGGCTGCGCTCCCCGGTGTCGACCCACCCGCCGGATCGTCGACCTCCTAGTGCCACCGCCGGGCCAGCACCTCTCGCGGGAAGGGATGGGCGTCCTGCGGGAACACCTGCGACAGCCCCGCGACCGAGGAGCGGGGGTACGCCCGCACCCCGAACACCATGCAGGCAGTTCGCTCCCCTACGAGCCAGCTCGAGCGTGGCGTCGGCGGACCGATGGCCGAACTGCCTGCACGGTGCACCGGCGCGGTTGGACCCGTGATCGGTGTCGGTGGCGCCGGGCACACTCGAGCCCATGGATGCGCGAGCCCTGCTGACCCGACTCGCCGACGTCATCGACGCCCACGACTGGGAGGCGCTGCCCGACCTGCTGCACCCCGGCTTCACCTGCCGGCTGGTGCACACGGACGAGGTCTTCGACCGTGAGGCGTGGGTGCGCCTCAACGCCGACTACCCCGGCTTCGAGCACCTGCACCTCGAGGACCTCGTCGCGGACGGCGACCGTGCGGTCCTGCGGGCGCGGGTGACAGGCACGGGCAGCGCCGGGGAGCGCCTCGAGTTCGCAGTGGCGAGCTTCGCGACCGCGCGCGACGGCCTAATCTCCGAGCTCGTCGAGGTCTGGACCGACGTGGACCAGGAGCCCCCGGACGGGACGCGGTCGTAGCCTGACCGGGTGCTGCCCGAGCCCACCGCCCGCCTGCGCTTCCGGCACATGACGAGGTCCGACCTCGACGACGTCCTGGCGCTCCTCGTCGCGTTCGACCCGATGCGCGGCGACCGCCCGCCCAGCACCCGCGACGACGCCGTGCGCTGGATCGAGTGGCAGGAGCGCAACCACGCCGAGCACGACTTCGGGCTCTGGGTCGTGGAGACCCACGACGGCGCGTTCGTCGGCGACTGCGGCCTCACCGTCCAGGACGTCGAGGGCGTCCCCCACGTCGAGGTCGGCTACCACCTGCTGCCGGCGATGCGCAGCCACGGCTACGCCACCGAAGCAGCCCGGTCCGTGCGCGACTGCGCGGCCGCCCACGGGGTCGACCACCTCGTGGCGCTCATCCGGCCGGACAACGCGCCCTCGCAGGCGGTCGCCCGTCGCCTCGGCATGGAGGTCGAGCGCACCGCCCACGTCCACGGGGGCGACGCATGGGTGTTCGGGATGCGGCTCCAGCGGTCCTGACGACACCTCGCGAGAAGCGTCAGATCACCGTCGACTGCTCGAGCTCCCGCGCCGTGACGATCCCCGACCCGAGGTCGACGGCCGCAAGCTCCCTACTCGTCGACGAGGCCGACGCGGAGGTACTCCGCGGCGTAGGTGCCGGTGAGCAGCAACGAGGCGTACCGAGCGACCTCGGCGTCGGCGTCGGTCTCGAGCACCTCGACGCGGACGCCGTGTCGCGCGGCGGCGGCCTTCAGCTCGCCCGTCTGCGCGCGGACGATCGGGTCATCGGTCCGGTCGTCGAGGATCAGTAGCAGCGGGCGCAGGTCGCCGGGCTCGTCGGTGATCGGGTCGGCGAACACGTCGCGCGGCCTGGTCGCCTCGATCACGGGGAGCAGGTGCTCGGCGTCACCGGCGATCGCCGAGCGACCGCTCGTGCGGCGCAGCGACTCGGCCAGGCGCCGGGCGGCGCGGGCGGCGAGGACGGATCCGCCCCAGACGAGCGGGTTCGTGTCGGCCATCGTGATCGCGAGCATCTTGGCCGGGTTGACCGCGAGGTCGCGGTGCGGCGAGCACTCCTCCGCGACCCGGTCGAGCGACGCGGCGACCGACTCGGCGTCGGCGCGCGGACCGAGGTGGACGTGGGCGAGGTAGTCGAGCACGACGACGGCGGTGGCGAGCTGGTCGCCGGTCACCGTCGGCAGCACCGTGACGTGGCGTCCGGCGGCGTGCTCCCCGACGAGCGAGCGCTCGGGGCACGCGACCACGACCTGCGCGCCGCGGCGTACGGCCTCGGCGACGGCCGACGCCGACCCGTGGTCGTTGCCCTCGGGCGCGAGCATGACGACGAGGTCGAGCGACCCCGCCCAGCCGGGGAGCCCCGGGTTGGGCCACGCCACGAACGGCACCGGGCACCACGGCTCGAGCACCGCGCGCAGCAGCCGGGAGTCGGGCCCGGCCGCGATCACCGCGCGCGGACGGGCCTCGTCGCGACCGCGCGCGATCGCCTCCGCGGTCGCCGCCGCGGACTCGTGGGCCTCGCGGCGCACCCGGGCACCGCTCTCGGCGAGCGTGCGCAGCCGGAGGTCGACCGTCTCCAGCACCCCGGGGTCGTCCAGCCGGGCCTCGTCGAACCAGGTCGCCACCGCGAGCTCCTCAGCGCTCAGGCGGGCTTGCGGGCCTCGTCGACCAGCAGCACCGGGATGTCGTCGCGGACCGGGTAGGCGTTGCCGCACCCCTGGCACACGAGCTCCTCGACGCCGTCGGGCGCGGGCGACAGCTCGCCGTGGCAGGCCGGGCAGACGATGATGCTCAGCAGCTGCTGGTCGATGTTCACGCCGATGATCCTAGGGGGTGCCGGCACCGGTCAGTCAGTGGGCGTGAGCACCCGGAGGTGACCGCGCTTGGCGCCGCGGGTCGCGTCGTCGGTGGAGTGCAGCGGCACGGGGGCCGGGGCGGGGCGCGCCGCCTCGCGGACCGCGTCGGCCAGCGCGAGCAGGTCGTCGCTGCTCGGGCCCTGGGCCTTCGGGTCCGGCGCCAGCCGGAGCACCTCCCAGCCGCGCGGCGCCGACAACCGCTCGCTGTGCACCTCGCAGAGGTCGTAGGCGTGCGGCTCGGCGTACGTCGCCAACGGACCCAGCACAGCGGTCTGGTCGGCGTAGACGTAGGTCAGCGTGTTGACCGCGGGACGGCCACACGCCGTCCGCGAACAACGACGGGCAAGGCTCACGGCGCCGACGGTACCCGGCGCACGCACGCGCGGCGCTTAGGCTCGCGGCGTGGACATCGGGGTGGGCAGCGACACGGGCGGCGAGCGCGACGGGGAGGCCCGGCGCCGCACCCGCGACCGCAGGGGGCGCGGCATGCGCGGCCCGGGTGTGGCACCCGCCCGTCCGGGCACCCCGGCCCTGCGGACGGCGCGGCAGCGTTTCGACCAGCTCGTGCTCGACGTGGTGACGCCCCTCGACGAGCGGTGGCACCGCCACCTCGGGCTGGTGGAGTACGCCGTCGAGGACGCGCCCATGCTGCCCGACGACTGGGGCGACGAGACCGTCCCGCTGTCGTCGCTGGTGCGCGGCAAGGGCCAGCAGCCGACCCGGCTGGTGATCTTCCGCCGGCCGATCGAGCACCGCTCGACCTCGCGCGACGAGCTCGAGGCGATGGTCCACACCGTCGTCGTGGAGCAGCTCGCCGAGCTGCTCAACCTCACGCCCGGCCAGGTCGACGAGCGGTACGCCGACTGATCCCGGCTAGCGCTGGGCCGGTCGCACGTCCGCGACCTCGCTGGTCGTGACGACCTGCGACAGCGGCAGCACCGACAGGCCTCGGTCGCTGACCTCGACCGACACGACCGCACCCGTGCGCTCCACCCGCACCTGGGCCAGCACCGCGTCGTCCGGCACCCGGATCCGCGCCGCGGTCGCCGGGTCGAGCTCGACCCGCCGCTCGCGGACCACCTCGGCGCCGTCCGCGTCCCACGCCTGCAGCGTCACCAGGCCGGGGGCGGCCGCGCCGGTCACCACGATGCGCTTGGCGCCGGCCGGCAGCGCGACGGCCGCGTCGCCCTCGACCGTGGAGCCGGCAGGCGTCAGCGCGAGGTCGCTCGGCGTCCGGGTGCGGAGGGCTGCGGTGACGGGACCGGTCGCCTCGAGCCGGAGCGCCTGCGTGCCGGCGAGGTTGCGCCCGCGCAGCACGCCGCTGAGGTCGACCTCGCTGACCGTCGACGGGTCGAGGGTCACCTCCTCGACGCCGGACGGGGCGAACTCGCTCTCGTCGCTGACCAGCTCGAGCGCGATCCGCACCTCGCTGTCGCCGGGGTTGGCCAGCGTGAGGACCCGGTCGGCGGGCGTCGTGCCGATGCCGGCGACGTAGGACGTCGAGGCGGGCTCGGCCTGGGCGGGCAGCCACTCGCGCACCGGGCGGTCGCGTCCGACCGGGTCGACCACGTCGACCACGCTGGAGGCGAGCCGGCCGCGCGAGACGCTGACCCGCAGGGCCAGGGCGTCGCGGTTGGGTGCCACCTCCGAGAGGTCGAAGGAGGTCGAGCGGCCGCCGGTGACGCGCACGCCCCGGAGCGCGGGGACGTCCACCAGCCCGCTGCCGTCCCACACCGTGACGTCGGCGACGGCCGGTCCGCGGTCGGGGTTGACGAGGGTGAGGGTGGAGGTGTGCTCGGCGGACGCGCCGGCGCCGGTGAACCAGCGCTCGAGCGCGGGCTGGTCGCACCCCGTCGCCGAGCCGCCGCCGGAGCGCGACGCGACGAGGCCGGGTGCGAGCTCGCCGGTGCCGTTGACGACGACGTACTGCCGCTCGGTGCGCGCCGCGACACCGTCGGACAGCTCCTGGGTCTCGGTCCGGCGTCCGACGCGCAGCGTCAGCTCGCCCGACCCCAGCCCGGTGGAGCCCATCCGGATCTCGTCGGCGCCCGGCAGGCGGGCCGGGCAGACCGCGGTGACGCGGTCCAGCGGTGCCTCCGTGGGGGCGTGGGACGAGGACGCCTGCTCCGCCGGTCGTACGAGCGCGAGCGCGGCCACGGTCAGCAGCGGGATGACGACGGCGAGGACGGTCACGGGCGAGGGCCGTCCGCGCGTGGTCTCCGCAGCCCGGCGGCGTCCCCCTCCGGGCGCGGCGCCGGATGCGGGAGGAGGAGTGGTGGGCTCAGTCATCGCGGTCCCCCTCCTGGCGGCGCTGGCGGACGGTGGGCGCGGCGAGCACCAGCGCGACCACGAGCGCGAGCCCCTGGACGACGAGCAGCGCGGTGCGCCACCACGGGCTGGGGCCCTCCAGCGAGGCGGGGTCGAGCGGCCGGTCCACGCGCCAGGCGCGGGTCGTGCGGTCCTCGGCGCTGGCCTGCTCCAGCCCGGCGGTCGCGTCGAGCAGGGAGGAGATCCGGCCGTCCGCGGGCGAGCTGAGGACGACGTACTCCACGCCCCGGGCACCCAGGTCGGCCACGACCGCCGGCGTCGGCGCGGAGACCAGGTCGCGCACGTAGCTGGTCAGCCCGGCGTCCTCGTCGGCGAGGGTGAGGATCTCGTCCTCCCCCACGGTCGTGCCGTCGTCACGCCGGATGCGGTAGGTGACGCCCTCGTCGACGGACCCGCTGATCACGAGCACGCCGTGCTCCTGGCCCAGCAGCGAGCTCTGTTGCATGTAGACCGGCACGGACTGCTCCGCGTCGCGCGCGAGCACGTCGGCGCTGTCCTCAGCGGTGAGCCACCAGCCGAGCCCGGCGAGGGGCACGGCCGCGGCGACCACGGCGAGGGCCGCCGCCAGGCCGCGCTGCCACCACGGGTGGTGGTCGGCGAGCCGGCGCAGGTAGGCGTCGGCCCCGAGCACCACGGCCACCACCCACGTGCCCTGCAGGACGACCACGAACAGTCCCAGGCTCGGGCGGGTGACCACCGACGGCAGGTCGAGGGTCACGTGCGACAGCACGCCGGCCACGACGGCCGCCGCCAGGGCGACGAGCCAGCAGACCAGCACCGGCACGCGCGTACGCCGCGGGATGAGGGCGGCGAAGGCCAGCAGGCCGAGCACCACGCCGAGCCACGTCGGCGCGCCGAGGTCGTTGAGGCGGCCGGTCACCAGGCCGCCGAAGGTCACCTGGTCGACGGTGAGGCGTCCGGCCTCGAGCAGCAGCCCGGACGCGGAGCCGGTGGTGAGCAGCGGCAGCAGCCAGGGCGCGAGGAGCACCGGGGTCGCGGCCACGGCGACCACGGGTGGGCCCCAGCTGTCACGCTCGCGCAGCAGGCGCGGAGCGATCACCGCCGCGGCCCCGAGCACCACAGCGGTCGCGAGCAGGGCGAAGAGCCAGAAGCCGGGCACGAACGCCGCGCCCAGGGCCAGCAGCAGGGCGGTGCGCCACGCGGCACGCCAGCGCCGGTCGCGGTCGGGGTCGACGAAGCCGAGGGCGGCGTGCGCCGTCCACGGCAGCAGGGCCGCGACCGCCACGGTCCCGAAGCGCCCCTCGGCCCAGGCACCCGACGTGACGGGGACGAGGGCGTACGTCAGCGCGCCCCACACGACCAGCCAGCGCGGCAGCCCGAGCGGGTCGACGAGCCGGCCGACGACCTTGAGCAGCCGCCACGCGCCCCACGCCGCCACCGGCACGGCGAGCAGCATGAGGCCGGACACGACGGCTCCGGTGCTGCCGAGCAGCACCGACGCTGCCAGCGCGAACGGGAGCACGTAGGCAGGGGCCGGCACGTCGGTGCCGGTGCCGAGCGGGTGCCAGCTCGAGACGTGCAGCCGCCACCAGTCCGCGGCCGCGTCCGGCACCGGCGACAGCGCGCCGCCGGTGATCGAGCCGAAGGCCTCCCGGGCGGCGAGCAGCGACAGGACGCCGAAGAGCGCCAGCACCACGGCGACCGGGTTGGTGAAGAAGCGGGCGACGATGCCGGAGTCGGTCAGGTAGGCCTCCTCGTCGTCGTCCTCCGACCCCCCGGAGCCGCGCCGGGCCTCGCGCACCCCCGGCCCCGTGCCGGGCGCGTCCGCGGCCTTGGCGAGGCGGCGCCGCTCGGCGACGTCGGCGGCCTGGCTGGTGGCGGCCGAGGCGAGGTCGGTGACGAAGTCGAGGCCGTGGCGGTAGGGCAGCCACGCCGGGGCCAGCAGACGACGTACGTCGGCGGGGTCACCCTGCCGCAGCTGGGCCCGCTCGCGGCGCGCGGCGAGGAGCTGCCGCGGCCGGCCGTGGACGGACAGCGCCGCGGCGAGCTCGTCGAGCGCCTCCCCCACCGACCGCACGCAGAGGAAGCCCACGACCCGCAGCAGCGAGCCGAGGAAGAGCCGGACGTACTGCCAGGCGAACCCGCGCGAGGAGACGTTGGCCAGCGAGGTGAGCAGCGCGGCACGCCGCTCCTGGTAGTGCGTGTGCCGCCCGGTGAGCGGCGTACGACGGATGC
The DNA here is from genome assembly GCF_026712185.1 of Nocardioides pini. Classification (GTDB taxonomy): domain Bacteria; phylum Actinomycetota; class Actinomycetes; order Propionibacteriales; family Nocardioidaceae; genus Nocardioides; species Nocardioides pini. The sequence continues at coordinate 821,576 of NZ_JAPPUX010000001.1, read as the reverse complement.
CGCGGTGCGCGGCCTCGGCGTGGAAGACCACGGCCTGCGGGACGACGAGCGTGCGGTGGCCGGCCAGCGCGGCGCGCCAGCCGAAGTCGATGTCGTTGCCGAAGATGGGCAGGTCCTCGTCGAGCCCGCCCAGGGACTCGAGCACCGAGCGCCGCACGAGCATGCCGGCCGTGTTGACCGCGAGCACCTCGCGCACCGCGTCGTGCTGGCCCTGGTCGTACTCGCCCCGCTCCAGACCGGTCTCGCGGTGCCCGGTGCCGGTGATGGTGAGGCCGACCTCGAGGAGGCGGCGCAGCGAGGGCCACTCGCGCAGCTTGGGGCCGAGGATCGCGACGGAGGGGTGCTCGCGGGCCGCGTCGAGCAGCTCGGCGAGTGCCGTCGGGGCGGGGTTGCTGTCGTCGTGGAGCAGCCAGATCCACTCGTCGTCGCCGGCCGGCGGGGCGAGGTCGAGGCCGTGGCGCACCGCAGCGGGATAGCTGGTCGAGCCGGGCACCACGTCGAGCACGACCTGCTCGCCGAGCGCGTCGCGGACGAGGGTGACGCTGTCGTCGCGGCTCGTGGTGTCGACGGCCACGACACGGTCCACCGGGAGGGTCTGCCCGATCAGACCGGTCAGGACTGCTGGGAGCCATCGCGTCCCGTCGTGACTGACGAGGAGCGCTGTGACGGTCACCGGAGCACCCTAGCGAGGGGCTCCGCGCTCCATGAAACCGCCGGAGTGCTGCTGGAGACGGGCCGGCCGGACCGGCCCGGACCTCAGACGGCGCGCTTCTTGAGCTTGCGGCGCTCCCGCTCGGACAGGCCGCCCCAGATGCCGAAGCGCTCGTCGTTCATCAACGCGTACTCGAGGCAGTCGTCGCGGACCTCGCACGTCAGGCAGACCTTCTTGGCCTCCCTGGTGGAGCCGCCCTTCTCGGGGAAGAACGCCTCGGGATCCGTCTGCGCGCACAGCGCGCGGTCCTGCCAACCGAACTCCTCGCCCTCGGGCTCGAGAAGAAACAGTTCTGCTCTCATGGCTGACGCCCTTTCGACCCTGTTTTCAGAACTGAACGAGACACTGAATCAACATAACGACACTGTGGGAATTACATGCCTGTCGTACCCCCCACGTCAAGCCCGGATCTGATATGGCCATTCCGCTTCGGGCAGGCTGTTCCTATGCCATCATCCGCGCTCACGCTCCGCCGTATCACCGTCCTCTCGGGCGGCGTCGGCGGGGCCCGCTTCCTCCAGGGACTCCTCCACGGCCTGCGCTCCGGCGCCGTGCCGGGCGGCTCCCCCGACACCCGGGTCACCGTCGTCGCCAACACCGCCGACGACTGGTGGATCCACGGCCTGAAGGTCTGCCCGGACCTCGACACCGTGATGTACACGCTAGGTGAGGGCATCGACGTCGAGCGCGGGTGGGGCCGTCGCGACGAGACGTGGAGCGCCCGCACCGAGCTCGAGGCGTACGGCGTGGAGCCGACGTGGTTCGGCCTCGGGGACCGCGACATCGCGACCCACCTGGTCCGGACCCAGATGCTCGAGGCCGGCTACACGCTGTCGCAGGTCACCGAGGCGCTGTGCCGCCGCTGGCTCACGCCCCTGCACGGCGAGACGGTGCGCCTCCTGCCGATGACCGACGACCGGGTCGAGACCCACGTCGCCGTGGCCGATCCCGACAGCCCGAGCGGGCGGCGGGTGGTCCACTTCCAGGAGTACTGGGTGCGGCTGCGGGCCGCGGTGCCCGCCGAGGCGGTGCTCGCGGTCGGCCAGGACTCCGCGACGCCCGCCCGCGGCGTCCTCGAGGCCATCGGCGAGGCGGACCTGGTCGTGCTGCCGCCGTCCAACCCGGTCGTGTCGGTCGGCACCATCCTCGGCGTGCCCGGCATCCGCGACGCGGTCCGCGCGGCACCCGCGCCGGTGGTGGGCCTGTCCCCCATCGTCGGCTCCTCCCACGTGCACGGCATGGCGGCCCAGATGCTCACGAGCATCGGGGTCGAGGTCAGTGCCGGCGCCGTCGGCGCCCACTACGGCGCGCGCACCTCGGGGGGCGTGCTCGACGGCTGGCTGGTCGACGAGCGCGACGCCGGGCAGCTGACCGGTCTGGAGCGGGTCGGGCTCCGCGCCGCCGCCGTCCCGCTCATGATGTCCGGCCACGACGCCACCGCGGCGATGGCCGCGGCCGCCGTCTCGCTCGTCACCGACGGTCCGGCGTGAACACTCCCTCCCGCCGGCTCGAGGTGTGGGCGCCGGACGGGATGCCCGAGGTCGCCGCCGGCGACGACCTGGCCGGTCTGGTCCTCGACGCCCTCGGCCACGGGGCCGAGCTGGCCGACGGGGACGTGCTGTGCGTGACCAGCAAGGTGGTGAGCAAGGCCGAGGGGCGCGTGCGGGCGGGCGAGCGCGACGCCGCCGTGGAGGAGGAGACGGTCCGCGTCGTCGCGCGCCGCGGTCCGGTGCGGATCGTGCGCAACCGCCTCGGCCTCACCATGGCCGCCGCCGGGGTCGACGCCTCCAACGTGGCCCCCGGGTCGGTCGTGCTCCTCCCCCTCGACCCGGACGCGTCGGCGCGGGCACTGCGTGACGCGGTGCACCGGCGCACCGGCACGAACGTCGGTGTCGTGGTGACCGACACCTCGGGCCGCGCGTGGCGCGAGGGCCAGACCGACATCGCGATCGGCGCAGCGGGGCTGCTCGTCGCCGAGGACTTCGCCGGACGCACCGACCCCCACGGCAACCCTCTCGCCGTCACCCTCCCCGCCGTGGCCGACGAGGTCGCGGGCGCCGCGGAGCTCGCGCAGGGCAAGCTGGCGGGCCGGCCGGTCGCGGTCGTGCGCGGGCGGGCCGACCTGGTGCTGCCGCCCGGCGAGCACGGCCCCGGCGCCGCGTCGCTGGTGCGCCCCGACGGTGGCGACCTCTTCGGCTGGGGCGCGCGCGAGGCCGTCGTACGCGCCCTGGCCGGCGACGAGGCCGACCGGGCCCCGTTCGGGGCGCCCGCCGCGCCCGACGAGCTGCACGCCGCGGTGGCCCGCGTCGTCGGGACCGGGCAGGCGCTGTCGTCCGCGCTCCTGCTGACCCACGACGACCAGCCCCGCCGCGCCGCCCTGCGCCTGCCCGGAGACGCCGACCACGCGGCGGTGGCCGCCGTGTGCTTCGCCCACGGCTGGCGGATCGACGCCTGGGAGCGCACCGGAAACGACGTCGTGTGCGACGTGTCACCTGCGACTACGTAGACTCTGCCAGCGCGGACACCATCGTCGCGCCCAGCAGGACCCTCCAGCAGTCGACCGAGAGACACCGAGCACCGTGGCCAAGCAGGCAAAGACCGACCGTCAGGCGGTCATCGACTCCATCCGCTCCCAGCAGTCCAAGCGCGAGAACCGTCGCGGGATGGCCATCGTGGGCGTGTGCGTCCTCGTCGCAGCGCTGATCGTGGGCGCCGCGGCGTTCAAGCCGATCAAGGACTGGTGGGACCTGCGTGCCTACGCCTCGGACTCGCTCGGCGAGATCGGCGCCAAGGCCTCGGTGTGCCAGGACGTCACCACCAAGCCGGCCGAGGGCAGCCAGGACCACGTCGACGTCGGCACCCCGATGACCTACCCCGACTCCCCGCCGGCCTTCGGTCAGCACTGGAACATGTGGGACAGCATGGAGCGCAAGCTCTACTCCGCCTCGGACCGTCCCGAGCTCGGCGAGCTCGTGCACAACCTCGAGCACGGCTTCACGATCCTCTGGTACGACGAGACCATCGCCGACGACTCCGACCAGATGGACGTCCTGCGCGGCATCGCCTCCAAGCTCCAGGGCACGGAGAACCTGCGCGACAAGTTCAAGGCCGTGCCGTGGACGTCCGAGGACGGCAAGGCCTTCCCGAAGGGCCAGCACGTCGCGCTGACCCACTGGTCGGTCGGCGGCGTCGGCGAGACCGACCCGTCCAAGCAGGTCGGCGTCTGGCAGTACTGCTCCGAGGTCAGCGGTTCGGCCCTCGAGACGTTCATGGAGGACTACCCCTACATGGACTCCCCGGAGCCCAACGCCGTCTGAGGCATGACCACCGCCACCACGTTCACGGAGGTGCTCGCGGCGCAGCTGCGCCGTGATCCGGGACGTCCGCTCGTGACGTTCTACGACCACGCGACCGACGAGCGGGTCGAGCTGTCGGTGACGACGTACGCCAACTGGGTGGCGAAGGCGTCCGGCCTGCTGACCGACATCGCCGACCTCGAGCGCGGCATGTCGCTGCGCATCGACCTCCCGCCGCACTGGCTCTCGACGGTGTTCCTGGGCGCCGCGTGGACGGTCGGCCTGCGCGTCACCACCTCCGACGCCCCGGACGCCGTCGTGTGCGGGCCCGACGGGCTCGACACGTGGGCGCCCCGCGCCGGCTCGGTCCCGGTGCTCGCGTGCAGCCTGCGCCCGCTGGGGGTGCGGTTCGCCGACGAGCTCCCGGCCGGCGTGCTCGACGTCGGCGTGGAGATCTGGTCGCAGCCCGACGGCTTCGCCGCGTGGGACCCGCCGACCGGTGACGACCTCGCCACCGACGACCTCACCCAGGCCCGGCTCTGGACGAATGACAGGACGGCCGCCGTCGGGAGTGGTCTCACCGACGGCGGCCGTCTTCTCTCGGTGGCCGACCCGGCTTCCCCACCAGGAATGGCCACCTTCACCGAGCCCCTCGGACGAGGCGGCTCGCTGGTCCTTGTCCGCAATCCCGACCCGGCTCGCCTCGACGACGTCCACGACGCCGAACGGGCGACTGCCCGGGCCTGATCGCTCCGCTCCGGAAGCCGGTCACCCGGCCAGGTCGAAGGCCCCCAGTCCCTCGCCGAGCACCCGCGGGTGGGAGACGCCGGACTTGCGGCCGGGGTAGACGTACGCCACCCCGCTCGCCCGGTCGCGCACGACGTAGTCGGCCGACCCCTTGAGCGTCATGGCCTGGACGCCGAGCACCCAGTCGAACCCGGACAGGTCCGACGGCAGCCCGGCCGGGCCGGGGACCCTGCCGCCCTTGACCAGCACGGCCGCGCCGAAGCCCGAGCCGTTGCCGGGCCAGACCATCAGGGCACCGCCGGCCGGGGTGCCGATGAGGTCGGGAAGGCCGTCGCCCGTCACGTCACCGACGGCCCGGAGACCTTGCACCGTCGCCCAGCCCTGGCCGATCACGGAGCCGGCGGCGAGCGCCCCGGTGCCGTTGCCGGCGAACAGCCACAGCTGGCCGGAGCCGTCGCGGGTGACCACGTCGCCGGAGCCGTCCCGGTTGACGTCGCCGGCGTTGAGGATGGTGTCCATCCCGGCGAAGGACACGCCCGTGTCGATCGGCGCACCGAGCTCGAAGGTGTCGCGGTTGGCGACGACCACGAGCTGCTTGCCCGCGACGCCGATCAGGTCCCCTCCGGCGCCGCCGACCATGTTGGCGCCGGTGATGAAGCGCATCGACTTGAGGTTCGTGGCCGGGCCGAGCGCCGCGCCGAAGGTGCCGTCGCCGCGGCCGGGCATCAACATCACGTTGCCGGCCGAGGACCGGGCGACCAGGTCGGAGCGCCCGTCGCCGTTGAAGTCCCCGGCGATCACGCGGTTGTAGCCGCTCCACGACCCGGCGACACGACGGGGCGATGCGAACCGGCCGGTGCCGTACCCGGTCTGCAGGAACAGCCGGTTCTTCGTGCGCAGCAGCAGGTCGGCACGGCCGTCGCCGTTGACGTCGCCGGCGCCGATGAGCTGCCGGTAGTTGCCGTAGCCCTTGCGGGTCACCTTGCGGGCGAACCCGCCCTTCTCGGTGCCCAGCAGGGTGGTCAGGCGTCCCTTGAAGCGGGCCACCAGGTCGTTGCGGCCGTCGCCGTTGATGTCACCGACGGCGGTGATCAGCGAGTAGCCGCGCAGCCGGAGCTTGCGGGTGGTCGTGCCGAACTTGCCGTTGCCCTTGCCGGCGCGCACCCGGACGACACCGGACCGGTCGGCCGTCACGAGGTCAGGCAGGCCGTCGCCGGTCAGGTCGGGCGACACGAGCACGTCGGCACGCTCGTCCCAGCCCTTCTTGCCCACGACGATCCGCTTCTGGAAGGACGTCAGGCCACCGGTGGGGAGGACGAGGCCGCGGCCGTCGGCGGCGCGGCGCACGACGAGGTCCGGGTACGGCAGGGCGTCCAGGTTGTTCTGCGGGGCCGGCTCGGAGATGGGCACCTCGGTCGGCGGGGGCGGCGGGGTCACCACCGGCGCAGCCTGGGAGGCGTACGTCCGGATCAGCGGCAGCTGCGCGTAGAGGTACTTGCCCGGGCAGGCCGTGGACCCGGCGTCGCGGTGCCCGTTGATCGCCTGGAACGTGCCGCGCCCGATCTTCTGCGACGTCGACGCGGGGTTGACGCCGTGCAGCGACAGCTTCCACGCGAAGAGCTGGCCGTAGGCGCGCAGCATCACGTCGGGCGGCTGGACGGTGTCGAAGTTGCCGATCGCCGACATCGCGAAGGAGTAGTCGTTGTAGTTGAGCGTGTGGGCACCGACGACGGGCTTGTCGATGCCTCCGTAGCGGCCCTCCCAGATGCGACCGAAGCGGTCGACGAGGAAGTTGTAGCCGATGTCGCTCCAGCCGCGGGACTTCACGTGGTAGGCGTAGATGCTGCGCAGGATCGCCGGCACCTGGGCCTCGGTGTAGTCGTTGGCGTTGACCGTGTGGTGGACGAAGCCGCCGCTGATCGTGCCGTAGCGCAGCGCGCTCTTGTTGCGGATGCTCTCGTCGGCGCCCCACTGCGCGCGCGAGTAGATCGTGGGCTGCGCGACGGCCTGCTTGCGCGCGGCCTGCAGGGTGATGCCCTCGGACGCCGGGTCGGTGGCGTCCTGCTGCGCGTAGTCGTCGTCGTACGACGCGCTGGGGTCCACGGCGGCGGTGTCGGCCGGCGCCTCGGTCTCGGTCCGCGTGCTCGAGCCCGGGTCGACCAGTGCGAGCGAGAGGTCGTCGGGCAGCGCGACGCCGTCGGTGCGGGCCTCGACCTGGACGTCGTCGACGTCGCCGACGAACGTGGGCTCGGTGCCGGGGCGGGCACTGGCCGCCTCGGCGCTGCCCGGGTCGGGTCCGTGCTCGTCGTGGTACTCCAGGTCCTCCCAAGCGCTCCACTCCTCGCCGGTGCGGGTGCGCACGCGGAGGGTGATCTGGTCCTCGTCGAGCTCCTCGCCGCTCTGCCACGTGACGCCGACGGCGCCGAAGGCGTCCATCGGCTGCGGGGTGCTGACCACCCGCGCCTCGGTCGCGCCGCCGGCGACGGTGCGCCCGCGCAGGCCGGCGAAGCCTCCCGCGGCGCCGGTGAGCGGCACCTCCGTGACGGTGGGCTTCACCGCCTTCGTCGGGACGGTCGCCGACATGAGGGCCGCAGGGCCCGCGGGGTCGGCAGCGGGGGCGCCGGGCGTCTCCCCCACGATGTCGAGGGACACGACACCGGAGGCGGGGGTGAGCACGACGAGCACGACACCCAGCGCCAGCACCTGCTGGCAGAGGGTGACGACGCGGGCCTGAAGAGGACGCATGACAAGACTCCTGCTGTGTGGGGGAAGGTCACACAAGGCAGGAGTTTCACACCAGTCACATCAGTCACGGAAGGGTTTCTGAGTAACTACAACGTTGTAATTTCCACTCGACACGCCGTTACACCCGTGTCATTCTCGGCGATCCTGCCACGAAATGGCGTGGAGTGCCTCAGATGTCGCTGGCGAGCGCGTCGTCGCGCTCGTCCTCGGAACCTTCCTCGCCGTCCGGCTCCTCGTCGTCGCCGTCGTAGTGGAGGTACTTGATCGCGTCGTCGACATTGCCGTCGAAGCCCACCCTGCCCTTGTCGAGCACGATCGCGCGGTCGCACATCTTCTTGACCGAGCCGGCGGAGTGGCTGACGTAGAACATCGTGATGCCCGACTCGCGGATCTCCTTCATCCGCTTGAGGCACTTGCGCTTGAAGGGCCGGTCCCCCACCGCCAGCACCTCGTCAGCGATGAAGATGTCGCAGTCGACGTGGACGGCGACGGAGAAGCCCAGGCGGGCGAACATGCCTGAGGAGTAGTTACCGACGGGCGTGTCCATGAATCGACCGACGTCGGCGAAGCCGGCGATGTCGTCGAACTTGGAGTCCGTCTCGTCCTTCGTCATCCCGAGCATGGCGGCGTTCATGTAGATGTTCTCGCGCCCGGTCAGCTCGTTGTGGAAGCCGGCACCCGTGGCGATCAGTCCCGAGATCCGCCCGCGGGTCAGCACCTTTCCGTCGTCGGGCACCATCACACCGCTCACCAGCTTGAGCAGGGTGGACTTGCCCGAGCCGTTGAGACCCATCAACCCGATGGACTCGCCCTGCCTGACCTCGAAGGACACACCGTCGAGGGCCTTGAAGGTCTCGTTCGAACGGCTTCCGTGGAGACGGTTCTGGAGCACCTTCTTCAAGGTCGGGTGCGACTGGTAGCGGAACGTCTTGGAGACGTTGTCCACGACGATCGAGGTGGTCATCAGAGTCGCTCCGGGACGGTCTTCTCGAGGCGGGAGAACACGAACTGTGCTACCGCCAGCAACACGAGGCCGATGCCGAGCATGATGAAGCCGCGTGAGTAGAGGTCGTTGACGAAGTCCGGCAGTGCGGCTCCCGTGGCCGGGTCCACGACGCACGGTCCGTCGCAGGTGGGGTACCAGAATCCGCGCTGGATCAGCATGACCGCCTCGGCGACGGGGTTCGCGACGTAGAGGTCGTGGAACTTGAGGGGGATGCGCTCGCCGTCGGCGATCAGGTAGTACGGGTACATCATCGGCACGGTGAACGGCACGATGTTCATGAACGTCTGCACGATCCGCTGGAAGTCGCGGAAGATCACGTTGATGCACGAGAACATGAGGCCGCACGCGGTGCCGTAGACCATGATCAGGATGAAGCCGAGCAGCGCCGCCGCCATCCCGACCGCGTCAGGCACCCAGAGCGGCCCGTCGCCCACCCAGCCGGAGATGACGCAGGCGATGGTCAGGATGATCACCTGCGGGATCGCGTGCCACAGCGACACGAGCATCGAGGCGACCGGGAACATCTCCCTCGGCAACGCCATCTTGGCGATGACGCCCTTGTTGGACAGCAGCGAACGGGTGCCGGCCGTGACCGACTCGGTGAAGTAGTTGACCAGCACCATGCCGGCGAAGAGGTGGATGGCGAAGTTCTGCATCCCCGAGCCCCGGCTGAGCAGCAGACCGAAGACGAAGTAGAACGTCAGGAACCGGGTGAAGGGGTTGATGTAGGACCACGCCAGCCCGAACGCCGTACCGGCGTAGCGCGCCTTGATCTCACGGCGCACCATGAGGCGCAGCAGGTAGCGGCGGCGGAACACCTCGAGCACGCCGGACGTGCGCGACGGCGCCGCCAGCGGCACGTGCGCCAGGTCGTGGCGCACCTCGACCGGTCGCCGGTCAGGATCCGGCGCCGTCATCGAGGCGGGGCGCGACTGGCTCACGTAGCCTCGCTCGTGTCCGCGGGACGGTCCGCCGGGTCGGTCCAGGGGGCGAAGGTCTTCTCCCACGCCTCGGGCGAGGTGATCTCGCCGAGGGCGTCGCGGTACTGCTGGGCCAGGGCCGGCCACTCGCGGTGGAAGCGCCGGTGGATCTCCAGCGTGCGCTTGAGCAGGTCGCGGTAGAGGACCGGATCGCGCTTGTAGAGGGCGACCGACGAGCCGTCGTTCATCGACACCACGGCCGAGTCGTACCTGGCGAGGTTGAACCAGCCGGCGTCCATCGCGGTCAGCTCGGCCTCGGGGTAGTCCTCGGCCATCTCCCGCACCGGGCGCAGCTGGCGCAGCGGGGCGAGCCCGGCCGCGATCAGCGTGGCCTTGCGGCCCGGGATCTCGATGTCGGACTTGCCCTTCTTGGGCGGCTTCTTGCGGCGCACCGGCGGCAGCTCGTCACGGTCGGTGTGCAGCTGGGCGTCGGAGAACTGCTTGCGGAACGCGTTGATCTCCGCCAGCTTCGTGGCGAGCTCGCCGTGCAGCGCGTGCGGACCCCGGAGCACGTCCTCCATCGCGAGGTGGCGCAGCTCCGCGGTCGAGTACTGGAGCGACGCGAGGTGCTTGATCTGGTGGTTGAGGCTCTCCCGCACCATCCGGCCGCCGCGCTCGTAGGGCGAGTGCAGCAGGGCGGCGATGATCCGGTTGCGGTGGTGGAAGTAGGACTGCCAGTCCACGCCGTCGTTCTTGTCGGTCCACGGCACGTGCCAGACCGCGGCACCCGGGAAGGACACCGTCGGGTAGCCGGCCTCCTTGGCGCGCAGGCCGAACTCGGAGTCGTCCCACTTGATGAAGACGGGCAGCGAGAGGCCGACCTCCTCCAGCACGACCCGCGGGATCAGGCACATGAACCAGCCGTTGAAGTCGACGTCGGCGCGCTTGTGCAGCCAGCGCGACGAGCGCAGGTTGCGGGCGCCGAAGTCCCACTGGCTGTAGCCGTCGAGGCGGGTCTGCCACCAGAAGCGCCACGGCTGGACGATCTCGCCGAAGGAGTGGAGCTCGGAGCGGCTGTAGAGGTTGAACATGTGGCCGCCGACGATGGTCGGACGCTTGGCCAGGTCGCCGAAGGTGACCGCGCGGATGATGCCCTCGGGCTCGCAGACGACGTCGTCGTCCATCATCATCGCGTAGGTCGCCGTGCCCTTGCGGACGCTCTCGAGCTGGCCGCGGGCGTAGCCGCCCGAGCCGCCCAGGTTGCCCTGCACGATGACCCGCAGCTTGTCCCCCAGGCCCGCCTGGGCCGCCGGGAAGAAGGCGCTGTCGGTGACCTTGTCCTTGCCCTGGTCCATTACCATCACGGTGTCGAGGTAGGGCTGCAGCTCCTCGGCGTCGCCGAGCTGGCCGAGCAGCTGGGCGCTCATGTCGGGCAGCATCGTGGTGATGCAGACGTCGACCGTGCCGTGCTCGGCGCGGTCGGCCGGGACCTGCGCGGTCCACTCGGCCCCCTCGACGACCGCGCCGTGGTCGCCGGCGACGACGTCGTACCAGTACCACCCGCCGTCGACGAACGGCTTGAGCGGAAGCGAGAAGGAGAACGACCCGCGGGCGTCGTCGCCCTCCCCCTCCACGACCGCGGAGTCCACGCGCTGGGCGTGGCCTCGCGCCATCGACTTGTAGACGATGACGACGCTGCCCGCGCCGACCACGTCGACGGTCAGGTCGACGTCGGTGACGACCGTGTGCCGGCGCCAGTAGGACGCCGGGAAGGCGTTGAAGTAGGTGCCGAACGACAGCGGCTGCGACGGCCGGAGCTGCAGCGCGGTGCGCGAGCGGATCTGGTCGGGGTGCAGCTTCTTGCCGGTCGAGGTCGACTGGCGGATCGCCGCGTTGTTGAGGTCCTTGGCCGCCTTGTCGCCGCCGACCGCGTGGCGGTCGGTGTCGAGCTTGGCCTCCTCGAGGTCGACGTAGAGGGGGAAGACGTCGGTGTCGCGGTCGATCGGCAGGATCTGCCGCTGCAGCAGCCGGGTGACGGTCGCGGTGCTGGTGGTGGTGCTGGTGGTGGTGGTGGACGGGTCGCTCATGCGTCGATGCCTCCGCTCGTGAGCTCGGCGCCCTCGGTGAAGTGCGGCTTGAGCTTGTTGTCGTACATCGACAGCGCGGACCCGATGGCCATGTGCATGTCGAGGTACTTGTAGGTGCCCAGGCGGCCGCCGAACAGGACCATCGGCTCGGCCTTGGCGAGCTCGCGGTACTTGATCAGCTTGGCGCGGTCGTCGGCGGTGTTCACCGGGTAGTACGGCTCGTCGCCCTCCTCGGCGAAGCGGCTGTACTCGTGGACGATCACGCTCTTGCCGGGCAGGTGCGTCTTCTCCCGCTCGGGGTGGAAGTGCTTGAACTCGATGATGCGGGTGTAGGGGACGTCCTGGTCGTTGTAGTTCACGACGCCGGTGCCCTGGAAGTCGTCGGTGTCGACGACGCTCTCCTCGAGGTCGACGGTGCGCCACGACAGCCGGCCCTCGGAGTTGCCGAAGTACTCGTCGACCGGGCCGGTGTAGACGATCGGCACCTTGCCCTTGTAGTCGTCGGCGACCTCGAAGAAGTCGGTCTCGAGGCGGACCTCGATGTTGGGGTGGTCGGCCATCCGGGTCAGCCAGGCGGTGTAGCCGTCGACGGGCAGGCCCTCGTAGGTGTCGCTGAACCAGCCGTTCTGGAAGGTGTAGCGCACGGGCAGCCGCGTAATGATGTCGGCGCTCAGCTCGGTGGGGTCGGTCTGCCACTGCTTGGCGGTGTAGCCCTTGATGAACGCCTCGTAGAGGGGGCGGCCGATCAGGCTGATCGCCTTCTCCTCGAGGTTGGAGGCGTCCTCGGTGGCGATCTCGCTCGACTGCTCGGCGATGAGCGCGCGGGCCTCGTCGGGGGTGTGCGACTTGCCGAAGAACTGGTTGATGAGCGCGAGGTTCATCGGCAGGGAGTAGACCTGCCCCTGGTACTTGCCGAAGACGCGGTGCCGGTAGTCGGTGAACGACGTGAACCGGTTGGCGTACTCCCACACCCGCTCGTTGGAGGTGTGGAAGAGGTGCGCGCCGTACTTGTGCACCTCCACGTTGGTCTCCGGGTCGCGCTCGGAGTACGCGTTGCCGCCGAGGTGGTGGCGACGCTCGAGGATGAGCACGCGGAGGCCGAGCTCCTCGGCGCACCGCTCGGCGATCGTGAGACCGAACAGCCCGGCGCCGACGATGACGAGGTCGGGAAGCTGTGCTGTGTCGTTCGTGGGGCCCTGGGACAAGGGATGAACTCCTTGGGTGAGAAACGCGGGGTGAGTCTATCGAGGGGGGCGGGCGGAAGCCGTCAGGCGGCGCATGCCCCGTGCCGAGGCCATGGCGCGGATCACGTTGCGGGCCTCGGCCCGGCCGCCTCGCACCGGGCTCAGCAGCACCACCACGAGGGTGATCAGCCACGGCTTCAGGCGCACCAGCACGTTCTCCCCGTGGCGCAGGTGCACCACGAAGAGGTTGCGGTACATGTAGAAGCCCTTCCACCCCGACAGGTCGTGCTGCTGGTTGAAGTCGAGCTGGCGCACCAGGACGGCGTCGCGGACCGCCCAGATCCGGCGGCCGGCGCGGCGCGCGCGGACGGCGTACTCCGCGTCGTCGTAGAAGATGAAGAAGGAGGGGTCGGGGAAGCCGATCTCCTCCACCACGCCGCGGCGGGCCATGAAGCCCTCGAAGGCCACGTTGTGCACCTCGACGAGCTCGGGCATCGACGCGCGGTCGGCGTAGGTGCTGTCGACCGTGGACCGCTTGGGCTTGATCGCCAGGGGGTTGCGCAGGTCGAACTCGACGGCGGCCTTCTCGACCATCGTGCCGGACAGGTCCTCGCGGACCGCGATGAGGCAGTCCTCGTCCACGGCCATCAGCGCCTCGAGGCAGCCGGGCGCGGGCACGACGTCGTCGTCCACGAGCCAGACCCGGTCCCACCCGGCGTCGTACGCCGCCCGCACGCCGAGGTGGAAGCCGCCGGCGCCGCCGAGGTTCTCCTCGCTCCAGGTGACGTGCAGCGGGAGGTCCGATCGGCCCTCGAGCACCTCGCGGGTGTGGTCGGTGCTGGCGTTGTCGACGACGACCACGGCGTCGGGTCGTCGCGTCTGGGCGGCGAGGCCGTCGAGGAGCCGGGCGAGCAGGTCGGCGCGGTTGTAGGTGACCACGACGACCGCCACCGTCTCCGTCGACCGGGCGGCCGGGGTGGTCACGACAGGAACCTCCGGTGGCCGTCGAAGTCCCCGGCGATGCCGGCCCGCATCGCGCCGGCGCTGAGCCGCAGGCGGGACAGGCTCGGGCGGGTGAAGGTGTAGAACCAGGCGGTCTTCACGACGAACGCCAGCGCGTGGAGCGGTCCGCGGTAGTCGCGGAGGTTGACCAGGTTGTTGCGGGCCATGCAGTAGTGCTTCAGGTCGCTCGGTGAGTCGTTGTAGGTGGTGCGACCGAACATCATCGGCGTGCCGAGGTTGCCGACGCTGGGGTGGCGCACCGTCGCGGTCACGACCGTGGCCACGCGGGCCCCGGCCTCCTCGGCCCGCAGGCGGTACTCGTGGTCGTCGCCCCAGATGAAGAACTCCTCGCGGGGCAGCCCGATCCGGTCGACGAGCTCCTTGGTGACCAGCACGCCGTTGAAGGGGATCACGATCCCGGCGATCCGGTCCTTCTTCGCGGCGCGGCGTACGTCGTCCACGGCGTGCACGACGCGGGTGCTGCCGGGCAGGCGGATGGGGAACACGAGGCGGTCCGGGTCGGCCTCGTCGACCACCAGGGGACCCCAGAAGTCGAGGTTGTCGGTCTCGAGCAGCAGGTGGTCGAGGCAGTCGACGTCGGGCAGGCCGTCGTCGTCCATCAGCCACACCAGGTCGGCGTCGCGGTCGATCGCCCACGCCAGGCCGTCGTGGAAGCCGCCGGCGCCGCCGCGGTTGGTGCTGAGGGTGCGTCCGCTGAGGGGGATCTCGCCGGTGGTCGGGCGGTCGGCGAGCCACTCCCCCGTGCCGTCGGACGACGCGTTGTCGACGACCAGCACCTCGGCCAGGCCGTCGACCTGCCCGAGCCGCTCGACCAGCTTCTGGAGCAGCGGCAGGCGGTTGAAGGTGACCACGACCGCGACGATGCGAGGCAGGGGTCCGGTGGTCACGGCGTACACACTAGGGGCGTCACGGGCGCGCTCAGCAAACGGCGCCGAGGTCCTCCGACTGGTTGGCGGCGTAGCCCGTGGACAGCGAGCCGAGCGACCCGCCGGTCACGGCCGGGGGCGTGCTGGGCGTCGGCGCGGGCGGCGTCGCGGCGCCGTCCTGCTCCGGTGCGGCGTCGGCGGCCTCCCCGGCGGTGCCGGTGGCCCCGGGCGCCTCGGACGTCCCGGCCGGCGCGGCCTCGGCGGTCTCGGCGGGCTTCTCGGGCGTTCGCCCCTCCGCCCTGGCGATGGCCGCCTGCACCTTGGCGTGGACCAGGTCGATGTCGGGGTTCGCCGTGTTGACCATGGGCGGCACGAGCGAGAGCGTGGCGATCTTCTGGCTCTTGGCCTTGAGCGCGAGGTCGACGAAGCGGTCGACCTCCCCGCGCGGGACGTTGGTGGAGACCATCGCCGAGCTGGCGCCGGCGATCTTCTCGAAGTTGCGCAGCGCGACCTGCGGGCTCACCTGCTGGAGCATCGCGCTCATCACGCACTTCTGGCGCGCCATGCGCGAGTAGTCGTCGGAGTCGTGGCGCGCACGGGCGAACCAGAGCGTGTCCATGCCGTTCAGCGTGCGGGTGCCGGGCTCGATGTAGCGGAAGAACGAGTCGCTCGGCAGGCCCACCGGGATCCGCTGGCGCACGGTGAGCTCCACCCCGCCGACGGCGTCCACGAGGTCCTTGAAGCCCTCGAGGTTGACCATCGCCCAGTAGTTCATCTTGAGGCCGGTGATGCCCTCGACGCCCTCGATCGTGGCGTCGACGCCGGGGTTCTTCGAGCCCTTGAACAGCTCGGCGTGGTCGAGCGCCCACGTCGCGAGCCCGTTGAGGTACATCCCCTCCTCGTCGAAGCCGTGGGGGAACTGCTCGGCCATGACCGAGCCCTCGGGGAACGGGAAGTTCTGCATGTTGCGCGGCAGCGAGACCAGCACCGTCTTGCCGGTCTCGGCGTCGATGCTCGCGACGGTCATCGAGTCCGGCCGCAGGCCCCACCGGCCGGCTCCCGCGTCGCCGCCCATGAGCAGCACGTTGTAGCGGCCGTGGTGGGCGCCGACGGCGTCGCCGTCGCCGAACATCGAGATCATGAAGTCGCGCTGGACGCTCACGACGTGGGCGCCGAAGAGCAGGGCACCGGCGACGCTGAAGCACAGGAACCCGTTGACGCCGACCACCGCGAGCCGGTGCTGGCGCTGCAGGGTCAGGGGCTGGCCGAGGCGCCAGGCGTCCACGAAGAGGTAGGCCCAGCCGACGGCGAGCGCCATCAGGCCGAGGCGGAGGACCTGGAGCAGCACCGTGCTGGTGCCGGCCCAGAAGGCGAGCCCGTGCCAGAAGTACGACGTCACGACGGTCAGCACGCCCACGACGAGCAGCGTGAGCCACGTCCACAGCGCGAGGCGGCCGACCTTGCGGTTGCCGGACACCAGCTGGGCCGATCCCGGGAGGAACAGCGTCATCAGCATCAGCGTCACCGCGCGGCGGAACCGGACGCGCTGGGCGCGGTCGATCGTGGTGAACCGCTGCTGGTGCGACCCGGAGGGCGGGACGGACGGCATCGGGGGGCCTCTCTGCTGGGGGAAGTCAGCCCGCCCAGTATCACCAGTCACACCCGTCCCACCCTGTCGCGACGCGCCGGGGCCGGCAGGTCAGGGCAGCAGACCCGCCGGGGCCGCCCCTCGTCAGCCTTCGCGGCCCCGGTCGATCTCGGCCTTGCGCGCCAGCCGGTGCGCGCGGCGGATCTCGGCCTCGCGCTGACGTCGTACGTCGCCGGGGGTCTCCGTCTCGAGCGGCGGCACGGGCCGCGGGTGCCCGTCCTCGTCGATCGCGACGAAGACGAAGTAGGCGCTGGCCACGTGCACCGGCTCGTCGCCCGCGTTGCCCCAGGGCTGCGCCTCCACGCGCACGCCGATCTCCATCGACGAGCGCCCGGCCCAGTTGACCTGCGAGTAGGTCTTGATGATGTCGCCGACGTGGACGGGCGCGAGGAAGGTCATCTCGTCCATCGCCGCCGTGACCGCCGGCCCGCCGCTGTGCCGGTGCGCGACGGCACCGGCCGTCGAGTCCGCGAGCTTCATGATCTCCCCGCCGTGGACGTTGCCCAGCAGGTTGGCCTCGCTCGAGTGGGCCATGATCCCCAGGCTCACCCGGCTGTACGACGTGCTGCGCGGACTGCGCTCGCTCATGACCCGCACGGTAGCGTCATCGCCCATGGCTGATCGTCCGCAGGGCTCCGGGGTGCCCGAGAAGGGAACACCCGAGTACGACTGGCTCTACGGGAGCCAGTCGAAGAACCCGCCGAGCGACGCCACGCAGCGCGTGGAGGCGCAGCAGCAGCGCGGCCGGACCGACGAGACCCGGGTGATGCCGGTCGCGCGTCGCGAGGCGCGCGGCTCGGGCGGCCAGCCGCCGCCCGCCACGGGACGCACGCCCGCGACGGCCCCGCCGCCGCGCCCGAAGAAGAAGCGCCGGTGGCGCCCGCGCCTCGCCCTGATCCCCCTCGTGCTGGTCCTGCTGCTCGTCTACCTCCTCGGCGTCCCGCTCTACCACTGGACGAAGATCGACAAGGTCGACGCGGCGCCCAGCGGCGACCGGCCCGCCGACCAGCCCGGCACCAACTACCTCATCGTCGGCTCCGACAAGGCCGACGACCTCACCGACGAGCAGCGCAAGGCGCTGCAGACCGGCGAGCGGGGCGGCACCAACACCGACACGATCATCGTGCTCCACACCGGCTCGGGCGGCCGCACGATGATGTCGATCCCCCGCGACACCCTGACCGAGGTGCCGGGCCACGGCACGCAGATGATCAACGCGGCCTTCGCCATCGACGGCGCGCCGCTGCTGGTGTCGAGCGTGGAGAAGCTCACCGGGATCCATATCGACCACTACGTCGAGCTCGGCTTCGGCAGCGTCATCAACACCGTGGACGCCTTCGGCGGCGTCGAGATCTGCCCCAAGCAGGACATGAAGGACCCGATGGCCCGGCTCGACGTCAAGAAGGGCTGCCAGGAGGTCGACGGCCTGACCGCGCTGGCGTACTCCCGCTCGCGCCACGTGACCGCGCTCAGCGACCTCGACCGCGTCGCCCGCCAGCGCGAGGTGATCAGCGCGCTCGGCGACGAGGCGATGACGCCGTGGACGTTCCTCAATCCCGTGCGCTACTGGCGGATCAACGAGGCGGCCGCCGGCGCCATCCGCGTCGACGAGGAGATGAACCCGATCGACCTCGGCCGGTTCGCCCTCGCGATGACCGGCGAGAGCAAGACCTGCACGATGCCGAACCTGTCCGCGCCGAGCGACCCCAACCGGATCATCGCCGACCCCGACCGGGCGCCCGCGCTCTTCGACGCGATCATCGAGGACACGAAGGTGCCGGCGAAGGCCTGCACCCCGACGGGCCGGCCCCGCCAGTAGGCGCGGCCCACCTCGACGCTGCAGCCATGCCGCTGGTGCGTCGGGCGGCTGTGCTTCGCAGCGCGGGGTGGCGCTACGAAGCGCCCAGATTGGGCCACTTCGCCAGCCCGTCCCGACTCGCAGTTGGCCGTCAGCCAGACCCCTCCAACTCCGCCGTCGCGTTGATGGCGACTCGGGCCAGGTACGCAGTCAACTATCAGTGTCGGGGAGGACTTAACATCGCGCCTCGTCGCGTGTGCCCCGCCGAGCGACGGCTGGTTCACTTGAGCGCGCGTTACGCCTGTGTGCATTGCGTACGCTGAAGACACCGCTACACGATGCACACACCCCGGGGGCCTCATGACCGACGACGTTCGCTCGCGTGAGACAAGCGGGCTCACCTCCGAGCTCGTTGATCTGATCCGTACCAACCTGCGAACGCGTCCAGGCCAAACGCCGATCTACGTTGATCTAGACGGCCACGCTGCAGCAGTCCGACGTGAGCAGCACCAAGTGATCTTTGGTCGTCGTGGAAGCGGGAAGTCCACCCTGCTTCTGACCTTGGCGGACGATTGCAATCGATCTGACACCCGGCATGCTCTCTACTTCACTGCTGACCTCATCAAGCGGGCGCCATACGCGGACGCGGTGGCTCGTGTCGTACTCGAGGTCCTACAAAGCATCCCAGGTTCGGGTTCAGGGAGCCGACGTCAACTGTTGCGCGTACTGATTGGCGAGTTGCAATCGCTGATATCGCAGGAAAGTCAGCAAGAGGTCACCACTCAGACTGCGAGCAAAACTGATGCGTCCGCTTCAGGGAAGTTGGGTGGTGGCCGTGTCGGCGTCTCTGCATCTGGTGGGGCACAGCGGTCGGTAATGGTCACTGCGACCTACACCTCACGAAAAGAAGAACTTCTGACTCGGCGACTTCCGGACTACTCGGCCGAACTCGCGCGCGCGTTGAAGAACTCAAACATTGATCAGAGCTTTCTGCTCTTGGACGACTTCTATCTCCTAGAGCGCGCGGTGCAGCCTGATGTGATTGACTATTTGCACGGGATGCTCAATGGCACAGGAATGTTTCTGAAGGTCGCCTCAATTCAGCATCGCACTACTCTGAGCAGAGTCGACGGCGCCTTCATCGGCGTCGAGGTCGGTCAGGACATTGAGCGGATCGACTTGGACCTCACTCTGGAGCAGCCAGACAGAACCGCCGTCCACCTTTCGTCGATCTTAGATACGCTGGCTGGCCAAGTAGGATTTTCCGACTTCACCGAGCATCGGTTTGATGGCTCCTCGCTGACCCTGCTGGTGCTTGCTTCGGGAGGCGTGGTCCGTGATTTCCTGGAACTCTTCTGTCGGACTGCCTCGAACCTTTCCTTTGACGACGGACAGGCGGTCGACACGGACCACGTTGTGGCTGCGATTGCTGACTACTGGACGACAAGCAAGATGCCTGCCTTGCGGACCGATCTGTCGATGACAGACGCACGGCTCCTTGAAGAGGTTTTCACGGATTTCAGGCGGTTCTGCCTTCAAGAGTCGGGGTCGCCAATCTTCGGAGTCCTGCGGTCAGACCTGGTCGGTTTCGCTGAGGTCGCCTCCGCCGTTGAGGAATTGGTGGACCTCAAGTTTCTCCATGTCCTTTCACGTACAGCTGAGGTCGACGAGCGCGGCGAAAGCGTTAACGCCTACCTGCTCGATCTAAGCGCGTACAACTTGCTTCAAGACGCACTACCCGAGGAGGGACTCTCTCGACTCCTAGACGGGCAAGCGTTGGACCGCGTACCGCTCTCAGCTCTCTATGTCCTGTCGCGCGCCAACATCCTGTTGGCTGCTGTGCTGAGGGACTTGGAAGAACCTGGAGGGATGGTTGCTGCCGACCCTGGAGCTTCGACCGGCGGTCTCACGCTGGCTGAGCCTCCGGTGGTCAAATCCACCTCCAAGCCTTCGCCGGCAATGTCGGCAAGCGATGCCCCCGTGCCGCGTCGCCTACCCAAGTCGAGATTGGCCCGGACGACGAGTTTCACAGTTGGCGGCGCGGAAGGATACGTGACCGCCGAGACGTTCGATTCGGGCGATCTCGGTGAAGTCCGCATCCGGCTTGGGAAGTCTGGATCGACCCTTTCAGGGATCATGGATGCGTTTAGCCTGATGACGTCGATGGCTCTTCAGTACGGCGTTCCGCTGGACGAGATGGTGAACAAGATGACCAACTTGCGCTTCGAGCCTGCTGGCCTATCGGATGACCCTGACATCCGCATGGCGCAATCCATAATGGACTACGTCTTCCGGCGACTCGCCCTCGATCACCTTCCCTTCGAGAGCAGAGCTCCGCTTGGAATTTACACTGCTGAGGAACGACAACGTCACTTAGAGACCGGAAGTTACACACCGCCCGGTGAGTGAAGTTGGCACCACCAACCGATCTAT
This sequence comes from Nocardioides pini, assembly GCF_026712185.1. Taxonomy (GTDB): domain Bacteria; phylum Actinomycetota; class Actinomycetes; order Propionibacteriales; family Nocardioidaceae; genus Nocardioides; species Nocardioides pini. The sequence goes on along the minus strand of NZ_JAPPUX010000001.1, from coordinate 801,111 downwards.
CGCGCGTCGGGCGGCCACTACTCGTTTGAACAACTGATCGCTAAACTCGTGGATCCTTTACTGGTGAGCTGGTCGTGTCGCAGCGACTCTGTGATCGCCGCTCTCAGGACCTGTTCGACTGGCCACTTCCGGCGCTGGTCATACACGGACCAGGTGGACCAGCGGCCAGGTCCTCGAGCAGGTTGAGCGATCCGTCGGCGACGAATCTTGATCGCGATGCGATGTGCGCAGGCCGAGGCATCGCAGACACCTCGGACAAGCGATGGGAGCAGGCATTGGCGCAGCGTTGGTGAGGTTGCGCCACCCATGCCGATTCGAAGAGCCCCTCGCGATGTAGCAGCGGGCAACTGCTTGCTGCAGACCGCCGCGAGTCCTAACGTGAACGAGTACCCAAGTGGCTAGAGTGACCGGCGCCATGGCGAAGGATCCGAGCAGCGAAGTCCTCGAAGGCAACGTTGGCTTCTTCTGGCCCCAGGACGACCACAAGGTTGACCTCCGTGACGCGATCATCGAGCGCGGCTACATCTCCCAAGCGCCCGATTCGTTCGTGCAGGTCCGGGCGTTGGATGAGGCCGAGGTGCTACCGGGCATCTTGATGCCCACATCCTCACGGCCGGTGGCCTTGTTTGGGTCGACTGAGAAGTCCGGAATCTTAGTTCCGGACTTGATGAGTGCCGGTCGAACGGGACACTTCGGCGGTTCCAAAGCGTCAGTGCGACGCTACCGCGCTCGATCCGTGATCAGCGCCGTCGACTTGCACACGGCTCGGAGCAGCAATCTGACGTCTGCATCTCTCGTCTTTTCTGAAGGCCTCGACTTCGCCGCCCTATCGACGCTGCACACGAAGTTCAAGTCCGACCCGCATACGCATCTGCTGACCGAGGCCCAGTTCACGCTGAAGGCCGATCCCGCAGCAAACGGCGGGAAGTACGGATCTTACGAGTTGATTTTGGAGCCTGACTGGTCGACCTCCGAGGACGGCTCGACAACGAACTTGAGCACGGGGCTCTCGATCACACTCACTGTCAAGCGCCCACGTCCGTTCCACCAGTTCAGGCATCTGCTTGTCGGCATCCAAGACTTGCTGAATATGACCTATGACCGGTTTGTACCTGCCCAGTCGGGACGAGCCGTCGTTGACGGCGCTGACCCCAGCGCAGGCCGTTCCTACCTGTGGCTTCAAGACACCATGGTGCGGCCGCCACATGGACTCGGCGTCTCACGCCGACAGGAATCGACGCCGCTCTTCCGACTCGCCGATCTCGGTGGCTCGGCTGGCCTACGTCGGTGGTTGAGGCTTCGCGACCAGTTTTCCGATGTAGCTCAGTCAATCTCCTCCGGGCACCGCTACGGCGGCTCCCGTCAACCTTCTCGACTGCTGGAGTTGGCTGCTGCCATCGAGATTTACGTCGCCGCAAACCGCAAAGCAGGCGCCACTTGGGCCAAGAAGGCGACTGCGCCGACGCCGGCTGAGGCCCTAGCAAGGCGTGTCGGGAGCCCCTTCCTTGCACTTGTTGGCGACTACGCGACATGGGGCGAACGCATTCAGGACACCTATAACAGCGTGAAGCACGATCCGTCTTTCGCTCGCGATCCAGATGAACTCAGGTTGCTCTCGTGGTCCGCGCAAGTCGCCCTGTTGTGCGCGCTACTAGACCGAGCTGCGCTGTCGAAGGCACCGAGCCGCCGAATCCTCAGCGACTACCGCGTTGCACGAGGCAGTGAGGACCTTCGTAAGCTGCTAGGAACGTAGCTGTCTTTCGCCTCGATGCCTTTGATTGCGACGTACGGCATTCCGCCGCGCGCTGGCAGCGCTCTGCTGCTCAACCCGCTTCTCGCGACGCCGCTTTGACATCGCGTCCCTGTGCACGCGAAGCGAATGCCAACCTCAACACCTAGGATCGCTCTTCATGCAGTCGACTTGGGAGAATCGGGACCTACCTGTACTTGAGTCAATCGTCAGATTGGCGGATCAGAAGCGTTCACCAGTTGGAGCGCAGCAACTGGTCGACGACACCGGGCTAGACATGGACGATGTCCAGCGAGCCATCTTCGCGCTCAAGAACGAGAATCCTCCGTTCATCGAGGTGGGACGCCCATACGCCAACGGCTTCTACCACCTCGTTGGAGGGGTCACCGGCCATGCACGCCGGACCGTCGGCGCATGGCCGACACCAGAAAGTCTGACGGACAGACTGGCGGCAGCCTTCGTCGAAGCAGCGGAGGCGGAGACAGAGCCGACCAGGAAGGGGAAGCTGCGCTCGGCCGCGGAATCTTCGGTGGCGTCGGCAAAGATGTCTCATCCGAGGTTATTGCAAAAGTCATTACTCAAGGCATGTGACCAAGCGGCTCGAGGTATCGGACGCGGTTGCATCGTTGGGTATGCGTTCCGCGGCCGCGCTTGTCGGAGGTGCGTCACTCCGCCGCGATGCATGTCGCGACCTGACTTTTAGGCAACAGGACGGCCATAGCGTCAGGCAAGTGCCTCGTCCTCATTCGGCGGGCCAGGTCGGGGCTTGCCCGACTCCGCCAGGTGACACCGATGAACACGATCCTGCCGTTCCAGCCCGACGCGATGACGCCTGCCCAGCTCGCGGCCGTCTCGTACCTCGCCCGCTACTCCGGGCACACCCACACGTTGTACGCCTCGCAACTGCGACGCTGGTTCGCCTGGTGCGAGACCAACACCCTCGATCCACTCGTTGGGAACCAGCGCGCGCACATCGAGCTCTACATCCGACACCTCGGACAAGCCGGGCTGATCGCGTCCTCTGTCGTCACTTCGATGCATGCCGTCCGCGGCTACTTCAAGTACGCCCACATCGACGGACTCATCGTGTCCGACCCGGCCGTCTACGCACGCCTGCCACGGGTGCACCGCGACGAATCCCGCACCCAAGGACTGGACCGCCTCGAGCTCATCCGCTTCCTACAAGTCGCCCAGACCCTCACCGTCCATCACGGAGCGCTGGCCTTCCTGCTCGGCATCAACGCCCTACGAGCATCCGAGGCAGCCGCGGTGCGGATCGAGGACTATGCGGAAACACTGCGCGGGCATCGAGTGCTTCACCTCGTTGGGAAGGGCGACAAGCCAGCCACCATGCCGATCACCGTGCCCGTGCTGCGCGTCCTCGAGGCCTGCCGCGGCGACCGTACCGAGGGACGGCTGATTCTGCGCCCGGTGTCGGGCAACCCCATCGACCGCCGAGATGCCTACCGAATGGTGGCCCGCATCGCGAAAGCAGCGGCCATCCCACGTCACATCAGCCCACATTCGCTCCGACACGCCGCCATCACCAACGCCCTCGACGCTGGCGTCCCGCTACGCGACGCCCAGATCCTCGCCCGACACGCCGACCCACGAACCACTGAGCACTACGACCGGGCCCGCGGGAACCTCGACCGTCACGGCGTCCACTTCCTCACCGCCTACGTCGCCGGCGTCTGACAGCGCGTTTCTTGTTGGCGCATGCTCAGGCGTTGCAGCCGACTTGAGTCTCGGCTGAACATCGGTCGATGCCCCTTCTTCCCTCAGCTACGCCCTCGCTGCCACCCCCGACAAGGATGTCGCCACTCCGCGCGTCCGCGATGGGTACGTGTCTTGATCGACCAATTACAGCTGCCTCGAGCCAGGCGGGCGACTGCCCTCGGAGGCGACCAACGCACGAGATCCCCACACGTTGTCGAGCGCTCGGGCTTGGATGCCCACTAAGAGCTCCTGGACGCCGGGATAGTTGGCGTCCTCACCGAGCACGCGCTCCAAGTCCTTCTTGGCCATGCTTCGTTTGTTCTCGGCGAGGTACGTCCTTGCCCGCCCGACGAGGGCGAAGTGGCGTATGGCCGCGTCGCGGGACTTGGACTTGAGTGCCTCCTTAAACGCCTCGCGCGCCGCTGTGAGATGGCCGAGTTCTCGTAGAGCTACGCCGCGGAGAGCCAAGAGCAGCGCCGTCGGATCATCCTCGTTCCGTAAGCCGTTCGTGACGTCGACGACCGCGTCATGCTGGCCTTGGGCTCCGTACAACTCGCACAGGGACAAGGCCGCCACTGGGGAAGGGTCAAGCTGTTCCACCACAGCTACCGCAGCTTCCAGATTGCCCGCCGACTGCTCGAGTTCGGCAAGTGCCAGCCCGAGCGCGTCCCGGCTGATGGGCAGCGTGGCTGACACGCCCCTGGCTACCGTCACGGTCACCTCGCTGCTGCCCAGGTACTTGCGGGTGAACGGATGGTCGTCGAGTTCTCCGCCGTTTGCCCATGCCCACCGGCACACCTCGAGTGCCCGGTCACTGTCGCCGCCCTCCATGGCGAGGAGGCCCTCGAGGGTGGCAGCAACTACTGCCGCCTCGGGGTAAGTCTGGGCGATTCGTGGGAGCTCCTCGAAGCGGCTGCTCGTAACCGCTTTGTAGAGTTCCTTCTCCCACTTCGGGGCCAAGAACCCTGGCTTCGTCGCCTGGGCAACCGGCGCGGTTGCGGTCCCGGCTCCGCGTCGGGTTTGTGACGAGGACCGGCCCGACGATGAAGACTGGGTGTGGTAGATCCCCGTACCCGGCACCCCCACCGTCCGGGTAGTCCGCCCGGAGGTGCTCTTGCTGATCCGTGCGCCCGGAACTCCAGCCGATGCGCTGATTCCGCTCTTGCTGACCGTCATACGCACGCCCGGCATGACCTTGAAGCTCTTACGTGCCACGAATCCCATGACGTCCCCCAGTGAGCTGGCCGAGCCGCTACAGCGTCAAGCGTTTGGTCGCCGAAAGTCTATCCCCGCGAGGGCTCACCGACGCCGTGACCAAAAGGGGCCGAAAGGGGACCACCATTGCGATCAGGTCTACGCACACGCGGGTCACGGATGCGATGACCTGACGCTGACGGGTCTGTCGCTGAGGGCCTGGCAGTCGTACCCTCAGAAGCACGTTCCCTCGCCAAAAGGAGAGGTTCATGCGAGCGCTTGGCGTCCGTGCAGCGTCGGCTGTTGCGGTGCTGGTGGCCACCCCCATGACCGTGATCGCTGTCAACGAATCAGCGCAGGCCGCGCCCAAGACTTACTCGTCCTGCACGAAGCTGCACAAGGACTTCAAGTACGGCGTGGCCAAGAGCAAGAAGGCCGCAAAGAAGCAGGTATCCCAGGGAAACGCGATGCCCGCCTACAGCGACCGTGCGCAGAAGGTCTATTGGGCCAACGACACGAACCTCGACCGCGACCACGACGGGACAGCTTGCGAGACAGCCTGACGCGGCTTCGAGGGCGTTGCCGGCGCCGGCAACAGTTGCGCTCATCCTGTGGTCGTCCACTCTGACGTAACCGGGATCGGGACAGCTGAGGGATATATGCCGTACCGCTTTCGGTCAATCTCGGGGGCTGCCTAATTGATGTGTCGGTGAAGGACTCGGCCGATCGGGATGGGGCAACGCGAACTTCACCCGCGTTTTCCCGTTCTCCTGCAGGCGGGCAAGCGGTCAGTCAGGATTTCCTGGACAGCTACTACGGAGGAGATCTCAATGAAGCGCAGCTTCGCCCTTGCCCTGACCGCCATCGCCACGACCGCAGCGATGTCCGTCCCGGTCGCCGCGGAGGCCGCCGCCCCGGTGTTCCGGAGCTGCGATGCGCTCACCGCGAAGTGGCCCAACGGGGTCGCCAAGGGTCCGGTCGCCGCGGCCAAGGCCGTCCGCGACGGGTACAGCCGGCCGAACACCTCGAAGCTCGCTGTTCAGGTCTACTGGACCAACTACCGCTCGCTGGACCGCGACAAGGACGGGACCGCCTGCGAGAACTGAGCCCGTGGCCCGTCCAGTGGACGCGGGCTCCAGCTCGGGTCCACTGGCGCGCATGGTGCCCGACATGAACGTCGCGATCACACCCTGGAAGCGCTACGGCCACGACCGTCTGTACGTGACTGTCAACGCACGGAAGCTCGGCTACCGGGATAACACCACCGGAGTCGACCACCCAGCCGATCCCGCCGACGCCATTCTGTTGACCGAACTGGTCGACGCCCACCTGCGCGACGACTCCGCCGTTGACGGCGCGACCGTCACCTATCGACCGTCCTTGCCGCCGAGCCGAGTCGGGCGCCTCGAAACCGACGACGCGACGACGGCCGTGGAGGCCATCTGGACGGATCTTGCCGCTCACCAACCCGGCCAGCTCGCACGTGAACGAGCCGAAGAAGAGTGGGAGGCCCGCAAGGAGGCTCACCCGATCCGCTCCCGTCTAGGTCGACTGCTGAACGTGCACACCGACGAGCGGGCCTGGCGCATCGGCGCCGACGGCGAGGAGGCCGTGGGCGAGCAGCTGGAGAAACTGACACGCAAGGACCCGCGTTGGCGTGTGCTGCATGCAGTCCCAGTCGGAGACCGCGGCTCAGACATCGACCACCTGGTCATCGGGCCAGCCGGCGTCTTCACCATCAACGCCAAGCACCACCCCGGCGCGAAGATCTGGGTCGGCAAGGACCAGCTCCGCGTCAACGGCCACATCGAGCCCTACATCCGAAACAGCCGATTCGAGGCGATGCGCGCAATCCAGATTCTCACCGCGGCCGTCGGCTTCGAAGTCCCCGTCGACGCGCTCATCATCCTGTTCGGCGTGGAGGACATCACCATCAAGACCGAACCCGGCGAGAAGGACGGCAGTAGCGTGCACGTGAAGTACCGCCGCCAGGCGGTCCGATGGCTTGGCAAGCAGTCGACACGGCTCACCGACGCGCAGGTCGAGGCCGTCTACGAGCAGGCCAGGCGTTCGACAACCTGGGTATTGAGATCGTGATCGGCGTCTAGTGCAACTGGAGCGCGCCTCGTGCGTAGCGAGGGATAGACGCCATTCGGCGCGTGTGCGCTGGCGTTCCGTCGAGTTTGGCTCGCACGCCTAGCGGGTGGCACGAAGGTCTCCACATACGCCGAAATGGACCACGAGCCTGCCGGTGCGCCGAAGGGACGTGCGTCTTTCCGCCGCGTGCCGTCCGGGGCGCGACATTGCGCCGCGTACCGTCCGGGGCGGACCATTGCGCCGCTTGTCGGCGCGGGCCAAACAGCCGACGCAGCCCGGTCTGCATGGACCGGCGAGTCAGGGCGCTCAGCGCCGGTCGCATTCAAACGTCCGGATCTAGCAGCGGTGGAGTGTGTGGATCAGTGTGTTTCGTTGCGGATCGGCTTGCGGTGGCGATGCACAGATTTCCGCGTGGGCTAGCGTTCAAGAAATGACGTTGAACCATGCGCGCCGCGGAAGCGGCAGGCCGTTGTTGCTCGTGCACGGTCTGGGCGCTGGATGGCGATCCTGGTCCCCGATCATCGACGAGCTGGCCGAGAGCCGTGAGGTCATCGCCGTCGACCTGCCGGGTTTCGGCGAGTCGCCTCCTTTGACCGGCGAGGTCTCGATCGCCACCCTGACCGACTCCGTCGCAGAATTCATCCGCGAACAGGGTCTGGACGGGGTGTCGACGGTCGGCCAGTCGATGGGTGGTCGAATGGTGCTTGAGCTCGCACGGCGAGGCGTCGGCGGCGACACCGTGGCGTTGGACCCGGGTGGTTTCTGGAGCGACCGCGAGGTCGCCGTCTTCGGGGCCACGCTTCGGCCATCGATCGCTCTGGTCCGGGCGCTGCGAGGCACGCTGCCAGCACTGCTGGGCAACCCCGTGGGAAGGACGCTGCTGTTGGCGCAGTTGTCGGCGCGGCCCTGGGCACTCTCGCACGAGACCGTGCTGCCGGATGTGCGCGGGCTGGCTGAGTCCCCGTCGACTGGCGCGGCCTTGGACGCCCTGACCAAGGGGCCCAAGCAGCAGGGGGCGCCGGCCGGCACTGTGCCCGGCCGGGTCACGATCGGTTGGGGTCGTCGTGACCTGGTGACCGTGCCGAGGCAGGCCGCACGTGCGACGGAACTGTTTCCGGACGCGGTGCTGCACTGGTTCGAGCGGTGTGGCCACTTTCCACAATGGGACGCACCGCATGAGGCGACCCGACTGATCCTTGACAGCACCAGTTGAGGTCGGTCGCGCTGCCCGGCCAACGAGGGCGCTCGTCGCCCTAGACGGATCGTCATTCGGAACGGGTCGATCTGCGTCTTAACGCCGCGATTGTCCGCTCACCAACCTCTCTAGACTATTGTTATACGAACGTGTGTTCGATACGATGGAGCATGTTCTCCTTCGCCCCAGTCGCCGTCCAGCCGCCCTCCGCGGCTGCCGCGCCGAGCGCGAAGCACATGCTGGAGATGGCGTCGGAGGCGCTTCGAGCTCGCCGGCTCGCCGAGGTGGCGGAGGTCAGACTCGCGATCGAGTGGGCGGTCGTCAACGGGCATCCCCGCGACGATCGTGACTCGATGATCACCCCCGGAGGCGATGGAACTCCCCCACTGCGCGAGCACGCGGTGCCCGAGCTGGCGATGGTCCGCGAGACCCATCCCGCGACGACGCGGGCACTGATCGCCGACGGGCTCGACCTCGTCCACCGGCTGCCGCTCACCTGGGCAGTCGTCGAGGCCGGCGCCTGCGAGCCGTGGGTCGCCCGCAAGGTCGCCGTGCTGACCCGTTCGCTGCTCTCCGAGCACGTCGGCCGCGTGGACCGTGCAGTCGCGAAGGCCATCCGCGGGCACGCGCCCTCCACCGTGCTCGAGATCGCCCGCGCGAAGGTCATCGAGGCCGATCCGGAGACCCACCGCGCCGAACGCGAGAGGTCCCGCCACGAGCGCTACGTCCGCCTCTCCCGCGCCGACGAGTTCGGCTACCGCCACGTGATCGCCCGCGTGACCGCCGGCGACGCAGCCTGGATCGACGCCATGGTCGACCGCGTGGCCGAGATTCTCGGCGAGACGATGGGTCACGACCACAACCACGACGAGCTCCGGTCGCTCGCGATGGGCTGGCTCGCCCGCCCGGTCGACCTCCTCAAGCTCCTCCTCGAACACACTCGAGCCGACAGCGACGCCGAGACTGGTCAGACCGAGCAGCCGGCCTGGGCGCCCGACCACATGGCCGAGACCGTGGACCGGCTCTGTTCACTCCCGGCCCGCAAGCTGGCCAGGTTGCGCGGCCGCGGGCGCCTCTTCGTCCACCTCACCGACGACGCCCTCCGCACCGGGCGGGGAGTCGCCCGGATCGAAGGCGTCGGCCCCATCGACGTACGACAGCTCCACGAGGTCCTCGGCAACTCCGACGTGACCCTCACCCCTGTCCTCGACCTCGCGCAGCGCCGCCGGGTCGATGCCTACGAGCACTCCGACGTGGTCAAGGACCACGTCTGGGTCCAGACCGGCGGCGACTGCTTCCCCTACAGCCCACGCACCGCCACCCGCGACGGCGTTGACTACGACCACGCCATCCCCTACTCCGACACCGGCCCACCCGGCCAGACGGGTCCCCACAACTCCGGCCCCCTCCGCCGGCGCCACCACCGCACCAAGACCCACGGCGAGTTCACCACGCGCGTCGTCGGCCCCGGCCGACATCTCTGGCGCACGCCGCACGGCCGCGCGTTCCTCGTCGACCACTCCGGGACCACCCAGCTGCCCGCCGCCCAGGCAGCAGCCATGCTCGCCGCCATCGACGACGGAGTCGAGCTCTACTTCACCGCGCCAGTCGCCTACTGAGCCTCCTGGTGGCGGCGACCCGTCGAGCATGCCGGGCGAGAGGTCGATCCCCCTCGCGCCGTACCCCGGACCGGGTGGCCTCGACGGCGAAGAGACCCTTGAACGCCCCCAGGTCGAGGCGTACGCTCACGATATATCGCGATACGTCACCGATAGATCACGACGTACCGCTCCACCGGACCCCAACCCGACATCGAGGAGCACCCCATGGGACACCAATGGCCCGGGGCCGACTGGCCCGAGAGCAACGACGACAGCGCCGGCAACCAGGGCGGCCAGCGCGACTACCGCCGCCCGCCCGGCAACGACTGGTCCAGCTGGGGCCAGGCCCTCTCCGGCGGCAGCCGCGGCCGCCGGGCCGGCGGTCCCCCGCCGTGGCTCGGCGAGATCTTCGGCTTCGCCACCGCCTCCCAGCGCCCCCAGCAGCGCGGCCCGCGGGTGCGTCGCGGTGACGTGCGCACCGCGATCATCGACGTGCTGCACCGCGCCCGGAAGGCGGACGAGCCGATCAACGGCTACCAGGTCATCCAGGAGATCGCCGAGCTCAGCAACGGCGAGTGGCGGCCCTCCCCCGGCTCGGTCTACCCGACCATCCAGCAGCTGCAGGACGAGGGCCTCGTGGAGTCCGACGACGCGCGCGGGCGACGCACCATCCGGCTCACCGACTCCGGAGCGGCCTGGGCCGAGGAGAACGGCTCCGAGCTCGCCGCCGTGTGGGTGCCCTTCGCCCCCCGCTCGGAGGACACCTCCTCGGAGCAGCCGTCCGGCCACGCCGACATCAAGAGCGAGATCGGGCAGGTCGTCAGCGCCGTCTGGCAGCTGGCCACCCAGGGCTCGGAGCAGCAGAAGAAGGCCGCCCTCGACGCGCTGGTCGACACCCGCCGCCGCCTCTACGGCATCCTCGCGGACGGACGGGACGGCGAGCGATGACCACGCCGGACCCGCGCATGCGGATCGCTGACAGCGACCGTGAGCGCGCGATGGCCGACCTCGCACAGCACTACGCCGACGGGCGGCTCGACCACGAGGAGTACGACGAGCGGCTGGACGCCATCTGGACGGCGCGGACGCGCGCCGACCTGGCGGTGCTGTTCAGCGACCTGCCGCGACCCCAGCAGGCCGCGCGGCCGCCGCGCACGCCCGTCCGCGCCTCGGGCCGGCCGGGCTCGCGGTCGAAGTTCCCGGTGCTGCCGGTGCTGGCCGTCCTCATCGTCCTGAGCGTGATCGCCGACGCGCCGCTGTTCCTGCTGATCTTCCCGCTGCTGTGGTTCGCCCACCGCCGTCGCGGTCCGTGGGCTCCGCCCCCGCCGGGTCGCGCCGACTACCGGCGCCACTCGCACCCGCACGGCTGGTAGACCGAGCCTCCCGCGCCACGGGTCCCGTCTGCGACGATGAGCCCGTGACGTGGGAGGCGAGGGTGGTGCGCACGCATGCGCCGCACGCCCTCGCGCGCTCCGTCGCAGCGACGACGGTCGCCCTGTCCGGCGCCACGGCCGCCCACACGTGGGCCGGAGGTGACGTGCCCACCGGACCCGGCCTGGCCCTCGTCGCCGCCGTCGTCCTCGGCGCGAGCGTGCTGGTCTTCCGGCGCGACGTGCCCGGGTGGGCCCTGCTGCCCGCGGTCGCCGCGGCCCAGCTCGGCGTGCACGAGTCGTTCGGCCTCGTGACGTCCCACGACCACGCCGCCGTGACCTCCCCCGACCCGGGCTGGTCGTGGCAGATGGTCGGGGCGCACCTCCTCGTCACCGTGCTGACCGCCGTGCTGTGGTGGGCGGGCCGGCTCGCGGCGTCGTACGCCGTCTCGGTCCACGCGCACCGGCCCGTCCCGGTCCGCACCCGCGTGCGCCGTCGGCCGTCCGCCGCCGGCACGCGGTCCTCGCTCGTCCTCCTGCTCGTCTCCCCGCGGCGCGGTCCGCCCCTGGCGGTCCCGTCCACCTGAGCCCGGTCCGGGCTCGGGTGGTCACGCGACCCCAGACCCGCACCACGCCCAGGAGAGACATGTCCATCCGCACGTTCGCGCGCCTCGCCGCGCTCCCGGCCGCCACCGCTGCTGTCGCCCTCTCGATCGCCGCCCCGGCCGGCGCCCACGTCACCGCCACGCCGTCGACCGCGGCGGCGGGCGCCTACACCGTCGTCACGTTCAGCGTCGGCCACGGCTGCGAGGGCTCGCCCACCACGAAGATCGAGATCCAGGTGCCGGAGTCGGTGCTGTCGGTGACCCCCAGCCGCAACCCCTTCTACGACGTCGAGAAGACGATCGAGAAGCTCGACGAGCCGGTGGCCGACGCCCACGGCAACGAGGTGACCGAGCGCACCGCGTCGATCGTCTACACGGCCACCACGCCCCTACCCGACGGCGAGCGCGACGCATTCGAGCTGTCCTTCCAGCTGCCCGACGCCGAGGGCGAGACGCTGAGCTTCCCGACGATCCAGACCTGCCAGGAGGGCGAGACCAGCTGGACCGAGGTCCCGGCCGACGGCCAGGACGCCGAGGAGCTGGAGAGCCCGGCGCCGGCGTTCGAGATCGTGGCTGCCGGGGCCGGCGGCCACGGCGACGAGGCGGCCGCGGAGCCGGCCGCCGACGAGGCGGGCAACGCGGACGACTCCTCCTCGGCACTCGGGTGGGCAGGCCTCGTCGCCGGCCTGCTCGGCCTGGCCGCGGGCGGCCTCGCCCTGGCCCGGACGCGCTCGTCGTCGTGAGGTCCGCGGCGCGACCGGCGTGGCGGCACCCGTCCCTCCCCCCGGGGTGGGCGCGGGTCGGCGTCGCGCTGGTCGCGCTCGCGCTCGTCGTGCTCGGGGCCGCACCGGCCTCGGCGCACGCCGAGCTGGTCGACACCGACCCGGCCGAGGGCGCCGTCGTGGAGACGGCCCCCGACACCGTCACGCTGACCTTCAACGAGCCCGTCCGCCTGACCTCGCAGGAGATCGCCGTCTACGACGCCTCGGGCACCGAGGTCGGGTCGACCGCGACGGCCAGCGGCACGGACGTGAGCGTCGACCTCGACGGTGCGGCCGACCTCGCGGACGGCACCTACGTCGTGTCCTGGAACGTCCTCTCGGGCGACGGCCACCCGATCGCGGGTGCGCTGACCTTCTCGGTCGGCGCCCCCTCGACGTCGGTGGCCGCGGCGCCCGAGCCCGCGAGCTCGTCGGCCACGGTGACCGTGGTCCGCGACGTCGTCACGGTCGTGACGTACGTCGGGCTGCTCGTCGCCGCCGGCCTGGCCCTCTTCCTCGCCCTGGTCCTCCCCCGCACGTGGGACGGCTCGCAGACGCGGGCCCGGCTGCACCGGTGGCTGGCGTACGCCGCCGCGGCGGGCGCCACCGGGATCGTGCTGCTGGTCCCCGTCGCGTCGGTCTACGGCCAGGGCCTCGAGCTCACCGACGTCGTGTCGGCGTTCGACCCCGCCCTGGTGCGCAACGAGCTGCTGAGCGCCGTGATGGTGCTGGCCGGGCTGGGCGTCGCCGTCCGGGCGTCCGTGGCCGTGCCGCCCGACCGCACGCGCGGCCGGCTGCTGGTCGGCGGCGCGGTGCTGGCGCTCGCGGGCCCGTCGCTGGTGGGGCACACCCGCGCGTTCTCGCCGTCGGCCCTGCTGGTCGCGGCCGACGTCCTCCACCTGCTCGCCGGTGCGACGTGGCTCGGCGGCCTCGTCGGGCTGGTGGTGTCCCTGCGGGCGCTCGCCGGGCGCGAGGTCCTTGCGGCCACCACGCTCGCCCGCTTCTCGACCCTGGCCGGTGCCCTGCTGCTGGCGGTCGCCGCGACCGGCACGTTCCTGGCGTGGCGCATCGTCGGCTCGTGGTCCGGACTCGTCGAGACCCGCTACGGGTGGCTGCTGCTCGCCAAGGTCGCCGTTGCGCTGCTGGTCGCCGCCCTCGGCGGCTGGAACCGCTGGCGCACGCTGCCCGCCGTCGAGCGGGCGGCCGGCTTCGGCGACCGCGAGAGGGCCGCCGCGGCCGTCACGCGCACGGTCCGGGTCGAGGCGGTGCTGCTCGTCGTCCTGCTCGGGGTCACCGGGTTCCTGGTCAACCAGTCACCGCGACCCGTCCCGGTCACGGCCGAGTCCGGCACGACCGGGGTCGGTGCCGCCACGGCCGGCGACCTGCGCGTGCTGGCGGTGATGGACCCACGGCGTACGGGGTCCAACACGCTGCTCGTCCAGGTCCAGGACGCCGACGGCGAGCCGTACGACCCACCGACCAACCCGGTCGTCTCGCTCCGCACGGAGGGCCTCGACCTCGGCACGGTCGTGGTGCGGCCGATCGCGGCCGGCACCTACCGGGGCGAGGTCGTGGTGCCGCGCGCCGGCGAGTGGGAGGTGCAGGTCGGCCTGGCGCTGAGCCGCTTCGAGAACCCGGTCACGACGGTCACGCTGGACGTTCGACCGTGAGCTCCACCGGCACCGTGTGCAGGAACCCGTCGACGCGCACCTGCGCGAAGAGGCGGTAGTCGCCGGGGTCGGTGATCTCGGCGTGGAAGGTGAGCTCCGAGCCGTCCTCGGTGACCTCCGGCGGGCCGAGCGGGTGCAGGTGCACCATCGCACCCGTCTCGCGGTGGAAGCCGGTGACGTGGGCGTGGGCGCCGAGGTAGGTGCCGAGCTCGACCGGCCGCCCCTCGGCGTCGCGCACCTCGAGGCGCAGCTCCCCGTCGGGGCCCGCCGTCGGGGCCTCGGAGACCGACACCGAGACCGCCCGGTCCTCCGCAGCGGTGTCGCCCGGGTCGCCCGGCGGAAGGGCCAGCGGACGTCCGAGCACGACGTGGTCGCCATTGCCGCCCTCGTCGACCGCGATGAACTCCGTGACGACCCGGTAGCCGCCCGCGTCCGGCACGTCGAAGGGGGCGGTCCAGCTGCCGTCGTCGTCGCGGGTGGGGTGCAGGTGGCGGAAGACGGTCAGGTCGTCGTTGACGACGTAGAGGTGCAGCTCCTTGGTGAGCTCCTCGACGTAGTCGGTGACCGGCTCGCCCTCGTGGTCGTCGATGCGGAAGCGCAGCTCCCCGATGCCGTCGGGCCGCTCGCGGACCTGCAGGCCGGCGAGCGAGTAGCCGACCTCGCTGACCCGCGTCCCGTCGCCGACCGCCAGCGACGTGTGGCCCTGGCCCGGCGCGTGGGTGTGGCCGGCCTCGACCTGCCCGTCCCGGTCGTCCGCGTCGGAGCTGCACCCGGCCAGCAGGGCAGCGGCGAGCGCGAGCGGGAGGGCGTACGGGAGCGCGGACGTCACGGGCCCGATCCTCTCCCACGGCACCCAGCGGGTTTCGCCCGGGCGCGTCGGGGTAGCAGTGGCGTACCAGCCGGGGACGTTCGAGGGGGACCACATGACCGTGATCGAGATGAAGATGGGCGCCATCTACCGGGCTGCCCACGACGTCCTGCCCGCCAAGGCGGCGGACTTCGCCGCCCACGCGGACGCCACGTCCGGGGCGATCGACCCGATCGTGGCCCAGCTCGCGCTCGCCGGCAACCACCCCGTCGCCGGGGACCTGGCCGACCTCTCGGTCGAGCTCTTCGTGCACCTGCGCTCGATGGTCCGCACCTTCAACGACAGCGCGACGGCCCTCGACGCGATCGCCGACGACTTCGTGGCCGTCGACGCGGATGCCGAGGCGTGGTTCGCCCAGCACCAGCAGTACGTCGGCGATCCCGAGCTCGCGCCCGAGCCCACCGCGCCGGAGGTGTGAGGTGAGCGGGCTGATCGACCGGCTGGACCCCCTCTTCACGCAGATCGTCGACGGCATCGGCGAGCTGGAGGGCAACGAGGCCTGTGCCGACCTGTTCGACAGCGAGCAGAACCGCCACCTCGAGGACGGGTGGTGCCACGAGCCGGGCTACTTCTCGATCCCGGGATCGCACCCGTGGGAGACGCAGGCGCTCTACGTCGCGATGCACCCCACCCACCCGGACTGGTCGGAGCAGACGGTCACCAACGCCGACCGCGAGCGACTCATGCAGGAGGCGCTCACGACGACGTGGAACCAGAGCCACGACAGCTGGGTCAACAGTGCGGTGCCCATGGTCTACCGCAGCGCGAGCCAGGACGTCTGGGAGCCCGACCCCTCGGCGATGGAGGCGCCGGTGCGGGCGCTGAGCGACCTGACCCGGTGGCTCGCCGGGCAGCTCGAGCCGGGCGCCGGGTGGACGAGCCCCGACGACCCCGAGGCGCCGCAGTGGCTGGCCGACCTGCGCACCCACTGGCCGGCGACGTCGCAGAGCTCGGAGTCCTTCTACGACTTCTGGAACGACGTCAACGACAAGTGCGGGCTCTACCTCCACGCGGCCGCCCGTCTCGCGTCCTCGAGCGCCCAGGTCGGCGCGGCCCTGTCCGACTACCAGGCCAACCTGCTGGAGGCGACCGAGAAGTGCCGTGACCGCGTCACGGAGGCGCTCGAGCAGTGGCAGGCCTGGAAGGACCGCAGCGGCGCGTGGCCGACGGGGGCGATGACGGACAACAGCGGCGCCAAGGACATCCTCGGCCACGTCAGCACCGTCACCGGCCTGGTGGCCCTGTTCCCGCCCGCGGCGGCGGTGAGCGGGGGCGTCAGCCTCGTCACCGGCCTGGTCACCTACATCATCCCGGACAAGAGCATCGAGATGGAGGTGCTCAGCGCGGCCACCGCCTCCGAGATCCACAACGGGTTCCTCAACGACCTCAAGCGGATCACCGAGGAGATGCGCAAGGCGCTCGACGGCCTCCGGACCGAGCCCCCAGCGGACGGCGGCACCTTCGGGCACCAGGGCCTGGAGTCCTACGCCGACGACGTGGTCGCCAACCGGCGCGACTGGACGCCGCCCACGGTGCACATCTAGCCGGCGGGCGGGGCCGCCGCGGGCGCGAGGGTGGAGTCGAGCAGCGTCCGCAGGCTCGCGAAGTGCCGCTCGGTGGACTCCTCGTCGTACAGCGAGGTGTCGGACATCGAGTAGCCGTGCGGCCCCGGGAACACCTCGTTGACCACGGGCAGGCCCGCAGCGGCGACCGCGTCGCCGAGGGCGGCGACGGCCTCCGGCGGCATCGACCGGTCGTTCGAGGCGTGGCCGAAGGCGAAGGCCGCACGGGCCGTGGCCACGGCTCGGTGCGGGCTGTCGGGCTCCTCGGTCACCAGCCCTCCGCCGTGCCAGCCGCCCACCGCGACGACGCCGGGGTCGATCCCGGCCGCACGCAGTGCGATGCGGGCGCCCATGCAGTAGCCGGTGACCCCGACGCCCTCGCCGGTCGTCCCCGGCTGCGAGCGCAGCGCCGCGAGGTAGGCCGGCAGGTCGCGGGCGAGGAGGTCGGGGGTGAGCCCCGCGACCCGCTCCATGGCGCCGGGCATGAACGCCTCGCGCGCGCCGGGGTCGCGCAGGTCGGTGTCCGGGGCGAGCTCGGCCGCGGTGCCCGTGCGGTAGAAGACGTTGGGGGCCAGCACCGCGTAGCCCCACGACGCGATCCGGTCGGCCATCTCCTCGATCCGGGGACGGAGGCCGATCGCGTCGATGACGAACAGGACGCCCGGGGCGGGTCCCCCGTCCGGCGCGGTGGCGAGGTACGCCTCGGCGTCGCCGTCGGGCATGGTCAGGTGGAGGGTGGGCACGCTGCGAGGCTAGCCCTCAGCGCACCACCGCCACCGGGCACTTCGCCCGCTGCAGCACCGCCTGGCTGACCGAGCCCAGCAGCAGGCCGCCGAAGAAGCCGAGGCCGTGCGATCCCACGACCAGCAGCGAGGCGTTGCGCGAGGCGTCCACCAGGCACGGCACGGGCGCGACCGGGATCGCCTCCTGCTCGATCGCCACGTCGGGGTGGTCGACCCGCATGCCGGCCACGCTCTCGGCGAGCAGGACCTCGCGGTGTGCGAGCCCCTCGGGCGCCCGGGCCTTGGCGCTCCACACGTCGGTGGACGGTGCCCGCGTGCGCCACGCGTGGAGAGCCACCACCGTCTCCCCGGTCCGCTCGGCGCGCGCGCACGCCCAGTCCAGAGCAGCCGAGCTCGTCACCGAGCCGTCGACGCCGACCACGATGCGGCGCGAGTCGGGCGCGTGCGTCGGGCGTACGACGACCACGGGGCGCGGCGAGTGGCGCACCACGTGCTGGCTGACCGAGCCGACGAGCAGGTCCTCGGCCCGGCCGTGACCGCGGCTGCCGAGCACCACGAGGTCCGCGGACACCGCGGCGCGCAGCACCTCGCCGGTCACGTTGCCGATGCGGGTCTCCAGCACGACGTCGAGGTCGCCGAGGCTGTCCTCGACGCCGGCGAGGACCTTCTCCCCACGGTGCACCGCCTCGGTGCCCCACGGAGAGGTCACCGCGTCGTCCACGGCGACGACGTGGAGCCCGCGACCGGTGGAGCGTGCCTCCTCGGCCGCCCACCGGAGCGCGAGCTCCGCGTCCTCCGAGCCGTCGTAGGCGACCAGGATCCGGCGAGTGGGCGTGCGTGTGGTGTCCATGCCTCCAGCGTGCGCCTCCCGGCCGCTGCCCGACAGGTGAGGATGGCCCGGGCCGGAGGGGTCCAAGGGCCCTGCCGTCGCCCGCTCCCCCGCCGTACGGTCCCGGTATGGACGAGCCGATCACCCGCCTGGGCACCGAGGAGTGCTGGGAGTTCCTGCGCCGCCACGAGTTCGGCCGGCTGGCCCACCACCTCGCCGACGAGGTGCACATCGCGCCCGTCAACTACGCCGTCGACCACGACGCGGCCACCGGCCGGCGGTCCCTGCTCTTCCGGACCGCCGAGGGCTCCAAGCTGCTCGGCGTCGTGATGAACCCCGACGTCGCCTTCGAGGTCGACGAGGTCGTCGGGGAGCAGGCCACCAGCATCGTGCTGCGCGGCCGGGCCAGGAAGCTCGAGGAGGACGAGGAGCACCGCGCCGAGAACCTGCCGCTCCGCCCGTGGGTCGCCACGGAGAAGTGGAACGTCGTCGAGGTCGGCGTCACCGAGATCAGCGGGCGACGCTTCGAGCTGTCGCGTCCCTGGACGCACATGACCCCGGGCTGACCAGGTGGTCCCCGGCGACCCGCCGGGTCAGAGCTCCGACTGCACCCCGGCGAGCAGCTGGCGGGCCATCACGATCCGCTGGACCTGGTTGGTGCCCTCATAGATCTGGGTGATCTTGGCGTCGCGCATCATCCGCTCGACCGGGTAGTCGCGCGTGAAGCCGTAGCCGCCGAGCACCTGCACGGCGTTGACGGTGACCTCCATCGCGACGTCGGAGGCGAAGCACTTGGCCGCCGCGCCGAAGAAGGTGAGGTCGTCGTCGCCGCGCTCGGAGCGGCCCGCGGCGGCGTACGTCATCTGGCGGGCCGCCTCGACCTTCATGCCCATGTCGGCCAGCATGAACTGCAGGCCCTGGAAGTCGGCGATCGACCGGCCGAACTGCTGGCGCTCCTTGGCGTAGTCGAGCGCGTAGTCCAGCGCGCCCTGGGCGACGCCGACGGCCTGCGCGGCGATCGTCACGCGGGTGTGGTCGAGGGTCTTCATGGCGGTCGCGAAGCCGGTGCCCTCCTCGCCGATCATCCGCGAGGCGGGGATGCGGACCTTGTCGAGGTAGACCTCGCGGGTGGGGCTGCCCTTGATGCCGAGCTTCTTCTCCGGCGCACCGAAGGAGACGCCCTCGTCGGACTTCTCCACGACGAACGCCGAGATGCCGCCGCGGGTCTTCTTCTCGGGGTCGGTGACGGCCATGACCGTGTAGAACTCGGACTCGCCGGCGTTGGTGATCCAGCGCTTGACGCCGTCGAGCACCCACTCGTCGCCGTCACGGACCGCGCGGGTCTTCATGCCGCCGGCGTCGGAGCCGGCGTCGGGCTCGGAGAGGCAGTAGGAGAAGCCGCCCTCGCCGCGGGCGAGCGCACCGAGGTAGGTCTGCTTGAGCTCCTCGGACCCGGCGATCTGCACGGGGAGCGAGCCGAGCTTGTTGACCGCCGGGATCAGCGAGGACGACACGCACGCGCGGGCGACCTCCTCGATCACCAGGACGGTGGCCAGCGCGTCGGCGCCGGCGCCGCCGTACTGCTCCGGCACGTGGGGGGCGTGGAAGTCGGACGCGAGCAGCGCCGCGGCCGCCTCGTGCGGGTAGCGGGCCTCCTCGTCGACCTCGGCGGCGTGGGGCGCGATCTTGGCGTCGGCGACGGCCCGGACGGCCTCGCGGATGGCCTGGTGCTCCTCGGAGAGGGCGTAGAGGGGGAACTCGCTCATGGCTCCGGATTCTAGGACGTCCATGCTTTCGCGAGGAGGCATCGGAGGTGTGGCGATCGACACCCCCGGCTGGCCCGCCTGACTACGGTGGAGGCATGACCACTTCGCAGCGTTCGGTGAGCCGAGACTGGCAGGACCCCGCGACCGTCGACCGGATGCTCGACGAGGCGGGGACGTGGGCGGTCGTGGGCCTGTCCGGCGACCCCGGCCGGACGGCGTACTCCATCGCCGCGCTGCTCCAGGAGCGCGGCAAGCGCATCGTCCCGGTCCACCCGGTCTTCGCCGACCCCGGTGCTCCCGCGGTGCTGGGCGAGCAGGGCTACGCGACCCTCGCCGACGTGCCCGTGCCCATCGACGTGGTCGACGTCTTCCGCCGCTCCGAGGCGGCCGGCGAGTTCGCGGACCAGGCGGTCGCCGTCGGCGCGAAGGGCGTGTGGTTCCAGCTCGGGGTCGTCGACGCCGACGCGTTCGAGCGCACGACCGCCGCCGGTGTGCCGATGGTGATGGACACCTGCCCGGCGATCGAGTGGAGCAGGCGCCGCCGCTGACCCGGCCCGTCGCGGCTAGAGATCGACGGCCGCCTCGGCCATCGTGATGCCGAGCTGCCCGAGTGCCTCCTCCAGCACCCACATCACGTCCAGGGTGTCCTGCAGCGGCATGAGCGGGCTCTCCGTCAGCCCGTCCGCGAGGCAGCGCTGCACCTCCTCGGCCTGGTGGACGTAGCCACGGCCGGTGGGCAGGCGCTCGACGTCGACGGGCTCCGCCCCGTTGCGTCGTACGACGAGCGCGCTGGGGTGGTAGAAGGGCGGGACCACCTCGACCGAGCCCGCGATGCCCACGACGATCGCCCGGCCGGGCGTCTGGCTGGCGAGCGTGCAGGTCAGCGACGCGGCCCGCCCGTCGTCGTACGACAACTGGATGGCGGCCGACCGGTCGGCGCCGTTGGGGTAGGTCGTGCCGGTCGCGGTGACCCGGTCGGGACGCCCGAGGAGGTGCTGGGCGAGCGAGACCGGGTAGACGCCGAGGTCGAGGACCGAGCCGCCGCCGAGCGTGAGGTCGAAGAGCCGGCTCGCGGGGTCGAAGTCGCGCTGCGCCCCGAAGTCGGCCTGCACCAGCAGCACCTCCCCGATGTCCCCGGCGGCGACGAGGTCGCGGAGGTGGGCGACCGCGGGCTGGAAGCGGGTCCACATCGCCTCCATGCAGAACACCCCGGCGGCGCGGGCCGCGGCGACTACCTCCTCCGCCCCGGCCAGGGTGGCGGTGAAGGCCTTCTCGACGAGCAACGGGGTCCGCGCCTCGATGCAGGCGAGGGCGAGGTCGTGGTGCTGGGGGTGCGGGGTCGCGACGTAGACGACGTCGACGTCCCCGCGTCGTCCGGCCTCCACGAGGTCGCGGTAGGTGCCCGACCCGGGCGCGCCGAACCGGTCGGCGAAGGCCGAGGCCGACTCCGGCGAGCGACTGCCCACGAACGCGATCTCCGCGTCGGTGGTCACGGCAAGGTCGGAGGCGAAGGCGGCGGCCATCCCGCCGGTCGCGGCGATTCCCCAGCGAGTCGTCATGGCAGGACCCTAGACAGTCGCGGTCACGCGCGGGGCTGCCACACCTCGTCCATCACGTGGGCCGCGATGGCGAGGCTGGAGGTCGCGCCGGGCGAGGGGGCGTTGCGCACGCAGGTGACCCCGTCGGCGCGGGTGATGCGGAAGTCGTCGACGAGGCTGCCGTCGCGGTCGACCGCCTGGGCCCGCACGCCGCTCCCGGCGCGGGTCACGTCGCCGACGCCGATCTCCGGGACGTAGCGGGAGGCGGAGCGCATGAACGCCCGCTTCGACGCCGAGCCGACGACCTCGTCGACCCCCGTGCGCCAGTGCTCGCGGGCGAGCCGCCAGAACCCCGGCCACGCCACCACGTCGCGCAGGTCGGAGGCAGAGACGTCGCGACGCCGGTAGCCCTCGCGGCGGGTGGCGAGCACCGCGTTGGGGCCGACCTCGAGCGAGCCGTCGACGCGACGGGTGAAGTGGACCCCGAGGAAGGGGTAGCGCGGGTCGGGCACCGGGTAGACCATGCCGCGCACGAGGTCCTGCTTCGCGGGCGTGACGCCGAGGTACTCGCCGCGGAACGGCAGGATCGCCGGGCTGCGCTCGCCGTCGACGAGTGCCGAGACCCGGTCGGCCTGCAGGCCCGCCGCGACCACGACGTGGTCGAAGCGCAGCGGCGTGGGGTCGCCCTCCACCTGCACCAGCACCGCGTCGCCGTGCCGGCGGATGCCGACGACGCGCGCGCCGAGGCGCACGCCGCCGCCGGCCGCGAAGACGTCGTCGGCGAGCGCCCGGGTGATCGCGGGGTAATCGGTGATCGCGGTCTGCGGGGAGTGGAGCGCGGCGAGGCCGCGTGCGTGCGGCTCGACGTCGCTGATCTCCCCGGCGGTAAGCCGGCGCAGCCCCGGCACGCCGTTGGCGCGGGCCGTCTGCTCGAGGGCGTCGAAGCGGCCCATCTCGTCGGCGTCCACCGCCACGACGAGCTTGCCGCAGGCGTCGTACGCGATGGCGTGCTCGGCGCAGAACTCGCGCAGGAGGTCGCGCCCGCGGGCGCACAGCTCGGCCTTGAGGCTGCCGGGCCTGTAGTAGATGCCGGCGTGCACGACACCGGAGTTGTGGCCGGTCTGGTGCGCGGCCAGGCGGTCCTCCTTCTCCAGCACCACGACCTCGGTGCCCGGGCGCCGGCGGACGACCTCGCGCGCGATGGCGACGCCGAGGATGCCCCCACCCACGACACCGACCCGCTGCTCCCCCATGGGCGTGACGCTGGCGCCTCGGACGGTCGCCGTCAAGCACCACCGCCATTCATCCCACAATGGGGGGATGCGCGACCTCCACGTCCCCGCCGGCCCGGGCCTGCCCGATGGCCTGGTCGTGCCCGCGGTCGAGCTGGTCGAGCGCTTCTCCCGGTCGCCCGGTCCGGGCGGGCAGTCGGTGAACACCACCGACTCGCGGGTGGAGCTCGAGCTCGACGTCGCCTCGTCGACCGCGCTCACCGACGCTCAGCGGGCGCGAGCGCTCCGTCGCTGGCCCTCGGGTCGCGTCACCATCGCCGCGTCCGAGCACCGCTCCCAGCACCGCAACCGCGTCGCCGCGCGCGAGCGCCTCGCCGACCTGCTGCGGCAGGCGCTGGCACCGCCCCCGCCGCCGCGTCGGCCCACGCGACCCAGCCGCGGCGCCAAGGAGCGCAGGCTCAAGGCGAAGAAGGAGCGCGGCTCGACCAAGGCCCTCCGCGGCCGAGTGCGCGACCGGGAGCGCGACTAGAAGCCGACGCGGCGGGTGTCGCCGGCGGCGGCACGGCGTACGACGTCGCCCTTCGCGTGGGCGGTCTCGGCGAGCTCGGCCTGGTAGTCGAGGAGGCGCTGCTGCAGGTCGGGGTCACTGGTCGCGAGGATGCGCGCGGCGAGGATGCCGGCGTTCTTGGCGTTGCCGATCGCGACCGTGGCGACGGGGATGCCGCCCGGCATCTGCACGATCGAGAGCAGCGAGTCCAAGCCGTCGAGGTACTTCAGCGGCACCGGCACGCCGATGACTGGCAGCGGCGTGACCGACGCGAGCATCCCCGGCAGGTGGGCCGCTCCCCCGGCGCCCGCGATGACGACCGACAGCCCGCGGGTGTGGGCCTCGCGGCCCCACGCGATCATCTCGGTGGGCATCCGGTGCGCGGAGACGACGTCGGCCTCCCACGCGACCCCGAGCTCGGTGAGGATCTCGCCGGCCGCCTGCATGACCGGCCAGTCGGAGTCGGAGCCCATCACGATGCCGACCTTCACGGCCGGGTGCCGGTCCGGGCCGTCCTGCGGCGTCTGCGTCTCGTCCATGTCCCTACTCGCTCTCGTTGCCCAGGTCGCCGCGGAACCAGGCGGCGGCGTGCCGCGCCCGCTCGAGGCAGTCGTCGAGGTCGTCGCCGTAGGCGTTGACGTGGCCGACCTTGCGCCCGGGACGCAGGTCCTTGCCGTAGAGGTGCACCCGCAGGCGCGGGTCGCGCGCCATCGCGTGCGGCAGGCCGTCGTACAGGTGGCCGCTGTCGGTGGGGCCGCCGAGGATGTTGACCATCACGGTCCAGCGCTCACGCGGGGCCGGCGAGCCCAGCGGGAGGTCCATGACGGCGCGGAGGTGGTTCTCGAACTGGGACGTCACGGCGCCGTCCTGGGTCCAGTGGCCGGTGTTGTGGGGGCGCATCGCCAGCTCGTTGACCAGGATCCGGCCGTCGGTTGTCTCGAAGAGCTCGACGGCGAGGATGCCCGTGACGTCGAGCGCACCGGCGACCCGCAGGGCGATCTCCTGCGCCTCACCGGCCAGCGCGGGCGCCAGGTCCGGCGCGGGGGCCACCACCTCGTGGCAGATGCCGTCGAGCTGCGTCGAGGCGACGACCGGGTACGCCGCCGCCTGCCCGCTGGGTGAGCGGGCGACGAGCGCGGACAGCTCGCGCCGGAACTCGACGAGCTCCTCGGCCAGCACCTCCACGCCGGCGGCCGCGGCGGCGTCGAAGGCCACCTGGGCCTCGTCGGGCCCGCGCACGACCCACACGCCCTTGCCGTCGTAGCCGCCGCGGGTGGTCTTGAGCACGCACGGGAAGCCGAAGGCCTCCACGTCGGCGGTCGAGGTGACGACCGCGTTGCGCGGGCACGGGACGTCGAGCTCGGCGAGGCGGCGCCGCATCACCGCCTTGTCCTGCGCGTGGACGAGCGCCTCCGGGCCGGGCCGCACGGCGACCCCGTCGTCGGCGAGTGCGTGCAGGTGCGCCGTCGGGACGTGCTCGTGGTCGAAGGTGACCACGACGGCGCCGTCGGTGACCTTCCGCAGCGTCGGCAGGTCGGTGTAGTCGCCCACGAGGTGGTCGGGGATGACCTGGGCGGCCGAGACGCCCTCGGCCTCGGCGAGCAGGCGCAGCGGGAGGCCGAGCGCGATGGCGGGCTGCGCCATCATCCGGGCCAGCTGGCCGCCCCCGATGACGGCGAGCGTGGGAGCGCGGTGCGAGCCGGTCGAGGACACGACGGGGAGCCTAATTGACCCGGGTCGTGACCGCGCCCGCGGTCCGGGCACCGGTCCCGGACGCTGCCGCGCTGCTCAGCTGGCGATCGTGTCCGCGGCCGGCTCGAATCGCAGTCCGCGACCACGGTGGGTGGTGATCAGCGTGGGGTTGCGGGGGTCGTCGCCGAGCTTGCGGCGCAGCCAGCCGAGGTGCACGTCGATGGTCTTGGAGTTGGTGTAGAACGACGTCTGCCACACGTCGGCCATCAGCTCGCCGCGGGTGACGATGTCGCCCGGGCGCGCCATGAGGGCGTGCAGGAGCTGGAACTCCTTGCGGGAGAGCCTGATCTCACGGTCGCCACGCCACACCTGTCGCGAGGTGGGGTCGAGTCGTACGTCCTGCACAGCCAGCACGCGGTGAAAACTAGGGACCGCCCGCCCGCGAGGTGGTCCTTATGGGTGAATTGTGGCGAACTGGTCTGGACCACTCCGGGCGCGCGCCGCGGGCGTCAGCGGCGGCGTACGGCCACGGGCTCCACGAGGCCGAAGCCGCGCACCGGGCGGGCGGGCAGCCGGCGGTCCTCCCACTCCTCGTCGGGGAGCAGGTCGGCGGTGTTCTGGTCGACGATGAGCCGGTTGCGGCGCGCGACCTGCGTCAACCGGGCGGCCATGTTGACCGGCGGGCCGAAGATGTCGCCGAGCCGCTGGATGACGGGTCCGCTGGCGAGGCCGAGGCGGACGTCGGGCATCTTCGGGTCGCGGCCGATGACGTTGATGATCCCCTCGGCCACGCCGACCGCCTCCTCGGCGGTGTTGGTGACGAAGAGGACCGAGTCGCCCAGGCTCTTGATGATCCGGCCGCCGTAGCGGGCCACGACGTCCTGGCACCGGCTCTCGAAGACCTCGACCAGGTCGCCGATCTCGTCGCGGTCGAGGGTGTTGGACAGCGCGGTGAAGGAGACCAGGTCGGCGAACCCGACGCTGACGTCGATGGTGTGCAGGTCCTCGTCCTTCGCACCCATCGCCTCGATGCGGCCCACCGCGGCGGCGAGGTGGCGGCGCCAGGCGTAGACCAGCAGCCGCTCGAAGGGCGGGTTGACCTCGTCGATGAGGCGCAGGGCCGAACCGATGCGCGAGCCGGTGGCCTCCTCGCCGGCCTCCATCTCCTCGACGCGGCTGACCAGCGTGGAGACCTCCCAGTCGGCGAGCCGGGCCATGGTCTGGCCGACGCCGCGCGTGAGGTTGACGGCCATGTCGAAGTCGACGGCGCCGGAGTCGACGAAGCCCATGAGGGTCGAGACGGCCTCGATGTCGGCGGCCGTGTAGGCCTTCTCGCCGCTGAACTCCGGGAACCCGAGCGCGCGCCACAGGCGGCGGGTCTGCTCGATGGTGACGCCGGTCTCGGCCGCCACCTCGAGGGCGTTGTACGCCGGCTCGCTGCGCAGGATCGCGTGGTCGAGCTGCTCCCCCGGGTCCCCCTGCGGGCCGGCGCCGGGGAGGCCGCCGCGGCGCTTGCGGTCAGGAGCCATCGTCGTGGCGGTCGCCGCTCGCGAGGCGGTGGAGCTCGTCGGAGACCTGGAGCTGGACCTGCTCGACGTCGGGGATGTCGTGGAGCAGGACGCTGCCGTCGGTGCTGGCGTCGGAGACGACGAGCGTGCCGCAACCGAAGATCCGGTCGATCACGCCGATCTCGAAGTCGACGCCGCTGATCCGGTTGAGCGGGATCGTGCGGCCCTCCTTGGCGATGAAGCCGGAGCGCTTGATGAAGCGGCGGTTGGTGAAGGTGTAGGTCGTGGTCAGCCACTTCACGAGGGGCCGCACCACGAACCAGATGGCCACCAGCACGGCGACGACGCCCGCCGCGCCACCGGCCACCGTGGAGTCGGTGACGGTGCTGAGCCACACGACGGCCGCGACGAGCACGACCAGGACGAGGCCGGGGCCGATCAGCGCCTTGGGGTGGGACCGGGTGGAGACGACGACGCGCTCACCGGGGTTGAGGAGCTTGCTCGGGAACGCCACGCGCCGATCATGTCACCCGGTGCCGCGCCCTGCTAGGCGGGACGGACGTGCACCACGTCGCCCGCGGCCACCGTGAACGTGCCGTCGTCGGTGCCGACGACCAGGGCCCCGGTCGCGTCGATGTCGAGCGCCTCGCCGCGGCGCACGTCGCCCCCGGGGAGGTGGACGTCGACGGTCCGGCCGAGCGTCACGCACACGTCGGCGTACGCCCGGCGCAGCGACTCGACGTCGTCGAGGAGGCCCAGCAGGCCGTGCAGCGAGCCGAGCACCTGGCCGAGCAGGCCGGTGCGCTCGACGGGCTCGCCCGTCTCGAGCGCGACCGACGTGGCGAGCGCGACGGGCAGCTCGTCGAGGGTCTGGTCGACGTTGATGCCGATGCCGACGACCGCCACCGGACCGTCGGGGGTCTCGACCCGCTCGACGAGGATGCCGCAGACCTTGCGCCCGGCGCCCGAGCCGTCGTCGACGAGGACGTCGTTGGGCCACTTGAGCGCGACGTCGGGCAGCCGGTCGCCCAGCGCGGCCTGGACGGCGTACCCGGTGAGCAGCGGCAGCCAGGGCCACGACGCCGCCGGCACGGCGGGGCGCAGCAGCACCGAGAACGTCAGTGACGAGCGGGCGGGCGTCTCCCACGCCCGGTCCAGCCGTCCGCGTCCGGCGGTCTGGTGCTCGGTGACCAGGACGAGCCCGGGCTCCTCGCCGGCGCGGGCCCGCTCGGCGACCGCGGCGTTGGTCGACGGCGCCGACTCGACGACCTCCACGCGCCAGCCCGCGGGCGCCACCAGCCGGTCGAGGTCGATGGGTGGGCGAGGTGCCGGGCTGGGCGTCATGGGGTCTAGATTGCCCCACATGAGTGCGCAGCCGGGTGAAGGCACCGACGTCCCGTCCGAGTCGGAGATCGACGTCCACACGACCGCGGGCAAGCTCGCGGACCTCGAGCGGCGCCTCGACGAGGCGGTGCACGCCGGGTCGAACAAGGCGATCGAGAAGCAGCACGCCAAGGGTCGCCGCACCGCGCGCGAGCGCATCGAGATGCTGTTCGACGAGGGCACCTTCGTCGAGCTCGACGAGCTCGCGCGGCACCGCTCGACGGCGTTCGGGCTGGAGAAGAACCGCCCGTACGGCGACGGCGTCGTTACCGGCTACGGCGAGGTCAACGGGCGGATGGTGTGCGTCTTCAGCCAGGACTTCACCGTCTTCGGCGGCTCGCTGGGCGAGGTCTACGGCGAGAAGATCACCAAGGTGATGGACCTCGCCATCAAGACCGGCTGCCCGATCATCGGCATCAACGAGGGTGCCGGTGCCCGGATCCAGGAGGGCGTGGTCTCCCTCGGGCTCTACGGCGAGATCTTCCGGCGCAACGTGCACGCCTCCGGCGTCATCCCGCAGATCAGCCTGATCATGGGCAACTGCGCCGGCGGCCACGTCTACTCCCCCGCCGTCACCGACTTCACGATCATGGTCGACCAGACCTCCGCGATGTTCATCACCGGGCCCGACGTCATCAAGACCGTCACCGGCGAGGACGTCACGATGGAGGACCTCGGCGGCGCGCGCACCCACAACACCAAGTCGGGCAACGCGCACTACATGGCCTCCGACGAGGAGGACGCCATCGAGTACGTGAAGTCGATGCTGTCCTTCCTCCCGCAGAACAACCTCGACCCGGCGCCCGAGTTCGACGAGGCGCCGGACATGGACGTCACCGACCTCGACCGCACGCTCGACACGATCATCCCGGACTCCCCGAACCAGCCCTACGACATGCACGACGTGATCACCGCCGTGCTCGACGACGAGGACTTCCTCGAGGTCCAGGAGCTGTTCGCGCCGAACATCATCGTCGGCTTCGGCCGTGTGGAGGGCCAGTCGGTCGGCATCGTGGCCAACCAGCCGATGCAGTTCGCGGGGACCCTCGACATCGACGCCTCCGAGAAGGCGGCGCGGTTCGTCCGCTTCTGCGACGCGTTCAACATCCCGGTCCTGACGTTCGTCGACGTCCCCGGCTTCCTGCCCGGCACCGACCAGGAGTGGGACGGCATCATCCGCCGCGGCGCCAAGCTCATCTACGCCTACGCCGAGGCGACCGTCCCGCTCGTCACGGTCATCACGCGCAAGGCCTACGGCGGCGCCTACGACGTGATGGGCTCCAAGCACCTCGGCGCCGACATCAACGTCGCCTGGCCCACCGCCCAGATCGCGGTGATGGGCGCCCAGGGCGCGGCCAACATCCTGCACCGCAAGACGCTGAAGAAGGTCGCCGAGGAGGGTGGTGACGTGGAGGCCCGGCGCGCCGAGCTCATCGACGAGTACGAGACCACGCTCGCCAATCCCTACGTCGCCGCCGAGCGCGGCTACGTCGACGCGGTCATCTCCCCGCACGAGACCCGCGTCGAGGTCATCCGCGCGCTGCGGCTGCTGCGCACGAAGCGGGAGACCCTCCCGCCCAAGAAGCACGGGAACATCCCCCTCTGATGTCCGAGCAGCAGCCGCCCGTCCTGCGGATCGTCAACCCCGACGCGACGCCGGAGGAAGTCGCCGCGCTGGTGGCGGTGTTCTCTGCGCTCGGCACCGGCGGCGGTGAGGCGCCGAAGCGACCCCGACCGGTGTGGGCCCACCCCGCCCGGGGCGTCCGGCGCACGCACCGGCACGGCCTCGGCGCCTGGCGGGCCAGCGGCCTGCCGCAGTAGGCCCGGCCGTCCGGCTCAGACGCGGCCCGGGAGCACGTAGGTCGGGTGCTCGGCGAAGAACCAGTCCTTCGACACGTGGATCCGGGTGAGCCGCTCGTTGAGCGCCCACGCGGGCGAGAACGGGTCGACGCCCCTGCGACCGAAGCCGAGGCCCGCCTCCTGGGGCAGCGCGCCCTCTCGTGGCGGGCGGAAGCCGGTGTCGAACTGGCGGACCACGCGGCCGTGTCGCGCGACCGTGACGTACGTGTCGAGCTCGACCGTGGTGCTGAAGCTCGACGCCGTGCCGTGCCTGCCGAGCCGGGCCAGCTCGCGGTCGGTCGGGAAGCCGCTGACGTCGATCACCACGACCCCCGGCCCGTGCTCCGCGACCTGGACGACGTGCGGCCCCGAGTAGTACCGGTCCATGCGGTCGAAGAAGTACGCGGCCGCGTCCCCGGGCGTCCTCGGCCCGAGGCTCCGGCGGGGAGCCAGGACGCGCAGCACCGACCGGACCGAGCGGCCGGTCACGAGCGTGATGGCGTAGGTGTCGTTGGGCATGTCGGGACCCAGCCAGTCGTACGCCGCCCGTGCCACGTCCGCGTCGCCGAAGCCGTCGTCCACCGCCTGCGCCCCGGCGGACGGCGCCACGAGCCAGGACCCGGCAGCCAGGACGCCGGCCAGGATGATCGATCCGAGATGGGTCACCGGGCGATCGTCGCACGTCGGAGCCGGGGTCTAGGGTCGCCCGCGTGACCGAACGCACCATCGACGCCCTCTGCGACGCCTACGTCGACGACTACTGCGCCCTCGACCCGCTGACCGCCACCTCGATCGGGGTTGCCGGGCACGAGCACGAGCTGACGGACTTCTCCCCCGCCGGCTTCGACGCCCGCGAGGCGCTGGCCCGGCGGGCGGTCGCCGCCGTCGAGGCCGCGACACCCGTCGACGACCGCGAGGCGGCGGCGCGCGACGCGTTCCTCGAGCGGACCCGGCTCGAGATCGAGCTGGAGGAGGCGGGCGTCAACCGCTCGCGCATGTCGGTGCTGTGGAGCCCGCTGCACGAGATCCGCGGGGTCTTCGACCTGATGCCGACCGAGGGCGAGGAGGCCGTCGCGGCGATCGCGTCGCGCCTCGCCGGCGTGCCAGCCGCCCTCGAGGGCCTGCGCGTGACGCTCTCCGACGAGGCGCGCAAGGGCAACGTCGTCGCGGCGCGGCAGTACGCCGAGGTGGCCGAGCAGGTGCGCCGCTGGACCGGGCAGGTGGGCGAGGCGGGCGACTTCTACCTCGGCCTCGTCGAGCGCCTCCAGGGCGGCGACCGCGACGAGCTGCGCGCCCTCGCGGGTGCCGCGAGCGCCGCCACCGCGGCGTTCGGGCTGTTCCTCGGCGACGAGCTGGAGCCGCAGGGCGCCGCGCGCGAGGGGGTCGGGCGCGAGGTCTACGCGCTCGCGAGCCGCTACTTCCTCGGCGCCGAGGTCGACCTCGACGAGACGTACGCGTGGGGCTGGGCCGAGCTGCAGCGCCTGTCCGACCTGATGGACGCCACCGCCGAGCGGATCCTGCCCGG
Organism: Nocardioides pini; assembly: GCF_026712185.1. Classification (GTDB taxonomy): domain Bacteria; phylum Actinomycetota; class Actinomycetes; order Propionibacteriales; family Nocardioidaceae; genus Nocardioides; species Nocardioides pini. The sequence goes on along the minus strand of NZ_JAPPUX010000001.1, from coordinate 770,117 downwards.
CGCCGACGTCGACGGCGCGGTGGCCCACCTCGACGCCGACCCGACCCGCGTGGTCCACGGACGCGAGGCGTTCCGCGCCTGGATGCAGGACCTCGCCGACCGCACGATCGCCGCGATGGCCGACGTGCACTTCGACATCCCGGCGCCGATCCGGCGCATCGAGTGCATGTTCGCCCCGACCAACGACGGCGGCATCTACTACACCGGTCCGTCCGAGGACTTCGAGCGGCCGGGACGCATGTGGTGGTCGGTGCCCGACGGCATCGAGGACTTCCACCCGTGGCGCGAGGTCACCACCGTGTTTCACGAGGGCGTGCCCGGGCACCACCTCCAGGTCGCCCAGACGGCCTACCGCCGCGACACGCTCAACCGCTGGCAGCGGCTGATGTGCTGGTGCAGCGGGCACGGCGAGGGCTGGGCGCTCTACGCCGAGCGGCTCATGGAGGAGCTCGGCTTCCTCGACGACCCCGCCGACCTCCTCGGGATGCTGGACGGGCAGTCGCTGCGCGCCGCGCGCGTCATCGTCGACATCGGCATGCACCTCGAGCTCACCATCCCCGAGGACAACCGGCTCGGCCCCGGCGGCACCGCCTTCCACCCCGGCGCCACCTGGACGCCCGAGCTGGGGCTGGAGTTCATGCGGCTGCACTGCCGCATGGACGACGAGTTCATCCAGTTCGAGGTCAAGCGCTACCTCGGCCTCCCCGGCCAGGCACCCTCCTACAAGGTCGGCGAGCGGATCTGGCTGGAGGCGCGGGACGAGGTCCGGCAGCGCCACGGCGACGCCTTCGACCTCAAGGCCTTCCACCGCGAGGCGCTCGACCTGGGCTCGCTCGGGCTCGACCCGCTGCGCTCGGCGCTGGGGCGCCTGTGACCTCCGCGCGCGTGCCGCTGGTCCTCGCCTCGGCCTCCCCGGCCCGCCTGGCCACCCTGCGCTCGGCGGGCATCGAGCCGGTGGTCATCGTGAGCGGGGTGGACGAGACGCAGGTGAGCGGGCTGCCGCCGGCCGAGCTGGCGCTCCAGCTCGCGGAGCTCAAGTGCGCCGCCGTCGCCGCGCGCGACGACGTACCTCCCGACGCGCTCGTCCTGGGCTGCGACTCGGTGCTCGAGCTGCAGCCGGTCGCGGGCTCGGACGGGCACGGCGAGGCGCTCGGCAAGCCGCACGACGCGGACGAGGCGCGCGAGCGGTGGCGGGCGATGCGGGGGCGCACCGCCGTCCTGCACAGCGGGCACAGCCTGCGCGAGGTGGCCTCGGGGCGCGTGGCCGCGGCCACCGGTTCGACCCTCGTGCACTTCGCCGACGTGAGCGACGAGGAGGTCGAGGCCTACGTCGCGACCGGCGAGCCGCTGCACGTCGCCGGAGCGTTCACCATCGACGGCTTCGGGGGCGCGTTCGTGCGCGGCATCGAGGGCGACCACCACAACGTGGTGGGCGTGAGCCTGCCGCTGCTGCGCGAGCTGGTCCTCGAGCTCGGCCACGCGTGGCCCGACCTGTGGACCTGACCCGATAGCATCCCGGGCGTGGGGAGCGGGGTGCAGGGCACGGCGGGAGGGCCGCAGGCCGACCCCAGCGACCGCTACGGCGTGCGCGAGGAGCGGCTGCTCACCGGCGCGACCGTCATCACCGCCGTCCGCACGGTCGCCTCGGTCGTCCTGGCTGCCACGGCCGCCTACGAGCAGAGCCTGACACTGCTCGTCGTCGCGCTCGGCGTCTACTGGGTCGGCGACATGCTCGACGGCTTCTACGCCCGCGTGCGCGACTGCGAGACCCGCATCGGCGCCGTCCTCGACATCATGTGCGACCGGCTCAACGCCGCGGCGTTCTACATCGGACTCGCGTGGCTCCAGCCCGACCTGTCGCCCGCGATCTTCGTCTACCTCGCCGAGTTCATGGTCATCGACTGCTTCCTGTCGATCGCGTTCCTCGCCTGGCCGATCCGCAGCCCCAACTACTTCTTCGTCGTCGACCGCACCATCTGGCTGTGGAACTGGTCCAAGCCCGCCAAGGCGGTCAACAGCGCGCTGTTCGCCGTGCTGCTGCTCGTGACCGGCTGGATGTGGGTCGGGCTGGTGATCGCCACCGCGCTGCTGGTCCTCAAGTGCGTGTCGCTGCGCCGCCTCGCGCAGATCGGCCTCCCGGTCCCGGGTGCCGCGGGCTGATGCTGTTCTGGAGCGTCATGGGCGCCTCGATCGCCTCCGCGCTGCTGCCGCTCATCAACATCGAGGCGATCCTCGTCGTCTCCGTCAGCCAGGCCCCCGACCAGATGTGGGCGCTGCTCGTCGCGGCGACGATCGGGCAGATGCTCGGCAAGATCCTCTGGTACTGGGGCGGCATGAACGTCGAGCGCGCGCCCTGGGTCCACCGGCAGCTCGAGAAGCCCAAGGCGCGGGCGTCGCTCGACAAGTGGCACGAGCGCGCCGAGGGCCGGCCGTGGTTCACGGCCGGCCTGCTCTTCGTCTCCGCCGCCACCGGCATCCCGCCGTACGCCGTCACGGCCGTGCTCGCCGGGACGTTGCGGGTGCCGTTCTGGATCTTCATGCTGACCGGCCTCGCCGGGCGCGGCCTGCGGTTCTGGGCGGTGGTGACGGGGACCTCGTCGCTGGTGCACTTCTTCTGAGGTCCCCGTCGACCCACCTGGCCCGCAGCTACCGCCGGGTCACTCGGCGGCCGACCACGCCTGCCGGAGGCTGACCCGACCGCCGGTCTGCAGCAGCGCCCGGCGGTAGAGGCGCTCGCCCACCCACACGGTGACCGCGGCGAACGCGGCCAGCAGGCCCAGGGCCAGCAGCGGCTCCCACCACTCCACGCCGCCGGCCAGGATGCGCTTGGGCATCACGACCGCGGACACGGGCGGCACGAACGACGCGATCACCTGGCCGCGCCCGTCGAGGGACAACCCGCCGAAGAACATCACCAGCATCAGCATCGTCAGCGGGGTCGACGTCGCCTGGAGGTCCTCGGTGCGCGAGGCGAGCGACCCGGCGACCGCCCACAGGCAGGCGAGGGCGATGAAGCCGGCCAGGAAGAAGGCGATGAACCACGCCGTCGGGCCGGACAGCGCCGGCACGTAGGACTTGTAGGACGTGAACGACAGCCCCACCAGGCCGACGACCAGGTAGACCAGCAGCTGGATCACCGCCAGGGCGGTGTTGCCGAGCACCTTGCCGGCGAGGAGGTGGCGCACCGGGATGGCGGCCGCGATGATCTCGACGATGCGGCTCTGCTTCTCCTCGATCACCGACGACGCGAGCTGCATGCCGAAGACCAGGGCGGCGAAGTAGAACAGGAAGACGAACACGAAGCCGACGGCCTCCGCCACGCCCGCCCTCTCGGCGTCGCCGCGCAGGAAGTCGGTCGTCACCGTGCTGCCGGCCTGCAGGGCGTCGACGGTCGTGCCGACCTCCGCGGCGTTGTCGGTGAGCACCTGCTGCTGCACGACGGCGCGTACGACGTCGGTCAGCGACCCCTGCTCGCTGGACTCCGAGGTGAGCTGCCAGCCGTCGTCGGTCGGGTGCAGCCACCCGTCGGCCTCGTCGTCGCGCAGCGCGGCCTCGGCTGCGGCCCGGTCGTCGACCTCGAGGACGGTGACCGCGACGTTGTCGTCGACCTCCGGGGCGGCGTCCTCGATCGCCGTGGCCATGGCGGCCGAGTCGGGCGTGGCGGCCAGGGTCACGGAGTCGGTCCGCTCCTCCTGCCAGGCGTTGAACCCGATGAAGCCGGCGATCAGCACCACCATGAACGCCGTGCCGAGGAGGAACGACTTGTCGGTGATGCGCGAGACGACCTCGCGGCGGGTGACGAGCAGCCAGGCGGGCTCGTCGCGCCTGTCGTGGCCCGGGTCGGTGCGCGGGTCGCGGGCGCGGGGGTCGTCGGTGCGCAGGGTGTCGGTGCGCGGGGTGTCGGTGCTCATGCGGTGGCCTCCCGGTAGATCTCGCTGAGGGCCGGGCGGACCCGGACGAACTCGTGGACGTCGCCGCGCCTCGTGGCCTCGGCGACGAGGTGCTGCTCGGCGCCGGCCTCCTGCACCTCGACGAGGGCGCTCGCCCCCTCGAGGTCGAGGACCTCCAGCCCGCGCAGGTCTCGGACCCAACCGGCGTCGCCGCCGAGGACGAGGCGGAAGCGCGGCACCCCCGCGTCGCGCAGCTCCGCAACCGTCCCGGCGGCGACCCGGCGTCCTTGGGACAGCACGACCAGCCGGTCGCACAGTCGCTCGACGAGGTCGAGCTGGTGGCTGGAGAAGAGGACCGGCACGCCGTCGCGCGTGTACTCGCGCAGCAGGTCGACCATCGAGTCGACGGCCCGCGGGTCGAGGCCCGAGAACGGCTCGTCGAGGACCAGCGCGGCGGGGCGGGGCAGCACCGAGGCGATGATCTGCACCCGCTGCTGGTTGCCCAGCGACAGCTTCTCCAGGTGGTCCTTGGTCCGCTCGCCCAGCCCGAACCGCTCCAGCAGCTCGGTGACCTGGGCGCGGGCCCCGACCCGGTCCATGCCCTTGAGCTGGGCGATGTAGACGAGCTGGTCGAGGATCGGCTGCTTGGGGTAGAGGCCGCGCTCCTCGGGCATGTAGCCGATCCGGCGGCGGTCCAGCCGGGTGATCGGGCGACCCTGCCAGAGCACCTCGCCCTCGTCGATGCCGAGCACCCCCATGACCATCCGCATGGTCGTGGTCTTGCCCGCCCCGTTGCCGCCGACGAAGCCGGTCATCAGACCGGCCGGCACCTCGAACGACACGTGGTCCACGGCGGTGTTCTCACCGAACCGTCTGGTCAGCTCCTTGATCTCCAGCATGACGACGACGCTAGTGACGCGCGGCCCGCCGCGGATCCCCCGGCGGACGGAGCCACGGGGTGGAGTCGGGCGTGGCTCGGGGCTCGCACGCGACCCTCCTGGGTCACCCCTCCGTCGGGAGGATGAGGCCGGCCTCGTAGGCGTAGATGACCGCCTGCACGCGGTCGCGCAGGTGGAGCTTGGCCAGCACGTTGGACACGTGCGTCTTCACGGTGGCCTCGCCGAGCACGAGCGTGGCGGCGATCTCGCCGTTCGACAGGCCCCGCCCGAGGAGCACCAGCACCTCCCGCTCGCGGGCCGTGAGCAGCGCCATCTCCTTCGGCTCGGTCCGCTCGGCCGCCGACGCCCCTGCACCGGCACCTGCGTCCGCTCCCCCGGCCATCTTGCCGATGACGCGGCGGGTCACCTCAGGCGCGAGCAGCGCGTGTCCGCGGCCCGCGGCGCGTACGGCGTCGAGGAGCTGCTCCGGGCCGGCGTTCTTCAGCAGGAAGCCGCTCGCGCCGGCCTGGAGGGCGTCGAAGAGGTAGTCGTCCCGGTCGAAGGTCGTCACGATGACGACGTGCCCGAGGTCGTCGGCGACGAGGTGGCGGGTCGCCTCGATGCCGTCCATGCGCGGCATCTGGACGTCCATCAGCACCACGTCGGGGCGCGTCGCGCGGGCCCGGTCGATCGCCTCGAGGCCGTCGGCGGCCTCCCCCACGACCTCGATGTCGTCCTCGACCGAGAGGACCATCGCGAAGCTCGAGCGCACCATGGCGTGGTCGTCGACGAGCAGGACCGTCAGCGGGCGCTCCATCACGACGCCCGGAGGGGGTAGCGCACGCGGACCCGGTAGCCACCCGTCACCCGGGGCCCGATGTCGACCTGGCCGTCGTGGGTGGCGGCCCGCTCGCGGATGCCGAGCTGCCCGAGGCCGCTGCCGGACGTGCCGTGCCGCGGGCGACCGTTGTCGACGACCTCGACCTCGGCGTAGGACGAGGACTCGTCGACCCGGACGACGACCGAGACGGTGTCGGCGGTGCTGTGGCGTCGCACGTTGGTCAGCGCCTCCTGGACCGTGCGGTAGATCGCGAGCCCGATGCCGCGCGGCAGCCGCGTCGCGGCGCACGTCGGGTCCTCCACGACGTCGAGGTGGACGGCGAGACCCTCCTGGCTCGCCTGGGCGACCAGCTCGGGCAGGTCACCGACGCCGGCCTCGGGCGTACGCGTCCCGCCGGCCGGTCCCGTCCCGTCCCCGCCGCCGTCGACGGGCCCCTCCCGCAGGGTCCCGAGCAGGCGCCGCATCTGCGCGAGCGCGTCACGGGAGGCGTCCTCGACGTGCGCGAGGGCCGTCCGCGCCGCATCGGGGTCGCGGTCGAGGACCCGTCGGGCGGCACCGGCCTGGATGCCCATGGCGGAGACGCCGTGGGCGACGACGTCGTGCAGCTCGCGGGCGATGCGCAGCCGTTCGTCGAGGACCGCCTGCTCGCGCAGGCGACCCGCCTGCGCAGCGATCGTCGCCGCCTGCTCCTGCAGGCGCATCCGCTGCCGCGCCGCACGCCACGACACCCCACCCCCGACGATCGCCCCGCCGAAGTAGATGACGTTGACCAGGAGGGTCATGGCCACCGCGGACGGGATGGGCGGGAAGAAACCGACGCGGTCGGCCCGGTCCATGTCGTCGATCATGTCCTGGGCCGCGGAGCCCACGGCGAACTGCCAGGTGATCCAGGCGAACATGAAGAGCACGATCGTGCCGATGACGACCACCATCGCGCGCCGGTCGCGCGCGTAGGCGACCCCGGACAGCAGTGCGACGAAGTAGACGATCTGCAGCGACACCTGACCCATGACCTGCGGCATCGTCACCCCGGCGACGAACATGTGCAGCGCGGCGAGGCTTGCGACCACCAGCGGCCAGCGGCGACGGCCCAGGAGGAGCGCGGCCCCGGTCGACACGGCGAGCCACTGCGTCCAGACCGGGACGTCGGTGTGGTCGAGCCCGCCCGCGCTGCGCACCAGCTCGAGCGCCAGCAGGCTGACCGCCTCGACGCTCGCGGCCAGGACGACGTCCTGCCGCCCGAGCCGCGGCCGCGGCCGCTCCCACTCGTCGTCCACGCCGAACCACGTCAGGGCGCGCTGGCTCGTGCTGGGCATGGGGCGAGCGTAGGGGGCCGCCGGAGCGGCCGGATCCGTCGGGAGGCGGAGATGGCGCCTCGCTGGCCTGGGGGATGGTCGTCGACGGCTTCCGGCCCGACCGGTACGACGTCGCGGGCCGCTACTCGACCGGCAGGCCGAGACCGCGCGCGATCAGCATCCGCTGGACCTCGGAGGTGCCCTCGCCGATCTCGAGGACCTTGGCGTCGCGGTAGAACCGGACCACCGGGTACTCCTCCATGAAGCCGTAGCCCCCGAACACCTGGGTCGCGATCCGGGTCGCCGTCACCGCCGACTCGGTGGCGTAGAGCTTCGCCACCGCGGCCGCCTGCTTGAACGACGCCGTGGTGACCGACGACGCACCGGCGTCCATCGCGTCCTTCATCGCCGCCGCCTTGTAGGTCAGGAGCCGCGAGGCGTCGAGCATGACCTGCAGGTCCGAGACCTGGAACGCCAGGCCCTGCTTGCGCCCGATCGGGCCGCCGAAGGTCTGTCGCTCACCGGCGTACTGCAGCGACATGTCGAGGCACGCCTGGATGCAGCCGACCGCCAGCGCGGCGATCGCGACACGACCGTCGTCGAGCGTCGCGAGGAACTGCGCGTAGCCGCGGCCGCGCTCACCGAGCAGGTGCGACTCGGGCACGCGCGCGTCGCTGAACGACAGCGGGTGGGTGTCGGAGGCGTGCCAGCCGAGCTTGTCGTACGCCTTCTCCGCCGTGAAGCCAGGAGTGTCGGACGGGATGATGATCGTCGAGATCTCCGGACGCCCGTCGGCCCGCTCCCCCGTGCGCGCGGTGACCGTGACCAGCGAGGTGATGTCCGAGCCGGAGTTGGTGATGAACTGCTTGGCGCCGTTGACGACCCACTCGCCGCCGTCGAGCACCGCCTTGGTCTTGGTCGCCCCGGCGTCCGAGCCCGCGCCGGGCTCGGTCAGGCCGAAGCCGGCGATCTTCTCGCCGGCGACGAGCTCGGGCAGCCACGTCTTCTTCTGCTCGTCCGTGCCGTAGGTGAGGATCGGGTTGATCCCCAGGCCGACCGCCGCCTCGAGCGTGATGCCCATCGACTGGTCGACGCGGCCGATCTCCTCGATCGCCAGGCACAGCGAGGTGAAGCCGCCGTCCTCACCGGCCATGCCCGCGCCGCCGAACTCCTCCGGAGCCGTCAGACCCATCAGGCCGAGCGCACCCATCTTCTGGACCACGTCGGTCGGGAAGTGGTGGTCGCGGTCCCACTGCGCGGCGTGCGGGGCGATCTCGGCCTCGGCGAAGTCGCGGACGCTGCGTCGGAACTGCTCGTGCTCGGGGGACAGCTCGAAGGTCATGCCTCGCACCCTAGCGCCGGAGGTTAGCGATCGCTAACCCCCACGAAGGCTTCGCTGTGGGACGCTCGCGGGATGGAGGTGGCCGCGCACCTGCCACAGGACGCGACGAGCGGCGACCGTCCCGACGTGGGCCGGGTGCGGGACGTGGTCGACGCCGCCCGCGACCTCGGGATGGCGGCCGTCTGCGCCAACGACCACCTGACGTTCCACCGCCCGTGGCTCGACGGGCCGACCCTCCTCGCCGCCGTCGCGGACCGCGCCGGCGGGATGGACCTCGCCACGACGGTCGCGCTGCCCTCGCTGCGCGGGCCCGCCCAGCTCGCCGCCGCGCTCGCGACGCTTGCCTCCCTCGCCCCGGGCCGGGTGGTCGCCGGCGTCGGGGCCGGCTCGTCCGCGGCGGACCACGCCGTGGCGGGGGTGCCGTTCGACGAACGCTGGCCTCGGTTCGAGGAGTCGCTGCAGGTCCTCCGCGGGCTGGTGGGGGGCGGGCCACTGCCGGTCTGGGTCGCGAGCTGGGGGTCGGCGGCCGGGCTGAGGCGGGTCGCCAGGTGGGGCGACGGGTGGCTCGCGTCGGCGTACAACACCACGCCGGAGGCCTTCGCCGACGGACGGCGGCGGCTGGCGCGGGAGCGCGAGCGGCTCGGTGGCTCCGACCTCCCCGCCGCGGTGGCGACCATGTGGACGTGGGTCACCGACGAACCGGCCGAGGCCGAGCGCGTGCTCGTCGACGTGCTGGCGCCGCTCGTCCGGCGGGACCCGGCCGAGCTCCGCGACCGCGTGTGCGTCGGGGACGAGGACCACTGCGCCGACCTGCTGGGGCGGTACGCCGCCGCGGGCTGCACGCGGGTCCACGTCTGGCCGCTCGGCGACGAGGTGGCCCAGCTCGAGCGCCTCGTCCACGACGTCCTCCCGCGCCTGGCGCGCCCGAGCGGGGGCTGACCAGGAGTCGCGAGTCCTCGAGCCCCTCAGCGCCGCGCCCGGGTCGCGCGCAGCAGCAGCTCGGTCATCCGGGTCGTCGCACGGGTGCGGTAGTCGCTCGCCGGGAGGGCGACCGCCAGCTGCCGCACCGGGCCCGGTCCCCGCAGGTCGCGGGCCGTGACCCCACGGACCCGGGCCGAGGCCGCGAGCCCGGGTACGACGGCCACCCCGAGGCCGGCCGCCACCAGGGCCTGGACGGCGACGTGGTCGTCCGACACGACCCCCACCCGGGGCTCGAAGCCCTGCCGCCGGCACGCGTCGCGGACCACCCGGAACCACGTGCTGCCACCGGCACCGCCGACCCAGGACTCCTCGCGCAGGTCGCGCAGGCTCGGGGACCGGTCGGTCTTCGCGAGCCGGTGCCCGGTCGGGACCAGCACGCGGTAGGCGTCGTCGAAGAGGGGGACGACCTCGAGGTCGCTCACCTGGTCCGGCGCGGACGAGGAGGTGAAGACGACAGCCAGGTCGAGCTCGCGCTCGCGCACTCGCGGGAGCAGGCCCTGAACGTGGTCGTCGACGACCGTCAGCGCGACGTCCGGGAGCTCGGCCCGCAGCCGGGCGACGGCCCCGGGGACGAACGACGCCAGCGCGGTCGGCACGCTGCCGAGGCGGAGGCGTCTCTCCTGCCGGCCGAGCACGTCGAGGAGGTCGCGCTCGGCGGCGTCCAGCCGAGCGACGACGGCGCGGGCGTGCTCGGCCAGGACGTGCCCGGCGGGGGTCAGCTGGGCCGGCCGCGCCCCCCTGTCCACGAGGGCCGCCCCGACCTGGCGCTCCAGCGCGGCGACGTGCTGGCTCACCGCCGACTGGCTGACACCGAGCGCCGCGGCGGCAGCCGAGAACGACCCGGCTGCCTCGAGGGCCGCCAGGGCCTGCAGTCGCGGGACGGCAGGTATCAGTGTCACTTATCAGATGGTAGCCGAACGGCTCTCCACTGATGCGCCTCTCGCGGGAGCGTGGGAGGCCCATCACCGAGGAGGCAGCCATGACCACCACCGACCAGACCGGCCAGCGACCGCTCCAGGAACCGATCGACGAGGAGCGACTCATGTCCTTCGTCCTCCGCGCCGTCGACGAGGTCGGCGCGACCCTCAACGCGGCGCTCGTCGTCCTGGGCGACAAGCTCGGCTGGTACGACGCCCTCGCCGCGCACGGCCCGATGACGGCCGACGCGCTCGCCGAGGCCGCCGGCACCGCGCTCCCCTACACGCGCGAGTGGCTCAACGCGCAGGCCGCCGGCGCGTTCGTCGACTACGACCCGGCGACCGGGCGCTACACTCTCCCGCCCGAGCACGCCGTCGCCCTCACCGAGCCCGACAGCCCGGCGTACCTCCCGGGCCTGTTCCAGATCGCCCTCGGCACCGTGGCGGACAGCCAGCGCCTCGTCGACGTCGTACGCCGCGGGGGCGGGGTGGGGTGGCCGGAGCACGGCCGGGACGTGCACGAGGGCTGCGAGCGGTTCTTCCGACCGTCGTACCGCGCCCACCTCGTCGACGCCTGGCTCCCGGCCGTGGGGGTCGCCGACCGGCTGCGGTCCGGTGCGCTGGTCGCCGACGTCGGCTGCGGGTACGGCGCGTCGACCATCCTGATGGCGACCGCCTTCCCCGCGTCACGGTTCGTCGGCTCGGACCCGCACGTTCCGTCGATCGACGTCGCGCGCCGGAAGGCAGCGGAGGCAGGAGTCGCGGACCGGGTGAGCTTCGAGGTCGCCGGCGCGGCCGAGTTCGCCGGCACCGGCTACGACCTGGTGACGACCTTCGACGCCCTCCACGACATGGGCGACCCGGTCGGCGCCGCCCGGCACGTGCGCTCGACGCTGGCGGGCGGCGGCGTCTGGATGATCGTCGAGCCGATGGCGGGCGACCACGTGGAGGACAACCTCACGCCGGTGGGCCGCGCCTACTACGGCTTCTCGACCCTGCTCTGCACGCCGGCCTCGCTCTCGCAGGAGGTGGGCCTGGCCCTCGGCACCCAGGCCGGTCCGGCGCGGATCCGGTCGGTGGTCGAGGAGGCCGGGTTCGGATCGCTGCGCACGGCCGCGGAGACCCCGTTCCACCGGGTGATGGAGGTGCGCACCGAGGTGTGACGGACGCGATTCCGCGGACCCCGTCGTCCGGGTCTAGAGTTAGGGCAGCCTAAGCAAAGTAAGGATGCCCCCCGTGACGACTTCCCCGCGACGTGCGACCGCGCGCGCCAGTGTGGCCCTGGCCGCGACCCTCCTGACCGCCTCCACCCTGTCGGGGTGCGGCGTCTTCGGGTCGCCCGACCTCGTCGTCTACAACGCCCAGCACGAGGAGCTGCTCGACGAGATCGTGCCGCTCTTCGAGGAGGAGTCCGGCCTCGACGTCGAGCTGCGCAGCGGCAAGGACCTCGAGATGGCCAACCAGATCGTCGAGGAGGGCGAGGACTCGCCCGCCGACGTGTTCCTCACCGAGAACTCGCCCGCGATGAGCATCGTCGACAACGCCGGCCTGTTCGCCGAGCTGCCTGAGGCCGCCACCGCCTCGATCCCCGACGAGTACGTCCCGGCCGACCGCAGGTGGACCGGCTTCCTGGCCCGCTCCACGGTCGCGATGTACAACACCGACACGATGACCGAGGCCGACATGCCCGCCTCGATCCTCGACTTCGCCGACCCCGAGTGGAAGGGCCGCGTGGCCTTCTCCCCCACCGGCGCCGACTTCCAGGCGATCGTCTCGGCCGTCCTCGAGCTCGAGGGCGAGCAGGCGACGGCCGACTGGCTCGACGGCCTCAAGGACAACGGGGTGATCGTGCAGAACAACCTCGTCGTCATGCAGTCCGTGGACTCGGGCGAGGTCGACGCCGGCATCGCTTACCACTACTACTGGTACCGCGACCGCCAGGAGAACGGCAGCGACTCCGACAGCTCGGCCCTGCACTTCTTCGGCGACCAGGACCCGGGCGCGTTCCTCAGCATCTCCGGCGCCGGCATCCTCGCCAGCAGCGAGCACCAGGACGCCGCCGAGGAGTTCGTCACCTGGCTGACCAGCACCGACGCCCAGCAGGCCATGGCGGAGTCGTACGCCTTGGAATACCCGCTCAATCCCGACGCGAGCCTCGACCCCGCGGTCAAGCCGTTCGACGAGCTGGAGCCGCCCACGGTCGACGTGGCCAACCTCAACGGCCCGAAGGTGACGGAGCTGATGACCGAGGCGGGCCTCCTCTGACCGCGCACGCCGCCCGGACCGGGCGCCGTGCTCCGCGGCCGTTGCTGGTCGCGGGGGCGGCGGTCGCGCTCCTGGCGCTGGTGCCGCTGGTCTACGTGGCGACGTACGTCGTCATCATCGGCCCCGCCGACCTGTGGCAGCTGCTCGCGCGCCCGCGCATCGCCGAGCTGCTGCGCAACACCGTCACCCTGGCGATCGCGTGCATGGCCGCCACCGCCGCGCTCGGCGTCTCGCTCGGGCTCCTCGTCGAGCGGACCGACCTGCCGGGGCGGCGGCTGTGGCACGGGTTGCTCGTCGCGCCGCTCGCGGTCCCCGCGTTCGTCAACGGCTACGCCTGGGTCTCGCTCGACCGCAGCGTCCACGGGTTCACCGGCGCCTTCACGGTCGTCACGCTGTCTTACTACCCGCTGGTCTACCTCCCGGTCGTCGCGATGCTCCGCCGCCTCGACCCGGCGCTGGAGGAGTCGGCGTGGTCGCTCGGCCACTCCCGCGCTCGCACCTTCCGCACCGTCGTGCTCCCACAATTGCGCCCCGCGCTGCTCGGCGGCGCGCTGCTGGTGGGGCTGCACCTGCTGGCCGAGTTCGGCGCACTCTCGCTGCTCCGCTTCCCGACCTTCACCACCGCCATCTACGACCAGTACGGCTCGACCTTCAACGGCGCCGCGGCCACCGCGATGGCCGTCGTCCTGGTCCTGCTCTGCCTGGTGCTGCTGCTCGCCGAGCTGCGCCTGCGCGGCGACCGGAGGTACGCCCGGCTCGGCCGGGGCGCCGCCCGCGGCGCCGTACCCCTCGCGCTCGGCCGGTGGCGCTGGCCGCTCGTCGGCGTCGTCGGTGCCGTGGTGGTCCTCGCGCTCGGCATCCCCGCCTTCTCGCTGCTGCGCTGGCTGGTCGTCGGCACGTCGACCGAGTTCCCGGTGGCCGAGCTGGCCGAGGCGCTCGTCGCGACGATCGCGCTCGCGCTCGCCGGCGCGGTCGCCACGACGCTCGCCGCGATCCCCGTGGTCTGGCTGGCCGTGCGCCACCGCGGCTGGGCGAGCACCGTGATCGAGCGCAGCACCTACGTCGCCAACGCGCTGCCCGGCATCGTCGTCGGCCTGGCCCTCGTCGTGGCCTCGCTGCGCCTCGTGCCGGCGATCTACCAGACCGCCGCCCTCCTCGTGGCGGCGTACGTCATCCTCTTCCTGCCGCGGGCCGTGGTCACGGTCCGCGCGGGCCTGGAGCAGGCACCCACCGTGCTCGACGACGTCGCGCACAGCCTCGGCACCGGTCCGCTCGCGACCGCGCGCCGGGTGACGCTGCCGCTCATCGCACCCAGCCTCGGGGCGGGCGCCGCCCTGGTCTTCCTCGCGATCTCCACCGAGCTCACGGCCACCCTCATGCTCTCCCCCATCGGCACCCACACGCTGGCGACCGAGTTCTGGTCGGCCTCCTCCGAGCTCCGCTACGGCGCGGCCGCCCCCTACGCGCTGCTGCTCGTGCTCGTCTCGATCCCCGCCACGGTGCTGCTGATGCGCTCCGACAGCCCTGCCACCACGACCGAGAGGGTTCCGGTATGAGCTCGCTCACCATCACCGGCGTCACGAAGTCCTTCGGCTCCACCCGCGCGGTCGACGACGTGACGCTCCACGTGCCGCACGGCTCGTTCACGACCGTGCTCGGCCCGTCGGGCTGCGGCAAGACGACCCTGCTGCGCCTGATCGCCGGCTTCCTCGTGCCCGAGGCCGGCACCATCGCCTTCGGCAGCACCGTCGTCGCCGGGGACGGCGTGCGCTCCATGCCGCCCCAGACGCGCCGCGTGGGCTACGTCCCGCAGGAGGGCGCGCTGTTCCCCCACCTCGACGTCGCCGCCAACATCGCGTTCGGTCTCCCGCGCGAGGCCCGCGGGGCGCAGGAGGGTCGCGACCGGGTGGCCGAGATGCTCGACCTCGTCGAGCTGCCCGCCGACTTCCGCCACCGTCGTCCCGACGAGCTGTCGGGCGGCCAGCAGCAGCGCGTCGCGCTGGCCCGGTCGCTCGCGCCGCAGCCTGCCGTCGTGCTGCTGGACGAGCCGTTCTCCTCCCTCGACGCGAGCCTGCGCGGCAGCACGTCGCGGGCCGTACGACGTGCGCTCGAGGCGACGAACACCACCGCCCTGCTGGTCACCCACGACCAGAACGAGGCGCTCTCGCTCGCCGACCAGGTCGCCGTGATGCGGGCCGGCCGGCTGGTGCAGTCGGCCCCGCCCAGCGAGGTCTACCTCTCCCCCACCGACCCGCAGGTCGCCGAGTTCGTCGGCCGCGCCGTCGTGCTGCCCGGCACCGCCACCGATGCCCGCGCGACGTGCGCGCTGGGCGAGGTCGTGCTGACCGAGCCGACGACCGGACCGGTCGCCCTGATGATCCGCCCCGAGCAGGTGTACGTCGACCTCGCGCACGAGGAGGGCGTGCGCGGCACGGTCGAGGAGGTCAGCTACTACGGACACGACTGCGCCGTGCAGGTCAGCCTCGACGACGGCACCTCGGTCCTCGCGCGGATGGCCGGCGTGCGCCACCCCGTCGCCGGGGACACCGTCCACCTGCGCGTCACCGGCCTGGTCCGGGCCTACCACCCGGCGGGCTCGCCGTGACGCTCACCTCGGCCCAGCCCGCGGTCAGGGTCGCGCCGGGCGTCGGACCGGTCCTCGACCACGCCCGCTTCGGCGCCGCGCCCGCCGTGCTCGCGGGCGACGAGGTCCTCTCCCACGCCGACCTGGCCAGGAGGGTCGCCGACCGCGCGGCCACCTGGGGTCCCGCCCGCCGGCTCGTGCTCGTCGAGGGCGCCAACGACCTCGACTCGCTCGTCGCCTACCTCGCCGCCCTCCAGCACGGCCACGTCGCCCTCGTCGTCCCCGACGGCCGCCCGGCCCAGCGCGACGCGACCCTCGCGGCCTACGACCCGGACGTGGTCTGCACGGCCGGCGCCCGCGACGACGTACGCCGCCCGACGAGTGCCCACGACCTCCACCCCGACCTCGCGCTCCTGCTGAGCACGTCGGGCACGACCGGCTCGCCCAAGCTCGTGCGGCTCTCCCGCGACAACGTCGCCAGCAACGCCGCCGCCATCGCCGACTACCTCGCGCTCACGCCCGCCGACCGCGCGGTCACCACGTTGCCGCTGCACTACTGCTACGGCCTGTCCGTGCTGCACTCCCACCTGGCGGTCGGCGCGAGCGTCGTGCTGACCGACCTGAGCGTCGTCGACGCGTGCTTCTGGGACCTGTTCGAGCGCGCCGGGGTGACGGGCCTCGCCGGCGTGCCGCACACGTTCGACCTGCTCGCCGCGAGCGGGTTCGAGGACCGCGACCTGCCGACGCTGCGGACGGTCACCCAGGCGGGCGGCCGGCTCGCCCCCGACGACGTCCGCCGCTGGAGCCGCTCCGGTCGCCGCCGTGGGTGGGACCTGGTGGTGATGTACGGCGCCACCGAGGCGACCGCCCGGATGGCGTGGCTGCCGCCGGACCTCGCCGAGGACCACCCGGACTCGATCGGCGTCGCGATCCCCGGCGGGCACCTGCGCCTCGACGAGTCCGTCGACGACCGTCCCGGCGTCGGCGAGCTCGTCTACACCGGCCCCAACGTGATGCTCGGCTATGCCGAGGAGCCGGCCGACCTGGCCCTCCCGCGGGTGACGACCGAGCTCCGCACCGGCGACCTCGCGCGCGAGCGCGACGGCCTCTTCGCCGTGGTGGGGCGCCGCAACCGCTGGGGCAAGGTCTTCGGCCTGCGCATCGACCTCGACGCCGTCGAGGCCGGCCTGCGCGCCGACGTCGACCGCCACGCCCGGGTCGTGGCCACCGGCCGCGCCGTCCACGCCTTCGTCACGAGCGGACGCCGCAGCGCCGCGGCGCGCGCGCTCGTCGCCGACCGCTGCGGCGTACCCGCCCACGCGGTGCGGGTCAGCGTCGTGCCGCAGGTGCCGCTGACCGGCAGCGGCAAGCCCGACTACGCCGCCCTCGGCGAGCTCGCCACGCAGGTCGAGCAGGAGCCGGGCACGACCGCCGCACCCGAGCGCCGCGCCCGCACCGTCCGCGCCGACGTCGTCCGCGTGCTCGCCCGTCCCGACGCCACCGACGCCGACTCGTTCGTCTCGCTCGGCGGCGACTCGCTGTCCTACGTCGAGCTCGCGACCCGGCTCGCCGACCACTTCCCCCGGGGTCTTCCCACCGGGTGGCACGTGCGCAGCATCGGCGACCTCCAGCGCCTCGCGGCGGACGCCGCCGCCCCGCCGGACCCCGACGCGCCGGCCATCGCGGGAGGGACCACCGCCCCACGCACGGACCGCCCGCGGCGGCGCACGACGTACCTCGACACGTCGGTCGCGCTTCGGGCGCTCGCGATCGTCTTCATCGTCGCCAGCCACGTGGACCTCGTCGCCCTCGAGGGCGGCGCACACCTGCTGCTCGCGCTCGCCGGCTTCAACTTCGCGCGCTTCCAGCTCTCCGCCCCCGGCGGAGCCCGCACCCGGCTGCGGCACGGCCTCGCCGGCCTGGCCCAGCTCGTCGTGCCGGCGGTGCTGTGGGTCGGCGGCGTCGCGCTCGTGCTCGGCAGCTACGACCTCACCACCGTGCTCTTCGTCCGCGAGGTGGTCAACGGCTCGGAGTGGGACGACCAGTGGCAGCTGTGGTTCCTCGAGTCGCTCGTGTGGCTGACCGCCGCCGCCCTCGCCCTGACCACGCTGCCGGTGCTGCACCGGCTCGAGCGTCGTACGCCGTTCCGCTTCGCGCTCGGCGTGCTGGCCGTCGCGACGGTGGCGCGCGTCGCCGAGGTCGGCCTCCGCGCCGGCCCCACCGAGCGCTACACCACGCTCGTCGTGGCGTTCTTCTTCGCGCTGGGCTGGGCGGGCGCACGCGCCGCGACCACGCGGCAGCGCCTCGTCGTCTCCGGACTGGCCCTGCTGCTGGTCGTGGGCTTCTTCGGCGAGGTGCACCGCGAGGTCATCGTCGTCGGCGGCTTCCTGCTCCTGCTGTGGCGCCCGCACGTGCCGGTCAGCCCGTTGCTCGCCCGGGTCGCCGGGGTGCTGGCCACGGCGAGCCTGTTCATCTACCTCACGCACTGGCAGGTCTACCCACCCCTCGAGGACGCCGGCCACCAGTGGCTCGCGCTTGTGGCATCGATCACAGTGGGCGTCGCCTACGCGTACGTCGTACGACCCGTGCACCAAACAGTCGGTCGCGCCGTGCTCGGGTCGCGGTAGCCTGCCGAGCGGTACGCCCCCCGGCGGCCCGTCGCCCCCAGCCATGTCACCGCCAGGAGTAGTCGCGTGAGTTTGAAGAAGGTCCTCATCGCCAACCGCGGCGAGATCGCCGTCCGCGTCATCCGCGCCTGCAAGGACGCCGGCATCGGGTCGGTCGCGGTGTACGCCGACCCGGACCGCGACGCGCTCTTCGTCCGCCTCGCCGACGAGGCCCACTCGCTCGGCGGCGCCACCCCGGCCGAGTCGTACCTCGACATCGCCAAGATCATCGCGATCGCCGAGAAGTCCGGCGCCGACTCGATCCACCCCGGCTACGGCTTCCTCGCCGAGAACGCCGACTTCGCCCAGGCCGTCATCGACGCCGGGCTGATCTGGATCGGCCCCCCGCCCGCCGCGATCGAGGCCCTCGGCGACAAGGCCAAGGCCAAGCACATCGCCGACAAGGCCAAGGCGCCGCTCGCGCCCGGCACCAAGGACCCGGTGGCTGACGCCGACGAGGTGGTGGAGTTCGCCAGGGCCAACGGCCTGCCGGTCGCGATCAAGGCCGTCTTCGGCGGCGGCGGTCGCGGCCTCAAGGTCGCCCGCACGCTCGAGGAGATCCCCGACGCCTACGACTCCGCGGTCCGCGAGGCCGTCACCGCCTTCGGTCGCGGCGAGTGCCTCGTCGAGAAGTTCCTCGACAAGCCGCGCCACGTCGAGACCCAGTGCCTGGCCGACCAGCACGGCAACGTCGTGGTCGTCTCCACCCGCGACTGCTCGCTCCAGCGCCGCAACCAGAAGCTCGTCGAGGAGGCGCCCGCGCCGTTCCTCAGCCAGGAGCAGCTCGACGAGCTCTACGAGTCGTCCAAGCGCATCCTCAAGGAGGCCGGCTACTACGGCGCCGGCACGTGCGAGTTCCTCGTCGCGCAGGACGGCACCATCTCCTTCCTCGAGGTCAACACCCGACTCCAGGTCGAGCACTGCGTCTCCGAGGAGGTGACCGGCATCGACCTCGTCCGCGAGATGTTCCGCATCGCCGCCGGTGAGGAGCTCGGCTACGGCGACCCGGAGATCCGCGGCCACTCCATCGAGTACCGCATCAACGCCGAGGACGGCGGCCGCAACTTCATGCCCGCGCCCGGCACCCTCACCCGCTGGCACCCGCCGGCCGGCCCCGGCGTGCGCCTCGACGGCGGCTACGACCAGGGCGAGACCATCCCCGGCTCCTTCGACTCCCTCATCGCCAAGCTCATCGTCACCGGCCGCGACCGCACGCAGGCCCTCGAGCGCTCCCGCCGCGCCCTCGACGAGTTCGTCGTCGACGGCATGCCCACCGTCATCCCGTTCCACCGCGCGGTCGTCTCCGACCCGGCCTACGTCGGCTCCTCCACGCCCTCCGGCGAGGGCGAGTTCACCATCTACACGCAGTGGATCGAGACCGAGTTCGACAACCAGATCCAGCCGTACGCCGGCGAGGCGGGCGAGGCGGACGAGCAGGGCGAGCGGCAGACGGTCACCGTCGAGGTCGGCGGTCGGAGGCTCGAGGTCGTGCTGCCCGCCGGGCTCGGCGGGCTCGCCACGGGTGGCGCCGGCAGCGGCGCAGGAGGCGCGAAGAAGGCCAAGCGGTCGGCCAAGAAGGCCGGCGCCGCCGCCTCCGGTGACGCCGTCACCTCCCCCATGCAGGGCACGATCGTCAAGGTCGTCGTCAGCGACGGCCAGGAGGTCGCCGAGGGCGACACGATCGTCGTCATGGAGGCGATGAAGATGGAGCAGCCCCTCAAGGCACACCGGTCCGGCACCGTCACCGGGCTCCAGGCCGAGATCGGCGCCACTGTCACCAACGGTGCCGTGATCTGCGAGATCAAGGACTGAGCCTCCGGTTCGGCGGCTCGAGAAGGTGGCTCACGCACCGCTCGTGTGTGATCGAGGTTAGATAGCAAGTACTCACTTTCTATGTCACACTGGCGGACGTGACCGCCAGCCCCGTCCAGCGCCGCACTCAGGCGCAGCGTCGCGAGGGCACCATCGGCGCGCTGCTCGAGGCGACGGTGGCGTGCCTGACCGAGCGGGGGTACGCCGCCACCTCGACCGCCGCGGTCTGCGCGGAGGCGGGCGTGAGCCAGGGCGCGCTCTTCCGCCACTTCCCGACCCGGCAGGCGCTGCTGGTCGCGACCGCGGAGCACGTGGCGACGCGCAACGTCGCGGCGTTCCGGCTCACGACCGAGGGCGCGGCCGTCGACACCGTCGACGAGGTGGCGGACGTCCTGGCCCACCTGCGCGCGGCGGTGCTCTCCCCCACCAACCAGACCTGGCGCGAGCTCCTCGTCGCCGCTCGCGCCGACGCCGACCTGCGCGCGGCCCTGCTGCCGGCGCGCGAGCTGCTGCAGGCCCAGATGCTCGACGTGGCCGCCGACCTGTGGGGCGAGCGCCTCTCCGCCGACGACCTCCCGGCCGTCCTCAGCCTCGTCGTCAACATGCTCGACGGGCTCGCCTTCTCCGCCCTCGACCCCGACCCCGCGGCCGCTCCCGGCCGCACCGTCGAGCGGGCCCTGCGCCTGCTCGCCGAGCTGATCGTCCACCGCTATCCCGAGGAATCGCCATGAGCACCGACTTCACCCCCGACGTCATCGTGGTCGGCGCCGGCCTCGCCGGGCTCGTCGCGACCCACGAGCTGGCCCTGGCCGGCAGGCGCGTGCTCGTGCTCGACCAGGAGAACCGCCACAACCTCGGCGGGCAGGCGTGGTGGTCGCTCGGCGGCCTGCTGTTCGTCGACAGCCCGGAGCAGCGCCGGATGGGCATCAGCGACTCCCCCGAGCTGGCCTGGCAGGACTGGCAGGGCTCGGCGCAGTTCGACCGCCTCGGCGACGGCACCGACGGCCCGGGGCGCGGCGAGGACCACTGGCCGCAGCAGTGGGCGAGAGCGTACGTCGACTTCGCCCACCGCGAGAAGCGCGACTACCTGCGCGCCCTCGGCCTCCGCTCGCTCCCGTTCGTCGGGTGGGCCGAGCGCGGCGACGGGCGGGCGACCGGCCACGGCAACTCGGTGCCGCGCTTCCACCTGACGTGGGGCACGGGCCCGGAGGTCGTGCGGGTCTTCGCCGAGCCGGTGGAGCGTGCCGAGGCCGAGGGGCTCGTACGCCTCGCGTTCCGCCACCGCGTCGACGAGCTGGTGGTCGAGGACGGCGCGGTCGTGGGCGTGCGCGGTACCGTGCTGGCCGACGACGACGCCGCCCGCGGGGTGCGCTCCAGCCGCGACGCCGCGGGCGAGTTCGAGCACCGTGCGCCGGCCGTCGTCGTCACCTCAGGCGGCATCGGCCACAACCACGAGCTGATGCGGCGCCACTGGCCCACCGAGCGCGTGGGCGCCGCGCCCGAGCACCTCATCTCCGGCGTGCCTGCCCACGTCGACGGGCGGATGCAGGGCATCGCCGAGACCGCGGGCGCCACGATGGTCAACCGGGACCGGATGTGGGCCTACGTCGAGGGCATCCACAACTGGGACCCCGTGTGGCCCGACCACGCCATCCGGATCCTGCCCGGCCCGTCGTCGATGTGGTTCGACGCCACCGGCCGGCGGCTCGAGGGCATGTCCGGCGTCCCCGGCGCCGACTCGATCGGTGCGATGAAGCAGATCCTCGCCACCGGCCACGACTACTCGTGGTTCGTCCTGACCCAGTCGATCATCGAGAAGGAGTTCGCGCTCTCCGGTTCGGAGCAGAACCCCGACATCACGGGCAAGGACCTCAAGGTCCTCGCGCAGAGCCGGCTCGCGAAGGGTGCGCCGGGCCCGGTCGAGGCGTTCAAGGAGCACGGCGTCGACTTCGTCGTGGCCGACACCCTCGCCGAGCTCGTGGCCGGCATGAACGAGCTCGCCCGCGGACCGGAGCTCGACGTCGACGACCTCGAGCGGCAGATCGTCGCGCGCGACCGGGAGGTCGACAACGCCTTCTCCAAGGACATCCAGGTGATGGCGATCCACAACGCCCGTCGCAGCCGCACCGACCGGCTGATCCGCGTCGCCAAGCCGCACAAGGTCCTCGACCCCGCCCACGGTCCGTTGATCGCCGTCCGCCTCAACATCCTCTCGCGCAAGACGCTCGGCGGGCTCGAGACCGACCTCGACGGCCAGTGCGTGGCGGCCGACGGCACCCGGGTGCCGGGCCTGTACGCGGCGGGCGAGGTCGCCGGCTTCGGCGGCGGCGGCGTGCACGGCTACAACGCGCTCGAGGGCACCTTCCTGGGCGGCTGCATCTTCTCGGGCCGCGCCGTCGGGCGGGCGCTCGCGCGCTGAGGGCCGTCAGCGCCGACGCAGCACGGCCAGCACGGTCGTCTCGTCGCTGTCGCCCACGCTCCCGCTGAGGTGCGGGCCGTCGCCCAGCGGGGCACCGACGACGCGGGCGACGGCGATCTCGACCTCACCGGCGGAGACCAGCGTGACCGGCCCCTCGTCGGAGACCCGGTCGATGCTCGCGACCCGAGGGGCGGTGGCGTCGCCGCTGCCGCGGACCTGCATCCGGGGAGGTACGTCGACGCGCCGGCCGTCCTGCTCGATGAACATCTGCGCCTGGCGGCCGCCTGTCGAGATCGTCTCGACCAGGGTGGCCGCCCAGACCGGGTCGCCGCACCCGTCGTACACCCAGCGCCGCCCGAGCACCGAGTGGTCCGTGGTGCCGACGAGGTGGGCCTCCGCGCCGTCGAGCGGGGCGGAACGGTAGGTGAGCGGCGTCTGGAGGACCGTGCCGTCGTCGGCGCGCCAGAGGATCGTCTCCACGCCGACCTCGCCCTCGGGGTCGTCGAAGCGGTACTCCGCGACCTTGCCGGCGACCTCCCGCCCCTCGGCCCACGACCGGCTCGGGAGCCACGCCTCGACGAGCTCCTGCTTGGTGGGCGACAGCGTGGCCGTGGGGTGGACGATTCCCATGCCGGGAGCCTAGGTGTACTGACCGCACAGGTTAGGTACGAGGTCGGCTGGTGACTTGCCGCCGAGCGCGGTGTGACCGCGGTGGTGATTGTAGGTGTGGAGCCACTCGCTGAAGAGGTCTGCTCGCTCGGTCTCGGAGGCGTAGGGACGGGCGTAAGCCCATTCCTCGAGGGCGGTGCGGTTGAAGCGTTCGACCTTGCCGTTGGTCTGGGGGCGGTAAGGCCGGGTGCGTTTGTGCGTGATGTTCTCGCCGAGACTCTCGGCGAAGAGCTTGGACTGGTAGCAGGCGCCGTTGTCGGTCAGGACTCGCTGGACGGTGATCCCGACCGACTCGAAGTAGGCGTTGGCGCGGGTCCAGAACCCGGCGGCGGACTCCTTGCGCTCGTCGTCGAGGAGCTCGCTGTAGGCCAGGCGGGTGCAGTCGTCGACCGCGTTGTGGATGAACCAGTAGCCGTGCTTGATGCCGCGCCGGTTCTTCTTACCCTTGGTGCGGCCGTGGACGCGCCACCCGCCGCCGTCGGGGATCCGGCCCAGCTTCTTGATGTCGACATGGACCATGTCGCCGGGCTGGTCCCATTCGTAGCGCCGCACCTGGCGCCTGCTCGAGCGAAGTCGGACGCCGGTCGCCGGATCGGTCCAGGCCAGCGGTGGGCAGCCGTAGCGGCGCAGGATCTTGTGCACGGTCGAGGGCTGCATGCCGAGCCGGTAGGCGATCCGTGCCGGCCCCCAGCGACGCGTGACCCGCATGCCAATCACCCGACGCTCTACCCGAGTAGGCGTGCGGCGCGGTGAGGTCATGAGCCGTGAGGACCGGTCGACCATCCCCGCGACGCCGTGGGAGCGGTAGCGGTCAGCCCACCGCTTCGCGGTCGTGACAGAGCAGTTCCACCGCTCGGCCGCGCGTCGCAAGGGCCACTTCTTCTCCACGACGAGCTTGGCCAGGCGTAGACGTCCGGCCGGGGTGAGTTGGGCGTTAGCGTGTGACACGAAGACCTCCGGAGTTCGTGAGCGAGTGAATGCTTGGTCGCTTCACACCTCACCCGGAGGTCTTCGTCCATCGTCCAGCAGGCACGCCGTACCTAACGTCCGTGGCCAGTACACCTAGGCCCTGTCGTACCGGCCGAACGGCCGAGGAGGACCGTGCCATCGGCCGGGTGGGTCGGGCCTCCGGGCCGAGGTGCCCGCCGCGGGGACGGGCGATCGTGGAAGCACCCAACCCACCCGACGACGGAGCCCACGATGACGACACACCCACCCACCCCGACCGCTACCTTCGAGGACCAGCCGGTGCCCGTGCGGACCAAGCTCGCCGCGACGTGGACGAGCTTCATGTTCCTGTACGCCTACGTGGACATCCTCAACTTCTACACGCCCGGCGTCGTCCAGGACATCCTCGACGGCAAGGTCTTCGCGTTCGACCTCTCCCAGACCTTCTCGACGTCGGCGCTGGCCCTCGTGTCCGTCCCGGCCCTCATGATCGCGCTGTCGGTGGTGCTGCCGGCGCGGGCCAACCGCCTCACGAACCTGGTCGTGGCCTCGCTCTACGTCCCCGTCACCGTGTTCAACCTCGTCGGGGACTCGTGGGTGGTCTTCTACGGCCTTGGCGTCGCCCTCGAGCTGGTGCTCCTCGCCCTGGTCGTGCGCTACGCCTGGACCTGGCCCCGCACCGCACCGCCCCAGCGACCGAGGGCGACGATCGCCTCGCGCAGCG
The DNA here is from genome assembly GCF_026712185.1 of Nocardioides pini. GTDB lineage: Bacteria > Actinomycetota > Actinomycetes > Propionibacteriales > Nocardioidaceae > Nocardioides > Nocardioides pini. Next base: position 745,886 of record NZ_JAPPUX010000001.1, on the reverse strand, counting down.
CGAGCCCGCGGTCGGTGAGCGCGTAGGCCCGGGTGTTGTGCCGCAGGGGCAGGCGGTACAGCACACCGGCCGCCTCGAGCTCGCGCAGGCGCGTGGCCAGGATGTTGGTGGGCGCGCCGAGGTCGCGCTGCAGGTCGCCGTAGCGCTGCGGCCCCTCGAGCAGCCGTTCCACGACGAGCAGGGCCCACCGCGCCCCGATGACCTCCAGGGCCGCGGCCAGGTCGCTCACGCGGTCGGTTCGGCGTCCGGCTTCATCCAGAACGGCGAGTAGTGGTAGCCGTCGGGGTCGTCGAACTGGCGCTGGTACATGAACGGGTAGTCGTCGGTGTCGCCGATCCGCCCGCCGGCGGCGCCGGCGCGCTCGACGAGCTCGTCGACCGCCTCCCGGCTCGCGAGGTCGAACGAGACCGTGACCTTCGACGGGGTGTCGGGGCCGCCCACCAGCTCCTCGGCGCCACCGACGCTCGCGTACATGTCGCGGCTGCCGAGCATGACGTACTGGTCCGGGGCGATGGCGAAGCACGACACGTTGTGGTCGGACATCTCGGCGTTGAGGCTCCACCCGAGGGCGGTGTAGAAGGCGGTCGCGCGCTCGACGCTCTCGACCGGGCAGGTGATGAACAGGCTCATGCCTCGACACTTGCAAAATGCAAGTACGCCGTCAAGACCCTGCGGCGCTGCGTTCCCGCGGCATGTCGTCGACTTTCCGGCCGTCGGACCGTCGCACGCCGTAGGGTGCGCTCTCGTCCATGCGCCATCCTCAGCCGCACCTCCCGGGAGCCCCAGTGCCTCGTCGCGTCCTGCGCCTTGCCGTCCTCACGACCGCGTCGGCGGCCGTCGCCACGACGTTGGGCCTCGCAGCCGCCGTGCCCGCGATGGCCGACGACAGCCCGGCTCCCGTCACCGTCGACGACGTCGTCACCGTCGAGGCGCGCAGCACGGACTTCGGGGGCGTGAGCGTCATCGACGTCCTCGCCAACGACAGCGCCGCGGAGGGCGAGGTGCTCGAGATCTGCCGGGTGCAGGCGCCCGAGCGCGGGCTGTCGGTGGCCGAGGCCGAGCCGGACGGCAGCTTCACCATCGACATCCCCGACGCCTCCTTCACCTCCGGCGTCAGCGGAGGGACGCTCGAGGAGGGAGCCCGCGAGCACCTCGCGGTCCTGTCCTGGGCCAACCGTCCTGGCACCTACCGGTTCACCTACTGGGCGTGCGACACCGAGCACCTCACCCCGGCCACGGTCACGGTCACGGTCACGAGGACCCCGGAGGTCACCGTGCGCAAGACCGACCACCCGGGCCGGCTCCGGTTCACGAACCCCCGGACGAGCCCCGCGGTCGTGTTCTACGGCGGGCTCGACGAGGAGCGACCGGACGGCCGCGTCCGGTTGGCCCCCGGCACCCGCACGACGCAGCGCGTGGAGCGCCGCGCCATCCGCTGGGTCGCGCTCTCGCCGCGAACCGGCGAGATCCTCGGCGATGGCGTCGTCCGTGGCATCCGGCTGCCCGGGCTGGGAGCAGGAGCGCCACGGCCGCGGACGACATCGAGCCCCGGCTGACCCACCGCGTGCTCCGCGCCTGGCGCCGCGGTTGATCCTCGCCCGCAGGGCTGCGGGGCATGGTCGACGTCGCCCGGCCCCGGGACGTCAGTCCGCTCCCGCCCCGTCGCCCGAGCCGAGCAGGGCACGGGTCAGGGCGGCCGCGTCGGACTGGAGCTCGGCCGTGGCGGCCGCGAGGTCGTCGTCGCCGGGCTCGCGGCCGTCCATGGCGGCGAGCAGCACGGCCCGCCGGACCAGCTCCTTGGCGTACGACGCCGTGGTGCCGGTGGACTCGCGTGCCGCCCGGGCCACCGCGGGTGGGCTGAACCCGACGTGGGCGCCGTACAGCTCGATGAGCGCCCGGCGTGCCGCCTCGTGCGGGAGCGGGATCTCCACAGCCAGGTCGACGCGTCCCGGTCGCTGCGCGAGGGCCTTCTCCAACGCCTCGGCACGGTTGGTGGTGAGGAGGAAGACCACGTCCGCGTCCGGGTCGAGCCCGTCCATCGCGTCGAGCAGCGTGAAGAGCAGCGGAGAGCCACCGCCGTAGTTGAGGTCGCGGTCCTCGGCGATCAGGTCGCAGTCCTCGATCACGACGATGGCCGGCTGGTGGGCCCGGGCGATCTGGGCAGCCGCACCCACGTGCGCCATCTCCGTGCCGCTGAGCAGCACGACGGTCGCCTGCGAGGTCGCTCCGACCAGGTGGCGCACCGTGTGGGTCTTGCCCGTGCCGGGCGGGCCGTAGAGCAGCACGCCGCGCTTGAGGTGCTGGCCCTTGCCGCGCAGCTGGTCGCGGTGCTCGGCGAGGCCGACGACGTGGGCCCGCACCTGCTGCAGCGTGCCCTCCGGCAGGACGACGTGGTCGGGCGGGAGGTCCGGCCGAGGGTGGAAGACGAGGCCGGACATGGACCGCTCGTAGGGGTTGCCGCTGAAGCTGATCACCTGCCGCCAGAGGACGCTGCGGCGCATGGCCTCCTCCCGGAGCTCGGCGAGCATCGCCGCGGCGTCGTCCGTGCGCCGCGCGAGCACCTCGAGGCGGGACTCCGAGCCGTACTGCGGGTTGCCGACGCGTTGCAGGACCACGAGCGGCGACCCGTCGTGGTGGAAGAGGTGCAGGCCGAACGCGACGGTGGCCCGCTCGCTGTCCGGCCCGGTCGGCACGTTGAGCCGGTCGACCTGCCCGCTGCTGAAGCGGCCCCACTCGGCCTGGGACATCAGGTCGCCCAGCGAGCTGTGGTGGCGCTGGTCGCCACCTCCCACCCCGAGCAGCCGGGACCCGGGGTCACGGGCGGCGATCGCCTCGAGGGCGATGTCGGTGTCGGCCCAGCGGTGCACGGAGATGCGCTCCACCACGACCGGGAGCTCGTCGGCCCGGACGCCGAGGTGCTCGTCCAGGATCGGCATGAGGTCCTCGCCCCGCCGCTTGGCGGCCGGCTCGTCGTGCACCAGCTGTCGCACGAGCCGCGTGAGCGCCTCGCGCAGCTCGTGGTCCTGACCGTCCTGTCCGTTCTCCCCCGTGGCCATGGTCCGAACCTAGTGGCTGCGGCCCCGCTCGGGGCTCAGCCGAGGCCGACCGTCTCGACCAGCGCGTCGAGGTGCTGCTCGAACAGGTCGGCGGGGTCGGTGAAGGTCGCCGAGCCGTACTGCCCGAAGACCTCCCACGTCACGCACCCGAAGAGCGCGGCCCAGGCGAACAGGCCGCGCGCCACCAGTCGCTCCGGTACGGCGAGGCCCATCTGCCGGCGGATCCGGGCCAGGTCGCGGGACAGCCGGCGCGGGGACACCGCGCCCTCGTCGGCCGTGATCGCACCGGCCTGCCACGCGTCCTCCCAGACCTCGACGAGGCGTACGACGACGCGGGTGCCCGGCCCCGTGGTCTGCTCGGCGGGCGCCTCGTAGCCCGGCACGGGGCTGCCGAAGAGCAGGGCGTACGTCGCCGGCTCGGCCAGGCCCCACGCGCGCACGGCCCGGCCGATCGCGCGCATCCGGCCCGGGTGGTCGGCGCGGTCCACGTCGGTCAGCGCCGCGTCGACGGCGTCCCCGAGCTCGTCGTAGCCGTCGACGACGAGCAGGGTCAGCAGCTCGTCGCGGCTCGCGACGTAGCGGTAGACGGCCGACGACACCAGGCCGAGGTCGCGCGCCACGGCACGCAGCGACAGGGCCGCCGCCCCGTCGGTCGCCAGGTGCTCGCGGCCGATCCGCACGATGTCGCGCATCGTCTGCTGCCGGGCGCGGGCGCGGGGCGAGAGGTTCGCGGAGGGCTCGGCAGCGGTGTCGACCATGCCCTCATCAAACCACATCAGGGAGCAGTAGTAGCAGATGTGAGCACTGCTCTTGCTTTCTGCCGGGCGGCGAGTCATGATGGTCGAAACGAGAGCACCGCTCTCTCAAACGTCAGGAGCATCCATGTCCGTCCACGTCGTCACCGGAGCCGGCCCCGTCGGCTCGACCGTCGCCCAGCAGCTCGCCGAGGCGGGAGAGCAGGTCCGCCTGCTGACCCGCTCGGGCAGCGGCCCGGTGCACCCCCTCGTCGACCGCCGTCGCGTCGACGTCTCCCGGCCCGACGAGCTGGCCGAGGCCGTCGAGGGCGCGGTCGCCGTCCACCACTGCATCCACGGGTCGGCGTACGACGCCCGCGTGTGGCGCGCCGAGCTCCCCCGGGCCGAGCGGGCCGTCCTCGAGGCGGCCGGTCGCGTCGGGGCGGTCGTGGTCTTCCCCGAGAGCCTCTACTCCTACGGCGAGGTCGACGGCACCATCACCGAGTCGATGCCGCGCACCGCCACCACCGGCAAGCTCGGCGTCCGCACCGAGCTGCTGGCCCAGCGCGACGCCTCTCCCACTCCGACCGTCAGCGTGGCGGCCTCCGACTTCTACGGCCCGCTGGTGCGCAACGCCCATGCCGGCGAGCGGATGGTGCCGACCGTCCTCGCCGGCCGCACGATGCGGGTGCTCGGCAGTCCCGACCAGCCGCACTCGTTCACCTACGTCCCCGACCTGGCCGCCGCGATGGTCACGGCCGCGAGCCGCGAGGACCTCTGGAACTCCTTCCTCCACGCCCCCACCGCGCCCCCGGTCACCCAGCGACAGCTCGTCGCGATGGTCGCCGAGGCGGGTGGCGTACCGGCCCCCAAGGTGTCCTCCATCCCGGTGTCCGTGGTCGGCGCGGCCGGCCTGGTCTCGCGGCTGATGAAGGAGATGGCCGAGACCGGCTACATGTTCGCGAGGCCGTTCGTCCTGGACTCCTCCGCGAGCGAGGAGCGGCTGGGGCTCGCACCCACCCCGCTGGCCGACGGCCTCGCCCGGACCGTCGCGTGGTGGCGCGCCGAGGAGCGACGCCAGGACGCCGGCCGGGCGGCCTGACCCAGGAGGACCCCGCCCGGGGTACGGACGGGTAACCCAGGTCACACCCGTCACTCGATAGCGTGCGGCCATGTTCTCCAAGGTGCTCGTCGCCAACCGTGGCGAGATCGCAGTCCGGGCCTTCCGTGCCGCGCGTGAGATCGGCGCGCGCACGGTGGCCGTGTTCCCGCACGAGGACCGCGGGTCCGAGCACCGCATGAGGGCCGAGGAGGCCTACCAGATCGGCGAGGACGGGCACCCGGTCCGGGCCTACCTCGACCCGGAGGCGATCGTGAAGGTCGCCGTGGAGTGCGGCGCCGACGCGATCTACCCCGGCTACGGCTTCCTCTCGGAGAACCCGGCGCTGGCCGAGGCGTGCGCCGCCAACGGCATCACCTTCATCGGCCCGAGCGCCGAGGTGCTCACCCTCACCGGCAACAAGGCGCGCGCGATCGCGGCGGCCAGGGCCGCCGGCGTGCCCGTGCTGGAGTCGGTGCCCCCGTCCACCGACGTGGACGAGCTGCTCGCGGCAGCCGAGCGGATCGAGGCGCCCCTCTTCGTCAAGGCCGTCGCCGGCGGCGGTGGCCGCGGCATGCGCCGCGTCGACGACCGCGCCGACCTGCGCGAGGCGATCGAGACCTGCATGCGCGAGGCCGAGGGCGCCTTCGGCGACCCGACCGTCTTCATCGAGCAGGCCGTGGTCGACCCACGCCACATCGAGGTGCAGATCCTCTCCGACGGCACCGGGACCGGGACCGACGGTGGCGTGATCCACCTCTACGAGCGCGACTGCTCGGTCCAGCGCCGCCACCAGAAGGTCGTCGAGATCGCGCCCGCGCCCGGCCTCGACCCGGACCTGCGGGACCGGATCTGCGCCGACGCCGTCCGCTTCGCCCGCGAGATCGGCTACAAGAACGCCGGCACCGTCGAGTTCCTCCTCGACCCCACCGGTCGCTACGTCTTCATCGAGATGAACCCGCGCATCCAGGTCGAGCACACCGTGACCGAGGAGGTCACCGGCGTCGACCTCGTGCAGTCGCAGATGCTCATCGCCGCCGGCGCCACGCTGGCCGACCTCGAGCTCACCCAGGACGCCGTGCAGCCCCGCGGCTTCGCGCTCCAGTGCCGGATCACCACCGAGGACCCGGCCAACGGCTTCCGCCCCGACACCGGCCGGATCACGATGTACCGCTCCCCCGGCGGTCCCGGTGTCCGCCTCGACGGCGGCACGACCTACACCGGCGCCGAGATCAGCCCTCACTTCGACTCGATGCTCGCCAAGCTCACCTGCCGCGGCCGCACCTTCGAGGCGGCCGTGCAGAAGGCGCGCCGCGCGCTGCTGGAGTTCCGCATCCGCGGCGTCTCGACCAACGTCGGCTTCCTGCAGGCCGTGCTCGCCGACCCCGACTTCGCCGCCGGTGGCGTCACCACCTCCTTCATCGAGGACCACCCGCAGCTGCTCAAGGCGCAGGTCGGCGGCGACCGCGCCACCCGCCTGCTCGAGTTCCTCACCGACGTCACCGTCAACCAGCCCCACGGCGCCGCCCCGGTGACCGTCACCCCGGTCAGCAAGCTCCCGCAGCTCGACCGCTCACAGCCCGTGCCCGACGGCACCCGCCAGCTGCTGCGCGAGGTCGGACCCGACGAGTTCGCCCGCCGGCTGCGGGCGCAGAAGGACGTCGCCGTCACCGAGACGACGTTCCGCGACGCCCACCAGTCGCTGCTCGCCACCCGGGTCCGCACCCGCGACCTCCTCGCGGTCGCCGACCACGTCGCCCGCACCACGCCGCAGCTGTGGTCGGTCGAGTGCTGGGGCGGGGCGACGTACGACGTCGCGCTCCGCTTCCTCAACGAGGACCCGTGGGAGCGGCTCGCCAGCCTGCGCGAGGCCATCCCCAACATCGGCCTGCAGATGCTGCTGCGCGGTCGCAACACGGTCGGCTACACGCCCTACCCGACCGAGGTCACCGAGGCCTTCGTCCAGGAGTCCGCGGAGACCGGGATCGACGTCTTCCGGATCTTCGACGCCCTCAACGACGTCTCGCAGATGCGCCCCGCCATCGACGCCGTCCGCGCCACCGGCACCTCGGTCGCGGAGGTCGCGCTCTGCTACACCGGCGACCTCTCCTCACCGGACGAGAAGCTGTACACGCTGGACTACTACCTCCGCCTCGCCGACCAGATCGTCGAGGCCGGCGCCCACGTGCTGGCGATCAAGGACATGGCCGGGCTGCTCCGTGCCCCGGCCGCGCGCACGCTCGTGACGGCGCTGCGCGAGCGCTTCGACCTGCCCGTGCACCTGCACACCCACGACACCCCCGGCGGCCAGCTCGCCACGCTGCTCGCCGCGATCGACGCCGGGGTCGACGCCGTCGACGCCGCCTCCGCCTCGATGGCCGGCGGCACGTCGCAGCCCGCCCTGTCGGCGCTCGTGTCGGCCACCGACCACTCCGAGCGCGAGACCGGCCTCTCCCTGGCCGCCGTCAACGCGATGGAGCCCTACTGGGAGGCCGTGCGACGGGTCTACGCGCCGTTCGAGTCCGGCCTGCCCGCGCCGACCGGCCGTGTCTACCGCCACGAGATCCCCGGCGGCCAGCTCTCCAACCTCCGCCAGCAGGCGATCGCGCTCGGCCTCGGCGAGAAGTTCGAGCAGGTCGAGGACATGTACGCCGCGGCCAACGACATCCTCGGCAACGTCGTGAAGGTGACCCCGTCGTCCAAGGTCGTCGGCGACCTCGCCCTCGCGCTCGTCGCGGCCGGCGCCGACCCGGCGGACTTCGAGGCCGACCCGGCGTCGTACGACGTCCCGGACTCCGTCGTCGGCTTCCTCAACGGTGAGCTCGGTGACCCGCCCGGCGGGTGGCCCGAGCCGTTCCGCACCAAGGCGCTGGCCGGCAGGACCTGGAAGCAGCCGGCCGAGACCCTCACCGCCGAGCAGCGGTCCGCGCTCGCCACCGACCGTCGCGCCACCCTGAACGAGCTGCTCTTCCCCGGCCCGACCTCGGCCTTCCACGAGTCGCGCGAGAAGTACGGCGACCTCGCGGGCGTGTCCACGATCGACTACCTCTACGGCCTGCGCCGCGGCGAGGAGCACCGGGTCCGCGTGCGCGAGGGCCGCGAGATGCTCTTCGGGCTCGAGGCGATCAGCGAACCCGACGAGCGCGGCATCCGCACGGTGATGGCCACCGTCGACGGCCAGCTGCGGCCGGTGCAGGTGCGCGACCGCCACGTCTCCGCCGAGGTGGTGTCCGCCGAGAAGGCCGACCCGAGCAACCCGGGCCACGTCGCCGCCCCCTACGACGGCGCCGTGACGGTCACCGTCGCCGAGGGCGACAGCGTCGAGGCGGGCCAGACGGTGGCGACGATCGAGGCGATGAAGATGGAGGCCTCCATCACCTCGCCGCTCGCCGGGACGGTCAGCCGCCTCGCGGTGCCGGCCACGCAGGCCGTCGAGGGCGGCGACCTGGTGCTGGTGATCAGCCCTCGTTGAGCACGACCACGTCGGGGTCGGGCTCGGCGTACTGCGTGACCTCGGGGTCCTCCCCGGTCACCTGCCGGAACACCTCGGTGGCCACGGCGCGCATGCCGTTGATCTTCGGGTGGAACGGCGCCGCGACGCCCGCACGGAACCGCGGGCCATTGACCCACGCCCGGCCCTTGGCGCACACGTCGTGGCCGTCCGAGACCGCCGCCATGTCGACGTACGACGCCCCCGCCGCCCGCGCGCCGCGACGGATCGAGGCGTTGAGCAGGCCGGCGACCTCGGCGACCGGGGCGAGCACCTCCGCCGGCACGCCCACCGCGCGGCAGGTGCCCTCGGTGGGGAGGATGTCGGGGTAGCCGACGACGAGGACCTCGGCGTCGGGCGCCGCCCGGGCGATGCGCCGCACGGCGTCTCGCACCCGGCCGGCGACCTTGCCGGTGTCGGCGCGCAGCTGCGCGACTGGGCAGACGGCGGCCGGGCCCTGCTGGCACCGGATGAGCGAGTCGTAGATGCCGAAGTCGTTGCCGCCGATGCCGAGGGTGACCAGGTCGGTCTCGGGAGACAGCGCGTCGACCTGGGGCCCGGTGGTGTTGCCGTCGAACATCACCATGGGCGCGTGGAGGTCGCGCGTCGTGGCGGCCGAGCAGGTCACGTCGGTGTAGCTGGCGACGTCGAGCCAGTCGGCGAGGAACGCCGGGTAGTTGTCCTTGGACCGCGCGCAGCCCTGCGGGTCGGTGCGCATCGTGCCGATGAACGGCCCGGCCGAGAAGGAGTCGCCCATCGCGACGTAGTCGATGCGGGTGGTCACCTCCGTGTCGGCGACGGCGTCGGGCAGGTCGACGTCGCCGTCGCCGGCCGCCCGCCCGGACTCGCAGGCGGACACGGCGAGGGCGAGGGCGGCGACTGCTGCCACCAGCCGGAGTCGTCGGGTCACTGGCGCGCGGGGCCCTTCTGTCGCGGGATGACGCTGAACGTGAACCAGTCGGATCGGAGCCCGAGGGACGAGCGCACGTCGTCGCCGCTCACGGGCACCCGGCCGCCGGTGAAGACGAACGCCATGTCGGTGACGCGTCCGCCCCACTCGCCGTTGCCGTCGCGCGTGACGACCTCGATGCCGGTGAGGTCGCCCATCCCGGGCCACTGCTTCTCGACCTCGGTGTCGTCGATGGTGGTGGTCCACGTCGAGTACGTCGGGTTGGCCAGGCCGTCGTAGGGATCGGCCTGCGCCACCAGGTAGGGCATGGAGCCGGCCGAGGACCAGCCGCCGTTGCTGGCGGAGAACTGCGTGAACGCGGGGCGCCCGTCGTGGTAGAGCCCCTGCCCCGCCGTGGCCCCGATGGCCTCGGTCGCCGCCGGGTGCTCGACGTCGGCGCCGCCGTAGACCTGGCACTGGCTGGTGTCGCAGAGGTCGTAGTGGGACGCGTTGGGGTGGGAGCGCTCGAAGGCTGCGTAGGTGCGCGCCGCGACGGACTGGGCGCTCACGGCCGCCGGCGTCCACAGCGCGGGGACCTCCTGCGGCACGACGCCGCGGAGGTAGGCCTCCATGCCGACCTCGTTGACGGTCTCGCGCTTGCCGCCCAGGCGCGGCGCCACGGACTGCAGGGTGCCGCGGTAGTCGCGGCGGGCCCCGGGCAGGACGAGGGTCAGGCGGCCGTCGGCGGCGCTGAACTCCGCCTCGCCCTTCACCTTCTTCCACGTGCGCCAGGCCCCGCCCCTCGTCCACTGGACGGCGGTGTCGCGGCCCTGGGCGACCAGGCGCCACTTGCGCGCGGCGTTGACGGGCAGCCGCCACGTGCGGGCCCGTCCCACCCGGCCCACCTTCAGGCCGGGCTCGGCAGCGACCTGGACGTCGCGACCGGTGTCGGCGGTGATGAGCACGCGGACCTTGCCGCGGATCGCTCCCCACGTGGTGCCGGGGTAGTAGAACTCGACGATCTGCTGCCAGGCCAGGCCCTGCTGGGCCGCGCCCAGCGCGCCGTACTGCGACAGGCCGTGCCCGTGGCCGAAGCCGTGGCCGGTGACGGTGATCGCGCTGCTGCCCGCGACGGGCCAGGTCTCGACCGCCCTGCGCGGCTCGGCCCCCGACGCCTCGGTCGCGGACGCCGGGAGCGCAGGGAGCAGCAGCGCGCTGGCGGCGAGCGCGATCGGCAGCAGGCGGGAACGGGTCATCATGTGGTCTCTCCCCCGAGAACGGACGACGAACCTCCGAGGTTACAGGCGGCCCGGGCGTTCGGGGCGGGGACCGCCGGATCGGTGGACCCGCCTGTGACACTGGACGGGTGCCCGAGGGAGACAGCGTGTGGAAGCTCGCCCGCCGGCTGGACCGCCAGCTCGTCGGTCACACGGTCGAGCGCTCCGACTTCCGCACGCCCGCGCTGGCCACGCGCGACGTGTCGGGCCGCCAGGTCCTCGGCCACGACACCCACGGCAAGCACCTGCTGACCCGGCTGTCCGCCGCGGCCGGCTCCCCGCCGGCCACGCTCCACAGCCACCTGCGCATGGACGGGTCCTGGTCGACCCTGGCGCCGGGCAAGCGGCTGCCCGCCAGGCTGCAGCCCCACGTGCGGCTCGTCTGGTCGCTCGACGACGGGCGCACCGTCCACGGCATCCGGCTGCACGACCTGGCCCTCGTGCCGACCGACCGCGAGGCCGACCTCGTCGGCCACCTCGGCCCCGACCCGCTGCGGGAGGACTGGGACGCCGACGAGGCGGCGCGGCGGCTGCTCGCCGGGCCCGGCGTCCCGCTGGTGACCGCGCTGCTCGACCAGCGCTCCATCGCCGGCCTGGGCAACCTGTGGGCCAACGAGCTCGCCTTCCTCAGTGGCGTGAGCCCGTGGACGCCGATCGGCGACGTCGACGTCCCCCACCTCGTGGAGCGCGCCGCGACGATGCTGCGCCACTCGGCGACCGTGCCCGGCGCCTACCAGGTGACCACCGGCTCGCCGGTCAGGGGCGACGACCACTGGATCACCGGCCGGCAGCGCCAGGGCTGCCGGCGCTGCGGCGGCCCGGTCAGCGTCCAGGCCGAGGTGCCGGGCGACGCGGCCAACCGCCGGACGTGGTGGTGCCCCGCGTGCCAGCCCGGCCCGGGCCCCGAGGCGCGGGTCGGCAGCGGACCGGGGATCAGACGTGGTGCAGGCGGCGCGCGGCCTCGGCGACCGACCCGCTCATCGACGGGTAGACGGTGAACGCGTGGGCGAGCTGGTCCGCGGTGAGCGACTCCGCGACGGCGACCGAGACCGGGTGGATGAGCTCGGAGGCGCGCGGCCCGACGACCACTCCCCCGACCACGATGCCGGTGCCGGGGCGGCAGAAGAGCTTCACGAAGCCGTCGCGGACGCCCTGCATCTTGGCGCGCGCGTTGCCCGCCAGCGGCAGGGTGACGACCTCGGCCTGGATCTCGCCGGCGTCGACGGCCTGCTGCGACCAGCCGACGGTGGCGATCTCCGGCGACGTGAAGACGTTGGACGAGACCTTCTTCAGGTCCAGCGGCGCGACCGCGTCGCCGAGGAAGTGCCACATCGCGATCCGGCCCTGCATCGCGGCCACCGAGGCCAGCATCAGCACGCCGGTGCAGTCGCCCGCGGCGTAGATGCCGCGCGCGGAGGTGCGCGAGACGCGGTCGACGACGATGAAGCCCCCGTCGTCCACCGCCACGCCGGCCTCCTCGAGGCCGAGGTCGGCGGTGTTGGGCACCGACCCGAGCGCGAGGATGCAGTGGCTGCCCGTGACCGTGCGGCCGTCGGTGAGGGTCACCGTCACCTCGTCGCCCTCACGGGTGACCGATTGCATGCGTGAGCGGCTGAGCACCTTCATCCCGCGGCGGGTGGCGACGTCCTCCAGCACCGCGGACGCGTCGGCGTCCTCACCGGGCAGCACCCGGTCGCGGCTGCTGACGAGCGTCACGTCGATGCCGAGCGCGAGGTAAGCGCTGGCGAACTCCGCGCCGGTGACGCCCGAGCCGACGACGATGAGCTTCTCCGGCACCTCGGTGAGGTCGTAGACCTGCTCCCAGGTGAGGATCCGCTCGCCGTCGGGCTGGGCGCTCGGCAGCGTGCGGGGCGCCGCACCGGTCGCGACGATGATGGCGTCGGCCTGCAGCGTCTCCTCGCCGTCGGCGGTGGTGGCGACGACCGTCAGGTCCGGGCCGAGGCGTCCGCGACCGGTGACCAGGCGTACGCCGTCCCGGTCGAGGCGAGCCGCGATGTCGGTCGACTGGTCGGTCGCGAGCTGCTTGACGCGGGCGTTGACCTGCGCCAGGTCGACGCTGATGGTCGTCGCCGCGTCGCCCTGGTGGTCGTGGAAGTTGACCCCGAGCTCCTGCGCCGTCGCCATGTCGGTCATCAGCTCGGCGGTCGCGATGAGCGTCTTGCTCGGCACGCAGTCGGTGAGCACCGCCGACCCGCCGACGCCGTCGGTGTCGACGACGGTGACCTCCGCGCCCAGCTGCGCGGCCACGTGGGCGGCCTCGTAGCCGCCGGGACCGCCGCCGATGATGACGATGTGATCAGGCATGGGGACCGGCCCGTCAGAGGTTGATCATGTGACCGGCGATGCCGTGGACGGCCTCCTTGACGGCCTCGCCGAGCGTCGGGTGGGCGAAGACGTTGCGGGCCACCTCGTCGGCGGTCAGGTCCCACTTCTGCGCCAGCGTCATGACCGGCAGGAGCTCGGTGACGTCGGGGCCGATCATGTGGGTGCCGATGATCTCGTTGTGCTCGGCGTCGGCCACGACCTTCACGAAGCCGAAGGCCTCGCCGAGGCCCATCGCCTTGCCGTTGGCGGTGAAGGGGAACGTCGCGGTCTTGACGTCGTAGCCCTTCTCCTCGGCCTGGGCCTCGCTGTAGCCGAACGACGCGATCTGCGGCATGCAGTAGGTGGCGCGGGGCACGAAGTCGTACTCGACCGGCATCGTCTCGGCGCCGTTGATCGTCTCGGCGGCCACGATGCCCATCGCCTCCGCGACGTGGGCGAGCATCAGCTTCCCGGTGCAGTCACCGATGGCGTACACGTTGTCGACGTTGGTGCGGCAGTAGTCGTCGATCTCGATCGCGCCGCGCTCGGAGACCGCGACGCCGATGTTCTCGAGCCCGAAGCCCTCGACCCGCGGGGCGAAGCCGAACGCGGCGAGGAACTTGTCGGCCTCGAGCACCTGCTCGTCACCGCCCGCGGCCGGGGCGACGGTGACCTTCACGCCCGAGCCGGTGTCCTCCACCTTCTTGACCGCGGTCGAGGTCAGCACCTTCACACCGAGCTTCTTGTAGTGCTTGAGCAGCTCCTTGGAGATGTCGGCGTCCTCGGTCGGGACCATCCGGTCGAGGAACTCCACGATCGTGACGTCGACGCCGAAGTTGGCCATCACGTAGGCGAACTCGACACCGATCGCCCCGGAGCCGCCGATGACGATGGAGCCGGGCAGCTGGTCGGTGAGGATCTGCTCCTCGTAGGTGACGACGTTGTCGCTCAGCTCGACGCCGGGCACCAGCCGCACGGTCGCACCCGTGGCGAGGATCAGGTTGTCGAAGGTGTAACCGGTGGTCTGGCCGTCCTTGTCCTTGACGTCGATCCCGGTCGCGCTGGTGAGGGTGCCCCACCCGTCGATCTCGGTGATCTTGTTCTTCTTCATCAGGAAGTGGACGCCCTTGACGATGCCGGCGCTCACGTCGCGGCTGCGCTTGTGGGTCGGGCCGAAGGACATCGTGGCGTCGCCCTCGATGCCGAACTTCGCCTTCTCGTGCTGCAGCGTGTGCGCCAGCTCGGCGTTCTTGAGCAGGGCCTTCGACGGGATGCAGCCGACGTTGAGGCAGACACCTCCCCAGTACTTCTCCTCCACCACGGCCACCTTCTGGCCGAGCTGGGAGGCGCGGATCGCGGCGACGTAGCCACCGGGGCCTGCGCCGAGGACGAGGGTGTCGAAGTGCGTGTCGGTCACGCCTCCACCCTAGTTGTCCGCCACAGAGGGGGAACACCCGAGGTCGACGCTCGATACTGTGTGCTGCGTGACCCTGTACGCCGCCTACGGGACGAACCTCGATCCCGCCCGCATGGGCGAGCGCTGCCCCCACTCGATCCTCCACTCCACGGGGTGGCTCACGGGCTGGCGGCTGACCTTCGGCGGCGAGGAGCACGGCTGGGACGGCGCCCTCTCGACGATCGTCCAGGACCCGTTCGAGCAGGTCTTCGTCGCGGTCTACGACGTCACCCCGGAGGACGAGCGCTCCCTCGACGGCTGGGAGGCCGCCGACACCGGCCTCTACCGCAAGACCAAGGTGCGGGTGCAGACGCTCACCGGGGAGCTCGTCGTGTGGGCCTACGTGCTCGACGCCTACGAGGGCGGCCTGCCGTCGGCGTCCTACCTCGGGGTGCTCGCCGACGCCGCCGACGCCGCCGGTGCCCCGGAGGACTACGTCGCGGCGCTGCGCCGCCGGGCCTGCCGGTCCACCGGACTCTGATCACCACACCCGAACGTCGACGCACGGTCGGTCTAGAGTTTCCCGGCGTGACCCACGCAGCAGCCGTCCCCACGCCCTACGAGAGCGCCGCCGAGGCCGCCGCCCGGCTCGCCGAGCTGACCGGCGTCGAGCACCACGACATCGCCCTGGTGCTGGGCTCGGGCTGGCTCCCGGCCGTCGACGCGCTCGGCGAGGCGACCGCCGAGATCGACACCACCGACCTCCCCGGCTTCAGCGCCGCCGCCGTCGCCGGCCACAGCGGCAAGATCCGCTCGATCCGCCAGTCCACCCCGGCGGGGGACAAGAACCTGCTGGTCTTCCTCTCCCGCACCCACTTCTACGAGGGCAAGGGCGTCGCAGCGGTCGTGCACCCGGTGCGGACAGCGGCCGCGGCCGGCTGCTCGGCCATCGTCCTCACCAACGGGTGCGGCGGGCTGAAGGAGGGGTGGCGGCCCGGCCAGCCGGTGCTGATCTCCGACCACATCAACCTCACCGGCACGAGCCCGATCGTCGGTGCGAACTTCGTGGACCTGACCGACCTCTACAGCCCGCGCCTGCGCGCGATGTGCAAGGAGGTCGACGACTCCCTCGACGAGGGCGTCTACGTGCAGTTCCCCGGCCCCCACTACGAGACGCCCGCCGAGGTCCGGATGGCCGGCATCATGGGCGGGCACCTCGTCGGCATGAGCACCACGCTGGAGGCGATCGCCGCGCGCGAGGCCGGCATGGAGGTGCTCGGCATCAGCCTGGTCACCAACCTCGCTGCCGGCCTGAGCGGCGAGCCGCTGAACCACGAGGAGGTCCTCGAGGCGGGTCGCTCGGCGGCGAGCCGGATGGGCGGCCTGCTCAGCCAGGTCGTGGCGAGGATCTGAGGCCCGCGATGCGCGTGCTGGTCACCGGCGCCGCCGGCAGCATCGGCCGGGTGGTCACCACCGGGCTCGACGCCCTCGGCCACGAGGTCGTCGGCCTCGACCTCGTCCCGCCGCCCGACGGCACCCCCTTCACCTGGCACGAGGCCGACTGCGCCGACGGCGACGCGGTCGAGGCGGTCCTCGCCGCTCTCTCGACCGGGGGCAGGCTCGACGCCGTGGTGCACCTCGCGGGCATCCCCGACGAGGCGTCGCTCCCCGACGAGCTCACGTCCCACGTCGTGACCACGGCGGCCCTGCTCGACGCGATGGTCGCCCACGACGTGCCGCGCATCGTCTACGCCTCGTCGAACCACGCCGTCGGCCGCACCCCGCGGGCGGACGGCGAGCTCACCGAGCACGCCCTGCCCCGCCCGGACACCTACTACGGCGTCGCCAAGGTCGCCGCCGAGGCGCTCCTGCGCCTGTTCGTCGACCGCCACGGCATCGACGCCGTCGCGTGCCGGATCGGCTCGTTCCTCGAGGAGCCGGCGAGCGTGCGCGGCCTGTCGACGTGGCTCTCGCACGGCGACTGCGTCCGGATGGTCGAGGCGGCGCTGACGGCCCCCGCGCCCGGCTACGCCGTCCTCTACGGCATCAGCGCCAACACCCGCGCGTGGTGGGACCTCGAGCCGGGACGCCGGCTGGGCTACGAGCCGCAGGACGATGCCGAGGCGTACGCCGACCGCGTCGACCCCGGCCCCCACGACGACGTGGAGGCCGAGTTCGTCGGCGGCCCGTTCGCGACGGCGCAGTTCCACCGTCCTGCCCTGGGTGCTTGACTTCGAGCACGCTCCAAGTCGGACACTGGGTCGATGACCAGCCTGAGCATCGCCGAGGCGGCCGAGCGGACCGGGCTCACGGCCCACACGCTGCGCTACTACGAGCGTGACGGCCTGCTCCTCCACTCGGTCGACCGCGCCCCGTCCGGTCACCGGCGCTACACCGCCGAGGACCTGCGGTGGATCCAGATGGTGACCCGCCTGCGCGCCACCGGGATGCCCATCCGCGACGTACGCCGCTACGCCGCCCTGGTGCGGGAGGGCGACGGCAACGAGGCCGAGCGCCTGGGCCTGCTGCTCGCGCACCGCGAGGTCGTCGAGCGCCAGCTCGCCGAGGTCACCGGCCACCTGCGGGCGATCGACCACAAGATCGCGCTCTACGAGAACAAGGTCGCGCCCACCGCCTGAACCGGCCGCTCCCCGGGGGTTGACTTGGAGCGCGCTCGAAGGCGAAGGGTGGCAGGCATGAGCATCCAGACACGACAGATCGGCTCCCTGACCGTCTCCGCCCTCGGCCTCGGCTGCATGGGGATGTCGGAGTTCTACGGCACCCCCGACGAGCAGGGCGGCACCGACACCATCCACCGGGCCCTCGACCTCGGGGTGACGTTCCTCGACACCGCCGACATGTACGGCCCCTTCACCAACGAGCAGCTCGTCGGCAAGGCGATCGCCGGGCGGCGCGACGAGGTCCAGCTCGCCACCAAGTTCGGCAACGAGCGGCTCCCCGACGGCACCATGCTGGGTGTCAACGGACGCCCCGACTACGTCCGCTCGTCCTGCGACGCCTCGCTCCAGCGGCTCGGCGT
Organism: Nocardioides pini; assembly: GCF_026712185.1. Classification (GTDB taxonomy): domain Bacteria; phylum Actinomycetota; class Actinomycetes; order Propionibacteriales; family Nocardioidaceae; genus Nocardioides; species Nocardioides pini. Next base: position 728,580 of record NZ_JAPPUX010000001.1, on the reverse strand, counting down.
GGACCACATCGACCTCTACTACCAGCACCGCGTCGACAAGACCGTCCCGATCGAGGAGACCGTCGGCGCGATGGCCGAGCTGGTCGAGGCCGGCAAGGTGCGCCACCTCGGGCTGTCCGAGGCGTCGGCCACCAACATCCGCAAGGCCCACGGCGTGCACCCGATCACCGCGCTGCAGACGGAGTACTCGCTCTTCACGCGCGACCTCGAGGACGAGATCCTGCCGACGCTGCGCGAGCTCGGCATCGGCCTGGTCCCCTACTCCCCGCTCGGCCGCGGCCTGCTGACCGGCGCGATCACCGCCGACCGGGGCGCCGACGGCGAGCAGGACCGGCGCCGCTCGGAGTACTTCCCGCGATTCCAGGGCGAGGCGCTGGACGCCAACCTCGTGCTCGTCGACAAGGTCCGCGAGATCGCCGGGTCCAAGGGCTGCACGCCCGGCCAGCTCGCGCTGGCGTGGGTCCTCGCCCAGGGCGACGACGTGGCTCCGATCCCCGGCACCAAGCGCGTGAAGTACCTCGAGGAGAACGTCGGCGCCCTCGACGTCGAGCTCACCGCCGACGACCTGTCCGCCCTCGAGCAGGCCGTCCCGCGCGACGCCGTGCAGGGTGACCGCTACGGCAACATGGCGCACATCGACGCCTGAGCCCATCCCGTGGGGGCAGGGCGCGTCGCGCAGCAGGTCCGGAGCTGAGCGACGTGCCCTAGGTGGCGGCGATGCCCACCCGGCCCTCACGGAAGGCGTCGACGAACAGCGCGTGGTCCTCGCGGACCCGGACGGCGTACGCGATCCCCCAGTCGCAGAGCCACTGGACGAACTCGTTGCGCCGTCCCTCCAGCGACCTGGCGATGGCCGCCTCGACGTCGAAGTCGACGAGGTCCTGCTGGCTGTCCTCGTCGGACGCGCAGTGGATCTTCGCCGTGGCGCGGCCGAGCAGGTCGACCACCGAGCGCATGTCCTCGGGCTCGTTGATCTCGCTCCAGTCGAGGTCGACCTCGTAGGGCGAGATCTCCGAGACGACGTAGCCGACGCCGTCGATGCTCGTGTGCCCGAGCAGCGGATCGGTGTGCACCTGCAGCGCGCGCTGGCTGACCGCGGTGCGGTGCCCTTCGTGCTCGAAGTAGGCGTCCACCTCGGCGGTGTCGACGAACCTGCTCAGCGCCGGGACGTTGGCCTGCTTCATGCTCAGCACGACGTCGTTGTCGAGCGCCTGGCTGTAGCCCTCCACCAGCACGTTGTAGGCCGGCAGACCTGCGCTGCCGATGCCGAAGCCGGACTTCCCCACGACGTCGCGGAGCTCGTAGAAGAGCTCGCGGTCGAACCGCTTCGACTCGGGGATGGTGTCGAGGTAGGCGCGGAACGCGGCGACCACCGTGGCCCGCTCCTCGCGCTTGAGTCGTCGGGTGCTGGCGTCCTCGACGAAGCGGCGGGCCCCCTTGGCCAGGTAGGTCATCTCGTCGAGGAGGTCGGCCCGGCGCATCGCCCGCGCGGCCACCAGCGCGGTGAGCACCGGCCCCTCGGCCGTGTCGAGCCGGATCTCGAAGTCGTCGTCGGTGTCGGAGGCGACGTAGTGGTTCACCTGGGACAGGTAGGACCTGGCGTAGCGGGCGATCAGCTTGCGGATCGCGTCCTCGGGCAGCGCCTTCTGCCAGCCGACGAGCGCGAGGCTCGCCGCGAACCTCTGGAGGTCCCACGTGAAGCGGCCGACGTACGCCTCGTCGAAGTCGTTGATGTCGAAGACCAGGCGGCCGTCGGAGTTGAGGTAGGTGCCGAAGTTCTCCACGTGCAGGTCGCCGTGGATCCAGATGCGCTCGGCGCCGTGGGCCGCCCACTCGTCGTGCTCGCCCGTCACGTCGTTGAAGAACAGGCACGCGCTGCCGCGGTAGAACGCGTGCGGGTCCTTGGCCATCTTGCGGTACTTGGCGCGGAACGCCGCCGGGTCGGCCCTCATGAGCGGCGCGAACGCGTCCTGCAGCACCTCGATGATCACGTCGGTGCGAGCGTCGGTTCGCGCAGTGGCCATGCCGGCACTCTAGGACCAGGCGGCCAGTAGGTTGGGGCCATGGCAACCACACAACTCGGCCCCAACACCGTCAGCACCGTGGGCGAGCTCCCCGCAGTGGGCTCGAAGGCTCCCGGCTTCGACCTCGTCGACTCGAAGTTCGAGGCGCTCACCGACGCCGACGTCTCCGGCAAGCGGGTCGTGCTCAACATCTTCCCGAGCATCGACACCGGCGTGTGCCAGGCGAGCGTCCGGAAGTTCAACGAGCTCGCGGCCGGCCTCGACAACACCGCCGTCGTCAACGTCTCGGTCGACCTCCCGCTCGCGCAGGCCCGCTTCTGCGGCGCCGAGGGCATCGAGGACGTCCTGGTCGGGTCGGCGTTCCGGTCCTCCTTCGGCGAGGACTACGGCGTCGCGATGGCCGACGGCGGCTGGAAGGGGCTCCTCGCCCGCGCGGTCGTCGTCGTGGACACCGACGGCACCGTGCTCCACACCCAGCTCACCGACGCGATCGGTCACGAGCCCGACTACGACGCCGCGGTGGCCGCCCTCGGCTGAGCCGCCTCTCGCCGCACGACCGTGGCCGCGGACCCCCGTCGGGTCCGCGGCCACGGTCGTCCACGGCTACTGGCGCCGCGCGAGCCAGTCGTGCTCGACCTGCGGCAGCAGCCCCGAGGCCAGGAAGGTCGCGGCGAGGTCCCTGTCGCCCATCAGCGCGCGGAAGTACATCGGCAGCGTGAGGCCGTGGCCCGGTCGGTGGACCACCGCGACCGGGTCGCCCGCGCTGATCGGCCCGGGCTCGAGCACGGCGAGGTAGGCGCCGGTCAGGCCGCGCTCGGCGAAGCGGCGCACCCACGCCCGCTCGGCCATGTGCTTGGCGAACGTGGCGCACGGGATGCGCGGCCCGCACACCTCGAGGAGCACGCTCCCGACCTGCCACCGCTCCCCCACCTCGGCCGTGTCGACCTCGAGGCCGTGGGTGGTGAGGTTCTCCCCGAACATCCCGTCGGGCAGGTCGCGGCCCAGGTGCTCGCCCCACCAGTCGAGCTCCTCGCGGGCGACGGCGTAGACCGCCTGGGTCGTCCCGCCGTGGTGCCGGCGGCTGATGATGGCGTCACCGACGACACCGCTGCCCAGACCGCCGCGCTTGGGCCCCGGGTCGCGCACCTCGATCACGTCGACCGGCCGCTTGCGGATGCCGCTCGGCCGCGCGAGTCCCGGCACCGGCTCGGCAGCGCCGGCGTTGACGGAGCGGACGACGGCGGGCACGCGGAGAGGCTAGCCCTCAGGAGTCGCCGGAGTGGCAGACCGCCTCGATGTTGTTGCCCTCGGTGTCGCGGACGAAGGCGCCGTAGTAGGCCGGGTGGTACTCCGGCCACAGGCGAGGCTCGTGGAGCGACTCGGCGCCCGCGGCCACCGCCTCGGCGTGCCAGGCCCGCACCGTGGCGGCGTCGGCGGCCCGGAAGGCCACGTGGACCTCGCGGTTGGGGCCGACGCCCTCGAAGGTGCTGATCCAGAAGTCCGGCTGCTCCGTGCCGTAGCCGATGGCCTCCTCGAAGTCCATCAGGCGCCGGTGGCCCAGCACGCCCAGGACGCGGTCGTAGAACGCCGCCGCTCGCGGCAGGTCGGTGCAGTTGATGCCCAGGTGATCGATCATGCGCCGATCGTGGCACCGCCCACCGACACCGTCACGTCGCGTGGGGATAGCGTGCGTCCATGACCGCGCCGACCGACCAGACCACCCTGCTCGAGGCGGCCCGCGCCTGGGCCGCGGAGGACCCCGACGAGCAGACCCGCTCCGAGCTGGAGGCGCTCGTCGCCGCCGCCGAGCGGGGCGAGGAGACCGACCTCGCCGACCGGTTCGCCGGCACCCTCGAGTTCGGCACCGCCGGCCTGCGCGGCGCGCTGGGCGCCGGCCCCAACCGGATGAACCGGGTCGTGGTCACCCGCGCGGCGGCCGGCCTGGCGGCGTACCTGCGCGACACCGGCCACGGCGGCGGGTCCGTGGTGATCGGCTTCGACGCCCGCCACAACTCCGACGTCTTCGCGCGCGACACCGCGGAGGTCATGACCGGCGCCGGGTTCAAGGCGCTGGTCATGCCGCGGACGCTGCCCACCCCCCTGCTCGCGTTCGCGATCCGCGAGCTCGGCTGCGCGGCCGGCGTGATGGTCACCGCCAGCCACAACCCGCCGCAGGACAACGGCTACAAGGTCTACCTCGGCGACGGCAGCCAGATCGTCCCTCCGGCCGACGTCGAGATCGCCGCACGCATCGCCGCCGTCGGCCCGCTCGCGGACCTCCCCCGCGGCGACGCCGGACGCGTGGTCGGCGAGGAGATCGTCGACCGCTACCTCGACACGGTCGCGGGCCTGGCCGAGGACGGCCCCCGCGACCTGCGCATCGTCTACACCCCGCTCCACGGCGTCGGCGGCACGACCGTCGCGCAGGTGCTGGAGACCGCGGGCTTCGACGCCCCGCACGTCGTCGAGCAGCAGGAGCATCCCGACCCCGACTTCCCGACCGTGTCGTTCCCCAACCCGGAGGAGCCGGGCGCGATGGACCTCGCCATGGCGCTCGCCGCGGAGCACCGGGCCGACCTGGTGGTCGCCAACGACCCCGACGCCGACCGCTGCGCCGTCGCGGTGCCGGACGTCCACGGGTGGCGGATGCTGCGCGGCGACGAGGTGGGCGCCCTGCTGGCCCACCACCTGATCGCGCGCGGGCGCCAGGGCACCTACGCCAACTCGATCGTCTCCTCCAGCCTGCTCGGCAAGATGGCCGCCGCGGCCGGGCAGCCGCACGAGGAGACGCTCACCGGCTTCAAGTGGATCGGCCGCGTCGAGGGACTCGCCTTCGGCTACGAGGAGGCGCTCGGCTACTGCTGCGACCCCGAGCACGTCAAGGACAAGGACGGCGTCTCGGCGCTGCTGCTGGTGTGCGAGCTCGCGGCGCAGGCCAAGGCCGAGGGCCGCGACCTCACCGACATCCTCGACGACATCGCCGAGCAGCACGGCCTGCACGCCACCGACCAGCTGTCGGTGCGCTTCGACGACCTCGCCGCCATCCCGGCGACGATGGATCGGCTGCGCGCCGCTCCCCCGACGACCCTCGGCGGGCTGGCGGTCGAGCAGGTGGAGGACCTCTCCCAGGGCTCGGCGACGCTCCCGCCCACCGACGGTCTGCGCTACACGCTCGCCGAGGGCGCCCGGGTGATCGTGCGGCCGAGCGGCACCGAGCCCAAGGTCAAGTGCTACCTCGAGGTCGTGGTCCCGGTCGAGACGGGTGCCGACGGGGGTGGCGCCGACGCGGCCCGCATCTCCGCCGCCGGGCGCCTCGACGCGATCAAGGCCGACCTGCGGGGCGCCGCCTTCGGGGGCTGAGGTGCGCGCGCTCGCCCTCGCCCTCGCTGCCGGCCTGCTCAGCGCCGCGCCCGCAACGACGTCGTACGCCGACACGGGGCCGCGCACGTGGCGCGTCGGGCCCGACCGCGAGCTGACCACGCCCAGCGCGGCCGCGGCGCTCGCCCGCGACGGCGACACCGTCCTGATCGACCCGGGGACCTACTCCGGCGACGTCGCCACCTGGACGCAGGACGACCTCACCCTCGCCGGCGACGGCGGGCGCGCCCACCTGCGCGCCGACGGCAACGCCGCCCAGGGCAAGGCGATCTGGGTGGTCCAGGGCGACAACACCACGGTGGACCGCATCGAGCTCAGTGGCGCAGCGGTGCCCGACCGCAACGGCGCCGGCATCCGGCTGGAGGGCACGGGGCTCACCGTCCAGCGCAGCTGGTTCCACGACAACGAGAACGGGATCCTCACCGGGGCCGACTCCGAGAGCGACGTCTTCGTCCTGCGGTCCCGGTTCTTCCGCAACGGCTACGGCGACGGCTACTCGCACAACCTCTACGTCGGCGCCGTCCGCTCGCTGACCGTGGCCGGGTGCTGGTTGTCGGACGCCGATACCGGGCACGAGCTCAAGTCCCGCGCCACCGGCAACACGATCGTCGCCAACCGCATCAGCGACGGCGACGCGACCGCCAGCTACTCGATCGACCTGCCCAACGGCGGGAGGTCGCTCGTCGCCGGCAACGTCGTCGTCCAGGGGCCGCGATCGGAGAACCCGACCCTCGTCTCCTACGGCGCCGAGGGCCTGACCAATCCGAGCCACACGCTGTGGGTCGTCAACAACACCTTCGTCAACCGGCGCACCTCCGGCACGTTCGTCGCCCTCGCGTCCGGGGCCCGCGCCCACCTCCGCAACAACCTGCTCGTCGGATCGGGCGACCTCACGTCTGCGAGGGCCGATGCCCGCGCCAACCGTCGCGTCGGGCTCGGCGACTTCGTGGACCCCGCTGGCGACGACTACCGGCTGACGGCGTCGTCGCGGGCCGTCGACCGCGGGGTCCGCGTGCCGTCGCGCTGGCGTGCGCAGCAGCAGTACGTGCACCCGGCCCGCGACGAACGCCGGCCGGTGGTCGGCCGCCTCGACCTCGGCGCCTACGAGCTCGGCTGACCACCCGCTACCCTCGGTCCATGGTCCGAACAGCCGTCGACGTGGCAGCACGCGCGCGCCTCGCGCTCGTGCTCGCCCTCCTCGGCGTCGCCTCGCTCCTCGCGGCGGCCTCGCTGGACCCCACCGCGACCGCCCAGACGGTCGTCGTGGTGACCGCGCTCTCCGCCGCCAGCGCCCTCGCGGGCGTGCACTGCCTGCTGGCCGTGCCGGACGCAGGGATCCACTCCCTCCTGCCCCGCCGCCGCGCCGCCGACATCCCGCTCGTGCTCGCCGGCCGGACCACCGACGTGGTCCACCCGGTGCGTCCGCGCGCTCCTGGACGCGTCTGACCCGTCGCCCCGCGCGACGTCGTGCAGACCCTTCCGCCCGTTCCAGGAGACACCCATGTCACTGCTCGCCCCGCTCAAGCACGCCCTCTCCGCCGTCCTCGCCACGACCCACGACGCCCTCACCGCCCTCGGCGCCTCCCCCGACTCCGCCGTCACCTGGGTGGTCGGCATCGCCTCGCTCGTCGTCCTCGTGCGGCTCCTGCTGCTGCCGTTCGTCGTCCACGGCGTGCGTCAGGCCCACGCCGGGGCCCGCGCCCGACCCCACCTGAGGGAGATCGCGGATCGCTACCGCGGTCGCACCGACGCCGAGAGCCTGCGCGCCCAGATGGACGAGCGTCGCGCCGTCTCGGCCGAGCACGGGGTCAGCCCGCTGGGCTGCCTGCCGGTGCTCGTGCAGCTGCCGGTCTGGATCGCGCTCTACCACCTCGTCTCGGAGGTCGCCCACGGCACGGCGGTCGGCGCGATGGGGCCGGGGCTGGTGTCGTCGTTCGGCGCCGCGTCGGTCGTCGGCGTCTCGCTCGCCGGCCACGGCTACCTCGGCTCCGGGGGCGTCCACCTCGCCGTCGTGGCCGGGCTGGCGCTGACCGCGGCCGTGCTGTCGTACGTCACCCAGCGCTACGTCGTCGCAACCAACACGTCCGTCGAGGGCATGCCCGAGGCGATGGTCGCCGCGCAGCGGATCATGCCGGTGATGTCGGCCGGCGGGATGCTGCTGGCAGGCGGCGTCGTGCCGGTGGCGCTGCTCGTCTACTGGGTGTGCAGCTCGACCTGGACGCTCGGCCAGTCCGCGGCGATCGCGCGCTGGTGGCCCACGCCGGGGACGTCGGCGGCCGCGCGCCGCGTCATGGCGTGACCACGAGGTTGCCGACCTTGCGCCCGGAGTCGACGACCCGGTGGGCCTCGACGACGTCGTCGAGGGGCAAGGCCCGCACGACGACCCGCAGGTCACCGGACGCGACGAGGTCGAGCAGGTGGGTGACGTCGGCCGCGCGCTCGGGCGCCGGGCCGGCGACCACGTCGCGGCGCGTCTGCGCCCGCAGCGTCCCGGCCAGGTCGGCCACCGCGAGCAGCAGCACCCCGCCCGGTGCCAGCAGCGCCCGGCCGCCCGCGACGTCGATGGTGCCGACGGCGTCGAGCACGACGTCGTAGGTCTCGGGCAGGTCCGCGAGCCGCGTGGTGGTGTGGTCCACGACGGACTCGGCACCCAGGTCGCGGACCAGCTGCGCGTTGGCCGCGCTGCACACAGCCGTCACCACGCCGCCGGCGAGGCGGGCCAGCTGGACGGCCGAGGTGCCGATGGCCCCCGACGCGCCGTTGACCAGCACCCGGTCCCCGGGCCGCACCCGGTCGCGCAGGAAGTGCAGCGCGGTCAGCGCGCCGAACAGCAGGCCGGCCGCCTCCTCGTGCGAGACCCCGGCCGGCGTGCGCACGAGCCGGTCGGCGCGCACCGCCGCGAGCTCGGCGTGGGCGCCGAAGCGCATCCCCGTCGTGCCGCAGACCTCGTCCCCGACGGCGAGGTCGACCACGCCCGGCCCGACCTGCTCCACCACTCCTGACAGCACCGCACCCAGCACGGCGCGGCGCGGACGTCGTACGCCGAACGCGAGCCGCGCCATCGGCGCGAAGCCGCGCGGGAAGCGGGCTCCCCGGATCCGGGCGTCCGCCGACGTGACCGCCGCCGCCCGCACCCGCACGAGGACCTGACCCTTGCCGACCTCCGGTGCCGCCACCTCGCGGACCGTCACCACCTCCGGCGGTCCGTACCGCTCCACCACCGCTGCCCTCACGACCCGCTCCTGCCTTACGCCTGTAAGTCCGACGGTCTCGAGGGTAGCCTTACGCCCGTAAGTCGCGCACCTCGAGGAGCCCGCTTGTCCAGACCACCCCTGTCCCGGCGACGCGTCGTCGAGGCGGCCGCCCGCGTCGCCGACGCGTCGGGGCTGGCCGGGGTGAGCATGCGCACCGTCGGCCGCGAGCTCGGCGTCGAGGCGATGTCGCTCTACCACCACGTGGCCGGCAAGGAGGCGCTGCTCGATGGCCTGACCGACTGGGTGTTCGAGCAGGTCGCACTGCCGACCGCCGGCGAGCCGTGGCGCACCGAGATGGAGGCCCGGGCGCGCTCGGCGCGCGAGGTGCTGTCCGCCCACCCCTGGGGCCTCGGCCTCATCGAGTCGCGCCGCTCCCCCGGCCCCGCGACCCTGGGACAGCACGACGCGGTGATCGGGTGCCTGCGGGCCGCCGGCTTCTCCGTCCAGCTCGCCGCGCACGCCTTCTCCGTGCTCGACGCCTACGTCTACGGCTTCGTCCTGACCGAGGTGAACCTGCCGTTCGAGCCGGGCGAGTCCACCGAGGACTTCGTCGACGCGCTCGGTGGCGTGCTCGACGCCTACCCGCACCTCGCCGAGATGGTCACCGAGCAGGTGGCCGGCCAGGACTACGCCTACGGCGACGAGTTCGACTACGGGCTCGCGCTGGTGCTCGACGGACTCGAGGCACGGGTGACGGACGGGCTCAGAGGAAGAAGCTGACCACCAGCAGGAGCGCAGCCACCGCGATCAGCGCGAGCGGGACCATGGCGGGCTCCCGTCGTACGGCGTCGGGCAGTTCGAGCTGCTCCTCCGAGCCGGCCGCGACCCCCGCCCGGTCGCGGGCGGCGTCGACGAGCTCGCGGATCCGGTGCTCCGCCCAGTCGACGTAGGGCATGCCCTCGCGCGGGCCGTCGTCGGACGAGCCGGAGGGGCTGCCGGACGGCGCGGGACCGCGGGTCGTCACCGTCTTGCGCCAGGTGCGGCCCAGCACGGTGCTGACGAACCGCCGTCCGTCGGCGCGGACCGCCAGGACCTGGCGCACGGCGAGCTCCTCGACCGCCGCGAGCCGGATGTGGACCGTCTCGGCGAGGTTGCGCATCACCAGGTGCTCCTCGGTCACCCACAGCGCCGGACGCAGCATCGCGGCCCACGAGACGACGCCGACGAGCAGTGCGACGCCGCCCAGCCAGACGGGGAAGCCGTCGTCCAGGTAGACCACCATGGCCACGACCAGCGCGGCGCTCAGCAGCACGGCCGCCGAGCCGGTGAGCCGCCCGCTGGTGGGCGTGAACCGCTCCACGACGGCCTCGCCGTCGTCCTGCAGGCGTGCCATGGTCTCCTCGCCTTTTTTGGGCAGACATTGGCCCCCTGCGAATTGCCGGGGGCGTCCGGGCCAACTCTATGCTGGGTCGGTGACACCCACTGCCAGCTCCACGGCGAGCTCGACCTCCTCGCACGCCGTCTTCGACGACGTCGTGCGCTCGGACTCCTCGCTCCGCCGATTCCTCCACGGCCTTCCGGGCGTCGACCAGGTCGGGTGCGAGGCCCGGGCCGCCGGTCTGGCCACCCGGTCGATCAAGACCACCTCGAAGGCGTACGCCATCGACCTGGCCATCCGGATGGTCGACCTGACCACGCTCGAGGGCCAGGACACCCACGGCAAGGTCCGCGCGCTCGCGTCCAAGGCGATGCGCCCCGACCCCGCCGACCCGACCTGCCCGGCCACCGCTGCCGTGTGCGTCTACCCCGACATGGTGGCCACCGCCAAGCAGACGCTCGGCGACAGCGGGGTCAACGTGGCCGCGGTCGCCACGGCGTTCCCGAGCGGTCGCGCGGCGATGGACATCAAGCTCGCCGACACCCGCGACGCGGTCGAGGCCGGCGCCGACGAGATCGACATGGTCATCGACCGGGGTGCGTTCCTCTCCGGGCGCTACCTCGACGTCTTCGAGGAGATCGCGCAGGTCCGCGAGGCCTGCGGTGACGCGCACCTCAAGGTGATCTTCGAGACCGGCGAGCTGCAGACCTACGACAACGTCCGCCGCGCCAGCTGGCTCGCGATGATGGCCGGCGGCCACTTCATCAAGACCTCCACCGGCAAGGTGCAGCCCGCGGCGACGCTGCCCGTCACCCTGATCATGCTCGAGGCGGTCCGCGACTTCCGCGAGCAGACCGGGCAGATGGTCGGCGTCAAGCCCGCCGGCGGCATCAAGACCACCAAGGACGCCATCAAGTACCTGGTCATGGTCAACGAGATCTGCGGCGACGACTGGCTCGACCCCGACTGGTTCCGCTTCGGCGCCTCCACGCTGCTCAACGACCTGCTCATGCAGCGCACCAAGATGACGACCGGCCGCTACTCCGGTCCCGACTACTTCACGCTGGACTGAGGCACACCATGTTCGAGTACGCCCCCGCACCCGAGTCGCGAGCGATCGTCGACATCAAGCCGTCCTACGGCCTGTTCATCAACGGCGAGTTCGTCGACGGCAACGGCACGTCGTTCAAGACGGTCAACCCCGCCACCGAGGAGGTGCTGGCCGAGGTCGCCGAGGCGAGCGACGTCGACGTCGACGAGGCCGTCAAGGCCGCCCGCCGGGCCTACACCCGCGTGTGGTCGCGGATGTCCGGCGCCGAGCGCGCCAAGTACCTCTACCGGATCGCCCGGATCATCCAGGAGCGCGGCCGTGAGCTCGCCGTCCTGGAGTCGATCGACAACGGCAAGCCGATCAAGGAGTCGCGCGACGTCGACGTGCCGATCGTCGCCGCCCACTTCTTCTACTACGCCGGCTGGGCCGACAAGCTGAAGTACTCCGGCTACGGCGAGACCCCGCTGGGCGTCGCCGGCCAGGTCATCCCGTGGAACTTCCCGCTGCTGATGCTGGCGTGGAAGATCGCCCCGGCGCTGGCCTGCGGCAACACCGTCGTGCTGAAGCCCGCCGAGACCACCCCGCTGACGGCGCTGCTCTTCGCCGAGATCTGCCAGCAGGCCGACCTGCCGCCGGGCGTCGTCAACATCGTCACAGGCGCCGGCGACACCGGCCGCTCCATCGTGTCGCACCCCGACGTCGACAAGGTCGCCTTCACCGGCTCCACCGAGGTCGGCAAGGCGATCGCCCGCGCGGTCGCCGGCAGCGACAAGAAGGTCACCCTCGAGCTCGGCGGCAAGGCCGCCAACATCGTCTTCGACGACGCCCCGCTCGACCAGGCCGTCGAGGGCATCGTCAACGGCATCTTCTTCAACCAGGGCCACGTCTGCTGCGCGGGCTCGCGCCTGCTGGTCCAGGAGTCGGTGGCCGACGAGGTGATGAGCCGCCTCAAGCGCCGCATGGCCACCCTGCGCGTCGGCGACCCGCTCGACAAGAACACCGACGTCGGCGCGATCAACTCCGCCGAGCAGCTCGCCAAGATCCGCGAGCTCTCCGCCATCGGCGAGTCCGAGGGCGCCGAGCGCTGGTCGGCCCCGTGCGACCTGCCGGCCAACGGCTACTGGTTCGCCCCGACCGTCTTCACCGGCGTCTCCCAGGCCCACCGGATCGCCCGCGAGGAGATCTTCGGCCCCGTCCTGTCGGTGCTGACCTTCCGCACCCCGTCCGAGGCGGTCGAGAAGGCCAACAACACGCCGTTCGGCCTCTCCGCCGGCGTGTGGACCGACAAGGGCTCGCGCATCCTGTCGATGGCCAACCGCCTGCGTGCGGGCGTGGTCTGGGCCAACACGTTCAACAAGTTCGACCCCACCTCGCCGTTCGGCGGCTACAAGGAGTCCGGATACGGCCGCGAGGGCGGTCGCCACGGCCTCGAGGCCTACCTCAGGAACACGGAGAAGGGAGCGGACGCGTGAGCCGCATCGACGTACGCAAGACGTACAAGCTCTACATCGGCGGCCAGTTCCCGCGCTCGGAGTCGGGCCGCTCCTTCGTCGTCAACGACGCCAAGGGCCGCCTGCTCGCCAACGCCGCCCAGGCCTCCCGCAAGGACGCCCGCGACGCCGTCGTGGCGGCCCGCGCGGCCTTCGGCGGCTGGTCGGGCAGGACGGCCTACAACCGCGCCCAGGTCGTCTACCGCATCGCCGAGGTCCTGGAGGGCCGTCGCGAGCAGTTCGAGGCCGAGCTCCGCGCCGCCGAGGGCATCACCCCGGCACGCGCCCGCAGCTACGTCGACGCCGCGATCGACCGACTCGTCTGGTACGCCGGCTGGGCCGACAAGATCACCCAGGTCGTCGGCAACGCCAACCCGGTGGCCGGCCCGTACTTCAACCTGTCGACCCCCGAGCCGAGCGGCGTCATCGCCGTCGTCGCTCCCCGCGGGCCCCTGCTCGGCCTCGTCAGCGTCGTGGCGCCGCTGATCGTCACCGGCAACACCGTCGTCGTCATCGCCAGCCAGGACAACCCGCTGACGGCGATCACGCTCGGCGAGGTGATGGCCACCAGCGACCTCCCCGGCGGCGTGGTCAACGTGCTGACCGGCTCGCAGTCCGAGATCGCCCCGTGGCTGGCCTCCCACATGGACGTCAACGGCATCGACCTCACCGGCGTCGAGGACGCCGAGCTCGCCACCGAGCTCGAGGTGGCCGCCGCCGACAACCTCAAGCGCGTACGCCGTCCCGCACCCGACACCGACTGGCTCGCCGAGCCCGGCCTCGACCGGATGACGCAGTTCCTCGAGACCAAGACCGTCTGGCACCCGATCGGCGTCTGAGCTCACCTACGCAAGAAGGCCCCCGGAGAACCTCCGGGGGCCTTCGTGCGTGCTGGGAGCCGTACTGGGTGGGCGAGTCCGACACGTGTTGGCCGTTGCAACCGCCTCCAGGTGTTGGAGTCCCCGCTCGAGCGGGGACCCCGACAGATGATCGACGACCGATCAGCGGTTGAGCAGGGCCTGGGCCAGCACGCCGAGGATCTCGTTCGGGTTGTTGACGAGGTAGTTCTGTCCCCCGGTCGCGGCGGCGATCTGCTCGAGCTCGCCGGTGTCGGCGTCCTGCGAGATGCCGATGATGATCACCTTGACCGGCTTGGCGGGGTCGCGCAGCGACTTGAGCTGGTTGACGAGCGACTCCAGCGACAGCGAGCTCGAGTCGTCGCTGGCACCGTCGGTCATGATCACCACGGAGTTGAACCACGCCGGGTCCCACATCTCCTGCGCGTGCTTGTAGGCCGCGAGGGTGGTGTCCATGACACCGGTGCCGCCCTTGACCTTGCCGGGCAGGGCGTCGGCCTCGGCGCGGACCTCGTCGCCGTGCGTCTTCCCGTCGGCCGCCGGGGCGTCGAGCCGCTCGAGCGGGGAGTACTCGACGTAGGACGCGCCGTTCTCGCCGCGGTTCTTGGAGAACCCCCAGATGCCGATGCGGGCCTGCGCCGGGAAGGCGTCGAGCGCGACCTGGGAGGCGGTGACCGCCAGCCCGATGCGGGTGGTGTCGCCGATCCCCACCTTCATCGAGCCGGAGAGGTCGACGACCGCCAGGATGCTGGACGGCACCGACAGCACGCGCCACTGGCGCAGCGTGTCGTCCGTGGTCTTCTGGGCGACCTTGGCGAGCACGGGGGCGCTGCCGAGGCCGATGTCGTTGGGCAGCGGGGCGCCGTCGGGGCCGCGGAGCTCGGCGGCAGCGATGGCCTCCACGCCGGCGCTCGAGGCGAACCAGCGACCGAGGGCGCGGCCCACGCGGGCCGACAGGTCGCCGCCGGAGGAGAGGATGTCCTTGCTGCCGCGGTTCACGTCGATCAGCGGGTACTGCAGCATGGGGACGCCGGTCTTCGGCGCCACCAGGGCGAGCTGGTCGTTGCTGCGGCGGGCGGCGAGGTAGGCCTGCTCGGTCGCCGGCACCAGCTGGGTGCTGGAGGCGGTGATCGTCGAGAGGTCGGTCTCGTTGGAGCTGCCGGCCACGGCGCGCTCGCCGTAGGTCTGGGCGACCGGGACGGTCTTCTCCTCGATGGAGAGCGCGGTCTCACCGGTCTTCTTCATCTCGGCGTACGGCGCGAGCAGCGCGAGCGCGGAGGCACCCTCGGCGCTCGGGTCGGCCATCGCCAGGCTGCCGCCGTCGAGGACGGACGCCCAGGAGGCCGGGGCCTTGGCGGCGGGGCCGCCGATGAGGCCGACGGGCGTCTGGGCGAGGACCTCGGCGATCGGCGTACCGGTCCAGCCGGCGCTGGTGAGCTGGCCCTTCCAGGTCGGGCTGTCCGGGATCCAGATCTCGGGGAGCTCGGCGTTCGGGTCGCTCAGCAGCGTGACGACGTCCTTGACCGTCCCGGCGGTGACCTGGATGTCGATGCAGGGCTCGTCCTCGTTGACGTCCTTGACCGCCTGCGCGACCAGGTCCTCCATGACGGGGGCCGTGGTCAGCGTGACCACCTCGGAGATGCAGTCGGCTCCTTGGGGCTCGCCGCTGGCTCCGCGCACCGCGAAGAAGCCGCCGACGCCCACGACGAGCGCGAGCGCGAGTCCACCCAGCACGAAGGTCTTGGCGGGGCGTCCGCCGCTGCCGGAGCCGCCCGTGGTGTCGGGCGCGGCCTCGGGCGCGGTCGAGTCGTCGAGACTCATGAGGGTCCTCCCAGAGGGATGTCGATCGGGGGTCTGGGCGAGACTAAGGTCCAGCCTTTACCCTCCGTGGCCGAACGACGAAATGAGTCCGTAACAAAATGAGCACAGCCCAGGTGGTCGTCCTGGCCGGCCCCAGCGGCGCCGGCAAGTCCCGGCTCGCGGAGCGCCTCGGACTCCCCGTCCTGCGCCTCGACGACTTCTACAAGGACGGCGACGACCCCTCGCTCCCCCGCATCACCACCGGGGCCAACGCCGGCCTCGTCGACTGGGACCACCCGGACTCCTGGCACGAGGCCGACGCCCTCGCCGCGCTGCGCGCGCTGTGCGCCACCGGGCGCTGCGAGGTGCCGATCTACGAGATCGCCCGCAACGGGCGCTGCGGGTCGCGCGTCGTCGACCTCGGCGGCAGCGGCCGCTTCGTCGCCGAGGGCATCTTCGCCCCCGAGGTCGTGGCCACCTGCCGCGAGGAGGGCATGCTCGCCGCGGCCTACTGCATCACCCAGCATCCGCTCGTGACGTTCTGGCGCCGCCTCACCCGCGACCTCCGTGAGCACCGCAAGCCACCGCTCGTGCTCGTGCGCCGCGGCCTGGCGCTGATGCGCGACCAGCAGCGCGTCGTGGCCCACGCCGTCCGCCAGGGGTGTCGGCGGGCGACGGGCGACCAGGCGTACGCCGAGCTGACCGCGAGCAGCGGCGCCGCTACCCGTTGATGAGGGCGGCGTAGCCCGGCTTGACGACCCCGTCGATGATCGCGAGTCGCTCGTCGAAGGGCAGGAACGCCGACTTCATCGCGTTGATGGTGAACCACCGGAGGTCCTCCAGCGAGTAGCCGAACGCCTCGACCAGGCCGAACATCTCCTGGGTCATCGAGGTGCCGCTCATCAGCCGGTTGTCGGTGTTGACGGTGACGCGGAAGCGGAGGTCGGTCAGCAGCCCGATCGGGTGCTCGGCGAAGGACTCCGCGGCACCGGTCTGGATGTTGGAGCTGGGGCACATCTCGAGCGGGATCCGCTTGTCGCGGACGTAGGCCGCGAGCCGGCCGAGCTCGACCGACCCGTCGTCGCCGACGGTGATGTCGTCGATGATCCGCACGCCGTGGCCGAGCCGGTCCGCGCCGCACCACTGGATCGCCTGCCAGATCGACGGCAGGCCGAAGGCCTCGCCGGCGTGGATGGTGAAGTGGGCGTTCTCGCGCTGGAGGTACTCGAAGGCGTCGAGGTGGCGGGTGGGCGGGAAGCCCGCCTCGGCGCCGGCGATGTCGAAGCCGGCGACGCCGCGGTCACGCCACGCGATCGCCAGCTCGGCGATCTCCATCGACCGGGCCTGGTGCCGCATCGCGGTCAGCAGCTGGCGTACGACGATCCTGCCGCCGCTGGCAGCCATCCCCGCGTCGAACCCCTCCTGCACCGCCGCGACGACCTCGTCGAGCGTCAGCCCCCCGCTGACGTGCTGCTCTGGCGCGTAGCGCACCTCGGCGTAGACGACGCCGTCGGCCGCGAGGTCCTCGACGCACTCGCGGGCGACGCGGGCGATCGCGGGACCGGTCTGCATCACCGCGACGGTGTGGTCGAAGGTCTCGAGGTAGCGCACGAGCGAGCCCGAGTCGGCCGACTCGGCGAACCACTGCCCGAGCGACTCTGCTTCGGGGGCGGGCAGCTCGTGGCCGATCTCGGCGGCGAGCTCCACGATCGTCTGCGGGCGCAGCCCGCCGTCGAGGTGGTCGTGCAGCAGGACCTTCGGGGCGGCCTGCACCTGGTCGCGGGTGGGAGTGCTCATCGGGACATCCAAGCAGGGCCCCCGTGGTCGAGCACTAATGTTCGTGCGCATGCGCACCTTCACGACGCTCGACGAGGTCGCCGCCGCCGCCGGGTCCGACATCGGCACCAGCGCGTGGCTGGACGTCGACCAGGCCCGGATCGACGCCTTCGCCGACGCGACGCTCGACCACCAGTGGATCCACGTCGACGTCGACGCCGCCGGCAAGGGCCCGTTCGGCACCACGATCGCCCACGGCTTCCTCACCCTCAGCCTGCTCCCGCACTTCGCCTCGGAGGTCTTCCGGCTCGAGACGCCGGGGGCCCGCCTCAACTACGGCCTCGACAAGGTGCGCTTCCCGAGCCCGGTGCCGGTCGACAGCCGGCTGCGGTCCCACGTGCGTTTCGGTGAGGTCCGCGACCTCGCGGCCGGCAAGCAGCTCGTCGTGGAGCACACCGTCGAGATCGAGGGCCACGACAAGCCGGCCTGCGTGGCCGCCCACGTGGTGCTGCTCCTCGCCTGAGCGACCACCCGGGTCGGCCCGACAGCCCCTGGGACGAGGCTGGTGGCAGCCGCGGGACCGGAGCCACAATGACGGGGTGGCCCAGGTCCGGCAGCCCCGCATCCACCGCCGCGGCGAGGACGAGGAGGCGTCGGTCTCCACGCTCGAGCTGTTCTTCGACCTGGTCTTCGTCTTCGCCCTCACGCAGGTGACCGCGTTCATGGCGCAGGACATCAGCGCGCGGTCGGTGGTGCAGGGCGTCCTCATCGTGGTGCTGCTGTGGTGGGCGTGGACGGGCTACGCGTGGCTGGCCAACGTCGTCAGCGCCGAGGAGCCCGCGATCACCGTCGTGATGCTCGCGGCGATGGCCGCGATGTTCCTGCTCGCGCTGTGCATCCCCGAGGCGTACGACGACGGGGCGGGCGGGCTGGACGGTCCCCTGGTCCTGGCCCTGTGCTACCTCGCCTTCAGGGTCATGCACCTGGTGATGTTCGTCGTGGTCGCCCGCGACGACCCCGTGCTGCGGGCCCAGCTCGCCCGGTTCACCCCCTCGGTGTTCGGGAGCAGCATCGTGCTCCTGGTGGCTGCCGCGACCGAGGGCCCGACCCAGACCTGGCTGTGGGTGCTCGCCCTGGTCGTCGACTACGTCGGCACGGCTCTCGGCGGATCGTCAGGGTGGCGGCTCCCCGCTCCCGGCCACTTCGCCGAGCGGCACGGCCTGATCATCATCGTCGCCCTCGGCGAGTCCATCGTGGCGATCGGCGTCGGTGTGGCGCAGCTGCCGGTCACCTGGCCGATCATCGCCGCGAGCCTGCTCGCCCTGTTCCTCGTCCAGGCGCTGTGGTGGGCCTACTTCGACGTCAGCGCCCTGCTGGGCGAGCACGTGCTCACCCGTGAGCCGGCCGCCACCCGACCGCGCCTGGCACGCAACGCCTACTCCTTCGCCCACCTGCCGCTGATGGTCGGCATCGTGCTGGTGGCGCTCGGCCTGAAGAAGGTGCTGGAGTACGTCGCCGACACCGAGCACCACGACCTCAGCGAGCCGCTGAAGGGCGCGGCCCTCGGTGCGCTGGTCCTCGGGCTGGTGACCTACCTGGTCGCCCACGTGCTGTTCAAGCACCTGGTGACCCACCAGCTCTCCACCGCTCGGCTCGTCGCCGCCGTGGTGCTGCTGGTGGCGTGGGCGCCGCTGCGCGAGGTCCCCGCCCTCGGCCAGCTCGGGGTCGCCCTGCTCGTCGTCGTCGTCGCGCTCGGCAGCGAGGCCGTGGTCCACCGCGAGCGCAGACGCGAGATCCGCTCCGGGCGCAGCGGGCACTGAGCGGGCGTCAGCGCGACAGCACCGCCCGGGCGAACACCCCCAGGATGTCCGTCGGCTCGGCCGCCAAGTAGGCCTCACCGCCGGTCACCCGCGCCATCTGGCGGAGGGCACCGAGGTCGGCGTCCCCGCTGATCGCGATGCCCACCAGGCGCACCGGCCGGTCGGGGTCCCGCAGGTCCTTCAGACGCTGCAGCAGCTGCTCGAGGCTGATGGAGCCGGGGTCCTCGTTCTGGCCGTCGGTCATGAGGACCACGGCGTTGGAGTAGTGCGGGCGGTAGTTCTTCAGTGCCGTGCGGTACGCGGCCAGGGCCGTGTCGTAGAGACCGGTCCCGCCGTCGGTCAGGCTCGGCAGCTCGGCGGCACGCTCACGCAGCGCGTAGCGCTGGGTGCGCCCGAAGCGCAGGTCGTCGAGGCGACGGATGGGCTCGAGCTCGCGCCAGTCCTGCCCCGGACCACCCTTGTCGATCGAGAAGATCCAGAGGCCCACCCGGGCGTGGTCGGGCAGGAAGCCCAGTCCGATGCGGGCCGCGTCGGCCAGCAGGCCCATCCGGGACCCGGTTCCGGTATCGGCGTCCATCGATCCGGACGCGTCGACGACAGCGAGCATCGCCGACGGAACGCTGAGCTGGCTCCAGGAGTAGACCGCTTCGGCGATCGCCGTCGCCGCGGGCGGTCGCAGGAACCCGTCACGGTCTCCGCTCGGCGCGTGAAGCTCCTCGTCGGAGATCAACGAGCGCCCCACCTTGCCGTTGAGGTGCGCGGCGAGCGAGCGCGCCAGCGCACGCGACCCGGGGGCGGCATCGTCGGCGACCATGAGGGGGAAGTCGAGGACCGGAGCGCCCACGGGCGGGGTCAGGTCACGGAGGTCGGCACGCCCCGCCTCGGTCAGCAGCTGCTGCTCGGTGGTGACCACCAGCCGCGGTGACCTGCGCGGGAACATGGCCGGCTGCACCGTGGCGTCCTCTCCCGCCACCGTTCGCGCGCCCTGGGCCTGCGCGAAGGGCACCATGATCTGCCGGGCGGCGTCCCGGGTCCGGCCCACCATGTCGGCCTCGGCCTCGGGCGCGGTCACCGCGAGGGCGCCGGCGATGGACGACTCCGGGCTGGGCACGGACACCAGCCCCGATGCCTCGGCGTCGCCCCACGTCGCGAACTGCCGCGCGGCGTTGCCACCCGCGAGGACCACAGGCGTCTGAGCCAGGCTCTTCACCAGCAACCGGGGTCGGGGGGCATCGCCGAGGAACGCTTCGGTGGCCACGAAGTGCGCCTCCGGGATCCAGACGTCGGGCAACCTGCTGCCCAGCGACGCACCACGGGCGACCTCCATGCCCGGCCGCAGGGCGGGGTCGACCTGGACGCAGTCGGGCGTGACGTCCGCGAGCGCGGCCACCACCACGCCGTACATCTCCGGGGCGACGGCGAGGTCCACCCGCTGGAACTCGGCGCACCCGTCGTCAGCGGCCGTGGACCCGCCGTCGTCGCGCGACAGCGCGAACCACGTCACGCCCGCGCCGACGGCCAGGCCGGTCACCAGCACCAGGACCGTCAGGACGGCGGTGGACATCATCGTGGCGCGGCCGGGCCCGCGCTGATCGTTGCTCTGCATCGGGTCCCCCAAGATCCCTAAGGTAAAGAAACGCTAAGGAGGAGGCCCGGGAAGCCGGTTGCTACCGGCCGGTCATCACCAAGGTTGGGGAGAGCGCGCGCGGTCCGTCTCAGCCGATGCGGTCGAGCACGATCTGCGTGCCGACACCGGCGGTGTCGCCGCCGATGTCGAAACCGCCCTCGAGCGAGGCCAGCGCCCGCTCGAAGCGCTCCGGCTCGTCGGTGAGCAGCGTGAACAGCGGCTCGCCCTCCGTGACGTCGTCGCCGGGCCGCGCGTGCCAGACGACGCCGGCACCGGCCTGCACCGGGTCCTCCTTGCGAGCCCGGCCCGCGCCGAGGCGCCAGGCGGCCATCCCGACCGCCATCGCGTCCAACCGGGTGAGGGTGCCGCTCGACGGCGCGGTGACCACGTGCGACTCCTTCGCCTCGGGAAGGGCCGCGTCCGGGTCGCCGCCCTGGGCGCGGATCATCGCCTTCCACACGTCCATGGCCGAGCCGTCGGCCAGCTTGTCCGCCGGGTCGACGTCGTCGCGCCCGGCGCCGGCGAGCATCTCGCGGGCCAGGGCCAGGGTCAGCTCGACCACGTCGGAGGGACCGCCGCCCGCCAGGACGTCGACGGACTCCTGCACCTCGACGGCGTTGCCCGCGGTCAGCCCGAGCGGCGTGGCCATGTCGGTGAGGAGCGCCACGGTGTGCACGCCGGCGTCGGTGCCGAGCGCCACCATCGTCTCGGCGAGCTCGCGTGCGGAGCCGAGGTCCTTCATGAAGGCCCCGCTCCCGACCTTGACGTCGAGCACCAGGGCACCGGTGCCCTCCGCGATCTTCTTGCTCATGATCGAGCTGGCGATCAGCGGGATCGCCTCCACGGTGCCGGTGACGTCGCGCAGGGCGTACAGCTTCTTGTCGGCCGGGGCGAGGCCGTCGCCGGCGGCGCAGATCACGGCGCCGACGTCCTCGAGGATGGCGAACATCTCCTCGTTGCTCAGCGCCGCGCGCCACCCGGGGATCGACTCGAGCTTGTCGAGCGTGCCGCCGGTGTGGCCGAGGCCGCGGCCCGAGAGCTGCGGGACCGCGACGCCGCACGCGGCGACCAGCGGGGCGAGCGGCAGGGTGATCTTGTCGCCGACACCGCCGGTGGAGTGCTTGTCGGCAGTCGGGCGCGACAGCGAGGAGAAGTCCATCCGCTCCCCCGAGGCGATCATCGCGCCGGTCCAGCGCGAGATCTCGCGGCGGTTCATGCCGTTGAGCAGGATCGCCATCGCGAGCGACGACATCTGCTCGTCGGCGACGTCGCCGCGCGTGTAGGCGTCGATCACCCAGTCGATCTGGCTGTCGGTGAGCTCGTGCTTGTCGCGCTTGGCGAGGATCACCTCGACGGCGTCGTGGGCAGCCACTACTGGGGTCCTTCCGCTGCGGTGTCGGCCACGTGGGCCAGGTCGTCGGGTCCGAAGGCGTCGGGCAGCACTTCGGACATGGGTCTCACGCCCGAGACGGTCCAGACCAGCAGGTCACGGCCACCGTGCTCGAACAGGAGCTGGCGGCACCGGCCGCACGGCATGATGATCTCACCCTCGCTGTTGACGCAGACGAAGTGCGTCAGACGGCCGCCGCCCGTGGCGTGCAGCTGCGAGACCACGCCGCACTCGGCGCACAGCACGACGCCGTACGCCGCGTTCTCCACGTTGCAGCCCACCACGACCCGGCCGTCGTCGGCCCGCGCGGCCGCTCCCACCTTGTAGCGCGAGTAGGGCGCGTAGGCCCGCTGCATCACCTGCACGGCCCGCTCGCGGAGCCCGTCCCAGTCACCCTGCTGCCAGCTGTCGTCCACGCGGTCACTATGGCGCATACGGGGAAGCCACGGTCTTTGGCAGGTTCCGCCGAAAGTCGTCCGGTGACTTTTAGGTCTCAAACGCATTTCAGAAGTTCCGAACCGCGTGACGGGGTGCGCCACGGCAGGCATCATGCTCCCGGACAGCTGACCCCACCCCGGGGTGCACGAACTTGGAGGCATTTGTGTTGAAGACGAGGAAGGTCGTCTCGAGCGGCCTCGTGGCGCTGCTGGCGGCCGCGACCCTGGCTGCGTGTGGTGACGCGCCCGAGGAAGACACCGACACCGGGAGTGGCAACGACAGCAGCGCGGCGGCGAGCGACTTCCTGCCGTGCATCGTGTCCGACGCCGGTGGTTTCGACGACAAGTCGTTCAACCAGCTGGGCTACGAGGGCGCCAAGCAGGCCGCCGACGAGCTGGGCGTCGAGCTCAAGGCCGTCGAGTCCAACAGCGAGAACGACTACGGCCCGAACCTGGAGAGCCTGGTCGGCGAGGGCTGCGACGCCATCGTGACCGTCGGCTTCGCCCTGGCCGCGGCGACCAAGGAGTCGGCCGCCGCCAACCCCGACATCGAGTACGTCCTGATCGACGACTCCGCCGACGGCGGCGACGACGGCCAGACCTTCGACGGCAAGGCCGACGTCGAGAACATCAAGCCGCTGCTCTACAACACGGCGCAGGCCGCGTTCCTCGCCGGCTACGCCGCTGCCGACTACACCGAGACCGGCAAGGTCGGCACCTACGGCGGCATGCCCTTCCCGACCGTCACCATCTTCATGGACGGCTTCAAGCAGGGCGCCGAGTACTACGCCAAGGAGAAGAAGAAGGACGTCGAGGTCGTCGGCTGGGACGGCAAGAACGGTTCCTTCACCGGTGGCTTCGAGGCCAACGAGGCCGCGACCAGCACCGCCAAGCAGATCCTCGACCAGGACGTCGACGTGATCCTGCCGGTCGGCGGCCCGATCTACCAGGGCGCGATCACGGCGATCGAGGACTCGGGCAAGGACATCGCGATGGTGGGCGTCGACGCCGACCTCTTCGAGACCGACCCGACCACCCAGGACTACGTCATGACCTCGATCCTCAAGGACATGAAGGTGTCCACCTACGAGGCGATCATGGCTGCCGGCAACGACGAGTTCGACTTCGAGCCCTACATCGGCACCCTCGAGAACGACGGCGTCGGCATCGCGCCGTTCCACAACTTCGAGGACAAGGTCAGCCCCGAGCTGGCCGCTGAGCTCGACGAGGTGAAGGCCGGCATCATCGACGGCTCCATCAAGGTCGAGTCCTACCTGGGCTGATCACCCGCACGCTCCACGACGGAGGGAGGCCGACGGATTCGTCGGCCTCCCTTCTCCGTGTCGAGGTCCTCCTCGCCCGGCTCCCGGGCGCCTCCGTACCAGACCCCGGTCCAGACCTCCGGACCATCCCGACCCCTAGGATGCGATGCCATGAGACTCGTCCTGCGAGGCATCACCAAACGCTTCGGCAGCGTGGTGGCCAACGACTCGATCTCCCTCAGGGTGGAGCCCGGTGAGATCCACTGCCTCCTCGGCGAGAACGGCGCCGGCAAGTCCACGCTGATGAACGTCCTCTACGGCCTCTACAAGGCCGACGAGGGCGAGATCGAGCTCGACGGCGAGGTGCAGCACTTCACCGGCCCCGGCGACGCGATGGCGGCCGGCATCGGCATGGTCCACCAGCACTTCATGCTCATCCCCGTCTTCACCGTCGCCGAGAACGTCATGCTCGGCAACGAGACCACCGGCTTCGCCGGCACGCTGGACCTCGCCGAGGCGAGCAAGCGCGTCACCGAGATCTCGGAGCGGTTCGGCTTCCACGTCGACCCCGACGCCGTGGTCGAGGACCTCCCCGTCGGCGTGCAGCAGCGCGTGGAGATCATCAAGGCCCTGTCCCGCGACGCCGAGCTGCTGGTCTTCGACGAGCCCACCGCCGTGCTCACGCCGCAGGAGACCGACGAGCTGATGGACATCATGCGCCAGCTCAAGGAGGCCGGGAAGGCCATCGTCTTCATCACCCACAAGCTCCGTGAGGTCCGCGAGGTCGCCGACCGGATCACCGTGATCCGGCTCGGCAAGGTGGTCGGCGAGGCCGAGCCCACGGCCAGCAACGTCGAGCTCGCCTCGATGATGGTCGGCCGCCCGGTCGAGCTGGTCGTCCACAAGGACGCCCCCACGCTCGGCGACGACGCGCTGGTGGTCAGGGACCTCCAGGTGGTCGACGCGGCCGGTCACAAGCAGTGCGACGGGCTCAGCTTCACCATCCGCGCCGGCGAGATCCTCGCTGTGGCGGGCGTCCAGGGCAACGGCCAGACCGAGCTCACCGAGGCCCTCCTCGGCCTCCAGGACGACGTCAGCGGCTCGATCAGGCTCGACGGCGTGGAGCTGGTGGGCCGCTCCACGCGCAAGATCCTCGACGCCGGCGTCGGCTTCATCCCCGAGGACCGGCAGGTCGACGGCCTCGTGCCCGGCTTCACCATCGCCGAGAACCTCATGCTCAACCGCAGCTTCAGGTCGCCGTTCGTCAGGAACGGCTCGCTGCGGCTCGGCGCGCTGCGCGAGTTCGCCCAGCAGAAGCTGAAGGAGTACGACGTCCGCGCCCGCGACATCGACTCGCTGGCCGCCAACCTCTCCGGCGGCAACCAGCAGAAGGTCGTGGTGGCCCGCGAGCTCTCCCGCGACCTGCGGCTGCTCGTCGCTGCCCAGCCCACCCGCGGTGTCGACGTCGGCTCGATCGAGTTCATCCACAAGCAGATCGTCGCGACCCGCGACAGCGGCATCCCGGTCCTGGTGGTCTCCACCGAGCTCGACGAGGTGGTCGCGCTCGCCGACCGCATCATGGTGCTCTACCGCGGCAAGGTCGTCGGCATCGTCCCGGCCGACACCCCGCGCGAGACCCTCGGACTCATGATGACCGGCGAACGCCCGAAGGACCTGAAGGACGTGGTCGCGTGAGTGACACCCCCAAGCCCCAGCCCGACGAGCCCGACGCGCCGGTGACGGACGACGAGGCCGCCCGGGGCACGACGGCCACCGACACGGTGACCGAGGAGCCCGGGACCGACCCCCACGACGCGCGCGGTGAGCGCTCGCGGTCGCTGCTGCGCGAGATCGCCTCGGGCGACGTCCTCGCCGGGGTGCTGGCCGTGGTCCTCGCGGTCTTCGTCGGCTCGGTGATGATCGCCGCGACCGACGACGCGGTGCGCGAGGCCGCCGGCTACGTCACCGCCCGCCCCTCCGACTTCTTCACCGCCGTGTGGGACGCCATCTCCGGCGCCTACAGCGCGATGTTCCGCGGGGCGGTCTTCAACTACAACCTCACCGAGCCCGCCCAGCAGTGGCGCCCGCTGACGGAGACGCTGAAGTTCTCCGGCCCGCTGATCCTGGGCGGCCTCGGCGTCGGCCTGGCCTTCCGGGCGGGGATGTTCAACATCGGTGGCCGCGGCCAGATGCTCATCGCTGGTGCCGCGGCCGGCTGGGTCGGCTTCAAGCTCGACCTGCCGCTCGCCGTCCACCTGCCGCTCGCGATCCTCGTGGGCATGGCTGCCGGCGCCCTGTGGGGTGGCATCGCGGGCGTGCTGAAGGCCCGCACCGGGGCCCACGAGGTGATCGTCACGATCATGCTCAACTACGTCGCCTACTACCTCGTGTTCTGGGCCCTCACCAAGGATTGGCTGCTCAAGACACCCGGCTCGGTGAACCCGAAGTCGCCGCCGATGAAGGAGTCCGCGACCCTGCCCAAGGTGCTGGGCGACCAGTTCAACCTGCACCTCGGCTTCGTGATCGCCATCGTCGCGGTCGCGGTCGCGTGGTGGCTGCTCAACCGCTCCACCCTCGGCTACCGCATCCGTGCCGTCGGCGAGAACCCGCACGCGGCCCGCGCCTCCGGCATCGACGTCGGCAAGACCTACATCGTCGTGATGATGATCGCCGGCTCCCTGCTCGGCCTCGCCGGCATCAACCAGGTGCTCGGCACCGTGTCCAGCGGCGTCTCGCTCGACCTCGACGCGGCGATCGGCTTCGACGCCATCACCGTCGCGCTGCTCGGCCGCTCCCGCCCGCTCGGGATCCTGGCCGCCGGGCTCCTGTTCGGCGCCTTCAAGGCCGGTGGCTTCACCATGCAGACCTCCGAGAACATCTCGGTCGACCTCGTGCTCGTGGTGCAGTCGCTGATCGTCCTCTTCCTCGCCGCCCCTCCCCTGGTGCGCGCGATCTTCCGGCTCCCCGCCCAGGAGGCCAAGTGAGCACCGTGACCACGCAGCCGACCCCCGAGAGCGGTGGGCTGGCTCCCGACACCGTCGTGACGCCCACGCGCGGCGCGGGCGCTCGCAAGCTCCCGGTGGTGCTCGGCGTGCTGACCCTGCTCCTCGCCGGCATCCTGCTGCGCTCCAAGCCGTCGGGCGACACGACGTTCCAGCTCTCGGTCGCGACCGACTTCGTCACCCTGCCCGACATCGTGGTGCCGTCGGGCCCCACCGCCTGGCTGATGGTGGTGATCTGCCTCGGGCTCACCGCGGAGGCGGTGCGCCGCATGCTCACCCGGCTCCACCAGCCGATGTGGATCCCGATCACCTTCGCGATCGTGTGGATGATCGGCTTCCTCAGCTGGGCCGCCGCCGGCGACCGGATCCGTGTCGTCAGCCTGCTCGGCGGTGCCGTGGCGCTCGCGATCCCGCTCGTCTTCGGCGCGCTGGGCGGCGTGCTCGGTGAGCGCGCCGGCGTGGTCAACATCGCCATCGAGGGCCAGCTGCTCCTCGGCGCGTTCGCCGCTGCCATCACCGCCTCGACGACGGGCTCGCCCTGGGCCGGTGTCGCGGCCGCCGCGGTGGCCGGCGCCCTCGTGGCGCTGATCCTGGGCCTGTTCGCGATCACCTACTTCGTCGACCAGGTGATCGTCGGCGTCGTGCTCAACGTGCTCGTGGTCGGCCTGACGAACTTCCTGTTCCGGCAGGTGCTCACGCCCAACGCGGAGTCGCTCAACTCCCCCGAGCGCCTGCGCGCGGTGCCGATCCCGGTGCTCGGCGACATCCCGTTGATCGGGCCGATCTTCTTCCGCCAGACGCCGCTCGTCTACCTGCTCTACGTCGTCGTCGCGGTCGTGGCGTTCGCCCTCTACCGCACCCGCTGGGGGCTGCGCCTGCGCGCGGTCGGCGAGCACCCCAAGGCCGCCGACACCGTCGGCATCAAGGTCAACCGCACCCGCTACCGCACGATCCTGCTCGCGGGTGCGATCGCCGGCATGGGCGGCGCCTACTTCAGCCTCGTCTCGGTCGCCGGCTTCAACCGCGAGATGACCGGCGGTGCGGGCTACATCGCCCTGGCCGCCGTCATCTTCGGCAAGTGGGACCCGATCCGCGCCACGCTGGCGGCGTTGCTCTTCGGGTTCGCGACCAACCTGCAGGGCGTGCTCTCGGCGATCGGCTCGCCCGTGCCGAGCCAGTTCATGCTGATGCTCCCCTACCTCGTCACCATCTTCGCGGTGGCAGGTCTCGTGGGCCGCTCCCGGCCGCCGGCTGCGGACGGCGTGCCCTACCGACAACAGTAGGTCAGCTCGAGGAGGGCCCGGCGCCGTGCGCCGGGCCCTTCGTGCTCATCCGGCGACGCGGGACGCGTCGTCCTCGACGAACCGCGGCTGGCAGGCGAACCATCCCGCGACCACTCCCGGGACGGCGGTCGCGGCGAGGACGACCAGCGGCGTCGACCACGACCCCGTCGTCTCCCGGAGCAGGCCGAGCCCGATCGGCCCGAGGCACGCCAGGCCGTAGCCGATGCCCTGCACGAAGCCCGACACGGTCGAGGCGGACTGCGCCGTCCGCGTCCGGTGGTTGATGAGCGTCATGCAGAGCGGGAAGGTGCTGACCCCGACGCCCAGCGCACAGACCCACAGCACGGTGCCGTCCAGCGGCGAGACGGCCAGGCCGAGGTAGCCGAGGACGAGCACGGCCGAGCACGCGACGACGACCCCGAACGGGTTGCGCAGGCGGGTGGCGAGGTGCGGCACCACCACGGCGGCGAGCACGCCCCACGCCGAGTAGAGGCCGACCATGGTCCCGCCGAGCGACGCGCTGCCACCGGCGTCAGTCAGCACCGCCGGAACCCACGTGATGATGCTGTAGTTGGACAGCGACATCATCGCGAAGAGCCCCACCAGTCCCCAGACGGTCGGCGACCGGCTGACCCGGAGCCTGTCGGAGGGCGTCGCGGCGACCGGCACGTGGTGGTCGGCGGGCAGCCTGACCGCGAGGACGCACCAGACCACCGCGGCCACCGCGGCCGGCACCGCCCAGATGCCCACCGAGACCCGCCAGCCCGCCGCGTCGGCCACCGGCACGGCCAGGAGGGGTGCCACGAACTGGCCCGTCTGCATCAGCAGCAGGTACGACGACGTCCACAGGGCGATGCGACCGGCGAACCAGGCCTTGATGAGCGGCACGAGCACGACGTTGGCCGCGCCGATGCCCGCCAGCGCGAGCACGGTCGACGCCACCAGCGCCAGGGGCGTCGGGGAGAGCGCGCGCAGCACGAGCGAGAGCGCCGAGAGGCCGAGGGCGGCGGTCGCGGTGCGCTCGAGGCCGTACCTCCGCGTCACGAACGGTGCCAGGAAGCCGAAGACGCCGAAGGTCGCGGCCGGCACGGTGCCGAGCAGGCCGGCGAGGGCGAGGCCGAACCCGAGGTCCGAGCCGATGATCTCCAGCAGTGGCGTGATGCCCGTGACGGCGGTCCGCAGGTTGAGCGCGGTCAGCGCGATCGCGAGCCCGGCCCAGAGGGCCAGCGGACCTCGGGTCGCCGTGCCCGACCGTCCGTTCGTGGGTGCAGTTGCGGCGGGGATGGTCAACACTTGCTCCGAGGTCGCGGCGAATGATGGGATCATGGGATGAATCACGGCGAGTCTGGCACACCCCCACCGGTGCGTCGAGTGGGGCTGATCGACCAGGTCGCCGCGCGCTTCCAGGAGGAGATCACCTCGGGCCGGTGGCCGGTCGGTGAGCGGATACCCGTCGAGGGCGACCTCGTCGCCGCCTTCGGGGTCGGGCGCAACACCGTCCGTGAGGCGTTGCAGTCGCTCGTGCACGCCGGGCTCCTCAGCCGGGAGCAGGGCCGCGGGACCTTCGTGATCTCGACGTCCGAGCTCAGCGGCTCGCTGGCCCGGCAGCTCGCCGGCGGCAGCCGGCACCACTACCTCGAGCTGCGGCTGGCGCTCGACAGCGCGGCGGCCTCGCTCGCGGCGCTGCGTCGTACGGACGCCGACGTCGACCTGCTGCGTGACCTGCGGGACCAGCGCGAGGCGAGCTGGGCGTCGGAGGACCCCGACGTCAGGGCGGCCGCGGACCTCGCGCTGCACCGCGCGATCGTGGCGGCGACGCACAACCCCCTCTACCTCCAGCTCTACGCGAGCGTGACCGACGTCTTCGCGAGCCACATGCGCCACGACGAGTCCGGCGACGACGCCACGGCCCATCGCCGGCACCACGACCTCGTCGAGGCGATCGCCGAGGGTGACGCCGACCGCGCGTCGGTCGTCGTCAGGGCCATCTTCGAGCCCTTCATGCGCTGAGCCTGGTGGCTCGCTACTGGTCGCTCAGGTGGAGCGCAGTGCGGCGATGGTCTTCACCAGAGGGCAGCTGAAGGGCGCTGCTCGTCGCGGGCGGGCGAAGCCGCGGCGTTGTCGGCGAGCATGAATCACCCTTCGCTCAGCGCGTGAGAATGGTCTCGCGCACGGTGCGCGCCACAAATGCGGTGTACGCCTCCGGCGATTGGCGGTCGTGCTGGACGAAGCGCACGTAGGTCTCAGCGCTCGTGATGACGCAGAAGGCCTCGACGAGGTCGTCGAAGGGCACGTCGCGCCGGAGCCAGCCGCGGTCGTCGACGTGCTGCAGCACGCGTTCGACCTGACGACGGATCAGGACGAGCATCTCGGCATGGAAGCCGGTCAGCTCCTCGTCACCTTGGTGTGCGCCCACGACCGTCATCCACAGCCCGGCCGCAGGTGCATTGATGGCGAGCATCGCCTCGCCCATCATCGTCGCCAGCTCGCTGGGGCCGGGCACCTGCAGCATCGCCCGGCCCAGTTCGGTGGCGAAGAAGTCCTCCTCGCCCTCGACGCCGAAGGCCGTCAGCTCCACAGCGGCGCGCAGCAGCGCCGACTTCGGCCCGTGCTCTTGGACCGTC
This sequence comes from Nocardioides pini, assembly GCF_026712185.1. GTDB lineage: Bacteria > Actinomycetota > Actinomycetes > Propionibacteriales > Nocardioidaceae > Nocardioides > Nocardioides pini. The sequence continues at coordinate 698,187 of NZ_JAPPUX010000001.1, read as the reverse complement.
TTGACCGATACGCCGGCCGTTTCGGCAAGCTGGCCGAAGGTGGTTGCGTGGTACCCCTGCCGCCCGAACAGCTCCACCGCCACCTCGACCACCCGAAGGCGTGTCTCCGCCGCTTGGCGCTGCCGAAGATCGGATCGGTACGGACGACCTGGAGCAACCATATTGACTACTATCGCATGGAGGTGAATAGTGGACGGAAGGCGTACAGCCCGTCTCGGGAACCTTCATCGAGGTGTCTCATGGCGTCCATCATCATTGCCGCAGTACCAGTCCACGGTCACGTCACTCCACTGCTTGCGGTCGCTCGCCACTTCGCCGAGCGCGGCGACCGTGTGCGCTTCCTGACTGGCACCCGTTTCGTCGACGCGGTGGAGGCCACCGGCGCGCGACACGTTGCTCTCCCGGCGGACGCAGACTTCGACGACCGGCAATTCCTGGATCACAACTTTCCCGAGCGCGTGGGACTGAACGGCGCGAAGTCGCTGGCGTTCGACGTGGAGCACGTCTTCGTGCGCCCGGGCCGGGCCCAGCACGACGCGGTCATGGCCCTGCAGGAGGCCGAGCATGCGGATGCGATCCTGACGGATCCCGCGTTCACTGGCGGCGCATTCATGCTTGGCCACCGGCTCGGCACAAGGCCACCGATCGTGGTCTGCGGCGTCATCCCACTCACCATCGCCAGTCGCGACACCGCGCCGTTCGGCATGGGCCTCCTGCCGCTGCGCGGTCCCATCGGTCGCCTGCGCAACGCAGCGCTGGGCGGGCTCGCCGCTCGCATGGTGTTCCGCGGGGCGGAGCGTGTGGCTGGGGAGGTCAATCACCAGCTGTTCGCACGACCGCTGCCGTTCCCGGTTCTCGATTGGCCACGGCACGCCGACGCCATCGCGCAGTTCACCGTTCCCGAGTTCGAGTACCCCCGCTCCGACGCGCCGACCACCCTGCACTTCGTGGGCCCGATCTCCCCCACTGGCTCGCAGGCGCCGATGCCGCCGTGGTGGGACGAGCTCGACGGCTCACGGCCCGTCGTCCACGTGACGCAGGGAACGATCGCGAACCGTGACTACCGTCAGATCATCGCTCCGACGCTCGAGGGGCTCGCCGACGACGACGTGCTCGTGGTGGTCTCCACTGGCGGACGTCCGCTCGACACGCTTCCGCCACTGCCAGCCAACGCGCGCGCCGCGGCATTTCTGCCCTACGACGAGCTCCTGCCTCGGACCGACGTGTTCGTCACGAACGGTGGCTATGGAGGCGTCCAGTACGCCTTGCGCCACGGCGTACCGATCGTGACGAGCACCGGCCAGGAAGACAAGCCCGAGGTCGCCGGCCGGATCTCCTGGTCCGGCGTGGGTCGCCGCCTCAAGACCGAGACGCCCCCACCCGCCGCGGTCGCAGACGCTGTCCGAGCGGTGCTCCGAGATGCCACGTATCGGGCCAGCGCCGGGCGCATCGCGGCGAGCATGGCCCAAGCCCGCGGCCTCGCTCACCTCGCCGAACTCGTCGACCATCTGGCAGCCAGCCCGCATTCCTCGCCGACTGACCACGGGTAGGCAGGGCCACGGCCGCGCAGATCGCGGACCCGTGGCGGGTCGGCGACGCAGCGACCAGCGGTGGCCCCTACACCACCAGGGTGGCCTGTATCGGCAGCGGATGCCACGGGGTACGGTGCAACGCACGCCAACACGATTCTCGGAGGTCCTGATGGCTCTCGATGAGCGCGACCCCGGTCGCTCCTCGTCGGCCGACGCGCAGGTGGGCGCCCAGGCAATGTCCCAGAGCAGCGAGCGCTACGCCTCGATGTTCACCCACCACCCCCACGCCACCTACTCGGTCGACCCGCGGGGCTACTTCACCGACGCCAACCAGCTGTCGCTGGAGATGACCGGGCTCAGTCTCGAGGAGATGCGGCAGACCCACTTCCGGCAGGTCATCCACCCCGACGACGTGCACCTCATCCAGGACGGCTTCGACCGAGCCATGGCCGGCGACCCGCAGGTGGTCGAGGCGCGGGTCGTGCGCATCGACGGCGAGGTCATCGACATCCGCTGCACGGCCATCCCGGTGATCGTCGGCGGCGAGGTCGTGGGCGTGCACGGCGTGACCGAGGACGTCACCGAGGCCAAGCGGGTGCTGCGCGAGCTGGAGGAGGCCAACGCCGCCAAGACCCTCTTCCTGGCCACCGTGAGCCACGAGGTCCGTACGCCGCTGGCAGCCCTGATGGGCGCCTCCGAGCTGCTGCTCGACACCGACCTGCCGCCGGAGCCCGAGCACTTCGCCCGCATCGTGCACCGCTCCGGTGAGCGCCTGCTGCACCTGGTGCAGGAGATCCTCGAGTTCTCCGGTCTCGAGGCACGCCAGACGGTGCTGCGCAGGGCGCCGGTCGACGTACGCGCGATCGTCGACGACGTGGCGTCGTGGGCCGTCCCGCTCGCCGAGCAGCAAGGGCTGGCGATCCGCTTCACCGTCGACGAGGGGGTCCCCGCGTCCGGCCTCGGCGACACGCGGCGCATCACCCAGGTCGTCACCAACCTCGTCCAGAACGCCATCGCCTACACCGAGCACGGCTCCGTCGACGTCCTCGTCAGCGGCCGCCCCTGCTCCGCGGACGGCCCGGGCGTGGGCAGCTGGGTCGACTTCCGGGTCCGCGACACCGGGATCGGCATCGCCGACGACGACCTCCGCACGCTCTTCGACCCGTTCGTCCAGGCCGACCCGCAGTCCGCGGGCGACCGCCTCGGCGTCGGCCTCGGGCTGGCGATCTGCCGCGAGCTGGTCGACCTGATGAGCGGGCACCTCGGCGTCGAGTCCACCCTCGGCGAGGGCAGCGCCTTCACCTTCGGGCTCCCGCTGCCCCCCGCCTGCGGCGTCAGTCGCTGAGCGCGGTCACCGCGGCCTCGGCGAGGACGCGGGCGGCGATGCCGGTGGCCGCCTCGTCGACGCGGAGGTTCCCCTGGTGCAGGTCGTACGTCGGACCGCCGGGCGAGCGGGTGCCGAGGCGGGCCATCGCACCGGGGACGGAGTCGAGGTACCACCCGAAGTCCTCGCCGCCCAGGCTCTGGGCGGTGGAGACGTGGCCGTGCACGCCCAGGACGTTCTCGACCGCTGTGCCGAGCAGGCGCGTGGACTCCGCGTGGTTGACGACCGGGGGCACGCCGCGCTGGTAGGTCACCTCGGCGGTCACGCTGTAGGGCGCCACGATGGCGGCGATCAGCTGGCGGATCAGGTGCTCGGCGTCGGCCCAGGCGACCGCGTCGAGCATCCGCACCGTGCCGGCCACCACGCCGCCGTGCGGGATCACGTTGTGCGCGGAGCCCGCCCGCACCATGCCCCAGACGACGCTGACCCCCGCACGGGGGTCGAGGCGCCGGCTCAGGATCGCCGGGAGCTCGGTGATGACCTTGCCGAGGGCGAAGGTGAGGTCCTCGGTGAGGTGGGGCCGCGAGGTGTGGCCGCCCTTGCCGATCAGCCGCACCGTCAGCGCGTCGGCGGCACCGGTGAGCGGTCCCTCCCGGAGGCCGAGGCGGCCGACGTCGAGGCTGGGGTCGCAGTGCAGGCCGAAGACGTGGGAGACGCCCTCGAGCGCACCGGCGGAGATCAGCTGCAGCGCCCCACCGGGCATGACCTCCTCGGCCGGCTGGAAGAGCAGGCGCACGCGCCCGGGCAGCATGCCGCGAGCCGAGACCTCTGCCAGCGCGAGGCCGGCACCGACGAGCCCGGCCGTGTGGACGTCGTGGCCGCACGCGTGGGCCACCCCGGGGTTGGTGCTGCGCCACGGGTCGGAGATGAGGTCGTCGACCGGCAGCGCGTCGAGGTCGGCGCGCAGCGCGACGAGCGGGCCGCTGTGGCCGATCTCGGCCAGCACTCCCCCGCCCTCGGGCCGCCGCACCGTCCATCCGGCACCCTCCAGCGCGGTCACGACCGCCTCGGAGGTGCGCTCCTCGGCCCAGCTCAGCTCGGGGTGGGCGTGGAGGTCGCGGCGCAGGGCGACGAGGTCGTCGGCGTACTTGTCGACGACCTCGGCGATGACAGGAGTGGCGGGCAGTTCGCTTGGCATGACCGACCCAGTCTAGGTGGCGCGCCCGTCGTAGGCGGCGAGTAGCCGATCCGCGGCCAGCGGGGCCGGGAGCTCACCGGACAGCACGGCGCGGCGTACGTCGTCGCGCACCGCGGCGACGCCGGGCGAGGAGCGCAGCCGCTGGTCCAGCTCGTCGCGCACGAGGGCCCAGGTGAACTCGAGCTGCTGCCCCGCGCGCTTGTGGGCCAGGCCGTCGACGCCGAGGTGCTCGCGGTGGGCGAGCACGCGCTGCCACACGTCGTCGACGCCCTTCCCCGTCAGCGCGGAGCAGGTGACGACCGGTGGCGCCCACTCGGCGTGGCCCCGTACGAGCCGCAGTGCACCGGCGAGCTCGCGGGCGGCCACGCGGGCGTCGGCCTCGTGGTCACCGTCGGCCTTGTTGACCGCGACCACGTCGGCGATCTCGAGGATGCCCTTCTTGATGCCCTGCAGCTGGTCACCGGTGCGGGCGAGGGTGAGGAAGAGGAAGGTGTCGACCATCCCGGCGACGGTGACCTCGGACTGCCCCACGCCGACCGTCTCGACCAGGACGACGTCGTACGCCGCCGCCTCGAGCACCAGCATCGCCTGCGTGGTCGCGCGCGCGACGCCACCCAGCGTGCCGGCCGAGGGCGAGGGCCGGATGAAGGCGCCGGGGTCGACCGACAGCGTGGCCATGCGGGTCTTGTCGCCGAGCACCGACCCGCCGGTGCGCACCGACGACGGGTCCACGGCGAGGACGCCGACCCGGTGACCCGCTCGGGTGAGTCGGGTGCCGAGCGCCTCGATGAAGGTCGACTTGCCCACCCCGGGGACCCCGGAGATCCCGACGCGGGTCGCCGTCGGGTGCTCGCGGGCCGCCAGCTCGGTGAGCAGCTCGCGCGCGGCGAGGCGGTGCTCGGGACGCGACGACTCCACCAGGGTGATCGCGCGCGCGACCGCGGCCCGCTGGCCGTCCTGCACGCCCGCGACCAGCGCGGCGACGTCGATCGGGCGCGGCATCAGCCGGCGTGCTGTTCCCGCAGGCGCGCGATCAGGTCGAGGGCCGACTCCGCGATGACCGTGCCCGGCAGGAACACCGCCGCCGCGCCCATCTCCTTGAGGGTGGGCACGTCGTCGGGCGGGATCACGCCGCCGATGACGACCATGATGTCGGGGCGGCCCTGGTCGGCGAGCGCCTGCTTGAGGGCGGGCAGCAGCGTCAGGTGGCCGGCCGCCAGCGAGGAGACACCGACGATGTGGACGTCGGCGTCGATCGCCTGCTGGGCGACCTCCTCGGGCGTGGAGAACAGCGGCCCGACGTCGACGTCGAAGCCGAGGTCGGCGAAGGCGGTGACGACGACCTTCTGGCCGCGGTCGTGGCCGTCCTGGCCCATCTTGGCCACGAGGATGCGCGGGCGACGCCCCTCCTCGGCCTCGAACTCCTCGGTGGCCTGCAGGACCGCGGCGACGGCGCTGCCCTCGGGGGCGCCTGCCTCGTCGCGGTACACGCCGCTGATCGTACGGATGACCGCCTGGTGGCGGCCGTAGACCTTCTCGAGCGCGTCGGAGATCTCCCCGACCGTGGCCTTCGCGCGGGCCGCGTCGACGGCCAGCGCGAGGAGGTTGCCCTCGAGCGAACCGCCACCGACCGGGCCGCGCTCGGCCGACGCCGTCAGCGCCTCCAGCGACCGGCGTACGGCGTCGTCGTCGCGCTCGGCGCGCAGCCGCTCGAGCTTGGCCACCTGCTGGCGGTAGACGTCGTCGTTGTCGACGCGCAGCACGTCGAGCTTGTCCTCGGCGGCGAGGCGGTAGGTGTTGACGCCGATGACCTTCTGGACACCGGAGTCGATGCGCGCCTGGGTGCGGGCGGCCGCCTCCTCGATGCGCATCTTGGGGATGCCCTGCTCGATCGCCGCGGCCATGCCGCCGGCCCGCTCGGCCTCCTGGATGTGCGCCCAGGCGCGCTCGGCGAGGTCGTGGGTGAGCTTCTCGACGTAGTAGGAACCGGCCCAGGGGTCGATGACCTGCGTGGTGCCGCTCTCCTGCTGCAGCAGCAGCTGGGTGTTGCGCGCGATGCGTGCGGAGAAGTCGGTCGGCAGCGCGATCGCCTCGTCGAGCGCGTTGGTGTGCAGCGACTGGGTGTGCCCCTGGGTCGCGGCCATCGCCTCGATGCAGGTGCGACCCACGTTGTTGAAGACGTCCTGGGCGGTCAGCGACCAGCCCGAGGTCTGGCTGTGGGTGCGCAACGAGCGGGACTTGGGGTTCTGGGGGTCGAAGTCGTCGACGAGCCGCGCCCACAGCGCGCGGGCCGCGCGCATCTTCGCGACCTCCATGAAGAAGTTCATCCCGATCGCCCAGAAGAAGGACAGGCGCGGTGCGAACTGGTCGATCGTCATGCCGGTGTCGAGGCCGGCGCGGATGTACTCGACGCCGTCGGCCAGCGTGTACGCGAGCTCGAGGTCGGCGGTCGCCCCGGCCTCCTGGATGTGGTAGCCGGAGATCGAGATCGAGTTGAAGCGCGGCATCCGCTGCGAGGTGAAGGCGAAGATGTCGCTGATGATCCGCATGCTCGGCGCCGGCGGGTAGATGTAGGTGTTGCGGACCATGAACTCCTTGAGGATGTCGTTCTGGATGGTCCCCGCAAGCTGCTCCGGCCTCACCCCCTGCTCCTCGGCCGCCGCGATGTAGAGCGCGAGGACCGGCAGCACGGCGCCGTTCATCGTCATCGACACCGACATCTCGTCGAGCGGGATGCCGTCGAAGAGGGTGCGGGCGTCGTAGATCGAGTCGATCGCCACGCCCGCCATGCCGACGTCGCCGCGCACCCGCGGGTGGTCGGAGTCGTAGCCGCGGTGCGTCGCGAGGTCGAAGGCGACGCTCAGGCCCTTCTGGCCGGCCGCGAGGTTGCGGCGGTAGAACGCGTTGGACTCCTCGGCGGTCGAGAAGCCGGCGTACTGCCGGATCGTCCACGGCTGCGTCGTGTACATCGTCGGGTAGGGCCCGCGCAGGAACGGCGCCAGGCCGGGCCAGGTGTCGAGGCCGTCGAGGCCCTCGAGGTGCTCGGGGCCGTAGACGGGGAGGACGTCGATCCCCTCCGGGCTGCGCCAGGGCTCACCCGTGCCCTCGGTGGTCGAGGACGGACGAGGTCCTGTCGCGAGACCCCCGAGCGGGACGTCGGCGAAGTTCTTCGGGATGCTCATCGGGCGAGCTCCTCTCGGATCCGGCGGAGGAAGCCGAGCGCATCGACTCCCATCGCGCACGAGTCGTCCACGTCGGTCACGGTCCGCTCCCCCGGCTTGCCGGCCAGCACGACGTACGACGCCCCTGCCGCGCGCAGCGCCGCCACGAGGTCGGCGCCCCACTCGGCGTAGGCCGCGTCGGTGCCCGCGAGGCAGACCACGGGCTGGCCCGCGTAGGCCGCCGTCACCGACGCCACGTCGGACGTCGCCCCGGCCGACTCGACGGCGACGCCGCCGGCCGCGAGCAGGTTGGTCGCGAAGGTCGCGCGAGCGGTGTGGGCGGCGATCGGGCCCATGGTCGCGAGGAAGACCGGCGTCGTGGCGGGCTGGGCGCGCATGTCCTCGTAGGCCCAGCCGTAGTGGACACCGGCACGCCCCCAGAGCTCGCGCTCGGGCAGCACCTCCGCGAGGTGGGGGAACTCCGAGACGCCCGTCAGCGGGCGCGACCGGTCGGCGATGCCCTCGTCGCGCGTCGCGCGGACCGCGGAGACCCGCTCCTTCACACCGGCGGCCGCCCGCTCGCCGAAGCCGCCGTCGGCCTCGATCCGGCCCAGCTCGGCCCAGCCGGCGACCGCGAGGTCGTCGGTCAGCCGCTCCACGGCGTAGGAGCCGCCCGCCGGGTCGGTGACCGTGGCGACGTGGGACTCCTCGATCAGCAGCGACGAGGTGTTGCGGGCGATCCGGCGGCCGAACGCGTCGGGCCGGCCGAGCCGCTCGTCGAAGGGGACGACCGTGAGCGCGTCGGCGCCGGCGACTCCTGCGGCGAAGGCGGCGACGGTGCCGCGGAGCATGTTCACCCAGGGGTCGTACTTCGTCATCATCGCGCGGCTGGTCACCACGTGCTGGCGCTGCGCGACGCCGTCGGAACCCCGCTCGCTCCCGGACGCCTCCAGCACCCGCGCCCAGAGCCGGCGGGCAGCGCGCAGCTTGGCGATCGTCGGGAACTGCTCGTCGGTGGCGGCGTAGCGGAACTCGAGGAGCCCGGCCGCCTCGTCGACCGTCAGGCCGGCGTCGGTGAGGAGGCGGAGGTAGTGCACGCCCACGGCCATCGTCCAGCCCAGCTCCTGGGCGTCGCTGGCCCCGCGGTCGTGCAGTGCGGTCCCGTCGACGACGGCACCCAGCACGCCCAGCGCCTGCGCCCGACGGACCGTGTCGACGAACGACTCCGCCACCGACCGGCCGCCCTCGGGGATGCCTTCGCCGAAGGCCAGCGCGGTGGCCGGGTCGGCGGACAGGTTGTTGCCCGGGTGCGGGTCGCCCGGGGTGTCCTCGAGCAGCCGTGCCAGGGCCTCGGACTGCTCGGCGGTGGGCCGCTCGAGCGTCACCGGGGCGAGGTCGAGCAGCACGCCGCGCAGCGCGGTGGCGAGGTCGTCCGCCGCCAGATCGGAGGGGTCGAGGTACAGCGAGGCCGCGCCGTTGTCGAGGTCGACGAGGGCCGCCTCGTTGATGGCCGCCGCGTCGTCGCCGACCAGCGACGTACGCACGTCCCATGCCCCCCGGCGGGACGGGCGGCCGCCGGTGGTCAGCCCGTCGAGGTCGGAGGGCTGGCCTACCGGGGCGACGTCGATGCCGTCGAGCGTCGTGCGGGTCAGCGCCGCCCAGACGTCGGAGTCGGGCGCGTCCTCGCCGAGCCGGCGGGCCTTGCGCAGCACGGCGGCCGTGGCCGCCTCCCACGCCGCGACGTCGTAGGAGTCGCCGTCGCCGACGAGGCGGAGCGAGCCCTCCGCGGGCTGCAGCTCCTCGGGCTCGTCGAGCCCACCGTCGAGGCCATCGGGGTGGCCACCAGGGAGGTCGGTCATGCTGCGCAGGATAGGCCCGTCGCGTGGCGAGGGTCACTGGCGACGGCTATGGGATAGGTCACCGTCCCGGCCGGGCTGCCGGAGATTCCCGGCGGGCCGGGACGTCGGCCCCATGTGCTCGCTGCCCGTCGTTCCTAGCGTCGTGGCCATGCCGGACGTCTTCCTCCACGTGGGTCTCTACAAGACAGGGACGACGACGATCCAGGGCGCCCTCGCGGCCACGGCGGAGCAGCTCGCCGCCGCAGGGGTGCTCTTCCCGGGGGGCCACCGAGCCCAGCGCCTCGCGGCCTACGACCTGCTCGGCCAACGGGTGGGCGGCGAGCAGCGCGGCGAGGCCGCAGGGGCGCTGGGCCGGCTGGTCGACCTCGTGTCGGCCCACGACGGCCCGACGGTGGTGATCTCGGAGGAGGAGCTCTCGCTGGCGCGCCCACGACAGGCGCGTCGGCTCGTGCGTGCGCTCGCGGGTCACCGGGTGCACGTCGTCGTCGGTGCACGCGACGTGGCTCGGACGCTGGTGTCGGCCTGGCAGCAGACGATCGTCAACGGAGGCACCACCACCTGGGCGGAGTTCGTGGCATCGGTGCGAGGGGAGGAGGGCGCGCCGCCGAGCGTGGGCATGTCCTTCCACTGGCGCCACGACCTGCTCCGGGTGGTCGACACGTGGTCGTCCGTCGTGCCGCCCGGGCGGGTCCGGCTGGTCACCGTGCCAACCCGCGGCACGCCGGGCGGGGCCCTGCTGGCGCGCTTCGCCGCGGCGTCGCACCTGCCCGCCGGGTGGCCCGGCGAGCAGCAGGTGGTCCGCAACGTCTCGCTCGGCGCGGCCGAGCTCGAGGTGGTGCGCCGGCTCAACGAGGCGGTGGGCAGGACGTTCAACGACACGCAGCACCGGTTCGTGATCGAGGCCGGCATCCGCTCGCGGCTCGCCGGGGCGACCACACGGCCGCTCGAGCTGCCGCCCGAGCACCTCGGGTGGGCCAGGTCGTACGGCGAACGGCTGGTCGCCGAGCTGGGACACCGCGACCTCACGGTCCACGGTGACCTGTCCGACCTGGTCCCCGCCGACGTCGCGGCGGCCGGCCCGGCCCTCGACGCGGTCACGGACGCCGAGCTGCTCGACGCCACCCAGGCGGCACTGGCGTCGATGGCCCTCGACCACGGGCGCCTGTTCCGGCGCTACCGGCGTGCGTTCGCCGAGCGGGAGGGCCGGCTGCCGGGGCCGACCGAGGTCCTGACCAGCCAGCTGCGGGCCGGTGGGTTCTGGATGCGCGAGCGGGCCGTCCACCACGCCGACCGGCACCCGCTCGTCGCGCGCGCCTCGCAGGCCTACCTCGGGCGGACCTCGCCGACGTCGCGGTGGTGACCTACCAGCCGGCGACGTGGTCGACGACCAGCCGCGGCACCAGGTGGTCGTCGTCGCCGGTGGAATCGTCCGGGAAGTCGAAGACCGCGACCATGAGCTGCAGCGGGTACGTCGGCGGGCGCGGGCAGCGACGCAGCTCCTCGCCGTCGACGGTGAACACCGCGACGTCGGCGTCCCAGTCGACCGCGTAGGTGTGGAACCCGGACACGTCGATGTCGACCCGGGGCGCCGCGAAGTCCTGGGTGAGCGCCGGGTCGCGGAACGCCTTGATGCCCACGCCCACCTCGGCGGACCCCGACCGCAACGCGTTGCCGAAGACCTCCACGACGCAAAGCTCGCCGCAGCGCAGCTGCTCCTCGTCGTCCTCGAACCCCGCCATCCAGAGGGCGGCCATCGAACGGTGAGACAGGTCCATCGCGCACCGGATCTCGACGTGCCCCGACGCCGGCAGCCAGCCCTCGAAGCGCGGTTGCTCCTCCCTGACCGTCAGGCCGTCGGCGAACCGCTGCTGGCCGCGGGTGCTGCCGAGCGGTCCCGACCAGCTGCCCGACTGGATGCCGGAGACGCGCAACGGTGGGGCGTGGTCGTCGGGGCACCACACCGGGTGGTCGACCGGCACGTCGAGCACGAGCCGGCCGTCCTCGAGCCGGTGGCTCGCGAGCGTCGCCGCGCGTGAGCTCCACGCCGGCAGGTAGTGCGGAAGCCAGACCGACCGGTCGAGCCCGTCGCCGTCGAAGTCGTCGCGGAACACCTCTCAGACCTCCGCGCGGCCCTCGTTGTCCTTGTTGCGGATCCCGATCTTGTTGCCGAGCCACACCAGGGGGTCGTACTTGCGGTCGACCACGCGCTCCTTCATCGGGATGATCGCGTTGTCGGTGATGTGGATGCCCTCCGGGCACACCTCGGTGCAGCACTTGGTGATGTTGCACATCCCGAGGCCCGCCGCCTCCTGCGCCAGCTTGCGGCGGTCGTGGGTGTCGAGCGGGTGCATGTCGAGCTCGGCGTAGCGGATGAAGAAGCGTGGTCCGGCGAAGTGCTGCTTGTTGTCCTCGTGGTCGCGCACGACGTGGCAGACGTCCTGGCACAGGAAGCACTCGATGCACTTGCGGAACTCCTGCCCGCGCTCGACGTCGACCTGCATCATCCTTCGCTTGCCGTCGGCGTCGCGCGGGCCGAGCTCGGCGTACGGCAGCTCGCGGGCCTTGCGGTAGTTGAACGACACGTCGGTGACGAGGTCGCGGATGACCGGGAACGTCCGCATCGGCGTGACCGTGATCGTCTCCTCGGGCTCGAAGTCGGACAACCGCGTCATGCACATCAGCCGCGGCCGGCCGTTGACCTCCGCGCTGCACGACCCGCACTTGCCGGCCTTGCAGTTCCACCGGATCGCGAGGTCGCCGGTCTGCGTCGCCTGCAGCCGGTGCAGTGCGTCGAGCACGACCTCGCCCTCGGAGACCTCGACGGTGTAGTCCTGCAGGTCTCCCCCGTCCCGGTCGCCCCTCCACACGCGCAGCTTCAGGTCGTAGGCCATGGTCATCTCTCCTCGAAGTGGGCCCTACTGGAAGTGGCGGAGCAGGTCGTCGGGCATCTCGGGCAGAGGCTGCTCGGCGAGGGTCACGCCGGTGCCGGCGTCGTCGAGGCGCACGACGAGGTTCTTCGTGCCCCACTCGGGGTCGGTCTTCGGGTAGTCGTCCCGCGTGTGGCCACCGCGGGACTCCCGGCGCGCGAGCGCCGCCTTCGCGATCGACTCCGAGACGACCAGCATGTTGCGCAGGTCGAGGGCGAGGTGCCAGCCGGGGTTGTACTGGCGGTGGCCCTCCACCGACATCCGCTGCGCCCGCTCCTTGAGCTCCTCGATCCGCACCAGCGCCTGCGTGAGCTCCTCGGCGGTGCGGATGATGCCGACGAGGTCGTTCATCGTCTGCTGCAGCTCCTGCTGGATCGTGTAGGGGTTGTCGCCGCCCTCGACCTGGAACGGTGTCAGCGCCGACCACTCGCCGGCCCGCACCGACTCGTCGGTGACGGCCGGGCGCTGCGCCAGCCCCGCGACGTACGCCGCTGCGGCCTCGCCGGCGCGCCGGCCGAAGACCAGCAGGTCGGAGAGGCTGTTGCCGCCCAGCCGGTTCGAGCCGTGCATCCCGCCCGAGCACTCTCCGACCGCGTAGAGGCCGGTGACGGAGCTGAGCTCGGTGTCCGGGTCGACCTCGATGCCGCCCATCACGTAGTGGCAGGTCGGCCCGATCTCCATCGGCTCCTGGGTGATGTCGACGTCCGCGAGCTCCTTGAACTGGTGGTACATCGACGGCAGTCGCTTGCGGATGAAGTCGGGGTCGCGCCGCGAGGCGATGTCGAGGTAGATCCCGCCGTGCGGTGACCCGCGGCCGGCCTTGATCTCGGAGTTGATGGCCCTCGCCACCTCGTCGCGCGGCAGCAGCTCAGGGGGTCTGCGGTTGTTCTTCTTGTCGTCGTACCACCGGTCCGCCTCCTCCTCCGTGTCGGCGGTCTCCGCCCGGAAGAAGTCGGGGATGTAGTCGAACATGAAGCGCTTGCCCTCGGAGTTCTTCAGGACGCCGCCGTCGCCGCGCACGGACTCGGTGACGAGCAAGCCCTTCACCGACGGCGGCCAGACCATCCCGGTCGGGTGGAACTGCACGAACTCCATGTTGATGAGCGACGCCCCGGCCCGCAGCGCCAGCGCGTGGCCGTCGCCGGTGTACTCCCAGGAGTTGGACGTCACCTTGAACGACTTGCCGATCCCGCCCGTGGCGAGGACGACGGCAGGAGCCTCGATCGTCACGAAGCGACCGGTCTCGCGCCAGTAGCCGAAGACGCCCGAGAGGGCACCCGCGTCGTCCTTGAGCAGGTCGGTGACGGTGCACTCCATGAAGACGTCGATGCCGACCTGCACCGCGCGCTGCTGGAGCGTGCGGATCATCTCGAGGCCGGTCCGGTCGCCGACGTGCGCGAGGCGGGCGTACTTGTGGCCGCCGAAGTCGCGCTGGCTGATCAGCCCGTCCTCGGTGCGGTCGAACAGCGCGCCCCAGTCCTCGAGCTCGAGCACCCGCTCGGGAGCCTCCTGGGCGTGCAGCTGCGCCATCCGCCAGTGGTTGAGCATCTTGCCGCCGCGCATGGTGTCGCGGAAGTGGACCTCCCAGTTGTCCTCGAGCCAGCGGTTGCCCATCGCCGCGGCGATGCCGCCCTCGGCCATCACGGTGTGCGCCTTGCCGAGCAGCGACTTGCACACGATCGCGGTCTCCGCGCCCGCCTCGTGCGCGGCGATCGCCGCCCGCAGGCCCGCCCCGCCGGCGCCGACCACCACCACGTCGTACCGGTGGCGCTCGATGCCACCCTCGGCGTAGTACGACATCTCGTTGCCCGTCATCGGGTGCCTGGTGTCGGTCACCTAGAAAAACCTCACGTCCTGGATGGTGCCCGTGGCGAGCAGGTAGATGTAGAGGTCGACGATCGCGACCGAGAACAGCGAGTACCACGCCCACCTGCCGTGGCTCTCGTTGAGCCGCGACACCCAGGTCCACAGGCGGTAGCGGACGGGGTGCCTGGAGAAGTGGCGCAGCCGGCCGCCGACGATGTGGCGGCAGGAGTGGCACGACAGCGTGTAGAGCCAGATGAAGGCGATGTTGACGATCATCAGCAGCGTGCCCAGGCCCATGTGGACGCCGCTGGTCTCGCCGTCGCCGACGGCGTACTCCGCCGGCATCGGCCGGAACGCGAGGACCGTGTCGAAGGTGAGCACCAGGCCGACCAGCACGGCGGCGTACCAGAACCAGCGGTGGACGTTCTGCAGGATCAGCGGGAACCTGGTCTCGCCCGAGTAGGACCCGTGGGGCTCGGCGACGCCGCACGCGGGCGGGCTCAGCCAGAAGGCCCGGTAGTAGGCCTTGCGGTAGTAGTAGCAGGTCATCCGGAAGCCCAGCGGGAAGATCAGGATGATCAGCGCCGCGGACAGCGGCCACCACGCGAACGGCTGGCCGAAGTCGGAGGCTCCCTCGACGCAGTCGCCCAGGCACGGCGAGTAGAACGGCGACAGGTAAGGGGTGGCGTAGTAGTCGCGTCCCATGAAGGCGCGGAGCGTCGCGTAGACGACGAACGCAGTGAACACGACGAACGTCGTCAGGGGCGAGAGCCACCACCGGTCCTGGCGCAACGTCCGCACGTCGATGCGCGCGCGGGTCGGACTGGTCACGCCGTGGTCGGTTGTCGCCATACGTCCTCCGTGAAGGTCCCGACGATCCGGGAGGGTGGTCCCGGACGACGGTCCCGACTATGACCTGTGTCACGCCTGAGCGGAAGACACCGCGCCCAGCAAAACGTCACACGCCCTCGGCGCGTCGTGCGTCGGAGTGCCGCGATAACGTGGCGACGTGGCAACCCAACTCACTCCCCCTCGGCCCACGCTGGTGAAGGGTGCGCGGGCCTCGCGCACCACCATCGCGCTCAAGCTGGGCATGGCGGTCAGCGGCTTCATCTTCCTCGGCTTCGTGCTCGCGCACATGTACGGCAACCTCAAGGCGTTCGCCGGCCACGACGCGTTCAACGAGTACGCCCACCACCTGCGCGAGCTCGGGGAGCCGATGCTGCCGCACGAGGGCGCCCTGTGGATCCTGCGCCTCGGCCTGATCCTGTCGCTGGTCGTGCACGTCGCCTGCGCGTTCGTGCTGTGGCGTCGCGCGGCCCGGGCCCGCACCACCAAGTACGTCGTGAAGAAGAACACCGGCACGACGCGGGCCAGCCTGATGATGCGCTGGGGTGGCGTGACCATCCTGGTCTTCCTGATCTGGCACCTGCTCAACTTCACCATCGGCAAGGTCAACCCGCAGGGCGGCGCCACCAACGACCCCTACGACCTGATGGTCGACACCTTCGACGTCTGGTGGATGACGCTCATCTACATCGTCGCGATGCTCGCCCTGGGCGCGCACCTCCACCACGGCATCTGGAGCGCCGCGCAGACCCTCGGCTGGACCGGCACCGCGGCCAAGCGGCAGCGCGCCAAGGTGTTCGGCTTCGTCATCGCGCTGATCGTCTCGATCGGCTTCTCCCTCGTCCCGCTCGCCGTGCTCGCGGGCATCATCACCAAGTAAGGGGTCACCGCACGTGAGCCACGACAGCCACGACATGGACATGCCTGACACCGTCACCTCGACGGAGGCCTCCCACAGCGGGTTGCTCGACGGGGAGTACGACGACGCCGCGGGCTACTACACGCCGGGCACGCCGCTCGTCGACACGAAGGCGCCGCAGGGCCCGATCGCCGACCGCTGGTCCGACCGCAAGTTCGAGGCCCGCCTCGTCAACCCGGCCAACCGCCGCAAGCTCTCGATCATCATCGTCGGCACCGGCCTGGCCGGCGCCTCGGCGGCGGCCACGCTCGGCGAGGCCGGCTACAACGTCAAGACGTTCTGCTACCAGGACTCCCCGCGCCGGGCGCACTCGATCGCCGCGCAGGGCGGCATCAACGCCGCGAAGAACTACAAGGAGGACGGTGACTCCGTCCACCGCCTCTTCTACGACACCGTCAAGGGCGGCGACTACCGCTCGCGGGAGTCCAACGTCTACCGCCTCGCCGAGGTCAGCACGAACATCATCGACCAGTGCGTCGCGCAGGGCGTCCCGTTCGCCCGCGAGTACGGCGGCCTGCTCGACAACCGCTCCTTCGGCGGCGTCCAGGTCTCGCGCACCTTCTACGCCCGCGGCCAGACGGGCCAGCAGCTGCTGATCGGCGCCTACCAGGCGCTCGAGCGCCAGATCGCCGCCGGCACGGTGTCGATGTTCACCCGCCACGAGATGCTCGAGCTGATCGTCGCCGACGGCAAGGCCCGTGGCATCATCGCCCGGGACATGGTCACCGGCGAGATCCAGACCCACCTCGCCGACGTCGTGGTCCTCGCCTCCGGCGGCTACGGCAACGTGTTCTACCTGTCCACCAACGCGATGGGCTCCAACGTCACCGCCGCGTGGCGCGCGCACCGCAAGGGCGCCTACATGGCCAACCCCTGCTACACGCAGATCCACCCGACGTGCATCCCCGTCTCCGGCTCGCACCAGTCCAAGCTGACGCTGATGTCGGAGTCGCTGCGCAACGACGGCCGCATCTGGGTCCCGAAGAACCAGGCCGACTGCGACAAGGACCCGCGCGAGATCGCCGAGGAGGACCGCGACTACTACCTGGAGCGGATCTACCCCTCCTTCGGCAACCTGGTCCCCCGCGACATCGCGTCGCGTGCGGCGAAGAACGTCTGCGACGAGGGTCGCGGCGTCGGCCCCGAGGTGGACGGCGTACGACGCGGTGTCTACCTCGACTTCGCCGACGCGATCGACCGCCTCGGCCGCGACGCCGTCGCCAACAAGTACGGCAACCTCTTCGACATGTACGCCCGGATCACCGGTGAGGACCCGTACTCGGTCCCGATGCGGATCTACCCGGCCGTGCACTACGTGATGGGCGGCCTGTGGGTCGACTACGACCTGCAGTCGACGATCCCCGGCCTGTTCGTCACCGGGGAGGCCAACTTCTCCGACCACGGCGCCAACCGGCTCGGCGCCTCGGCGCTGATGCAGGGCCTGGCCGACGGCTACTTCGTCCTGCCCCACACGATCCGCGACTACCTCGCCGACGGCCCGTTCGAGGCCATCGGCGAGGACCACCCGGCAGTCGTCGAGGCGCGCACGTCGGTCACCGACCGCATCGAGCACTTCCTGTCCGTCAACGGCACCCGCAGCGTCGACTCGTACCACCGCGAGCTCGGCAACATCATGTGGGAGTACTGCGGCATGGAGCGCACGGAGACGGGCCTCAAGAAGGCGATCGACCTGATCCGCGGCCTGCGCGACGACTTCTACCGCAACGTCAAGGTGCTCGGCACCAACGAGTCGCTCAACCAGTCGCTGGAGAAGGCCGGCCGCGTGGCCGACTTCTTCGAGCTCGGCGAGCTGATGTGCATCGACGCGCTCAACCGGCGCGAGTCCTGCGGCGGCCACTTCCGTGGCGAGTCGCAGACCGAGGACGGCGAGGCGCTGCGGCACGACGACGAGTTCGCCTACGTCGCCGCCTGGGAGTGGGCCGGCCTCGACGAGCGCCCCGTCCTGCACAAGGAAGACCTGGTCTACACGGCTATCGAGATGAAGCAGCGGAGCTACAAGTAATGAACCTGACCCTCAAGATCTGGCGTCAGCCCGACGCCGTCAGCCCCGGTGCGATGCACACCTACCAGCTGGCCGACGTCTCGCCCGACATGTCGTTCCTCGAGATGCTCGACGTGCTCAACGAGCAGCTCAACGACCAGGGCGAGGACCCGATCGCGTTCGACTCCGACTGCCGCGAGGGCATCTGCGGCATGTGCGGGCTGATGATCAACGGCGACGCGCACGGTCCGGAGGTCACCACGACCTGCCAGCTCCACATGCGCTCCTTCACCGACGGCGAGACCATCACGATCGAGCCGTGGCGCTCCGACGCCTTCCCGGTCGTCAAGGACCTCGTCGTCGACCGCGGCGCCTTCGACCGCATCATCCAGGCCGGCGGCTACGTCTCGGTCAACACCGGCTCGGCGCCCGAGGCCCACTCGGTCCCGGTCCCCAAGGACGACGCCGACCGTGCCTTCAACGTCGCGACCTGCATCGGCTGCGGCGCCTGCGTGGCGGCCTGCCCCAACGGCTCGGCCTCCCTCTTCATGGGCGCCAAGGTCACCCACCTCGGCCTGCTCCCCCAGGGCCAGCCCGAGCGCGACGAGCGCGTCGTCAACATGGTCGCCCAGCACGACCACGAGGGCTTCGGCGGCTGCACCAACATCGGTGCCTGCACCGCTGCCTGCCCCAAGGAGATCCCGCTCGACGTGATCTCCCAGCTCAACCGCGACCTCCGCACCGCGATCAAGCACGGTCACTGAGCGACGTACTGCCACACCGACGAGGGCCGGGGTCTCCCCCGGCCCTCGTTCGCGTCTCCGGGCGGTGCCTCACCCACGTTCCAGCAGCCGCGAATGTGGCTGGGCCACCGCCCGCGCCACCGACACGGGCGACACGCCGGCGAGCGGTGCCGGAGCCACCTTCGGTGGCGGCGGAATGTGGCTCACCCACCGCTCGAGCAGGCTCAGGAACCCCGGCGGCGGAGGAGGGCGACGAGGCCGAGCATCGAGGCCGCGCCGGCGGCGAAGGCGGCCTTCGGGGACGCGGTGGGGGTGGCGGGGGCGGAGGACGCGGAGCGTACGGCGGGCGCTGCCGCGGCGAGGTCGATGCCGGGACCCTCGGGCATCTGGTCGGCGACCCGGTGCGCGTCGCGGAGGGCGCGGGCCTCCGGCGAGGTGTGGGACCACGCGGCGGAGAGGACGACGACGCGGGAGAAGTAGTTGATCCACACCAGCAGGATCAGCGCGATGCCGAAGGCCTGGAAGGCCGGCGAGCTCGCGGTCGCCTTGAGCAGGAAGGTGGACAGCTGCTTCATGATCTCGAACAGGAGGGCGCCCAGGAGCGCGCCGGACCACAGCGCCCTGCTGGGGATGTCGGGCTGCGCGAGCAGGCGGAAGAACGCGAAGTAGAGCAACGTGTTGGCCGCGAGGCCCAGGCAGAGGGCCAGCACCCAGAAGAAGCCCTCGGCGACGACGCCCAGCGCGAGCCACTCCATGATCGGGGTGAGCACCTTGGTCGCGACGCCGGACACCGCCACGCTCGCGACCAGGATGGTGCCGAGCGCCAGGAGCGCGAGCACGTCGCGCAGCTTGCCGACGACGAAGCTCGGCTGCTCGCGCTCGGGCTCCTCGAAGATCGCCGTCAGCGCGGAGCGCATGCCCGAGAGCCACCCCAGGCCGGAGTAGAGGGTCAGCAGGATGCCGACGCTGAAGATCCCCGGCGCCGCGTCCTGCAGGGTGTCGAGCGGGACCCCGCTGTCACCGCCGACCAGGCCCGGGAGGACGGAGTTGGCCGCGTCGACGAGCGTGTCCTGGGCGTCCTCGTAGACCTTCGTCACCTGGCCGAAGATCGCGAAGGCGAGGGCGAGGATCGGGAAGAACGACAGGAAGGCGAAGTACGTCACCGCGGCGGCCAGCGCGCTGCCGTCGACCTGTCCGTAGTGCTCGACGGCGCGGACCAGGTGGTCGACGACAGGACGCCGCTCCCGCGCGCGGGCGACGCGCTGCTTGACGCTGTCGAGGACGGGCACGCTCAGCCCAGCGCGAAGTGGTCGGTGGCTCGCCAGCCCGTGCCGGTGTCGTGGACGTAGAGGCTGAAGGCGCCGACGTCGAAGCGGCACTCGAACTCCGCGAGCTCCGCGAACGCCCGGTCGAGCGCCTGGTCGTCGAGGTGGTGGGCGATGGTGACGTGCGGGTGGTAGGGGTAGTGCAGCTCGACCTCGAGCGGCCCCTGTCGTACGGCGCCCGCGAGCACCTCGCAGCCCGAGATCCCCTCGGCCAGGGTGACGAACACGACCGGTGAGACCGGGCGGAACGTGCCGGTGCCGCGCAGGTGGATGACGAACGGAGGCACGGTGGACGCCGCCTGGGACAGGTGGGCGCGCACCGCGTCGAGGTCGTCGTCGGGCACCTCGGTCGGCGGGACCAGCGTGATGTGCGTGGGGATCTGCGTCGCCGTCGTGTCGCCGACGCTGGTCCGGTAGTCCTGGAGCTCGCTCGCCCAGGGCTCGGGGATCGCGATCGCTACTCCGATGGTGGGCACCCCCGAAACCCTACAGAACCCGATCGTGACGTCGACGGGCCCCTGATTAGGATCGTCCGCGTGAGTGACACCTTCCGCGCCGCACAGGCCCGCAGCGACGCCATCGAGGAGCAGATGGCGAAGGACCCGGCCTCGTTGCGCATGCTGACCGGGGACCGTCCGACCGGGGCGCTGCACATCGGCCACTACTTCGGCTCGATCCGCAACCGCCTCCGCCTCCAGGACAGCGGCGCCGAGATCTGGCAGCTGATCGCGGACTACCAGGTGATCACTGACCGCGAGGTCGCCGGCGACATCGCCGGCAACGTGCGCAACCTGCTGGTCGACAACATCGCCGCCGGCCTCGACCCCGAGCGGGCGACGATCTTCACACACTCCTCGGTGCCGGCGCTCAACCAGCTGATGCTGCCCTTCCTCAGCCTCGTCAGCGTGGCGGAGCTGCAGCGCAACCCCACCGTCAAGGAGGAGGCCAAGTCGGCCGGCATCACCTCGATCGGCGGGCTGCTGCTCACCTACCCCGTCCACCAGGCCGCCGACATCCTGTTCTGCAAGGCCAACGTCGTGCCCGTCGGCCGCGACCAGCTCCCCCACCTCGAGCAGACCCGCGTCGTCGCGCGCCGCTTCAACGACAGGTACGCCCCGGTGTTCCCGGAGCCGGGTGCCCTGCTGTCCGAGGCGCCGCTGATCCTCGGCACCGACGGCACCAAGATGAGCAAGTCCAAGAGCAACGTGGTCGAGCTGCGGATGAGCGCCGACGAGACGGCCAAGAAGCTCAAGGGCGCCAAGACCGACAGCGACCGCGTCATCACCTACGACCCGGACAACCGCCCGGAGGTCGCGAACCTGCTCACCCTCATCGGCCTGTGCGAGGGCGTCGACCCGGCGACGGTCGCCGAGGAGATCGGTGACGGCGGCGGTGGTGCGCTCAAGGGTCGCCTCACCGAGGCCATCAACACCGAGCTCGCCCCGCTGCGCGCCCGCCGCGCGGAGCTCGAGGCCGACCCCGGCTACCTCGACGAGGTGCTCCGCCGCGGCAACGCCCGCGCCAACGAGGTCGCGGAGGCGACCCTGGCCGAGGTGCGCGAGGCGATGGGCATGGTCTACGGCTGGGCCTGACGGCGGCGGTCGTCACGTCGACGACCGCCACCGGCCGGCTCACACGACCCAGCCGACGTTCTCCGCGACCAGGTCTGCCGCGGGGTAGATGCCCCGCAGCTCCTCACGGCGCCTCAGCAGCTCGACCACCGCACCGGTGTTGCGGTCGGCCAGCTGGCGGCGGCGCTCCATCTCGCGCGCGATCTTGTCCTCGTCCATGACTCCCCCAATCGAGAAGGTCCTTCGGCGGCTGACCCGCCCTCCGTCGATTGGATCGTTACAAGTCTGCGCTACGCAACAGTTCCGCCCGTGTTAACACCGCGCAACATCAGCGGAAATCACGTGCACGGTTCTGCGCGCAAGGCAGCGCAGATCAGCGCAGGTCAGGCAGGGACGGCGTCGCGCCGGCGCACGTGCAGCGCCGCCGACAGCAGCAGGATCGCGACGCCGGCGATCGAGAGGCCAAGCCCCACGAGCGCGGGCGCGCGGAGCCCCCAGCCGGCGGCGATGACGAGCCCGCCGAGCCACGCGCCGAGGGCGTTGGCGATGTTGAGCGAGGCGTGGTTCATCGCCGCGCCGAGGGTCTGGGCGTCGCCGGCGACGTCCATCAGCCGCAGCTGCAGGTTCACGACGAGGACCGACCCGAGCGTGGTGATGAGGAAGACGACGGGCAGCGCGGCCCACCCGTGCGGGGCGGCGAGCCAGAAGGCCAGCATGGTCGCGGCCATGCCGACGCCGCCGATGATGAGCGAGCGGAAGATCGACCAGTCGGCCATGATCCCGGCCAGCCAGGTGCCGGCGACCATGCCGAGGCCGAAGGACAGCAGGAAGACCGCGACCGACCGCTCCCCCAGCCCGGCCACGTCGGTCACGACGGGCGCGATGTAGGAGTAGACGGCGAACATGCCGCCGAAGCCCACGGCGCCGGCGAGCAGGGTCAGCCACACCTGCGGCACCTTGAAGGCTGACAGCTCGCGGCGGCCGCTCGCGCCGGGGTCACCGGGGCACGACGGCACGAACCACACGACGAGCGCGAGGGTGACCACGGCGAGGCCGCCGGCGGCCCAGTAGGCCGCCCGCCAGCCGAGCTCCTGGCCGAGCACGGTGGCGGCGGGTACGCCGATCACGTTGGCGACCGACAGGCCGAGCATCACCAGGGCGACGGCGCGGCCCTTGCGCGAGGGGCGAGCCATGCTCGCCGCCACGAGGGACGCGACGCCGAAGTAGGCGCCGTGCGGCAGGCCGGCGGCGAAGCGGGCCGCCATCAGCTGCTCGTAGGACGTGGCGAGCGCGCTCAGGCCGTTGCCGACGGCGAAGGCCGCCATGAGGGCCACGAGCAGGCCGCGCCGCGGGAGGCGGGCGCCGAGGAACGCGAGCACGGGTGCGCCGACGACCACCCCGACGGCGTACGCCGAGATGACGTGGCCACCGGTGGGGATCGAGACGTCCACGCCGCTCGCGATCTGCGGGAGCAGCCCCATCGTGACGAACTCGGTGGTGC
Source organism: Nocardioides pini (assembly GCF_026712185.1). Lineage (GTDB taxonomy): Bacteria > Actinomycetota > Actinomycetes > Propionibacteriales > Nocardioidaceae > Nocardioides > Nocardioides pini. The sequence continues at coordinate 675,470 of NZ_JAPPUX010000001.1, read as the reverse complement.
CGATGGCGAAGCCGCCCATCGCCAGCGCCAGGACCGCGAGGCCGAAGTGGCGGGCGGTGACCGACGGGACGTCGAGGTCGACCGGCGCGGGGTCGGCGGGCAGGGCGGAGGTCTCGGCGGTCGTGGTCATCACCTCCGACAAGGACGGGCTCCCGGGGATTGTTCCCCGGGAGCCCGGCCTGTGACGCGGGTCGCGCTCAGAGTGAGGCGATGGCGTCGTTGAACGTGGCGGACGGACGCATCACCGCGGCCGCCTTCTCGGGGTCGGGACGGAAGTAGCCGCCGATGTCGGCCGGCTTGCCCTGCACGGCGAGCAGCTCGTCGACGATCGTCTGCTCGTTGTCGCGCAGCGTGCCGGCGAGCGAGGCGAACGCGGCGGCGAGGTCGGCGTCGTCGGTCTGCGCGGCCAGCTCCTCGGCCCAGTAGAGGGCGAGGTAGAAGTGCGAGCCGCGGTTGTCGATCGTGCCGAGCTTGCGACCCGGCGAGCGGTCCTCGTTGAGGAACGTCTCGGTGGCCTTGTCGAGCGTGTCGCCCAGGATCCTCGCGCGCGCGTTGTCGTCGTAGCCGGCGAGGTGCTCGAGCGAGGCGGCCAGGGCGAAGAACTCGCCGAGGCTGTCCCAGCGCAGGTAGTCCTCCTTGACCAGCTGCTGCACGTGCTTGGGCGCGGACCCGCCGGCGCCGGTCTCGAACAGGCCGCCGCCGTTCATCAGCGGGACGATCGAGAGCATCTTGGCGCTGGTGCCGAGCTCAAGGATCGGGAACAGGTCGGTGTTGTAGTCGCGCAGCACGTTGCCGGTCACCGAGATGGTGTCCTCGCCGCGGCGGATCCGCTCCAGCGAGTACGTCGTCGCTGCCGCCGGCGCCATGATCGACAGCTCGAGGCCGTCGGTGTCGTGGTCCGCGAGGTACTTCTGGACCAGGGCGATGAGGTTGGCGTCGTGCGCGCGGGTCTCGTCGAGCCAGAAGACGGCGGGCGTCTCGCTGGCACGGGCGCGGGTGACGGCGAGCTTGACCCAGTCGCGGATCGAGGCGTCCTTGGTCTGGCAGGCGCGCCAGATGTCACCGGCCTCGACGTCGTGCGACATCAGCACGTCGCCGGCGCCGTTGCGTACCTCCACCGTGCCGGCGGCGGGGATCTCGAAGGTCTTGTCGTGGGAGCCGTACTCCTCGGCCGCCTTGGCCATCAGGCCCACGTTGGGCACCGAGCCCATGGTGGCCGGGTCGAGGGCGCCGTGGGTGCGGCAGTCGTCGATCGCCGCCTGGTAGACGCCGGCGTAGGAGGAGTCCGGGATGACGGCGAGGGTGTCCTGCTGCTTGCCCTCGGCGTTCCACATCTGCCCGGACGTGCGGATCATCGCCGGCATGGAGGCGTCGATGATGACGTCGGAGGGGACGTGCAGGTTGGTGATGCCGCGGTCGGAGTCGACCATCGCGAGCGACGGCCCCTCGGCCAGGCCCTTCTCGAAGGCGGCCTTGATCTCCGCGCCGCCGTCGACCTTGTCGAGGCCCGACAGGATGGCGCCCAGGCCGTCGTTGGCGGACAGGCCGGCCGCGGCGAGCTGCTCGCCGTACTGGGCGAAGACGTCGGCGAAGTAGGCGCGCACCACGTGGCCGAAGATGATCGGGTCGGAGACCTTCATCATCGTGGCCTTGAGGTGGGCGGAGAAGAGGACGCCGTCGGCCTTGGCCTTGGCGACCTGCTGCTCGAGGAACTCGTCGAGGTGGGCCGCGCTCATGAAGGTCGCGTCGACGACCTCGCCCTCGAGGACCTCGAGGCCCTCCTTGAGGACCGTCTCCTGGCCGTCGCTGCCGACGTGGACGATCGAGAGGGTGTCGTCGCCCTCGAGGACGACGGACTTCTCGTTGCTGCGGAAGTCGTCGTGGCCCATCGTCGCCACCGACGTCCTCGAGTCGCTGCTCCACGCGCCCATGGAGTGCGGGTGGGCCTTCGCGTAGTTCTTGACCGAGGCGGGCGCGCGGCGGTCGGAGTTGCCCTCGCGCAGCACCGGGTTGACCGCGGAGCCCTTGACCTTGTCGTAGCGGGCGCGGGTCTCGCGCTCCTCGTCGGTCTGCGGGTTCTCGGGGTAGTCGGGCAGGTCGTAGCCCTGCGACTGCAGCTCGGCGATGGTCGCCTTGAGCTGCGGGATGGAGGCCGAGATGTTGGGCAGCTTGATGATGTTGGCCTCGGGCCTGGTCGCCAGCTCGCCGAGCTCGGCGAGCGCGTCGTCGAGGCGCTGCTCGTCGGTGAGCCGGTCGGGGAACTGGGCGATCACGCGGCCGGCGAGGGAGATGTCGCGGGTCTCGACGTCCACACCGGCGGTCTTCGCGTAGGCGGCGATGATCGGGAGGAACGAGTACGTCGCGAGCAGCGGCGCCTCGTCGGTGTGGGTGTAGATGATCTTGGCCATGGGTACGACAGCTCCTGCAGCTCGTGATCCGGTCCGGGCATAACTCTTGACGTCAAGATACCTGACGCCGGTGACGCGTGACGACCCGCCCACCCTCGCACCCCCACGCTGCACGCCGCCAGACATGTCGCTGGATGCCGCTAGGCTCGCCTCGGCCTACGAGGGGTACGGCCACCTGACTCTGGAGGGGACTCGCGATGAGCGTCATTGTCGAAGACACACCGACCACCGGGCAGAAGTTCGCGGGAGAGGTCCTGGGCACCTTCGTGCTCGTCTTCTTCGGCTGCGGCACCGCCATCTACAGCGGCGGTGACCTGGTCGCGACCGGCCTGGCCTTCGGCCTGACCGTGCTCGTGATGGCCTACGCCTTCGGGCGCATCTCCGGCGGTCACTTCAACCCGGCCGTGACGCTCGGGGCCGTCCTCGGCGGACGCCTGCCGTGGAGCCAGGTCGGCATCTTCATGGCCGCCCAGCTGCTCGGCGCCCTGCTCGCAGGTGCCGCGCTCTTCGGCCTGGGCCACGGCTTCGAGGGCTTCGTCGCCGAGGGCAACATGGGCCAGAACTTCTACGGCGACCAGGGCTCCGGCTTCGCCTGGTGGGCGGCCCTGCTGCTCGAGCTGCTGATGACCGCCGTCTTCGTGTGGGTCATCCTCGCCGTCACCGACGCGCGCAACGAGGTCAACGTCGCGCTCGGTCCCCTCGCCATCGGCCTGGCGCTCGCGATGATCCACTTCGCCTCCATCCCGCTGACCGGCACCTCGGTCAACCCGGCCCGCTCGATCGGTGTCGGTGTCTTCGCCGGCACCGACGCGATCGTCCAGCTGTGGCTCTTCGTGCTCGCTCCGCTGCTCGGCGCGGCCATCGCCGGTCTGACCTACCCCGTCCTCTTCGGCCACGGCGCCGAGCCAGTGGACGGCTCCGGCCTCAACTTCGGCGGCGGCCGCAAGGACCAGCTCGTGCCGGGCAACTACGAGGCCCAGTGGAACCAGGGACAGCCGGCCAGCTGGGGGCAGCCCGGTGCCGCGTGGGGCGCTCCCCCGCAGCAGCAGTGGGGCCAGCCCGACCCCTACCAGCAGCCGCAGCAGCCCGACCCGGCCTACGGTGCGCCGCAGTCCCCGCCGCCCGGCCAGTGGGGCCAGCCGCAGCAGCAGCCGCCCGCCCAGCCCGGCCAGTGGGGCGCACCGCAGCAGCAGCCGCCCGCCCAGCCCGCACAGCAGCCCGCACACCCCGGTCAGCCCACACAGCCCGGTCAGCCCGGCCACTGGGGCAACCCCGACGGCGACGACGACGGCCGCACCCAGGTGCGTCGCCCCGACTGAGTCCCGGCGGCCCGGTCAGTCCTCGACCAGCTCGGCGGTCCAGCCGGCGTCGAGGTCCTGCAGCCCCACGAGGCCGACACCCTTCTCGTACACCGTGCGGGTCGTGGTGTCGGCCTCGTTGCGCAGCTGCACCAGCTCGCTGGTCTGGTCCTCGATGGTCGCGCTCGACCGCGGCAGGCCGGGGACGTCGTACGACAGCCACCCGTCGCCCAGGCGCGGGTCGGCGGGCATCGCGAGCCCCGCCTCGGCGCCGTCCTCACCGGCGCGCCAGGTGAGGTCCTCGGAGTCCGAGCCGACCCACCAGACGTTGCCCGCCGCGTCCTGGGCGTAGAGGCGGGTCTCCACGCTCGTCGTGCCGTCCCCGGTGTCGGTCGTGGTCCGCACCGCCGTGGCGTCCAGGCCGTCGACCTGCTCGGTGCGGTCCAGGACGTCGATGTCGATGCGTCCGCGCGCCCCGGCGTCGTCGGTGAGGTCGTAGGTCCACTGCCTGCCCGGCTGGAGGGCGAGCCAGGGGTTGTCGACGTCGTCGACGAAGTCGTCGGGGTCCGGCGTCGGCGTCGGGACGACGAGGCCGTTGATGCCCGGTGAGTCGTACGGCGCGGGCTGGCCGATGCCGGCGCAGCCGGTGAGCCCGAGGACCAGCCCGGCCGCCAGCGCGGCGCCCGTCCGTGGACGGCGTACGGCTCGCGCCCCCCTCGTCATGGGCGCCAGCATGCCAGTCGCCGACCAGCGGCCGACGGCGGATCGGGCGCTGCTAGCGTCAGCCGGACAGACGTCCCGCCTCCCGCACACTCACGAGGAGTACCACCGTGACCTCCGAACCCCTCAAGGTCGCCGTCACCGGCGCCGCCGGCCAGATCGGTTACAGCCTGCTCTTCCGCCTCGCCAGCGGCGCGCTGGCCGCGGACCGCCCGATCGAGCTGCGACTGCTCGAGATCGAGCCCGCCCTCAAGGCGCTCGAGGGCGTCGTCATGGAGCTCGACGACTGCGCGTTCCCGAACCTCGCGGGCGTCGAGATCGGCGCGGACGCCGAGAAGATCTTCGACGGCGTCAACCTCGCCCTCCTCGTCGGCGCACGCCCGCGCGGTCCCGGCATGGAGCGCGGCGACCTGCTCTCGGCCAACGGAGCGATCTTCACCGCGCAGGGCAAGGCCCTCAACGCGGTCGCGGCCGACGACGTGCGGATCGGCGTCACCGGCAACCCGGCCAACACCAACGCCCTCATCGCGATGACCAACGCGCCCGACATCCCGCGCGAGCGCTTCTCCGCGCTGACCCGCCTCGACCACAACCGGGCGATCTCGCAGCTCGCGGCCAAGACCGGCGCCGCCGTCACCGACATCACGAACATGACGATCTGGGGCAACCACTCGGCGACCCAGTACCCCGACCTGTTCCACGCGAAGGTCAAGGGCCAGAACGCCGCCGAGCTCGTGGGCGACCAAGCCTGGCTCGAGAACGACTTCATCCCGACCGTCGCCAAGCGTGGCGCCGCGATCATCGACGCGCGCGGCTCCTCCTCGGCCGCCTCGGCCGCGTCGGCCACCATCGACGCCGCCCGCGACTGGCTGTTCGGCTCGGCGGACGACGACTGGGTGTCGATGGCCGTCGTGTCCCGCGGCGAGTACGACGTCCCCGAGGGCCTGATCTCGTCGTTCCCGGTCACCACCTCGGGCGGCGACTGGTCCATCGTCGAGGGCCTGGAGATCGACGACTTCTCCCGCGCCCGCATCGACGCCTCGACCGCCGAGCTCGCCGACGAGCGCAAGGCCGTCACGGAGCTCGGCCTCATCTGAGCGACGCCGAAGGGCCGGACCCGGTGGGTCCGGCCCTTCGTGCTGTCTAGAAGCCGCCGGGCTGGTCGGGGATGGAGCCGGCGAGGAAGATCAGCGACCCGCCGAGGACGAGCAGCACGCCGGCGTCGAGGAGCTTGTGGCGTACGGCGAGCATGCCGGCGTCGCGGCGGCGCAGCACCAGCCGCACGAGCGCGGCGAAGATCAGCGCCCCGCCCATGAGCCGGACCCCGCTGCGCCACTCGTCGAGCGCCACGACCACCATCGACACGGCGACGACACCCAGGACGAGCAGGTAGAACGCTCCCCCGATGGTCGAGGGGTAGCGACGCGGCTCGTCGGGGTCCTCCGGCGGCGGCTCGGCCGAGACCGGGGGCACCGACTCGGGCGGCTCGACGGGACGCCCGGGGGTCTCGGGGGTGTCGGGGGTGTCGGGTTCGGCCATGTCAGGGTCGGACGGACTTCTCGGCGATCTCGACGATGTTGGTCAGCAGCATCGCGCGGGTCATCGGGCCGACGCCCTTGGGGTTGGGCGAGACCCAGCCCGCCACGTCCCACACGTCGGGGTGCACGTCGCCGGTGACCTTCCCGTCGACGCGCGAGACGCCCACGTCGAGCACGGCCGCTCCGGGCTTCACCATGTCGGCGGTGACGATGCCGGGCACGCCGGCGGCCGCCACCACGATGTCGGCCGTGCGGACGTGCGCGGCCAGGTCGCGGGTGCCGGTGTGGCACAGCGTGACCGTGGCGTTCTCGGAGCGGCGGGTCAGCAGCAGCCCCAGCGGGCGGCCGACGGTGATGCCGCGGCCGACGACGACGACCTCGGCACCGGCGATCTCGACGCCGTGGCGGCGCAGCAGCTCGATCGAGCCCACCGGCGTGCAGGGCAGCGGACCGGCCTCGCCCAGCACGAGCTTGCCGAGGTTGACCGGGTGCAGCCCGTCGACGTCCTTGTCGGGGTCGACCCGCGAGAGCAGCGCGAACTCGTCGAGCCCGGTCGGCTGCTGGACGATGAAACCGGTGCACGCGTCGTCGGCGTTGAGCTCGTCGATGACGGCCTCCACCTCGGCCTGGGTGGCCGTGGCGGGCAGGTCGCGGCGGATGGAGGTGATGCCGATCTCCGCGCAGTCCTTGTGCTTCGCGCCGACGTACCAGTGCGAGCCGGGGTCGTCGCCGACGAGCACGGTGCCCAGACCGGGGACGACGCCCTGCTCGCGCAGGGCGGCGACGCGCTCGGCGAGCTCGGCCTTGATGGTCCGCAGCGTCGCTGCGCCGTCGAGGGTCTGTGCGGTCACGCGGGCCATCCTGTCAGGGTCGGCGATCAGTGGAAGAAGTGGCGCGCACCGGTGAGGTACATCGTCACGCCGGCGGCCTCGCAGGCCGCGACGACCTCGGCGTCTCGCACCGACCCACCCGGCTGGACGATCGCCTTCACGCCGGCGTCGATGAGGATCTGGGGCCCGTCGGCGAAGGGGAAGAACGCGTCGGAGGCGGCGACCGCGGACGCGGCCCGCTCCCCCGCGCGCTCGACGGCGAGGCGGCAGGAGTCGACGCGGTTGACCTGACCCATGCCGACGCCGACGGACGCGCCGCCGGCGGCGAGCAGGATCGCGTTGGACTTCACGGCGCGGCAGGCGCGCCACGCGAACGCGAGGTCGGCCAGCACCTCCTCGGAGGCGGCCTCGCCGGTCGCGAGGATCCAGGTGGAGGGGTCGTCCCCCTCGGCGGAGACGACGTCGCGGTCCTGCAGCAGGAGTCCGCCCGAGATCGACCGCATCTCGGCCCCGCCGCGGGTCAGCGGCGGGCACTCGAGGATGCGGATGTTCTTCTTGGCCTGCAGGACCTCGACCGCGCCGTCCTCGTAGCCGGGCGCCACGACGACCTCGGTGAAGATCTCGGCGACCTGCTCGGCCATCGCGACCGAGACCGGGACGTTGGTGGCGATCACGCCGCCGAAGGCGCTCACCGGGTCGCACTCGTGGGCCTTGCGGTGGGCGGTGGCGACGTCGTCGGCGACCGCGATGCCGCAGGGGTTGGCGTGCTTGATGATCGCCACGGCCGGCTCGTCGAAGTCGTACGCCGCCCGGCGGGCCGCGTCGGCGTCGACGTAGTTGTTGTAGGACATCTCCTTGCCGTGGTGCTGCGTCGCCTGGGCGAGGCCGGGCCCCCCGGGCAGGTAGCCGTTGCTGTAGAGGGCGGCCGACTGGTGCGGGTTCTCGCCGTAGCGCAGCACCGCCTCCTTGGACCACGTGGCACCCATCCACGCCGGGAAGCCGGTCCCCTCGCTGCTGTCGGTGAGGACGTTGCCCATCCACGACGCGACGTGGACGTCGTACGTCGCGGTGTGCACGAACGCCTCGGCGGCGAGGCGCTGCCGCTCGGCCAGCGTGAACCCGCCCGCCGCGACGGCGGCGAGCACGGCGTCGTAGGTCGCGGGCGAGGTGACGATGGCGACGCTGGGGTGGTTCTTGGCGGCGGCACGCACCATCGACGGGCCGCCGATGTCGATCTGCTCGACGCACTCGTCGGGGCCGGCGCCCGAGGCCACCGTCTGGGTGAAGGGGTAGAGGTTGCTCACCACGAGGTCGAAGGGCTCGATGCCGAGCTCCTCGAGCTGCGCCACGTGGGAGTCGAGGCGGCGGTCGGCCAGGATCCCGGCGTGCACCCGCGGGTGCAGCGTCTTGACCCGGCCGTCGAGGCACTCGGGGAAGCCGGTGAGGTCCTCCACCTTGGTGACGGGCAGGCCGAGCGACTCGATGAGCGCGGCGGAGCCACCGGTGGAGACGAGCTCCACGCCGGCCGCGTGCAGGCCGCGGACCAGGTCGTCGAGACCGGACTTGTCGTAGACGGAGACCAGCGCTCGCTTGATGGCGATGCGGTCGGGTGCGGGGGTGGAGGGTGACACGGGACTCCTCGGTCGATCTCGAGTCGGGGGCACCCAGGCGTTCGATGCTCCCCGGCGTCACTCCCTGGTGGTGACCCACCTGCGCCAGTCGTGTGGCCGCAGCCTAGCGAGCCCCGGCGCCGATGCGAACCCGGCGGCCCTCGACCGTGATCCCCTCGCGGGCGATGCGGCCCACGGCGTCCACGAGCATCGCGCGCTCGGCGGTCTTGATCCGCTCGTGCAGCGACGCCACGTCGTCGTCGTCGGCCACCTCCACCGGCACCTGGGCCACGATCGGACCGGTGTCGACGCCCGCGTCGACCACGAAGAGCGTCGCGCCGGTGACCTTGACGCCGTGCTCGAGGGCGTCGCGGGGGCCGTGCATCCCCGGGAACGCCGGGCACAGCGCCGGGTGGGTGTTGAGCGTGAGGAAGCGGTCGAGGAACTCGGTCGAGAGCAGCTTCATGAAGCCGGCGGAGACGACGAGGTCGGGCTCGAAGCGCTCCACCACCGTGGTCAGCGAGGCGTCCCACCCCTCGCGGGTCTCGAAGTCCGACAGCCGCCGCACGAAGGTCGGGATCCCGGCGCGCTCGGCGCGCGCGAGGCCCTCGATGTCCTCGCGGTCGGCGCCGACGGCGACGACCCGGGCGCCGTACGACGGGTCGGCGCAGGCGTCGAGCAGGGCCTGCAGGTTGGTGCCGGACCCCGAGACGAGGACGACGAGGCGGGTGGGCTGGCGCACGCGCGGAAGTCTAGGCGCGGTGGGACGGCGCGGCCGTGTGCGTCCGCTCGCGGAGCAGGCGACCGGCGACCAGCGCCGCGATCGCCGTCGTCACCGGGACCGCCGCGAGGATCCCGAGACCGCCGACCAGCCCGCGGACCACCTCTTGGGCCACCACCTCCTGGCTGACCGCGATCCCGAAGGGCAGCGACAGCGCGGAGAAGACCAGCATCAGCGGCAGCGTGGCGCCGACGTAGGCCAGCACGAGCGTGTTGACGGTGGACGCCGCGTGCGAACGACCGATGCGCATCGCCCGGGTGAAGAGCGAGCGGGTGCCGGCGTCGGCGTCGGCGTCGGCGAGCTCCCAGACCGCCCATGTCTGGGTCACGGTGACGTCGTCGAGCACGCCGAGGGCACCGATGACCAGCCCGGCGAGCAGCAGTCCGCGGAGGTCGACCTGGGCGGCGATGCCGGAGATGTACTGGCTGCCCTCGTCGACGAGGCCGGTGAAGTGGCCGATCTCGGTGAACACCCACCCGACGCCACCGATCACCACGAGCGACACCAGGGTCCCGAGCATCGCGACCGTCGTGCGGACGCTGAGGCCGTGGGAGAGGTAGAGGGTGACCAGCATGATCGCGGCCGCGGTCGTCACCGCGACGAGGAGCGGCGAGGAGCCCTCCATGATCGCGGGAAGGGTGAACGCGGCGATCAGGACGAGGGAGTACGCCAGGCTGGCGAGCGCACCGATGCCGCGCCACCGCGACAGCGCGAGGACGCCCACCGCGAACAGGACCAGCAGCAGGAGCAGGGGCGGGCCGCGGTCGAAGTCCTGGAACGCGTACTGCTCACCGTCGGGCGCCTGCGCGGTGTAGGACACGATGATGCGGTCGCCCGCGACCACCTCGGGGGCCTGCGAGCCGTAGGGCAGCAGCGCCTCCGCCTCGCCCGGCGCTCCCGGACCGCTGAGCAGCTCCACCTCGGCGAGCTGGCAGCCCTCCACCTGCTGGCGGCAGGGACCGACCGACTGCACTTCGGCGGTGCCACGCTCGACGTCGACACCCGGGCCGCTGACCTCCAGGTCGCCGTCCGGCCACAGCGCGACGAGGCCCACGAGCGTCGCCAGCACGAGCGGCGCCACCAGCGCCGCCATCAGCACCCTGATCTGCCGCGGCGCGGGCCCGAGGGACGGGCGCTCGCCGTGGCTGTGTCCAGCCCCCACCGATCAGTCCTCGACGGTCGCGTCGGGGCCGGGGTCCTCCTCGGGCGCGACGGACCGGGCGGCCCGCCACGCCAGCCAGGCCAGCACCGACGCGCCGAGGAGCGCGCCGATCCCGCACGCGGTGACCGAGTGGACGAGGACGTCGCGGGTGAAGGGGCCCACGAAGCGCATGCGGCCGGGCCCGGCGGCGCCGCCCGACAGCGAGGCGAGCAGGGCGAACGCGACCCCGGCCACCAGGCCGCCACCGCACCCGGCGAGCGCGATCCGGTCCCAGCCCAGGAGCCGGCCGCGGAGCGTGCGGTGCGCGGCGACGGCGGCGACGAGCGGCGGGACGACCATGAGGGCGCCCGCCCAGCCGGGCGGCGTCCCCACCGCCGGCAGAGCCGCGAGCAGCGGGACGACCGGCAGCGGGCCGAGCACGACCGTGCCCGGCGACACGACGGTCGCGCCACCGACGGCGAAGCCGGGACCGAGGAGCCACGACCCGGCGAACAGCACGGCGTTGGGTGCGTAGGCGGCGTTCGCGAGGGCGTAGAGGCCGGCCTCCGAGGGGCTGAGGTGCAGCCGCGAGCTCATCGTCGCGGCCTCGCCGAAGGACGCCGCGAAGGAGACGAGGAAGACCATGGCGCACACGACCAGCAGCCGCGCGAGGACCGAGCCGGCGACGGCGGCGCCCGCGCGGACGGAGGCCGGCAGGAAGGCCGCCCAGATCGCCGCCCGGCCCGACCCGACCGCGATGGCCGGGGCGGCGACGAACGTCGTCAGGAGCACGGTCCAGCCGAGCACCCGCGGGAGCGAGGGATCGGCCGTACTGCCGGCGGCGAGGGTCGCGACCACCACGGCCACGACGGCGTACGCCGCGAAGAACAGGGCGACGGCGGTGGGCACGGTGAGGTCGCGCTCGCCGTCGGAGATGCGGTCCGCGTCGGGGCCGTGGCCGGAGATCGAGTCGCCCACCCGGTAGCCCAGGCGCCACATCGACCAGGCCGCGACGGCCGTGACGCCGAGCGGCACGATCGTGACCCGCGCCCCCATGACGGTGAAGCCCGAGCCGTGGCCGGCCAGCCAGGCGAGGGCGCCGACGCGCATGCCGTCGCGGGGGGCGCCGTGGACGCCGGCGTCGGAGGCGAACCAGCCGATGACCCCGATCGCCAGCAGCACGACGAGCGGGCCCAGCGCGGCGAGCGCACCGCCGAGGGTCGCGATCAGCACCAGCGGGCGCGGTCGGGCGGCCTCGGTCCGTGGGTGGTCGGGGCGGGTCAGGAGCGACGTCATGGCCGCCCCATCATCACCCGCTCCCCGCGGCGGATCGTGCTCCCACGCCGCCCGGCCCCGGCAGGACGGACCCGCGATCGATGTGCGTGGCCACGACCACTCCCGTACCGTGGAGCGGTCATGAGGAGCCCCGAGACGTTCGACGCCTACTACGTCGAGACCCGCAACCGCCTCCTGCACGAGGCGTACGCCCTCACCGGCGACGCACCCGCCTCCCGGGCCGCCGTCCGCGACGCCTTCGTGGTCGCCTGGCACCGCTGGCGCAAGGTCGGACAGCTCGAGGACCGCGACGGCTACGTGCGCCCCCTCGCCCTCGGTCGCGCCCGCCGGCGCCACACCGCCCGCATCTGGCACCGCGACAAGTCCCTCGACCCGGAGGTGCGCAGCACCCTCGACGCGCTGTCCAAGCTGACCACCCGCCAGCGCGAGCTGCTCGTCCTCAACGGCATCTCCGCGCTCTCGCTCGGCGAGGTGGCCCGCACCGTCGGGCTCACCCGCGCCGACGCCGAGCGCGAGCTCCAGACCGCCACCTCGCAGTTCTCCCTGCACCGCGACGCCCCGACCACCGACATCCCGCGGCTGCTCCACGCGCTCACGGGCCCGCTCGAGGACACCCGCTGGCCCCGCGCGACCGTGATCCGTCGTGCCGGCGCCGCCCGGCGTCGTACGCACACCGTCATCGGGGCCGGGCTGGCGACCGCGGCGCTCCTCGCGTCCGGGTCCCTGGTCGCCACCGGGGCCGGCGCCGAGCCCACCAGCCTCCGGGAGGAGAAGGCGACGCCCGGGGTCACGGTGCACGCACCCGTCGACGACGACCCGGGTGCGGAGATGATCAGCGCCGACTCGCTGCTCTCCTCCGCCCAGCTCTCCCGGTTCGGGCCCGGGCTCGACTGGACCGAGACCGCCACGACCGACAACCTCGACGGCGACGGCCTGCTCGCGCCGTGCCAGCGCGAGCGGTTCGCCGACCCCGACGGCGTCACCGCCCTCGCCCGCACCTGGGAGGGCACCGAGACCCGCGTCGAGCGCACGAAGGTCGGCAAGGGCGACCAGCAGCGCACCCGCAGGCGCGAGGTCGCCGACGTGCGGTCGACCGCCGTCCAGATGGTCGAGATGTCGCGCAACGAGCGCCAGGCGGCACAGGGGTTCGAGACCGCGTCGCTGTGGTTCGCCGGGTGCATCGACCCGCGCACCCAGCTCCTGGGCACCCGCACGGTCAAGCGCGTCGGCGACGAGGCGCGCACGTTCCGGCTGAGGTCCTGGGGCAAGGAGCCGGCCACCCTCACCGTCGGCACGGCCCGCACCGGCAACCTCGTGATCACCCAGGTCGTGCGCAGCCGCGGCCGCGCCGTCCCCGACAAGGCCGTGCTGACCGGGCTCGCCGCCGCGGTCAACGGCGTCTGCGGGTCCGAGGGCGCCGGGGCCTGCGCCGGCCGCGCGCGGGCCCGGGTCACCCCGCCCCTCGGGATCGGTACGCCGCCCGGGCTGCTGTCGGTGGTCGACCTGCCACCGGTCGCCGCCGTGCGCGGTCCCTGGGTGGGCACGGAGCCCGAGCGGGCGCGCAGCAACTACGCCGCGACCCGCTGCGACCGCACCACCTTCCAGGGCAAGGGCATCAGCAAGGCCCTGACCCGCACCTTCCTCTTCCCCGAGACGCCGAAGGCCAACCAGCTCGGCCTCACCCAGACGGTCGGCGCGATGAAGCCGGCGCGAGCGAGCACCTTCGTCGACCAGGTCCGCGACCGCATCCAGCAGTGCGGGCGCGCGAACCTCGGCACCGACGTCACGCAGCTGGCCTCGTCGTCCTCGAAGTCCGGCGACCTGAGCGTGTGGGCGCTGAACTTCGAGATCAACGACAGCCAGTCGTTCCCGTTCCTGATGGCGATCGTGCGCGACGGCGGGGCCGTCTCGCAGCTCGGCTTCGCGCCCGACCGCACCATGACGATGTCGCGCCCCGACTTCGTCGCCCTCGCCCGGCGCGTGGCCGAGCGGCTCGGACCGCTCGACTCCTCCGGCTGACGCAACCTTTTCGCCCGCGGGCGTGTCTCACCGGTCATGAGGCACCGCGCACGGCTCGTCACCGCGGCGCTGGCCTGCACCCTCGCGCTGTCCGCCGGGTGCGGTGACCGGTCGCCCGACGAGCCTGCGACGGGTGGCTCCTCGGCCACCTCGGCGACCGACGGCGCGGGCACCGGCACCGCGATCCCCGACGACTTCCCGCTGTCCTCGGGCATGGGCGCGCCTGCCGACACCGTCCCGACCTCCCGCTCCGGCACCGGCCTGCGTGACCTCGAGCTGTGCGGCACTTCCCCGCTGCGCGGACTGGGCACCCGTGACCGGATGGTGGCCGACGCCAGCGGAGGCGAGTCCGCCGACACCCGGGAGCTGCTGGTCCTCGGGGCTCCCGACGACGCCCGCCGGTTGGCCGACCGCCTGGCCGGCCTCGTCTCGGACTGCACCGAGCCCGACGCCAGTCGCGACATGGAGACCCGCACCGAGGTGCTGGCCTCGCCGTTCGGCCCCGGGCCGGCCACGACACTGCTGCAGACCTACAGCTTCGACGGCGAGCCCGGGACGGGCGCGACGATCCTGCACGTGGTGCCCGTCGGTGCTGCGGTCCTCGTCACCTCGACGTACGGCCACTGGACCCGCCAGCGCGCCCGCGACGCCGTCGAGGCGAGCGTCGCGCCGCTGCGCGAGACCGTCGACGCGCTGGCCGTGTTCGGCGAGGCGCCGACGTCCGCGCCGACCCCGAGCGAGACACCGACCGAGTCGCCGAGCGAGACACCGACGGCGACACCGACGGAGACATCGAGTGGTTCCCCGAGCGAGACTCCCACCGAGTCCCCGACCGTGAGTCCCGGCAGCCCGTCGCCCTCGGCACCCGCCTCGTCCCCGACGTCGTCCCCGTCGACCCCGCCGACCGCGCCCGCCAGGATCCCCTCGGACTTCCCGCTCGGGGTGGGCCTGCCCGAGGACGGCGGCGACGACGACGTCACCGCACCCACCGACGACGTGGCCATGGACCCCGTCGAGATGTGTGGCCGCGACGTCTGGCCCGCCGCGGGAGCGGCCGGCACCCGCCACCTCTACTCCGCCGTGCTCGGCCCGGAGTACTACGACGGCCGCGAGCTCGTCGTCCACGCCGACGCGGACGCCGCCGTGGCGGCGATGTCAGGCGTGCGCCGCGCCGCCCGCGACTGCCGCCGGTCGGCCAACCAGGTCTGGACGGTCCTGGCCAGGGACACCGGCTACGACACGGTCACCCTGGGCCTGACGTACGACGACGGGCTCGGCAGCTCGGTCTACCAGGTGACCCGCGTCGGTTCGGCCCGGCTGATGGTCCAGACGTACGGTGAGGGCACGCTCGCGTCGCTGGACCGACAGGCCGACGAGGTCACGGCCACCACCAACCAGATCGTCCAAGCGATGTGCGCGTTCACGAAAACGGGGTGCTAGAGCCATGTCCATTCCATCGACGCTGGCCAGCTCGGCCTGCCCGACCCTGCCGTCGCCGCGACGGATGTCCGCCGTCGCGCCGGTGCGCCTCCTGGGCGCCCACGTGGTGTGGCGGCTGCTGTGGGAGGCCCACCCGCCCACGCGCCACGACCGGCACGCGAAATCCACGACGGCCCCGCAGGTGGACCTGCGAGGCCGTCTGGAGAGCGCTGTCGATCAGAGCGCCTGAAGGATCTCCCGCATCAGGGCGGCGGTCTCCGACGGCGTCTTGCCGACCTTGACCCCGGCGGCCTCGAGGGCCTCCTTCTTCGCCTGGGCGGTGCCCGACGAGCCGGACACGATGGCGCCGGCGTGGCCCATCGTCTTGCCCTCGGGGGCGGTGAAGCCGGCGACGTAGCCGACGACCGGCTTGGTGACGTGCTCCTTGATGTAGGCCGCGGCACGCTCCTCGGCGTCGCCGCCGATCTCGCCGATCATGACGATCGCCTTGGTCTCCGGGTCGTTCTCGAAGGCCTCGAGCGCGTCGATGTGGGTGGTGCCGATGATCGGGTCGCCGCCGATGCCGATGGCGGTGGTGAAGCCGAAGTCCTTCAGCTCGTACATCATCTGGTAGGTCAGCGTGCCCGACTTCGACACCAGGCCGACCGGGCCCTTGCCCGCGATGGTGTGCGGCGTGATCCCGGCGAGCGACTCCTCCGGCGTGATGATGCCGGGGCAGTTCGGGCCGATCATCCGGGTGGACCTGCCCTCGAGGTACTGCACGACCTCAGCGGTGTCGAGGACCGGCACGCCCTCGGTGATCACCACGAGGAGCGGGATCTCGGCGTCGATGGCCTCGATGCAGGCGTCCTTGGTGAACGCCGGCGGCAC
Organism: Nocardioides pini; assembly: GCF_026712185.1. GTDB lineage: Bacteria > Actinomycetota > Actinomycetes > Propionibacteriales > Nocardioidaceae > Nocardioides > Nocardioides pini. The sequence continues at coordinate 659,519 of NZ_JAPPUX010000001.1, read as the reverse complement.
GAACGCGACCGAGACGTTGGCGTCGGTCTCCTTCATCGCCTCCTCGACGGTGCCGAAGACGGGGAGCTCCTTGCCGCCCAGCTCGACCGTCGTACCGGCCTTGCGGGCGTTGACGCCGCCGACGATGTTGGCGCCGGACTCGACCATGAGGGTGGTGTGCTTGGCACCCATGCCGCCCGTCATGCCCTGGACGATGATCCGGGAGTCCTTGTTGAGGTAGATGCTCATCTGTTCGGTTCTCTCTCTCAGGCCTGGTGGGCGAGCTCGGCGGCCTTGTCGGCCGCGCCGTCCATCGTGTCGACCATGGTCACCAGCGGGTGGTTGGCCTCGGCCAGGATGCGGCGGCCCTCCTCGACGTTGTTGCCGTCGAGGCGGACGACCAGCGGCTTGGTCTCCTCGTCGCCGAGGATGTCCAGCGCGCCCACGATGCCGTTGGCGACCTCGTCGCACGCGGTGATGCCGCCGAAGACGTTGACGAACACGCTCTTGACCTGGGGGTCCCCGAGGATGATGTGGAGGCCGTTGGCCATGACCTGGGCGTTGGCGCCGCCACCGATGTCGAGGAAGTTGGCGGGCTTCACGCCGCCGTGCTTCTCGCCGGCGTAGGCCACGACGTCGAGGGTCGACATGACCAGGCCCGCGCCGTTGCCGATGATGCCGACCTCGCCGTCGAGCTTGACGTAGTTGAGGCCCTTGTCCTTGGCGGCCGCCTCGAGCGGGTCGGCCTCTTCGCGGATCTCGAACTGCTCGTGGTCCGGGTGGCGCACCTCGGAGGCGTTGTCGTCGAGCGACACCTTGCCATCGAGGGCCTCGAGCTTGTCGCCCTCGAGGCGCGCGAGCGGGTTGACCTCGACGAGGGTGGCGTCCTCCTCGACGTAGACCTTCCAGAGGTTCTGGACCATCTCGATGGCCTGGTCGCGCAGCTCGGCGGGGAACTTGGCCTCGTCGACGATCGCGGCGGCCTTCTCCGGGGTCACGCCCTCGAGGGCGTCGATGCGGATCTTCTTGACGGCGTCGGGGTTGGTCTTGGCGACCTCCTCGATCTCCACGCCACCCTCGACCGAGGCGATGCACAGGTGCGAGCGGTTGGAGCGGTCGAGCAGGAAGGAGAAGTAGTACTCCTCCACCGGCGGCGTCGCCGGCGTCACGAGGACGCGGTTGACGCGCAGGCCCTTGATCTCCATGCCGATGATGTCGCGGGCGTAGGACTCCGCCTCGTCTGCGGTCTTGGCGATCTTCACGCCGCCGGCCTTGCCACGGCCGCCGGCCTTGACCTGGGCCTTGACGACGGTCACGCCGCCCATCTCCTCGGCGGCGGCTCGCGCGGCCTCCGGGGTCTCGGCGACGACACCCAGGGTGGTCGCTACTCCATGCTTGGCGAAGAGCTCTTTCGCCTGAAACTCCATCAGGTCCACGAGAGTGACCAGTCCTTTTCGTCTGCGAACAGTGCGGGGAATTCCCTCTCGGCACCCTAGACCTCCCCGGAGGGGTCGAGCGAGGTCGGGTGAGCGTGGTGGTGCTCACGCCCGGGCTACGTTGAGGTGCATGTCCACCACCTCGAAGGGCCCCGGATCGGCCGTCATGTGGTTCCGTCGCGACCTGCGGGTGCGCGACAACCCGGCCCTGCTCGCCGCGCTCGAGGAGGGCGCCACGACGGCGCTCTTCGTCGTCGACCCGGCCATCTGGGCCACCGCCGGCCCGGCACGTCGGGCGTGGCTGGCCGCCAACGTCCTGGCCCTCGCCGAGCGGATCCCGCTGACCGTCCTCCACGGCGACCCGCGCGAGGTCGTGCCCCGGGTGGCCGACGGGCGGCGGGTGCACGTGGCGGCCGAGACGACGCCGTACGGCCGGCGCCGCGACGAGGCCGTCGGCGAGCGCGTCGAGCTGGTCGCGACCGGGTCGCCGTACGCCGTGGGGCCGGGGCGGGTCCGCAACGGCAGCAACGAGCCGTACCAGGTGTTCAGCGCCTTCGCCCGCGCGTGGCGCGAGCACGGCTGGTCCGAGCCGGCCCGCACGCCCCGCTCCCCCGACCTCTTGCCGGCCGACTCCGACCAGCGGGCGCTCGACCTGCTGGAGGAGGCGGTGGCCGAGGCACCCTTCGAGCTGCCCGGCGCCGGCGAGGACGCCGCGTGGCGGCGCTGGCGCGCGTTCCGCGACGACGGGCTCCGGGCCTACGCGGACGAGCGCAACCGCCCCGACCACGACGGCACGTCGCGGCTCTCGCCGTACCTGCATCTCGGGGTGCTGCACCCCCGCTCGCTCCTCGCGGAGGCGCCCCCCACGTCGACGTACGCCAACGAGCTGGCGTGGCGCGACTTCTACGCCGACGTGCTGTGGCACGCGCCGTCCTCGGCGTGGTCGGACCTCAAGCCGGCGCTGAAGGGGATGAGGTACGACGACCCGGACGACGCGATCGAGGCGTGGCGCACCGGCACCACCGGCTACCCGATCGTCGACGCCGGGATGCGGCAGCTGATGCACAGCGGGTGGATGCACAACCGGGTGCGGATGATCACCGCCTCCTTCCTCACCAAGGACCTGCACGTGTGGTGGCCGGTCGGCGCCCGGCACTTCCTCGACCTGCTCATCGACGGCGACGTGGCCTCCAACAACCACGGGTGGCAGTGGGTGGCCGGCACCGGGACCGACGCCTCGCCCTACTTCCGGGTCTTCAACCCGGTCACCCAGGGCCTGAAGTTCGACCCGCAGGGCGACTACGTCCGCCGCTGGGTGCCCGAGCTGGCGCACCTGCCCGGCAAGGCCGCTCACGAGCCGTGGAAGTCCGACGTCGGCTACGAGCGGGACTACCCGCTGCGCATCGTCGACCACGCCGACGAGCGCCGGGAGGCACTCGAGCGCTACCAGGCCGCGCGCGGCTGAGGCCCGCGTCACGCCCCGCGTCCGTTTATCGACCACCGAGCGGGGGTACCGGCACTTATTTGGTCCAGGGTTGCACTTTCCCGTGATCCTTCCGTTACAGTCGTGCGCGGTCTCGCCGACCCGACCCCCCTGACGACCCGGCAGATTGGTAACTCCTTCATGGGCAACCACCGAGCGGAGCGCGCTCCCAAGCGACGCACCTCGGCAACGGCTGCACCCGTGAGCGGCAAGCGACGTGCCTCCACGCCGCCGCGACGCTCCGTGGTCCGGCTGCCGTCCCTGCCCCTCGTGGCCGGCGTCGCCGTCCTGGCGGTCTCCGCCGGCGGCGCGGTCACCGCGTCCGGCTCGGGCGTCACGATGGCCTCGTCGGGCTCCGCGGTCGAGGCCACGCAGGCCATCGGCTCGGTCGCCGGCCAGGCGATCTCACGCCGCGGCGTCGTCGTGAGCCGCGACCACGTCCGCGACTCCGGCGAGGAGGAGACCGACCCCGAGCTCATCGCCCTGGCCGAGAAGCAGATGGCCGAGCGGGCCGCCAAGCTCGAGGAGATGCGCAAGGCCGCCGAGAAGCAGGCGGCGAAGATCAAGGAGAACAAGTGGGTTCTCCCCCTCGCGCACTACGGCATCACCGCGACGTTCGGCCAGTACGGCCTCTGGGCCAGCTACCACACCGGCCTCGACTTCAACGGCGACTCCGGTGACCCGATCCTGGCGATCGCCAACGGCACCGTGACCGAGACCGGATACGACGGTGCCTACGGCAACAAGACGGTCGTCACCCTCGATGACGGCACCGAGATCTGGTACTGCCACCAGACCGCGATCTACGTCTCCGTCGGCGACCGCGTCACCGGCGGCGAGAACATCGGCACCGTCGGCGCCACCGGCAACGTCACCGGCTCCCACCTCCACCTCGAGGTGCGCCCCGGCGGCGGCGGCCCGGTCGACCCGTTCCAGGCCTTCGTCGAGCACGGCATCGTCCCCTGACCGACGCGCGGAGCGTGGCTGACGCACCGCCCACCCCGCGGCGTACGCCGACACGCCCGCAAGCGGTGCGTCAGCCACATTCCCGAGCCGCAGAAGGTGGCTGACGCACCGCCCACCCCGCGCCGTACGCCGACACGCCCGCGAGCGGTGCCTGAGCCACATTCCCGAGGCGCAGAAGGTGGCTGACGCACCGCCCACCCCCGCGCCGTACGCCGACACGCCCGCGAGCGGTGCCTGAGCCACATTCCCGCGCCGCAGAAGGTAGCTGACGCACCGCCCACCCCGCGCCGTACGCCGACGCGCCCCCGCGCCGAGCCGGAACGGGCCGTCAGAGCTTCTCGACCGGGGCGTAGCGCAGGAGCAGGCGCTTGACGCCCTCGGAGCCGAAGTCGATGGAGGCCACGGACTTCTCGGCCACGCCCTCGACGGCGACGACGGTGCCCATGCCGAAGGAGTCGTGCACCACCCGGTCGCCCGGGTCGAGGCTGGGGATGTCGCGGGCGGGCTTGGCCTTGGCGGCCGCGTCGGCGCGGAGCGCGGCGGAGCTGAAGTTGCGGCGGCCGGCGTCGGTGGGGATGGCCAGGCGCGTGGAGCCGCCGCTGAGGTCCTGGCGGCCCCAGCGGGTCTGCTCGGACGCGGTGCGGCGCCAGTCGACGAGGTCGACCGGGAGCTCGTCGAGGAAGCGGCTGGCCGGGTTGTGGCTCGGGGCGCCCCACGCTGAGCGCACGAGCGCCCGGGAGACGTAGAGGCGCTGCTGCGCGCGGGTGAGGCCGACGTAGGCGAGGCGGCGCTCCTCCTCGAGCTCGGGCTGGTCGCCGAGTGAGCGCTGGTGGGGGAAGACGCCGTCCTCGAGGCCGGTGAGGAAGACGACCGGGAATTCGAGGCCCTTCGCCGTGTGGAGCGTCATCAGCGTGACGACCCCGGAGTCGTCGCCGTCGGGGGCGTCGGGGATCTGGTCGGCGTCGGCGACGAGGGCGACCCGCTCGAGGAAGTCGCCGAGCCCGACGGCGACGGTGCCGGCCTCGACCTCGGCCGGGTCGACGCTCGGGCCCGGCTGCGGGTCCTCGGCGAACTCGCGGGCGACCGCGACCAGCTCGGCGAGGTTCTCCACGCGGGTGCCGTCCTGCGGGTCGTCGCTCGCCTCGAGCTCGGCGAGGTAGCCGGAGCGCTCGAGCACCGACTCGAGGATGACGTCGGGACGCTCGTCGGCCTCGACCATCGACTGCAGCTCCTGCACCATCGCGACGAACGCCTCGATGTTCTTCAGGCTGCGCGTGGCCAGGCCCGGGGCGTCGGCGGCCCGGGTCAGCGCCTCCCAGAAGGTGATCCGGTCGCGGTCGGCGAGGGCGGCGATGCAGGCCTCGGCCCGCTCACCGATGCCGCGCTTGGGGGTGTTGAGCACCCGGCGCAGCGAGATCTCGTCGGCGGTGTTGACCAGCATCCGGAGGTAGGCCAGCGCGTCGCGGACCTCCCGCCGCTCGTAGAAGCGCACCCCGCCGACGACCTTGTAGGGCTGGCCGGTGCGGATGAACACCTCCTCGAAGACGCGGGACTGCGCGTTGGTGCGGTAGAAGACGGCGACGTCGGCGGGGCGTACGCCGGCGTCGTCGGTCAGCTTGTCGATCTCCTCGCTGACGAAGCGGGCCTCGTCGTGCTCGTCGTCGGAGACGTAGCCGACGATCCGCTCGCCCTCCCCCGCGTCGGTCCACAGCCGCTTCGGCTTGCGGCCGCGGTTGTTGCCGATGACGGAGTTGGCTGCGGACAGGATCGTCTGCGTCGAGCGGTAGTTCTGCTCGAGGAGGATGGTGGTGGCGTCGGGGAAGTCCTGCTCGAAGTCGAGGATGTTGCGGATGTCGGCTCCGCGGAAGGCGTAGATGGACTGGTCGGCGTCACCGACCACCATCAGCTCGCTCGGCTCGACGGCCTCCTGGTGGCCCTCCTCGAAGGAGGCTCCGCACAGCTGCTGGATCAGGCTGTATTGCGCGTGGTTGGTGTCCTGGTACTCGTCGACGAGCACGTGGCGGAACCGGCGGCGGTAGTTCTCGCGGACGTCGGGGAAGGCCTGGAGCAGGTGGACCGTCGTCATGATGAGGTCGTCGAAGTCGAGCGCGTTGGCCTCGCGCAGGCGGCGCTGGTAGCTCGCGAACGCCTTGGCGTAGGCCTCCTCGAACGAGTTGCGCGCCTCCTTGGCGGCGTCCTCGGCGTCGCGCAGCTCGTTCTTCTGGTCCGAGACCCAGTTGAGCACGGCGTTGGGCTGGTAGCGCTTGGGGTCGAGCTCGAGGTCGCGCAGGACGAGCGTCATCAGCCGCTTGGAGTCAGCCGCGTCGTAGATCGAGAAGTTGGACTTGAAGCCGACCCGGTCGATCTCCTTGCGGAGGATCCGCACGCAGGCGGAGTGGAAGGTCGACACCCACATGATCCGGGCCCGCTTGCCGACGAGGTCCTCGACGCGCTCCTTCATCTCGGCCGCGGCCTTGTTGGTGAAGGTGATGGCCAGGATGGACCCCGGGTGGGCCTTCCGCTCGTTGATCAGCCAGGCGATGCGACGCGTCAGCACCCGCGTCTTGCCGGACCCGGCGCCGGCGACGACCAGCAGCGGGGCGCCGGCGTGCGTCACGGCGGCCCGCTGGGGCTCGTTGAGCCCGTCGAGGAGCGGGTGGTCGCGGAGCTCGAAGAGGGCCTGGTCGGCGGGGGCGTCGGTGGGGCTCATGTCGGCCCCAGCCTATGCGGCCGGTACGACAGCCCGGTCGGGCCGGTCAGGCGTGGGCGGGCGACCAGAAGACCGCCACCGCGATGTTGGCGAGCGTCAGCGCGAGCAGGCCGTAGTAGAGGCCCTGCGGGATGCTCGGCTTGCGCATGTTGACCATGACGAGCACCAGGATGACGAGGCCGATGGCGAACTTCACGCCGATCTTGGCGTGGTCGGGCGAGCCGAGGTTCTCCAGGACGCCGACGAGCAGCAGGCCGGCGACGAAGGCCGTCCCGGCGCCGTCGCGCATCAGCGAGTTCACCTTCTTGGTGTCGTCGCGCACCTGCACGAGGAGTCCTCCGAGGAGGGCGGCGTAGCCGAGGATGTGGACGAAGAGCAGCACCAGCCGCAGGGTCTCCATGGGACCCACCCTAGTGAGTGACCCCGGGGGTCAGGCCCGGTGCCTCCTGGGCTTGGGGGCGGGGCGCACGACGAGCACCGGGCAGGGCGCGTAGTGCTGCACCCGCTGGGCGGTGCTGCCGACGAGCACGCTGTCGCTGAGCCCCCGCCCGCCCGCCGCGACCACGACCAGGCCGGCGTCGTACTGCTTGGCGGCCTTGATGATCTCGTTGGCCGCCGACCCGCTGCGGATCCGCTTGTTGACCTTGGGGCCCCAGCCGTCGAACACCGCGGCGATGGTGTCGACCGCGCTCTGCGCCGCGTCGCGGAACGAGCCGTCGAGCTTGCCCTCCGACAGGTCGTCGGCGAACGCGACCGAGGCGAGCGGCCGGATCACCGCGACGACGGAGATCTCGGTGACCTTGGTGGGGTCGGCGAAGGACTTGAAGTGCTTGGCGGCGGCCAGCGACTGGCGGGAGCCGTCCGTGGCGACGATGACGTGCATGTCAGGCCTCCGTGCTGTCGAGGTCGGGGGTCCGCGTCCCGGTGCCCTTGCTGCCGAAGAAGTACTCCGCGAGGAAGAGGACGAGGCCCACACCGAGGAGACCCGCGCACCAGATCAGCGAATAGGGGTCGTCGTAGATGGTGAAGTAGAGGATCGCGAGGTTGCCCAGGAGTCCGACGAAGAGCAACGGCGTGTTGGCACGGAAGAAGGGGTGCTCCTCGTCCCGCCCACGCAGCCGGAGGCACGCCACGATCACGGTCGCGTAGATCGCGAGGAGCAGCACGACGGTCACCGTGGCGAGCCGGCCGACCAGGTCGATGCCGCCCCCGGCCTCGGTGACCAGGGTGCCGATGACCAGCAGGGACCCGACCACGGCCCCGGAGAAGATCAGGCCGACCCACGGGCTGCGACGGACCGGGTGGATCTTGGCGAAGACACCGGGTACGACGTCCTCGCGGGCCATGCCGTAGAGCACCCGCGGCTGCGTCACGATGGTCACGAGCGTCGTGTTGGTGATCGCGATCAGCGCGATGACGGAGAAGAGCGTGGTCATGAACTCGTCGGAGAACGGCAGGATGCCCTGCTTGACGACCTCGAGCAGCGCCGCATCCGAGCTCGCCAGCGTCTCGACGGGCACCGTCAGCGCCGCTGCCATCGAGACCAGGACGTAGACCAGGCCCGCCACCACCATGCCGCCGACCAGCGAGCGCGGGAAGGACTTGTAGGGGTCGATGGTCTCCTCGGCCACGTTGGCCGTGTTCTCGAAGCCGGTCATCGCGAAGAAGGAGAACGAGATGCCGGCCAGCACGGCGAGCGCCGGGCTCCCGTAGTCGCCGCTGGTGTCGATGTGGGTCAGCACGCCGAAGTCGGCGTTGCCCTGGGCGACGTGGACGATGCCGATGACGAGGACGATCAGCAGGCCCGCGACCTCGACGAAGGTCATCAGCATGTTCATCCACACCGACTCGGTGATGCCGATGAAGTTGACCACCACGAGCAGCGCCACGAAGACGAGCGAGACGAGCAGCGCCGGCGGGGCCGACCACACCTCGGCGAAGTAGGAGGCGAAGCCGACGGCGAGCGAGCCCGACGCCGCCATGCTGGCGGCGAGGAACGAGACGGTGACGAGGAACGTCAGCGGCCGGTTGCCGAAGGCCTTGTTGACGTAGAGCGAGGCGCCGGCTGCCTGGGGGTACTTGGTGACCAGCTCGGCGTACGCCGCACCGGTGATGGCGGCGACCGTGACGCCCAGCGCGAAGGCGATCCAGAAGGCGCCGCCGACGGCTGCGGCGACCAGGCCGATCAGGACGTAGATGCCCGACCCCAGCACGTCCCCGAGCGTGTAGAAGAAGAGGAGGCGACCGGTGATCGAGCGCTTCAGCTCGCTGTCGTCCTCGTCCTGGTGCGGGATGGTCTCGGTGTCTGCCATCGTGCGCTCGCTTCCCGAGGGGGTGAGGGATGTTCCCCGACCCCACCGGTTCCCGGCTACCTTGTCAAACGTCCACCACCCCTGGGGAGTTGGTGGACGTGGCGTGGTCGGTGCGCTCTGCCTCCGCACCCAGCGGCCCGAGCAGTGGCCATCCCAACCCGACCAGCAGCGTGCCGAAGAGCACGGAGGCCGACACCACCTGGGCGACGAGGGAGCTCCCCGCGTCGACCACCATGAAGACCGCCATCGCGACCACACCGGTGGCCAGCCAGGCGAGCTGACGCCGCCTCGCACCCCGGAACCGGAGCCAGCGCACGACGTAGGCCGCGACGCCGCCGACGAAGGTGAGCACGAGGAGGACCAGGCCGGCGCGCTCCAGCACCGCGGCCACCCCGTCGAGCGCCGGGACGCCGAGGGGGTTCGTCCCCTTGGCGGGGTTGTCGTCGTCGACCCGTCCCGGACCGAGCAGGACCGAGAGCACGCCCGACACCGCGCACGTGGTCGCCACGACCGGCAACCAGCGCCAGCGCGCCGAGGGCAGGCGTCCGGTCGGGAAGAGCGCAAGGGGGGCGTAGAGCAGCAGGATGAACATCGCGACGAAGGCCGAGTCGGCGACCAACCATCCCAGCCGCGCGGCGGCCGGCACCGGTGTACGCCCGTCGGACAGCGCGTCCGCGGCCCCTCCGAGCAGGTAGTTGACGCCCTGCAGCCCTGCCGCCACCACCAGGGCAAGGCCCAGTGCGGCAGCCCTGCTCCTGCGCATCAGGGTCGCGCCCAGCAGCCCGAAGGCGATCAGCGCGACAGCATCGACGGCGTCCTCGAGGGTGAGCTGCTCGGCACCGGCCAGCACCGGGCTGCGCAGGCTCAGCGCGAAGCCGACGGTCGAGGCCGCAGCGGCCGTGCCGACGACGGCGTAGGGCCAGGCGCGGGCGGTGCTCCGGGCCCTGCTGGTGACCGGTGTGCTCGTGGATTCCATGGTGTGCGTCCTCGGCTCGGCGTGGGATCCGTCTGCACCAGCGTGTGCGATGCGACGCGCCGTTCGCGTCCTCGGGAGCGCCCCGGCCCGTACGCCGACGCGATGAGGAGAGCGGACGTCGGGTCATCGTCGGCGAGGATGCCGCGGGGCCTCGCGGCGCCGTACCGTGGGACGGTGCTGGACCGTGCGTGGGCGCTGCCCGCCCGACTCCCGCGCCGGGACCTGGCCGACCTGGCGCTGGCAATGGGCGTCGCGGTGGTCGCGGTGGCGGAGACCGCGACGGGTGAGTTCAGCGACGCGCCGATCGGACGCTCGCTCCTGAGCGACCTCCTCTTCACGCTGCCCCTCGTGCTCCGCCGACGTCGCCCGCTGGCGACCTTCCTGCTCATCCTTGTCGGCATCGACCTGCAGGTGCTGCTCGTCGGGACCCTCGACGGCGTCGGCCTCCTCGCGAGCCTGCTGGTGGCGAGCTACTCACTGGGTGCCCACGCGCCGCTGGGGCGCGCCCTGACCGGGCTCGCCGCGTTCCTGCCCGCGATCATGTACGCCAGCTGGCTCGACGTCGGCGACCCGGCCGACGACCTGGGCTTCATCTCCATCCTGGTCGGCGGCTCCTGGCTCGCCGGACGTGTCGTGTGGTCGCGCAACCGGCTGGTCGAGCAGGTGGCGGAGCAGGCGAGGGAGCTGAGGCGGAGCCGTGACGCCGAGGCACGGGCACGCGAGGCCGAGCATCGTGCCCGGGTCGGTCGCGACGTGCACGACGTGGTGGCGCACAGTGTGACGCTCATGGTGGTGCAGGCCGAGGCGGGCGAGGCCCTGCTCGCTCCCGACCATCCGTCGGCCGAGAACCTGCGCGCCATCCAGCGGGTCGGCCGCCGGACCCTCACCGAGCTGCGCGACGTGCTGGGCAGGCTGGGCGAGGCCGACGAACCTCGTCCGGCCGCCACCACCACCCCCGGCCTGGGCGATGCCCGCCGGCTCGCCGCCGAGCTGACCGAGGCCGGCCTCGACCTCGAGCTGTCCATCGACCGTGACCTCGTGCCGCTGCCCGCCGACCTCGAGCTGGTGGCGTACCGGATCCTCCAGGAGGCCCTGACCAACGCCCTCCGCCACTCACCGGGCGCTCACGTCGACGCGAGCGTGAGGGTGACCGGCGACGGGATCGTCGTGGAGGTGACGGACGTCGGCGGCCGCACCGCCGCCGGCTACGCCGAGGGCGGTCACGGACTCACCGGGATGCGCGAGCGCGCCCGGGCCCAGGGCGGGGTGGTCACTGCCGGCCCCGACGACGGTGGCTTCACCGTGCGGGCACGGCTTCCCCTGACGGTGCCGGCCGCGGCGGCCGAGGAGACGACGGCATGAGCATCCGGGTGCTCGTGGCCGACGACCAGGAGCTGGTGCGTGCGGGGCTCGTGGCGGTCCTCGGCACGCAGCCCGACCTGCAGGTGGTCGCCGAGGCCGCCGACGGGCTGCAGGCAGTCGAGGAGGTACGGCGTCACCGACCCGACGTCGCGCTCCTCGACATCCGGATGCCACACGTGGACGGCATCGCTGCCACCCGCACGATCTGCTCCGACGACCGCATGGCGACACGGGTCCTGGTCCTGACGACCTTCGACCTCGATGACTACGTGCTGGCGGCCCTCCGTGCGGGATCGAGCGGCTTCCTCCTCAAGGACGCGCCCCGCGAGACCATCTTCACGGCCGTCCGGACCGTGGCGGCCGGTGACGCGCTGCTGGCACCATCCGTCACGCGCCGGCTGATCGAGCGCCACCTGCAGAGCGGTGAACCGCTGCCGGCGCTGACGGCGCGGCTCGCCACGCTCACCGAGCGCGAGCGCGACGTGCTGCGCCTGCTGGCGAAGGGGCTGAGCAACGACGAGCTCGCCCACGACCTCCACCTGGGGGAGCCGACCGTGCGCACGCACGTGGGACGCATCTACTCCAAGGTCGGCGCGCGAGATCGCGCGCAAGCCGTCGTCTTCGCCTACGAGTCCGGGCTGGTCCGGCCGGGGGCGACGGCCGGCAGCGACTAGAGCAGCCGGCGATCGGAGGCCCACTTCGTCAGCTCGTGACGACTCGACAGCTGGAGCTTGCGGAGCACCGACGACATGTGGGTCTCGACGGTCTTGACGGAGATGAACAGCTCCTTGGCGACCTCCTTGTAGGCGTAGCCACGGGCGATCAGGCGCATCACCTCCCGCTCGCGCTCGGTGAGCCGGTCGAGGTCCTCGTCGACGGCGGCGACGTCGATCGACCCGGCGAAGGCGTCGAGCACGAAGCCGGCGAGACGCGGCGAGAAGACAGCGTCACCGCCGGCGACCCGGGTGATCGCGTCGACGAGCTCGGGGCCGGTGATCGTCTTGGTGACGTAGCCGCGCGCGCCGCCGCGGATGGTGCCGATGACGTCCTCCGCGGCGTCCGAGACCGACAGGGCGAGGTAGAGCGTGTCGGGCGAGGGCTGGCGTCGCATGACCTCCACCCCTCCCCCGCCGGGCAGGTGCACGTCGAGGAGGACGACCTGGGGCTGCTGCTCGCGGACGACCGCCACCGCGGCGTCGGCGTCGGCCGCCTCGCCCACGACCTCGACCACGCCCGCGCCGCTGGTGGCGAGCTCGGCGCGGACCCCCGCCCGGAACATGGCGTGGTCGTCGACCAGGACGACCCGCACGGGACGCTCGGGGCTGGCCTGGGTCATGGGGTCTCCTCGCGGTCGGGCTGGTCTGTCGGCTGGTCTGTCGGCGGGTCGGGCTCGTGGGGACGGGACTCGTGGTGGCCGGTGCGCGGCATGTGGAGGCGGACCTCGGTGCCCTCGCCGGGAGCAGAGCGTACGTCGGCGCTGCCGCCGTGGCGGGCCATCCGGTCGACGATGCTGTTGCGGACGCCGTGGCGGTCGGTGGCCACCCCGCCGAGGTCGAAGCCGGCGCCCCGGTCGCGGACGAACACGTCCACGGCCCCGGCGGTGGTCTCGGCGTAGACGTCGGCGCGCTGGGTGCCGGCGTGCTTGGCGACGTTGACCACGGCCTCGCGCGCGGCGAGGACGATGGGGCGCAGCGACTCGTCGAGGTCGCAGTCGCCGACGGTGACGACGTCGACGACCACGGGGTGCTGCGACTCGACGTCGGCCGCCATCTCCTTCAGCGCGCCCGCGAGGGTCGTCGCGTCGGCGGTGTCGGCCTCGAAGAGCCACTGGCGCAGGTCCCGCTCCTGCGACCGGGCGAGCCGCGCGACCGTCGTGGCGTCGTGGGCGTTCTTCTGGATCAGCGCGAGGGTCTGCAGGACCGAGTCGTGCAGGTGCGCGGCCATGTCGGCGCGCTCCTGGGTGCGGACGCGCTCGGCCCGCTCGGCGCCGAGGTCGTTGACGAGCCGCAGCGCCCACGGGCCGACGACGATCGCGAGCCCGAGCAGCCCGAGCAGGCCCGCGACCAGCACCGGCACGGCGAAGGTCGCCTGCCCGGCGGCGACGGCGAAGACGATGAGGGCGGTGACGATCAGCCCGAGACCGGCGGCGATCCGCGCGTAGGCCGCCCACCCGCCGTTGCCGAAGATCGCCCGGAACGGGTCGATGCGCCCGGAGGAGTCCATCCAGCGCTCCCGCTGGGCCTCGTCGGCCTGGCGCCACAGCAGCCCGATGCCCGCGACGCCGAGGACGACCGGCCAGAAGAGCACGCCCTGGCCGAAGATGCCCTCGATGCCGAGGACCACGCCGAAGAACAGCGCGCCCAGCGCGATCGCCGGGCCGGCGTCCCGCAGCCGCGAGCGCCGCCCGGGGCGCTTGCCGGTGCGCGTCGCGCTCTCGAGGCCGGGTGCGCCGACCTCGAAGTGCTGGTCGGCGGGCATGAAGACCCACAGGCCGGCGTAGAGCATGAGGCCGAAGGCGCCGAGGAAGGCGGTGGCCACGAAGAAGCCGCGCACCCACAGCACCGGCACGGCGAGGTGCCGGGCGAGGCCCGCCGCGACGCCGCCGGCGATCGGCGCCGAGAGGTCGCGGTAGGCGCGGCGCGGAGCACCCGGGGCCGGCGGGCGCGCGGCCGGGCGGGCAGCCGGGCGGGCGGCCGGTTGGGAGGGGGGCGTGGGGTGGCTCATCGTCCCTCCATCGTCGCAGGCGCGCAGGTGCACGACCATGAGGACTGACCCCGAGCCGACCCTGACCCGGACCCCGGCGGGCCAGCCCCGGATCAGGGCTGTCCCCGATGGTGCGGGGCGCTGCCGCCGAGGAGAGTTGAGCCATGGACAACGCCAGCCCCTCCACCGAGCAGCCCGCCCCGGGCACCCCGCCCCCCTCGGGCCCGCGGGTCACCCGCGACGAGGTCAAGGACCTCGGCCGCCTGCGCCGCAGCGTCACCGACCGGCACGTGGCCGGTGTCGCGGGCGGCATCGCCCGTCACTTCGACGTCGACCCGATCATCGTCCGCGTCGCGCTCGTGGTGTCGGTCTTCTTCGGTGGCGCCGGCCTGCTCCTCTACGTCGCCGCCTGGATCCTCGTGCCCGAGGAGGGCACCACCGACGAGCCGCTGGGCCTCGACCAGCGCAGCCGCACCATCGCGCTCGCCGGCGTCGGGGTGCTCGCGCTGGTCGCGGCACTCGGCGACTGGGCCGGCACCTTCTGGTTCCCCTGGCCGCTCGCCGTCGGCGCCGCGCTCGTCGTGTGGTTCCTGCACCGCAAGCACCAGGCGTCCGGCCCGGGTGCCGCCCCCCGCCCGCCGGCGTACGGCGACCAGCTCGCGCCGGACGGCACCACCGCCCGCCCGGACGACGACCTGGTGGACGAGACCGGCTACGGCACCACCTACGAGACCGGCTACGACCCGACCTACGACCCGACCTACGACCCCGCCCACGCGGCCGGTGCGGGCTACCCCCCGGCGGCACCGTGGGGGTCGTACGACCGGCCGCGCCGTCCGCGGAACCCGCGCAAGCGCGGACCGGTCCTGTTCTGGTTCACGCTCGCGCTGATCGCGCTGGGCGTGGGGGTCCTCGGTGTCGTCGACCTGGCCGGCGTGGCCGTCGCGGACAGCGCGTACCCGGCCCTCGCGCTCGGCATCACCGCGCTGATGCTGGTCGTCGGCGCCTTCTGGGGCCGCGCCGGCGGGCTGATCCTCCTGGGCTTCGTGGCCGCGTTCGCCACCGCAGCGGCGACGGTCGGCGGCAGCATCGGCGACGAGACCCACTCCTACGCCCCGACCACCGCCGACGAGGTGCAGCAGTCCTACGACTTCGGCGGGGGGCGCTTCACGCTCGACCTGTCCGGCGTCTCCGACGTCGAGGGCCTCGACGGGCGCGACCTCACGATCGAGGGCGTGGGGGGCACCGTCGAGGTGGTCGTCCCGGACGGCATGGACGTGGACGTCACCACGCAGGTGGTCGGCGGGCAGAGCCAGGTCTTCGACCAGCGCAGCGACGGCTTCGACATCACCCAGGACGGGTCCCTCGACGGCGGCGACGACGTCCCGGACATGTCCATCAACATCGACCTGGTCGGCGGCGAGATCGTCGTCCGCGAAGCGGCCTGAGGAGCACTGCCATGAGCGACAACTCGAACGACTACTCCGACCTCTACGGCTACGAGACCGGCCACGACGCCACCTACGGCACGTACGACGAGCCGATGACCGGCCCGCTCGACGCACCGGACAAGCCGTCGGGCCTCCACCCGGTCAACGTCGGGCACCTGGTGATGGGCGTCGCCTTCCTCGGCATGGTGCTCGTGTGGGCGCTCGTCCAGGGCGACGTGGTCGACACCTCCGAGCTCCGCTGGCTGATGCCGATCCCGTGGCTGGCGGCCGGCGCCGCCGGGCTGGCGGCCACCGTCTGGCCGGGTCGCCGGCAGTCGCTCGGGTCCTAGCCGAGCGAACAGCTCGGCAGGGCGAACCAGCGGAGGTCGTCGAAGTCGGCCCCCAGGTGGGCGGTGTCGGACCAGTCCGGAGGAGTTGCGGCGGCCATGATCGCGCGGCCCTCGTCGAGGTGCTCCCGGAGCACCGAGACGGGGGCCGTCGTCGTGTGCCGGGGGTAGGTCATCGAGCCGTCGGCGGCGTAGACGACGTCGGCGAGGCGCAGCGGGGGCTCGACCGGGCCGGTCCGGTGGTGCCACAGGCCGGTGAGCGGGTCGAAGCGGTAGTCGCCGAGCAGGCGCCAGCCCTCGCGCGCGACGAGGCGCACGGCCTCCACGACGTAGGTGAAGACCTCCTCGTCGACGAAGTAGTTGAAGTTCACCCGCACCCAGCCGGGCTTGATGCCCTCGCAGCCGCCGGCGATCTGTGCCTCGAAGCGGTGGCTGTGCTCGAGGTCGATGTCGAGCAGCCGGTGGCCGTAGGGGCCGGCGCACGAGCAGCCGCCGCGGGTCTGGATCCCGAACAGGTCGTTGAGGAGGGCGACGACGAAGTTGTGGTGGAGGTAGGTCCCGTCGGGCGCCTTGACGACGAAGGAGACGATCGAGAGCCGCTGGGAGTCGAGGTTGCCGAGGATCTGGATGCCCGGCTCGGCGACCCAGGCCTCGACCGCCCGGCGCAGCAGCTCCTCCTCGTGGGCCTGGATCGTCGCGACGCCGACGGCCTGCTTGAGCTGGAAGACCAGCCCGGCGCGGATCGACTCGACGATCGCCGGGGTGCCGCCCTCCTCGCGGTGGGCCGGGTCGTCGAGGTAGCGGTGCTCGGTCGGGTTGACGTACATGACCGTCCCACCGCCCGGCACGACGGGCACCCGGTTGGCGAGCAGCTCGCGCCGCACCACGAGGACGCCCGGGGTGCCCGGTCCGCCGATGAACTTGTGGGGGCTGATGAAGATCGCGTCCTTGCGCGAGCTCCCGGGGCCGTACATCTCGATGTCGACGTAGGGCGCGCACGCCGCGAAGTCCCAGAAGCTGAGGGCGCCGTGCTCGTGGAGGAGGTCGGCCACACCCTCGGTGTCGGTGACGATCCCGGTGACGTTGGAGGCGGCGGAGAACGACCCGATCTTGAGCGGCCGGTCGGCGTGGCGCTCGAGCTCCTCGCGCAGGTGGTCGAGCGAGACCCGCCCGTCGGCGTCCTCGTGGATCGTGACGACGTCGGCGATGGTCTCGCGCCAGCTCACCTCGTTGGAGTGGTGCTCGAACGGGCCGATGAACACCACCGGGCGCTGGTCGGCGGGGATCGCGGCGCTGAGGTGGTGGCGGTCCTCCAGCACGCACGGGATGCGGAGGCCGAGGATGCCGATCATCTTGTCGATCGCCGCGGTGCTGCCCGCGCCGCAGAAGATGACGACGGTCTCGTCGTCGCCGCCCACCGCGTCGCGGATGATGCGCCGCGCGTCCTCGCGCAGCCGGGTCGTCTGCAGCCCGGTGCCGCTCGCCTCGGTGTGGGTGTTGGCGTAGGCCGGGAGCACCTCGTGGCGGATGAAGTCCTCGATGAAGGTGAGGCTGCGTCCCGACGCGGTGTAGTCGGCGTACGTCACGCGGCGCGGACCGTAGGGGCCCTCCATCACCTGGTCGTCACCGATGACGGACGCGCGGATGCGCTCGAGCAGGGCGGTCGAGGTCGCTGTCGGGATCGCTGCGGGGGCAGCACCGGCGTACGTCACGAGGTGAGCGTACGCCGGTGCAAGGCCCTGCCTGTCAGTGCTGGGAGGTGGTCTCGACCATCTCGGCGGCGACCAGGTCGGGGTTGTCGCTGAAGATCCCGTCGACGCCGGCGTCGAGGAAGGCGCGCGCCTCCGCGGCCAGGTCGCCGGGAGCGTTCGGGTCGGTGCCGGTGCGGAAGTTCGTGGCCATGAACTGGTTCTCCCGGCGCAGGGTCCACACGTGCACGACGAGGCCGGCCGCGTGGGCGTCGGGCACCACGGACGACGGTGCGCCGGTGCGGCCGGCGGCGTCGCGCGGGAGCACCAGGTTCTTCGCGGCGCCGAGGCCGTCGGCGTACGTCGCGACGGCGGCGAGCCCCGCCGGCGTCACCATGGAGGCGTACGTCGTGCCCGGCAGGTCGGCGGGGCCGCCGGAGGCGTCGACGAGCTGGGCGAGCGGCACGTCGACCATCGCGTCGAGCTCGCGGAGGTTGGTGACCTCGAAGGACTGGATGATCACCGGGTCGTCGGCGTCGTCCCAGTGGCGCTTGCGCAGCGCGGCGACGAGCGGCTCCTCCAGCGAGAGGCCGATGGAGTCGAAGTAGGTGGGGTGCTTGGTCTCGGGGTAGATGCCGACGCCCTCGCGGCGGGCCAGCTTGATCACCTCGTCGAGGGTCGGGATCCGCTCCTGGCCGTCGTACGCCGTGTTGTCGGGGCGCACCTGCGGGAGCCGCTCCTTCGCGCGGAGGGTGCGCAGCTCCCGGTAGGTGAAGTCCTCGGTGAACCAGCCGGTGACCGGGCGGCCGTCGATGACCTTGGTGGTGCGGCGGTCGGCGAACTCGGGATGGTCGGCGACGTCGGTGGTGCCGCCGATCTCGTTCTCGTGGCGGGCGACCAGCACGCCGTCCTTCGTGGGGACGAGGTCGGGCTCGATGTAGTCGGCGCCCTGCTCGATGGCGAGCTCGTAGGCGGCGAGCGTGTGCTCGGGCCGGTAGCCAGACGCGCCGCGGTGGCCGATGAGGACCGGCTCGACGAGCGAGGGCTCGACGGCCTCCGCCGGCGCCGCCGTGGCGGGCGCCGCGAGCGGGGTCAGCGCGGGTGCGAGGGTGGAGGTCAGTGCGGTGGCGAGGGCCAGCCCGAGGCCGGCGCGTGTCCGAGAGGTCATGCTGCCGAGCCAACCGGGGCCGGGCGGCGGCCCGCGGTCGGCGTGGTGAACGCCCCGTGAACCCTCAGCCGACGGCGGTCGCCGCCCGCTCCCGGACGACGGCCAAGGCCTCCTCGGGGTGGTCGGTGATCACCCCGTCCACCCCGGCGGCGAGCAGTGCCCGCACCTCCCCCGCCATGTCGCCGGGCGCGTCGGGCGCCGTGCCCCGGCGCAGGTTGGCGGGCAGGAACCGGTTCTCCGCCCGCACGGTCCAGGCGTGGACGGTGAGGCCCCGACGGTGCGCGTCGCGGACGAGGGACGACGGTGCGCCGATGGCCCCGTGCTCGTCGCGCGGCAGCACGAGGGAGGTGTGCGCGCCCAGCCCGTCGGCGTACTCGTCGATGCGGTCGAGCTCCTCGGGCGTCAGCCGGTGACCGCGCTCCAGCAGCTGCACGACGGGGAGCCTGGTCCGCTCGGCCAGCCGCCGCAGGACGGGAGCCTCGAAGGCCATCAGCGCGACGCGTGCCCACGGGTGGTCGAGACCGTGGCGGGCGAGCTCCCGCAGCAGCGGCACGTCAAGCGGGAGGCCGATCGCGTCGTGGTGGGCCGCGTGCTTGAGCTCGAGTGCCACGCCCACCGGCCGGCCCCGCCGGAGCGACTCCGCGCCGACCATCGCCAGCACCTCGGTCAGCGTCGGCACGCCCTCCGCGCCGTCGTACGTCGCGCTGCCGGGACGGGTGCCGGGCATCCGCTCGCGCGCCGCGAGCGTCTTGAGCTCGGGGAGCGTGAGGTCCTGGGCGAACCAGCCGTGCTGCTCCACCCCGTCGACGACCAGCGTGCGGCGCAGGTGGGCGAGCCCGGGGTGGTCGGCGACGTCGGTCGTCGCGCTGAGCTCGAGGTCGTGGCGTGCCACGAGCACCCCGTCGCGGGTGGCGACGAGGTCGAGCTCGATGTCGTCGACGCCCATCCGGATGGCGGTCCGGTAGGCGTCGAGGGTGTGCTCGGGACGGTGCCCGCTGGCGCCGCGGTGCGCAACCACGGCGGGGGTGGGGACCAACGACGAGGTCCTGTGCACCGCCTCGCGGGTCACCGTCATGGCACCACGCTGCCCGTGCCCGGGGACCGGACGGTGGTGCCGGGATGACGTCAGGATGAATGCCGCATGATGACCGCGTGACGCTCCCCAGCTTCCCGTCCCTGACGTCCCTGCCCGCCGCCGAGCACCCCGACCTCGTCGCCGCTCCCGTCGCCGACGCCCTCGCCGGGTGGGCGGGGGCGGCCGAGGTGGCCGTCGTCGCGATCGACCCGGACCTCGCCGACACGGCAGCGATGAGCGAGGCGTACGACATCCCGATGACCGCCAGCGGCAACTGCGTCGTCGTCTCCGGCGCGCGGGCCGGCGACGAGCGGATCGCCGCCTGCGTGGTGCGCGCGGACACCCGTGCCGACGTGAACACGCTGGTCCGCAAGATGCTCGACGTGCGCAAGGCGTCCTTCCTCCCCATGGAGCGCGCGGTCGCCGAGACCGGCATGGAGTACGGCGGCATCACCCCGATCGGCCTCCCGGACGGGTGGCGGGTGCTGGTGCACGACGCCCTGCTCGCCGAGCCCGTCGTCGTGGTC
This sequence comes from Nocardioides pini, assembly GCF_026712185.1. Classification (GTDB taxonomy): domain Bacteria; phylum Actinomycetota; class Actinomycetes; order Propionibacteriales; family Nocardioidaceae; genus Nocardioides; species Nocardioides pini. The sequence goes on along the minus strand of NZ_JAPPUX010000001.1, from coordinate 639,357 downwards.
GGCAGCGGCGTACGACGCTCGAAGCTGCTGGTCCCCGGTCGGGTGCTGGCGGACCTGCCCGGCGCCGAGGTGGTGGCCGGCCTCGGTCGCTGAGCCCGCCCGTGCGTCCCCCTCCGGAAAAGGGTTCGCCGCGCACGAGCGCCGAAATCTAGGATCGGCCGGGTGCGCACGCTCCCCGTCCCCGACCCTGGAGTGGCGGACCACCGCACCCCGAACCACTTCCTCTGGTGGCTGGCGCGCCGCCAGTGGCAGACGCTCCTCGGCGGCATGTTCTTCGGGATCCTCTGGGGCGCGGCACAGGCAGTGATGCCGGCCATCCTCGGTCAGGCGATCGACCTCGGCGTGGCCGCGAAGGACACCCGGCAGCTCGTCATGTGGACCGGCGTGATGCTGGCCGTCGGCCTCGTCCAGGCGGTCAGCGGGATCATGCGGCACCGCTTCGCGGTCACCAACTGGCTGACCGCGGCCTACCGCACGGTCCAGCTCGTCACCCGGCAGGCCGTCCGGCTCGGCGGCACGCTCCCCCGCAAGGTGTCGACCGGCGAGGTCGTCGCGATCGGCACGAGCGACCTGTCCCACCTCGGCGGCCTCATGGACACCAGCGCCCGCTTCGTCGGGTCGATCGTGTCGTTCCTCCTCGTCGGCTTCCTGCTCCTGCGCACGTCGGTGACCCTCGGTCTCGTGGTGCTGATCGGCGTGCCGCTCCTGATGGTCGCCGTCGGCCCGCTGCTCAGCCCCCTGCAGGCGCGCAGCGCCCACCAGCGCCACCTGATGGGCGCGCTCGCCAACACCGCGAGCGACATCGTCGGTGGCCTGCGGGTCCTGCGCGGGATCGGCGGCGAGCAGGTCTTCCTCGGCCGTTACCGCCGCGAGTCGCAGGACACCCGGGCCGCGGGCGTCCAGGTCGCCCGCGTGCAGTCGGTGCTCGACGCGCTGCAGGTGCTCCTGCCCGGGATCTTCGTGGTGGTCGTGGTCTGGCTCGGCGCGCGCACCGCCGTGTCCGGGCAGATCTCTGCCGGCGAGCTCGTCGCGTTCTACGGCTATGCGGCGTTCCTGATGCTGCCGCTGCGCACGGCGACGGAGTTCGCCAACAAGTACATCCGCGCGCGGGTGGCCGCCCGCCGCGTGTGCATCGTGCTGGCGCTCCAGCCCGACGTGGTCGACCCGGTCGCGCCGCACCGGTCGCCGCCCGTCGGCAGCGTCCTGGCCGACGCCCGCTCCGGGATCCGCGTCGAACCCGGCCGGATGGTGGCCGTCGTCAGCGACCAGCCGGACGTCTCGGCGATGCTCGCCGACCGCCTCGGCCTGGCCGCCGCCCCGCCGGACGACGACGTCACGCTCGGCGGCGTACCCCTCACCGCGCTGCCGCACGACGAGGTCCGCCGGCGGATCGTCGTGTCCGACACCGGCAGCCAGCTGTTCAGCGGCCCGCTCGGTGAGGTGCTCGACGTGCGTGGCCGCGGGGGCGTGGAGGCCGCGCTGCACACCGCGTCTGCCGAGGACGTCCTCGACGGCCTCACCGACGGCCTCGACACCGTGGTCGCCGAGCGCGGCCGGTCGTTCTCGGGCGGGCAGCGCCAGCGGCTCGTGCTCGCGCGGGTCCTTGCCAGCGACCCCGAGGTGCTGGTGCTGGTCGAGCCGACGTCCGCGGTCGACGCCCACACCGAGGCGCGGATCGCGTCGCGGCTCCACGAGCACCGCGCGGGCCGGACGACGGTCGTCGTCACCGCCAGCCCGCTGCTGCTCGACGTCGTCGACGAGGTCGCCCTGCTCGTCGACGGCCGGGTCGTCGCCACCGGCACGCACACCGAGCTGCTCGCGACCCACGCCGCCTACCGCGCGATCGTGACCCGCGAGGTGGAGCCGGAGCTCGACGCCGAGCCGACGGTGGCGATCTCGTGAGCGTCGACACCCGACTTCCCGTGGCCGACGCCGCGTCCGTACGCCGCTACGCGCGCGACCTCGCCCGGCGCCACCCGCGGATGCTGTGGTCCGCGCTCACCCTCCACGTCCTGGCCGCCACGGCCGGCCTCGCGGCGCCCCGCCTGCTCGGCGGGCTCGTGCAGGCCGTCGAGGACGGCACCACGGTCGCGCACGTCGACCGCGTCGCGCTCCTGCTCGGGGGCTTCCTGCTCCTGCAGACGGTGCTCACCCGCTACGCCCGCTACCTCTCGCAGGTGCTCGGCGAGCAGGTGCTGGCCGAGCTGCGCGAGGACTTCGTCGAGAACGCGCTGGCCCTGCCGGTCGGGACGGTCGAGTCGGCGGGCTCGGGCGACCTGCTGACCCGAACGAGCCGGGACGTCGACCAGCTCGGCTGGTCGGTGCGGTGGGCGCTGCCCGAGTGGACGATCGCCGTGGTCACCGCGGTCCTCACGTTCGCGGCCGCGCTGTCGGTCGGCTGGTGGGTCTTCCTCCCCTGCCTGCTCGCGCTCCCGCCGCTGGTCGCCGGGCTGCGGTGGTACCTCAGCCGGGCCCGCCCGGGCTACGAGCGCGAGTCGGCGTCGTACAGCCAGATCACCACCACCCTCGCCGAGACGGTCGAGGGCGCCCGCACCGTGGAGGCCCTCGGCCTCGGGGCCGACCGGGTCGCGCGCGGCGACGCCGACTGCCGTGGCTCCTACGAGGCGGAGCGCTACACCCTGCGGCTGCGCACGGTCTTCTTCCCGTCGATGGAGATCGCCTACCTGCTGCCGGTGGTCGGCACGCTGCTGTTCGGCGGCTGGCTCTACACCCGCGGCCAGGTGTCGCTCGCGGAGGTCACGACCGCGACGCTCTACGTGCAGATGCTCATCGACCCGGTCGACCGGCTCGTCTCCATCCTCGACGAGCTGCAGGTGGGCGCGGCGTCGCTCGCCCGCCTGCTCGGCGTGGGCCAGGTGCCCGACGACCGCACCGTGTCGGGGGCCGTGCCGGACGGCGAGAAGCTCGACGCCGAGGACGTGCGGTTCTCCTACATCGACGGCCGCGACGTCCTGCACGGCATCGACCTCGACGTCGGCGTGGGCGAGCGCATCGCGATGGTCGGACCGTCCGGTGCCGGCAAGTCGACGCTCGGGCGGCTGATCGCGGGGATCCACCCACCACGCACCGGCCGGGTCACCGTCGGCGACGTCGGCCTGGTCGAGCTCCCGCTCGACGACCTGCGCGGGCACGTGGCGCTGGTGACCCAGGAGCACCACGTCTTCGTCGGGTCGGTGCGCGACAACGTCGTCCTGGCCCGTCCCGGCTCCTCCGACGACGCCGTGCGCGCGGCGCTGGAGGCCGTCGACGCGCTCGAGTGGGTCGACGCGCTGCCCGACGGCCTGGACACGGTCGTCGGGTCGGGCGGCCGCTCGCTCACCCCCGCCCAGGCCCAGCAGGTCGCCCTGGCGCGGCTCGTGCTCGCCGACCCGCACACACTCGTCCTCGACGAGGCCACCTCGCTGATCGACCCGCGCGCCGCCCGGCACCTCGAGCGCTCGCTCGCCGCCGTGCTGGAGGGACGCACGGTCATCGCGATCGCCCACCGCCTCTTCTCCGCCCACGACGCCGACCGGGTGGCCGTGGTCGAGGACGGCGTGATCTCCGAGCTCGGGCCGCACGACGACCTCGTCGCCGCCGGTGGGTCCTACGCCGCGCTGTGGGAGTCCTGGCACGGCAAGGGCTGACCAGCCGGCGGCAACCTCACGTCGGCCTCACCTGCGGCGGCCTGCCGTTCCGCGAGACCTGCCCGCAGTAGCGGCGGGCTTCTGGGGCTCGACGCTGTGCTCGAAGCCGACGTCCTGCGTCGGCGGGCCGACCTTGTCGCAGGCTGACGCGAGTAGCGTGCCGGCGAGCAGGATGCCCACGGCGAGTGCGCGACGCGAGCGGTTCGCGTCCATGACGGCCTCACGGGCCCGTCTCGAGGCCCGGGCGCCGGTCGTCGATCGAGGACCACTGCTCCCGAGGTGTCGGGCGCCCGCACCTGGGCTGGTCGAGGGACTGGTCGGTGCGCGGGAGACGTCGGAAGCACGGGGGGCCCACACCCGGGTCGATCCTGGTGAACGGCAGGTCACCCGCCGGCGGGGGCACATGGTGCGGGATGACCCTCTCGGGCGACGAGGCACCGTCGACCGGTAGGACCAGTATCGCGGCGATGGCGGCGACCCCCGCCACACCGGTGGCAGCCGGGAGCCACCACCAGCGCGGCGAGTCCGCGCCGATCGAGTAGGAGCTCATGACCTTCTCCGTGCGGTCAGCCGAGGCCGTTGTCGTTGAAGTCGAGGCGGGACAGGTTGGCGTCCCGGGCCGGCTCGGACTCCGACGGCGGGGCGGCCTCGCCGTCCCCGAAGTCGAGCCGGTGGAGGTTGGTCCTCACCGGGCCCTCCGGGGCCGGGCTGTCGCTCGGGCGGTCGTTGGTACCGCCGATGTCCTGGGCGGGCGGTTCCACGTCACCGCAGCCGGCGACGAGGCTGAGAGCAGCAGCTGCGGCCACTGCGACGACGACGTTCTTGATCTGGTTCATGGTGGTCTCCTGACCTGGTCCCTCCCGGGCCGGGCGGCTCGAGGTGTCCAGTGGCCCACGAGCCGGTACAGGTCAAGCTCACGCGCGGTATAGGCCGGGTACACGTCCCGTTGACCCACCCCTCGCGTCCGCGCACTCTGGCGGGGTGGGGATCAATGTCCTTGGTCCGCTGACCGTCGACGGACCGGGCCGTCTCGGCCCCCACGACCGAGTCGTACTGCAGGCCCTGGCCACACGGTTGGGGCAGCCGGTGCGGGCGGACGAGCTGGTCGACGCCGTCTGGGGCGAGCACCCACCCGCCTCTGCGCACAAGAACCTCCAGTCCTGCATCGTCCGGCTCCGCAAGGTGCTCGGCACGCAGGCGATCGAGACGTCGTCACACGGCTACGTGCTTGCCGTGCCACCCGATGACCTCGACGCCCACGACTTCGAGGCGCGCGTGCACCGGGCCCGCGCACTCCTCGCGGTGGGCGAGAACGACCGGGTGGCGTTCCTGCTCGAACAGGCCCTCGCCCGGTGGCGCGGGCCGGCCTTCGCCGACCTGCCGGAGTGGCCGCCGGCCCGCACGGAGGCCGGGCGGCTGGACGAGCTGCGCCTGGAGGCGCAGGAGATGCACGTCGACGCGATGCTGCGCAGCGGCCGGGCACGCGAGGCGCTCGGGGAGGCACACGCCCTCGTGCGGGCGGCTCCGCTGCGGGAGCGGCGGTGGGAGCTGCTGGTCCTCGCGCAATATCAGACCGGCGCCCAGGGCGAGGCCCTGCGCTCGCTGCGCCAGCTCCGGGCCGTCCTGGCACGGGAGCTCGGGATCGACCCCTCGCCGGAGATGGTGGCGCTGGAGCGATCGATCCTGAACCAAGACCCCAACCTCATGGCACCAAAGCCCCGCACCGGCACCGGCGAGTGCCCGTGGCAGGGCCTCAAGGCGTACGACGTCGACGACGCCGACCGGTTCTTCGGCCGTTCGCGCGACGTGCAGGCGTGCCTCGACCTCCTCGCGGCGGGCTCCTTCGCCGCGCTGGTCGGCCCCTCGGGCTCGGGGAAGTCCTCGATCATGCGCGCGGGGGTGCTGGCCGCGCTCCGCGAACGGGGACGCCCGATCGTCCTGGTCACGCCCACCGCGCGTCCGATCGACGCCCTCACCGCTCTGCCGGAGGACGCCGACGAACGCGCGGTCCTCGCAGTCGACCAGACCGAGGAGGTGTTCACCCTCTGTGACGACCCCGACGAGCGCAGGGACTTCCTCGACCGGCTGGCCCGGGAAGTCGCCAGGCGTCCGGTCGTCGTCACCCTGCGCGGGGACCGGCTGACGCAGGTCACCGAGCACCCGGAGTTCAGCCGCCTGGTCGAGCGGTCGCTCCAGCTCGTCGGGGCGCTGGACGAGGACGCACTTCGTGAGGCCATCACCGGCCCGGCCCAGATGGCGGGGCTGGTCCTCCAGCCCGGTCTGGTGGACCTCCTCGTGCGCGAGGTCCGCGACGACCCCGGGGCACTTCCCCTCCTCTCGCACGCCCTGCAGGAGACGTGGCGACGCCGCGAGGGCAACACGATGACCGTCGACGGCTACCACGCCAGCGGCGGGATCCATGGCGCCGTCGCCCAGTCCGCCGAACACCTCTACGCCAGCACGCCCCCTGACCAGCGGCACCTGCTGCGCGACCTGCTGCTGCGGCTGGTCTCGCCCGGCGGCGAGGGCGAGGCAGTCCGCACCCAGGTCCCGCGCCGGTTGATCGCGGCCGACGAGCCCCACGAGCAGCTCGTCGCGATGCTCGTCGACGCTCGGCTGGTGACCAGCGACGCGGGCGTCCTCGAGATCACCCACGAGGCCCTGGCCCGCGCGTGGCCGCGGTTGCGCGGCTGGTTGGAGGACGACATCGAGGGTCAGCGCATCCGCCACCACCTCAGCGGCGCAGCGGACGCCTGGGACACTCTCGGCCGCCCGGACAGCGAGCTCTACCGCGGGGTCCGCCTCACCCGCGCGCTGGACTGGCGGTCTCGGACGGACAGCGCGCTCACCGATGTCGAGCGTGACTTCCTCGACGCCTCACGAGTCCAGGCCGAGATCGAGGAACAGACCGCCGCCGAGCGGGCCCGCGCACAGGCCAGGCTGATCCGGCGTCTCAGGATCGTGCTCGGCGGAGCTGTCGTCCTCCTCGCGCTGGCCCTCGCCGCCGGAGGCGTCGCGGCCGTCCAGTCCGACCGCGCCAGTGAGAACGCCACCCGAGCGGAGCAGGCGGCTGTCTCGGCCGACGCTCGACGGGTCGGAGCCCGGTCCCAGCTCACCGACGACATCGGCCTGTCGTTGCTGCTCGCGGCCGCCGGCGTTCGGCTGGACGACTCGCCCGAGACCCGGGTCAACCTCATGACGGCGCTGGACAGGCAGCCGCAGCTCATTCGGTCGTCGCAGCCCGGCGGCAACTACCTGGAGGGCATGGACGTCAGTCACGACGGACGCTGGATCGCCTCCTCCGACGACCAGAACCGCATGCACCTCTACGACGCCGCCACGAACCGGTTGCTGCGCAGCTACGACGCCGGTCAGCCGGCCGCGAACCAACAGGCCTGGCTCATAGGGGCGTTCAGTCCCGACAGCAGCCAGCTCGCTGTCACCCTGACAGCCGTGCCGTCCACCGAGCCGGTGCGCCTCCTGGACCCAGAGACGATGCAGGTGACGGCCACGGCGCTCGCCTCGCCCAGCGGCAAGCCGGTCATCGGGACAGATGTCCAGTTCAGTGCGGACGGGCGCTACCTGGGTGCCACAATCTTGGATTCGTCGTCGATCGACCCGCTCGCACGTTCGTTCGCGGCGATCTGGGACCTGCGCTCCCCCTCCACACCACCTGTTCGCGTGCCGGCTGGGACAAGCGGCCAAGGTCTGGCGCTCAGCCCGGACGGCCAGACCCTCTACACGGCATGGCCGCTGACGGCGCGCGACGTGGCGACGGGCAAGCGGATCTGGCGGCGCAAGGACGTCACGTCGTGGTTGGCCCTCGACATCAACGCAGACGGAACCCTCCTCGCACTCGCGGACGATGCGAGCGGGAGGGACGCGTTGCTGGTGGACGCCGCCGACGGTTCGACCGTCGCTCGACTGCGGGGCCATCAAGCCCTGGTGCGAGACATCCGGTTCTCCCCCGACGGCAAGGTCGTGGGATCTGCCTCCGACGACGGCGAGCTCATCGTGTGGAACATCCCCACCGGCCGGCCACGGACGCGGTGGGACACGTTCGACCCATGGGGCGTCGGCTTCAGCCCCGACAACGACGTGGTCCACGGCGGTGGTGGCAGCGACTCGATGCTGCGCACCTGGGACCTGTCCGGGCGGGCGACATACCTCCGGCGGACCACCCAGGTCGTCGATGTCGAGAAGTTCACACATGCCGACCTCTCCCCCGACGGACAGCAGGCGGCCTACAGCTGGGTCGACGGTGAGGACAGGGGGTGGGTCAGGTTCGTCGACACCGTCACCGGAGACGCCACGCCTCCTGCCCGGTTCCCGGTGTGGGAGGGTGAATGGTTCAACGTCGTCGACGCATGGCATCCCGACGGAGGGCAGTACGCCGGGTACTGGTGCGACGACAATGGCTGCGCGAAGCCAGGCACTGTGACGATCGTCGACGCCGTCACGGGAAGACCCCTCCGGAGCACGCAGGACCTCCTGGGCGGCCGCGGCGACATCGAATCACTGGCCTACGTCGACGAGGGTGGCAGCCTGCTCGCGGGCCACGTCGACGGCACGACGAGCCTGCTCGACGCCGCGACGCTGCTTCCGACGGCTGAGCCCTTCGATGTCTCTGCAATGTGCTGCACCACCCCTCTCGGGGACGACAGCACGGCGATGGTCTACGCGTGGTCCGCCGACGCGGGCTTCACGCACTGGCGGGTGCTCGACCTCGGCACCGGTGAGGTGCTGTCCGAGGGAAAGGTCGACCTCTTCGCCCAGGCATCCGTCGCGTCCCCGGACGGCTCGACCGTTGCGGTGACGGGGGACACCGGCGAGATCATCACACTGGACATCAGGACCGGCGCGCAGCAGCGGTCTGCCGGCCTGGGTGCCAACGTGCTGTGGCTCGACTACTCCGGGGACGGCAAGCTGCTGGTCTCGGGCGCGGAGGACGGCGGGGTCAGTCTCTGGGACGCCTCGACCCTGGACCTGCTGGGCACCGTCCACCCACCCCGTCGCGGCAAGGCAGTCCCGGCTGGGGTGCAGTTCGTCGGCGACACCCACGACGTGACGATCGCGTCGTACGACGGACGGGTCTACCGCTGGGACACCGACCTCGACCGGGCCCTCGCCTTCGCGTGCCAGATGGCCGGGCGCGACCTGACGAGGGAGGAGTGGGCGGAGGTCCTGCCCGCACAACCGTACGAATCCGTCTGTCCGCAGGACTGACACACTTGCACCGTGACAGTGACACTGTCACGATTGCCGCATGCGTCTCGCCACCCTGCTCATGTACGACGGCAGCCTCCGCAAGGCGGCCGACGAGGTGGTCGCGCTGGAGCGGGCCGGCCTCGACAGCGTGTGGGTCGCGGAGGCCTACGGCTTCGACGCGCCCACGCTGATGGGCTACCTGGCCGCCAAGACGGAGACCGTGCAGATCGGCTCCGGCATCCTCAACATCTACTCCCGCACCCCGGGCGCACTGCTCCAGACCGCGGCCGGTCTCGACAACGTCAGCCAGGGCCGCGCGATCCTCGGCCTCGGGGTGAGCGGGCCGCAGGTGGTCGAGGGCTTCCACGGCGTGCCCTACCGCAAGCCGATGGCGCGCACCGCCGAGGTCGTCGACATCATCCGCCGCGGGCTCAAGCGCGAGGCGCTGTCGGCCGACGGGGAGTTCCACCTCCCGCTGACCAAGGACGACGGCGCCGTCACCGGTCTCGGCAAGCCGCTGAAGCTGCTGACCCGGCCCGAGCGCGACACCATCCCGATCTGGATCGCCGCGCTCGGTCCGAAGAACGTCGAGCAGACCGCCGAGATCGCCGACGGCTGGATCCCGCACCTCTTCCACCCGGAGAAGGCCCACCTCGTCTGGGGCGACGCCCTCGCGGCCGGCAACGCGAAGCGGCAGGAGGGCCTCGGCCCGCTGCAGGTCATGGCCGGCGGGATGGTCGCCATCGGCGAGGGCCCCGACACCACGTCCCTGCTCGACTTCGCGCGCCCGATGTTCGCGCTGTACGTCGGCGGCATGGGGGCCAAGGGCAAGAACTTCTACAACGACGTCGCCCGCGCCTACGGCTACGAGAAGGAGGCCGAGGAGATCCAGGAGCTCTACCTCTCCGGCAGGAAGCGGGACGCCGCCGCGCTCGTGCCCACCGAGTGGCTGGAGGCGGCCAACCTGGTCGGCCCGGCGTCGTACGTCAAGGAGCGGATCGAGGCATTCCGCGAGGCCGGTGTCACCGACCTCAACATCCACCCCGTCTCCGAGGACCCCGCGGCGACCGTCGCCCAGCTGAAGGAATGGGTGTCCTGAGCTTCCTCCACGCGCCGGTCGTCGTCATGCGGCCGCGTTCACCAGGGCCGGTCGAGCAGCCCCGCCGTACCGCGCTGCTGCTCGCCGAGGTGGGCGTCGAGCACCAGGAGCAGGCCGGTGAGGGCCGGCGTCGCCCACTGCAGCCACGCCAGCTTGCCGCGCGCGTCCTCGGCGACCTCGGGCTGCCGCGGGTGGCCGTGCTCACCGCTCGCGTCGCCGAGGCGCTGCCCGTAGACGTACGCCGCCGCGGACGAGGCCACGGCAGCGCCGGTGAGTGCCGTCTTGGCCACGACCGACGCCGTCGTCGGCGGGTGCGACACCACGCGGTTGCGGTTGTCGGCGAGGATCGCGATCCCGCTCAGCAGGTGCAGCCCGATCGCGGCGCCCTGCACCGGCCCCCACCGCTCCCACCCGGTGCCGGAGACCTCGACCCTCTCCCGCTCGGTGTCGGGCTCGCGCGCGGCCTGGTTGAGCCCGACCGCCCCCATCAGCGAGCCACCGAACCAGGCGGCGTTCGTGACGAGGTGGGTGGCGCGCACGGCGGTGCTGATGAGGGTCATCCCACCAACGTAGGCACGCCGCACCGGCGTCGCCTCACCCCCTCGGGGAGGACCACCGCCCCGACCGACCCGGCCCATCGGAGGAACCATGCCTGACCGACCCAGCATCCTCGAGGAGGAGCACGAGGACTTCCGCGCCGTGGCCCGCGCCTTCTTCGAGAAGGAGGTGGCGCCGCACCACGCCGCCTGGGAGGAGGCGGGCATCGTCGACCGCGAGGTCTGGCGCCGGGCCGGCGAGCGCGGCCTGCTGTGCTTCGACGTCGACGAGGCCTACGGCGGGCCCGGGATCAAGGACTTCCGCTACAACATGGTGCTCGCCGAGGAGTCGGCGCGCGCCGGGGCGTCCGGGCCGGGCTTCGCCGTGCACACCGACATCATCGTCCCCTACATCTCCTCCCTCGGGACCGAGGAGCAGAAGCAGCGCTGGCTGCCCGGCTGCGTCTCGGGCGACCTCGTCACCGCGATCGCGATGACCGAGCCGGGCGCCGGCTCGGACCTGCAGGGCATCCGTACGACCGCGGTCGACGCCGGGGACCACTACGTGCTCAACGGCTCGAAGACCTTCATCTCCAACGGGATCCTGTCCGACCTCGTCGTCGTGGTCTGCCGGACGAACCCCGACGCCGGCCACCAGGGCATCTCGCTGCTGGTCGTCGAGCGGGGCATGGACGGCTTCGAGCGCGGCCGCAACCTCGCCAAGATGGGGCTGCACGCCCAGGACACCGCCGAGCTGTCGTTCACCGACGTGCGGGTGCCCAAGGAGAACCTCCTCGGCGCCGAGGGCTCGGGCTTCGTCTCGCTGATGGAGAACCTCCCCCAGGAGCGCATCTCGATCGGCTGCATCGCCGTCGCCGCCGTCGAGCACGTCCTCGACCTCTGCCTGGCCTACGCCAAGGAGCGCACGGCGTTCGGCAGGCCGATCGGGACGTTCCAGCACAACCGCTTCGTGCTCGCCGAGATGGCCACCGAGGCCCACATCGCGCGGGTCTTCATCAACGACTGCGTGCTGCGGCTCAACGCCGGGGAGGTCGACACGGCGCTGGCGTCGATGGCGAAGTGGTGGACCACCGAGCTGCAGAAGCGGGTCGTCGACGCCGGCGTCCAGCTCCACGGCGGTTACGGCTACATGGACGAGTACCCCATCTCCAAGGCCTACACCGACTCCCGGATCCAGACGATCTACGGCGGCACGACCGAGATCCAGAAGGAGATCATCGGGCGGATGCTGGGCCTGTAGGCGGTTCGTCGCGATCGTCTACGTTCGGGGCATGGACCTTTTCGAGATGGACGAGACCCAGACCATGAGCCGCGAGGAGGCCGCCGCCCGGCTGCGCGCCCTCGCCGACTCGCTCGCCAAGCACAACTCGGTGGAGTTCTCCCGGGAGGGTGGCCGCGTCACCGTGGCCGTGCCCGACGAGGTGCGGCTCAAGGTCGAGGTCGAGCTGGGCGACGACAACGAGATCGAGATCGAGCTCACCTGGTAGCCCGCGCGTCCGACAGCACCTCGCGCAGGCGCGTGGCGAACTCGTCGGGCTTGCCGGTCTGGCCGTACTCACCGCCGAGGAAGCCGTTGTGCCCGCCGGGGAACACCACGGGCTCGACGCCCAGCTCGCGCGCGACGGCGTACGCCGCGCGCCCTGCGATCTCACCGTCCTCGGGGCCACCCGACTCCTCGCCGACGCCGAGGACCACGGTGGTCGACGCGTCCCGGATCGCGCCGAGGTCCGGGACACGGGTGCATCCCTCTCCCCGCATGTTGGCCATCAGCGGGTCGTCGCGGGACCCGTCGTCCTCGCCGGGCAGGCCGAAGGCCGCCGGGTCCGGGACCGGCTCGTCACCCGTCCACTCGCCGCGGTGCATGACCAGGCCGATGAAGCGCGCCATCCCGGGTCCGATGCCCGACGCGTCGTAGGCCGCGACCAGGTCGTCGCACGCGCGGCCGATGGCGTCACCGTCCGGCAGGAGCGGGGCCATCGGTGGCTCGTGCGCCACCAGGACGCGTACGTCGTCGGGGTGCGCGGCGACGAGGAAGAACGCGTTGACCGCGGCACCGGACGACGCGAACAGGTCGACCGGGCCGACGCCCAGCGCCTCGACGAGGGCGTGCAGGTCCTCGGCGTGCTGCTCGGGCGTCACCGCCGCCGTGGGGTCGTCGCGCGTGCTGCGTCCGGTGTTGCGCGGGTCGGTGAGGACGAGCACCCGGTCGGCGAGCCGGGCCGCGAGGCTGCCGAAGCCGGTGCTGTCCATCGGCGAGCCGGCCAGGACGAGCGGCGGCCGGTCGGGCGTCGCGTCGGCGAGGTCGCCGACGACGTCGAAGGACAGGACGGCCCCGGGAACCGCGACGGTGCCGGGCGTGCGGGGTGCGTCGGTCATGCCGCCATCATCGAACCGGTCGCGGATCGTCCGCAACGCCTCCTAGCCTGTGCGCATGGCCGACTTCTCCCAGCAGGACCTCTCCGGGTCGAGCTTCCAGCAGGTCGACCTCTCGCGCAGCACGTTCCACGGCGCTGACATGAGCGACCTCGACGTCCGCGAGGTCGACCTGAGCCGCACCCGGGTGCGGGCGGCGTACTTCGACGGCGTCCGGATGAGCGGCGTCGAGGTCCCCGACATGGAGATCAGCGGCGAGGTGCTGCGACTGGTGGTCAACGGGGTCGACGTCGTCCCGCTCGTGGAGGCCGAGCTCAACCGGCGGATGCCCGAGCGGGCGCTGATGTCGCCGACCGACGTGGCGGGCTTCCAGGAGGCGTTCGCCGTCCTCGACCGGCTGTGGGGCGAGACGCTGGTCCACGCGCGGGCCGTGCCCGCCGAGCGGCTGCACGAGCAGGTCGACGGGGAGTGGTCGTTCGTCCAGACCCTGCGCCACCTCGGCTTCGCGCACGCGTGCTGGGTCGGCGGCGTCGTGCTCGCGGATCCCTCGCCCTGGCACCCGCTCGACCTGCCGTGGGACGAGGCCCCTGTGCACGAGGGCGTGCCATGGGAGAGGCGGGCGCGGCCCGAGCTGCACGAGGTGATGGCCCTGCGTCGCCAGCGCCGCGCGACCCTCGCGGAGGTGCTCGACGGGCTGACCGACGCGGAGCTGGCCCGACCGGTGTCCTCGGCCACGCCCTTCCTCACCGACGCCACCGGGCTCACTGTCGCCGACTGCCTGCGCGTGGTCCTCAACGAGGAGTGGGAGCACCGGCTCTACGCGGAGCGCGACCTGGCGGTGCTGGCGTCACGCTGACCCGCGGGAGCACACTGGGGCCCGTGAGCGAGACGACCCGGACCGAGACCTTGGGCGTCCGCCTGGCCCGCGCCATCGCCGCCAAGGACGAGGTCGCGCTGCGGGCCGTCCTGGCCGACGACGTCGACTTCCGGGGGCTGACCCCCGGACGGACCTGGGAGGGCACCGGCCCCGACGCGGTCGTGGAGACGGTGTTCGGCTCGTGGTTCGAGCCGGCCGACGAGATCGAGCGAGTCGTGGACGTCTCCGAGCGGGACGACGTCGCCGACACCTCGCACGTCAGCTACCGCTTCGACCTGGTCACCCCGAGTGGCTCGTACGTCGCCGAGCAGCAGGTCTACTACCGTGGCACGGACACCATCGAGCACCTGCGGGTGATGTGCTCCGGCTTTCGGCCCAGGTGACGCGCCTCTCCCCAGCTTCGACTCATGGGCACCCCGCGCTGCGGGTACCCCTGCCGCGTGACGACCACCTCCCCCCGATCCTCCAGGACCGCGCGCGTGCGCGAGGCCGCCGAGAGCTGGTTCGGGCACCGAGAGCTGCTGCCCGGTCAGGAGGAGGCCGTGCAGGCGCTCCTCGAGGGGCGCGACGTGCTGCTCGTGGCCCCCACCGGCGCGGGGAAGTCGCTCGCCTACCAGCTCGCGGGGCTGCTGCTGGACGGCTGCACGGTCGTGGTGTCGCCGCTGCTCGCGCTTCAGCAGGACCAGGTGGCCTCGCTCGAGGAGGTCGGGCTGACTGCCGCCCGGCTCAGCTCCGCGGAGTCGGACGAGGAGCGCAGCCGGGTGCTGGCCGCCGCCCGCGCCGGCGACCTGCGCTTCCTGCTCCTCTCCCCCGAGCAGCTCGCCAACCCCGACGTGCTGGCCGAGGTCGCCGCGATCGAGCCGACCCTCGTCGCCGTCGACGAGGCGCACTGCGTCTCGTCGTGGGGCCACGACTTCCGTCCGGACTACCTGCGGCTCGGTGAGCTCGTCGAGCAGGTCGGGGCGCCCCGGGTGATCGCCATGACCGCGACCGCCGCACTGCCCACGCAGCAGGACATCGTCGACCGGCTCGCGCTTAGCGACGCGCTGGTCGTCCTCACCGGCTTCGAGCGCGACAACATCGCGCTCAACGTCGAGCGCTTCGCCGACGCCGACGAGCAGGCCGACCGCGTGCTCGCGATCGTCGACGAGCTCTCCGGCGACCAGGGCGGCCGGAGGGGCAGCGGCGTCGTCTACTGCCGCACGCGGAAGGGCGCGGAGTCGGTCGCCGCGTCGCTCGCCGAGCGGGGGCACCACGCCGCGGCCTACCACGCCGGGCTCTCCCAGAAGCGACGCGACGAGGTGCACGAGGCGTTCATGTCCGGTGACCTGCCGCTGGTCGCCGCGACCTCGGCCTTCGGGATGGGCGTCGACAAGCCCGACATCCGCTTCGTCGTCCACGCCGACGTCCCCGAGTCGCCCGACACGTACTGGCAGGAGGTCGGCCGCGCCGGCCGCGATCGTGCCACCGCGACGGCCGTGCTGGCCTACCGCGCCGAGGACCTGTCGCTCGGACGCTTCTTCACCACCCCGGTGCCGAAGCGCGGCGACGTGCGCGCGGTCGTCAGGGCGATCACCCGAGCGGGCAGCGACGACCCCCGCGAGCTGGGCGAGCACCTCGACTTCGGCCCGCGCAAGGCCGGGCGGCTGGTCAACCTGGTGCGCCTCGCGCGCGAGGCCGACGGGCTGGCCGACGACGCCGACGTGGCGACGGTGGTCGACGCCGTGGTGGAGCGGGCCGAGGCGCAGCGCAAGCTCGAGGGCTCGCGCGTGGAGATGATGCGGGCGTACGCCGAGACGGAGCGGTGCCGCAGCGCCTTCATGCTCGGCTACTTCGGCGCCGAGGTCCGCGACCGGTGCGGGATCTGCGACAACTGCGTGTCCGGCGTCGCGCCCGACGAGACCGCCGATCCGGCCGTGCCGTACGCCGTCGGGAGCACCGTGCGCCACGCCGAGTTCGGCCTGGGCACGGTCACCGACGTCGAGGAGGACCGCGTCACGGTCCTGTTCGAGGACGAGGGCTACCGCACCCTGGCGCTCGACCTGGTCGAGGAGCGGGGGCTGCTCGAGGTCACGTGAGCCGCTCCGCGAGCGCGCGCCCGAGACGTACGCCCGAGAGCCAGGCGGTCTCGACCTTGGGCGCCTCGCCCCACCCGTCGCCGCACACGCCGACCGGGCGGTCCCCGTCGACGAGGGCGTAGGGCTGCTCACGCCGGCCCGTGGGTCGGGCGAAGGTCCACCGGTGGACGTGGACGTCCTCCGGCTCGCGGACGTGGAGCAACCGCTGCACGGCCCGCAGCACCGCGGGTGCGGCACCTGCGGGGTCGTCGAGATGGCGCGCGGCCAGCCCGGGGGTCGAGTGCGCGACCAGCACCGGGGCGTCGTCCCCGCGACGCCGGCCGTCGTCGGCCACCCAGGCGACGTCGGGGTCGTCGTTGACGAAGGCGCCGTCGAAGCGGCCGGTCGGGCTGACGCCGTCCCAGGTGCGCTCGTTCCAGCGGCCGGCGACGGCGATGACCGGCTCCCACTCGCGACGCAGCTCCTCCCCGACCGGGTGGTGGCCCACGAGCCGGCGCGCCTGCGGATCGGGCATCGCGAGGACGACGGCGCCCGGGGCGAGCTCGTCGACCTCGTCGAGCGACCGCACGTCCTGCCGCTCGACGACCAGGTCGGCGGCGAGGTCCTCGACCAGCGACCGGAGGCCGTGCGGCGCCCCCCAGCGCATCGGGCCGTCCTTGCTCTCGGGGTCGCCGTCGCCGAGGGCAGTGAAGGTCTCGGTCCACTCCCGCGCCAGCCCCCGCGCTGCCCAGTCGTCGACGACAGCGGCGAAGCCCGGGTCCGACACGGTGAGGTACGACGCCCCCAGGTCGACACGACGGTCCCACAGCGTGCGGGCCGCCATCCGGCCGCCGGGCACGCGACCCCGGTCGAGGACCCGGGTGTCGAGGCCGGCGTCCCGCAGCTCCCGGGCGCACGCCACGCCGGCCAGCCCGGCGCCCACGACCACCACGCGCGTCACAGCAGCGCCTCGGCCGCACGCTGGCCGCTGACCAGTGCACCCTGGATGGATCCGGTGTCACGGTGGTCCCCGCAGACGACGAGGTCGCCGTGCCGGACCGGACGGGTCGTGCTGAACGGGACCGGCTGCGCCGGGAGGGCGTGCGGCACCTCGTGCCGGGCGACGACCTCCCAGCCCGACGGGTCGACGCCGAGCAGGTCACCTGCGTGGCGGCGCAACTCCTCGCTGTCGCCACCGTCCTTCACCAGGGCCGAGCCCTGGACGAGGTGGCGACCCGGCGGGGCGTACGACGGTGCGGCGCGCGAGACGACGGCGGCGTTGACGAGCGGGCCGACGGGGGTGCGTCGCGCGTCGACGTGGAGGAGGTCCGTGTCGGGGGCGCCCGGCGCCGACCACCAGAAGGTGACGACGCCCTTCGTCGCGGGCGCGGGCACGCCGGTGAGCTGGTGGGCCTCCGCCGCGCCGGTGGCCACGACGACGCGGTCGGCGGTCCAGGTGCCGTCAGCGGTCTCGGCCGACGTTGCGGTCACGCGGCGCACCTGCTGCGCGAGGCGCACCCGGTCGCCGAGGGTGGCCGCGAGCTGCTCCGGCAGCGCCTGCATGCCGGCCGCCGGCAGCGCGGGGACGCCGCGGACGAACATCCACGTGAGCAGGAGGGCGAAGCGGTCGGCGGTGCTGCCGTCGTCCTCGAGCAGCACTCCGGCGAAGAAGCGGTCGACCACCCGACGCAGCAGCCCGTCCGCGCCGGCGCGGTCCAGTGCCGTACGACGGTCGACGTCGGGGCGCTGCGCGACCACCTCGGCCAGCTCGCGTCCGGGTCGCGGTCGCAGCAGCGGGGCTGCCCAGCGGGCGAGCGCGGCGACCTCCTTCGGGTGCCGCGCTGCCGTGCGCAGCGTGGCCGGCATGAGCGCGGGACTGCGCAGCGGGTGGCCGAGGAGGTGCAGGCCGGTCTCGGTGCGGGCAGCGACCCCCGCCCCGAAGGGCTGGAGGCCGAGGGCGTCGACGTCGACCCAGCGGCGGACGGCCGGGTAGGCGGGGTTGAGCAGCTGGAAGCCGCGGTCGACGAGGAACCCGTCGACGCGGTCGGTGCGGATGCGGCCGCCGACCCCGTCGGACGCCTCGAGGACCACCACGTCGCGACCCGCTTCGGCCAGCACCTGCGCGCACCGCAGCCCGGCCAGCCCCGCGCCCACGACCACCACGTCGGCTCTCATGCGGCGACCCTAGGCCAGCCGGCCAACGCCCGGGCCGGCCGGCCGACGACCTGCCGCCGGCCGTTACCCAAGTCGAGCGACGACAACGGAGGAGACGTGCGCGAGGCTGGGACTGCCGTGACCGGTCCGTGTGGACCCGCCCGCAAGAGGAGGACGCGATGGTGTCGACGGACCCGCCCCGATTCGTGGTGGCGACGCACGTGAAGCCGGGCCGGGACGCCGACTTCGAACAGTTCCTGCGCGAGGTCGTGGCGCCCGCCGTGGCCAGGGTGCGAACGCACCAGGTCG
The DNA here is from genome assembly GCF_026712185.1 of Nocardioides pini. GTDB lineage: Bacteria > Actinomycetota > Actinomycetes > Propionibacteriales > Nocardioidaceae > Nocardioides > Nocardioides pini. The sequence continues at coordinate 621,076 of NZ_JAPPUX010000001.1, read as the reverse complement.
GGAGGTGGCACCTCCACCGCCCGGCGGACGACCAGCCGGAGGGCGCGAGCCGGGCCTGGCTCATGACCTTCCACGGACCGTCCGCGTTGGACGACTGGAACCTGGAGCCCCTCTTCGACGAGGCCTACGGCACCGAGGCGTCGCAGGAGCACCTGGCGCACTCCTCGGACATGGTCGAGGGCGAGCAGGTCGTCTACGCGCTCTCCGGCGAGGTCGAGCTCTGACCCGGATTCTCCGGACTCGGCGTGCAGAGCCCCTTAAGGACTTGCGGGCGGATACGGGGATCTCATCGGGGCGGCCACGTACGACCGTCGGCTGAGGACATACAAGCAGCGCAGAGGCGAACTCAAGCGGACAGCACGCCGGATCGGGCTTGGGTCGAACCGGCGGGCTGGGGCGGCCCGAACCTGTGGTTCCAGAGGGTGCCCGAGCCGAAGTCGGCCAAGAACAGACAACACTTCGACCTGCGAGTAGTCGGTCATGTCGACGCGGAGGTGCGGCGTCTTGTCGACCTGGGCGCTGTCGAGCAGCGTCGACAGGGGGACCTGGTGGTCATGCAGGACCCAGAGGGCAACGAGTTCTGCGTCGAGTCCTGACGTCCGGATCGGACGCGATGGCTCGCGGATCTGCCGATTCGAGCGCGGTACCTTTCGACGAGCTGAGGGCACCGACGTCCTCACGTCGTTTGGGGACGGGATCGTGATGGTGGACGAGATCGGCGCTGCTGCACCACCGGCGTCCAAGGTCTACGTCGACATGGTCGGGGACCTGTTCCACGCTGGCCACGTGGCGTTCCTCCGAGAGGCCCGCGGCCACGGGGACTGGTTGGTGGTCGGCGTCCTGTCGGACGAGACCGTCGCCTCGTACAAGCGGCGTCCCATCATGACTCTCGGTGAGCGCGTCGCGGTCATCGAGGCGTGCAGGTACGTCGACGAGGTGATCGCCGACGCTCCCGACCGATTGACCGCGGAGTTCCTGGCCGAACACGCGATCGCGACGGTGGTGCACGGCGATGACCTGTCACTGGAGGGGGCGGAAAGCGTCTACGGTCCGGCCGTTGCCGATAGGCGCTTCGTGCGCGTCGCACGTACCTCCGCCATCTCCACGACGTCGCTCATCCAGCGGGTGCTGGACGCTGCCACCTCGGACGAGTGACTCGACCTGTCGGGCGGGGCGTGGCCGACGAGTCAGTGACACCCGGCAACACGCTCCGGATGATGAGCAGGATGGCCCACCCGGCGAGACCCGTCCACAGGAACTGTCGCCGAGACCAGCTCAGCCAGGGACGCTGCATGAGGTGACGCTAGTGGCGTCTCGCGCGAGACGAGACCCACAGGGTCGCCGTGCCGACCGGCGCAGACTTCTCGGTCGGCCGACCGCCTCATGCCTGGCTTCCGGCACCGGCCTCGTCGGTGTCGCCTGGGTCGTCGGGCAACCCGCGCGGCAGGTCCTTGGTGAAGGCCAGGGACAGGAGTGCCAGGAGTCCCGCTACCAGCAGCCCGGTCTTCAGGGCCTGCAGCTGGGCGGACTCGTAGCTGTCGACGAGCGCCTCCGAGGTCGGCTCGTCGAGCCCGGCGCTGAGGGCAGCGGCTGCGATCTGGTCCGAGGCGACGAAGTCGATGCCCGAGCCCGCCGCGACACCGACCTGCTCGGACACGGCGCTGTTGATCCGGTCGTCCTCGGAGATGTTGGTCAGGAAGTTGGTGGTCAGGCCGGACAGGACGATCGCACCCAGCAGGGCGACTCCGAGCGAGGACCCGAGCTGCTGGCCGGTGAACTGGAGTCCACCGGCCTCCCCTCGTCCCGAGGCGTCGACCGAGGACTGGACCACGTTGCCGAGCTGGGAGGCGATGAGGCCCATCCCGACACCGAGGACGGCCATCGAGAGGAGGAAGCTCGGGTTGTCCAGCTCGGGCTCGATCGTCGCCATCAGCAGGGTGGCCGCGAGTGCGGCGGTCGCCAGGCCGACCCGCACGATGGAACGGATCGAGGAGCGCGCTGAGAGTCGCGAGCCGGCTGCGGAGGCGATGAACATGGTGATGGACACCGGGAGCATCTGGACGCCGGTCTCCAGGGCGTCGAGGCCGATCACCAGCTGCAGGTACAGCGGGATCGTGAAGAAGATCCCCATCAGGATCAGGTTCTGGCTGAAGAGACCGATCAGCCCAGCGCGCAGCGGAGCGATCTCCAGGAGCGTCAGGTGCACCAGAGGATCGCGGCCACCGCGCTCCCTCCTGTCCAGCCACTGCGTGAACGCCCACAGCAGCAGCACTCCGGCCCCGACGACGAAGATCGTGAGCGAGAAGCCGAACGGCGTCAGCGGCGAGTCTCCCTTGGGCTTGATCCAGCCCCAGGCGCTCGACTGGAGGACCCCGAGGACGACCAGCCCCAGGCCCGCTGCGGACAACACCGTTCCGACGGTGTCGAGCCGCGGGGCCGGCCCGGTCCGGGCCGCGTCGGCGACCTTCGGCGTCATCACGAGGATCAGCGCCACCAGGACCACCTCGCCCGCGAAGATGATGCGCCACGAGTACTCCGTCGTGGCCCACCCGCCCAGGATCGGCCCCACCGCGATGCCCGCGCCGGCGACCCCGCCGATCACGGCGTACGCCACCTTCCGCGACGCGCCCTCGAAGTTGCCGGCGATGAGGGCGACCATGGCGGGTAGCACGAGCGCCGCACCCAGGCCCTCGAGGATCGACCATCCCAGCGTGAGGACGAGGACGGTCGGCGCCAGTGCCGTCATCGCCGAACCACAGGCGTAGACGACGAGTCCGACGACGAACGCGCGTCGTCGGCCGATGATGTCGCCGATCTTGCCGCCGGTGAGCATGAACATCGCCATCACCAGGCAGTACAGGGTGATCACGGCCTGGATCGTGGTCACCGTCGTGTCGAAGTCGTCCACCAGCGTGCTGATCGAGACGTTCATCGCCGACTGGTCCAGCACCATGACGAACTGGGCAAGGGCCAGGGCGACCAGCGGCAGCCAGCTCGTCCGCGACGTGGTGTCAGTCCTGGTTCGAGTCCTATCGACGGCCACGACGGGCCATCCCCTCAGCGGCCGATGCCGAGAGGATCCACGACAGCCCGCGGAGGGCGACGACACCCGGCACGCCGATGGCGAGAAGCTGCGTGGTCATACGTCTCCGTCCTCACGCCCGGTCTTGAGAGACTCCGGCCGCCGCCGCCTGTGCGCATCACCCGCCGCGGGTGCTTCGGTCACAGGCGCAGCGCCCTGGACAGCCGAGCGCCTCGTGGGGGCCCGGGCCGACATCGCGTGGCCGTGAGGCGGCGGCCGCCCCCAGAGGACTGCTCCCGTCAGTCGGCGGCGTCGGCCACGGGGGCCGCGTCGGAGGGGATGTCCTCCTTGTGCGCGTTGATGAAGACGGCCGCGACAACCAGGGCCACCGCGAAGAGGGCGGCACCCCAGGAGAACGCCACCTGGTAGCCGTGGATGAACGCGAGGGGCAGGATCTGCTGCCCCTCCTCGGGGCTGGCCGGTGGGTGGTCGGTGAAGTACGCCGTGACCGCCCCGGCGAAGATCGTGTTGAGGAGCGCCGTGCCGAGCGACCCGCCGATCTGCTGCGAGGTGTTCAGCACGGCGGAGGCGACGCCTGCGTCGTGGCTGCCGACCCCGACCAGGGAGGTGCTGGCCGCAGGGATGAACACGCCGGCCAGTCCGACCGACATGATCACCATCGCCGGGAAGACGAGCGCCCAGTACGACGAGTCCTGGTCGATCCGGGTCAGCAGCAGCATCCCGACGACGGCCATGGTGAGGCCGGGGACCATCAGCGCCCTCGGGCCGAGTCGTGGCAGCAGCTGGGCCACGATCCCGGCCGCGAGGATGATGCCGACGCTGAACGGCAGGAAGGCGAAGCCGGCCTCGAGCGGGGTGTACCCGAGGTTGACCTGGAAGTAGTAGGTGAGGAACAGGAACATCGCGAAGAGCCCGGCGCCCACCAGCAGGAACACCAGGAACGACCCGCCGAGGTTGCGGTCCAGGACGACGCGCAGCGGCAGCAAACGGGTTGCGGGCCCGCTGCTCCCACAGCACGAACGCGACCAGCAGCACGACCGCCGCCACCAGGAAGGTCAGCGTGCTCGGGTCGCCCCAGCCCTGCACCTCCGTCGAGGTCGGGTCGTCGGGGTGGGCGGATCGGGCGGCCTCGGTGAAGCCGTAGACGAGGCAGAACAGGCCCGTGGTCGCCAGGAGCACCCGCGGCACGTCGTACCTGGTGTCACCGTGGGCCTTGCTCTCGCGGACCAGGGGCACGGCCGCAGCGGCGACGAGCAGGGCGACCGGCACGTTGACGCCGAGGCACCAGCGCCACGAGGCGTACTCCGTGAGCACGCCGCCGACGATCAGGCCGATCGCGGCGCCGCCGCCCGCGAGCGCCCCGAACACCCCGAAGGCCTTGGCGCGCTCCCGCGGCTCGGTGAACGTGACCGTCACGATGGACAGCGAGGCGGGCGCCATCAGTGCTGCAAAGGCTCCCTGCAGGGCCCGGGCGGCGAACAACAGCTCCTGGTTGGGTGCGAGCCCACCCAGGGCGGAGGCGCCGGCGAACCCCAGGAGCCCGACGACGAAGGTGCGCTTGCGACCGGTGTAGTCGGCGATCCGACCACCCAGCAGGAGCAGTGCGCCGAAGGCGAGGGTGTAGGCCGTGACCATCCACTGCCGGTCCGCGTTGCTGATGTCCAGCTCCGCCTGCGCGGACGGGAGGGCGATGTTCACGATCGAGGCGTCCAGGATGATCATGAGCTGGGCGGCCGCCAGGACGGCCAGCGCCCACCAGCGACCCGGGTCCGGTGCGTCGGGATCCGACGGGTTCCCGCTGGGGTTCCCGCTGGGACGGGCAGGGGTCTCGCCCATGACGACTCCTCATCTCGCGAGCGGCCGCGGTGGTCCGCGTGCCGACCGAGCGGGACCACCGTCCACGCTGCCGCCGGCGGACCCGACCACCCTTCGTGGAAGACCCGGCGCGCAGGCTGGGTCAACCCCGGGATCGGCGAGGTCCACCCGACCCGGACCGGCCCGTCCGCGGCGGGACGCGGGACCGCACCGCGTCGTACCCTCCCGAGGTGGACTCTCCGTGGACGACCTCCTGCCGCGCGTTCGCCGCTGCTGCGGAGTGGTTCGTCGCGACCAGCGCGCTGGTCGGTGGCCGGTGGGACGAGCCGGGGCTGGGCGAGTGGGACGTCCGCAGCCTCGTCGGCCACACCAGCCGGTCGCTGCTGACCGTGGAGAGCTACCTCCGAAAGCCCGCGGCGTCCGTCGAGGTCGGGTCGACCGCCGACTACTACCGCGCGACCCGGGCCGCTGCCGCAGGCCCGGACGTCGCGGCGCGCGGACGTGAGGCGGGGCAGGTGCTGGGGACGGACCCCGCCGCTGCCGTCGCCGAGATCGCGTCGCGCGTGGTCCCCCTGGTCGCCGCCTGCGCGGGCACCGAGGTGATCACCACGATCGCCGGCGGGATGCGGCTGGCGGACTACCTGCCGACCCGCACGTTCGAGCTCGTCGTGCACACCGCGGACCTCGCGGCCGCACTGGGCGTGCCGACGGAGCCTCCCCCGTTCCCGGCGGCGCAGGCGTTCGAGCTGGTCGCACGACTGGCGGTCGACGCGGGGCTCGCGTCGCCGCTGCTGCGTGCCGCCACGGGTCGGGAGGGACTTCCTCCGGGCTTCACGGTGCTGTGACGCGCCTCGGGCCCGCGCCACCCCTACCCTGACGCCATGCCAGCGTCCCGTACCCGTCGCGCGCGAGCAGCCCGCAAGCGCCAGCGCCGGATGGCGAGCGTCGAGCACGACCTGAGCCCGAACGAGTGGACCGCGCTGCAGGAGGCGTGGGGCGGGTGCGCCTACTGCGGCGCGACGGGCGGACCGGTGCAGAAGGACTGCGTCCTGCCGATCTCCCGCGGCGGTCGCTACACGCTCCTCAACGTCGTCCCCGCGTGCGCGTCCTGCAACGCGAGCAAGTGCAACGACGAGGTCACCGGCTGGCTGCGCCGCAAGCGGCTCGACGAGCGCGCCTTCCTGGTCCGGCTGGCGACCGTCCAGGCCGAGCTCCGGCAGCAGCCGGCTACAGGGGCGTGTCCCCCGGCACCACCCGCAGCACGCTGAGCGTCCCGGCCTCCCGACCCACCACGACCTTCTCCCCGTCGAGCCTCTCGAGCGCGGCACGCACGTCGTCGACCTCGAGGCGGGTGTCGACCGCGATGTCCGCGTCGCGCACGGGCACGGCCGTCTCCGGCCACTCGGACGAGTCGACCTCGAAGGGGTCGAAGTCGGTCTGGGCCGCCGACCACAGCTGCAGCGCGGACTCGGCGACCATGTCGTCGAGGGTGGACTGATCGGGGGTCGTCATGCCTCGACGGTACCCATCCCGCTTCGGCCGACCGGGTTGACTGGACCCATGGCGACCCGGCTCCTGCTCCTGGCGGACACGCACGTGCCGAAGCGTGCCCGCGACCTGCCGGCCGAGGTGTGGCGGGCCGTCGGGGAGGCCGACCTCGTCGTCCATGCCGGCGACTGGGTCGACGTGCGCCTCCTCGACGAGCTCGAGGCGCGCTCGGCCCGCCTCGTCGCGTGCTGGGGCAACAACGACCACGGCGAGCTCCGCGAGCGGTTGCCGGAGGTCGCGCGGGTCGAGGTCGACGGCGTGCGCCTCGGCGTGGTCCACGAGACCGGGCCGGCGAAGGACCGCGAGGAGCGCATGCAGGCGACGTACGACGACCTCGACGTGCTCGTCTTCGGCCACAGCCACATCCCGTGGGACACCGTCACGACCAGCGGCCTCCGGTTGCTCAACCCCGGCTCCCCCACCGACCGCCGCCGGCAGCCGCACTGCACGTACATGACCGCGACGGCCGCCGACGGCGGGCTCGGCGACGTCGTCCTGCACCGGCTCCCGCCTGGGGACACGGTCGTCCGGCCCTAGCCAGCACGCGGCGGGGACTCCATGATGTGACCCCCGCCACAGCACGGGCCACACGACCGAAGCACCCGAGGAGCCGGAGATGACCGCGACCGAGACCGCCCCCGCCGTCCTGGCAGTGCGTGAGCAGTACGAGGCACGCATCCTCGGGCTGCACATGCCGGCCACCGTGCGGAAGGCCGCCGAGACCTACGGCGACGCACCCGCCTTCTCCGACCGGTTCGACGTTCCCGAGGGCGAGACGTGGTCCACGATCACCTGGACCGAGACGTGGGACCTCACCCGCCGGGTCGCGGCCGCCCTGATCGACCTCGGCGTCGAGCCGGGCGACCCCGTGGCGATCATGGCCGCCAACCGAACCGCGCACACGCTCGCCGACTACGGCGCCATGACGGCTGCCGCCGTCCCGATGTCGATCTACAACACCCTCGCGCAGGACCAGGTCGCCTTCATCGCCGGCGAGTCGCGCCCCGTGGTGGTGGTGCTCGAGGACCACGACCGCTACCAGCGGTGGGAGCGGGCCCTCGACGAGGTCGACTCCATCCGCCACCTGGTGATGCTGTCCGACGCCGACCGCGTCGACGACCCGCGCGTCATGACGTGGGCCGACCTCCTCGCCCGCGGTGACGACACCGGCGCCGTCGACGGGCGGATGGACCGGATCACCCCCGACCTGCCGGCGACGTTCCTCTACACCTCCGGCACGACGGGCAACCCGAAGGGCGTCGTGCTCACCCACCACAACGTGATGTACGAGGCGGTCTCCACCCTCGACGCCGGCGGCCTGCACGGCCCGCAGCGCACGATCAGCTACCTCCCGCTCGCCCACATCGCCGAGCGGATCCTGGCGACGTACGCTCCCCCGTTCCTCGGCAACCACGTGCACGCCATCCCCGACCCCGCGGGCCTCCTCGGCGCACTGGGCGAGGTGCACCCGACCGCCTTCTTCGGCGTCCCGCGCGTGTGGGAGAAGATCAAGACCGGCATCTCCGCCAAGCTCGCCGAGGACCCCGACCCCGCGAACCAGAAGCTCGTCACCGACGCGATGGCGGCCGGACTGGCGTGGACGCAGGCCCACGAGTACGGCCACGAGATGACGCCGGAGGTCGAGGAGGCCTTCCAGAAGGCCGACGAGGCGATCCTCGGCTTCCTGCGCCTGCTGCTCGGCCTCGACCAGGTGCAGTGGGCGGCCAGCGCAGCCGCGCCCATGCCGCTCGAGGTCGCGAAGTTCATGGGCGGTCTCGGCCTGCGCGTGTACGACGTCTACGGGATGACCGAGACGACCGGCGCCTTCACCTCCAACGGCCCCGACGCCTTCAAGCTCGGCACGGTCGGGCGGCCGAACCCCGGCATCGAGGTGCGGCTCGCCGAGGACGGCGAGATCCTCTGCCGCGGGCCGGTCAACACGCCCGGTTACTACAAGCAGGAGGGCGCGACCCGCAGCCTCATCGACGAGGACGGCTGGATCCGCACCGGCGACATCGGCACGGTCGACGAGGACGGCTTCTACTCGGTGGTCGACCGCAAGAAGGAGCTGATCATCACCTCGGCGGGCAAGAACATCGCGCCGTCCAACATCGAGAACTACCTCAAGGAGTCGCCGATCGTCGGGCACGCGATGGCGCTGGGCGACGACCGCTCCTACGTCGTCGCGATCCTCACCCTCGACGGCGAGATCGCGCCGCTGGTCGCGGCGAAGATGGGCGTCGAGTTCACCGACCTCGCCGACCTGTCGACCAAGCCGGAGATCCGTGCGATGGCGCAGGACGCGGTCGACAAGGCCAACGAGCGGCTCTCCCGGCCCGAGCAGGTCAAGGCCTGGGAGCTGCTGCCCGACGAGTGGACCGCGGAGTCCGAGGAGCTCACGCCGACGCTGAAGCTCAAGCGGCGGGTCGTGAGGACGAAGTACGCCGACGTGGTGGACAAGCTCTACGGGTGAGGTCCGACGCTCCGCCCGTGCACGTCTTCGACGCTCCGCCCGTGCACGTCTTCGACGTCGAGGCCCACCGCGGCGGCGCGGGGCTCTGGCCCGAGAACACCCTCGAGGCCTTCGGTCGCGCCCTCGCGCTGGGGGTCTCCACCCTCGAGCTCGACGTCCACCTGACGGCCGACGACGACGTCGTCGTCCACCACGACCCGACCGTCCACGGCGGGCTCGCCGACGCACGGCGGATCCGGGAGCTCACCCGGGCCGACCTGCCGCCCACCATGCCGCTGCTCCGCCAGGTCGCGGCACTCCTCGACGAGCGCGGGGCCGACCCGGTGCGAATCAACCTCGAGATCAAGTACGACGCCCTCGACGCCAGCGGCCTCACCACCCGGGAGGCGTTCGTCGAGCGGGTCGTCGACGCGTTGCACGTGGACGGGCTCGTCGCGCGCACGAGCATCCAGTGCTTCGACTGGGGCGTGCTGCGTCGCGTCGGCGCGGCCGAGCCGGCCCTCGCCCGCAACCTGCTCGTGTCGCCGAAGTACCTCCGCGGCGCCGACGGGGTGGCGTCACCGTGGTTCGACGGGGTCGAGGTCGACGAGGACTTCACGCTGACGGCCGCCCGGCAGGGCTTCACCGCGATCTCGCCCATCCACGGCTCGCCCTTCCGCTCGGGCGTCGGCGACCCGGCGTACCGGCCCTTCGCGACGGCCGCGCTGGTCGACGCGGCGCACGCCGCGGGGCTGGCGGTCGTGCCCTACGTCGTCGACGACGCGCCCACCATGCGGCACCTCGTGCGGCTGGGGGTCGACGGCCTCATCACCAACCACCCCGAGCGCCTCCGCGACGTGCTCGCCGGTGAGGGTCGCGACCTCCCGCCCGCATTTCCCGGTGGCACAGGCAACCTCTCGTCCGTCGGGAGCGTCTCCTCGACATGACCACCTCCCTCCGCGCGGCGTCCCGCGCCACCCTGGTCGCTGCCGCGGGCCTCGGCCTCGCCGCAGCGTTGTCCCCGGCGGCCCCCGCGACCTCGGCGGCCGACACCGCCACCGCCATGAGCAGCCGCCCGGCCCCCACCACCGTCCTCGACGTCCGCGGCCTCGAGCAGGGCGACCCCCCGGCCGTCCGCTGGAGCGAGCGCCGGTCCGGCCGCACCGTGATCCACGGGGCCGGCGGCGCCACCACCCCCGCGCCCAACCGGCTCGACCAGTTCGCACCGATGGGCTCGGGCTACGTGATCCAGACCATCGGTGCGGGCGGCTCGACGACCCGCTGGCTCGGCGCCGACGGCACGAGCGGCGAGCGCTCGTGGAAGACGGGCTACGGACTGGCGGTCTCGGCCCAGGGCAAGGCCGTCGCCTTCTCGGGCAAGGGCGGTCGGGTCTGGTCCATCGACGAGTTCGGCGACCGCGTGCTGCGCTTCAACCCGGTCCCCATCAATGGGAGAGGACGGGCGGTCGCAGTGTTCGGCGAGGACTGCAAGGAGAGCTCGACCAGCAACGGCTGTGCGGTCTACGTCAACGGGTCCCGCCGCGCCTACTACACCTCCTCGCACGGCATCGTCGACCGCGTGCCGCGGCTGCGGCTCACCTCGACCGGGCGCGGACGATGGGTCGGCGGCATCACCTCGCTCAGCGACGCGGGCTCGTGCAGCGCGATGCTCCGCAGCTGGAAGGTCGCGTGGCGCACCTGCGACAACCAGTTCTCCGACATCAGCCCGGACGACCGTCACGTCCTCGGCACCCCGGCGTACGCCGACGGCTTCGGCCCGACCTCGCTCGACGTCCTCTCGACCACCGACGGCTCGGTGGTGCGGTCCTTCACCTCGGCCCGCAACGGCCGCTCGGCGACGTACTTCGACGAGGTCTGGGAGGACGCCGGGCACGTGCTCGTCGTGACCTACCAGGCCGACCGGTGGGCGGTCGTGCGCCTCGGCGTCGACGGGTCCATGGAGTACGCCGTCGCGCCGCGGCGCGGCACGATGGACATCAGGGCGCCGTTCCAGCTCCAGACCCGCTGACCCGGGGACGCCGGGGCGCGACCCGGTCTAGACCTCAGGGCAATTACCGATGCACGATGTCGGACCGTCCTGCTCCACTGGAGCACATGCATCGACAGATCGCAGGCGCACTGACCGGCCGCGTGACGAAGTGGATCGTCCTCGTGGCGGTCCTGCTGCTCACCGGGATCATGGCGACCTTCTCGGCCAAGCTCACCTCGGTCCAGAACAACGAGGCCTCGTCGTGGCTGCCCGAGTCAGCGGAGTCGACCCAGGTGCTCGAGGAGCTGTCCGAGACCGTCGACCCCAACGACATCCCGACGCTGGTGGTCTACCAGCGTGACGGCGGGCTGACCGAGGACGACCTCGCCCAGATCGAGGCCGACGGCCCGGAGATCGCGAAGATCGACGGCATCACCGACGAGGGCGTGCTGACGCCCGGGGCCGCGGAAGCGGCCGCCGCCCAGGGAGCCCCGGTGCCGACGCTGGTCTCCGACGACGGCGAGGTCGCCTACCTCTACTTCGTGCTCAACTTCGGGGCCAACGGCTGGAACGACATCCCCGAGGCCGCCGACGAGATCCGCGACATCGCCACGCTCGACGGCGGGCAGGTCCACCTCGCCGGCTACGGCGGCCAGGCAGCCGACTCCGCCGAGGCGTTCGAGGGCATCGACACGAACCTGATCTTCGCCACCCTCGCCGTCGTGATCGTCATCCTGCTGTTCACCTACCGGAGCCCCATCCTGTGGCTGCTCCCGATCCTCTGCGCCGTGTCGGCCAACTTCATCGCGACCGGCCTGGTCTACCTCCTGGCGAAGTACGCCGACCTCACGGTCAACGGCCAGAGCCAGGCCATCCTCAGCATCCTGGTGATCGGGGCCGGCACCGACTACGCGCTGCTGCTCGTCGCCAGGTATCGAGAAGAGCTCCGCCGTCACGAGGACCGCCACGAGGCGATGGCCTTCGCGCTGCACCGTGCCGCCCCGGCGATCTTCGCCAGCGCGGCGACCGTCGCCGTCGGCATGCTCTGCCTGTCGTTCGCCGACCTCAACTCCACCGCGGGCCTCGGCCCGGTCCTCGCCATCGGTGTCGCCGTCACCATGCTCGTGATGATCACCCTCCTGCCGGCGCTGCTGGTGATCTGCGGCCGCTGGGTGTTCTGGCCCAAGCGCCCCGCCTACCGCAGCGCGGAGCCCACCGCCAACGGCTTCTGGGCCCGCGTCGGTCGCAGGATCAGCCACCGTCCGCGCCGGGTCTGGCTCACGACCACCGGTCTCCTGCTGCTGGCCTGCCTCGGCCTCTTCCGGCTCGACGCGTCCGGGCTCTCGACGGAGGACACCTACACGAAGGAGTTCGACTCCATCAAGGGCCAGAAGCTGCTCACCGAGCACGGCCTGGCCGACAACTCCAACACGATCCAGGTCGTCACCAATGCCGACCAGGCCGCCGACGTCGCGGCGTCGCTGGAGGGCGTCGAGGGCCTCGGCACACCGGGCGAGGTCCAGCCGATCTCCGGCGACCGGGTGTGGTTCGAGGCAACCGTCAACGCCGACATCTCCTCCACGACCGCGGCCGACATCGTGGACGCCAGCCGCGAGGCGGTCCACGAGGTGACGGGTGCCGACGCGGTCGTCGGAGGCGGTGCCGCGTTCTACCTCGACACCAAGATCGCCTCCGAGCGCGACAGCTGGGTCATCATGCCGCTCGTGCTGAGCGTGGTGCTGCTCATCCTGATCGGGCTCCTGCGGGCGCTGGTCGCGCCACTGATCCTGATCGCGACCGTGGTGCTGTCGTTCGGCGCCGCGCTCGGCATCTCGGCGCTGCTCTTCGAGTACGTCTTCGGGTTCGCCGGGTCCGACCCAGGGTTCCCGCTGTTCGCCTTCGTGTTCCTCGTGGCGCTGGGCATCGACTACAACATCTTCCTGATGACCCGCGTGCGGGAGGAGACCGTCACCTACGGCACACGCAAGGGCTCGCTCATCGGCCTGGCCTCCACCGGCGGCGTGATCACCTCGGCCGGCATCGTCCTCGCCGCCACCTTCCTGGTGCTGGGCTCGCTGCCGCTGGTGTTCCTCGCCGAGCTGGGCGTGGCCGTGGCCCTCGGCGTCATGCTCGACACGCTGGTCGTCCGGTCGGTCCTCGTGACCGCGCTCAACCTCGACCTGGGCGGGAAGATCTGGTGGCCGAGCAAGCTCGACTCAGCCGACACCCCGCTCACCGAGAGCGAGACGGAGGCCCCGCTGGAGACCGTGCACTAGGCGGGTCGGCACCAGGCGGGTCAGGTCCGGGGTCAGGCGGAGGGCGCGAGGGTGAGGACCTCCGCGCCGTCCTCCGTGATGGCGATCGTGTGCTCGCTGTGCGCGGTCAGGCAGCCGGTCGCGCTGCGCAGCGTCCAGCCGTCGTCGTCGGTGACCAGCTCGTCGGTGTCGGCCATGATCCACGGCTCGAGCGCCAGCAGGAGGCCGGGGCGCAGCTTGTAGCCCCGGCCCGGTCGACCGTCGTTGGACACGTGCGGGTCCTGGTGCATCGTCGTGCCGATGCCGTGGCCCCCGAACTGCATGTTGATGGGGTAGCCGGCGTCGCCGAGGACGGTGCCGATCGCGTGGGACAGGTCGCCGATCCGGGCGCCCGGACCGGCCGCGGCGATGCCGGCGGCCAGGGCCCGCTCGGTGGTCTCGATCAGCTCGACGCTCCCGGGCGGTCGGCTCTCCCCCACCACGAAGCTGATCGCGGAGTCGGCGGCGACCCCGTCGAGGCGGACCGCCAGGTCGAGGGTGAGCAGGTCGCCGTCCGCGAGCCGCTGGTCGCGCGGGCGTCCGTGCAGCACGGCGTCGTTGACCGCCGTGCAGACGTGGTGGCCGAACGGGCCCCGACCGAAGGACGGCGCGTAGTCGACGTAGCAGGACTCGGCGCCGGCCTCGCGGATCATCTCGGCCGTCCAGCGGTCGAGGTCGAGCAGGTTGGTGCCGACCTCGCTGCGCGCGCGCAGGGTCTGCAGGATGTGGGCGACGAGGGCGCCGGTCCGGCGGGCTCGGTCGACCTGGGCCGGGGTCAGGATCTCGATCATCGCGGGGCCATCATCTCAGCCCCAGCCTCGCACACTGCCGGCGCGTCTCGCCCTCGCACAGGTCGTCGAGGGTGAGGATCCCCTCCGCCACCAGCACCGAGGTGAGGGTGTCGACGGTGACCTCGCGGTCGCTGTAGAGCCAGGACTCCACGCCGTCGACCTCCACGCCCCCCTCGACGGGCTCGTCGGCGAGGTAGGCGACCGCCAGGTCGGCGGCCCGGTCGCTCATCGGTCCCGTCGGGACGTAGGTCATCGACTTCTCGTCCCCGCGCACGACGTCACGGGCGGCCTCCACGTCGGAGCCCGTCCGGCTCGGCACCGGCCCGCTCTCGAGGCCCACGAAGCGGTCCGAGCCCGGGACGAGCTCCCCGAGCGAGACGACCGGCAGGTCGCCGGCGGTGAGGGTGCCGAGGTCGTCGGGGTCCACCGGCACCACGACCACCACGTCCGCCGAGTCGGCCTGGACCTGGCGGGCCTGGCTCTTCTGGGTCGCGGCGTCGCCCTCGGCGTCGTACACGCGCACGCGGCACTCGTCGCAGGTCGACTCCACGCGGTCGGTCAGCCGGTCGACGTCGACGGCACGCGAGGAGGCGTCCGAGCCGTCGGCCACGAGGACCGCGATGGTCGGCTCGTCGCCGACGCAGCCCGACAGCAGCGGGGCGACGACGAGGGCGGCGGCGAGGAGCGGTGCGCGGAACATCCCGAGGAGGTTATCGGCTCGGCCCCGCCGTCACGGCGCCGGCGGCGCCGCTCATCCGGCGAGCCGGGCCCCGACGCCGACGAGCGCCGTGCCCAGGGCGGCCACGGGGTCCACGAAGAGCGGCTCGAGGGCGATCTCCGCGGCCCCCATCAGCGACGAGTCGGAGCCGAGCCCGGGCAGGGTCAGCGTCACCGACTCCAGCGGCGCCGGCAGCGCGCGGTCGGCCAGGCCGGCCTCGACCTCCGGGCCGACGAGCGCGTAGAGCGAGCGGAAGTAGCCCCCGAGCACGACCTGGCGGGGGTTGAAGACGTTGACGATGCTGGCCAGCCCGTGCCCCAGCGCGGTGCCGGTGGCGCGCAGCGCGGGCGACGGCTCGCCGAAGCCGGCGAGCACCTCGTCGAGCTGGGCGACCTTGTCGAGCGGGCAGTGGATGGCCTCGGCGATGGCGTGGGCGCCGACCTCGGTCTCCCAGCAGCCGCGGTTGCCGCAGTGGCACTCGCGGCCCGCCGGGTTGAAGCGGAGGTGGCCCACCTCGCCGGCGTAGCCCCCTGCGCCCTCCAGGCGGACGCCCGCGGTGATGACGCCCGCACCGACGCCGACGTTGCCGGAGACGTAGATCAGGTCGTCCACCCCGACGGCCACCCCCCGGACGTGCTCGGCGAGCGCGCCGAGGTCGGCGTCGTTGGCGATCGAGACCGGCACGTCCAGGCCGAGCGCGGCCAGGACGATGCCGCCGAAGGAGACGTCGTGCCACTCGAGGTTGGGGGCCAGGCGGATGAGTCCGTCGCTGCTGCGCACGAGGCCGGGGACGCTGATCCCGATGCCGACCAGCTGCGCGGCGTCGGGGACCTCCTCAACCACGCAGCGGATCAGCCCGGCCACGGCGGCGCCCACCTGCCAGGCCTCGCCGTCGCTGCGCACGGGCGCCTCCGACCGCTGCAGCACGCGTCCGCCGAGGCCGATGCTGGCCACGACCGCCCGGTCGACCCCGAGGTCCACCGCGATCACGAAGGGGCCCCGGTCGGCGACCCGGACCCCCGCCGACGGACGGCCCGCACCCTGGCGCGGGGTCCCCTCGACCGGGGGGACCCGCTCGGTGATGCCGAGCGCCTCCAGCTCGTTGACGAGCGCGGCGATGGTGCTGCGGTTGAGGCCCATGAGGCCGGTCAGCTCGGCGCGCGAGATCTGACCGGCTCCGTGGACGTGCCGCAGGACGGTCCCGAGGTTGTGGCGACGCGCGAGCTCCTGGTTGGTCCCCAGGCCCGGGCGCCGGCGGGTGGTCACGACCGGCCCTACACGCCGGCGGAGGAGCGGCGGCGGCGCGAGATGGCGTCGACGCTCGCGGCGAGCAGGAGGACCCCACCCGTGACCAGGAAGTTGATGTAGCTCGCCTGGTTGAGCAGACCGAGACCGTTGGGGATGGTCGCGATCACCAGGCCGCCGATCACGCCGTCGATCGCCCGGCCCCGGCCACCGAAGAGGCTGGTGCCGCCGATGACCGCCGCAGCGACGGCGTACAGCAGGACGTTGCCGCCACCGGAGCCCGGCGAGACCTTGCCGACGTAGGACGCCAGCAGGAGACCGCTGATCGCCGCCATCGTGGAGCAGATGATGAAGGCCGCGATCCGGATGCGCGTGACGTTGATGCCGGCACGCCGAGCAGCCTCGGTGTTGCCGCCGACGGCGTAGAGGTGGCGCCCGAAGCGGGTGCGGCCGAGGATGAAGGTCCAGAAGAGCAGGAGGGCGATCACCAGGGGCAGCACCCAGGGGATTCCGCGGATCTCGAGGAAGTTGGGGTTGGGCGAGCGGTTCGCGTTGAGCAGCGCGGTGACGCCGAGCACGATCGCGCCGAGCACGACGATCCGGATGATCACCAGGCCGAGCGGCTTGTGGACCAGGCCCTTGGCGGAGAGCGTGCGGTAGCTCCACAGCGACAGCGCGGCGTAGAC
This sequence comes from Nocardioides pini, assembly GCF_026712185.1. Taxonomy (GTDB): domain Bacteria; phylum Actinomycetota; class Actinomycetes; order Propionibacteriales; family Nocardioidaceae; genus Nocardioides; species Nocardioides pini. Next base: position 604,494 of record NZ_JAPPUX010000001.1, on the reverse strand, counting down.
GACGACGATCAGGATCGCCGCGATCCAGCCCGCGGTCACCGGCACGTTCTTGATGGAGAGCCCGCGCAGCACCTCGTCGTTGAAGCGCAGCGAGCCGCCGGACCCGATCAGCTTCAGCGGCACGGCCTGCAGGCCGAGGAAGAAGGCGAGCGTGACGACGAAGGACGGGATCCCCAGGAAGGCGACGAGGGAGCCGATGGCCAGCCCGATCACGGCGCCGACCGCGAGGCCGGCCAGCGTCGCGGTCCACCAGGTCCAGTCGTAGTCGATGAGCATGAGGGCGGTGATCGTCGCGGCGGCACCGCCGGCCACACCGGCCGAGAGGTCGATCTCGCCGAGCAGCAGGACGAAGATCAGCCCCATCGCCATCACGCAGATCGAGCCCGCCTGGACGACGAGGTTGGCCATGTTGTAGGTCGTGAGGAACTTGTCGTTGAGCGAGGCGAACAGGACGAAGAGGAAGACGAGGCCGAGGATGGCGGGCAGGGAGCCCATGTCACCGCCACGGAGGCGGTTGACGTAGTCACGGGCGGAGTCGCCGATCGTGGCCGCCTGGCGGTTGTCGCTGTCGAAGCCGCCCGGGGCCGGTGCGGACTGGGTGTCGTTGTCGACGGTCATGATGAGGTCTCCAGTCCTTCTCAGACGGACGCGTTCGCGGGGTTCTCGGAGATGCCGAGGTCGCCGGAGCGTCCGGCGGTGATCAGCTCGACGACCTGGCTGTGGTTGACGTCCTTCGCGGGGACGTCGGCGGCCACGCGGCCGAGGTAGAGCGCGGTGATCCGGTCGGCGACCTCGAAGACGTCGCCCATGTTGTGCGAGATCAGCACGACGCCGAGACCACGGTCTGCGAGGCGGCGCACGAGGTCGAGCACCTGCCGCGTCTGGGCGACGCCGAGGGCGGCGGTGGGCTCGTCGAGCAGCACGACCTTGGAGTTCCAGAGGACCGCCTTGGCGATCGCGACGGTCTGGCGCTGGCCACCGGACAGGCTGGCGACGCTCTGGCGCACCGACTTCACGGTGCGCACGGACAGCGACGCGAGGGTCTCGCGGGCGCGGGACTCCATGGCGATCTCGTCGAGGCCGATGCGCCCCTTCTCCTCGCGACCGAGGAACATGTTCTGGACGATGTCCAGGTTGTCGCAGAGCGCGAGGTCCTGGTAGACGACCTCGACGCCGAGGTGGGCCACGTCACGCGGGCCGTGCACCTCGACCTTCTTGCCGTCGAAGAAGTAGTCACCGCTGTCGCGGCCGTAGATGCCGGCGATGATCTTGACCAGCGTCGACTTGCCGGCGCCGTTGTCGCCGACCAGAGCGGTCACCTGGCCGGGGTAGACGGCGAAGTCGACGTCGTGGAGCACGTGCACCACGCCGAAGCTCTTGTTGACGCCGCGCAGCTCGAGCAGCGGTTGAACCATGGTCCCACTTCCGATCAGCAGAATTTGTTGTACGAGAGGACGGAGGACGACGCCCGGGCCGATGGTCCGGCCCGGGCGTCGTCGTACCGCACGGGTCAGGCTGTCCTGATCAGGATCAGGAGATGCCGGCCTCGGTGCACAGGTCGGCGAACTTGCCGGTGCACACGTCCTCGGCCTTCTGGCCACCGTCGTCGATCACGTCACCGACGTTGTCCTTGGTGATGGCCTGCGGCTCGAGCAGGATCGAGGGGACCTCGCGGCCACCCTCGGTGTCCTCGGTGGTGCCGGTCGTCTCGGCCTCCTCGCCGTTGACCAGGGCGATGGCGGCGTCGGCGAGCGCACCGGCCTCCTGCGTGGCGGACTTGTAGACCGTCATGCACTGGGTGCCGGCGAGGACGTTCTGCAGGCCCTCGACCGTGGCGTCCTGGCCGGTGACCGGGACCTTGCCGGCCTGGCCGTTGCCCTCGAGGATGCTGATGGCCGCGCCACCGAGGCCGTCGTTGGCGGCGAGCACGCCGTCGACCTTGCCGTCCGCCGCGGTGTAGAGCTGCTGGAAGATCGTGGCCGCTTCCTCGTTGTCCCAGTCCGGGACCGCCTGCTCACCGACGACGGTGTAGTTGCTGATCTCGTCGAGCACGCTGTGCGCGCCCTCGGCGAAGAGCGTCGCGTTGTTGTCGGTCGGCGAGCCGTTGAGGTAGACGATGTTCGCCTTCTTGTCGCCCAGGCAGTCCGCGAGGCCCTGGCCCTGGAGCTCGCCGACGACGGTGTTGTCGAAGGAGACGTAGTACTCCGCCGAGCCACCGAGGGTGAGCCGGTCGTAGTCGATGGTCGCCACGCCCTGGGACTTGGCCTTCTCCTGGATGGCGGCGCCCGACTCGGAGTCGAGGTTGACGATCGCGAGCACCGTGACGCCGTTGCCGATCATGGTGTCGGCGATCTGCGTCATCCGCTCGGCGTCACCCTCGGCGTTCTGGATGTCGTAGTCGACGCCCGCCTCGTCGAAGGCCGCCTCGAGGGCCGGACGGTCCGCGCTCTCCCACCGCACCGAGGACTCGGTGTCCGGCAGGATCACGCCGATCTTGCCGCTGCCCTCGGAGCTGCTGCTGTCGGAGCTGCTGCCGCTGTCACTGCCGCTGTCACTGTCGTCGCTGCCGCAGGCAGTCAGTGCCATCGACAGGCCGAGCAGGGGGACGAGAACCAAACTGTGCTTCCGCTTCACGCGAACCGCCTCCTAGCGATCTGTCGTACGTCGGCTGCCGCTCAGCGCGGAGGCGCGTACATATGTTGTTCCACGCAACATATGGAGTGACCACAGTCACGTCCAGATAGCCGACACGGCTGTTGCCGGTTCGTTACCAAAACGGGCGCCAGGGGCCACTGTGGACTGGACCACCCGCGCTCGCCGGGGGCTAGCGTGACGGCCATGACCGGCCTCGACGTGTCCGCCCCGCCCGTCCCGCGGTCCGAGGAGGTGCTCACGCCCGATGCGCTCGCCTTTGTGGCCGACCTCGACGCCCGCTTCCACGAGCGGCGCGACGAGCTGCTCGCGGCGCGTCGGAGCCGCCGCGAGGAGATCGCCCGGACCGGGCGCCTGGACTTCCTGCCCGAGACGGCGCACGTGCGCGACTCCGACTGGACGGTGGCGCCCGTGCCCGCCGACCTGCGGGACCGTCGCGTCGAGATCACCGGCCCCACCGACCCGAAGATGGCGATCAACGCCCTCAACTCCGGCGCGCGGGTGTGGCTCGCCGACCTCGAGGACGCCAACACCCCGCACTGGCGCAACGTCGTCGGTGGCCAGCTGACCCTGCGTGACGCCGTCCGCGGGCGTCTCGCGTTCACCTCGCCCGAGGGCAAGGAGTACGCCGTCGCCGACCCGGCGCGCAGCCCCGTGGTCCTCCCCCGTCCCCGCGGCTGGCACTTCGACGAGGCCCACCTCACCGCCGACGGCCGCCCCGTCGTCGCGGCCCTGGTCGACTTCGGCCTGCACTTCTTCCACAACGCCCGCGAGCTGCTGGCCGCCGGGAGCGGGCCCTACTACTACCTGCCGAAGATGGAGTCGCACCTCGAGGCCCGCCTGTGGGACGACGTCTTCACCCACGCCGAGGCGGCCCTCGGGGTGCCGCACGGCTCGGTGCGGGCGACCGTCCTCATCGAGACCATCACCGCGGCCTTCGAGATGGACGAGATCCTGCACGAGCTGCGCGATCACGCGGCCGGGCTGAACGCCGGCCGCTGGGACTACCTGTTCAGCATCATCAAGAACTTCCGTGACGCGGGGCCCGGCTTCACGCTCCCCGACCGCAACGCGGTGACCATGGCGGCACCGATGATGACCGCCTACAGCGACCTCCTGGTGCGGACCTGCCACCGACGCGGGGCCTTCGCGATCGGCGGGATGGCGGCGTTCATCCCGAGCCGACGGGACCCCGAGGTCAACGAGCGGGCCTTCGCCAAGGTGCGCGAGGACAAAACCCGCGAGGCCCGCGCCGGCTTCGACGGCTCGTGGGTGGCCCACCCCGACCTGGTGCCGGTGTGCGAGGAGGTGTTCGACGCCGTCCTCGACGGGCGGGACAACCAGCTCGACGTGCTCCGTGACGACGTGTCGGTCTCCGCCGCCGACCTGCTCGCGGTCGGCGAGACGCCCGGCGAGCGCACCGAGGCCGGGCTGCGCGGCAACGTGCGGATCGGCATGCAGTACCTCCACGCCTGGCTGTCGGGCAACGGCGCCGCCGGCATCGACAACCTGATGGAGGACGCGGCGACCGCCGAGATCTCACGCTCGCAGGTGTGGCAGTGGGTCCACAACGGCGCCACCCTCGACTCCGGCGAGGTGATCACGCGCGACCTCGTCGAGCGCCTGGTGGCCGAGGAGCACGACGCCCTCGGCGGTGCGGTCGACGAGGACGCCCGCCGGCTCTTCGTCGACTGCGCGCTGGGCGACGACTTCCCCGACTTCCTCACCCTCCAGGCGTACGACGTCCTGCTGGCGCGGGGCGACTGACCGGCCGGACGAACCCGCCGGAGGCCACCTGGTCGCCGCCCACCCACACGTCGGCGACGTCGGCGTCGCCGGCGAGCGCGAAGACCTTGCCCAGGGCCTCCTCCGGCGACCCGGCGTGCCGCAGCCCGATGTCGAGCGAGGTGCCGACCGGCGGTCGCACGCAGATCGCGTCGAACTGCTTGCCCGGGCTCAGGTCGCCGGTGACGTCACCGAGGCCCAGCGCCGCCGCGCCCGCCGCCGTGCTGAGGTGCAGGAGGTGCCCCGCGGCCAGCGGCAGCCCGTCGGCGCCGAGCAGGTGCTGCAGGAAGTAGGCCTGCAGGCCCTCCTTGAAGATCGAGAAGCCGGTCCCGGCGCCGACGTCGCTGCCCAGCGCGACGCGCACGCCCGCCGCGACGTGCCGTCGCAGCGAGAACATCCCCGAGCCGAGGGCGGCGTTGCTGGTCGGGCAGTAGGCCACCGCGGTGCCCCGGGCCGCCAGGACGTCGAGCTCGGCGTCGGTCGGGTGCACGTCGTGGGCCAGGACCGAGCAGCCCCCGAGCAGCCCGTGGTGGTCGTAGGTGTCGACGTAGTGGTCGCGGTGCGGGAACTGGTCGGCGACCGTGGCGACCTCGGCGTTGTTCTCGTTGACGTGGGAGGTGAAGCAGGCGCCGTCGACCACCTCGAGGACGTCGGCGCACGCCGCGAGGATGGCGTCGGAGGCCGACAGCGCGAAGCGCGGCGTGACGGCGTAGCGGAGCCGACCCCGACCGTGCCAGTCCGCGGCGAGCCGGACCGCCTCGTCGTGGGAGCGCTCGGGCGTCGTCAGCAGCGGCTCGGGCAGGATGCGGTCGCTCACGACCAGCCCGCTGGTCATCCGCAGCCCGAAGCGCTCGGCCTCGGCGAAGAGCGCGTCGACCGCGGGCGCGAAGTGCGACCCGAAGACGAGCGACGTCGTCGTCCCGGCGGCGATCAGGCCGGCGACGAGCTCGCCGGCCACCGTGGCGGCGTACGACGTCGAGGCGAGGCGCTCCTCCTCCGGCAGGGCGCACCGCTCGAGCCATTCGAGCAGCGGCATGCCGAGGGCGCCGATCACCCGCACCTGGGGGAAGTGGACGTGGGTGTCGACCAGCCCGGGCAGCAGCAGGCCCGACCGGAGGTCGATGACGGGCGCGTCGGGGCGTGCGGCCGCCACCGAGGCGAAGGGGCCGCGGGCGGTGATGACCCCGTCGTCGGAGACGGCGAGCCCGAGGTCGTCGTCGTAGCGGAACGCCGGGCCGCTGGTGGTGAAGGGGTCGTCGGGGGCGTCGTAGGCCCGGGCCCGGTAGACGACCCCGGGCGCCGTCACCTGGCGACCCCGGCGCGGTCGGCGGCGAGGAGGTCCATCAGCTCGGCTGCCACCGAGACGGCGATCGCGGCGGGCACCTTGCTGGCGGTCGCGGGCAGCCCGATCGGGCAGCGGATCCGGGCGACGGCGGCGTCGTCGTGCCCCTCGACCGCGAGGCCGGTGCGGAAGCGGGCCCACTTGGCGGCCGATCCGATCAGTCCGACCGACCCGAGGTGGGTGCAGCGCAGGGCGGCGTCGCAGAGGGCGAAGTCCTCGGCGTGGTCGTGGGTCATCACCAGCACGTGCGTGCCCGCCGGGACCGCCCCGAGCGCGAGCTCGGGGACCGGCGAGTGGTGGACCCGCACCCGCGCCTCGCCGTCGGCGGGCAGCGCCAGGCGCTGGTCGTCGAGCAGGCCGGCACGGGAGTCGACGAGGTGGAGGTCGAGGTCGTGGGCCGCCAGGATCCGGGCGAGCTGGAGCCCGACGTGTCCCACGCCGAAGACCGCCACGGACCCCACCACCGGCAGCGGCTCGAGCAGCAGGGTGACCTCGCCGCCGCAGCACTGCCGGCCGTGGTCGGTGCGGGCCTTGTCGGTCAGGCCGAGGACGAGCTGCTCGGGGACGGCGCTCCCCTCGCCGATCATCGCCCGGGCGCGGGCGAGGGCGGTCTCCTCGAGGTTGCCGCCACCGACGCTGCCCCATGCGGCCTCCGCCGCGACGACCATCTTGGCGCCGGCGTCGCGAGGGGCGTGGCCGCGCACCTCGGAGATCGTGACCAGCACCCCGGGGAGCCTCTGCTCCCGCAGCCGCTCGACCGCTCCCAGCCAGTGCACGTCAGGCCTCCCCGGCCGCGTGGGCGGCCTGCTCGGACCTGGGGTGGAGGGCCGGCGCCGCCGGGTCGGGCCGGTCGGGCACCGCGCCCGGCAGGCCCTCGACGACACCGCCGCGAAGGTGGCCGGGGACCGCCGCCCGGGCGCGCTCCGCGGCCCAGAAGACCGCCTCGGGCGTGGCCGGGGAGGCGAGCTCCACGCTGACACCATCCGGCCCGAACGCCGCGACCGCCTCGCGCAGTGCCTCACGCACCGCGAACGCCAGCATGAGCGGGGGCTCACCGACCGCCTTGGAGCCGTAGACCGCGCCGTCCTCGTGCGCCCGCTCGAGCAGCGCGACGTTGAACTCGTCGGGCAGCTCGCCCAGGCTCGGGAGCTTGTAGGTGCTGGCGGACTGCGTGGTGAGCCGGCCGCGTCCCGGACCGTCGGTCTCGTCCCAGCGCAGGTCCTCCATCGTCAGCCAGCCGACCCCCTGCACGAAGCCGCCCTCGACCTGCCCGAGGTCGACGAGCGGGGACAGGCTGTCGCCGACGTCGTGCACGACGTCGACGCGCCGCGTGCGGTGGGCGCCGGTGAAGCCGTCGACCTCCACCTCGGCGGCGGCGACGCCGTAGGCGAAGTACTTGAAGGGGTGGCCGCTCATCCGCGTGGAGTCCCAGTGGATCCCCTCGGTGCGGTAGAAGCCGGCCGCCCACAGCTGCACCCGGCTGAAGTACGCCTCGCGGACCAGCTCCTCCCACGCCAGGCCGCGGCCCGCGTCGACCTCGCGCAGGCGCGCGAGGACCTGCTCGCAGGCGTCCTTGACCGCGCCGCCGTTGAGGTCGGTGCTGGAGCTCGCCGCGGTCGCGGACGTGTTGGGCACCTTGTCGGTGCGGGTGGGTGCGACGCGGACCTTCGCGAGGGGTACGCCGAGGGTGGTGGCCGCGACCTGCAGCATCTTCGTGTGCAGCCCCTGGCCCATCTCGGTGCCGCCGTGGTTGATCAGCACCGACCCGTCCTTGTAGACGTGCACCAGCGCGCCGGCCTGGTTGAAGGCGGTGAAGTTGAAGGAGATGCCGAACTTCACCGGCGTCACCGCGAGGCCGCGCTTGCGGTGGGGGTGGGCGGCGTTGAAGGCCGCGACCTCGGCGCGACGGCGTACGACATCGCCGCTGGCGAGAACCTGCTCCCACGCAGCAACCAGCCGCTCGGGGTGGCGGACCACCTGGCCGTAGGGCGTGGCCTGGCCGTCGACGTAGAAGTTGCGCCGGCGCAGGTCGACCGCGTCGATCCCGAGCAGCGGGGCGCAGCGACCGAGGATGTCCTCGACCACCAGCATCCCCTGCGGTCCGCCGAAGCCGCGGAACGCGGTCTGGGAGGTCTTGTGGGTGCGCGCCACCCGGCCGTGCAGGAGCACGTGCGGGATCCAGTAGGCGTTGTCGACGTGGCACAGTGCCCGCGCCAGCACCGGCTCGCTGAGGTCGAGGCTCCAGCCGCCGTCGGAGGTCAGGGTCGCCTCGAGGGCGGTCAGCCGCCCGTCGTCGTCGAAGCCGACCCGCCACTGCGCGTGGAAGCCGTGGCGCTTGCCGGTCATCGTCATGTCGTGGGTGCGGCTCAGGCGCAGCCGCACGGGACGGCCGGTGAGGACGGCGCCGAGCGCGGCGACCGCCGCGAAGCCGTGGGGCTGCATCTCCTTGCCCCCGAACCCGCCGCCCATGCGCAGGCACTGCACGGTCACGTGGTGGCTGTCGAGGCCGAGCACGTGCGCCACGATCTCCTGCGTCTCGCTCGGGTGCTGCGTGCTGCTCTGCACGAACACCTGCCCGCCCTCGTCGACGAGGGCGAGGGAGGCGTGGGTCTCGAGGTAGAAGTGCTCCTGCCCCGCCATCTCGGTGACGCCGCTGAAGACGTGGGCGGCGCCCGCCAGGCCCGCCTGGACGTCACCCCGGGCGACGACGGGCCGGCCGCCCTGGAAGTGCTCGGCGTCGATCGCCTCGGCCAGCGACACGATCGCGGGCAGCGGCTCGTAGTCGACCTCGACCGCGGCGGCGCCGCGGCGGGCGGCCTCGAGGGTGTCGCCCAGCACCCAGCAGACGGCGTGCCCGACGAACATGACGACGTCGGGGAACAGCGGCTCGTCGTGCTTGACCCCGGCGTCGTTGACCCCCGGCACGTCGTCGGCGGTCAGCACGCGGACGACGCCCGGGACGGCGAGCGCCGGGGCGGCGTCGACCCGGGTGACCCGGGCGTGCGGGTGGGGCGAGCAGACCGGGTGGGCGTGCAGCACGTGCGGCGTGCGGTGCACCAGGTCGTCGGTGTAGAGCGCGTGGCCGGTGACGTGGAGGGCGGCGCTCTCGTGGGGCAGGGCGAGGCCGACGACCGCGTCGTCGGGGCGCTCGGACAGGCGGCTCATCGGGACTGCTCCTCGTCCCACTCCTCGAACCACCACGCCCTCAGGGCGTTGCCCAGCATCGCCGAGCGGTAGGCGGCGCTGGCCCGCTGGTCGTCGATCGGCGTGCCCTCCCCCGCCAGCACGCGGGAGGCCGCCTCGACCGTCTCCTGCGTCCACGGCCGTCCCTCGAGGGCGGCCTCGGTGGCGCGGGCGCGCAGCGGCGTCGCGGCGACCCCGCCGAGGCCGATGCGTGCCCTCACGACCGTGCCGTCGACGACGTCGAGCGCGGCCGCGACGGCGACGCTGGAGATGTCGTCGTAGCGCCGCTTGGCGATCTTGCGGAACGTGGTGCGGGTGGGGAGCGGCGTCGGCACCCGGACGGCCCGGATCAGCTCGCCGGCCCGCAGGACCGTCTCGCGGTAGCCGGTGAAGAAGTCGGCGAGCGCGACCTCCCGGTCACCGGAGGCCGAGGCGAGCACCAGCGTCGCGTCGAGGGCGAGGAGGGCGGGGGCGAGGTCGCCGATCGGCGACGCGGTCGCGAGGTTGCCGCCGATGGTCGCCCCGTTGCGGATGAGCGGGGAGGCGAACAGCGGCCAGACGTCGGCGAGCAGCGGCACGGTGTCGCCCAGCGCGGCCTCGACCTCGCTGAGGGTCAGCGCGGCCCCGATCTCCACCGGACCGCCGGTCGAGAGCCCGCGCAGCTCGGGGAGCCGGTCGACGGCGACGACGTAGGACGCCCGGCGACCCCGCAGGTTGGCCTCCACGCCCCAGTCGGTGGACCCCGCGACGACGACGGCGTCGGGGTGCTCGGCCAGCAGCGCCAGGGCCTCGGCCAGGTCCGCGGGACGGGCGAACCCGTCCACCCGGGTCGCCACCACCGCCGGCGCGGGACTCCCCTGCCGCTCGGCCAGGGGGTCGGCGGAGGCGGGACCGCCGAGGGCGCGGGCCGCGTCACGGATCGGGCGGTAGCCGGTGCAGCGGCACAGGTTGCCGGCGATCGCGTGCAGGTCGAAGCCCTCGGGACCGGCCTCGCGGCCGGGGCGGTAGTACTCGGCCGCCATCGAGCAGGCGAACCCCGGCGTGCAGTAGCCGCACTGGGAGCCGCCGGCGGCGGCGAGCCCGGCCTGGACGGGGTGCAGCCGCTCGGGGGTGCCGAGGCCCTCCGCGGTGACGACCTCCTGCCCGTCGAGCGCGAGGGCCGGCACGAGGCACGCGTTGACGGGGGTCCAGCGGCAACCCGCGCCGTCGGGCCGCGCGATCATCACCGCGCAGGCACCGCACTCCCCCTCCGCGCAGCCCTCCTTGGCGCCGGTGAGCCCGAGGCCGCGCAGGAAGTCGAGCACGTTGGTGTGGGTGGGCGTGCCGGCGAGCGGGCGCGGCTGCCCGTTGACGGTGACCTGCGGATCCGGCACGTGCTCTCCCCTCGGCAGAACGTCAGGCGCAACAGTTCGGTGGGCGCATGGTTCAGGGAGTCACGGGCCGCCGGTTGTCCATGCCGAACGACGACCTGCCGTCGTCCATCCTACGTGACCGGGGTCACATCGTGGTGGACCTCGGGTGCAGCCGCGGGTGCCGGTTGACGTCCTTGTAGAGCAGGTAGCGGAACCGGCCGGGCCCGCCGGCGTAGCAGGCCTGCGGGCAGAAGGCGCGCAGCCACATGAAGTCGCCCGCCTCGACCTCGACCCAGTCCTGGTTGAGCAGGTAGACCGCCTTGCCCTCGAGCACGTAGAGGCCGTGCTCCATCACGTGGGTCTCCGGGAACGGGATCGCTCCCCCGGGCTCGAAGCCCACGATGTTGACGTGCATGTCGTGCCGCACGTCGAGGGGGTCGACGAAGCGCTGGGTGCCCCACGCGCCGTCGGTGCCGGGCATCGGCTCGGCGTCGACGTCGTCCTCGTGGACGACGAACGGGTCGGGCACCTCGACGCCCTCGACCCGCTCGTAGGCCTTCCGGATCCAGTGGAATGCCAGCGGCTCGTCGCCGCCGTTGCGCAGCGTCCAGGCCGTCCCCGGCGGCACGAAGGCATAGCTTCCGGGCTCGAGCGCGTGGGTCCGGTCGCCGACCGTCAGGGTCGATCGCCCGCCCACCACGAAGAGCACGGACTCCGCGTCGGGGTCGTCGTCGGGTCGCTCGGTCCCGCCGCCCGGCGCCACCTCGACGACGTACCAGGAGAAGGTCTCGGCGAAGCCGGACAGCGGCCGGGCGATCACCCAGAGCCGGGTGTCGTCCCAGTGCGGCAGGCGGCTCGCGACGATGTCGGTCATCGTCCCGCGTGGCAGCACGGCGTAGGCCTCGGTGAAGACCGCGCGACCGGACTGGCCGGTCGTGAGGTCGGTCTGCGGCGGCAGCCCGCCCCTCGGCACCCAGTAGCTCACCGGTCCACCCCTCTCGTCGGCCCTCTCCCCAGCAGCCGGCCGCGGGGCGGGCCCGCCAGGTCGACCGGTCGTCCGCGCAGCCAGGTCGCGCGCACGGTGCCGGTGAGCGTACGCCCGGCGTAGGGCGTGACCGGGTTCTTGTGGTGCAGCGCGGCCGCGTCGACGACCCACTCCTCGTCGGGCGCGAAGACGCAGAGGTCGGCATCGGCGCCCACGGCGATCTCGCCCTTGCCGGCCAGCCCCACCCGGCGGGCGGGCGCCGTGGCCATCCACCGCACAACGTCGGCGAGGGGTACGCCGCGCTCGCGGGCGCCCGTCCAGACGACCGGCAGGCCGAGCTGCAGGGAGGCGATCCCGCCCCAGGCGTCGGCGAAGTCACCGGTGTCGCGGAGCTTGAGGTCCGCGGTGCACGGCGAGTGGTCCGTGACGACGAGGTCGATGTCGCCCTCGACGAGCGCCTGCCAGAGGGCATCGCGGTTGGCCGCGCCGCGGATCGGTGGGCAGCACTTGAGCTCGGTGGCGCCGTCGGTGATCGTCGCGGCGTCGAAGTGCAGGTAGTGCGGGCAGGTCTCCACCGACACGTCGACGCCGTCGCGGCGGGCGGCCCGCAGCGCGGGCACCGCACCCGAGGCGCTGAGGTGCACGACGTGGGCGCGGGCCCCTGTACGACGGGCGGTGTCGACGACGAGCGCGATGGCCCGCTCCTCCGCGGCGTCGGGCCGGCTGTCCAGGAAGCCGCGGTAGGCCGTCCCGTGGGGGCACGCCCCGATCTCGTCGGCGTCCTCGGCGTGCACGACCACCAGCGAGCCGAGGCGCGCGACCTCGGCCATCGCCTCGGCGAGCTCGGCCGGTGCGAGGTGGGGGAACTCCTCCACGCCCGAGTCGAGCAGGAAGCACTTGAAGCCGAGCACCCCGGCGTCGTGCAGCGGTGCCAGGTCGGCGACGTTGCCCGGCACGGCGCCGCCCCAGAAGCCGACGTCCACCCAGGTCTGGCCCCGCGCCGCCTGCCGCTTCGCCTCCAGCGCCGCGACGGTCGTCGTCGGGGGGATGCTGTTGAGCGGCATGTCGACGATGGTCGTCACGCCGCCGGCAGCCGCGGCGCGGGTCGCGCTGGCGAAGCCCTCCCAGTCCGTGCGGCCCGGCTCGTTGACGTGGACGTGGGTGTCGACGAGTCCCGGCAGCAGCACCTCGTCGTCGGCCAGCACGACCACCTCGGCGCCCCCGGCGTCGGCGTCGACGGGACCGATGTCGACGACGACCCCGTCGCGGACCCGCACGGCGGCGGACCGCTCGGCACCGGCGACGACCGCTCGGGCGGCCCGGACGAGGGTCTCCGGCGCGGTGTCCCCGACCATGCTCAGCTGCCCCGGTAGGTGGAGTAACCGAAGGGGTTGAGCAGCAGCGGCACGTGGTGGTGCTCGTCCGAGGCGACGGTGAAGGCCACGACGACCTCGGGGTAGAACGCGGCGACCCCCCGGGCGGCGAACCACGAGCCGGTGTCGAAGCGGATGCGGTGGTCGCCGTGCGGCAGGTCGGCAGCGAGCTCGCCGACCCGGCCGTCGGCGTCGGTGACGCCCGAGGCCAGGACCGTGCCGTCGGCGGTCTCCAGGCTCACGTGGAGCCCCTCGGCCGGACGACCGGCCGAGGTGTCGAGGACGTGCGTGCTCAACGACGCCATCAGGACGCTCCCTCCGGGTCCGTCTCCTCCATCAGCTGCCTCATCCGCAGCACCGCGATCTGGGTCAGCTGGTCGATCGTCGCCGCGCGCTCGAGCTCGGCGTCGTTGGCCAGGCGCTGGTGGAGGTGCTCGAGGATCTCCTCGCCGCTGCGGCCGGCGGCCCGGACGATGAACACCCGGCCGAAGCGGTCCTCGTAGGCCCGGTTGCCCTCCTCGAGGCGCCGCTTCAGGTCGGTGTCGTCCCGGTCGACGCCGGACTGCTCCCGCGTCGAGTGGGCGGCGTCGTGCCGGTCTGCGTCGGCGCGCTCGCCGATGCGCGGGTGCCGCGCGAGCGCCTGCTCGAGCTCCTCGTCGGAGATGGTCGCCGACGCCGCGACCATGCCGGCCTCGACCTGGCCGACGGTGTCGTACGGCCGCCCGGCGAGCACCCGGTCGGCCCACTGGGGCGCGTCGAGGCAGGTCAGCAGGAGCCGGCGCGCGTCCTCGGCGCCGGCGGCGTTGAAGCGCGCGACGTTCACGTCGTCCCCTCCCGGAGCACCTCGGCCTCGATCAGCCCGTAGGGGCGGTCGGCCGCGATGAAGACCTCGCCGGGGTTGTCGAGCCCGAACGGCTCGAGGTCCACGAGGAAGTGGTGCTTGTTGGGCGCGGCGAAGCCGATCCGGGTGATGTCCGCGTGCGCGGCGAGCACGGCCCGGCCCATCGCGTAGAGGGTCTCCTGCAGGGCCCTGCTGTAGGTCGTCGCGAACGTCTCGAGCAGCAGCGCGCGCACCGACTCGTACGTCGTGGTCCAGTCGGGCTGCGCGCCGGGCCGGTAGTGCCACCTGGCGCGGAGCGCGGTCGCGAGGATGCGGTCGTCGGCGTCGGGGAGCGTCGTGTAGTCGTCGCGGAGGAAGCCCTTGAACTCCGAGCCCGTCGACTTCAGCACCACCAGGTCCTCGAGCCCGGAGGAGACCGCAGCACCCGCTGACGTCACCTCGACCGCGGTGGTCCGCACCTCGCCGCCGCGCCGGACGAACGCGTGGTCGTGGCCGAAGCCGTTGACCGGGATCCGGTCCCACGCGTACTCCTCGACGCGCACGACCGCGCCCTCGGCCGCCGGCGTCGCGTCCAGCAGGCGGGTGCCGAGCGCGATCGCGTAGTCCTCGGGCGAGGCGATGCCGTGCAGCTTGGCGAACGCGAACGCCGTGTTCTTCTGCGTGTCCGTCGGCAGCACCTGCGACTGGTCGCCGTGGGTGTGCGCGGCGGCGAAGTCGCCGTACAGCGAGGTCGACACGTTGAGGTCGCGGATCTCGTGGCGCGCCGTGTCGCGCACGATGCGTACGACGCGCGACTCGGCCTTGCCGTAGCGGTTCGGTCCCAGCACGATGCCTGTCACTCTCGTCCTCCCGTCTCCGTGGCGCGGTGCGCCAGCCCTGCGAGCCGCTGTGCGTCCAGCCCGCTTCCCTCGGTCACCTCGTCCTGCGACAGTGCGCCGCAGTCGATCCCGCGCAGCAGGAAGTCGGCGAGCGCGCGGGCGGTCGCCGGTTCGTCGAGGACGCCGGAGTCCCGGCGCTCGACGTAGGTGCGCAACCGGCCGGCGGCGGCCGCGAGCCCGTCGCGGTAGAAGCCGAACGTCGCCGCGAAGCGGGTCGGCAGCTGGGCGGGATGGAGGTCCCACCCCTGGTAGTAGCCGCGCTCCAGCGACCGGCGGACGAGCCGCAGGTGGTTGGCCCAGGCCGAGGCCACCTCGTCGGCCCCGCCGACCGGGAGCACGTTGGTGGAGCCGTCGGAGAGGCGTACGCCGGTGCCGGCCGCCGCCGCCTGCATGACGGCCTTGGCGTGGTCGGCGACGGGGTGCTCGAGGCTCTGGTGCGCCGCCGCGATGCCGCAGTAGGCCGAGTAGTCGTAGGTGCCGTAGTGCAGGCCCGTGCAGCGACCGCCGGACGCGTGCACCATGCGGGCCACGAGCGCGCTGCCGTCGGGGCCGAGGATCGACTGCGGCGTCTCGACCTGGATCTCGAAGCGCAGGGCGCCGACGTCGAGGCCGAGCTCGGACTCGAGCCGTGCGGCGACGTGGACCAGCGCCTCCACCTGCTCCACCGCGGTCACCTTGGGCAGCGTGACCACGAAGGTGCCGGGCAGCGGGCCGCCCTCGACCAGACCGGCCACGAAGAGCGCCAGGGTGCGCAGCCCGCGACTCCTGGTGGGCGCCTCGAACCCCTTGAACCGGATGCCCGTGAAGGGTGCCGCGGTCCCGGCGTCGAGCGCGGCGCGCAGGTCGGCCGCCGCGCGTCGTACGTCGTCGTCCTCCTCGGCGTCGGTGCGGGAGCCGTAGCCGTCCTCGAAGTCGATGCGCAGGTCCTCGACGGGCTCGCGCCCGAGCTTGGCCCGCACCCGCGCGACGAGGTCGCGGTCGCCGTCCACCATCCCGAGGAGCCGGTCGGCGTGCTCCTCCACCGCGGCGAGCGCCGCCGCACCGTGGTCGCGCACGAGGTCGGGGTGGAAGCGGTCGGCCGGGACGTACACCGTGTGCACGGGCTGGCGTCCTGCTCGCTCGCCCGGGTAGCGCACCGCGAGCAGCGCGTCGACGGTCGCCAGGCGCGTGTCGAGCTCGCTGGTGAGACCACCGACGAGGTGGTCGAGGCTCTCCATGCGGAGACCCTAGACCCGCGTCAGGTCGCCGGGGGACGCTTGCGCTGCGGCGCCGGGCGGGTCGGGTCGTCATCGGGCCGGTCGAAGCTCTCCGGCACCACGATGGGTCGCAGCCGCGCCCAGCCGATGAAGACCGCCGAGACCGCGATCAGCCCCAGACCGGTCCAGAGGTTCGCGTTGACCCCGCCCGTCTTCTCCAGCGCCTTGTCGCCGAAGATCCCGGCGAGCACCAGGATGATGCCGTAGACGCCCATGAGCAGGCCGATGATGTTGCGGATGTCGAAGGCGCCGGCCTTGTGCGGAGCGCCGGTGCTGTCGGACGTGCCAGTCGTGTCGGACATGGTGGCCCCTCTCTCAGAAGGCGGCGTTGAGGACGATGACCATCGCGAGCGCGATGCCGGCGAGCGGGACCGTGCGGCGGTACCAGGGGTAGGACGCCTCCTCGGGATCGATGCGGTCCTCCCTCGGCGTCTCGGAGTAGACCAGGCCCTTGAGCTCGGAGGCCGGCTTGGGCTTCGTCACCAGGGAGACGACGACGCTGATGACGAAGTCGACGACGAAGGCCGTGGAGGCGGCGAGGAACGCTGCGCCCTGCCCGGGCAGGTCGATGACACCGGCCGCGGCCAGGCGGTCGACGGTGACCGCCGACACCGTGCCGAGGACCAGGCCCATCCACGCCGCGGTCGGCGTCATCCGCTTCCAGAACATGCCGAGGATGAACGTCGCGAAGAGCGGGGCGTTGAAGAACCCGAACAGCGTCTGCAGGTAGTTCATGACGTTGTCGTAGCCCATGGCGATCTGGGCGGTGAACACCGCGATGATCGTCGCGGCGACGGTGGCGAGGCGACCGATGCGCAGGTAGTAGTCGTCGCTGTGGTCCTTGCGGATGTAGCGCTGCCACAGGTCGTAGGAGAAGACGGTGTTGAACGCCGAGATGTTGGCCGCCATGCCTGCCATGAACGCCGCCAGCAGCCCGGCGATCGCCAGGCCGAGGAGGCCGTTGGGCAGCACGTCTCGCATGAGCAGCAGCAGCGCGTCGTTGTAGGCGACGCCCTCCCCGCTGGCTCCGCCCTCGGGACTGCCGCCGTTCTTGAGGTCGATCATCTCCTGCACCAGGACCGCGGAGACCATGCCCGGCACGATCACGATGAAGGGGATGAACATCTTCGGGAAGGACCCGATGACCGGGGTCTTGCGGGCCGCGGAGATGGAGTTGGAGGCCATCGCGCGCTGGACCTCGACGAAGTTCGTCGTCCAGTAGCCGAAGGACAGCACGAACCCGAGGCCGAACACGATGCCGACGACCGAGAAGAACCCGGAGTCGAAGCCCGACAGGGCCTGCCCGGGCCACGACTCGAGCTGCTGGCTCGCGGGGGCGACGGCCGCGTCGGCCGGTGCGCCGTTGGCCGCGGCGGTGATCTTGTCGTTGAGGCCGTCCCAGCCGCCGACGCGGTTCAGCCCGATGAGGGTCAGCGGCAGCAGCGAGGCGACGATGACGAAGAACTGCAGCACCTCGTTGTAGATCGCCGCGCTCAGGCCGCCGAGGGTGATGTAGGACAGCACGATCGCCCCGGCGACGACGAGCGCGATCCAGATCGGCCAGCCGAGCAGCGCGTGCAGGATGCCCGCGAGGAGCGCCAGGTTGACGCCCGCGATGAGCAGCTGGGCCACGGCGAAGCTGATCGCGTTGACTAGGTGGGCGCCGGTGCCGAAGCGCCGGAACATGAACTCCGGCACCGAGCGGACCTTGGAGCCGTAGTAGAACGGCATCATCACGACGCCGAGGAACAGCATCGCCGGCACCGCGCCGACCCAGAAGTAGTGGACCGTCGGGAGACCGATCTCCGCACCGTTGGCGGACATGCCCATGATCTCGACCGCGCCGAGGTTGGCGGAGATGAACGCCAGGCCCGTCACCCACGCCGGCAGCGACCGACCGGACAGGAAGAAGTCGATCGAGTCCGACACCGACCGCCGGGCCATCACGCCGATGCCGAGCACGAAGCCGAAGTAGATCGCGACCAGCAGGTAGTCCAGCCAGGTCGCGTCGATCAGGGTGTCGGACGACATGTCACCTCCCGAGATTCATGTGTGGGCCATCCAGCAACCTAGACCCCTCCGCTCGCTGCGGCGACCACCCCGTGGTGGGGTCCTCCGGAGTCAGCGGCGCGGCGGTCGTCAGTCGCCGACGACGACCTCCACCTCGAAGCCCTCAGAGCTCGCGAGGTAGAGCGCGACGTGCTGCTCCCCGCCGGCGTGCGGGTAGCGGTCGGCGTACAGCTCGTGCCAGCCGTGCTCGGTCGACTCCGCCCGCACCCGGTCGAGCCCGGCCCGGGTGCCGACGGTGAGGGCGAGGTGGTTCACCCCCGGACGCAGCCGGTCGTGCTCGCCGTGCTGGTCGGGCGAGTGCTCCATGAAGACGTACGTCCCGTCCGGGTGCTGCCACGACAGCATGCCGTCCTCGCGCTGCCAGCCGCACGCAGCGAGCAGCCAGCCCCACTCCCCCTCGGCGGCCTCGACGTCGTCGACCCAGAGGTCGAGGTGGTGCAGCGCGCGCGGCATGCCCCGGCTCACTCCCACTCGATGGTGCCCGGGGGCTTGGAGGTGACGTCGAGGGTGACGCGGTTGATCTCGGCCACCTCGTTGGTGATGCGGGTGGAGATCCGCTCCATGACCTCGTAGGGCAGGCGGGCCCAGTCGGCGGTCATCGCGTCCTCGGAGGTGACCGGGCGGATCACGACAGGGTGGCCGTAGGTGCGGCCGTCGCCCTGCACGCCGACGGATCGGACGTCGGCGAGCAGCACGACCGGCATCTGCCAGATGTCGCGGTCCAGGCCGGCGCGGGTGAGCTCCTGGCGGGCGATCGCGTCGGTGCGGCGGAGGATGTCGAGGCGCTCGGCCGTCACCTCGCCGATGATGCGGATGCCGAGGCCCGGGCCGGGGAACGGCTGGCGCCAGACCATCTCCGCCGGCAGGCCGAGCTGCTCGCCGACGAGGCGGACCTCGTCCTTGAACAGGGTGCGCAGCGGCTCGACGAGCGCGAACTCGAGGTCCTCGGGCAGGCCGCCGACGTTGTGGTGCGACTTGATGTTGGAGGTGCCGGCACCGCCGCCGGACTCGACGACGTCCGGGTAGAGCGTGCCCTGCACGAGGAAGCCGACCTTGTCGCCGTGCTCGGCGGCCTCGCCGAGCACCTGCACCTCGGCGGCCTCGAAGGCCCGGATGAACTCGCGGCCGATGATCTTGCGCTTCTCCTCCGGGTCGGTGACCCCGGCGAGGGCGGCGAGGAAGGTCTCGCGCGCGTCGTGGACGTGGAGGTTGACGCCGGTCGCGGCGACGAAGTCGCGCTCGACCTGCTCGGCCTCGCCCTCGCGGAGCAGGCCGTGGTCGATGAAGACGCAGTGCAACCGGTCGCCGATGGCGCGCTGCACGATGGCCGCGGCGACGGCGGAGTCGACGCCGCCGGACAGGCCGCAGATCGCCAGGCCGCTGTCGCCGATCTGCTCGCGGACGCGCTCGATCTGCTCCTCGGCGATGTTGAGCATGGTCCACGTCTGGCGTGCGCCGGCGATGTGGTGGAGGAAGTGCTCGAGCACCTTCTGGCCGTGCTCGGAGTGGAGCACCTCGGGGTGCCACTGGACGCCCGCGAGACCGCGGCCCACGTCCTCGAACGCGGCGACCGGGGTGTCCGCGGTGGAGGCGAGCACGGTGAAGCCCTCGGGCGCCCGGGCGACCGAGTCGCCGTGCGACATCCAGACCTTGTGCTCGGCCGGGATGCCCTCGAGGAGGGTGCCCGGCTCGGAGACGGAGACCGGCGTACGGCCGTACTCGCGCGCGCCGGTGTGGGCGACCTCGCCGCCGAGGCCCTTGGCCATGAGCTGGAAGCCGTAGCACATCCCGAAGACCGGGACCCCGGCCGTGAAGACGTGGTCGTCGATGCCCGGGGCGCCCTCGGCGTAGACGCTCGACGGGCCGCCGGACAGGATGATCGCCTTGGGCTTGCGCGCGAGCATCTCGGCCACCGGCATCGTGTGCGGCACGATCTCGGAGTAGACGCGGGCCTCGCGCACCCGCCTCGCGATCAGCTGGGCGTACTGCGCCCCGAAGTCGACGACGAGGACCAGGTCGTGCTCTCCAGGCTGCGTCACGCGCCGAGTCTATCGATGGGATCGCCCCAGGGCCCGATCGGGGAGCGAGGGCCGAGTATCGGGCCCGGCCCGCTCATCCCGGCTCGGGAGTCGCCCCAGGACCCGATCGGGGAGGGAGGGTGATCGGGCCCTGGGGCTTGGCTCCCAGCCACTGCGAACAGCTGCCGAGACGAGAGACCCGGCCCTTGGGAGGGAGCATGACTGCCGGGCCCCTCTACCCGGCCCAACGACCTCGGCAGGGCGTGGTTACGGCCCGGTCCCGACCAGCTCGCCGACCACCTCGCCGACCACGGCGCGGAGCTGGTCCGCCGGTCAGCTGACGCCGACGATCGGCAGCCGCAGCGCCCCCGGCGCGGCCTCCGGCACGACCGGGTTCTTCGGCTCCACCGGCGCGAGGCGGCGGTAGGCCGAGCCGAGCGCCGGGCGCGGGTCGGCCTCGCCCTTGTTGGGCCAGAACGCCATCGCGCGCTCCGCCTGCGCGGTGATGGTCAGCGACGGGTTCACCCCGAGGTTGGCCGAGATGGCCGAGCCGTCGACGACGTGCAGGCCGTCGTAGCCGAAGACGCGCTGGTAGGGGTCCACGACGCCTGACTCCGGTGAGTCGCCGATGGCGCAGCCGCCGATGAAGTGGGCGGTCAGCGGCATGCCGAGCGGCTCGCCGATCGAGCCGTAGGCCTGCCGGGCGCCCATGATGCGGGCGAGGCGCCGGACGGCGTCGTACGCCGCCGCGATGTAGGTCGGGTTGGGTGCGCCGTGGCCCTGGGTCGAGGACATGTAGCCGACGCCGCCGCGCGTGCGCCACACCGTCGTGATCGAGTTGTCCAGGGTCTGCATGACGAGGGCGACGACCGTGCGCCGCGACCAGGTGTTCAGCGCGTAGAGGTCCTTCAGGCCGTCGCGCTGGCGCCACAGCTCCTTGGCCCAGGTGCGCCACCGCTTCTCGCCGAGCACCTCGTCGACGAGCACCGTCGCGAGCAGCGGCATCACGTTGCGTCCGTGCCCGTAGCGGACCGGCTCGACGTGGGTGTGCTCGTCGGGATGGAAGCTCGAGGTGATCGCCACGCCGTCGGTCCAGTCGACGGAGTCGTCGTTGGCGGTGGCCCACAGGATGGCTTCGGAGTTGGTGCGGGTGAGGACGCCGAGGCGGTCCGAGATCCGCGGGAGCGAGCCCTCGGCCTTGAGGCGGTGCAGGAGCCGCTGGGTGCCGAGCGCCGCGGCGGAGAAGACCACCTGGTCGGCCGTGAACGTCTTGACGGCCCGGCCCCGGGAGAGCTTCGCCTTCGTCCACCGAGCCGTCACCTCGTAGCCGCCGCCGGGCCGGGGGCGCACGTCGGTGACCGTGGTGAGCGGGTGCACGACCGCGCCGGCCTGCTCGGCGAGGTAGAGGTAGTTCTTGACCAGGGTGTTCTTGGCGTTGTGCCGGCACCCGGTCATGCACGAGCCGCAGTCGATGCACGTCGCGCGGTCGGGACCGACGCCGCCGAAGAAGGGGTCGGGCACCTCCTGGCCGCCGGGCTCGCCGGGCGGGGCGAGGAAGACCCCGACGGGCGTCGGGTGGAAGGTGTCGCCCACGCCCATCTCGTCGGCGACCTTCTTCATGGCCTCGTCCGCGGGCGTCGTCCTGGCGTAGTCGGTCACGCCGAGCATCCGCTTGGCCTGGTCGTAGTACGGCCCGAGCTCGGACTTCCAGTCGGTGATGTGGGCCCACTGGGGGTCGCGGTAGAACGGGTCCGGTGGCTCGTAGAGGGTGTTGGCGTAGTTGAGGGAGCCACCGCCGACGCCGGCGCCGGCGAGGATGAAGCAGTCGTGCACGAGGTCGATGCGCTGGATGCCGTACATCCCGAGCTCGGGGCGGAAGAGGAACTTCTTCACCTCGCCGCCGTGCTGGGGGAGGTCGTCGTCCGCGAAGCGGGCACCGGCCTCGAGGACGCCGACCCGGTAGCCCTTCTCCGTGAGCCGCAGGGCGGTGACCGAGCCGCCGAAGCCCGAGCCGATGACGAGGACGTCGTAGTGCGTGGCCTCGGGGGCGGTGCTCATGCCAGGCCCAGCTTGTTGAGCAGCCGCAGCGCCCCGGTCATCACCTTGGCGTTGGTCTCCTCCGACATCCCGAACATCGGGGCGATCGGCACCAGCCGCTGCACGGCGACGGACTGGGCCTCGGTGTAGCGGTGGATGCCCTCGGCGCCCTGGCGGCGGCCGAGGCCGGACTCGCGCATGCCGCCCATCGGCGCCCCGAGGGATCCGAAGGTCGCCCCGTAGGCCTCGTTGACGTTGACCGTGCCGCACGCGATGCGACGGGCCAGCGCCCGCCCGCGCGCGGTGTCGCGGGTCCAGACCGAGGCGTTGAGGCCGTAGGCGCCGTCGTTGGCCCGCTGGACCGCCTCGTCCTCGCTGTGGAAGCGGTAGAGCGAGACCACCGGGCCGAAGGTCTCCTTGCCGAAGCACTCCATGTCGGCCGAGACGCCCTCGAGGATGGTCGGCTCGAAGACGTAGGGCCCGAGGTCGGGGCGGTGCTTGCCGCCCGTCAGCACGCGGGCGCCCTTGGCGACGGCGTCCTCGACGTGGCGGGTGACGGTGTCGAGCTGTGCCTGCGAGATCAGCGACCCGACGTCGACGGACCAGTCCTGGCTCGCGCCGAGGGTCATCGCCTGCGTGCGCGAGACGAAGGCGTCGACGAAGCGGTCGTAGACCTGGTCGGCGACGAAGAGCCGCTCCATCGACACGCACAGCTGGCCGGCGTTGGAGAACACGGCACGGGTGGCGCCCTCGGCGGCCCGGTGGACGTCGGCGTCGCGGAGCACGAGCATCGGGTTCTTGCCGCCGAGCTCGAGCGAGCAGCCGATGAGCCGCTCGGCGCACCCTCGGGCGATGACCCGTCCGGTGGCCGTGGAGCCGGTGAAGCAGACGTAGTCGGCGTGGGCGACGATCGCGCCGCCCACCTCGGGGCCGGGGCCGGCGACGACCTGCCAGGTCTCCGGCGGGATGCCCGCCTCCTCCAGCAGCTGCGCGGCGAGCAGTGCGGTCAGCACGGTCTGCGCGTCGGGCTTGGACACCACCGCGTTGCCGGCGAGGAGCGCCGGGATGCCGTCGCACAGCGCCATCGTGAGCGGGTAGTTCCAGGGCGAGATGATGCCGACCACGCCCTTCGGCACGCGGTTGACCTCGGCCCGGGTGAGCACGGGGAACATCCCGGCCACGCGTCGGGTGTCGAGGTGCTCGTGGGCGGTGCGGGCGTAGTAGCGCGCGGTGAGCGCGAGGTGGGCGACCTCGAGGTAGGCGTCCTTGCGGGCCTTGCCCGACTCCCACACGACGAGGTCGATGAGCTCCTCCTGCCGGTCGAGCAGCAGGTCGTGCAGCCGCAGCAGCGCCGCGGCGCGGTCGTCGACGGAGGTGGCCGCCCACGACACCTGCGCCCGGCGCGCGCGGGCGAACGCCTCGGCCACGTCGGCCGGGCTCGACTGCGGCACGTGGGCGAGCGGCGTGCCGCCGATCGGCGAGGCGACGGCGACCGTCTCACCGGTGGTGCTGACGAGGCGGCGCGTCAGGCCGGCGACGTACGAGCGGTCGAGGCCGTAGGCGGCGGTGGCGTCGTGCTCGGGGTCCGCCGGGCCGTCGGTGACGGGGCCGGAGGCGGGGGTCTGCTCGCTCATTCCTGCAGCGTAGGTCGCTGCCGACGCCGTTGCTACCGGTTGGTCACGTCGTCCCAGCATTCGACATATCGGCCGATATTGTCCAACGCCGTCGAGCGCTCGCTGCGTCTAGGCTCGCCGCATGTCGACGCCGCTGCCGAGCCCCGCACCCTTCGCGCTGGCCACCCGCATCCTGGCCGGGTCACTCATGGGCGCGCTCGTGGTCATCGGCGTCGCGCTGTCCTTCGTGCTGCCGGCCCCGGAGTCGTTCCCGGTGGGACCCCTGGCCGTGCAGGTGCTGGCGGGCGTCGCCGCGCACCTGCTGCTCGAGACCGTCGGCTACCGCACCCCGCCCCTGTCCACGGCCCTCTCCGACCACGACGCGGCCACGCAGGCCCGCACCCGCTGGCAGTCGCTGATGATCATGCGGTTCGCCATCGCCGAGTTCATCGCGATCGCGTCGGTGGCCGCCGCGTTCGTGCTCCCCGACGGCGGCATCCTCACCTACCTCGGCGGCGCCGTGGTGTCGCTCGTGCTGATGGTCGTGCACGTGTGGCCGGGCGCCAGGCCGGTGGGCAAGGTCGCCGAGGCCCTCGAGGCCGGTGGCAAGCCGTCCGGCCTGCGCGAGGCCTTCGGCCTGTCGGCACCGGGGCCGGTCCAGCGGCTCTAGACGATGTCGGGCGCCTTGACCCGCGCCTCGTCGGCCTCCTGGTCGGTCGGCATGAGCTGGCTCTGCCGCTCCGCCTCGACCCGCCGCAGGTAGTGGTCGACCTCGTCCTCGAGCTGGGCGTCGTCCCAGCCCAGCGCCTCCGCCATCAGCTCCGCGGCCGGCCGAGCGGCCGCGATGCCACGGTCGAAGGTCTCGATCGACACGCGCGTGCGCCGCGCCAGCACGTCGTCGAGGTGGCGCGCGCCCTCGTGGGTGGCGGCGTAGAGCACCTCGGCCCGCAGGTAGTGCTCGGCCCCCGGCAGCGGCTCGCCGAGCTCGGGGCGCCGGTGGATCAGGGCCAGCAGCTCGTCGACGAGGCCGCCGTAGCGCCCGAGCAGGTGGTCGATCACCCCGACCTCGAGGCCCGACGCGCGGCTGAGCGCGACGCGCTGGTTGGTCCGCGCCTCGTGGCCCCAGGCACCCATCAACGGCACCCGGTCGGTGATCGAGGCGGGGGTGGCGTCGAAGTCGCGGATCGCGTGGTCGACGGCGTCGCGCGCCATGACGCGGTACGTCGTCAGCTTGCCGCCGGCGACGAGCACCAGGCCGGGCACGGGGTTGGCGACGGTGTGCTCGCGGGAGAGCTTGGTGGTCTCGCCCATGTCGCCCTCCTTGCGCATCGGCTTGAGCAGCGGCCGGAGCCCGGCGTACACCCCGACGACGTCGCGGTGGTCGAGCGGGTCCTTGAGGAGCCGGTTGGCGTGCTCGAGGACGTAGTCGATGTCGCGCTTGCTCGCCGCGGGGTGGGCGAGGTCGAGGTCCCAGGCGGTGTCGGTCGTGCCGATGATCCAGAACTGGTCCCAGGGGATCACGAACAGCACCGACTTCTCGGTCTTGGTGATGAAGCCGCACTCGGACCGGATCCGGTCCTTGGGGACGACGACGTGGATGCCCTTGCTGGCGTCGACGTCGAGCTGCGCCTCGCCGCCCAGCAGGTCCTGCACGGCGTCGGTCCACACGCCGGCCGCGTTGATGACGACGCGGGCGCGGATCTCGAGGTCGCGCTGGCCCTCGAGGTCGCGGGCGCGCACGCCGACGACCCGGTCGCCGTCACGCAGGAAGCCGGTCACCTGGGTGCGGGTCGCGACGTGCGCGCCGTTGTTGGCGGCGGTCCGGGCGATGGTCATCACCAGGCGGGCGTCGTCGACCTGGCAGTCGTAGTAGCGGATCGCGCCGTGGAGGCCGTCGGTCCGGATGTCGGGTGCCATCCGGGCGAGCTGCTTGCGGAAGACGTGCTTGTGCTTGGGCACGCCCATGTCGTACTTCCCGGTCATCGCCATGGTGTCGTAGAGCGCGACGCCGGCGCCGACGTAGGGGCGTTCCCACGCGTGCTCGAGCGGGTAGAGGAACGGCACCGGCCGGACCAGGTGCGGGGCGAGCCGGGTCAGCAGCAGGCCGCGCTCCTCCAGCGCCTCCCTCACCAGCGCGAAGTCGAGCATCTCGAGGTAGCGCAGGCCGCCGTGCACCAGCTTGGACGAGCGCGACGACGTGCCGGACGCGAGGTCGCGCTGCTCGACCAGGCCGACCCTGAGCCCGCGCGTCACGGCGTCGAGCGCCGCTCCGGCACCGACGATGCCGCCGCCCACGACCAGCACGTCGACCTCACCCGACCCCAGCTGCTCGAGCGCGTCCGCGCGCTGGTCGGCGTCGAGGGCCTTGGCGAGCGTCATGGGGTCAGTGTCTCAGGCGGTGCCAGCAGGGATCAGGCCAGCGGGGATCAGTGCTGGACGACGACCTCGATGCGCTGGAACTCCTTGAGCTCGGTGTAGCCCGTGGTGGCCATCGCGCGGCGGAGGGCGCCGATGAGGTTCATGGTGCCGTCGGCGACGCGGGAGGGACCGAACATGATCTCCTCGAGCGAGCCGACCGGCTCGAAGCCGACACGCTCGCCGCGGGGCAGCTCGGCGTGGGTCGCCTCGCTCCCCCAGTGGAAGCCCCGGCCGGGGGCCTCGACCGCACGGGCGAGCGGCGAGCCGATCATCACCGCGTCGGCGCCGCAGGCGATGGCCTTGGCGATGTCGCCCGAGCTGCCGATGGAGCCGTCGGCGATGACGTGGACGTAGCGGCCGCCGGACTCGTCGAGGTAGTCGCGACGGGCGGCGGCGACGTCGGCGACGGCGCTCGCCATCGGGACGGCGACGCCGAGGACCGTGCGTGTCGTGTGGGCGGCGCCGCCGCCGAAGCCGACGAGCACGCCGGCCGCGCCGGTGCGCATCAGGTGGAGCGCGGCCTGGTAGGTCGCGCAGCCGCCCACGATGACCGGCACGTCGAGCTCGTAGATGAACTCCTTGAGGTTCAGCGGCTCGGCCTGGCTGCTCACGTGCTCGGCGGACACGGTGGTGCCGCGGATGACGAACATGTCGACGCCGGCGTCGACGACGGCCTTCACGTGCTCCTTGGTGCGCTGCGGCGAGAGCGACCCGGCGACGGTGACGCCGGCGGCGCGCACCTCCTCGAGGCGCTCGGTGATCAGCTCCGGCTTGATGGGCTGGGTGTAGATCTCCTGCATGCGCCGGGTGGCCTCGTGACCGGACAGGCCGGCCACCTCCTCGAGCAGGCCGGTCGGGTCGTCGTAGCGCGTCCAGAGACCCTCGAGGTTGAGCACGCCCAGCCCGCCCATCTGACCCAGCGCGATGGCGGTCGACGGCGACATGACGGAGTCCATCGGCGCGGCCAGCACGGGGATGTCGAAGCGGTAGGCGTCGATCTGCCAGGCGGTGCTGACCTCCTCGGGGTCGCGCGTGCGCCGCGAGGGCACGATCGCGATGTCGTCGAAGGAGTAGGCGCGGCGACCGCGCTTGGCACGGCCGATCTCGATCTCGGTCACGCCCGAAGCCTATCGGCGTCGGCTCAGAAGCCGAGGTCGCGGGCGGTCGCCCGGATGCGGTCGGCGCTGGCCCGCAGCCCCGCGAGCTCGGCGTCGTCCATCGGCACCTCGAGCCGGCGCTCGGCGCCTCCCGCGCCCACGACCGTCGGGACGGACAGGCAGACGTCTCCGACGCCGTGGTAGTCGGCCAGCAGCGTCGACACCGGCAGCACCCGCTTCTCGTCGCGCAGCACCGCCTCGATGATCCGGCTGCCGGAGATGCCGATGGCGTAGTTGGTGGCGCCCTTGCCCTTGATGATCTCGTAGGCCGCGCCCACCACCTCGGCTGCCATGGCGTCCCGCTCCCCGGCCGGCACCAGGTCGGTGACCGGTACGCCGCCGATGCTGGCGGTGCTCCACAGCGGGATCTCGCTGTCGCCGTGCTCGCCGACGACGTAGGCGTGGACGTTCTGGACGGCCACGCCGCACCGCTCGGCCACCAGGCCGCGCAACCGCGCCGAGTCCAGGACGGTGCCGGACCCGAAGAGCTGCTCCGTGCCGAGCCCGGTGAGCTTCTGTGCCGCATAGGTCACCACGTCCACCGGGTTGGTGACCATCACGATGCGGGCGTCCGGGGCTGCGTCGACGAGGGCCGGCATGAGCGTGCGGAGCATCGTCGTGGTCGAGACCGCGAGGTCGAGCCGGGACTGCCCCGGCTGCTGCTTGGCCCCGGCGGTCACGGCGACCACCTGCGCGCCGGCGCAGACCGACACGTCGTCGGATGCCTCGACGTGGGCGGTCGGCAGGAACTGCAGGCCCTGCCGCAGGTCGAGCTCCTCGGCGCGCACCTTGGCGGCGTCGACGTCGTACAGCGCCACCGTGGTGGCGACGCCGCGCACCAGGCAGGCGTAGGCGAGTGTCGATCCCACGGCGCCCGCGCCGACGATCGCGATCTTCGCGGAGGTCATGCCCCATCGTGGCAGCCGACGCCGCCGGAGGACAGCGCCCTGCTGCGGGGCCGCGCCCACGGGTTCGGCAACGGCTCGTGCACAGCTCGGCAAAGCCGCTCACGCGCACCGACCGCCCTGCCTACCGTCGAGCAGGTGGGGAGACGAGGGAGCAGAAGGCTCGCGCGCGCTGTCGTGGCGACCTGCCTGGCGAGTGGGGTGCTGGGTGTGGGCGCTGCGGCAGCGCACGCGGCCGACGACTATCCGTGGGCGTGGCAGGGCCAGTGCCCGATCCTGCCGCTGCCGGTGATCGAGGAGCCGGCGCCGGCGCCCGTGCCCCCGCCGGAGCCCGTTCAGCCCGAGCAGACCGGCCAGCCCGGGCAGCCCGGGCAGGCCCCCGCCGTGGAGCTGCCGCCGCCTCCCCCGCCGCCCCCGCCGCCGGTGCTCGACCCGGTCTCGGGCCACCTCTACGACCCGCGCGGGCCGCGACCGACGTGCGCCCGCAACGTGTGGTCGCTCAACGGGTCGATCGGCGACTCGTGGGGCTTCGTGCTCCGCAACTGCACGAGCTTCGTCTCGTGGCGCCTGCACGAGCGCAACGGCCTGACGCGCTTCGGCAACCACTTCCGCGGGGTCCACTGGGGCAACGCCGCCGGCTGGGACGACGTCGCGCGCCGCCTCGGCTACCGGGTCGACTCGGTGCCCGCCATCGGCGCCGTCGCCCAGACCGACGCGGGCCGCGTCGGCCACGTCGCGTGGGTCAGCGACATCGGGCCCGGCACGGTCACCGTCGAGGAGTACAACTACGGCACCCCGGGCGGCTACGGCACCCGCACCGTCCCGGTCGGCGACTTCCGCTACCTGCACCTCGCCGACGTCGCCCCTTCCCCGCTCGTCGGCTCGGACCGGCCCGTCGTGTCGGTGCCCGACGGCATCGGCGGGTCGTGGGCCGCCCGTGTCGACGACCGCGGGACCCTTCGCCTGAGCGCGCCGGGGCGCCCGGCACGGGTGGTCGGCCCGAGGGGCGCCTTCACCCCGGTGGTGGCGCCCGCGCTGAGCCTCGACCACCACGGCCGGCCCTGGGTGGCCGCCACCGCGCGCGACGGGCGGGTCCTGGTCGGTACGACGCGCGGCGCGCGCCCGGTCGTGCGCGCCGTCGGCACGTCCGCGCCGACCGCGAGCCCGGCGCTCACCCAGTCGCGGACCCGGCGTCCGGTGCTCGCGACGGTCTCCGCGGAGGGCACGCTGGTCACCCGGCGCCTGACCCGCGAGGGACGCTGGACCGTCGCCGCCCGCGTCGGCAGGCCGGCGTCCTGGTCCACCCACACCGCGCCCGTGCTCGGCAACGACGCCTCGGGACGCACCTGGCTCGTGGCCGTCACCTCGCGCGGAGCGACGTACGCGCGGTCCCTCGAGCGAGGGCGCCTCGTGCGGCTCCGCGGACCGGCCGCCTCGACCACCTCGACGCCCGCCCTGACCACCGCCGGCGATGGCACGACCACCCTGCACCAGGTCGACGCGACCGGGCGGCTCGGCGTGCGCACGCTGGAGGGTCGTGGCTGGAGCCGGTCGACGGCGATGGCGGGCCGGTGGTCGCCGTACGCCTCACCTGTCGTCGGGGAGGTCCCCGGCGGCCTGCAGGTCGCGGCGACCGACCACACCGGCGCGGTCGTGGTCGTCAGCACGGTCCCCGGCCGGCCGTCGCACCGCATCGGGGCGGCGCGCGACCTGACCCGGTCGCCCGGTGTCGTCACCCGCCGCGACGCCGGTCTCCTCGTCGTCGCGCGGACCGGGTCGCGCTACCTGGCCCGCCCGGTCGCGCCGGAGGTCGACGACCTCCGTCCGGCGCGACCGGGCTTCCGTCCCTGACCGGGCGGGAACCCGGTCAGGTCGCGATCACGAACCGCTGTAGTTGGGCGCCTCGACCGTCATCTGCACGCCGTGGGGGTGGCTCTCCTTGAGGGAGGCCGAGGTGATGCGGACGAACCGGCCCTTGTCCTGCAGCTCGGGGATGGTGCGGGCGCCGACGTAGAACATCGACTGGTTGAGCCCGCCGACGAGCTGGTGGGCGACCGCGGACAGCGGTCCGCGGTAGGCGACCTGGCCCTCGATGCCCTCCGGCACGATCTTGTCGTCGCTGGCGACCTCGGCCTGGAAGTAGCGGTCCTTGGAGTACGACTTCTTGCCGCGGCTGCTCATCGCACCGAGGGAGCCCATCCCGCGGTAGGACTTGAACTGCTTGCCGTTGACGAACACGACGTCGCCCGGCGACTCCTCGCAGCCGGCGAGCATCGAGCCCACCATCACCGCGTCGGCGCCGGCGACGAGGGCCTTGGCGATCTCGCCGGAGTGCTTCATGCCGCCGTCGGCGATCAGCGGGACGCCGGCCGGCTTCGTGGCCAGCGACGCCTCGTAGACGGCGGTGACCTGCGGCACGCCCACGCCGGTGACCACGCGGGTGGTGCAGATCGAGCCGGGCCCGACGCCCACCTTGACCGCGTCGGCGCCGGCGTCGACGAACGCCTGGGCGCCCTCGCGGGTGGCGACGTTGCCGCCGATCACCTGGACGTGCCGGGTCGCCGGGTCGGACTTGAGGCGGCGCACCATGTCGAGCAGCAGGTGCACGTGGCCGTGGGCGGTGTCGGCGACGAGCACGTCGACCCCGGCCTCGACCAGGGTGGTGGCCCGCTCCCAGGCGTCGCCGAAGTAGCCGATGGCGGCGCCGACCAGCAGCCGGCCGTCGCCGTCGTACGACGCGTGGGGGAACTGCTCGCCCTTGACGAAGTCCTTGACGGTGATGAGGCCACCGAGGCGTCCCTCGCCGTCGACGAGCGGGAGCCGCTCGCGCTTGTGCGCCCGCAGGAGCGCGGTGGCGTCCTCGCGCGAGATGCCGATGTCGCCGGTGATCAGGCCCTCGCTGGTCATCACCTCGTCGACCTTGGTGGTCGCCCACTCCGCGACGGGCGTGAAGCGCAGGTCGCGGTTGGTGATGATGCCGAGCAGGTGGTTGTCGAGGTCGACCACCGGGAGGCCGGAGACGCGGTACTCGCCGCACAGCCGGTCGAGCTCCTCCAGCGTCGCGTCGGGGCCGATGGTGACGGGGTTGGAGATGATGCCGGTCTGCGTCCGCTTGACCAGGTCGACCTGGCGGGCCTGGTCCTCGATCGACAGGTTGCGGTGCAGGACGCCGATGCCGCCCTCGCGGGCCATCGCGATGGCCATCCGGGCCTCGGTGACGGTGTCCATCGCCGCGCTGACCAGCGGCACCCGGATCGAGATCTCACGCGTGAGACGCGTGGTGGTGTCGATGTCGCTGGGTGCGAGGTCCGACTCCCCCGGCAGCAGCAGCACGTCGTCGTAGGTGAGGCCGAGCGCAGCGAACTTCTCCGGGATCTCCACGGCGACATTCTACGGGCGGCTCGGACCCCTCTGGGACAGTGGCCGGGTGGGGGCGGGACGGATGGTCTGGGCGGCGGCGGTGGTGGCGTTCCTCGCGCGCTTTCCGTCCCTGCTGTGGCCGCTGCGACCCGACGAGGCGGGCTTCCTCATGGTCGCCCGGGCGTCGCAGCCCGAGCCGGACTCGCTCTACGGGCGCTACTGGGTCGACCGCCCTCCCCCGATCATCTGGGTGATGCAGGCGGCCGACAGGCTCGGAGGGCCGTACGCCCACCGTCTGGTCGGCGCGCTGGCGTGCTCGCTGCTCGTGCTGGCCGCCGCGGCCGCCGCCCGGGAGGTGGCGACCCGGGCCGGCGTGCTCGACCGCGCGGCGGTGCGCCGCCTGTCCGGCTGGGTCGCCGTGGCGACCGCCGCGCTGGTCAGCAACGCCGAGATCGACTCGGTCGGCGCCAAGGGCGAGCTCTTCGGCATCCCGCTCGTCATGGCCTCGTGCTGGCTGTCGCTGCGGGCCGTTCGCCGCCTGTCACCGCCCGACGCGTTCCTCGCCGGGCTCCTGGCGATGCTCGCGGTGGGGATGAAGCAGAGCATCGTCGGCGGCCTCGTCTTCGGCGCGGTCCTGCTCGTGGGCTCGGTGGTCGCGCGCCAGGTCGGCCCCCGCGACGCGCTGCGCTGCGCCGCGGCCGCCGGTGCCGGGGCCGCCGTGCCGGTCGTGGTCGTCGTCGCCTGGGCGGTCGGGGCGGGCGTGCGCCTGCAGACGCTGTGGTACGCCGTCGTCACCTTCCGCTCGGACGCGAGCCACGTGATCGCCACGCAGCAGTCCCACGGTGCGACCAGCCGGATCTCGGTGCTCCTGCTGATCTTCGCCGGCACCGGGATGCTCCTGCTCGTCGGGCTCTTCGCCGTCCGGCTCCGCAGCCTCCTGCGGCACGACCCCGTGCCCGTGGTCGCGATCGCCGTGATGCTCGGCCTCGACCTGTTCGGCGTGGCGCTGAGCGGCAGCTTCTGGGCGCCCTACCTCTTCGTGCCCATCCCCGGCCTCGCGCTGGCCCTCGCCGCGCTGGTGGCGCACGACCACCTCGACCGCGTCCGGCACCGCGTCACCCCGGTCGCCGTCGGGTTCGTGGTGCTCTCGAGCGTCCTCGCGCTCGCCGGGTGGACGGGAGCGTGGGTGCGGGGCCGGGTGCCCGTGGAGGTACGCACCGGGGAGGCCATCGCGGCCGCCGCCTGGCCCGGCGACCGGGTGCTGGTCTACGGCGGTCGCGCCGACATCCAGTGGGCGACCGGTGCCCAGTCGCCGTACCCCTATCTCTGGTCGCTGCCGATGCGCACCCTCGACCCGGGCCTGGAGGACCTCGAGGAGGTGCTCACCGGGAGCAACCCACCGACGTGGTTCGTCGAGGCGACCTACATCACCACCTGGAGCGAGCTCGGCACCACCCCGATCCAGGGCTCGCTGATCCGCAAGTACGAGTTCGTCGAGAACGCGTGCGGGCGCTACAAGATCTACCACCTCAACACCGTCGACCCGGTCGAGGTGGACGTCGACTGCTCGACGCCGTTCCGGACGATCTGGGGACGCTGACGCCGGTCAGGTGCGCGCCAGCCGGCGCACCGGGATCCGCACCGTGAGGTCGTCGGTGCCCATCCGGATCCGTCCACGCAGGCCGGTGCCGAGGACCAGCGGGAGCACCGCGGGGTTGTCCGCGGCCGTCCGCACCACGATCTCGTCGGCCTCGGAGGACCTGGCGGAACGCGCGGTCTCGAGGAGCAGTCGGGAGCCGATCCCGCGCCGACGCCACGCCGGGTCGACACCCAGCTCGACGTGCCACGCGTGCTCCGCGTCGACCAGCCAGGTGGCCCGGCCGACGACGGCTCCCGCGACCACGGCGTGCACCTCGCCCTCGCCGACCTCGTAGGTCGGCTCCTGGCCGCCGGGGGGGACGTGCGGCTCGGGAGCCCCGCCGACCTCCGCGGCCGCGAGCACGTCGGCGACGAGCTCGGCGAGCGCCGTGCCCCGCGCGTGCTCGGCCGCGGTGAAGGGCGCCGTACGCCGCACCTGCACCACGACGTCGCCGATCTCGAGGTCCATCCCGTCCATCACCGCGGCGAGGTCCGCGCCGGAGCCGTCCGTCTCGGCGTCGAAGAGCTTGGCGACCACGTCGGGGAAGCTCGCCGGCTCCGAGAGGATGCTGCGGGCCGCCAGCACGTAGCGGGTCGGCTGGTCCGAGAGCGCGGCCTCCGTGCAGGGCAGCACGCTCACCCGGGAGCCGCCGGCCCGCTCGACGAGCTCGGCCAGGCGGGGGAGGTCCCAGTCGTCGGGCGCGCGGAGGACGAGCTCGTCGGTGACCCGGTCGACGCCCGGGAAGACCTGGAGGCCCAGGATGTTGACGCCCGCCGATCCGCAGGCGGTCGCCAGCCCCGCCAGGGCCCCGGGCCGGTCGTCCAGCGTCGTGCGCACTCTCCACAGCATGACGCCGATCGTGGCGCACGAGTGTTTCGGGCGGCCGTCATCGGCGTAACGCGGGTGTCACGTGGTCCCCACGCCGAACGGCCCGCCCCGCCCCGCCGTGATGGCGGAGCGCGGAGCGGGCCGTGCGAGGGGTGTGGTCGATCAGTGGCCGTGGCCGTGACCGTGGCCGGCGGCCGCCGGCTCCTCCTCCTCGGGCTTGTCCGCGACGAGGGTCTCGGTCGTGAGCAGCATCGCGGCGATCGACGTCGCGTTGACCAGCGCGGAGCGGGTGACCTTGACCGGGTCGAGGACGCCCTGGGCGACCAGGTCGCCGTACTCCTCGGTGGCGGCGTTGTAGCCGTTGCCGACACCGAGCTCGCGCACCTTGGACGTCACGACGTAGCCGTTGACGCCACCGTTCTCGGCGATCCAGCGCAGCGGCTCGTCGGCCGCCTTGCGGACCACGCGGACGCCGGCGGCCTCGTCGCCGGTGAGGCCGAGGTTGTCCTCGAGCACCGACACGGCGTGGATGAGCGCGGAGCCACCGCCGGGGACGATGCCCTCCTCGATCGCGGCGCGCGTCGCGGAGACGGCGTCCTCGATGCGGTGCTTCTTCTCCTTCAGCTCCACCTCGGTGGCGGCGCCGACCTTGATCACGCAGACACCGCCGGCGAGCTTGGCGAGGCGCTCCTGGAGCTTCTCGCGGTCCCAGTCGGAGTCGGTGTTCTCGATCTCGGCCTTGATCTGGTTGACGCGGCCCTCGACGGCCGTGCGGTCGCCCGCGCCGTCGACGATCGTGGTGTTGTCCTTGGTGATGACCACGCGACGCGCCTGGCCGAGCACCTCGAGGCCCACCTGGTCGAGCTTGAGGCCGACCTCGGGGGCGACGACCTGGCCGCCGGTCAGGATCGCGATGTCCTGCATCATCGCCTTGCGGCGGTCGCCGAAGGCCGGGCTCTTCACCGCGGCGACGTTGAAGGTGCCGCGGATCTTGTTGACGACCAGCGTGGACAGCGCCTCGCCCTCGACGTCCTCGGCGAGGATGAAGAGCGGCTTGCCGGTGGCGATGACCTTCTCGAGCACCGGGAGCAGCTCCTGGATCGAGGAGATCTTGCCCTGGTGGAGGAGGATGTAGGGGTCGTCGAGGACGGCCTCCATCGACTCCGGGTCGGAGACGAAGTAGGCCGAGATGTAGCCCTTGTCGAACTGCATGCCCTCGGTGAACTCGAGCTCGGTGCCCATGGTGTTGGACTCCTCGACCGTGATCACGCCGTCCTTGCCGACCTTGTCGAAGGCCTCGGCGAGCAGGTCGCCGATGTGGCTGTCGCGGCTGGAGATCGTGGCGACGGACGCCATGTCCTCGCGGGACTCGACCTCGCGGGCCGCCTCGCGCAGGGCGTCGCCGACGGCCTCGGCCGCCGCGTCCATGCCGCGCTTGAGGCCCATCGGGTTGGCGCCGGCCGCGACGGCGCGCAGGCCCTCGTGGACCATGGCCTGGGCCAGGACGGTGGCGGTGGTGGTGCCGTCACCGGCGATGTCGTTGGTCTTGGTGGCCACCTCCTTGGTGAGCTGGGCACCGAGGTTCTCGAACGGGTCGTCGAGCTCGATCTCGCGAGCGACGGTCACCCCGTCGTTGGTGATCGTGGGGGCGCCCCACTTCTTGTCGAGGACGACGTAGCGGCCCTTGGGGCCGAGCGTCACCTTGACGGCGTTGGCGAGGGCGTCGACGCCGCGCTCGAGGGCGCGTCGGGCGTTCTCGTCGAACTCCAGGATCTTGGGCATCTAGGTGCTCCTATGAAGAAATGAAAAAGGGCCTGACGTGCCCGGCACCCGGCTGGCGAGCGGGCAACGCCGCCAGCCGGGATGCCAGGTGCGTCAGGAGACGACGGCGAGGATGTCGCGGGCCGACAGGATCAGGTACTCCTGGCCGGCGTACTTGACCTCGGTGCCGCCGTACTTGCTGTAGATGACCTTGTCGCCCACGGCGACGTCGAGCGGGACGCGGTTGCCGTTGTCGTCGATGCGACCGGGACCGATCGCCACGACCTCGCCCTCCTGGGGCTTCTCCTTGGCCGTGTCCGGGATGACCAGGCCGGAGGCGGTGGTCTGCTCGGCTTCGAGCGTCTGGACGACGATGCGGTCCTCGAGGGGCTTGATGTTGACCGACACTTCGGATCAACCTCCACTTTCTCAAACGAGAGATCTTCAGGACGTGGGCTCGCGGTCCGGCGGCACGCCGTCGCGGGGGTCGTGCCAGGCTCGCGAGCGTTGGCATTCTCGGGGTGAGAGTGCCAGAGCAGACGCTAGCACTCTGCCCAATCGAGTGCTAGCCGGTGTCGCCGCTGACAGGATGACGTCGTGGAGATCGAGACGCTGGCCTGGCTGCGCACCGCCGAGGGCGCCCGCCTGGTGGCCGACGCGGCCGGCGCCTGGGCGGACCACCCGGGCGACCCGGTGCGGGTCGCGGCCGTCGTACGACGTCTCGAGCCCGACGCCGAGAAGGCGGCCGCCGCGACCACGCAGGCCCGGCTGCGAGCGCGGGCGGTCACGAAGTTCGGCGACGACGCGCACCGGATGTACTTCACCCCCGACGCGCTCGAGCAGTCGACCCGGGCGCGGGTGGCCGCGCACCGGGCCGCCCGGGTGGCCGCCGCCTTCCCCGGTGGCAGCGTCATCGACCTCGGCTGCGGCATCGGCGGCGACCTCCTCGCCTTCGCGCGGGCCGGGCTCGTCGCGGCGGGCGTCGACCTCGACCCCGTGCGGGTGGCGATGGCGCGCGCCAACCTCGACGCCCTCGGTCTCGCCGGCGCCGTGCAGGTGGGTGACGCCACCGCGATCGACCCGGCCGCGTTCGACGTCGCCTTCGCCGACCCGGCGCGCCGGGGTGGTCGCGGCCGGGTGTTCGACGTCGAGGGGTGGACGCCGCCGTGGCCGTGGGTGCTCGACCTGCTGTCCCGCCGCGCGCTGGTGAAGGTCGCACCCGGCATCGGCCACGACCTGGTGCCGCCGGGCGTCGAGGCGGAGTGGGTCAGCGACGGCGGCGAGGTCAAGGAGGCCGTGCTCTGGTCGCCGGGCCTCGCCACCACCGACCGCCGCGCCACGGTGATCGGCGAGCACGGCCTGGCCACCCTCACCGACGAGGACTCCCCCGCCGACGGGGAGCCCGGGACCGAGGTCCGCGCCGTCGGCGCGTACCTCTACGAGCCCGACGGTGCCGTGATCCGGGCCGGGCTGGTCACCGCGGTCGCCGCCGGCGTCGGGGGCGGGCTGGTCGACCGCCACATCGCCTACGTCACCAGCGACGCGTCCTTCCGTACGCCGTTCGCGCGCAGCTACCGCGTCGTCGAGCACCTGCCCTACCGCGAGAAGCAGCTCCGCGCGGCCCTGCAGGAGCGCGGCATCGGCCGGCTGACGATCAAGAAGCGCGGGGTGCAGGTCGTCCCCGAGGAGCTGCGCAAGCGGCTGGCGCTGCGGGGGGACGACGAGGCGACCCTGGTGCTCACCCGGGTCTCCGGACAGGGAACGGCCCTGCTCGTCGAGCCCTTCTAGGCGACGTCGGCCTCAGCAGCCGGGCCGGGCCACACCCGGGACGTCGACCGGCAGCTGGCCCGGTGCCGGCGCCTGCCCGAGCAGCACCTCGACCAGCACCTGCATCGCGGCGGGCGTGTCGCCGTAGGTCGCGACCCGGGTCGGGGCGGTGACCCGCCCCAGCACCCACGGGGTGTCGGTGGCCACGGCGACCTGGCCGTCGACGGGGGCGTCCCTGAAGCCGGTGAAGCCGACCTGCGTGCCTGCGGCGAGACGTGCGTCCTCGGCCGCCTGCCAGGCCTCGAGGCGCCGCTCCCGGCGGGCCTCCGACTTCTCCCAGGCGCGCACGCGCCGCTGGTAGGCGGGCTTGCGCTCCTTCTTCCTGCGCTCGGGCCGCGGCTCGGCCCTCGTGAGGGTGGCCGGCGGCGAGCGGCGGGCCAGGACCGTGATCCCGGCGGCCTGCGCCGCCGGCGTGAACGTCGCGACGGCGCCGGGGTCGCCGTAGGCGTGCACGGCGTCGCCGACCAGGCGGCCCGAGCACGCGCCGTCCGTGACTGTGACCGCAGCGGCGGATAGACGTCGCGACGCCGCGACCGCCGCGCCCGGCGCCTTCGCCGACGGCTTCGCCGGTCCGGCGAGGTGGGCCAGCAGGGCGATCTGCCGCGCGGCGGCCTGCTCCACCCGGCGACGCGGGAGGGTGCCGCCCCTCACGGCGCGCACCACCGCGGCCCGGGCCACCGCGGGCGAGGGAGGCATGAGGAGGACGTCGGACCCGGCGCGCAGCGCCTGCACCGCCGTACGCCCGGGGTCGCGGCCGCGGGTGACGGCGGCCATCTCGAGGGCGTCCGTCACGACGAGGCCCTCGAACCCCAGCTCGTCGCGCAGGAGCCCGGTGACCACCTTGCGCGACAGGGACGAGGGCACCCGGGGGTCCACGGCCCGCACGTCGAGGTGGCCGACCATCACTGCCGGGAGCCCGGCCTCGATCCCGCGGGCGAACGGCACGAGGTCCGACCCCGCGAGCTGCTCCCGGGTCTTGCCCTGGACGGGCAGGGTCAGGTGGCTGTCCGCCGGGACGGACCCATGACCGGGGAAGTGCTTGACGACCGGCAGGACGCCGGAGGTGCTGAAGCCGGTGGCGGCCGCGACGACGTGCTCGGCGACCACGGCCGGCCGCGACGACGCGGACCGCGACCCGATCGTCGGGTCGCCGGGACCCGACGTGACGTCCGCGTCGGGGGCGAAGTCGACGGTGAAGCCGAGCCCGCGGAGCTCCGCGGCCCCGGCGGCGTACGCCTCCTGCGTCAGCCCCGGGTCACCGGCGGCGCCGGCGCTCATGAACGCCGGGAACCTCGTCGCCGCGCCGCGCAGCCGTTCGACCACGCCGCCCTCCTGGTCGACGCCGAGGAAGAGGGGCCACTTCCGGGGGACCTGACGGGTCAGAGTCCGGTTGACGGCCCTGACCTGCTCGGCCGAGGCGACGTTCGCGCTGAAGGCGATCACCCCGCCGAGGTGCAGGTCGCGGACCATCCGCACCGGTGCCGCGGTCCCCTGCCAGTCGGCGACGATGACCTGGCCGGCGAGGTCGGGCAGCCTCATCCGGGCGACCGCCTGCGCGGCCCGGTCCAGCTCG
Organism: Nocardioides pini; assembly: GCF_026712185.1. Taxonomy (GTDB): domain Bacteria; phylum Actinomycetota; class Actinomycetes; order Propionibacteriales; family Nocardioidaceae; genus Nocardioides; species Nocardioides pini. Next base: position 565,641 of record NZ_JAPPUX010000001.1, on the reverse strand, counting down.
GCCCGGGTGGGACCCCACCCCTCGGCCAGCCCGAGCTCCTCCGACGGTGTCGGCGGGACGGTCGGCGTGCTCGTGGCGGGCGTGCTCTCCGCTGACCGTTCCTCGTCCCCGCCCGGGGTCGAGGAGTCGCACGCGGCGAGCGACGCGACCAGGACGAGGGAGGCTCCGAGGCTCGCCAGGTGGGAGGCGGGGCGGGAGCGCATCACGCCATGGTGGCACGACACCCCAGACGTCTCACCGCCCGTGCCGGTCCGGACGCTCCCAGGGCCACTCGCGCACGAGCCAGGCGGCCACGGCGTCCGCCAGCGGCTCGTCGAGCTCGGCTCGATCGGCGCGCACCCACGACTGCACGTCGACGTCGTGCGCGTCCGACCCGCTCGGGTAGAGGTACACGCAGCCGATCACCTCCCGGCTGCCCGGATCGAGCACCGTGAAGGTGAACCCGCGTCGGGCCTCGAAGTCGGCCGCGTGCCGGGTCAGGTCGCCGCGGTTGTCCTCGAGCGACATGCCGTCGGCGGGTGGCCACGAGCCGTCCGGATAGCCCGGCGTCCGCCGGATGTGCGCGATGCTGGCCGACCACGCGGCGTGGTCCGACTCGTTGTGCTGCGGCCCGAGCGGCTCCAGCACGAAGTCGTCGGCCTCCAGCGACGTCGGCGGCTCGAAGTCCTGCGGCACGAAGTCGGTCGTCGTCATCGGTCGACCGTAGCCCGGCGCCCGCGCCGCCCGCCCACCCTTTTCCCGGGCACTGGCACCTGAGTCCCTGGGCGACTCAGCCGCCAGTGGGCGCGAACGAGCCCCTCCCCCGGGCACTGGCACCTGAGTCCCTGGGCGACTCAGCCGCCAGTGGGCGCGAACGAGCCCCTCCCCCGGGCACTGGCACCTGAGTCTCTGGGCGACTCAGGTGCCAGTGGGCAGGTGGAGGGGTGGACGGGGCCGCGGCGGGACCGGCCGCTCGGTCGACAACCGGGCCTGTGGAGAAGTCGGCGTGGTTGTCGGTGCCCCGCGCTGCACTTGGGGGACTGGACACACCGACGAAGGACGGGGATGCAGATGAGGACGACGGACGAGTGGGACCCGACGTGCGAGTGGAGCAGGGAGGAGGTCGAGTGGTACCTGATGGGGCCGTTCGAGGGAGGCGTGCCGGGGCTGCTGCGCCGCATCAGGCGGATCCTCGACGTCTCCCAGCGGGGGCTGGCGGCACTCATCGACGTGTCGCAGTCGGTCGTGGCGCGATGGGAGACCGGCCGGACCAGCCCGCGGGTGAGCGTGGTGCTGCAGCTGCTCGGGCTCGCCGGCCTCAGAGTTGCCGTGCACGACGTCGAGAGCGGCGAGGTGGTCGAGCCGATGCGCGACGACGGCGCGCGAGACCGGGCTGACCGGCGCTACCCGGCGCACGTCGACCTGACGGTGACCGGGTGGTACGTCCCGCGAGGCCTGGAGTGCACCGCCGAGCCCGTCAGGTGGCAGCGGCGGTCGCGCGCCCTGGAGGAGCCCTACGTGCGGCACCACACGTCCGCCTACGTGAGGCGACTGCAGCGACTCGTGTACGGGACGCCCGACGACCACCCGGCCCCGCGCCAGCTGGTGGCGGAGGCCGTGCACCTCGACGAGGTGCGAGCCGCGCGGCTCGGGCAGCGCCGGGCGGCGTAGGGCGTCGGCCGATCGGGGGCCGCCCCTCAGGCCCCCAGGCCCTCGCGCTCGGCGCCGATGGTGGTGTCCGGGCCGTGGCCGGTGTGCACGACCGTCTCGTCCGGCAGCTCGAAGAGCCGCCGCCGGATCGAGTCCTCGATGACTGCCGCGTCGCTGTAGGAACGGCCCGTCGCCCCCGGCCCGCCCTGGAACAGGGTGTCGCCGGTGAAGACGCAGCCGAGGTCGTGGACGTAGAGGCACACCGCGCCCGGCGCGTGACCCGGGGTGTGGATGACCTTGACGGCCGCCCCAGCGATGGTGAGCGTCTGGTCGTCGGCCAGGTCGACGTCCCACAGCTCGGCGCCCTCCTCGTCACCACCGTGGGTCAGCTCCCACAGGGGCCGGTCGTCGGGGTGCAGCAGGATCGGCGCCCCGGTCGCGACCCGCAGCGCCGGCGCGACGCGTACGTGGTCGTCGTGGGCGTGGGTGCAGACGATGGCCTTCACGGTGCGTCCGGCGACGACCTCGAGGATCGCGTCGACGTCGTGCGGGGCGTCGATGACCAGGCACTGCTCGTCGTCGCCGATCACCCACACGTTGTTGTCGACCTGGTGGGTCTCCCCGTCCAGCGAGAAGGTGCCGGAGACGACCGCGTGGTCCACGCGCGCACGGGCGGAGGTGGCCATCAGATCACCACCACCGAGCGGAGCACGTCGCCGTGGTGCATCTTCTCGAACGCGGCCTCGACGTCGCCGATGCCGATCTCCTCGGTGACGAAGGCGTCGAGGTCGAGACGCCCCTGCTGGTAGAGGTCGACCAGCATCGGGAAGTCGCGCGAGGGCAGGCAGTCGCCGTACCAGGACGACTTGAGCGACCCGCCCCGGCCGAAGACGTCGATGAGCGGGATCTCGGGCACCTTCATGTCGGGCGTCGGCACGCCCACCAGGACGACGGTCCCGGCGAGGTCGCGCGCGTAGAACGCCTGCTTCCACGTCTCCGGGCGGCCGACGGCGTCGATCACCACGTCGGCACCGCCCTCGTGGCCCGTGCCGTCGGGCGGAGGCGTCAGCGACCGGATGGCCTCGACCGGGTCCACCTCCGACGAGTTCACCGTGTGGGTGGCCCCCATCGAGCGCGCGAGCTCGAGCTTGCGGTCGTCGATGTCGACGGCGATGATCCGCGCCGCACCGGCGAGCGCCGCCCCGGCGATCGCGGCAGCGCCGACGCCGCCGCACCCGATGACGGCGACGGTGGAGCCACGGCCCACGTTGCCGGTGTTGATGGCCGCGCCGAGGCCCGCCATCACGCCGCAGCCGAGAAGGCCGACCGCCGCCGCGCGGGCCGACGGGTCGACCTTCGTGCACTGGCCCGCAGCGACCAGCGTCTTCTCCGCGAAGGCGCCGATGCCCAGCGCCGGCGAAAGCTCGGTGCCGGCCAGGTCGCCCTCGGCGAGCGTCATCTTCTGGGTGGCGTTGTGGGTGGCGAAGCAGTACCACGGCTCGCCGCGGTTGCAGGCACGGCAGTCGCCGCACACGGCGCGCCAGTTGAGGACCACGAAGTCACCCGGCTCGAGCCCGGTGACGTCGGGGCCGACCGACTCGACCACGCCGGCGGCCTCGTGCCCGAGGAGGAAGGGGAAGTCGTCGTTGATGCCGCCCTCGCGGTAGTGCAGGTCCGTGTGGCACACCCCGCAGGCCTTGACCTTCACCACCGCCTCACCCGGGCCGGGGTCGGGGACGTTGATCGTGGTGAGCTGCACCGGCTCGCCCTTCGCGAGCGCGACGACGGCCTGGACCTGCTGCATCGATGTGCCTCCTGTGGGTGCGGTCGACCCGAGCCTGTCAGACGTCCACCAACCGGATGCAACCCCCTGCCCACGAGCCGCGTCCTCACCCCGACACGCCACACCCGGGAATCCCGCGGACGAAGGAGGAGGTGGACGTTGGACGCGACACTCGTCGACATGGGCGCGCACGACCGGCAGTCGGACAAGGACGCCGACTTCTCGGCGTACATGTCCGCGCGCCAGACCGCGCTCTACCGGACGGCGTACCTCCTCGCCGGAGACCACGCGGGCGCCGAGGACCTGCTCCAGGTCGCCTTCGCCAAGCTCTACCTCGCGTGGGACCGCATCCGCGACCGCGAGGCGCTCGACGGATACGTCCGGCGGATCATGGTCAACGAGAACAACTCGCTGTGGCGCCGCGCGTGGAAGCGACGCGAGCACTCGACCGACACGATGCCCGAGACGGGCGCGGTCGACACGTACGACGAAGGGACGGGCGGGGCGCTCTGGTCGTTCGTCCAGACCCTGCCTCCGAAGCAGCGCTCGGTCGTCGTCCTGCGCTACTACGAGCAGCTGAGCGAGGCCGAGATCGCCGACGTGCTCGGGATCTCCGTCGGGACCGTCAAGTCGCAGGCCAGCCGAGCGCTGGCCGCGCTGAGGGCCCGTGCCCCGCACTCCCTCAACCCCCACGAGTCCGGAGACGATGCACGATGAGCCCCACTCCCCTCGAGGACCAGGTGCACGACGCGCTGCACCGCACCGCCGACCCCGTGCAGCGGGCCCCGTTCACCGTCACCGACGTCCGCACCCGCGCCCGCCGGATCCAGCGGCGTCGTGCCGCGGTCGCCGGTGCCGCGGTCGCGGCCGTGCTGGCGGTCGCGATCCCGGTCGGCGCCGGCATGGTCGGCCCGTCCCCGCGCAGCGACGTCCCGCCGGCGACCGAGCCGCCCGCGCCCCGGATCACCGGGACCGTCCGCATCGACCCGCGCACCGCGCCGGTCGGTGGCGAGCTCGCCGTGCCGCTGATCAACGTCGACGACCAGACCCTGACCATCGGCGGCGAGACGATCGACCTCCCCCGCCGCTACGACCAGCTGACGCCGTACGCCGACGGCTGGGTCGGCATCACCTTCGTCGACCCGCAGGACGAGGGCGCCACGGGGGTCGAGGTGCTCGGCCCCGACTTCGAGGTGCGCGACGCTGTGGCGCCGTCGAGCCACCTGGCCGTGTCGGCTGACGGCTCCCGCCTCGCGTGGGCCGAGCACGACGGCCGGCGCTGGACCGTCGTCGCGCGCGACCGCGACGGCGCGCGGGAGGAGCGTCGTACGCCGCTGCCTCCCGGCCCCCAGGACGCCCGGGTGCGGCCGGTGGGCTTCCTCCCGGGTGACGCGGTCCTGGTCGGCACGACCGACCCCGTCACCGGACGCGAGTCGGCGCTCGTCGTCGGTCCCGACGGGACCACCTCACCGCTGCCCGACTCCCTCGTGGTCGGCTCGTCGTCCGAGGTCACCGGGCTGGTCTCCGTCCAGACCAGGTTCACCGGTGACGGCTCGTGCTGGCAGGTGCGCGACGCCGGTGCGGGTGGCGCCGAGGTCTGGCGGACCTGCGACTACTCCCTGCTGGGCTTCAGCCCGGACGGACGGTACGTGCTCGGCTTCATCGACTACCTCACCCCCGACGGCTCCCCGACGCTCGCGGTCCTCGACGCGGCGACCGGCGAGCGCAGCCTCGACTTCGAGCTGGTCGGCGCCCGCACCGGCGTGGTGGGCATCAACCAGGAGGTCGCCTGGGAGGACGACGACACCCTCGTGGCCACGCTCGTGACCGGCGACCGCCAGTACGTCGTCCGCCTCGGCCTCGACGGCACGGTCGAGCGGGTCGGCGGCGACGCGGTCGACGTCCAGCCGGGCGACCGGGCACTCATGTTCGCGGCCCCCAGCGTCCTCCAGCGATGAGCCGCCGGAGGTCGGACGCTCAGCCCTGCGGCCCGGAGTAGCTCGCGATCACGGACTGGAAGAGCTCCTGCTGACGGTCGTCGGGGACCTTGTGGGCGAAGGAGACCTCCACCTTGACGACGTGGTTGTCGTCCCAGAGCGTCACGGAGTGGATGTCGTCGAACCGGTCGCGCGAGGTGTAGTAGCCGGCCCTGACGTCGCCCAGGAGGACCGGCTCCTGGCGCTCGAAGTTCGGCGGTCTCTCGCCGGGGCTCCAGAAGTAGCGCTCGGCCTGGCGGGGCGACAGGGACTCCCCGCCGAGGGCCGCGACGCTCAGCAGGAGCGCGCTGGTCTGGCCGTCGACGCTCCCGAGGGCCGAGTCGACGACGACGGAGGAGATGGTCTGCTTCCACCCCTTGGGGGCGTTGACCCGGACGCCGCTGACCTCGAGCTCGGGGCCTGACGCCGGTTCGACCGCCGGCTCCGGCGACTCGGTCGGGGTCTCCGTCCCGGTCTCCGTCGCGGGCTCCGTGGGCGTCTGCGCCGGGTCGGTCGTCGACCCGCTGGAGGTCTCGGCACCGGACGGGTCGTCCTCACCGGGCGCGCCGTCGCTCCCACAGCCGCCGAGGGCCAGCACCGCGGCCATCGAGAGCGCCGCCACCGCGGCTCCGCGCCCGCCCATCGTCGTACCCCCGAGTCGTCGTCGCACGCCCAGACCGTAGCGGAACCCGCGACGCCCATCGCGTTTCGCCTCGTCGCGACCGCGTCTGTGAAAATGACGGCCACAAGTGGGTTTCGCCGCGCGGGGCGGCGGGAATGGGGGACGCATGCTGACCGCTGCAGACGTAGGACTCGTGACCACTGCGCTGAAGGGCCTCAATGCCGACGAGGACCTCATCGCGGAGATCGTGGCCCTCCTCAACAGCAACTCCGAGGGCCTCGGCGACACCACGGTCACCGCCGTGGGGCCGGACTGGTTCGGCGGGTCGACGACGGGCCACCGCATCGGCGTCAACGCGCAGATGGCGCACCAGGAGGTCGAGCAGGAGTTCCAGAAGCTCGCCGACTCGCTGCGCGCCTACGGTGACGCCATCCGCCAGTGGGCCGACGAGGTCCGCGACGTCGACGCCACCACCAACGCCGAGATGACCATGCGCGCGACCGCGCTCTCGCAGGTCAACACCACGCTCGACCAGGCCCGCGACCAGTCGTCGAGCAGCACCATGGGCGACGGCCAGTTCACCGAGCCCCCGGCCACCGAGGAGGGTTCCTGATGACCGACGGTCCCGAGCGCGCCCGGCTGCGCTCCTACCTCACCGGCGCCAAGCACGAGGCCACCGGCGCGGCCGGTGAGAACTGGCGCCTGTGCGGCCAGGTCCTGGAGGAGACGGCGAACGCCCTTCGCAAGGGCGCGACGAAGGTCCGCGAGGGCGACGGGAAGAACGGCGGGCTGTCCGGCGTCACCGCCGACGCCGTCCTGGCGGCGTTCCAGGCCTCCGCCGAGTCGATGCAGGAGAAGGGCACCCGGCTCGTCACGGCCGGCGACACCCTCCGTGACACCGCGCTGGTGATGAGCAACGCCCAGGCGGCGGAGGCCGGCATGGCCGACCTCAACCAGCCTCCCGCCTACAACCCGCCCACCTACAACCCCGGCTACACGCCCACCCCGGAGGAGATCCAGGCCGAGGGCAACAAGCGCCAGGCGGCCAACCAGGAGCGTGCCGCCTACAACACCGCCCGGGCCCAGCAGGAGGCCGCGGCCGCGCAGTGGACGCAGAAGCTCGACGCCGCCTTCCTCGGGGCGATCCCGCCGATGAAGGCGATCCACGGCCAGCCCGACCCGACCGAGCCTCCGCCGTCCGTGCCGAGCAGCCCGACCGGACCTTCCCTGCCGCCGACGGGACCGCGCACCCCCGGCACCCCGGGCACCCCCGACCCGACCGACCCCAGGGACCCGAGGGACCCGGACCGGCCCGACGACAACGACGACGACAAGCCGGACAAGCCGGACAGGCCGGACCGGCCCGACCCGGTGGACCCCGACAGGCCGGACCCGGTCGACCCGGAGAAGCCCGACCCGGTCGACCCGCAGCAGCCGCGCAACCCGATCACCACCCCCACCCACCCGACCCACCACGTGCCGGGGGAGACCAGCACGGTGACGGGCTCGTCGCAGAGCGGCGTCACCTACAACCCGACGGCGGGCCAGGCCCCGGCCGGTCCGGGCGCCGGCGGGTCGTCCGGCGGCATGAACGCCGCCGCGATGGGCGCCGCCGGTGCGGCCGGCGGTGCCAGTGGCATGGCGGGTGGCATCCGTGCCGGCGCCGCCCCGGCGTCGGCCGGCAGTGCGCCCGCCCGTCCGATCGGCGCGACCGGGCGCAGCGGCAGCGCAGGCGCTCTCTCGCGCCCGGCCAGCGCCCCCGGCTCGGCCGCGGCTCGTGCCGGCTCGGCCGGCAGCCCCGCCTCGCGTGGCGCCGCAGGCTCGTCCACCGCCCGCGGTGCGGGCTCGGCGAGCGCCCGCGGTGCCGGTTCGGCCGGTGGCCGTGGCGCCGGATCGGCGGGCGGTCGCGGTGCGGGCACCGGCACCGGATCGCGGTCCGGTGGACGCGGGTCGACCGGCGCTCGCGGTGCAGCAGGCGGAGCCAGCGGACGCGGCGGCCGCAAGGGCGATCGCGACGAGGCCGCCGAGCGCGACAGCCTCGTCTACGAGCAGGACTGGCTCGGCGACGACGACGTCGCTCCCGGAGTCCTCGACTGAGGTCCGCCTCGTTCGAGTGTTCGTGATGCAGGTCCCCGCTCTCGGGCGGGGACCTTCGTCATGTCCGGGCGACGCCGAGGGGTCAGGCGACGACGGTCGTGATCGGCTGCGAGGAGTCGGCCGGCAGGTCCAGCAGGGACGGCGTACGTCCTCGGGCGACGAGCTCGGCCCCGAGGGCGGCGACCATGGCGCCGTTGTCGGTGCACAGCCCCGGGCGCGGCACGCGCACGCGGATGCCCTGCGCGGCCGCCCGCTCCTCGGCCATCGCCCGCAGGCGGCTGTTGGCGGCCACGCCGCCGCCGATGAGGATGTCCTCGATGCCGCGGCTGGTGGCCGCGTCGATCGCCTTGCGGGTCAGCACGTCGCACACCGCTTCCTGGAAGGAGGCGGCCACGTCGGCGACGTCGATGGTGACGCCCTCGCGCTGCTGGGTCTCGACCCAGCGGGCCACGGCGGTCTTGAGGCCCGAGAAGGAGAAGTCGAAGCGGTGCCGCTCGAGGTCGCGACGGCTGGTGAGCCCGCGGGGGAAGTCGATGGCGACGCTGTTGCCGCTGCGCGCCTGCTTGTCGATGTGGGGACCGCCGGGGAACGGCAGCCCGAGCAGCCGGGCGACCTTGTCGAAGGCCTCCCCCGCCGCGTCGTCGATGGTCGAGCCCATCGGCTCGACGCCGACGGTGACGTCGGTGACCTCGAGCAGGCTGGAGTGACCGCCGGAGACGAGCATGGCCAGGCAGGGCTCGGGCAGCGGCCCGTGCTCGAGCTGGTCGACCGCGACGTGGGCGGCGAGGTGGTTGACCCCGTAGATGGGCTTGCCGAGCCCGAGCGCCAGCGCCTTGGCGCTGGCCACGCCGACGAGCAGGGCGCCGGCGAGCCCGGGGCCGCTCGTCACGGCCACGGCGTCGATGTCGCTGAGCGCGATGCCGGCGGTCTCCGCGGCCCGCTCGATGGTGGGCACCATCGCCTCGAGGTGGGCGCGGCTGGCGACCTCGGGCACCACCCCACCGAAACGGGCGTGCTCCTCGACGCTGCTGGCGACCGTGTCGGCCAGGAGGGTGTGGCCCCGGACGATGCCGACACCCGTCTCGTCGCAGGAGGTCTCGATCCCGAGGACCAGGGGCTCGTCAGTCATGGGCCGTCACCGTGTGCTCGCGCGCGGCGCCCGGCAGCCACCGGCACATCACCAGCGCCTCGGAGCCGTCGCGGTAGTAGTGCGGCCGCACGTCGATGACGCTGAACTGCCGCGCCACGTAGAAGCCGAGCGCGTCGGCGTTGGTCACGCTCACCTCGAGCAGCATCCGGGACGCGCCCTCGGTGTCGACGAGCAGCTCGTCGAGCAGGCGCGAGGCGATGCCCGTGCGGCGTGCGTCGGGGCGTACGCCGATGCGCAGCAGGTCGACGATGTCCCCGGCAGTCATCGTCACGGCGTAGCCGGAGAGGTCGTCGGCCACGACGAAGCGGCGACCGAGGCCCTCGATCTCCTGGCGGATGAGCTCTTCGCTCCACGCGTCGGGCCCGAACAGCTCCTGCTCGAGGGCGCTGAGCGCCGGCAGGTCGTCGAGGGTGGCGGGACGGATCACGAGACGGGCTTCCTGGTCGCGCCGGCGACCGCGTCGGGGCGGCGCAGGTAGAGGGGCTCGGGGTCCAGCAATCCTACGAGCTCGGACACGACGCCGGCAGCCAGCCAGCCCGCGCTCGGTCGCGCGGGGGCGATCGCGCGCGGGAAGGAGTCGGGGTAGAGCTCGGGTCCGGCGCCCGCGACCGGGGCATCGGTGGCGACCTCCGCGGGACGCGTGACGACCGGCCCCTCGATGCGCCGGCCGTCGGCGTCGTACGAGGCCAGGTAGACCTCCTTGCGCCGGGCGTCGGTGGCGACGAGGAAGCTGTCGTGGGCGGCGCCGCTGCCGACGACCTCGAGCGCGACGGCGTCGAGGGAGCACACCCCGTAGACCGGGATGTCGAGCACGAAGCCGAGGGTGCGCGCCGTCACGACGCCGACGCGCAGGCCGGTGAACGGTCCGGGCCCGACCCCGACGGCGACGGCCGTGAGGTCCTGCCGGACCACACCCGCCTCCTCCATGCAGCGCGCGATGAGCGGGGCGAGGTGCTCCCCGTGCTTCATCGGCTGCTCGGAGGAGTGCTCGACGACCACCCGCTCGCCGTCGTGGAGGGCGACGGAGACCAGCGGGGTCGCGGTGTCGAAGGCGAGGAGCACGGCGTCGAGGTTACTGTCCGACGATCCAGCGCAGCGAAACCCGGCGGGGGTCGAGCTCGTCGTCGACGGGCGCGTCACCGACGGTCCGCTCGATGACGACCTCGAGGCGCGAGTCGGCCAGGCCCTCGGCCAGTCCGGCGCCCCACTCCACGACGGTCACGGCCGAGTCGAGCGACGCGTCGAGGTCGAGGTCGTCGAGCTCGTCGAGCCCGCCGAGCCGGTAGGCGTCGACGTGCACGAGGTCGGGACCGTCCCCGAGCGCGGGATGCACGCGCGCGATCACGAACGTCGGCGACGTGACGCCGCCGCGCACGCCGAGCCCCTCGCCGAGCCCCTGCGTGAAGGTCGTCTTCCCGGCCCCCAGCTCGCCGGTCAGCACCACGAGGTCGCCGGCGACCAGGCCGGACCCGACGCGCTCGCCCAGCTCGCGCATCGTCTCCGCGTCGGGGGCGTCGAAGCTCGTGCCGAGCCACCGCGCGAGCTCGACGTAGGGGCTCGTCCCGCCGGTGACGACGAAGTCGTGGGCCTCCCAGAAGGCGACGGTGCCGGGCAGCTCCTCCCGCGCGACGACCCGCACCGCGGAGCGACCGACGGCCGCCTCGACGGCCGCGTCGACGAGCGCCGAGGCCACTCCCCTGCCCTGCGCGGCAGGCGTGACGCCGAAGCGACGCAGCACCAGCCCGTCCGGGCCGGGGTCGAGGACGACGCAGCCCACGGGACGGCCGTCGAGGACGGCGAGCAGGCCGCCCCGCCGGGCCAGCAGGCGCCGGATCGAGTCGAGGTCCTCGCCGAGGGCGTCGGCCGGCGGGTCCAGGACGGGGCGGGCTCCGAAGGCCTCCTTCACGACCGCGAGGACGTCGGCGGCCGCCTCCGGGCCCACCCGGCGTACGACGACCGTCACAGCGGGCCCTGCCCCTGGGCGAGCGAGATGAGGTCGTCGAGCTCGGCGGTGACCTGCTTGTGCCGCTCGAGCAGCACCATGTGACCGGCACCCTCGCACTCCAGCAGGCTGGAGCCCGGGATCCGGCTGTGCAGCTTGCGGCTGTGCCCGATCGAGGTGATCTTGTCCTCGGTGCCGCAGATGATCGCCGTGGGCACCCGGCCCAGCGGCTCGAGGTGGTCGAAGTGGTCGAGGCTCGCGAAGGCGGGGTAGAAGTCCGCGACGACGGCGAACGGCGTCGCGTCGAGCATCGAGTAGACGAACTCCACCATCGCGGCGGGTACGTCGTCGCCGAAGGCGTAGCGGTCGGTGACCACGTCGGCGACGGCGTGGCCCCACGAGCGCGCGAGGTCGACGACCCTGTGGCCGCGGTCGAGGGTGCGCACGGCCCGGCCGAGGAAGCGGCCGCCGAGGCCCAGGGGCAGCATCGGGAACAGGATGCGGCCGGCGTCGAGGCCGCCGGCCGTGGTCGAGATGAGGGCGGCGCCGACGACCTTGTCGCCGAAGAGCTCGGGGTGCTGCTCGGCGAGGGAGATGACGCTCATCCCGCCCATCGAGTGGCCGACGACGACGCAGCGTCCCGGGACGGTGTGCTCGATGACCCGGCGCAGGTCGTGGCCGAGCTGCTCGATCGTGCAGTGCTCCTCGTCGGAGCGGGCCGACCGCCCGTGGCTGCGCTGGTCGTAGAAGACCGTGCGCACCTGGCCGCGGTAGGCCGCACGCTGGAAGTGCCAGGAGTCCAGGTTGAGCGAGTAGCCGTGCACGAAGACGACCGTCAGGTCGTCGTCGGTGGCCGGCACGCCGCCGAAGTCCTCCGGCTCGTCGATCTCGACGTGGAGGTCGATCGCGTCGTCGGCGACGACCACCCGCCGTGGGCTGTGCAGCGCACCGAACGCCACCTCCTCGCCGGCGACCCGGTTGCCGATGATGCGGTTCTGGCGGGCGATGCCGACGGCTCCGGCGGCAGCGGCCAGGCCGGCTGCGCCCACGACGGTGCCGAAGATGCGGCCCTTGATGCTCAACGGGTGGTCCTTCCGGTGTCCTCGGGCTCGTCCTCGGCCAGCGCGTCGCTGTCCACGTGCCGGCGGACCAGCCGGCCGCCGACGCGGGTCACGATCTCGTAGCTGATCGTGCCGACCGCGTCCGCCCAGTCCTGGGCGGTGGGCTCGCCGAGGTCACCGGGACCGAAGAGGACCACCTCGGTGCCGCTCGGCGGCAGCTCACCGTGGAGGTCGACGACGAGCTGGTCCATGCACACGCGCCCGCGGACCGGTCGCTGGGAGTCCTCGACCCAGACGTGGGCGGCGTTGCCGGCGGCTCGCGGCACGCCGTCGCCGTAGCCGGCCGGCACGACGCCGACGGTGGTGTCCTCCACGGCGTGCCAGGTGTGCCCGTAGGAGACGCCGTCGCCGGCGCGGACGGCCTTGCTCATCAGGAGACGGGCACGCACGGTCATCGCCGGCCGGAGGCCGAGGCGCGGGGTGACGCCGGGCGCCGGGTCGAGGCCGTACGTCGCGATGCCGCAGCGGACGAGGTCGAAGTGGGCCGAGGGGCGCAGGATCGCCGCGGCGGAGTTGGCGAGGTGGGTGACGTCCGGGTCGAGCCCGGCCGCGTCGGCCAGCGCGAGCGCCTCGCGGAAGGCCGCCTCCTGGGCGTCGTTGGCCGGGTGGGCGGGCTCGTCGCTGGCGGCGAGGTGCGACCAGATGCCGGTGACGGTGATCCGGCCCTGCCGTTCGAGGTCGTGGGCGACGGAGAAGAGGTGCTCCCACTCCGAGCGGGGTGCGCCGCCGCGGGAGAGTCCCGTGTCGACCTTGAGCTGCACCCGCGCGGGCCCGGCGCCGGCGACCTCCTCGAGCTCGGCGACCGAGTAGGCGGTGACCTCGACCCCGGCCGCGACCGCGGCGGCGAAGTCGTCACCGGGGGCGCTGAGCCAGCACAGCAGCGGGCCGTGGTCACCGGCGGCGCGCAGCGCGAGCGCCTCCTCGATGGTCGCCACGCCGAGCCAGTCCGCGCCGGCGTCGCGAGCGGCGGCGGCCACCTCGACCATGCCGTGGCCGTAGCCGTCGGCCTTGACGACCGCCATCAGCTGCACGGGACCGTCGACGCTCACCAGGTCCTTGAGGATCCGCACGTTGTGCCGGACGGCGGCGACGTCCACGACGATCTCGGCGCGCGACGGCACGGGATCGGTCATGCCCACGATCATCCCAAACCTGCGAGCGTGTCGCGCACCAGCCGCGGGATCTGGACCGCGACCCGGCTCGCCGTCAGCGGGCCGCCGGCGGCCGCCTGGGTCGCGGCGGCGCCGTGCAGCCACGACCCGACCGACGCAGCGTCGTACGGCTCCAGTCCAGCGGCGAGCAGCGCACCGACCAGCCCGGCGAGCACGTCGCCGGCACCGGCGGTGGCGAGCCACGGCACCCCGGTGGTGGTCACCCGGACCCTCCCGTCGGGGTGCGCCACCAGCGTGTGGTGCCCCTTCAGCAGCACGACGCAGTCGAAGCGGGTCGCCGCGGCGCGCGCGTGCGCCAGCGGTGCGGCCTCGACGTCCTCGCGCTCGACCTCCACCATCGCGGCCAGCTCGCCGGCGTGCGGGGTCAGCACGCAGCCGGGCACCGTCCCGTCCACGTGCCGCAGCGCGTCGGCGTCGACCACCACCGGTACGTCGTCCGCGCGGGCCTCGGCGAGCATCCGGCCGGCGTCGTCACCACCTCCCGGGCCGACGACCCAGGCCTGGACCCTGCCGTCGCCGACGACCTCGGGGTGCGTGCTGCGCACGGTGTCGGCGATCGCCTGCGGACCGACGTAGCGGACCATCCCGACCAGCCCCGCGTTGGCGCCGGACACGGCGAGCAGGGCGGCACCCGGGTAGGTGCCCGAGCCGGCCCGGACACCGACGACGCCGCGGGTGTACTTGTGCGCGACGTCGTCGGGGCGCGGCAGCAGGGCACGGACGTCGTCGGGCTGGAGCGCCTCGACCGCCGGCCGCCCGAGCTCGTCGGCGTCGAGGCCGAGGTCGACGAGGTGGACGGCACCGCTGGCGAGGCAGGCGGGATCGACGAGGTGGGCGACCTTGTGGGTGCCGAAGGTGACGGTGAGGTCGGCGCGGACGTGGGGACCGTCGAGGGTGCCGCCGTCGACGTCGACGCCCGACGGCACGTCGACGGCGACGACGGGCACCGGGGCGAAGCGCTCGAGGACCGCGACGGCGCCGGGGCGGAGGCCGGGGCGACCGCCGATGCCGACGATGCCGTCCACCAGCACGTCGGGGGTCGGGTGGAGCGCGTCGAGGTCACGGGTCGCACGGCCGCCGGCGGCGCGGAGGGCTGCGAGCCCCGCGTCGTGCACGTGGTCGGCCAGGAGCAGCGCCTCGACCGCCGCGCCCCGCGCCGCGAGCCGGGCACCGGCCCAGAGCGCGTCGCCACCGTTGTCACCCGGGCCGACCAGCAGGAGCACGCGCCGGCCGTAGCCGCCACCGAGCAGGTCGAGGACCGCGGCGGCCAGGCCGGCGGCGGCGCGCTGCATAAGGGCGCCGTGGGGCAGGCGGGCCATCGCGGCCGCCTCCGCGCGGCGTACGTCCTCGACGAGGTGGGCGTGCAGCACGGCCGCTCCTCAGCTCTCCAGCACCACGACGGCCGAGGCGATGCCGGCGTCGTGGGACAGCGAGACGTGGACGTGGACGACCCCCATCGCCTCGGCGCGGGCGGCGACGGTGCCGCGGATCTCGAAGCGCGGGCGCCCGGTCTCCTCCGAGACGATCTCGGCGTCGTGCCACGCCATCCCGACGGGTGCCCCGAGCGCCTTGGCGATGGCCTCCTTGGCGGCGAAGCGCGCGGCCAGCGAGGCCGGCGGCCGCGACGCCTCGGCATCGGTGAACAGCCGGCCGCGCAGCGACGGGGTGCGCTCGAGGGACTGCACGAAGCGGTCGATGTCGACCACGTCGATGCCCACGCCGATGACCGGCACGCGAGTCCCCGGGCCCTACTCGACCGTGACGGACTTGGCGAGGTTGCGCGGCTGGTCGACGTCGTGGCCGAGCTGGGTGGCGAGCTCGCACGCGAACAGCTGCAGCGGCACGACGGCGACGAGCGGCTGGAGCAGCACCGGCACCTGGGGCAGCGTGATCAGCACGTCGGCGTACGGCGTGATGGCGGTGTCGCCCTCCTCGGCCAGGCACAGCGTGCGGGCGCCGCGCGCCCGCACCTCCTGGATGCCGCTGATCATCTTGTCGTGCAGCTGGTCGCGGCCCCGGGGCGGCACCACGCACAGGATCGGCAGGCCCTCCTCCACCAGCGCGATCGGGCCGTGCTTGAGCTCGCCGGCGGCGAAGCCCTCGGCGTGGAGGTAGGCGATCTCCTTGAGCTTGAGGGCCCCCTCGAGGGCCACGGGGTAGCCGGCGTGGCGGCCGAGGAACAGCACCGAGCGGTTGTCCACGTGGTCGCGGGCCAGGGCGTAGACCTCCTCGGCCTTCGCCAGCACGGTCTCGATGTGGCCGGGCATCTCCTCGAGCTGGTCCATGACCTGGGAGATCTCGTCGCCGTAGCGGGTGCCCTTCACCTGCGCGAGGTAGAGCGCGAGGAGGTAGCAGGCGACGAGCTGGGTGAGGAAGCCCTTGGTGGAGGCGACGCCGATCTCGGGGCCGGCGTGGGTGTAGATCACGCCGTCGGACTCGCGCGGGATGGTCGAGCCGTTGGTGTTGCAGATGGCCAGCACCTTCGAGCGCTGCACCCGCGCGTGGCGGATCGCCTGCAGGGTGTCGGCGGTCTCGCCGGACTGGCTGATCGCGACGACGAGCGTCGAGGCGGTGAGGATCGGGTCGCGGTAGCGGAACTCGCTCGCGAGCTCGACCTCCACCGGGATGCGGCACCAGTGCTCGATGGCGTACTTGGCGACCATGCCGGCGTAGAACGACGTGCCGGCGGCGATGATGATGATCTTGTCGATGTCGCGCAGGTCCTGGTCGGACAGGCGCATCTCGTCGAGCTGCAGCAGGCCGTCGGTGCCCCGACGTCCGAGGAGCGAGTCGGCGACCGCGCGCGGCTGCTCGAAGATCTCCTTACGCATGAACCAGTCGTGGCCGTCCTTCTCGGCGGCCGAGAGGTCCCAGTCGACGTGGTAGCGACGGCCCTCGGCGGGCGTGCCGTCGAAGCCGGAGACGCTCACGCCCTCGCGGGTGATGGTGACGACCTGGTCCTGGTCGAGCTCCATCGCCTCGCGGGTGTGCTCGATGAACGCCGCGACGTCGGAGCCGAGGAAGTTCTCGCCCTCGCCGATGCCGACCACGAGCGGGCTGTTGCGACGGGCCGCGACCACGCGGTCGGGGTCCTGGGAGTCGACGGCGACGAGCGTGAAGGCGCCCTCGAGGTCGCGGCAGACGTTCTGCATGGCGACGGTCAGGTCGACCCCCGTCTCGAGCTGCTCCTCGAGCAGGTGGGCGGCCACCTCGGTGTCGGTGTCGGAGGCCATCTCGACGCCCTCGGACTCGAGGCGCTGGCGCAGCTCGGCGAAGTTCTCGATGATCCCGTTGTGGACGAGCGCGACGCGGCGCGCGCGACCCAGGTGCGGGTGGGCGTTGCGGTCGGTCGGCGGGCCGTGGGTCGCCCAGCGGGTGTGGCCGATGCCGGTGGTGACCTGCGGCAGCGGGGAGTCGACGATGGCCTTCTCGAGGTTGGCCAGCTTGCCGGCACGCTTGTCGGACACGATCGTGCCGCCGTCGACGAGGGCGATCCCGGCCGAGTCGTACCCCCGGTACTCCAGGCGCCTGAGGCCCTCGATCACGACGCCCTCGGCCGGCTTGGCACCTACGTACCCGACGATTCCACACATGGCCGCGGAGTCTATCGGCGTCCATCGGCAGGCCGCTGCACGGCCTCGCCCGCGTGCGGTGCCACAATCGCACCCATGTCCGAGGTCGCACGGCCCTCCCACGGCACGACCTCCGGCAGCTCGCCGGGGAGCGAGACGTCCCCCTACGTCGAGCTCGAGCGGGCCGCGTGGGCCGAGCTGGTCGGCACGGCCGAGACGACCCTGACGCGCGAGGAGGTCGTCCGGCTCCGCGGCCTCGGCGACCAGCTCGACCTGCGCGAGATCGAGCAGGTCTACCTCCCGCTGTCGCGCCTGCTGAGCCTCTACGTCGCCGCGAACTCCCGGCTCCACCGCGAGCAGGAGGAGTTCCTGCACCGCGTCACCCCGCCCCGTACGCCGTTCGTGATCGGGCTCGCGGGATCCGTGGCGGTCGGCAAGTCGACCACCGCCCGCGTGCTGCAGCAGATGCTCGCCCACTGGCCCGAGCACCCCAACGTCGCGCTGGTCACGACCGACGGCTTCCTGCTGCCCAACGCCGAGCTCGAGCGGCGGGGCATCCTGCACCGCAAGGGCTTCCCCGAGTCCTACGACCGCAAGGCACTGCTCAAGTTCGTCATCGACATCAAGTCGGGCAAGGACGAGGTCGAGGCCCCGATCTACTCCCACCTCGTCTACGACGTGCTGCCCGACGAGAAGGTCGTGGTCAAGCGGCCCGACATCGTGATCATCGAGGGGCTCAACGTCCTCCAGCCGGCCCGGGTGCGCGAGGACGGCCGCACGGGCCTCGCGGTGAGCGACTTCTTCGACTTCTCCGTCTACGTCGACGCCGCGCTGACCGACATCAAGCGCTGGTACGTCGACCGCTTCCTCCGCCTGCGCGAGACCGCGTTCCGCGACCCGGCGTCGTACTTCCGCAAGTACGCCGCGCTCTCCCACGACGAGGCCGTCGACCAGGCCACGCGCATCTGGGACTCCATCAACGAGCCGAACCTCGTCCAGAACGTCGCCCCCACCCGCTCCCGCGCCAACCTCGTCCTCCGCAAGGACGCCGACCACTCCGTCCGCTACGTGCGGCTGCGCAAGCTCTGAGGCGCGTCTGGAGTCCCCGGATATCCGGGGACTCCGGCGACAGCGTGGAAGATCCGGGCCACCTGGTGACTCAGATCCTCCACGATCAGCCGCGGCAAGGGCGCTGCCCGACTGGGCCGAGACCCACCTGACGCAGGTCCTGGGCGCGCGAGACCTACGACGCCGGGACCACGCCGGGACCACGCCGGGACCACGCCGGGACCACGCCGGGACCACGCCGGGACCGACGCCGGGACCGACGCCGGGACCGACGCCCGATGCTCACAGCTTCTTCTGCAGCTCCAGCAGCGTCTCGATCGTGCGGTAGCCCAGCGCCTCGTTGACGGCGTTCATCCAGGTGTTCACCTCGGCGTTGGAGGTGTCGACCGAGACGAGATCGGGCCAGCCCGCGACCGCCAGGTCGTGGGTCGCCGTCTTGAGGACCAGCCCCAGCCGCCTGCCACGGTGGGCGGGGTCGACGATCGTGATGCCGACCAGGCCGTGGTCCGGGTCGTTGTCGTCGACGCGTACGTCGGACGCGCCGGCCACTGAGCCGTCCGGGGCGATCGCCAGCGCCGTCAGCACGTGCCGGCCCACGGCCACCTGCCGCTGCTCGGCCGCGCGGATGCGCTCCGGGGTCCACTCGGAGTCCTGGAGGTCGAGCTCGCCGAGCGGCACCTCCGCGAGCAGCAGGCCGAGCAACCGCCCGAACGACGCCAGGTGCTCGTCGGGGCAAACGGTGTCGAAGGTGACGACGCGGTAGCCGTCCGGGACCGGGGCCGACGCCGCGAGCGCGTCCCGACGGGCGACGAAGTCGGCGAGGGTGAGCTCCTTCATGGACTCGCGGCTGGCCACGTCGTAGCCCATCGCGCGGGCGAAGAGCTCCGGCCCGGTGCCCGACCCGCCGGGCGGCAGGTAGGCCTCGCTCTGGACCGTCGTACGACGGTCGCCCGCCGCGACCACCTCGAGCTCCTGCACGAGGCGGCGGCCGATGCCCTCGCGGATGCGGTCGGGCCGGACGTAGGCGAACGCCATGGCGGTGTGCAGGTTCTCCCTCAGCGGTCGGACGACGAGGCCGGCGCCGACCATCTCGCGGCCGTCGATCGCGGCCACCAGCGTGAGGCCCCGCTCGGGGTTGGGGGTCGGCAGCGCGACCCGGCTCTGCTCCCACAGCGGCCACGGCCGGCCGGGGCGGTCGGCGGTGGCCGCGTGCCCGACCTCCCACCACGCGCGCAGCGCCGCCTGGTTGTGCGGGTTGAACTGCTCGATGTCGACGCCCACGGCCGTGACGCTAGTGGCCCGGGACGGCGACCGGCACCCGGATAACGGGGTGCGTACGACGCCCCGGCTGCGGAAGGGTCGAGGGATGACCACCGACTCCCCGCTGCGCAGCCGGTTGCGCACCGCCCTCCTCGAGGCTCGCCGCGCCCGGGACGCCGAGACCGTGTCGACGCTGCGGACCGCGCTCGCCGCGCTCGAGAACGCCGAGGCGGTGCCCGCGGCCGCCCGCGCCGGCGCGCTCGAGGACTCCCCCGTCGGCGCCGGGGCCGCGGAGGCGGCGCGGCGCGTCCTCACGCACGACGACGAGCTCGCCGTCCTCGACGCCGAGATCACCTCCCTCGACGAGGCCGGGCGCGCGTACGCCTGCTCGGCGCCCGAGCGCGCCGCCGCAGCCCGGGAGGCGGCGCGCCGCCTCGCAGCGCTGCGGAAGGCCTAGGAGCTCGAGGCGCGCCGGCGCTCGCGGGCCGCCTCGATCCGGTCGGCCTCGCGCACGGCCGACCTCGCCATCACCCGTCCCCGCCAGTGCACGAGGGCGCCGATCACGAGGACGAAGGCGGGCATGCCGATCCCCAGCCAGAGCCACGTGGCGAGGGGTGAGCTCGCCTCCACCGAGCTGCCGTCCGGCGACACCCACAGCGTCCAGGTGTCACCGACCTCGCGCTGCGGGGGCCCCGACCGACGGAACGTCGCGGTCCTCACGTCGTCGCCCTCGGACCAGCGCAGCTCGTAGGAGGTGACGGTCCGGTCGTCCTCCCCGGTCCGGGGTCGCTCGCTCACCGCGACGACCGTCGTCTCGGTCTGCTCGGTGCCGCCGAACAGGTGGGTGCGCGTGCCGGGCACCAGGGCCACCAGCACCACGGCGAGCACCAGCCCCATCCCGATCCCGAGGGCGATGTCGCCGGGCGACAACCACGGGCGGTGCGGTGGGTCGTGCTCCTCGACGGCCGGCGCCGGGTCGGTGGTCACCCGAGGGCCAGCTGCTGGCGTACGACGTCGGCGAGCCGCGAGGCGACGCCCTGGGCCTCGTCCTCGGTGGGAGCCTCGACCATCACGCGCACGATCGGCTCGGTGCCCGAGGGGCGCAGCAGGATGCGGCCCCGGTCACCCAGCACCGCCTCCTCCTCCGCGACGGCCGCGGCCAGCACGGCGTCCTCGTCGGCGCGCGACTTGTCGACGCCCGAGACGTTGAGCAGGACCTGCGGGAGCCGGGACATCACCGAGGCGAGGTCGGCCAGCGACCGGCCGGTCGTGGCCATCCGCTCCATGACGTGGAGCGCGGTCAGGATGCCGTCGCCGGTGGTGGCGTGGTCGCTCAGGATGACGTGGCCCGACTGCTCGCCGCCGAGGTTGTAGCCGGAGACCTTCATCGCCTCGAGGACGTAGCGGTCGCCGACCTTGGTCTGGCGCACGCCGACACCGCCGGCCCGCATGGCCTGCACGAAGCCGAGGTTGCTCATCACGGTGGCGACGACGGTGTCCTTCGCCAGCCGGCCCTGCTCGAGCAGCGAGAGCGACAGGATCGCGAGGATCTGGTCGCCGTCGACGACGTTGCCCTTGGCGTCGACCGCGAGGCAGCGGTCGGCGTCGCCGTCGAGGGCGAAGCCGGCGTGGGCGCCGTGCTCGACGACGGCCTTCTGGAGGTCACCGAGGTGGGTGGAGCCGCAGTCGTCGTTGATGTTGAGGCCGTCGGGGTCGGCGTGGATGGCGATCACCGTCGCGCCGGCGTCCTCCAGCGCCCGCGGACCCGCGGCGTGGGCAGCGCCCGCGGCGCAGTCGAGGACGACCGTGAGCCCCACGAGCGGGTGGCTGATCGTGCTCTCGAGGTGGGCGGCGTACTCCTCGACCGCGGTGTCGTAGACCCGGACCCGGCCGACGGCACCCCCGGTGGGCCGCTCCCACGGCTCACCCATGCGGCGCTCGATGGCGATCTCGATGGCGTCGTCGAGCTTGTGGCCACCACGGGCGAGGAACTTGATGCCGTTGTCGGGCATCGGGTTGTGCGAGGCGGAGAGCATCACGCCGAGGTCGGCCCCGAGCCGGTCGGTCATGTAGGCGACGCCGGGCGTCGGCAGCACGCCGAGGAGGAGCACGTCCACGCCCGCCGAGGCGAGGCCGGCGACGACCGCTGCCTCGAGGAACTGTCCCGAGATGCGGGTGTCGCGGCCGACCACTGCGAGGGGGCGGTGGCCCTCGAACTCGCCGCGGTCGGCGAGGACGTGGGCCGCGCACACGGAGAGCTCGAGGGCGAGCTCGGCGGTGAGGTCGGCGTTGGCCAGGCCGCGGACGCCGTCGGTGCCGAAGAGTCGCGTCATGGCCCGGGAGCCTACGGGTCGCCCGGGCCCGGTGCCGAAACGAGGCCGGACGTGCGACGAGGCCCGCACCGTCGGACGACGGTGCGGGCCTCGAGGTGCAGGCTGGGTCAGCGCTTGCTGAACTGCGAGGCCTTGCGGGCCTTCTTGAGACCGGCCTTCTTGCGCTCCACGACGCGGGCGTCGCGGGTGAGCAGACCGGCCTTCTTGAGGGCCGGGCGGTTGGCCTCGACGTCGACGGCGTTGAGCGCGCGGGCCACGCCGAGGCGCAGGGCGCCGGCCTGGCCGGCGATGCCGCCGCCGTGGATGCGGGCGATCACGTCGAAGCGGCCCTCGAGCTGCAGCTCGACGAACGGCTCGTTGGCGATCTGCTGGTGCAGCTTGTTCGGGAAGTAGCTGTCCATCGAGCGACCGTTGATGGTCCACTCGCCGGTGCCCGGGACGATCCGGACGCGGGCGACGGCCTCCTTGCGGCGGCCGGTGGCGCCGGCGGGCGCGATGGTGGCCGGGCGGGCCGGGGTGTCGGCCGAGGCGTCGCTCTCGGAGGTGTAGGCCACGCCGTCGGCGCCGGTCTCGAAGGTCTCCTCGACCTCGGTGGTGTTCTCAGTCATGTATGCGTCCTCAGTCGTCACTGGGAGATCTGGGAGATCTCGAACGGGATGGCCTTCTGGGCCGCGTGCGGGTGGTCGGGGCCGGCGTAGACCTTGAGCTTCTTCAGCATCTGGCGACCGAGCTTGTTCTTCGGGAGCATGCCCCACACGGCCTTCTCGATGGCCTTGCGGGCGTCCTTCTCGAGGAGCTCACCGAACGGGGTGGCCGAGAGGCCGCCCGGGTAGCCGGAGTGGCGGTAGGCCATCTTGGTGGTCTTCTTGGTCCCCGACAGCGACACCTGGGAGGCGTTCACGATGATCACGAAGTCGCCCATGTCCATGTGAGGAGCGAAGGTCGGCTTGTGCTTGCCGCGGAGGAGGTTGGCGGTCTGGACGGCGAGGCGGCCCAGGACCACGTCGGTGGCGTCGATGACGAGCCACTCACGCTGAATGTCAGCGGGCTTGGGGCTGTACGTGCGCACGGCGGTATCCCGTTCTGGTTCGTTGGTCCCGGCCCCCGGACGAGGGCCGGCTGGTGCTGCTGCGACTTCTGACGAACACGGCCCGGTTCGCTCCCCGGCTCCGCTCGGCGGAGACTGGGGATGACGTCCGGATCTGCGCCCGCTCCGGATCTCCGTGGGGAGGGAGCGGACGCGGCAGGAGTCGCGACCAGCAAGGTTACGGCGCGCCGAGCGGGAGGGTCAAAACGACGGGGCGCCATGATGACCGGGTGCGCAACGGTGGCGTGTCCTTCTGGTGGCAGCAGGTGGGACTGCCCGTCCCCACCGACCGGCTCGAGGGAGACGCCTCGTGCGACGTGGCCGTCGTGGGCGGCGGGCTGACCGGGCTCTGGACGGCGTACTACCTCCACGAGGCCGACCCCACCCTCGACATCCGCGTGCTCGAGGCCGAGTTCGCCGGCTTCGGCGCCTCGGGGCGCAACGGCGGTTGGCTGTCCAGCGAGCTCGCCGGCTCCGCGCGGACGTACGCCGCCGTGGCGGGCGAGGACGGCGTCCAGCGCCTGCGCGACGCCCTGCGTGGCACGGTCGACGAGGTCATCGGGGTGGCCGCCCGGGAGGGCGTGGAGGCCGACATCGTGCGCAGCGGCGTCCTGACGGTCGCCCGCTCGGAGGCCCAGCGGCAGCGGCTCGGCGGCAAGCTCACCGCGGGGCAGGTGGCCGACCGGGTCCGGGTGGCCGGGGCCGTGTCGGGCCACTTCGACCCCGACTGCGCCCGCGTGCACCCGGCGCGGCTGGTGTCCGGCGTCGCCCGCGTCGTGCGGGAGCGCGGCGTACGCATCCACGAGGGCACCCGGGTCACGTCGGTCTCGCCCGGCACGGTGGTGACCGAGCGCGGCACGGTGCGGGCACCGGTGGTGCTGCGCTGCCTCGAGGGCTTCACCGCCGGGCTCGCCGGCCACCGCCGCGACTGGCTGCCGATGAACTCCGCGATCGTGGTGACCGCGCCGCTCACGGACGCGCAGTGGGGCGACATCGGGTGGGACGGCGCGGAGCTGCTCGGCGACGAGGCGCACGCCTACTGCTACGCCCAGCGCACCGCCGACGGCCGCATCGCGATGGGCGGGCGGGGCGTCCCGTACCGCTTCGGCTCCCGCACCGACGTCGACGGGCGCACCCAGGACCGGACGGTCGAGCAGCTGCGCGCCACCCTGACGACGCTGTTCCCGTCGCTGGCCGGCGTCCGGCTCGAGCACGCGTGGTGCGGCGTGCTGGGGGTGCCGCGCGACTGGAGCGCCAGCGTCGCGTACGACGCCGCGACCGGCCTCGGCCACGCCGGCGGGTACGTCGGCTCGGGGCTGACGGCGACCAACCTGGCCGGCCGCACGCTGCGCGACCTGGTGCTCGGACACGACACCGACCTGACCCGCCTGCCGTGGAGCGGGCACCGGGTCCGGAGGTGGGAGCCGGAGCCGCTGCGGTGGGCCGGCGTGCACGCGCTGTACGGCCTCTACCGCGCCGCGGACCGCCGCGAGGACGCCGGTCTGGGACGCACCAGCCGCATCGCCCGGGTCGCCCACCGCGTCGCCGGACGGTGACCTCGGGGAGCACCGGCGCACGTCCCACTGCTGGACACCTGATTCGCGGTCCTCGCGGACACCGGACTAGGTTGAGGGGACCCCACAGACGTACAGAGACGTATGAACAGGAGCCGACGTGACCGACGTTGCGGCCAAGGATTCCCTGACTGTCACCGACAACCGGACCGGTCAGACGTACGACATCGCGATCACCGACAACACGATCGCGGCCAAGGACCTCGGGCAGATCCGCCTCGATGAGGAGCAGCCCGGACTCGCGACCTACGACCCCGGGTTCGTCAACACCGCCTCGTGCCGCTCGTCGGTGACCTACATCGACGGCGACAAGGGCATCCTGGAGTACCGCGGGTACCCCATCGAGCAACTCGCGGAGAAGTCCAACTTCCTCGAGGTCGCCTACCTCCTCGTCCACGGCGAGCTGCCCACCAAGGAGCAGTACGACTCCTGGGTGCACGAGATCACCTACCACACGTTCGTGCACGAGAACGTCAAGTCGTTCATGCAGGGCTTCCGCTACGACGCCCACCCGATGGGCATGCTGATGGCCTCGGTCGGCGCGCTGTCGACGTTCTACCCCGACGCCCGCAACATCAGCGACGCCGACAACCGGCACATGCAGATCGTGCGCATGATCGCGAAGATGCCGACCCTGGGCGCCTGGTCGTTCCGCCACGCGCAGGGCAAGCCCTACGTCTACCCGGACAACGACCTGGGCTACACCGCCAACTTCCTCTCGATGCTGTTCAAGATGAGCGAGTCGAAGTTCGAGGCCGACGAGCGCCTGGTCAAGGCCCTCGACGTGCTCTTCATCCTGCACGCCGACCACGAGCAGAACTGCTCGACCAACGCGGTCCGCTCGGTGGGCTCCTCGCAGGTCGACCCCTACTCGGCCGTCTCCGCCGGCATCGGCGCCCTCTACGGCCCGCTGCACGGCGGCGCCAACGAGGCCGTGCTGCGGATGCTCAAGCGCATCGGCAGCAAGGAGAACATCCCCGCATTCATCGACGGCGTGAAGGACGGCAACGAGCGCCTCATGGGATTCGGCCACCGGGTCTACAAGAACTACGACCCGCGCGCCAAGATCATCAAGAAGTCCGCCGAGGACGTCTTCGAGGTCACCGGCACCAACCCGCTGCTCGACATCGCGCTCGAGCTGGAGAAGATCGCGCTGGAGGACGAGTACTTCGTCAAGCGCAAGCTCTACCCCAACGTGGACTTCTACTCGGGCCTGATCTACGAGGCCTTCCAGTTCCCGCCGGAGATGTTCACCGTGCTGTTCGCCATCGGCCGCACCCCGGGCTGGCTGGCGCAGTGGTCGGAGCTGGTGCAGGACAAGGACCAGAAGATCGCCCGCCCGAAGCAGATCTACACCGGCGACCGCGAGCTGACCTTCACCCCGGCGTCCGAGCGCTGGAGCTGACACCCGCGCCACGTCGTACGACGAACGCTCCCGGCCGGCAGGCCGGGAGCGTTCGTGCGTTCAGCGCTCGAAGACCGCCGTCGTCCGCGCCGGGACCGTGACGGAGTCCGCGGCGACGGTGCTGCTCCTCACGACCGGGTCGGTGCCCGAGGCCTGCACCTCGTGCAGCGTCCAGCCGTCGCCCGTGCGGGCGACCGTGGTCGGGGTGGACCCGGCGTTGACGACGACGAGCACGCCGTCGCGCCGGGGGTCGGCGTCGGTGCCGCGCGTGTCGTCCACGAGCATGGCGACGACGCCGGGGTCGCTGTCGAGGAACGACACCTTGGCCTGGATCGCCTCGAGGCTGCCGAGCCGGAACAGGCGCGAGGACGAGCGGATCCGCAGCAGGTCGAGGGCTCGGGCGTGCGCCTCGTCCATGGCCGCCGGGGTGGGGTCGAGCGCGGGGTCGGCCAGCAGGGGACGCATGTAGGCCCACTTGGCCTCGTTGTCGACGCGCAGCGGGAGGCCCGACCCGAAGGTGTTGTCGCGGCGCTCCCAGTCGACGCGGTTGAACCAGTCGCCGGAGTCGTAGGAGTTGCGGTCCAGGCTCTTCGAGCGCAGCAGGTCGGTGCCGGCGTGCCAGAACACCACGCCCTGCGACAGCGCGACCGTCGACAGCGAGACGGTGTTCATCCGGACCCGGTCGCCCATCGTCGTCGCACGCGGCAGCTTGAAGGCGAGGGAGTCGAAGAGCGTCTCGTTGTCGTGGGCGTCGACGTAGGTCACGGTCTCCGCCGGGTCGGCGGCGTAGCCCGCCGGCTGGCCGTTGTAGTCGACCTCCGAGCCGCGCACCTCCTCCCCCGTCGAGGACCGGAACCGGAAGTTGGCGAGGTTGCCCGCCATCCCGAGCCGGACGAGGTCCTCGAGGTGCAGCAGGTCGGCGCGCTGCTCCTCGGCCGTGCCGTTGACCTCGGCGCCGTTGGGGTCGGTGGCGAGCCCGGAGCCGAAGCCCTGCACGCGCGGGTCCTCGTCGAAGGGGCCACCGCCGCGAACGGCGTCGCGCAGCCGGTCGCTGAACGAGCCGATGCCGGTGCCGGCGAGGTTGCGCTGGGTGGCCTGCACGAAGCGGGCGTCGTCGGCGACCTCGCCGAAGTTCCAGCCCTCGCCGTAGAGGTAGATCGCCTTTCCGTCGACGCCGTCCTTGCGCACGGTGAGGCCGTCGAGGGCCTGCCGGAGACGCGTCATGTTCTCCAGCGAGTGGTGGCCCATCAGGTCGAAGCGGAAGCCGTTGACCTTGTAGTCGCGTGCCCAGGTGAGCACCGAGTCGATCATCAGCTTCTCCATCATCCGGTGCTCCGTCGCGGTGTTGGAGCAGCAGGTGGAGGTCTCGACGGCGCCCGTCGCGCTGAGCCGGTGGTAGTAGCCGGGCACGATGCGGTCGAGCACCGACTTCGGGTCCTGCCCGCTGGCGGCGGTGTGGTTGTAGACGACGTCCATCACCACCTGCAGCCCGGAGCGGTTCAGGCCCTGCACCATCCGGCGGAACTCGACCGTGCGCCGGGTGCCCTCTGGGTCGGTGGCGTACGACCCCTCCGGCGCGGTGTAGTGCAGCGGGTCGTAGCCCCAGTTGAAGCCGTCGCGCTCGCGCACCGCGCCGACGCATTCCTGCTGCTCCTCGGAGTCCGGCGGCAGTGACGCGAGGTCGCACGCGGGACTCGCCTGCGCGCTGCGCCGCTCCTCGATCGTCGCGATGTCGAAGGCGGGCAGGAGGTGCACCGTGTTGAGCCCCGCGTCCGCGAGCCGGCGCAGGTGGCGCATGCCGGCCGTGTCGTCGTGGGCGAACGCCATGTAGGTCCCCCGCTCGGCGGCCGGGACCGTCTCGTCGCCGATGGAGAAGTCACGCACGTGCAGCTCGTAGACCGTGCGGTCCTCGGGCTGTGCGACGACCGGCGCCCGGGTGGCGGACCAGCCGGCGGGCGCCAGGGCGGGGTCGGCGAGGTCGGCCACCAGCGACTGCTGCGAGTTGGTCGTGAGCGCCACCGAGTAGGGGTCGGTCACCCGGTTGGTGACGACCTTGCCGGCCGACGGCGCGTAGACCGTGACGTCGTAGGTGTAGGCCGCGTTGCGCCACGAGGCCGGCCCGGTCGCCGTCCACGTGCCGTCGGAGTGGCGCGTCATGGGCACCGTGCGATCGGCGACGGTCGCCGAGACGTCCTGCGCGGTCGGCGCCCACAGCGTCAGCGTGGGCCGCCTCCCCCGCCAGGTGACGCCGAGGTCGGCCCGCGCCGCGTCGGCGTACACGTCGTCGAGGACGCCGGGCAGCTGGACGCCGGTGGCGTCGTGCAGCGCACCGCTCCGGTCGTACGACGCGACCGCGACCTGGCCGGTGAGGATCTCCGGCACGCGCCGGACCGCCGCGCGGTCGAGGCGGAAGGCCTCGTAGCCGGCGAGGTGCGGGAAGTCGGCGAGGACGTCGGCGGGGAGGCCGGCCGGGTCGTGGGTCAGCGCCACGCTCTGCCCGCCGGTGACCGCCTCCGCGTCGACGCCGAGGTCGCCGGCCTGCGACCAGTGCAGCCGGTAGCGGCGCGACGCCGCGTCGGGCACGTCCCAGGCGACGAGGTCGTCTCGGAGCCACTGTGCGCGGGCCTTGCCGAGGTCGGGCGCAGAGCCGGCGCTGCGGGTCGAGACCTGCAGGCGGTGGGTGGTCACGTCGTAAGTGAAGACCACCTCGACCCCGCCGGCGGGGACCTCGAAGGGGATGTTCGCTCCCCCGCGCACGCCGTCGACGCCGTAGTCCTCGCCCCACGCCAGCCCGTGGGCGACCTTGGTCTCGTAGCTGCCGGCCGGGAGGGTGCCGGTGAACGTGTAGGTGCCGTCACCGTCGGGGTCCTTGAGCCAGCCGCGCATGCACGCGGGCTGCCAGTCGCCCGGGCAGCCGAGCTCGGACTGCATGCTCCCGGCGAGGGTGATGATCGGGCCGTCGGCGTCGCTGGTGATCCAGTGCGAGCCGTGCTCGTAGTAGAAGGTGACGGTCGAGCCGCCGGCCGGCACCGTCAGCGGGATGTCCCCGCCGCCACGCACCGCACCGGCGCCGTAGTTCTCGTCCCACGTGCCGTCGACGGCCGCCTTGTAGGCGTAGCCGCCCTCCGGCAGGGTGACGGTCTTCTTCCACACGAGGTCGTCGGCGTCGAGCGACATCTGCGCCTGCGGACACGCCGGAGCCCAGTCGCCGGCGCAGCCCATCTCGGAGTTGTGGCTGCCCGGCACCGACACCGACCCCGGCTGGGTCACCGGCCCGGTGCCGCCCCCGCCACCGGGCGTGGGCTCCGGCTCGGGGTCGCCGACGGTGGCGTACGACGACGCGACGGACAGGTTGCCGCTGCTGTCGCGCAGGACCGCGCGGTACTCGACGAGGGTGCCCCGGCGCAGCGGCCGCACGTCGTGGACCACCCGGTAGGGCGCGTTGTCGTCGGTGCCCAGCGGCGTCCAGTCGGCCGCGCCGGCGCGGCGCCAGGCGACGGTGACCTGGTTGAAGCCGCCGTCCGGGACGGCGACGGTGATCGGCGCCCGTCCCCCGACGGTCCCGCCGGCCGACGGCTTCTCGAGGTGGATCGCGGGGGCGTGCCGGCGTCCGGCGAGGGTGCCGTTGGCACGCCACACCACCGCCGACAGCGGGGGCACCGTGATCGTCGTACGCCCCTCGGCGTCGGTGCGCATCGACTCCCGGCCGGCGGGCCACACGCGGGTGAAGGTGCCGCGGCGCATCTCGGTGCCGACGGTGACGGTCTTCTCGGTGGTGGCGTTGTTGAGGGCGACGACGAACTCGCGTCGCTCGCGGGCGTCGATGCGGCTGAAGGCGAAGACGCCCGCCGTGCCCGAGGCGTAGCGGTGCAGCTGTGCCCCGTCGGCGAGAGCCGGGTAGCGCTCGCGCAGCGCCGCCAGGCCGCGGATCGTCCGGTAGAGCGGGTGGGCGGTGTCGTAGTTCTCGGTGGCGGTCGTCGCGTCGGTGCCGAGCAGGTCGTTGTCGTTGTAGGACGCGACCCGGCTCGGGAACATGTCCTCGCGGGCGTCCTTGTCGCCCCCGTCGCCGACGAAGCCCTGCTCGTCGCCGTAGTAGACGACCGGCTGGCCGCGCGTGAGGTACATGAGTGCGTGCGCGAGCCGGTCGCGCTCGAGCTCGGAGCCGGTGCCCTTCAGGAAGGTGCCGATGCGACCCATGTCGTGGTTGCCGAGGAACGTCGGCGAGGCGTACGCGTTGGAGTCGGTGTCGGTGTACCAGTCGTCGGAGGCGTAGAAGTCGCGCAGCCGCGTGGTCGCGCCCCCCTTGGCGAAGCCGGTCGCCCGGTCCTGGAAGCCGAAGTCGAGGGTGGCGTCGAGGCGGCCCTCCGTGCTGAACGTCGAGAGGGTCGCGGGGTCGGCGTCGTAGACCTCGCCGAAGGCGAAGAAGTCGTCGTTGCCGATGGACGCGGCGTGCTCGCGGATGGCCGGCGCGAACTCCTGCCAGAACTCCATGTTCACGTGCTTGGCGGTGTCGATGCGGAAGCCGTCGATGCCGAGGTCGACCCACTCCTCGTAGATGTCGGTCATCCCGTCCACCACGTCGGGCTGCTCGGTGAACAGGTCGTCGAGGCCGACGAAGTCGCCGTACGTCGAGGACTCGCCGGCGAAGGTCGAGTCGCCCCGGTTGTGGTAGTACGTCGGGTCGTTGAGCCAGGCCGGGACCTTGACCGTGCGGTCGGCGTCGGAGCGGAAGACCGGCGTGTAGGGGAACGAGGTGGCCGCGTCGAGCTCGGGGAAGTCCGGCGAGCCCACCACGTCGCGGTCGTCGAACTCGGCGCCGCTGGCGTCGACGTAGGGCTCGGCCTCCTTCGAGACGTACCCGTACTGCTTCTCCGCGTAGTCGATGACGTCGGCGGTGTGGTTGGTGATGATGTCGAAGAAGACCTTGATGCCCCGCCCGTGCGCCTGGTCGATGAACGCCTCGAGCTCGGCGTTGGTGCCGAAGTGCGGGTCGATGCGGGTGAAGTCGGTGACCCAGTAGCCGTGGTAGCCCGCGCTCGCGTCGGCGCCGCTGCCCTGGACGGGGCGGTTCTTGAAGCTGGGCGTCAGCCAGATCGCGGTGGTGCCGAGGTCGGCGATGTAGTCGAGCCGGTCGGACAGGCCCTGGATGTCGCCCCCGTGGAAGAACCCCTTGTCGGTGGGGTCGAGGCCCGTGGCGAGCCGGTCGCCGGTGAGGCCGCCCGCGTCGTTGCCGGGGTCGCCGTTGGCGAACCGGTCGGCCATCACGAAGTAGAAGTTCTCCCGGGTCAGCGGACCGCGGAGCGAGGTGCCGGCGAGCTCGCGGTCGGCCGCGGTCGGGGTCGCGGACGGCTGCTCGGCCGGCGCCACGGCGACCCGGTGGGAGGCGTCGTCGTAGGTGAAGCGCAGACGCGCCGGGTGCTCGAGCGCGAGCGGCAGGTTCGGCCCGTCGGCCGCGCCGCCGGCCCCGTAGTTCTCCGCCCACGTCCCGTCGATGGCGACCTTGTACTGGTAGGTGCCCGCGGGCACCTGCGCCACGAGCTCCCACGAGCCGTCGGGGAGGCGGTCGAGGCCCGAGGGCCCGCAGGACGGGGCCCAGTCCTCGGTGCAGCCGAGCTCGTCCTGCAGGTCGCCCACCAGCGTGACCGAGGTCGGCGGGGCGGCGCGGTGCTCGGCGTGCGCGGGGGCGAGGGGCGCCAGCGACGCGACCAGGGTGGCGAGGACGGACAGGCCGAGGACGGCAGGGGACGGACGACGCACGAGGGCTCCCGAGAAGGTGCGAGGTCCCGGCCGCGGGTGCCGCGACCGGGTGGGGGTGGCGGCCGTCACACTAAGGACCTCGTGAGAGAACTTGCAAGACCTGCAAGATCTTTCAGATCGCCCCACGCGTGGGACGGGGCCGATCTTGCAGCGACTCCCCCGCGCGGCCCGCTCCGTCCCGCCCTTCGGGTGCTCGCCCGAGGCGTCGGTGGCCCCTAGACTCCGACCCACTCGGGTGGGGCGCGACAGCGGCGGTCACGGAGGTGACGTGGGGACACGTGGGGACAGCACCCTCGGCACGCTGCTGCGCGGACTGCGCGAGGGCGCCGGGCTCTCGCAGGAGGAGCTCGCCGAGCGCGCCGGGCTGAGCCCGCACGCGATCAGCGCTCTCGAGCGCGGCACCCGCACCCGGCCCTACCCGCACACCCTGCGCTCGCTCGCGGCGGCGCTTGACCTCGACGAGGACCAGCGCGCCGCCCTCCTGGCCGCCGTCCCCTCCCGATCGCCCCGCACCGCCGCCCCCGCGGCGGCCGACGGCACCCCTGG
Source organism: Nocardioides pini (assembly GCF_026712185.1). GTDB lineage: Bacteria > Actinomycetota > Actinomycetes > Propionibacteriales > Nocardioidaceae > Nocardioides > Nocardioides pini. Next base: position 533,547 of record NZ_JAPPUX010000001.1, on the reverse strand, counting down.
GCCGCGCGACCTGCCGGTCCCGGTCTCGCCGCTCATCGGGCGCGACGACGACGTCGGGCGGGTGGCCGACCTGCTGCGCACCAGTCGCCTGGTCACCCTCAGCGGCCCCGGGGGCGTCGGCAAGACCCGCCTCTCCCTGGCGGCTGCGGCGTCGGTCCGCGACCGCTACGCCGACGGCGTACGACTGGTCGAGCTCGCGCCGCTGCTCGAGCCGTCCCAGCTGCTCCCGGCGGTCGCCGACGCCGTCGACGCCACCCGCGACCCCACGCGGTCCGTCACCGACGACATCGTCGACCGGCTGCGCGGCCAGCACCTGCTCCTGGTGCTGGACAACGTCGAGCACCTCCTCGACGCCGCCCGGGACGTCGCAGCGATCGTGGAGGCGGTGCCCGACCTGTCCGTGCTGGCGACGAGCCGGGCGCCGCTGCGCGTGCGCGGCGAGACCGAGTACGCCGTGGAGCCGCTCGAGGTGGCCGACCGTCCGGACGGGACGCCGTCGCCCGCGGCGCGACTGCTCCTCGACCGCGCACAGCGGGTGAACCCCGGCTGGGGCGCCGACCCGGCCGACGCCGCGGCCGTGGGCGCCACCTGTGAGCGCCTCGCCGGGCTGCCACTCGCCCTCGAGCTCGCGGCCGCCCGCGCGCGGCTGCTCGACCCGGGGTCGCTGCTGCGGCGCCTCGACACGGCGCTCGAGGCCGGTCCGCGCGACCTCCCGCCCCGCCAGCGCACGATGCGCGCCACGCTCGACTGGAGCCAGGGGCTGCTCGACGCGCCGGCGCGCCGGCTGCTCCGGCTGATGGGCGTCTTCGCCGGGGGCACCACCCTGGCCGACCTCGAGGCGATCGCCGCCCGGGTGGGCATCCCCGACGACGAGGTCGTGCCCAGCCTCGAGGAGCTCGTCGAGCACTCCCTGGTCCTCGCCGAGGGCACCGGCCGGGTGCGGATGCTGGAGCCGGTCGCCCAGTACGCCCGCGACCTGCTGCGCGAGGCGGGCGAGTGGCGCGAGGCCACGCGCGCCCACGCCGCCCACTACCTCGAGGTGGCCGCGGCCAACAGCTCCAGCTACCGCGACGGCGGCCAGGTGGGCGCCCTCGCGCGGATCGACCTCGAGCACGCCAACCTCGGCGCCGCGGCGGAGCGCTCGCTCGCCGACGGCGACCCCGACACCCCGGCCCGGCTCGCGTGGGAGCTGTGGCTCTACTGGTGGCTGCGTGGCCACACCGAGCACGGCCGGCGCTTCGCCGAGAGCGCGCTCGAGCACGCCGACCGGCTGGAGCCGGCGGTGCACGCCCGCGCGGCCCTGGCCGCCGCGACGATGGCGTTCGCGATGGACGACGTGGCCGCCGCGGCCGCCTGGTGGGCGGTCGCCGGGGAGCACGCCGGGGACGAGCCGGACATCCTGTCCAACTCCGTCGCCGGCTCCGGTCTCGTCGCCCTCGTGGAGGGCGACCTCGCGACGGCGCAGCGCTGCTTCGAGGAGGCGATCGTCCACGCCGAGGCCGGCGGGCCGTCGGTCGAGTGGACGTGGGCGCTGGGCCACATCTGGCTCGGCACCATCGCCCTGCTCCGCGGCGATCCCGACGAGGCCGTGCGCCAGATCGCCGAGGGGCTCGGCTCCGCGCACCGTCGCGAGGACCGGCTCACCTCCTACATCGCGCTCTACAACCTCTTCCAGGTCGAGCTCGCGCGGGGTGACCACGCCGCCGCCCGGAGCCACCTCGCGGAGGGCACGCGGCTCTCGCTCGAGACCGGCGACCAGGCCAACCTCGCCTACCTGCTCGACGCCGGGGCGGTGCTCGCCGCGGCCTCCGACCAGCACGCGCGGGTGCCGCTGCTGCTCGGCGCCGCCCAGGCGATCCGCGAGGCCCAGGGCGCGCGGGGCTACGGCTACTACCGCCCCGACCCGGCCGCCATCACCGCGGCCGCCGACGACGCCCGGTCGCACCTGGGGGCCGACCGCTACGACGACGCCCTCGACACCGGGCGCGGGTTCACCGGCATCCAGGCCGCCGCCATGCTGCGCGACCCCGGGTCGCCCGCGGGCTGACCCGGCCGCACCCCGTACACCCCTCGTACACCTGCGGCTGTCCGTGGCGGCCGACGTCGTACGGCCCGAGGGTGGTGGCCCGGCACACGTCCGTGCCCCGTCACCCGAGGAGCCGCAGATGAGCACCACGCTCGACCCGTCCACCGCGTCTGGTCCGCACCGCGACGCCGGCACCGGCGCACCGACCCGGCCACCGGGCCGCGGGTGGGTGCTCGCCGGGCTCGGCGCCGGTGTCGCCGGGATCGTGTCCGTCGTCGCCAGCAGCATGGTCGACGCCGTCTACGACCCGGCGACCAGCGGCGACGCCGGGGCGATCGCCGAGGCCACCTCGGAGCTGGTGCCGCAGATCCTGACCTTCCACACCGCGACGATGGTCTCGTGCGCCCTGCTGGTGGTCTTCGCCGCCGGCCTGCACCGACACCTGCAGCGGCGCACGCACGCCGACAGCATCGTGCCGGGTGTCGCCGCCATCGGGCTGGTGATGGTCTGCGTCGCCCAGCTGATGGGCGCCGGCCTGACCACGGAGTTCGCCTTCGCGTTCGCCGCACCCGACGACGCGTTCGTCCCCGAGACGATCGCCTTCTTCGGCCACTGGGTCGGCACCATCCCGTGGCTCTGGGGCGGCATCGGGCTGACCGCCCTCGCCATGGCGAGCGCCGCGCTGCGGCAGGGTGCCTTCGCGCGCTGGCTCGGCTGGACCAGCCTCGTCCTCGGCGGCATCACGACCCTGTTCCTGGTCAGCCCCGTGCAGTACATGGCGGGCATGACCGGACCGGTCTGGCTCGTCGTCGTCTCCGTCGCGCTGCTGCGCTCGGTGCGCCGGGCCTGACATGCCGTCCGTCGCGCACGACCCGCCGCAGGCGCCCGACTTCGCGTCGTACGTCGCCGCGCGACGCCCCGCGCTGCTCCGCTGGGCGCGCGCCGTCGCCGGCGACCCGCACAGCGCGGAGGACCTGGTGCAGGACTCCCTGGTCCGGGTCCTCCCCCGCTGGGAGGGCCTGCGCGAGGCCGCCGCCGCGGACGCCTACGTCCGGCGCACCATCACCCGCCAGTACGTGAGCTGGCAGCGGCAGCCGTGGCGGCGCGACGAGGTCACTTCGGCCGACCCACCGGAGACCGCTCCGGACCGCGACCCTGTCATGCTCGCCGACCCGTCGGGCCGTCTCTGGGACCTCGTCCTGCAGCTCCCGCCGCAGCAGCGCGCCGCCGTCGCCCTGCGCTACTACGAGCAGCTCAGCGTCGCCGAGGCCGCGGCCGTCCTCGGCTGCTCGACCGGCACCGTCAAGTCCAACACCAGCCGCGGCATCGCGGCGCTCCGCCGCCTCACCCATCAGCACCCCTGACCACCCCGACCACCACCCCACACCACCGAGAGGGACGCCCCATGTCGTCACCACCCACCAGCCCGACCGCCACGCCCGACAAGTCCTCGCCATCCGGCTGGCTGCCCGCCGACTTCCGCCACCCGACCCGGGTCGAGGTCCCGTACGGGCACCACCTGCGCCCGATCCGCGCCGAGGACACCGACCTCGACATGGTCGCCGTCATGGGCTCGCGGGAGCGGCTGTGGAGCATCTACGGCGAGGCGTGGGGGTGGCCACCCGCCGACATGACCCACGAGGCCGACCGCGCGGACCTGGCCCGCCACGCGGCGGAGATGGAGACGCACGAGTCGTTCAACTACGCGCTCCTCGACACCGACGAGACCGCGCTGCTGGGCTGCGTCTACATCGACCCGCCGGAGAAGCCGGGTGCCGACGCGGAGATCTCGTGGTGGGTGGTCGACGAGTGCGTGGGCACCGAGCTCGAGGCCGCGCTCGACGAGCTGGTCCCGCGCTGGATCGCCACGGACTGGCCGCTGGAGCGCCCGCGCTACGTCGGACGCGACCTCACGTGGGCGGAGTGGATCGCGCTGCCCGACCTGCCTCGCTGAACCAGGTCTCCGCACCTTCACAACGCGTTCTCAGGGCATCCACAGGGTCACGGCGCATCGTCGATGACATGAGCGACGGACAGACCCCCCAGCAGCACCCGCGACCCGCCGACGACAACCCGTACCAGCGCGCCTCGGCCGGGTGGGCCGGCACCGACACGCACCCCACGCAGCCCCAGCCGCCCACCTACGGCGCGCAGCCCGGGTTCCCGGTCCAGCAGCCCACCCACGCCCCGCCCCGCGACCGCAAGGCGCGCAGCCGCACGGGCCTGGCCGCCGCCGTCGTCGCCACCTCCCTGCTGGTCGGCGGAGGGGCCGGCATCGGCGGAGCCGCCTGGTGGGACGCCACCCAGGACGGGACCGGCGGGTCCGCACAGGCGAGCCCGGTGTCGACGTCACAGGTGTCGTCGCAGTCCCAGGCCCCCGCGGCGGACGGCTCGGTCGAGTCGGTGGCCCAGAAGGTGCTGCCCAGCGTCGTCAAGATCGACGTCACGACCGCCCAGGGAGGCGCCTCGGGATCGGGCATCATCCTCACCGCCGACGGGACGATCCTGACCAACAACCACGTGGTCGAGGGCGCCGAGGCGGGCAGCCTCACGGTGTCGTTCGACGACGGCACGAGCGCCAAGGCCGAGGTGCTCGGCACCGACCCGCTCACCGACACCGCCGTCATCAAGGCCGAGGGGGTCTCGGACCTCACGCCGGCCACGATCGGCAAGTCGGCCAACCTGGGCGTCGGCGAGAGCGTCGTCGCCATCGGGTCGCCCTTCGGCCTCGACGCGACCGTCACCAGCGGCATCGTCAGCGCCCTCGACCGTCCGGTCAACGTGGGCTCGGACGACCAGGGCAACTCCACGACGTACCCCGCGATCCAGACCGACGCCGCCATCAACCCCGGCAACTCGGGCGGGCCGCTGGTCGACCTCACCGGCGCGGTGATCGGCATCAACTCCTCGATCCGCACCGCGGCGTCGCAGTCGCCCTACGGCGGCCAGTCCGAGTCCGGCTCCATCGGCCTCGGGTTCGCGATCCCCATCGACGAGGTCATGCCGATCGTGGACCAGATGGCCAAGGGCGAGACCCCCACGCACGCCCGGCTGGGCATCCAGGTCGGCGACGCCCAGACCGGCGACGCCGCGGGCGCCGTCGTCCGCGAGGTGACGGCCGGCTCCACGGCCGAGAAGGCGGGCCTGGAGTCGGGCAGCGTGATCACCAAGGTCGACGACCACCGGATCACCGGCGCCGACTCGCTCGTCGCGACGATCCGCTCCTACCGCCCCGGCGACTCGGTGAGCGTCACCTGGACGACCGGCGGCGAGGAGCAGACGGCGACCCTCGTGCTGGACTCCGACGCGACGCAGGGCTGAGCCGGGACCGGGTCCGCTCGCCGGGTTGGGCCGGCCGCGCCATGATGGTGCGGCCGGCCCTCTTCCGTGCGCGCCCGGACCCCGACCCGAGGAGTCACATGCAGCTCGAGCTCAGTCCCGCAGACGCGGAGTTCCGGACGCGGATGCGCGAGTTCTTCACGACCAAGGTGTCGCAGGAGATCCGTGACACGGTCCTCGAGGGGCGCCACCTCACCCGCGACCAGATCGTCGAGGCGCAGCGGACCCTCAACGCCGAGGGCCTCGCCGTGCCGCACTGGCCCGTCGAGTGGGGCGGCCAGGACTGGACCGAGCTCCAGCGGCACCTGTGGCACGAGGAGATGCAGCGCGCCGGAGTGCCCATCCCGCTGGCCTTCAACGCCTCCATGATCGGGCCGGTCATCGCCCACTTCGGCACCCAGGAGCAGAAGGAGCGCTTCCTCCCCGCGACCGCCAACCTGGACATCTGGTGGTCCCAGGGCTTCTCCGAGCCCGACGCCGGCTCCGACCTCGCCTCCCTCCGCACGACCGCGGTGCGCGACGGCGACGACTGGGTCGTCAACGGCCAGAAGACGTGGACCACGCTGGGCCAGCACGGCGACTGGATCTTCACCCTCGTGCGCACCGACCCCGAGGTGAAGAAGCAGGCCGGCATCTCGATGCTGCTCATCGACATGACCACGCCGGGGGTCGAGGTGCGGCCGATCGAGCTCATCGACGGCGGCCACGAGGTCAACGAGGTGTGGTTCTCCGACGTGCGGGTGCCGGGCGACCTGCTGGTCGGGGAGCTCAACGGCGGATGGACCATCGCCAAGTTCCTGCTCGGCAACGAGCGGGTCGGCGTCGCACCCGTGGGAGCGACCAAGCGGGCGCTGGCCGCGGTGAAGGCCAACGCGGGTGCCCTGCTGGACGACCCGCTGGTGCGCGCCCGGGTCGCCGAGCTCGAGACCGAGCTGCTCGCCCTCGAGCTCACGGCGCTGCGCGTGGTGGCGCACTCGTCCGACGGGGCCCCGCACCCCGCCTCGTCGGTGCTCAAGCTGCGCGGCACCGAGCTCCAGCAGGCCGTGAGCGAGCTCGCCCTCGACCTGGCCGGACCGGGCTCGCTCGCTGCCCGCGCCGGGGACGACTCGCCGCAGGAGGGGTGGGCCCGACGGTCGGCGCCGACCTACCTGAACCTGCGCAAGGCCTCGATCTACGGCGGGTCGAACGAGATCCAGCGCCAGATCATCAGCCGCACGATCCTGGGACTCTGAGGGGCGACGACATGGACTTCACCTACGACGACGAGCAGCAGGCGCTGCGCGAGGCCGTCCGCGGGCTGCTCGCGACGGCGTACGCCGACCACGACGCACGGCGCCGCACGGTGGCCGACGACCCCGGGTTCGACCGCGCCCTGTGGGGCCGGCTGGCCGAGATGGGCGTCCTCGGGCTGCCGTTCAGCGAGGCCGACGGTGGCGTCGGCGCCGGTCCCGTCGAGATCGGGATCGTGTGCCAGGAGCTCGGCCGCGTGCTCGCGCCGGAGCCCTACCTCGCGGCGGTCGTGCACGCCGGCGGCCTCGTGGCCGCCATCGGGACCGCCGAGCAGAAGGGCGACCTCCTCGGCCGCCTCAGCGCCGGCGAGGTCGTGCTCGCCGCGGCCGACACCTCACCCGGCGGCCGCTGGTCCTCCGGCGCGGACGGTGTGCGCGCCTCCGTCTCCGACGGCAGCTGGACCCTCGACGGCGTCGCCGACCCGGTCGTGGCCGGCAAGTCCGCCGACGTGCTCGTCGTGACCGCTGCGCTGCCCGACGACGCCGGGACCGGCGTCTTCGTCGTCGAGGCCGCCGACGTGACCCGGTCGGGCTACGCCGCCGCGGACCTCACCCGGGCGGCGACGGTCCGCTTCGACGGCAGCGCCGCCACGCCGCTGGGCGACCCCGGCCGCGACGTGACGCCCAGCATCGCCACGATCAGCGACCTGACCCGGATCATGGGCGCCAACCAGGCCCTCGGGGTGATGCAGAGCCAGGTGCGCGCCACCACCGACTACCTCAAGAGCCGCAAGCAGTTCGGCGTCACCCTCAACACCTTCCAGGCGCTCACGTTCCGGGCCGCCGACATGTACGTCTCGCTGGAGCTCGCCCACAGCACCGTCGACTGGGCGACGATGACGATCGCGGGCGGCGACCGCGAGGCGGTGGCCGACGCCGCCGACCGGGTCGGGCTCCAGGTCGCGCGGGCGGCCCGCCACATCGGGCAGGAGGCGATCCAGCTGCACGGCGGCATCGGCATGACCGCGGAGTACGCCGTCGGGGTCGGCACCGCCCACCTCACCGTGCTCGAGCAGTGGCTCGGCAACGCCGGTCACCACCTCACGCGGCTCGCCTCCCGCGTCACGGACCACGAGATGGTGGACGCCGTCTGATGGACCTCTCGCTCACCGAGGAGCAGCAGGCCTTCCGCGACCTCGCCCGCGACTTCCTCGAGCGCGAGGCCGTCCCGCACCGGATGCGGTGGGACCACGAGGAGTCGGTCGACCTCGCGATCGTGCCCAAGATGGCCGAGCTGGGGTTCTTCGGCCTCACCATCCCCGAGGAGTACGGCGGCGTCGGCGGCGACTACGTCACCTACTCCCTCGCCATGGAGGAGCTCGGCCGGGCCGACTCCGCGCTCCGCGGCATCGTGTCGGTGAGCAGCGGGCTCGTCGGCAAGTCGGTCCTCGACCACGGGACCGAGGAGCAGAAGCAGGAGTGGCTGCCCCGCCTCGCCTCCGCCACCGCCCTCGGCTGCTTCGGCCTGACCGAGCCCGGCACCGGGTCCGACGCCGGCAACCTCACCTCGCGGGCGGTCCGCGACGGCTCGGACTGGGTGATCGACGGCCAGAAGCTCTTCATCACCAACGGCACCTGGGCCGACGTGGCGCTCGTGTTCGCCCGCACGAGCGACGACGGCCCGCAGGGCGTCACGGCGTTCCTCGTCCCGACCGACTCCCCCGGCTTCGAGGCCCGCGAGATCACCAACAAGCTCGGGCTGCGCGGCCAGGCCACGGCCGAGCTCTTCCTGTCCGGCGTGCGCGTCCCGGACTCCGCGCGCCTCGGCGAGGTCGGACGGGGGTTCAGGATCGCGATGGGCACGCTCGACAAGGGCCGGCTCGCGGTCGCGTCCGGCTGTGTCGGGATCGTGCAGGGCTGCCTCGAGGCCTCGGTGGCCTACGCCCGGGAGCGCACGCAGTTCGGCAGGCCCATCGCGTCGTTCCAGCTGGTGCAGGACCTCATCGCCGGGATCTCCCTCGACGCCGACGCCGCGCGGCTCCTCGCATGGCGGTGCGCCGACCTCGTCGACCGCGGCGAGCCCTTCGGCGTCGCGGCCTCCAAGGCCAAGCTGTTCGCCTCGGAGGCGGCCGTCCGCGCGGCCAACAACGCGATCCAGGTGCACGGCGGGGCGGGCTACGTGGACGACTTCCCGGTCGCCAAGTACCTCAGGGACGCCCGGGTGATGACGCTCTACGAAGGCACCTCGCAGATCCAGAAGCTCATCATCGGCCGCGCCGAGACGGGCATCAGCGCCTTCGGCTGACGTCGTACGCCCTAGGATCCGGGCGTGCGCCCGGCTGCCGCAGTGCCCCCCGTCGCCGGCGCCGTGGTCGCCGTGGCCGTGCTCGTCCTCACCGGGCTGGGCGGCGGCCCGACGGCGACCGCAGCGCCTGCGGTGCCTGCGGTCCCGGAGGTGATGGCGGACTACTCCCACCTGACCGGGTCGGTGTCGTCGTCGCCGCCCGGACCCGTCGTCGCGCTGTGGCAGCACGGCTACGGCGTCGAGCTCCTCGACTTCCCCCAGGCGGTCGTCCTCGGCGCCGGCGGCGACACCTACCGCCGCGTCGACGTCGCCGAGGGGCGGGCCGGAGCCGAGACGCAGGGCGACCCGGCACCCATGCTCCTCTCCCCCGACGGCAGCCGCGTGGCGGTCGGTGACCACGACACCGAGCGACCGGACGTGGTGGTGGTCGACCTGACCACCGGCGAGACCACGACGCACGCCCTCCCCGCGGGGCGCAGCGTCGTACCGCTGGCGTGGTCGAGCGACGGCGGGTCGCTCGCCGGCCTGGTGTCCGACGAGCCGACGAGCCCCTACTCCGGCGGGCGGATCACCGGCCGGGTCGCGGTGCTGGACCTCCTCACCGACTCCGCCGAGGTCCTCGACCTCGGCGGATCGGTCGCCGCGGCCGCCTTCTCCCCGGACGGCTCCGAGATCGCCGTCGAGCAGTCCGGCGGCGTCACCGTCGTGGACCTGCGGGACGGGGGCGAGCGTGACCTGGAGGTCGAGGGCGTGCTCGCCGGTCCGGCCGCGTGGTCCCCCGACGGCCGGCTGCTCGCCGTGACCACCGTCGAGCCGGTCAGCGCCCCGGCCGGCGTCGACGCGCCCGGCACCCCCACCGGCCTGTCCTTCGTCGACGCCGGTGGCCGTGGCGGCAACCTGCCCGACCCCCTGCCGCTCGACCTCGCCGGCCCGGGCCGCGTGCTCGGCTGGGCGGGCCCGGCGGAGGTGCTGGCGGTGCTCGCCGTCGACGGGGTGGACGAGCAGACGCTGTCCGCCGTGCCGCTCGACGGAGCCGGGCCGCGCACGCTCATGCGGATGACCGATCTGGGTTCCTACGGCGTCGGTCGCTTCCAGCTCGCCTCGTCGGCGGCCGGCTCCCTCGAGGTCGTCGACCCCGACGACGTGGACCGGGGCCCGTGGCCCTGGGCGCTCCGCGCCCTGCTCGCCGCGGTGGCGGGCCTCCTGTCGTGGGCCCTCGCCCGCCACCTCCTGCGCGGTCGAGTGCGCACGCGGTAGTGGTCCCCGCGCGGCTCCGCACTCGACCAGCCGTCAGGCCGGTCCCGGGCCCGCCCGCACGATCCGTCGCACGTCGTCGAGGTCCAGGTCGTACGGCCCGATCCGGGTGAGCACCCACGACGCCCCGCGGTCGACCCACGCCCCGGGGTCCTGGTCGGGCTGCAGGTCGACGACCACGTCGAAGCCGGGGCCCGGCTCGTGCGCCGCGAGATCGGCGGTGACGGTGTCGAGGTCCGCTGGCCCGTCCAGGCCGATGACGAAGAACCCGTCGTACGACGCCGCGCGGCGCAGCGGGGCCCGGTTGCCGTGGCGACCGGCAAGCCAGACCGGCACCCGCGGCGCCGGCCGGAACCGCACGCCCCGCGCGACCTGGTGCTCCCCCTCGTGGTCGACGGTCCCGCCGCCCAGCAGGCCGGTCAGGACCGCGAGGCCCTCGTCGAGCATGCGGCCACGCACGCGGGGGTCCGGCTCGTCGCCGAACGCGCTGAACTCCCCCACCCAGTCGTCCCCCAGCCCGAGGCCGAGCACGAAGCGGCCACCGGAGAGGACGGCCAGGCTGGCGGCCTGCCGGGCCAGGACCTGCGGGCGGCGGCGCGGCAGCGGGGTCACCATCGGCCCCAGCAGCAGCCGCTCGGTGCGCATGGCGATCGCCGCGCAGCACGTCCACGGGTCGGCGATCGCGGCCACCCGGTCGCCGTAGAGCAGGTGGTCCCAGACGAAGAACCCGTCCCAGCCGACCGCCTCCGCCTCCGCAGCGAGGTCGCCGACGACCCGCGGGTCGGCCAGGGCGTCGAAGGGGGCGACGAAGAGGCCCCGGCGCGTGGTCATGGCGTCATTCGAGCACGCGACCGGGTCATCCGCCCGCCCAGCCCCCGAGCCACGACGCCAGCGTCACGTCCTCCGACCACGGGTGCAGGGACGTGGCGACCGGTGGTCCCGCAGGGGCCAGGTCGGGGCGCCCCCAGCGCGCGGCGCGGCGTTGCAGGCGCAGGTCGTGCAGCTCGGCGCACCCGCCCGCGACCTCGCGGGACCCCGTGCCGCCGTCCAGGCCCTCGAGCAGTGACGTCCAGGCCGCAGCGTCCCCGTGGAGGCCGCGCCGCACCTCGAGGTGGACCCGCGCGGACGTGGGCAGGCAGGCGTCAGTGGCCACCACCCGCGGGTCGCGGCCCACCAGCTCGCGCTGGGGCTCGGAGAGGCGTACGACGGTGCGCGGCAGCGCGGCCAGCAGCGAGTCGACGGTCACCAGCAGCTCGGTGTCGTCCAGGGTCGGCGCGCACGTGACGACCACGTCGGCCGGGCCGCGCGCGAGCCCACGCCAGGTGGTGCCCGGCGCCGACGTGCGGTCGGCGACCGCCGTCGTCTCGACCCGGCGGGCGGCGGGGTCGTGGGCCCGTTCTCCCGCGTCGGGCCCGTCGTGCCAGGCGACGGCATCGGGCCGGTGCGCCAGCAGCCCGCCCGCCGTCCACGAGCGGTGGGCGAACTCCCAGTCCTCCCCGCCGTAGCTGCGGAAGGTCTCGTCGAAGCCACCGACCTCGTCGTACCACCACCGGCTGCACGCGAGGACGGCGCTGATGACGAAGCGGTGGCTGGTGTCGTCGGCGTCGAGCAGGTCCCGGCTGCCGGCGTACGCCTCGCTCAGCCAGGCGGGCTCGGTCAGCTCGCGCGGTGGCGCGACGTCCTCGACCGGGTCGTCCGGTGAGGTGCCGGCGAGGTCGGCGTGCCGTCGGCGCCCCACCACCAGCGCCTCCGGGAGGGCCTCGGGGAGGGCCACCATGCGCTCCAGGAAGTGCGGCTCGGGCGAGGTGTCGGCGTCGAGCAGCACCAGCACCTCACCGGTGCTGGCCGCCACGCCGAGGTTGCGCGCGGCGGCGGCGCGGAAGCCGTCGTCGGCCTGCCGGACCAGCCGCACGCCGGCGGGCACGTCGGGGGCGTGCCGGGACCCGTCGTCGGCGACGACGACCTCGTCCGGCGGGCGGGTCTGGCGGCGCAGCGCCGCGAGCGTGCGGTCGAGCTCGGCCTGCTGCTCGAAGTGCGTGACGACCACCGACACGCGTCGTCGCTCCGCGGCTGCGGGCGCGAGGTCCCACCGGTTGCCCGGCACCGAGGTGCCGTAGGGCGGGGCGGTCATCCGACCGACGCCCACCACGCGCGGTAGGCGGCTGCCGTGTCCTCCAGCCGCGGCCCCAGGTCGGCGGCGGGCGAGGTCCACGTCGAGGTGGGGCTGCGCAGCGCGGCATCGAGGCACGGCACCAGCGTGGCGTCGTCGAAGAGGGTGAGGGTGCCGGGGCGGAGCGCGGCCATCTCCCGGGCGTACGAACCGTCGCGCACGAGGGGGCGCCGGCCCGCGGCGATCCAGGAGTTCAGGCTGCCGGACGCGGACACGTTGCGGTGCGCCGTCACCCCGACGGCGACGTCGCGCAGCGCGGCGACGAGGTCGCCCTCCGGCACCCGTCCGGTGACCTCCACCGGGACGCCGCGGGCCCGGCTCGTCCGCACCAGCGTCTCGACCTCGTCGGCGTGGCCGGGCGCGGCGTCGCCGAGGACCCGCACGGACGCCATCGTCCCGGCCCGGCGCAGCGCGGCCACCGCGCGCACCACCTGGCGGTGGCCCTTGCCGGGGTAGACGAAGCCGAAGACGCCGACCACCGGGTCCGTGGGGACGGAGCCCACCGCCGCCCGGCCGGGGTGGGTGTCGAGGCTCTCCGGGACGGGCACCGGGAGCGGGATGACGGTCCCGCGGGCACCCGACGCGCTCCAGCGGTCGACGAGGGCGTGCTCGTGCCACGAGTTGGTGGCCCACGCGTGGCTCGCGCGGACGATGCGGCCGTACGCCTCCGCGCGGGCCGCGAACACGGGCCCGTCGGTCGGCTGGGGGACGTCGTGCAGCGTGACCGTCAGGCGCACGCGCCGGGCGAGCTGCTCGACCACCGCTGCCGCGTCGCGCGGTTCGCGGCCCAGGAGCCGGTCGGTCAGGTGCAGGTGCACCGCAGCGCCCGGCACGAGCTCGGCGACGTCGCGGACGACGGGCGCCCGGGCAGCACCGGCGACCTCGCCGGCGTAGCGGGTCACCCCGTGCGTGTCCGGCCCCAGCAGGAGGTGGTGGGGCGCGGCGGGGTGCGTGTCGCGGAGGTGGGATGCCGGCCTGAGCACGCGCTCATCCTGCCGAGGTCGGACACACCGGTGCTCCCCCCAAAGCGTGGGTCCGGTCAGGGGTCCAGCTTCTTCTGGAAGTCCCCCAGCCGGGCGACGGGCTGGAATCCGAGCGCCTCGTTGACGGCGATCATGTGGCTGTTGACCTCGGCGTTGTACGTGGTCAGCCGGGTCACGTCCGGACGCTCGCCCTGCAGGAGCCGCAGGTTGGCGACCTTCACCGCCACGCCGAGCCGGTGGCCACGGTGCTCGCGGCGCACGAGCGTGCCCCACTGGTAGGCGCGTCCGGCCTCGTGGACGGTCGTGGCGAGGTCGGAGTAGGCCACCACCTCACCGGAGGACGACAGCGCGACGGTGTTGTACTTCGTCCGCCCCTGCCGGGCCAGGGTGTCCTCGCGCTCGCGGACCGCGTCGGTGCTGACCGCCTCCGGCTCGAGCTCGAGCTCACCGGTGGGCGCCTCGGTCACGAGGGTCGAGGTGATCTCGGCCCACCCCTGAAGCAGGTCGTCGGGCACGGGTCCGCTCCAGGAGCGCAGCGTGTACGCCGGATGGGCGCCGGCCGCGTCGGCGGCAAGCGCCGTGAGCAGGTCGTCGGCCACCGGCAGACGGAGCTCGCGCTGCACCTCCGGCAGGGCCAGCTCATAGCCCCGCGCGCGGGCGAACCCGGGACCCGCGGCGCCCTCGCCGTCGGGCCCCGCGTCGTACGGCCACGCCGAGAGCCCGGTCAGCACGCGACGCCCGCGCGAGCGGGCCTCGTCCTCCAGGTGGGCCAGCACGGCAGAGCCGGTGCCGCGACGGCGGTGCGCGGGCAGGACGTGGACGTCGAGCTCGGCGAGCTCGAGGTTGTCGAGCAGCGGCGTCCGCAGCCAGCCCGCCCCCACCGTGACCCCGTCCGCGACGGCCGACCACGCGCCGGACCAGCTGTGCGTCCCGCCGCCCTGCATCATCGCCCGCAGCTCCTCGAGCTGCCACGGGCTCGCCACCTCGCCCAGCTCGTGGCGCGCCGAGACGCCGTACACGTGGTGCCAGGCAGCGAAGGCGGCGTCGTCTGCCGGGTCCACCGGCGCGATCTCGGGACTCATCGGGCGCGCGTCACCCGGCCCTCGTCCCAGACCGGGCCGTCCGACTCGTAGACCTCGCCGTCGGCGCCGTAGACCAGGAACCGGTCGAAGCCGCGGGCGAACCACCGGTCGTGGGTCACCGCGAGCACCGTGCCGTCGAAGGCCTCGAGCCCGGCCTCCAGGGCCTCGGCGGACTGCACGTCGAGGTTGTCGGTGGGCTCGTCGAGGAGCAGCAGCGTCGCGCCCGAGAGCTCGAGCAGCAGGATCTGGAACCGTGCCTGCTGCCCGCCGCTGAGGGACTCGAACCTCTGCTCGCCGGCGTGCGCCAGCTCGTAGCGGTCCAGCACCCGGCTGGCCGCCTCGCGACCCATCCCGTCGCGGTGGTCGTCACCACGGTGCAGGATCTCCAGCAGGGTGCGGCCCACGAGCTCGGGGTGCTCGTGCGTCTGCACGAACCACCCCGGCCGCACCCGCGCCCCCAGCTTGGCGCTGCCGGTGTGCTCGACCGGGGCCGGAGGTACGCCGACGGGCTGGTGCTCGATGTCGGGGTCGCTGCCGCCGGCGGCGAGGAGCCGCAGGAAGTGCGACTTGCCGGACCCGTTGGAGCCCAGCACCGCCACCCGCTCGCCGTACCAGACCTCGAGGTCGAACGGCTTCATCAGGTTGGTCAGCTCGAGGTCGGTGCACACGACGGCGCGCTTGCCGGTGCGCCCGCCCTTGAGCCGCATCTTCACCTGCTGCTCGCGCGGCTGCTCCGTGGGCGGCCCGGCGTCCTCGAACTTCTTCAGCCGGGTCTGCGCGGCCTGGTAGCGGCTGGCCATGTCGGAGTTGTAGGCGGCCTTCTGCTTGTACATCAGCATCTGCGCGCGCAGCTTGGCGTACTCCTCGTCCCAGCGACGGCGCAGCTCCTCGAAGCGCTCGAAGCGCTCGGCGCGTGCCTGGTGGTAGCTCGCGAAGCCACCGGGGTGGGTCCACACGAGGTTGCCCGCGCTGCCGAGCTCGACGGTCACGATCCGCGTGGCGGTGTTGTTGAGCAGCTCGCGGTCGTGGCTGATGAAGAGGATCGTCTTGGGCGACTCGCGTATCCGCTCCTCGAGCCACATCTTGCCCGGCACGTCGAGGTAGTTGTCCGGCTCGTCGAGCAGCAGCACCTGGTCGGGTCCCTGCAGCAGGTACTCCAGCACGAGGCGCTTCTGCTCGCCGCCCGACAGCGTGGTGAGGGCGCGGTAGCGGGCGCGGTCGTAGGGCATCCCCATCGCCGCGGTGGTGACCTTGTCCCAGACCACCTCGAGGTCGTAGCCGCCGACGTCGCCGTAGTGCCCCAGCGCCTCGGCGTACGCCATCTGCACCGGCTCGCTGTCGTCGTCCATGAGCCGCAGCTCCTGGGCCGCCACCTCCTCCGACCACCGGCGCACGTCGGCCGGTGCCACCGACAGCAGCAGGTCGGCCACGGTCTCGTCGGCTCCTCCGTGGCCGACGAACTGGCGCATCACCCCGAGTCCCCCCGAGCGCGTGACGACGCCGGCGTGCGGCTTGAGGTCCCCGGTCACGATCCGCAGCAGCGTCGTCTTGCCCGCACCGTTGGCGCCGACCAGCGCGACCTTCTGCCCGTCGCCCACCCGGAAGCTGACGTCGTCGAGCAGCACCCGCCCGTCCGGCAGCTCGTACCTGACTCCAGCGACGTCCACGTGTCCCACGAGGCGATTCTCGCAAGCCACCCGGCCCGGCGTCGCGTGGTTATCTCAGCCTCGCTCCGTGAGGGTCGAGGCGGGCGCCGTCGCTGGTCGAGGAGGACGCAGTCCCGTCACGAAACCCGGCGGAGAAGGTCAGCCGGCACACCGTGCGCTACCACCGTCACTGTCGGTGGTCCCGGATACAATCGAACACATGATCGATGCGACGGCAGTGCTGGAGACGGGTGGGGTCGAGGACCTCACCGCCTCGGCCCTGCTCGCGCTCGCCAGGGACCAGAGGATCGCCGAGGACATGGCTGCGGCGCAGCTCCTGGTGACCGCCGCTCGGTGGGCGGACCTGCACCCCCCGGAGTCGATCCACTCCGCGGCGGCCTTCACGGTGCCAGGGTCCGAGCACGAGGAGCCCATCGCGGGTGAGGGTGCGCCACTGGTGGCGGAGTTCTGCCTCGCCGAGCTCGGTGGCGTGCTGGGCGTGTCGACGACGGCGGCGAAGAAGCTCGTCGGCCACGCCCTCGAGCTGCGCCACCGGCTCCCGCGGCTGTGGGCGCTGGTCCAGGCCGGGCGGGTGCCTGCCTGGCGGGCCCGCCTGGTGGCCGAGAGGACCATCCACGCGACGCCCGCCCTGACCCCGGACGCGGCCGGGTTCGTGGACGCACAGGTCGCCGCCGTGGCCGGGAAGGTCGGGCCGACGCAGCTCGACCGGCTCGTCGCCGAGGCGATCAAACGCTTCGACCTCGCCGAAGCGGATCCGGCCGCGGACCCGGAGGACGGCTACCTGTCGGTCGACCCCCGCCACGTGACGATCCACGACGAGGACGTGCACTTCGCCGGGACGATCCGGCTGGAGGCCGAGCTCGACATCGCCGACGCCGTCGACCTCGACCGAGCACTCGCCCACGGCGCCGCCACCCTGAAGGCCCTCGGCTCCCAGGCGCCGCTCGGGGCCCGCCGCTCCGCAGCCCTCGGCGCCCTGGCCCGCACCCAGACCGCCCTCGATCTCGCTGGCCCCGATGCGGACCGCGAGCACCTGCCTGCCGCACGGGAGGTCGTGCTGCACGCGCACTTCGACGCCGGTTTCTCGGGCGAGGCGACCGTGTTCGGTCCGACGGGGTGGATGGAGGAGGGCCAGCGGCTGGTCCTGCTGCAGCAGGTCAGGGACTGGTGCGCCGACTCGCGGACCAAGGTCACCATCAAACCGGTCATCGACCTCAACGCCCAGCAGTTCACCCCGGCCTACGAGGTCCCCGACCGGATCCGGGAGCAGGTGGTTCTCCGGGACCGCACCTGCGTGTTCCCGTGGTGCACCCGTCCCGCCCGCGGTTGCGACGTCGACCACGTCACCGAGCACGACCACGACGCCGCAGCCGACGGACGACCACAACCCGGACCCACCGCCACCTGGAACCTCGCCTGCCTGTGCCGGTTCCACCACCGGCTCAAGACCCACACCGCCTGGACCTACCGGATGGCCGAGCCCGGGGTGTTCGAGTGGACCAGCCCCCACGGCCACACCTACCGACGCGACCAGACCGGCACCAGCCCGATCGATCCTGCCGAGCCACCCGACCCGCCCGGCATCCCACGCCCGCGCAGACCATGACCCCGCCCCACACCCCGCCACCCACCAGGTAGCGGGGCCACAGGCACGTCAGCCGCCGGACTGCACGGATACATCCACGATGGCGGGTGCGGGTTTGCGAAGGAAGACGACCGGATGTGCCGATGTGCGACCGACCAGATTGCCACGAGATACGGTCCTTGGGTGTCCGACCCTGCGCTCGCGATCGAGGCCAGCCCGCCAATCTCGGAGCACACCTGTGACCACTGCTCCCAGCCTTTCCGCCGCGTCCAGGGATACGTCTATCGGGAAGGCCATGCGTACGCGGTGTACATCGCCTCGTGCTATCACCACGACGGGCACGAGGTGTTCATCGACTGCGTGTTCAGCCCCACCTGGGACGACGATGAGGATGACCGCCTCACGTTCGGGTGCCGGGTCGGCCCCGTCGCCGGGCAGTCCGATCCCGGAGCGACTCTCGTCGCCGGTGCGGCTGCGTTCACCGATAGGCCCTTTTTCGGGCGCAAGTTGTCCCGCGAGGAGGGGTTGAAGCACCCACTTCTCGGCGAGTTCTGGGCCCTCGTGGATCACGTGCTTGTCCACGACGCCGTGGTGCGCGACCACGTCTACGGCCCGGGAGCCGAGTTCGCGTAGGGATCCGCCCATGCCGCGGTCAGCGCGCGGATCTCGGTCAGCGCGCGGATCTGGCGAGATCCGGACGCTCGCAGGCGGACTTCCGTGGCGAGGGTGCCACTCGTCAGCGGCGTTGACACACCATCAGCGGGTTGCCGTCCGGATCCTCGAACTGGACGAAGTAGACGCTGCCGATGTCCTCGATGTCCGACGTGATCCTGACTCCCAGGTCTTCCAGGTGCCGCACCGTGGCGGCCATGTCTTGCGTCCACAGGAAGAACCTCGGCGGCCCCGACGCATGGAAGTCGGGACGGTTGGCGTCCAGGGCGAGCCTGGTCTCGCCGTCGCTGGGGATGTCGTAGATGGTTCCCCCGTGCGAACTCGTGCCGGGATCGAAGCCGAGCAGGTCGGCGTACCACTCGATGGCTGAAGCCATGTCGCGCACCGGGATGAAGACTTGGCCAACGACGCGCTGGATCGGGCTGGTCACGGGACGCATCGTAGGGGGCACCGAGACCGAGTCTGCCGCAACGCGAGTGCACGCTCATGCCGATGAGCGGACGTCGGCCACCTCACGGATAGGCGTAGACCACGTCTCCGCTAATGCCTGTCGCTTCCTGGCACTTCTCGATGGAATCCGCGAGCTCATCTCCACGCCACGACCTGAAGGAGGCAGTATCGGTCGGGTACCAGCCGCCGCCACCGGTGAAAACTGCGCCTATCGGCGCTGCGGCTGCGTCCTCGAACTGCGGTGAGTCCTCAAACGACACTGCCTTGTTCTCCGCGTCCCACGCGGCTCCGTACGGCCAGAACACAACGGCGCCACCCAGAACTAGGCAGCCTTCGCGGAGTTCGAGCAGCCCCGAGACCTGCGCCAACGGGTAGTCATGGGCTTCTTCGGGCATGGCTATGACCGGCGAACCTTCGTCGGTGTCGGTGCCAGAGGTGGTTCCCGTCGCGGTTCCCCACGCGCTGAGCGTCAGCGCCAGAGAGGCAAGTGCTGAGGGCAACGTCACCGCTGCGTGAATCCGCATCAAATCGCCAGCCCCTCGCGTCGTGGTGGGTGAAGTGTGCCGCGTCGCGTGGTCGTCTGTCCGCGGTCGTTACGGAAGCGTTGCCACACCGAGGTCAGCGTCCATGAGTCCATGGCTGGCGGGGAGGCGAGGTCTACTTCCCAGCACTTCTTCCACCTCTCGGTGGAACCCGTCTCTCCCTCTTACCTGCCGGGATGGCCGGGGCCACCCTATGCACTTTCGACATCCGGATCTGCCGCGTTGAGGGCGGCTACGCTCGCCCGGATCTGGCTCCCCTCTGTGTCAAGGAGCGCTTCTGACGAGGGTCTTCCTGCCGACTGCTGCTCGGCGTAGCGTCGGCTGTGCGGGTCCGGGAAGTGGCTGATCCGAAGTGTCGATGAGCGGGTGCAAGTCGGCCGCGCTGGATTGAAGAGTCGCCCCGCAGTGCCCTCCCGGATCCGCCTCATCGTCGTGCTGACCACGTCCAGCGTCCGCGATGAGCTGGCGGTAGACGACGTCGGACAGGCGTCGCTTCAGACACCGCAGTGCTTCCACCGGTGTCTTGCCGTCGGCGAGCTTGCGCCGGTAGTAGGCGCGGCCTTCGGTGTCGTGGCGGATCTGCACGATCGCCGCGACGTGCAGCAGGTGGTTCATCCGCCGGTTCCCGGCCCGCGACAACCGGTGGCGGGTCTGCTCGCCGGATGAGGCGTCCAGGGGCGCGGTGCCGGTCCACGACGCGAACCGGTTGCGGTCGACGAACCGGGCCACGTCGCCGACGTCGGCCAGCACGCGGGCCGCGCCAGCTGGTCCGACGCCGTAGATGTCCATCAGGTGCGACCCGCGGGCGGTGACCGCGGCCTTCAGTTCGGCCTTGATTCGCTTGAGCTTGGCGTCGACTGCGACCAGGTCCGCGATCTCCTCGGCCGCCATCCGGCGGCGGGTCTTGCCGGCGATGTCACGGGGCCGCACGGTCGCGAGCATCGCCTTGGCCTGGGCGGCGGACAGGTCACGTTTGCGCTGGCCAGGCAGTAGTTCGCTGAGGAGGCGCTGCAGCCGGTTGACCGTCTGGACTCGCTGGTGGGCGAGCTCGTCGCGGCGGCCGGTGAGCATCCGCAACGCCTCGAGCTCACCGTCCTCGACCACCACCCGCAGGCCCTCGGTGCGGACCGCGACGACCGCGATCGAGTGGGCGTCCAGGGCGTCGGTCTTGCGGTTGTGGCCGGTGTCGAACAGCCGCACCCGGGCCGCAAGCTTGGCCGGCACGTCGACGACCTGCTCACCGCCGGCGACGAGACGTTGGGCCAGTGGACGGCCCGCGCCGTTGGCTCCCTCGACGGCCCAGAGTCGGTCGGGCCACTGCTTCACGTACCGCTGCATCGCGGCGTACCCGGCGTTGGTGGTCTCAAACCGTCCGCTGCCGAGGAGCCGTTCGTGGGTGTCCACGACCTCGATCGTCACCGACATCTTGTGGGGGTCGACCCCGATGATCACGCCCTTCGTCTTGCTCATCTACTCACCTCATCTGTGTTCTGGCATCCACTCGGACGGCGAGGTGGGCAGTGCTACTACGAGCTGGGCAGACCCCTCTTGAGCCACGCCTCGTCACGGTGACCCACGGGTCGCATTCCAGATGAGAGCCACACCTAAGAGCGGGTGGGCAGCCGCGAATGAGAGCGTCCCGCCGATCACCTAGATCAGAGTCTGGCCAGACACCGATCCTGCGGAAAGTCTCCTAGTAGCCGCGATCAGGCGTTCGGAGAATCGCTATGCAGCCATGGCCGCGCTGCGAGGATCACCGGCATGGCCCCACCGGAATCCGTGAGCGTCGACCCCGACG
The DNA here is from genome assembly GCF_026712185.1 of Nocardioides pini. Lineage (GTDB taxonomy): Bacteria > Actinomycetota > Actinomycetes > Propionibacteriales > Nocardioidaceae > Nocardioides > Nocardioides pini. Next base: position 512,445 of record NZ_JAPPUX010000001.1, on the reverse strand, counting down.
CCGACCCGCTGCTGAACCTGGCCTTCACCGGCCTGGACCACGCCATCGACAGCGTCGAGGTGAGCGGCGGTCCACTGATCCCGTTCTGCTTCGAACGCGCTGGTGACCGGTTGAGCCTGCACCGGTTCGTCGCCGAACGCTTGGAGGACGGCGTGGCCGAGGTCGAGCGGCGACTGGAGGCCGTCGTGGCCGGGGACGACGAGGACCGGACCCCCGAGGTGGACCCTGAGGTGGACGGCGCCTGCGGAGCCTGGGACGGCTACATCACCGTCGAGGGCCGACGCACCGACGCCGTGCTGGTGCGAGCCGTCGATCACACCGGTGCCGACGTGGTCCTGGCCCAGCGCTACGAGGTGCGCGGCCTCCTGCGCAAGACCGCGCGACGCGTCGGCAACGTTGCCTTGCTCGCCGACAACCGGGTGGGGTGACTCTCCGCCGAGATCGTCTCGCAGCTCGTGGGAGAGCACTCCGGGCCTCGGTCACCTGCGTCGGCGTGCAGCCGACCGACCGCCGGCTCAGACGCGGTCGAGCGTCTCCTGCAGGCGGTCGATCTCGGCCGTCTGAGTGACTGCCACGTCGGCCGCGACCTCGCTGACCATGATGTCGATGCCGTCGACGGCGACGTCGTCGGCCATGTCGATGGCACCGTAGTGGTGCTGGATCATGTAGCGGAGGAACAGCCGGTCGAACGCAGCGCCGCGAGCCCGCTCGAGCTTCTCCATCTGCGCATCGGTGAGCATGCCGACCATCCCGTTGTGACCGTGCTGGCTGTGGTCCCACTCGCTCGGGTCCTCCGCGGCGGTCGGCACGGCCATGTCGCGCTCCTCGAGCCAGGCGGCCATCATCAGGATCTCCGGGCCCTGCGCCGCACGGATGCGCGCGGCCAGCTCGCGGACCCGGTCGCTGCGGGCGTGCTTGTCGGCCAGCTCGGCCATCACGATCGCCTGCGCGTGGTGCGGGACCATCATCTGCATGAAGGCCACGTCGGCCTCGTTGAACTCCGGCTCCACGGCCTTCTCGGCGTCCTCGGGCGAGATCGTCGCGTTCTCCTCGCCGGGACCGCCGGGCTGGAGCACGTCGGGCGACCCGTCGTCGCCCGCGCTCGCGGGGGCTCCGGCGTCAGGCTGGTCCGACGTGCACGCGGACATGGACAGGGTGAGGGCCAGCCCCGTGACCACAGCGGCCAGTGGGCGGGAGAGTCGTCCGAGCACGGTTCTCCTTCAGGTGACCACGGATGATTCCGCCGGTCACTCGCGTCATTTCGATGGAAAAGTCTTTACTTGTGCGTCCTGCGCACGGTACGACGGTGTCGACCGTTTCGGAAACCCCGGAGCGCTCGTCGACATGAAAGGTCTCGGGCTTCATGCACTCATCTCGGAGACGCACGTCCATCCACCGAGGGGCAGGTGTCGCCGCCGCCGGCGCCATCGCCCTCGGACTCACCCTGTCCGCAGCGCCCGTGCTCGCGCACGGCACCCACGACAGCAGCTCGACCGGCACCCAGGAGAAGGCCGGCCCCAAGGATCCCTGCACCGACGCCCGTGAGGACCGCCTCGACGCGGCGGACGACAACTTCGCGAAGGCCTGCCTTCCCGGCCAGGACCTCGCGCAGACGGAGAGCTTCGAGTCCGACCTCGCCGCCGGCGAGATCGCCTCGAGTCCCAACACCAGGCTGGTCGCCAACCTGCCCAAGCAGGGCGCTTTCGCCACGACCAGTGCGCTGAACAGCGACCTGGCGTTCCAGGGCGACTACGCCTACGCCGGCAACTACGAAGGCTTCATGGTCTACGACATCTCGACGCCCGAGGCGCCGAAGGTCGTCAGCCAGGTCGTCTGCCCCGGCTCGCAGAACGACATCTCGGTCTCCGGCAACCTGCTGGTGCTGAGCGTCGACTCCAGCCGCAGCAACAACACCTGCGACAACGTCGCGCAGTCCGCGACGATCAAGGAGTCGTGGGAGGGCATCCGGGTCTTCGACATCAGCGACCCGGCCAACCCGACGTACGTCGCGGCGGTCGAGACCGACTGCGGATCGCACACGCACACGCTCGCCCCGAGCAAGGACGGCGCGAACCTCTACGCCTACGTCTCGTCCTACAGCCCCAACGCGGCGTTCCCCGACTGCCAGCCGCCGCACGACTTCATCTCGGTCGTGAAGATCCCGGTGGCCGCGCCGGAGACCGCCGCGGTGGTCTCGGAGCCGGTGCTCTTCGCCGACGGAGGCAACCCCGGTGGCAACGGGTCCAGCACGACCAGCGGCTGCCACGACATCACGGCGTACCCGTCGAAGGACATCGCGGCGGGCGCCTGCATGGGTGACGGCATCCTGCTCGACATCGCCGACCGGGAGAACCCGGTGGTGACCGAACAGGTGCGCGACACCACCAACTTCGCCTTCTGGCACTCCGCCACGTTCAACAACCACGGCACCAAGGTGCTGTTCACCGACGAGCTCGGCGGTGGCGGTGCGGCGACGTGCAACCCCGAGGTCGGCCCCAACCGCGGCGCCGACGGGATCTACGACATCGAGGACGGCCAGCTGGCGTTCAAGAGCTACTACAAGATCTCGCGCACCCAGCAGTCCACCGAGAACTGCGTGGCTCACAACGGTTCGCTGATCCCGGTGAACGGCAAGGACATCATGGTGCAGGCCTGGTACCAGGGCGGCATCTCGGTGTTCGACTTCACCAACTCCAAGAAGCCGCGGGAGATCGCCTGGTTCGACCGGGGTCCCCTCCCCGCGGGCCAGATCGGCGGCTCGTGGTCGGCGTACTACTACAACGGCTACATCTACTCCAACGACATCCAGAAGGGCTTCGACGTGATCAAGGTCGATGACAAGGTCATCGACCGCGCGTCGAAGAACCCGATGGACGTCTTCAACCCGCAGTCCCAGCCGTCCTACAACGGCTGACCTGCAGGCGCGCACCACATCGGACCCCGGGGCCCTCGACGGGCCCCGGGGTCCGACGCGTCAGGTGGCCTCGAGGACGAAGAAGAGGAAGCACATGAACGACTGCCCGGGCTCGAGCCCGGGAGGAAGGACGTCCGCCGGGGTGTCCTGGGCCGGAGGCGGCTCGCTGATGGTGGCGATGCGGAAGCCGGCCGCTGCGAAGGAGTCCGCCATCGCGTGGAGCGGGCGGTGCCAGAACGTCAGCCACACCGTCTGTCCGTCGAAGACGTAGTCCTCGGTGTACTCGGTGCGCGCGAAGTAGTCCGCGTCGGGGTACACGATCGCGTAGGCCGCAGGATGGTTCACCGCCACGAGCAGGCGACCGCCCGGCTTGAGCACCCGGCGCAGCTCGCCGAGCGGACCCGACCAGTCCTCCAGGTAGTGCAGGACGAGGGACGCCACGACGTCGTCGAACTCCGCGTCGTCGTAGGGCAGCGGCTCACGGAGGTCCGCCACGCGCAGGTCCACGTCGTCACCCAGCCGTCGCCGCGCCAGGTCGACCATCGCGGCGCTGGCGTCGAACCCCGCGACGTCGGCCCCGCTGGCGCGCAGCTCCGCCGCCATCGGGCCGGACCCGCATCCCGCGTCCAGGACCCGACGGCCCGAGACGTCGCCCGCGAGGCGCAGCATCTCCGGCCGCGCGTAGTAGGCGTTGAAGAGGTTGGACTCGTTGCTCACCGCATAGGCCTGGGCGAAGTCGTCGTAGTCGGTCGCCGGCATCAGGACCTCGTTCCCCGAGAAGACATACCGATCTTTCTACGCCGTCCGGGGCGGGCCGTGGCCCAGCAACACGCGCGCGCGGGATCCCCGCCGCGCGCACGGCCGTGACGACCGCACCCCGGCCGAGTGGCGCAACAAGCTGCACTCCAACGTGCTGATGGCTCTGTGCGCCCTCGCCTTCGTCGCCCTGTGCGTCAATGAGGTCCGCAAGGCGGTCGCGGGCGCCTGACCCTCACCCGCCGGTGGGGTGCCTGACCCAGACGTTGGGCTCGACGTACGTCGCCGTGCCGTGCTCGGCGTCGCACATGACGGGAGCGAGGGCCCCCGGTACGACGACGGGGCCGGTCGTGTCGAACGGCAGCCCGGTCCACTCGCGCCACTCCTCGACCGTGCCCGGGATGACCATGGACCGCGGCGCCACCCGGTCGATGCGCCCGCCGGCCCGGACGTGGACGCGCAGCCAGGGGTCGACGGGCAGGCCGTCGTCGCGGGTGCGGAAGGCGTAGTCGGCCATCGGCTCGTGCACGTCGGTCTTGCCGTTGGGCCGTACGGGTGCGAGCAGCTCGGGGAAGCCGAGGCGCGCCGCGTTGTCGCGCAGGGCGGCGACGAGGCGCCCGGACAGGCCGGAGCCCTGCAGTCGCGGCTCGATCGCGATCTCGACCGCGGTCACGGCGTCCGGCTCCTCGCCCCACAGCTCGGTCAGCAGACCGCTGCGGATGGCGAAGTCCCAGCCGGCGTCGGGCAGCTCGCCCTCGGGCAGCTGGAACGGCACCGAGTGCGCCTTGGCGACCATCCGCCCCGACTCGTCAAGGGCGACGAGGACGAACTCCCGGAAGTGGTCGAGCGAGGCGTAGTAGCCGTTGCCGATGGGGTCGTGCTTCATGAACTCGGGCCACGACGTCTCCATGTCCCAGAAGGTGTCCATGAGCTCGGGGCGCTCGGCGAGGGTGACCAGCTCGAGGTGCATGCCGCCATCCTGTCCGAGCCGCACCCCCTGCGCCCGGGATTTTCGGGTGCCCCGAGCCACGCAGCACCGCCCCCGGCCTGGTCGGCCGGGGGCGGTGCGTGATGGTGGATGAGTGCCGCGCGGGCTAGCTAGCTGCCCGAGATGATGCCCGGGAGGGCCGCGTCGAACAGCTCGATCACGGTCGCCGCCGGAAGCACGGCGCTGCGCGGCTGGGCCGCGGCGGCGAGGTCGGCGCCCCAGTCCGCCGCGCGCTGGCGCTGCAACGGCGTCCCGTGGTGGCCGGGGCTGGCGAAGGAGCAGTCGCCGACCGTGTAGAAGCTCAGCAGGGCGTCGCTGACGCGCTTCCGGTTCAGCGCCAGCCCCTTCTTGTGGGTGGCGAAGTACGACGCCATCGCGTCGGCCATCAGCTCGGTGCGGCGCGTGGCGGCTGCGGGGTCGGTCGGCCCGGTGTCGAAGGTGCCTAGCTCGTACTGGACGTGGTGGGCGAACTCGTGGGCCAGGATCGCCCGCGGCCCGACGTCGCCGAGGCCGATCGCGTCGTACGCCTCGAGGATGCCGTCACCCATGATCAGCTTGTCCGGCAGGCTGGCGATGAACGGGTCGCTCTCGCCCTCGCCGGAGAACGCGAAGGCGTTGAACGTCCAGAGCGGGTTGTCCTGGAACGCCTCGTCCTGCGCCTGCATGTACGTGGCGACCGTCTGGGCCTCCGCCGCGATCGCGGCGTCGGTCATCGGGGCCAGCTCGCCGGTGTCGACCATCGCCTCGAGGGTGCGGGCGATACGAGCGGCGTCGAGCAGCGAGTCGCTGTGCATCGCCATCAGCTGGATGTCGCCGGACTCGATGTCCCAGAACCGCCGCAGGTCGCGGTAGGTGTTCTGCAGCTGCCGGGCGTGCGAGTCGAGGGCGTAGGCGGGGTCACCGGCCGTGCCGAAGAAGAGGGCGTCGTAGGTCGGCACGGACAGCAGGGCGTCCTGGTGCTGGACGAGGAAGCTGAACTGCTCGTCGCTCATCTCGGCGAACAGGCCGTCGACGTAGTCGTCGAGCAGCGTCGTGCCGCACTCGCTGGGGGCGACCGCCTCGCGCAGGGCCGCCTCTGCGGGCACGTCGACGAGGGTGTGCCGGGACTGCGTCGGTGCTGCGCTCGGGGCCGGGGCGCCGGTCGCGGTGGCGGCCGGGGCGAGGAATCCGAGCGGGAGGAGGACCGCGGCGCCGAGCGCCAGGGGCCACCGGAGGTGTCTGCTCACAGGGGTTCTCCTTGGGAGGTGCGTGCTGGTGTGCTCCGTCCGGATGAGGGCGGTCCTCCAACCTAAGCGCCGATCGCCCGGTCCGGACCACCCCTTAGAGGCGGTCCGCGACCCGCCGGGCCGCGATCTGCAGGACCTCCCACGTGGTCGCGAAGGGCGGAGCGTAGGACAGGTCCATCCAGGCGAGGTCGTCGACCGAGCCACCCGCCCACAGCACGGCCGCGGCGGTGTCGATGCGCTTGCCCGCGCCGCGGCCGCCGACGACCTGCACCCCGAGCAGTCGTCGCGTCGTGCGGTCGGCCATCACCCAGATCGCGATGGGCTCGGCCTCCGGCATGTAGCCGGCCGCGGTCGTGCCCTCGGTGACCAGCGCCAGCGGGTCGAGGCCGGCGGCCTCGGCATCCGTGCGGGACAGGCCCGTGCGGGCGATCTCGAGGTGGACCCCGCTGGACGAGAAGCGCGTGATCGAGGTGTCGACCATCCCGTCGAACGACAGGTCGCCGCCGGCCAGGCTGTCGCCCAGCGCCCGCGCATGCTTGGCCGCGTGGGTGCCGAGGGGCCGGAAGACCCACTCGTCGTCGATCCGGCGCCGCACCTCGCAGCAGTCGCCCGCGGCCCACACGTGGTCCGCCACCCGGCCGTGCGGGTCGGGTCTCAGCGCGCCGTCCTCGGTCAGCTCCAGGCCGCTGCCGTCGAGGCCGGCGTTCTCGAGGAAGGCCGTGGCCGGCTTGACGCCGACGGCCACCACCACGAGGTCGGCCTCCCGCGTGCCGCCGTCCCAGCGCACGCCGGTGACCCGGTCGCCGTCGACCTCGAGGCCGGTGACCTCGGCGCCGAGCACGAGCTCGACCCCGGCGTCGACGAGCCCGGTGTTCACCAGGTCGGACATCTCGTCCTCCAGCATCGCCATCCCCCGCGTGCGCGTGAGGACGGTGACCCCGAAGCCCCGCTCCAGTGCCGCCTCGGCCACCTCGACGCCGACGTAGCCCGCACCCACGACCACGACGTGCGCACCCGGTCCCGCCTCCGCGAAGCTGCTGACCCACGCGGCCCCGTCGTCCAGCGTCTTGACCACGCCGACACCGTCGTACGTCCTGCCGTCGGGGCGCCGCGCCCAGTCGGGCACGACCGCGGGGGCGCCCGTCGCGACCACCAGGTCGTCGTACTCCAGCACGTCGCCCGCTGCCGTCGTCACCGTCCGCGCAGCGAGGTCGGCCGCGACGACCTCGGTGCCGAGCCGCAGGTCGATCCCGGCATCGCGGTGCTCGGCGGCCGTGCGGGCCACGAGGTCGTCACCGCTGTCCACGTCGCCCGCCATCCAGTACGGGATGCCGCAGGCGCTGTAGGACGTGTGGCTGCTCGCCTCGAGCGCCGTCACGGCCAGCGACTCGCCGCGCTTCGCGGCCGTGCGGAGCGCCTGGTGGGCCGCCCCCATGCCGACGGCGTCCGCGCCCACGACGACGACGCGGCGCGGTCCCGTCATTCCTCGGTCTGCTTCGCCCAGAGGTTCACGCCCGAGTCGACGGCGAAGCGGTCGATCTCGACGAGCTCGGCCTCGGTCAGCGGTGGCGCCTCGAGCGCGTCGAGGTTGGTGTCGAGCTGCTCGACGCTGGAGGCGCCGATCACCGCGCTCGTCACCCGCTCGTCACGGAGCACCCACTGGAGCGCCAGCTGCGCCAGCCTCTGGCCGCGTCCCTCCGCGATGGCGTGGAGCGACCGCACGCGCTCGAGGGTCTCGTCGTCGAGCCCCGTGATCGTCGAACCGTCACGTGCCGCACGCGAGTCCGCCGGGACGCCGTCGAGGTAGCGGTCGGTCAGCAGCCCCTGCGCGAGCGCGGTGAAGACGATGCAGCCCATCCCCTGCTCCTCGAGCTCGTCGAGCAGGCCGCCCTCGATCCAGCGGTTGAGCATCGAGTACGACGGCTGGTGGATCAGCAGCGGTGTGCCGAGCTCGCGCGCGATCGTCGCCGCCTCCCGCGTCCGCTCCGGGGAGTAGGAGGAGATGCCGGCGTAGAGCGCGCGGCCCGAGCGCACCGCGGTGTCGAGCGCCATCATCGTCTCCTCGACGGGCGTCTCGGGGTCGAAGCGGTGGCTGTAGAAGATGTCGACGTAGTCGAGCCCCATCCGCGCCAGCGACTGGTCGAGCGAGGCCAGCACGTACTTCCGCGAGCCGCCGCCCTGGCCGTAGGGCCCCGGCCACATGTCGTAGCCCGCCTTGGTGGAGATCACCAGCTCGTCGCGGTGGGCGGCGAAGTCGTCGGCGAGGTAGCGGCCGACGTTCTCCTCCGCGCGGCCGTAGGGCGGGCCGTAGTTGTTGGCCAGGTCGAAGTGGGTGACACCGCGGTCGAACGCCCGCCGCAGGATCGCGCGCTGGGTCTCCTCGGGCCGGTCGGTGCCGAAGTTCTGCCACAGGCCGAGCGAGAGCGCCGGCAGCCTCAGGCCACTGCGGCCCGTGCGCCGGTAGTGCATCCCGGTGCTGTCGTCGTACCTGTCGGGGGCTGCGTCGTAGGGCATGCCGCACATCCTGCCCGGTCCGGGGTAGGGCCGTGCCCGGGCTGGACCGGGGTGATACCTGATGGTCCCGAGCGGCGCAGCGGGGTGTACTGGACACATGACCTCCTCGATGCGCGGCACCGCCTTCAAGCTCGCGCTGTCGACCGCACGGCGGGTGCCGTACGTGCGCCGGGTCCCGGCCGGCATCCGGTTCCCCCTCGAGCGCGACGGGGTCGACCCGGTCGCCCGCCTGGCGGCGACGCGCGAGCGCGGCGAGGTGGTGCGCCTGGCCCGGCTGCTGGGCACCCGCGTCTGGCTGGTCACGGGGTACGACGCCGCCCGGGCCGTGTTGGCCGACTCGACGTCCTTCGCCAACGACGTGCGCGACATCATCGGCCGCCAGGACCGGGCCCCGGCCGAGCGGATCGGGGGGCTCGGCATGACCGACCAGCCCGACCACTCCCGCTTGCGCGGCGTGCTCACGCCCTGGTTCACCCGCCGTCGGCTGGCCGACCTCCAGGTCGACATCGACCGCGTCGTCGATGCCGCACTGGACGACATGGCCGCCCACGGCCCGGTGGTCGACCTGGTCGAGCGGTTCGGCTTCCAGGTCCCGTTCGAGGTGATGTGCGACCTGCTCGGCATGCCCGAGGTCGACCGCGCGGAGTTCCGACGGCGCGGCGCCGCGCGGTTCGACCTGCGCGACGCGGGCGGCGGCATCTTCGACACCGCCGCCGGCACCCGGCAGTTCCTCATCGACCTGGTCGCCTCCGAGCGCCGCTCCCCGCACCTGCCGGACGGGCTGGTCGCCCGGATGGTCGCCGACCACGGCGCCGACTTCGACGACGTCGAGCTCGGCGGCCTGGCCGACGGGGTCTTCCTCGGCGGCTACGAGACCAGCGCCAGCATGCTCTCGCTCGGCACCTGGGTCCTGCTCCAGCACCCCGCGGCGTGGGCGACCCTCCAGCGGGGCGAGCCCGCCGAGGTCGACCGCGTCGTCGAGGAGCTGCTGCGCTTCGTGTGCCCCGTGCAGATGGCGTTCCCCCGGATCGCGCGCCACCAGGTCGAGGTCGGCGACCAGGTCGTCCAGCAGGGCGACATCGTGCTGGTCTCGTTGACCGGCGCCGAGCGCGACCCGGAGCACCGCGTCGACCCCGAGCAGTTCGACCCGACCTCCGCCGTCGCGGGCACCCTCGCGTTCGGCCACGGGATGCACCGCTGCGTCGGCGCGGAGCTGGCACGCATGGAGCTGCGCACCGCCCTCGTCTCGCTCGCCCGCCGCTTCCCCGACCTCGCGCTCGCCTGCGACCCCGCCGACCTGCGGTTCACCGAGCTCGCCATCGTCCACGGGGTGGAGGCGCTGCCCGTCCGGCTCGGCTGAGGCCACCACCCGCTGCGTACCGTGGGGCGGGTGGCAGGACGACTCGTGGCCCTCCTCGCCGCGGCCGCCGTCGCGGTGGTCTCCGGCTGCTCGGGTGAGCCCTCGACGCAGGCGCCGCGCGAGCGTCGTACGACGAGCACGCCCGCCCAGACGCCCACCGGCCCACCCACCGGCCCGTCCAGCACGACGCCTGCCGACGAGCCCACCGTCGAGCCCACCGACGAGCCCACCGACGAGCCCACCGACGAGCCGGAGGCGGCTCCCGAGCCGCGCCGCTCCTTCGTGACCATCCCGGCGATCGGGCTGCGCGACTTCCCCGTCGTGCGCTATCGCGGCACCTCCGACGACGCCCCCGGCACCGCGCTGCAGAACGCCGGCGAGATGGCCTCGCCGCGCGGCCCCCGTGGCGGCACCGGGCCCGGCGAGGTCGGCAACTACATCGTCACGGGCCACCGGCTCACCGGGACGGCTCCCCTGCGCTACTCGCCGTCGCTGGTGAGGGGCGATCGCATCCAGGTGCGCACGGGCGACACGGTCTTCGTCTACGAGGTGCGTCGCACCCGCTGGACGTCGTTCCGGCGGCCCGCCTCGCTCCGCGCCCAGCGGGCCGAGGTGCCGGGCCGCCCGGGCGAGACGGCCACGCAGCCGATGATCACCCTCTCCACCTGCGCGACCCTCGAGGACCACGCCAACGGCAACTACTGGTCCGACGAGTTCGACAACCCCGAGCACCGCATCGACAAGGTCGGGGTCCTCGTCGCGACCCGCCCGGCCTGACGAAACCCCGTTGCCCCGGCCCTCCCCGACCCTGTGGACTGCGCGCCATGAGCCAGCCCAGCGACCGGTGGCGCGACCCCGGGTTCCTCGACGAGGCCCACGCATGGATCTCCGCGCGGCTCGCCGAGCAGGGCCGCTCGGTCGTCGGCGCGGTCGAGCAGCCGCACGTGACCGACTGGTCGACCGTCATGCGGGTGCCCACGGACGGCGGGGTCGTCTGGTTCAAGGCCAACGACGAGACGATGCGTCACGAGGCGGCCGTGACCGCCCTGGTCGCGCCGCTCTCGGACGGGCGGGTGCCGACGCCGCTCGCCAGCGACCCGCGCACCGGCTGGCTTCTGCTCGCCGACGCCGGGGCGCGGCTGCGCGACGTGATCCCCGAGGAGCGCAGCCTGGAGCGCTGGTACGACGTGCTCGAGGCGTACGCACGCATCCAGGTCGCGTGCGAGGACCAGGTCGACGCCCTGCTGGCCGCCGGGCTGCCCGACCGTCGCCTGCCGACGCTGCCCGGGGCGTACGACGCCCTCCTCGCGCAGCTCGACGACCTCGACCCGCGGCTGCCGGACGCCGACGCGATCGCCGACCTGTGCGACCGGCTGGCCACCTTCGGCATCCGCGAGACCGTCCAGCACGACGACCTGCACGACGGGCAGGTCTTCCTCGGTGCGGGCGTGCACCAGGTGCTCGACTGGGGTGACGCGTGCGTCTCCCACCCCTTCTTCACCCTCGCCGTGACGTTGGAGGGCGTCATCGCGTGGGGCGTCGACGACGAGGAGGGGTCCGAGGACCTCGAGCCGCACCTGGCGGCGTACCTCCGCCCCTATGCCGAGCGCTACCCGCTCACCGACGCCGAGTTGCGCGAGGCCGCGCGTCTCGCGATGCGCCTGGGCTGGGTGTGCCGCGCGATCAACGGCGCCCTGCCCCAGGACCCGGGCCAGACGCACACCCGGCTGCGGATGTTCCTCGACGGCCGGCCCTAGCCCGGGGCCTCAGCCCCGGCGCGTCTCCAGCACGCGGAAGCCCTTGCTGCTGGCCAGGCGCTCCGTCGGCCAGCCCTGCTCGGTGAGCCACCGCTGCAGCGAGTCGGCACCGAGGTTCTTGCCCACGACCATGACCATCCGGCCGCCGGGCGCGAGGCGCGGCAGCCACGCCAGCAGCAGCTCGTGCAGCGCCTCCTTGCCGATCCGGATGGGCGGGTTGGACCAGATCTCGTCGAAGACCTGGTTGCCGGGCACCTGCTCGGGCAGGCAGGCGACGAAGCGCGAGTCGAGGCCGGCGGCGCGGGCGTTGTCGTTGGCGAGCAGCAGTGCCCGCTCGTTGACGTCGACGCCGGTCACGTTGGCCAGCGGCACCGCCCTCGCGATCGCCAGGCCGATGACGCCGTAGCCGCAGCCGAGGTCGAGGAACTGGCCCTGCACCGGCGGCTCGAGCTCCCTGAACAGCACCGCCGTCGCGTGGTCGAGGTGGCCGCGGCTGAACACCCCCGAGCCCGTGTTCAGGGTCAGCGGGTGGCCCCACAGCTCGGCGGTGAAGCTCTCCCGCTCGAAGGGCACGCCGGGGTCGGCGGAGAAGTAGTGCTCAGTCATGGATCGCCTCTCGTCGGGCTCGGGCACGCTCGGCCTGGGCGGCGAGCTCGTCGTCGTCGGGGTAGCCGACCTCCTCCAGCGTGAGGCCGTGGGCGTGCACCACCCGCACCCCCTGGTCGCGCCGTCGGCCGGCCATCACCTCCGCCGGCCAGCCGACCGGCTGCCGGCCCTCGCCCACCGCGACCAGGCAGCCGACCAGGGCGCGCACCATGTTGTGGCAGAAGGCGTCGGCGCGCACCGAGCCCACGACGAGGCCGGCGTCGTCACGGCGCCAGTCGAGGTCGAGCAGGGTGCGGACGGTGGTCGCCCCCTCCCGCTGCTTGCAGAAGGAGGCGAAGTCACGCAGGCCGACCAGCGGCGCGGACGCCTCGTTCATGGCGTCGAGGTCCAGCCGCCGCCCCCACGTCAGCACGTACCCGCGCACGAGCGGGTCGGCGAGCTCCTGCGCGTCGGCGATCCGGTAGGCGTAGCGCCGCCAGACCGCCGAGAAGCGGGCGTCGAAGCCCGGGGGTGCCTCGACCACGCGACGGACGCGGAGATCGGGCGGCAGGATGCCGTCCACGCGGCGGGCGAGGGCGTGGAGCGGCGGGTCGGACGAGCGCCCGGCGGAGGCGGCGACGACCTCGGGGGCGACGTCGACGTGCGCGACCTGGCCGCGTGCGTGGACGCCGGCGTCGGTGCGGCCGGCCACGGTGACCCGCACCTCGGGCACCCGCAGCGCGGTGGCCAGCGCTCCCTCGAGGCTTCCCTGGACCGTACGACGCCCGGGCTGGGCGGCCCAGCCGGAGAAGTCGGCGCCGTCGTAGGCACAGTCGATCCGCAGGCGCACGCAGCGATCCTAGGGCGCCGTCGCCGACCGGCCACGCTCGCCCGAGGTTGTTCAACCAGATGGTTGACAACGCGAGCCTCGTCGCCGTACGGTCTATTCAACCAATCAGTTGAAGAAGGTGCTCCGTGACCGACCAGCTCTCCCGCGTCTTCGCTGCCCTGGCCGACCCGACCCGACGGGACATGGTGGCCCGCCTCAGCGAGGGCGACCACACGGTCAACGACCTGGCCGCGCCGTACGACGTGAGCCTGCAGGCCGTCTCCAAGCACCTCAAGGTGCTCGAGGACGCCGGCCTGGTGACGCGGACGCGGGAGGCGCAGCGACGTCCCGTGCACCTGGAAGCCGAGGTGTTCGACCTCATGACGAAGTGGATCGAGCGCTACCGCCAGCAGGCCGAGGAGCGCTTCGCGCGCCTCGACGCCGTGCTCGCGCGGATGCAGGACGACGACAACCCGAGCTACACAGAGAAGGAAGGAACCGCATCATGACCACCGTGCAGACCGGCGACGCCGCCACGCGCTACCCCGAGGCCGCCATCGAGGCCGACAGCGACGTGCCCGCCATCCACGTCCGCCGCGACTTCGCGGCCACCCCCGCCCAGCTCTTCCGGGCTCACACCGACCCCGAGCTCTTCGCGCAGTGGGTCGGGCCCGACGGCGTCGGCGCCGACATCACCCACTGGGACGCCCGCGACGGCGGCAGCTGGAGCTACACCGCGCGGGGCAGCGACGGTCGGGAGGAGTTCGAGACCGCGTTCCGCGGGTGCTTCCACACCGTGCGCGAGGACCGCATCGTTCAGACGTTCACCTGGGAGGGCATGCCCGACGGCGTCTCGCTGGAGACGGTGACCTTCGAGGACCTCGGCGACGGCCGCACCCGCCTCCACGCCGTGAGCCTCTGCGACTCCTTCGAGGACCGCGACGCCTGGCTGCGCAGCGGCATGGAGGTCGGCGTCAACGACGGCTACGCCGCGATCGACCGCCTCCTCGCCGACGGCGCCCTCTGATGGCGCTCCCCGACGCCCCGGCCGAGCGCCACGCCGCGGTCGCCAGGGGCTTCGGCCGGCTGGTGGCGCAGACCCCCGACTGGTCCGCCCCGGCCCCGGTCGACGGCTGGACCGCACGCGACGTCGTCGGCCACCTCGTCGGCTGGTTCCCGCCCTTCCTGGCCAGCGGCGGCGTCGAGCTGCCCGCGGGCCCGTCGGTGGACGACGACCCGCTCGCGGCGTGGCAGCACCACACGGACGCCGTCCAACGAGCCCTCGAGCATCGCGGCGACGAGCCCTTCACCCATCCGCGCGCCGGCACCCACCGGCTCGCCGACGCCGTCGACCGGTTCTACACCGCCGACGTCTTCATGCACTCGTGGGACCTCGCCCGTGCCGGGGGCCAGGACGCCGGGCTCGACGAGGACTTCGCCGCCCAGCTGCTGGCGGGGATGCGCCCGATCGAGCAGGTGCTGCGCGACTCCGGGCAGTACGGCCCCGCGGTCCCGGTGCCCGACGACGCCCCCGTCGTCGACCGGCTGATGGGCTTCGTCGGGCGCGACCCCGCCTGGCGCCCCGCCGTCGGAGGCACCCCGTGAGCACCGTGGTGATGAACAACGTGGTGTCGCTGGACGGGTTCATCGCCGACCTCCACGACGACCCGGGCCCCCTGTTCGACTGGTACTTCAACGGGGACCGGCCGCTGTCCGCCCAGGACATGGACGACCCTGCGCCCGGCGGCCTGCGGGTGTCGCAGACGTCGTACGACTACGTCCGCCCCGTGTGGGACTCCATCGGCACCATGGTGATCGGCCGCCACCTGTTCGACCTCACGAACGGGTGGGAGGGGCGTCCCCCCTCAGGCGACCACGTCGTCGTGGTGTCCCACCGGCCGAGGCCCGAGGGGTGGCACCCGGAGGCGTCGTACCACTTCGTCGACGACGTGACCGCCGCGGTCGCCACCGCTCGTGAGCTGGCCGGCGACCGGACGGTGGCCGTGGCGGCGGGCGACGTCGGCGGGCAGGCCCTCGCCCTCGGCCTCGTCGACGAGGTGGCGATGGACGTCGTGCCGGTGGTCTTCGGCACCGGCAAGCGCTACTTCGGCTCGATCCGGACCCAGCACCTGCTCGACGACCCGGAGGTCGTCATCCAGGGCGACCGCGTGCTCCACCTCCGGTTCCGCGTGCGTCGTTGACCCCTCGTAGGGTCGACGACATGAGGTACGTCGTCTACGGCGCCGGCGCCGTCGGTGGGGTCGTCGGCGGCACGCTCGCGCGCGCCGGTCACGCGGTGACGCTGGTCGCGCGGGGCGCCCACCTCGAGGCCATCCGGGCGGAGGGCCTGGTGCTCGATGCCGGCGACGGCCGCCACCGCATCGACACGCCGGCCACCGACACCGCGGCCGAGGTCCGGTGGACCGACGACACGGTCGTGCTGCTGGCGGTCAAGTCCCACCAGGCGTCCGTCGCGCTCGCCGACCTCCGCGCCCACGCCCCCGCCGACGTCCCCGTCGTGTGTGCCACCAACGGCATCGCCACGGAGGCGGCCGCGCTGCGGCTCTTCGCGAGGACGTACGCCGTCTGCGTCATGCTGCCGGCGACCCACCTCGAGCCCGGCGTGGTGGTGGCGTCGTGCCACCCGACCCCGGCGATCCTCGACATCGGCCGGTTCCCCGGCGGCACCGACGAGACCACCGCGGCCGTGTCCGCCGACCTCGGGGTGGCGGGCATCGCGTCCGAGGAGCGCGACGACATCATGGCGCTGAAGCGGCGCAAGCTCGTGATGAACCTCGGCAACGGGGTCGACGCGTCGTTCGCCCAGGGCGAGGCGGCCGACGAGCTCGCCCAGCGCGCGCAGGAGGAGGGCGAGCAGGTGCTGGCCGCGGCCGGCCTCACCGTCGTCACGGCCGCCGAGGACCGCGCGCGGCGCGGCTCGATCCTCCAGCGCCGGACCGACCTCGAGCGCCGCGGCGGCTCCACCTGGCAGAGCCTGACCCGCGGCACCGGCGACTCCGAGATCGACTACCTCGCCGGGGAGGTCGTGCTCCAGGGCCGCCTGCACGGCGTCCCCACGCCCGTGAACGACGCCGTCGTGGCCGCCACCCGCCTCCTCACCGCCACCGGCGGCGCCCCCCGCAGCCTCGACGCGGGCGAGGTCCTCGCTCGCCTCTGACCGCCGGGCGGCGGCGCGGGAGCCCCGAGCGGTGAGCGGGCCACATTTCCTGCGGCCGGAACGTGGCTGGGCCACCGCTCCTCCCCCCGGGCGACGCACGAAGGCCCGCCACCCCGGTGGGGTGACGGGCCTTGCGTGGCGGACCCGGGATCAGGCCTTGGGCTCGTCCGACTCCTCGGCAGCCTCGGCGGCCTCGGCGGCCGCCTCGTGCTCGGCAGCGGCAGCCTCGTGCTCAGCGGCAGCGGCCTCGTGCTCGGCAGCGGCGGCCTCGTGCTCGGCGGCAGCGGTCTCGGCGGTGGTGTCCTCGGTCTCGACGACCTCGGTGTGCTCGGCCTCGACGGGAGCAGCCGGCGCGGCAGCGGCCTCGGTCTTCTTGGTCGAGGGCGCCTTCGGGCTGTAGGCCTCGGTCACCAGCTCGATGACCGCCATGGGGGCGTTGTCGCCCTTGCGGGGGCCGATCTTGGTGATGCGGGTGTACCCACCGGGACGCTCGGCGAAGGTCGGCGCGATCTCGGTGAACAGCGTGTGCACGACCGACTTGTCGCGGATGGTCTTGAGGACCTCACGACGGTTGTGCAGGTCGCCGCGCTTGGCCTTGGTGATCAGCTTCTCCGCGACCGGGCGCAGCAGGCGCGCGCGGGTCTCGGTGGTGGTGATCCGGCCGTGCTCGAACAGGGCGGTGGCCAGGTTCGACAGCATCAGGCGCTGGTGGGCCGGGCTGCCGCCGAGGCGGGGACCCTTCTTGGGCTTGGGCATGTGGTGCCTTCCTTCTCTCGGGCCGTGTCAGGTACCCGGGTAGACGACCGGCCCAGTCGTTGGCTGGGCCCGGTCGGTTTCGGTGGTACGTCCCCCGTGGCGGGGGCCGGGGGGGTCAGAGCTGCTCGTCCTCGATGAACGCGTCGTCGTCGTCGTCGCCGTAGGCGGCGAGGGCGGCGTGCGGGTCGAAGCCGGGCGCGCTGTCCTTGAGCGAGAGGCCCATCTCGACCAGCTTGGCCTTGACCTCGTCGATGGACTTGGCACCGAAGTTGCGGATGTCGAGCAGGTCCTGCTCCGAGCGCGAGATGAGCTCGCCCACGGTGTGGATGCCCTCGCGCTTGAGGCAGTTGTAGCTGCGGACGGTGAGCTGCAGGTCCTCGACCGGGAGGGCCAGGTCGGCGGCGAGCTGCTCGTCGACGGGCGACGGGCCGATGTCGATGCCCTCGGCCTCGACGTTGAGCTCGCGGGCCAGGCCGAAGAGCTCGACCAGGGTCTTGCCGGCCGAGGCGATCGCGTCGCGGGGACGGATCGACGGCTTGGTCTCGACGTCGATGACGAGCTTGTCGAAGTCGGTGCGCTGCTCGACACGGGTGGCCTCGACCTTGTAGGTCACCTTCAGCACCGGGCTGTAGATCGAGTCGACCGGCATGCGGCCGATCTCGTTGTCGGCACCCTTGTTCTGCACGGACGAGACGTAGCCGCGCCCGCGCTCGACGACCAGCTCCATCTCCAGCTTGCCCTTGTCGGACAGCGTGGCGATCTTCAGGTCGGGGTTGTGCACCTCGACGCCGGCGGGCGGGGTGATGTCGGCGGCGGTGACGTCACCGGCACCGGACTTGCGCAGGTACATCACGACCGGCTCGTCGTGCTCGGAGGAGACGACGATGCCCTTGAGGTTGAGGATGATCTCGGTCATGTCCTCGGTGACGCCCTCGATCGTCGAGAACTCGTGGAGGACGGAGTCGACCTTGATGCTGGTGACCGAGGCACCCGGGATCGAGCTGAGGAGCGTACGACGAAGCGAGTTGCCGAGCGTGTAGCCGAAGCCGGGCTCGAGGGGCTCGATGACGAACCGCGAGCGGAACTCGTCGACGGTCTCTTCCGTGAGGGTGGGGCGCTGAGCGATGAGCACGGAGTTTTTCCTTTCCGGATCCACCCGCTATTTGACGGATCCGAACATGGTGAGGAGTGGTGTGGAAGAGGGGCATCGGTGGCCGCCCGCAGGACGGGCGGCCACCGACAAGGTCACTTCTTGGAGTAGTACTCCACGATCAGCTGCTCCTGGACCGGGACGTCGATCTGCGCCCGGACCGGGACCTGGTGGATGAGGACGCGCATCCGCGACGGGATGACCTCCATCCACGCGGGGGTGACGCGCTCGCCGTGGGTCTCACGCGCCACGATCAGCGGGGTGAGCTCGAGCGACTTCTCGCGCACGTCGATGATGTCGTGGTCGGTGACCTGGAAGGACGGGATGTCGACCTTCTTGCCGTTGACCAGGAAGTGGCCGTGCACGACGAGCTGGCGGGCCTGGCGGCGCGTCCGGGCGAAGCCGGCGCGGTAGACCACGTTGTCGAGGCGGCACTCGAGGAGCTGCAGGAGGTTGTCGCCGGTCTTGCCCTGGCGACGGCTGGCCTCCTTGTAGTAGCGGACGAACTGCTTCTCCATCACGCCGTAGGTGAAGCGGGCCTTCTGCTTCTCACGGAGCTGCAGCAGGTACTCGGACTCCTTGATACGACCGCGGCCGTGCTGGCCGGGGGCGTAGGGACGCTTCTCGAAGGCAGCGTCGCCGCCGACGAGGTCGACACCGAGACGGCGCGACTTGCGGGTCATGGGACCGGTGTAGCGGGCCATGTGTCAGTCTCTCTTTCTCAGTCTCGGGTCAGACGCGGCGGCGCTTGGGCGGCCGGCATCCGTTGTGCGGGGTGGGCGTGACGTCCTGGATGGTGCCGACCTCGAGGCCGATGGCACCCAGCGACCGGATGGCGGTCTCACGACCCGAGCCCGGGCCCTTGACGAAGACGTCGATCTTCTTCATGCCGTGGTCCATGGCGCGACGGCCGGCGGCCTCGGCAGCCATCTGGGCGGCGAAGGGGGTGGACTTGCGCGAGCCCTTGAAGCCGACGGTGCCGGCAGAGGCCCACGAGATCACCGCACCGGTCGGGTCGGTGATCGTGACGATGGTGTTGTTGAACGTGCTCTTGATGTGGGCTTCGCCCTGGGCGACGTTCTTCTTCTCCTTGCGGCGGACCTTGGTCGCGCGGCTCTTGGGAGGCATTCACTAACTCCTGAGGTCTGGTCTGGAAGCTTCGATGACGAGGATCAGCGCGGGGCGCCGATCACTTCGCCTTCTTCTTGCCGGCGACGGTGCGCTTGGGGCCCTTGCGGGTGCGCGCGTTGGTCTTGGTGCGCTGACCGCGGACCGGGAGGCCCATGCGGTGGCGGCGACCCTGGTAGCTGCCGATCTCGATCTTGCGGCGGATGTCCGCCTGGACCTCACGTCGGAGGTCACCCTCGATCTTGAAGTTGGCTTCGATCTCGTCGCGAAGCTTGACCAGCTCCTCGTCACCGAGCGTGTGGACCCGGGCGTTCGGGTCGACGCCGGTGGCGGCCAGGAGCTGCTGGGCGCGGGTACGGCCGATGCCGTAGATGTAGGTGAGCGCGATCTCGATGCGCTTGTCGCGCGGGAGGTCGACACCAACGAGGCGTGCCATGTGGCGGTTCCTTGTCTGTTCTCGCAGTGGTTTCTGGTCGTGTCGCGTCCCATCCCGCCTCGGGTGGGCTCCGGCCAGTGCTCCGGAGGTGACTTCAGTCCGCCTGGGCGGACCTAGCGATCACGTTGTGGGTGGTGCTGTGTTGCGGTCGTCCTGCTGGGGTTCAAGCCCTCTTGCCGCAAGCGGCTGCGAGGCTCGCGCTGCTCGTCCGGCAAGCCGGACGAGATCGCTCAGCCCTGGCGCTGCTTGTGGCGCGGGTTCTCGCAGATGACCATGACCCGGCCGTGACGGCGGATGACCTTGCACTTGTCACAGATGGGCTTGACGCTGGGGTTGACCTTCATGTCAACGAATCCTTGCTACTCGGCTGGACGTGTCACTTGTAGCGGTAGACGATCCGACCCCGGGTGAGGTCGTACGGCGAGAGCTCCACCACGACCCGGTCCTCGGGGAGGATCCGGATGTAGTGCTGTCGCATCTTGCCGCTGATGTGCGCGAGCACCTTGTGCCCGTTGGCCAGCTCCACACGGAACATGGCGTTGGGAAGGGCCTCCACGACGGTGCCCTCGATCTCGATCACGCCTTCTTTCTTCGGCATGTCCTCCACAATCTGTTGTCTCGTTGTCTACCGTGGCCCGGGAACCGCCCGGCACCTGCGGCGCAGGTGGCCGGTGGACCTCGTGAGGCGGTCCGGGGAACCTCTTCCCGGGCACGCGCGCAAGCGTCTGGGACGATCACACGAGATTCCGGACAGCCGCGAGGCGCCACGAAACACAGCCCACGTTGGGCCGACGCACCAGTTTAGTCAGGCGTGCGTCGAGAACGCCAATCAGCGAGGTCGCGCAGCCGCCGCGCGACTCCCCGGACACGCCCGGGCGCGGGGGTCGGCACGGACGTGGGGTCGCCGTCGGCGGGCTGCCGGTCCACGGCCCGTGGTCGCCCGGATGTCGTACGTCGCAGCGAGCGGAGGCTGGTCGCGGCCCGGAAGCGCTGCCAGCGGCCCACCTCCCGCGACATGGCCCGCCGCTCGGCGTCGACCGACTCCCAGTAGGTCGCGGCCGCGCCCACCTCGGGCGTGCTGGGGCCGAAGACGAAGCTGTCGGCGCGGCGCGCCAGCGTGCCGGCCCGGCCGGACACGATGCCGGCCGACTGCTCGCGCCGGGTGACGGTCGGCCCCAGCGGCACCGGCTGGCCGAGGTCGCGCGCGTGGTCGACGAGCTCGCGCCAGGCGCCCACGAAGCGGGCGGACGCCGACGCAGCGCTGCGGCGGCGGTGCCGGCGCCACGCCTTGAGGCCGACCACGGCCGCCAGCAGCAAGGCGGCGAGGAGGAGCGGGAGGCCGACGTAGGTCGCGACGAGGCCGACCCACGACGGCAGGCCCGGGATGATGCTGTCCTCGTCCTCCTCGGCCTTCTTCTTGCGGGTGGCCTTGCGCTCCTTGAGGTCGGCGTCGCTCTGCTCCCCCGCGTCCGACGGCGGCGGGATCGGGTTGGGCGGCGGGATGACCGTCCCGGACATCGGGGTGTTGGTCTCGGGCACCTGGTCGGCCGGGGGCGTGTCCGACATGAAGGCCTCGGTCGGCAGCGTCTTCCACGTGCCGTCGGCGGCACGGAGCTCCACCCAGGCCGACACGTCCTTGCCGGTGACCCGTCCGCCCTCGGGCACGACGGCGCCCAGCACGACGCGGGCCGGGACGCCGATGTCGTTGGCGACCAGCGCCATGGTCGCGGCGTACTGCTCGTCGTTGCCGACGATCTGGGGGGCGTTGACGAACTCGTCGGACAGCCGCCAGGCGCTGTGGCCGGCGACGTAGATCCGCTCGGTGCGGCCGACGCCGTCGGAGTACTTGCCCTCCGAGCGGAGGTGCTCCGCGGCGGCGAGCACGCGGTCCATCGGGTCGGTGCCGGCGTCCTCGGTCCACTTCTCGGTGGGCCCCTGGACGAACGCCGCCCCGGGCGGGAGCGGCGTCAGGTCGGCGGACCCGACGGTCTCCTCGGTCAGCGCGTCGTCGGGCTCGACCGCCGTGAAGGAGTAGCGGTCGCCCGGCTGCATCCCGGTGGGGACGACGGCGGTGGAGGTGGCGAGGTTGTAGCGGAACACCTCGGCCTTGGCGCGGGCATCGCCGGTCTCGAAGTCCAGGGACCGGAGGGCGCCGACCGTGGGCAGCCACACCCCGCTCCACCCCTCGCCGAGGGTGATCGTCGCGTCGACCTCCTCCCCCTCGGCCGGGTTGTCGATGGTCGACGACACGCGCTGGAACGAGTCGTCGGCGGGGCCGGGCAGCGCGTCGTCCGTGGCGCCCCAGACCATCCCGTCGTAGCGGTCCATCGTCGCGAACCGGACCCGGGTCTCGGCCGGGACGCCCTCGATGTCGAGCAGGGTCTTGTCGTAGACGTTCGCGGGGCTGGGCTGGCCCTTGAGGTCGACGTACTTGCGGAAGCCGGCCAGCGGCGAGGGGTAGCGGCCGATGTCGAAGGGCGGCTCGACCCAGCTGCGGGCCACCGCGCGCCGCGAGTCGTCGCCGACGAGGAGCGCACTCGCGGGTTGGGCGAGGAGGGCAGCGAGGCCGAGCATGACGACGGCGCCCACGACGCGGGCGTACGACGTGCTGCCGCCGTGCACGGCCGCGCTGGCCCGGCGGGCCCGGATCGCCAGCCAGGCGAGCGCGAGGCCCGTGAAGACCGTGCCCTGCACGACGAGGGACTGCGGGTGGCGGACCCCGAGCAGGATCGCCCCGGAGAGGACGACGGTCATCCCGGCCACGGGGAGCAGGGCGGCGAGCCACGCGCGGCGGACCGTGACGTGCGCCAGCACGCTGCCGACCAGCCCGGCGACCATGCCGGACAGCCAGGGCAGGACCAGCAGCGGGCCGTCACCGTCGACCGGCGGCAGCGTGGTGAGCAGGTCCTTCCAGCCGAAGACCGCCTGGTCCGCGACCCGGGCGAGGGTCCCGGAGCCGGGGAGCGTGTAGGTGTCACCGAGCGAGCGCAAGCACAGGGGGCCGCCGAGCAGGAAGAACAGGACGAGGCAGATGACCACGGCGGAGATCACCGGCCAGCCGGCGGCGCGGGTCAGGTGGGTCACCAGGACCGCGATCACCGTGCCGAGCAGCCCGACCGCGAGGTACGCGGACCCGGTGAACGAGGAGCCGAACGCCGTGAGCGCCACCGCCGACAGCGCCAGCGTGAAGCCGATGTCGACCCACGAGTGGCGGTCGGGCAGCAGCGCGTGGCGGCGTACGCGGGTGCGGGTGCCGGTCGCCGATGTGCTCATCGGACGCTCCAGCGGAGGAGGCCGCCGAGGTCCTCCTTGGCGGCCAGGTGGAGGACGGGCAGGCCGCCGGTCTCGGTGACTCGGCTGTTGCCGTGAGGGTCGACCACGATGCCGAAGCGGCGCACCTCGGGCGGGAAGGCCGCGGAGGAGCGCAGCAGGTCGGTGAACGGCGACTCGCTGCCGCCGATGAAGAACGCGAGGCTGGTGTCGGGGGCCAGCATGCTGGCCTGCCGACCGGAGTCCACGAGGCCGCGGTCGCCGAAGTCGGCACGGCAGACCGCGTCGAGCGCGAGGTGGCCGTCGGAGCCCGACGACGCGTGGGTGCCGCACACGAAGGACACGTCGAACTCGTCGAGCACCGCTCGCACGGCGATCGACGCCGCGACCGCCATCGCCGTCTCGAAGTCCTCCGGGTCCGCCCACGAGCCGAGCCGGTCGTCGACGACGATGGTGGCGTGGCTGCGGCGGGTGTCGAGGTACTCGCGCACGAGCAGGGCCGACTCCCCGGTCGAGGCCATCACCTTCGCCGACGAGCGCCAGTGGATGTGGCGCAGGTCGTCACCGGGGACGTACTCCCGCAGGGCGTGGAAGGCCAGGTCGCTCTGGCTGACGGCGTCGGTGGAGACGCCCTCGAGGTCGCGCAGCAGCCCGGCGCCGAGGGACTCCATGGGCACCAGGTGGGGGCGCACCAGCACCTCGCGCACCGGCGTCCAGACCACGTCGCGGGAGAAGATGCCCACCGGGTCCCCGCGGCGGGTCATCGCCGGTCCGACGGCGATGACCCCGCGTCGCTCGGTGCGGATGGTGAACGACTCCTCGTGGGACGCGCCGGGGGCGAGCGAGCTGATGCCGTAGCGGTGCACGGCCGACCCGACCGGCACCTCGAGCGTCGTCGGGACCAGGCGTGACGACGCGCGGTTGACCACCAGCACGCCGGCGGCGACGGACTCCCCGGCCGCCACCCGCTCGGGCTGGAGCCGCAGGTCGACCGACACGGAGGTCCGGCCGAGCAGGAACGGCAGCGCGAGCACCATCAGCACCAGGCAGCCCGTGCCCAGCACCGCCAGCTCGCGCCACTGCGCGACCACCGCGACCAGGAGCGCACCCAGGCCGAGGCCGAGGACCAGCCAGCCGATCGGCTTGATGACCTCGAGCGCGTCGTTCAACCGCTGTCGCATGGTCGGCGTCAGGCCCCCACGCGGTCGGTCGGCGGGGCGACGGCGTCGAGCAGGCGCGAGATGACCGTCTGGACGTCGACGCCGCTGAACTGCGCCTCGGCGTCGAGCAGCATGCGGTGCGACAGCACCGGCTCGGCGAGGTCCTTGATGTCGTCGGGCACGACGTGGTCGCGCCCGTCGGCGGCGGCCCACGTCTTGGCGACCCGGACGAACGCCAGGCAGCCGCGGGCCGACAGCCCGAGCTTGACGTGCGGCTGCCGGCGCGACTCCTCGGCCAGCTCCGCGACGTAGCCGACCACGGCCGGGTCCACGTAGACCTCGTCGGCCAGGCCGCTCATCTGCGCGATCGTGGCGGCGGTGATCACGGGGGTGACGAGGGCTGCCCGGTCCCGGACCGCCGCGTTGTTGAGCAGCTCGACCGTGGCCTGGCGGTCGGGGTAGCCGACCGAGGTCTTCATGAGGAAGCGGTCGAGCTGGGCCTCCGGCAGCCGGTAGGTGCCGGCCTGCTCGATGGGGTTCTGGGTGGCGATCACGAGGAACGGCCTGCCGACGGGGTGGGCGACGCCGTCCACGGTGACCTGCCCCTCCTCCATCACCTCGAGCAGCGCCGACTGCGTCTTGGGCGAGGCGCGGTTGATCTCGTCGGCCAGCACGATGGTGTGGAAGATCGGGCCGGGGTGGAACTCGAACGTGCCCTTGTGCTGGTCGTAGACGGTGACACCGGTGACGTCCGAGGGCAGCAGGTCGGGCGTGAACTGGATGCGGGCGTGGCTGCCCTGCACGGTGTTGGCCAGCGCCCGGGCCAGCATCGTCTTGCCGGTGCCGGGGAAGTCCTCGAGGAGGATGTGGCCCTCCGAGAGCAGGCAGGTCAGCGCGAGCCGGACGACGTGGCGCTTGCCGAGCACCGCCTTCTCCATGTTGTCGGTGAGCTGGTCGAAGGTCGACTTGAACCACTCGGCCTGTTCGTGGGAGATGGTCAACGGTGCTCCTTCGTGGAGTGAAACGGATGCGAGAGTGCCTGGGCGTCCATGAAGTCACGGAGGCCAGGAGAAGGTGGTGGCCGAAGCCTTTCCGAAGACGCCCCGTCCGACGCACCGCACCGTGATGTTGCCCGACGGGTAGTACCACGGCGACATCTGCGTTGCGGAACCGCTGAAGGTGGGCCCGAAGTCGATCTCGCTGCCAAACCTGTTGGGGAACTGGTCGTTGTTGACACCGCACCTGACCGGCTCGTAGAAGCCGGAGACCGTGACCTCGACGAACCCGCAGCTCGCTACGTCGCATGGCGGGTCGTTGCCCTTCGCACAGTTGTTGCTCGGATCGGCGTCACCGTCGGTGCAGAACTGGCCCTTGCGCGCGCTGACTCCGGGCTCCGGCACGTCACTGCGAGCGGACGACTCGGCGTAGTCTTCGCCGCGCCCACCCGGCGAGGAGTCGCGCAGCCACACCTGGAGCCGGACGTCCTGCGCGAAGTCCTCGGTAGTCACAGGGATCGACTCACTGAATGCTCCGACTCCGGCGAGCGTGCGGACTTGCTCGCCACCTCCGTTGATGCGGTAGACGAGTTCGGCGGGGTCGCCGTTGCTGGAGCCTGTGACGGTCCAGGTAACAGTCTTGCCGCTGATGGCCGGGGCCGCGATGTCGTTGAGCATGCCGTCGAGGCGGCCGTAGGTCTGCGCGTTCTGCACTCCGCTCGCCGTGCACCCAGCCGGAGCCTTCTCGTTGCACACGCGCAGTTGCACCTGGTAGGGCTGCTCGTTTCCAGGAGTCTGGAAGCGGGTCACGTTGGTCCCGGTCTGCTGACCGAATGTCTTGACCACCGATCCGCCGACCAGGATCTCCACCTTGCTCACCGAGCCTCGGGAGTCCGGGACGGTGTAGCGCACCTGTGCCTCTTGGCTGTTTCCCGTGGCGACCAGCTCGAACGACCCCCACTGCGCCGGCCGGCCGACGGCCTCGATCGACGTGCCGACACTCGGCTGCGACCGCTTGCCCGGCTGGTCACCGGGCTGGTTGGCCGCGACGACGGAGTAGGTGTAGGTGAGCCCGTCGTAGGACACGCCCGCGTGGGTGCACGTCAGCGACGCGAGCCGCTGGCAGCCGGGGACCGCGCCCGAGGACACGCCGTTGTCGTAGCTGACGGTGTAGACCGTCGGCCCCGGGCCCTCGGGCGACACCGCCTGCCACGCGATCCTGATGTTCGTCTGGGTGGCCCCGGACTCCAGGTCGGTGACGGTGGGGGCCGCCGGCGCCGGCGGCGTGCCGAGGGGCTGCATCGGCCCGGACTCGCGCGGGAGCGAGTAGCCGACGGCGTTCCGGGCCTTGACCGTGAAGGCGTACTGCTGGTTGTTGTCCAGCCCGGCGGCGGTGTAGGTCGTGGTGGTCCCGGGGACGCTGACGCCGGACGGGCCACCGGGCCAGCTGATCGTGTAGTCGAGGATCCGGGAGGTGTTGGTGGACGGCTTGTCCCACGCGATCGTGATCTGGCCGTCGTCGCGACCGGCCATCCGGATGTCCTGGACCCGACCCGGCTGCGTGTCGGCGCGGGCCGACCGGGAGAGCGCGCTCCAGTCGCTGCCGCCCACGCGGTTGAACGCCTGCACGCGGAAGCTGTAGTTGCCGCCGGTCTTGAGCCTGCGGAAGACGCACTCGTTGGTGTCGCACCGCTGCGTGGTGCGGGTCTTCTCCTCGCGCACCACGTAGTAGAGGAGCGGTGCCCCGCCGTCGTCGTCCGGGGGCGCCCAGCCCATCTTGATGGTGCCGACCTCGTCGGACAGGGGGTAGGGCCGCGGCTCACCGGGCGGCGACGGCGTGCCGATCACGCGGAACTGGATCCTGCCCTCGGCCGTCCGCGAGGGCGGTGGGTCGTCGTCGGACACGTCGCTGACGACCAGACGGAAGCTGGCCTCGGCGCCGCGCGTGTCGCGCTCGGCCGTCAGGGTGAGGCGACTCCCGTCCACGCTGGCCCTCACCCCGGGCGTCCCGGTGTTCTGCACCTGCACGATGGTGGTGTCCGGGTTGGCGACGCCTGCCTCGAGGTAGGAGGCGAGGTCGTAGGTCCGGCTCTGCCCGGCCTCCATCGTCTCGACGCGGATCGGGTTGAGGCGCGGCGGCGGGGCCTTGTCCAGCCGGAACCGCACCACCTGCGCGTTGCTCTCGCCGGCGCGCACCGTCAGCACGGCCTCGCCGCCCTCGGTGACGTCGTCGGAGGCCGTGACCGTCACGACGGAGCCCGCGGGACTGCTGACCTCGACGCCGTCGACGGCCTGGCTCCACTCGGCGGTGAAGTCGAGGTCGGCGGCGTCTCGGGGGTCGACGGTGAAGACCTTGCAGTACGTCGCGATGTCGAGGTCGTAGCGCTGGCCGGACGACATCGGGATGACGGTCGAGGGGCACTCGAGCGACGGGACGTCGTCGCCGACCACCACCGGGATCGACAAGATGGCGGTCACGCCGTCCTCGGTCGTCGTGGCGTCCTCGTTGCCGCTGGCGTCGGTCGCGGTCGTGACCTCCACGAGCACCGAGCCCGGGCCCCGGAAGCCGGCGGGAGCCGACAGCGTGAACCCGTTGTCACCGTCGGGACCGACCGTGAGGTCGGTGGGTGAGGCGGACCACGACCGGCGTCCGGACGCGAGGCGCACCTTGCCGCCGTCGGGGGCGGCGATGTAGTCGGAGACCTTGCCGCTCATGCTGCCGCCCGAGTCCAGCTCGATGAGCGACCCGGGCAGGACGTAGGGCAGGCCGTCGCCCGTGGGCGGGATGTAGACCGACGCGGCGGCGGTCGCACCGTCGGCGTCGCGGACCTGGAAGGGCAGCACCTTGGGCGCCTCCCCGCGATCGGCCCGGACCTGCGACGCCTCGACCACGCGGGCGGACGGGTCACCGGTCACGTCGACGACCTCGAGGTCCTCGGCGGCGCCGTCCGGGTCGTAGGCGCCCTCGAGGACGTCGACGACCACGCTCCCGCTGTCGTCGGCCCGGCCGAAGGCGTCGTAGACGATCGGGGGGTTGTCGTAGTCCTCGGCCGTGGTCAGCGTCATCGTCGCGCGCGACTCGTCGATGCCGTTGGTGACCCGGTAGACCAGCACGGTCGGCGGGGCTCCGGCGGAGCCGGGCGCCGGCACCGTCACCAGGTTGGTGTCGGGGTCGAGGCGGGCGCCGTCCGGGCCGTCGAGGATCTCGACCTCCACCGAGTCGCCGGCGGCGATGAAGTCGTTGGCGAGCGGGTCGAACGTCGCAGTCCGTCCCGGCTCGACGGTGAGCCGGTCCTCGACCGCGAGCGGCGGCTGGGGCTGGCCCGGCTCGACGACGGCCACCCGGACGGTGCCGGTCGCGAACGCGCCCTGGGAGTCGACGACCGAGTAGGTGAACTCGTCGGTGCCCACCGTGCGCGGGTAGGCCTGGTACTCGAGGAAGTTGCCACCCACGGCCTCGATCCGGCCGAGCCGCGGGGCGGACGTGATGCCCGTGACCGTGACGGGGTCGCCGTTGCGGTCGACGCCCACCGAGGGCATCCGGACCTTCACGGTGTCCCCCGAGACCACGCGGCCCTCGAGTGTCGGCGGCTCGGGAGCGTCGTTGGGGTCGTCGGCGGGCACCACGGTCACCTTGAGGGTGCCGTCCGCGCGCTTGCCCTCGAGGTTCTGCGCGACGTACGTGACCGAGTAGGTGTCGCGCTCCTCCACCTCCTCGGGCGCGACGTAGCGCACGACGCGTCCGGAGACGAAGGCCTTGCCGACGTCGCCGGTGACGTCGATGGGCGCGACCACCGCGAGCTGGCCCGGGGTGTCGGTGCTCGACAGGTCGTTGAGCAGCGTGAGGCGGTCGCCGGCCGGGGACACGTCGTTGTCGAGCACCGGGGCCGCGACCGACCCGCCGGCCCGCACCACGACCCTGTCGGAGACCGTGATGGGGGTGTTGTCCGCCGGTGCCGGGCGCTGGGTGACCACCACCTCCCCCCGGACGGCGGAGCTGGTGCCGTTGCTGATCGTGTAGGAGACGGTCTGCGTGGCGGGGGCGAGGTCGGGGCCGGTCGCGGAGATGCGCAGCCACCGCCCGTCGACGATCGCCACGTCGAGCTGGTTCGTGCGGTCGCCGGCGGCGCGCTGCACGACCAGCAGGCCGCCCGCCGGGTCCAGGTCGTTGGCCAGCACGTCGACGATCCCGGGAGCCTGCCCGTAGACGGTGAGCGTGTCGGGCATCGCGATCGGATCGGCGGCGCGCTTGGGCCTCGCCTTGACGTCGACGCGGACGGTGCCCTGGTCCAGGGGTGCGTTGCCGAAGGCCGCGTCGTAGCTGAGGAAGTAGGTGCCGGCCCGCTCGCCGGTGAAGGTCAGCTGCCCGGCGTCGAGGTCGGTGACCACCTTGGCGCCGGGCTGCTGCGGCACCTTGCCGCCCAGCGACAGCTCGGCGTCGGGCGCGTTGGGGTCGGAGCCGGGCAGGTCGTTGAGCAGCGGGCGGATCTTGATCGGCTTGCCGACCTCACCGCGTACGACGTCGGGCTCGGCCTGCGGCGCGTAGGACTTCTGGTCCTGGGGCGCCTGGACCTGGAAGCCCATCGACCTGGTGACCGCGGCGGAGCGCCCGTCGGTGACGGCGAACTCCACGCGCACGAGCTGGGGGCCCTCGGCGGGACCGGACGGGGCGGTGAAGCGGATCCGGCCGTCCGCCGTGGTGCGTGCGGCCGCACCCGTCTCGCCACCGCCGACGGCCGTCGCCGACTCGAGGATCAGCGTGTCGCCGTCGCGGTCGTCGCGCCAGTCCCCCAGCACCGGGACGGCGAGCTCCCCGCCGTGCGGCACCTTGTAGGTCGGCTTCTTCCACCCCTCGCGGGTGGTCGGGGGCTCGTTCTGCTGGGAGCCGCGCACCTCGACGTCGATGGCAGCGTTGGCCGACAGGCCGTTGCGCCCGTCGTCGATGAAGTAGTCGAACCGGGCGGGCCTGCCGTCCTCGGGCATCGCCAGGACCAGCGTCTGGCCGTCGGGGCTGATCTCGACGCGCGCCCCGCCGGACGGCTGGTCCACGTCGACGATGCTCAGCAGGCGACCGTCGGGGGCCGAGTCGTTGTCGAGCGGGTGGAGCACGGTCGTGCGCCCGGCGCGGACGCCGTACGAGTCGGGCTTCGCCCGGGGCGGACGACGGTCGGCGTCGCTCTGGTTCTCGTTCTCCTCGTCGTCGTCCTTGTTCTTCTTCTTCGACGTGAAGGCTTCCCAGTTGTCGATGCGGACCGGCTTGTCCTGCTGCACGTCCCAGACGGTGCCGCTGCTGGCGTCGTTGAGGACGATCTCGCCGCGGTTGACCCGGAAGGCGAGGTTGGTGGCGTTGCCCCCGAGGTCGTCCTCCATGACCTCCTGGGAGCCGCACTGCACGGCGACCGCGCCGAGCCCGCCGGACCAGGCGCCGTAGACGCACGGGCCCAGACGGACCGGCTCGACGGCGGAGGTGCCGGACCTGCCGGACACGGTGGTGACGTCGCCGGACCCCAGGTCCACGCTCAGCAGCCCGTCGGGCGCCCCGACCAGCACGGCGTCGTCGGCGGGGCCCGGCTGCTGGAGACGGCTGCCCGGCGTCACCGACACGGTGGCGCCGCCGACGACGCTCAGGACGCCGGCGTCGGCGTCGAGGGTGACGATGCGGTCGCCGACGGTGGTCACGTCGGACACCTGACCGGCGTCCCCCGACAGGTCGCGGGTGCGCGGCTCGCGGAAACCCGCGTCGGTCGGCGCGAGGGTGGTGACCGTGCCCTCCTCGGTGGAGGTCACCACGACGGTGCCCGACTGGCTCACGGTGAGCGCCGCGCCCTCGCCGGCCTCGGCGAGGGGCTCGGCCTGGCGGTCGACGGCGCTCACCACCGGCTTGCCGAGCTCGTCGTCGTACCGCACGGCCCAGACCTCGCCGGTCTCGGCGTCCGCGGTCGCGAGGGACCCACCGGCCATGTCCACGTCACCGGTCACCGGGATCGCGGCGGAGCCACCGTCCTGGGCCTCGAGACGGCTGGTCTCGATCACCTGGCCCCGGCTCGTGCCGGCGTCGAGGGTCACCACGGCGGCGCCGTCCTGGACCACGTCGAGGCGGGCCTTACCGGTGCCGTTGGGCACCACGCCGTCGAGCTGGTTGATCGGCTTGTTGAGCCGGCCGGACCAGCCCTTCTTGCCGTTGACCACCCAGACGCCGCCGTCGTTGAGCTCGGCCTCGTGGGTCTTGTATCCCTCGGCGGACACGGCGTAGACGACGACCGCGGTCGCCGCGACCGCCAGCGCGACGCCGGAGGCGATGCCTGCCCGGTGTCGACGCAGAGCAGTCACACGTGCCACGCCAGTCCCCCTTGGCCCCACGGATGACGTACGCCCGCCGCAGTCACCCGAGGAGGAGCGTATGTATGTCGCGGAGGTTGGGACAAGTTTCGGACAAATCGTGACCGTGTGCGCCGGACTGGCGTGATGGGTGATGATGGCGCCGTGGGCGTGTACGAGGGGAGCCGACGTTGAACGTGGAAGCGCGGTACGCCAGCGGGGCCGGCGTGCTCGTGGGCAGTGGCGCCCACTGGGTGCTGCTCACCGACCCCGGTGACGAGCGCGTGGTCCAGGACATCTGGGACGCGCTCTCCCTGACGGCCCCCTCGGGGGCCGGCGTCGCCGAGCGCGTGCTGGCGATCGCCGAGAAGGCGTTCGAGGGCGACCCGCCCGGTCTGGCCCTCGTCGACTTCACGTCGGGTGCGTCCACCACGCTGTCCCGCGGCGCCGGCCACGTGCGCCTCGCCGGGCCCGCGCGCGTGCTGAGCCTCGACGGCGGGGCAGACCCCGACACCCTCCTCCCCACCCGGCGCCTCCTCGGCGGGGTAGTCTCGGCGGACCGCGTGGAGCTGACGCCCGTCTCCGCCCGCACCGCCCCGGTCCACCGCACGCAGGAGAGCCCGCCGCCGGCGGCGGCCGCACTCATCGACGGCATCCCGGACGCGATCCTCGCCGCGAAGGGCCCCGACGGCCCTCCCCCGCGCACCCGCGTGCGCCACCGGGTCGAGGACACCGGCGCACTGGTCGACACCTCCGAGCCCGACCCGCTGATGATGCAGCGCATCGAGGAGGGGGCCCACACCACGATCCGGCCCCCGGCCACGACCGGCGGCGCGGCCGAGACCGACGACCACGACGGAGCGACGTCCCTGCGACCGTCCCACCTGGTCCAGAGCACCGCACCGACCGTGCTCGCCGTCAGCTGCCCGCTCGGGCACCTGACACCTCCGATCGCCCCCCAGTGCCGCGTGTGCCACCAGCGGGTCGCACCGCAGGAGCCGCGACGCGTGGACCGGCCGCCGCTTGGCGGGCTCCGCCTCCCGACCGGCGAGGTCGTCCCGCTCGACCGGGGCGTGATCCTGGGCCGCAAGCCGGCTCCGGCCGAGGGCAGCACCGACTGGCCCCACCTCGTCCACCTGCCCAGGGACCACTCCTTCGTCTCGCGGCGCCACCTGCAGATCGAGCTCGACGGCTGGGACGTCGTCGCCCGCGACCTCGACAGCCGCGGCGGCACCACGATCGCGCCCCCGGGCCGCGAGCCGGAGCGCATGCGGCCCGGCGACGCCTACGTGCTGGATCCCGGCACCGTGCTCGACATGGCCCACGTCTACAGCGTCCGCTACGACTCGGGGGCGGTCGCCCGGTGAGCGCGCCTGTCATCCCGGGGTTCGCGTTCGTCGAGCACCTCGGCAGCGGCGGCTTCGCCGACGTCTTCCTGTACGAGCAGCAGTGGCCGCGCCAGCGCGTCGCGGTCAAGGTCGTCCGACCCGACGTGCCGCTCACCGACCGGGAGAAGTACCTCTTCACCGCCGAGGCCAACGCCATGGCCCGCCTGGCCGACCACCCCTACATCGTCTCCGTCATCACGGCCGGGGTCACGGCGGAGGGCGGCCGGCCGTTCCTGGTGATGCGCTACTGCCCGCCGCCGGACCTCGGCGTGCGGGTGCGCGCCAACCCGATGGCACCGGTGGACGCGGTGTCCACCGGCATCAAGCTGGCGAGCGCGATCGAGACCGCGCACCGCTCGGGCATCCTGCACCGCGACATCAAGCCGAGCAACGTCCTCGTCACCAGCTACCACGAGCCGGCGCTGACCGACTTCGGCATCGCCGGCCACATCGCCGATGTCGACGGCGACCACGACGTCCGGATCTCCTACCCCTGGTCGCCTCCGGAGCTGCTCGACGGCCGGTCCAACGGCTCGGTGGCCTCCGACGTCTACTCGCTCGGGGCGACCATCTGGCACCTGCTCGTGGGCCGGTCGCCGTTCTCCATCCCGTCGGGCGACAACTCGACCCGTGCCCTCAGCGCGCGCATCCTGCACGCCGCTCCCCCGGCCACCCAGCGTCCCGACGTCCCGCCCGCGCTCGACCGGCTGCTGCAGCAGTGCCTGGCCAAGCGCCCGGAGCACCGGCCCGCCAGCGCGCTCGAGCTCGCCCGCGCGCTCCAGCGCATCGAGTCGGCCGCCGGCTGGCCGCGGACCGCGGTGGCGGTGGAGGGCGATCGGCCCGACGCCTCCGTCAGCGTCCCCGGGACGCCCGGCTCGTCCGGCCCGCCAGCCTCGTCCGGCTCGTTCGGGTCGTCCGGCCCGGCGGGGCCGGACGAGGACGCCACGGCGATGAAGCCCGTCACGGTGATCTCGGCGAGCGGCCCGCGGCGCATCGCGGCGCAGGGCCCCGCGCCGTCCCCGAACGCGGGCGAGGAGGAGCGGACCGGGTTGTCCGGCCTCGTCTGGGCCGGTGTCGGCGTCGCCGTGCTGGCCCTGCTGGTGGGCTTCCTGGTGCTCGGCGGCAACGACCGCGAGGAGGATCCCGGCGTCGTCGTGCCGACCGAGTCGCAGACTCCCGGCGACGTGATCCCCGACGTCCTCACCGAGGCGGTGTCGCTCACCGGGAGCCGGACCGCCCGCGGGGTGCTGTTCGAGTGGCGCCCGCCCGTGCCACCCGAGGCCGGCGACTCCTTCAGCTGGCACCGCGACGACACCGACGAGTACGGCAGCACGACCCGACGGCGCCTGCTCGTGCGCACCGACGAGCCGGTCTGCCTCGACGTGCGGATGACCCGCGGGTCGGACAACTCGCCCAGCGCGAGCCAGTGCGTGTCCTGACCCGCGGGTCCCGACGTCAGGCGGCGGTCAGCCGTCCTCCCAGTCGCGGCGCGGGCCGGTGGCCGCGTCCTGCTGCTCCGACGACATCCGGCTCGAGGCCCACAGCGAGAGCGCCGCGGTGATCGCCAGCGTGGCGACGATGACCACGAGGGAGAGCCAGATCGGGATCTCCAGCCACGCGTAGTCGAGGGGCTCACCACCGTTGATGAACGGCAGCTCGTTCTCGTGCAGCGCGTGGAAGAACAGCTTCACGCCGATGAAGGCCAGCAGGAACGCGAGGCCGTAGGAGAGGTAGATCAGGCGCTGGAGCAGGCCGCCGATGAGGAAGTAGAGCTGGCGCAGGCCCATCAGCGCGAAGATGTTGGCCGTGAGCACCAGGTAGGGCTCCTTGGTGATGCCGAAGATCGCCGGGATCGAGTCGAGCGCGAACAGCAGGTCGGTGGTGCCGAGGGTGAGGATCACGATGAACATCGGCGTGATCATCTTCTTGGCGTTGTCGCCCGTCACCAGCAGCTTCTTGCCGTGCCACTCCGACGTGGCCGGGAAGCGCCGCTCGACGAACGCGACGAGCTTGTTCTCCTCGAACTCGTCGTCCTCGTCCTCGGCACCCTCCTTGGCGAGCTTGACCGCGGTGTAGATCAGGAACAGGCCGAAGAGGTAGAAGACCCAGCTGAACTGCTCGATCGCCGCGGCTCCGACGCCGATGAAGATCGCGCGCATGACCAGCGCCATCACGATGCCGATCATCAGGGCGTACTGCTGGAGCTCCTTCGGCACGGCGAACTTGGCCATGATGATGATGAAGATGAAGAGGTTGTCGATCGACAGGGAGTACTCGACCAACCAGCCGGAGAAGAACTCCAGGCCGTGCTGGTGGTCCCAGGTGACCCACACGCCGATGCCGAAGAGGATCGCCAGCCCGACGTAGATCGAGAGGTAGGTCGCGCACTCCTTCATGCTCGGCTCGTGGGGGCGCCGGCCGACGATCACGAGGTCGAAGGTGAAGATGACGATCGTGACGGCGAAGGTCGCGATCCAGACCCAGGTGGGTACGTCCACGCTGTTGCTCCTAGGGATGAGGCGAGATCGGTGTCCGCGCAGCACGCGGACGCCAGAGGTCTCTTCCGCTCGCCCTGACTCGGCGAACCAGTGGCACCGGGCCCCGCTCGCGCGGACGCCGTACTGACGACACCACTGCTCAGGGAATACTCCCCTCCAACCGCGTCAGTCTGTCACGCGTCGCGGGGCGGGCGTGAAACCCCCTCGTCAGCGTCCGCCGAATGGGACGCCGAGGGCGGCGAGGCGTGACCGTCCGCCGTCGACCGCCGTGAGCACCCACGCGCCCTGCGGGGTCACGGTGAACGTGTGCTCGAAGTGGGCAGCCCAAGACCCGTCGACGGTCGCGACGGTCCACTCGTCCTCGAGCAGGTCGGTGTGCTTGCTGCCGAGCGTGACCATCGGCTCGACGGCGAGGGCGAGGCCCTCGACGATCGTGGGGCCCCGGCCGCGCCGCCCGACGTTGGGCACGTTGGGCGGCATGTGCATCTCGGTGCCGATGCCGTGCCCGGTGTAGTCCTCGAGGATGCCGTAGCGGCCCTGCGAACGGACGTGGGACTCCACGGCGTGGCTGATGTCGCCGACGCGGCCCCCGAGGCGAGCGGCCGCCATGCCGCGCCACAGGGACTCCTCGGTCACCCGCAGCAGCTCCGACACGTCGTCGCGCACCTCGCCGACGGGGACGGTGATCGCGGCGTCGCCGTGCCACCCCTCGACGATGGCACCGCAGTCGATCGAGATGACGTCACCCTCGGCGAGCGTGCGCTCTCCTGGGATGCCGTGCACCACCTCGTCGTTGACCGACGCACAGATGGTCGCCGGGAAGGGCGGGTGGCTGTAGCCCTTGAACGACGGCACTCCCCCGTGGTCGCGGATGTGGGTCTCCGCCAGCGTGTCGAGCTCGAGGGTGCTCACCCCCGGCCGCACCGCGGCGCGCAGCAGCTCGAGGGTCTCCCCCACGAGCAGGCCGGCGACCCGCATCAGGTCGATCTGCTCGGGGGTCTTGATCTCGATCCCGCGGTCCCGCAACCCCATGGGCCTGCGCCCGCCGTCAGCTCTGCGGGACGACGTCGAGGGCGTCGAAGATGCGGGTCGTGACCTCGTCGACCTCGCCCATCCCGTCGACCTCGACCAGGATGCCCCGCTCGCGGTACACGCCGATGAGCGGCTCGGTCTGCTCGGCGTAGACCTCCTGGCGGCGCCGGATGACGTCCTCGGTGTCGTCGGCGCGGCCGTCGGTCTGGGCGCGCTGCAGCAGGCGCTGCACGAGCTCCTCCGGGTCGACCGTGAGCACGACCACCGCGTCGAGCTGGTGACCGGTGAAGCCGATCATCCCGTCGAGCTCGGTGACCTGGGCCAGGGTGCGGGGGTAGCCGTCGAGCAGGAAGCCCGGCTCGGCGTCGGCCTCGTCGATGCGGTTGCGAACCATCAGGTTGGTGACCTCGTCGGGGACGTACTCCCCGGCGTCCATGTAGCGCTTGGCCTCGACGCCGAGCGGCGTGCCCTGGGAGACGTTGGCGCGGAAGATGTCACCGGTCGAGATCGCCGGGATGCCGAAGTGATCGGCCACGAAACGGGCCTGCGTGCCCTTGCCCGCCCCCGGCGGGCCCATGAGGATCAGTCTCATCTACTTCAGGAATCCTTCGTAGTTGCGCTGCTGGAGCTGGCTCTCGATCTGCTTCACGGTGTCGAGTGCGACGCCCACCATGATGAGGATGGACGTGCCGCCGAAGGGGAAGTTCTGGTTGGCGTCGATCACCGCGAAGGCGATGAGCGGGATCAACGAGATCGCGCCGAGGTAGAGCGCTCCAGGGAACGTGATGCGGGACAGGACGTAGGACAGGTAGTCCTCGGTCGGCTTGCCCGCCCGGATCCCGGGGATGAAGCCGCCGTACTTCTTCATGTTGTCCGCCACCTCGACGGGGTTGAAGGTGATCGAGACGTAGAAGTACGTGAAGAAGATGATCAGCAGGAAGTACGTCGCCATGTAGAGCGGGTGGTCGCCGCCGACGAGGTAGGTCCCGATGAAGTCGAGCACGGGGTTGGTGCTCTCGGGGTTGAACTGCACCGCCATCGCCGGCAGGTAGAGCAGCGACGAGGCGAAGATGACCGGGATGATGCCGGCCTGGTTGACCTTGAGCGGGATGTAGGTCGAGTTGCCGCCGAACATCTTGCGGCCGACCATGCGGCGGGCGTACTGCACCGGGATGCGGCGCTGGGCCTGCTCGATGAAGATGACGCCGGCGACGAGCATCAGCCCGATCACCATCACGATGGCGAAGGTGACCCAGCCCTGCGAGGTCTGGACGCTCCACAGCGCCGCCGGGAAGGTCGCGACGACCTGGGTGAAGATCAGGATCGACATGCCGTTGCCGATGCCGCGGTCGGTGATGAGCTCACCGAGCCACATGATGACCGCCGTGCCGGCGGTCATGGTGACGACCATGACGAGGAACGTCG
The DNA here is from genome assembly GCF_026712185.1 of Nocardioides pini. Lineage (GTDB taxonomy): Bacteria > Actinomycetota > Actinomycetes > Propionibacteriales > Nocardioidaceae > Nocardioides > Nocardioides pini. The sequence continues at coordinate 474,782 of NZ_JAPPUX010000001.1, read as the reverse complement.
TGGTGCCGTCGTCGTGCAGCAGCTCGCGGTCACAGCCCTGCAGCAGGGCGCCGTTGCGCGCGAGGGCGACGATGCCCGTCGCCTGGAGCACGGCGAGGCCGAGGGTGAGGTAGCGGGTGTACTGGGTGATCTTCGTCTGCCCGGCCTGCCCCTCCTTCTTCAGCGCCTCGAGCCGCGGGATCACCACGACGAGCAGCTGCAGGATGATGGAGGCCGTGATGTAGGGCATGATCCCCAGCGCGAAGATGGTGAGCTGGAGCAGCGCACCGCCGGAGAAGAGGTTGATCAGGCTGTAGAGGCCACCCTCTTCCAGCTGGTTGATGCACGCCTGGACGTTGGCGACGTGCACACCGGGGGTGGGCACCTGGGAGCCGAGCCGGAAGATCGTGACGATCAGCAGGACGAAGAGCAGCTTGCGCCGCAGGTCCGGAGTCCGGAAAGCGTTGGCGAACGCGCCTAGCACTGGTTCCTCTTTCGTATGGGTGCCCTGCCAGGATCGGCGGGCGGACGAGACACCCTCACCGTCGTACGGCTGAGGGCCCGGGGAAGCCTAACAGTCGGGGTCCGACCCGTTTCCTCCGCAGGATCAAGGAGAGAACGACGAAGGCCTGGCCGACAGTTCCCACTGTGCGGCCAGGCCTTCACCGGATGAGCGAGATCGTGGCCTCAGGCCACGGTCGCAGTGCCGCCGGCTGCCTCGATCTTCTCCTTGGCGGAGGTCGAGAACGCGTCGGCGCTGACCTGGACGGCGACGGAGATGTCGCCCTGGCCCAGGACCTTGACGGGCTGGTTCTTGCGGACCGCGCCCTTCGCCACGAGGTCGTCCACCGTCACGGTGCCGCCCTCGGGGAACAGCTCGCCGAGGCGGTCGAGGTTGACGACCTGGAACTCCACGCGGAAGGGGTTCTTGAAGCCCTTCAGCTTGGGCAGGCGCATGTGGATCGGCATCTGGCCACCCTCGAAGGCAGCCGGAACCTGGTAGCGCGCCTTGGTGCCCTTGGTACCGCGGCCGGCGGTCTTGCCCTTGGAGCCCTCACCGCGACCCACGCGGGTCTTGGCGGTCTTGGCACCCGGAGCGGGACGCAAGTGGTGCAGCTTGAGCGTCATGTCACTCCACCTCCTCGAACGTCACCAGGTGACGGACGGTGTTGATCATGCCCCGGATCTCCGGGCGGTCTTCCTTCACGACGACGTCGCCGATCCGCTTGAGACCGAGCGAACGCAGCGTCTCGCGCTGGTTGGCCTTGAGGCCGACCAGTCCACGCTTCTGCTGGACCTTGAGCTGTGCCATCAGGACTGCACCCCCGCGGTCTCGGCCTGCCCCTCGGCGCGCGCCTTGAGCAGCGCGGCCGGGGTGACGTCCTCGACGCGCATGCCGCGGCGCGAGGCCACGGCCTCGGGCTCCTCGAGCATCCGCAGCGCCTCGACGGTCGCGTGGACGATGTTGATCTGGTTGGACGAGCCGAGCGACTTGCTCAGCACGTCGTGGATGCCGGCGCACTCGAGGACCGCACGCACCGGGCCACCGGCGATGACGCCGGTACCGGGAGCGGCGGGACGCAGCAGGACGACGCCTGCGGCCTTCTCGCCCTGGACCGGGTGCGGGATGGTGCCCTGGATGCGGGGGACCTTGAAGAAGTGCTTCTTGGCCTCCTCGACACCCTTGGCGATCGCCGCGGGAACTTCCTTCGCCTTGCCGTAGCCGACGCCGACCAGACCTTCACCGTCGCCGACGATCACGAGGGCGGTGAAGCTGAAGCGACGACCACCCTTCACGACCTTGGCGACTCGGTTGATCGCCACGACGCGCTCGATGTAGGCGGTCTTGTCAGCCTGGTTGCGACCGTTGTCGCGTCCGCGACGGTCACCAGACTGGCGCTCGCCACCGCGCTGTCCGCGCTGGGCTCCGCTCATGAGACTTGCTCCTTAATCAGAATCATTGGGTGTCGTGCGATCAGAACTGGAGGCCGCCCTCACGGGCGGCGTCAGCCAGGGCCGCGATCCGGCCGTGGTACTTGTTGCCGGCCCGGTCGAAGACGACGTCCTCGATACCGGCGGCCTTGGCACGCGACGCCACCAGCTCGCCGACCAGCTTGGCCTTGGCGGTCTTGTCGCCCTCGGTGCCGCGGACGTCGGCCTCCATGGTGGAGGCGTAGGCCAGCGTGGCACCCTGCAGGTCGTCGACGACCTGCACCGAGAGGTGCTTGGCCGACTTGGTGACCACCAGGCGCGGGCGCTCGGCGGTACCGCTGATGCGCTTGCGGCCACGCGCCTGACGGCGCAGGCGCGCACGGACGCGGTTGGCGGTGTGCTTGTTGTTGCTCAGCGAGATCGCCATGTCACTTACCGGCCTTTCCGACCTTGCGGCGGATGTGCTCGCCGGCGTAGCGCACGCCCTTGCCCTTGTAGGGCTCGGGCTTGCGGAGCTTGCGGATCTTGGCCGCGACCTCGCCGACGAGCTGCTTGTCGATGCCGACGACGCCGAGCTTGGTCGGGCCCTCGACGGTGAAGGTGATGCCCTCGGGGGCGTCGAAGATGATCGGGTGCGAGTAGCCGAGCTGGAACTCGAGCTGCGTCGGACCCTTGGGCAGGACGCGGTAGCCCACGCCCACGATCTCGAGCTTCTTCTCGTAGCCCTCGGTGACGCCCACCACCATGTTGTTGATGAGCGTGCGGGTCAGGCCGTGCAGCGAGCGGCTGTTGCGCTCGTCGTCGGGGCGCTGCACCTCGAGGATGCCGTCCTCGCCCTTGGCGACCGTGATCGGCGAGGCGATGGTGTGCGACAGGGTGCCCTTGGGGCCCTTGACGGTCACCAGCGAGTCGTCGATCGCGACGTCGACACCGGACGGGACCGCGATGGGGAGCTTGCCAATGCGCGACATGCTTCTCTCTCTTCCTGGTCTCAGTTGGTCCGGGTCACCAGACGTAGGCGAGGACTTCTCCGCCCACGCCCTTCTGGTTCGCCTGGCGGTCGGTCAGCAGGCCCTGCGACGTCGAGATGATCGCGACGCCGAGGCCACCGAGGACCTTGGGCAGGTTGGTGCTCTTGGCGTAGACGCGCAGGCCGGGCTTGCTGATGCGGCGGACACCCGCGATCGAGCGCTCCCGGTTGCGGCCGTACTTGAGCGTCACGGTCAGCGTCTTGCCGACCGAGGGCTCGCCCTCGGCGGTGACGTTGTCGGCGACGTCGTAGGAGGTGATGTAGCCCTCCTGCTTGAGGATCTCCGCGAGGCCGGCCTTCATCTTGCTGTAGGGCATCGACACCACGTCGTGGTACGCCTGGTTGGCGTTGCGCAGACGCGTGAGCATGTCTGCGATCGGGTCAGTCATCGTCATGATGTGGTTCTTTCTCGTCGTGGTTTCCTCAGGCTCGCGGCCTGAGGACCTTCAACGTGTGTGAGGTGATTACCAGGAGGACTTGGTGACGCCGGGGAGCTCGCCGCGGTGGGCCATCTCGCGCAGGCAGATGCGGCACAGGCCGAACTTGCGGTAGACGGCCTTCGGGCGACCGCAGCGCTGGCAGCGGGTGTAGCCGCGGACAGCGAACTTCGGCTTGCGAGCGGCCTTGACCTTGAGAGCAGTCTTCGCCATGTCAGTTCTCCTTGAACGGGAAGCCGAGCTGCTTGAGCAGTGCACGGCCCTCGTCGTCGTTGGTGGCGGTGGTCACGACGGTGATGTCCATGCCGCGCGACCGGTCGATCCTGTCCTGGTTGATCTCGTGGAACATGACCTGCTCGGTGAGACCGAAGGTGTAGTTGCCACGACCGTCGAACTGCTTCGGCGACAGGCCGCGGAAGTCGCGGATGCGGGGCAGGGCCAGGGACAGCAGGCGGTCCAGGAACTCCCACATGCGGTCGCCGCGCAGGGTGACGTGGGCTCCGATCGGCATGCCCTCGCGCAGCTTGAACTGCGCGATGGACTTGCGGGCCTTGGTCACGGCCGGCTTCTGGCCGGTGATCGCGGTGAGGTCGCGGATCGCGCCCTCGATGAGCTTCGAGTCGCGCGCAGCCTCGCCGACGCCCATGTTGACCACGATCTTGGTCAGGCCGGGCACCTGCATGATGTTGGCGATGTCGAACTCGGAGCGCAGGGCGGGGACGATCTCCTCGCGGTAGCGCGCCTTGAGACGGGGAATCTCAGTGGTCTGGGTCTCGGCCATCTCAGATCTCCTTGCCGGACTTGCGGGACACGCGGACCGACCGGCTGGCGGCGTAGGTCGAGCCGTCGGGACGGCGCTTGGTGACCTCGTCGCGGCGGAAGCCGACACGCGTGACGCCGTCACCCTCGACGAGCATCACGTTGGAGACGTGGATGGGCGCCTCGCGGGTGATGATGCCGCCGGTGGTGTTGGTCTGCTGCACGGACTTGGTGTGGCGCTTGACGAGGTTGACACCCTCGACGATCACGCGGTCCTCCTCGCGGAGGACCGAGATGACCTTGCCCTGGGCACCCTTGTCCTTGCCGGCGATCACCTTGACGGTGTCACCCTTCTTGATGTTCATGTCCTTACCCATCTCTCACAGCACCTCCGGGGCGAGCGAGATGATCTTCATGAAGCGCTTCTCGCGCAGCTCGCGGCCGACGGGGCCGAAGATGCGCGTGCCACGGGGCTCGCCGTCGTTCTTGAGGATGACGGCGGCGTTCTCGTCGAAGCGGATGTAGGAACCGTCGGCGCGGCGACGCTCCTTGACGGTGCGCACGACCACGGCCTTGACGACGTCGCCCTTCTTGACGTTGCCACCGGGGATCGCGTCCTTGACGGTGGCGACGATGACGTCACCGATGCCGGCGTAGCGACGCCCAGAGCCACCGAGAACACGGATGCAGAGGATCTCCTTCGCACCGGTGTTGTCGGCGACCTTGAGTCGCGACTCCTGCTGGATCATTGATTTCTCCTGGTTGTCGAGCTGGTTCTCGCCCTCTCAGCGGGGGACGAGCCTGGCCGAACTGATATGTGGAAACTTGTGCTCGAGGCCGAGGGCCTCAGGTCACTTGGCCTTCTCCAGCACCTCGACGAGGCGCCAGCGCTTGGTGGCCGACAGCGGGCGGGTCTCCATGATGAGGACCCGGTCGCCGATGCCGCACTGGTTGGTCTCGTCGTGCGCCTTCAGGCGCGACGTCTTGCGCATGACCTTGCCGTACAGGGCGTGCTTCACGCGGTCCTCGACGGCGACGACGATGGTCTTGTCCATCTTGTCGCTCACGACCAGGCCCTCGCGGACCTTGCGCTGGTTGCGCTCAACTGCGTTCTCGCTCATGCCTTCGCCTCTTCGTTGGTGCCCGGGGTGGTGCGGATGCCGAGCTCGCGCTCGCGGACCACGGTGTAGATGCGGGCGATGTCCTTCTTGACCACACGCAGGCGGCCGTTGCTCTCCAGCTGGCCGGTGGCGGCCTGGAACCGGAGGTTGAACAGCTCCTCCTTGGCCTCGCGCAGCTTGGCCTCGAGGGCGGGTGCGTCGAGCTCGTCGAGCTCGTGGGCGTTCAGCTTGGTAGCCATCAGAATTCACCGGCCTCACGGGAGATGAACCGGCACTTCATCGGGAGCTTGTGCATCGCGCGGCGCATGGCCTCACGAGCAGTCACCTCGTCGACACCGGAGAGTTCGAACATGACGCGGCCGGGCTTGACGTTGGCAACCCACCACTCGGGGGAGCCCTTGCCGGAACCCATGCGGGTCTCGGCCGGCTTCTTGGTCAGGGGACGGTCCGGGTAGATGTTGATCCAGACCTTGCCGCCACGCTTGATGTGGCGGGTCATGGCGATACGGGCCGACTCGATCTGTCGGTTGGTCACGTAGTGACCCTCGACCGCCTGGATGCCGAAGTCACCGAAGGCCAGCGAGGTGCCGCCCTTGGCGACGCCACGACGCTTGGGGTGGTGCTGCTTGCGGTGCTTGACGCGACGGGGCATCAACATGAGGTCAGGCCTCCTGTCCGGTGCTCGGTGCAGCCTCGGCAGCCGGGGCCGCAGCAGTCTCGGCGGTGGCCTCGGCGCGAGGAGCGCGGTCGCCGCGCGAGCCACGGCTCGGACGGTCACCGCCACGGGTGTTGGGACGACCGCCGCGGCCGGGGGCACCGGCGCGGGCGGCCTGCTGGGCCTGGCGCTCGGCACGGGTGCCGGCGACCTCGCCCTTGTAGATCCAGACCTTCACGCCGATCCGACCGAAGGTCGTGCGGGCCTCGTAGAAGCCGTAGTCGATGTCGGCGCGGAGGGTGTGCAGGGGCACGCGGCCCTCGCGGTAGAACTCCGTGCGCGACATCTCGGCGCCGTTGAGACGACCCGAGCACTGGATCCGGATGCCCTTGGCTCCGGAGCGCATCGAGGTCTGCATCGCCTTGCGCATGGCGCGGCGGAACTGCACACGGCCCGAGAGCTGCTCGGCGACGCCCTGGGCGACCAGCTGCGCGTCGATCTCGGGGTTCTTGACCTCGAGGATGTTGAGCTGGACCTGCTTGCCGGTGAGCTTCTCGAGCTCACCGCGGATGCGGTCCGCCTCGGCGCCGCGGCGGCCGATGACGATGCCCGGACGGGCGGTGTGGATGTCCACCCGCACGCGGTCACGGGTGCGCTCGATCTCGACCTTGGAGATGCCGGCCCGCTCCATGCCCTTGGAGAGCAGCTTGCGGATGGCGACGTCCTCACCGACGTACGACTTGTAGAGCTTGTCGGCGTACCAACGGCTCTTGTGGTCGGTGGAGATGCCCAGGCGGAAGCCGTTCGGGTTGATCTTCTGGCCCATCAGGCACCCCTTCCGTTCTTGTTGGCGCGGCCGGTCTTCGTGGCCAGCGCGTCGGCCGGCTGCACCGCGAGGGTGATGTGGCTGGTGCGCTTGTTGATGCGGGTCGCACGGCCCTGGGCACGCGGACGCCAACGCTTCATCGTCGGGCCCTCGTCCACCATGGCGACGGAGAGCACGAGGTCGGCCCGGTTGAGGCCCTCGGTGGTCTCCGCGTTGGCGATCGCGCTCTCCAGCACCTTGTAGACGGTCTCGGAGGCGGCCTGCGGCGCGAACTGCAGCAGGGTCAGGGCCTCGTCGACCTGGAGGCCGCGCACCATGTCGACGACACGGCGGGCCTTCATCGGGGTGATCCGCACGTAGCGTGCGCTGGCGAACGCGCCCGGCTGGTCGCCGAGCAGCGACTCGCGGCGCGCACTGGTGCGGCTGCGCTCGGTGGTGCTCATCGACGGCGTCCCTTCCGGTCTTCCTTGACGTGCCCGCGGTAGGTGCGGGTGGGGGCGAACTCCCCGAGCTTGTGGCCGACCATGGAGTCGGTCACGAAGACCGGGACGTGCTTGCGACCGTCGTGCACGGCGATGGTGTGGCCGATCATGTCGGGCACGATCATCGACCGGCGCGACCAGGTCTTGATGACGTTGTGGCTGCCCTTCTCGTTCTCGGCGTCCACCTTCTTCTGAAGGTGGTCGTCGACGAAGGGGCCCTTCTTGAGGCTGCGAGGCATGTCGGTTACTTCCTACCCTTGCCGGACTTGCGACGACGGATGATCTGGGAGTCGCTGGCCTTGCGCTTGCGCGTGCGGCCCTCGGGCTTGCCCCAGGGGGAGACGGGGTGACGACCACCGGACGTCTTGCCCTCACCACCACCGTGCGGGTGGTCCACCGGGTTCATGACGACACCGCGGACGGTCGGGCGGACGCCCTTCCACCGCATGCGGCCGGCCTTGCCCCAGTTGATGTTGGACTGCTCGGCGTTGCCGACCTCGCCGATCGTGGCGCGGCAGCGGACGTCGACGAAGCGCATCTCGCCCGAGGGCATGCGCAGCGTGGCGCGGCTGCCCTCACGGGCGACCAGCTGGGCGGAGTTGCCGGCCGAGCGGGCGATCTTCGCGCCGCCGCCGGGACGCAGCTCCACGCAGTGGATGGTCGTGCCGACCGGGATGTTGCGCAGCGGCAGGTTGTTGCCGGGCTTGATGTCGGCGTTCGGGCCGGACTCCACCGCGGTGCCCTGGGTCAGACCCTTGGGGGCGACGATGTAGCGCTTCTCGCCGTCGGCGTAGTGCAGCAGCGCGATGCGCGCGGTGCGGTTGGGGTCGTACTCGATGTGAGCGACCTTGGCCGGCACGCCGTCCTTGTCGTAGCGACGGAAGTCGATGATGCGGTAGGCGCGCTTGTGACCGCCACCCTTGTGACGGGTGGTGATGCGGCCCTGGTTGTTGCGGCCACCGTTCTTCGGCAGCGGGCGCGTCAGCGACTTCTCGGGCGTGGACCGGGTGATCTCGACGAAGTCGGCCACCGACGAGCCACGACGGCCCGGGGTGGTCGGCTTGTACTTGCGGATAGCCATATCAGTTCCTAGTCAGGAGCCCGGTCAGGAGACCGGACCTCCGAAGATGTCGATGCGGTGACCCTCGGCGAGGCTGACGATCGCGCGCTTGGTGTTGGGACGCTTGCCCATGCCGTAGCGGGTGCGACGGGTCTTGCCCTGTCGGTTGATCGTGTTGACCGAGGTGACCTTGACGTCGAAGACCTTCTCGACCGCGATCTTGATCTCGGTCTTGTTGGCGTCCGGGTGGACGATGAAGGTGTACTTGTTGGCGTCGAGCAGGCCGTAGCTCTTCTCCGACACGACCGGGGCGATCAGGACGTCGCGGTGGTCCTTGTGCAGGGTGCTCACTTGTCGCTCTCCTTCTCGTCGGCGCGGGTCAGGCCGGCGGCTTCGGCGTCCTCGGCGGACTTGAACCAGAAGTCGCCACCCGCGACGTCGTAGGCGGCGTCGCCCTCGACGAGGTAGGTGCCGGACTGCAGGCCCTGGACCTCGTAGCCCTTGGGGTTCTTGCCGCTCTTGAGCGGGGCCTTCGCACCGGCCGGCAGGGCCGGCTCGTCGGTGGCCTGCTCGGTGGCGGGCGCAGCAGCCGACTCGGTCTTCGCGGCGGGGGCCGCGGAGGCGCCACCCACGAAGACGTCGTAGGCACCCTTGGTGAAGACCACGTCGTCGGCGTTGAGCACGTCGTAGGTGTTGAGCTGGTCGACGGCGACGATGTGGACCTCCGGCGCGTTGCGCAGCGAGAGCCAGGTCAGCGCGTCGGAGCGCTCCAGCACCACGAGGTAGCCCACGCGGTCGGTCAGCGAGGTCAGCGCGGCGAGCGCGGCCTTGGTGGAGGGCTTGTCACCCGACACCAGGGCGTCGACCACGTGGACGCGGTCGTTGCGGGCCCGGTCGGAGAGGGCACCGCGGAGGGCGGCGGCCTTCATCTTCTTGGGGGTGCGCTGGTCGTAGCTGCGCGGCTGCGGGCCGTGGACGGTGCCACCGCCGGCGAACTGCGGGGCGCGGGTCGAGCCCTGGCGGGCGCGGCCGGTGCCCTTCTGCTTGTAGGGCTTGCGGCCACCGCCGCGGACCTCGCCGCGGGTCTTGGTGGCGTGCGTGCCCTGGCGCGCAGCGGCCTGCTGGGCCACGACGACCTGGTGGATCAGGGGGATGTTGACCTCGACGTCGAAGATCTCGGCGGGGAGGTCGACCTTGACGGTCTTGACAGCCATGCTCAGGCCTCCTGCGTCTTCTTGGCGGCCGAGCGAAGGACCACGAGACCGTTCTTGGGGCCGGGAACGGCGCCCTTGATCAGGATCAGGCCCTTGTCGGCGTCGACGGCGTGCACCGTCAGGTTCTGGGTGGTCACCGTGTCGTTGCCCATGCGGCCCGACATGCGGGTGCCCTTGAACACGCGGCCCGGGGTGGCGCAGGCGCCGATGGAGCCGGGCTTGCGGTGGTTGCGGTGGGCACCGTGGGAGGCGGACACACCGGAGAAGCCGTGACGCTTCATCGTGCCGGCGAAGCCCTTGCCCTTGCTGGTGCCGGTGACGTCGATCTCCTCGCCGGCGGCGAAGGTCTCGACGGTCAGCTCCTGGCCGACGGTGTAGCTGGCGGCGTCGGCGGTGCGGATCTCCGCGACGTGACGACGCGGCGTGACACCGGCCTTGGAGAAGTGACCGGCCTCGGGCGAGTTGACCTTGCGGGCCTCGATCTCGCCGAAGCCGACCTGGATGGCGTTGTAGCCGTCCACCTCGGGCCGGCGGACCTGGGTCACGACGTTGGTCGCGGCCGCGATCACGGTGACGGGGACGACCTTGTTGTTCTCGTCCCAGAGCTGGGTCATGCCGAGCTTGGTGCCCAGCAGCCCCTTCGCGTTGCGCTCGAAAGTGTTGGTCATGTCAGGCCTCAGAGCTTGATCTCGATGTCGACACCGGCAGGCAGGTCGAGACGCATCAGCGAGTCGACGGTCTTCGGCGTCGGGTCGATGATGTCGATCAGGCGCTTGTGGGTGCGCATCTCGAAGTGCTCGCGGGAGTCCTTGTACTTGTGGGGCGAACGGATGACGCAGTACACGTTCTTCTCGGTCGGCAGCGGCACAGGGCCGGCGACCTTCGCACCCGTACGGGTGACGGTGTCCACGATCTTCCGCGCCGAGGTGTCGATCACCTCGTGGTCATAGGCCTTGAGCCTGATGCGGATCTTCTGTCCCGCCATAGGTCCCTGTCCTCTTCGATCTCGTACGCCTGGTCTGGTTTCGGCTCTCAGCCCCCGGTGGGCGAGCGCCGCCTGTCTCTCCTCCACCCTCCGACCCCCGCGGTCGGGCGTGTCGCGCTGGCCACTGAAAAACATGGGCCTCGTGACACGACCCCGGGAGGATCGGTACTGCTCTGGGTGGCACCCGACGGTTGTCGGATCTGGTCGGGTCTCCGATCACCACGTGATCCGGTGCGGCGCACGCAGACGACTGGCTCGATCAAGGAGACGCGATTCAGAAGTCAAGGTGTGTGCCGCACCCCGGCGACCCGCCGGAGCAACCGGATCATCTTGACAGACTCCACGTGCCCACGCCAAATCGGGCTGGCAGGCCCGCCGGTGCGGTGCTCCTCACCCCTGCCGGGGGTCGGCGGCGAGGTACACCAGGCGGCGTCCGAGGCGGGTCAGGGACCCGCTGACCGGGTCCACCAGGAGCTCCCACCCGTGACCGTACCTGCGTGGGACGAACGGCACCCCGCCGGCCCGGGCCAGCGCGCGGGCGTCCGCGACCTCCGCCGGGCCGTCGCTGGCGGCCATGGCGACGAGGCCGGTGGCGGGGAGGTCGCCGGCCAGCGGCTCGAGCTCGACCCCCTCCCAGGACGAGGGTCCGCTGATGTCGGCCCACGCGTCGACGTCGGCGCCGGCCGCCACGGCCATGACCGTGAGCGACCCGCCCATCGACGTCCCCAGCAGGACGACGCGCTGGGCGCCGACGTCCCGGCGCGCCACCCGCGTCGCCGCGGCGACCTCGGTGAGGGGGTCGGCGTCCTGCTCGGCGGTGCAGACCGACTCGCCGTAGCCGCACGGGTTGACCAGCAGCGACGTCACGCCGGCGTCCTCGGCCGCGACCGCGGCCCACCGCCCCCACCCGCACAGGCCGCTGGTCTGGGGCAGCAGCACCGCCACGGTCGCGTTCCGCGCCGGACCGACGCGGGCCACCTCCAGCTCGCCACCACTCGCACCCCGCATCGTCAGGGCCTCGAGGTCCGCGTCGGCCGGGACGGCGGCGGAGCAGCGCTCTCGCAGGGCGGCGGTCGGGTCGGGGGCCGGCGACTCGCCCGTGGTCGTCGTGTCCGTGCCGGAGCACCCCGCGACGAGCAGGGCCAGCGCGGCCACCACCACCCCGCAGCGCTCCCCCGTCATCCGCACGGCACGAGGATAGGAAGCATCGCGAGACCGGTCGAGGCCCAGGCTCCGGAGCAGGGGCTCCCCACGTCGGCGAGGAGCTCGAGCTGCCGCGCCACGGCCCCTTGCCTCACCCCCGGGGCCGACCTACCGTCGGAGGATGGCCGGTCTGGTCGTGCTCGTCCTCTGCACCCTCATGCTGGGCGCGGCGGTGGGGCTCGCCCTCTGCCAGGCCGAGATCGGCCGGGCGGTGCGCCGGGTGCGTGCCCACCTCTCCCCTCCCCCGCCCGCTCCGTCGGCTCCGGCCATCGAGGAGGTCGCGGCGGCCCTGCGCCGGGTGCGGCGGGAGGTGCTGGCCCCCGTGCCGGGCACCCCGATGGCGCGCCGGCGCGGCACGATGGCGGCGTACGACGACCTGCTGGGGCAGGCGGCCCGGGCGCTCGGCGTGACGGACCTGGTCACCGACCTGCGCGAGGGCACCGACCGCGAGGCCGAGCGGCTGCGGCTCGAGCACCTGCTGCGCGAGGCGGGCCTGGTGATCGATCAGCCCCGGTCGGACCGGCGGTAGCAGAAGTCGACGATGTCGCGGCCGACGTCGCGGCCCTTCCGCTCGAAGCGGGTCACGGGCCGCTCGGCCCACCGCTCCACCCGGCCGCCCTCGAGGGTCGGCTCGGCGTCGAGGACCTCGCGCATCTGGTCGGCGTAGTCCGCCCAGTCGGTGGCCAGCCGCCACGCACCGCCGGGCACCAGCCGGGACGAGGCGAGCGCGGCGTTGGCCGGGTTCACCAGGCGGCGCTTGCGGTGCTTGGTCTTGCGCCACGGGTCGGGGAAGAAGGTCCACAGCTCGGCCAGGCTGGCCGGGCCGAGGAGGTTCTCCAGGGTCCACACGGCGTCGACGGAGCAGAACCGGACGTTGTCGGCCCCCGCCTCGGCGACGCGCCACAGCGAGTCGGCGATGCCGGGCAGCCACACCTCGAGGGCCAGCACGTTGTGGTCGGGGCGCGCAGCCGCGAGCACCGACGTCGCCTCGCCGATGCCGGGGCCGATCTCGAGGATCAGCGGCGCCTCCCGGCCGAACCACTCCTCGAGGGCGAACCCGGGCCGGTCGACGGCCTCCTCGGGGATCACCCAGTCGGCGTGGTGGGCGGCCCACGACTCCGCCTGGCGCGGCGTGAACCGGCTGCCCCGGCGCGAGTAGGTGAGCACCTCGCGCATCCGGCGTCCGTCCGCGGTCAGCTTGTGATGCGGGCGGGCGGGGCGTACGACGTCGTTCACGGTGCCATCTTGCCCTCGCTCCGCTCGGGCGTGCTCGGCGCCCCCGAGGGCGCCGAGCGCGTGGGCTCGGGAGCCTGGGGCGATCTGGGTGCTCCTGGCGTGCCCCACTTACAGGTGCGCGAGGGCCCCGGTCAGCACGCTGCGCAGCCGCTGCCCGATGTCGTCGAACTCGGGCTGGCCGATGATCAGGGGCGGGGCGAGCTGGATGACCGGGTCGCCGCGGTCGTCGGCGCGGCAGTAGAGGCCGGCCTCCCAGAGCGCGCCCGAGAGGTAGCCGCGCAGCAGCCGCTCGGACTCGGCGTCGTCGAACGTCTCCTTGGTCTCGCGGTCCTTGACCAGCTCGATGCCGTAGAAGTAGCCGTGGCCGCGCACGTCACCGACGATCGGGATGTCGAGGAGCTTCTCCAGGGTCGCCCGGAACGCCGGGGCGTTGCGCTGGACGTGGTCGGTGAGGCCCTCGCGCTCGAAGATGTCGAGGTTGGCCATCGCCACCGCCGAGGAGACCGGGTGGCCGCCGAAGGTGTACCCGTGGGCGTACGCCGTCGTGCCCTGCTTGAAGGGCTCGAAGAGGCGGTCGCTGGCGATCATCGCGCCGATCGGCGAGTAGCCCGAGGTCATGCCCTTCGCGCAGGTGATGATGTCGGGCTGGTAGCCGAACTCGGCCGCGCCGAACATCTCCCCCACCCGCCCGAAGGCGCAGATGACCTCGTCGGAGACGAGCAGGACGTCGTACTGGTCGCAGATCTCGCGCACCCGCTCGAAGTAGCCGGGCGGCGGCGGAAAGCAGCCGCCGGCGTTCTGCACCGGCTCGAGGAAGACGGCGGCGACGGTGTCGGGACCTTCGAACTCGATCGCCTCGGCGATGCGGTCCGCGGCCCAGCGGCCGAAGGCCTTCTCGTCGTCGCCGACGAACTCGGGGCGGCGGTAGAAGTTGGTGTTGGGCACCTTGTGGGCGCCCGGCACGAGCGGCTCGAACATCTCCTTGAGCGGCGGGATGCCGGTGATGGACAGCGCGCCCTGCGGGGTGCCGTGGTAGGCGACTGCGCGGGAGATGACCTTGTGCTTGTTGGGCTTGCCGGTGAGCTTGTAGTACTGCTTGGCCAGCTTCCACGCCGACTCGACGGCCTCGCCGCCGCCGGTGGTGAAGAAGACGCGGTTGAGGTCGCCGGGCGCCATCGCGGCGATCCGGTCGGCGAGCTCGACGGCGCGCGGGTGGGCGAAGGACCACAGCGGGAAGAAGGCGAGCTCCTTCGCCTGGCGGGCTGCCGCCTCGGCGAGCTCCTCGCGGCCGTGGCCGACCTGCACGACGAACAGCCCGGCGAGGCCGTCGATGTACTCGCGGCCGTGGCTGTCCCAGATCCTGTGGCCCTCGCCCTTCACGATCAGCGGCATCTCGCCGCCGTTCTCGTAGGTCGAGTGCCGGGTGAAGTGCAACCAGAGGTGGTCGCGGCCGGCGGCCTGGTAGTCCATGTTCTCGTCGATGCTCATCGGGTACCCCAGTTGTAGTGCTGCTTGTTGAGCTTGAGGTAGACGAACGTCTCCGAGGAGACGACGCCCTCGAGCTCGCGGACCTGACGGATGACGTCGAGGAGGTGCGGGTCGTCCTCGCACACCACCTCGACGAGGAGGTCGAAGCTGCCGGCGGTGGTGACCACGTAGTCGACCTCGGGCACCTCGGCCAGGCGGTCGCCCACCTTCATCGGGTCGCCTTCGGTGCGGACGCCGATCATGGCCTGGCGCGTGAACCCGACCTGGGTGGGGTCGGTGACCGCGACGACCTGCATCACCTCGGAGTCGAGCAGCTTCTGGACCCGGGCCCGGGCGGCCGCCTCCGACAGCCCGACCGCCTTGGCGATCGCGGCGTAGGAGATCCGTCCGTCCTCCTGCAGCAGCTCGATGATGCGCTTGGCGGTCGCGTCGAGGCGTACCTGTGCCTCACCCATGCCCGTGCCCTCGGCGCTCGCTCATGGCGACATCGTGGACGCGAGATCGCTGGTTCGCAAGTCGACGAGCGCGGAATCCGCATTTCCGGGCTGTTAATTCTGCGATTCCCGCACAATCTTCGGCAACAGGTATGGCGACGGCCACCGGACCCGTCCTAGTCTCCCCTCACCGCACCCGACCGGGAGGAACTCCGTGACCAGCCCACGCACGCTGCGCAACTTCATCGGTGGCACGTACGTCGACGGCAGCGCCGGCGCGACCAGCGACGTCGTCGACCCGACGACCGGCCAGGTCGTCGCCCACGCGCCCGTCAGCGGGGCCGAGGAGGTCGACGCGGCCTACGAGGCGGCCGGCCGGGCCTTCGGCGAGTGGGGGCGTACGACGCCCAGCGAGCGCCAGCAGGCGCTGCTGAAGATCGCCGATGCGATCGAGGGCCACGCCGAGGAGCTGATCGACCTCGAGTCCGCCAACACCGGCAAGATCAAGGCGCTCACCGCGAGCGAGGAGATCCCGCCGATGGTCGACCAGCTCCGGTTCTTCGCCGGTGCGGCCCGCGTGCTGGAGGGCAAGGCCGCGGGCGAGTACATGGCCGGCCACACGTCGTGGATCCGTCGCGAGCCGATCGGCGTCGTCGGCCAGGTCACGCCCTGGAACTACCCCCTGCTGATGGCGATCTGGAAGATCGGCCCGGCCCTCGCGGCCGGCAACACCGTGGTCCTCAAGCCCAGCGACACCACGCCCGAGAGCACGCTCCGGCTGGCCGAGCTGGCCTCGGAGTTCCTCCCGGCCGGGACGCTCAACGTCGTCACCGGCGACCGGGAGACCGGGCGCCTCCTCGTCGAGCACCCGACGCCCGGCCTGGTCGCGATCACCGGCTCGGTCCGCGCCGGCGCCGAGGTGGCGGCGAGCGCCGCCCCGAACCTCAAGCGCGTCCACCTCGAGCTCGGTGGCAAGGCGCCGGTCGTGGTCTTCGACGACGCCGACATCGAGGCAGCCGTCGAGGGCATCGCGATCGCCGGCTACTTCAACGCCGGCCAGGACTGCACGGCGGCCACGCGCGTGCTCGCCGCACCGGGCATCCACGACGACTTCGTGGCCGCGCTGGCCGACTACGCCGCGAGCTCGGCACCGGTGGGCCTCCCCGACGACGAGGACGCCCTGTTCGGTCCGGTCAACAACGCCACCCAGCTGGCCCGGGTGAGCGGGTTCATCGAGAACCTGCCGTCCCACGCGACCGTGTCGGCGGGCGGCAACCGGCGCACGGACCTCGGCGACGGCTACTTCCTCGAGCCGACGGTGCTCTCGGGGCTGCGCCAGGACGACGAGGCGATCCAGAACGAGATCTTCGGCCCCGTCATCACCGTCCAGCGCTTCACCGACGAGGAGGAGGCGGTCCGCTGGGCCAACGGCGTGGACTACGGGCTCGCCTCGTCGGTGTGGACGAAGGACTTCGGCCGGGCGATGCGGATGTCGAGGGCGCTCGACTTCGGCTGCGTGTGGATCAACACCCACATCCCGCTCGTCGCCGAGATGCCGCACGGCGGCTACAAGAAGTCCGGCTACGGCAAGGACCTCTCGATGTACGGGTTCGAGGACTACACGCGCGTCAAGCACGTCATGGCCAACATCGAGAGTTGATCGACGAGCGCAGGATGACCAGCACCAGCACACCAGCACGGCTCGGGGGCCAACCGGAGGAGATGCACCGATGACACCCATCCCGCGCCGGCGACGGCGCCCCCTGGACCCACCGGCCGCCGCCCTGGCCGCGGCCGCCTCGGGTGGTCTGAGCCGTCGGGCGCTGCTCGGCACCGGCGTCGCCGCCGGCGCCGGCCTCGCGCTCACGGGGTGCGCCCCGCCCGAGCCGCCGGCCGCCGGAGGGGTCGCCGCCCTGGACCTGCCCACAGACGTCTCCGACGAGGAGAAGACGCTCCAGTGGGCGAACTGGACGGCGTACCTCGACATGAACGGCAAGGAGACGCAGTCCCCGACCCTCGAGGCCTTCATGGAGAAGACCGGCATCGAGGTCGGCTACTACGAGGAGGTCGACGACAACGACTCCTACTACGCCAAGGTGGGCCCGCAGCTGCGCGCCGGGCAGAGCATCGACCGCGACATCATCACGCTGACCGACTGGATGGCGGCCCGGCTCATCCGCGACCAGGTGGTCCAGCCGCTCGAGCTGATCCAGATGCCCAACGTGGTCGGCAACCTCCTGCAGCCGCTCAAGGACGCCTCCTTCGACCCCGGCCGGATGCACTCGATCACCTGGCAGAGCGGCTTCGCGGGCATCGGCTACAACAAGGAGAAGGTCGGACGCGAGCTGAAGTCGCTCGACGACCTGTGGACCGACGACCTCAAGGGCCGCGTCGTCGTGCTCTCGGAGTTCCGCGACACCGCCGGACTGGTCATGCAGTCCCAGGGCGTCGACATCGAGAGCGACTGGGGCCAGGCCGAGTTCGAGAAGGCGCTCGACTTCATCGAGCAGAAGATCGACGAGGGCTACATCCGCAAGGTGAAGGGCAACTCCTACATGGAGGACCTCACCAGCGGCAACGCGGTCGCCGGCATCACGTGGAGCGGCGACATCTTCGTCCTCGCCTACGACACCGAGGACCCCAACTGGACCTTCACGCTGCCGGAGTCCGGCGGCACCCTGTGGTCGGACAACCTGATGGTCCCCATCACCTCGACCCACCGCCGCAACGCCCAGCGGCTGATGGACTACTACTACGACCCTGCCGTCGCGGCCCAGGTCGCCGCGTGGGTCAACTACGTCTGTCCCGTGGAGGGCGCGCAGGCCGAGATGGAGAAGATCGACCCCGACCTGGCCGAGAGCCCGTGGATCTTCCCGACGGTCGACTTCATCGCCGACAACAACGTCCAGCAGTTCCGGGTGCTCGACGCGGACGAGGACATCCTGTACGCCGACCTCTGGTCCACGAAGGTGATGGGGAACTGACATGGCCGGATTCCGCGAAGCCCAGGGCGACCTCAGGCTCGAGGGCGTCACCAAGACGTTCGGGGACTTCACCGCGGTCGACGGCATCGACCTCGAGGTCCCCCGCGGCTCCTTCTTCGCCCTGCTGGGCCCCTCGGGCTGCGGCAAGACGACCACGCTCCGGATGGTCGCGGGGCTCGAGCAGCCCACGGCCGGGCGGGTGATGATCGGGGACACCGACCTCACCGGGTCGCGGCCCTACGAGCGCCCGGTCAACACGGTGTTCCAGTCCTACGCGCTGTTCCCCCACCTGACGATCCGCGACAACGTCGCCTTCGGCCCCAAGCGCCGCAAGGCCGCCGACGCGTCCGAGCGGGCCGACGAGGCGCTGCAGCTGGTGCAGATGGCTTCCTTCGCCGGACGCAAGCCGGCGCAGCTCTCCGGAGGGCAGCAGCAGCGCGTCGCGCTCGCCCGGGCCCTGGTCAACCACCCGGAGGTGCTGCTGCTCGACGAGCCGCTCGGTGCCCTCGACCTCAAGCTGCGCCGGGAGATGCAGGTCGAGCTCAAGCGCATCCAGACCGAGGTGGGGCTCACGTTCATCCACGTCACCCACGACCAGGAGGAGGCCATGACCATGGCCGACACCGTGGCGGTGATGAACCGCGGGCACATCGAGCAGCTCGGCGCGCCCGAGGAGCTCTACGACCTCCCCCGCACCAGGTTCGTCGCGAACTTCCTCGGGCAGGCCAACACCGGCGTCGGCACGATCAAGGACGTCGAGGGCGACCACCTCGTCGTCAACGTGCTCGGCACGCCGGTCAAGATCCTCAGGTCCCGCTCGCAGGTCCACGAGGGCGACGTGCTCTTCGGCGTCCGCCCGGAGAAGGTGACGGTGTCGCGCACCCGCCCGGAGGGCGTGGGCAACGACGTGCGGGGCGTGGTGCGCGACGTGTCGTTCCTGGGCGTCGCGACCACCTACCTCGTCGACATGCCGAGCGGGGCGACCTGGAGCTGCTACGAGCAGAACCTCGACGTCGAGCCGCTCGACCTGCGGCCCGGTGACGAGGTCTGGCTGACCTGGAACCCCGGGCACGCGTTCGGCGTGCCGACGGAGGACGAGGGGTCACTCGGGTGAGCGCGCTCGCCCACGTGGCCGGCGATCCGGGACTGGAGCCCGCGGCCGCCGCACCCGAGGTCAAGCGTCGGTCCTGGACGGCCTACCTGCTGATGCTGCCGGGTGTGCTCTGGCTCGCGATCTTCTTCCTGCTGCCGCTCGTGCAGCTCGCGTCGGTGAGCCTGCAGAGCCGTTACCCCGGCTTCCCGGGCTACTACTACCGCGACCTCAACTTCTCGAACTACGCCAGCGCCCTCACCGACTACGCCCCGCACTTCGCCCGGTCGTTCCTGTACGCCGGCCTCGCCACGTTCCTGGCGTTCGCCGTGGCCTACCCGCTGGCGTACGCCATGGCGTTCAAGGCCGGCAGGTGGCGCAACCTGATGATGATCTGCGTCATCGCGCCGTTCTTCACCTCTTTCATCCTCCGCACGTTCGCGTGGTCGCAGATCCTGGCCGACGAGGGGTGGGTCGCGGGCGTCCTCAACTTCCTGCACCTGCTGCCCAACGGCCACATCATCAACACCCCGATCGCGGTGGTCGCAGGCCTCACCTACAACTTCCTGCCGTTCATGGTGCTGCCCATCTACGCCTCGCTCGAACGCGCGGACCCGCGCGTCATCGAGGCCGGCGGCGACCTCTACGCCAACGGCTTCACGACCTTCCGCACCGTGACGCTCCCGATCTCGATGCCGGGCGTCCTGGCCGGGACGCTGCTGACGTTCATCCCGGCCGCCGGCGACTTCGTCAACATGGAGCTGCTCGGCCCCCAGCGGGGCAAGATGATCGGCAACGTCATCAACGACCAGTTCCTCGCCGTGCCCGGTGGCTACCCGGTGGCGGCGGCGCTGTCCTTCACGCTCATGGCCGCGATCCTGGTCCTCGTCTTCCTCTACATCCGCCGCTTCGGCACCGAGGAGCTGGTGTGAGATGACCACGACGACGCGCACCACCCCACCCGCGACCACGAGCGAGACGCCGGCCTACCGGCCGTCCGCCGGCAAGCGGGCCCAGGTCTGGCTGGCCAACCACTTCGCGATGATCACCGCGGTCCTGGTGCTGCTCTACCTCTTCCTGCCGGTGGCCTACACCTTCGTCTTCTCGTTCAACGACCACGGCAAGACCAACATCGTGTGGCAGGGCTTCACGTGGGAGCACTGGCAGGACCCGTGCGGCGTCCAGGGCGTCTGCGAGTCGCTGGTCACCTCCCTGGAGGTCGGCGTGATCTCCACGGTCGTGGCCACCGTCCTCGGCACGCTGATGGCGCTGGCGATGGTGCGCTACAAGTTCCGGGGCAGGTCGGCGAGCAACGTGCTGATCTTCGTGCCGATGGCCACCCCCGAGATCGTGATGGGCGCCGCGCTGCTGACGATCTTCGTGCAGGGCTTCGCCAACATCGGGATCAACCTCGGCTTCGGCACCATCGTCTTCTCGCACATCATGTTCTGCCTGAGCTTCGTCGTGGTGACCGTCAGCGCGCGCATCCAGTCCCTCGACCCACGGATCGAGGAGGCCGCCCAGGACCTCTACGCGAGCCCGATGCAGACGTTCTGGAAGGTGACCTTCCCGCTGATCCTGCCCGGCATCGCGGGGGCGGCGATGCTCGCGTTCTCGCTGTCCTTCGACGACTTCATCATCACCAACTTCGTGTCCGGCAACGAGTCGACGTTCCCCAAGTTCGTCTACGTCGCCTCGCGGCGCGGCATCCCGGCCGAGGCCAACGTCATCGGCTTCTCGATGTTCGTCATCGCCGTCCTCCTCGTCGTGGGCGCGCAGGTCGTGAGCTCGCTGCGGGCCTCGAAGTACAAGAGCTGACCCTTCACCACGAGGAGTGACCAAGTGCCTGAACCCATGCGCGTCCTGATGGTCGGCGCGGGAGGTGTCGGCGACGCCGCCGCCCGCATCGCGGTGGAGCGTGACTTCTTCGAGGCCTGGGTCGTCGCCGACTACGACCTCGAACGCGCCGAGCGCACGGTCGCGGCCGCGCGTGCGCGTCGTCCGGGCGAGGAGCGCCTCAGCGCCGCGCAGGTCGACGCCTCCGACGCCGACGCGGTCACGGCGCTCGCCCGCGAGGTGCGCGCCACCCACGTCTTCAACGCGGTCGACCCGCGGTTCGTGATGCCGATCTTCACGGGCGCGCTCGCCGCCGACGCCGACTACCTCGACATGGCGATGAGCCTGTCGGTGCGCCACCCCGACGCCCCCTACGAGCAGGTCGGCGTCAAGCTCGGCGACGAGCAGTTCGCCCGGGCCGCGGAGTGGGAGGCGGCCGGTCGGCTCGCCCTCCTCGGCATCGGCGTGGAGCCCGGGCTGTCCGACGTGTTCGCCCGCTACGCCGCCGACGAGCTCTTCGACCACATCGACGAGCTCGGCACGCGCGACGGCGCCAACCTCGTCATCCGCGACGACGACGGCAACGAGGTCTTCGCCCCCGGCTTCTCCATGTGGACCATCATCGAGGAGTGCCTCAACCCGCCCGTCGTGTGGGAGCGCGAGCGGGGCGGGGGCGACCTCGAGGCGGGCTTCTTCACCCTGCCGCCCTTCTCCGAGCCCGAGGTCTTCGACTTCCCCGAGGGCATCGGGCCCGTGGAGTGCGTGCACGTCGAGCACGAGGAGGTGCTCCTCATGCCCCGCTGGGTCGAGGCCGACCGGGTCACCTTCAAGTACGGCCTGGGCGAGGAGATGATCGGCATCCTGCGCACCCTGCACACGCTCGGCCTCGACTCGACCGAGCCGGTGTCCGTCAAGGGCGTGCAGGTCTCGCCGCGCGACGTGGTGGCGGCCTGCCTGCCCGACCCCGCGACGATCGGCCCGCGGATGGAGGGCAAGACGTGCGCCGGTCTCCTCGTGACCGGCACCGGCAAGGACGGCTCCCCCCGGTCGACGTACCTCTACCACGTCGTCGACAACGCCGACTCGATGCGCGACTACGGTGCGCAGTGCGTGGTCTGGCAGACCGCGATCAACCCCGTCGTCGCGCTGGAGCTGCTGGCCGACGGCACCTGGAAGGGCAGCGGCGTCCTCGGCCCCGAGGCGCTCCCGCCGAAGCCCTTCCTCGACCTGCTCGCCGCACCCAGGCCGGAGGGCTACGGCTCTCCCTGGGGGATGGAGGACCGCACATGACCCTGACCCAGCAACGGATCCTCGCCACCGAGATCCCCGGCCCGCGCTCGCAGGCCCTGCAGGCCCGCAAGGTGGCGGCCGTCTCCGCCGGCGTCGGTACGACGCTGCCGGTCTACGTCGAGCAGGCCGGCGGCGGCATCCTGCGCGACGTCGACGGCAACCAGCTGATCGACTTCGGCTCGGGCATCGCCGTCACCACGGTCGGCAACGCCGCTCCGCGCGTGGTCGAGGCGGTGCAGCGCCAGGTGGCCGACTTCACCCACACCTGCTTCATGGTCACCCCCTACGAGGAGTACGTCGCGGTCTGCGAGAAGCTCGCCGACCTGACCCCGGGTGACCACGACAAGCGGTCCGCGCTGTTCAACTCGGGTGCCGAGGCGGTCGAGAACGCCGTGAAGGTCGCGCGCCACCACACCGGCCGGGACGCGATTGTCGTCTTCGACCACGCGTACCACGGGCGTACCAACCTCACGATGGCGCTGACCGCGAAGAACATGCCCTACAAGCACCGCTTCGGGCCGTTCGCCGGCGAGGTCTACCGCGCGCCGATGGCCTACCCGTACCGCTGGCCCGGCGGCGCCGAGGCGTGCGCCGAGGAGGCGTTCGACGCCCTCGTCGCGACCGTGCACACCCAGGTCGGCGAGGACAACTGCGCCGCGGTGCTCATCGAGCCGATCCAGGGCGAGGGCGGCTTCATCGTCCCGCCGCCCGGGTGGCTCGCGCGGGTCGCGACATGGTGCCGCGAGCAGGGCATCCTGCTGATCGCCGACGAGATCCAGACCGGCTTCGCCCGGACCGGTGACTGGTTCGCGTGCGACCACGAGGGCGTGGTGCCCGACCTGGTGACCACCGCCAAGGGCATGGCCGGCGGCCTCCCGCTGGCCGCCGTGACGGGTCGCGCGGACGTGATGGACTCCGTGCACGTGGGCGGCCTCGGCGGCACCTACGGCGGCAACCCCGTCGCCTGCGCCGCCGCGCTGGCCGCGATCGAGACCATGGAGGCCGAGGACCTGCCCGCCCGCGCCCGCGAGGTCGAGGCCGCCTTCCTGCCGCGGCTGCGCGCGCTGGCCGAGCGCCACCCCGACCGGGTGGGCGACATCCGCGGACGCGGCGCCATGCTGGCGATCGAGCTCGTCAGCGACGGCACCGGGCGTACGCCCGACGCCGCGCTCGCCTCGGCCGTCCATCGCGCCTGCTCGGCCCAGGGGCTCGTGACGTTGACCTGCGGCACCTTCGGCAACGTGTTCCGCTTCCTGCCGCCGCTCGCCATCGGCGACGACCTGCTCGCCGAGGGCCTCGACGTCTTCGAGGCCGCCTTCGACGCGGCCGTGGCTGGCAAGGTGGAGTGATGACCGACCAGAACCAGTCCCTCCTCGCGACCGTCCCCACCCAGCTGCTGATCGGCGGGGAGTGGGTCGACGCCGGCAGTGGCGCCACCTTCGAGGTGCACAACCCGGCTGACGACGGCGTGCTCGCCCGGATCGCCGACGCCACGCCGGCCGACGGCGAGCGCGCGCTGGCCGCCGCCGCCGAGGCGCAGGCCGAGTGGCGCGCGACCGAGCCCCGCACGCGCGGCGAGATCCTGCGCAGCGCCTTCGAGCTGCTCACCGAGCGCGCCGACGACTTCGCCCGCCTGATGACCCTCGAGATGGGCAAGACCCTCAAGGAGGCCGCGGGCGAGGTCACCTACGGCGCGGAGTTCTTCCGGTGGTTCTCCGAGGAGGCGGTGCGCATCCACGGCCGCTACGCCACGGCTCCCTCGGGCTCGTCCCGGCTGATCACCATGAAGGCTCCCGTCGGCCCGACCCTGATGATCACGCCCTGGAACTTCCCCCTCGCGATGGGCACCCGCAAGATCGGGCCCGCGATCGCCGCGGGTTGCACGATGGTGGTGAAGCCTGCGTCGGAGACGCCGCTGACGATGCTCGCGCTGGCCAAGCTCCTCGAGGAGGTCGGGCTGCCGAAGGGCGTGCTCAACGTCGTCACCACGACCGACTCCGGCGGGGTGTGCGAGCCGATCATCAAGGACGCGCGGCTGCGCAAGCTGACCTTCACCGGCTCCACCGGCGTCGGCAAGACCCTCGTGGCGCAGGCCGCCGACCAGCTCCTCCGGGTCTCGATGGAGCTCGGTGGCAACGCGCCGTTCCTGGTCTTCGGCGACGCCGACGTCGACGCGGCCGTCGAGGGCGCGATGCTCGCGAAGATGCGCAACATCGGCGAGGCCTGCACCTCGGCCAACCGCTTCCTCGTGCACGAGTCGCTGGCCGAGGAGTTCTCCCAGAAGCTCGCCGAGCGCATGGGCGCCCTCACCGTCGGCGACGGCACCGAGGATGGCGTCGACGTCGGGCCGCTCATCACCGACAAGGCCCGCACGGGCGTCCACGAGCTCGTGGACGAAGCGGTGTCCTCGGGTGCGCGCGCGCTCGTCGGGGGCGAGGTGCCCGACGGACCGGGCCACTTCTACCCGCCCACGGTGCTGGTCGACGTACCTCCCACCGCCCGTGTCCTCCGCGAGGAGATCTTCGGCCCCGTCGCACCGATCTCGACCTTCACCGACGACGAGGAGGCGGTCCGCCGGGCCAACGACACGGAGTACGGCCTGGTCGCCTACGTGTTCACGCGCGACCACAGCCGTGTCCTCGAGGTCAGCGAGGCTCTCGAGTTCGGCATGGTCGGCGTCAACACCGGCATCGTGTCGAACCCGGCCGCACCCTTCGGTGGCGTGAAGCACTCCGGCTTCGGCCGGGAGGGTGGCTTCGAGGGGATCGAGGAGTACCTCGAGACCAAGTACGTCGGCAGCGCGCTGTGAGGCGGACGTGACGACGGTCGACCGGTCGCGGCTGGCCGCCCTCCACGCGGAGGAGGAGCAGCGCTTCGTCGACCTGCACCCGACCTCGGCCCGGCTGGCGAAGGAGGCGGGCGAGCACCTCCTCGCCGGCGTGCCGATGCCGTGGATGACCCGCTGGCCCGGCTCCTTCCCGTTGTTCGTCGAGTCAGCGGAGGGAGGCCGCTTCACCGATGTCGACGGCATCGGCTACGTCGACCTGTGCCTCGGCGACACCGGCTCGATGACGGGCCACTGCCTCCCCGCGGTGGCCGAGGCGGTGCGCGAGCGCACCGAGCGCGGCATCACCACGATGCTGCCGTCGACCGACGCCGCCTGGGTCGCGGGCGAGCTCAGCCGGCGCTTCGGCCTGCCCCGGTGGCAGATGGCGATGACGGCCACCGACGCCAACCGCTTCGTGCTCCGTTTCGCCCGCCACCTCACGGACCGGCCCCGCATCGCGGTGATGGACTGGTGCTACCACGGCACCGTCGACGAGACGCTCGGCGTCCTCGAGCACGGTCGCGCGGGCGACCGGGTGGTCCCCCGCCCCGGGGCGCTGGGACCGCAGGTCGACGTCGCCACCACGACCGCCGTGGTGCCGTTCAACGACCTCGACGCGCTCGAGGCCCGGCTCGCGGAGGGCGACGTCGCGTGCCTGCTGATGGAGCCGGCGCTGACCAACATCGGCATCGTGCTGCCCGACGACGGCTACCTCGCCGGCGTCCGGGAGGTGACCCGGCGCCACGGCGTGCTGCTGGTCAACGACGAGACGCACACGATCTGCGCCGGACCGGGCGGGGCGACGGCAGCCTGGGGCCTCGATCCCGACCTCGTGGTCATCGGCAAGCCCATCGGGGGTGGCATCCCGGTCGCCGCCTACGGCATGACCGAGGAGGTCGCCGCGAGGCTCGAGGGGCCGATGCTCGGGCACGACATCGACGTCGCCGGGGTCGGCGGCACGCTGTCCGGCTCGGCGCTCGCCATGGCCGCCGTGCGCGCCACGCTCTCCACCGCCCTGCGGCAGGAGGACTTCGACGTGTCCGTCCCGCTCGCCGAGCAGTTCACCGAGGGCATCAGCGACGTGATCGCCGAGCACGACCTGCCCTGGCACGTCCAGCGGCTGGGCTGCCGGGCCGAGTACTGGTTCTGCCCGCCGCCGCGCACCGGCGCGGAGGCGGCCGCCGCCGTGGATGAGGAGCTCGACGCGTTCTTCCACCTCTGGACCGTCAACCGCGGCGTCCTGCTCGCGCCGTTCCACAACATGTCGCTGTTCTCGCCGTTCCACGACCGGTCGGACGTCGACGCGCACACGTCGGCGTTCCGCGGCGCCGTGGAGGCGCTGCTCGGATGACCGGTCACACCGGGCCGCGCCGCGTCCCCGGCGACGTGCTGGTGCACCTGCGCCGCACGCGCGACCACCTCGACCGGCACTTCGCCGAGCCGTTCGACCTCGACCACCTCGCCGGGCTCGCCGGGATGAGCCGCTACCACTTCATCCGGTCGTTCGCGACGACCTACGGCCGGACGCCGGCGGCCTACCTCGCCGAGCGCCGCGTCGAGCGGGCCCAGGACCTGCTGCGCGCGGCCAACCTCACCGTCACCGAGGTCTGCCACGCCGTCGGGTACAGCAGCCTCGGCTCGTTCAGCTCGCGCTTCAAGAAGATCGTCGGCGAGAGCCCCAGCGACTTCCAGCGGCGCTACGCCGCCGCGGGCAACCCGCGCATCCCCGGGTGCCACGTCTTCATGGCCGGGCTCGTCGAGCGGCGCGGGGCGGACGGGACCGCAACGCAGGAGAAGCAGGACCGCGTCGGTCCTTCCTAGGCTCGTCGCATGATCACCAACATCTCCCTCCTGTCCGTCTGGGTGAAGGACATCGACGAGTCCCTCGCCTTCTACACCGACGTCCTCGGGTTCGAGGTGGGCGACGACCTGCAGCTCGGCCCCGACTTCCGCTGGTGCACCGTCTTCCACCCGAAGCAGCCCGAGGTCCACCTGCACCTGACCACCCCGAGCAGCCCCCTCCCCGACTACCTCATCGAGGCGATGGGGCGCGCCCAGGACGAGGGCGGCCTGCCCGGCATCGGGATGGACGTGGACGACTGCCGCGCGACCTACGAGGAGCTGAAGGCCAAGGGCGTGGAGTTCCTCCAGGAGCCGGAGGAGCGGCCGTACGGGGTCGAGGCGCTGATGCGCGACAACTCGGGGAACTGGATGGTGCTGGTGGAGAAGCGGGACTACTCCCCCGAGGACTTCGACGGCGTCGACATGGGCTGACGCCCGACGCGCCTCCGGCGTACCGTGGAGGGATGAGGAGCTGGCTCGTCACCGTCGGCGGGCTCCTGCTGGCCCTGGCGCTGATGCGGGTGTCCTGCGCCGCCCTGCGCGGCGACCTCGCCGAGTGGCGCAGCGCCCGGGCCGCCGCCCGGCGGGTCCGTCTCGCACGCCGCCACGGGGCCGACGTGGTCCCCCTCCGCAGGCCCGTCGAGCAGGTGGGCGCGGACCTGCGCCGGCTCCGTGCCTCCTTCCACCGCGGCGGGATGCGGTTCGCCAAGTACGAGGGGTGCCGGCTGGCCTACGACCGGGTGCTCGGCGAGGCCGCCGACATGACGGGCTGCCCCCACCTGCTCGCCGTCCTCCCGCCCGGAGAGGAGCTCGACCGCGAGCGCGAGCGGGTGGAGTCGCTGCTCGTGGAGCACGGTCTGCTCCCACCGCCGTACGCCGCCTGACCGCCGGCCGGGCGCCGGGCCGGTCAGGACCCCGGAGCGCTCGCCAGCACCCCGGCCGCGCGCGCCGCCTCCGGCGTAGGCCTCGGCCAGCGTGGCGACGGTCTCGTGGGCGTTGAGCCCGGACGGGTTGGGCACCACGAACACGCGCGAGCCGCCCCAGCGCACGGGCTGCTCGCCCACCCTGGCCCGGGGCTCGGCGAACGCGGAGCGGTAGGCCGTCACCCCGGCGACCGCGACGACGGTCGGGGCCCGCTCGACCACGAGCGCCCGCAGCCGCTCGCCGCCGGCGCGCAGCTCCGCGACCGTGAGCTCGTCGGCGCGCGCGGTGGCCCGCGGGACCACGTTGGTGATGCCGATGCCCCGCCGACGCAGCTCGTTGCGGTCCTCGTCGGTCATGCCCGCGGACGGGTCGATCGGCCGGGTCACGATCCCGGCACGCAGCAGTGCCGGGTAGAACCGGTTGCCCGGACGGGCGAAGTGGGACTGCGTGGCGGCGGTCCACAGGCCCGGGTTGATGCCGACGAACAGCAGCCGCAGCGGCTGGTCGGGGCCCGGCAGGAGGTCAGGGACCTCCACGTCGCGGAACGACTCGAGCTCGGCCCTGGTGAACCCCATGGCCCCATCCTGCCGGGCGGGTCCGGCCGCGACGCACGAGACCCCGCCTCCCTGACGGGAGACGGGGTCTCGAGGTGGTGCTGGTGCGCCCTCAGGCGCTCAGATCACTTGGTGATCTTGGTGACGCGGCCGGCGCCGACCGTGCGGCCACCCTCGCGGATGGCGAAGCGCAGGCCCTCGTCCATGGCGATGGGCTGGATGAGCTCGACCGACATCTCGGTGTTGTCACCCGGCATGACCATCTCGGTGCCCTCGGGCAGGGTCACGACACCGGTCACGTCCGTGGTCCGGAAGTAGAACTGCGGACGGTAGTTGTTGAAGAACGGCGTGTGACGGCCACCCTCGTCCTTGGACAGGATGTAGACCGAGGCGTCGAAGTTGGTGTGCGGGGTGGTCGTGCCCGGCTTGATCACGACCATGCCGCGCTCGACGTCCTCGCGCTTCGTGCCACGGAGGAGCAGACCGACGTTCTCACCGGCCTGGCCCTCGTCGAGGAGCTTGCGGAACATCTCGACACCGGTGACGGTGCTCTTCTGCGAGCCCTCGCGGATGCCGATGATCTCGACCTCCTCGTTGACCTTGACGATGCCGCGCTCGATGCGACCGGTGATGACGGTGCCACGACCGGTGATCGTGAAGACGTCCTCGACGGGCATGAGGAAGGGCTTGTCGGTGTCACGCTCGGGGGTCGGGATGTAGTCGTCCACGGCCTGCATGAGCTCGGCGACCGAGTCGGCCCACTTGGCGTCGCCGTTGAGGGCCGGGAAGGCCGCCACGCGCACGACGGGGATGTCGTCGCCCGGGAACTCGTACTCGGAGAGGAGCTCGCGCACCTCCATCTCGACGAGCTCGATGAGCTCCTCGTCGTCGACCATGTCGCACTTGTTGAGCGCGACGACCAGGGCGGGCACGCCGACCTGGCGGGCGAGCAGCACGTGCTCACGGGTCTGCGGCATCGGGCCGTCGGTGGCGGCGACCACGAGGATCGCGCCGTCCATCTGCGCCGCGCCGGTGATCATGTTCTTGATGTAGTCGGCGTGACCGGGGCAGTCGACGTGCGCGTAGTGACGCGACTCGGTCTGGTACTCGACGTGCGCGATCGAGATCGTGATGCCGCGCTGGCGCTCCTCGGGAGCCTTGTCGATCTGGTCGAACGCCGAAGCCTCGTTGAGGTCCGGGTGCTTGTCGTGCAGCACCTTGGTGATCGCCGCGGTCAGCGTCGTCTTGCCGTGGTCGATGTGACCGATGGTGCCGATGTTGACGTGCGGCTTGGTCCGCTCGAACTTCGCCTTAGCCACTGGGGCTCCTCCTGATTGTTGTTACTTGACTCGTGGGTGTGGGGTGGTGCTGGTGCCGAGGATCCGAGGCGCGATTACTCGCCGCGGACCTTCTTGATGATCTCGTCGGCGATGTTCGTGGGAACCTCGGCGTACGAGTCGAACTCCATCGAGTACGACGCCTGACCGGAGGTCTTGGACCTCAGGTCGCCAACGTACCCGAACATCTCGGACAGGGGCACAAGGGCGTTCACGACCATGTCGCCGTGACGCTCCTCCTGCGCCTGGATCTGGCCGCGGCGCGAGTTGATGTCGCCGATGACCGTGCCGAGGAAGCTCTCGGGGGTGGTCACCTCGACGGCGAACATCGGCTCGAGCAGCACCGGCCTGGCCTTGCGGGCGGCCTCCTTGAAGGCCTGGTTGCCGGCGATCTTGAACGCGAGCTCGGACGAGTCGACGTCGTGGTAGGCGCCGTCCTCGAGCGAGAACTTCACGTCGACCATCGGGTAGCCGGCGAGGACGCCGAACTCCATGGCCTCCTGGCCACCCTGGTCGACCGAGGGGATGTACTCCCTGGGCACGCGACCACCGGTGACGTTGTTGGCGAACTCGTAGCCCGCGCCGGTGCCCGTCTCCGGGTCGATGTTGGGCTCGAGGGAGATGACGACCTTCGCGAACTGGCCCGAACCACCGGTCTGCTTCTTGTGGGTGTAGCTGTGGTTCTCGACCTTGTTGCGGATGGTCTCGCGGTAGGCCACCTGCGGCTTGCCGACGGTCGCCTCGACGCGGAACTCGCGCTTCATGCGGTCGACCAGGATCTCGAGGTGGAGCTCGCCCATGCCGGCGATGATGGTCTGGCCGGTCTCCTCGTCGGTCTTGACCGTGAAGGTCGGGTCCTCGTCGGAGAGACGCTGGATCGCGGTGCCGAGCTTCTCCTGGTCGCCCTTGGTCTTGGGCTCGATCGCGACCTCGATCACCGGGGCCGGGAACGTCATCGACTCGAGCACGACCTGGTTGTTCGGGTCGCTCAGCGTGTGACCGGTCTTGGTGTCCTTCAGGCCCATGACGGCGACGATCTGGCCGGCGCCGACCGACGCGATCTCCTCACGCTTGTTGGCGTGCATCTGGTAGACCTTGCCGATCCGCTCCTTCTTGCCGTTGACCGAGTTGACCACGGTCGAGCCGGCCTCGAGCTTGCCCGAGTAGACGCGGACGTAGATCAGCTTGCCGAGGTGCGGGTCGGAGGCGATCTTGTAGGCGAGGCCGGAGAACGGCTCGTCGTCGGAGGGCTTGCGGGAGATGGCCTCCTCCTCGTCGCGCGGCGAGTGACCGACGATGGCGTCGATGTCGAGCGGCGAGGGGAGGTACTTCACGACCGCGTCGAGCAGGGGCTGGACGCCCTTGTTCTTGAACGCGGTGCCGCAGAGGACCGGGTTGACCTTGTCGGCCAGGGTGGCGCGACGGATCGCGGCCTCGAGCTCCTCGACGGTGAAGTTCTCGTCACCCTCCTCGAGGTACTTCTCCATGATGTCGTCGTCGGCCTCGGCGAGCGTCTCGATGAACTTCTCGCGGTACTCCGCGGCCTGCTCGGCGAGGTCGGCCGGGATCTCCTCGACGTCGTAGTCCTCACCCATCTTGGTCTCGCCGCGCCAGGTCAGGGCACGCATGCCGACCAGGTCGACGACACCGAGGAAGTCGGACTCGGCACCGATGGGGAGCTGGAGCACGAGCGGGGTGGAGTTGAGGCGCTCGACCATCATGTCGACGCAGCGGAAGAAGTCCGCGCCGGTGCGGTCGAGCTTGTTGACGAAGCACATGCGGGGGACGGAGTACTTGTTGGCCTGGCGCCACACCGTCATGGTCTGCGGCTCGACACCGGCAACACCGTCGAAGACCGCCACGGCGCCGTCGAGGACGCGCAGCGAGCGCTCCACCTCGGCGGTG
This sequence comes from Nocardioides pini, assembly GCF_026712185.1. Taxonomy (GTDB): domain Bacteria; phylum Actinomycetota; class Actinomycetes; order Propionibacteriales; family Nocardioidaceae; genus Nocardioides; species Nocardioides pini. Next base: position 443,352 of record NZ_JAPPUX010000001.1, on the reverse strand, counting down.
AAGTCCACGTGGCCGGGGGTGTCGATGATGTTGATCTGGTGGTTCTTCCACCAGCAGGTCGTCGCGGCCGACGTGATGGTGATGCCGCGCTCCTGCTCCTGCTCCATCCAGTCCATCGTGGCGCCACCCTCGTGGACCTCACCGATCTTGTAGGTGATGCCGGTGTAGAAGAGGATGCGCTCGGTGGTGGTGGTCTTGCCGGCGTCGATGTGCGCCATGATGCCGATGTTGCGGACCTTGTTGAGGTCGGTGGTGATGTCGACAGCCACTGTTGTGTCTCAGTCCCTCGGAAGTTGGTGGGAGCTCGTGGGGTGAGGGGCCGTACGACGCGCGGTGCGGGTCGTACGGCCCCCCGCCGTCACCAGCGGTAGTGGGCGAAGGCCTTGTTGGACTCGGCCATCTTGTGGGTGTCCTCGCGCTTCTTCACAGCGGCACCGAGGCCGTTGCTCGCGTCGAGGATCTCGTTCATCAGGCGCTCGGCCATGGTCTTCTCACGGCGGTCGGCGGCGTAGCCCACGAGCCAGCGCAGGGCCAGCGTGGTGGAGCGGTTGGCCTTGACCTCGACCGGGACCTGGTAGGTCGCGCCGCCGACGCGGCGGGACTTGACCTCGATGGCCGGCTTGACGTTGTCCATCGCGCGCTTGAGCGTGACGACCGGGTCGGTGCCGGTCTTCTCGCGGCAGCCCTCGAGGGCGGTGTAGACGATGCGCTGCGCCACGGCCTTCTTGCCGTCCTGGAGGACCTTGCTGACGAGCTGGGTGACCAGCTGCGAGCCGTAGACCGGGTCGACGACGAGGGGGCGCTTGGGAGCGGGACCCTTGCGAGGCATTACTTCTCCTTCTTCGCGCCGTAGCGGCTGCGGGCCTGCTTGCGGTTCTTGACACCCTGGGTGTCGAGCGAGCCGCGGATGATCTTGTAGCGGACGCCGGGAAGGTCCTTCACACGGCCGCCGCGGACGAGCACGATCGAGTGCTCCTGCAGGTTGTGACCGACACCCGGGATGTAGGCGGTGACCTCGACGCCGCTGCTCAGGCGCACGCGGGCGACCTTGCGGAGGGCGGAGTTCGGCTTCTTCGGGGTGGTCGTGTAGACGCGGGTGCAGACGCCGCGGCGCTGCGGGGATCCCTTCAGGGCAGGCGTCTTGTTCTTGGACACCTTGTCCTGGCGGCCCTTGCGGACCAGCTGGTTGATGGTGGGCACCGGGTGGTTCCCTCTCTCTGTCTTCTCATCACGGCTCGGCGCGGTGCCGGGCTCGGGTGTCATGCGTTGTTGCGTGTGCCTGCTGCGATTACCGTGGCCAGCCGGGGCCGCGGCATCGAACGCCGCGATTTCCGAGCATGGGCATGGGTCTGGACGTGCCAGACACGAGGATTGAGGCTACTCGTGCGCCACGGCATTATCAAAATGCCGCTGGAGCCGCCCGGACGCCCGGTTCGACGACCTGCCGGTCACGCTCACGACGGGCCCGGTCGAGCCTGAGGTAGAGGGCCGCGGAGACCGCCACACCGGCGATCGTGAGCAGGCCGCCGCCCAGCAGCGTCCAGCGGGCGCCGTACTCCTCGCCGATCCACCCGATGATGGGCGCGCCGATGGGCGTGCCACCCATGAAGATCATCAGGTAGAGGGCCATCACCCGGCCGCGGACGCCCGCGTCGGTGTGGAGCTGCATGTAGCTGTTGGCGCTCGTGATGAACGTGAGGGCCGTCAGGCCGGTGACCGGTGCGAGCAGGGCGAAGGTGAGGTACGACGGCATCAGCCCGGCCAGCGTCACCGACGCGCCGAAGGCGAGGGCCGCACCGACGACGAGGCGGTGGCGGACCTGGTTGCGCCGGGCGGCCAGGAGGGCGCCGGTGAGCGAGCCCACGGCCAGGAAGGTGCCGAGCAGGCCGAACTCCTCGGGTCCCTTGCCGAACACCTCGGTCGCCATCAGCGCGGAGGTGATCTGGAAGTTCAGGCCGAAGGTGCCGGCGAAGAACACCAGGCTGAGCACCAGGAGCAGGTCGGGCCGCGCGCGGACGTAGGCCAGGCCCTCGCGGATCGCGCCGGGACCGCGGTCGGCGGGCGCCGCGGCGTCGATGCGGCTGACGTCGAGGTGGCGCAGCGACCAGATCGGGGCGGCGTACGACACCGCGTTGAGCAGGATCACCCACCCGGTCGCGACCGCTCCCCCGCCGAACGCCGCGATCAGGACGCCGGCAAGGCCGGGGCCCACGAGGCGGGCGGCGTTGAAGCTGGCCGAGTTGAGGCCCACCGCGTTGGTGAGGTCGACCGGGTCGACGAGCTCGGAGACGAACGACTGGCGCGCGGGACCGTCGAAGGCCGACGCCGTGCCGAGGAGGAAGGCAAGCAGGTAGACGTGCCACACCTCGGCCGTGCCGGTGACGGCGAGGACGCCGAGGACGGCCGCCGGGAGCGCCATGCCGAGGTTGGTCAGCTGGAGCAGGCGGTGCTTGGGGATCCGGTCCGCGGCGAGGCCGGCGAGCGGCGTCAGGAGCAGGACGGGCAGGAACTGCAGGCCCGTCGTGATGCCCAGCGCGGTGGCGCCGGACCCGGCGGCGAGCTCGAGCACGAGCCAGTCCTGGGCGACGCGCTGCATCCAGGTGCCGGTGTTGGACACGACACCGCCGGCTGCGTAGCGGCGGTAGTTCGGGTTGGAGAGGGAGCGGAACGTGGGGCTCGTGGTGACTCCTCAGTCGGTCATCGGTCAGGTGGTCAGTCGGCGACGGCGAGCCGGGCCAGGATCGGCGCCGCGTCGCGGAGGGTGGCGCGCTCGGCGGGCGTGAGCCCCGCGAGGCGCTGGGAGAGCCACGCGTCTCGGCGCTGGCGGTCGGCCAGCACGGCTGCGCGGCCCGCGTCGGTGAGGGAGACGACGACCTGGCGTCCGTCGGTCTCGTGGGGGCGACGCTCGACGTAGCCGTCGCTCTCCAGGCAGTTCACCGTCCGGGTCATCGACGGCGGCTGCACGCGCTCGGCGCGGGCCAGGTCGCCGACGGTCTGGTCGCCGGTCCGCACGAGCAGCCCCAGCACCACCATCTGCGGGATGCTCAGGTCGTTGTCGGGGTGGCGCTCGGTCATCAGGCGGCGCCGCAGGCGCATCACGCCCGCCCGGAGCTCTGAGGCGAGCCCGGCATCGGTGCGGAGGTCGGCGGTCGGCATGTCGTTAGCATAACTCATTACTTCTGCTAACTATTCCGGCGTACGAACGACCTCCAGCGATCCCCGGCTGACCGGGGATCGCTGAGGTTGTCAGGCTTTCCCTCGAGGGGTCAGGAGAGCCAGCCGCTGATCGGCGTGTAGGCGAAGTAGACGACGAAGAGGGCCGCGACGACCCACATGAGCGGGTGGACCTCGCGGGCCTTGCCGAGGACCACCTTGATGAAGACGTACGCCACGAAGCCGGCGCCGATGCCGACCGAGATGGAGTAGGTGAACGGCATCAGGACGACGGTGAGGAACGCGGGGATGGCGAGCTCGAGGTCGCGCCAGTCGATCTCGGTGACCTGCTGCATCATCAGGAAGCCCACCAGCACCAGCGCGGGGACGGCCGCCTCGGACGGGATGGCCGCGACGAGGGGCGTGAAGAAGGTGGCGAGAAGGAAGAGCGCACCGGTGACGATGGACGCCAGGCCCGTGCGGGCGCCCTCACCGACGCCCGAGGCGCTCTCGATGTAGGAGGTGTTGGACGAGACGCCCGCGGCGCCGCCGGCGATCGCGGCGACCGAGTCGACGACCAGGATGCGCTGGGCGTTGGGCGGCGTGCCCTCCGCGTCGTTCAGGCCGGCCTCGGCGCCGATCGCCGTCATCGTGCCCATCGTGTCGAAGAAGTCGGCGAGCAGCAGCGAGAAGACGAGGAGCAGGGCGGCCAGCACCCCGGTGCCGGCGCTGCCGAAGGCCCCGAAGACGTCGACCTCGCCGAGGGTGTCGAAGGACGGCAGGCCGACGACGTCGCCGCTGAGCGTGGGCACGCTGAGCGACCAGCCCTTCGGGTTGTCGCCGGAGGCGGCACCGAGGTCGCCGATCGCCTCGACCACGACGGCGACCACGGTCGTGACGATGATGGAGATCAGGATCGCGCCGCGCACCTTGCGCACCCACAGGGCGATCATCAGCGCCAGGCCCAGGCAGAACACCAGGACCGGCCAGCCGCCGAGGTGGCCGTCGGCACCGAGCTGGACCGGGACGGTGGTCTGGAAGGCGTCGGGGATGCGGGTCACCACGCGGGCGTCGACGAAGCCGATGAGGGCGATGAACAGGCCGATCCCGACCGAGATCGCGACCTTGAGCTGCTGTGGCACCGCGTGGAAGACGGCCTTGCGGAAGCCGGTGAGCACCAGCACGAGGATCAGCACGCCCTCGAGGACCACGAGGCCCATAGCCGCCTCCCAGGTGGACTGGCGGGCGATCGTGTTGGCGACGAAGGCGTTGAGGCCCAGGCCGGTGGCCAGTGCGAGCGGGAAGTTGGCGAACCCGCCCATGGCCATCGTCAGCAGGCCCGCGACCAGCGCCGTGCCGGCCGCGATGGCCGGGATGCCGCTGCCCGGCTCCGTCCCGCCGCCGAGGTACATGCCGGTGGAGTCGGGCACGAAGCCGAGGATCAGCGGGTTGAGCACGATGATGTAGGCCATCGTCAGGAAGGTGACGATCCCACCGCGGACCTCGCGCCCGACGGTCGAGCCACGCTCGCTGATCCGGAAGTAGCCGTCGAGGCCGGAGCCCTGCGGTCGCCGTGCCTCTGTCTGCGTCTGGTCGCTCACAGGACCGCAGTGTGGCACGACTCTGCAGCGCCCGTGTGTCACGCCGTCGGGCGCGTGTAGCGTGATCGCGTGGACCTGGGTGACGAGCAGCCGACGCAGCACGAGATCGGCCGGCGCACCTTCATCGTCGCGCAGGTCGAGCCGCTCGACGTCGACGGTGTGCGGACCACCGAGGTCGGCACCGCGCTGTGGCTGCTGGGCTTCCTCGGCCTGCTGCCCTTCTGGGGCACGCTGGAGGACAGCGGGCGCACCTGGTGGCTGTGGACGTGCCTGGCGGGCTTCGGGCTCGGCCTCTGCGGCCTGGAGTACTGCCGCCGCCGGCGCAGGGAGCGCCAGGCCCAGCAGGCGGCCCGGTGAGCCGTACGCCGACCCGCTGGGAGCTCGCGGGTGAGGACAACCGCGGCTACGGCCGCCACTTCGCCGAGCTCGTCGCGCAGGGCGCCGACGTCGCCGGGGAGGCCCGGCTCGCCGACGCCCTCGTGCCCCGCGGCGCGCGGATCATCGACGTCGGCTCCGGCATGGGTCGCGTCGCGGCCGAGCTGGTCGCCCGGGGCCACGAGGTCGTCGCGACCGAGCCCGATCCCGCGCTGCGCGACCAGTCGAGGGCGACGTACGCCGACCTCGACGTGCTCCCCCACGACGCGCTGGCCCTCGACCCGGCCGAGCTGGGGGCGTTCGACCTCGCGGTCCTCGTCGGCAACGTGATGATCTTCCTCGCCGAGGGCACCGAGCGCCGCGTGCTGCAGCGGGTGCGCGACCTGCTCGCCCCGGACGGGCGGGCGCTCGTGGGCTTCCACCTGCAGGCGGTCAAGGCCGGCAGCCGCACCTACCCCGCCGAGGAGTTCGTCGCCGACGTCGAGGCCGCTGGGCTGCGGGTGGTGCACCGGTTCGGCAGCTACGAGCTGCACGACCCCGTCGACGACTATGCCGTGTGGGTCCTCGGCCGCTGACCGTCCCGGGCCGGTCGGGCGTGCTGCTCCTCAGAGGGGCTCGAGCTCGTCCTCGACCAGGGTGTCGTGCACGTGGTCCGGCAGCGGCACGGGCTGCTGCTTGCGGGCGAGCTTGACCTCGGAGTGCGCACCGCAGCCGTGGTCGAGGGTGACCACGCGGCCGTCGTCGTTGGCGTTGCCGTTGGCGCAGACGCCGAAGCGCATCGACAGCGACCCGTTGAGGCGGACCAGGAACCCGCACGACCAGCAGGTCTCCGGCGCGCTCTTCGCCAGCGGGGCCTCGGGGCCGCCGGGGCCGGCGTGCCAGCGCTCGGCCGCCATGTCGAGGCCCTCGCGGCTCAGGGTGCGGACGCGGCCCAGTCCGAGGTCCTCGGCCACGCGGCGCACCTGTGCGCGGGCGTCGCCGTCGAGGGGGGTGTCGATCGGGTCGTCACCGACGAGGTAGGTCGGGACCAGCCGCACGTCCTCGTCCTCGACCGGCAGGAGGTCGCCGGGCGAGAGGTCGCCCGGCTGGAGGCGCTCCTTGTAGGGCACCCAGTCGGGCGCCACGATCGCGTCGTCGCCGGGCAGCAGGACGACCTCGTTGACGGTGAGGTCCTTGCCGCGCTTGGCGCGCGTCAGGGTGACCGACCAGTACCACCCCGGGTAGCCCGCACGGGCGCACGCGAAGTGGTGGGTGACGACGCGCTCGCCCTCGGCGTGGGCGCCGAGGTGGTCGCCGAGGTCGGCCGGCTCGGCGACCTCGAGGACGACGCTGCGCGCCAGCTCCACGGCCTTGGCGAGGACCGAGTCGGGCTTGCCGGTACGAGCGGGGAGAGCGATCACCCGGGCATTCTGGCAAACAGGTGGTGGTCCTGTCCCGTCGGGGACGAAGGTCACGACCAGACCTGCGGGTGTCGGGCACGGAGGTGTGGGCGGTAGGTCAAGATGGTGCACGTGACGTCCGACCGCCCCGAGCCAGCCGCGGGTCCGCAGTCGGGGCGCTCCCACACCGCCACCGACGCACCCCGCGCGGACACGGATGCACGCGCCGCGGGAGCGGGCGCGCCCCGGCCGGGTGCCGTACGACGCTCCCTCTCCGGCGCTGCGCGCGGAGCCCGGGCCGCCGGCCGCGGCGCGGGCACCGCCGGTCAGTTCGCGGTCACCCAGGCGCGGCGCGCCACCCGCGCGGAGGGCGCCGGCGACTCGGGGCTCTCCCGGCTGATCGAGCTCCACGCCTTCAACGCGGCCGGTGACGCCGCCGTCGCGATCTCGCTCGCCGGCACCCTGTTCTTCCAGGTCCCCACCGGGGAGGCGCGCGGCCAGGTCGCGCTGTTCCTCGGGCTGACGATGCTGCCCTTCGCGATCGTCGCACCGCTGATCGGTCCGTTCCTCGACCGGTTCAGCCACGGCCGGCGGTGGGCGGTGGGCGCCACGATGGCGATCCGCTGCTTCCTCTGCTGGGTGCTGGCGACGGCGGTGGTCACCGAGTCCGACTGGCTGTTCCCCGCGGCGCTGGGCTGCCTCGTCGCGTCGAAGGCGTACGGCGTCACCCGCGCCGCGGCCGTGCCCCGGCTGCTCCCGCCCGACCTGACGCTGGTCAAGGCGAACGCGCGGGTGTCGCTCGCGGGGGTGGTCGGCGCGGGCCTCTCCGCGCCGCTCGCCATCCTCGCCTCGACCGTCGGCCCGGAGTGGTCGCTGCGCTACGGCTTCCTGGTCTTCGTGCTCGCGACGATCTGGGCGATCCGGTTGCCGGAGCAGGTCGACGCCAGCCAGGGCGAGGGCGAGATGGTGCTGACCGGGTCGTCCGACGAGGCACGCACCGGCCGCCGCTCGCGCACGCGCATCCCCGGCGCGGTGGCGTTCGCACTGCGGGCCAACTGCGGGCCCCGGTGGCTCTCCGGCTTCCTCACGATGTTCATGGCGTTCCTGCTGCGCGACAACCCGATCGGGGAGTGGCGGCCCGAGGTGCTGCTCGGCCTGGTGATCGGCGCGGCAGGCCTCGGCAACACCCTCGGCATCACCATCGGGTCGCTGCTCAGACGCCTCAACCCCGCGGTGACGGTCGTGCTCGCCCTGCTGGCCGACGTCGTCGTGGCGACCCTGGCCGCGGTGTTCTACGGGCTGGTCACCCTCGTGCTGCTCGGCCTCACGGCCGGTCTCGCGCAGGCGCTGGCCAAGCTGTCGCTCGACTCCACGATCCAGCGCGACATCCCCAGCCGCATCCAGGCGAGCGCCTTCGCCCGCTCCGACACGACGCTGCAGCTTGCGTGGGTGATCGGCGGCTTCGTGGGCATCGCGATGCCGCTGATGCCGCAGCTCGGCCTCGGCATCGCGGCCGGGGTCCTGGGGCTGTGGGCGGCCTTCGTGCTGCTCACCCGGTCGGGCCGCGCGACGCGGCCGGCCCGCGCCTGAAGCCGGCCCCTCGTGGGTCAGGCGTCGAGCTCGTCGGCCAGGGCGCGCAGCACCTTCGCCGTGCCGCGGGCAGCCGCACGCTCGGGGTGCCGACCGCGCCGGTAGGTCTCCTCGACACCCTCGAGCATCTTGATGAGGTCCTCGACGATGGTGACCATCGCCTCCGGCTGCTTGCGCTGGGCGTTGCGCTGGTTGCGCGCGACCGAGGCGGGCGCATCGAGGACGCGCACCTGGAGCGCCTGGTCACCCCGGCGGCCCTGGGCGATGCCGAACTCGACCTTCGTGCCGGCCTTGAGCGAGGTCGTGCCCTCGGGCAGCGCGTCGGCGTGCACGTAGACGTCCGGGCCGTCCTCCTGCGACAGGAAACCGAAGCCCTTCTCCGCGTCGTACCACTTCACCTTGCCACTCGGCACGGTCCACCCCACTCAGCTCAGCACTCGGCTCCGCGCGGATCCACGCGGCAGCGCACAGGATAGGGGGCTCCGCCGACCCCCGACCAACGGGTTCTGGCGTCCGCTCGTGGGGACGCCTTTGATTTGCTGACGGCACTACTGGGACCATGGGAGGCTCGGGGTCCCCCGCTGGGGGCGGAGGCCGACCAGAGCTGCTGAGCGGGAGAGACACGTGCGCACACGACGGACGAGGCGTTTGCTCGGGTGCGGCCTGCTCGCGCTCGCGCTCGGCCTGGCCCTGCCGGCCGTCGCCACCGCCGACGACGCGCCGACCACGGTGGCGCCGGGCGACCTGGCCCTCGTGACCATGAACGGTGGCGGCACCGCTGCCGGCCGCGCAGAGGCGCCCGAGCTGCTGGCCGAGCAGGACGCGGTGCTCGCCGCCGTCGGCGCCGGTGAGCCCGTCTACCGCTGGACCACCGCGCTCAACGGCTTCGCGGTCCGGCTCACCGAGGCCCAGCTGGCCCTCCTCGTCGACCAGCCGGGCGTCGCCACCATCGAGCCCGACTCGATCCGCCCGATGGCAGGGCGCACCTCGTTCGCGACCGTGCGTGGTGCCGCGGCCAGCCCCCGCCTCCGCGGCGGTGCCGGGGTGGTGATCGGCGTCGTCGACTCCGGCATCGCGCCGGAGTCGCCCGCGTTCGCCGAGGTGCCGGGCCTCGGCGCCGACCCGGAGGCCTTCGCCGGCGCGTGCGCGGAGGGCGAGGGCTGGACCCCCGAGGACTGCACCCGCAAGATCGTCGGCGCGCGCTGGTACGTCGACGGCTTCGGGGCCGACCGCGTGAGGTCGTCGGAGTCGCTGTCGCCGCGCGACGCGCTCGGGCACGGCACCCAGGTCTCCTCGGTCGCGGCCGGCAACGCCGGCGTCAGCGTCCGGGTCGACGACCGCGACGCCGGGTTCTTCGGTGGCGTGGCCCCCCAGGCGCGGGTCGCCACCTACAAGGCCTGCTGGGGCGCACCCGACCCCGCCGACGACGGCTGCTCGACCGCCGACGTCGTCTCCGCCGTCGACGCCGCGGTCGGCGACGGCGTCGACGTCCTCAGCCTCGCCCTCGCGGGCGGCGAGCGCATCGACACCCTGCAGGTGGCGCTCCTCGGCGCCGCCGAGGCCGACGTGGTCGTGGTCGGCGCCGCCGGCAACGCCGGCAGGTCCGCCTACGCCGCTCACGCGGCCCCCTGGGTCACCACCGTCGGCGCCGCCGTCGGCCGGATGTCCCGGGGCCGGGTCACCCTGCCCGGCGGCCGGTCGTGGGACGGCGGCGGGCGACCCGCCACCGTGCGCGGCCGGGCCGTGCTGGCGCAGGACGCGGCCGCCCCCGGGGCGTCGCGTCGCGACGCCGGGCAGTGCCGGCTCGGCGCCCTCGACACCCGCCTGGTCGCCGACCGGGTCGTCGTGTGCCGACGGGGCGCGATCGGGCGCATCGACAAGTCCGAGTCCGTCGCGCAGGCCGGTGGCCGCGCCATGGTGCTGGCCAACCGCCGTCCCGGCTCGGTGACCGCCGACCTGCACTCCGTGCCGACCGTCCACCTGTCCGCGTCCGCCGGTCGTACCTTCAGCCGCTGGGTGTCCCGCCACCCCGACACCCGCGTGACCGTGTCCCGCGTCGCCGGCGACCCGGGCACCCGGCGCACGGCCCGGTGGAGCGCCGCCGGCGACCCCCGCGCGACCTCGGTGAAGCCGGACGCCGTGGCCGACGGTGACGCCGTGCTCGGGGCGCTGCCGGAGTCCACCGGCCGCACGTGGGGCGTCTTCAGCGGCAGCTCGGCGGCCACCGCCCACGCGAGCGGGCTCGCGGCACTCGTCCTCGGCGCTCACCCCGACCGGTCGGCCTCGGTCGTCCGGTCGCTCCTGGCGACGTCGGCCCGCCCGATCCCGGGCTCGTCCGTGCTCGAGCAGGGTGCCGGCGCCCTCCCGAGCCGCGCGCCCACCGCCCACCTCGCGCTCGAGGTCGCTCCCGGGCAGTGGCGCCGAGCCATGCGCCGCCACTCCCTCGCGCGGCTGAACACCACCTCGCTCCTGATGCCCGCTCGACAGCGGCGCGCCGTGCGCACGGTGACCAACATCGGCACCCGTCCGGAGTACTTCTCCGTCACCACCCGCGGCTTCACCTCCCACCGCGTGCGGGTGCAGCCCCTCGCCGTGCGCCTGGCCCCGGGCGAGTCGGCCGACTTCACGATCACGGTCTCCGGGCCCAGCGCCCCCGGCCCGCTCGACGACGGCATGCTGGTCTGGCGCGGCGCCCGCGGGGGCGTGACCCGCGTGCCGGTCGCCCTGACCCGCTGACCTCCCGGCACGCCGACGGGCCGCCGTCCACCCGGGACGACGGCCCGCAGCAGGGCAGGGAGGCTCAGTCCCCGAGCACCCGGTCGTGGCGCAGCGAGCTGGCCTTGGTCTCGTGGGCGACCAGCACGGCGATGACGGAGATCACCGACGCGACCGTCATGTACACCGCCACCTTGGGCACGTTGGTGACGCCGGCGCTGGCGTCACCGAGCAGCTCGATCGCGATGATCGGGGCGAGCGCGCCCGCGAAGATCGAGGCGAGCTGGTAGCCGACCGACGCGCCGGTGTAGCGGACCGAGGTGCCGAAGAGCTCGGAGAAGAACGCCGCCTGCGGGGCGTACATCAGCGCGTGGAGGACGAGCCCGACGACGATCGCGAGGATGATCTTGCCCTCGGAGCGGGAGGCGATCAGGTCGAAGAAGACCCACGACCACGCCGCGACGCCGACGGCGCCGGCGAGGTAGAGGGGCCGACGACCGACGCGGTCGCTGAGCGCACCGATCAGCGGGATGGTCACGAAGTGCACCACGGAGCCGATGAGCAGCGCCTTGAGGATGAGCGACTTGTCGTCGGCGGTGCCGGCGTAGATCGTGAGGAACGAGATCGAGATGATCGTGAACAGGTAGTAGGAGATGTTCTCGGCCATGCGCATCCCCATGGCCACCAGGACCTCCTTGGGGTACTTGCGGAAGACCTCGACCAGCGGCAGGTGCGGGGTCTCCTTCGTCGCGAGCTCGGCCTTGGCCTCCGCGAAGACCGGGGACTCCTCGATCGACAGGCGCACCCACAGGCCGACGCCCACGAGGACGGCGCTCAGCAGGAACGGGATGCGCCAGCCCCAGGCCTCGAAGGCGGCGTCGGACTGGACGGCCGCGAGCACCCACAGCACCCCCGTCGCGAACAGGTTGCCCAGCGCCACGCCGGCCTGCGGCCACGAGGACCAGAAGCCGCGCTGGGAGTCGTCGCCGTGCTCGGCCGCCATGAGGACGGCCCCGCCCCACTCGCCGCCGACCGCGAAGCCCTGCAGCAGGCGGCACGTCAGCAGCAGCAGCGGCGCCGCCACCCCGATGGCTTCGTACGTCGGCAGCAGGCCGATGGCGAAGGTCGCGACACCCATGAGGAAGAGCGAGGCGACGAGCATCTTCTTGCGCCCGACCCTGTCGCCGAAGTGCCCGAAGACGATGCCGCCGAGCGGTCGGGCGACGAAGCCGAGGGCGTAGGTGCCGAAGGCGAGGAGCGTCGCCGTGGCGGGCTCGCTCTCGGGGAAGAACAGCGTGCCGAAGACCAGCGCCGCGGCCGAGCCGTAGAGGAAGAAGTCGTACCACTCGACGGCGGTGCCGATCAGCGAGGCGAAGACGACCTTGACGATGCTGGTGCGTTCCGGCTCGGTGCCGGACGCCCCGCGCCCGGCGGCGCTGGTGGTGTCGGTGCTCATGACGTGCCTTTCATGGGGGGATCGGGGTGGGTGGCGAGGTGGGCTCAGGCGGCGGTCCAGCCGCCGTCGATGGAGAGCGAGGTCCCGGTCATCGAGGTCGCGGCGGGGCTGCACAGGAACGCGACCGCGTCGGCGACCTCCTCCGGCTCGACGAGCCGCTTGAGGGGGGTGCGGGCGAGGAGGACGGAGTCGAGGACCTCGTCCTCGGCGATGCCGTGGGCGCGCGCCTGGTCCGCGAGCTGGCCCTCCACCAGCGGCGTACGGACGTAGCCGGGGCACACGGTGTTGCTGGTGACGCCCTTGTCCGCGGCCTCGAGCGCGATGACCTTGGACAGCCCCTCGAGCCCGTGCTTGGCACTGACGTAGGCCGACTTGTAGGCCGAGGCGCGGTGGCCGTGGACGCTCGAGACGTGGACGAGCCGTCCCCAGCCGCGGGCGTACATGCCGGGCAGGACGCGACGGGCGAGCAGGAACGGCGCGTGCAGCATCAGCGCGTGGATCGCGCGGAACCGCTCGGGGTCGAACTCCTCGACGGGGGCGACGTGCTGGATGCCGGCGTTGTTGACGAGGATGTCGACGTCGAGGTCGAGGGCGGCGATCGCCGCCTCGTCGGTGAGGTCGACGACGTGCGGGGTTCCGTGCACCTGCGCGGCGACCTTGGCGACCCCCTCGTCGTCGCGGTCGAGCAGGTGGACGTCGGCGCCGGCCTCGGCGAGCCGGGCCGCGACCGCCGCGCCGATGCCGCTGGCGGCGCCCGTCACCAGGGCCCGGCGTCCGTCGAGGGCGGGCGGTGCGGAGGGCGTGGCGGTGGACATGGCCCTCACCGTAGGGAGCGGAGTGACGTACAGCACACGGACCGGGCAGCCACACTTGAAGCGGGAACATGTGGCCCACCCACACAGCGGGCCGCGGGTCAGCCGTCCTGGAGGCGCGACAGCCGGAGGGCGAGCTGCAGGTCGAGCGCCCGCCCGGGCTCGCGCCAGCCCGGGCCGAGGAGCTCGCCGATCCGCTCGAGCCGCTGCGTCACGGTGTTGGGGTGCAGGTGCAGGGCGGTGGCGGTGTCCCTGAGGTGCCCGCCACTCGCGAACCACGCCTCGAGCGTCGCCACCAGCCCGGTCCCCCGCCGCTCGTCCCACGCGCGCACCGGGCCGATCGAGGCCTCGATGAACGCGGTGACGTGCTCCGGGTCGTTGTCGCCGAGGAGCAGGCGGGCGACCCCGAGGCCGGCCGGGTCGCTCACGGCGCCGCGCCGGCCGAGGCGCACCAGCGTGTCGAGGCAGCGGCGCGCCTCGTCGTGGGCCGTGACCAGCCGGTCACCGTGGAGCGCGTCGCTCGTGCCGACCACGCCGACGGTCGCCACCCCGCCGAGCTCCGCCACGGCCGCCTGCAGGTCGGAGCCCACGCGGCCGGGATTCTCGCTCGGCACCACCACGACGACCGCACCGCGGTGCTCGCCGGCGAGGCCGGAGCTGCGACGCGCGAGGGCCACCGCGGCACGGCCCGCGCCGTGCCGGTCGACGCCGTCGACGGTGGCGGCGGCGACCACGACCGGGCCGTCGAGGCTCGCGCTGTGGCGTCGCACGCGGTCGCGCAGCCGCTCGCGCGAGGCGGGGTCGGACTCCAGCAGGTCGGCGAGGAGCTGGCCGCCGAGGCGCTCCTCCGCATCGGTGACGGAGCGGGCGAAGAGCAGGACCAGCGCGGTGACCAGCGCCCCTCGCTCGAGCGTACGACGACCGGCGAGGTCGAGCGGCTCGTCGCGGCGCACGACCAGGGTGGCGACGTGCTCGGTGCGGGCGAGCGCGGCGGCGACGAGCCCCGACCCCGTCTCCACCGAGCGGCCCGACGCCACCGCCTCGGCCACCGCCTCCGGCTCCGCGTCCGGGGGCGCCGTCGCGGTGTCCTCCCCCGCCAGCAGCTCGCCGGTGGGCGTCCACACCGACACCGCGCCCCCGAGCACGCCGGAGAGCACCTCGGCCACCTCGGCGACACCCCCGCCGCCGATGAGCAGGTCGGTGAGCCGGTCGTGGGCCAGCGCAGCGGCGTCGACGGCCTCGGTGTGGCGGGTCAGGGAGCGGTTGGCCTCGTCGAGCTCGGCGAACAGGCGGGCGTTCTCCAGCGCCACCACGGCGTGCGCGGCGAAGGAGGTGAGCAGGCTGACCTCGGCCTGCGGGAAGCGGCGCACGGACCGGTGGACGGCGAGCAGCGCCCCGATCACCACCCCGTCGAGGACCAGCGGCACGCCGAGGATCGCGCGGATCTGCTCGCCGGCGACCGCCTCGTCGATGTAGCCCTGGTGCACGAACCGCTCGTCGGCGGCGTAGTCCTCGGTGAAGTAGGCGGCGCCCGTCTGCGCGACGAGCCCGAGCAGGCCGGTGCCGAGCGGCAGCCTGAGGTTCTGGAACTCGCGGGTCAGCGCCCCGTCGGTGACCTTCATGTAGGACGCGCCGTCGGCCTCGTCGTTGAGCGAGAGGTACGTCATGTCGCAGTGCAGCAGCTGCCGCGCGCGGCGCACGATCGCCGCAAGGATGGTGTCGACGTCGCGGATCGCGGTGAGGTCGGAGGCGGTCTCGTAGAGCGCGGACAGCTCGGCCTCCCGGGAGCGCATCCGCCCCATCAGGTCGCGCAGCCGCACCGCCACGTCGTACTCCGAGCGCAGCACGGTCGCGTCGGCGCCGTCCAGGCGTGCCTCGCACCGCGCGAGGTGCTCGTCGAAGGCGGCCAGCGGCGCCTCGTCGTAGAGCAGGTCGAGGAAGGTCGGCACGCGGCACATCCTGCCCCGTCGGAGCAGCCGGTGCCTCAGCCCTCCCGGGACAGCACCATCTCGCGGTCACCGTAGACGACCTTGTCGCCGTCGACGAGCGCGGCCGGCTTGCCCGGCGCGAGCTGCCGCGAGACGCCCTGGCGCACCAGCACGGTGCCGTTGGTGGAGCCGCGGTCCATGACCACGATCGTCCCGTCGGGCGCCGGGCCGAACTGGGCGTGCGTCTTGGAGACCGACATGTCGGCCGAGGCCAGCGGGACCAGGTGGGCCACCTGCTCGCCCGAGCGCGGCTCGGGGCGGCGACCGACCAGCGCGAGGCCGGCGATCACGAAGCTCTCGCCGTTGTCGAAGTGGACGCGCCAGCGCGGTGGCGCCATCGGCGTGCCCGGCGGCGGCGACCAGGCCTGCGGCGGCGCCTGGGCCGGTGTCGGACGTGCCGGCGCTGGGGGCGCCGGCGCTCGGCGCGCCGGGGACGCCTGGGCGGGCGCGGGCGCGGGGGCCGGGGCGGAGGCGGAAGCGGGCCGGGCGAGGTCGGCGGGCAGCGGCTGGCGGCGCACGGAGTGCTCGGAGCGTTCGGGCGTCCTGACCTGCTCGACGGGCGGGGCCGGGACGAGCCGCATCGCGGTGAGGTTGACGATGTGGCGCGGACCGTCGTCGACGGCCGTGTCGGCGACCTCCACCACGGGGCGTACGTCGACCACGACGGTGCCGGTCAGGTGGTCGTGCCAGCCGCGGCGCTGACGGCTGCGGTCCTCGACGGCCGTCCAGGCCAGCGTGGCGATGCCGATGCCGAAGGTGGGCAGTCCGGCGAGACCCAGCACGAGCGAGCGGAGCAGCGCCGGGCCGACCCCGATCGGGGTGCCGGTGCCGTGGTGCACCACGCGCAGCCCCGTCATCGCCTTGCCGGGCGAGCTGCCGGTGAGGCCGGCCACGACGGCCATCACCACCCAGACGAGCACCGTCGCGCCGGCGACCGCGCCGACCACCGTCCAGAGGTCGTCGGAGACGACCAGGGCGGTCGCCACTCCGACGCCGGCGACGAGGGTCCAGGCGAGGAGGCGGTCGATCGCGAACGCGGCGAAGCGACGTTCGAGCTCGGCGACGGGGTAGGTCATGGCCTGGGGGTGCTGGGTCATGGCGGTCTCGGCGGGTCTCGGGTGGGTCGTGCTCAGGGGTTGGTGACCTGGATGGTCACGCCGTCGCCGAGGTCGAGGACGGCCCCGGGGATCAGGCTGACGGCGATGCCCGGCTTGAGGTCCTCCGCGTCGAGACCGGGCTGGGCCAGGACGGTGCCGTTGGTGGAGCCGAGGTCGGTCGCGACGGCCGACCCGTGGTCGGCGCCCGCGCCCGGGCGGATCTCGAGGTGCGTGGAGGAGATCTCCTGGTGCGGGCTGGGGACCGTCACGACGTGTGGCTGGTCGTGGGAGGCGAAGCGGCGTGCCTCGGGTGCGCGACCCACGAGCACGGTGCGGTCGACGGCGACCACGTCACCGGTGGAGAAGACGAGCGACGCGACGGGCTCGGCCACGACCTCGGGACCGATCTCCTGGCCGGGGATGGGCGGACGCTCGAAGTCGGCGTGCGGGCCACCGGCCTGGGTCTGGCCGTCGCGGTCGGGCCAGTCCTCGACGACCGGCGTCTCCCCGGTGGGCGTCGGGTCGTCCGCGGGCGCGCCGAACTGCAGGGGCGCGGCAGGGGGCACGGGGGCTGCCGGGACGGGCGCCGGCCCGGGGCCGGGCTCCGGCTCCGCGGCGGCGGCCTCGGGGCCGGGCTCCGGCTCCTTCTCCGGCTCGCGCTCGGGCTCGACGGCCGCGGCCGGCTCGTCGGCGGCCGCCTCGGGCGAGGCGGGCCGGGCGGACGCGGACGGCGTACCGAGCTCCACGGCCGAGACGCGGGCCACGCCGGGGGTGAGCGGGTGGTCGGCTGTCGCCTCGCCGGTGAGCGTCACCCGGACGCTGGTCACGCCGGTGAGGACCTGCTCGGCCCAGGCGGCGCCGGGGGCCGCGCTGACGATCTCCTCGCCGCCGGTCGAGGACACGGTCGCGGTCGGCGCGCCCCGCACGATGAGGTGCGTCGAGTCGTCGTCGTGGGCGACGAGGGCGAAGTGGTCGAGCGAGGACAGCCCGCCCGCGAGGAGGGCGTCGAGCAGCGCGTCGGCCGCAGCGCCCGAGTCGGCGAGGTCCCAGAGCCCGGCCACCCGGTCGCGCTGGCTGACCGGCAGCAGGACCGTCACCCGGTCGCCGACGACGGCGTACCAGTCCCCCGGCGCGAACCTGGCCTCAGTGCTCACAGTCGTCCCCCCAGCTTGGATTCGAGACTCTCCAGCTGGCGCTGGGAGTCGTACGTCGCGTCCTTCACCAATCCCACCACATCGACGACGACCGCCGTGGCGTTGTCGCGACCCCCGGCCGCGACCGCGGCCCGCACCAGCGCGTCGGCGGCGTCGCGGGGGTCGGCGACGGACTCGAGGATCTCCTCGATCTCCTCGTCGCCGATCATCCCGGTCACGCCGTCGCTGCACAGCAGCAGGCGCTCCACCGACCCGAGGGGCAGCAGGAAGAAGTCGGGACGGATGCCCTCGGGGCTGCCGAGCGCCCGGGTGATGACGTGCCGCTCGGGGTGGACCGACGCCTCCTCCACCGTGATGTGACCGGAGTCGATGAGCTCCTGCACGACGGAGTGGTCGACGCTCACCTGCTCCAGGCGTCGCTCGACGATGCGGTAGATCCGGGAGTCGCCGAGGTTGGCGAGGAGCCACTTGGTGACGCCGTCGTCGATGACGAGGACCGCCACCACGGCGGTCGTGCCGGCGTGCCAGCCGGGCTGCATCGCACGGTGGGCGTCGCCGTAGTCGACGATGCGCGCCTGCGCCCTCGCGAAGGCGTCGGCGACCTGCTCGGCCCCGCGCCGCGGGTCGTACGACTCCGCGAGCCGTTGGAACTCCTCCACGACCATCTGGCTCGCGACGTCGCCGCCGGAGTGGCCGCCCATGCCGTCGGCGACGACGAAGACGGGAGGTGCCACGAGGTAGGAGTCCTCGTTGACCTTCCGCACCAGACCGACGTCCGTCGACGCCCCGTGGTGCAGATCAACGTCAAGCATGTCGGCCCTCTTCGCCCCGTGTCGAGATGTGGGGCCGCGGTGCCGACCCGGCGAGTAGCGTAGAAGGGATGTCCAGTTCAGGGCGGACGACACCCGCACGCACCCTCGCCGACCAGCTGCGCAGCTGGCCGGACGAGCGGCTCGTGGCGCTGCTCAGGGCCCGTCCCGATCTCGCCACACCCGCCCCTCAGGATTCGTCGCAGCTGGCCTCGCGGGCCGCCACGCGCTCGTCGATCCATCGTGCCCTCGACGGGCTGGACCGCCTCGAGCTCTCCGTGCTTGATGCCCTCCTGGTCGCCGGTCAAACCACGTCCGCGGACCTGGTCTCGATCGTCCACGCCGACGCGGGGCGGGCGGCCGCCGCGCTCCAGCGCCTGCTCGACCTCGCGCTGGCCTGGGAGGCGCCCGGCGGTGTTCGGGCGCTCACCGGTGTGGCCGACGCGATGCGGGGCATGCCCGGCCTGGTGAGCGGGCTGCGACCCTCCAGCCCCGAGCCCGCACCCCCGGACGTGGTGGCGGCACGCATCGCGGAGCTGTCCCCGGCAGCGACCGCGCTCCTGCACCACGTCGACGACCACGGCGGGGAGGGCACGACCGGCTCGGCCCGGCGCACGGTCTCGCCGGCCGAGGCGCGCACACCGGCGGAGGAGCTGATCAGCCGCCGCCTGCTCGTGCCGCGCGAGGGCGACGCCGTCGTGCTGCCCGGGGAGGTCGGGCTGGCGCTCCGCGGCGGGCGGACGACCCGCGAGCCGGTCGACGAGGTGCCGCCGCTGGCGACGTCGGCGCGCGACGCGTCCCTGGTCGCCCGGACGGCCGCGGGCGCGGCGTTCGACGTCGTACGCCGCGTGGAGCTGCTCCTCGACCACTGGGGCGTGCAGCCGCCGAGCGTCCTGCGCAGCGGCGGCCTCGCGGTGCGCGACCTCAAGGCGGTGGCGCGCGAGCTGCACGTCGACGAGCCGGGGGCGGCGCTGGTCGTGGAGGTGGCCCTCACGGCGGGCCTGGTCGCCGAGGCGGCGGCCGGCGACGGCACACCGTCGTGGCTCCCGACCGACGAGTTCGACGTCTGGTCCGGTCTCCCGCTCGCCGAGCGGTGGGCGCGGCTGGTGGGCGGGTGGCTCGCCAGCAGCCGGGTGCCCTCGCTCGTCGGGTCGCGCGACCCGGCCGGCAAGGCCTGGAACGCGCTCGCCCCCGAGCTCTCCAGCGGGCTCGCCGAGGAGGCCCGCCGCCTCGCGCTGCAGGTGCTGGCGGACCTGCCGGAGGGTGAGGTCCTCGCGGTCGGCACCGGCATCGCCTCGCTCGTCCGGCGCGTCGGCTGGCTGCGCCCGCGACGGCCCACCGTCTTCGCCGACCTGGTCACGGCCGCGCTGTCGGAGGCGGCCGCGCTGGGCGTCACCGGTGCCGGCGGCCTCCCGCCCAGCGGGCGGCACGTGGCGGCCGGCGACCTCCCGGCGGCCGCGGAGGCGATCGCCGCCGACCTCCCCCGGCCGGTCGACCACGTGCTCCTGCAGGCCGACCTGACGGCGGTCGCGCCGGGCCCGCTCGAGACGGAGGTGGCCCGCCGCCTCCACCTGCTCGCCGACGTGGAGTCGCGCGGTGGGGCGACGGTCTACCGCTTCACCTCCGGGTCGCTGCGCCGCGGCTTCGACGCGGGGTGGTCCAGCGTCGAGGTGCGCGACTTCCTCACCTCGGTCTCGCACACCCCGGTGCCCCAGCCCCTGGAGTTCCTCGTCGACGACGTCGCCCGCACCTTCGGCACCGTGCGGGTCGGGCACGCCGAGGCGTTCCTCCGCGCCGACGACGAGGCTGCCCTGGCGGCCCTGGTGCACGACCCGCGCGGGCGCAGCCTCGGCCTGCGCCTGCTCGCCCCGACGGTCGCGATCGCCACCTCGCCGCTCGACGTCCTGCTGCCCCGGCTCCGCGAGCTGGGGGCCGCCCCCGTCGTCGAGGCCGCCGACGGCACGGTCCGGGTGAGCCGCCCGGACCTGCAGCGCGCCCGCACCCGGCGCGGCCGCCGCCCGGCCGGCGCCGTCGCGGCGCGGCAGGCGGCGCAGGTCCAGGCGGTGGCGACCGCCATCCGCGCCGGCGACCGGGCCGAGTCGTCGCGCCCCGCGAGCGCCGAGGCGACGACCACGCCGTCGGGAGCGCTCGCCGCGCTGCGGGAGGCGATCGAGGCCGGCAGCACGGTCGTCATCGGCTACGTCGACAACCACGGCGCGACCGGCGAGCGGGTCGTCGACCCGCGCCGCCTCGACGGCGGCCGCCTGTCGGCGTACGACCACCGCGCCGACGACGTCCGGGAGTTCGCCGTGCACCGCATCACAGGTGTGCGGTACGCCTGAGCACCCGCGTGGGCGCCTCCGTAGACTTGCACGATGGACTTCATCCGGTACGCCGAGCGCGCAGCGGCGCTCGTCAACGCCGACCTGCCCGGCGAGGAGGCGCTGCGCGACCACCTCGCCGACCGCTCGTGGCTGCACCGCTCGCTGGTCGCGGGCGACGTCGAGTCCCTGCAGAGGTTCCAGTCGGACCTGCGGCCCGTGTTCGAGGCCTCCGACGTCGACGACGTCGCGATGGTGGTGAGCTCGCTCAACGCCCTCCTCGCCGAGCACCCGGTCACGCCGATGATCTCCGACCACGACCCCGACAACCTCCACATGCACGTGGCGAACCGCGCGGCGTCGGTCGCCGAGCTGCTGATCGGCGAGGCGCTGATGGGGCTGGCCAACCTGGTCTGCGACCTCGGCGCCACCCGCCTCGGCATCTGCTCGGAGCCCCGCTGCGAGCACGTCTTCGTCGACACCTCCCCCAACCAGTCGCGCCGCTACTGCTCGGACCGGTGCTCCTCGCGCGCCAACGTCGCGGCCTTCCGGGCCCGGCGTCGCGCCGAGCAGGTGAGCCGGCCACCGGCCGCCGGCCGCGCCGCGGCGGCGTCGTCGTGAGAGCCGCCCGATGAACGACGGCCCCCTGATCGTCCAGTCGGACAAGACGCTGCTGCTCGAGGTCGACCACCCCGCGGCGGCCGAGGCCCGCAAGGCGATCGCCCCCTTCGCCGAGCTCGAGCGCTCCCCCGAGCACATCCACACCTACCGCCTCACGCCGCTCGGCCTCTGGAACGCGCGCGCGGCCGGGCACGACGCCGAGCAGGTCGTCGACGCGCTGCTGTCCTGGTCGCGCTACGCCGTGCCGCACGCCCTGCTCGTCGACGTCGCCGAGACGATGGGCCGCTACGGGCGGCTGCGCCTGGAGAAGCACCCGGTCCACGGCCTCGTGCTGTCCTCCACCGACCGTCCCGTGCTGGAGGAGGTGCTCCGCGCGAAGAAGGTGGCGGGGATGCTCGGGGCGCGCCTCGACGACGACACGGTCGCGGTCCACCCCAGCGAGCGCGGCAACCTCAAGCAGGCGCTGCTCAAGCTCGGCTGGCCCGCGGAGGACTTCGCCGGCTACGTCGACGGGGAGGCGCACGACATCGACCTCGCCGAGGACGGCTGGACGCTGCGCCCCTACCAGCGCGAGGCCGCCGACTCGTTCTGGGACGGCGGCTCGGGCGTCGTGGTGCTCCCGTGCGGCGCCGGGAAGACGATCGTCGGCGCGGCGTCGATGGCCCACGCCCGGGCGACCACGCTCATCCTGGTCACCAACACGGTGAGCGCCCGCCAGTGGAAGGACGAGCTGGTCGCGCGCACCTCCCTGACCGCGGACGAGATCGGCGAGTACTCCGGCGCCGTGAAGGAGGTCCGGCCGGTCACCATCGCGACCTACCAGGTGCTGACGACCCGGCGGAAGGGCGTCTACCCGCACCTCGAGCTCCTCGACGCCCGCGACTGGGGCCTCATCGTGTACGACGAGGTGCACCTGCTGCCGGCCCCGATCTTCCGGATGACCGCCGACCTGCAGGCGCGCCGCCGCCTCGGGCTCACCGCCACCCTCGTGCGCGAGGACGGGCGCGAGGGCGAGGTCTTCTCCCTCATCGGGCCCAAGCGCTACGACGCCCCGTGGAAGGACATCGAGGCGCAGGGCTACATCGCACCCGCCGACTGCGTCGAGGTGCGCGTCAGCCTGCCCGACGGTGAGCGGCTCGCCTACGCGACCAGCGACCCGGACACCCGCTACCGCCTCGCCTCGTGCACCCACGCCAAGATCGACGTCGTACGACGTCTCGTGCAGCAGCACGCCGGTCAGCCGACCCTCGTGATCGGGCAGTACATCGACCAGCTCGACGAGATCGCCGAGATGCTCGACGCCCCGGTGATCAAGGGCGAGACCACGGTCAAGGAGCGGCAACGCCTGTTCAACGCGTTCCGCTCCGGCGAGATCGGCCTGCTCGTGGTCAGCAAGGTCGCCAACTTCTCCATCGACCTGCCCTCGGCCGAGGTGGCCATCCAGGTCAGCGGGTCGTTCGGCTCCCGCCAGGAGGAGGCCCAGCGGCTCGGGCGCCTGCTGCGGCCCAAGACCGAGGGCCGCAGCGCGCACTTCTACACGATCGTCTCGCGTGACACCGTCGACGCCGACTTCGCTCAGAACCGGCAGCGGTTCCTCGCCGAGCAGGGCTACGCCTACCGGATCGTCGACGCCGGCGACCTGCCTGCCGAGGCCTGAGCCCGCAGCGACCGCCGGGAGTGGCGGCGTACGACATCGGATCCGCACCCGTCGTTGCCGCGCGACGGCGCGTCGAACGACCAGAAGTCCGCCAGACCTCCGCACCCACCGCGGGCGAAGCCCACGCGGAGGAGGTTGTGGTCGTCCGACGCGCCGGACCCCGCTCAAGCCAGCGTGCTGGTGTCGATCACGAAGCGGTAGCGCACGTCGGAGGCGAGCACCCGCTCGTACGCCTCGTTGACCTGATCGGCCCGGATCACCTCGACCTCGGCGGCGATGCCGTGCGGTGCCCGCTGCTGGCGCACCGTCTGACGGGGGCGATGACGCCGATCTGCTCGCAGTAGTCACGTCCGCGCGCTTCGCCTGCTTGGCTAGCCTCGAGCGCGTGACCCTTCGTGACCGCCTCGGCGCCGAGCTGTTCAGCAAGGTCGCCGGCCCCGACGGCCCGCGCAACCGGCGACGGGTGCACGGCACTCCGGGCCCGCGCTGGTTCGCCCCGGACTCCCCCATCGGCCGGGTCCACGGCGACGCCTCGATGTTCGTCGGCGGCATCCGCGCGGTCATGCTGCAGTCGTTGCACCCGGCGGCGATGCAGGGTGTGGCCGACCACTCCGGCTACCGCGGCGACATGTGGGGACGGCTCGCGCAGGTGTCGACCTACATCGCGATGACGACCTTCGGCGCCGAGCAGGACGCCCTGCAGATGATCCGGGCCGTGCAGCGGGCGCACGAGTCGGTCACCGGCACGATGCCCGACGGCACGCCGTACGCCGCCTCGGACCCGCAGCTGCTCGGCTGGGTGCACGCCGCCGAGATCCACAGCTTCCTCGTCGCGCACGACCGCTACGGCCACCGCCCCCTCGTCGGGGCGGAGCGGGACGAGTACGTCGCCCAGACCGCCGTCGCGGCCGAGCACCTCGGCGTGGTGGGTGCGCCGCGGTCGGAGGAGGACCTGCGCGCCACCCTGGCGGCGTACGCTCCCGAGCTCCGCGGGACGCCGGCGGCGCAGGAGGCGATCCGCTTCCTGCTGCTGCACCCCGACCTGCCGGTGGCCGCGCGCCCGGGCTACCTCGCCCTCGCCTCGGCCGCCATCGGCCTCCTGCCGGCGGCTGCGCGCCGCGAGCTGCGGCTGCCGCCCGTGCCCCCGGTCACCAACCGCGTGCTCGGTGCCGCCGCCACCCGGACGATCCGGTGGGCGATGGCCGCCGGCCACGCCGAGGCGCGCGAGCTGCAGCAGGCGACCTCGCAGTGAGCCTCGCGGACCGCTGGCCCCTGGCCGACCACCACGCGCTCCGCGACGACCTGCTCGACGCCTGGGACCGGTCGGGCTACCACGACCTGCGACACCTCGAGGAGGTGCTCGACCGGCTCGACCTGCTCGCGGCGGCCGGTGCCTCCTTCGACCCGACCCTCGTCGCCCTGGCCGCGTGGTTCCACGACGCCGTCTACGACGGGGCGCCCGACGACGAGGAGCGCTCCGCCCGCTGGGCCGAGCGCGCGCTGCCGGCGGCGTACGCCGACGGCGTCGCCCGGCTCGTGCGGATGACCGCCGACCACCGACCGGCCGGGGACGACCCCTCGGCCGCCGCCCTCAGCGACGCCGACCTCGGCATCCTGGCCGCCCCGCGCGAGCGGTACGACGTCTACGTGGCCGGGGTGCGGGCGGACTTCGCCCGCGTCGGCGACGACGACTTCCGCGCCGGCCGCGCAGCCGTGCTGCGCGACCTCGTGGGCAGGGCGCACCTCTTCAGCACTCCGCAGGCGCGGGAGCTGTGGGCGCAGGCCGCACGCGCGAACCTCGAGCGCGAGCTCGCGGGGCTCGAGGGGCTCAGCGGTCGTTGAGCTGGAGGTAGACCGTGAACCGGTCGTGCCGGTAGCAGGTGCGGGAGACCTCCACGATGCGGCCGTCGGAGACGGCGCGGCGGGCGTGGCGCAGGACCGGGTCGCCCTCGTCGATGTCGAGGATCGCCGCCTCGTCGGCGCTCGCCCGGTCGGCGCTGATGGAGTCCTCGACCTCGGTCGGGCGCAGGCCGCGGGCGGCGAGCGCCTCGTAGAGGCTGGTGGGCGTGCCGTGCTGGAGGAAGCCGGGCAGCAGCACCTCGTTGAGGTAGGCGTCCTCGACGCACACGATGGCCTGGTCGGCGCGGCGCAGGCGGCGCCAGTGGAGCACCGGGTCACCCGGCGAGATGTCGAGCGCGCGGGCGACGCCGGGGCCGGCCTGCTCGACGCGGGCGAGGAGCGTCTGCGACTCCGGCAGCATGCCGCGGCGGCGGATCTCCTCGGTGAACGAGGTGAGCCTGCCGGCGGTCCGGGGCGGCTGCGCGACGAAGGTGCCGCGGCCGGGGATCCGCTCGAGCAGACCCTCGGCGACGAGGGCGTCGAGCGCTTGGCGTACGGTCATGCGCGCCACGCCGAAGCGGGCGACGAGCTCGCGCTCGGACGGGGCCGCCGAGCCCGGGGGCTGGGCCTCGATGAGGCCCCTCACGTGCTCGCGAACCTGGACGTGCTTCAGTGCCCGCTGGCGCGGGACGACGAGGTCCACGGGTTCCATGTCACTCAGGCTAGGACTGGGCTGGACCGGCGGTCCGCAAATTGACCAAGCCTGTGGTAAACCCTTGACGATTTCTTGATGTTCGAACGGTTGTTCGACATCTCGCGTATCATGGGCCTCGTGGACTTCCAGACGTCCCTCTTCGCCGACGACACCGCGGATTCCGCGGTGCTCTCCCCCGAGCGTCGACAGCTGTCCCGCGGAGCGTGGGTCGACGTCCAGCGCAACTGGCTGTGCGACCCCGACACCGTGTTCTCCGCACTCGTCGAGGACGTCCCCTGGCGGGCCGAGCGCCGCGCGATGTACGACGCGGTGGTCGACGTGCCCCGGCTGGTGCACACCTACCTCGCCGGCGACCCGCTCCCCCACCCGGCGCTCACCCGGGCGCGCGACGCGCTGAGCGAGCACTACCTCCCCGAGCTGGGTGAGCCCTTCGTGACCGCCGGGTGCTGCTACTACCGCGACGGCCGCGACTCCGTGGCGTGGCACGGCGACACGATCGGTCGCGGTCGCACCGCCGACACCATGGTGGCCATCGTGAGCGTCGGCGACCCCCGCCGGCTGCTGCTGCGCCCGCGCGGCGGGGGTGCGTCGATCGCGCTGACCATGGGCCACGGCGACCTGGTCGTGATGGGCGGGTCGTGCCAGCGCACCTGGGAGCACGCCGTGCCGAAAGTCGCCCACGCCGGACCGCGCCTGTCGGTCCAGTTCCGCCCGCTCAACGTCTTCTGATCACGACCTCCGCAGCAGCCGCCGCAGCAGGACGAGCACCACCAGGGCGGCCAGCGCCTGCCTCCAGTACGACCTCGCGAGCACCGGGAGCACCGCGCTGCCGAGGTCCAGCGCCTCGGGCTCGCGCGGCGGCGGCTGGGGTGGCGGGGTCGCGGCACGCGGTGCGGCCGACGGGGGCGGAGAAGACGGGACCGACGGGGCGGGTGGGGGCGCGACCCCTTCCCCGGGGGCGTCGGCCGGCGACGAGTCCGTGGTCGCGGGCGGTTCGGTGGGCGCCGCCAGCCGCTGCTCGAGGCAGGTGACGAACTGCCCGAGCAGCTTGTCCGAGACGTCCTGCATCACCCCGCGCCCGAACTGCGCCGGTTTGCCGGTGATCGCGAGGTCGGTCTCCACCGACACGTCGGTCGACCCCCCGGCGTCGGCCATCGAGACCGTGACCTTCGCCCCCGCCGTGCCGTTGCCGCGCTTGTCCTTGCCCTTGGCGTCGACGACGAAGCGGTGGGCCTCGGCGTCCTTCTCCACGAACGTCCCGCTGCCGTTGTACTGCAGCGCGATCGGACCGAGCTTGACCTTCACCGACCCCGAGAAGGAGTCCTCGTCCGCCTCCGTCACCTGGGCGCCCGGGAAGCACTCGGCGACGGAGGCGATGTCGTTGAAGTGCGCCCAGGTCTCCTCGACGCCGATCGGGACGGTGAAGCGGTGGTTCAGCTCCACGCCTACGCCCCTGCCGCCTTGAGCACGGCCCGGCCGGTGAGCACCCGCGCGAGGTGCTGGCGGTAGTCGGCGGCGCCGTTGAGGTCCGAGGGCGGGTTGGTGCCCTCGGCGGCGAGCTGCGCCGCCTCCCGTACGCCGTCCTCCGTCGCGCTGGCGCCGGCGAGGGCCTGCTCGGTGGCGGTCGCCCGCAGCGGCGTGGACCCCATGTTCGTGAGCCCGACGCGGGCCTCGTCGATCGAGCCCTTCACCGTCGCGGCGATCGCGACGATGGGCCACTGGTGGGCCACGCGCACGAACTTCTCGTAGTGCGCTCCCCAGCCGGTGTGCTTGGGGATCCGCACCTCGACGAGGATCTCGTCGTCGCCGATGGCGGTCTCGAAGAGGTCGACGAAGAAGTCCGCCGCCTCGACGGTGCGGGTGCCGCCCGGACCGGCGATGACGAACTGCGCACCGAGCGCGAGGGCCGGGGCGCCGAGGTCACCGGCGGGGTCGGCGTGCGCGAGCGCGCCGCCGAAGGTGCCCCGGTGCCGGATCTGCGAGTCCGCGACCTCCGCGGCGGCCTTCGACAGCAGGAGCGCGTGCTCCTTGACGAGGCTGTCGTCGCGCACGTCGTGGTGGGTGGTCATGGCGCCGATCACGAGGGCGTCGCCGTCGTCGCGGATGCCCCGCAGGGAGGAGATGCCGCCGAGGTCGATGACGACCTCCGGGGCGTTGAGCCGCATCCGCAGGACCGGCAGCAGGCTCTGCCCGCCGGCCATGATCTTCGCGTCGTCACCGTGCTCGCCGAGCGCGGCCAGGGCCTCCTCGACCGACGTGGGGGCGAGGTAGTCGAACTGCACCGGGATCACTGGCCTGCTCCGTCCGTGGGGTCCTGGTTGAGGGCGTCCGCCTCGAAGTGGGGCATCGCGTCGGCCGGGGTCGGCGCATCGCCGTCATGGGCGTGGATCGCCCTCCACACGCGCTCCGGTGTGCAGGGCATCTGGATGTCGTTGACACCGAGGTGGCGTACGGCGTCGACGACCGCGTTGACCACCGCCGGGGTGGAGGCGATGGTGCCCGCCTCGCCCACGCCCTTCGCGCCGAGCGAGTTGGTGGTCGACGGACTGGTGGTGTGGTCGGTGTCGTAGCTGATCGTGTCCGCGGACGTCGGCAGCAGGTAGTCGACGAACGACCCGGAGACCAGCGTCCCGTTGTCGTCGTACACCGCCTCCTCCCACAGCGCCTGGGCGATGCCCTGGGTCACCCCGCCGTGCACCTGCCCGGCGACGATGAGCGGGTTCATGACGTTGCCGATGTCGTCGCAGCAGGTGTACTTCCGCATCTTCACCGCGCCCGTCTCGGTGTCGACCTCCATGGCGCACAGGTGCGTGCCGTGGGGATAGTTGAAGTCGACCGGGTCGTAGGTGGACTCTGCGTCGATGTAGGGCTCGATCCCCTCCGGGTAGTCGTGCGCGGCGAAGGTGGCCAGGGCGACCTCCTGGATCGTCATGCCCTGGTCGGTGCCGCGGACGCCGAACCTGCCGGCGGCGAACTCCAGGTCGTCGACGTTGGCCTCGAGCAGGTGGGCCGCGATCGGCTTCGCCTTCTCGATCACCTTCTCCGCGGCGCGCACCACGGCCTCGCCGCCCACGACCAGCGAGCGCGAGCCGTAGGTGTCCATGCCCTTGTGGGCGACCTGGGTGTCGCCGTGCAGCACCTCGACGTCCTCGAACGGGACGCCGAGCCGGTCGGCCACGATCTGGCTGAAGACCGTCTCGTGGCCCTGTCCGTGGGCGCTCGCGCCGGTGACGAGCTCGACCTTGCCGGTCGCGAGCATCCGCACGCTGGCGTGCTCCCAGCCGCCGGCGCCGTAGTCGAGGCTGCCGAGCACGCGGCTCGGGGCGAGGCCGCACATCTCGGTGAAGGTCGAGACCCCGATGCCGAGCTGCACCCGGTCGCCGGCCTCCCGACGCCGCTGCTGCTCGGCCCGGAGCGCGTCGTACCCGAGCATCTCCTTGGCCCGCGCTGTCGCGGCCTCGTAGTTGCCGGAGTCGTACGTCAGCCCGCACACGCTGGTGAAGGGGAACTCGTCGTGCCTGATCCAGTTCTTCTCCCGGATCTCGAGCGGGTCGACGCCGAGCTCTGCCGCGAGCTCGTCCATGGTGCGCTCGATCGCGAACGTCGCCTCCGGCCGGCCCGCGCCGCGGTAGGCGTCGGTCCAGGTCTTGTTCGTGAGGACGGTCTGGACGTTGAACTGGTACGCCTTGAACTTGTAGATCGCGTTGAACATGAACGCGCCCAGCACGGGTGTCCCGCCTCCGAGGAGCGCGTTGTACGACCCCAGGTCGGTGAGCAGCTCGACCTTGAGGCCGGTGACCGTGCCGTCAGCCTCCGCGGCGAGCGTGATCTTCTGCCACTGGTCGCGACCGTGGTGGCAGGCCAGGAACGACTCCGAGCGGGTCTCGGTGTACTTGATCGGCTTGCCGAGGCGCCGGGCCACCGCGAAGGTGATGAACTCCTCGGGCGTGGTCTGCAGCTTGCCGCCGAACCCGCCGCCGACGTCCGGGGCGATCACCCGGATCTTCGACTCCGAGACGCCGGTGGTCGCGGCGAGCGCGAACCGCAGCACGTGGGGGATCTGCGTCGCCGACCACATGGTGAGCTGCTCGCCGGTGGGGTCGACGACGGTCGAGCGGGGCTCCATGAAGGCCGGGATGAGCCGCTGCTGGCGGTACTCCCGCTCGATCACGATGCCGCCGTCACGGGCCTTGGCGATCGTCTCCTCGACGTCGCCACCGGTGCCCGCCTGGGCGGAGTCGAACTGCCAGGTGGCCGACCTGTTCGTGCCGAGGTCCGGGTGGGCGAGCACCGCGTCGGTCGCCGCCTCCTTGAGGTCGAGGGCCGCGGGAAGCACGTCGTACTCGACGTCGACCAGCTCGGCGGCGTCGCGCGCCTCGGCAGGTGTGCGGGCGACGACGACCGCGACGATCTCGCCGGCGAAGCTCACCCGGTCCGCGGGCATGGGCAGGTGCGTCGGTGAGACCTGCTCGGGCGAGATGGGCCACGCGTTGATGATGACGCCCTGGGTGTCGGCCAGGTCGGTCCCGGTCAGCACGGCGACGACGTTGCGCGAGGACTTCGCGGCCTCGACGTCGATCGAGGTGATCGTCGCGTGGGCGAACGGGCTGCGCACCATCGCGAGGTGGAGCATGCCGGGGAGGGTGATGTTGTCGGTCCACCGGGTGCGCCCGGTGATCAGCCGCTGGTCCTCCTTGCGGCGCCGGTCGCGGCCGATCTCCTTCTGGGCCTCGCCGGCGGCACGGTCCTGGGTGGCGGTCATGCGGTCGCCCCCTCGTTCTGGCCCGCGGCGTGGAGCACGCTCTTCACGATGTTGTGGTAGCCGGTGCAGCGGCAGAGGTTGCCCTCCATGCCGAGCCGCACCTCCTCCTCGCTCGGGTGCGGGTTCTCCGCGAGCAGGTCGACGGCCTGCATGATCATGCCGGGCGTGCAGAAGCCGCACTGGAGGCCGTGGCACTCCCGGAAGGCCTCCTGGACCGGGTGGAGCTCGCCCTCCGCCGCGTCGGCGAGGCCCTCGATCGTGGTGACGGTGCGGCCGTTGGCCTGCACCGCGAGCACGTTGCACGACTTCACGCTCGTGCCGTCGAGGTGGACGGTGCACGCTCCGCAGTTGGAGGTGTCGCACCCGATCACGGTTCCGGTCTTCCCGAGCTTCTCCCGCAGGTACTGCACGAGCAGCATGCGGGGCTCGACGTCGTCGGAGACCGCGGCCCCGTCGACGGTGAGTTCGATCTTGGTCATGCGGCGCCTCCGTGCGTGTGAGGTGGATCACTCGCGGCCGACGCTAGGCCCGCCCGGTTGGCAGCCGGTTGGTCGGTCCACACCGGTCACCACCCCACACGCACGGAGTCGTGCTCAGTAGCGCAGCACGACGCCCTTCGGCTTCTGCGACAGCACCTGCGCGCTGACGAAGAGGTCGCCGTCGGCCCACTCCACCGCGGCGGGCATCATCACCTCGGCGTAGGGCTTGGCGGTGGTGCGGCCGGCCTTGATGCGCGAGACCTGGCCGCCGAAGAGCTGGGCGACGTAGACGTCACCGTTGTCGGCGACCGCGACGCCCGTCGCACCGGCGAAGCCGCTGGCGACCTCGCGGACCTTGCCGGTCTTGGCCTTCACCTTGACCACGCGACCCTGGGCGCCGGTGCTGCCGTCCTCCGGCCCGCCGGGGAGCAGCGAGACGTAGAGCCAGCCGCCCTTGCCCACCTCGACATCGGTCGGGACCGGCTCGAAGTTGTAGGTCTTGCCCACGGTGCAGGGCGGGAGCTGGTTGGCCGCAGCCGCCTCGGCGGTGACGACCACGGGCACGGCGGGCAGGACCGCGACGGTCCTGACCTTGCCGTTGGGCTTGACCGACAGGATCGTGTTGCCGGCGGCGTCGGCGACGTACGTCGTGCCCTTGTGCACGGCCGAGCCGTAGGGGTGCGACTCGACGATGCCCGTGTAGGACGCGGGCACCTCCGGCGGCATCTGCGCCGCGCACGCGGCGTCGAGCCCGCCCACGAAGCCGTAGGACACGTCGGCGTCCGGGTTGCGGTCGGCCTCGAAGGCCGACAGGTCGGCCACCTTCTTCGGCTTGGAGCCCGGGTCCATCGACCAGAGCGCGGTCTTCGAGCCCTTGGTCGTGGCGAAGCGCACGGTCCCGCCGCCCTCGGAGACGGCACCGACCTCGGTGCCCTTCTTGGCCGCGAACACCACCTCGGGCGCCGCGCCGGGCGCGACCGCGGTCAGCAGCCCCGCGAAGTTCTGGGCGACGTAGGCGGTGCCGTCGCCGGCGACGACCATGCTGAGCGGCGAGACGAGCTTCTTCGCCACCGTCGTCGGGTCCGGTGCCGCTGCGGCACCGGCGGCGGGGCTGCCCATGAGGCTCCCCGTGAGCAGGACGACGGCTCCAGCCGCCATCGCCCGTCGTGTTGCGACCATGCTTTCTCCCTCGTACGTGGCCGCACCCCCGTGCGGCGCCTCGACGCAGGATCGTGCACCCCTACCGGAGCGGTCCACTACATTTTGTCGATCTACCCGAAATGGGAGGGTCACCGCAGGCTGGCGAGCTTGCCCTTCAGCAGCGGCACCACCGGGTGGTGCACCGGCAGCGCTGCTAGGCACGCCTCGACGACGGCGGTGTCGTATGGAGCGAGCTCGCTGTAGCGGAGGACCGCGTCGGGGTCGGGCTGCGCCAGCAGGGCCTCCCGCACGCTGACCGCGAGGTAGTCGCCCATCTGCACCAGGGCGGGCGAGTCCGTGCCGGGCAGCAGGTCGCCACCGTAGGCGCGGACGGCGGCGCGCACGTCACCGCGGCGCAGCAGTCGCTGCACCTCCTCGACGTCGGTGACCACCGGCATGGTGAGGCGGTAGGGCCGCGAGGAGAGCTGCCCGGACAGGGCCGCGCGCAGGTGCGAGACCTCGGCCTTCAAGGTCGAGGTGGTCACCGCGGCGTCCCCGTAGAGCAGGGCATGGAGGTGCTCCACCGAGAGGCCCGCGGGATGCAGGGCGAGCAGGGCGAGGATCTCGGTCTGTCGCCGGTTGAGGAGCAGCCGCTGTCCGTCGAGCCACACCTGGGCCGTGCCGAGGAGGGTCAGGGTGAGGCCGGGGTCGGAGGGGGCGGCGTCGCCCGTCGGCGTCGTACGACGGTCGGCGGGGAGGGCACCCTCGATGAGCCGTGCCATCACCCGCGCGGTGGCGAGGCCGATGGGGTGGGTGCGGTCCCACGTCGTCGACAGGTCGATCACGCCGAGCGGGCGGCCGGTCACCGGGTCGAAGACCGGGGCCGCCCAGCAGACCCAGTTGTGCACCACCTCGGCGTAGTGCTCGGCGCTGAACACCATCGACGGGGCGCCGGTGCGGCCGGCGATGGCCAGCGCGTTGGTGCCGACGCTCCGCTCGTCCCACCGGCCGCCGGGGACGAAGTTGACCGTCTCGGCCTTGCGGCGCATCACCCGCCCGCCGTAGGTCCAGAGGATGCGCGTCTGCTCGTCGGTCACCGCGACGACGAGGTCGCCGTCCTCGGCCGTGCGCCGCAGCTCGTCCTGCACCCGGGACACCGCGGTCTGCAGGGGGGATGCCTTCCAGAAGTCGGCCGTGTCGCCCTCGTCGTCGAGCGGCGCCTGGGTCACCCCGGTCGACACGACGCCCGACAGCTCCCAGCTGCGCAGGATCTCCGGCCGGACGGCGTCGGCGTCGCCCGCCTCGACGAAGCGCGTCCAGGCGCGGACGGCGTCCACGCGTCGGGCGTGCAGGTCCTCGCTGGTCATGGCGGCTCCCGGTCGGTCGCCGCCAACCTAGCCCGAGTGTGACCGGCACAACAGGGAATCCGTCCGGAGGTCGCTCGGAGGGATCCCGATGGTACAGCCGTCGCGTCAAGCGGTCGGCGGGAACCTCTCGAGAGGGCGGGTCAGCGCTTGCGCGTGAAGGTCGTGACGATGCCCGGGTGGTCGGTGACCAGGTGCCGGTAGGAGCGGAAGGAGTGGATGCGGAAGTCCGAGTCGCGCTCGGCCATCACGTAGTCGATCCCCGAGCCGCGGCGGTGGTCGTCGGCGGAGTAGTTGGTCTCCAGCCGGAGCGGCTTGGTGATCCGTCCCTTCACCAGGTGGTCGCCGGTGTCGCGGTTCGCCGTGACGTTGCAGTCGCACATCGCGACGAACTGGTGCGCGTCGGGCGTGTCCTCCTTGATCGCGCGGATCCTGGCGGCCATCCGCCACATGGCCTCCACGCCACGGCGGTTGGCGTAGTTGGGGCCGCCCGAGTGGCGGTTGTGGAGGTGGTTGGGCAGGTGGAAGCTCAGCGCCCTGATGGTGTGCCCGCTCGCCCGGTGGCGGAGCACCGCCGCCACGCCGTACTGGTCGTGGGCGATGCGTCCGGAGTAGCGGCGCCACGTCGTGCCCGTGAGGAGCGGTGCCCAGGTCTTCTCGAGCTCCCAGACGTCCTTGTCGAACGCGATGGGGTTGTCATCGGTGCCGGTGGGCCCCTTCGGCATGAGCAGCGTCCAGTCCTTCGGCAGGGCCGCGCGCAGGGCCGGCCGGCTGAAGAGCCGCTCCTGGAAGCCGATGACGGTGGCGCCGCCACCGATGATCGGACGGATGTCGTGGCGCATGCCCGCGACCCGCATGCCCTTCTTCAGGTTGAGCGTCGCGACGGCGAAGCGACCCGCAGGGGCGGACGAGCCGGCCTGGCGCTGGTCCTCACGCGCCTGGGCGGGCGAGCCTGCCCACGTGAGGCCCGTCAGCAGCAGGAGCGCTGCGGCGACGGCGACGAGGGGTCGAGCGAGGGGGCGGACGAGGACACGGGGCGACACGGCGAGCAAAAACATCCCGGAGACCATAGGACAGGGCCGCCGGAGGACCCAACTCGGGGACGTGGTAGGAGGCTCGGGGCGGGTCAGTCGTCGTGGTGGATCCGGCCCCGCGTGGTGGCCAGCCGCTCCCCCGAGCCGCCCCACTGGTGGGCCACGATCTCCGCGGCGATCGACACGGCGGTCTCCTCCGGCGTACGGGCGCCGAGGTCGAGGCCGATGGGCGACGACAGCCGCGAGATCTCGGCGTCACCCAGGCCCGCCTCGACGAGCCTGGCCATGCGCTCGTCGTGGGTGCGCCGCGAGCCCATGGCGCCGATGTAGCCGGGTCGGACCTCCTCGTCGAGGCGCAGCGCGACCTCGAGCAGCGGCACGTCGAACTTCGGGTCGTGCGTCAGCACGGCCAGGACCGTCCGCCGGTCGATGCGTCCCGCGTCGAGCTCGGCCTGCAGGTAGCGGTGCGGCCAGTCGACGACCACCTCGTCGGCCCCCGGGAACCGCGAGGTCGTCGCGAAGACGGGTCGGGCGTCGCACACGGTGACGTTGTAGCCCAGGAAGGAGCCGACCTTGGCGACGGCGGCCGCGAAGTCGATGGCCCCGAAGACCAGCATCCGGGGCTTGGGGGCGAAGCCCCAGACGAAGACCCGCATGCCCTCGCCGCGCCGCTCGCCGTCGGGGCCGTAGGTCAGCGTCGCGTTGGTGCCCGCCGCGAGCAGGCCCAGGGCGTCGTCGTGGACCGCGGCGTCGGCACGCGGGGAGCCGAGGCTCCCGTCCGCGGGCTGGTGCGGCCGCACCACCAGGCGGCGCCCCACCCACGAGGCGTCCGGGTGCTCGATCACCGTCGCCAGGGCGACCGGCCGGCCTGCCTCGATGTCGGCGGCCACCTCCCCCAGCTGCGGGAACGTCTCGCGGGAGACCCGCTCGACGAAGACGTCGAGGATGCCGCCGCAGGTGAGCCCGACGGCGAAGGCGTCGTCGTCGGAGACCCCGTAGCGCTCCAGCACCGGCTCGCCCGAGGCGACGACCGACTGCGCGAGGTCGTAGACCGCGCCCTCGACGCAGCCGCCCGACACCGAGCCCACGGCCGAGTCGTCGGGCCCGACCAGCATCGACGCTCCCGCGGGGCGGGGTGCGGAGCGGAAGGTCGCGACGACGGTGCCGACGCCGATCGTCTCGCCGGCCTCCCACCACTGCATGAGCTCGGGCAGCACGTCACGCACGGGCGATCACCTCCGTCAGGTCGGCGAAGGTCGCCAGGGAGTGGCCGGCGAGGAAGTCGTCGCAGTGCGGCAGCGCCGCCAGCACCCCGCCCTGGAGCGGCTCGTAGCCGGCCTTCCCGCGGTGCGGGTTCACCCACACGACGCGGTGCGCGACGCGCTGGAGCCGTTCCATCTGGTCGCCGAGGAGACCGGCGTCCCCCCGCTCCCAGCCGTCGCTCAGCACGACGACCACCGCCCCGCGCGCCATCCCGCGCTGGCCCCAGCGGTCGAGGAACACCCGCAGCGTCTCGCCGAGCCGGGTGCCGCCGGACCAGTCCGGCACCACCTCGCCGGCGGCGACGATCGCGCGGTCGGCGTCCGGCGTCTGCAGGGCACGGGTGACGTGGGTGAGCCGGGTGCCGATGGTGAAGGTCTCGACGGTGCCGCCCGACGCCCGGGCCGAGCGGGTCAGGCGGTGGGCCAGGCGCAACAGCGCATCGGCGTACGACGTCATGGAGCCGCTGACGTCGACGAGCAGCACCACCCGGCGCGGCCGGGTGCCGCGCCGCCGCCAGGCGATCTCGCCGGGCTCGCCGAGGTGGCGCAGGGAGTTGCGCAGGGTGCGCGAGGCGTCGAGGTCGCCGCGGTGCCAGCGGCGGTGCCGGGCCGTACGACGCACCGGCGGGTGCAGCGAGAGACGCGCGAACATCCCCGCGAGGCGCCGCTTCTCCGCCGCGTCGAGCGTGGCGACGTCGCGGTGCTGGAGGACCTCCGCCTCCGACGCAAGCGCGCGGACCACGTCCTCCTCCTCGGTCTCGCCGGCTCCCCCGCCCCCCTCGACCTCGGGCAGCAGGTGCGCGGTCGCCGGGCGCGAGGCGTCGCGCTGCTGGGCGCGGGGCAGCCCGTCGCGCGGGTCGAACCACGCCGCGAAGACCTGGTCGAAGCGGGCGAGGTCGTCGGGCGACCCGCAGAGCGTGGCGCGGCCGGCCCAGTAGGTCGCCTGCCGGTCGTCGGCGCCGACGGTCGCCACCGCCGCCAGGAAGCCGTGGGCCCGGTCCTGGGTGACCGGCACGCCGGCCGACCGGAGCGCGCGGGTGAAGCCGAGGAGCACCTCGTCGGCGTCGTGGAGGGTGGTGGTCATCTCGCCAGCATCCGGTCGAGCGCGGCCCGCACGCGGTCGGCGTCCTCGCGGTACTTGAGCAGGGCACCCAGGGTCGTGGCCGCGGACGCGAGGTCGAGGTCGGTGGTGCCGAGGTAGGTGAGGGCGCGTGCCCAGTCGAGCGTCTCGGCCACGCCGGGCGGCTTCAGCAGGTCGTCGCGCTGCCGCAGCTGCTGCACGACCTCGACGACCTGGCGTGCCAGCGCCTCGCTCACCTCGGGCGCGCGTGAGCGCACGATCTCCACCTCGCGTGCGAGTCCCGGGTGGTCGATCCAGTGGTAGAGGCACCGGCGCTTGAGCGCGTCGTGCAGCTCGCGGGTGCGGTTGGAGGTCAGCACCACGAGCGGGGGCTCCGGGGCGGTGACCGTGCCGAACTCGGGGATGGTCACCTGCCAGGTCGACAGGACCTCCAGCAGGAACGCCTCGAACTCGTCGTCGGCGCGGTCGACCTCGTCGACCAGCAGCACGGCCGGCGCCTGGCGCAGGGCGGCGAGGACCGGGCGGGCGAGCAGGAAGCGCTCGTCGTAGAGGCTCTTCTCGGCCTCGTCCGGGTCGACCTCGCCGCCCGCCTCGAGCGCCCGCAGGTGCAGGATCTGGCGCGGGAAGTCCCAGTCGTAGAGGGCCTGGCTGGCGTCGATCCCCTCGTAGCACTGCAGCCGGACGAGCGGCAGCTCCAGGCTCTGCGCGAGCGCCTCCGCGAGGGCCGTCTTGCCGGTGCCGGGCTCGCCCTCGAGCAGCAGCGGGCGCTGCATGCGCGCGGCGAGGAAGACGACGGTGGCGAGCTCGTCGTCGGAGAGGTAGCCGGTCGCGCCCAGCCGGGCCGCGACGTCGGCGGCGGAGTCGATCCCGTGCACCATGTGGTCAGGCTACGACCCACCACGTTGGCGAGGAGTTGGCCCGTGGCCGCGGCGGTGCTGGTCAGCGCTGGTCGACGTCGACGCCGGTCGCCAGGTCGCCGCACTCGACGAGGACGACGTCGTGCGCGGCGAGGTAGTCCCGCGCTCCGCGGTCGCCCGTCGCGGAGGCCACGACGCCCGCCCAGTGGTCGCGCCCGAGGAGCACGGGGTGCCCCGGGACACCCTCGTACGCCGCCCGCGCGAGGTCGCCGCGGCGTCCGGGGACGGCGTCGAGCACCCGGGACACGACGGCCGCGTCGACGTCGGGGAGGTCGACCAGGGAGACGAGCACGGAGTCATGATCGGTGCGGGCGAGCGCCTCGAGGCCCGCACGCAGGGAGGCGCCCATCCCCTCGGCCCAGTCCTCGGCACGGATCCGCGAGACCGACATCGGCAGCAGCGCGGACGCCCGGCGGGCCTCGGCCCCCAGCACGACCACGATCTCCTCGCACGGGCGCAGGGCCTGCACCGCCCGCAGCAGCCACGAGGTGCCGTCGTCGTCGCGGGCGAGCGCCTTGGGCCCGCCGAAGCGGCTCCCCTCCCCTGCGGCGAGCAGCAGTCCGACGGTCATGACCCCACCGTAGGGCTCAGGCGCGGGTGGCCACCGTCAGGAGCACGGCCGCGTCCGTCTCCGCGTGGAGGTCGTGCCGCTGCGCCGGGATCACCAGGTGGTCGCCGGCCGAGCCCTCCCAGGTCTCCCCGCCGGCAGCGAGCCGCACGGTGCCGACCAGGACCTGGAGGGTGGCCTCCCCCGGGGCCTGGTGCTCGCCCAGCGTCCGGCCCGCGGCCAGGGCGATGAGGGTCTGCCGGAGGTCGTGCTCGCGACCGCCGAAGACCGTGACCGAGGACCGTCCGCTGCTCGCATCACGAGCCGCTGCGAGCTGGCCCTCGGCGAGATGGGTGAGGGACGTCTTCTGCATGGGTGCTCCTCGGGTCGTGGATGGGCGATGTGTGCGGGGCCGTCAGCCGACGCGGTCCCAGCCGCGGCGCGGGGAGGCGCTGCCCAGCGGCCGGTCGTCGCGCGAGCGGTAGACGATGTAGGGGCGCGTGAGGTACCCGATCGGCGCCGAGAAGACGTGGACCAACCGGGTGAAGGGCCACAGCGCGAAGAGACCGAACGCGACGAGTGCGTGGAGCTGGAAGCCGATGGGCGCGTCGGCCATCAGGTCGGCGTCGGGCTGGAAGGCGAGGAACGAGCGGTACCAGACCGAGACGCCCTCCCGGTAGTTGTACTCGCCGCCCAGACTGAAGATGGACCCGGCGATCGTGTTCCACATCCCCAGCACGATCGCCGCGCCGAGGAAGGCGTACATCACCTTGTCCATCGGCGTGGTGGCCGAGAACACGGGGCCCACCGTTCGCCGGCGGTAGACGAGGATCGCCATCCCCACCAGCGCCATCACCCCGGCGACGAGGCCGCCGACGACGGCGACGTAGTGGTAGAGGTGGTCGTCGATCCCGACCGCCTCGGTCCACGAGCGTGGGACGAGGAGACCGATCACGTGCCCGCCGACCACGCCGAGCATGCCGAAGTGGAACAGCGGCGAGCCGAGACGCAACAGGCGGTCCTCGTAGAGCTGCGAGGACCGCGTGGTCCAGCCGAACTTGTCGTAGCGGTAGCGCCACACGTGTCCGACGACGAAGACGGCCAGGCACAGGTAGGGGACGATGACCCAGAGGAAGACGTTCATGCTCGTGGCGCTCCTACGGGGATGGTGGCGGACGAGATGAGGGCCGGGCCTGACGCCAGCGCGGGGTCGGCCGCGTAGCCCGCGAGCCCGACCTCCTCCGCGGGCGGTCCCTGCTCGACGAGACGGCGTACGGCGTCGGCCTCGTCGCCGGCGAGCTCGGGCAGCGTGTCGCACAGGGCCACCAGCGCGGCGGCCCACGGCGACCCGATCGTGTCGTCGTCGTTGCGCCAGCCCGTGAGCGCGAGGCGCAGCATCTCCACTCCGGCGCGGTGCTCCAGCAGGAGCGACCGGGCGATGTCGGGATCGACGGTGGCACCGAACTGCAGCACTGCGCAGAGGTGGTCGGGCAGCTCGCCCAGGTCGTCGTCCCACACGACCCCGCCGCGACGATAGGCGTCCTTGAATCGCACGAGCGCCGCTCCCCGTCGGCGGGTGTCCCCGTAGGCGAAGTAGGTCAGGTAGAGGGCGCACTTCCGCGTGTGGTCGAAGGTGGCGACGTAGTCCTGCTGGAGCAGCGCCAGCGGTGTGCGCCGCACGTGGTCGAGCAGCGGCACGAGGTGCGGGTGACCGGGCACCAGCGCCGCGAGGTCGTCGAGCGAGGCCACGAGCTCCTCGGTCGGGTAGTCCAGCAGGGCTGAGCAGACCGCCCAGGTGCGCAGTGCCTCCGGGTCCGGCTGGGTCGGGCGGCGGCGGAGCCTCACGAGCCCGCTCCGTCGTCGCGCGGCGGGAAGAGCCCGTCGGGCGTCCCCTTGCCGTCCCAGTTCAAGAGGTTGACCCGGGAGGCCTTGTCGTCCGGCGCCGCGAGCGAGTCGGAGGTCTGGCGGTCCTGGAGCATCCGGAAGTTCTCCACCGCGACCGGCGTCGGGTAGCCCGAGCCCTCGCCGAAGAGGTCCTGCTGCCCGCCGCCGTAGTCGCTCACCGGGCAGTCCGTGGCGAGCTCCTCCAGCGCGTGCGCCTGTTCGGCGTGGGCTGCCGGGATGACGTAGCGCTCGGCGTACTTCGCGATCGCGAGCAGCCGGAACATGTCGTACATCTGCTCGCCCGTCATCCCGACCGCGGCGGGGATCGACTCGTCGGGGTCGCGACCCAGGTTGATGTCGCGCATGTAGGACCGCATCGCGGCGAGCTTCTTCAGGACGCGGTCGACGGGTGCGGTGTCACCGGCGGTGAAGAGGTTGGCGAGGTACTCCACCGGGATGCGCAGCGTGTCGATGGCAGCGAAGAGGTTGCCCCGGTCCTCCGCGTCCTCGCCGGTGTCGCGCACGACGTCGACGACCGGCGACAGCGGCGGGATGTACCAGACCATCGGCATCGTGCGGTACTCCGGGTGCAGCGGCAGCGCGACCTCGTAGGTGTTGATCAGCGCCCAGACCGGCGACCGTTGCGCCGCCTCGATCCAGTCGCCCGGGATCCCGGCCTGCTCCGCGGCCCGCTGGACGGCGGGGTCGTGGGGGTCGAGGAAGCAGGCGCGCTGGGCGTCGTAGAGCGCGTGCTCGTCCTCGATGCTCGCTGCCTCGAGCACCTTGTCGGCGTCGTAGAGCACCAGGCCGATGTAGCGCAGCCGGCCCACGCACGTCTCCGAGCAGACGGTCGGGATGCCGACCTCGACCCGGGGGTAGCAGAAGGTGCACTTCTCGGCCTTCCCGGTCTTGTGGTTGAAGTAGACCTTCTTGTAGGGGCAGCCCGAGACGCACATCCGCCAGCCGCGGCAGCGGTCCTGGTCGACGAGCACGATGCCGTCCTCCTCGCGCTTGTAGATCGCGCCGCTGGGGCACGACGCCGCGCACGAGGGGTTGAGGCAGTGCTCGCAGATGCGGGGGAGGTAGAACATGAACGTCTGCTCGAACTCGAGCCGCACCTTGTCCTCGATGCCCTGGAGCATCACGTCGCGGGCCGCGTGCTCGTGCGAGCCGCCGAGGTCGTCGTCCCAGTTGGCCGACCACTCGACATTCATGTCCTTGCCGGAGATGAGGCTCTTGGGTCGCGCGACGGGGAAGGTGTCGGTCTGCGGCGAGCTGGTCAGCGTCTCGTAGTCGTAGGTCCACGGCTCGTAGTAGTCGTCGATCGACGGCAGCTTGGGGTTGGAGAAGATCGTGAGCAGCTTCCTCCACCGGCCGCCGGCCCGGAGCTCGAGGCGGCCATTGGGCTTGCGGACCCACCCTCCCTGCCACTCCTCCTGGTCCTCGTAGGTCCTCGGGTAGCCGAGGCCGGGGCGGGTCTCGACGTTGTTGAACCAGACGTACTCCGTGCCGGTCCGGTTGGTCCAGGCCTGCTTGCAGGTCACCGAGCAGGTGTGGCACCCGATGCACTTGTCGAGGTTCATCACCATCGCCATCTGGGCCATCACGCGCATGTCAGTACTCCACCTTCGCGATGCGCTTGCGGATCATCGTGACCTCGTCGCGGTTGTTGCCGATCGGTCCGATGTAGTTGAAGAAGTACGCCAGCTGCGCGTACCCACCGACGATGTGGTTGGGCTTGAGCAGGATGCGCGTGAGGCTGTTGTGGATGCCGCCGCGCTTGCCGTCTCGCTCGGTCAGGGGTACGTCGATCAGCCGGTCCTGCGCGTGGTGCATGTAGACCGTGCCCTCCGGCATCCGGTGGCTGACGATGGCCCGCGCCGCGACGACACCGTTGCGGTTGACCATCTCGATCCAGTCGTTGTCCTTGATCCCGACCTTCGCGGCGTCGCGGTCGGAGATCCAGACAGACTGCCCGCCGCGCGACAACGACAGCATGAAGAGGTTGTCCTGGTACTCCGAGTGGATCGACCACTTGTTGTGGGGGGTGAGGTAGCGGACCGAGACGCCGAGCTCGTTCTGCTCGCCGATCGGCGCCTCTCCGAAGAGCTCCGTCATGTTGAGCGGGGGCCGGTAGACCGGCAGCATCTCGCCCATCCCGAGGAACCAGTCGTGGTCGACGTAGAACTGCTGGCGCCCGGTCAGGGTGTGGAACGGCTTCTTGCGCTCGATGTTGATCGTGAAGGGGCTGTAGCGTCGCCCGCCCGACTCCGAGCCGGACCACTCCGGCGAGGTGATCACCGGCACGGGCGCCACCTGCGTGTCGGCGAAGGTGATCTGCTTGCCCTCGTGCTCGGCGGCCAGGTCGGCCAGCCGGGTACCGGTGCGCTTCTCGAGGAAGCGGAAGCCCTGCGTCGCGAGGTGGCCGTTGGACACGCCGGCGAGGTGCAGGATCGCGTCGGCCATCTGCACGTCGGTCTCGACCCTGGGTTGACCGTCCCCCGCGCCGCCGTGGGTCACGCCGTTGCGGTGACGCAGGATGTCGATCTCGCGCTTCACGTCGTAGGCGACGCCCTTGGTGAGCATCCCCGCCGTCTCCATGAGCGGGCCGATCGAGGTCATCTTCTCGTAGACCGCGGTGTAGTCCCGCTCGGCGACCGCGATCACCGGCATCGTCTTCCCGGGCACCGGCTCGACCTCGCCGGTCCTCCAGTCCTTCACCACCCCGTGCTCGGTGGCCATCGCCTCCGGG
This sequence comes from Nocardioides pini, assembly GCF_026712185.1. Taxonomy (GTDB): domain Bacteria; phylum Actinomycetota; class Actinomycetes; order Propionibacteriales; family Nocardioidaceae; genus Nocardioides; species Nocardioides pini. The sequence continues at coordinate 400,848 of NZ_JAPPUX010000001.1, read as the reverse complement.
GTGTCGTGCCACAGCGGCTTGGCGACCACGTCCCTACGGGTGCCGAGGTGGTCGACCGCGAGCTCGGAGAACCGCTTCGCGATGACCTTCCACGTGTCCCAGTCCGACTTCGTCTGCCACGGCGGCGCGATGGCGGGGTTGAACGAGTGGACGAACGGGTGCATGTCGGTGGTCGAGAGGTCGTGCTTCTCGTACCAGGTCGCGGCGGGCAGCACGACGTCGCTGAAGATCGTCGACGACGTCATCCGGAAGTCGATCGTCATCAGCAGGTCGAGCCGACCCTCGGCCGCCTTGTCCGCCCACACCACGTCCTTCGGCCGCTGGTCCGGCGGCGCCTCCACGGCCGTGGCGGCCGAGTCGGTGCCGAGCAGGTGGCGCAGGAAGTACTCGTTGCCCTTCGCCGAGGAGCCGAGGAGGTTGGAGCGCCACAGTGACAGCACCCGCGGGTGGTTGTCCTCGTGCTCGGGGTCTTCGACCGCGAACCTCAGCCGACCCGCCTTCAGCTCCGCGGCGACGTACGCCGGCACCTCCACGCCGGCCGCCTCGGCGTCGTCGGCCAGCTGCAGGCTGCTGCGGTCGAAGGTCGGGTACGACGGTGACCACCCCAGCCGGACTGACTGAGCCAGCAGGTCCATCACCGACCTCCCCGCGAAGATCCCCGTGCCGGAGTCGAGGTCGTCGGCTGTGAAGGTGTCGTAGCGGTACTGCGAGGTGTTCACGTACCAGTAGGCGGTCTGGTTCATGTGGCGCGGCGGGCGGTGCCAGTCGAGCGCGAAGGCCATGTGCTGGAAGCCCATGATCGGGCGGATCTTCTCCTGCCCGACGTAGTGCGCCCACCCGCCGCCGTTGCGGCCCTGGGTGCCGGTGATCGTGGTGAGCAGCAGGATGGCGCGGTAGATCTGGTCGGAGTGGAACCAGTGGTTGACGCCCGCCCCGAGGAGGATCATGCCGCGGCCCTCGGTGTCGATCGAGTTGTGGGCCCACTCGCGGGCGAGCCGCACCACCTGGGCGGCCGGGACGCCGGTGTGCTGCTCCTGCCAGGCCGGGGTGGCCGGCACCGCCGGGTCGTCGTAGCCGTGCGGGTCCGCGTCGCTCACCCGCGGCCACACGCCGGGCAGGCCCGGACGGGCGACGCCGTACTGGGCGAGCAGCAGGTCCAGCACCGTGGTGACCACGCGCTCCCCGACGCGCGCCACCGGGACCCCGCGCCGCTCGTGCACGACCTTGCCGTCGGCGGCGTCGAAGCGCGGCAGCTCCACTTCGACGACCTCGCGGGTGCCGCCCTGGTGGTCGCGGTACATGCTCAGGGCCGGGTCGATGTCGCCGAGCTCGAGGTTCCACCGCCCGACGCCCTCCTCCCCGAAGCGGTCGCCGATGGAGCCGTGCGGGATCCGCACCTCGCCCGTGCCGGCGTCGATGACGGCGGGCTTCCACATCGCGTTCTCGCTCGTGCCACCCAGGTCGCCCTCGACGAGGAACTTGCCGGGACGGAGGCCCCCGTCGGCCGCGGGTTCGAGGCAGACGAGGTGCGGCAGGTCGGTGAACTGCTTGGTGTAGTCCTCGAAGAACGGCGTGGTGGCGTCGGCGAAGAACTCCTTCAGCACGACGTGACCCATGGCCATCGCGAGCGCGCCGTCGGTGCCGGGTGCGGGACTCACCCACTCGTCGGCGAACTTCACGCTCTCGGCGTAGTCCGGCGCCACGGCCACGACCTTCTGCCCGCGGTAGCGCGCCTCCGTCATCCAGTGCGCGTCCGGAGTGCGGGTCACCGGGACGTTGGAGCCCCACATCATCAGGTAGCCGGCGTCCCACCAGTCGCCGGACTCGGGCACGTCGGTCTGGTCGCCGAACATCTGCGGCGACGCGTTGGGCAGGTCGGCGTACCAGTCGTAGAACGACAGCATCGGGGCGCCGATGAGCTCCAGGAAGCGGGCCCCGGAGGCGTACGACACCGGCGACATGGCCGGGATCGGCGAGAAGCCCGCGATCCGGTCCGGACCCCACCGCTTGACGGTGTAGACGTGCGCCGCCGCCACGATCTCGGCCACCTCGTCCCACGACGCGCGCACGAGCCCGCCCTTGCCGCGCGCCCTCTTGTAGGCCCGCGCCTTCTCCTCGTCCTGGACGATCGAGCCCCACGCGACCACCGGGTCGCCGTGCTGCTGCTTGGCCGCCCGGAACATCTCGAGCAGCACTCCCCTGACGTAGGGGTAGCGCACCCGCGTCGGGCTGTAGGTGTACCAGCTGAACGCCGCGCCACGCGGGCAGCCGCGGGGCTCGTACTCCGGACGGTCGGGCCCGGCGCTCGGGTAGTCGGTCTGCTGCGCCTCCCAGGTGATGATGCCGTCCTTGACGTAGACCTTCCACGAGCACGACCCGGTGCAGTTGACGCCGTGCGTCGACCGCACCACCTTGTCGTGGCTCCAGCGATCGCGGTAGAACACGTCGCCCTCGCGCCCCCCGCGCTTGTGCAGCGTGCGGGCGTCGTCACTCACCTCCGCCTTGGTGAAGAAGCGGCGACCGCCGATCAGGGCCTTCTGCAACGGGTTCTCGAGGTCGGTCACGACGTGGCGCCCTTTCGGTGGGGAGATCGGGGTCGAGAGGTCGGTCGGGTCAGGCCGCGACCGTTGCGGCCGACGCGGCCGCGGTGCGTCGTACGACGAGCAGGGTCAGCGCCAGGGTGAGCGCCGCCGTGACGGCGAGCAGCCAGAGACCGATGCCGTAGGACTCCGTCTGTCCGTAGAGCCACCCCATGAGCAGCGGCGGCACGAAGCCGCCGAGCCCACCGGCGGCGCCCACCAGGCCGGTCACGCCGCCCACCCGGGCAGGCTCCGTGCTGTGGGCGATCAGCGCGAACGTCGCCCCCGACCCCGCTCCGAGCGCCGCGGCCATGACCAGGAAGGCGCCGGTGCCGAGCGTGAGGTTGCTGCCGTCGGCCGAGGTCACCGGGGGGTTCTGCGCGGCGATCGCAGCGCACGCGGCGACCGTGCCGAACGCCGTGGCCAGCACGGGGATCGACCCCAGCTGGTCCGACAGCCACCCGCCGATCGGCCGCATCACGACCGCCACGACGACGAACCCGGCCATCCGGTTCGCCGCATCCGCCGGCTCGAGGCCGTGGGCGGTCTTCAGGTAGGTCGGCAGGAAGACCGAGAACGCGACGTAGCCGCCGAACGCGACCGCGTAGAGCACGCAGGCCTGCCACGTGATCGGCAGGCGGGCGTTGGCGGCGAGACGGGTGGCGAGGCTGGTCGTCGGTGCGACGCGGCCGGGTGCGTCCCGCATCACCAGCCAGGCCACCACGGCGTAGACCGCGAGGACCGCCGCGGTGATCAGGAAGGGGGCGGTCCGACCGAGGTCCTCCGACAGCGGGACGGTGGTCAGGGCGCTGATCGCGGTGCCACCCATGCCCGCGCCGAAGATGCCGACGGCCAGGCCTCGTTTCTCGGGCGGGAACCAGGCGTTGACGAAGGGGACACCGACGGCGAAGGCAGTGCCGGCGATGCCGAGGAAGAACCCGCCGAACAGCATGAGCGAGTAGGAGTCGAGCGCGAAGAAGGCCAGGAAGAGGACCGGCACGATCGTCGCGCCGGAGACGATCGGGAACATCACCCGGCCGCCGAACCTGTCGGTGAGCGCGCCCACGATGATCCGGCCGAGCGAGCCCACCAGCACCGGCACGGCGACCATCAGCGCCACCTCGGACTGGCTGAGCAGCCCGAGGGGGCTGTCCGCCCCCTGCTTCAGGTAGAGAGCCCCGAGCGGGCTGATCAGCGCCCACGCCCAGAAGTTCACGGCGAAGCCGATGGTGGCCAGGGCCAGCATCAGCCACGGATTGCCCGCGCGGCGGGATGCAGTCGTCGTACTCATCGCGTGCTCCTGGTGGACGGAGGGAACAACCTGCGTGCCGCTCGAACTTATTACGATGTACCCGTGAAAAATATGCGTACGCCGTCCGCGACCGCAAGGGGCCGCGCCGCCGTGCTCGACGCACTGCTCGCCCAGCCGGACCCGGTCGGCATCGACGCACTGGCCCAGGCGACAGCGCGCCACCCCAACACCGTGCGCGAGCAGGTCAACTGGCTCGTCGCCCACGGCTACGTCACGCGCGTTCGCCAGCCACACGAGGGACGGGGCCGACCGGCCTGGCTCTACCAGGCGCGCGGGCCGCGCCCGGGCGACGGCGACTACGTCGAGCTCGCAGCGGCCTTGGCGTGGCGCCTCCAGGACGCCTCCCCCGACACCGAGGCCGAGGCGCTCGCGGCCGGACGACGATGGGGTGCGGACCTCGTCGCGCGCAGGGGTGTGACCGACGCGCCGTCACCCGCGACCGGGCGACGGTGGACCGTCGAGCTGCTCGAGGAGCTCGGCTACGCCCCCGCGCCGGACAGTGAGGACCGGGACGTCGTCCTCCACAGGTGCCCGCTGCTGCAGGCGGCCTACCGCTTCCCGGACGTCGTGTGCAGCGTCCACCTCGGCATGGTGCAGAGCGCGCTCGAGGCCAACGGGGCCAGCTCCGAGGGCTCGGAGCTGCGTCCCTTCAGCGCCCCGGGGCAGTGCTTCCTCCGCCTGGGGCCCGGCCCGTCGTCGTCCGCTCAGCCCTCGGCGGGGAACGCCTCGGCGTAGAGCGCCTCGAGCTCGGGGGTGGTCTCGGCGGTGAAGCCGCACAGCGTCACCCGGTCGCCGTCGGCGCTCACGAGGTAGGTCTGACCCTCCTGGAAGTCCACCGCGAGGAGGAGGTCCTCGAGGGCCTTGCTCGGCGCCTCGACGGTCACGGTCGACGCGTCGCCACCGGCGTACCACTGGTCCACCTCGAGCGTGGCGGTGCCGCCCTCGACGGAGGTGACGGTGCCCTCGAAGGCCGTGTCGAACGTCGACAGGACCTCCGCGGAGGGCATCGCGCACTTGCCCGCGGCCGAGTCGTCGGCGGTCAGCGCGAGGGTGCCGTCGGAGGCGGACCCGCTCGCGCTGGGGGTCTCACTGGGGGTCTCGCCGGCGGTCGGCTCGGAGGTCGCCGCGTCGTCGTCGGAGGCGCAGCCACCGAGCGTGAGGGCGAGAGCCGCCATGGCGGCGGGGAGCAGGAGGGCCGTACGGCCCCGGGTGGTGGGTCGGCTCATGGCGGGCATCCCTTTCGTCGGAGGGCGGAGGTCTCCCGCCCCCTCATCGAGTCGGACGGACGGGGCGGGGCCGGGGTTCCGCTGCGGCGTCACTGCGGGGTCTCGAAGTCGTCGTCCTCCTCGACGCGCCTCTTCAACCGGCCGATGCCGGGGATCTTGCCCAGGATCTCGTTGAGCTCGCGTGACACGTTGAGCAGCTCGTGGAGGTCGGGTGCCACGGACCCGAGCGTGGTCAGGACCGGCAGCACGTCGCGCTCGACCTGGGTGGTGAGGGCGGGGAGGTGGTCGACCAGCGTCACCAGCGCGGCCACCTCGTCGGGGTGGGTGGTGTCGGCGAGCGTCTGGAGGGTCGGCTGGAGCGCGGTCAGCGGCGGCTCGAGGGCGTCGAGCAGGCCTCCGGCCCGGGTCGCCTGGACGGCGGCTCCGTCCACCACGGTGTCCACCCGGTCGAGCTGGGTGGCGGCCGCGGTGACGACGGTGCCGACGCGGGTGACCTCGCCCGTCGCGGCGTCCACGACGGCGCCGACCCTGGCCACCTCGGCGGTCGCGGCGTCCACCACGGCGCCCACCCGCTCGACCTGGACCGTCGCGGCGTCCACCACCGTGCCCACGCGCGCGACCTCGGCGGTCGCCGCGTCGACGACGGCCCCGACCCGGTCCACCGTCGCGGAGGCGCGCTCGATCAGCACCTCGGCCCGGTCGAGCAGGGCCAGCGCACGCGGCACGGCACCGAGGAGTGCCTCCACCTGCTCGCTCCCCCGCTCGAGGGCCGACAGCACGTCACGGGGTCCGGGCACGGGCAGGCGCATGCGCCATTCCTACCAGCGGTGTGCCCGCGCTACCGGGCGGCGGCGACCGACTCGTCGGTGCCGGCGAGCTTCTGCGACAGCCAGATCGGGATGATCGACAGCACGATGAGGGCCGCGGCGACCACGTTGACCACCGGCGCCTGGTTGGGGCGGAACAGGTTCTGGTAGATCCAGATCGGCAGCGTCTGGATGCCCTGTCCCGCGGTGAAGGTCGTCACGATGATCTCGTCGAAGGACAGCGCGAAGGACAGCAGCGCGCCCGCCAGCAGGGCCGAGCGCATCATCGGGAGCGTGACCGACCAGAAGGTCCGGAACGTCCCGGCGCCGAGGTCCATCGAGGCCTCCTCGAGGTTGCCGCCCAGCCGGCGCAGGCGGGCGATGGCGTTGTTGAACACCGTGACGATGCAGAACGTCGCGTGCGAGACCACCAGGGTGAGCATGCCCAGCTCGATCCCGAACATCGTCAGGAATGCGTTGGCCAGCGCGATGCCGGTCACCACGCCGGGCAGGGCGATGGGCAGGATGATCAGCAGTGAGACCGTGTCGCGCCCGAAGAAGCGGAACCGCTGGAGCGCGAGGGCGGCCATCGTGCCGAGGACGAGCGCGATGGCCGTGGCCACGAGCGCCACCTCCACCGAGACCACGATGGCGTTCCGTGCGCCCGCGCTGTCGACTGCCGCCGACCACCACTTCGTGGTGTAGCCCGGAGGCGGCCACTCGAAGGTCCGCGAGACGTTGAAGGAGTTCAGCACGACGAGCGCCAGTGGCACGTGGATGAAGAGCAGCACCAGGCCGGTCAACGCCAGCAGCACGCCCCGGGTCGCCCGCGAGAAGCTCATCGTCCACCCCGCGCGCTCACAGCGAGTCCAGCGCCCCGGTCCGGCGTACCGCTCCCAGGTAGGCCAGCATCACCACGACCGGGATGGTCGCGACGGCGGCCGCGAACGGCAGGTTGTTGCCGGTCAGGAACGAGTCGTACACGACGTTGCCGAGCATCTGGTTGGCCCCGCCGACGATCTCGACGGCGATGTAGTCGCCGAGGGTCAGCGAGAAGGTGAAGATCGAGCCGGCGACCGCGGCGGGGAAGAGCACCGGCAGCACCACGCGGCGCATGGTGGTGCGGGTGGTCGCGCCGAGGTCCGCCGAGGCCTCGAGCAGCGAGTCGGGCAGCCGCTCGAGACCGGCGTACATCGGCAGGATCATGTAGGGCAGCCACAGGTAGGACAGCGTCACCACCGTGGCGACCAGGCCGTACCCGGGCGAGAGCCCGAGGTCGTCGAGCGGCCCGCCGCTGGCGAACATCCCACGCCAGGCGTACGCCTTGACGAGGTACGACGCCCACAGCGGGGTCAGCACGGCGATGACGAGCGCACGCTGGAGCCGGGGTGAGGCGACCTTGGCCATGTAGAGCGCGATGGGGAAGGCCAGCAGGGCGTCGATCACGGTCACGGCCACCGCGGTCAGGATGGTGCGGGCGGTGATCGTGCGGTAGACGTCGATGGTGAACAGGTCGCGGTAGTTGTCGAGGTTCCAGATCCGCTCGATGTTCCCGCCGAAGGCGTCGACGGTCCACAGCGACGTGATGAACAACGCCGCCAGCGAGCCGAGGTAGAGCACGCCGAGCCAGAGCATCGGCGGGCCGAGAAGGAGCCCCAGTCGCAGCCGAGGGCGGCGGTGCAGCACACCCGACCGAGGGTGTGCCGCACCGCCGCCCGCGAACGACCGGGACGTCATGCCTCAGCCCTTGATCTCGGTCCAGGCCTGGGTCCAGTCCTGGTAGGTCGTGCACGTCACGTCGGTGCGGCCGTCGAGGCACTCCTCGATCGGGGTCGTCCAGTAGTGGATCTGCTCGGCGTAGGACTCGTCACCTGCGTGGTAGGTCTCGCAGAAGCCCTTGCTCGTCAGGTCGCACGCCTTCTCGTTGGCCGGGGCCTCGCCGAACCACTCGGCGACGGCTGCGTTGGCCTCGGGGCTGATGATGTGGTTCATCCAGCCGTACGCGCAGTTCGGGCTCTCGGTCGACGCCTGCACCATCCAGGTGTCCGACCAGCCGGTTGCTCCCTCGTCGGGGAGGATCGCCTCCACGGGGGCCTTCTCGTCCTTCGCCAGGTTCGCGATCACCTGCCACGTGGTGCCGACCACGGAGTCACCCGTCTTGAAGGACTGGATCTCCTTGAGGTAGTCCGACCAGTACTCGCCGATGTCCTCGCGCTGCTTCTTGAGCAGGTCGACCGCCGCCGCCAGCTGGTCCTCGTCGAGGGCGTAGGGGTCCTTGATGCCGAGGTCCGGCTGCGTCTCCATGAGGTAGAGCGCGGCGTCCGCGATGTAGATCGGTGAGTCGTACGCCGTGACCTTGCCGGAGTACGACGACGCGTCGTCGAAGACCGCGCTCCAGCTCGTCGGGGCGGGGGTGACGACGTCGGTGTTGTACATCAGGAGGTTGGCGCCGTAGCCGTGCGGGACGCCGTACATCTGGCCGCCGACCGAGTTCCAGTCGCGGTCCTTCAGGAACGGCCACACGTCGGCGTAGTTCGGGATCAGGTCGGTGTTGACCGGTGCCACGTCACCGCCGGCGATGAGTCGCAGCGACGCGTCGCCCGAGGCGGACACCACGTCGTACTGACCCGTCTTCATCAGGTTCACCGCCTCGTCGGAGGTGCCGAAGTACTTGACGTCGACCTGGCAGCCGGTCTCCTCCTCGAAGGGGGTCACCCAGTCGACGGACTTGTCCGTGGAGCCGTCCTCCGCGTAGCCGGGCCAGGCCAGCACGCTGAGGCTGTCCTCGTAGTCCCCGACCTCGTCGGCCATCGGGATGTCCGGGGCGGTGAAGCCTCCCTGCGCCTCCGTCCCGGTGGCGCTGTCGCCGTCGTCGTCGCCGGAGGACGTGCCGCAGCCGGTGAGCGCGAGCGTGAACGCCGCGGCGAGCGCGGCGAGCCTGGTGGTCTGCTTCATGACTTCTCCTTCTCGTGGGACTGCTGCACCTGCTGTGTGTCGCCCGAGAGCTCGATGACGTGCTCGTCGGCCCACCCGACGGTGACCTGCTGGCCCCGGCGGCCCATCGCCTGCTCGGTGCTGTCCCGGAGGTTCTGCTTCAGCACGGTGAGGGTCGGGCCGGCGTCGAGGTCGACGAGGTAGTGGTTGACCGAGCCGAGGTAGACGACGTCGGCGACGGTCCCCCGGGCGGTCGTGTTGCCGGACTCGACGTCGGAGTCGAGGTGGATCTTCTCCGGGCGGATGCTGAAGGTGCCCGTGCGTCCGAGCACCGCCGCGGCGGCGTCCCCGCTGAGCAGGTTGGAGGTGCCCACGAAGCCGGCGACGAAGGCGGTGCCGGGGCTCTCGTAGAGCTCCGCGGGACTCGCGACCTGCTCGATGCGGCCCTCACTGAAGACGGCGATCCGGTCGCTCATGGTCAGCGCCTCCTCCTGGTCGTGGGTCACGAACACGAAGGTGATGCCGACCTCGCGCTGGAGGTCCTTGAGCTCGAGCTGCATCGCCCGGCGGAGCTTGAGGTCCAGCGCGCCGAGGGGCTCGTCGAGGAGGAGCACCCGGGGACGGTTGACCAGAGCCCGCGCGAGCGCCACGCGCTGGCGCTGGCCGCCGGAGAGCTGGGTGGGGCGGCGGCGGGCGAGCTGTCCGAGCTGCACGGACTCGAGGGCCGCCATGGCGCGGTCACGGCGCTGCGAGGCCGGCACCCTCTTCACCCGCAGGCCGTACTCCACGTTGGCGAGCACGTCCATGTGCGGGAACAGCGCGTAGTCCTGGAACACGGTGTTGACGTCGCGGGCGAAGGGGGGCCGCCCGGTGACGTCCTCGCCGGCGAGCAACACCCGGCCCGCGCTGGGCAGCTCGAACCCGGCGATCATCCGCAGCACGGTCGTCTTGCCGCTGCCGCTCGGACCCAGCATGGAGAAGAACTCCCCGTCCTCGATGCGCAGGTCGAGGCCGTCCACGGCCGTGACGCTGCCGAAGGACTTGGTCAGGCCGACCAGCTCGACGGCCGGGGTGCTCATGCAGCTTCCTCCACCACGCTCGGGACGACGGAATGCGTTGCGAAAGTCAGACTAGGACCTTCGATCCCGCACTGAACATCATCACGAGATCACGATTCGGCACAGGAACTCCGGCCTGGTGGTCCATACCAGGAGGCCGTCCGGGACCCCCCGGACATGCAGCAGGGCCCCCGCCGGAGCGGGGGCCCTGCTGGTGGTGCTGCGGGGACGGACCGATCAGAAGTCCATGCCGCCCATGCCGCCCATGTCGCCACCGGGCATGGCCGGCGCCTTCTCGGGCTTGTCGGCCACGACGGCCTCGGTGGTGAGGAACAGCGCGGCGATCGACGCGGCGTTCTGCAGCGCCGAGCGGGTGACCTTGGCCGGGTCGATGATGCCCTCGGCGATCATGTCGACGTAGTCACCGGTCGCGGCGTTGAGGCCGTGACCCGGCTCGAGGTTGCGCACCTTCTCGGCGATGACGCCACCCTCGAGGCCGGCGTTGACGGCGATCTGCTTGAGCGGGGCCTCGGTGGCCTTGCGGACGATCTCGGCACCGGTGGCCTCGTCGCCGGTCAGCTCGAGCTTGGCGAACGCGGCGTCGGCAGCCTGGACGAGCGCCACGCCACCGCCGGCGACGATGCCCTCCTCGACCGCAGCCTTCGCGTTGCGGACGGCGTCCTCGATGCGGTGCTTGCGCTCCTTGAGCTCGACCTCGGTGGCCGCGCCGACCTTGATGACGGCCACGCCGCCGGCCAGCTTGGCGAGGCGCTCCTGCAGCTTCTCGCGGTCGTAGTCGGAGTCCGACTTCTCGATCTCGGCGCGGATCTGGTTGACCCGGCCCTCGATCTGGCCCTGGTCGCCCGCGCCCTCGACGATGGTGGTCTCGTCCTTGGTGATGACGACCTTGCGCGCCTGGCCGAGCAGCTCGAGACCGGCGGACTCGAGCTTGAGGCCGACCTCCTCGGAGATGACCTGGCCACCGGTGAGGATCGCGATGTCCTGGAGCATGGCCTTGCGGCGGTCACCGAAGCCCGGCGCCTTGACGGCGACGGAGCGGAAGGTGCCCTTGATCTTGTTGACGACCAGGGTCGACAGCGCCTCGCCGTCGACGTCCTCGGCGATGATCAGCAGCGGCTTGCCGGACTGCATGACCTTCTCCAGCAGCGGCAGCAGGTCCTTGACCGTCGACACCTTGGAGTTGGCGATGAGGACGTAGGGGTCCTCCAGCACGGCCTCCATGCGCTCGAGGTCGGTGGCGAAGTAGGCCGAGATGTAGCCCTTGTCGAACCGCATGCCCTCGGTCAGCTCGAGGTCCAGCCCGAAGGTGTTGGACTCCTCGACGGTGATGACGCCTTCCTTGCCGACCTTGTCCATCGCCTCGGCGATGATCTCGCCGACGGTGGTGTCAGCGGCGGAGATCGACGCGGTGGACGCGATCTGCTCCTTGGTCTCGACGTCCTTCGCCATGCCGAGCAGCTGCTCGGAGACGGCGGCGACGGCGGCCTCGATGCCACGCTTGAGGCCCATCGGGTTGGCGCCGGCCGCGACGTTGCGCAGGCCCTCGCGGACCATGGCCTGGGCCAGGACGGTGGCGGTGGTGGTGCCGTCGCCAGCGACGTCGTCGGTCTTCTTGGCGACCTCCTTGACCAGCTCGGCACCGATCTTCTCGTAGGGGTCCTCCAGCTCGATCTCCTTGGCGATCGAGACACCGTCGTTGGTGATGGTGGGGGCGCCCCACTTCTTCTCCAGGACGACGTTGCGGCCCTTCGGGCCCAGGGTGACCTTCACCGCGTCAGCGAGGGTGTTCATACCCCGCTCGAGGCCGCGGCGGGCCTCCTCGTTGAAAGCAATCAGCTTCGGCATGACTCTTCGCGATTCCTGTCGACGTGAGTTCTGTGGGTGCGACACCTGGCGGGCTGCCCGCGACGGACGGTCCCGCTCGGCCGGCGATCCATTCCCGCCGGCGTCGGGGACCTCAGCGTCACCTGGGTCGTTGTCACTCTCGTGAGGAGAGTGCCAACGTCATGTTTAGCACTCGCCCCATGAGAGTGCAAACGTCAGGTCCCGGGAGGAGTGGCGCGCGCCGGGGTGCGCGCGCCGCTCCTCCTCCGTCGGCTCAGGGCATCTCGATGAGCTTGATCCCCTCCGTGACCGCATTGATCGCCGTGGCGAAGATCGGACCGAGCTCCGAGCCGCTGGCGGCGCAGTAGTAGTAGTCGCCGTCCTTGTTCTCGGCCGTGCGCTCCGCCGACGTGGAGCAGTCGCTGTCCGCCCGGCTGGGCGCCCCGGTCGGACCGGCAGAGGCGGACTCGGCCAGGTAGTCGCGCACCCACGGCGAGCGGGGCGTGCGGCCGCCCGGCTTCTCGCACGACGCCGAGCGGGCATCCCCGAAGCCGATCACCAGGACCGTGACGCCGCGCCCCTTGGCCTGCTCGGCGACGTCGGTCAGGTTCTCGCAGCCCTTCTTCCCCTTGCCGTTGCCGTAGGTGTTGCGACCGGCGCCCACGTCGCCCGCGCTGGTCATCGACGTGCTCCCTTCCTCGAGCAGCTCGTCGGGCTGGCCGTCGGTCTCGAAGATCAGCACCTTCTTGGGCGTGCCGGGACGCTTGGGCAGCGAGCCGAGGTTGTTCGGGTCGAGCCCGAGGAGGTACCGGGCGGCACCCTTGAACGCCGACGCGAGGTGGGTGCCGTAGCTGCCGGTCGACAGCCCCGGCACGGCGCCGTTGGGCATGCACCTCACGCCGCGCACCAGCTTGCTGCTCGAGCTGATCGGCGAGTCGCGGTTGGCGCGGTAGTCGTTGGTGAAGTCGATCGCGATCCACGTGCCGCCCTTGGCGCCGTCGGCTGCCGTCGTGGCCGCGGTGGCGCAGGTCGACGTGGCCTTGCTCTTGTGCATCGCCCCGAACGCGACGTAGTGGAGCGTGGGGTCCATGACGCCCAGGCTCTCGACGATCGCGGCCTGCATGTCCTCCCGGTCGTCGTCGGCCATGCTCGTCGTGCGGTCGGCCATGAAGACGACGTCCATCGGGTTGGGGAGCGTCTCGCCGCACGACCCGCGGCAGGCCGAGGACGCCACCGAGCCGGTCGAGCCCCGGTCGTGGCCGATGATGGGCGCGAAGTCGAAGTCGACGTCCTTGGAGTCGGTGACCCGGATCGTGTTGCACCGGGCCGTGACCGGGCACGGCACGGAGCAGATCTTCGTGTTGCACCGCACCTGGGCGCTCGAGTAGGTCCCCGGGTCGCACGTCGCCGGGATCTGCCCCGCAGCCACCTGCTTGCCGGCGCCGGTGGAGGCGACGACGCAGAACAGCTCGGTGTCGGGCGTCATCTCCGGGTCCTGTGTCCTGGCCATCGTGACGGCCCAGGTCTTGGCGGCGGCCCCGCTCGCCGGCAGCTCGAAGGCACCGGCGTGCGCGGCCGAGTCGACGTGGTCGTGCAGCTTCTGTCGTTCCATGGCGAGGGAAGAGATGTCCACGGCCAGCGCAGCACAGGCGAAGATGACGATCGCGAGCAGGCCGACGAGGACGGCCACCGCTCCCGTCTCGTCCTGCTCCTGCCGTGCGCGCGCCTCGAGCGCGCGCCTCACTCGATCCTCATCTGGCTGGTCTTGGACAGCGTCAGGCTCGACGACACCGCCTTGCCCATCGGGGTCAGCCACGCGTGCTGGTAGGTCGCCGTCACCACGGCGACGCCACCCGAGGCGTGGTTGGCGTCCCACGACCCACAGGTCCCCCCGAGGGGCGTCGTGCACGAGACGGTGACGGTGACCTTCCCCTTCAGGTCGGACAGCGAGTCGTTGACCGCCTTGTCGACCTCGCTCTTGCTGGCGCTGAGGCTGGCGGCCCGCACCCCCTCGCGGGTGGCGTTGTTGAGCATCGTGTAGCGGTTGATCGCGAACCCGAGGTCGATGATCGAGAACAGGACCGCCAGCAGGACGGGCACGACGAGTGCGAACTCCACTGCTGACGCCCCGCGATCCCCGCGTGGGCGTGAAAAGGGCATGACTATTTCCTCCCGCAGGTGCGACGCGCGAGAGAACGCTCCCGGACGTCGCGAAGGTTGTGCGGTGATCCGGCACGGATGACGGATCACCGGCCCTGCCCGCACCCCCCAGCGCAGGCAAGACGAGGGCAACCTAGCGCGAGGGGTGCATGCCCCACCCCCCGGACGGGGATTTGTTTGCCGACCTGTCTAGACCCGTCGGTCAGCGGCTGCCGGACCGCGCGTCGAGGAGGTCGGCGAACGGCTCGGCGTTGGCCGGTGACACGTCGAGGTAGAGACCCGGCTCGATGAGCTCGAGCTCGCTGACGACCCACCCGCCGCCCCAGCGCAGCAGGTCGACGCGCAGGTAGTCCATCGGCCGGCCGAAGCGCTCGGCCATCGCGTCGTACGCGCCCATCACCAGGTCGCCGACGTCACCGGTCTCGACGGCGCGCACCCGGCCGCCGAACTCCTCGTTGACGCGGACGTCGCCCTCGCCGGGCAGCTTGTCGAAGCGCTGGCCCAGTCGCCCGTCGAGGACGTAGACGGATGCCTCGCCGTGCGTGTGGATCGACTCCACGAGCGGCTGGACCACCCACGGTCCGTCCACCTCGGGGTAGTCGGCGTGGCTGCGGACCGGGCGTCCCAGGCGCGGGTCGTCGGGGTCGGTGACCACGAGCAGCCCGGCTCCGCCGGCACCGACGCGGGGCTTGACGACCGCGGTGCCGAAGTGGCGAACGGCGTCGGCCAGCCCGGCGCGGTCGTCGGCGAGCAGCGTGGGCACCGCGGGCAGGTCGCCGAGCTCGGTGAGGTAGCGCTTGTCGTGGTTCCAGCTGAAGACGTCGGCGCCGTTGAGCAGGCGGGCCTGGTCGAGCGAGGCCGCCCATGCGAGGAACTCGGCGTGGCGCGTGACGTAGTCCCAGGTCGAACGCACCGCGACCAGGTCGCCGGCGTCCCAGTCCACGGATGGGTCGTCCCAGCGGACCCAGGCGAAGTCGGTGCCCCGGGCGCGGAGCGCGGCGTCGAGGGCGGGCGCGCCGGGCTCCCCCTGCGGCAGGTCGCCGCTGGTCGCGAGCAGGACGTTCATCAGTCGTCGGAGTCGTCGGAGTCGTCGGAGTCGCCGGAGTCGCCGGGCAGCTCGGAGGCGCCGTAGAGCTCGTGCGCGACGCGGTCGCGGTTGGTGCCCTCCCGGTTGTCGCCCTTCTCGATGATCACGAGGTTGTGGTAGCAGTGCACGGCCCGCACCCACTGGTCGGTGTAGGTGGGCTCGTAGCCCTCGACGAGGAACTCCTCGTGGTTGAGGCCGTCGACGAGGTCCTTGACCAGGTCCATCGAGGTGCCCGGCGCGCGCGGGTCGAGCTGACCGCCCCACGCCGGCCAGTAGGAGGTCTGGGTGTCCTCGATGCAGTAGATGGCGCCGTCGGGGAGCAGCGGGAACAGGATCCGGAACGACTCGCGCACGTGGGCCGGGATGTGGCTGCCGTCGTCGATCACGACGAGGGGCGCACCCTGCTCCTCGATGATCCGGTGCAGCACCTCGGGGTCCGTCTGGTCGCCGAGGTAGGTGTGGATGTGGCCCCGCGTGAGCCACGACTTGTCCTCGATGTCGAGACCCACGATGCGCGCCTTCGGGAAGAACCAGCGCCACATCTTCATCGAGGCGCCGCTCTTGCGGCGCTTCTTGTAGCCGCCGATCCCCAGCTCGAGGAGGGTGAAGGACTCGCCGCGCAGGTGCTGCAGGTGGCGCTCGTAGTGGGGGGTGTACTTGTGCACGCCCCACTTGTCGGTGCGGAACTCGATGGCGAGCTCGGTCAGGTTGCTGGCCAGCAGCCGGCGACGGCGCTCCGCCTTCGGGTCGAGCGGCGGGGGCTCGACCGGCACGGGCGATGCCTGCATCCTGCCGGCCTTCTTGGCGGCCTTCTTGACGGCCTGGCCGGCTCGTCGAGCAGTGGTGCGCACCCGGGAACCCTAGCCTGACCCGCCCACCTCGGGTGCGTGGTGCCCGGATGGCACGTCGGCCACCACGCCGAGGGCCGCGAGGACGGACGGGAGCATCGCCTTCGCCGTGCGCTTGTAGCCGCGCGCGCTCGGGTGGAAGCGGTCGAGGCTGAACATCTCCTCGGGGAGGGTGGCAAAGAACGGACCCACCACGTGCGCCAGCGAGACGACCCGTGCCCCGCGGGCGAGGGCCGCCGTCCGCTGGGCCTCCGCGAGCTGTCGCGAGGCCAGCGAGCCGAGCGCCCGCAGCGGCTGCGGCACCGGCCGGAGCGCACCGAGGTCCGGGCAGGTGCCGACGACGACCTCCGTGCCGCGACCGCGCAGGTCGTCGACGGCCTCGGCCAGGTGGCGTACGGACTCCGCGACCGGCACGCGGTGGGTGACGTCGTTGCCGCCGACCACGATGACGGCCACGTGCGGGCGGTACCCGGGCGGCAGGGAGGCGAGCTGTCCGGCGAGCATGCTGCTCTCCGCGCCGACCACGGCCGCCGTCCGGAGCCGCACCGACCGGCCGGCGTGGGAGGCGATGCCGCGGGCCAGCCGGCCGCCGAGGGTGTCCTTGGCCCGATCCGCTCCGAGTCCCGCGGCGATCGAGTCGCCGAGCACCAGCAGGTCCACGGGCTCGCCGTGCTTCTTCTTGTAGTGCCGGTCGGCGTCCGGCGCCTGCTCCCCCAGCGGCTTGCCGATCGCGCGGCGGGCCTGGGCAGCCTGGCGCTGCAGCAGCTCGCGGGCGCCGTACGCCGTCCCTCCCGCGAGGCCGCCGAGCACGGCCAGCGCGACGCCGGCCCGGGTCAGGTGTCTGCTTCCCACGCCCCCTGTGAACCAGACGGTCCTGAACGGGCACACAACCGCGGTCGACCCATGGCCCAACAGCACCCCACAGATGGGGCGATGTACTCAGGACAACCCGGCGCCGACGCGCCACGGTGGAGGCATGACCGACACCTCGCCACGAGCCCTCCCCACCCGACCGGTCGCACCGCACCAGCTCGCCTGGCTCCGCCGCGAGCTCACCGACTGGACCGCCGAGGGCCTCATCAGTGACCAGCAGGCCGCGCGCATCGCCGCGCGCTACCGCTCCGAGCACCACGCCCGCATCAGTGTCGGCCGGGTGCTCCTCTACCTCGGCGGCGGCTTCGTCGGCGTGGGTCTCATCTGGCTGGTCGCGGCCAACCTCGACGAGCTCTCGCCGCTCGCGCGCTTCTGCGCCGTCGCGGCCCTGTGGCTGGCCTTCCTCGTCGGAGGCGAGTGGCTCGCCGCCCGCCACGCCTCACCCCCGCTCGTCGGCGCCGCGCGGCTCCTCGCCGCCCTGGGGGCCGGCGCCATGATCTTCCAGGCGGCGCAGTCGCTCCAGGTCCCCGCCTACGAGCCGCGCCTGGTCGGGCTCTGGGCGGCCGGGACCCTGCTCCACGGCTACCTGACCCGGTCCCACGTGCCGTTCTTCGTCGGACTCGTCACCGGCGTCACCTGGTGGTTCTGGCAGCCGCTGTGGGACGCGCCCGACGGCCTCACGATCGTGCTCCTCTTCGGGGCCGGCGCCGTCCTCGCGACCAGCCTGGCCGTCCTGCACGACGGCTGGATCGACTCCTACGCCTGGGCGTGGCGCACCGTCGGTGGCGCGATGGCACTGCTCGCGCTCTTCGCCGCCGCCATCCCCGACATCGGCTCGGACGGGATCGAGTGGACCACCTGGCTGGTGGTCGCGCTGGTCGTCGCCGGGGTCGCCGCGCTGGCCGCGGTGCTCACGCGCCCCGGCTTGCGCGTCCTGGAGCCCCTCGGCGCGGTGCTCGTGCTCCTCGTGGCCACCCTCATCGGGCTCTGGACGACGGGCACCGACACGACGTCGGTGGACGCCGCGGACTGGGCCCACGCCGCCGTCGCGGTCACCGCCTACGTGGTCCTGGCCGTCGGGCTGGTCGCGCTCGGCACCGTCCGCGACCACCAGCCACTGATCTGGATGGCGATGGTCGGACTGGTCGTCTTCACGACCTTCCAGAGCTTCGCCGTCTTCGCGCCGATCGTCACCGGCGCGTGGCTGTTCGTGGTGCTCGGCACCGTCTTCCTCGGCACCGGCTTCCTCTTCGACCGGGCCCGCCGGCAGCTCGCCCACGCCCTCGACGGCGACTCGCCCACCACGACCCGGAGGACCGACCGATGAACCGCACCCTGACGACCGCCGTGATCGCCGTGAGCCAGCTCGCGCTCGTCGGCCTGGCCGTGGCGCCGCAGCTCTCCGCCCGGCTGACGGGCGACACCTACCTGGTGCGTGTGGCGCCCGTCGACCCCGTCGACCCGCTCCGTGGCGCCTACGTCGCGCTCGACTACCCCGACCTGCGTCACGACTCGTCGCAGTCCTTCGTCGAGCCCGGCCTCGGCTCGCTGGACGACGGGGAGTCCGGCGACGTCTACATCTCCCTGGTCGAGGAGGACGGCGTGTGGGTGGCCGACGGATGGTCCCGGACGCGCCCCGACGACGGCCCCTACCTCGCGTGCGACGACCGGTCGTGGCAGGTCAGGTGTGGCATCGAGAGCTGGTTCCTCCCGCAGGAGGACGCCCAGCGGGCCGAGGACCTGCTGCGCGACGGCGCGGTGGCCGAGCTGCGGGTCGACGACCGCGGCCACGCCGCCGTGGTCGACGTACGCGCTCCGTGACGCGCGCGCCGGTCAGCCTCCTGCGACCGCCGGGATCACCGAGATCTGCACGCCGTCGGGGGTGGCGGTCTGGAGCTCGTCGAGGAACCGCACGTCGTCGTTGCCGACGTAGACGTTGACGAAGCGGCGCAGCTGGCCCGCCTCGTCGAGGATCCGTCCCTTGATGCCGGAGTAGTTGCCGTCGAGGTCGTCGAGCACGGCCGACAGGGTGTCGCCCTCGGCGCTCACCTCCGACTCGCCGCCGGTGTAGGTGCGGAGGATGGTGGGGATCCGGACCGAGACGCTCATGTCTCTCTCTTCCTCTCAGAGGACCTTCGACGCCACGAAGGCGTCGTAGGACGGGGCGATGGTGGCGGCGGGGCCGACCCGGTCGGCGACCGCGTCGAGGGTCTTGAGCCCGTGGCCGGTGTTGATGACGACGGTCTCGAGCGAGGTGTCGAGCCGGCCCGTCTCGACGAGCTTCTTGAGCACGCCGACGGTCGTGCCCCCCGCGGTCTCGGTGAAGATGCCCTCGGTGCGGGCCAGCAGCACGATCGCCTCGCGCACCTCGTCGTCCGAGACGTCCTCGACCGCGCCCCCGGTGCGGCGGCAGACGTCGAGGACGTAGACGCCGTCGGCCGGGTTGCCGATCGCCAGGCTCTTGGCGATGGTGTCGGGCTTGACCGGTCGGATCGCGTCGGTCTCGGCCTTGTAGGCCACGGACACCGGCGAGCAGCCGGTCGCCTGGGCACCGAAGACCTTGTACGGCTTGTCCTCGACGAGGCCGAGCGTGATGAGCTCCTGGAACGCCTTGTCGACCTTGGTGAGCTGCGAGCCGGAGGCCACGGGGATGACGACCTGGTCGGGCAGCCGCCAGCCGAGCTGCTCGGCGATCTCGTAGCCCAGCGTCTTGGAGCCCTCGGCGTAGAAGGGGCGCACGTTGACGTTGACGAACGCCCAGCCCTCCTCCTCGCCGGCGATCTCCGAGGCGAGCCTGTTGACGTCGTCGTAGTTGCCGTCGACCGCGACGAGCTTCTCGGTGAAGACCGCCGAGTTCACCTTCTTCGGCGTCTCCAGGTTGCTCGGGATGAACACCACCGTGGGGATCCCGGCGCGGGCACCCGCCGCGGCGACGGCGTTGGCGAGGTTGCCCGTCGAGGGGCAGGCGAAGACCTTCGCGTCGAGCTCGCGGGCGGCGCTGAGCGCGCAGGCGACCACGCGGTCCTTGAAGGAGTTGGTCGGGTTCGTCGAGTCGTCCTTGACCCACAGCTTCTCTAGGCCGAGCTCGCGAGCGAGGTTCCGCGCCTCGAGGAGGCGGGTGAACCCGGGCTCGGTGTTCGGGCTCTCCTCGATGTCCGAGGGCACCGGGAGCAGCGCCTTGTAGCGCCAGATGTTGCGGGGGCCGGCCGCGATCTCCTCGCGGGTCACGGCCGGGAAGTCGTAGGCCACCTCGAGCGGCCCGAAGCACTCCGGACAGGCGTACGACGGGCCGAGCGCGACCTCGTGCCCGCACTCGCGGCAGGCGAGCGAGCGGGCGTTGCCGAAGGCGCCCTCCCGCAGGCCCGTGCCGGTCGCCGTGGTGGTGCTGTCGTCCAGCAGGGTGCTCATGAAGTCCTCCTTCTCATCTGTCCCCCGCGACTCTCGCCGGGGCCGGATTTGGCACCTGCTCCCGCGACTGCCGGCTGCGCCGGACAGGAGGCTCGCGGGTGGTTGCCGGGACTTCGTCGGGCCGTTCCCTCAGTCCCTCGTGATGAGCACGCTCAGCCTAGGCAGGCCGTCTCACGATGCGCACACCGAGTCCACGATGTGGTCGCATCGGCGTCCGCCACGCGGTCAGCGGCGCGAGGCGAGACCGGCCAGGAGGTCCACGACGCCCTGCGGGCCGTCGACGACCACGTCCGCGAGCCGGACGAGGTCGGGCTGCTCGGTGGAGGCGGAGCAGACGACGAGGCCGGGCAGGCCGTCGGCACGCAGCGTCCTGACCGCCTCGAACGCCTCGACGTCGCCGAGGTCGTCGCCGCAGAAGACCACGCCCGTGGCCTCCTGCTGGGCGACGAAGGTCCGGAGCGCGTGGCCCTTGTGCATGTCACCCGAACGCACCTCGATGACGTTGCGACCGGGCTCGATCGTGAGGTGGTGCCGCTCGGCGAGGGCGGAGATCGGCTTCACCAGCCGCTCGAAGGTGCCGACCGGGTCGTCCATGCGCCGGGTGTGCACCGCGACGGCAAGGCCCTTCTCCTCGACATAGGCCTCACTGGCGCCGGCGCTGCGCAGCACCGCCGGCAGCTCGCGCTCGAAGCTCGCCAGCCCGGCCGGGGGGCGCGGCGACCGGATGCGCTGCTCGGTGGCCGACCAGCGCTCGTTGCCGTACTGG
This sequence comes from Nocardioides pini, assembly GCF_026712185.1. Classification (GTDB taxonomy): domain Bacteria; phylum Actinomycetota; class Actinomycetes; order Propionibacteriales; family Nocardioidaceae; genus Nocardioides; species Nocardioides pini. The sequence continues at coordinate 379,946 of NZ_JAPPUX010000001.1, read as the reverse complement.
CCGAACACGAAGAGCTCCGCACCGCGGTCCAGCATGGCGTTGCCGAGCGCGTCGAGGTCGCCCATGGCGATGGCCTGGCGTGCCGGGCGGCCGGTGATCACCGCGACCGCACGGACCACCTCCGCGAGCTCGAGCAGCGCACCGGGTGCAGCCGGGTGCAGCCGGGCCGCCTCCGGGTCGTCGACCACCGGGGACAGGGTGCCGTCGAAGTCGAGGCCGACGACCACGCCGTCCAGGACCTCGCGCACGGCGTCGTAGTGGGCGCGCGCGTCGTCGGAGGTGAACTCCATGGGTCAACCCAACCACGTGCGGCGCGGGCGCGCCGACCCTGCCCGCCGTTGCGGCGCGGGACGGGGCGGTCCGCGGGGTCAGCGCGGGGCGTCGGCGGTGAGGATGATCGTGAGCCGGTCGCGCTTCATGACGCCGACGGCCGGTGCGGTGCGCTTGATCCCCAGGTCGAGGGCGAGCTGCTTGCCGGCCGCCTCGAGCCGAGGCGGGAAGTAGACGGTGCTGGTGGGGATCAGGCCCTGCCAGTTGTCCTCACCGACGACGGCCCAGCCCACCTCGGTGGCCTTCGCGGCGGTCGCCGCGGCGAGGCCCCGGATGCCGGAGTTGTTGTAGACCTCGACGTAGACCTCGCCCCGCTTGAGCTGCGGCTTGGGCTTCGGCTCGGGCGTCGGGGTCTCGACCGGGGCCGGGGTGGCCTCGGTGCTGGGCGACTGGTCGGCGCTGGCGATCGTGGCGGTGTCGACGCGCCGTTCGGTCGGCGCCTGGTCGCGCGTGGCGACGAAGGTGATCGAGGCCATCGCGACGGCGAGGACCGACAGCATCACGAGCGGGGACGGGAAGGCCACGCCACGCTCGTCGCGACGACGGGGCGCTGGGCGGCCGGGGCTGGGGAAGGAGGCCATGGGGAAGGTGACCAATCGTGAGTGGGCGGGCCGTGACTCGACAGGTGGTGTCAGATCTCGAAGCCGAGGCGGCGCGCCGAGCGCTGCCGCTGGCGGGACGCCCGCAGCCGGCGGAGGCGGCGGACGAGCAGCGGGTCGGCCTCGAGCGCCTCGGGACGGTCGATGAGGGCGTTGAGGACCTGGTAGTAGCGGGTGGAGGACATGTCGAACTTCTCGCGGACCGCCTGCTCCTTGGCGCCGGCGTACTTCCACCAGTGCCGCTCGAACTCGAGGATGTCGCGGTCACGCTGGCTCAGCCCGGCAGCAGTCTCCTGCCCGGCTGCGATGTGCTCGGCTGCGTCCATCGGACATCTCCTCCTCGACCCCACACCACCCGTGACCGGGTGGACGGGCACGAGTCTAGGCGACGAACCACAACGATGTCATTCGCCTCCGGCGAGTCGTCTGGACAAAACCGGCGCCGGGCTCGTGAGCCGAGTGCGGCGGCCGGCAGCGCCTCGAGGGGGACACCGCGGGGTGGTCTCGGCCTCACCGGCCGTCGCTAGTGTTGCGGACGTGACTGGAGCGCCGCAGGCAGACCTCGTGATCGTGGCCAACCGCCTGCCCGTGGACCGCGTGACCCAGCCGGACGGCGCGGTGTCGTGGCGCCCCTCGCCCGGCGGGCTGGTCACCGCGCTCGAGCCGGTGCTGCGGGCCAACGACGGCGCGTGGATCGGGTGGCCGGGCTCGGCCGACGACGACGAGTTCGAGCCGTTCGAGGAGAACGGGCTGTCCCTCATCCCCGTCGCGATGAGCGCCCAGGAGGTCGAGGAGTTCTACGAGGGCTTCTCCAACGGCACGCTCTGGCCGCTCTACCACGACGTCATCGCGAAGCCGGAGTTCCACCGGGAGTGGTGGGACTCCTACGTCTCGGTCAACCAGCGCTTCGCCGACCGCGCCGCCGAGGTGGCGGCCGAGGGCGCGACTGTGTGGGTGCAGGACTACCAGCTCCAGCTCGTGCCGCAGATGCTGCGGGCCAGGCGGCCCGACCTGCGCATCGGCTTCTACCTGCACATCCCGTTCCCGCCCGCCGAGCTCTTCTCGCAGCTGCCGTGGCGCCGCCAGATCCTCGAGGGGCTGCTGGGCGCGGACCTCATCGGCTTCCAGCTGCCGGGTGCCGCCGCCAACTTCGTGCGCCTCGTGCGCAGCCGCGTGGGCCACAAGACCCACCGCGACACCATCTACCTGCCGGACGGCCGGCCCGTGAAGGCGACCGCGTTCCCGATCTCGATCGACACGGCCGGTTTTGAGGAGCTGGCCCGGTCGGAGGCGGTGGCGGAGCGGGCCGCCGAGATCCGCGAGGCGCTGGGGAACCCGCGCCGGATCTTCCTCGGCGTCGACCGGCTCGACTACACCAAGGGCATCTACTCGCGCCTGCGCGCGTTCGGGGAGCTGGTGCGCGACGGGCACCTCGACGTCGAGGACGCCGTCTTCGTGCAGGTGGCGACCCCGTCCCGCGAACGCGTCGAGCAGTACCGCATCCTGCGCGACGAGATCGAGATGCTCGTCGGGCGCATCAACGGCGACTACGGCAAGATCGGCAACCCGGCCATCCACTACCTCCACAACTCCTACCCCCGCGAGGAGATGGCCGCGTTCTACCGCGCCGCCGACATCATGGTGGTGACACCGTTCCGCGACGGGATGAACCTCGTGGCCAAGGAGTACGTCGCCTGCCGCTTCGAGGACGACGGCGCGCTGGTGCTCTCGGAGTTCGCCGGCGCCGCGCAGGAGCTGCGGCAGGCCTGGCTGGTCAACCCCTACGACATCGACGGCATGAAGTCCGCGCTGATGGACGCCTTCGCCGCGGAGAAGAGGGAGACCTCACGGCGGATGCGGGCGATGCGCAGGACCGTCGTCCAGAACGACGTCGCGAAGTGGGCCGCCGACTTCCTGCGCGAGCTCGAGGAGCTGCCCGAGCACCACGACAAGACGGTGCGCCGGTCGCGCTCGAGCTGACTCCGACCGGCTCGGCTCAGGCGGGCGTGCGCCGTGAGGGTGCGGTCTCGTCCTGGGCGACCATGATCGCCTCGATGTCGCGCACCAGGCTGGCTCCCAGGCGCGGCCACGACGGGTCGTAGCCGTAGACCTCACCGAGTCCCACCGCGGAGCGGGTGCCGTCGAGGATGTCGATGTCGCGGGGCGCGATGAGGCCGGGGTGGACGACGCCGATCGCCTCGGAGACCTTGAGCAGGTCGCGGCGCAGGGAGCGGATGTAGTTGGCCGCCCGGACGCTCTTGAGCCCCACGTCGAGGCCACGGGTGTAGCGCGGGTTCTGGGTCGCGATGCCGACCGGGCAGTGGTCGGTGTGGCACTTCTGGGCCTGGATGCAGCCGATCGAGAGCATGGCCTCTCGGCCGACGCTGACCATGTCGGCGCCGAGCGCGAACGCCACCACGGCGTTCTCCGGCACGCCGAGCTTGCCCGCACCGACGAACACCAGGTCGTCGCTGAGGCCGGCCGCGGCGAAGCGGCGCCACACCTCGCTGAAGCCGATGCGGAACGGGTAGGCGACGGAGTCGGCGAAGATCATCGGCGCCGCGCCCGTGCCGCCCTCGCCGCCGTCGATGTTGACGAAGTCGACGCCGCGGGCGCCGGACGCCATCTCCTCGACCAACTCGTCCCACATGGTGAGGTTGCCGACCGCCGACTTGATGCCGACCGGCAGGCCGGTGGCCTCCGCCACCGACTCGACGAAGTCGAGCATCGAGTCGATGTCGTGGAAGACGGTGTGGCGGCTCGGTGACGCGCAGTCCTTGCCCTCCTCGATGCCGCGGATCTCGGCGATCTCCCGGCTGACCTTCCCGCCCGGGAGCATGCCGCCGAGCCCCGGCTTGGCGCCCTGGCTCAGCTTGACCTCGATCGCGCGCACGGGCGCCGACTGGACCACGTCGACGAGGCGAGCCATGTCGAAGCGGCCCCGCTCGTCGCGGCAACCGAAGTAGGAGGTGCCGATCTGGAAGACGACGTCGCCGCCGTTGCGGTGGTGGGGCGACAGGGCACCCTCACCGGTGTTCTGGAAGCAGCCGGCCATGGCCGCGCCCCGGTTGAGCGCCTCGACGGCCTTGCCGGACAGCGAGCCGAAGCTCATCCCGGAGATGTTCACCACCGACGAGGGCCGGAAGGCGTGCGTACGACCGCGCGCCGCGCCCATCACCTTGGCGCACGGCAGCGCGATCTCCTCCTGCGCGTGGGGCATCGTGGCCGCGCCAGGACCGGTGAAGGTGCGGTGCTTGATGATCGGGTAGCCCTCGACCCGCTCGACGTCGTTGTCGGTGCCGAAGCCGAAGTAGTTGTTCTCGAGCTTGGAGCTGGCGTAGACCCAGCGCCGCTGGTCCCGGCTGAACGGGCGCTCCTCGTCGTTGCTGGTGACGATGTACTGCCGCAGCTCGGGCCCGAAGCGCTCCAGGAAGAACCGGGCGTGCCCGATCACGGGGAAGTTGCGCACGATCGCGTGCTTCGTCTGGACCAGGTCGTGCACCGTCGTGGCAGCCGCGGCCGCCGCCGTGCCGCCCAGGATCGCGTACCTCCACCTCATCCCCCGTTCCTAGCCCTCCCACGACGCGTTGTCGAGGACGGACCGTCCCGATGGAGGGGGTCAGGCGAGCTCGCCGCGCGCCACGCTCACCCCGGAGTGGGTGGGGTCGCCGTCGTCCGGCTCGACCGAGATGTCGACGATGCGGTAGCCCTCGTCGATGAGGTCCATCGGGACCGCGAACTCCCCCTCGTCGCCCGCGGCGAGCAGGCCGATGGAGATCATCCGCTTGCCGTCCACGTTGATCAGCCACACCTCGTGCACGCCCGGCTCGTCGCCGAGCTCGCTCGCGCTGACGCGGATCGTGAAGGTCTCGTCGGTCTGCACGGCCTCGGCCTCGCCACGCGCGGCGTCGCTGTCGAGGGCGGTGAGGGGCGCCGCGGCCACGACGGTGCCGGCGCCCGTCGGCGGTTCGACCGCCTCGGGGGTGTCGTCACCGCTCGTGCCGATGCGCCCGAGGCCGATGCCCGCGAGGAGGGCCAGAGCGGCGGCCACACCGGCCAGCCAGAGGGGTACGCCGCGTCGCCGTGCCGGTCCGGCGGGCGCGGACCGCGGCTGCGGTTCGGCGTCACCCGACCTCACCTCGGCGAGCACCTGCGCCCGCAGCGCGGCGGGCGGGGGGACCAGCGCGTCCGCGCCGGCACGACGGCGTACGCCGGTGAAGGCCGCGACGAGTCCGGCGCACTCCGGGCAGGTCTCGGCGTGCTCGCGCACGTCGGCAGGACCGTCCGTGGGGTCGAGGGCGAGCCCCGCGAGCTGTTCGGGATCAACGTGACTCATGGCGCACCCCCTCGAGCTGCTGGTGCAGCTTCATCAGGCCACGGCGGACGTGGCTCTTCACGGTGCCGAGCGGCAGGCCGACCTTCTCGGCGATCTCGGCGTGGCTGCGCTCCTCCCAGAAGGCGAGGAACACGATCGTGCGGCGCGGGTCGGGGAGCTCCTCGACGGCCTGGCGGACGACGAGCCGCTCGGCGACCTCGTCGTCGGCGGCCTGGATCGCGTCGTCGTGGGTGCCGGGCAGCGACACCACGGCCGCGAGCCGGTCGGCGTCACGCGCCCGGGCCGCCCGCAGGTCGGCGACCTTGTGACGGGCGATCCCCACCAGCCAGGCGGGGAGGGCGGCGGGGCTCGGGGTCAGCGTGTGCCGGCTGCGCCACGCGGCGACGAACACCTGCTGGGTGACGTCCTCCGCGTCGTGGCTGTCGCGCAGCGCACGGAGCGCGTAGGTGTGGATCAGCGACGACCAGCGGTCGTAGACCTCCTCGAGGGCGGTCTCGTCGCCGTCGACGAGCCGGGACGCCAGCACATGGACGCTCTCGTCCTGCTCGTCCTCGAACGCCATCGCCCCGGTGACCACCGGGTCACCGTACCGGCGGGGCCCACGGGCGGGGAACGGGATGATGGTCACCGTCGTCCCCCGCCCGTCAGGCGTCCGTGCGTTCCGGCCTCAGAGGTCGATCGGGCGGAGCACCCGGTCGATGCCGTGGGCCACCTGCTTGTTGCCCTTGTTGAGGTCGATAGCCTTCAGGACGACCTTCGGGTCCTGGTCGTTCTTGTCGAGGTCCTTGAGCGTGATGCTCAGGCTCGGCTTCTTCTTGATGTCGACCTTGACCTTGCCGCCCTGGGCGGTGGCCAGCTTCGCGCCGTCGGCCTTGAGCACCTTGTTGCTGGTGAGCGTCTTGCCGGGGACGACGTGGTAGAGCAGGACGGTCTCGATCGTGTCCACGCCGGCGAGGTCGACCAGCGCGTCGAAGATCTTCTTCTCGCTCTTGATCGTCTTGCCGGTCAGGTCCTCGGCCAGCAGGCGGAACGCCTCGTCGGTGGGCGCGAAGACCGTCAGCCGCTTGCTGCCGTCGGCCAGGAGCGCGACCGGGGAGTCGGGCTTGGCGGCGACGACGGCGAGGGCGGCCTCGGTGACGATGTCGAAGTCCTTCTTGTTCTTGTCGAAGGTGTTGCCGTCGGACGTGAGGAGGGCCGCGAGGCTGTCCTCACCAGCGGCCTTGGCGCTGGCGGCGGGCGCCGTGGCCTGCACCGCGCCGAGGGCGAGCGCCGAGGCGGCGAGGATGGCGGGAACGCGTCGCTTCATGAGGGAGGTCCTTCCGTCAGGGGCGCCCGTTGGCGCCCGTCACCCCCTTCTCCGGACCGACCCCGCCGTTGGATGCACCTGTCCCGAAGTTTTTCTGCACGTAGATTTCCTCCATGGACCTCATCCCCAAGCCCGACCAGGTGGTCGCCGCGGCCGGCAACGTCGCGCACACCCTGCTCTACGGCGGGCTGGCCGACCTGCGGCCGATGCCCCGGACGTTGATCGACGACGGGGAGCTGCGCGAGGTCTACCACTACCGCCCGGTCGCCGGTGTCGCCCCGAACGGCGACCCGGTGCTGCTGGTGACACCGCTGGCCGCGCCGGCGCTGTGCTACGACCTGCGCCGCGGCTGCTCCCTGGTCGAGCACCTTGTCACGCAGGGGCGCCCGACCTACCTGCTCGAGTACGGGCAGGTCTCGTTCCGGAACCGGTCGCTCGGCATGGAGCACTGGGTCGACGAGGTGCTGCCCGAGGCGATCCGCACCGTCCACGAGCACGCGGGTGGACGCGGCGTGCACCTCGTCGGCTGGAGCCTGGGCGGGATCTTCACCCTGCTCGTCGCCGCCGACCAGCAGGACCTGCCGATCGCCTCGATCACCGTCGTCGGGTCCCCGGTCGACGTGACCAAGGTGCCCCTGGTGGCCCCGGTGCGGCCGCTGCTCAACCTGACCCAGGGCAAGGGCGTCATCACCCGGGCCTACCGGGTCCTGGGCGGCGTACCGACCCCCCTCGTCAACTGGGCCTTCACCGCCGCCTCGGCGCAGAAGGTGGTCACCAAGCCGCTGGCCGTGCTGACGCACCTCGACGACACCGACTACCTCGCCCAGATGGAGGCGGTCACCCGCTTCATGAACAACATGACGGCCTACCCCGGCCGCACGTTCGGGCAGCTCTACCACCGCTTCGTCAAGGGCAACGCCCTCGCGACCGGCCGCATGGAGATCGGGGACCGCACCGTCGACCTCGCGGCGATCTCGGTGCCCACGCTGGTGTTCGCGGGCAACACCGACGGGATCGCCCCGTTCCCCGCCGTGCGCGCCGTGGTGCCGCTGCTCACCGGCTCGCCGCAGGTGCGCTTCGAGGTCGTGCCCGGCGGCCACCTCGGCATGCTCACCGGGCGCGCCGCGCGGTCGACGACCTGGACGGTGATCGACGAGTGGGTGGACGAGTGGTCGCGCGGGCCGCTGCCGGCGCGCAGGAAGGCGACGCCGAAGGCCTCCGCGGGCACGATCGGGTCGAACCCCACGCGTCGCTACGGGTCGGCCGGGTCACGCGCGCTGGGCGGGCGGTGAGGACGGCGGTCGACGCCGGGCGGCTGCCGCGCGGCGTCCGCATCGGTTACGGCAGCGGCTCGGTGGCCACGGGCGCCTTCGGCACGGTCCCGGGCCTGATGCTCCTGCCCTACCTCACCGACGAGCTGGGCATCGCGGCTCTGTGGGCCGGCACGATCGTGTTCGCGCCGAAGGCGTGGGACGTGCTGCTCAACCCGGTCGCGGGGCGGGTCAGCGACCGGACCGTCGACCCGGCCGGTCCGCGCCGTCCCTGGCTGATCCGGGCGGGCCTGATGCTGGCGGGCGCGTTCGCGCTGATCTTCGCGGCCCCCGACCTCGACAGCCGCTGGCTCGAGGCCGGGTGGGTGCTCCTCTTCTTCGTGCTCGCCGCGTCGGCGTACGCCTTCTTCCAGGTGCCCTACGTCGCGATGCCGGCCGAGATCACGACGTCGTACGACGAGCGGACGCGGCTGATGACGTGGCGCGTGGCGATCCTCGCCCTCACGATCATGCTCGCCGGCGCGACGGCCCCGGTGATCCGCGACGCGGTGGGCGGGCGCGACGGCTACCGGGTGATGGGCGTCGTCATGGCGACCGTCATCCTCCTCGGCGTCCTCGCGGCCTGGTGGGGCACCCGGCGCGCGCCGATCGGGGCGGTGGGCGCGGGAGCCGGGTCGCTGCGCGAGCAGCTGCAGGTCGTCTCGCGGGCGCGCGACTTCCGGGTGCTGCTGACCACGTTCGTCCTGCAGGCCCTCGCGACCGGCTGCATGCTCGCGGGCGTCGCCTACGTCGCCGAGGACCTGCTGGGGCGCACGTCGGCAGCCACGATCCTGTTCGTCTGCTTCGTCGGCCCGGCGCTGCTGCTGACACCGCTGTGGGCCCGCTGGGGCGAGCGGGTGGGCAAGAAGCAGGGCTACGTCGCTGCGTCGCTGCTCCTCGCGGCGGGCGCCGCCCTCGCCGTGCTCGCGCGCGGGGGCAACGACGTGTGGACGTTCGTGGCGACCGGCCTCGTCGGCGTCGGCTACGCAGGCTGCCAGGTGTTCCCGATGGCGATGCTGCCGGACGTCGCGGCCGTGGACGCGGCCCGGACGGGCGAGAACCGCGCCGGGGTCTACACCGGCGTCTGGACGGCCGGCGAGACGCTCGGGCTCGCCCTCGGTCCGGCGCTCTTCGCGCTGATGCTCGCGCTCGGCGGCTACCTCTCGAGCGAGGGCCGTGACATCAGCCAGCCCGACTCGGCGCTGACGACCATCGCGCTGGGGTTCTCGATCGTCCCGGCGGTCCTGACCGTGGTCAGCCTCTGGTGGCTGCGGCAGTACGCCCTCGACCCCGCCGAGGTGGCGGCCGCGGAAGGAGCAGTCCGATGACCGACGCGATGCAGAGGCTCGCGGTCCTCCAGGGCCGCGACCTGCCGGTGCACGGGGGCCGCACGCTGGCCTACGTCTACGACTCCGGCGACCCGGAGGTCGACCGGGTCGCCCGGGAGGCGGTCGCGGCCTACGCCGCCTCCAACGCGCTCGACCCGACCGCGTTCCCGTCACTGCTCCAGATGGAGAACGAGCTCGTCGGCTTCGCGTGCGGGCTGCTCGAAGCACCGGGCTCGGCGGTCGGCACCGTGACCTCGGGCGGGACCGAGTCGATCCTGCTGGCGGTCCAGGGCGCACGCGACAGCCGGCCCGACGTCGCGCGTCCCCGGATGGTGCTGCCGTCGACCGCGCACGCCGCGTTCCACAAGGCCGCGCACTACTTCGGCGTCGAGGCGGTGCTCGTGCCGGTCGGTGCCGACTTCCGGGCCGACGCCGGGGCGATGGCCGCCGCCATCGACGACGACACGGTGCTCGTCGTGGCGAGCGCTCCGTCCTACGCGCACGGGGTCGTCGACCCGGTGACGGCGATCGCCGCGGCCGCGGCAGCGCGCGGGGTCCGCTGCCACGTCGACGCGTGCATCGGCGGGTGGGTGCTGCCGTACGCCTCCCGGCTGGGGCGCCCGGTGCCGCCCTGGACGTTCGCGGTCGACGGCGTCACGTCGATCTCCGTCGACACCCACAAGTACGCCTACGCCCCGAAGGGCACCTCGCTCCTGCTGCACCGCGACGCCTCGCTGCGCAAGCCGCAGTTCTTCGCCTCCGCGGCGTGGCCGGGCTACACGATGCTCAACGCCACGACGCAGTCGACGCGGTCGGGCGGCCCCGTGGCCGGCACGTGGGCCGTCGTCGAGCACATCGGCGACGACGGCTACCTCGCGCTCGCGGACCGCGCGCTCGCGGCGGTCGACGCGATCGTGGCGTGCATCGACGCCGAGCCCGCGCTGCGGCTGGTCGTGGCGCCCGACTCCACGCTCGTGACCCTGGCGACCGATGCGTCCTGCGACCCCTTCACGCTCACGGACGAGCTGGTGGCCCGCGGCTGGTACGTCCAGCCGCAGCTGTCCTTCGGTGACGACGGGCCGAGCATCCACCTGTCGGTCAGCGCGGGCACGCACCCGCACGTCGAGGAGTTCGCCTCGGCCCTCGCCGACTCCGTGGCGGCCGCGCAGGCCGCCGGCCCGGTGGCCGTGGACCCGGGCGTGGTCGCGTTCATCGAGGCGCTCGACCCGGCGGCGCTCGGTGACGACGACTTCGACGGACTGCTCGCCGCGTCGGGCCTGGTCGGCGAGTCGGCCGACGGGGAGCTCGAGCTGCCGAGCCGGATGGCGGAGGTCAACGCGATGCTCGACGTCGCGTCGCCGGCCATGCGGGAGGCACTGCTGGTGGCCTTCCTCGACCGGCTGCAGAGGCCCGTCCGCGGGAGCCGGGCATGAGCAACGCCACGAGCGCGCTCGCCGGGCTGGTCGACAAGGGGCTGGTCGCGCCCGACTGGGCCGAGGCGCTGGCCCCCGTGGACGACCGGATCGCGGCGATGGGGCAGTTCCTGCGCGAGGAGGTCGCCGCCGGTCGCGGCTACCAGCCGGCGGGCGAGCTGGTGCTGCGGGCGTTCCAGCGCCCGCTGGCCGACGTACGCGTCCTCGTCGTCGGGCAGGACCCGTACCCGAACCCCGCCCACCCGATCGGGCTGAGCTTCGCCGTCGAGCGGCACGTGTGGCCGCTGCCCCCGAGCCTGGTCAACATCTACGTCGAGCTGCGCGACGACCTCGGCATCGTGCCGCCGCGGCACGGCGACCTGTCGGCGTGGGCCGACCGGGGCGTCATGCTGCTCAACCGGACCCTGACGGTGCGGCCGGGCGACTCCAACAGCCACCAGGGCCGCGGGTGGGAGGCGATCACCGAACGGGCCATCGTCGCGCTCGCCGAGCGCGGCGGGCCGGCTGCCGCGATCCTGTGGGGCCGGCACGCCCAGAAGCTGAAGCCGCTGCTCGGCGCCGTCCCGTGCGTGGAGTCGGCCCACCCCTCGCCGCTCAGCGCGCGGCGCGGCTTCTTCGGCTCCCGGCCCTTCAGCACGGTCAACAGCCTGCTGGTGGACCAGGGCGCCGAGCCCGTCGACTGGAGCCTGCCGGCGTACGACGACGTCCCGGCGCGGTAGTCCAGTGGCGAACTGTCGTACGGACGACCCGCAGACGACCACTTGTCCCTGGACTACCGGTGGAATATAGTTGAACCAACAACTATTGAGGACGTCATGACCACTCCCATGCCTGCCCTGTACATCGGCCACGGTGCGCCGCCGCTGCTCGACGACCCGATCTGGTCCGGGCAGCTCGCGGCCTGGGCGAAGGACCTGCCGCGCCCGAAGGCGATCCTCATCGTCTCGGCGCACTGGGAGTCGGCGCCGGTGAGCCTGTCGGCCAGCGGCGCGCCACTGGTCTACGACTTCGGCGGGTTCGCGCCGAAGTACTACCGGATGACCTACCAGACGCCCGACGCCACCGCGCTGGCGCAGCGCGTCGCAGCGATGATGCCGACCGGCGAGCCCGTGCACCAGCACGTCTCGCGCGGCCTCGACCACGGCGCATGGGTGCCGCTGAAGATCATGTACCCCGAGGCCGACATCCCGGTGCTGCAGATGTCGCTGCCGACCGACGACCCGCACCGCCTGATGCGGCTCGGCGAGCGGCTGCGCCCGCTGCGCGAGGAGGGCGTGCTCGTCATCGGCTCGGGCTTCCTCACCCACGGCCTGCCCTTCCTCGAGGAGTTCCGCATCGACGCCGCCGCCCCCGGCTGGTCGGTGGACTTCGACCTCTGGGCCGCCGACGCGCTCTCCCGCGGCGACGTCGACACGCTGTCCGACTACAGGTCGAAGGCGCCCGGCATGCCGTACGCCCACCCGACCGTCGAGCACTACACGCCGCTGTTCGTGACCCTCGGCGCGGCGACGACCGCCGACGAGCCGGGCGTCCAGGTCATCGACGGCTACTGGATGGGCCTGTCGAAGCGGTCCCTGCAGGTCGCCTAAGGTCGGGGTGTGCGCGTCCTCTCGATCCAGTCCCACGTCGCCTACGGCCACGTCGGCAACTCCGCTGCCGTGTTCCCGCTCCAGCGCCTCGGCCACGACGTGTGGCCGGTCCTGACGGTGAACTTCTCCAACCACACCGGCTACGGCGCGTGGCGCGGGCCGCTGATCGCGGCGCAGGACGTCGCCGAGGTGATCACCGGCATCGGCGAGCGCGGCGCCTTCGAGACCTGCGACGCGGTCCTGTCGGGCTACCAGGGCTCCCCCGAGATCGCGGACGTCATCGTCGACGCGGTCGCGCAGGTCAAGGCGGCCAACCCCGACGCGACGTACACCTGCGACCCGGTCATGGGCAACGCCACCTCGGGCTGCTTCGTCAACCCGGCGATCCCGCCGAAGTACCGCTCCACGGTGATCCCGGTCGCCGACGTGCTGACGCCCAACCAGTTCGAGCTCGGCTTCATCACCGACCGTGACGGCCTGAGCGGCCCGTCGACCCTCGAGGACATCCTGTCCGCCGTGGACGAGGTGCGCGGCCTCGGCCCCTCGACCGTGCTCGTCACGTCGGTCGACCGCGAGGGTGCGGACGACGACGTCATCGAGATGCTCGCGGTCACCGGGGACGGCGCGTGGCTCGTCACCACCCCGCGCCTGCCGATGAAGGCCAACGGCTCCGGCGACATCACTGCCGCCCTGTTCACCGCCCACCTGCGCACGACCGGCTCCCCCGCCGACGCCCTCGCCCGGACCGCGTCCTCGGTCTTCGCGGTCCTCAAGGAGACCCTCGACTCCGGCGAGCGCGAGCTCCGGCTGATCGCCGCGCAGGACGCGATCGCCTCCCCCGCGTGCGAGTTCGAGGTGCAGCAGGTCCGCTGACGGCTGGAGCCGCGTGAGAGATTCGAACTCTCGCAACCCAATTTACAAGATTGGTGCTCTACCCCTGAGCTAACGCGGCGTGCGCCCGAGGACGCGGCGGCCATCCTAGGTGAGGAAGGATGTGGCCCGTGAGCCTCCTCCACGACCCCCACCACGACGGGTCCCCGCTCTTCGTCTCCGACGAGGCACCGGCGCTCGGCGCCAGGGTCACCGTGCGCGTCCGCACCAGCGCGACCGACCCGGTCGAAGCCGTCTGGCTGCGGACGACGTACGACGCCGAGCCGGTCTTCCACCCGACCACGCCGACCACGATCGGCGACGCCGTGTGGTGGGAGGGCGAGCTGCCGGTCCACAACCCGGTGACGCACTACCGCTTCCTCCTCGTCCGCGACGGTGGCGAGGAGCAGGAGTGGCTGACCGGCGCCGGCGTGGTGGCCCACGACGTGCCGGACGCCGACGACTTTCGCCTGGCCGCCCACCCGCCCGCACCGGACTGGGGGCGTGACGGGGTCGTCTACCAGGTGTTCCCCGACCGCTTCGCCCGCTCGGCCGCGGCCGAGGAGCGGGAGGTCCCGGACTGGGCGCTGCCCGCGGACTGGGACGACGAGGTGGTCTTCGAGGGCAGCGACCCGCGCACGCCGATGCAGCTCTTCGGCGGCGACCTCGACGGCATCACCGAGCACCTCGACCACCTCGCCGAGGTCGGGGCCGACATCCTCTACACGACGCCGGTCTTCCCCGGCGAGAGCAACCACCGCTACAACGCGACGACCTTCACCGAGGTCGACCCGCTGCTCGGCGGCAGCGAGGCGTACGCCCGGCTGAGCGCCGCCGTCCACGAGCGCGGGTGGCGCATCCTGGGCGACCTCACCACCAACCACACGGGCGACACCCACGAGTGGTTCCTCTGCGCGGTCGACGACCCGCGCGACCCGCACCGCTCGTTCTACTACTTCTCCGACGACGGCACCTACGCCGACTGGATGGGCCACGGCACGCTCCCGAAGATCAACCACGCCAACCTCGACGTGCGCCACGCGATGGTCGAGGGCCCCGACTCGGTGGTCGGCCGCTGGCTGCAGCAGCCCTACGCCGTCGACGGGTGGCGCATCGACGTCGCCAACATGACCGGCCGGCTCGGTGACATCGACGTGGCCCACGAGGTCGCCCGCGCCGTGCGGGCCACCGCCGCCGCGCTCCACGACGACCCGTGGGTCATCGGCGAGCACAACCACGACGCCACCGGCGACGTCGACGGCGACGGCTGGCACGGCACGATGAACTACTCCGGCTTCTCCTGGCCCGTCTGGTCGTGGCTGCGCGACCCCGCCTCGCCCGCCCGTCCCTTCGGGCGCCCGGTGCCGGTCCCGCGCCGCGGCGGCGGCGCGGTCGTCGAGACGTTCCGCGCCTGGCAGGGGGCGCTCGGCTGGCGCGCCACCGCGTCGAGCTGGAACATCCTCGGCTCCCACGACTCCGCCCGGATCCGCACCCTCGTCGGCGGGGACGCCGCCGTCCACCGCGTCGCCGCCGGCCTGCAGTTCACGATGCCCGGCGTCCCGATGGTCTTCGCCGGTGACGAGATCGGCCTCGAAGGCGTCAACGGCGAGGACGCCCGCCGCCCGATGCCGTGGCACCGCCGCGAGGAGTGGGACCGGCAGACGCTCACGACGTACGCCGACCTGGCCCGGCTGCGGCGGGAGCACCCGGCCCTGCGCCGGGGCGGGCTGCGCTGGGCGCACGTCGACGACGACACCATCGCCTACCTCCGCGAGCACCCCGACCAGACCGTGCTCGTCGTCGCCCGCCGGGCCGCCGGCAGCGCCTTCACGCTCCCCACGGGCGCGGGCCGGCACCTCTTCGGGTCCGAGCCCGGCGGCGCCGACCTCGTCACCGGGCCCGACGGCGCCGAGGTCCCGGCCGCCGCGGGGCCGCGGCTCGACGTCTGGGAGATCTGAGGCGAGCAGGCGCTCCACGCGCGTCCCGTGCCCGGCTAGGGTGCTTCGCATGGCCATGCGGATCGTCGCCAGCCGGCCCGACCCGGCGATCCTCCGGCTGCCCTGGCACCTGCCGCTCGAGGAGTGGCCGGACGAGGTCGTCGTACCACTCCCCCGCGGCCTGTCGCGCCACGTCGTCCGCATCGTGCGGCTCGGCAGCAGCGTCTACGCCGTCAAGGAGACCAACGACGACATCGCCTTCCGCGAGTACCGGATGCTGCGCGACCTCCAGCGCATGGGCATGCCGTCGGTGGTGCCGCAGGGCGTCGTCACCGGTCGCGAGAGCCGCGACGGCGAGGAGCTGCCGGCGGCGCTGCTCACCCACCACCTCCGCTTCTCCCTGCCCTACCGCAGCCTGTTCAGCCGCGGCATGGACGTCGAGCACGTGCCCACGCTCATCGACGCGATCGTGGTGCTGCTGGTCCGGCTCCACCTCGCCGGCTTCTACTGGGGCGACGTGTCGCTGTCCAACGTGCTGTTCCGCCGCGACGCCGGCGCCCTCGCCGCCTACCTCGTGGACGCCGAGACCGGCGAGCTGCACGAGTCCGTCGGGGACCGGCTGCGGGAGTACGACATCACCGTGGGCTGCGAGAACATCTTCGCCGAGTTGATGGACCTCAGCGCGAGCGGCGCCGTGCAGCGCCCCATCGACGGCTTCGAGATCATCGAGCACCTGCGCTCGCGCTACGAGGCGCTGTGGCGCGAGCTCACCGACCTCGAGGAGTTCGGCGCCGACGAGATGTGGCGCATCGAGCGCCGCGTGGAG
The DNA here is from genome assembly GCF_026712185.1 of Nocardioides pini. Lineage (GTDB taxonomy): Bacteria > Actinomycetota > Actinomycetes > Propionibacteriales > Nocardioidaceae > Nocardioides > Nocardioides pini. Next base: position 364,082 of record NZ_JAPPUX010000001.1, on the reverse strand, counting down.
CGGCTCAACGACCTCGGCTTCGACGTCGACGAGCTCGACATCGTCACCGACCTCGGCGGCGACACGATCCGCATCCAGCCCAAGGTCGTCGACCTCGGCCACCACACCCGCGAGCTGCGCGACCTCACCGGCATGACGGTCGAGGACAACCAGGCACGCCGGATCCTCAACGACATCGCGTCCTACACCGCCCACCACGACCTCGGCCGCGAGGACCGTCACCTCGTCGCGAGCCGCTGGATGCACGAGATCTTCGAGCCGATCATGACGATGATCCCGCCCGACGCCACCGGCAAGCTCGAGCCCGCGGAGGTCTTCCACGAGATCCTCGAGCACCGCTGGTACCTCTCCGAGCGGGCCGGGCACGAGGTGAACATCCACGCCACCGCTCGCGACTACATCGACCGGTTCCTCACCGCCAAGCCCGACGAAGCGATCACGGGGCAGGAGTGACCGGCTCCCAGTCGCCGACCTGCCACGAGCCGTTGGTGCGCAGCCGCACCCACTGCAGCCCGACCGGTCGACCGTCGGCGTAGGTCACCAGGCTGACCTCGGCGTCGCGCCGCGGCTTGCTGCCGAGCGCGAAGGCGTACGCCGCACCGCCGGTCGTGCCGTTGGTCCAGGTGTAGCCGGTCGCGTCGTCCTCGCCGTCGACGGCGTCCGGACCGTTCTGGACGTGGGTGTGCCCGCCGACCACGAGGTCCACGCAGCCCCGGGCGAGCGCCTCACGGCCCAGGTTGGCGTCGTGGACCAGCATCGTGCTCACCCGCTCGCCGTCCTCGGCGGCGGCGCAGGCCCCGTCCGCGAGCCGGTCGCCCACCTCGGTGAAGCTGAGACCGGTCTCGTCGCGCCAGCTGCCGAGCCCGCTGCTGCGCGGGTCGTCGACGCCGAGCAGGGTGCCACCCCACGGGGCCTCGACCACCTCGCCGTCGAGCATGGTCCACCCGAGGTCGGCGAGGTAGGTGCTGACGAACGTGCCGTGGTCGTGGTTGCCGGCGACCCCGAAGCGCTCCCAGTCGTCGAAGGCGGTCTGGAGGGAGTCGAGGCTGAAGGCCTCCCACGGCTGGCCGGTCGAGGTGTCGTCGCCGGCGTCGAGCACGACGGTCGCCCCGGCGGCCTCGCCGATGGCGCGGGCCACGCGGTCCATGCCGATGTTGTCGTGGCGGTCGCTCACCAGGAGGGCGACGGTCTCGCCGTCCTCCGGGGTGCGCAGGCCCTTCTCGGGGAGGTCGGCCGCCTCCTCGGCAGCCGTGGAGTAGAACTCCTTGCTCTTGTCGTAGGTGTCCACCGCGCTCAGCACGAGCCGCTTGCTCTGGGTCGTGACCGGGCCGGTGCGCACCTCGATGCCGCGCACCTCGGCCGGCAGGTCCACGTCGGGGCCCGCCAGGTCGGCGAGCGTCTGCCAGGTGCCCTGGTCGTCCTGCGTCTCCTCGTCGTTCTCCCACGGCTGCCACACCAGCAGCGGGAGCGTCAGCAGCAGGACCAGCGCCAGCAGGCCCTGGCGCGTCCGGAGCCCCCGGAACAGCTCGCCTCGCCGATGGCGTCCCAGCAGCAGGAACACCGCGACCGGCAGCAGCCCCACCGCGAGGCCGCGGAGGGCCGCGGAGAGGGCCATGTCGCGCACCACGCCCTCGACCTTGTCGATGGGCGCGGACGGGTCGCTGGCGATGAGCGCGTAGCGCTGCACCAGCTCCTCGATCGACCCCACCTCGGTCTTGCCGAGCGTGAGCGTCACACCGAGCGGGCCGACGTCGCGGATGCGCAGGTCGGGCAGCAGCGGCCCGGTCTCGACCACCGCGTCGCGCGCCAGCGTGGGCCGTACGACGGTGTCGTGGCCGACGAGCACGACGGTCCGGCTGCTGTTGAGGAACAGCGACACCGCGACCGCGAGCCCGAGCGCCATGCTGCCCACGAGCAGCACGGCACCGACGAGGACCCGCCGCGGGGTGGACGACATCCCTACGAGCGGGCCTGCGAGATCGCGTAGAGGGCGACCGAGGCGGCCACGCCGGCGTTGAGCGACTCCAGCTGGCCGGCCATCGGGATCGAGACGATCTGGTCGCAGGTCTCCGCGACGAGGCGCCCGAGGCCCTTGCCCTCGGACCCGACGACGACCACCAGCGGTCCCTCGGCCAGGCCACCGGGGGCGACGAGCTCGGGGAGCGAGATGTCGCCGTCGGCCGCCAGGCCCACGACCATGCACCCGGCGTCCTGGTAGGCCTTGAGCTGGCGGGTCAGGTTGACCGTCTGCGCGATGGGCAGCCGCGCGGCGGCGCCGGCGCTGGTCTTCCACGCCGAGGCGGTCATGCCGGCGGCCCGGCGCTCGGGGATCAGCACGCCGTGGGCGCCGAAGCCGGCCGCGGAGCGGACGACGGCGCCGAGGTTGCGCGGGTCGGTGACCGAGTCGAGGGCGACGACCAGCGCCGGCTCCTTGGCGTCGGACGCCCGTTCGAGGAGGTCGTCGGCGTGGGCGTACTCGTAGGCCGGCAGCCGCGCCGCGAGACCCTGGTGCACGGCACCGCCGGTCATCCGGTCCATCTCGTTGCGGGTGACCTCGAGCAGCGTCAGCCCCTGCTCGGCGGCCAGCTTGAAGGCCTCGCGCATCCGGCCGTCGCGCTCGGCTCCCTCGGCGACGTAGATCGCCGCGACCGGCACGCCGGCCTGCAGCAGCTCGACGACCGAGTTGCGACCAGCGGCCCACTCCGCGTCGGAGGTCGTGCGCCGCTTGGACCGCGTCGCCTTGTCGCGCTCGGCGCGCTTGGCCGCCTTGTGCGCCTGGTGGTAGGGCCGGTCCTTGGCCTTGGGCGTCGGGCCCCTGCCCTCGAGCCCGCGACGCACCCGTCCCCCCGACCCGGCGGTGGGGTTGCCCTTGCCGGTCTTCTTGATCGCGCCCTTGCGCTGCGAGTTGCCCGCCATGTCACACGCTCCACTTCGGTCCGGTAGGGGTGTCCTCCACCTCGACGCCGGCCGCCTTGATCCGGTCGCGGATGGCGTCGGCGCGGGCCCAGTCCTTGGCCTCGCGCGCGGCCGCCCTCTCCTCGAGCAGGCCCTTCACCAGCGCGTCGACGACCTCGGTCAGCCGGTCACCGGACCCGACGGTCGCCCACGCGTCGTCGGCGGGGTTGAGCCCGAGCACGTCGAGCATCGCGATGACCTCGCCGAACTTCTGGCTGAGCTCGTCGGACGGCCCGTCGGCCAGCAGCCGGTTGCCCTCGCGGACCGAGTCGTGGATGACCGCCACCGCGGCGGGCGTCCCGAGGTCGTCGTCCATCGCGTCGCGGAAGGCGTCGGGCATCGAGGCGAACCAGGTGCCGACGACGGGGGCGGCGCGGTCGAGGAAGTCCTCGATGCGCCGGAACGCCTTGGCCGACTCCTCGAGCGCCTCGAAGCTGAACTCGACGTGCGAGCGGTAGTGGGCCGCCACGATGTAGTAGCGCAGCTCGATGCCCCGCACCCGCTCGAGCACCGACGGGATGAGCATCGAGTTGCCCAGCGACTTGCTCATCTTCTCGCCGGCGGTGGTGATCCAGGCGTTGTGCAGCCAGTACGACGCGAACGGGCGGCCGGCGGCACGCGACTGCGCCTGCTCGTTCTCGTGGTGCGGGAAGCGCAGGTCGACGCCACCACCGTGGATGTCGAAGGCGGGGCCGAGGTACTTGCCGGCCATGGCCGAGCACTCGATGTGCCACCCGGGACGACCCGGCCCCCACGGGGACGGCCAGGACGCGGTCTGCGGCTCGGACTCCTTCTTCCAGCCCTTCCACAGCGCGAAGTCGCGCGGGTCGCGCTTGCCGCGCGGGTCGGCGTCGCCGGCGGGCTCCATGTCCTCGACCCGCTGGCGGGTCAGCTCGCCGTACGCCGGCCAGCTGCGCACGTCGAAGTAGACGTCCCCGCTGCCGTCCTCGGCGGCGTAGGCGTGGCCGCGGGCGATCAGCTGCTCGATCAGCTCGACGATCTCCGGGACGTGGCCGGTCGCGCCCGGCTCGTAGGTCGGCGGCAGCACGTTGATCGCCGCAAGCGCGGCGTCGAGCTCGCGCTTCATCGCCGAGGCGAGGGCGTACCAGTGGACGCCCTGCTCGGCCGACTTCGTCAGGATCTTGTCGTCGATGTCGGTGACGTTGCGGATGAAGTCGACCTCGTGGCCGGTGGCAGCGAGCCAGCGGCGGAGCACGTCGAAGTTCACTGCGGAGCGCACGTGCCCGACGTGCGGCTCCGACTGCACCGTCAGCCCGCAAACGTAGATGCCCGCCCGGCCCGGGGTGAGCGGGACGAAGTCACGGGTCTCGCGCGTCGCGGTGTCGTGGAGCCTCAGAGTCACCGGGCAAGTCTAGGGCGAGCGGTCCGATCCTCCGGCTTCGACGACCGCCCCGCAGGATCGGCCGGTGTGACTCCTGAGACGCGTGGGACATTCCGGGTTATCGTCGACCGGTGCTCCGACGTGTCGCGGTCCTCGCCCTTCCCCTGCTGCTGGCGACCTCCCTCGCCCCCGCGCTCGCCCCCGCGGCGGGCGCCGCCGAGGGGCCCTCGGCCCGCAAGCGGGTGACGCCCCAGGTGCAGCTGACGTCGTGGACCAGCTACCGCGACCTCAAGGCCGGCAAGCGCACCGGGCTCAAGCTCGGCCGCGGCCAGGTCTCCCTGCTGGACGCCAGGCCCCGCACCGTCGCGGGCAAGTCCTACGAGGCCGGCACCTGGACCTCGCCGTGGGCCACGACGGGCTTCGGCGCCACCGCCGTCATCCCGTCGTGGGAGGCGACCACCCCCGGCCGCACCCTGGTCCGGGTCGAGATCCGGGCGCAGGACGCCGGCGGTCGCACCGGCACGTGGGACACCGTGGCCGACTGGGCGCGCACCGACCGCCCCGTGCCGCGGACGACGTACTCCGGCCAGAGCGACGACCTCGGCCGCGTCAGCGCCGACACCTGGTTCGCCGCGTCCGCCGTGACGGCGTACCAGCTGCGCGTGACCCTGATGCGACCGAAGGGCTCGAGCAAGGCCGTCAGCCTGGAGCGGGTCGGCGCCGTCGCCTCCGCCGACGCCTCGGCCCCGCGCGCCACCTCGCAGCCCGGCCCCGCGGCCGGCACCGTCCTGCCCGTGCCGACGTACTCCCAGATGGTGCACAGCGGGCACTACCCCGCCTGGGGCGGGGGCGGCGAGGCGTGGTGCTCCCCCACGTCGCTGGCGATGGTGCTCGCCTACCACGGCGTCTCCCCCGCGCCCACCGGGATCACCCCCGGCCACACCGACGCGGTGGTCGACCACACCGCCAGGATGGTCTACGACCACGGCTACCGCGGCACCGGCAACTGGGCCTTCAACACCGCCTACGCCGCCACCCTCGTCGGCGGCGACTCCTACGTCACCCGGATGCGCGACCTGCGCGAGGCCGAGGACTACATCGCCGCGGGGGTGCCGCTGATCGTCTCGATCGCCTTCGGCCGCAACCAGCTCGCCGGCGCCCCGATCTCGGCGAGCAACGGCCACCTGCTGGTCGTCGTGGGCTTCGAGGCCGACGGCGACGTGGTGGTCAACGACCCGGCGGGTGCGACCAACGCCGAGGTGCGCCGCGTCTACGACCGCGCCCAGTTCGAGCGGATCTGGATCGCCGCCTCCGGCGGGACGGCGTACGTCGTCCGCAACGGCTGACAGCGGGGACTCCCGGCCCGCCCTGAGCAGGCCGGCGCTCCCCGGTCCCACCGTCCACAGGCAGCGGCCCGCAGGTGTACGACGCCTGCGGTCGGGCATCGAGTGCGCATGGACCTGCCGCCCGCCATGGCCGACCGTGTGGCCGACCTCCTCGGCTCCCAGGACGGCGTGGCGAACCGACGGCAGCTGCGGTCCCTCGGACTGACCAAGCCGGAGGTCGAGACCCTGCTGCGCCGACGCTCGCTCGTCGCGATGCACCCGGGCGTCTACGTCGACCACACCGGCACCCCGAGCTACGCCCAGCGCTGCTGGGCGGCCGTGCTGTACGCCGAGCCTGCGGCACTCGCGGGACGCCATGCCCTGCCCGATCCGCCGACCGCGCCCACCGAGCCCATCGAGGTCGCGATCGACTGGACCCGCCGGGTCCGCACCCGCTCGGGCATCCGCGTCGTGCGGATGCGCAACCTGGACGCCCACGTCAGCTGGAACCGCTCCCCGCCGCGAGTGCGCCTCGAGACGGCGGCGGTCCTCGCGGCCGACCGTGCTCGCGGCAGACCTCGGTGCCCGCTCCCGGCACGCCCGCCGCGGTCTCGTCGTCGCGCTGATCGACGACCTGGCCGCGGGCACGCACTCCGTGCTGGAGCACGGCCTCCTCGACCGGGTGCTGCGTCCGCACGGGCTGCCGCTGCCGACCCGCCGGCAAGCACCTGCTCGCGGGCGGCGCGGGAGGGAGTACCGCGACACCTCGTTCGCCGGCCTCGACGCACACGTCGAGCTCGACGGCGGGCACCACGACGGGAGCGGGCAGAAGGACTCGGACGCCGACCGGGACCTGCAGGACATCGCCTCCGGACTGGTCGTGCCGCGGCTGCGCTGCGCCCAGGTCTTCGGCTGGCCGTGCCGCACCGCTCGACTGCTCGCCGCCTTCTTCGCGCTTCGCGGATGGGAGGGGAGCCCACACCCGTGCTCCCCCGGCTGCGAGGTCGGATCGGGGACTCCCGGCTCGCCCTGAGCAGGCCGGCGCTCCCCGATCACGCCGGAAGGCGTCAGCCGGCGCTGAACTCGACCGTGTGCCAGCCGGTCGCCCCGTCGGGGTCGGGGGACCGTACGACGCTCGTCTGGGTCTCGCCGTCCTTGCCGGTCGCCCGGACCCGGACCTCGTGGTCGCCCTCCGGAACGTCGATGGTCACCTTCCACTGCACCCACGTGTCCACCGACGGCACGCCGCCGAGCTCGGCGCGGGTCCACTCCCCGCCGTCGACCTGCACCTCGACGGAGTCGATGCCGGTGTGCTGGTGCCAGGCCACGCCGCCGAACGACACCGGGCCGGCGTCGACGTCGTCACCGGCGCGCGGGACGTCGATGCGCGAGGCGATCTTGACCGGCCCCTCGGCCGACCAGCCCCTCGTCGTCCAGTAGCCGGTCGAGTCGGCGAACGTGCTCACCTCGAGGTCGACGACCCACTTGGTGGCCGACACGTAGCCGTAGAGGCCCGGCACGATCGTCCGCACCGGGAAGCCGTGCTCGATGGGCAGGGGGCGGCCGTTCATCGCGACCGCGAGCATGGCGTCGCGGTCGTCGGTGAGGGCCTGGAGAGGGGTGGCGCAGGTCCACCCGTCGTGCGAGGTCTGGAGGACGCAGTCGGCGTCGTCGGAGACGCCGAGGCCGGCGAGCAGGTCGGCGATGCGGATGCCGCTCCAGCGGGCGTTGCCCACCAGGCCGCCACCGACCTCGTTGCTCACGCAGTTGAGGGTGATCCACGACTCCGTCATCCGGCGGGCGACCAGGTCGGAGTAGCTGAGGGTGAGCTCCCGCTCCACCAGGCCGTGGATGCGCAGCGACCACTCGTCGGGCTCGATGGTCGGCTTCGCGATGGTGGTGTCGATCAGGTAGAAGTCCTCGTTCGGCGTCTGCCACGGCGCGACACCGGCCAGCCCGACCGAGGTGCTCGCGGGCGCCTGGCGGCGCGTCACGCCCGGGATGCGCAGCAGCCGTCGGCTGGCCTCGACGTGCCGTCGGCCCGCCCCCACAAGTCGTCCGGCGAGGGCGATGCCGACCGCCGCGACGGTGACGGCACCGGCGACCATGAGGAAGACCCGACGCTCGCGTGACTCGAGGTCCGGGCGGCGCCGTCCCCGGTTCAGGGCGTCGTTCAACGCGGAGTGCAGGGTCACCCAGGTGAGCAGGCCGACGGCCACCGGGAGGGCGTCGACCGGCCCGGCGCCCCGCTGGCTCAGGACGGCGACCAGGCCCACCCCGGCGAGCGGGATCCAGACGAGCAGCGGGCGGTACCACCCACCGCGGGCCAGCAGGCCCGCCAGCGCGAAGCAGCCCAGGAGCAGGAGCAGGACGACGCCGACGAGGAACGGCTTGTCGAACGTGCCGAGCACAGAGATGGCCCGCTCGGCGACCGGTCCGGGGGTCAGCCGGATGACCAGCTCGGCCACCGCCACCACCGGTGCCTCCCGGATGGTGAGCACCATCGCGGTGGCATAGCTGGTCGCCAGGCCGGCGAGACCGGCCAGCACCCCGGCGAGCACCCAAGGCGTACGGCGAGCGGTCACGCGTCCATTGTGACGGGCGTCCGGCATGATGCCGACGTGACCTCCCCCTTCCCCACTCCGCGGATCGGCATCGGCACCGACGTGCACCGGCTCGTCGCCGGTGTGCCGATGCACCTGGCCGGCCTGGCGTGGCCGGACGAGCCGGCCGGCCTCGAGGGCCACTCCGACGCCGACGTCGCCGCCCACGCCGCCTGCGACGCGCTCTTCTCCGCCGCCGCGCTCGGCGACCTGGGCAGCAACTTCGGCACGTCCGCCCCCGAGTGGGCCGGCGCGTCGGGCGCCGCGCTGCTGGAGGAGACCGCCCGCCGGGTGCGGGCGGCGGGGTGGGAGATCGGCAACGTCGCCGTGCAGGTCATCGGCAACGTCCCGCGGCTCGGCCCCCGCCGCGACGAGGCGGTCGCCGCGCTGAGCGCCGCCCTCGGCGCCCCCGTGAGCCTGTCCGCGACCACCACCGACGGCCTCGGGCTCACCGGCCGCGGCGAGGGCGTGGCGGCGATCGCCACCGCGCTCCTCACCCGCTGAGGCGCGACCCGTGTCCACCGCTGTCGTCATCCTCGCCGCCGGCTCGGGCAGCCGGGTCGGCGCCGAGGTGAACAAGGTCCTGCTGCCGCTGCGGGGCGTCCCCGTGCTGGTGTGGTCCGTGCGCGACGCGCTCGCGCTGCCCGACGTACGTCGTCTCGTGCTCGTCGTGCGGCCCGAGGACCGCGCCGCGGTGGAGGCGGCCGTCGCGCCCCACCTCGGCGACCGGGAGGTGCTGGTCGTCGACGGTGGCGCGACTCGGCACGCCTCGGAGTGGGCGGCGCTGCGGGTGCTGGCGCCCGAGGTCGAGTCGGGCGAGGTGGACGTCGTGGTCGTCCACGACGGGGCCCGTCCGCTGGCGGGGGGTCCGCTGTGGGCGGCGGTGGTCGGGGCCGCACGCGAGGTCGGCGGGGCCATCCCGGTGGTCGCGGTGACCCACCTGCTGCACCACGACCAGCGGCTCGTCGGCGAGACGGTGGGCGGCGTGCAGACGCCGCAGGCCTTCCGGGCCGGTGACGTGCTCGCGGCCTACCGGGCGGCGTCAGCCGACGGCTTCGAGGGCACAGACACCTCGGCGTGCGTCGCCGCCTACAGCGACGTCGAGGTCGCGGCCGTCCCCGGCAGCCCCCTCAACCTCAAGGTCACCTTCCCCGAGGACGTCGCGCTCGCGGAGGAGCTCAGCGCGACCGGGCCGTGAGGGCGTCGAGGAGGCGTAGATCGTCGGGCGAGGACACCCGGCGGCCCTCCGGCGGCGCCTCGACCGTCTCGGCCGGGTGACCCGCGGCCGCCAGGTCGGCGACCGCCCGGGCGAGGTCGGGCGACGGCCGCCGCGCCAGCGACGCCAGGACGGCGGCCGGGATGACGAGCGGCGAGGCGACGGCCACGAGGTCGTCGCGGTCGAGCGTCTCGCCGACGACCGGGCCGACGGCGCCGTCGGCGACCACCTTGACGGTGTCGGTCACCGGCCGGACGCCCACGACGGGACGGCCCGTGGTGCGCGCCCGCTCGAGGCAGGCGGCCAGGAAGGCCGGCGGCGTCATCGGGCACAGGGCGTCGTGGAGGACCAGGTCCTCGCCGGACTCGACGAGCCCCTCCCACGACACGGTCGCGTCGACGAGGTCGACCCCGGACTCCCCCAGCGCCCACGCGGCGCAGGCCACCAACGCCTCGCCGTGGATCAGCGCGTAGGGCAGGGAGCCGCGGTCCTCGTCCAGAACGAGACCGAGGCCCCTGGGAACCTCGTCCCAGGGGCCTCGGCCGGCGTCGTCCACGCTCAGGAGGCGAGCACCTCGTCGAGCATGGCCTCGGCCTTGTCCTCGTTGGTCTTCTCGGCGAGCGCGAGCTCGGAGACCAGGATCTGACGGGCCTTGGCGAGCATCCGCTTCTCGCCCGCGGAGAGGCCCCGGTCACGCTCACGGCGCCACAGGTCGCGCACGACCTCCGACACCTTCATCACGTCACCCGAGTGCAGCTTCTCCAGGTTGGCCTTGTAGCGGCGCGACCAGTTGGTCGGCTCCTCGACGTGGGCCGCGCGCAGCACGTCGAAGACGCGGTCGAGGCCCTCCTTGTCGACGACGTCGCGGACGCCGACGAGATCGAGGTTGCAGGCCGGGACGCGCACGACCAGGTCCTGCTGGGCGACGATCCGGAGGACGAGGTACTGCCGGTCCTCTCCCTTGATCGTCCGCATCTCGATGTCCTCGATGACCGCGGCCCCGTGATTGGGATAGACGACCGTTTCGCCAACGGTGAAAGTCATATGTTCAGTTCCCCTTCCTAGGTGAACATTCTAACACGGGTTCGAGACACCTCCAGCCGCGTTTGTGCAGGTCAGAGGCCATATGCGGGCTTGACAAGTCGCCTGTTGCTGTGGTGCGCGCCCCCCAACGGGGCGCCGCTCGGCCATACTGCGGCCCATGCTCCGGGCCCGACCGATGCCCCCGTCGCTGCTCCTCCTCCGGGCAGCCCACCCGCGCCAGGCGATCCTGTCCGCGGTCGCCCTCGGCACCGCCGCCGCCGTCGCCGGGCGTCCGCTGCGCGAGGTCGGCCTCGTCGCCGCCACCGTGCTGGTCGGACAGTCCATGCTGGGCTGGGTCGACGACCTCACCGACCGGGAGCGTGACGCCCGACGGCGACCGGACAAGCCGCTCTCCTCGGGCCGGCTCGACCCCGGCACCGTGTGGTTCGCGCTCACGTGCGCGTTCCTGCTCGTCGTGCCCCTCGCCGTGGCCAACGGCCGCCGCGCCGGGGCGACGTACCTCGCGCTCCTCGCGGTCTCCGCGGTCGGTGACCGGTTCCTCCACGGTCGGGCGCTGTCGTTCGTGCCGTGGATGGCGAGCTTCGCGCTCTACCCCGCGTTCCTGGCGTACGGCGGCTGGGGCGGGGTCGGCTCGCCCACCCCGCCCACGCCGGTGATGGTCGCCCTGGCGGCGGCGCTGGGCCTCGGCGTCCACGTGCTCCTCGCCCTGCCCGGCCTCGTCGACGACCACGAGGAGGGCGAGAAGTCCTTCCCGATGCTGGTCGCGCTGCGCACCGGCACCCCGCGGCTGCTCCTCCTGGCGGGGGTGTGGACCGCCGCCGTCGTCGTCGCGATCCTGATCGCAGGGCGCACCGTCGGACTGACCTGAGCCGACGCTAGGCTGTCGGCCATGCGACTCCGATCCCTCGCGACCGCCGCCGCGGTCATCGCTCTCGCCGCACCGCTGACCTCGTGTGGGTTCGACTACGCCACCGAGCGCACCTACACCCCCGCCGGTGCCGCCAACAACCGCGAGGGCGTGGTCGACGTGCTCTCCGCCGTGGTGGTCTCCGGCACCGAGGGGTCGGGCACCTTCGTGGCGTCGCTGTCCAACAACGACGAGCTCGAGGAGCAGAGCCTCACCGGGGTCTCCGGCCTCTCCGGGAGCGAGGGGGCGACCATCGAGGCCGTCGAGTTCGAGCCCGTCACGGTCCCGGCCAACGGCCTGGTCAACCTCGCCGACCCGCCCGCCGACATCGTGCTCACCGGCGACTTCACCGCGGGCAACTTCGTCCCGCTCTCCGTCGACTTCGGCAACGGCGAGAGCATCTCGCTCAACGTCCCCGTCGTCCCCGACGACGCCGGCTACTGGGAAGGCCTGGACGCCTCATGACGCACACGCTCGTCCTGCTCCGCCACGGCGAGAGCGAGTGGAACGCCAAGAACCTCTTCACCGGCTGGGTCGACGTCGACCTCACCGAGAAGGGCCGCGCCGAGGCCGTCCGCGGGGGCGAGCTCATGGTCGAGGCGGGCCTGCTGCCCGACATCGTGCACACCTCGCTGCAGCGTCGCGCGATCACCACCGCGCACCTGTCGCTCGACGTCGCCGACCGGCACTGGATCCCCGTGAAGCGCTCGTGGCGGCTCAACGAGCGCCACTACGGAGCGCTCCAGGGCAAGGACAAGAAGCAGACCCTCGCCGAGTTCGGCGAGGAGCAGTTCATGCTGTGGCGCCGTTCGTTCGACACCCCGCCGCCGCCGCTCGACGACTCCTCGGAGTTCTCCCAGGCCGGTGACCCGCGCTACGCCGACCTCGGCGACGAGCTGCCGCGCACCGAGTGCCTCAAGGACGTCATCGCGCGCTTCCTGCCCTACTGGGAGGCCGAGATCGTGCCGGACCTGCAGTCCGGCCGGACCGTCCTCGTCGCCGCCCACGGCAACAGCCTCCGCGCGCTGGTCAAGCACCTCGACCAGATCAGCGACGAGGACATCGCCGGGCTCAACATCCCCACCGGCATGCCGCTGGTCTACCGCCTCGACGAGGACATGCGTCCCACCGTCGCCGGTGGCGAGTACCTCGACCCCGAGGCCGCGGCAGCCGCGGCGGCCGCCGTCGCCAACCAGGGTCGCTGAGCAGCTCGGACCGACGGAGTCGGTCCGAGCGGGAGTGACGCCGCCTCTCGGCGCCGTGTCCTGCTCACCGCTCGCGCCGAGCGGTGGCCCACCCACGTTCCGCAGCGTCGGAAGGTGGCTCCGGCACCGCCCGAGCGCGGGCCGTCGTACGACACGCCCGCGGGCGGTGGCCCACCCACGTTCCGCAGCACCGGAATGTGGCTCCGGCACCGCTCGAGGCCGAGCGGCAGCGGCGGGGCGTACGTCAGTCGCGCGGGGGCAGGTCGCCGGTGACGACGAAGACGACCCGGTTGGCGACCGAGACGGCGTGGTCGGCGATGCGCTCGTAGTAGCGGCCGAGCAGGGCGATGTCGACCGCGGCCTCGACGCCGTGCTGCCAGTCGGTGGAGAGCAGCTCCGTGAAGCTGCGGCGGCGCAGCTGGTCCATCACCTCGTCGTCGCGGCCGAGCTCGATGGCCGCGTCGACGTCGCGGTCGACGATGATGTCCCGCACCCGGCGCACCATGTCCTCGGCGGTGGCGGCCATGCGCTCCATCGTGGGCCGCAGCTCGTCGGGCACCGCGACCGACGGCACGCGCAGGCGGGCGATCTTCGCGACGTGGACGGAGAGGTCACCCATCCTCTCGAGCTCGCTGACCATCCGCAGCGCGGACACGATCATCCGCAGGTCGCCCGCCACCGGCTGCTGGAGCGACAGGAGCGCGAACGACGTGTCGTCGACCCGCTCGCGGGCCGCGTCGATCGCCTTGTCGTTGCTGATCACCTGGTCGGCGGTGTGCACGTCACCGCTCAGCAGCGCCTTGGTGGCCTCGCGCACTGCCACCTCGACCTGTCCGCAGATGTCGGAGAGGTCGGCGAAGATGCCGTCGAGCTGGTCATGGAAAGCCTCACGCATGACGGGCACTGTAGGGAGCCGAAGCGAACAGATGTGCGTGCTCGATGAACGAGGGATGAACACTCCGTGCCGCCCCTCCATCCGGTCGGGACGCGCGTTCGCGATGCGTACGATGTGAGCGTGGATCCGACGACGCAGGCTGCCCTGGCCGCGCTGGTCGGAGCCATCGTGGCGGGCGGCGCCGTCCTCGCGTGGCACATCAGCGACCGCCAGCGCCACCGGGTGCCCGAGGTGGAGCCGCCCGTGGTGCAGGCGGGCGTCGCGGCCGTCCTGAGCATCCTGCGCTCGAGCGCCGTCGTGGTCGACGAGTCCGACCACGTCCTCAAGGCGTCGGCTCCGGCGTACGCGTTCGGGCTGGTGCGCGGCGACACCGTCCTGGTGCCCGAGCTGCTCGACCTCATCGCGCAGGTGCGCCGCGACGGGCAGATCCGCGAGAGCGACATCGACATGCCTGCCCCCGACGGCGGGCTCACCCGCACGCTCACCGCGCGCGTGGCCCCCCTGGGAGCCCGCCTGGTGCTGGCCCTCGTCGAGGACCGCACGCGCGAGCGCCGCGTGGAGGCGGTGCGCCGCGACTTCGTGGCCAACGTCAGCCACGAGCTCAAGACCCCCGTCGGCGCGATCCGGCTGCTCGCCGAGGCCGTCACCGACGCGGCCGACGACCCCGAGGCCGTGCAGCGCTTCGCCGGGCGGATGCTCACCGAGAGCGACCGGCTCTCCAAGCTCGTCCAGCAGATCATCGAGCTCTCGCGGCTCCAGGGGCACGACCCGCTCGAGACGCCCGTCATGGTGGACCTCGACGCGGCGGTCGCGACCGCCGTCGACACCAGCGCGATGGAGGCGACCGCCAAGCAGATCACCGTGGAGTCGCGCGGCGAGCCGGGCCTGGAGGTCTTCGGCTCCCAGGAGCAGATCGGCGCGGCGATCAGCAACCTCGTCGCCAACGCGGTCGCCTACTCCAACGCCGGCTCGCGCGTCGTCGTCACGACCAGGTCCGAGGGCTCCCAGGTCCAGATCTCGGTGGTCGACCAGGGCATCGGCATCCCCGCCGAGGACATCGACCGCATCTTCGAGCGCTTCTACCGCGTCGACCCCGCGCGCCACCGCTCGACGGGCGGCACCGGCCTCGGCCTGTCGATCGTCAAGCACGTCGCCGCGACCCACGGAGGCGACATCTCCGTCTGGTCGGTCCAGGGGCAGGGCTCGACGTTCACCCTGACCCTCCCCCGCAGCTCGGAGCCCGGCCCGGCCACCGGCAGCACCACCACCCCGGTCGAGGTCGTCGCGCCCGCGCGACCCAGGTCCGCCACCGATCCCGCACCACGCAGAGCACAGCAGGAGACGACCACATGAGCACCCCCGCATGACCCGCGTACTCGTCGTCGAGGACGAAGAGAGCTACAGCGACGCACTCGCCTACATGCTCCGCAAGGAGGGCTACGAGGTCGCCATCGCCGCCGACGGCAACACCGCCCTCACGGAGTTCGACCGCTTCGGCCCCGACATCGTCCTGCTCGACCTGATGCTCCCGGGCATCCCGGGCACGGAGGTCTGCCGGCAGATCCGCCAGACGTCGTCGGTGCCGGTGATCATGGTCAGCGCCAAGGACGACGAGGTCGACAAGGTCGTGGGGCTCGAGCTCGGCGCCGACGACTACGTCACCAAGCCCTACTCCCCGCGCGAGCTGGTCGCCCGCATCCGCGCCGTGCTGCGCCGTGGCCAGGAGCCCGACCTCATGCCCGACACCCTCGAGGCCGGCCCGGTCCGCATGGACGTCGAGCGCCACGTCGTCACGGTGGACGGCACGGAGCAGCGGCTGCCGCTCAAGGAGTTCGAGCTGCTCGAGATGTTCCTGCGCAACCCCGGCCGCGTGCTCACCCGCGGCCAGCTGATCGATCGCGTGTGGGGCTCGGACTACGTCGGCGACACCAAGACCCTCGACGTGCACGTGAAGCGGCTCCGGGCCAAGCTCGAGCCCGACCCGGGCGAGCCGAAGTACCTCGTCACCGTCCGCGGGCTGGGCTACAAGCTGGACCTCTGACCGGAGGGACGAGATCCGGCGCGGCGGGATGTGGGCGTACGGCGTCCGAAATGCGCTGGCGGTCGGTCATGACCGTACCTAGCCTTGACTTGTGACGACCACGACCCCGACCGCCGCGAACGACCGCACCACCACCTCCCCCGCCCCCTGGCTGCCGGTCACCGCCGGCGCCGTCACGCTGGTCATGTGGGCGTCGGCGTTCGTCGTGATCCGGCACGTCGCCCACGACGTGAGCCCGGGCGCGCTCGGCTCGGGTCGTCTGCTGGTCGCTGCGCTGGTGGTCCTGCCGCTGGTGCTGCGCCGCGGGTGGGTCCGCCCCACCCGGCGTGAGTGGATGCTCCTCGCGGCCGGTGGCGTCGGCTGGTTCGGCGTCTACAACCTGGCCCTCAACGCCGGCGAGCGCCACGTCGACGCCGGCACCGCCGCGATGATCATCCAGATCGGCCCAGTGATCGTCGCCCTGCTCGCGATCCCGCTGTTCGGCGAGCGCCTGCACGCGTGGCTGCTGGGCGGCATGGTCGTCGGCTTCGCCGGCGTCGCGGTCATCGCCCGCGGGTCCTCGACCGACGCGGACGCCAGCCTCCTCGGCGTGGGGCTCGTGCTCGTCGCCGCGGTGATGTACGCCGTCGGGGTGCTGACGCAGAAGGTCCTGCTGCGCCGCCTGCCGTCGGTCCAGGTCGTGTTCGTGTCGTTCCTGATGGGCGCGCTCATCTGCCTGCCCTTCTCCGGCGACCTGCCGGGCATCGTCGCCGACGGGGGCGCCGAGCTGTGGTGGATCGTCTACCTCGGCGTCTTCCCCACCGCCGTCGCCTTCACGACCTGGGCCTACGCGCTCACCCACACCGACGCCGGGGCGCTGTCGCTGACGACGTTCCTGGTGCCGGGGATCGCCACGCTCGTGGCGTGGCTGACGATCGACGAGGTGCCGCCGACGCTCAGCTTCGTGGGCGGCGCGCTGGCGATCGTCGGCGTGCTGATGACGCGCCGCAAGCCGCGGGCCGCGCGGCCGCAGGTCGCCTAGGCCTCGAGCCAGCCGCGGAAGGCCTCGAGGTTGCGGGTCGACTCGCCGCGGGAGATCCGCCACTCCCACTCCTTGCGGATGGACGTGGCGAACCCGAGCTCCAGGATCGCGTTGAACGACTCGTCGGCGTTGGCGAGCACGGAGCCCAGGATGCGGTCGAGCTCGTCGGGGGCCACCGCGGCCAGCGGCAGCCGCGCCTCGAGGTAGATGTCGCCGTGGCGGTCGACGGCGAACGAGACGGCGTACATCCTGAGGTTGCGCTCGAGCAGCCAGCGGTGCACCCGCGGGTGGTTCTCGTCGGGGTTGCGGCACACGAAGGCGTGCACGCCCAGCGCGTGGGCGCCGACGTCGAGGCGGACGGGCGTCTGCAGCTTCTTCTCCCCCGGCAGCGTGAGCGAGAAGCTCGCGCCCTCGACACCCTCGCGGGTCGTCTCGTCGTGCTCGATGTCGTTGGCGACGAGGTAGTCGCGCACGACGTCGACGGCCGTCGCGGTCGCGGGCGTGGAGGGGCTGCTCATGAGGCCATCTCAGCACGCATGCGCCCGCCGGCCCGCTCGTAGGCCGCCAGCGTGCGCTCGGCGGTGCGCTCCCACGAGAAGTCCTGCGCGTGGGCGACCGCGCCGCGGCCGAGCCGCTCGACGAGCTGCGGGTCGTCGATCAGGCGGCGCAGGCTGGCGGCCCAGTCGCGGGGCTCGTGGGTGTCGACGAGGAGCCCGCTGACACCGTCGCGCACCACCGTCGTGAGCCCGCCGACCGCGGCGGCGACCACGGGCGTGCCGGTCGCCTGCGCCTCGACGGCGACGAGGCCGAACGACTCGTTGTAGGACGGCACCGCGACCGCGGTGGCGGCCGAGGTCCACACCGCCAGCTCGGCCTGGCTGACCGGCGGGACGAACCGCACCACGTCGTCGATCCCGAGACCGGACGCGAGGTCGGCCAGGGCGGTGGGGTGCTCCAGGCCCGAGCCGGACGGACCGCCCACGACGGGTACGACGAGCCGGTGCCGCAGCGACGGGTCCTGCTCGAGCAGCACCCCGACCGAGCGGAGCAGCACGTCGGGCGCCTTCAGCGGTTGGATGCGGCCGGCGAACAGCAGCACGGCCGCGTCCTCGGGCAGGCCGAGCTCGCGGCGGGCCTCCGCGCGACCGCGCGGGGCGAAGACCGAGAGGTCGACGCCGGGGTGGATCACCTCGACCGCGTCGGGGCGGGCGTCGTACAGGTCGACGAGCTGGCGGGCCTCGGTGTCGGTGTTGGCGACGAGGAGGTCGGCGGCCTCCACGACCTGCTCCTCGCCGATGACGCGGGACACGGGCTCGGGGGTGTCGCCGTCGGCCAGGGCCTCGTTCTTGACCTTGGCCATGGTGTGCATCGAGTGCACGAGGGGGACGTTCCAGCGGTCGCGGGCGAGCGCGCCGACCTGGCCGGAGAGCCAGTAGTGGGAGTGGACCGCGTCGTAGTGGCCGAGGGGCTGCATCGCCTCGGTGCGCAGCACCTCGCGCGCGAAGGTGCAGAGCTGGCCGGGCAGCTCCCCCTTGGTGAGCCCCTCGAACGGCCCGGCGGCGACGTGCCGGACGAGCACGCCGTCGGCGGCCTCCACCACCTGCGGCAGGGAGGACGAGGTGGCCCGGGTGAACACGTCGACCGCGATCCCCTGGGCGGCCAGGCGACGGGAGAGCTCGATCACGTAGACGTTCATGCCGCCCGCGTCGCCGGTCCCCGGCTGGTCCAGCGGTGAGGTGTGCAGGCTGATCATCGCGACCCGCTCGCCCACGTTGCCTCCTCGAGACCTCGACTGCGCGCCCCGGTCAGGGCACCTCAGGCACAACCCCGCAGGGCCTCCCGGGATTCCCGCCGAGGATCCCCGCCGGTCAGCGGGCGTGGGCGCCGGACGTCCGGCGGGCGGGCGCGCGGCCCCGGCCGCGCACCAGTGCGACGCCACCGAGGAGGACGGCCACGACGCCCCAGAAGCCGTCGTACCACGACGTGCCGTCGGGCCGGAACGCCTCGACGACCGACAGCGCGAGGAGCGCCGACGCCACGCCGACGACGGCGCGCACCGCCACGGCGTCGCTCTTCACGAGCGTGGTGCCGAAGACGGCGGACGCGCCCATCAGGCAGACGAGGCCGAGGACGTGCAGGACGTCGAGGAGGGTGCCGTCACCGCCGCCGAGCAGCGCGTGCAGGATCCAGAGCACGCCGCCCAGGAGAGCGAGCGACGCAGCGAGCTTCGCAGGAGGCATCGCACGAGTGTGCCACGACTCACCCCGATGGGCGGTCCCGGGCCCGGTCCCCCGCGGCCGTCAGGGCCGGTCAGGGCCGGTCGAGCCCCGTCAGGGCTCGTCGGTGCCCTGGTGGAAGCGCTGCTGCCACTGCCCGCCGGTGCGCACCCACAGACTGCTGCGCAGCGTGGACCGGTCGTCTGCCAGCGCTCGCCAGAGCAGCAGGATCGTGTCGCGGTCGACCCGCTCGACGGCCACGACGTCCAGGCTCACCGGCTCGATCGGGCCGACCTCGGCGAGCAGGTCGTCGCGGGTCCACAGCCGTCCCGAGCGCCCGACCTCCTGCCACTCGGGGTGCAGCAGCGCGGCGACGGCGGCGCGGTCGCCGCGCACCTCGTCGGTGAGCAGCGAGCGCTCCATCGCGACGACGCGCTCCTCGTCGGTGGGCTCCGCGTCGTCGAGGTCGCTGAAGAGGTCGGGCTCCGCCTCGACCTGGCCCACCGCGGCGTCGGGGTGCGAGACGCTGCTCCCCGCGAACCCGGGCCCGGCGTCCGGCTCGACGCCGCGCTGGTAGGCGGTGGCGGCGGCGTTGGCGCGCCTGTCGGCGGCCTCGTTGAGCTCGTGGCCGGCGTGGCCCTTGACCCACTCGAACCGGACCCGGTCGCGCCGACCCTCCATGGCGGCGTCGAGGGCCTTCATCAGCTCGACGTTGAGCACGGGCTTGCCGTCGCTCTTCTTCCAGCCCTTGCGCTTCCAGCCGGGCATCCACTTGGTGACGGAGTCGATGACGTACTTGCTGTCGCAGAAGACGTGCAGCTCGTCGTCGACGTGGGCGGTCTGCTGCAGGAGGTCGAGCACCGCCATCAGCTCGCCCATGTTGTTGGTGCCGCGCGGCCAGCCGCCGGACGCCCAGCAGTCGTCGTCGACGTACCAGGCCCAGCCGGCCGGGCCGGGGTTGCCGAGTGCCGAACCGTCAGCCGCCGCGATGATCACGGGGACATATTGGCAGGATGGCTGCATGAGCGATGACAGCACCCAGACCCGTACGGCCGTCGTGACCGGCGCCTCCAGCGGCATCGGTGCCGCGACGGCCCGTGCGCTGGCGGCGCAGGGCTTCCGCGTCGTCTGCGCCGCCCGCCGCACCGACCGCATCGAGGACCTGGCGGCCGAGATCGGCGGCGAGGCGATCACCTGCGACATCACCGACCAGGCGTCGGTCGACGCGCTCGCGGCGGCCGTGCCGACCTGCCACGTGCTCGTCAACAACGCCGGTGGCGCCGTCGGCGTCGACCGGGTGGACGGGGCCGACGTGGAGGCCTGGCGCTGGATGTACGAGGTCAACGTGCTCGGCCTGGTCCGGGTGACCAAGGCGCTGCTGCCCGCGCTGCGCGCCAGCGGCGACGCGGTGATCGTCAACGTCGGGTCGACCGCCGGGCGCTGGGCCTACGAGGGAGGCGCCGGCTACACCGCCGCCAAGCACGGCGTGAAGGTCGTGACCGAGACGCTGCGGCTCGAGCTCAACGGCGAGCCGGTGCGGATCAGCGAGGTCGCCCCCGGCATGGTCCGGACCGACGAGTTCTCCCTCGTGCGCTTCGGCGGCGACCAGGAGCGCGCCGACGCGGTGTACGCCGGTGTCGACCAGCCGCTGCTGGCCGAGGACGTCGCCGACGCCATCGCGTGGGTGGCCACCCGGCCCTCGCACGTCGACATCGACGAGCTGGTGATCAAGCCGCGTGCCCAGGCTGCGGCACACAAGGTGCACCGCTCCTGAGTCGTGGGAGACTGCCGCGCGTGAAGACCATCGGACTCGTCGGCGGCATGAGCTGGGAGAGCAGCGCGGTCTACTACCGCGACCTCAACCTCGGGATGCGGGAGCGCCTGGGCGGGCTGTCCTCGCCCAGGCTGGCGCTCACGACCGTCGACTTCGCCGAGGTCACCCACCTCGAGGACGACGAGCGCTGGGACCAGGTCGGCGTGCTCCTCGCCGACGCGGCGCGTGGGGTGGAGCGGGCGGGTGCCGACTTCCTGCTGCTGTGCACCACGACGTTCCACAAGGTCGCCGACCAGGTCGAGGAGGCGGTCGGCATCCCGCTGCTGCACCTCGGGGACGTCGTGGCGGAGGCGGTCAAGGCGGCGGGGGTCGAGACCGTGGGGCTGATCGGCACGAAGGTCGCGATGTCGGAGTCGTTCTTCGTCGACCGGCTGGAGTCCCACGGCCTGTCGGTCGTGGTGCCGGACGCCTCGCACCACGACTTCCTCAACGACGCGATCTACGAGGAGCTCGTGCACGGTGTCGTGCTGCCCCGCACGCGCAGCCGGGTGGTGTCGATCATCGAGGAGCTGTGGGACGCCGGTGCCGGTGGCGTGCTGCTGGGGTGCACCGAGCTCGAGCTGCTGGTCAAGCAGGCCGACGTCGAGCTGCCGGTGTTCCCGTGCACGACGCTGCACGTCCAGGCGGCGCTCGACGCCGCACTCGCCGAGGGCTAGAGCGGCAGGGCGTACGCCGTCGCGAGCCAGCGCAGGCTCGTCCAGGCCGGTGAGAGCCGGTCGGTCGCGCCGGCCGACGTCGGTAGGCCCACCCGGAGCACCTGGGACCGGGCGCCCTCGGTGCTGACCAGCAGCTCGTCCCCGTCGAGGGCGACGCCCTCACCCTGGTCCTGGTCGGGCAGGGTCCACGACTCCACGCCCTGCCACGACGGGAACGCCGACAGGTGCGCGGTCGTGTAGGTGCGCATCACGACCCCGCCCCCGCCCGGCAGGAACGTGGCGTCGGTGACGATGCCCGGCGCCTGGCCGACCTCGGTCAGGCGGTTGGGCCGGTCCGCGCGCAGCCGCTGCGGGGCGGCGTACACCGTGCCGGAGAAGACACCCTTGGTGATGACGAAGAGCCGGCCCGTCACGGGGTGGCTGACCAGGGCCTCGGCGTCGTGCGAGCCGTCGGGGTAGACCAGGTCGTAGGCCTCGGGCACGACCACGCGGTCGCCGCGCCCGACCGGCACCCGGAGCACCGACACCGCGTCGCGGGCGTGCCGGTTGTCACCGATGTCGGCGACCCACACGTGGCCGGGGCCGGCGGGGGCCAGCGCCTCCACGTCCTCGGGGTCGGTCTCCCAGCTGGTGACGCCGACCGTGTCGCCCGTGGCAGGGTCGACCGCGAAGACCCGGCCCGGGTCGCCGGAGTCGTTGGTGGTGACCACCAGGCCACCGTCGCGTCCCAGCACGACGAGCCCGCTCGACTCCACGATCTCGGGGTCCCGGAAGCGGAAGGCCGGGTGGTCGGCCGCGCCCGGCGCCCCGGCCGCCGCGCCCAGCAGGAACGGGACCGCGACGAGCGCCGCGAGGGCGATCCGACGACGCTCAGCCATGCCCGAGCAGCTCGCCGAGCCGGGGCCGGACGCCCCACGCGGCGAGCAGGTCGTCGTACTCGCGCGCCGCTTCGGAGCCGTCGGCGCCCGTGCGCACCGCCCGCAGCAGCGTGTTGCGCGGGGTGTGCGCGCTCTCGACGAACTCCACGACGTCGACGCGGTAGCCCTCGCGGCGCAGCAGCGCGGCACGCAGCGCGTCGGTGAGCGTGTCGGCGAAGCGCTCGCGCAGGATGCCGTGGCGGGTGAGCATCGCGTAGGGCTCGGGCACGTCGGCCGTGCGGAGCTGGGCGGCGATGTCGTGGTGGCAGCACGGCGCGGCGAGGACCAGTGGGGCCTCCCACTCGAGCGCCCGGCCGAGGGCGTCGTCCGTCGCGGTGTCGCAGGCGTGCAGCGCGAGCACCACGTCGGGTGCCTGCTCGAGCCGGGCGTCGGCGATGGACCCGACCACGAAGTCGGCGTCGATGCCGAGGTCGGCGGCGACGCGGGAGTTGTGGTCGGCGGACTGCTGCTTGACGTCGACGCCGGTGACCCGCACCGGGAAGCGTCCGGACAGGAAGGCGTGGGCGGCGAACGAGAGGTAGGCGTTGCCGCAGCCCAGGTCGACCACCCGCAGCGGGTCGTCGGCGGTCGGGGTGCGCACCCGTCCCTGCGCGACCGCCTCGGTGAGGCTCGCGTCGAGCAGCCGGACGAACTCCTCCACCTGGCGGTACTTCGCCTGCCGGGTCGGCTTGACGCGGCCCTGGGCGTCGCTGATCCCGAGGGCGACGAGCACCGGGTGGTCCTCGGCGAGCAGCCGGTCCTTGGGCCGGTCGTGGCCGCGGGACGGCGCGACCTCCTCGGCGCGCGTCGAGGTGTGCAGCAGCGGCACGCCCTTCTTCGTCACCCGCAGCTGGTGGGTGGCGGTGGCGGTGTCGACGTGCCAGTTGGCGAACGGCTGCGCGAGCAGCGCGTCCACCGCCGCCTCCGCCGCCTCGCCCACGAGGTGGTTGGTGGTGTGCGCCTGCGTGGCGTCGTACGACGTCACCTGCAGGTGGCGCCCGGCCCGCAGGTCGACGACCCGCACCTCGACCCGGCGCACCTCGCGTCCCTCGACGACCGGCACCGGCTGTCCCTTGCGCCGCCCGCTCGCGAGCGCGCGGACGAGGTGGTCGGCGTCGAGGAGCGCCGACCGGACGGTGGCGAGCTCAGCCCCGGCAGTGGTGCTCACAGGACGGCGGCGAGGACGACGATGAGGATGAGTGCCCCCAGCGCCACCGGGATCACGAGTCGACGGTGGCGCGGGTTCATGCCCCTCATCCTAGTGACCGGGGCGTCGGCCCCTCATTCCTCGCGCACGGGTCACCAGTGCTCGAGGGACTCCCGGAACACGGCTGCGAGGTCCTCGGCGGTGACGTCGACGGGCGCGGTGGCGAGCAGGCGCTGCTGCTGGAGCGCCCCCTCGACCAGGTCGTCGACGTCGGCCTCGCCGAAGCCGAGCTCGGCCAGGCCGCTGGGCAGGCCCACGTCGCGCATCAGCCGCCGCAGCACGTCGGGGAGCGGCTCGCCGGTGCCGCCGAGGAGCTCGGCCGCCCGGCGGTGCCGCTCGGGCGCGGCGTCGTGCACGAACGCGAAGGCGGCGGGCGCCGTCATCACCACGGCCATCCCGTGCGGGACGATCGGCTCGTCCGCCGGGTAGCCCTCGGGACGGTAGTCGCGGACCCGGCCGGCGATCGGGTAGGCGCAGGCGTGCGGGACGTGGACGCCGGCGTTGCCGAAGCCCAGCCCGGCGAAGGTGGCGGCGAGCGCCATCTGCTCGCGCGCCTCGGCGTCGGAGCCGTCGCGGACCGCCCGCCGGAACGCCCCGGCGAGGAGCGAGAGCGACTTCTCGGCCCACACGTCGGCGATGGGGTTGGCGCCGCAGTAGGGCACCCGCTGCTCGGGCTGCTTGGCGTCGAAGTCGGCGAACCAGCGTGCGGTCCAGCTCTCCAGCGCGTGGCACAGGATGTCCATGCCCGCCGACGCGGTCACCATGGCAGGCTGCGTCATCGTCAGGTCGGGGTCGACGACCGCGAGGGTGGGCCGCAGCCGGGCGTGGGAGATGCCGGTCTTGACCTCGAGTGCCAGGACGTCGAGCACGCAGATGGTGGTCGACTCCGCGCCGGTGCCGGTGGTCGTCGGCACGGCGACGAGGGGCAGGAGCGGGTGCTCGGGGGCCCGGCCGCCGCCGACGGGCGCGTTGACGTAGTCCATCAGCTCGCCGGGGTTGGTGAGCATGAGGTCGACCGCCTTGGCGGTGTCGATCGACGAGCCGCCCCCGACCGCCACCACCGCGTGGAACGGACCGCTCCCCCGGGCCGCGCCGATCGCCGCCTCCAGCGAGGCGTCCGTCGGCTCGACGTGCGCCTCGGCGTAGACCACCACCTCGAGGCCCCGCGACCGCATCCCGTCGGCGATCCGGTCGGGGTGGCCGGTGGCCGCGACGCCGGGGTCGGTGACGAGCAGCACCCGCACGTCGCCGGCGACGTCGCGGCACAGCTGCTGGACGTCCCAGCCGATCTCGTCGCTGGCGCCGCGGCCCAGCTTCAGGCCGGGCGCGGCGTAGGTGAAGACGCTCTCAGCCACGATTCGCTCCCAGTGCGTAGGTGACGAGGTCCAGCACGTCGACCTCGCCCGACGCGATGTCGCTCGTGGGCACCCAGGCGACGGCGTCGGTGGTGCCGTCGAGCTCCACCACGCGCGGCTCGCCGTCGGCGACGGTCGCGCGGTAGAGCAGGTGCACGCCGTGGTAGTCCTCGATCCGCCCCGACGGGGCGGTGCCGGAGAAGTGGGTGTCGTGCACGCCGAGCAGCGCGCCGACCTCGCACGGCAGCCCGCACTCCTCCTCGACCTCACGGGCGAGCGCGACCGACGGGTGCTCGCCGTGGTCCACGCCCCCGCCGGGCAGCGTCCACCGACCGGGGTGCGCGGCGGTGGACGAGAGGCGGGTCAGCAGCACCTCGTCGTGGGCACCGGCGCACCGGGTGATGAGGGCGTACGCCGCGACGCGCTGCAGCCGGAACGGCTGGTGGTCGACCAGGGCCTCCGTCACCACCGACGACACCGGGACGGCGCCCGAGGCGACGTCGTCGAGCGCCTTCCAGGCCGCCTCGATCGTGGAGCCGTCGACCTCCACCACCCGCGGCACGGGCGCGTCCGGCGGCACCCAGCCCTCGTACACGAGCCGGATCGCGTGGGCGTCGACGAGCTGCCCGTCGCGCGGCGACCGGGGCATGTGGGCGCTGTAGACGCGGGCCCGGTCACCCACCGTGGCGTCGAGGCCCGTCTCCTCCTGTACCTCGCGGATCAGGGCGTCGCGCGGGTCCTCGCCGTGGTCGACCCCACCGCCCGGCAAGGTCCAGAGCTCGGAGCGGGACACCCGCGGCGCGAGACGGCTCAGCAGGATCTCGACCCGGCCGCCGCGCTCGCGGAGGATGACGGCGTACGCCGCCACCCGCTGTCGCCTCGGCAGGGATCCCATGCGCCCAACCTAGTGAAGTACGGTGAGCGCCGTGCCCCCCGCGTCCCGAGATCCGTGGCTCGACAACGTCAAGATGGTCCTGATCACGCTGGTCGTGGTGGGCCACGCGATCGGCCTTGTCGAGGCCACCGCGGGTAGCCACTGGGTCTACGACTTCATCTACCTGTGGCACATCCCGGCCTTCGTCTTCATCAGCGGCTACCTGTCGAAGTCGTTCGAGTGGGACCGCCGGCGGATGAAGAACCTGGTCTACACGCTCGCCGTCCCCTACCTGCTCTTCGAGCCGGCACTGTTCTACTACCGTCGCGAGGTGGTCGGCGAGGGCGTGACCGGTCCGCTGTGGATCGAGCCCCACTGGACGATGTGGTACCTCATCGTGCTGCTGATGTGGCGGCTGGTGACGCCGATCCTCAAGCTGCACTGGCTCTTCCTGCCGCTGTCGGTGATCGTCAGCCTGGTCGGCGGGGTCTGGGACACCGAGGCGCTGATGATCCCCCGGTTCCTCGGTCTGCTGCCGTTCTTCGTGCTGGGGCTGCACCTCAAGCCCCGCCACCTCGCTCACCTCGACGACGTGTGGGTGAAGGTCGCGGCTGTGCCGATGCTCGTCGGCATCGGGGTCATGGCGCTCTACACCGACACGTGGGCGGAGTCGGCGCTGCTCTGGTACGACACCGGCTACTCCGAGATCCCGATCGACAACGAGATCGTCTTCCAGACCCGGCTCACGGTGATGATGGTCGGCCTGCTCGGCTCGTTCGCCGTGATGGCGCTGGTGCCGCGGCGCAACCTGGGCTGGTTCACCACGATGGGCACCGCCACGATGGTCGTCTACCTCTTCCACGGCTTCGCCATCAAGACGTTCCTGGCGCTCGGCTGGCCCGACTTCACCGCCGCCTACCCGACGCTGGGCCTGGTCCTGACCGTCCTCGGGGCGATCGGCCTCACGTTCTTCCTCGCGTGCCCTCCCGTGCGGCGGGTGCTCGAGCCGTTCACCAACCCGCTCGGCTGGCTGGAGGCGCGACGCCGGACCCGGGCTGGAGCGGCCCCCACGTCGGTCTGACCGCGGCGCGCGGCACCACGTCGAGGTGCGCGGCCTCGGCGCGCGTGGGCGCGTGCCCGCCGAGGTGCGCGGGGTACCACGGCGCGTGCTCGCCGGGCGGCGGGCGGTGGTGCGGCTGCTGCTGGAGCTCCTCGAGCTGCTCGGTCAGCACCCCGCCGAGCCGGCACGTCCAGGCCGTGAGGTCCTCGTCGGGGCCGATGGCGAGCGGCCGGCCGAAGCTGACGTCGATGCGGCGCCCGCGCGTGAGGTCGGGACGCGGCTCGCGCCCGAGGTCGTCGGGCACGCCGACGGACCACACGCGCTGGGAGCCCCACAGCGCCACGGGGACCACGGGCGCGCCGGTCTCGCGGGCCAGGCTCGCCACCCCGCGCATGAGCGAGCGGACGGTGTAGGAGTAGCTGATCCCCGCCTCGGGGAAGGCGCACACCGCCTCGCCGTCGCGCAGCAGCCGGCGCGCGACGACGTACGCCCCCGCGGGGGCCTCGCGGTCGACCGGGACGTGGCGCATCGCGGTCATCGCCCGGGCCACGCCGGGCACGTGCCACACGTCGTGGCGGGTCATGAACCGGAGGTAGCGACCCGACGAGCGGGCGGCGTCCTGCACGAAGACGAAGTCCGGGTAGGACACGTGCGTGGCCGCGAGCAGCACGGGCCCCTCGGTCGGCACGTGCTCGGCCCCCAGCCAGGTGACCTGCATCCCGAGGGCACGCATGCCGGTGCGACCGAGCGCGACGGCCGCCCGGTAGGTGCGCTCCCGGCTCACGCGAACGGTGGCCGGGCGTCGCGCGCCATCGACCGGCGACCCGCCCAGCGCCAGACCCGTGCCGCGCGGTCGCGGTCGGCGTCGTCGACGAGGTTGCCCATCCAGCGCAGCGCCAGCGTCATCAGCCAGTCCGAGCGCATCCCGGCCGGCCCGAGCGCCGCCACCACCTTGGGCTGGGTGGCGATCCCGGCGAGGCGGCGGGCGATGGAGAACGCCTCGCCGTAGTGCTCCACCAGCGTCGTGCGCCAGGCCTCACCGAGGCCGGTGCCGCTGGCGATGTGCTCGGCGACGAGGCGGCCGGTCTCGAGGCCGTAGTCGATGCCCTCGCCGTTGAGCGGGTTCACGCAGGCGGCGGCGTCACCGATGAGGGCCCAGTTGGGGCCGGCGACGTTGCTGACCGCTCCGCCCATCGGCAGCAGCGCCGAGGTGGGCATCCGCAGCTCGCCCGAGAGCCCGAAGTCCGCGCCGATGGTGTCGGCGTAGGTCTGCATGAGCGGCTTGATGGCGACCTCGGCGGGTCGCCTGCTGGTCGCGAGCGTGCCGGCACCGAGGTTCACGGTGCCGTCGCCCAGGGGGAAGATCCAGCCGTAGCCGGTCACCAGCTCGCCCTGCTCGTCGCGCAGCTCGAGGTGCGAGCTGATCCACGGGTCGTCGCTCAGCTCGGAGTCGACGTAGGAGCGACCCGCCACGGCGTAGACGGTGTCGCGGTGCCACTCGCGGCCGAGCATCTTGCCCAGCGGCGAGCGCACGCCGTCGGCCACGACCAGCCACCGGCACGCGACCTCGTAGGAGCCCTCGGCGTCGCGCAGCTCGACCGCGGCGACCTGCTCCCCCTCACGTCGTACGCCGACCGCGCGGGCACCGTCGACAGCACGCGCCCCGCTCTTGATCGCCACCGTGCGCAGGTGGTCGTCGAGCTCGGTGCGGGCGACCGCCGAGCCCCAGTCGGGCAGCGAGCCGCCCGGCCAGGGCAGCAGCAGCGTCTGGCCGAAGCCGTGGGCGCGCAGCCCCTCGTTGACGGTGTGGGCGCGCAGCCAGTCCTCGAGGCCGAGCTTCTGCATCTCCCCGATCGCACGGGGGGTCAGGCCATCGCCGCAGGTCTTGTCGCGCGGGAAGGTCGCCGCGTCGGCCAGCACCACGTCCAGCCCGGCGCGGGCGGCCCAGGCCGCGGCGGCGGAGCCGGCAGGGCCCGCCCCGACGACGAGCACGTCGGCGGAGGTGGGGCGCGAGGAGGTCGTCACGGCGGGAATCCTCTCAGAGCGCCCCCAGCGACCCGGCATCGCTGGTCCCCGAACGCGATCCCCGGTCAGCCGGGGATCGCTGGAAGGGCGGAGTCCACGGAAAAGGCCAAGGGAAAGGTCAAGGAAATGGGCGCAGGCCCCGGCTCCGTGGAGGAGCCGGGGCCTGCGTGACGTCGCTCAGTTCTGGTAGGAACCGAAGTCGAAGTCGTCGAGCGCGACGGCCTGCGACGACGGACCGAAGTCGTAGTCGTAGGAGTCGTAGCCGGTGACCGAGTAGGCCGCGGCGCGCGCCTCCTCGGTGGGCTCCACCCGGATGTTGCGGTAGCGCTCGAGGCCGGTGCCGGCCGGGATGAGCTTTCCGATGATCACGTTCTCCTTCAGGCCGCGGAGGCTGTCGGAGCGACCGTTGATCGCGGCGTCCGTGAGCACGCGGGTGGTCTCCTGGAAGGAGGCCGCCGAGAGCCACGACTCGGTCGCGAGCGAGGCCTTGGTGATGCCCATGAGGACCGGGCGACCCGAGGCCGGCTTGCCGCCCTCGGAGACCACGCGACGGTTCTCCTCCTCGAACCGCACCCGGTCGACCAGGTCGGACGGGAGCAGGTTGGTGTCACCGGACTCGATGACCGTCACGCGGCGCAGCATCTGCCGCACGATGATCTCGATGTGCTTGTCGTGGATCGCCACGCCCTGGGACCGGTAGACCTCCTGGACCTCGTCCACGAGGTGCTCCTGGGCCTTGCGGACGCCGAGGATGCGCAGGACGTCCTGCGGGTCGGGGGTACCGGACGTGATGTGGTGACCGACGTTGATGTGGTCGCCGTCCTCGACGTTGAGGCGCGAGCGCTTCGACACCGGGATCTCCTGGACCTCGGAGCCGTCGTCGGGGGTGACCACGACGACGCGGGCCTTGTCGGTCTCCTCGATCTTCACGCGACCGGCGGACTCCGAGATCGGCGTACGACCCTTGGGCGAGCGGGCCTCGAAGAGCTCGACCACACGGGGCAGACCCTGCGTGATGTCGTCGGCGGAGGCCACACCACCGGTGTGGAAGGTGCGCATGGTCAGCTGCGTGCCGGGCTCACCGATGGACTGGGCGGCGATGATGCCGACCGCCTCACCGATGTCGACCAGCTTGCCGGTGGCCAGCGAGCGGCCGTAGCACTTGGCGCAGGTGCCGGTGCGGGCGTCGCAGGTCAGGACCGAGCGGACCTTCACCTCGGTGACGCCGGCGGCCACGAGCTCACCGATCTTGACGTCACCCAGGTCCTCGCCCGCGGTGGCGAGCACCTCACCCGTCTCCGGGTGGAGGATGTCGACCGCCGAGGAGCGGGCGTAGGCCGAGGTCTCCACGTGCTCGTCGTCGATCCGCTTGGGCAGGCCACGCTCGGTGCCGCAGTCGTCCTCACGGATGATGACGTCCTGCGACACGTCCACCAGACGACGGGTCAGGTAGCCCGAGTCGGCGGTGCGCAGCGCGGTGTCGGCGAGACCCTTGCGGGCACCGTGGGTGGCGATGAAGTACTCGAGCACCGTCAGGCCCTCGCGGAAGTTGGCCTTGATCGGGCGCGGGATGATCTCGCCCTTCGGGTTGGCCACCAGACCACGCATGGCCGCGACCTGCCGGATCTGGTTCATGTTTCCGGAGGCGCCCGAGTCGACCATCATGTAGATCGGGTTCGCGCGGTCGAAGTTGGCCTCCATCGCGCGACCGACCTCGGCAGCGGCCTGGGTCCACAGCTCGATGAGCTCCTGACGACGCTCGTCGTCGGTCATCACACCGCGCTCGTAGTTCTTCTGGACCTTCTCGGCCTGCGCCTCGTAGCGGGCCAGGATCTCGCCCTTGCTGTCGGGCGTGGTGACGTCGTCGATCGAGACGGTCACACCCGAGCGCGTGGCCCAGTGGAAGCCGGCGTCCTTGAGGGCGTCGAGCGAGGCAGCGACCTGCACCTTGGTGTAGCGCTCGGCAAGGTCGTTGACGATCGCGCCGAGGCGCTTCTTGCCGACCTCCTCGTTGACGAACGGGTAGTCCGCCGGGAGCGTGTCGTTGAAGTAGACACGGCCGAGGGTGGTGTCGAGCTGGACGGCGGTCCGCTCCTCCCAGTCGGCGCCGAGCTCGAGGTCGAGCGGCGGCACCACGTCGGTGAGGCGGATGCTGATCTTGCTCTGCAGCGTGATCTCGCGGCGGTCGAAGGCCATGATCGCCTCGGCCGGGCTCGAGAAGACGCGACCCTCGCCGGGCTCACCGTCGCGGTCGGCGGTCAGCCAGAACAGGCCGATGATCATGTCCTGCGAGGGCATGGTCACCGGACGGCCGTCCGACGGCTTGAGGATGTTGTTGGTCGAGAGCATCAGGATGCGGGCCTCGGCCTGCGCCTCCGCGGACAGCGGCAGGTGCACGGCCATCTGGTCACCGTCGAAGTCGGCGTTGAACGCGCCGCACACGAGCGGGTGGATCTGGATGGCCTTGCCCTCGATCAGCTGCGGCTCGAAGGCCTGGATGCCGAGGCGGTGCAGGGTGGGCGCACGGTTGAGCAGCACGGGGTGCTCGGTGATGACCTCTTCGAGGACGTCCCACACGACCGGGCGGGCGCGCTCGACCATCCGCTTGGCGGACTTGATGTTCTGCGCGTGCGACAGGTCGACCAGGCGCTTCATGACGAACGGCTTGAACAGCTCGAGCGCCATCTGCTTGGGCAGGCCGCACTGGTGCAGCTTGAGCTGCGGACCGGACACGATGACCGAACGGCCGGAGTAGTCCACGCGCTTGCCGAGCAGGTTCTGGCGGAAGCGACCCTGCTTGCCCTTGAGCATGTCGGAGAGCGACTTCAGCGGCCGGTTGCCCGGGCCGGTGACGGGACGACCGCGACGACCGTTGTCGAAGAGGCTGTCCACGGCCTCCTGCAGCATCCGCTTCTCGTTGTTGACGATGATCTCGGGCGCGCCGAGGTCGAGCAGTCGCTTGAGGCGGTTGTTGCGGTTGATGACGCGGCGGTAGAGGTCGTTCAGGTCGGAGGTGGCGAAGCGGCCACCGTCGAGCTGGACCATCGGGCGCAGGTCCGGCGGGATCACCGGGACGGCGTCGAGCACCATGCCGATCGGCTGGTTGCCGGTCTTGCGGAACGCGTCGACGACCTTGAGGCGCTTGAGGGCGCGGACCTTGCGCTGGCCCTTGCCGTTGGCGATCGTGTCGCGCAGCGCCTCGACCTCGGCCTCGATGTCGAAGTCCTGGAGGCGCTTCTGGATCGCCGTGGCGCCCATGTGGCCCTCGAAGTACTTGCCGAACCAGGTCTTCATCTCGCGGTAGAGCAGCTCGTCGCCGAGCAGGTCCTGGACCTTGAGGCTCTTGAAGGTGTCCCAGACCTCCTCGAGGCGCGCGATCTCACGGTTCGCGCGGTCGCGGAGCTGGTTCATCTCGCGGTCGGCACCGTCGCGCACCTTGCGCTTGGCGTCGGCCTTGGCACCCTCGGCCTCGAGGGTGGCGAGGTCCTCCTCGAGCTTCTTGGCGCGGTCCTCCACGGAGGTGTCGCGGCGCTTCTCGAGGCGCTCGCGCTCCAGGCCGACCTTGTTCTCCAGGGAGTCCATGTCGCGGTGGCGCGCGTCCTCGTCGACCGAGGTGATCATGTAGGCGGCGAAGTAGATGACCTTCTCGAGGTCCTTCGGCGCCAGGTCGAGGAGGTAGCCCAGGCGCGACGGGACGCCCTTGAAGTACCAGATGTGGGTCACGGGGGCGGCGAGCTCGATGTGGCCCATGCGCTCGCGGCGCACCTTGGAGCGGGTGACCTCGACGCCACAGCGCTCGCAGATGATGCCCTTGAAGCGCACGCGCTTGTACTTGCCGCAGTAGCACTCCCAGTCCCGGGTGGGACCGAAGATCTTCTCGCAGAAGAGGCCGTCACGCTCGGGCTTGAGCGTGCGGTAGTTGATGGTCTCCGGCTTCTTGACCTCACCGTGGCTCCACGTGCGGATGTCGTCCGCGGTGGCCAGGCCGATCTGAAGCTGGTCGAAGAAGTTAACGTCGAGCACGATGGCTGCAGTCCTTCGTTAGTACGTGGAAAGTGGAGCTGGGGACTGAGGGCGGTACGCCGGCCGGAGCCGGCGTACCGACGCACTCAGACTTCTTCGACGGAGCTGGGCTCGCGGCGGGACAGGTCGATGCCGAGCTCCTCGGCCGCCCGGAAGACGTCTTCCTCGGCGTCCTTCATCTCGATGGTGGAGCCGTCCTGCGACAGCACCTCCACGTTGAGGCAGAGCGACTGCATCTCCTTGACGAGCACCTTGAACGACTCGGGGATGCCGGAGTCGGGGATGTTCTCGCCCTTCACGATGGCCTCGTAGACCTTCACGCGGCCCGGCACGTCGTCGGACTTGATCGTCAGCAGCTCCTGGAGGGCGTAGGCGGCGCCGTAGGCCTCCATCGCCCAGACCTCCATCTCACCGAACCGCTGGCCACCGAACTGGGCCTTACCGCCCAGCGGCTGCTGCGTGATCATCGAGTAGGGGCCGGTCGAGCGAGCGTGGATCTTGTCGTCGACGAGGTGGTGCAGCTTGAGGATGTACATGTAGCCGACCGCCACCGGCTGCGGGAACGGCTCGCCAGAACGGCCGTCGAAGAGGTTGGCCTTGCCGTCCTCCTTGACCATCCGGTCACCGTCGCGGTTGGGCAGCGTGGAGCCGAGCAGGCCGGTGATCTCGTCCTCGCGGGCACCGTCGAACACCGGGGTGGCGACCTTGGTGTCGGGGTCGGCCTTGTCGGCGCCGATCGAGATGAGGCGCTTCTTCCAGTCGGACTCGCCCTTCTCGCCGGAGAGGTTGAGGTCCCAGCCCTGCTTGGCGAGCCAGCCGAGGTGCAGCTCGAGGATCTGGCCGATGTTCATACGACGCGGCACACCCAGCGGGTTGAGCACGACGTCGACCGGCGTTCCGTCCTCCATGAACGGCATGTCCTCGATCGGCAGGATCTTGGCGATGACACCCTTGTTGCCGTGGCGTCCGGCGAGCTTGTCGCCGACCGAGATCTTGCGCTTCTGCGCGACGTAGACGCGCACCAGCTGGTTGACGCCCGGGGGCAGGTCGTCGCCGTCCTCGCGGTCGAAGACGCGCACGCCGATGACCGTGCCGGACTCACCGTGGGGCACCTTCATCGAGGTGTCACGCACCTCGCGCGCCTTCTCGCCGAAGATCGCGCGGAGCAGGCGCTCCTCGGGGGTGAGCTCGGTCTCGCCCTTGGGCGTGACCTTGCCGACCAGGATGTCACCGGTGGTGACCTCGGCGCCGATGCGGATGATGCCGCGCTCGTCGAGGTCGGCCAGGCCCTCCTCGGAGACGTTCGGGATGTCCCGCGTGATCTCCTCGGGGCCGAGCTTGGTGTCGCGGGCGTCGACCTCGTGCTCCTCGATGTGGATCGAGGTGAGGATGTCCTCCTGCACCAGGCGCTGGCTGAGGATGATCGCGTCCTCGTAGTTGTGGCCCTGCCACGGCATGAAGGCGACGAGCAGGTTGGTGCCCAGCGCCATCTCGGCGTCGTCGGTGCAGGGGCCGTCGGCGATCGGCGTGCCGACCTCGAGGCGGTCACCGGCCTTGACCAGCGGGCGCTGGTTGATGCAGGTGCCCTGGTTGGAGCGACGGAACTTGGCCAGGCGGTAGGTCTGGTAGGTGCCGTCGTCGTTCATCGTCTCGATGGCGTCGGCGGACACCTCCTTCACCACACCGGCGTTGTCGGCGACGACCACGTCACCGGCGTCGACGGCGGCGCGGTACTCCATGCCGGTGCCGACCAGCGGGCTGTCGCTGGTGATCAGCGGGACGGCCTGGCGCTGCATGTTGGCGCCCATGAGCGCGCGGTTGGCGTCGTCGTGCTCGAGGAACGGGATCAGGGCCGTCGCGACCGACACCATCTGGCGCGGCGAGACGTCCATGTAGTCGACCTCTTCGGCCAGGATCGCGTCGACCTCGCCGTTCTTCTGGCGGACCAGGACGCGCTCCTCGACGAACTTCATCTTCGCGTCGAGCGGCGCGTTGGCCTGCGCGATGACGTAGCGGTCCTCGTCGTCGGCGGTCAGGTAGTCGATCTCGTCGGTGACGACACCCTTGACCACGCGGCGGTAGGGGGTCTCGACGAAGCCGAACGGGTTGATCCGACCGTAGGAGGCCAGCGAGCCGATCAGGCCGATGTTCGGGCCCTCAGGGGTCTCGATGGGACACATGCGGCCGTAGTGCGACGGGTGGACGTCGCGGACCTCCATGCCGGCGCGGTCGCGGGACAGACCACCGGGACCGAGCGCCGAGAGGCGACGCTTGTGCGTCAGGCCGGCGATCGGGTTGGTCTGGTCCATGAACTGCGAGAGCTGCGAGGTGCCGAAGAACTCCTTCAGCGCCGCGACCACGGGACGGATGTTGATCAGGGACTGCGGCGTGATGGCCTCGACGTCCTGGGTCGTCATCCGCTCGCGGACCACGCGCTCCATGCGGGCCAGGCCCGTGCGGAGCTGGTTCTGGATGAGCTCGCCCACGGTGCGCATGCGGCGGTTGCCGAAGTGGTCGATGTCGTCGGCCTGGACCTTGACGGGAGCACCGTCGGGACCCTCGACGACGTTGCCCTCGGCGTCGACCAGGTCGGGCGCGTCGGCCTGGACACCCGCGGCGTGCAGCTGCACGACGTAGCGGATGGCGGCCACGACGTCGTCGATGGTCAGCGTCTGCTGGTCGAAGGCCTCGTGGAGGCCGAGCTTCTTGTTGATCTTGTAGCGGCCGACCTTCGCCAGGTCGTAGCGCTTGGGGTTGAAGTAGTAGTTGTTGAGGAGCGTCTGCGCGGCCTCGGCCGTCGGCGGCTCGCCCGGGCGGAGCTTGCGGTAGATGTCGAGCAGCGCGAGGCGGGTGACCTCGTCGTTGACCTGCTCGGCGGTCGGGGCCTCGCCCCGCGCCTTCTTCTGC
Organism: Nocardioides pini; assembly: GCF_026712185.1. GTDB lineage: Bacteria > Actinomycetota > Actinomycetes > Propionibacteriales > Nocardioidaceae > Nocardioides > Nocardioides pini. The sequence goes on along the minus strand of NZ_JAPPUX010000001.1, from coordinate 328,454 downwards.
AGCTCCTCGTAGACGACCTCGTAGCGGACGCTGTCCTTCTCGAGGGTCAGCATCATCGACTCGTACTGGCCGAACTCCTCGCGGATCTGGTCCGTGGTCCAGCCGAGCGCCTTGAGCAGGACGGTGACGTTCTGCTTGCGCTTGCGGTCGAGGCGCACGCCCACCAGGTCGCGCTTGTCGATCTCGAACTCGAGCCAGGCACCGCGGCTCGGGATGAGCTTGGCGGTGAAGATGTCCTTGTCGGACGTCTTGTCGGGGCTCGACTCGAAGTAGACGCCGGGCGAGCGCACGAGCTGCGAGACGACGACGCGCTCGGTGCCGTTGATGATGAAGGTGCCCTTGCGGGTCATCATGGGGAAGTCGCCCATGAAGACCGTCTGGCCCTTGATCTCACCGGTCTCGTGGTTCATGAACTCGGCGGAGACGTAGAGCGGGCGGGAGTAGGTGAAGTCCTTCTCCTTGCACTCCTCCTCGGTGTACTTCTCGTCGAGGAAGACGGGGTTGTCGAAGGAGAGCATCATCGTCTCGGAGAAGTCCTCGATCGGGGAGATCTCCTCGAAGATCTCCTGCAGACCGGTCTTCTCGGAGACGTCCTCACCGGCAGCCCGGCGGGCGGCCACCTCCGCCTCCCAGCGCTCGCCGCCGACCAGCCAGTCGAAGCTGCTCGTCTGGAGCGAGATGAGGGGGGGAACCTCGAGAGGTTCGGTGATCTTTGCGAAAGAGGTGCGACGGTGGTTACCAGCAGAGCTGCGCACGGCCAAGAGGTGTCCTCACAGATGAGCGAGTGATCGGCGCTTGCCGACCACCACGACGGCCGTCCGGAAGGCGTCGGGCATCTGAGGGCAGGCGCAAGGAGACACGATAGCGCAACTCAGGACACGCCACAAACGCGGGGTCGATTTCCCAGAGGGTCAGCTCCACGCGTTGGCCACGACTATGAACGCCAGCTCGCCCCGGGTCAAGCAGAACGCGCCGATTCCCTCCCCTCGGCGTGCCGCTCCCCCTACCCCTGGGTGGGCGAGGTGATCAGGTCGTCGACCAGCCACTCGCCGTCGACGCGCTGCATCGATACGGTCACCTGGTCCTTGTAGACGACCGGCTCGGCGTGGAGCTTGTTGGTCGTCGGCCGGTCCACGAAGACCAGCACCTGCACCCGGTCGTCGCTCGCCCGCACCACCCCGGAGGCGACCACCGACGCGCTGACCCTCGTCCTCGTCCGCGGTGCGTTCTCCTCCAGGACCGTGAAGAGCTTGTCGTACTCCTCGCGGTAGCCGCCGGTCATCAGCGCCTGCGCCTCGCGCTGGTCGGCCTCGAGCGACTCGTAGTCGTAGGACAGGACGGGTACGACGGCGCGCTCGGCCGCGACCTGGGCGTCCCGGACGGCGGTGTCGTCACCGGCGGCCGCGCCGCTGCGCCACGTCCACGCGGTCGCGAGGACGAGACCGGCCGCGAGCACGCCCAGCCCGGCGAGGAGCCAGGAGGGGACCCCTCGCGCGCCGGTGCCGGTGGTCGAGGAGCGGCGCAGCCGTGTCACGGGACCCGGCTGCTCGGCGACCTCGATCTCGTGACGGGCCCGGCGGTCCTCCTCGACCAGCCGGATGCTCTCGTCGTACGCCGCGCGCGCGGGCGGGTCGAGGAGCACCTTCGCGGCCCGGTTGAGGGTGTCGAAGCGGCGGTCGCCCGGCTCGAGGTCGGCGATCCGGTCCTTCCAGGCGGCGCGGACGTCCTCGGTGGGGGCGTCGTGCGGCACGTCGAGGACGTCGTACCAGGTGGGTGCGGTGCTCACGGGGCGCTCCCCTCGGTGCTGCCGTCGGCGCCGGGCTCGGCCGGCGCGCTGACGGGGGTGAAGTCGTCGACGAGCCACTCGCCCTCGATCATCACCAGGTCGACGGTGAAGCGGAACGGCAGCGGCTCCTGGTCGACGGTCCGCGCCTTCCCAGAGCCCTGCTTGCCCGCGCCCTGCGAGTAGCTGTCGGTGAAGGCACCGGCCACCAGGACCCGCGCGGAGTCGTCGTCGACGGAGGAGACGGCCGTGGCGAAGACGTCGGCGGTGCGGGTGATGCCGCCCTGCGCGACGAGCTGCTCGGCGGTGGCCACCTCCTTGTCGAAGTCGGCGGCGAACTTGGGCGTGATCACCTCCCGGACCTGGTCGCGGTAGTCGGGCATCTGCCCGGAGTCGTCGAGCATGTCGGGGCTGTAGGTGCCGAGCCGCTTCACGAACTGGTCGGTCAGGCTCATCACCTGCTCGCGCTCCTCGGTGTGGTCGAGCCCGCCGCCCGAGGTGGCGCGAGCGCCGGCGGTCAGCCAGACGAGGACGGCGAGGCAGGCCACGACGACGAGCGTCAGCACGACGGCGAGGACGCTCCTCCACCGCGGCGGCGGTGCCGGGTCACGAGTGGTGGAGCCGGTCGCGTCGGCCCCGGTCTCGACGGACCCGCCCGGTCGGGCGAGCTCGGTCAGCACGGACATGTTCCCTCCCTGTTCCTGCGTGTGGAGCTGCGACCCCGCCTCCAGGGGGTCTGGAGGGTCAACGACGCCGGGCGCCGGACGTCACGCCCTCGCCGAGCAGCGGCTCGAGGTAGAGCCACTTCCAGCCGTCCTCGCCCAGGGTCCGCGGCGCCGGCGCACGCGAGCCGGTGAGCCGCTCGATCTCGGCGGGGTCGGACGTCACCGTGCCCGTCTCCGGGTCGTAGGCGAGGTCCGCAGCACCCCATCCGGTGGCCGCGCGGGGCGCCTGGATGTTCTGCGCACCGCGGGCGTTGGACTGCGAGGCGGGCTCGGTGCAGCCGGCGCCCTCGTTCATGGCGGCGTCGCTGCCGTCGAGGGGTGAGCGGCGGTCGGTGCCCTCGTAGCCGCCGAGGCACACGTGCGGGTCGGAGGTCAGCACCATGCCGAAGTGGGCGTCGTACAGGCCGGTGCCGGGCGACCTCGACACCACGGTGTAGCCGCCCTCGACGACGTAGGGGTAGATGACGAGCAGCTGCTCGATGCCGTCGAGGTGCTTGACCACGACCTCGCCGGTGGTCACCAGGTTGTTGATGAGGTCGCCGAGCTCGACCTCGTTGTCCTCGAGGAAGACGCGGAGCTCGTTGGCCCCGAGCGAGCCGTCCTCGATCAGGCGGCGCAGGTCGCGGTCGTGGTCGGCCACGGTGGTGGAGAACGTCGACAGGTCCCGGGCGAAGCGCCGGAAGGCGGGCTCGGAGTCGATCTGGCCGTTGAGCACGGTGTTGCTGTCGCGGATGAGGTCGACCGTGACGTCGAAGTTCTGCTCCGCCGCGGTGATGAACTCGCTGCTGCTGTCGAGGATGGTCTGCAGGTCCGCCCCGGCGCCGTTGAACGCCAGGCCGAGCTCCGAGGTCACGGTGCGCAGGTCGTCCTGGCCGACGCTGCGGACCGTCTCGTCGAGGTGCGTGAGGAGGGTGTCGGTCTGGATCGGCGTCGTCGTCAGCTCGCGCGCGATCTCCGAGCCGTCCTGCAGGAAGGGGCCGTCGTCGCTCTGCGGCTGCAGCTCGACGTACTGCTCGCCGACCGCCGACCGGTTGCCGACCAGCGCGTGCGCGTCGGCGGGGATGTCGTCGTGCGCGTCGTCGATGTCGAGCACGAGGTCGACGCCGTCGTCGGTGAGGACGAGCTCGTCGACCTCGCCCACGCGCACCCCGCGGTAGGACACCTCGGCCCCGGCGAAGGCGCCGCCCGAGTCGGCGAAGTGCGCCACCACGGTGTAGCTCTGGTCGAGGACGAGGCGGTCGAGCCGCGCGTAGCGGGCGCCGACGAAGCTGACGCCCACCAGCGTGATGATGGCGAAGACGAGCAGCTGCAGCTTGGTCCGGCGGGTGATCATCGCGTCACCATCCCGGGGACGAGGAGGCTCACCAGCGCGGGGTCGTACACCTCGGACAGCTCGCCCATGGTCGGCCCGCGTCGACGGTCGGGTGGCGCGCCGGTGGGCAACGCACCGGGACGGGGCAGGCCGGGGAGGGTGATCGTCGGCAGCGACGGGACCGGGACGCTGGGCAGCGTGGGCGTCGGCAGCGGCGCGGTGGGGTCGCCCGATCCTCCGCAGAGCCCGGGCACGGGGTACTGCTTGCACACCACGCTGATGACCGAGCCCGGCAGGCCGATGCACGCCGTCACGTCACCGCGACGCAGTCCCTCGAGGCAGGTGTTGATCGCCTCGATCGCGTCCTGGCACAACCGGCTGGTGTCGGGGAGCGGACCGTCCTGCGGCAGGGCGCTCAGCGGGATGCAGGCCTCGGTGGGCACCGTGGTCGGGATGGTCGTGGGGATCCCGGTCAGGTCGACGTCGAGGGTGATCGACAGGTTGGTGTAGTCGCCCATGTGCAGGTTGCGCGCCACCTGGGGGTCCCGGCCGACGACCTCGTCGACGAACGGGTAGGTGAGGAAGACGTGGAAGGCGTTGGTGAAGTCGTCACCGGACGCCGCGAGCTGGGTCAGCACGGGGTCGAGGCGCTCGAGCGAGGTGATGGTCGCGTCCTTGGACCGGGTGATCACGTCCACCGCGACCGACGACAGCCGGTCGAGGGCCGCGAGCATCTGGACCAGGTCGTCGCGCTGGCGGTCGATGGAGTCCAGGGCGCTGGGCAGCTCGTCCAGCGCCCTGTCGATGGTGGGCAGCTGCTTCTCCGCTGCCAGCGCGAGCCGGTTCAGCGACTCGATGGCGCCGAGGATGTCGGTCTTGTTCTCGTCGAGCTGGCCGGTGAAGGTGCGCAGGTTGCGCAGCACGGAGCGCGCCGACTCCTCCCGACCCTCGAGGGCCCGGTTGAGCTCCTGCGTGATCGTCTTCAGCTGCGCCACGCCGCCGCCGTTGAGGAGCAGGCTCAGGGCGCCCAGCACCTCCTCGACCTCCGGGTTGCGGCCGGCCCGCTCCAGCGGGATGACGGCCCCGTCCTTCAACCGGGAGGCGATCGCACCCTCGTCGGGGGCGCTGAGCTCGACGAACTTCTCCCCCAGCAGGCTGGTCTGGCGCAGCTCGGCGACCGCGTTGCCGGGGAGGTCCACGTCGCGCCGCACCTCGAGGGTGACGAGCGCCTGGTAGCCGTCGAGGTCGATCGCGGCCACCTTGCCGACGCTCACGTCGTTGACCTTCACCGTCGACTGGGGGACGAGGTCGAGGACGTCGGCGAACTCCACCGTGATCGTCATCGGGTCCTCGCCCACGTCGGGTCCGCCCGGCAGCGGCAACGAGTAGACGCTGGCGTCGCACGCGGACAGGAAGAGCGTGGCGAGCACGCCGAGGACGAGCACCTTGAGCCGGGTCACCGCTCCACCTCCGTGTCCGGCGCGACGAGGCCGCCGAGGGTCGGGTCGAAGACGTCCTGGGCCGGCAGCGGGGCCGGCGTCCGGCCGAGGGCGCCGGCACGGGGGCGGGCGAGCAGCTCGGTGATCCGGTCACAGACCTGTCCCGAGCGCTCGACCTGGCCGACGAAGCCGCACAGGAACGCGGCCGGGTCGATCTGGAGCTGGTTGACGGACTCCCCGAAGTTGGCGCGGGTGTCGAGCGTGCCGGCCTGCGGGTTGTAGGTCAGCGCGAGGTTGTTGAGCGCGCCGGGAGCGACGTGGAGGATCTCGTCGAGGGCCGCACGCTGGCGCACCAGCACCTTCGCGACCCGGTTGACCCCGGCGATGTTGCGGCTCAGCGAGCCCTTGTTCTCCTGCACGAACTCCTTGACCGCGGTGAGGGCCACCGAGAGGTTCTGCGTCGCCGCGACCAGCTCCTCGCGCTCCCCCGCCAGCATCGTGGAGACGTCGGCGAGCGACTGGTTGAACTGGCGCACCGTCTGGTCGTTGTCGGCGAGGGTCTCCATGAACCCCTCGAGCGCCTTGACCGAGCCGAACAGCTCGTCGGAGTTGCCGGCGAGGGTGGAGCTGAGGCGCGAGTAGTCCTTGATGGTCTGGCGGAAGGTCGTGCCCTGGCCGCCGAAGTTGTCGGCCGTGACGGAGAGCAGGTCCGAGAGGGCGCCGGACTTGTTGGCGCCGCGGGGTCCGAGGGCGACGTTGAGCCGGTCGAGGCTGTCGTAGATCTGGTCGAGCTCGAGGGGCTGCGCCGTCCTCTCGACGGACAGCTCGGCGCCGTCGGTGAGGACCTCGCCGGTGCCCGGGTAGGCGGGGGTGAGCTGGACGTAGCGGTCGCCGACCACGGACGGCGCGATGATCACGGCGCGGGCGTCGGCCGGCAGCCTCACCTCGTCGTCGTACGTCATCGTCACGGCCACGTCCGTGCCGGTGGGCTCGACGCGGGTGACCGTGCCGACGGGCACGCCGAGCACGCGCACGTCGCTGCCCTCGTAGACGGAGATGGCGCGCGGGAAGTGTGCGACGAGGGTCTTGGAGCTGTCACCGCCGAGGACGGTGACGGCCGCCGCGACGACGAAGCCCAGCACGACGAGCGGGACGAGGAGGCGCTTGACGAGGTCCATGGGTCAGCCCACCTGCGGGACGGGCGGGAAGTTGGAGATCCAGGTGTCGAACCACGGACCGGTGCCGAGCGTGTTGGCGAAGACGCGGTAGAACGGCGCCATCAGCCGCAGGCTGCTGTCGAGGTTGTCCTCGTTCTTGTTGAGGACCGCGACGACGTTCTCGAGGTGGGCGAGCGCCGGCCTGAGGTCCTCGCGCGACTGCTCGATGAGCCGGGTGAGCTCCTTGGACAGCGTGGTGCTGGACACCAGCAGGTCGTGCACGGCCTCGCGGCGCGCGACGAGGGCCCGGAACAGCACGTCGCTGTCCTCCATCAGCGCGATGATGTCCTGGTCGCGCTCGTCGAGGACCGTCGAGACGCGCTGGAGGTTGACCAGCAGGGTGTTGAGCTCCTCGTCCTTGGCCGCGATGTTGGACGACAGCCGGCTCAGGCCGTCGAGGGCGCCGCGGAACTCCTCGGGGGTGTTGCGGGTGAGGTCGGCGAGCGTGGTGAGCGACTCGGCGAGCTGGTCGGTGTCGATCTGGTCGGAGGTCGAGGCAAGGCCCTCGAAGGCCTCGACCACGTCGAACGGCGAGGAGGTGCGCGCCGCGGGGATGGTGGCCCCCTCGCGGAGCTGCCCGCCGCCAGCAGGCTCGAGCGCCAGGAACATCGAGCCCAGGATCGTCTTCACCTTGATGGCCGCGCGGGTCTCGCTGCCGAAGTCGGCCGCGTCATCGACCTTGAAGCTGACGCGCACCTCGTCGCCCGCCAGCTCGACCTCGTCGACCTTGCCCACGCGCACGCCGGCGATGCGCACCTCGTCGTCGACCTTGAGCCCACCGGCCTCGGTGAACATCGCGTGGTAGGTGTCGCCGCCGCCGATGATCGGCAGGTCGTCGGCACGCAGCGCGGCGACCAGCGTCACGGCGAGGACGACGAGGCTGATCGCCCCGACGACGACGGGGTTCTGCTCACGGAACGGTTTCATCCGAGATCACACCTGTCGGAGCCGGTGCTGTACTTCACCGGGACGGAGACGTCGCGGGGCAGGTTCACGCGCCCCTGGAACTCGCAGAGGTAGAAGTTGAAGAACGAGCCGTAGATCGCGGTGCGCCCGATCTTGGTGAGCTTGATCGGCAGCACCTGGATGGCCCGGTCGAGCTCGGCCTTGTTCTTGTCGATGTTGCCGGCGACGGCGCGCAGCTCCTTGATGTCCTTCACGAAGGGCTCGCGGATGCCGTCGATGAGGGAGGCGGTCTCGACCGACAGGGTGGAGACCTCCTCCAGCGATCCGAGGATCGCGTTGCGGTCCTTCTTGAGCCCCCCGACGAGCGTGCGGAACGACTGGATCAGCCGGGTGAGCTGCTTGTCGCGGTCGGCGACGTGGTCGAGCACCAGTGACAGGTTGTCGATCAGCTCGCCGATGACCTCGTCGCGGTCGGCGAGCGTCGAGGTGACCGAGGCGGTGTGCGCGAGCAGGCCCTCGAGGGTTCCGCCCTCGCCCTGGAACACCTGGACGAGCTCGTAGGACAGCTGGTTGACGTCGTCGGGCGAGAGCGCCTCGAACAGCGGCTTGAAGCCGTTGAAGAGCACGGTGAGGTCGAGCGCGGGGGTGGTGCGCGAGACCGGGATGGTCGAGCCGGCCGGCAGCCGACGGGTGTCGCCCACCTCCTGGGTGAGCGAGATGTAGCGCTGCCCGACGAGGTTGCGGTAGCGGATCGCCGCGTTGGTGCCACCGTTGACCGAGGTGTCGCGGTCGACCGAGAAGGTGATGAGCGCACGCGTGCGGTCGACGACCTCGACCTCGCTGACCGTGCCGACGCGGACCCCGGCCACGCGGATGTCGTCGCCCTTGTTGACGCCGGTGGCGTCGGTGAACTCCGCCTTGTACTCCCGCGACGACCCGAAGTCGAGGTTGCCGATCGTCACCACCAGCACCGCCGTGGCGAGGGAGGTCACGACGACGAAGACGAGCAGCTTGACCAGGTCGACCGAGGTCCTGGCATCGAGGATCCGGCTCATCGCAGCGACACCTCCGCCCCGCGCGCCATCGGCCCGACCAGGAGGACACCGAGATCGGGTACGTCGTCGGTGCTGACGCCGAGCCCGGGCGCGAGCAGCGACTTGAGCAGCGCCGACTCGTCGCGGCCGCCGGCGAAGCCGGCAGCGGTGCCGGACCAGCCGGGACCGACCCGGCTGGTGCCCTTGCCGGTGGGCTCGTCGACACCGTCGACGAAGTCGGGCTGGGAGGTCAGCGGGTTGCTCTGGGACCACGGCGGGGAGGGCAGCGTGCCGCAGTGGTAGCCGCGCTTGTCGCCGTAGACCGGGGCGTCCTGCGGGCCGTAGCCGCGCGGCTGGTTGGGCAGCGTCTCCAGCACGATGTGGAGGGTGAAGCCGCGGAAGGCCTCGGCCTGGAGCTTGCCGGCCCCGACGATGCCGCCGAGGAGGCAGGGGTAGCCCGGGGCGTACCGGGCGAACACCTCGAGCTGCGCCGCGCCGAGGTCGGCGAGGCGGACGAGGTTGTCGCCGTTGGCGCGGGTGAAGCGCTCGGTGACGGTTGCCAGGCTCGACACGTCGTTGAAGAGCGCCTGGAGCTTGTCCTCGCGGTCCTCGAGCGTGGAGGTGGTGGTGATCGTGTTGCGGAGGATCGTCGCGACCTCCGGCAGCACGTCGGCGTACGTGTCGGAGACCCGCGCCGTCAGCCGCAGGTCCTCGACGAGGGCGGGGAGCTCGGGGTTGAACCGGGTCAGGTAGTCGTCGAGTGTCTCGAGCGTCTCCCCCAGCTGCTCGCCCCTGCCCTCGAGGGCGGTCGCGACCGCGTTGAGGGTGGTGTTGAGGTCGGCCGGCTGCACCGCGCGCAGGAGGGGGTAGAGGTCGCTGAGCACCTGCTCGACCTCGATGGACAGGTCCGTGCGCTGGATGACGTCGCCGTCGGCGATCGGCTCGGCGGACGAGCCGCCGTCGGGGACGACCAGGGAGACGAACTTCTCGCCGAAGAGCGTCTTGGGCAGGATCGAGGCAGTGACGTCGCGCGGGATGTCGGTGGTGCGGTCCCGGTAGAGGCCGAGCGTGATGTCGGCACCGTCGGCGGTGGGCTCGAAGTCGAGCACCTCGCCCACGATGACGCCCTTGATCTTGACGTCGGCGCGGTGGGGCAGCTGGAGCCCGATCTTGGACGCCTTGACCGTGACCTCGTCGTAGTCGCTGAACTTCTGGGTGAACACGCCGTACGTCACCCACACCGCGGCGAGCATGAGGACGAGGAACAGCACGCCCAGGGACTTCGTCTTCATCGTCCTCGTCACCCCGCCAGCCGCACGGTCGTGGCCGCGCCCCAGATGGCCATGGACAGCAGGAGGTCGAGCACGTTGATGGCGACGATGCTGGTCCGCACGGCGCGCCCCACGGCGACGCCCACCCCGGCGGGACCGCCGGACGCGGTGTAGCCGTGGTAGCAGTGGATGAGGATGACGGTGACCGCGAAGACGAGCACCTTGCCGAAGGACCACAGCACGTCGCCGGGCGGCAGGAACGCGTTGAAGTAGTGGTCGTAGGTGCCCGCGGACTGGCCGTAGATCTGGGTCACGACGAGCCGGCTCGCGAAGTACGACGACAGCAGCCCCACGACGTAGAGCGGGATGATCGCGATCAGCCCGCCCACGACGCGGGTGGCGACGAGGAACGGCATGGACGGGATCGCCATCACCTCGAGGGCGTCGACCTCCTCGGAGATCCGCATGGCGCCCAGCTGCGCGGTGAAGCCGCAGCCGACCGTCGCGGCGAGGGCGATGCCCGCGACGAGCGGGGCGATCTCGCGTGTGTTGAAGTAGGCCGAGACGAAGCCGGAGAACGCCGCGGTTCCGAGCTGGTCGAGGGCTGCGTAGCCCGACAGCCCGACCTGGGCGCCGGTGAAGAACGTCATGCCGATGATCACGCCCACGGTGCCGCCGATCACGGCGAGCGCACCCGAGCCGAGGGTGACCTCGGCGAGGATCCGCATGATCTCGCGCGGGTAGCGGGTGACCGAGCGCGGCACCGCCCTGAGCACGGCGAGGTGGAAGGCGAGCTGGCCACCCAGGTCGTCGAGGGAGGCGAGCGGCTTGGCGTAGACGTCACGGAGGGCCATGGTCATCCGCCCTTCGGGGGCACGACCTGCAGGTAGATCATGCTGAGGACGAAGTTGGCCACGAAGAGCAGCAGGAAGGTGATGACCACGGACTCGTTGACGGCGTCGCCGACGCCCTTGGGCCCACCCTTGGCGTTCATCCCCTTGTAGGACGCCACGACGGCGGCGATCAGGCCGAAGACGAGCGCCTTCAGCAGTCCGATCCACAGGTCGGGCAGCTGCGCCAGCGCGGTGAAGCTCGCGAGGTACGCGCCGGGGGTGCCGTCCTGGAGGATGACGTTGAAGACGTAGCCGCCGCTCACGCCGACGACGCTCACCATGCCGTTGAGGAAGAACGCCACGAGCATGCACGCGAGCACGCGGGGCACGACGAGGCGCTGGATCGGGTCGATGCCCAGCACCATCATCGCGTCGAGCTCCTCGCGGATCTTGCGCGCGCCGAGGTCGGCCGCGATCGCCGAGCCGCCGGCCCCGGCGATCAGCAGGGCGGTGCCGATGGGGGCCGCCTGCTGGATCACCGCGAGCACCGACGCCGAGCCGGTGAACGACTGCGCGCCGAACTGCTTGATCAGGCCGCCCACCTGCAGCGCGATGACCGCACCGAAGGGGATCGCGACCAGCGCGGTCGGGATGATGGTGACCGAGGCGATGAACCACGCCTGCTGGATGAACTCGCGCAGCTGGAACGGTCGCCGGAACAGCCCCCGGAAGACGTCGAGGGCGAAGGCGAACAGGTTGCCGGCGATCCCGATCGGCGCGAGGGCGCGCGAGGACAGCGATGTGGACATGGCGGCTCAGACCCCCGGCGCCAGGCCGGCGTTGCTGGACTCGAACGACCCGGGCGGCGGCGTCACGCCGTTCTCCCGGCACCACTCCCCCGCCGGGCGCTGGCTGCGGCGCGGAGTGCCGTTGGACGGGTCGAGCTGGAGCGGGATCGGCGGCAGCGGCGGCAGCTCCTGCCCGGCCTCCGCGGCCAGCTCGTCGGCGTCCTTCTCCTCCGACATGCCGATCGGGCCCACCCGCTGGGCGTTGAGGAACTGGCGCACGACCGGCTCCTCGGAGCTGAGGAGCTGCTCGCGCGGGCCGAACATCGCCAGGTGCCGGTGGTAGAGCAGCCCGATGTTGTCGGGCACCGTGCGGGCGGTGTTGATGTCGTGGGTGACGATCAGGAAGGTGGCGTCGATCTGCGCGTTGAGGTCGACGATCAGCTGGTTGAGGAAGGCCGTGCGCACCGGGTCGAGGCCGGAGTCGGGCTCGTCGAACAGGACGATCTCCGGGTCGAGGACCAGGGCGCGGGCCAGCCCCGCGCGCTTGCGCATGCCGCCGGAGATCTCGCCGGGCAGCTTGTCCTCGGCCCCGAGGAGGCCGACGAGGTCCATCTTCTCCATGACGATGTCGCGGACCTCCGACTCCGACTTCCTCGTGTGCTCGCGCAACGGGAAGGCGACGTTGTCGTAGAGGTTCATCGAGCCGAACATGGCGCCGTCCTGGAACAGCACGCCGAACAGCTTGCGGATCTCGTAGAGCTCGCGCTCGGAGCAGCTCGCGATGTCGGTGCCCTCGATGATGATCGAGCCCTTGTCGGGCTTGAGCAGGCCGATCAGGGTCTTGAGGAACACCGACTTGCCGGTGCCCGACGGCCCGAGCATCACGCAGATCTCGCCGGCCGGCACGGTGAGCGTGACGTCGCCCCAGATGAGCTGCTTGCCGAAGGACTTGGTGAGGTCGTTGACCTGGATCTCGACACCCATGTCCACCCTCCCTGCCGTCTGGCTCGCCACTGGGCCGGGCGACTGCCGCCCAGCGCTGCTCTCGGGTGGACAACGCGGGAGGTCGCGGGAGGTTACGGTCGGAAGGAGACGGTCGTCACGACCCGCGCTCGTCCCAGAGGAGACGCACGGCGATGCCGGGATGGTCGAGCACGAGCAGGTGGTCGTCGTAGCGCGCCGCAGGCGCGGGTGTCACGCGTCGAGCCCCGGACGGCGCCGTGCCTCACGCAACCGGTGTCGGTCTTGCCGTACGGACGTGCGGACCTGTCGAGTGCCGCGTCGAGCCGCCGCGATCAGGCGAGAGCCTTGGCCTTCAGCGCGTCGAACTCGCTCTGGTCGATGGTGCCCGAGTCGAGCAGCGCCTTGGCGTTGGCGATCTGGTCGGCAGGGGTGGTCGACGTGCCGGCGACCTGCTGGATGTACTGCTCCTGCGCGGCCTGCATCTCCTTGGCCCTGCTGAGCTGCCGTTCGGTCATGCTGCGGCCGCGGGCGATCAGGTAGATCAGGGCGCCCACCCAGGGCACGAGGATGAGCAGCAGCGCCCAGCCGGCCTTGCCCCAGCCGCTGAGGGTGTGGTCACCGAACAGGTCGAACAGGCACCGGAACCAGACCATGAGTGCGGCGATCCAGATGAAGAACCAGAAGGACCACAGGAGTACGTCCCCGAAGTCGTTGGTCATCGCGTCCATGGCAGGCCCCTCTCGCAGGTCCGGTCCCGGTCGACCGGTCTGCCGCAGTGTGGCACCGTCGAGGGTGGTCGCCGCTCACCCGCAGAGGGTGAGCAACCGCCGCACGTCGACCGGACGTCGCCCGGCGCGGGGACGTCCGCTCCCCTAGGCGCGGCGACGACGGATCTCGGCGTTGACCGCCGGGATGATCTCGTGGAGGTCGCCGATGACCGCGTGGGTCGCCTTGGTGACCATCGGGGCGTCGGGGTCGGTGTTGATCGCGAGGATCGTCCTGGCACTGCTGCATCCCGCCCAGTGCTGGATCGCCCCGCTGATCCCGCAGGGGATGTAGAGGTCGGGCGAGATGCGGCTGCCGGTCTGGCCCACCTGCTCGTGGTGCGGCCGCCACCCCAGGGAGGTCACCACGCGGGAGACCCCCAGCGGGGCGTCGAGCAGCTCGGCGAGCTCGAGGAGGTCGTCGAACCCCTCCGCCGAGCCGGCGCCGCGACCGGCGCCGACGACGACGCGCGCCGACTTGAGCGTGCCCGACAGGTCGGGCTCGGGCTCCTCGGTGGACACCACGCGGGCGACGAGGTCGGCGTCGGCGACCTCCGGTGTCTCCGCGACCAGCTCGCCTACACCCGCGGCCGGGGCCGGGGTGGCCTCCACCGCGTGGCCGGCGAGGCTGAAGACCGCCGGGCGCTGGGCCAGGCTCATCTCCTCCAGCGCGGCCCCGCCCACCACCTGGCGGGTGACCGTGAAGGGCGACAGGCTGCCGAAGGACACCACGTTGGCGGCCATCGGCACCCCGGACCGGGCGGCGACGTGGGCCAGGACCTCGTTGCCGCGCGGGGTTCCGGCAGCGGTGACGACGACCGCCCCCGCGCGCTCGCGCACCGCCATCAGCCCGGCCGCCCACGCGGCGCCGGAGAACGAGTCGTACGCCGGACCGGTGAGCGCGTGCACGCGGCGGGCGCCGTACGACGCCAGGGTGCCGACGAGCGCCTCGTCGGGCTGGCCGACGACGACCGCGTCGATCGGCACCCCGCCCCCGGCGGCGGCGAGGTCGCGCGCGAACGTCATGGCCTCGAGCGAGGTCTCCACGACCTCTCCTGCCGGCGTGACCTCGACCAGGACGACGATCATCGCGCCAGCACCCCCAGCTGCTCGAAGAGGTCGACGACCGCGGGTGCGGCCTCGGGCCCCGTGCCGAGGACCTGGACGGTCGACGGGGAGGGAGGGGGCAGCACCAGCCGCACGCGGGACGGCCCGACCGGGTCCGCCGTGGGCCGGCGCTCCTCGATGGGCACCTTCTTGGCCTTCATCCGTCCGGGGACGCTCGGGTAGCGCGGCTCCACGCCGCCCTCGAGGACCGTGACCACCGCGGGGAGCGGGAGGCGGAAGGTCTCGTGGCCGTCGGGTCCCGACCCGCTCGCCGTCACCTCGCCGTCGGCGACCGTGACGGTGCTGACGCCGTTCACGACGGGCCAGCCGAGCTCGTAGGCGAGGCGGATGCCGACCTGGAAGTCGCCCGTGTCGGCGGCGTCGTTGCCCAGCAGCACCAGCTCGTGGGGCGTGCCCGCTGCCTCGTGGTCGCGGACCACGGCGGCGATCTCCCGGGCGACGTCGGCGGGGCCGAACGCCTGCGCGTCGGCCACCACGTGGGTGGCCGCGGCGCAGCCGACGGCGAGCGCGGCCCGCAGCTGCTCCACGGCGTCGTCGTCACCGAGGGTCATGACGGTTGCGGTGCCGCCGGCGTCGGCGGCGATGCGGACGGCGAGCTCGACCGCGCACTCCTCGTGGGCGCTCGTGGTGAAGCCGGCGTAGCGCCCGTCGACGCCCTGCTCGTCGTCGGTGAGGACGACCTCGCTCGTCGCGTCGACCACGCGCTTGACGCAGACCAGTGGATCGACCATCAGCGGATGCGCTCGTTGGTCGGGTCGAGGAGGGGCGTCGCATCGATCGAGCCGACCGTGACCGGGTAGAGCTCCTCCATGTAGGACACGGCGAGCTGGTTGCCGATGACGGCCTCGTCGGGTGGCAGGTAGGCGAGCAGCACGTGCTTGCCGAGCGACGGGGCCGAGCCGGCGCTGGTGACGTACGGGTGGTGCCCGTGGCCGTCGGTGAGCGTGCCGCCGTCACGGGTGAGGATCGGCTCCCCGCCGAGCATGTAGCGCTTCGTCCCGGAGGCCGACGTGTGGTCGTCGACCGTCAGCGTGCAGAGGACCGCCCGGGGTGCCTCCTCCCGCTGGGCGAGGTAGGCCTCCTTGCCGACGAAGTCGGCGGCCTTGACCTTGGGACGCTGCATCCCGGCCTCGACGATGGTGCGCTCGCTGTCGAGCTCGGCGCCGTAGGCGCGGTAGCCCTTCTCGATGCGGCCCGTCGTGCCGTAGACGCCGATGCCGGCGGGCACCGCACCGTGCGGGGCGCCCGCCTCGAGGAGCGCCTCCCACAGCCCGGCGGCGTGCTCCATCGGGACGTAGAGCTCCCAGCCGAGCTCGCCGACGTAGGAGATGCGGGAGGCGAGCACGGACGTGCCGGCGAGGTCGATCTCGCGGCAGGTCAGGAAGCCGAACCCGGCGTCCGAGACGTCGTCGGCGGTCAGCGACGACACGATGTCGCGGGCCCGCGGGCCCCAGATGCCGATGGTGGACACGTCGTCGGTGAGGTCGGTGAGCGTCGTGGCGCCCGCCTCGGGCAGGTGCCCCGCGAACCACGCGCGGTCGGCCATGCCGTGCGCACCGCCGGTGACGACCCGGAAGTGGTCCTCGCCCAGGCGCATCACGGTGAGGTCGGAGCGGAAGCCACCCTTCGCGTCCAGGACGGGCGTGTAGACGACCTTGCCCACGGCGACGTCGCACTGCGCGACGCAGGTCGTCTGCACCACGTCGAGGGCCTCGGGGCCGACGATGTCGAAGATGCAGAACGCCGACAGGTCGATGACCGCGGCGGCCTCGCGCATGCGGAGGTGCTCGGCGTTGATGATCGGGCTCCACCAGCGGGAGTCCCACTCGTGCTCGCGCGGCATGACCGCGTCGCCGTACGCCTCGAGCAGGGAAGCGTTGGTCTCGTACCAGAACGGGCGCTCCCACCCGGCGGTCTCGAAGAAGACGGCGCCCAGCTTCTCCTGGGAGTCGTGCATCGGGGAGAGCCGCTGGTCGCGGTCGGACTCGTACTGCTCGCCCGGGTGCACGATGCCGTAGGTCTTGATGAACGACTCGGTGGTGCGCAGCCGGGTGTGCTCGCGGCGCTTCTGGTGGTCGTGGAAGCGGGCGATGTCGCTGTGGTGCAGGTCGATCTCGGAGTGTCCGTCGGTCATCCACTCCGCGACCGCGCGGCCGACCCCGGGACCCTCCTTGATCCACACCGCGGCGGCCGTCCAGAGTCCGGCGACGTCGCTCTCGCCCAGGATCGGGTTGCCGTCGCAGGTCAGCGAGAGCAGGCCGTTGATGGCGTAGCGCATCTCGGCGCCCTCGGCCCCGAGCAGCTCGGGCATGAGCTCGTAGGCCTGCTCGAGCTGGGGGTCGAAGTCGTCGGAGGTGAAGGGCATCTCGGTCGGCGACAGCTTGGCCTGCTCGATCGAGGGGATGTCCTCCGGCTCGTGGAGGATCGCGCGGTGGGCGTAGGAGCCGACCTCCATGTCGGCGCCGTGCTGGCGCTCGTAGCAGAAGGTGTCCATGTCGCGGACGATCGGGAAGGAGATCTCTCCCTCCCTCTCCGCCAGCTGCGGGCAGGGGCCGACGCTGATCATCTGGTGCACGGCCGGCGTCAGCGGGATGCTGATGCCGGCCATGTCGCCGAGCTTCGGGCTCCACACACCGGCGGCGATGACCACCACGTCGGCCTCGATGTCGCCGCCGGTCGTCCGCACCCGGGTGATCCGGCGGCGGCCGTGGGGGCCCTCGGTCGTGTCGAGGCCGGTCACCTCGACGGTCGGCACGACGGTCAGCTCGCCGGTGGCGAGGGCGCGCTCGCGCATGATGGTGCCGGCGCGCAGCGAGTCGACCACCCCGACCCCGGGCGTCCAGAACGCGCCGATGAACTGGTCCTCCTCGATGAAGGGCACCTTCTCCTTCACGAAGGACGGGCTGACCAGCTCGGCCTCGATCCCCCAGGCACGGGCGCTCGACATGCGTCGCCGCAGCTCCTCCATGCGCTCCTCGGTGCGGGCGATCTCGAAGCCGCCCGACTGCGTGAAGACACCCATCTCCTTGTACTGCGCGACCGAGTCGAGCGTCAGGTCGGTGATCTCGCGGGAGTGGTCAACGGTGAAGATGAAGTTGGAGGCGTGGCCCGTCGAACCGCCGGGGTTGGGCAGGGGGCCCTTGTCGATCTGCACGACGTCGGTCCACCCGAGCCGCGTCAGGTGGTGCACGAGGCTGTTGCCGACGATGCCGGCACCGATCACGACGACACGTGCGGTCGTGGGGACGTCTGCCATGACGGATCTCCTGGGAGCTCGGGTGGTGCGTCTCGGTGGTGCGTCTCGCGGGTTGCGCATCGTGCAACGAGTTGCGCTATGCGCGATTCCAGAAATGTACGCCGTCGCCCCGGAGCACTGTCAAGGTGCTCGGGGCGACGGCGGACGGTCGGGCTACGGGCCCTCGGGCCGGCGGCGGGCGCCCGAGGACCTCTCGTCCTCGTCGGGCGTGCTGATGACCTCCTCCGGGTCGGCCCCGAGCGCGGTCAGGGCGACCGAGTGGTTCTCCACCGAGTCGTACCTCTGGGCGTGCAGCACGGCCTTGCGCACCCGCGAGGGCAGCGTCGACTCGTACGGCTCCTCGCGCAGCGCCTTCATGAGCGACACGCACATCGCGCAGATGACCAGCATGAACGGTCCGGCCACGATGATCACCAGGGTCTGCAGCGCGCCGAGGCCGCCGGAGAACAGCAGCACGGCGGCCACCGCCCCCTGGGCGACGCCCCAGAAGATCACCAGCCAGCGCATCGGGTGCTCCTCGCCGTGCTGGCTGAGCATGCCCATGACGATCGAGGCCGAGTCGGCGCCGGTGATGAAGAAGATGGCGACGAGGAACACCGCCAGCACGACCGTGATGCTGGAGAGCGGGTACTCCCGCAGCGTGGCGAACAGCGCGCTCTCCGTGCCTTCGTCCGCGAGCACGGCGCCGAGGTCCTTCGCGCCCGACAGCTGCAGGTCGAACGCCGAGCCGGCCAGGATGGAGAACCAGACGAACGACACCACGCTCGGCACCAGGATCACGTAGACGACGAACTGCCGGATCGTGCGGCCCTTGGAGATGCGGGCGATGAACATGCCCACGAAGGGCGTCCACGAGATCCACCACGCCCAGTAGAAGATCGTCCAGGCGTCGAGGAACTCGCTGCCGCCGAAGGCGCCGGTCCGGAACGACATCGTCGGCAGGTGCGTCAGGTAGCCGCCCAGGGACTCGGTGAAGGTGCTGAGGATGAAGACCGTCGGCCCGACGACGAAGAGGAAGAACACCAGCAGCAGGGCCGCGATCGCGTTCGCGTTGGAGAGGTACTGCACGCCCTTCTCGATGCCGGTCACGGCGGAGGCCACGAAGCAGGTGGTCAGGACCGCGATCACGACCACCGTCAGCCACTTGGACTCACCGGTCGAGAAGACGTCGTCGAGGCCGCCGGTGATCTGCAGGGCGCCCAGGCCGAGGGAGGTCGCCGAGCCGAACAGCGTCGCGAAGATCGCGATCACGTCGATGGCCTTGCCGGGGCCCTCCGTCGCACGGCGCCCCAGCAGCGGCCCGAACGCGCCCGAGACCAGGTTGCCGGTGTTCTTGCGGTAGGCGAAGTACCCGATGGCGAGTCCGATCACGGCGTACATCGCCCACGGGTGGAAGCCCCAGTGGAAGAACGCGTACTCCATCGCGACCCGTGCGCTGTCGGGGGTCGACGGGTCACCCCGACCTGGCGGGATGCTCGAGGCGTCGGTCGCCGTGAGGTAGGTGAGCGGCTCGGCGACACCCCAGAACATCAGGCCGATGCCCATGCCCGTCGCGAACATCATCGAGACCCACGAGAAGGTCGTGAACTCCGGCTCGGAGTCGTCGGGACCCAGCTTGATGTTGCCGTAGCGGGTCACCGCGAGGTAGCCGGAGAACAGCAGGAACGACGCGCTGACCAGGATGAACAGCCACCCAAAGGTGGTCTCCAGCCAGCCGAGGAGGTCGCCCGTGGTCGTGCCCATCCCATCGGAGTCGAGGGTCCCCCAGAGGAGGAAGGCGATCGCGAGCGCGGCGGCCACGCCGAAGGTCACCTTGTCGAGCGACAGGTCCTGGCCCTCGCGGTGCGGTGGGATCAGAGATTCACCGACGGGTTCCTTGATCGCCATGCCGGCCTGCCCATCCGGTTGCGTCGTGCGCAACCTAGTGCGTGACTTGCAACGACCGTACGATGTCCCTCTCCCGGGCGGGTGTCAAGGGTCGCCCGGGAGACAGGCATCGACGGTCGTCAGCCGAGCCAGGCGTCGACCTTGTCCTGGTTCTCGTCGATCCACTTGGCCGCGGCGTCCTCCGGGGACATGCCGTCGGACGCGATGTAGCCCGCCACGACGTTCTGGTCCTCGTTGGTCCACGTGAAGTTCTGGACCAGGTCGACCGCGGTCGAGTCGCCCTCGGACCACTCGGTGCTGACGATCTTCTTCAGCTCGGTCTCCGGGTAGTCGCAGGCCACCGTCTCCGGGTCGTCCTGGCAGCCCTCCTCGTACGGCGGCAGGGCGACGCGCTGCATCGGCACCTCGGCGTTGAAGTACTGCGGCTCGTACCAGTAGCCGATGACCCACTCCTTGTTCTCCTCGGCCTTGCGGAAGGCCTCGATGGAGGCGGCCTCCGAACCGGAGAAGACGACCTTGAAGTCCAGGTCGAGGTTGCTCACGATCGCCTCGTCGAACTGCACGTAGGACGGGTCGGCCCCGAGGAACTGGCCCTGGCCGCCGGACTCGGAGGTCGCGAACTCGTCGGCGTACTTGTTCAGGTTCTCCCAGTCGAGGATGTCCGGGTGCTCCTCGGCCAGCCACGGCGGCACGAACCAGCCGATGATGCCGACGTTGCCCTGCGGACCGAAGTCCGTCGCGGTGCCGTCGCCCTGCTCGGCGAAGAACTTCTTCTCGAGGTCGGGGTGGCCCCAGTCCTCGATGACGACGTCGACCTCGCCGGTGCCGAAGCCCTGCCAGGAGACGTCCTCCTTGAGCTCCTTGTACTCGACGTTGCAGCCGAGCTCCTGCTCGGCGACCGTCCCGACCACGTAGGCGCTCGCCTCGTACCCGACCCACGGGTTCACCGCCATGTTGAGGTCACCGCACTCGCCACCGGACTCGGCGGCCTGCTCCTCGTTGGCTTGCGTCTGCTCGTCGATCGATCCGCCGCCACAGGCGGACAGGGCCAACGTGGCGACCGCGGCTACTGCCCCGATTCGCGCACCCCGGCTGCGGGGAGTTCTCATGTGGGTCTCCTCATCTGGTGGTTGGTCGCACATGCCGTTGGTGGGTCTCCGGGACCCCGGCGGGTCACGTCTCGACGACCTTCCGGTCGCCCGGGAAGCCGATCGGCAGCCGCGTGTGGAAGGCCCGGCGCGGGCCGGGTCCGTCGTCACGGCGCACGTCGGCGGCCGCGCGGGTGATCCGGTCCAGCATCACGCCGAGGAGCACGATGGTGATGCCCGCGGCCAGGCCCTTGCCCCACGCCTCGCTGCGCGAGAAGCCGTAGACGACGTCGTAGCCGAGGGCGCCCGCGCCGACGAGGCCGCCGATCACGGTCATGGACAGCACGTAGAGCAGGCCCTGGTTGGTGGCGAGCACGAGCGAGCCCTTCGCCATCGGCAGCTGCACCTTGGTGATCTCCTGCCACGTCG
Organism: Nocardioides pini; assembly: GCF_026712185.1. Lineage (GTDB taxonomy): Bacteria > Actinomycetota > Actinomycetes > Propionibacteriales > Nocardioidaceae > Nocardioides > Nocardioides pini. The sequence goes on along the minus strand of NZ_JAPPUX010000001.1, from coordinate 307,631 downwards.
TCTGACCCGTCGAGCGGCCCGCCTCGATGGTCGTGGGCGAGACGCCCTTGACGCCGTCGGCCACCAGCTTGATGGCAGCGGGGGCGGCGTAGACGACGCCTGCCACGATCGCGGTGAAGCGGGAGGGGCCGAAGAGGGCGAGCACCGGGATCAGGTAGACGAACGGCGGGATCGTCTGGCCCGCGTCGAGCAGCGGCCTGATGCCGAGGTCGACCTTGCGGTCCCGGGCCATCCAGACCCCGAAAACCAGTGCCAGCACCATCACGAGCACGGTGGCGACGAGCGTCATCGTGAGCGTGATCATGGCGTCGTGCCACAGGTCGAAGAACCAGATGCCGGTCAGGCAGACGAGGGAGGACACGAGGGCGCGGGCGCCGCCGAAGACGAACGCGAGGGCGGCGATCGCGACGAAGGAGACGTACCACGGCGAGTCGGCGATCAGTGACTGCATCGGGTTGAGCAGCCAGGTGGTCACGAGGTCCTTGAAGGCGCCGGTGATGCCGCCGAAGGTGCTCGTGACCCAGTCCATGACGTCGTTCACCCACGTGGCGATGCGGTCGCCGATCGTGTAGACGGGGAACTCCGCGAGCCCGATGTAGGTGCGGGAGAGGTAGACGGCCACGAGCGTGCCGACCCCGCCGACGGCGAGGAGGACGCGTCGCTGCCGGACGTTGCCGCCACCGCCGCGCGCCACCTTCTCCGAGCGCTCACTGGCGGCCGTCGTGGTGCGGTCGAGCATGACGGCCATGACCACGATCAGCACGCCGGGCACGAACGCGGCGCCGACGTCGTTGATCCGCAGGCCGGCCAGGACGGGCTTGCCGAGGCCGGGCCCGTTGACGAACGCCGCCAGCGTGGCCATCGAGAGCGCGGCGAGCGTGGTCTGGTTGAGCCCCACGATGATGGTCTTGCGCGCCATCGGGAGCTGCACCTTGAACAGCCGCTGCCAGTAGGTCTGGCCGGCCGAGTCGGTGGCCTCGATGGTGGCCGTCGGGACCTCGCGGATCCCGAAGCCGGCGATCCGGACGAGCGGCGGGAGGGCGTAGATCATCGTGCTCACGACGGCGGCGCTGACGCCGATCCCGAAGAACAGCACCACCGGCAGGAGGTAGACGAACGTCGGCATCGTCTGCATCAGGTCGAGGACGACCGTGATGGCCCTGTTGGCCCGCGTGCTCGTGCCGACGAGGACCGCCAGCGGCATCCCCAGCACGATCACGATCGCCACCGAGATGCCGGTGACGATCAGCAGGTCGAGCGAGTCCTGCCAGTAGCCCAGCACGCCGAAGGAGAGGAAGGAGAGGCAGACCAGGACCGCGATGCGCCAGTTGGCGATCGCCAGGCCGATGTAGGTCGCGATCGCGACGACCCCCAGCCAGCCGATCTCCGGCACGGGGCGGGGCGGGTTCGGCACGACGATCATGCGCTGCACCCACTCGAAGAGGCTGCGCAGCAGGTCGGAGATGGAGTTGGTGAACTGCATGACCGGGTTGGTGTCGCGGCTGGCGAGGAGGTCGTTGTTGAACTCGGTGAGCCGGTCGTGGAGGTCGGTCCGCGCGACGCCCGGCAGGGCGAGGGTGTCGGTGCCCTCGAGGAGGAGGTAGGCGACGATCCAGACGCCGATGACCACCGCGGCCGGGATCCACCGGCTGACGGAGCTCCGCTCGGGAGGCGGTGGCTCGGCGCCGGGCTCGACCGGCTTGCGGACAGCGGGGGCGGGGGCGGTGGTGGTCACGACTCCTCCTCGGCCACCACCACGCGCATGATGTCCTCCTCGTCGACGACACCCAGCAGCTCGTCGCCGTCCACGACCCGGATCGGGTGCTCCGACGCGATCGCCGCCCGGGCGGCCTGGCGCACGATCGTGGTGACCGGCAGCGCGGGGCCCTCCAGCGACTCGCCGGGCCTCGGCTCGCGCATCACCCACTTCAGGGTCAGCACGTGCGACTTGGGCACCTCGGAGACGAAGTCCTTGACGTAGTCGTCGGCCGGCCGGGCGACGACCTCGTCGGGCGAGCCGATCTGGACGATCGCACCGTCACGCATGATGAGGATCCGGTCACCGAGCTTGAGGGCCTCGCTGAGGTCGTGGGTGATGAAGACCATCGTCTTGCCCAGCTCGCGGTGCAGCCGGATCACCTCGTTCTGCATGTCGCGCCGGATCAGCGGGTCGAGGGCCGAGAACGGCTCGTCGAAGAGCAGCATCTCCGGGTCGCCGGCGAGCGCCCGGGCCAGCCCGACGCGCTGCTGCATGCCGCCGGAGAGCTGGTCGGGGTAGGACTTCTCGTAGCCCGTGAGGCCGACCAGGTCGACGATCTCGCCCGCCTTCGCCCGGCGTTCCTTCTTGCCCACGCCGCGGACCTCGAGGCCGTAGGCCACGTTGTCGATCACCTGGCGGTGCGGCAGCAGGCCGAAGTGCTGGAACACCATCGACACCTGGTGGCGGCGGATCTCGCGCAGCTTCGACTCCGACGCCGCGGTGATCTCCTCGCCGTTCAGCGTCACCGAGCCGGACGTCGGCTCGATCAGGCGGGTGAGGAGGCGGACCAGCGTGGACTTGCCCGAGCCGGAGAGGCCCATGACGACGAAGACCTCGCCGGGCGCGACGTCGAAGGAGACGTCCTTCACGCCGACGACGTTGCCGGTCTTGGCCTTGAGGTCGGCGCGGGAGAGCTCGGCGTCCGGTGTGCCGATCACCCGGTCGGAGCGGGGACCGAAGATCTTCCACAGGCCGTCGACCGACAGTGCTGCCGTCGTCATGGGTGCTCCTCCATCAGCTGGTGGGCGGGTCCGCCGGCGGCCTGGTTGCGCGGGTCGCCGGGCGGGTAGGGCGGCACGCCGCCGCGGTGGCGGTAGAACGGGACGTCCGCGGGCGCGAGCGGCGTGTTGCCGGCGATCAGGTCGGCCGCCTTCTCGGCGACCATCATCACGGGGGCGTAGATGTTGCCGTTGGTGACGTAGGGGAAGACCGACGCGTCGACGACCCGCAGGCCCTCGGTGCCGTGCACGCGCATGCTGGTGGGGTCGGTGACGGACAGGTCGTCGGTGCCCATCTTCGCGGTGCACGAGGGGTGCAGCGCGGTCTCCGCGTCCCGGCGCACCCAGTCGAGGACCTCCTCGTCCGTGCTCACCCCCGGTCCGGGCGACAGCTCACCGCCGTTGAACGGCGCGAAGGCGGGCTGGTTGAGGATGTCGCGCGCGACGCGGACCGCCTCGACCCACTCCCGGCGGTCGTTGTCGGTGGACAGGTAGTTGAAGAGCATCCTCGGCTTCTGGCGCGGGTCGGTCGAGGCGATGCGCACCCACCCGCGGGTGTCGGCGTACATGGGGCCGATGTGGACCTGGTAGCCGTGGGCGTAGCGATCCTGTCCCGCCGGCGCCGACCCGTCGTAGCGGATCGCGATCGGCAGGAAGTGGAACATCAGGTTGGGCCAGTCGACGTCCTCGTTGGACCGGCAGAACCCGCCGCCCTCGAAGTGGTTGGAGGCCGCGGTGCCGGTGCGCCGGAGCAGCCACTCGAGGCCGACCCGGGGGCGGTTGCGCCACTTGAGGCCCTCCACGATGGAGACCGGCTGGAGCGAGGCGTACTGGATGTAGACCTCGAGGTGGTCCTGCAGGTTCTCGCCGACGCCCGGCAGGTCCTGGACCATCTCCACGCCCAGCGGTCGCAGGTGCTCGGGGTTGCCGACCCCCGAGAGCTGCAGCAGCTGCGGTGAGTTGATGGCGCCGCCGCAGAGGATGACCTCGCCCGCCCGGACCTGCTGGTGCCTGCGGCCGGCACGGAGGTAGTCGACGCCGACGGCCCGACGGCCCTCGAAGCGGATCCGGGTGGCGTGGGCGAAGGTCTCGACGGTGAGGTTCTTGCGCTTCATCACCGGGTGGAGGTACGCCCGGGCGGCCGACATCCGCACGCCGTTGACGATGTTGCGGTCGAAGCGCCCGAAGCCCTCCTGGCGATAGCCGTTGACGTCGTCGGTCAGGAGGTAGCCCGCCTGCTGCGCGGCCTCGAAGAAGGCGCTGAAGAGCGGGTTCGTGGCGGGGCTGCGCTCGAGGACGAGCGGGCCGGAGCCGCCCCGCCAGGCGTCCGCGCCGACCTGCCCGTCGGGCAGGACCAGGGACTCCATCCGCTTGAAGTAGGGCAGGCAGTGGCGGTAGTCCCAGGTCTCCATGCCGGGCTCGCGGGCCCACCGCTCGTAGTCCATCGGGTTGCCCCGCTGGAAGATCATCCCGTTGATCGACGACGACCCGCCGAGCACCTTGCCGCGTGCGTGGTAGACGCGACGCCCCCCCATCGCCGGCTCCGGCTCGGTCTCGTACCGCCAGTCGTAGAGCGGGTTGCCGATCGGGAACGGGAGCGCCGCCGGGGCATGGATCAACGGGTCGAACCGGTCGGTGCGCCCCGCCTCCAGCACCAGCACCGAGGTGGAGGCGTCCGCGGACAGGCGGTTCGCGAGCGCGCACCCGGCCGAGCCACCTCCCACGATGACGACGTCGTACCGGTCCGCACCCATGGTCGCCGCCTACCCGCCGAACCAGCGCTGGGGCACCGGGCGGATGTTGTGCCACACGTGCTTGGTCTCGCGGTACTCGTCGAGCCCTGCCTGACCCAGCTCCCGGCCGGTGCCGGACTGCTTGTAGCCGCCCCACTCGGCCTGGGGCACGTAGGGGTGGTAGTCGTTGATCCAGACCGTTCCCATCCGGAGCCGGCCCGCCACCCGCTGGGCCCGGCCCGCGTCCTGGGTCCACACGGCCCCGGCCAGGCCGTAGATCGAGTCGTTGGCGATGCGCACCGCCTCGTCCTCGTCACGGAAGGTCTCGACGGTGAGCACCGGCCCGAAGGACTCGTCCTGCGTCACCGACATGCCGCTGGTGCAGCGGTCGAGGATCGTCGGCAGGTAGTAGAAGCCCTCGGCGAGGGCCGGGTCGTCGGGACGCGCGCCACCGCACCGGAGCACCGCTCCCTCGGCGAGCCCGCGGGCGACGTACGCCTCCACCTTGTCGCGGTGCGCGGCACTGGTGAGCGGACCGGTCTCGGCCTTGTCGTCGAAGGGGCCGCCGAGGCGGATCGCGCCCGCTCGTTCGACGAGCGCGTCGACGAAGGAGTCGTGGATCGACTCCTCGACGAGCAGCCGCGCGCCGGCGGAGCACACCTGGCCGGAGTGCAGGAAGACCGCGGTGAGGGCGAAGTCGAGGGCCACGTCGAGGTCGGCGTCCGCGAAGACGATGTTCGGGTTCTTGCCGCCCAGCTCGAGAGCCACCTTCTTCACCGTGGCGGCGGCGGTGGCCATGATCGCCCGGCCCGTCTCCAGCCCGCCGGTGAACGACACGAGGTCGACCCGCGGGTCCGAGGAGAGCGGGGCACCGGCGCTCGCGCCGGCCCCCAGCACGAGGTTGCCGACGCCCGCGGGCAGCCCGGCCTCCTCCAGCAGGCGCATCAGGTGCACGGCCGAGTGGGGCGTCAGCTCGCTCGGCTTGAGCACGAAGGTGTTGCCCGCCGCCAGGCACGGCGCGACCTTCCACGAGACCTGCAGGAGCGGGTAGTTCCAGGGCGTGATGAGCCCGCACACGCCGATGGGCTCGTGCACGATGCGGCTGACCACGTCGGGGTTGCCGGTGTCGACCACGCGCCCGGCGTCCTCGGCGGCCACCCGCCCGTAGTGGCGGAAGACCGAGACCACGTCCGCGACGTCGTACCGGCTCTCCACGAGGCGCTTGCCGGTGTCGAGCGACTCCATGCGGGCCACGTCGTCGGCGTCGCGCTCGAGCAGGTCGGCCACGCGCAGGAGCAGGTCCCCGCGCTCACGGCCGGACGTGGTCGGCCAGTCGCTCGCGTGGAACGCCCGGTGCGCCGCCTCGATCGCGCGAGCCGTGTCCTCGGCGCCGGCCTCGTCGACCGCCCCGACCAGCGAGCCGTCCGCCGGGCAGCGCACCTCGCGCCGACCACCCGCGGCAGGGCTCGCCCACGCCCCGTCGACGTACAGCTCTGGCATCCGGACCACCTCGACACTTGTTGCGCATGTCGCAACCGGGTGCTCCGAGCGCAACCAGCCACGTTCGCAGGATCCAGCGGAGACCCCCCGTCGTCAAGGGCTGGGGCGCGGACGTGCCGACTATCGATGACCCCAGCCGAGGCGGTGGGAGACCTCGCCGGCCGCCTCGGCCAGCAGCGCGATCACGTCGTCGAGCCGCTCCGCGTCGAGCCGGAACGACGGGCCGGAGACGCTCATCGAGGCGACCACGTCGCCGTGGGCGTTGCGGACCGGCGCGGCCACCGCGGTCAGCCCGACCTCGAGCTCGTCGATCGCGACGGCGTACCCCTGCTCCCTGACCCTGGCGAGCTCGTCGCGCAGCTCCGGGAGGCGGGTGATCGTCTGGGCGGTGTACGTCGTCAGCGCGCCGAGTGCCTGCTCCAGCTCGGCCTCGTCGAGGCCGCTCAGCAGGACCTTGCCGTTGCTGGTGGCGTGCAGCGGGATGTGCTGCCCGACCCAGTTGTGCGGCTGCAGCGCCGAGGAGCCGGCCACCTGGTCGAGGTAGAGCGCGGAGCCGTCGGCGAGCACCGCGACGTTGACGGTCTCACCGGTGTCGGCCGCGAGCTGGCGGCAGATCGGCCGCGCCTCCTGGACCAGGTCGAGGCGGGCCGTGGTGGCACCGGCGAGGCGGAGGACGCCGACGCCGAGCCGGTAGCGGCCCCGGTCGCCGGTCTGCTCGACGAGCCGGTGCGACTCCAGGGTCGCGACCAGGCGGAACGCCGTGCTCTTGTGGACGCCGAGCTCGCCCGCGATCTCGGTGACGCCTGCCTCGCCGGTGCGCGCGAGCACCTCGAGGATGCTCAGGGCCCGGTCGACGGACTGGACGCCACCGCCGCCGGCGCCGGTCTCCTCGCTGTTGCGCATGGCGCGACACTAGCGCAGCGGCTGTTGCGTATCGCAAACTCTGTTTCGTCAAGCGCAACGTGCGACACAGCAACGATCGCGGGAGGCCGAGTGAGCAGCCGAGTGGGCGACTTGTGAGCGACTTCGTCCTGACCCTCTCCTGCCCGGACCGCCCGGGCATCGTGCACGCCGTCAGCGGCTACCTCGTCGAGCAGGGCGCCAACATCGTCGAGAGCCAGCAGTTCGGCGACCGCCTCACCCAGCGGTTCTTCATGCGGATCGCCTTCGCCACCGCGAGCTCGACCGAGCCCGGCGCCCTGCGCGAGGCGTTCGCCGCCACCGCCGAGCGGTTCGGCATGCACTTCGAGCTGTGGGCGGCGGACGCCCCCTACCGCACGCTCATCATGGTGTCGAAGCACCTGCACTGCCTCAACGACCTGCTCTTCCGCGCCAGCACGGGCGCCGTCCAGATCGACGTGCCGGCCGTCGTCTCGAACCACGCGGACGCCGGCCCGCTGGTCCGGTCGTACGGCATCGACTTCCACCACGTCCCCGTGACCTCGGCGACCAAGTCCGACGCCGAGGACCGGCTCATGGAGATCGTCGAGGCGACGGGCAGCCACCTGGTCGTGCTGGCCCGCTACATGCAGGTCCTGTCCGACGACCTGTGCCGGCGGCTGTCCGGGCGCGCGATCAACATCCACCACTCGTTCCTGCCGAGCTTCAAGGGAGCCCGGCCCTACCACCAGGCCTTCGACCGGGGTGTGAAGCTGGTGGGCGCGACGGCGCACTACGTCACCGCCGACCTCGACGAGGGACCGATCATCGAGCAGGACGTCCTGCGCGTCGACCACGGCTACGACCAGGACCAGCTCGTCGCGGCCGGGCGCGACGTGGAGGCCCAGGTCCTGTCCCGGGCCGTGCGCTGGCACGCCCAGTCGCGCGTCCTGCTCAACGGCGACCGCACGGTCGTCTTCCGCTGACGCCAGGCAACCGAAGGAGCACCATGCTGTCCGACATCGAGATCGCCAACGCCGCCGTGCTGCGGCCCATCCGGGACATCGCCCGGGAGACCCTCGGCATCGACGAGGAGCACCTGGTGCCCTACGGGCACCACAAGGCCAAGGTGGACGTCGGCTACCTGGCGTCCCTCGCCGACCGCCCCCTCGGCCGGCTGGTCCTGGTCACCGCGCTCTCCCCGACCCCGCCGGGCGAGGGCAAGACCACCACGACGGTGGGGCTCACCGACGCCCTCCACGGCCTCGGCCACCGGACGGTGGCGTGCCTGCGCGAGCCGTCGATGGGACCGGTCTTCGGCATGAAGGGCGGCGCCGCCGGTGGCGGCTGGAGCCAGGTGGTGCCGATGACCGACATCAACCTGCACTTCACCGGCGACTTCGCGGCGATCGCCGCCGCGAACAACCTCCTCGCCGCCCTCATCGACAACCACGTGCACCACGGCAACGAGCTCGACATCGACGTGCGCAGCGTGACCTGGAAGCGCGTCCTCGACACGAACGACCGGGCGCTGCGCGAGGTGGTCGTGGCCCTCGGCGGGCACGTCAACGGCTTCCCTCGCGAGGACGGGTTCGACATCGTCGTGGCCTCCGAGCTGATGGCGATCTTCTGCCTCACCGAGTCCTGGGCCGACCTCAAGCGCCGCATCGGCGACATCGTCATCGGCTACACCCGCGCCATGTCGCCGGTGACCGCGCGCGACCTGGGTGCCCACGGGGCGATGGCGGCGCTGCTGCGCGACGCCCTCGCGCCCAACCTCGTGCAGACGCTCGAGGGGGCCCCGGCCTTCGTGCACGGCGGTCCGTTCGCCAACATCGCCCACGGCTGCAGCTCGGTCATGGCGACCCGCGCGGGGCTGCGCCTGGCCGACATCGTGGTCACCGAGGCCGGCTTCGGCGCCGACCTGGGGGCGGAGAAGTTCGTGGACATCAAGTGCCGCAAGTCCGGCCTGCGGCCCGACGTGGCGGTCGTGGTGGCGACCGTCCGGGCGCTGAAGTACCACGGCGGCGTGGCCCTGGCGGACCTCGGCACCGAGGACGTCGCCGCGGTCGAGGCGGGCATGGTCAACCTCCGCCGCCACCTCGACAACATCCGCGACGTCTACGGCATCCCCGCCGTCGTCGCGGTCAACCGCTTCCCCACCGACACCGACCGGGAGGTGGCGCGGGTCGTCGAGCTGGTCGCGGACGAGGGCGTCCAGGCCTTCCCGGCCACGCACTTCGCCGACGGCGGCAACGGTGCGAAGGACCTCGCCCAGGGCGTCCTCGCGACCCTGGCCGAGCCGTCGCCGTACGAGTTCTCCTTCACCTACGACGACGACCTGTCGCTCACCGCGAAGGTGGAGGCGATCGCCACGCGCCTCTACGGCGCCGGCCTGGTGACGTGGGAGGCCAAGGCCCGGCGCCGCCTCCAGCGCATCGAGAGCGACGGCTACGGCGGACTCCCGGTCTGCGTCGCCAAGACCCAGTACTCCTTCTCCACCGACCCGAAGTCCCTCGGTGCGCCGTCGGGCCACGAGCTGCACGTGCGCGAGGTACGCCTCTCCGCGGGCGCAGGCTTCGTGGTCGTGGTCTGCGGCGACATGATGACCATGCCCGGCCTGCCGCGCGACCCGTCCGCCGCGCGCATCGACCTCGCCGACGACGGGACGATCCTCGGCCTCAGCTGACCGTTCGCTCGAGGTGACGTTCGCGCGCGTCGGACGACCAGAAGTGGCTGCCGTCGACCCGACCAACGGGTTCGCCCGTCGTGAGCGTTGGACTTGTGGTCGTCCGACGCGCCGGATCGGCCAGCGCAGGGAGAAGGGGCTGAGCCACGTCACGAGACCGGGGGTCGTGCCGGCTCGCCTGTGGTGGTGGCGGCAGATCACGGCGCCGGACCCTCGATCCGTGTGATGTGCCGCCACCCCGGGCGTCGGTCCGGCTAGGGCCGCGGCGCGTCGGACGACCAGAAGTGGCTGCCGTCGGCCCCACCAACGCGTACGCCCGTCGTGAGCGTTGGACTTGTGGTCGTCCGACGCGCCGGCACTGGGACGCGCGGTCAGTCGCCGAGCTCCGCGCGCCGGCGGATGACGTAGTCCTCGAGCTCCTCGCGGACGGCGTCGTCGAGCGGCGGCTGCTCGTAGTCCTCGAGCGTCTTCTGGTAGGCGACCTGGGCGCGGTCGTTGGCGTCGTGGCCGCCGTTGCGCATCCACCGCTCGTAGTTCTCCGACGACGAGAGGAGCGGGCGGTAGAAGCAGGTGCGGAAGCGCTCCATCGTGTGCATCGCGCCGAGGAAGTGGCCGCCGTGGCCGACCTCCTGGTGTGCGTCGAAGGCCATCGACGCCTCGTCGATCTCGAGCGGGGTGAACTCGTGGCGCAGCATCTGGAGCAGCTCGACGTCGACGATGAACTTCTCGTAGCCCGCGACCAGGCCACCCTCGAGCCAGCCGGCCGAGTGCATCACCCAGTTGGCGCCGGCGAGGAAGGTCGGCAGCAGCGTCATGAGCGCCTCGTAGCCCGCCTGGGCGTCGGCGACCTGTGAGGACGTCAGCCCGCCGCCGGTGCGGAACGGCAGGCCGAAGTGGCGCGCGATCTGGCCGGTGCACAGCAGGCCGAGCCCGGACTCCGGGGTGCCGAAGGTCGGCGAGCCGGACTGCATGTCGATGTTGGACAGGAACGACCCGAAGATCACCGGCGTCCCGGGGCGGATCAGCTGCGAGAGGGCGATGCCCGACAGGGCCTCCACGATCTGCTGCACCAGGGCGGCCGGGATCGTCACCGGCGACATCGCGCCCATCAGGATGAAGGGCGTCAGCACGACCGGCTGACCGGCTCCGGAGTACTCGAACTGCGCCTCGAGCATGCGGTCGTCCCAGCGCAGCGGCGAGTTGCAGTTGATCAGCGAGATGGTGGCCGGGGTCTCCTCGATGGCCTCCCGCGACCCGAAGAGGATCGAGGTCATCGCGATGGTGTCCGCGGCGTTGACCCCGGACACGACGTTGCCCATGTAGACCTTGTCGGTCAGCGTCTGCAGCGCGTAGGTCATGTCGAGGTGCCGGCTGTCGAGCGGGGTGTCGTTGGGCTCGCAGATGACGCCGCCCGCGGAGTCGAGCACGGCGAACGACTGCGCGAGCTTGGTGAAGCTGCGGAAGTCCTCCATGGTGGCGTCGCGTCGTACGTCGCCCTGCCGCACGAAGGGCGGCCCGTAGACCGCCCCGAACGCCATCGAGTCCCCACCGATGTGGATGTCGTGGTCGTGGTTGCGTGCCTGCACGTCGAACTCGCGCGGTGCCTTGGCGACCTGCTCGAGGACGAAGTCGGGGTCGAGGAAGACGGTGTTGTCCTCGACCCGCTGCCCGGCCCTGCGGAACAGCTCGAGGGCGCGCTCGTCCATGAACTCGACCCCGATCTCGGTCATCAGCCGCCGCCATCCCTGGTCGAGGGTGGCCATCGCCTCCTGGGACAAAACCTCGTAGCGCGGCATGGCGTTGCGGAACACGGGTCCTCCTGGGGTCAGGGCTGGGGTCAGGGCTGGGTCGGGCTGGGTCGGTCACGTGGTCAGGACGTCGGCCTCGACGCCGGCCGGGCCCCTTGACCGCGGCTCCCGACGGCTCTTAGCCTCATGATGTGGAACCACGGTTCCACATCATGGAACCCGTGGGAACCCCTCGACCGAAGGAGCCGCCCGTGAGCGAGGCCGCCACCGGCACGCGGGCGCTGGACCGCGCCGCCGACCTCGTCGCGACGGTCGTCCACGCCGACGAGCCGATCTCGTTCGCCGAGCTTCAGGACGCGAGCGGGCTGGCGAAGTCGACGACGTCGCGGCTGCTCGCCGCCCTCGAGCGCTCGGGGCTGGTCGAGCGCGTCGAGTCCGGGTCCTACGTCGCCGGCCGGCTCTTCTGGCTCTACGCCGCGCGCCACGACCCGTGGGACGAGCTGGTCCGGCTGGCCCGTCCGGCCATGGAGCGCATCGGCGCCGACACGGGTGAGACGGTCCACCTCAGCGTGGCCCGCGGTGACCGCGTGGTGCAGGTCGCCCAGGTCGACGCGACCTACCTCCTCGGCACGCGCGACTGGACCGAGATCGAGGTCCCCGCCCACTGCTCCGCGCTGGGCAAGGTGCTCCTCGCGTGGGACGCGCTCGAGCTCCCGTCGGGTGTGCTGGAGCGGCCCACGCCGGCAACGCTGCCCGACGCCGACGCCGTCCGTCGTGACGGCCGACGTGCCCGCGACCGCGGGTGGGCCGTCACCGAGGACGAGCTCGAGATCGGCCTCACCGGCATCGCCGTACCCGTCTTCGGCCTCCGTGGCGACGTGGTCGCCGCGCTCGGGATCTCGGGCCCCTCGGCCCGGCTGGCCGATCGCGTCGACGAGCTCGGCCGCCAGCTGCTCGACCGGTCCACCGCGCTGTCCTCGCTGCTGCGCGGTCCCGCCCGCACCGACCCTGCCCGCAGAGACGCTCGCACCCAGGAGGTGGTCGCATGACCCCCGACGACATCCTCAAGGCCCTCTACGACGAGACGCTCGTGGGCAACGCCCCTCGCGTGCTCGAGCTGACCGAGGAGGGGCTCGGCCTCTCGATGGAGCCGCAGACGCTGCTCTTCGACGCCCTCATCCCCTCGCTGGAGGAGGTCGGCGCCCGCTTCGAGCGCGGCGACTTCTTCGTCCCCGAGATGCTCATCGCCGGACGTGCGATGGCCGGCGCGATGGAGCGGCTGCGGCCGTTGCTCGCCGAGACCGGCGTGGAGACCATCGGCAAGTTCCTCATGGGCACGGTCAAGGGCGACGTCCACGACATCGGCAAGAACCTCGTCAACATCATGCTCGAGGGCGCGGGCTTCGAGGTGATCGACCTCGGCGTGCAGGTGGCCCCCGAGAAGTTCGTGGCGGCGATCGAGGAGCACCAGCCCGACATCGTCGGCTTCTCGGCCTTCCTCACCACCACCATGCCGATGTTCAAGGCCAACATGAACGCCCTCGAGAAGGCCGGCATCCGCGACGAGGTGATCGTCATGGTCGGTGGCGCACCCGTCACGCAGGAGTACGCCGACGCGGTCGGCGCGGACGGCTACGCGGCCGACGCCTCGCAGACCGTCAAGCGCGCCAAGAGCCTCATCGAGGCCAAGCGGACGAAGGTCCCTGCATGAGCCCCGCCGAGCCGCTGCGCACGGTCCTGCGGTCGGCCACCCGCGAGGTGGTCATCGGGCACGACACCCGGTTCACGCTCATCGGCGAGCGGATCAACCCCACCGGGCGCCGCATCTTCCAGCAGCAGCTCCGCGACGGTGACCTCTCGGCCATCGAGCGCGACGTCAAGTCCCAGGTCGAGGGCGGTGCCGACGTCCTCGACGTCAACATGGGCGTGCCGCTGACCGACGAGCCCGAGCTGCTGGCCAAGGCCATCACACTGGTCCAGGAGCTCTGCGACCTCCCCATCTGCATCGACTCCTCGGTGGTCGAGGCGCTGGAGGCGGGACTGTCGGTCTACCGGGGCCGGGCGCTGGTCAACTCCGTGACGGCTGAGGACGACCGCCTCGAGCTGATCCTGCCGCTGGTGAAGAAGCACGACGCCGCGATCATCGCCCTGCCCAACGACCACGACGAGATCCCGATGGAGGCCGACAAGCGCGTCGAGCTCACCGGCAAGATCGTCCGGGTCGCCACGCAGGAGTACGGCATCGCCCAGGCCGACATCGTCATCGACCCCCTCGCCATGCCGATCGGCGCCGACACCAGCACCAGCCTCGTGACGTTCGAGGTGATGCGGCGCATCCGCGACGACTTCGGCGTCAACATGACGTGCGGCGCGTCCAACGTCTCCTTCGGGATGCCGGGACGGCACACCCTCAACGGCACGTGGCTCCCGATGGCCATGACGTCCGGGCTGACGAGCGCGATCATGGACACCCGCACGCCCCACGTGGTCGAGGCGGTCAAGGCGGCCGACGTGTTCCTCGGCCACGACGACTGGGGCATGGCCTGGATCGCCGCGCACCGCGCGAAGCAGGAGGCGAGCCAGACGTGAGGACACCCCACGACGTCCTCCGTCCCGGGGCCGCGTCGTGAGCGGACCTCCCGAGGGCCCGGACTTCTCGCTCGCCGACGTCGCCCGCGAGGGCCTGCTCGAGCGGCCGGGCGCCGAGCCCGCCACCCACGACGGGACGGGTCGCGTCGGGCTCGCCTTCACGGTCCGGACCGCCGCCGAGGACGGGGCGGAGGCCCCGCCGGCGGTCCGCGACGTGCGCGTGCCTCCCGGCGTCACGGTCTTCGACGCCGCGTCGTGGAACGGCATCGCGATCGACTCCACCTGCGGGGGCCACGGCACCTGCCACAAGTGCCGCATCCGCATCACCACCGACGGCCCGACGCCGGTGACCCGCCACGACGTGCGCACCTTCACCCCCGCCCAGCTCGCCGAGGGGTGGCGGCTCGGCTGCCTGCTCCACGCGACCCGCGACCTGGCCGTCGAGGTCCCCCCGCTCACCACCCGGCCCAAGGCCGCCACCGTCGGGATCGGGCGTCAGGTGATCCTGCGTCCGGCCCTGCAGAAGAGGTACGTCGAGCTCGACGAGGCCACGCTCGCCGACCAGCGCACCGACCTCGTGCGTCTCACCGACGCGATCGACGACCTCGAGCTCACCGCCGACCTCCACGTGCTGCGACGGCTGTCGACGGTGCTGCGCGCGGCCGACTTCAAGGTCACCGCGGTCATCATCGACGAGGCGCTCGTCGACATCGAGCCCGGCGACACCACGGGCGCCCGCTACGCCATCGCGTTCGACCTCGGCACCACCACGGTCGTCGGCACGCTGCTCGACGTCGGCACCGGCACCCCGCTGGCCGTCGCCTCGACGCTCAACGCCCAGCAGCCCTTCGGCGGCGACGTCATCACCCGCATCAGCGCCACGATGATGGACCCCGACGCCCTCGGGCGGCTGCAGCAGGCCGCCGGCGCGACGCTCTCCTCGCTCGCCAAGGAGGTGTGCCGCGAGGCCCGGGTCGACCCGGGCCACGTCTACGAGGTGGCCGTCGCCGGCAACGCGACGATGACGGCCCTCGCGCTCGGCATCGACCCCGAGCCGCTCGGCGTCGCGCCGTTCGTGATGTCGGCCGCGCAGCCGCCGTCGGTCCTCGCCTCCGAGCTGGGCCTGAGCCTGCACCCCCGGGCGCGCGCGTTCCTGTTCCCCGCGCTCGGCGCCTACGTCGGCGGCGACATCGTGGCGGGCATGCTCGCCAGCGGGATGGACCGCGACAAGCGCACCCGGCTCTTCATCGACGTCGGCACCAACTGCGAGATCGTGCTCAGCGACGGGGAGACCATCCTGTCGACCGCCGCGCCCGCCGGGCCGGCGTTCGAGGGAGGAGCCATCCGCTGCGGCATGCGGGCCGCCGACGGCGCGATCGAGGTGATCAAGGTCGACCCCCACGCCGAGGGCGAGGACCCCGCCGTCACCCTGCAGGTCATCGGCGACGTCGAGCCCCGGGGCCTGTGCGGCTCGGGCCTGGTCGACGCGGTCGCCGAGCTCGTCCGCGTCGGACTCCTCGACGCCTCGGGCCGCCTCGTGCCCGAGGACGACGCCAAGGACATCGCTCCCGCGCTGGCAGACCGGCTCACGCGGATCGGCGAGGAGCGGGTGTTCGTCCTGCACCGGCCCACGCCCGACGCCGAGCCTGCCGAGTGCGTCTACCTCTCCCAGCGCGACGTGCGAGAGCTGCAGTTCGCCAAGGCGGCCATCTCGACGGGCTGGTCGCTGCTCCTCGAGCAGCTCGGCCTCGAGCAACGCGACGTGCAGCAGGTGCTCCTCGCGGGCTCGTTCGGCAGCTACCTCTCCCCCGCGTCGGCCGTCCGCATCGGCCTGGTCCCCCGCCTGCCGGTCCTGAGGATCGTCGCGGCCGGCAACGTCGCCGGCGAGGGCGCCAAGATGGCCCTGCTCTCGGTGCGCGAGCGGGCCGGGGCGCAGGCGCTGCTGGAGGAGGTGACTTATGTCGAGCTCTCCGACCGTCCAGGGTTCAACGACGCCTTCGTCGACCAGCTCTCGTTCGCGCCCTGAGGAGCGGGTGGCGCTGATCGCGTGCGGCGCGATCGCGCAGCCGGCGGCCGCTGTCGTCGACCGGAACGGCTGGCCCGTCGACGTGCATCCCCTGCCCCCGCTGCTGCACAACCACCCCGACCGGATCGCCGACCAGGTGCGCGCGCTCGCGGAGCGGCTGGGCCGGTCCTACGGACGCGTCGTCGTCGGCTACGCGGACTGCGGCACGTACGGCGCACTCGACAGCGTCTGCGACGACCTCGGGCTCCAGCGGCTCCCGGGGCTGCACTGCTACGACGTCTACGCCGGCCGGTCGCGCCTCGAGCGGTTCTTCGACGAGCAGCCGGGCACCTACCTGCTGACCGACTTCCTCGTCCGGTCCTTCGACCGCACCGTGGTCCGGGAGCTGGGCCTGGACCGGTACCCCGAGCTCCGTGACACCTACTTCGGCCACTACACGCGCGTCGTCTGGCTCGCCCAGGAGCCCGACGAGGAGCTGCGGGCCCTGGCCGCCGACGCGGCGGAGGGGCTCGGGCTCCCGCTCACCGTCGTGGAGACCGGTGACCACGGGCTCGAGCAGGCCCTCGCCGACCTCGTCCGTCCGGCCGTCTAGGGACGAACCGGTAGGTCCCGGGGGTGGATCGGCTGCCAGATCGTCCCTAAGTACGGCGGAGCCGAGCCAGCAGGTCGGTGCGCCAGGCCTCGGTCTCGCCGATCTGGTTGAACGTGAAGACGTGGAGGCCCTCGACCAGCGCCCCGTCCTCGCCCAGCGCCGGTGCGCACTTCTCGAGGAAGCTCTCCCCGGTGAAGCCGCCCGGGGCCGCCAGCCGCGCGAACAGGCCCTTGTTCTTGGCGAGGAACTTCGTCGACTCCCCCACCCCGATGCGGGTGGCCATGCCGAGCAGCTTGGCGCGCTCGACCGGCCCCGGGAGCCCGAGCAGCAGCGGCATCGTCACCCCGCGGTTGCGGAGCCGGCGGATCCAGTCGCGGACCAGGGCGGGGTCGAAGGTCAGGTTGCTGACGATGTGGGTGGCGTAGTGGCGCTTGTCCCACATCGACTGGACGGTGAGGTCGTCGTGGATCGTCGGGTGCGACTCGGGATAGCCGGTGATGCCGACGTGCGAGAAGGGCGACCCGAGGTCCCGGAGGTCCTGCAGCAGTGCGAGGGCGTCGGGGTAGTCGCCGGCCGGCTCGGCGTCGCCGCCCGGCACGAAGACGCGACTGATGCCCTTGCCGACGAGCCGGTCCGCGATCTCCTCGAGCTCGCTCCGGCCGGTCACCATCCGGGCCGCGAGGTGGGGCACCGTGACGTAGCCGTGCCCCGTCAGGCGCTCAGCGAGGTCGAGGGTCGCCGCCAGTCCCTTGCTCGGGGACGCGGTCACCGTCACCACGCGGTCGCGGGGCAGGTGCTCGAGCACCTTGTCCTCGGTGGCAGCCGTCGGGAGCACCTCGTAGCGTGCCTGCTCGAGTAGCCGGATGAGCGTCGCGGCCGACTTCTTGTTGCGCATGGAGCAACTCATCTCGTGATACGCATCAGACGTGCTCACTGTAGTGGCTCGGGCACCGCAGGTGAAGGGACCTCGAGGACGACCCGGGCATGACGAAGGGCGGCCACCCCGACCGGGGTGACCGCCCTTCGACGGTTGCTGCGGTGCAGCGAGGTGCTAGCGGATCGTCACTTGACGGTGACGGTGGCGCCGGCGGCCTCGAGGGCCTCCTTGGCCTTGTCCGCGGCCTCCTTGGTGGCGTTCTCGAGGATCGTCTTGGGGGCGGCCTCGACGAGGTCCTTGGCCTCCTTCAGACCGAGGGAGGTCAGGGCGCGCACCTCCTTGATGACGTTGATCTTCTTGTCGCCGGCGGCCTCGAGGACGACCTCGAAGTCGTCCTTGTCCTCGGCGGCGGCGGCGTCGCCACCGGCGGCACCACCGGCAGCCGGGGCAGCGGCCACGGCAACGGGGGCAGCGGCGGTCACGCCGAAGGTGTCCTCGAACTGCTTCACGAACTCGGAGAGCTCGATCAGGGTCATCTCCTTGAAGGCGTCAAGGAGCTCGTCGGTGCTGAGCTTCGCCATGATGGCAAACCTTTCCTTGTGTGGCGCGGTCGCTGGTGCGGCTGCGCCGGGGTTTCAGGTGGTGTACGTCGGCCTTGTCAGGCGTCGGTGGACTCGGCGGCCGTGTCGGCCGACTCGTCGGTCGCCTCGGGCTCGGCGGCCTCCTCTGAAGAGGTGGCCTCCTCCGCCGGGGCGTCCTCGGCAGCGGGAGCATCCGGCGTACCGGCACCACCTGCGAGGATCGAGGGGTCCTGCTCGGCCTTGGCCTGCAGCGCACCCGCGAGACGGGCGGCCTGGGCGATCGGCGCGTTGAGCAGGTAGACGGCCTGGGAGAGCGAGGCGAGCATCGCGCCCGCCAGCTTGCCCAGCAGCACCTCGCGCGACTCGAGGTCAGCCAGCTTGGCGACCTCGGCAGCGTCGAGCGGCTTGCCGTCCAGAACTCCACCCTTGATGACAAGGGCGGGGTTTGCCTTGGCAAAGTCACGCAGACCCTTGGCGGCCTCGACCACGTCTCCATTGATGAAGGCGATGGCGGTGGGGCCGGTCAGCAGGTCGTCGAAGCCTTCGATGCCAGCCTCGGTGGCGGCGATCTTGGCCAGCGTGTTCTTGACCACGGCGTAGTTGGCGTTCTCGCCGAGGGAGCGCCGCAGGTCCTGCAGCTGCTTCACGGTGAGCCCGCGGTACTCGGTCAGCACAGCGCCGGCGGAGTCGTTGAAGGACTCAACGATCTCTGCGACGGCGGCAGTCTTTTCTGGCCGCGCCATGGGTCTCCTTCCGGGGTTGACCACCGGCGTCGGGCCCACAGACGACGAACGCCCTGAGCACAGGCTCAGGGCGTGGGTTGCGGCGCGGGCCGCTTGCTCTGAATCCTGCGCCGGCCGCCCGCTGCTGCGGACCTTCGGTCACGGGCGAGGAGCTCGTGACAACCTGCGGTCTCTGGTTTCGAGATGGAACAGTACGCGTCGGGCCGCGGACCAGACAAATCGGCGGAGCCGACGTGCAAACCGTCCAATCCTCCCACGCCGGGGGCCCATCACTGGTCCAATGGCCCCGTGGATCACCAGCTCATGACCGTCGGGGCCTCCCTGGCCCGCAGCGACGAACGCATGCTCACCGGACGCAACGCCGCCGGGCGCCTCTGGAAGACCGGCTTCGTCGGGCTCGACCCGCTGATCGGCGGCGGGATGCGGGCCGGCTCGCTGGTGCTGCTCGCCGGGCCGCAGGGCCTCGGCAAGTCGACGTTCGCGCTGCAGGTCGCCCGCAACAACGCCGCGACCGGGCGCCCGGTGCTCTACTTCTCCTACGAGCACGACGCCGAGGACCTGACGCAGAAGCTCATCGCGATGGAGGCCGGCGAGCTCGACGACTCCGACCAGGTGCGCGTGACCAGCATCAGGTCGATCTTCGACGACCTCTGGGTGAGCTCGCTCGAGCACCGCCTCGAGTCGGTCCCGGCCGGCGTCGAGGCGCTGGGCCGGGTCGCCCAGTACTCCGAGATGCTCTTCGTCCACCGCTCGACCGGCACCCGCACCGACCTCGCCGCGATCCAGAACGCCATCGAGGCGGTGCGCGAGCTGTCCGGGTCGACACCGCTCGTGGTCGTCGACTACCTGCAGAAGGTGAAGTCGAGCCAGGACGACGAGGAGGGAAGCACCACCGAGATCGTCGAGGGCCTCAAGGACCTCGCCATCGACATCAGCGCGCCCGTCCTTGCGATCTCCGCGGCCGAGAAGGAGGCGCTCCGGTCGGGTCGGCGGATGCGCGCGAACGACCTGCGCGGTTCGAGCGCCCTGGCCTACGAGGCCGACGTCGTGATGGTGCTGAACAACAAGTTCGACATCGTCGCGCGCCACCACCTGACCTACGACCTCGGCAACGCGGAGCGGTTCCGCGACTACGCCGTCCTGACCATCGAGAAGAACCGGTTCGGCCGCGACGGCGCGGTGCTCCAGTTCCGCACGCGGTTCGACCAGGGCCGCTACGAGCCCGAGGGCACCGAGGTCAAGGAGCAGCTGATCGACGAGCGGGTCTTCCGGGAGTGAGGCGAAGCCGCATGCGCTGAGACGGCCGCGGCTCACATCCCGGGTTGCTCGGTGACCTCGCTGCTCGGGGGCGCCTCGATCTCCACGTCGGTGCCGAAGTCGGAGTAGGTGCCCTCGGTCGTCGTGGTGGTCGGCTTGCCGCCGCCGGCGGCCGGGATCTCCATGGTCTGGGTGAACTTGCGCGGCAGGTTGTCGGCGTCGACCCACATCTCGGTGACGAGCTCGTCGGGCATCATGTCGGCCATCGCGGCCGGGAACTCCATGGCCTTGAGGTACTGCGTCGGGTCGAGGGTGATCCGGTAGTGGTTGGCCTCGACCCCGTCGACGTCCTCGGCCCCGACGAGCTCGAGCTCCTTCGGCGCCTCCATGGCCTTGAACATGACCTCGGGGTCGGTGGCCTTGCCGATCATCCCGAACAGCGAGCTCGGGTCACTCAGGTCGATCTTCAACCACTTGTCGCCCATGCCGAGGTCCGGCGACTTCATGTACATCGCCTTGTCGATGAGGATCATCTCCATGGCCTGCGCCCCGCTGCCGGACGCCTTCATCTCGACGCCGTCGCCGCCGAACCGGGCCTGGCCCGTCATGGTCTGCGCCTGGCCCGCGGAGCCGGAGGTGGTCTCGAAGGAGAACGTCTCCGCCTCGCGCATGGCGTCCATGACCGCCGGGTAGAACTCGTCGGCGGAGAGCTCGGTGAGCGACGCCTCGGCGGGCTCCTCGCTCTCGCCGGCACCCTCGTCGGTGGTCGTGCTCTCGTCGGTGCTCTCGTCGGTGGCCGAGCTCGTGGAGTCGGTGGAGCCGGAGTCGTCGCTGCACGCGGCGAGCCCGACTCCCAGGGTCAGCACCAGGGCGGCGGAGCCGAGGCGGCGGGTGAGGGACGGGACGCGCATGGTGGCTCCTGGGACGAGTGGTACGGCGATGGGGTGCCGGGACGGTGCCGGCGGCTGTCACTGACGTTCTACCCGATGGCCCCGCACGCAAACGGCGCGAGGCGCGTGGGACGCAGGACGGCCCGGCCGCCCACGCGGGGCGACCGGGCCGTGCAGCACGCGGTGGATCTGGCCTGGATCAGGCCTGGACGGCCTCGTCCTCCGACGCGACGTTCTTCACGCGGTTGGGGTCGACCTGGATGCCGGGACCCATCGTCGTGGAGACGGTGACCTTCTTGATGTAGCGGCCCTTGGAGCTGGCCGGCTTGAGACGCAGCACCTCCTCGAGGGCGGCGGCGTAGTTCTCCGCGAGCTGCACCTCGGAGAAGGAGGCCTTGCCGATGATGAAGTGCAGATTGGCGTGGCGGTCCACGCGGAACTCGATCTTGCCGCCCTTGATGTCCGTGACGGCCTTGGCGACGTCGGGGGTCACCGTGCCGGTCTTCGGGTTGGGCATGAGCGAGCGCGGGCCGAGGACGCGGCCGAGGCGACCGACCTTGCCCATCATGTCGGGCGTCGCGACGACGGCGTCGAAGTCGAGCCAGCCGCCGGCGACCTTCTCGATCAGCTCGTCGCCACCGACGAACTCGGCGCCGGCCTCGCGGGCGGCCTCGGCCTTGTCGGCGTTGGCGAACACGAGGACACGGGCGGTCTTGCCGGTGCCGTGCGGGAGGTTGACGGTGCCGCGGACCATCTGGTCGGCCTTGCGCGGGTCGACACCCAGGCGCATGACGACGTCGAGGGTCTCGTCGAACTTCTTCTTGGAGCCACCCTTGGCGATCTTGATGGCGGCCAGCGGCGCGTAGAGCTCGTCCTTGTCGAACGTCTCTGCGGCCGCGCGGTAGGTCTTGCTGCGCTGCATTGTCTTCTCGTTTCTGTGGTGCGAAGGATGTGGTTTAGGCGAGCCAGCGCGGCTCTCCCACGGTCAGAACTGAGTTGCTGAGCTCACGAGCTCGCTCAGCTGTCGGTCGTGACGCCCATCGAGCGGGCGGTGCCCTCGACGATCTTCATGGCGGCCTCGACGTCGTTGGCGTTGAGGTCGGGCAGCTTGGTGGTCGCGATCTCGCGCACCTGGTCCTTGGTCAGCTTGCCGACCTTGTCCTTGTGCGGGACGCCGGAGCCCTTGGACAGGCCGGCAGCCTTCTTGATGAGCTCGGCGGCCGGCGGGGTCTTGGTGATGAAGTCGAACGAGCGGTCCTCGTAGATGGTGATCTCGACGGGGATCACGTTGCCGCGCATGGACTCGGTCTGGGCGTTGTAGGCCTTGCAGAAGTCCATGATGTTGACGCCGTGCGGGCCGAGCGCCGTACCGACCGGCGGAGCCGGGGTGGCCGAACCGGCCTGCAGCTGCACCTTGACGAGTGCGGCGATCTTCTTCTTGGGAGGCATTGCCTTCTTCTTTCTCTCGTGTGGTCATGACGAGGGCACCTGCCCCCTGCCACGGGTTGTCGCTACTGCATTGTCGGCCCGGAGAACGGGCGGACGCCAAATCGTCGGACTCTGGCGTCAGACCTTCTGGATCTGGCTGAAGCTGAGCTCGACCGGCGTCTCGCGACCGAAGATCTCGACGAGCGCCTTGACGCGCTGGGACTCGGCGTTGATCTCGGTGATCGTCGCGTGGAGCGTGGCGAACGGGCCGTCGACGACCATGACCGAGTCGGAGACGTCGAAGTCGGCGACCTCGACCGGCTTGCGCGGCGTGGTCGCGGCACCCTTCTCGCCCGACGCGGCGGCCTCGGCCTCGGCGACGGCCACGACGGCCGGGGCGAGCATGTCCTCGACCTCGCTCATGCTCAGCGGCACGGGCTGGTGGCTGTGGCCCACGAAGCCGGTGACCGACGGCGTGTGGCGCACGGCGGACCAGGACTCGTCGGTGAGGTCCATCCGGACCAGGACGTAGCCGGGCAGGACGGTGCGGGTGACCATCTTGCGCTGGCCGTTCTTGATCTCCGCGACCTCCTCGGTGGGGACCACGATCTCGTGGATGTAGTCCTCCATGTTGAGGGAGATGATGCGGTTCTCGAGGTTGTGCTTGACCCGCTTCTCCATGCCCGAGTAGGTGTGCACGACGAACCAGTCGCCGGGCTTGGCCCACAGCTCGCGACGGAACGCCTCGAGCGGGTCGCTCTCCTCGGGGGAGTCCTCGGCGGCGTCCTCGGCCTCGGCCTCGGCGTCCTCGGACCCGCCAACCTCGTCAGCGGACTCCTCGTCGACCTCGTCGGTCACCTCGGCGTCACCCAGGTCGGAGGCCTCGTCGGCGGGGGTGTCCTCGACGACGTCCTCGACGGCGTCCTCCGGGGTCGCCTCGTCGACGGACTCGACCTGGTCGTCGACCTGGTCCACGTCATTGTTCTCAGACACGTCTCACTCCGTAGTTCGTAGCTGGGGGGCGGGGAACCGTCTCCCCCGTCGTCACTGGACGCTGCTGCCGCCGGCGAAGATCTCGAAGACCAGCTTTCCGAAAGCCAGGTCCAGGACCGTCACGAGCGCCATCACCACGACGACGAAGACCAGCACGACGAAGAAGTAGGTGATCAGCTGCTGCTGGGTGGGCCACACCACCTTGCGGAGCTCGGCCACCACCTGGCGCAGGAACGTGGCGGGGCTGGTGCGCCCACGGTCGTCGCCGCGCGAGTCGCGCCGGTCCTGAACCGCGTTGCCGTCGGCCACGTCATCCACCTTCTCGTTGTTGCTGTGCAGTGTTCCTCGCAGGGCACGAGGGACTTGAACCCCCAACCTTCGGTTTTGGAGACCGATGCTCTGCCAGTTGAGCTAGTGCCCTCCGGTGGTCTCGTCCCCATCGCTGGGGCATGCCGAAGCATGTGGCGAAACCACCAAACCGGAAGCATACGGGGCGGCCCCAGTCCCCGTCGAACCGAGGCACCCCACCGGGCTCGGGGGCGGGCACGGCGTCCCCCTACGATGCGGGCATGGCAGGTGCGGGGGCGGCAGCGGGTGCGGAGCCGCGCCGCGAGGTGTCCCGGCTGCCCAAGGCGCACCTCCACCTCCACTTCACGGGGTCGATGCGCCACGGCACGCTCCTCGAGCTGGCCGAGCGCGACGGAGTCGCCCTGCCGGACTCGCTCGTCGAGGACTGGCCGCCGCGCCTGAGTGCGGCCGACGAGAAGGGCTGGTTCCGCTTCCAGCGCCTCTACGACGTGGCCCGCTCGGTGCTGCGCACGCCCGACGACGTACGCCGCCTGGTGCTCGAGGCGGCCGAGGACGACGTGCGCGACGGCGGGCGCTGGCTGGAGATCCAGGTCGACCCGAGCGGGTACGCCGCCCGCTTCGGCGGCATCACCGCGTTCACCGACCTCGTCCTCGACTGCGTGCGCGACGCGTCCGAGCGCACCGGGCTCGGCATCGCCGTGGTGGTCGCGGCCAACCGCACCCGCCACCCGCTCGACGCGCGCACGCTGGCCCGCCTGGCCGCCCAGTACGCCGGCCGGGGGGTCGTCGGCTTCGGGCTGTCCAACGACGAGCGCCGCGGCCGCACCGAGGACTTCGAGGGCGCGTTCCGGATCGCGGAGCGCGCCGGCCTGCTGCTCGTGCCGCACGGCGGGGAGCTGCGCGGGCCCGACCACGTCCGGCAGTGCCTCGACCGCCTCGGTGCCCACCGGCTCGGGCACGGCGTGCGCAGCGCCGAGGACCCCGCCCTGCTCGACCGGCTCGTGGCCTCCGGCATCGCGCTCGAGGTGTGCCCGGTCTCCAACGTCTCGCTCGGGGTCTACAGCGACCTCACGTCGGTCCCGCTGCCCCAGCTCCTCGCCGCCGGCGCGACCGTCGCCCTCGGTGCCGACGACCCGCTGCTCTTCGGCTCCCGGCTCGCCGGCCAGTACGCCACGATGCGGGCCGCGCACGACCTCGACGACGCCACGCTCGCCCGGCTGGCGGAGATGTCGTTCGAGGCCTCCCGGGCGCCGTCCGACGTCGTCGCGGCGGCGAGGCGGGACATCGCCGCCTGGCTCGGCTGAGCCGCGCTGCCGTCAGAGGGAGCAGCCGACCGTCACGGGCTCGTTGACGAGCGTGACGCCGAAGCGCTCGCGCACCCCGTCTCGCACCTCGCGGGCGAGCGTGAGCAGCTCCTCGGTGGTGGCGTCGCCCCGGTTGGTGAGGGCGAGGGTGTGCTTGGTGGACAGGCGTACCCGCTCCCCCGCGGCCGCGCTGACGTAGCCCTTGCCGAAGCCGGCGCGCTCGATGAGCCACGCCGCGCTCGACTTCACGGTGCCGTCGGGCTGCTCCCAGCGCGGGGCGTCGTCGGGCAGCGCCGCGGCCTGCTCGGGCGTCAGCAGCGGGTTGGTGAAGAACGACCCGGCGCTCCACGTGTCGTGGTCGTCGGCGTCGAGCACCATGCCCTTGCCGGCGCGCAGCGCCAGCACCGCGTCGCGCACGGCCGCCAGCGGGGCCCGCTCACCGGACCGGACCCCCAGCGCGCGAGCGAGCTCGGCGTAGGCCACGGGCTCGGACAGGTCGCCCTGCCGCAGCTGGAAGGTCACCTCCAGCACGACGTAGCGGCCGGGCTCGGCCTTGAAGCGGCTGTGGCGGTAGCCGAAGCCGCAGTCGGCGGCCGCGAAAGTGCGCTGGGTGCGGTCGACCCGGTCCCACGTGCGGACGCGGGCGATCGTCTGCGAGACGTCCTGGCCGTAGGCGCCGACGTTCTGGATGGGGGTCGACCCGACGGCACCGGGGATCCCGGACAGGGCCTCGATGCCGGCCCACCCCCGGGCGACGGCGTGGGCGACCAGCTCGTCCCAGTCCTCGCCGGCCGCGACCGTGAGCACCACGCCCCCGCACTGGGCGAGGGCGTCGACGTCGCAGGTGTCGGTGTCGGCGTTGACGCCGGTCGTCGCGACCTGCACGACCCGCCCGTCGAAGCCCGCGTCGGCGACGACGAGGTTGGAGCCGCCCGCGAGGAGCAGAACCGGCGTACCGGCTGCGTCGGCATCCGCGACCGCGCCGACGAGCTCGGCCTCGGTCGTCGCGCGCACCCACTCGCGGCCGGGGCCACCCAGGCGCAGGGTGGTGTGGTCGCGCAGGTCAGGCACGGACGGTGGCCTCGCGCACCACGGCCCTGGGCATCCCGAGCACCTTCTGGCCCTCGCACGTCACCTCGAGCGCGAGGGTCACGAGTCCGTCGGCGACCGACTTCACGGTGCCGCCGACGACCACCTCCGCGCCGCCCTCGGCGGGTACGACGACGGGGCTGGTGAACTTCGCCCCCAGGTCGACGACCTCGGCGCCGCCGGTCCACTCGGCGACCGCACGGCCGACGAGCGCGAGGGTGTACATGCCGTGGGCGATGACGCCGGGCAGGCCGACGCTGCGGGCGACGTCCTCGTCCTGGTGGATCGGGTTGTGGTCGCCGCTGGCGTCGGCGTAGGCCACGAGGTCGGCCCGGGTGATCGTGTAGGTCCTCGTCCCGAGGACGTCGCCGGCGTTCATGCCGCACCTCCGGCGGAGTGGACGAGGGTGGCCTTGCCGGTGCAGACGACCGCGCCGGTCGCGTCGGTGATCTCGCTGGTCGTGGCGATGATGTCGGCGCCGCCGATCTGGCGCAGGCCGGTGACGGTCAGGGTGGCGCTGAGCTCGTCGCCGACCACCAGGGGGCGCACGTAGGCGAAGCGCTGCTCGCCGTGGACGATGCGGTGCAGGTCGATCGCCTCGGCGTCGAGGAAGGCCTGCATCGCGTCGAACGCCAGCACGATCGGGAAGGTCGGCGGGACCGCCTCGGCGCCGGAGCCGGGGTGGCCCACGGCGTCGGCGAAGGCGGTGACGCGCTCGGGGGTCACGGACAGGGGTGCCGGCGCGGGGAACTCGCGCCCCACCAGCGAGGGGTCGACGGGCATGGACCCGAGCCTACAAACACGACAACCCGTCCGAGTGCTCGGACGGGTCGGGTGCGACGACGAACAGCGTCAGCGGGTCTCGCGGTGGATCGTGTGCCGGCGGTCGCGCGGGCAGAACTTCTTCAGCTCGATCCGGTCGGGGTCGTTGCGCCGGTTCTTCTTGGTGATGTAGTTGCGCTCCTTGCACTCCGTGCACGCGAGCGTGATCTTGGGGCGGACGTCAGAAGACTTGCTGGCCATGAGGAGAACCTTTACGTTGCGGGCGGTGCGGAGGCTGCTGCGATCTGGTGGTAGCGGGGGCGGGACTCGAACCCGCGACACCACGATTATGAGCCGTGTGCTCTAACCACCTGAGCTACCCCGCCGCGGAGGAAGGACTCCCCGGAGGAGGTCCGACCCAGAGCCCCTTTACGGAATCGAACCGTAGACCTTCTCCTTACCATGGAGACGCTCTGCCGACTGAGCTAAAGGGGCAACGACGGAGAACGATACACACGCCCCGCCGGGTTGAGAAATCGGCTCCGTCCCGGTCTCGTCCGGGCGTTCAGGACGCCTGGATCAGGGGCCAGCCGACGGCCTCCTCGAGCTCGTAGGACAGTCCCAGCAGGCGTGCCTCGCGGCCCGCTCCGGCGCCGAGCATCATGCCCTGCGGCAGCCCCGCGGCCGTGGTGGCGAGCGGCAGCGAGACGGCCGGCTCGCCGGTCGCGTTCTGCAGCGGCGTGAACGCCACCCAGTCCATCAGCCTGCTCATGATCTCGTCGTAGTCCTGGTCGGGGCGGAGGTGGCCCACGCGCGGCGTCTCGGTCGCGAGGGTCGGCGTGAGCGTGACGTCGTACGACGCCCGGTGCTGGGCGGCGAGGCGCTGGGAGCGGCGCAGCACGGCGATCGACCACGGCTGCTTGTGCAGGTTCCGCGCGGCGTGCCGGGCCAGGCCGAGGGTCAGGTTGTCGAGCCTGGCGGGGTCCCAGGTCGACCCGAAGTCCTTCCTGCCCCGGCGGGTGATGACCAGCGCGAGCATCGACCAGAACCGCACGAAGTGGTCGGGGAAGCTGGCCGGGACCGGGTTGTCGACCTCCTCCACGTGGTGGCCGAGCTCCTCGAGGAGCGCGGCGGTGCGCAGCGTCAGCTCACGCACCTCGGGGCTGCAGGACCGACCGATCCCCTCGGTGATGACCGCGACGCGGAGCCGGGCCCGGCTGGGCCGGGTGACGTCGCCCACGGGGGCGAGCAGCGGGTTGCGCCAGATCTTCTCGGCCTCGCGGTAGAACGCGGCGGTGTCGCGCACGCTGCGGGTGAGGACGCCGTCGGAGACGATCCGCACCGGCATCTCGCGCATCATCCGGTCCTGCGCGAGGCGACCGCGGGTGGGCTTGAGCCCCACGAGCCCGTTGACCGAGGCGGGGATCCGGATGGACCCGCCGCCGTCGTTGGCGTGCGCGATCGGCACCGCCCCGGCCGCGACGAGCGCGGCGGAGCCGGCCGACGAGGCGCCGGCGTAGTGGTCGGGGCTCCACGGCGAGCGGACCGGCCCGAGGCGCACGTGGTCCGCGGCCCCCGAGAAGCCGAACTCCGAGAGCTGCGTCTTGCCGAGCGGGACCAACCCGGTGGCGAGGTACATCCGGGCGAAGTCGCCGTCCACGGCCTGCGGCTCCGCGGTGAACGCGTCGGCGCCGTGCTGGGTCGGCATGCCGGCGACGTCGACGTTGTCCTTGACGAACGTCGGCACCCCCGAGAACCAACCGTCGCGCGGGTGC
Organism: Nocardioides pini; assembly: GCF_026712185.1. Classification (GTDB taxonomy): domain Bacteria; phylum Actinomycetota; class Actinomycetes; order Propionibacteriales; family Nocardioidaceae; genus Nocardioides; species Nocardioides pini. The sequence goes on along the minus strand of NZ_JAPPUX010000001.1, from coordinate 279,110 downwards.
TCGGCCTCCGCGCGGGCGCGGTCGTAGGCGGCGTACGCCACGGCGCCGAGGGTGGCGTCGACCTGCTCGGTGCGGGCGATGGCGGCCTCGACGACCTCCGGCGCGGACACGCGCCCGGAGCGGAGGGCCTCGACGAGGCCCGTCGCGTCGAGCTCGGCCAGGGCGTCGTCGGCTGAGAAGGCGTGCACGCGGGTCATGGATGCGGAGCCTACGGACCCCCCGCGCGGCGCGGCAGGGGCAAATCCGCTGGCCCCGATCACCGGCGTGGGGCAGCGTGGTCGGCATGACGACCAGCGACTACTGGGACGCCGACACCGCGGCGACGTACGACGAGAGCTCGGCGTTCATGTTCGCCCCCGAGGTCCTGGATCCGGCGGTGGACTTCCTGGCCGCGCTCGCCGGCGACGGCGCCGCGCTCGAGCTGGCCATCGGCACCGGACGGGTCGCGATCCCCCTGGCCGAGCGTGGCGTCCCGGTCTCCGGGATCGAGCTCTCGCAGCCGATGACGGACGAGCTCCACCGCAAGCGGGCCGACGTCCCCGTCGTGGTGGGCGACATGGCGACGGCCCGCGTCGACGGCGAGTTCGCGCTCGTCTACGTGGTCTGGAACAGCATCGGCAACGTGCGGACGCAGGCCGAGCAGGTCGCCTGCTTCCGCAACGCCGCGCTCCACCTCGCGCCGGGTGGTCGCTTCGTGGTGGAGCTCTGGGTGCCCGGCATCCGACGCCTCCCGCCCGGCCAGGCTGCGGTGCCGTTCCACGTCGGGCGCCGTCACGTCGGCTTCGACACCTACGACCTGACCACGCAGCAGGGCACGTCCCACCACTACCGTCGCCACGACGACGGCACGGTCACCTACGGCGAGAGCAACTTCCGCTACATCTGGCCGTCCGAGTGCGACCTGATGGCCCAGCTCGCCGGGATGGAGCTGGAGCGACGGGTCGCGGACTGGCACGGCGCGCCCTTCACGAACGACAGCGAGAGCCACGTCTCGGTGTGGGGCAAGCCCGCCTGACCCCGGACCGTCAGCCGGCGCACCCGCGGCGGTGGCAGCCCTCGAGGTGGTCGTCGACCAGGCCGATGGCCTCCATCAGGGCGTACATCGTCGTCGGCCCCACGAAGGCGAAGCCCGCCTTCTTGAGCGCCTTGGACAGCGCGACCGACTCCGCCGAGGTGGTGGGCACGTCGGCGGTGGTGCGCGGCGCCGGCCCCGGCTCGGGCCGGAAGGACCAGACGAACGCCTCGAGCCCGCCCTGCTCGCGCAGCGCGACCGTCGCACGGGCGTTGGTGATCGCCGCGCCGACCTTGCGGCGGTTGCGGACGATGCCGGCGTCGCCCATCAGCCGCTCCACGTCGCGGTCGTCGTAGGCCGCCACCACGTCGGCGTCGAAGCCGGCGAACGCCGCGCGGAAGTTGTCCCGCTTGTCGAGGATCGTGCGCCACGACAGCCCCGACTGGAAGGCCTCGAGGGTGAGCCGCTCGAGGTGGGCCGACTCGCCGTCGACGCGCAGCCCCCACTCGGTGTCGTGGTAGGCGAGGTTGACTGCGTCGCCCGCGCCCCAGGGGCAGCGGGCGATCCCGTCGGCGCCGACGACGGGGCCGACGCCGGCCGGCCCGGGCGTCGCAGGGGTCTCGGTGGGCGTCTGCATGGACGCATCCTCGCCCACGCCGGTGACACTCACCCCTCAGTCGCCGGCGTCACCCGGTGGTGGCCGTCGGGCGCCCGCGCCCGCGACGCCCGAGCATGTAGGGCAGCCCGGCCCCGGCGGCGTACACCGTCCGGGACAGCCGGCCGCGCCACGTGGGCGCCGGCAGCGGGTCGGCTGCCGGGTCGAGCTCGTGCACGTCGACGTAGAAAGCGGTGACGCGACCGAAGCCGTCGATGTCCGGGTCGACCCGGCCCACGGCCGGCGGGAGGGCCGCCGAGCCGGTGCCGTAGAGGTCCTCGGTCATCAGGACGTACTCGCGCAGCGGGACGTCGTTCTTGAGCAGCCGGTGCAGCAGGATCACGTCGATGCCGACCAGCTTGAGCCGGTCGCGGATGGTCTGGGTGGCGACCTCGCCGACGTGGGCCACGAACTTCAGGGTCAGCGCCGCGGCCTCCTTGCACCCCGCGCACGGGCAGAGGTTGCGCGCGACGTACTCGCGCTCGACGTGGAACGCGCGGTGCATGGCGCTCGCGGAGCGCGCGACCTCCTCGAGCAGCTCGCCCGGGTCGGACGAGCCGACCTCGCGGTAGAGGAACGCCGCGTCGCCCTCGATCTCGACGAGCTCGAGGCCGGGCACGGCGTCGACGATGGTGCCGAGGAGCCGGCCGGTGTTGACCTCGGCGTGCGCGAGGCTCATCCGGTGGGTGCTCATGTAGGTGGTGTAGCCACCTATGTCGGCGATCAGCAGGAGTCCCTGCGCTGAGGCCATGGCTCTCTCACTTCCTGCGGTCGGGGTCGTAGCGCTCGAGCAGCCGGTCCACGCCGATGGCCGCCTCCCTGGCGCTGGGGGTGTAGCCGAGGACGGCGGTCAGGAAGCAGTCGGCGTCGAGGCTGCGGAGTCGTACGTCGGTGCGCGCGGCGACCGACGCGGTGCGCGGGGTGTGCCGGAGCAGGGCTATCTCGCCGAACCCCTCCCCGGCGCCGAGCGTGGCCAGCAGCCGGCCGTCGCCCACCACGTCGACCTCGCCCGACTCCACGACGTAGTAGCGGTCGCCGACGTCGCCCTGCTCGAAGACCGGGGAGCCGGCCGTCACCTCCCGGGGCTGGAGCCCGCGGGCGAGCTGCTCGACCGACGGCAGCGGCAGCGTGCGGAGCATCGGGACCTGTTGCAGCAGGGCCACCTCCTCGTCGTGGACGCCGACGGTGCGGTCGAGCGCGCGGAGCCGCCACCACGACGCGGCCGCCAGGACGGGGCAGACCAGCCCGACCACCACGAGCGCCGGGCGCACGCCCCAGGCGTCCACGGCGAACGACGTCGCCAGCGCCCCGACCCCGATCGAGACCGCCACGAGGCTCTCCAGGACGCCGAACACGCGGGCCAGCACCGCGTCGGGTGCCATCCGGCCGAGCAGCGTGAAGCCGGCGACGTCGATGAGCGCGTTGCCCCCGCCGATGAGGGCCATGAGGAACAGCGCCGCCAGGTCGCGGGGGACGAGGCCGAGGAGCACGAGCGGGAGGCCCCACAGGGTGACGCCGAGGGCGAACCAGGCTCCGAGCCGTCGGGTGCCCACGAGGAGCGACGCGGCGAGCGAGCCGACGACGGCGCCGACGCCCACGGCTGTCATCAGGGTCCCGGCCCCCGGCTCGCCGCGGCCCAGCAGCTCGATCGACACCACGACGGAGAACACGGTGAGCGCCCCGCGCGTGAAGGACTGCGCCGACGCCAGGCCCAGGACCAGCGCGACGTCACGGTTGCGGGCCACCGCGAGCACCCCCTCGGCCACCTCGCGGGTGAGGTGCCGGCCGGTGGCGGGCGGACGGGGCGGCGCGTCGTAGTCGAGGCGGAGGAGCAGCGCCGCCGACCACAGCGACGCGGCCGCCGCGACCCCGAACACGACGTCGACGTCCGCGACCTCCAGGAGCACGGCGGCCAGCAGCGGCCCGACGAGGGTGGCGGCGGAGTCGAGCATGCCGCGCACGACGTTCGCGCTGGCGAGCTCGTGACCTGTGTGGCACAGCGACGGCAGCAGCGCGGAGTGTGCCGGTCGGAAGAGCGTGGCCGCGACGGTCGACAGGACCGCCAGCGCGTAGATGAGCGCGGGCGCACCACCCGCGGCGGCGACGACGGCAGCCGCGGCGGTCACCACCCCGCGCGCCGTGGACACGACGACCAGCACCTTCTCGCGGCGGCCCCGGTCGGCGAACGGCGACAGCAGCGGCGCACATATCGCGGACGGCAGCATGCGGACCAGCCCGACCAGGCCCACGGCGGCAGCCCCGCCGTCGCGGTAGGCCACGATGCCGAGCGCCACGGTGAACGCCCACTCGGCGGTCCAGGCGCCCAGGAAGCTCAGCTGGGCGCGGCGCAGGTCGTGGTTGCGCGCGTTGCTGGTGAAGGCGGAGACGGCGTCGGAGAGGCGGTGCGCCCGCACGGTCTCCCCCATTCCGCGACTGTAGGTCCGCCACGTCCGTGCAGGGGAGGGGGAAGATCGGGCACTCCGGTCAAGAACGACCGAAGATCGGCCGCAGGATCAGTGCCGTTCCTTGAGCCGTACGTTGGGCAGGACGGGTGCGGGGATGGGCTGCAGCTCGAGGTCGACCGTCCCGAAGCGCCCCTCGGCGACCTCGCGGCCGTCGGCGACGACGTCCCCGTCCTCCACCGTGATCTGGTCCTGCCACTCCCGGCGGTAGCCGGCGATCTCCTCGTGGCTGCGGCCGATGAAGTTCCACCACATCACGATCGGCTCGCCGAAGGGCGGGCCGCCGAGGAGCAGCAGCCGGGCCTCCTCCAGGGCGGTCAGCGTGATCGTGGGCCTGCCGTGCGGGACGTGGCCGAGGTCGCTGGGCGCCAGCTCCTGGCCGTCGACGTCGAGGGCGCCCACGTCGAGCAGCACGCCGTGCTCGAAGGTCGGGTCGACCTCGACCTCGAGGCTCTTGCCCGGGGCGAGCATGATCTCGGCGCCGAGCAGCGGCGTGTGCACGTCGACGGGCGAGGACGCACCGAGGAGCGAGCCGATGAAGACCCGGGCCTCCCACCCCGGTCCGCGGACCGGGTCGGGGGCGAAGTGCTCGAAGCGGGGCTCGACGTGGCGGCTGTCGTCGGGCAGCGCGATCCAGAGCTGGGCGCCGTGGAGCAGGGTGGTCCCCGGCGTGGAGACCTCGGTGTGGCTGATCCCGCGACCGGCGGTCATGAGGTTGAGCTCGCCGGGACGCACGGTGGCGAGGCTGCCGACGGAGTCGCGGTGCTCGAGCTCGCCGCCGAAGAGCCAGCTGGCGGTCTGCAGCCCGGTGTGCGGGTGGGCCGGCAGGACCATCCCGCCGGTGCGGTCGACCTCGTCGGGTCCGTAGTGGTCGACGAAGCACCAGGCGCCGATCAGCGAGCGGTGGCGCTGCGGCAGGGTCCGTCGTACGCGCATGGCCCGCGGACCTCCCAGTGGGACGTCACGCGGGGCGAGCACCTCGACGTCGGTCATCACCGCCACGCTACCCGCAGGGGTGAATGCGCGCAGCCGCGTCGCCGCGCAGGGCACGGCCCGGAGGTGACCCGGGTCACCTCCGGGCGGGATGCCGGAACAACGGACGGTCGGTGGCGGTTGGCGGCTGTCGTGCCCTCCCTCTTCGACCCCCTGTCCCTCGGCGCGGTCCGCGCCGACAACCGCGTGCTGATGGCTCCCCTCACCCGGATGCGTGCCACGGCGCCGGGCGACGTGCCCAACGACCTGATGCGGGAGTACTACGTGCAGCGCGCGGGTGCCGGCCTGCTCATCTCCGAGGGCACGCAGATCAGCCCGGAGGGCAAGGGCTACATGGACACCCCCGGCATCCACGACGACGAGCAGGTCGCCGGCTGGCGCCGCATCACCGACGCGGTGCACGAGGCCGGTGGGCTGATCGCCGCCCAGCTGTGGCACGTCGGCCGGGTCTCCCACGAGTCGTTCCACGGGGGTGACCTCCCCGTGTCGGCCAGCGACGGCCCGTACCGCAACCGCACGACGGTGCGGGGGGCGGACGGCCGTCCGACCCGGGTCAGCTGCCCGGTCCCGCGACCGCTCCGCCTCGAGGAGGTCCCCCGGGTCCTCGAGGACTACCGGCGCGCGACCGTGAACGCCCGCGAGGCCGGCTTCGACCTCGTCGAGATCCACGGCGCCCACGGCTACCTGCTGCACCAGTTCCTCGCGGCCGACAGCAACCTGCGCACCGACGAGTACGGCGGCTCGCTGGCCAACCGCGCCCGCCTGATGCTCGAGGTGACGGACGCCGTCGTCGACGCCTGGTCCGCCGACCGCGTCGCCATCCGGATCTCGCCGATCGGCTCGTTCAACGGGACCGAGGACCCCGAGGGCGCCGAGGCCGGTCTGTACGTCGCCGGCGAGCTCGGCCGCCGCGACCTCGCCTTCCTGCACCTGTCCGAGCCGGACTGGGCCGGCGGCCCGGCGCTCGACGACGACTACCGTCGCGCCCTGCGCGCGGCCCACTCCGGTCCGATCGTCGGGGCCGGGAGCTACGACCTGGCCAAGGCCGAGCGGCTGCTCGACGCGGGGCTCATCGACGCCGCGGCCTTCGGTCGCTCCTTCATCGCGAACCCCGACCTGCCGCGCCGTCTCGCCGAGGGCCTGCCCCTCAACCCGCCACGGCCCGAGACCTTCTACGGCGGCGACGCGGAGGGCTACACCGACTACCCGGCGTACGGCGCCGCCTGAGTCGTCCCGCCATCGGTTCGTGCCGGCGTGGCACGGACGCCTAGGGTTCGACACGACATGCAGGACTACCCACCGCGGATCGCGACGTTCTTCACGGGCACGGACGCCGCTCCCTCGCCGGATCCCGACACCCGGTCGCCGCTGGCGTTCCTGCGGTGGATCCTCGGGCGCCAGAAGGGCCTGATCGCCCTCTCGTCCCTCTGCTACGCCCTGTGGTTCCTGCCGATGACGCTGGGGCCGTGGATCTTCGGCCGGGCGGTCGACGAGGGGATCGTCGGCGGCTCCGAGTCCGCGCTGGTCGGCTGGGCGGCGCTGCTGCTCCTCGTGGTGGTGATCGGCGGCGTCTTCGGCGTCGTGTCGCACACGCTCGTGGTGCGCAGCTGGCTGGTGGCGCTCTACGGCGCCCTCGAGATGGTCACCCGCAAGGTGGCGCAGATGGGCCACGTCCTGCCGCGCCGATCGCCCACCGGCGAGGTGCTCAGCGTGGCCTCGAGCGACTCCGACGAGTTCGGCGCGCTCAGCGAGATCCTGGCGCGCGCGCTGGGCCAGCTGGCGTCGTACCTCACCGTCGCCTTCATCGTGCTGACGATGTCGTGGCAGCTCGGCCTGCTGACGCTCCTGGCGGCCCCGGTCCTCGTCGGCTCGGCGCTCCCGCTGCTGCGCCCGCTGCACCGCCGGCAGCAGCTCGAGCGGGCGCGCACGTCCGACCTCACCTCGCTGGCCACCGACATCGTGGCCGGCCTGCGCATCCTGCGCGGCATCGGCGGCGAGCAGACCTTCGGCACGAACTACGCCCGCCAGTCGCAGTCGGCCCGCGAGGCCGGCGTCGCGGCCGGCATCTGGCAGGCCGTCGTCGAGGCCGTCGGGGTGCTGCTCTCGGGCATCTTCCTCGTGGCCCTGGTGTGGCTCGGCACCCAGCAGGTGCAGGACGGCACGCTCAGCGTCGGCCAGCTCATCACCTTCCTCGGCTACGGCCTGTTCATGGTCGGCCCGATCCGCACGTTCTTCGAGTTCGCCCAGAAGTCCGTGCGGTCGCTGGTCAGCGCGCGCCGGGCGATCGCGCTCTTCGAGGAGCACCCCCCGTGGCGTGACCCGGCCGCCCCGGTCTCCCTCGACGGCAGCGCGCCGCTCCACGACGCGGCGAGCGGTCTCACCGTGGAGCCCGGGATCCTCACCGTCGTCGTCAGCGCGGTGCCGGAGCAGAGCGCGGCCCTCGCGGACCGGCTCGGCCGCTACCTGCCCGCCGACACCGAGCCGGTTCCCTCGGTCGAGGAGACCGGCACCAAGGGCCGCGCTGCCCGGCGCTCGAGGGCCGAGCGGGCGCAGGAGCGCGCCCGGATCGCGGCCGTCGACGAGGAGCGGGCGCGCCGCGAGTGGGGCGTCACGCTCGGCGGCGTCGACCTCTCGCACGCCCGCCTCGACGACGTGCGCCGCCAGGTGCTGGTCAGCGACGCGACGAGCCAGCTCTTCGCCGGCACCCTGCAGGACGCCGTCGACCCGCACGCCCGGCTGACCCGCGAGCAAGCCGAGGAGGCGCTGCGCATCGCCAGCGCCGAGGACGTCTACGACGCGCTGCCCGAGGGATGGCAGGGCCAGCTCGACGAGCGCGGACGCGGACTGTCCGGCGGCCAGCGCCAGCGGGTGGTGCTCGCCCGCGCCCTCGCCTTCGACGCACCCGTGCTCGTCCTGGTCGAGCCGACCTCCGCGGTCGACGCGCACACCGAGGCCCGCATCGCGGCCCGCGTCGCCGACGCCCGCCGCGGTCGTACGACCGTGGTCACGACCGTGTCGCCCCTCTGGCTGCACCACGCCGACCGCGTCGTGCTGCTCCACGACGGCAGCGTGGTCGCCGAGGGCCGCCACGCCGACCTGCTGGCCGGCGACGAGACCTACCGGCGCGTCGTCACCCGCGAGCTCGACGAGCAGGAGCCGGCCCGATGACAACCGACCTCCTCGCCACCTCCGCCGACACCTGGCGCGACCGCGCCGGCGACCCGCCGGTCGTCCCGCCCGAGCTGGAGCCTCCGGGCCACGTCGGGCTGCGCGAGCGCAACCGTGCCCTCTGGCGGCGCCACGACCTGCGCCGGCAGCGGGCCGAGGACGTGTACGCCGCCTCCCGCAACCCGGTGCGCGGCTGGCCGGTGTCCGGCAACCGGGCCGTGCTCACCTTCTTCGGCGACCTGGTGCGCACCCGCAAGCGCTCCTTCGCGGTGCTGGTCCTCCTCAACGCGCTCGCCGCCGGCTCCGCGCTGGTCGTCCCCCGCCTGCTCGGGGCACTGGTCAACCGGGTCGACACCGAGGGTGCGGCGGCCACCGGTCTGCAGACGCTCGCCCTGGCCGTGGTCGGCGTCGTCGTGCTGCAGGCGCTGTTCACCTTCGGCGCCCAGCGGACGTCGACGTACTTCGGGCAGGACCTGCTGGCCTCCGCGCGCGAGCACGTGGTGAGCACGATCCTGCGGCTGCCCGTGGGCCGCGTCGAGGGAGCGAGCACCGGCGACCTCGTCACCCGCGTCACCCGCGACGTCGGCACGATGGCGCGCTCGGTGCAGTGGGGCGTGCCGCGCCTGCTGATCTCGCTGATGACGGTCGTGCTGTCGGTCGTGGCGATGATGCTCAACTCGCTCGTGCTGGCCGTGCCGGCCCTCGTGGTCTTCGCGCTGTGCACGCCGGCGGTCCGCACCTACCTGCGGCGCGCGCCGAAGGCGTACATCACCGAGGGCGCCACGTACTCCCGGATCAACACCACCCTCACCGAGACCGTCGAGGGCTCGCGCACCGTCGAGGCGCTCGGCCTCTCCCGTGCCCGGGTACAGGCGGGCTCCGACGACATCGCCGTCTCGGCGCAGGCCGAGCGCTACGGCATGACGCTGCGCAACGTGCTCTTCGCGGCGCTCAACGGCGCCTTCCAGGTGCCGCAGGTCGTCACGCTGGTCGTGGGCGCCTACGGCTACAGCCAGGGGTGGGTGGACCTGGGCCAGATCACCGCCGCGCTGCTGTACGTCGTCGCGCTGGCCGAGCCGCTCGACGCCGTGATCGGCGAGGTCGACCGCCTGCAGGTCGGCGCGGCCTCGACCAGCCGCCTGCTCGGCATCGCCGAGGTGCCGCCCGACCGCGAGCCCGGCGACCGGCTGCCGGACGGCGTCGAGCTGGTGGCCGACGACCTCCGCTTCGCCTACCGGGAGGGCCACGACGTGCTGCACGGCGTCGACCTGAGGCTGCGCACCGGCGAGCGGCTGGCGGTCGTCGGGCCCAGCGGCTCGGGCAAGTCGACGCTCGGCCGGCTGCTGTCGGGCATCAACCGACCCCGCACCGGCTCGGCGCGCGTCGGCGGCGTGGACCTCGTCGACCTGCCGCTGGAGGTGCTGCGCACCGAGGTCGCGCTGGTCACCCAGGAGCACCACGTGTTCATCGGCACCGTGCGCGACAACGTCGTGCTGGCGCGCGAGGACTCCAGCGACGACGCCGTGCGCGAGGCGCTCGCCGCGGTCGGCGGGCTGTCCTGGATCGAGCGCCTGCCGGAAGGTCTCGACACGATGATCGGCTCGGGACGCTTCTCGCTCACTCCCGCCCAGGCGCAGCAGGTCGCGCTGGCCCGCCTGATCATCGCCGACCCGCACACACTGGTGCTCGACGAGGCGACGTCGCTCATCGACCCGCGCACCGCGCGCACGCTCGAGGGATCGATGAACAACCTCCTGCAGGGCCGCACCGTCGTCGCGATCGCCCACCGCCTCCACACCGCCCACGACGCCGACCGCATCGCCGTGGTCCTCGACGGCCGCATCGTCGAGCTCGGCAGCCACGACGAGCTGCTCGACCTCGACGGGGAGTACGCCGACCTCTGGCACGCCTGGACCTCCTGAGCCCGACGCGGTCCGGGACCCGTGAGTCACCGGATATCCGGTGACCGCCCTGCTTCGAGGTACAGATCTCGACCTAGAAGCACGCAACTCGGGTGCGAAGGTCCGGACGCCTGCGTGGCGCTCAGGCGTCGAGGCTCCGGTCGAGGTTGATCACGGCGCTGATCAGGCTGAGGTGGGTGAAGCCCTGGGGGAAGTTGCCGAGCTGCTCGCCGTTGAGCCCGACCTGCTCGGCGTACTGGCCGAGGTGGTTGGCGTAGGTGAACATCTTCTCCAGCGCCAGGCGGGCGTCGGCGAGGCGTCCCGCGCGCGTCAGGGCCTCGACGTACCAGAACGAGCAGAGGGAGAAGGTGCCCTCCTCCACCGGCTCGCCGTCCTCGCCGGCGTCGGTGGACACGCCGTCGCCGAACGCGCAGGGGTCGTAGCGCAGCACGAGGCTGTCGGTGACGAGCCGCTCCTCGATCGCGGTGAGGGTGGAGAGGAAGCGCGGGTCGTCGGGGGCGAGCATCTTCACCATCGGCATCAGCAGCGCGCCGGCGTCGAGCACGTCGCTGTCCGCGAAGGCGGTGAACGCACGCAGGTCGTCGTTCCAGCACGCGGTCATCACACGCTCGTAGATCTCGTCGCGCGTGGCGGCCAGCTCGGTCAGGTCGCCGGGCAGGCCGCGGCGGCGCGCCACGCGCATCATCCGCTCGACGGCCACCCAGCTCATCACCAGCGAGGTCGTGTGGGTGCGTGGCTCGGACCGGATCTCCCACATGCCCGCGTCGGGTCGCTGCCAGTTGTCCATCAGCCACGACACGATGCGTCGCAGGTCGCCCCAGGCGTCGTGGCTGATGCCGCGCCCGTGCTTGTCGAAGAGGTAGACCGAGTCGACGATTTCGCCGTAGACGTCGAGCTGGAGCTGGTCGACCGCGCCGTTGCCGACCCGCACGGGGCGGGAGCCGCGGTAGCCGGCGAGGTGGTCGAGCTCGCGCTCGTGCGGAAGCCCGCCGTCGAGGTCGTACAGCACGCGCAGCGGACCCAGCTCGTCGTCGGCACCGTCGGCCGCCTCGCCGAGCCGCTCGGACAGGAAGCGGACGAACGCCGCCGCCTCGTCGGTGAAGCCGAGGCGGAGCAGGGCGTAGACGCTGAATGCGGCGTCGCGGACCCACACGTAGCGGTAGTCCCAGTTGCGGCTGCCGCCGATGCTCTCGGGCAGGCTCGTGGTCGGCGCGGCGACGATGCCGCCGGTGGGCTCGTGGCACAGCAGCTTGAGGGTGAGCGCCGAGCGGTCCACCCACTCGCGCCACCGGCCGGTGTACGTCGACTGCGCCAGCCAGCCGCGCCAGAACGCGGCGGTCGCCTCGAACAGCTCCCTCACGTCCGACCGCTCGCACCCCAGTGCGGGCTCTCCGGGCGCGAGGACCTCCAGCACGAACAGCGCCGACTCGCCCGTCCGCAGCGCGAGCCGCGACGTCGCGGAGCGGTCGGCCACGTCGAGGTCGACGGTGCTGGACAGGGCGAGGTGGACGTCGCCGTCGGCGAAGCGGACGATGCCGTCCTCGACGCTGAGGTCCGGGTCGGTGGCGCCGTAGTCGGGCCGGGGCGCCATGTGCATGGTGAGGTCCACCGAGCCGCGCAGGCCCACCACGCGGCGTACGAGGCGCTGGCGGTGGTCGGGGTCGTGGGCCCGCAGCACGGGCATGAAGTCCTGCACCTCCACCACGCCGTGATCGGTCATGAAGCGGGTGACGAGGATGTTGGTCTCGGGGTGGTAGTACTGCTGGCTGCGGGCGTCGGGGTCGTCCGGGCCCAACCGCCAGGCCCCGCCGTCGGGGTCGAGGATCGAGGCGAACACGCTCGGGGCGTCGAAGCGGCCGGGGCAGAACCAGTCGATGGTGCCGTCGGTGGCGACGAGGGCCGCCGTGCGCAGGTCGCCGATCAGGCCGTGGTCGGCGATGGGCGCGGCCGGGCCGCCCGCGGGCTCACTCGCCATCCGCGCCGCTCCCGAGCCGCCAGCCGCCCGCGGGCAGGTCGAGCGCCTCGGCCGGCCCCCACGACTCCCGGTCGTACGGCAGGGGCGCCGGCCGGTCGTCGAGCACCGGCTGGCACACCTCCCACAGGCGCCGGGTCTCGTCGGCGTGGGCGAACAGCGTGTGGTCGTCGTGGAGCACGTCGAGGAGCAGGCGCTCGTAGGCCTCCAGCGGCTCGTCGTGCGGCAGCTCCTCGCCCAGGTCGAGGCGCATCGTGGCCGGCGCGAGCCCCATCTCCGGACCCGGTCGCTTGCCGAGGAGGTCGACGTGGATCTTCGCCTCGTCGGTGAGCTCGAGGACGAGCTCGTCGCGCGCCAGGCCGTCGCCGAAGACCGTCGAGTCGGGGGCGCGGAAGCGGAGGGTGACGGTGCGCCGGGTCGCGGCCATCGCCTTGCCGGTGCGGAGGTGGAACGGCACGCCGCGCCAGCGGTCGTTGTCGACCCAGGCCTCGAGCGCCACGAAGGTCTCGACGTCGGAGTCCTCGGCCACGTCCTCCTCGTCGCGGTAGCCGTCGTACTGCCCCAGCACCACGCGCGCCGGGTCGAGCGGGCGGACGTCGGCGAACACCGCGGCCCGCGCCCGTCGTACGGCGTGGGCGGACCACTCCCCCGGGTCCTCCAGCGCGACCGCGCCGAGGATCTGGAAGAGGTGCGTCGAGACCATGTCACGCAGCGCGCCGGTCGACTCGTAGAACGAGCCGCGGCCCTCCATCGCCAGCGTCTCGGGGACGTCGACCTGCACAGAGGAGATGCTGTGCCGGTTCCACGCCGGCTCGAAGAGGGCGTTGGCGAAGCGCAGGGCGAAGACGTTCTGCACGGCCTCCTTGCCGATGAAATGGTCGATGCGGAAGACCTGCTCCTCGTCGAAGACCTCGTGCACGTCGCGGTCGAGCTCCTCGAACGACGGGAGGTCGAGGCCGAACGGCTTCTCGATCACCAGGCGGGCCCGCTCGCTCAGCCCCTCGCGCCCGAGCATGGCGATCATCCCCGCCATCGCGGTCGGCGGCACCGACAGGTAGACGAGCCTCAGCACGTCGTCGCCGAGCCGCTCCTCCACCTCCCGCACCCGGGCCGCGAGGTCGGCGCCGTCGTCGGCGTCGGACGTCTGGAACGACAGCCGGTCGAGGAGGTCGCGCGCGACGTCCTCGTCGAGGTCGTCGACCGCGTCGCGCAGCCCCTTGCGCACCTCGTCGCGGAAGTCGTCGTCGGAGCCGGGCGAGTGGCGACCGCTGCCGATGACCGCGTAGTCCTGGGGCAGCCTGCCCGCCGCCGCGAGGCGGTAGAGCCCCGGGAACAGCTTGCGCGCTGCGAGGTCGCCGCGGGCGCCGAACAGCAGGAAGACACAGGCGGGCAGGTCAGCGGTGGTCATGCCGGCCACGCTAACGACCACCCGAAGGAGTGGTCGCGAGCCCGACGCCGGCCTCAGCTGTTGCTGTACACCGCCGGCCCGCCGTCGTCCCCGTCGGTGCCCGGGCCGCGACCGGCCCAGGTCCAGGCGTACGCCGGGTCCTCCACCGCGAGCCCTCCCTCACCCAGCTCGAGCGGGGCGAACGTGTCGACCATGACGGCGGACTCGTCGAAGTACTGGACGCCCAGGCTGGCCTCGATCGCGCTGGGCTGCGGGCCGTGCGCGTGGCCGCCGGGGTGCAGGCTGATCGAGCCGATGCCGATCCCCGACCCCTTGCGGGCCTCGTAGTCGCCGCCGACGTAGAACATGACCTCGTCGGAGTCGACGTTGGAGTGGTAATAGGGCACCGGGATGGCGAGGTCGTGGTAGTCGACCTTGCGGGGCAGGAAGTTGCAGATCACGAAGTTCCAGCCCTCGAAGACCTGGTGCACCGGCGGCGGCTGGTGGACCTTGCCGGTGATCGGCATGTAGTCCTCGATGTTGAACGTGTAGGGGTAGAGGCAGCCGTCCCAGCCGACCACGTCGAACGGGTGGGTCGCGTAGGTCAGCCGGGAGCCGACGACCCGACCGGCAGCGCGGTGCTTGACCAGCACCTCGACGTCCGTGCCCTCGACCTGGAACGTCTCGGCAGGGCCGTGGAGGTCGCGCTCGCAGTAGGGCGCGTGCTCCAGCAGCTGGCCGAAGCGCGACAGGTAGCGCTTGGGCGGGTGGATGTGGCTGTTGGCCTCGATCGCGTAGAGCCTCGACGGCTCGGCCGGAACCCAGCGGTGGTCGGTCGCGCGCGGGATCACGACGTAGTCGCCGGCGCGGTAGGGGACGACGCCGAAGACGGTCTCGACCGTGCCGCTGCCGGACTCGACGAAGACGCACTCGTCGCCGATGGCGTTGCGGTAGAGCGGCGAGGGGTCGGTGCCGGTCACGACGTACGCGATGCGGACGTCGTTGTTGCCGAGTACCAGGCGGCGGCCCTCGACCGGGCAGGTGCCGGTCTCCAGGTCGTGAAGCTTGAGGTGGCGCGGCTTGAGCGGGTGGTTGGGCGTGCGCGACTGGTCGGCCAGCTCCCAGACCCGGCTGTCGGTGATGGCGCTCGGCACCCCCCGGCGGTAGAGCAGCGAGGAGTCGGACGAGAAGCCCTCCTCGCCCATCAGCTCCTCGCGGAAGAGGTGGCCGTCGCCGTCCCGCAGCTGGGTGTGGCGCTGGCGCGGCAGGCGGCCGAGTGCTCGGTAGTAGGCCATCGGTGCGATCCAATCATTCGATTATCGGACGCTGGCGTCCGCTATCTGGTGGCTAGAGTAGACCCGTGGCTCCGACTCCTGCACCCACGATTCCCACCGACTGGCGCGGTCTCGTCGACGACGCGGCCGTCTTCCCGCCCGGCGACGCCGACCTCGCCGACGCCTTCGGCGCGTACGCCGACCGGTCCGGGGAGTGGTGGGCCGGCCTGGTCGGCTCGTTCGTCGTCCCGGACACGGCCCTCGGGTCGGTGCCCGCCGACGTGCCGGTCTCGGTCGTGCTGACCAGCGGCGCCGGGGCCGTCGAGGGGGTGGCCGGGCTCGCCGCGCGCAAGGGCCTCCGGCTCGCCGGGCTCGAGGTGGCGGTGCGCGACGCCGACGACCCGGTGGGCAACGTGCGCCGGATCGACGCGGCCGTGCGCGCGGCCGACCTCCGCGTCCCGGTCCACATCGAGGTCCCCGGACCGGCGACCCCGGCCTGGCTGGCCGCCGCTGACGAGGTCGCCGCCTGCGACCACCGGCTCAAGCTGCGGCTCGGCCACGTGGACCACGACCTCGTTCCGGACGCCGCGACCGTGGCGACCTGGATCGACGCGGCGCTCGACCGCGAGTGCCGCTTCAAGGCCACCGCCGGCCTGCACCGGGCGGTGCGCCACGACCCCGAGGGCGGCGGCGCCCACGGGTTCCTCAACGTGCTGGCCGCCACCCAGTCGCTCTGGGACGGCGGCTCCGTCGCCGACGCGACCACCGTGCTCGAGGAGCGCGACGGCGCGGCGCTGGCCCGCACCGACGTCGCCGGCGCGCGACGCTGGTTCACCTCCTTCGGCTCGTGCTCGGTGACCGAGCCCCTCGACGACCTGCTCGCCCTCGGACTCCTGGAGAAGCCATGACCCCCACCACCTCGAGCTGGGTCGAGGGAGCCGCGGGCTCCGGCTTCGACGTCGACCACCTGCCCTACGGCGTGTTCGCGCGCTCCGGCGAGCGCCCCCGCGTGGCGGTGCGCATCGGTGACCAGGTGCTCGACCTGAGCATCGTCGCGGCCGCCGACATGGTCGACACCCACGAGCTGTTCGACCAGCCCACCCTCAACCCGTTCATGGCGGCGGGTCCGGCCGTGTGGGAGTCCACCCGGGCGTGGGTGACGGGCCTGCTCACCGACCAGACCGAGCGCGACCTCGTCGAGCCCGCACTCGCGCCCCTCGACTCGGTGACGATGCTGCTGCCGTTCACGGTCGGCGACTACGTCGACTTCTACGCCTCCGAGCACCACGCCTCCAACGTCGGCCGGATGTTCCGGCCGGACTCCGAGCCGCTGCTGCCCAACTGGAAGAACCTCCCCGTCGGTTACCACGGACGCTCCGGCACGGTCGTCGTGTCCGGCACCGACGTCGTGCGTCCGTGCGGCCAGCGCAAGGCGCCGACCGACGAGCTCCCCACCTACGGCCCCTCGCAGCGCCTCGACATCGAGGCCGAGCTCGGCTTCGTCGTCGGAGTCCCGTCCGCGATGGGCGAGCGGGTCGCCACGGCCGACTTCGCGCGGCACACGTTCGGCGTCGTAGGGCTCAACGACTGGTCGGCGCGCGACATCCAGGCGTGGGAGTACGTCCCGCTCGGCCCGTTCCTCGGCAAGTCGTTCGCGACCTCGATCAGCGCGTGGGTCACCCCGCTGGCGGCCCTGCAGGCAGCCTGGACCGACCTGCCCGGCCAGGACGACCCGCCGGTGCTCGACTACCTGCGCGTCGACGGACCCGCTGGCATCGACATCGAGGTGGAGGTGGTGCTCGACGGCGAGGTGGTGGCTCGTCCGCCCTACCGCACCATGTACTGGTCGCCGGCCCAGATGCTGGCCCACACCACCGTCAACGGCGCCAGCCTGCGCACCGGCGACCTGTGGGCCTCCGGCACGATCTCGGGCGCCGAGCCGGACCAGCGCGGGTCGCTGCTCGAGCTCAGCTGGGGCGGCAAGGAGCCGTTCACCGCGGGCGGGCGTGAGCGCACGTTCCTCGAGGACGGCGACGAGGTGACGCTGCGCTACTCCGCGCCCGGCACCGGCGGGGGCCGCCTCACCCTCGGCGAGGTCACCGGCCGGATCCTGCCGGCCCGCTGACCGTGCGGGTCCTAGGCTGCTCCCCGTGAAGCAGCTCGGCCAGTACGCCGCACCGCGGCACGTCGTCGCCCACCTCAGCGACCCGCACCTGATCGGGGGCGGTGGCCTCCACTACGGCGTCATCGACAACGACGCCAACCTCCGCCGCACGCTCGACCGGCTGGCGGCGGTGCGCCCGGCCCCGCAGGCGATCGTCTTCACGGGCGACCTGGCCGACCGCGCCGAGCCCGACGCGTACGACACGCTCCGCTCGATCGTGGAGCCCTTCGCCGCCGGCATCGGCGCGACGGTCGTCTGGACGATGGGCAACCACGACGAGCGCGCGCCCTTCGCCAAGGCCCTCTTCGACTCCGACGACGCCGGTTGCCAGGACCGCGTCCACGAGGTCGACGGCCTGCGGATCGTCGCCCTCGACACCAGCGTGCCGGGCTACCACCACGGCGAGCTGCTCCCCGAGCAGCTGGCCTGGCTGGCCGACGTCCTCGCCACCCCCGCCGAGCACGGCACGCTCCTGGCGATGCACCACCCGCCGCTCCCCCTCCCGATGATCCGCGCCGCCGAGCTGATCGAGCTGCACGACCAGCAGGCGCTCGCCGAGGTCATCACCGGCACCGACGTGCGCGGCATCCTGGCCGGGCACCTCCACCTGCCGACGTGGTCGACGTTCGCCGGCGTACCGGTCTCGGTGACCGCGGCCAGCTGCTACACCATCGACCCCGCGCCGGTCGACCGTTTCGTCTCGGGCGTCGACGCCGGCCAGGGCTTCACGATGGTCCACGCCTACGACGACCGCCTCGTCCACACCCAGGTGCTGCTCGAGCGCGGCACCGAGGTCAGCCACGTCGGCTCCGACATCGCCGAGGCACTGGAGGACGTCCCGCTGGAGCAGGCCCGCGAGCTCGCCTCCAGCAAGACCTCGCCCTTCAACGACTAGCCCCGACCAGCCCGCACAGAGGACCCTCCCTTGCGACTCCTGCTCATGCGCCACGGCCAGACCCACGCCAACGTCTCGGGCGAGCTCGACACCGCCCACCCCGGCCTCGACCTCACCGACCTCGGTCGCGCCCAGGCCGCGGCGGCGGCGAGGGCGATCGCCGACGAGCACCTCGACGCCATCTACGTCTCCAGCCGGGTGCGCACCCACCAGACCGCGGCCCCCACCGCCGAGCACCGCGGCCTCGAGCCGGTCCAGCTCGACGGGCTGCAGGAGATCGACGCGGGCGACTTCGAGATGCGCAGCGACCACGACGCGGTCGCCGGCTACATCGGGGCCGTCGCGACCTGGCTCGAGGGCGACCTCACCCACCGGATGCCGGGCGGCGAGACCGGTGAGGAGTTCCTCGCCCGCTACGACGCGGCCGTGCGCACCATCGTCGAGGCCGGCCACGATGCCGCGCTGGTCGTCAGCCACGGCGCCGCGCTCCGCACCTGGGTCTCGACCCGCATGGCCCCGCACCCCGACGCCCCGCCCGCGACCCAGCCGCTGCACAACACCGCGCTCATCGTGCTGGAGGGCGACCACGAGTCCGGCTGGGAGATGGTGTCGTGGCAGGGCCACCCGGTCGGCGGCGCCACCGACGGGCTCAGCCTCGAGGACCCCACCGCCGAGGACCCCACCGGCGACCTCGACCCCGACGGGGACGGCGAGATCGGCTGAGGGCGGCTCCTCCGGCGCCCACCCGCCGTCGCGCCCTAGGCTCGGGCCCCACCCACGACCGGAGGTCCCGTGCACGTCTACATCCGCCCGACCCAGTCCTTCCTCGCCTGCCACGTGTGTGGCGGCCTGATGTTCGCGCGGCGCGAGGTGAAGATGACGACGACGGGGATGACGTTCTTCGACCTCGACTGGATGAACCGCTCGGCCGACGGCGTGATCTGCATCCGGTGCGGCTTCGTCCACACCTTCATGGGCGACGGGCACCAGTTCGTCGATCCCGCGGTCGTGAAGCCCGAGGACCTCCCGGACGACCCGCTGGCGCCGACGAGCTAGACGCCCTCCGTGCCGATGCCGGGGTGCACGAACGGGTGGCCGGCCCGCATCTGCTCGACCGAGCCGGGGTGGACCCGGGCGAGGTGGGCCAGCCCGCGGCGTCGGTAACGCAGGGTCTGCACGACCCCGAGCGTCCAGAAGACGTACTGCACGGACATCGCGAGCTTGAAGTCGCCGAGCGTGTAGGACTCCATGCCGCCCGTGGACGACAGGTCGAGGACGACGCCGATCAGGGCCATCGTCAGCAGCGAGGCGGTGAAGCCGCCGATGTTGACCAGCCCGTTGGCACGGCCCGTCTCGTGCGGGGGCGTGAACGAGCGGGCGAGGTCGAAGCCGACCATCGACGCCGGCCCGCCGCTGGCCGTCGCGAACGCCATGACGACCACCAGCCACGTCGGGGCGGCGCCCGGCCACAGCAGCACCCCGGTCCAGGGCACCACCATCGTCAGCACGACGCCGACCACGATCCAGGAGCGGTAGTAGGGCAGCCGGCCCACAAGTCGCGCCAGCACCAGCCCGCTCACCACCGCCCACGCGGTCATCGCCATCAGCAGCGTGCTCGCCTCGGCGGAGGACCACCCGAGGCCCTGCACGAGGAAGGGGTAGCCCCACAGCAGCGTGAAGACCGTGACGGAGAACTGGGAGGAGAAGTGGGACCACATCCCCAGCCGCGTGCCGGGGTTGCCCCACACCGTGCGCACCGACTGGGCGAGCGCCCGGAGCTTGATCGCGACCACCGTGTCGCGGCGGTAGGGCGAGTCCTTGACGAGCGCGACGACGGCGACCAGCAGCACGACGCCGATGCTGGAGGCCAGCGCGAAGGTGCGCGTCCAGCCCAGCTCGTGGAGGAGGTACGACAGCGGGCCGGCCGCGGCGATCGCGCCGAGCTGCCCGGTCAGGCCGGTGAGCTGGGTGACCATCGGCGCCTGCCGCACCAGGAACCAGATGGTGACGAGCCGGATCACGCTCACGAAGATCATCGCGTCGCCCGCGCCCACGACCGCGCGGGCCGCGACGGCCCCGCCGAAGGAGGTCGTGAAGGCGAAGGCCAGCTGGCCCGCGCTCATCAGCACCAGACCGGCGAGCAGCATGGCTCGCGACCCGTAGCGGTCCAGCAGGACCCCCACCGGCACCTGCATGCCGGCGTAGACGACGAGCTGGAGCACCGTGAACGTCGCCAGGCTGGTGGCGCTGATGTGGAAGCGCTCAGACGCGATGATCCCCGCGACACCGAGCGAGCTGCGGTTGAAGACGGCCAGCACGTAGACGGACAGCGAGACCAGCCAGATGACCCAGGCCCGCCGCTTGCCGATGTCGTGGATCTGCTCCGCGATCACTCCTGCCCGGCTTCGTGGTCCACGCCGAGCGCTGCGGAGAGCTCGGCCCGCGTCGGCGGGTCGGCGCCGGGACGGGAGACGTTGATCGCCGCGCCCACGGCGGCGGTGGTGACGACCCCGAGCAGGGCGCGGTCGGTCAGCGCGCGGAGGGTGTCGGCGGCTGCCGCACCGTGCACGCCGTGTGCGAGCAGGGCGTCGACCAGGACGCCGCTGAAGGTGTCGCCCGCACCGACGGTGTCGGCCACGGTGACCGGCACGCCGGGCACGTCGAGCACGGTCCCACCGGGGCGTACGGCGACCGCGCCGGCGCCGCCACGCGTGACCACGACCAGGCCCGGTCCGGCGTCGGCCCACCGGGTGGCGGTCGCGACGGGGTCGTCGTCGGGGTGGAGCCACGCGAGGTCCTCGTCGCTCACCTTGACCACGTCGGCGAGCGCGACGAGCTCCTCGACGCGCGCGACGGGGCCGGTGCGGTCCGGGGTGATCGCCGGGCGCGCGTTGGGGTCGAGCGAGAGCAGCGCCCGTCCCCGGTGGGCGCGGAACGTCTCGAGCACCGTGTCGGCGCCCGGGTCGAGCACGGTGGCGATCGAGCCCACGTGGAGCACGTCGCACGGGCCCTCGGGCACCGAGTCGAGGTGCCAGTCGAGGTCGAAGTCGTAGGTGGCGGCGCCCGCGTCGTCGAGCGTCACCGCCGCGGTCGACGTACGTCCCGAGGCGGTGGGACCCGCGAGCACGGCGACCTCGCTCGCCTCGAGCCACGCGCGCACGGCGGCCCCGCGCTCGTCGTCGCCGAGCAGCGTCACGAGGCGTACGTCGCGCCCGAGGCGGCCGAGGGTGATCGCGACGTTGGCCGGGCTGCCGCCCGGGTGGTCGCGGGTCGTGCCGTCGGGGCCGGGCACCACGTCGACGAGCGCCTCGCCGACGACGAGGATCAGGGGCTGCGCGTCGGTCATGCCCCCATCATGCCGGTGCCCCGGGACCGTCCGGCATCGCGGCCGGACGGGCGAGACAAGAGGCCAGGCTGGGTGCGAGGGGCAGGCGCGGGAGGAGGGTCGCCTGCACCGCGTGGTAGAGGTCGGGCTTGCCGGCCCAGACGCTGGCCTGCGGGCGGTTGGCGGCGTCGAGCTCGTGGTGCCACGACCCCCGTTCGCGGTCGACCAGGTGGTCACGGGCGTAGGCCCACCACTCGGCGTACTGCTCGGCGTAGGCCTCCTCGCCGGTGCGGCGGTGCAGCGCAGCGGCGGCCGCGATGGCCTCGGCGACCACCCAGTGCATCCGCTGGCGCACGACGGGCCGGCCCTCCCAGTCGGTCGTGTAGACGAAGCCGGGCGCGCCGTCGGCGTGCCAGCCGTCGGCGACGGCGCGCTCGAACAGCAGGCGCGAGGTGTCGAGCAGCCCGGCCGGCGCCGCCTCGCCGAGGGTGGCCTCGAGGTGCAGCAGCAGGCGCGACCACTCCAGGCCGTGGCCGACGGTCGCGCCGTAGGGCTTGAAGGGGTCGTCGGGCCGGTCGCGGTTGAGCTCGAGGTCGACCGACCAGTCCGGGCCGAAGTGCTCGGGCAGCCGGCCGTCGTACGACGGCGCGAGCTCGAGCACCAGCCCGGCCAGCCGGGCAGCCCTGGCGTGCCACACGACGTCACCGGTCACGTCGCCGACGGCGAGCATCGCCTCGAGCGAGTGCATCGTGGAGTTGAGCCCGCGGTAGGGAGCGGGCGCCGTCCATGCCCGGTCCCACTCGTCGACGACGCGCCCGCGCTCCTCGTCCCAGAAGCGGTGGGCGAAGACGTCGGTCGCGTCCGAGAGGAACGCGTCCGCGCCCGGGAGCCCGGCCGCGACGGCGGTCGAGCCGGCGAGCATCACGAAGGCGTGGTCGTAGCAGGACTTCACGGTGCCGACGGGCGCCCCGTCTCCTGCGACCGCGGTGAACCAGCCGCCGTCCTCGTCGTCGTGCAACGTGGTGCGCAGACCGTGCAGCGCAGCCGTCGCGATCGACGCGGCGCCCTCGTGGCCGAGGAGGGCACCGATGCCGAAGACGTGGACGGTGCGGCAGGTGATCCACGTGTGGACCGGACGGGCGAGGTCCGGCGTGCCGTCGTCGTCGAGCCACGCGGCACCGCCGGCCGGGTGGATGATCCGGCGGCCGAAGGTGAGCAGGCGACGGCACTCGCCGTCGAGCCAGTCGTCGGTCGGGGGCGCAGGCGTGGTCACCTCGGCAGTCAAGCAGCGACGGCCCACGAACGCACGAGACCCCCGCGCAGGGCGGGGGTCTCGTGACTGGACTGCGTCCAGTGGCAGGTAGAGGATTCGAACCTCTGTAGGCAATGCCGGCTGATTTACAGTCAGCTCCCTTTGGCCGCTCGGGCAACCTGCCGGGCCGTGCGGAACAATAGCAAGGCACGCACCTCACCACGAATCGCCGGGGCACGCTCCTGCAGGCCCCCCGACCAGCCCCTCAGGAGGCACAACCATGGCTGACTCGAGCTTCGACATCGTGAGCAAGCTGGACCGCCAGGAGGTCGACAACGCGCTCAGCCAGGCGGCTCGCGAGATCGCCACCCGCTTCGACTTCAAGGGCACCGGGGCGTCCATCGAGTGGAAGGGTGAGAAGGCGATCGAGATCACCGCCTCCGCCGACGACCGGGCCAGCGCCGTGCTCAGTGTCTTCCAGGACAAGCTGATCAAGCGCAACCAGAGCCTCAAGATCCTCGACGCGTCCGAGCCGCGCCAGTCCGGCCAGGTGTCCAAGATCGACATCGCGCTCAAGGAGGGCATCACCTCCGAGGACGCCAAGAAGATCTCCAAGCTCATCCGCGACGAGGGCCCCAAGGGCGTCAAGGCGCAGGTGCAGGGCGAGGAGCTGCGGGTGTCGTCGAAGAAGCGCGACGACCTGCAGGCCGTCCAGCAGCTGGTGAAGTCCCAGGACTACGACTTCGCGGTGCAGTTCACCAACTACCGCTGACGCGCGATCCCGGCGCAGCCGGGGAATGAGCGACCCCGATCGCTCACGGGGGTTGAGCGACCGGGGTCAGGGACGAGTGTAGGCACGAGGACCGGACCCACCGAAGGCAAAGTCTTTGTGACTCGCTTCACATCGCCGCCGGCGGTCCAGACCGCTCCCACCCTCAGCGGTGGAGTCGTGCGCCTGCCCTTACCGGACGCCGGTTGCAGGCGTACCGTCATGGCAGGACGTGGGGATGGGGTCCGAGCCCCGTCAGGCCTGGGGGGCTGGCGGGGCTCAGCGACTCACCAGTCGCGGCTACGCGCGCTCAGCGCGCCGACGAGCTCGACGACCGCCCGGACCGGATCGGCGGGCAGCGGCAGCGCCCCGATCTCGGTGAGGGTCTGCTCGTCGGCGCCCCGCCCGGCGGCGTACAGCGGGTGGTCGGCCGCCAGCTTGCGCAGCGCCGAGGCGTGGGACGTGAACATCGTGGGTCGCGTCGCCGCGAGCACGACCGCGTCCGCCCCGGTGCCGCGCGCGGCGGTGAGGATGGCCGGGACAGGGGTGTCGGCGCCGAGGAAGCGCGCCCGCACGCCACGTTCGCGCAGCATCAGCGCCACGCACAGCAGCACCATGTCGTGCCGCTCCCCCGGCGGGCACGCGAGGAGGACGACGGGCGCGACCGCCGTGGCGTCCCGGAGGAGCGGGGCCGGGGGCACCGCGGCGAGCGCCGTCAGCGTGCGCCGGAGCATGTCGCTGACGAAGTGCTCGTGGGCGACCGAGATCGTGCCTGCCTCCCACCGGTCACCGACCTCCTGCAGGAAGGGCAGCACCACGCCGGTCACGGCGCCGGACAGCGGCACGTCCCACAGCAGCCTGGCGATGGCGATCTCCGCGGCCTCGGCGTCGAAGGTCTCGACGGCGGCCCAGAGCTCGTCGGAGGTCGTCGTGATGGTCACAGGCGCACGCTAGCCCTCGCCGCAACCCTGCGTGGTGTTGCGGTGGGAGCCCGGGGTGGTCAGACGGCCGCCGCCATCCGCGGCACCACGGTGGCACCAGCCGCAGGGGTGAGCCAGACGGTGCTGCCCTCCTGGAGCCCGTGGGAGCGCGCGTGGGCTCGGGTCACGACCACGGAGACCTCGTCGCCGTCGACGGTGAGGACCGTGAGGCGCACCTCGAAGCCGATCCGCACCATGCGCGAGACCGTGCCCTCGACGCTGCCCGCGAGCTGGGGCGACGCCTCGAGCTCGATGTCGTGGGGCCGCAGCGAGATGCCGCCGAGGTGGGTGACCTCGCCGAGGAACGACATCACGAAGTCGTTGGCGGGCTCGTCGTAGAGCTGGTCGGGGCTGCCGACCTGCTCGACGCGGCCCTCGTTGATCACGACGATCTCGTCGGCGACCTCCATGGCCTCCTCCTGGTCGTGGGTGACGAAGACGGTCGTGACGTGCACGTCGTCGTGGAGGCGGCGCAGCCAGTCGCGCAGCTCCTTGCGGACCTTGGCGTCGAGGGCGCCGAACGGCTCGTCGAGCAGGAGCACCGACGGCTCCACCGCGAGGGCACGGGCGAGCGCCATGCGCTGGCGCTGGCCGCCGGAGAGCTGGGAGGGGAGCCGGTGGGCGAACTGCGAGAGGTGCACGAGCTTGAGCAGCTCCTGGACGCGGTGCTCGATCTCGTCCTTGGGGCGCTTGCGGATCTCCAGGCCGAAGGCGACGTTCTTGGCCACGGTCATGTGCTTGAACACGGCGTAGTGCTGGAAGACGAAGCCGACGTTGCGCTTCTGCGCGGGCAGGTGGGTGGCCTCGACACCCTCGATGGAGACCGATCCGGTGTCGGCCTTCTCGAGGCCGGCGATGATGCGCAGGAGCGTCGACTTGCCGCCGCCGCTGGGCCCGAGCAGGGCGGTGAGCTGGCCGGTCGGGATCGTGACGTTGACGTCGTCGAGCGCCACGAAGTCGCCGAACTTCTTGTTCAGGCCGGACACTTCGATGCTCATGGTGGTGCCTCTCTGGTCGATCAGGGTGTGAGGTCAGGGGTGTGCGGGCAGGGGGTGTGGGTCGGGAGGTCAGTTGTGGTTCTTGGGCCGGATGATCCCGACGATGACGATGCAGGCGACCGAGACCATCGCGAGCAGGAACGCGGTGGCGTAGGCGCCCTGCTGGTCGAAGTTGAGGTACTTCTCCTCGACCGCCAGGGTCGCGGTGCGGGTCTGGCCGAGCACGTTGCCGGAGACGACCTTGACCGCCCCGAACTCGCCGAGCGAGCGCGCCAGCGTCAGCACGACGCCGTACGTGATGCCCCACTTGATGGAGGGCAGGGTGATGCGCCAGAAGCGCTGGAGCCCGTTGGCGCCGAGGCTCTCGGCGGCCTGCTCCTGCTCGATGCCGATCTCCTCGAGCACCGGCACGAGCTCGCGGATCATCAGGGGCAGCGCCACGAAGGTGGTGGCCATGATGATCCCGGGCGTCGAGAAGATGACGTCGATGCCCCAGCCGGCGAGCGTCGGGCCGAACCAGCCGTTGCGACCGCCGTAGACGAGCACGAGCGCGAGGCCGACGACGATCGGCGAGACGGACAGCGGCAGGTCGAGCAGGGCGTTGAGCGCCCGCTTGCCCGGGAACTCGTAGCGGACCAGCAGCAGCGACATGCCGACCCCGAAGACGGTGTTGATGAGCACCGACCACACGGCGACGTACGCGCTGAGCTGGAGCGCCACGACCATGTCGGGGTCCTCGAGGAGCGAGCGGATGGACTCCCAGCCGTTGTCGAAGGTGTTGGTCACGACCAGGGACACCGGCCACGCCACCAGGAAGAACAGGTAGGCGGTGACGATGAACCGGAGCAGGTAGGTGACGGGGGTCTTGCGCACCCGCGGGGACCGGCGACGCTCCTCGACGGGAGGCGCCTCGTCGGCGACCGGGGCGATCAGGGTGTCAGCCACGAGCGGCCACCCGCCTCTGGATCAGGTCCAGGACCACGATCACCGCGAGCGAGATGGCCAGCAGCACGGTCGCGACGGCCGCGGCCGCGGCCACGTTGTCGTTCTCGATGCTGCTGAGGATGCGCACGGAGGTGACCTCGGTCTTGAACGGGAGGTTGCCCGAGAGCAGGACCAGCGAGCCGTACTCGCTGACGCCGCGGGCGAAGGACAGGGCCGCGCCGGCGGTGATGGCCGGCGTGAGGCTGGGCAGGATGATGCGGCGGAAGGTGGTGAACCGGCTGGCGCCGAGCGAGGCCGCGGCCTCCTCCACGTCGCGGTCGAGCTCCTCGAGCACGGGCTGGACCATGCGGACCACGAACGGCAGCGTCACGAACAGGAACGCCAGGAACACGGCCGGGCGCTGGTTGGCGATGTCGATGCCGATCGGGCTGCCGGTGCCGTAGAGCGAGAGCAGCACCAGGCCCGCGACGATGGTCGGGAGAGCGAACGGGATGTCGATGAGCACCTCGAGCACCGACTTGCCCCAGAAGCGGTCGCGGACCAGGACCCAGGCGATGAGCGGGCCCATCACGACGTTGACCGCGGTGACGCCGGCGGCGGTGAACACGGTGAGCCTGATGGCGGCCGCGGTCTGGCCGTTGGTGATGGTCGCCCAGAAGACGTCCCAGCCACCGTCGATGGCGGTGACGACGACGGCCGCCAGGGGGATCAGGACCAGCGCGCTGAACCAGATCATGGCGATGCCGAGCCCGAGCCCCGACGACCGCGTGAGCGTGGAGCGCGGCCCCGACCGGCGAGGAGTCCTCGCCGGTCGGACCGCTGCGATCTCAATTGAGGTCATGGTGAAGAGGGAGTGAGGCGCCGCAGGTCACTCGAGCGACAGGCCGGCGCCGAGGATGGCCTCGAAGATGAGCCCGTTCTCCTCGTCGAAGAACTTCGTCGAGACCTCGTCCCAGCCACCGAAGTCGTCGTCGACCGTGAGCAGCGTCGGGACCTCGGGGAACGGGTTGGACGGGTCGGCCGCGCCCTCGACGGTGCCGCCGTAGTCGACGTCGTCGCGGATCGGTCGGAACCCGGTGAGCGCGAACTGCTTCTGGCCCTCGTCGGAGAGGACGAAGTCCAGCCAGGCCTGCGACGGCTCGGAGGCGTCCTCGAGGATCGCGCCCGCGTTCTCGATCAGGAGGCTGGTGTCGGGGATGACGTACTCGAAGCCCTCGTCGTTCTGGGCGGCGAGGATCGCCTCGTTCTCGTAGGCCATCAGCACGTCGCCGGTGCCGCCGAGGAAGGCGGTGGTGGCGTCGCGGCCGCTGCTCGGCAGCGAGACGACGTTCTTGAAGAACTTGTCGACGTACTCCTTCGCCTCCTTCTCGGTGCCACCGTCGCTGATCACCTGGCCGTAGGCGGCGAGGGCGTTCCAGCGCGCGGCACCCGAGGACGCCGGGTTGGGGGTGACGATCTCCACGCCCGGCTTGATGAGGTCGTCCCAGTCCTTGATGTTCTTGGGGTTGCCGTCGCGGACGCCGAACACCACGACCGAGCGCGAGACGACGCCCTTGTTCTCACCGGCGTCCCAGTCGTCGGCCACGAGGCCCTCGTCGACCAGGCGGGTGACGTCGGTCGGGACCGAGAAGTGGACGTAGTCGGCCTTGAGCCCCGCGGCGACCGCGCGGCTCTGGTCCCCCGAAGGACCGTAGGAGGTCTGGAACTTGACGCCCTCACCCTCGGGCGTCTTGGTGAACTCCGTGGCGATGTTCTTGTTGGCGGCCTCGGGCACCGCGAAGCCGACGATGTGGATGGTGTTGGAGTCATCCTCGTCGCTGCTGCTGGCGCCACCGGGGGCGCACGCGGACAGGGCCAGTGCCCCGACAAGTGCGGCCGCAAGCGCGGCACGTGAACGGATCTGCATGGGGGATGCTCGACTTTCTCGATCGGTGTGCAATGTCGAGAAAGATACATGACTTTATTGACCGCGGTGACATTGCCCGGACTTCGGGCGCGTGTCGTGGGTCACCCTCGGCGCGGACGGGGTACCGGAGAGGCGTCCATCACGTGGGGAGCGGCGGGAAACCGCAGGCGCCGCGACTATCGTGGGCAGTTGGGAGACGACTCTCGTCACACGTAGGAAGCAGGGCAGCAGGTGACCCACACCGACAAGCAGGTCAAGCAGCTCGACCGCGTCATCATCCGGTTCGCGGGAGACTCCGGTGACGGCATGCAGCTGACCGGTGACCGGTTCACCCAGGAGACCGCCGCCTTCGGCAACGACCTGGTCACCCTGCCGAACTTCCCCGCCGAGATCCGGGCGCCCCAGGGCACCCTGCCCGGAGTGTCGTCGTTCCAGGTGCACTTCGCCGACCACGACATCCTCACCGCGGGCGACGCCCCCGACGTGCTCGTCGCGATGAACCCGGCCGCGCTGCGCGCCAACCTCGGCGACCTCCACAAGGGCGCCACGATCATCGTCGACACCCACGACTTCACCGCGCGCAACCTCGCCAAGGCGGGCTACACCGACAACCCGCTCGACGGCGACACCCTCGACGCGTACGCCGTGCACACCGTCGACCTGACCGGCATGACGATCGAGGCGGTCAAGGACTTCGGTCTCTCCCGCAAGGACGCGTCGCGTGCGAAGAACATGTTCGCGCTCGGGCTGCTGTCGTGGATGTACGGCCGTCCCACGGACCCGACGACGACGTTCCTCACCAAGCGCTTCGCCAAGGTCCCCGACATCCGCGACGCCAACCTGGCGGCGTTCAAGGCCGGCTGGAACTTCGGCGAGACGACCGAGGCCTTCGCCGTCCAGTACGAGATCAAGCCGGCGACGCTGCCGCCCGGCACCTACCGCAACATCACCGGCAACCTCGCGCTCGCCTACGGCCTCGTCGCCGGCGGCGTGCAGTCCGGCCTCCCGGTGTTCCTCGGCACCTACCCGATCACCCCGGCCTCCGACATCCTCCACGAGCTGTCGAAGCACAAGTCGTTCGGCGTCACCACGTTCCAGGCTGAGGACGAGATCGCCGGCGTCGGCGCCGCCATCGGTGCGTCGTACGCCGGTCACCTCGGCGTGACCTCCACCTCGGGCCCCGGCGTGGCGCTGAAGTCCGAGGCGATCGGCCTCGCCGTGATGACCGAGCTCCCGCTGGTCGTCGTCGACGTGCAGCGCGGCGGCCCCTCGACGGGTCTGCCGACCAAGACCGAGCAGGCCGACCTGCTCCAGGCGATGTTCGGCCGCAACGGCGAGGCGCCGGTGCCGATCGTGGCGCCCCAGTCCCCCGGCGACTGCTTCGCCGCGGCCGTGGAGGCCACCCGGATCGCCGTCACCTACCGCACGCCGGTCCTGCTGCTCTCCGACGGCTACCTCGCCAACGGGTCCGAGCCGTGGCGAGTCCCGGCCGTCGACGAGCTGCCCGTGATCGACCCGGGCTTCGCGACGGAGAAGAACCACGGCAGCGGCGACGACGCCGAGTTCTGGCCCTACCTGCGCGACGAGAAGACGCTCGCGCGACCGTGGGCGATCCCCGGCACCGCCGGCCTCGAGCACCGCATCGGCGGCCTCGAGAAGGGCGACGGGCACGGCAACATCTCCTACGACCCGGCCAACCACGACTTCATGGTCCGCACCCGCCAGGCCAAGGTCGACCGGATCGCCGACACGATCCCGCTGGTCGAGGTCGACGACCCGTCCGGCGAGGCCAAGGTGCTCGTCCTCGGCTGGGGGTCGACCTACGGCCCCATCGGCGCCGGCGTACGCCGCGTGCGCAAGGCCGGCTACCACGTCGCCCAGGCGCACCTGCGCCACCTCAACCCGTTCCCCAGCAACCTCGGCGAGGTCCTCGCCGGCTACGACAAGGTCCTCGTGCCCGAGATGAACCTCGGCCAGCTGTCGCTGCTGCTGCGCGCGAAGTACCTCGTCGACGCCGTGGGCTACAACCACGTCCGCGGACTGCCCCTCAAGGCCACCGAGCTCGCCCACGCGATCGGTGAGCTGGTCGGGCAGGCCGAGGGCATCGACGTCGAGCTCGGCGTGTGGGGCGAGCCGACCCAGAAGGAGCACGTCTGATGACCACCTCTCCGCTGACCGACCTCGGCCTCCCCGGCCTGCGCTCCGGGACCGAGCAGGTGCCGGCTGCCGACGGCCCGCAGACCGGCAAGGACTTCACCTCCGACCAGGAGGTGCGCTGGTGCCCCGGGTGCGGCGACTACGCCGTGCTCAAGGCCGTCCAGTCCTTCCTGCCCGACCTCGGCCTGCGCCGCGAGAACATCGTGTTCGTCTCCGGCATCGGCTGCTCCTCGCGCTTCCCTTACTACCTCGACACCTACGGCATGCACTCGATCCACGGCCGGGCGCCGTCGATCGCGACGGGCATCGCCACGGCGCGCGAGGACCTGTCGGTGTGGGTCGTCACGGGAGACGGCGACGCGCTGTCGATCGGCGGCAACCACCTGATCCACGCGCTGCGACGCAACGTCAACATGACGATCCTGCTCTTCAACAACCGCATCTACGGCCTGACCAAGGGCCAGTACTCCCCCACCTCGGAGACCGGCAAGATCACCAAGTCGACCCCGATGGGCTCGCTCGACCACCCGTTCAACCCGGTGTCGCTGGCCCTCGGCGCCGAGGCGTCGTTCGTCGCGCGCACCATCGACTCCGACCGCAAGCACCTCACCTCGGTGCTCGCCGCCGCGGCCGCGCACCGCGGCACGTCGCTGGTCGAGATCTACCAGAACTGCCCGATCTTCAACGACGGCGCCTTCGACGCGATCAAGTCGCCGGAGACCAAGGCCGACGCGATCATCCCGCTCGTCCACGGCGAGCAGATCACCTTCGGCTCCACGCTCGAGGACGGGCCGATGGCGGGCAAGGGCGCGAAGGCCCTCGTGCGCGACGCCGCGACCGGTGGCGTCGCGGTGGTCGCGACCGCTGACGTGGACGCCGCGGACATCCTGGTCCACGACGCCCACAACGACGACCCGACGATGGCCTTCGCGATCTCGCGGCTCACCGACTCCGGCTACCTCAACACCTCGCCGATCGGCGTGTTCCGCCAGGTGCAGCGACCGACGTACGACGACCAGGCCCGCGAGCAGCTCGCCACGGCCGCCGACGCGGCCGGAAATGACGCCACCGCCGACCGCTCCGCCCGTCTGGCGGCGCTGATCGGCGGCGGCGACACCTGGACGATCCTCTGATCGTCGGGGCGGGGTGACCGGGGCTCAGTCGAAGTAGAGCGTCCAGACCTTGCCCTTGGTGTTGCCGAAGCCGTCGGAGTGGTCGACCTTCGAGCGCCACTTCCAGCGACCCCTGTCCGGGGCGTAGATGCGGGTCTTGAAGACGCCGCTGTCGTTGGTCTTGACCTTCTTCACGGTCTTCCACTTGCAGGAGCCGCACGCCTTCTTGAGGATCTTCACCTTCTGGTTGGCGTAGGGCAGCAGGGTGCCGTCGACCTGCGGCTCCATCACCGTGCCCTTGAGCTTGAACGCGTTGTAGGAGACCTGCTTGGTCTTCGGCGGCACCTCGTCGATGATCCGCTTCGGAAGCGACCCGGCGCCGGCGCTCGTGCTGAGCCCGCCGACCAGGAGCAGTGCGGCGACCAGGGCCGCCAGGACGGTGCGGACAGTCCGCATGGTGAGTTCCCCCTCGAGTGATGATGACTTCTCCGGCCTGCGGGGTCCGCACCCCGAGGCCGCTCCATGGTAGGCGACCGGCCGCCCCTAGACTCCGGGAGTGCCAGATAGCCGACGCGGACTGATCTTCGGCGCGCTGGCCTACATCCTCTGGGGCACCTTCCCCCTCTACTGGACGCTGCTCCAGCCTGCCGGGGCGCTCGAGATCCTCGCCCACCGCATCGTCTGGTCGGTGCTCACGATGCTCGTCATCCTCGTGCTGGCGCGCCGCACGGGGCACTTCCGCGCGCTGCTGCGCGACCGCCGCCGGCTGCTCCTCATCAGCGGCGCGGCGGTCGTCATCACGGTCAACTGGGGCGGCTACATCTGGGGGGTCAACAACGGCCGCGTCGTCGAGACCTCGCTGGGCTATTTCATCAACCCGCTCGTGACCGTGCTGATGGGCGTGGTCGTCCTCGGCGAGCACCTGCGGCGGTTGCAGTGGATCGCGATGGCCATCGCGTTCGTCGCGGTCGTCGTCCTCACCGTCGACTACGGGCGCCCGCCCTGGGTGGCGCTGGTCCTCGCGTTCTCCTTCGGCACCTACGGCCTGCTCAAGAAGCAGGCGGGTGTCGGAGCCGTGGAGAGCATCACGCTGGAGACCTTGATCATCGCGCCGTTCGCGGCGTCGTACGTCGTGTGGCTGGTCGCCACCGGCGAGTCGAGCTTCGGCAGCCACGGTGCCGGGCACGCGCTCCTCTTCACCACGACCGGCGTCATCACCGCGGTCCCGCTGATGCTCTTCGGCGCCGCCGCGATCCGGGTCTCGATGGTCTCGCTCGGGCTGCTGCAGTACCTCGCGCCCACCATCCAGTTCGCCCTCGGCATCCTGGTCTTCGAGGAGGCCATGCCCGCCAGCCGCTGGATCGGCTTCGGCCTGGTCTGGGTCGCGCTGGCGATCTTCACCGTGGAGGCGCTCAACCACCGCCGCCGCCAGCTGCGGCTCGTCGCGCAGGCCAGCGCCGTCTGAGCCCCGCGCGGTCGAGCGGTGCGCCACCCACAAACCGGCGGCCCGGAAGGTGGCTCAGCCACCGCCCACCGGTGATCAGGAGGAGCGGGTCGCGACGATGTCGGCGAAGGACTCCAGGGCCGTGCGGACGGGGCCGGGGTCGAGGGCCTCGAGGAGCTTCTTGGCGCGGGCGGCCTCGGCCAGCACGTGGTCGCGCGCCTGCTCCATGGCCGGGTGGCGGCGCATCAGTTCGAGGGCCTCGGCGTGCTCGGCGTCGTCGGTCAGCGGACGGCCGAGGAGCGACAGCAGGCGGGCGTCGGCGGGGTCGGTGGAGGCCTGCGCCATGAGCACGGGGAGGGTGGGTACGCCCTCGCGCAGGTCCGTGCCGGGCGTCTTGCCGGAGGCGTCGGACTCGGAGGCGATGTCGAGGATGTCGTCGGTGAGCTGGAAGGCCGAGCCGACGATCTCGCCGTAGGAGCTCAGGGCCTCCACCACCTCGGGGCGAGCGCCGCTGAACATCGCGCCGTAGCGGGCGGACGTGGCGATCAGGGAGCCGGTCTTGCCGGCGACGACGTCGAGGTAGTGCGCCAGCGGGTCCTCGCCCGGGCCCGGCGGGACGGTCTCCATGATCTGGCCCTCGACGAGCCGGGTGAAGGTGCGGGCCTGGATGAGGACCGCCTCCGGCCCCAGCTCGGCGGTGAGCTCCGAGGAGCGTCCGAAGAGGAAGTCGCCGGTGAGGATGGCGACGTTGTTGTCCCACCGCGCGTTGGCCGTGCGGGCGCCGCGGCGCAGGGCCGCCTCGTCCATCACGTCGTCGTGGTAGAGCGAGGCGACGTGGGTGAGCTCGACGACGCAGGCGGCGGTGTCGACCGCCTCCGCGTCGGGGTCCGGGCCGGTCTCGGCCGCGAGCAGCACCAGCAGCGGCCGGAAGCGCTTGCCGCCGGCCATCATCAGGTGCGTCGCGGCCTCCGTGACGAACTGGGCGCGCCCCCGGCAGTGGTCGGCGAGCATCGTCTCGATGCGCGCCATCCGCTCGACCAGCCGCTCCTGGAGAGCGGCGTCGACGACGGGCATTGCGAGGGGCGAGTCGGTCACCTGATGAATTCTCCCGCAACCGCCGCCAGATCCAGCACCGGGCCCGGCAGCACGCCGAGCACGAGGGTGATCGCGGCACCGACGGCGATGGTCGTCGCGGTCAGCACCGACGGGTACGCCACGCTCGGACCGTCGCCGACGGGCTTGTCGAAGTACATGACCTTGATGACCCGGACGTAGAGGAACGCCGCGATGATGCTGGCGAGGACGGCCGCCACGACGACCGGCCAGGCGCCGGCCGCCAGGGCCACCGAGAAGACCGCGAGCTTGCCCACGAAGCCGGACGTGAGCGGGATGCCCGCCATCGCCAGCAGGAAGAAGGCGAACACCGCCGCCACCACCGGCGACTCCTTGCCGAGGCCGGCCCAGCGGTCGATGGCGGTGGTCTCGCCGCCGCTGTCGCGCACCAGGCTGACCACGGCGAAGGCGCCGATCGTCGCGAAGCCGTAGGTGGCGAGGTAGAAGAGCACGGCCTGCACCGAGCTGATCTCGCCGACGGCGAGCTGGTCGGATGCCTGGAGGCCGAGGACACCGGTGAGGATGAAGCCGGTGTGGGCGACGGACGAGTACGCCAGCAGCCGCTTGATGTCGGTCTGCGTGATGGCCAGCGCGGCGCCCACGAACATCGACAGGACCGCGATGATCCACAGCATCGGCTGCCACGACCACCGGTCCGCGCCGAGGGCGACGTAGAACAGGCGCATGATCGCGCCGAAGGCCGCGACCTTGGTGCCGGCCGCCATGAAGGCGGTGACGGGGGTCGGGGCGCCCTGGTAGACGTCGGGCGTCCAGGCCTGGAACGGCACGGCGCCGACCTTGAAGAGCAGGCCGACCGAGAGCAGGCCGGTGCCGATGAGGAGCAGGGACTGGCTGCCGACGTCGTTGCGGACGGCCTCGTTGATCGAGGCGAAGTCGAGCGAGCCGGCGAAGCCGTAGACCAGCGCCGCGCCGTAGAGGAAGAAGCCGGACGAGAAGGCGCCGAGCAGGAAGTACTTGAGCGCGGCCTCCTGGCTGAGCAGGCGGCGGCGGCGCGCGAGGCCGCTCAGCAGGTAGAGCGGCAGCGACAGCACCTCGAGGCCGACGAACATCGTCAGCAGGTCGTTGGCCGCCGGGAAGAGCATCATGCCGAAGACCGCGAACATCAGCAGCGGGTAGACCTCGGTGTGCTCGCGGTTGGCCGCGATCGACGCCGCCTCCGCGTCGGTGCCCGGTACGGCGGCGGCCTGGCCGGCGAACGCCGACACCCCGCCGTCGAGCTGCCGCTCGGCGAAGAGCAGCACGCCGGCGATGGCCAGCGCGAGGACGAGGCCCCAGATGAAGAGGCTGGGCCCGTCGACCGCGATCGTCCCGCCGACGGCGAGCACGCCGCGCGCGGCGCCGTCGTCGTACTCCGGAACGTCCTGGCCGACGAGCACGACGCCGACCAGCGCGAGCACGAGGCCACCGAGGGCCAGCACGACCTGGGCGGTGTAGCGGACCGAGCGCGGGAGGAACGCCTCGACGACGACGCCGAGGCAGGCGGCGCCGAAGACGACCAGCAGCGGCCAGAGCTCGAAGTACTCGATGCTGGGCTTCACGAACTCGGTCACTGGGGACCACCCTCCTGGCCGATGCCCACGCTCGCGAGCGAGTCGTGGACGAACGGGTTGATGACGTCGAGCAGCGGCATCGGGTAGAAGCCGAACAGCAGGAGCGCGAGCAGCAGCGGGGCGAGGATGCCGACCTCACGCCGGTCGAGGTCGACCACCGGCGCCGCGCCGACACGGTCGGGACCGGTCATCGTCCGCTGGTACATCCAGAGCGCGTAGAACGCGGCCAGGACGATGGCGAGGACGGCGACCGAGCCGACCACCCAGTGGTGGTCGAACGCGGCGATGATGACGAGCATCTCGGAGACGAACGGCGACAGGCCGGGGAGGCCGGCCGCGGCGAGGCCCCCGACCAGGAAGAAGCCGGCGAGCACCGGGGCTGCCTTCTCGACACCGCCCATCTCGCGGATCGAGGCGGTGCCGGTCCGGCGGATGAGGAACCCGGCGACGAGGAACATCAGCGCCGTCGCGATGCCGTGGTTGACCATGTAGAGGATCGCACCGGAGCTGCCGTTCGAGCTGAACACGAAGATGCCCAGCACGATGAAGCCGAAGTGCGAGAGCGACGTGAGGCCGATCAGGCGCAGGACGTCGTCCTGGCCGATGGCCACCAGCGCGCCGTAGATGATCGAGATCAGCGCGAGCACGATCACGACCGGCGTCGCCCACTGCGAGGCGTCGGGCAGCAGCCCGAGGCAGAAGCGCAGCATGCCGAACGTTCCGATCTTGTCGAGGATGCAGACCAGCAGCACCGAGGTGCCGGTGGTCGCCTTCTCCGTCGTGTCGGCCAGCCA
The DNA here is from genome assembly GCF_026712185.1 of Nocardioides pini. Classification (GTDB taxonomy): domain Bacteria; phylum Actinomycetota; class Actinomycetes; order Propionibacteriales; family Nocardioidaceae; genus Nocardioides; species Nocardioides pini. Next base: position 242,840 of record NZ_JAPPUX010000001.1, on the reverse strand, counting down.
CGTGTGGACCGGGAACATCGGCGCCTTGATGGCGAAGGCGATGAAGAAGCCGACGAACAGCCAGCGCTGCGTGGTCTCGTCGATGTCGAGCGCGGCGAGGTCGCTGATGAGGAAGCTCGGGTTGCCCGCGTCGGCGGAGACCACGTAGAGCCCGATCACCGAGGCGAGCATGATGAGCCCGCCGGCGAGCTGGTAGATGAGGAACTTGGTCGCGGCACGTCCCCGTCCGGCGCGGCCGAAGCCGCCGATGAGGAAGTAGGCCGGGATGAGCGTCGCCTCGAACACGACGTAGAAGAGCAGCACGTCGGTGGCGGTGAAGACGGCCAGCGACATGGCCTCGAGGCCCAGGGTCCAGGCGAAGAACGCCTTGGCGCCGTTGTTGCCCGGGGCGTCCGCCTCGTGCCAGCCGGCGAGCATCACGATCGGCACGAGGACGACCGTGAGCAGGACCATCAGCAGGCCGAGGCCGTCGACGCCGAGCGCGTAGTGGACGCCCAGCGAGTCGATCCACGTGTAGGTCTCGGTGAGCTGCATGCCGTCGCCGACGTGGTACTGCGTGGCGGCCACGATGCCGGCGACGAGGGTCGCGGCGGCGAAGCCGAGGCCGACCAGCCGCGCGACCGCGGCCGGCACGACGGCCGTGACGAGGGCGCCGACGAGCGGCAGCAGGATCAGGACAGTCAGGATCATCCGAGGTTCACCGCCAGCAGAGCGAGGACGACCAGCAGGGCGCCACCGAGGAGGGACAGGGCGTAGGAGCGGACGAAGCCGTTCTGGACGCGGCGCATCGTCGTGGACAGGCCGGCGACGGCGGCCGAGCCGCCCTCGACCGCACCGTCGACGCCGACGCGGTCGAAGGTGGTCAGGCCACCGACGAGCTCGGCTCCGGGTCGTACGACGACCGCGTCGTTGATCGCGTCGCCGTAGAGGTCGGCGCGGGCGGCCCGGGTCGCGAACGACACGTCCTGGGGGGCCTCGCGCGGGACCTCGCGCCTGCCCACCAGGAACCAGGCGGCGGCCACGCCGAGCGCGACGACGGCGGTGATGATCAGCGTGATCACGAGCGCCGGCAACGGCGGCTCGTGGTGCTCGACCTGACCGGTCACCGGCTCGAGCCAGGTGACGATCCAGTCGTTGAACAGCAGGATGCCGCCGAGGACCGACAGCGCGGCCAGCACGATCAGCGGGACCGTCATCACCTTGGGCGACTCGTGCGGGTGGACGTCAGGCTCCCACCGCTTGCTGGTGAAGAAGGTCATCAGCATGAGGCGGGTCATGTAGAAGCCGGTGATGCCGGCACCGACGAGGGCGAGGACGCCGACGAGGAGGTTGTCGGCGAGCGCGGTCTCGATGATCCGGTCCTTGGACCAGAACCCGGAGAAGCCCGGGAAGCCGATGATGGCGAGGTAGCCCATCGCGAAGGTCAGGAAGGTGACCGGCATCGCCTTGCGGAGCGCGCCGTAGTGGCGCATGTCGACGTCGTCGTTCATCCCGTGCATGACCGACCCGGCACCGAGGAACATGTTGGCCTTGAAGAAGCCGTGCGTGAGCAGGTGGAAGATCGCGAACGGGTAGCCCACGGGGCCGAGGCCCGCGGCGAGCATCATGTAGCCGATCTGGCTCATCGTCGACCCGGCCAGGGCCTTCTTGATGTCGTCCTTGGCGCAACCGAGGATCGCACCCCACAGGAGCGTGACGGTGGCGACGACGACGACCGCGGTCTGGGCAACCGGCGTGAGGTCGTAGATGAAGTTGGAGCGCACGACGAGGTAGACGCCGGCGGTGACCATGGTCGCCGCGTGGATGAGGGCCGAGACCGGGGTCGGGCCCTCCATGGCGTCGAGCAGCCACGCCTGCAGCGGCACCTGCGCGGACTTGCCGCACGCGCCGAGCAGGAGCAGCAGGCCGAGCGCGTTGAGGGTGCTCTGGCTCGCCTCGCCCGCCAGCTCGCTGACGCCACCGAAGTCGGCGGTGCCGAAGGTGGCGAACATGAGGGCGATCGCCAGCGACAGGCCGATGTCGCCGACCCGGTTGATGACGAACGCCTTCTTGGCGGCGGCAGCGGCCGACGGCTTGTGCTGCCAGAACCCGATGAGGAGGTACGACGCCAGGCCGACGCCCTCCCAGCCCAGGAACAGGCCCACGAAGTTGGCCGACATGACGAGCACGAGCATCGCCGCGACGAACAGGTTGAGGTAGCCGAAGAAGCGGCGGCGACGGGGGTCGTGCTCCATGTAGCCGATGGCGTAGAGATGGATCAGGGACCCGACGCCGGTGATCAGCAGCAGGAACAGAGCGGACAGCTGGTCGTAGAGCAGGTCCATGCCGACCGTCAGCGAGCCGGTCTCGAACCAGGTCCACAGGTGCTGGCCGACCTGGCGCGACTCGGCGTCACGACCCAGCAGCGCGAAGAACAGCACGAGGCTGAGCACGAAGGACAGCGCCGCCATCGCGGTGCCGAGGAGGTGGCCGTGCTTGTCGGCGGCGGCCCTCAGCGAGGTCGGCAGGAACGGTGCGACGCCGAGCAGCAGGACGGCGCCGAGCGCCGGGAGCGCGATGACCAGCCAGAGCAGGTCGAACACGCCGCCCGCGCCCATGTCGGGCGCGACCACGGGCGCGTGGCCGCCCTCCTCGGCCATCGGCAGGCCGGCAGCGAGGACCGAGTGGGACAACAGGTTCACGAGCTCTCCCTCAGTACTTCAGCAGGCTGGCGTCGTCGACCGAGGCCGAGCGTCGGGTGCGGAAGATGGTCATGATGATCGCGAGCCCGATCACGACCTCGGCCGCCGCCACCACCATCACGAAGAAGGCGGTGATCTGGCCGTCGAGGTTGCCGTGCTGACGGGCGAAGGCCACGAACGCCAGGTTGCAGGCGTTCAGCATCAGCTCGATGCACATGAACACCACGATGGCGTTGCGGCGCGTGAGGACACCCACGCAGCCGATCGTGAAGAGGATCGCCGAGAGGACGATGTACTGGGTCACTTGTCCACGCCCTTCTCGACGTCCTCTTCCGTGGTGGCGGGTGCGCCGGCCTTGCCCGAGGTCTCGGGCATGGTGGCGGGGTCACCGATCTGGCGGCGTACGTCGTCGATGTCGTCGGCGAGCGCGGGGGCCGAACGGACCGTGCCACGGGCGGCGAGCACCCGCGAGACCGACGACTCGGCGGCGGTGCCGTCGGGCAGCAGGGCCGGGGTGTCCACGGCGTTGTGGCGCGCGTAGACGCCCGGCGACGGCAGCGGGCCGAGGTGCTTGCCGTGCTCGGCGTAGTCGCGGAGACGCTGCGCGGCCAGGTCGGCCTGCGTCGACCTCGGGGTGAGGCGCTCGCGGTGGGCGAGCACCATCGCGCCGAGGGCGGCGGTGATGAGCAGGGCGCTGGTCGCCTCGAAGGCGAAGACGTAGCGCGAGAACAGGATGTTGGCGATGGCCGGCACGTTGCCGCCCGCGTTGGCCTCGTCGAGCCCGACGACCGCACCGAGGGTGACCTGGCTGATGCCGAGGACTAGTACGACGCCGAAGAGCAGGCCGAGGACGACCGCCATCACGCGCTGGCCGCGGATCGTCTCGACGACCGAGTCGGTCGCGTCGACGCCGATCAGCATCATCACGAACAGGAACAGCATGAGGATCGCGCCGGTGTAGACGATGATCTGCACCGCGAAGAGGAACGGGGCGTCGAGCACGGCGTAGAGGAACGCCAGGCTGATCATCACCACGGCGAGGAGCAGCGCGGCGTGCACGGCCTTGCGGACGAAGAGGATGCCCAGCGCGGCGGCCACCATGATCGGGGCCAGGATCCAGAAGGTCATGGTCGGGGTCCCCTCGAAGTCGTCGGACGCGGGAGCGAGGCGGAGGAGGCCGAGTACGTCGTGGGGTGGCTCATCTCGTGGCCCCCCGGTAGTAGTCGCCCTCGTCGTCGCCGAGCCGCATCGCGTGCGGCGGCTCCTCCATGCCCGGCAGCAGCGGCGCGAGCAGGTCGGACTTCTCGTAGATCAGGTCGGCCCGGTTGTCGTCGGCCAGCTCGTACTCGTTGGTCATCGTGAGCGCGCGGGTCGGGCACGCCTCGATGCAGAGGCCGCACAGGATGCAGCGCAGGTAGTTGATCTGGTAGACGCGCCCGTAGCGCTCGCCGGGGCTGAAGCGCCCCGAGCCGTCGGGGAGGTCGACGTTGGACGCGCCCTCCACGTAGATGGCGTCGGCCGGGCAGGCCCAGGCGCACAGCTCGCAACCGATGCACTTCTCGAGGCCGTCGGGCCAGCGGTTGAGCTGGTGGCGGCCGTGGAAGCGCGGTGCCGTCGGCAGCTTCTCGAACGGGTACTGCTCGGTGACGACCTTCTTGAACATGGTCCGGAAGGTGACGCCGAACCCGGCGATCGGGTCCCAGAGGCTCTCCTTGATGCCCTTGGACCCCTGCTCGGACTGAGGGGACTCACTCATGGTTCTCCTCCGCTGCAGCGGTGACGGTGGTGCGGCTCTGGGCGAACGTCAGCGGGGCGGCGCCTCCGCGCACGGCACCGCCTGCGGGCATCGGCGGCACGGGGAAGCCACCGGCGTACGCGTCGTGCGGCTCGTCGGCCTCGGCCGGGGCGCCCTCGCCGGTCGCGGCGCCGGACTTCTCGCCCTTGTCGCCCACGAACATCAGCACGACGGTGAGGACGAGGAGGACGGCGATCGCGGCCACCAGGTAGGTGCGGTTGATGTTGCCCTCGAGCGAGATGACGCGGATGGTCGCGACGGCCACGATCCAGGCCAGCGAGACCGGGATCAGGATCTTCCAGCCCAGCGCCATGAACTGGTCGTAGCGCATGCGGGGCAGCGAGCCGCGCAGCCAGACGAACAGGAAGATGAAGCAGAACAGCTTTCCGAAGAACCACAGCAGGGGCCAGTAGCCGCTGTTGGCGCCCTCCCAGACGTTCTCGATGCCCCATGGCGCCGCCCAGCCGCCGAGGAACAGCGTCGTGGCGATCGCCGACACGGTGGCGAGGTTGATGTACTCGGCCAGGAAGAACAGGGCGAACTTCAGGCTGGAGTACTCGGTGTGGAAGCCGCCGACGAGCTCGCCCTCGGCCTCGGGGAGGTCGAAGGGTGCGCGGTTGGTCTCGCCGACCATCGAGATCATGTAGATGACGAACGACGGCAGCAGGATCAGGCCGAACCACAGCCGGTCCTGGGCGGCGACGATCTCCGACGTCGACATCGACCCGGCGTAGAGGAATACCGCGACGAGCGCGAGGCCCATCGCGACCTCATAGGAGATCATCTGGGCGCTCGAGCGCAGGCCGCCGAGCAGCGAGTAGGTGGAGCCGGAGGACCAGCCACCGAGCACGATGCCGTAGATGCCGATCGAGGCGATGGCGAGCATGAAGAGCACCGCCACCGGCATGTCGGTCAGCTGCAGCGGGGTCTCGTGGCCGAAGAAGTTGACGACCGGCCCGAACGGGATCACCGCCCACGTGATGAACGCCGGCACGGTCGCGATGATCGGCGCCAGCAGGAAGACGACCTTGTCGGCCGACTTCGGGATGATGTCCTCCTTCAGCGCGAGCTTCACGCCGTCGGCGAGCGACTGCAGGAGGCCGAACGGTCCGTGCACGTTGGGACCGACGCGGTGCTGCATCCGGGCCACGACGCGGCGCTCGAACCAGATGTTGAAGAGCGTCAGCAGGACCAGGACCAGGAAGATGAGCACGGCCTTGAGCAGGATCACCCACCAGGGGTCCTGGCCGAAGGCGGCCAGGCCCGGGTCGGGCAGGTCCGCTGCCAGCGGGGCGAGGTGCATCACTGCGCTGCTCCCTTCAGGGTGACCGTGCTGCCGGGCGAGGCGAGCTCGGCGAGGACGCCGCGACCGAAGGACCGGGCCGGGACCCAGACGACACCGTCGGGCATGTCGGCGACGACGACGGGCAGCGTCACGCTCCCCCGGTCGCCGGTGACGGTGACCAGCTGCTCGCTGCCGGGCTGGGCCTCGAGCATCCCGAGCACCGACTCGTACGACGCACGGCTGAGGCGGGCGACCGGCCGGCGGGCGGTGGCGCGGAGGTGCTCCTCGCCGTCCTGCATCGAGCCGAGGTCGACGAGCTGCTTCCAGGTGGCGAGGGCGAAGGCGGTCCCGCCCGACTTGCGGGCCTTGGCGGGCTTGGGCGGCTTGCCGGCGTCGAGCGCCGGACGGGCACCGTCCCAGGGGCCGAGCGACTGCATCTCGTCGCGCACCTCGGCGACCGTGCGGAAGCCGAGCGGACGGCCGTGACCGATCGCGGCGATCTCGTCGGCGATGCCGGAGAGGACCCGCAGGTCGGGCAGCGAGGACGGGTTGGCGAACACCGCGTCGAAGGACCGCGTCCGCCCGTCCCACGTGACGAAGGTGCCGGCCTTGTCGGTGACCGGGGCCACGGGCAGGACGACGTCGGCGACGCGCGTCACGTCGGTCTCGCGCAGCTCGAGGCTGACCACGAAGCCGGCCGCGTCGAGGGCGGCGCGGAACGCGGCCGGGTCGGCGGTGTCGTCGGGGTCCACCCCGCCGACGACGAGGCCACCGAGGTCGCCCTTGACCAGCGCGGCGACGATGGCGTTGCCGTCGCGGCCGACCTTGGCGGGCAGCGACTCGACGCCCCAGGCGGCTCCCACGTCGACGCGCGCGGACGCCTCGGTGAGCGGACGGCCACCGGGCAGGAGGTTGGGCAGGGCGCCGGCCTCGACCGCACCGCGGTCGCCGGCACGGCGCGGCACCCACGCGATGCGGGCGCCCGTGCCGGCGGCGAGCTCGGCGGCGGCGCTGAGCGCGCCGTGCGTCTGGGCGAGGCGCTCGCCGACCAGGATCACGGCGTCCTTGGACACGCCGTGCTCGGCGTCCTTGAGCGAGCCGATCACCTCGACCTCGGCGCCGGGCGCCGCGGGCACGAGCCGGCCGTTCATCTTGGTCAGGCCGCGCGACGCGTAGGGCGCGACGGACACGACCTGCGTACGACCGCGCCGGGCGGCCTTGCGCAGCCGCAGGAAGAGCGTCGCCGCCTCGTCCTCCGGCTCGAGGCCGAGCAGCACCACGACGGGCGCCGCCTCGAGGTCGGCGTAGGTGACGTCACCGGACAGCGCGACGTGGGACGCGAGGAAGCTCGCCTCCTCCGCGCTGTGCGGGCGGGCCCGGAAGTCGATGTCGTTGGTGCCGAGGGAGACGCGGGCGAACTTGGCGTAGGCGTAGGCGTCCTCGGCGGTGAGCCGGCCGCCGGTCAGCACGGCCGCTGCGCCGGCGTCGCGCAGGCCCCGGGCGGCGACGGCGAACGCCTCGGTCCACGACGCGGGACGCAGCTCGCCGTCCTCGCGGACCTGCGGGTAGGTGATCCGGTCGGCGGTCTGGGCGTAGCGGAACGCGAAGCGGTCCTTGTCGCTGATCCACTCCTCGTTGACCTCGGGGTCGTTGCCGGCGAGGCGCCGCATGACCTTGCCGCGACGGTGGTCGATGCGGATCGCGGCACCGCACGCGTCGTGCTCGGCGACACCGGGCGTGGAGACGAGGTCGAAGGGACGCGAGCGGAAGCGGTAGTCGGCCGAGGTGAGCGCGCCGACCGGGCAGATCTGGATCGCGTTGCCGGAGAAGTAGCTCTCGTAGGGCTCGCGCTCGTAGATCGCGACCTGCTGCAGCGCGCCGCGCTCGGCGAGGGCGATGAAGGGGTCGCCGGCGACCTGCTCGGAGAAGCGGGTGCAGCGCGCGCACAGCACGCATCGCTCGCGGTCGAGGAGCACCTGGGCGGAGATGTTGATCGGCTTGGGGAACGTGCGCTTGATGCCGCCGCGCTCGGCGAACCGGCTCTCCCCGCGGCCGTTGCTCATCGCCTGGTTCTGCAGGGGGCACTCGCCGCCCTTGTCGCAGACCGGGCAGTCGAGCGGGTGGTTGATGAGCAGGAACTCCATGACGCCCTGCTGGGCCTTGTCGGCCACCTCGCTGGTCGCCTGCGTGTTGACGACCATGCCCTCGGCGACCGGCAGGGTGCACGAGGCCTGCGGCTTGGGGAAGCCGCGGCCGTTGCCGGCGTCGGGGATGTCGACCAGGCACTGGCGGCACGCCCCGACCGGGTCGAGCAGCGGGTGGTCGCAGAAGCGCGGGATCTGCACGCCGACCTGCTCGGCGGCGCGGATGACCAGCGTGTCCTTGGGGACGCTGACCTGGACGCCGTCGATCGTCAGGGTGACGGTCTCGACCTCCGTGCGCTCGGGGGTGGTCGTCATGCACTGGCTCCAACGGGTGCGAAGGCGGTCGAGGCGGCCGGGTCGAACGGGCAGCCGCCGTGGGTCAGGTGCGCGAGGTACTCGTCGCGGAAGTGCTGGATCGAGCTCGAGATGGGGCTCGTCGCGCCGTCGCCGAGCGCGCAGAACGAGCGGCCCAGGATGTTGTCGCACTGGTCGAGCAGCAGGTCGAGGTCGGCCTCGTCGCCCTGGCCCTTCTCCAGCCGGGCGAGCGTCTGCGTCAGCCACCACGTGCCCTCGCGGCACGGGGTGCACTTGCCGCAGGACTCGTGCTTGTAGAACTCGGTCCAGCGCAGCACCGCACGCACCACGCAGGTGGTCTCGTCGAAGAGCTGCAGCGCGCGGGTGCCGAGCATGGAACCGGCGGCGCCGACGGACTCGAAGTCGAGGGGCACGTCGAGGTGCTCCGGCGTGAGGAGCGGGGTGCTCGATCCGCCGGGCGTCCAGAACTTGAGCTCGTGTCCCTCGCGCATGCCACCGGCGAGGTCGATGAGCTCGCGGAGCGTGATGCCGAGCGGGGCCTCGTACTGGCCCGGCCGGGTCACGTGCCCCGAGAGGCTGAAGATGCCGAAGCCGTTGGACTTCTCGGTGCCCATGCCGGCGAACCAGCCGGCGCCGTTGGTGATGATGCTCGGCACCGAGGCGATCGACTCGACGTTGTTGATCACGGTCGGGCTGGCGTAGAGGCCGGCGACGGCCGGGAACGGGGGCCGCAGGCGCGGCTGGCCGCGACGACCCTCGAGGCCCTCGAGCAGGGCCGTCTCCTCACCGCAGATGTAGGCGCCGGCACCGGCGTGCACGATGAGGTCGAGGTCGTAGCCCGAGCCGTGGATGTTCTTGCCGAGGTGGCCGGCCAGGTAGGCCTCCTGCACCGCGCGCTGCAGGCGGCGGATGACGTGGAGGACCTCACCGCGCACGTAGATGAAGGCGGTGTTGGCGCGGATGGCATAGGAGCTGACGATGACGCCCTCGACCAGCGTGTGGGGGCTGGCCATCATCAGCGGGATGTCCTTGCAGGTGCCCGGCTCGGACTCGTCGGCGTTGACGACGAGGTACTTCGGCCGCGGGTTGTCCTGCGGGATGAAGCCCCACTTCATGCCCGTCGGGAAGCCGGCGCCACCGCGACCGCGGAGACCGGAGTCCTTGACGGTGCTGATCACGTCGTCGGGCGTCATCGCGAACGCCTTGTCGAGGGCGGCGTAGCCACCACGCTCCTCGTACGACGCCAGCGTCCACGCGCGGTCGGCGTCCCAGTTGTCGGTGAGGACCGGGGTCAGGGTGTCGGTCACTTGCTCTCTCCCTCGGCTCGGTCGGAGGCGGCGCCGGCCGTCCAGCCCCTCTCGCGGGCGATCGACAGTCCGGCCAGCGAGGCGGGACCGGCGGCCGGGCCCTCGTCGGCGCGGTCGTCGGGGAAGCCGGCGAGCACGCGCTCGGCCTCGCGCCAGGTGCACAGCCGCGGCCCGCGGGTGGAGTGGACCTCCCGGCCGGCGCGCAGGTCGTCGACGACCTGGACGGCCGACTCGGGGGTCTGGTTGTCCATGAACTCCCAGTTGACCATCATCACCGGGGCGTAGTCACAGGCCGCGTTGCACTCGACGTGCTCGAGGGTGATCTTGCCGTCCTCGGTGGTCTCGTCGTTGCCGACGTCGAGGTGGTCCTTGAGCCGCTCGAAGATCAGGTCGCCGCCCATGACCGCGCACAGCGTGTTGGTGCAGACGCCGACGTGGTAGTCGCCGACCGGCTTGCGCTTGTACATCGTGTAGAACGTCGCGACGCCGTTGACCTCGGCGGCGCTGATGCCGAGGATCTCGGCGCAGGCCTCGATGCCCTCGGGGGTGACCCGGCCCTCGACCGACTGCACGAGGTGCAGCATCGGCAGCAGGCCCGAGCGCTTCTCCGGGTAGCGGTCCGCGATCTCGCGCAGCTCGGCCCACGTGGTCTCGTCCAGGCCGGCGCGCTCGAGGCTCTCGGCCCCGTTGATGTCAGAGGTCATCGGTCGACTCCTCCCATGACCGGGTCGATCGAGGCGATGGCGACGATGACGTCGGCGACCATGCCGCCCTCGCTCATCACGCTCGTCGCCTGCAGGTTGGTGAACGACGGGTCGCGGAAGTGGGCGCGGAAGGGACGCGTACCGCCGTCGGAGACGACGTGGGCGCCCAGCTCGCCGCGAGGCGACTCGATCGGGACGTAGGCCTGGCCGGCCGGGACGCGGAAGCCCTCGGTGACCAGCTTGAAGTGGTGGATCAGCGCCTCCATCGACTCGCCCATGATGTGGCGGATGTGGTCGAGGCTGTTGCCCATGCCGTCGCTGCCGATGGCCAGCTGGCTGGGCCACGCGATCTTCTTGTCGCCCACCATCACGGGCGCGCCCTCGAGGCCGGCGAGGCGGTCGGCGCACTGCTCGACGATCTTGAGCGACTCCCACATCTCGTTGAGGCGGATCCGGAAGCGGCCGTAGGAGTCGGCGGTGTCCCAGGTCTGGACCTCGAAGTCGTAGTCCTCGTAGCCGCAGTAGGGCTGGGTCTTGCGCAGGTCCCAGGCGTAGCCGGTGGAGCGGAGCACCGGACCCGTGATGCCGAGCGCGATGCAGCCCGCCAGGTCGAGGTGGCCGACGCCCTCGAGGCGACCCTTGAAGATCGGGTTGGCGTTGCAGAGGGCGGCGTACTCCGGCAGGCGCTTCTTCATCAGGGTGACGAAGTCGCGGATCTCGTCGAGCGCGCCGGGTGGCAGGTCCTGCGCGACGCCACCGGGGCGGATGAACGCGTGGTTCATCCGCAGGCCGGTGATGAGCTCGAAGAGGTCGAGGACGAGCTCGCGCTCGCGGAAGCCGATCGTCATCACCGTCAGGGCGCCGATCTCCATCCCGCCGGTCGCGATGGCGACCAGGTGGGAGGACATGCGGTTGAGCTCCATGAGGAGCACTCGCATGACTTGCGCCTTCTCCGGGACGTCGTCCTCGATGTCGAGCAGCCGCTCGACGCCGAGCACGTAGGTCGCCTCGTTGTAGAACGGGGAGAGGTAGTCCATGCGGGTGCAGAAGGTCGTGCCCTGCACCCAGGAGCGGTACTCCATGTTCTTCTCGATGCCGGTGTGGAGGTAGCCGATGCCGCAGCGGGCCTCGGTGACCGTCTCGCCCTCGAGCTCGAGGATCAACCGGAGCACGCCGTGGGTCGAGGGGTGCTGCGGGCCCATGTTGACCACGACCCGCTCCTCGGCGGACTCGCCGATGCTGTCGGTGATCGAGTCCCAGTCCTGGCCGGTGACGGTGAAGACGCGGCCCTGGCTGGTCTCGCCGGGCGCTGCGAAGATGTCCTGATCCGTACTCATACCGTCACACTCCTGTGAGCAGCCGGGGTCCCCGCGGCGTTGTTCGGGGGAGCGAAGCGGAGGAGAAGAACGTCGTGGGGTGGCATTAGTTGTAGCTCCTGCGCTGGTCCGGCGGAGGGATGGACCCGCCCTTGTACTCGACGGGGATGCCGCCGAGCGGGTAGTCCTTGCGCTGCGGGTGGCCCGGCCAGTCGTCCGGCATGAGCACCCGGGTCAGAGCGGGGTGACCGTCGAAGATCAGCCCGAACATGTCGTACGTCTCGCGCTCGTGCCAGTCGAGCGTCGGGTAGATGCTCACCAGGCTCGGCACGTGGGGGTCGCTGTCCGGCGCGGTGACCTCGACGCGGATGCGTCGGTTGTGGGTCATCGACGTCAGGTGGTAGACCGCGTGCAGCTCGCGACCGGTGTCGTCTGGGTAGTGGACACCGCTGACACCGGAGCAGAACTCGAAGCGCAGCGCCTCGTCGTCGCGCAGCATCTGCGCCACGAAGGGCAGGTCCTCGCGGCGGACGTGGAAGGTGATCTCGCCGCGGTGCACCACGACGCTCTCGATGGCGGAGGTGAGCTCGGTGGCCTCGAGCCGCGCCTCGAGCGCGCCCGCGACCTCGTCGAACCAGCCGCCGTAGGGCTTCTGGGTCGGCGCCGGGAAGACCTTCGCCGCGACCAGGCCGCCGTAGCCGGAGGTGTCGCCGGTGCCGGTGACGCCGAACATGCCGCGACGCTCGCCGACCGCGTGCACCTCGCCGGTCGGGCCGGGGAGGTTCTCCGGCGACTGCTCGGGCGCCCGCTGCTCGACGCCGCTGCCGGTGCCGGTCTCGGACTTGGCCTTCTCGAGGTTGCGCTCCTCGGCCGGACGCGCCGCCTCGTTCTTGTCGGTCTTGTCGTCGGACTCGTCCTCGGCCCTGCCGGCGTGCTTCTCGTCTGGCTTGTCGGTCACCGGAGCAGGCCCTTCATCTCCGAGGTGGGCAGCGCGCGCAGGGCGGCGGTCTCGAGCTCGGCGACCTCGTCACGACGGTTGGCACCGAGCTTGGTCTGCTGGACTTGGTCGTGCAGCTTGAGGATCGCGTCGATGAGCATCTCCGGGCGCGGCGGGCAGCCGGGGAGGTACATGTCGACGGGGACGACGTGGTCGACGCCCTGGACGATCGCGTAGTTGTTGAACATGCCGCCCGACGAGGCGCACACACCCATCGCGAGGACCCACTTGGGCTCGGGCATCTGGTCGTAGATCTGGCGCAGGACGGGGGCCATCTTCTGGCTGACCCGACCGGCGACGATCATCAGGTCGGCCTGGCGCGGGCTGGCGCGGAAGACCTCCATGCCGAAGCGCGCGAGGTCGTACTTGGGCCCGCCGGTGGTCATCATCTCGATGGCGCAGCAGGCCAGGCCGAAGGTGGCGGGCCAGAACGACGCCTTGCGCATGTAGCCGGCGACGCCCTCGACGGTCGTCAGCAGGACGCCGCTCGGCAGCTTTTCTTCTATGCCCACGACAGTCCTCGCTTCGCTCCGGGCTGCCGCGGGGCCCGACGGCAGCTGTGCTGGATTGATCGCTCGCTTCGCTCACTCATGGCTGGTCAGTCCCAGTCCAGTCCGCCGCGGCGCCACACGTACGCGTACGCCACGAACACAGTCGCGATGAAGAGGACCATCTCGACGAGGCCGAAGAGGGCCATCTGGTCGAAGTGGACGGCCCACGGGTAGAGGAAGATGATCTCGATGTCGAAGACGATGAACAGCATCGCCGTGATGAAGTACTTCACCGGGATCCTGCCGCCCCCGACGGGCTGCGGCGTCGGCTCGATGCCGCACTCGTAGGAGTCGAGCTTGGCCCGGTTGTAGCGCTTGGGACCCACGACGGCGCTCATGATCACGGAGAAGACCGCGAAGCCCGTCGCGATGAGTGCCAGCGCCAGGATCGGCGTGTAGAGCTCCATCGCTTCCCTTCCGGTGGCCTGCGCCGCGCCCAGCTGGGCATGTGACTTTGTGAACGGCTTCACGAGTGGCGCGCGCCACAGTCTAGGACGCCGGTGCGGCGTGCGTCACGTCGGGGTGCGGACCGTGTCGCCAGCGCGCAACGGCGCCCTGCCTGCGGATTTAGGTGACGCGGGCGTTCCCTAAATAGGGAGCGGATGGGTCAGGCGGTGGCGCGGTGGAGGGCGACGATGCCGCCCGTGAGGTTGCGCCACTCGGGCCGCTGCCAACCGGCCTCGGCGACCATCGCGGCGAGCCCCTCCTGGTCGGGCCACGCGCGGATCGACTCGGCGAGGTAGACGTACGCGTCGGCCGCGCTCGCGGTGAGCGAGGCGATCCGCGGCAGGGCCTGCATGAAGCCGTCGAGGTAGAGGGTGCGGAGCGCACCGTTGGTCGGGGTGCTGAATTCGCACACCACGAGGCGGCCACCCGGGCGGGTGACGCGGAGCATCTCCCGCAGCCCCGCGACGGGGTCGACGAAGTTGCGCAGGCCGTAGGAGATCGTGACCGCGTCGAAGGTGTCGTCGAGGAACGGCAGACGGGTCCCGTCGCCGGCGACGAACGGCAGCGCGGGCCGGTCCTTCTTGCCCTGCTGCAGCATCCCCACGGAGAAGTCGCACGGCACGGCGGTGGCCCCGTGGGCGCCGAAGGGCTCGCTGGAGCACCCGGTGCCGGCCGCCAGGTCGAGGACCAGGTCGCCGCGCTGCGGGGCGACGGCGTCGACCATCGCCCGGCGCCAGGTGCGCTGGATGCCCGCCGTCATGAGGTCGTTGGTGAGGTCGTAGCGCTTGGCCACGGTGTCGAACATGCGACGTACGTCGGTCGGTTGCTTGTCCAGGTCAGCGCGGGCCACGTCGCGAGCGTAGGCGTCCGAACCCCGGGAGGTGCAACGCGGGGGTGTCGTCGTACGTCCCTATGATCACCACCGTCGCCGGCTTCCCGGGGAGGACCCACATGTCACGCCACCGCGCACTCGCTCTCGTCCTGGCACTGCTCTGCGCCCTGACCGGTCTCACCGGCGTCGCCGCGACAGGCGCCGCGTCCGCTGCGGGCGTCCCGTCCGCCTCGCGCGCCGCCTTCGCCCCGATGCAGCTGGGCGACACCGGGTGGCGGGTGCGGGTGCTGCAGAGCCGGCTGCACCAGCTCGACCTGCACTCCGAGGTCGTCACCAACACCTTCGACCGCGAGACGCGCGACGGCGTCGCGACCTTCCAGCGCCGGCGCGGCTGGACCGCCGACGGCGTCGTGGACGAGCGCACGTGGACCAGGATCGTCGGCCTCACGACCACGCCCACGACCGAGGCGCTGCACAACGTCTACACGCCCGGCAAGCCGCTGCTGCAGCGCGGGGACACCGGCATGTGGGTGCGTCAGGTGCAGGCCCGGCTCAAGCAGGTCCGGTGGTACGACGCCCGCGTGACCGGCCGCTACACGCAGGCGACCGTCACGGCGGTGGAGGGGTTCCAGGCCAAGCGCCGGATCCCGGTGACAGGTGCCGTCGACCGGCGCACCCTCACGCGGCTCAAGGAGATGACCCGCGAGCCCACGAAGGCCGAGCTCTTCAACATCGTGCCCACCGGCCCGGCCCTCGACCCGCGCTGCCTCACCGGCCGGGCGATGTGCGTCGACAAGACGTCGCGCTCGCTGCGCTGGGTCGTCGACGGCGCCGTCCTGAAGACCGTCGAGGTGCGCTTCGGCTCCGACGAGCTGCCCACCCGCGAGGGGGCGTTCACGGTGTTCCGCAAGTCGCGCGACCACGTGTCGAGCCTCTACGACACCCCGATGCCGTTCGCGATGTTCTTCTCCGGCGGCCAGGCCGTGCACTACTCCCCCGACTTCGCCGCCAACGGCTACAACGGCGCGTCCCACGGGTGTGTCAACGTCCGCGACCGCGCGGTCGTGGAATGGCTGTTCGACCGGGTCAGGCTCGGCGACAAGGTGATCGTCTACCGCTCCTGACCCGTCCGGCTCAGGAGCCGGGGGTGCCGGCCAGCGAGAAGGCGGAGTCCAGCCCGTCACCCGCCCGGCCGCGACGCGGGAGCGACACCGACGCCGCCTCCACCTGCAGTGCCGCCGGCACGGCGACCACGGCGTGCTCGCGCGCCAGCTCGAGCCGGACGGCCGGGTGGTGCGCGACGCGGCGGATGCGGAAGCCGTGGGTCGTCGCCAGGCCGCTGACGGTCCGGTTGACCCGCGCGTCCATCACGAGCACCTGCAGCCGGCCGCCCCACCACGGGGCCAGCGCGGACACCTCGGCGGCGAGCTTGCGCGCCTTGGAGCCCAGCCGCGCCTCGGCGACCTGTGCCGACATCGCCTCGAGGACGTCGCGCGGCGTCGCGTGCCACGGCACGCCGTCGACCGTGGCGGCCTCGAGCAGGTCCTCCAGCACCCTGGCCGCCCTGCGGTCGAGCAGCACGTGCGTGGGACGGACGTGGGCGAGGGCACCCTCGAGCTGGTCGGGGTCCTCGACCCACGCGAGGGTGCAGCCCGACGTGAGGTGCGCGTCGCGGGCGACGGTCGTGAAGCGGTCGGTCGCCTCGCCGGTCAGCAGGACGACGTCGTCGCCGGTCAGGTCGGAGAGGGCGCCGGAGCAGTCGGGGCGGAAGAGCCACGCCTGGGCCTTCTCCCGCGGCAGGCCGAGCACCGGCGCCGACGAGGCCCCGGCGCGGGCGGTGGCGACCCAGGACAGCAGGTCGGGCTGGCGCTTGCGCCGCTCCAGCCCCATGCCCCGCAGGCGCTCCCACGAGCGGTCGTCGCACTCGAACAGCTGGGCGTCGGCCAGGGCGGCCCGCCGCAGCAGCGTCAGCCGGCTCTCGGCGTCGACGACGACGAGACGCACCTCGACCTCGTCGAGGAGCCGGCCGACCTCGGCCGGGTCCAGGTGCTCGGGGAGCAGCAGCGGCACTGCCCCCGCGACCCGGGTGGCGAGCTCGAGCTCCAGCTGGCGGATGCCGGTCGCGACCCGGATGACGACGACCTGGCCGGGGTTGACCCCCGCCTCGATCATGCCGGCGGCTCCGTCGATCACCCGCCGGTAGAGCTCGTTCCACGTCAGCGAGGTCCACGTCCCGTCGCGCACCTCCGTCACGGCGACCTCGAGCGCCCGGTTGCGCGCGTGTCGCTCCAGCCGGACGAGAGGAGATTCGTGGGCAGGCACGGGCGGGCTCCTAGGGGGTGACGGTTACCGACGCAACCTAGGTGACGTACGCCTCTCGTGTTCGCCGTTTGGCCGATCTCCCCTCCTCCCCCGCCACGCGGCGGCGTAGGCTCCCCCCTCGTGACGACCCCCGCGTCCGCCCCCACCCCGCCGCTCGTCGTGCGCACCGTCCCGGTGGACCTGGCGGATCTCCCCCTCCTCGACCTGCTGCCGCAGCACGAGCCGGTCAGCTGGCTGCGCCGCGGCGAGGGGCTGGTGGGCTGGGGGGTCGCCGCCCGCCTCGAGACGTCGGGACCCACGCGGTTCAGCGACGCCGTGAAGTGGTGGTCCGAGACCGTCGCCCGCGCCCAGGTCGAGGACCAGGTCGTCGAGCCCGGCACGGGCCTGGTCTGCTTCGGGGCCTTCGCGTTCGCCGACGAGCCGGGCGAGTCCGTGCTCGTCATCCCGCAGGTCGTCGTGGGTCGCCGCGGCGACCGGACCTGGCTGACCACCGTCTCCGTCGAGGCGCCCGCGCTCGTGCCTGCCCCCGCCCCCGAGCCGCCCGTCGGCCTCGTCTTCTCCGACGGCGCCCGCAACGGCGAGGAGTGGATGTCGGTCGTGGCCGAGGCCGTCCGCCGGATCTCCGACGGCGACCTCGAGAAGGTCGTGCTCGCCCGCGACCTCGTCGCGACCACCGACGAGCCGCTCGACGTCCGGTGGCCGCTGCACCGGCTCGCCGCGCAGTACGAGATGTGCTGGACCTTCCACGTCGACGGCCTGTTCGGAGCCACCCCGGAGATGCTGGTGCGCCGCGAGCGCGGCCTGGTGACGTCCCGGGTGCTCGCCGGCACCATCCGTCGTACCGGCGACGACGAGCGCGACCTCGCCCTCGCCGCCACCCTGGCCCGCTCGTCGAAGGACCTCGAGGAGCACGAGTACGCCGTGCGCTCGGTCGCCGACGCGCTGGAGCCCCACTGCTCGTCGATGAACGTGCCGGAGGCGCCGTTCGTCCTCCACCTGCCCAACGTCATGCACCTGGCCACCGACGTCAACGGCGTCGTCCACGACAACGCGACGTCGCTGCAGCTGGCCGAGTCGCTCCACCCGTCGGCAGCGGTCGGGGGCACCCCTACCGTCGACGCGACCCGGCTGATCGCCGAGATCGAGGGGATGCCGCGCGAGCGCTACGCCGGCCCGGTCGGCTGGATGGACGCCTCCGGCGACGGCGAGTGGGGCATCGCGCTGCGCTCCGCGATGATCACCGAGGGCGGCGTCCGGCTCTTCGCGGGCTGCGGCATCGTGGCGAGCTCGGACCCCGAGGCGGAGCTGGCGGAGTCGCAGGCGAAGTTCGTGCCCGTGCGCGACGCGCTGGGCGCCGGCTGAGACCGAGGTCCGCCTAGAGGTCCTGGCCCGGCTCGCGCCGCTCGAACGCCTGGCCCTCCGGCAGCAGGTTGCCCATGTGGGTGGCGACCATGTCGAGGCCGATGTCGCTGTAGACGCGGTCGTGGATGCCCATCGACCGGGGCGCCCCGACCTCGCGCACGAAGTCGATGGCCTCGCTGACCTTGAGCCACGGCGCGCTCACCGGGGCGAGGAGCACGTCGACCGCGCGGCCGGGCGGGGTCAGCGCGTCGCCGGGGTGGTAGACGCTCGCGCCCCCGGACTCCAGGACGTAGCCCGAGTTGTCGAAGCGGTCGTAGTCGGGGTGGATCACCGCGTGCTTCTCGCCCACGACCTCGACGGCCGTGCCCGCGACCTCGAGCCGGTCGCCGGGCCGCACGACCGTGACCCGGTCGGCCACCTCGGGTGCCTGCTCGCGCAGGAGCCGCTCGACGGCGGCGATGGTCCAGATCGGCACGCCGCTGCCGCGCAGGTGGTCGGGATGCACGTGGTCGGCGTGCTCGTGGGTGATCAGGACCGCGTCCGCGCCGTCGAGCGCGCCCGGGTCGGTGAAGACGCCCGGGTCGATGACGACGACACCGCCGTCGCCCTGGACCCGGACGCACGCGTGGCCGAACTTCGTGATCCGCATGGACCCCATGCTAGGCGCGCCCCACGGGTGGGGAATCGTCGTACGGGTGGGGCAGAAGGTTAGGGTGGGGCAGCCTCCGACGGGTGGAGTGCCCTGGGGGAATCACCAAATCGCACCCGAGACGAAGAGAGTCCTACATGTCTGCACGCCGCGTGCTCGCAGGCAGCGCCGCCGCGCTGCTCCTGCCCGCGTCCCTGCTCCTGACGGTCGAGACCGGCTCGGCCACCGACACCGCGGCCCGCCCCGCGACCTCGTCGGTGACCAAGAAGGCCGGCCAGAAGATCTCGGTGGAGGTGCTCCCGCAGATCGTCCAGCAGGGCAAGCGCACCGCCAGCGCCGACTCCGCCAAGGCCGCCGTCACCGCGACCATCAAGCCGGTCAAGGTCGGCCGCAAGGTGGTCCTCGAGCGCCTCGACGGGACATCCTGGAAGAAGGTCGGCACCGCCAAGCAGGAGAAGTCCGGCGACGCCAACTTCAAGGCCGCGGTCTCCAGCGGAGGCGCCGCCGTGACCTACCGCGTCACCGCCCAGAAGTTCAAGGGCCTCAAGGAGGTCTCCAGCACCTCCGCCGACACCACGCAGTGGCTGACCCCGACCTTCAGCGACGAGTTCTCCGGCAGCTCGCTGAGCCAGGTGTGGGGCATGCGCGGCCAGAAGTACGAGCCGCAGAGCAAGCGCAAGTGCTCGAAGGGCTCCCCGAAGGCCGTCAAGGTCGGCGGCGGCACACTGCGCCTGAGCGTCATCAAGGACAAGTCCGCCAAGGGCAAGTGCAAGGCCACCTCGCGCAAGCTCAAGAAGAAGATCTCCTACCGCCTCAACGGCCACGTGGGCACCGAGAACACCTTCGACTTCCGCTACGGCGTCGCCGCCGCCCGCATCAAGATGCAGAAGCTCCAGGGTCAGCACGCCAGCTTCTGGTCGCAGCCCAACGGCGGCAACGGCCCGGGCAGCGACGGCCACGAGATCGACATCATCGAGTACTTCGGCGACAAGCACCCGCAGGGTGGCCTCACCAGCTTCATCCACTGGTACAAGGGCAAGCGCCTGATCAAGACCGGCTCGTGGATCAAGGACTCGAAGTCGTTCCTGGCGAACAAGAAGGACGGCTGGTCGAAGAACTACCACGTCTTCTCGGTCCAGTGGACGCCCAAGACGATCATCTTCCGCATCGACGGCAAGGAGACCTGGCGCACGTCGGCCCGCGTCTCGAAGGCCCGCCAGTACCTCATCCTGAGCCTGCTCGCCTCCGACTACGAGGCGCTGGAGATGTCCGACAAGAAGCTCCCGCAGCACATGTACGTCGACTGGGTCCGCGTGTGGGAGACCCCGCAGCCCTGAGTCACGTCGTGAGTCGCTGACTCACCCGGCACGACGATCCGCGCCCTGGTCCGCTCCCCCTGTCTCAGGGGAGGACCAGGGCGCGGATCTTTGCGTCCAGCTCCGCGCGGTTGTCGCGGCGCACGCGGGCCTCGACGACCTCGATGCCGCCGTTCGGCGTCGCGAGGGCCTGCTCCAGCTCGGGCAGGCCGGTGACCCGCAGGTGCGGCACCCGCGCGGCCGCGCACAGGCTCGCGAGGTCGACACCGTGCGGAGTGCCGAACAGCGTGTCGAAGCGGTCGGCGTGCTCCGGCGCGCCCTGCTCGAGCGTCGCGAAGATCGACCCGCCGTCGTCGTTGACCACCACGATCGTCAGGTCGGGACGCTCCTCGCGCGGGCCGAGAAAGAGACCGGTGGTGTCGTGCAGGAACGTCACGTCACCCATCAGGGCCAGCGCGCGCGTGGACCGCGGCCGTCCCAGCGCGGCGCCGATCGCGGAGCTGATGGTGCCGTCGATCCCGGCCAGGCCACGGTTGGCGATGACCTTGCGGCGGCCACCCACCTCGTAGCGGGCGACCATGAGGTCGAGGTCGCGCACGGGGTTCGACGCGCCGACGACGAGCAGGCCGCCCGCCGGGAGCGCGCGGCTGACCGCGCCGGCCACCTCGTACGGCGTGAGGTCGGCCTCCGCGGCGAGGAGGCGGTCGAGGCCGCGCGACGTGGCGCGGTCCGCCTCCTTCCAGGCCTCGAACCAGGAGCGGTCCACGGCGTCGTGCACCAGCACGTGGTCGCACTCGGCGTCGACGGCGAAGGGACGGTCGGTCCACAGGCCGCGGTGCCGGGCGGAGACGACCTCGACGTCGTCGCGGGCGAGCAGCCGCGCGACCGGGCGCGAGAGCGTCGGGTGGCCCAGGACGACGACCCGCTCGACCTGCCGGCCGAGCTCACCACCGAGGAGCAGCCGGTAGGTGCGGATCGCGTTGTCACCGGTGCGGCAGCCGCTCGACGGCTCGGCGAGCAGCGGCCAGGCCGCCCGCTCGGCGATCACCCGAGCGATCGGGCCTGCGTCGTCGCCCGCGACGACGACGGTGCGCGGACCGTGGTCGAGCAGCTCGCTCGACTGCACCGGACCGGGGTCGGTGTCGGTCCAGTCCGGGACCTCTCCCCCGTCCCAGCCGTCGTCGGGGAGCAGGGGCTCGTCGAGCTGGACGTTGAGGTGCACCGGCCGGGTGTGGCGGTGGGTGCGCACGAACGCCAGCAGCTCGCCGAGGTCGGCCGCGGCGACGTCGAGCGTCCGGGCGAAGGGGCCGAAGATCCCGGCCTGGTCGGTGGTCTGGTTGGCGCCGGTGCCGCGCAGGCGCGCCGGCCGGTCGGCGGTGACGACGACCAGGGGCACCCCCGCGTGGGCCGCCTCCATCACCGCGGGGACGAGGTTGGCCACCGCCGTCCCCGACGTGCACACGACGGCCGCCGGCTCGCCGGACACCTTGGCCAGGCCCAGGGCGAGGAAGGCGGCGGTCCGCTCGTCCATGCGGGTGTGCAGCCGGAGCCCTCCCGCCAGCGCGGCGTCGTAGAGCGCGAAGGACAGCGGGGCATTGCGCGACCCGGGGGCCACCACGACCTCGCGGACCCGGGAGCCGCGCAGTGCCGTGACGACGTCCCTGGCCAGCCGGGTGGACGGGTTCACGAGGGCCGATCCTGCCCTACCGACGCGAGCCGGTCGCGCCAGTGGGCGACCCGGTCGGCGTCGGCCGCCAGCCGCGCCAGGGCTGCGTCGTCCACGTCGGGCCGGCCCACGCGCAGCATGCCGTCGACCGGCAGCAGCGGATCGGCGACCACGTCGTCGCTCAGCAGCTGCACGGTCGCGAGCCCACACGCGTGGGGGAGCTCGGGCAGCGCGGCCGCGAGGGCGACCCCCGCGGCGATGCCGACGCTCGACTCGACGGCGCTGGAGACCACGACGGGCAGGCCGATGTCCTCGGCGATGCGCAGGCACGCGCGCACCCCGCCGAGCGGCTGCACCTTCAGGACGGCGACGTCGGCGGCCTCGAGGTCGCGGACCCGGTAGGGGTCCTCGGCCCGGCGGATCGACTCGTCGGCGGCCACCGGGACGTCCACCCGACGGCGTACGACGGCGAGGTCCTCGACGTCCCACACCGGCTGCTCGACGTACTCCAGACCGCCTGCGGCGCGGTCGATCGCGGCGATCGCGCGGACCGCCTCGTCGACGTCCCACGCCCCGTTGGCGTCGACCCGCACCAGGCCGTCGGGCCCGAGCGCGTCGCGCACGGCCTCGACGCGGTCCAGGTCGTCGGCCAGCACCTGGCCGGGCTCGGCGACCTTGACCTTGGCCGTGCGGCAGCCCCCGGCGGTGACGATGGCGTGCGCGCGCTCGGGGTCGGTGGCCGGGACGGTGACGTTGACGGGCACGGCGTCCCGGAGCGGCTCCGGCCACCCCACGTCGGCGGCCTCGCGGGCGCAGGCGAGCCACGGGCGCGCGGTCGCGTCGTCGTACTCCAGGAACGGCGACCACTCCCCCCACCCGGCGTCGCCGCGCAGGAGCACCCCCTCGCGCACGGTGATGCCGCGGAACCTGGTGCGCAGCGGGATGGAGAAGACGTGCAGCACGTCCATGGGCAGGGCCGTCACAGCGCGGCCCGGATCGCCTGCCGGTCGACCTTGCCGTTGGGCAGCAGCGGCAGGCGGTCCACCCACCTGAACTCGCGGGGCGCCCACGACCGCGGGTGCTCGAGGCTGACCCAGTCGCGCAGCTCGGCCTCGTGGACGTTGCCGACGACCACCGCGACGACCCGCTGGCCCCACTCGGGGTCGGGGACGCCGAGGACCTCGACGTCGGTGACGAGGAGGTGCTCGCGCAGCCGCTGGGCGACGGCGGTCACCGGCACCTTCACGCCCCCGCTGACGACCACGTCGTCGATGCGGCCGATGACCTGCAGGCGCCCGTCCTCGTCGAAGCGGCCGGCGTCGGAGGTGAGGAACCAGCCGTCGACGACGGTCTCGGCGGTCAGCTCGGGGTCGTCGGCGTAGTGGCTGAAGAGGGTGGGCCCGGCGATGCGCACCCTGCCCTCGGCGCCGATCGTCACCCCGACACCGTCGAGCGGGACGCCGTCGTAGACGCACCCGCCAGCGGTCTCGGACGAGCCGTAGGTGGCGACGACGCGGACGCCCTGCTCCTCGGCCGCGCGGCGCACCTCCGGGTCGAGCCCGCCGCCACCGACCAGGACGGCGTCGCAGCGGGCGAGCGCGGCGACCTGCTCGGGGTTGCGCACGATGCGGTGGAGCTGGGTCGGCACCAGCGAGGCGTACGTCGCGGTCCCCGCGTGGTCGGCCGCGACCGCCCGGCCGACGTCGAGGCCGTCGACGACGACGGGCTCGTGGCCGGCGACCAGCGAGCGGACGATCACCTGCACCCCGGCGACGTACGACGACGGCAGCGCCAGCAGCCACCGGCCGGTCCCGCCGAGCCGGCGCGCGGACGCCTCGACGCTGGCCAGCACGGCGCGGCGCGGGAGGACGACGCCCTTGGGCCGGCCCGTGGACCCGGAGGTCTCGATCAGCAGCGGTGGCGGGGCGTCGGCCTCCAGCCACCGCGACAGCTGCCGGATGACGACGGAGGGCTCGTCCGAGGGCCGCAGGAAGCTCACACGACGAACGCTAGTGGCTGCGCGACCGGGAGCACGACGTACGCCGCCGAGACGCCCGCGGCGGCGCCCCGACCACGCCGTAGGGTCGCCCCCATGACCGCGTACTGGATCACCACCTACCAGGCCGTCCACGACCCCGAGAAGGTGGCGGCGTACGCCGCGCTGGCGGGTCCGGCGCTGACCGGGGCGGGCGGGCGGTTCCTCGTGCGGGGCGTGCCGGAGGTGACCTTCGAGAAGGGTGCGGCCACCCGCACGATCGTCATCGAGTTCCCGTCCGTCGAGGCCGCCGTCGCCGCACACGAGAGCGAGGCCTACCAGGAGGCGCTCCGGGCCCTCGACGGCGGCGCCGACCGCGACATGCGCGTGGTGCCCGGCGCCTGAGCGCGGGCATACAGTCGCCGTCATGACCACCGACTGGCGCGGGAGCCTCGTCACCACGATCCGCTCGCTCGTCCTCGAGGCCGATCCGGACGTCACCGAGGAGGCGAAGTGGCGCAAGGCGTCCAACCCCGACGGCGTGCCCACCTTCTCCCGCGACGGCCTCCTCTGCACGGTCGAGACCTACCGGGACAAGGTCAAGGTCACCTTCGCGAAGGGCGCCTCGCTCGACGACCCGGCCGGGCTCTTCAACGCCAGCCTCGACGCCGGCACGCGACGCGCGATCGACCTCCACGAGGACGACCGGGTCGACGAGGACGCCTTCGTCGCACTCGTCCGCGAGGCGATCGCGGTCAACCGCGACTGACGCCGCGACACCGGATTCGCCCCCGCGTGCCATCGTGGAGGGGTGGACGCCTTCCGGCTCGTTGCCACCGTCGTCGTGATGGTGGGCGTCGTCGTGGCCATCCTGCTCTTCGAGCGACGCCGGGCCGAGGGCATCCGGCGCGACACCGGGCGGATGGCCCAGGGCCGCCCCGATTCGGACGGCGACCACGAGGACGGCCGGCCTCGGTAGCGGCGCCCCGGCCGGTGCGGAACCGGCCTCGGTTGCGGCGGCTCTTCGACAGATGCGGCTCCACCCGGTGGCCGCCGCGGCGACAAGGCGGCGCGCCCGCACGCATGCGGACGCGAACCTGAACGCCCGGTGGTCGGCGTAGCCTCACCGCATGGTTCGGGCTGAAGTGCGTGAGTGGCATGAGGACCTTGGGTGGGGCGTGCTGGACAGCCCCGAGACGCCGGGTGGGTGCTGGACCCATTGCGCGGTGATCGAGACTCGTCGCGTGGCAAGCAGCCACGAAAGCGAGGTCTACGAGTACAAGTCGCTCAGCGAGGGCGATGTGGTTGATCTGGAGTGGGAAGCGCCGGGTCAGGATAGCTTCGGCTACCGCGCCACCGTGGTGCGCAAGCGGTAGCGGGCCCGTCCGGACACGCTCGCGCGTATCGGCAGTTGCGGACGACATGCGTGGAAGCGACCATCAGCCGTGGACTTCTTCTGGCCGGCCGACGACGCGGCATCTGTCGTCCGCTCGCGCTTCGACCGGACGAACTGGCAGGCGCGGGTGGTGGCCTACCGCCCCGTGGAGGTCACTACAGACGGGAGCGACCTTGTGGTGCGGTTCCGCTACGACGGGCATGCCGACGTGTTCGCCGTCCGCTTCTCGCTTGGCCGTATGCCTGAGGGACCACAGACCGGCGAGGTGTGCGAGTCCCTCGATGACTGGGCGCAAGAGGTTGACTGGGTTCTCGATGAAGAGCTGAACACCCGCATGGTGGAAACGGCCGAGCGGACCGTCGCGGACGACGGGGTGGTCACCCTCCGGTGGCGAAACCCGTCGGGTACACGCTGAGCATCCCTCGCGACGAAGCGCGCATCTCGGCGGATTCGGTGACTGGCCTCGCCAACAGGGACACACCCAGTAAGCAGTCGCCACTGCCGCCGACGAGGCCTTGGCCAGATCTGAGGCCCACCGCGCCAGTGCGGGCTGCATGCGTCCGCCGCGCACCGTCGTGTGGGGCGCTTGCGGCTAGGTCCCGCCGCTCCCGAGCCACTGGTTGGGCGTCATCCGGTCAGCGGGGTTCGCCTGCTTCGTCGCCCGGTAGCGCTCGAGATCCTCCTTGTCGCGACGTAGCCGCGCAGTCGCCTTCCGCGCCTCGGCCAGGGCTTCCTCCTTCGAGCTGGCCCTGGCCCGCCGCCGGAAGAAGTTCATGGCGACATGCTACGGGCGGGGCTGCATGACGGTCGCGTCCGAAAATGGCAGGACGGCTGTCGGTGCGGGGGGCCAGAATGGCCGGCGATGTTCACCGCGCTGATCGCATACCTCACCCCACCCTCTCGGCTCGCCGGTCGCCTCTCGACGCAGTCGCTGCTGTTCGCGCTCGGCGAGGGCACGTTCATGGCAGGGTCGGCGGTGTTCTTCACCGAGGTGGTGGGCCTCACCGGGCCCCAGGTCGGCCTGGGCCTCACCATCGCCGGCATCGCGGCATTCATCGCGGCCTACCCGATGGGCAAGGTGGTCGACCGCTTCGGGCCCAAGCGCTGCTGGGCGATCAGCTCCGCCGGCCAGGCGGCGCTGGTGTGCAGCTGGCCGTTCATCGACAGCTTCGCCGGCTACGTCGCCCTGGCCGTGGCGCTCGAGGTCGTCGGGTCGCTGGGCGGCGCGGCTCACGGCGCCTACACGATCGACGTGCTGCCGGCCGCAGAGCGCGTGGAGTCCCGCGCCTACATGTACTCCGCACTCAACGTCGGCTTCACCCTCGGCGCGCTGGCCGGTGGCATCGCGCTCGCCACCGAGTCGCTGACGGTCATCTCGTCGCTGCCGTGGTTCACCGCGGTCGTCTTCGCCCTCAACGCCATCAACGTCACCCGCCTGCCACCGGCCTCCCACGACCTCAAGACCACGGAGGAGCGCAAGGTCCGGATCGAGGGCCCCGGCCCGATGAAGAACGTCGGTTGGCTGTCCGCGTCGTTCTGCGACGGCGTGCTGTGGACCAACCAGGTCATCCTCAACCTCGTCATCCCGCTGTGGCTCGTGCAGAAGACCGACGCCCCGTGGGTGGTGCTGGCCTTCCTCTTCGGCACCAACACCGTCATGTGCATCCTGCTGCCGCTGGCCGCCGCGCGGGGGATCCGCGACCTCTCGACCGGCCTGCGCGCGATCCGGATCTCGACCTTCTTCTTCATCGTGTCGTGCGTCATCACGCTGTCGACCCACCACACGGTGGGCCTCCTGACGATCGTGCTGTTCTTCCTCGGCCACGTCACCCTCACCGGCGCCGAGCTGTTCCTGTCCGCGGCCAGCTGGACCTTCGAGGCCGAGCTGATGGACCCGCGCCGCCGCGGCGAGTACCAGGGCGCGGCCGAGCTGATGGGCACGCTGGGGCGCGTGTGGGCGCCCGCCCTCTACACGTTCCTCGTGATGGACTGGAGCTCCCTGGGCTGGCTCGTCATCGCCGCGCTCGTCACCGCGGCCGCCGCCGGTCTGCACCCGTCCGTACGCCTCGCCCGCCGCTTCCTCGAGCAGCACGTGCCGGCCGACGTCCTGGCCGACGCCACGTCCTCGGCGAAGGCCGCAGACGCCGCGCCGGTGGGCCCGCCGACGGTGGAGCAGCCCGCGGAGCCTGGCGGCATGAGCCCGCTCGGCTCCTGACACAATCCGGCGGTGACCTCCTCCGCTGACTGGCTCGCCGGCGCCCGACCGCGCACCCTCCCGGCCGCGGTCGCGCCCGTGCTCGCCGGCACCGGCGTGGCGGCGTACGTCGACCACGCGGTGTGGTGGAAGGCCCTGCTCGCCCTCCTCGTCAGCCTCGCGCTGCAGGTCGGCGTCAACTATGCCAACGACTACTCCGACGGCGTTCGCGGCACCGACGCCGACCGGGTCGGCCCGATGCGTCTCGTCGGCTCGGGGGCGGCGTCGCCGCGTGCCGTGCGGGGCGCCGCCTTCGCCGCCTTCGGCGTGGCGGCCGTGGCCGGCCTCGTCCTGGCCGCCACCACCGCGTGGTGGCTCGTCGCGGTGGGCCTGGTCTGCGTGGTGGCCGCGTGGTTCTACACCGGCGGCGAGAAGCCCTACGGCTACCTCGGCCTCGGCGAGGTGATGGTCTTCGTCTTCTTCGGCCTGGTCGCCGTCGTCGGCACGACCTACGTGCAGACCGAGACGTGGGAGTGGCCGGCCCTCTACGCCGGCGTGGGCATCGGGGCGCTCGCGTGTGCGATCCTCGTCGCCAACAACCTGCGTGACATCCCCACCGACACGGTCGCGGGCAAGCGCACCCTCGCCGTGCGGCTGGGTGACGAGCGCACCCGCTACCTGTACGCGTTCCTCGTGCTGGTCGCCGCCGCCGCGGTGGTCGCCGTCGCCGCCTCGACGACGTGGTGGGTGCTCGTCGGCCTGGCCTTCCTCGCCCGGGCGCTGTCCCCCACGCGGGCGGTCCTCGGCGGCGCGACGGGCCCGGCGCTGGTCCCGGTCCTGGCCGCCACGGGCGCCTCGGAGCTGATCTGGTCGGTCCTCGTCGCGGTGCCGCTGCTGGTGCTCGGCTGATATGTAGCCCTCGGGTGTCAAGAGGGCGTGGTGAGGCGCCGCCGACACTGGGTGTGTTGGCGGCGCCTCTCTTGGCGTGGTGGATGTCGTAGGGCCTGTCGCAGCGTGTCGTTCTCGACGCGCGGTCAATGCTGATATTCGCGGGTTGGGTACCGCAGGACGGCGTGCGGCTGGAGTGGTCTGCTTGTCTGAGGTCGAGCGTCACGAGCGTGCTCGTGGCTCACAGCCGAATCGCGGACCGGTTCTCCTCGCGCTGCTCGTCAGGTCCTCGACGGGCCAGCCAAGTCTCGTTGCGGGTCTACACGGCTGGCTCGAGGGTGGCCAGGGACCAGCACCAGCCGGCAAGCTCGCGCGCGATCGCGGTGTTCGCGACCGTGTGTGTCTTGTGCCGTCGGGTGTAGGTCGCCCAGCGCTGGTTGAGCCGGGTGTTGCCAGCATGGGCGCGCACGCGCGCGGCCTCGGGAGCTTGTTCCCAGCGGGCGCGCAGGACCGGGCCGACGGTGTAGCGGGCCTTGTGGTGCCAGGCTGCCTCGATCAGCAGCCGACGGGCGTGGCTGTTGCCGGTCTTCGTGATCGAGCCTTGTCGGCGGGACTGGCCGCTTGAGTGCTCGGACGGCACCAGGCCGAGGTAGGCGCCGATGCCGTGCCCGTTGAACCGGTGCCAGTCGCCCAGCTCGACGGCCAGCGCGAATCCGGTCAGGGTCGAGATTCCCCGCAGGCAGCACAAGCGGCGGGTCACGTCGGTGAACTCGCTGTCCGCCGCGAGCTGGGTGATGAGCGCGTCGAGCCGGTCACGCTCGTACGCTCAGTGAACACCGGGGCCTCCTATGCCTGTGGATAGGTCGAGCAGGCCGCTCCTGCCCGACAACCCACGTACATGCATGCGAGAGGCCCCGGCCTGCAACCCCCTCACCCCGAGGCGGTCACGCCATAGCGTCTGAGTCCCGACACACCTCGCTCGTCCCTCGGCACTCGACCACCGAGGATCAAATGCGTGGCTCGCGTGCCGCGCGCTCACTAGCGTGGCCGGGTGGACTACGACTTCGCGATCCTCGACTTCTCCGACGAGTCCGACGAGGCGGTGGCCCGGCGCCGCGGCTGGGTCGGCGCCGTCCTGCGCGGCTTCCGGGATCCGCGCCCCGAGGACGAGCTCATCGACCGCTGGGTCGGCCACTATCGCGCGGACCGGGTCGTCGTCCGCGGCGCGTGGCTGCCGGAGGGTGAGTTCGGCGCCGGGCCGATGCCGGTCGCGACGTACGCCAGCCTCGACAAGACGCTGAACGCCGGCCGCGAGCTGCTGCCGCTGCGGATGGTCACCGACGTCACGACCAGCGCCGCGCACCGGCGCCGCGGACTGCTGCGCCGGATGATCGAGGACGACCTCGCCGACGCCGTGGCGCAGGGCATCCCGATCGCCGCGTTGACGGCGTCCGAGGCGACGATCTACGGCCGGTGGGGCTTCGGGCCGGCGACGTTCCGGCTGGGTGCGGACGTCGACACCACCGCCGGCTTCGCGTTCCGCTCGTTCACCGACCCCGGTCGTGTCGAGCTCCTCGAGCCGGCTGACGCCTGGCCCCACGTGAAGGGCGTCTTCGACACCTTCCACGCCCGTCAGCGCGGGTCGGTCGACTGGCCGGCGCAGTACGAGGACATGCACACCGGCGCCTACGACTTCAGCGGCAGCGGCGCCCACCGCAAGATCCGCACCGCGGTCCACCTCGACGAGGGCGGCCGCGTCGACGGCTTCGCGATCTTCAAGCACGAGGAGAAGGACTCGGTGAAGGTCGACGAGATGGCCGCGCTCACGCCGCAGGCGCAGCTCGGGCTGTGGTCGTTCCTGGCGTCGCTGGACCGCGTCAGGACGGTGACCTTCAACATCGTCCATCCCGACGACCCGCTCATGTGGGCGCTGACCGACCTCAACCGCGTCAAGACCACCGAGATCGAGGAGTTCCTCTGGCTGCGCGTCCTCGACGTCCCGCGGGCGCTCGAGGCGCGCCCCTGGGCTGCCGACGGCACGGTCGTGCTAGAGGTCGACGACCCGCAGGGGCATGCGGCCGGACGGTACGAGGTGACCGCGACCGACGGCGTCGCGACCGTGTCCCGCACCGAGCACGAGCCCGACGTCCGGGTCACGGCCGAGACCCTCGGCTCGCTCTACCTGGGCAATGTGCCGGTCGCGCAGCTGCACCGGGCCGAGCGCGTCGACGGCGCGGACGACGCCGTACGACGCTTCGCCGCGATGGCCGACCTCCGCGAGCCGGCGTACAACCTCACGGGGTTCTGAGGTCGAGGTCGGTGCCGAGGAGCGACCCCAGCCGGGCCGCCTCCGCCGCCAGCTCGTCCGACGCCGGCACGTCGACCTCCAGCGTGTCACCCCGGACCCGCCACGTGCCCGCGACGACAGCGTCGACCAGCACCGGGTTCGCCCCGCGCGTCATCGCGGTGCGGTGGCCGGCCGGCACGACCCAGGTGTCGTGGGTGCCCGGACCCATCACCCAGTCGTCCTTGCCCGGCAGCAGCACGACCGTCGGCTCGGACCGGGTGGCCACGAGGTCGTCGAGACGCGAGGCGAGGTGCCACCGCTCCTCGCCGTCGACGTCGACCTCGACCAGGTCGTCGGCGACCTCGGCCCACCACCGCAGCAGCCGCTTCCGGCCGGCGCTCAGCCCGCCGCCGAGCCAGTGCTCGACGTGCTCGAGCGTCGTGGGGCCGTAGGCGTCGACGTAGTCGAGCACGGCGCGTGGACCTGCCACGCCGAGGTCCGGCACGCCGCCCCAGCCGCGCGCCGCAGCGGGGCTCTGCAGCACCAGCGGCCCGGACAGGTCCGGTCCGAGCGCGATGTCCCCCTGCCACGCGAAGGGCTTGAGGAACGTGTGGTTGGGCTCGGCGAACTCCTTCGCCAGGTGGGTGAAGCGCTCGTGCCGGGCGAGGACGTCGGCGACGGCCTGCGGCGGCACCGGGCCCGACGCGACGACCTCACGGACGATCGCCCGCAGGTCGGGCCACTCGTCGGGGGCGAGCCGGTAGTGGTCGACCCAGCTCCTCAGCGCCCACTGGCGTCCCGCCGACCGGAGCGCGAGGTAGACGCCGGCGGTCTCGGGCGCCATGAGCTGCACCGAGCCGCGGAACGAGAACGTCCGCAGCAGCCGGCCGTCGGCGAGGGCGCGCTGCACCTCCCCGGGCGTGCCCGGTGCCGCCAGCCGTCGACGTACGGACAGGTCGGGGTCGGAGCCGAAGACGGACACGGCCGCGAGGGTCCGGACGACCTCCGTCGGATCGGCGGCGCCCGCGAGCAGGTGCTGGCGGCGCATCCGCCAGGCGAGTGCCTGCACCCGCGTCACCCGTGGCGGCACCGGCTCGGCCCTGCGTCAGTCCTGGTCCTCGCGCGCCTTGCGCTGCTCGAAGGCAGCCGACGCCCGGGACGCGCGCGACTCGACGCGCTGCGCGAAGGCCTCGCGCTGCCGGTTGAGGATGAAGTAGGAGGCGATGCCGGAGACCAGGAACGCCAGGATCACGGCCCAGAAGAGGTTGTAGCGACCGTCGAAGGCCAGGGCCATCACACCCACGACGACACCGAACGACGCCAGGAACAGCGCGAGCCGCATGGCGGTGTAGACAACGAACTCCTTCACGCCCCCAGCCTAGGTCGTGCCGACTACATTGGAGGAATGCTGAAGGTCCTGCTCGTCGTCGCCCTGATCGCGGTCGTCGTGTGGTTCCTCGTCAGGCTGACGCTGCGCCGCCTCGACGGGGGCGGACCGTCACGCCCGCGGGTGATCGGCCCCGACGACGACCCCGACTTCCTGCGCGGCCTCGACCGGCCCAGGAAGTCCGACGACGACTGACATCTCCGGCGCGACGCTCTCGGCGTAGGAGTGCTGGCTGCTCGAGCTGAAGAAGTTGATGCCGATGAAGTTGAACCACAGCGTCGCGGCACCGACCAGCGCCAGGATCGCCGCGTTGCGTCCACGCCAGCCCGCGGTCGCGCGGGCGTGCAGGTAGGCGGCGTAGACCACCCACGTGATGAAGGCCCACACCTCCTTGGGGTCCCAGTTCCAGTAGGCACCCCAGGCCTGGTGGGCCCAGATGGGTCCGGTGATGAGGACGGCGAAGGTCCACACGGGGAAGCCGAACGCGTGCATCCGGTAGGACAGCCGGTCGAGCACCTTGAGGTCGGGCACCCGCGCAAGG
Source organism: Nocardioides pini (assembly GCF_026712185.1). Lineage (GTDB taxonomy): Bacteria > Actinomycetota > Actinomycetes > Propionibacteriales > Nocardioidaceae > Nocardioides > Nocardioides pini. The sequence continues at coordinate 210,483 of NZ_JAPPUX010000001.1, read as the reverse complement.
TAGCCGGTGGGGGCGTCGGAGCGCGACTTGACCAGGTAGAGCGCGGAGAGCAGCGCTCCGATCGTGAAGGCGCCGGTGCTGATGACCGCCGCGACCACGTGGATCACCAGCCACGGCGAGTTCAGCGCGTCCGGCAGGGGCAGCACCGTGTCGTCGAGGCCGAGGAAGGCGGCCATCAGGGCGGCGACCACGAAGGTGGTGACGAGCGGGCCCAGCCACTCGATGTCGATGCGGGTGGTGGCGAGCACGAAGATCAGCGCCACCACGAAGGTGCCGGAGATCGTGAACTCGTACATGTTGCCCCACGGCACCCGGTTGGGGTCGGCCGCGAGCCCGCGCGCGACGAGCGCCACGAAGTGGATGACGACGGCGAAGATGGTCAGGACGAGGCCGAGGCGGCCGGCCACCACGCCGCGACGGGTGGGCGCGGGTGGCTCACCCGCGGCGGGGGCGCCGCTCACGCCTCCGGCGGTCGCGCCGACGGTGGCGAGCTCGGACTCCTTGGTGGCCGTGCGGAGGACCGCCAGCTCGAAGAAGTAGGCGAGCATGGCGAGGAAGTAGAGCACCGCGGCGGTGATGACGGCCTCGTAGCTGAACACCTCCCACTGGTTGTCGGTCACGACTGCTCCTCCTCGTTGCTGTTCGTCCTCGAGCCGGTCTGCCCCTGCTCTCCCTGCAAGGCTGCCACGACGTCCGCGAGCTCGTCGGCGCCGTCCTCCGGGTCCCCGCCCGACGATCGGTCGAGGCGGGCGACCTCGACCACCGTCGTGCCGTCGTCCCGGCGGCGCGCGCGCACCCACATCCGGCGTGGGCGCACGAAGAGCGAGCCCAGCAGGCCGATGAGGGCGACGACCACGCCGCTCAGCGCGACCAGCGAGCCCGGGCTGCGGCTGACCTGGATCTTGTTCCACCGCTGCAGGCCGTCGAAGGTCACCGTGCCGAGGCCGTCGGGCAGCGTCGCGGTCTCACCGGGCCGCAGGTCCATGCGGAACGGCCGGCCGTCCTTCCTCGTCACCTGCGTGGCATCGGCCTTGTCGAGGACGTAGACGGACTGGGCGCTGCCGTCGTCCACGCCGATGTTGCCGGTCCAGACGCTGAGGGACACCAGCGGGTCCAGCGCCTCGCCGAAGACCGAGGCCGGCATCGTGAGGTTGCCGTCGGCGTCCTGGCCCATCGCGAACGTCGGGTAGAACGTGCCCTCGAGGCCGATCTGGCCCGGCCGGGCGAACGGCGCCTTGACCACGCCGAAGGACTCGAAGGTCTGGGCGTTGGTCGGCAGGAAGACCACCGGCCCCCGCTTGGCGATGTTGCCCTCGCCGTCACGGATGGTGATCACGGGCGCGTAGCCGTGGCCGATGAGGAAGACGTCGGTGCCGCCGATCGACAGCGGGTGGTTGACCCTGAGGTCGTAGGTCTTGTCCTCGCCGCCCGGCTCGGTCCGGTAGTCGAGCTCGGCGACGAACTCGCGTGCCATCCCCGCCCGCTCGCCCTCCGTGATCCAGTCGACGTCGAAGTCGGTGATGCTGAAGGAGAACGGCTCCATCACGTCGGGGTCGAAGAGCGCGCCGGGCGCGAAGTCGTCGTACTGCGTCAGGTTGTTCGAGAAGCCGTAGTCCTCGCCGTTGAGCAGGATGACGCCGCCCTTGTAGCCGAGCAGGCTACCGGCGGCGACACCCACGAGCACGACGATCACGGCGAGGTGGAACACCAGGTTGCCGGCCTCGCGGAGGTAGCCGCGCTCGGCGTCGACCGAGTCGTCCGCGCGGGCGACCCGGAAGCGCCTGCCCTTCAGCTCCTCGGCGGCGCGCGCGAGCACGACCTCGGGGGCGTCGTCGGTGGTGTACGACGCGCTCTCGGGCAGGCGGGTCAGGTGGCGGGGCGCCCTCGGCGGCCGCGCACGGAGGGCGCGGGCGTAGACGAACAGGCGCGGGATGATGCAGCCGACGAGGGAGACCATCAGCAGGATGTAGATCGCGGAGAACCACACCGACCCGTAGACCGAGAACAGGTCCAGCCGGTCCCAGATCGGGGCGAGCCTGGGGTGGTCGTCGCGCCACTGGCTGACGGCCAGGGAGTCGATGTTCTCCTGCGGGATGACCGAGCCCGGGATCGCGGCGAGCGCCAGGAGCAGCAGCAGCACCAGCGCGGTGCGCATCGACGTCAGCTGGCGCCACGTCCACCGGCCCAGCTCGCGGGCCGTCAGGTCGGTGGGCAGGGCGGTGGCCTGGCGGTCGTCGGACGGCCGCTGGCGCAGGTCGGGCTGGAGGTCGGTCACACCGGCACCGTGAATCCCTGGACGACCTGCAGCTGGAGCCACTGCACGATGCGGTCCCACCAGCCGGTCACGAGCAGCACGCCGACCAGGATCATCATCACGCCGCCGAGGCGTACGACGAGCAGCTGGTGGCGGCGGATCACGCCGAACGCGCCCAGCATCCGCCGGTAGGCGAACGCCGCGGCGATGAACGGCAGCCCGAGGCCCAGCGCGAAGACGGCGGACAGCAGCGCTCCGCGGCCGGCGGTGGCCTCGTTGACCGACAGCACGTTGATCGCCGCCAGGGTCGGCCCGACGCACGGCGTCCAGCCGACACCGAAGAGGAAGCCGAGCAGCGGCGCCGCCGCCAGCCCGACCGCGGGCACCTTGTGGATGCGCCAGTCGCGCTGGAGGAAGCCGAACGCCCCGAGGAACGCGACCCCGAGCAGGATCGTGATGACGCCGAGGACGACGTTGAGCTGCCGGGTGTGGGTGAACAGCCAAGCGCCGGCCGCGCCGGTGAGGCTCCCGAGCAGCACGAAGACGACCGAGAAGCCGAGCACGAAGAGGGTCGCGCCGAGCACCATCCGGCTGCGCCGCGCCTGGTCGAGGTCGCCCCCGGAGATGCCGGTCGCGTAGGACAGGTAGCCCGGCAGCAGCGGGATGACGCAGGGGCTGAAGAACGAGATCAGGCCGGCGGCGAGGGCGACCGGCAGGGCCAGCACCATCGACCCGGACAGGGCCGTCTCCTGGAACCAGTCACTCATCGCGCACCGTCTCCACGAGCGAGACCAGGGTCTGGGTGGTCGGGATCCGGCCGTTGACCGACGCCGCGACGCGACCCTCGGCGTCGAGGACCACCGTGCTGGGGATGGACCGCGGGGTCAGCGTGCCGGCGAACGGCAGCAGTGCCGAGCCATCGGCGGAGTAGATCGAGCCGTAGGGCACACCGAGGTCGCGGACGTAGGCCGCCGCATCGTCCCGTGAGGCGTCGCGGATGTTGAGGCCGAGGAACTCCACGTCGTCGCCCAGCGCGGCCGCCGCCTCGTTGAGGTCGGGCTGCTCCTTGATGCACGGCGGGCACCACGACGCCCACACGTTCACGACCACCGGGCCGCCGCGCAGGTCGGCCAGGTCGACCTCGCCGCCGTCGAGGTCGGTGCCGGTCAGGTCGACGGGCTCGCCGCGATCGGCCGGCGCCACCTCGGTGGGCACGCCGGTGCCGGAGATGTAGCCCTTTTCACCGGTCCCGGACAGGCCCGAGCAACCCGCCAGCGCGAGCAGGCAGGCGAGGCCGAGGAGCGGGCCGAGGAGCAGGCGGACGAGCTTCAGGGCCGGTCCTCCCGCGGGGCCCCACCGGCGGAGAACGGGGCGGAGCGGTCGCCCACCGGGATGAGGTCGCCGGCCGGCTCCGAGTAGCGGACCTGCGTCACCCGGTCGTCGTCGAAGACGACGCTCGTCAGCGAGCACAGCGTGCACTGGCGGGTCTTCGGGTGGTGGAGGTAGCTGCGCCTCTCCAGGAACAGCCGCGTCGTCCAGATGGGCAGCTGGTGCGACACGACGACGGCCTCGTGGCCCTCGGCGGCATCGCGGGCGTCGTGGACCGCGGCCATCATGCGGCCGGCGATCTCGTCGTAGGGCTCGCCCCACGACGGCTTGAACGGGTTGTACATGTGGCGCAGCAGGTCGGGGCGCTTGAGGAACGTCCTCGCTCCGGCGCCGAAGTCGACGCCCTGGAACTTGTTGCCCGACTCGATCACCCGCGGGTCGACCTGCGGCGTCATCCCGAGCCGAGCCGACAGCGGGGCGAGCGTCTCCTGTGCCCGCTCGAGGGGCGAGGTCCGGAGGTGGACGATGTCGCGGTCGCCGATGGTGTCCGCGATCCGCTGCGCCATCTGGTGCCCGAGGTCGGACAGGTGGAACCCGTCCATCCGGCCGTAGAGGACGCCCTCGGGGTTGTGGACCTCCCCGTGCCGGAGCAGGTGGACGATGGTCTGGACTCCCATGTCAGTAGCCTCCCGCCGTTGCGGCCGCGGAGGCGGCGGCCGGCAGCGCGTCGATGATGGTGGACACGGCCCGGTCGTCGTGCGCGGCGGACACGAACCACGCCTCGTACGCCGACGGGGGCAGGTAGACGCCCTGGTCGAGCATCGAGTGGAAGAACGCGGCGTAGGCGCCGGTGTCCTGCTGGCTCGCCTCCGCGAAGTCGCGGACCGCGCCGTCGCGGAAGAACACCGAGAACATGGTGCCGGCGGTCTGGACGACGTGCGGCACGCCGGCCGACCGAAGGTGCTCGGCGGCGGCCGCGCGGATGGTCTGCGCGGTGGCGTCGAGCTGCGTGTAGACGTCGGGGGTCGCGAGCCGCAGCGTGGCCAGGCCCGCGGTCGTCGCGACCGGGTTCCCCGAGAGCGTCCCGGCCTGGTAGACCGGCCCCTCGGGCGCGAGGTGGGCCATCAGGTCGGCACGTCCGCCGAAGGCCGCCGCCGGGAAGCCGCCGCCCATCACCTTGCCGAAGGTCATCAGGTCGGGCGTCCAGCCCTCGATGGCGCCGTCGAGGCCCCACCCGCCCTGCTCGGTCGCCCGGAAGCCGGTCATCACCTCGTCGCTGATGAACAGCGCGCCGTGGGCGCGGCAGGTCTCGGCGAGGAAGGCGTTGAAGCCCGGCGCCGGCGGCACGACACCCATGTTGCCCGGCGACGCCTCGGTGATCAGGCACGCGATGCGCGGCCCGTGGGCCTCGAACGCGGCCCGGACTGCGTCCCGGTCGTTGTAGGGCAGGACGAGGGTCTCGGCCGCCGCCGTGGCGGGCACGCCGCTGGTGCCGGGCACCGCCAGCGTCGCGACGCCCGACCCGGCCTCGGCGAGGAGCGGGTCGACGTGGCCGTGGTAGCAGCCGGCGAACTTCACGACGACGTCGCGGCCGGTCGCGCCGCGCGCCAGCCGGATCGCCGACATGGTGGCCTCGGTGCCGGAGGAGACGAAGCGGACCCGCTCGACCGGCGTGCGCGCCACGATCTCCTCGGCGAGCTCGACCTCCGGCTCGGTGGGGGTGCCGTACGACGTGCCGCGGGCCACCGCGCCGGCGACGGCCGCCTGCACGTCGGGGTGCGCGTGGCCGAGCAGCATCGGGCCCCACGAGCAGATCAGGTCGACGTAGTCGTTGCCGTCGGCGTCGGTGAGCCAGGCACCCGAGGCCGAGGTGATGAAGCGCGGCGTCCCGCCGACGGCGGTGAAGGCGCGGACGGGCGAGTTCACGCCGCCGGGCGTCACGGCCCGGGCGCGCTCGAACCAGGCCTCGCTGGCCGCGGTCGTCGAGGGGATGGTCGCGGAGGTCACCGGGTCATTGTCACGCAGGGGCGCAAGGGATCCCCATTCGGTGCGCGTGGGCGTCCCTCGGATGTGGGTTGGCGCACAGGCGACTCGCGCGTAACTTGGTGTGACGAATCGTCGTTGACGAGGTGTGGACGTGCCCGGAGGGGGTACGAGGACTCCACGACGACCACGGGACGACCAAGGGGAGTGCGCGCGACATGTCGAGTTCCACCCGACTGCACCGAGCGATCGCCATCGTGCCGCTGGCCGTGCTCTCCGCCGCGTGGACGGCCAACCTCGCAGGCGTCGGCGTCGACCCGGCGAGCGCCGACCCCGACGGCTCGCACACCCTCCCCGACGGCACCGTCCTGCCGAGCGCCGCGATCGAGGCGCCCGCCAGCGTGGGCGACCCGGTCTCCCGCGCCGCCTCGCTCACCCCCGGCACCGCCAGCGACATCCCCCAGGCCGCGCTGTCGGCCTACCAGCGCGCCGAGGCCGTGATCAACGAGGCCGACAAGGGCTGCAACCTGCCGTGGGAGCTCATCGCCGCCATCGGCCGCGTCGAGTCCGACCACGGCCGCTTCGGCGGCAACGCCCTCGACGGGCGCGGCGTCGCCCGCCCCGGGATCTTCGGTGTCGCGCTCAACGGCAAGCACGACACCCAGCGCATCCTCGACACCGACGCCGGGCAGTACGACGACGACACCCGCTACGACCGGGCCGTCGGTCCGATGCAGTTCATCCCCTCGACCTGGGCGGTCGTCGGCGTCGACGGGGACAGCGACGGCACCCGCGACCCGCAGGACATCGACGACGCGGCCCTCGCGACGGCCGTCTACCTGTGCTCCGGCGACGACGACCTCTCGTCCGAGCAGGGCCAGCGGGCCTCGGTCTACCGCTACAACCACTCCAACGACTACGTCGACCTGGTGCTCGGGATCATGCAGGCCTACCTGGACGGCGACTTCAGCGCGGTCCCGACCTCGACCCTGACCTCCGGCGTGATCACCCCCGACGCCACCGCGTCGACGGGCGGAGACGGCGGCGGCCGGGGCGGCAACGGCGGCGACAAGGACGGCGACAAGGGCGGGAAGGGCGACGACGGCGACACGGGCGACGACCCCTCCCCCACCAAGGGCCCCACCCCCACGCAGGCCCCGACCCAGAGCCCGACGCAGACGCAGTCGCAGTCGCCCAGCCCCACGTCGAACCCGACGCAGTCGCCGACCAAGGACCCCACCAAGGATCCGACGGTCGTGCCCACGGTCGACCCCACGACCTCGCTGCCGACGACGACGCCGACGTTGCCGCCGCTCCCGACCAACACCATCACCGCCACGCTGACGTGGGCCGAGGCCCAGGCGCAGTGCCTCGCCAGCGGGATCTCCGCCCTCGACGTGCCGGCGCTCAACGCCTGCATCGACGGGCTGATGAACCCCTAGCCGGACGCCGTCAGGCGCGGAGCAGGCGGGCGGCCTCGGAGGCCCAGTAGGTGAGGATGACGTCGGCGCCGGCACGGCGGATCGACGTCAGGGTCTCCATGATGGCGGCCTCACGGTCGATCCACCCGTTGGCCGCGGCGGCCTCGAGCATGGCGTACTCGCCGGAGACGTTGTAGGCGGCGACCGGGACGTCGACGGCGTCGCGCACGCGGCGTACGACGTCGAGGTAGGGCAGGGCCGGCTTCACCATCACCAGGTCGGCGCCCTCGGCGACGTCGAGGAGCACCTCCCGCACGCCCTCGAGGGCGTTGGCGGGGTTCTGCTGGTAGGTGCGGCGGTCGCCGACGAGCGAGGAGTCGACGGCCTCGCGGAAGGGCCCGAAGAAGGCGGAGGCGTACTTCGCCGAGTAGGCGAGCACGGACACGTGGGTGTGCCCGGCGGCGTCGAGCGCCTCGCGGACCACGGCGACCTGGCCGTCCATCATCCCGCTGGGGCCGACCATGTCGACGCCGGCAGCGGCCTGCGCGAGGGCCATCTCGGCGTACGCCGCCAGCGTCTGGTCGTTGTCGACCTCGCCGTCGGGCGTGAGCAGCCCGCAGTGGCCGTGGTCGGTGAACTCGTCGAGGCACAGGTCCGACATGACCGTGAGCTGGTCGCCCACCTCGGCGACCACGTCGGTGATCGCGAGGTTGAGCACGCCGGCCGGGTCGAGCGCGCCCGAGCCCCTCGCGTCCTTGTGCTCGGGGATGCCGAAGAGCATCACGCCGCCGAGGCCGAGCTCGGCCGCCTCGGCGACCGCCCGCTTGAGCGAGTCGCGGGAGTGCTGGACGACGCCCGGCATCGACGAGATCGGGTGCGGCTCGGCGAGGCCCTCGCGGATGAAGACCGGCAGGACCAGCGAGCTGGGCACGACGTGGGTCTCGGCGACCATGCGGCGCAGCGCAGGGGTGCGCCGCAGCCGCCGGGGTCGGATGGTCGGGCCCTGGACGTGCATCTCCTCGGTCACTTCTCCATCCTTCCCCAGCGGGTGCGGCGGCGGGTGCGGGCTACTTGGCGCGGGCCTTGCGGCGACCCGACGCGGTGCGCTCGCTCGGGCGCGTGACCGGCTCGCCGGCCTCGAGCATCGCGAGGCGTCGCGCCGCACCGAAGTCGGCGAGCGCGTCGACGAGGACCTCGACGTCGGGCGTCGGGGCCAGCACGTCGACCCGCAGGCCGTGCTCCTCGGCGGTCTTGGCCGTCTGGGGGCCGATCACCGCGATGATCGTCGAGGGGTGCGGCTTGCCGGCGATGCCGACGAGGTTGCGGACCGTCGAGGACGAGGTGAACACGACCGTGTCGAACTTGCCCGTCTTGATCGCGTCGCGGACCGGCGCCGGCGGCGGGGTGGCGCGCACGGTGCGGTAGGCGGTGACGTCGTCGCACTCCCAGCCGAGGTCCACCAGGCCGGCGACGAGGTTCTCGGTCGCGATGTCGGCGCGGGGCAGGAAGACCCGGTTGATCGGGTCGAGCACCTCGTCGTAGGGCGGCCACTCCTCGAGCAGGCCGGCGGCGGACTGCTCGCCGGACGGGACGAGGTCGGCGCGCAGGCCCCAGCCGGCGATCGCCTGGGCGGTCTTGTCACCCACCGCGGCGATCTTCAGCCCGGAGAACGCGCGGGCGTCGAGGCCGTACTCCTCGAACTTCTCGCGCACGGCCTTGACCGCGTTGACCGAGGTGAAGGCGATCCACTCGTAGCGGCCCTCGACGAGGCCGCGGACGGCCTTGTCCATCTGGAGCGGGTTGCGCGGCGGCTCGACCGAGATGGTCGGCACCTCCTCGGGCACGGCGCCGTACTCGCGCAGACGGCGCGACAGCGAGCCGGCCTGCTCCTTGGTGCGGGGCACCAGCGCACGCCAGCCGAACAGCGGCTTGGTCTCGAACCACGACAGCGTCTGGCGCAGGTCGACGACGTCGCCGATGACGGTGATCGCCGGCGGGGCGATGCGCGCGGCGCGGGCGTCGGCGGCGATGTCGGCCAGCGTGGAGACGAGCGTGTGCTGCTCGGTCGTGGTGCCCACGCGGGTCATCGCGACCGGCGTCTCGGGCGAGCGACCGGCCTCGACGAGCGCGGCGGCGGTCTCGGCGATGCTGCCGACCCCCGAGAGCAGGACCAGCGTGCGGTCGTCGCCGTAGACGCTCCAGTCGATCTTGTCGCCGCACGTGACGACGGCCATCTCCTTGTGGCGCTTGGTGGTCAGCGGGATGCCGGCGTAGGCCGGGACAGCGCTCACCGAGGAGACGCCGGGGACGACCTCGAAGCCGACGCCGGCCTTGACGCAGGCCTGCGCCTCCTCGGGACCCGAGGCGTAGAGGAACGGGTCGCCGGTCATCAGGCGGACGACGCGCTGCTTCTTGCCGTGGCGTACGACGACCTTGGCGCGCGCGGCGTGGGTGAGGGGCTGGCCGTCCTCGCCGAAGCCGCCGTCGACGATCTCCGGGCCGCCGACGAGGCCGTCGGGGCCCTCGACGAGGCCGAGGACCTGCCGGACCAGCTCGACGTGCTCGGGGGCCTCGGTCACGATCACCTCGGCACCCTGGAGGAGCTCCACGGCTCGCACCGTCAGCAGGCCCGGGTCACCGGGTCCGCTGCCGACGAACGACACCCAGCCCTGGGCCGGGGTGGGCGCGCTGGTGGCGTGGGGGGTCTGTACTCGCGTCATGCGTGCTGATTCCTCACTGGTGGTGCTTCCATCAGGTCTGCTGCTCCCTCGTCGAGCATGTCGCTCGCGAGGCGTGTTCCGATCCGGGCCGCCTCGGTGACGGGGCCGGTGGCGCTCATCCGCACCGAGAGGCCGCCGTCCTCCGACAGGACCACCGCGCGCAGCCACAGCTCCTCGCCGTCGTCGCCCTCGACGACGTCGGCCAGGGCACCCAGCGGCGCCGAGCAGCCGGCCTCGAGGGTGGACAGCACCGCGCGCTCGGCCGTGACCGCGGCGCGGGTGGCGGGGTCGTCGAGCAGGGCCAGCGCCGCCACCAGCTCGGTGTCGTCGGAGCGGCACTCGATGGCGAGCGCACCCTGGCCGGGCGCGGGGAGCATCTGGAGCGGGTCGAGGACCTCGGTGGCCTCGTCGAGCCGGCCCAGGCGCGCGAGCCCGGCGCGGGCGAGGACGATCGCGTCGACCTCGCCGTCGCGGACCTTGCGGATGCGGGTGTCGACGTTGCCGCGAATCCCCTGCAGCTCCAGGCCCAGGCCGAGCGCCGCGAGCTGGCTGACACGGCGCGGCGACCCGGTGCCGAGGCGGCTGCCCACGGGCAGCTCACCGAGCGTCAGGCCGTCGCGGGCCACCACGACGTCGCGTGGGTCCTCGCGGACCGGGACCGCGGCCAGCGCGATGCCGTCGGCGGGCGTCGTCGGGAGGTCCTTCAGCGAGTGCACCGCGAAGTCGACGTGGCCGTCGAGCAGCGCGTCGCGCAGGGCGCTGACGAAGACCCCGGTGCCACCCATCTGGGCGAGCGGAGCGGCGCTGCGGTCGCCCTCGGTCGAGACCTCGACGAGCTCGACCTCACGGCCGAGGCGCTCGCGGACGAGGTCGGCGACGAGCGCGGACTGGGTGGTGGCGAGGGCGGACGCACGCGTGCCGAGCCGCAGCGCGGTCGTGGGAGCGGTCATGTCTGGCCCCCCTCGGCGCGGGAGATCGCGTCGACCGCGTCGGTGTCGAGCCGGAAGAGCTCGGCCAGGGCCGCGGTGTAGGACGCGGCCGGCTCGGCGTCGGCCAGCTCCTTGACCCGGACGGTCGGCTCGTGGAGGAGCTTGTCGGCGACCCGGCGGACGGTGTGGAGCACCTCCGCGCGGGTGGCGTCGTCGAGGTCGGGCACGCGCGCGGACAGGCGCTCCATCTCCGCGTCGACGACCGAGGTGGCCATGGAGCGCAGGGCGACGACGGTGGGCGTCACGCTCGCCTGGCGGCGTACGGCCAGGAAGGCGCTGATCTCCTGGCCGACGATGGTGCGTACGTCGTCGACGCCCGCGGTGGCCTCGAGGCCGCGCAGCTCGTCGGCGAGACCCGCGAGGTTGATCAGCTCCACGCCCGGCAGGTCGGCCAGCGACGGATCGACGTCGTGCGGCAGCGCGAGGTCGATCACGCACAGCGGCCGGTCGCTCCTGCCGCGCGCGGTGACCACGTCGGCGAGGCGGACCAGCGGCTCGGGTGCGCCGGTGCAGGAGATGACGATGTCGGCGGTGGCGAGCTCCTCCGTCAGCCGCTCCATCGGCACCGAGGTGGCGGCGTACTCCTCGGCGAGCCGCTCGGCACGGGCTGCGGTGCGGTTGAGCACCGAGATGCTGGCCGCGCCGCTGCGCGACAGGTGGGCCACCGCGAGGGACGCCATCGCACCGGCGCCGATCACGAGCGCCCTGGCGCCGGCGACCGGCACCGAGCTGCGCCCGAGCGCGGCGGTGACCAGCGACGGGGCGGCGCGGTCGATGTCGGTCTCGGCGTGCGCGCGCTTGCCGACGCGCAGCGCCTGCTGGAAGAGGGTGTTGAGCGCCGGGCCGACGGTGCCGTGCTCCTGGCCGACGCGCAGCGCCTCGCGGGTCTGGCCGAGGATCTGGCCCTCGCCCACGACCATCGAGTCGAGGCCGGCGGCCACCTGGAAGAGGTGCGAGACGGCGCCCTCGTCGTAATGGACGTAGAGGTGCGGGAGCAGCGCCTCGGTGGACTTCTCGGCACGCGCGACGAGGAGGCCGGAGAGGTCCTCGACGCTGCCGTGGAAGCGGTCGACCTCGGCGTAGACCTCGAGGCGGTTGCAGGTCACGATCGCCGTCGCCTCGGAGACGTGGTCACCGCCCATCACGTCGTGGATGAGCTTGGTGGCGCCGTCCGCGTCGAGCGCGAGCTTCTCGAGCAGCTCGACCGGGGCTGACTTGTGGGAGATGCCGACGACGAGGACGCTCACGACACGACCTCCGATCCGGGAGCGACCGACTTGCGCTGCTCGTGGTAGGCGAGGATCTGCAGCTCGATGGACAGATCCACCTTCCGTACGTCGACGCCCGGCGGCACCGTCAGGACGGTCGGGGCGAAGTTGAGGATGCTGGTGATGCCGGCGGCGACCATGCGGTCGGCGACGGACTGGGCGGCGACCGCCGGCGTGGCGATCACGCCGATGGAGACCGCGTCCTCGGTGACGATCGACTCGAGGTCCTCGAACGAGCGGACGTCGAGCCCGGCGACCACCTCGTCGTGGCGCGCGGGGTCGGCGTCGAGGAGCGCGACCACCCGGAAGCCGCGGCTGCGGAAGCCGGAGTAGTTCGCGAGCGCGTGACCGAGGTTTCCGATGCCGACGATGACGACGGGCCAGTCCTGCGTCACGCCGATCTCGCGCGCGATCTGGTAGCGGAGGTACTCCACGTCGTAGCCCACGCCGCGGGTGCCGTAGCTGCCGAGGTAGGACAGGTCCTTGCGGAGCTTGGCGCTGTTGACCCCCGCAGACGCGGCGAGCTCCTCGCTGGAGCAGGTGGTGGTGCCGCTCTCGGCGAGGCCGGTCAGGGCACGCAGGTACACGGGAAGCCTGGCGACGGTCGCCTCGGGGATGTCCCGGGCAGAGTCGGGGGTCCGTGCGGTCACAGCTGCTTCTTTCCAGTCCCGCGAACCTCGCGTGACCCGGCCACTGTAGGAGTTTGTGAACGGTTGAACAAAACGACGGAACGGGCGGCTAGCACATGTGAGAAGACCCACCCGAAGCGGGGGTCCCTCGACTTGCGCGGAGGGTGACGAGCGACTAACGCAACGCGACTCGGGTGCCACTCCGGACACCGGCTCGGCATGGCGTCCGAGGGTCGTCCAGGGCGAGGTCGACGTCGGCGGCAACCGATGCAATCGAGCACATGATCGAGACGCTCGCGTGACCCGGCGGCGCTGGTCCGGGCCGGCCGGGTGCCGGCGCGGCGGGCCCGCCTGGTGGCTGACAGGACGACCCGATCAACCCAGCCGAGCCACCCGACCCGCCCGGCATCCCCGCGAGCACGCGGAGGCGCGACTGTGCCCAGGGCTCAGCCGGTGACCGCGGCGTACCACTCGCAGAAGTCCGTGCCCTCCCGACCGTCATGGCCGTACAGGTCGGAGTACTCCTCGGAGATGACCTCGTCGTCGTCCGGGTCGGAGGGTGTGCCGCCGTCCTCCACCACGATGATGCCCGTCTGGCGCCCTGCCGTCCGGAAGGCGACGGACCCGTCGGGCGCGTAGTCGGTCTGGGTGAGGGTGGCTTGCCAATGGATGGTGAGCGTCCCGTCGCCGTTGTCGACGACGCGCTGGTCTCGCGGACGGATCCTCTGGGAGACGTGCACTGTCAGCCCGGTCTCCAGGTTGGTGTTGTACGCGTCCCGCTCCAGTCGCTCGGCGAAGTAGGCGATCCCGTCCTCGCCGCGGGAGCGCACCGTGAGGGTTCCCTGCTCCGTGAGACGCACGTGGGTGTCGATGCCACAGAGGGGGAAGTCGAACTCGGCGACCTCGTCGATCGGGATCCGCTCCGGGGGAGTCGACCGCGCGGGCGTCGTCAGCCCGAGGACCAGGAAGGGCACGGCGCCGAGCGCCGCGAGTGTGTGTCTGTTCATGGTCGAAGCCTCGAGACGGTCACGATCGCGGCAGGGCGCTGTGGCGCGTCCCTTGGTCCTCGGAACTCAACCAGACCGCGCTCGGTGGGACATCGGGCAAAGTGGGTACGTCTGCGCGCCCAGCGCCACACCCGCTCAGGACAGCAGCTCGCGCAGCATCCGGTCCGAGGCGAGGAGGGCCTCCCGGTCGTACGTCGACCCGCTCACCAGCAGCTCGTCGGCTCCCGTGGCGTCGACCAGCGCCTCGAGTCGCCGGCGCACGGTCGGGGCGCTCCCGGCCACGGCGCGGTCCAGCGAGGCCTCCACCCGTCGCTGCACCTGGGCGGGCCAGGAGATCGCACGGATGGCGTCGGTGGGCTCGAGCGGCGGGAACTCGCCGGTCTGGCGCGAGCGCGCCATCGCCCACGCCTCGGGCAGGGCGAGCTCGCGGGCGGTCGCGTCGTCGTCCGCCACGAGCACGTCCAGCGACACCGTCACCCGTGGCTCGCTGCCGCGGTGCGGGCGGAACCCACGGCGGTACGCCGCCAGCGCGCCGGCCAGCTCGGCCGACCCCAGCAGGGGGCCGCCCACGACCACGGGCAGCCCCAGCCGTGCGGCGACCTCCAGCCCGCGGCCGGTGGCCAGCACGTGCATCGGCACCGACGTGCCGGTCGCGGGCCGCGCCGTCACCTCGGCGGTGCCCTCGAGGTAGCCGCGCAGCTCGACGAGGTCGCCCTCGAAGGTGTCGCCGTCCTCGTGGTCGCGGCGCAGCGCGCGGCGTACCGGAGGCGTGAAGCCGAGCGAGCGGCCCAGCCCGAGGTCGACCCGGCCGGGGTGCAGGGCCGCGAGCACGAGGAACTGCTCGGCCACCACCAGCGGCTGGTGCAGCGGCAGCATCACGCCGCCCGACCCGAGCCGGATCCTGTCGGTGCGGGCACCGATCGCCGCCAGCAGGACCGCGGGCGTCCCGGACGCGATGCCGGGCACCGCGTGGTGCTCGGCGACCCAGAACCGGTCGTAGCCGACCTGCTCGGCGTGCACCGCCCGGGCGACGGTCGCGTCGAGCGCCTCGGCGTCGGGGGTGCCGACACGGGTGCGGGAGCGGTCGAGCAGGGAGAGCCTCACGCCGTCCTCAACACGTCACGGAGCCATCGGCATCCCGGTCGGGACGACGTCAGCCCAGTGCTGCCCGGAGGCGGGTCGGGTCGACCCGCCAGAAGTCGTGCTGCCTGCCGTCGACGAAGGTCACCGGGACGTCCTCGCCGAAGCGGTCCTCGAGCTCGTCGTCGGCGGTGATGTCGACCTCCTCGAACGACTCCCCCAGGTCGGCGCAGACGGCCTGGACGACCACGCGGGCGTCGTCGCACAGGTGGCAGCCCGGGCGGGTGTAGAGGGTGATGCGCGGGGTGCTCACTCGAGCAGCCCCTGCACCCGGCGGCGCTCGATGCCCCGCAGCCGACCCTTCTGGA
Source organism: Nocardioides pini (assembly GCF_026712185.1). Classification (GTDB taxonomy): domain Bacteria; phylum Actinomycetota; class Actinomycetes; order Propionibacteriales; family Nocardioidaceae; genus Nocardioides; species Nocardioides pini. Next base: position 195,435 of record NZ_JAPPUX010000001.1, on the reverse strand, counting down.
CCTTGCCCGTGACGGTGAGGGGCAGCGCCTCCACGACCTCGATGCGCGAGGGCTGCTTGAAGCGCGCGAGCCGCTCCTCGGCGTGGGCCCGGAGGGCGTCCGCCAGGTCGGCGGGGCGGCCCGCATGGGGACCGTCCGCCGACGCGACGACGTACGCCACGACCGCCTCGCCGGTCACCTCGTCGGGCACCCCGATCACGGCCGCGTCGGCGACCCCGTCGACCTCGCGGAGCACGTCCTCCACCTCGGTCGGGTAGACGTTGAAGCCGCTCACGATCACCAGGTCCTTGACCCGGTCGACCAGGAACAGGTCGCCGCTCGCGTCGAGGAAGCCCACGTCGCCCGTGGCGTACCAGCCCTCGTCGTCCGGGCCGTCGGCCCCGTCGGGCCAGTAGCCGCTGAACAGGTTGTCGCCGCGCACCTGGATCTGACCCGGGTCCTCGCCCTCGACCTGGCCCCACGTCTCGTCGACCAGCCGCAGCTCGATGCCGGGCAGCGCCGATCCCACCGAGCCCGGTCGCGGCTCGCGGCTGCACAGCGTGCTCGTCACCACCGGCGACGCCTCGGTGAGCCCGTAGCCCTGGTGCACGGGGATGCCGGTGATCGACGTGAACTCCTCGATCACCGCGGCTTCGAGCGGCGCCGACCCCGACAGCACGAGCCGGACGGGCCCGAGCCGCTCGCGCAGGTGCTCGTCGGGCAGCCAGTGGGCGAAGACGGGCGGCGCGATCGGTACGACGCTGCACGCCTCGTCGTCGATGAGGTCGAGCACGGCCTGGGGCTCGAAGCGCTCGACCAGGAGCAGCCGCGCGCGGTGGCGCAGGACCCCGCCGAGCACGGCGTTCAGGCCGTAGACGTGGAACAGCGGCAGCACCCCGAGCACCACGTCGTCGCCGTGCATCATCGGCGGCTCGACCGCCGCGACCTGCTCGATGTTGGCCAGCAGCGCGCGGTGGCTGAGCATCGCCGCGCGGGGCAGGCCCGACGTCCCGCTGGTGTAGAGGAGGGCGGCGAGCTTCTCCGGGTCCGGCAGCGGCGGCACGGGGCGTACGACGTCCGCGCGGAGGTCGTCGAGGGCCAGCTCCCCCTCGCCGGGCGCGGCCCCGGTGACGACCACCACCGGCCGGGCGACGTCGGGCGCCAGCTCGGCCAGCGCGGCCCGTACGACGTCGACGGCGGTCTCGTCGGCGACCACCATCCGGCTGCCGGAGTCGGCGACCATCCGGGCGAGCTCGCCGGGGGCGGACCGGGGGTTGACCGGCACGGCGACGACCTGGGCCCGGAGGACGCCGAGGTAGGTCGTGACGAACTCGATGCGGTTGCCGACGGCGATCATCACGCGCTGCCCGGCACGGATGCCGTGGCTACCGAGGCCGGTCGCCAGGCGGGCGACCTCGTCCTCCAGCCCGGCCCAGGTGAGCGAGCGTCCGCCGCTCTCGACGAGGGCCTGCCGGTCGGGCACGTCGTCGGCAGCCTCGGCCACCAACGCGGAGATGTCGTGGCGCGGCATGCGTCGATCCTTCCACAGCTACGCTGGCCGGGTGACTCCGTCGGAGCGACCCAGGCGCCTCAACCTGCAACAGCGGTCGGCACTCGCAGGCGAGGCCGCGGCGGCGTCGGCGGACGTCGAGAACGCCCTCGCCTGGCCGAGCGACCCGACCGCGGCCGCCTTCTTCGACGTGGACAACACCGTCATGCAGGGCGCCAGCATCTTCCACTTCGCGCGGGGGCTCTACCGCCGCCGGTTCTTCACCACGCGCGAGATCGCCTCCGCCGCGTGGAAGCAGGCCTACTTCCGGATCGCCGGCGTCGAGGACCCCGAGCACGTGGCCGACGCGCGCAACTCCGCCCTGTCGTTCATCGCCGGTCACACCACCACCGAGCTCGAGGAGCTCGGCGAGGAGATCTTCGACGAGGCGATGGCCCACCGCGTGTGGCCCGGCACCCGGGCCCTGGCCCAGATCCACCTCGACGAGGGGCAGCGGGTGTGGCTGGTGACCGCCGCGCCGATCGAGATCGCCACCATCATCGCGCGGAGGCTCGGCCTGACCGGCGCCATGGGCACCGTCGCCGAGCACGTCGACGGGGTCTACACCGGCCGGCTCGTCGGCGACCTCCTCCACGGCCCCGCCAAGGCGGAGGCGATCAAGGCGCTGGCCGCCCGCGAGGGCCTCGACCTCGCCCGCTGCTCGGCGTACTCCGACTCCAGCAACGACCTGCCGATGCTCTCCCTCGTCGGCGACCCCTGCGCCATCAACCCCGACGCCCGCCTGCGGGCCCACGCCCGCGCCCACGGCTGGCGCATCCACGACTACCGCACGGGCCGCAAGGCGGCACGCGTGGGCCTCCTCGGCGCGGCCGTCGCCGGCGCGGTGACGGGGGCCGTCGCCGCCGGCGTCAGCCTGCGCGGGCGAGACCGCTCCGCCTGAGCTGTAACTCGTAGTTACTCACGGGTTCACAAGACCCCCGGCGGCCCTTATGGTGAATGATGCTGCAACCGGGAGGGGACACCGCATGCGGTCGACGAACGACCTCGATCGTGCCTTCGAGGCAGGCATGGACGCGCTCCGGCGCGCCGTCCTCGCTGCCCTGTCCCCCCGCCCGTCCGTGCGGGCCGTCCTGCTGCCCGCCCTCCAGCCCGTGGGCCACGTCCTGCTCGCCGAGACCGCCACGCCCGGTGCGGCCTCCGTCGGCGGACCCGACGGACGCCACGGCTCCGGCCCCGTCGGCGACGAGGACCGTGCGACGTCCTCCGAGGTCGACGAGGCCGAGCGCGAGCGGCTGATCGCCCTCGTCGAGCTCGCCCGTGCCGGCGACAAGGAGGCGTTCGGCCTCCTCTACGACCACTACCAGGCCTCGGTCTACCGCTTCCTGTACTACCGCACCCGCTCGCAGACGCTCGCCGAGGACCTCACCTCGGAGACCTTCTTCCGGGCGCTGCGCAGCATGAACAACTTCCGGTGGCAGGGCAAGGACTTCGGCGCCTGGCTCATGACGATCGCGCGCAACCTCACCATGGACCACTTCAAGGCCGGCCGCACCCGCCTCGAGATGACCACCGAGGACATGACCGCGCACGACGACACCACCGAGGGGCCCGAGAACACGGTCATCGCCGGCCTCACCAACGAGGTGCTGCTCACGGCGCTCACCGAGCTGCCGGTCGAGCAGCGCGACTGCCTCGTCATGCGGTTCCTCCAGGGCCTGTCGATCGCGGAGACGGCGAAGGCCCTCGACCGCTCCGACGGCGCGGTCAAGCAGCTCCAGCTGCGGGGCGTGCGCAATCTCGCCAAGCTGTTGCCGGAGGGGTTGAGAGACACGTGACACACCCCGTAACCCCTGCCTCGTCTGGCTCGTTCGTCCCAGTGGGAGGACCCGCCCGCTGTGAGACAGGACGACCGCGATGACAGCCCCCTTCTCGGCACGACGACGTGCCGACGAGCTCGAGGCACTCCTCTCCCGTGACCCCACGGCCGCGCCCTCGGAGCGAGACGCCGAGCCGTACGCCGACCTGCTCGAGGTCGTCGCCGGCCTGCGGGCGGTGCCACCCGTCGAGGCGAGGCCCGAGTTCGTGGCGTCGCTGCGCGAGCGGTTGATGGCCGAGGCCGACACGGCCCTGGTCCGGCAGCCGCCCGCGCCGTCGCGACTGGCGATGCCCGCCTCGTCGCGCACCCGCCAGCGCCGCATCGGCGCCGTCCTCGGCGGCGTCGCGCTCGTGGGCTCGGCCGCCACGATGGCGGTCGCGGCGCAGACCGCGCTGCCCGGCGAGTCCCTGTACGGCGTCAAGCGTGGCATCGAGTCCGCCCAGGTGCGCCTCGCCACCGACGACGCAGACCGCGGTCGCACCCTGCTCGCCCAGGCCGGGACCCGCCTCACCGAGCTGGAGGAGCTGGCCGCCGAGGACGGGGGCGACGACCAGCGCGTGCCCGAGACGCTCGACACCTTCACCCGTCAGTCGAGCGACGGCGTGCGCACCCTGCTCGCCTCCTACGAGGCCACCGGGAGCGTGGACGACGCGCAGGACGCGCGTGACTTCACCGCCACCAGCATGGACCGCCTCGAGCGCCTCCAGGGCGAGCTGCCGGACAGCGCGCGTGACGACCTGCTGGCCGCCGGCCGGACCCTCGCTGACCTCGACCTCGAGGTCAGCAACGTCTGCCGGTCCTGCACCGGCGGGATCACCGCGGTGCCGGACTTCCTGCTGTCCAGTGCCGAGGCCGAGCCCGCCGACCTCGTGAGCGGGCTCGACACCGACCAGCTCACGCTGGAGGGCGCGCCGATCTCCGGGCAGGACCTGACCGGGATCGAGGTCCCCGAGGCCCTCGACCCGCAGCAGGTCGTGCCGACCACGCAGACGAGCACGGCCCTCGGCCCGGGCTCCGTGGCGCCCGTCCCGACCGGCACCGATCCCGGGAAGGCCGACCCGACCAAGCCGGTCAAGGACATCACCAAGAACCTCACCGACACGGTGACCAGCACGACCGACGACGTCACCGAGGGCGTCACCGACACCACCGGCTCCGTGACCGGCCAGCTCGACGACGTCACCGGCGGTGCGCTCGGCGGCCTCACGTCGGGCGCCGACGACGCGACCGGCGGGCTCATCGGCGAGGTCACCGGCACCCTCGACGGGATCACGGGCGGCACGCTCGACGACGCCACCGGCGGCCTCCTGCCCTGACCGCTGTCCCGCCCGCTCTGCAGGGGGTCAGCCGAAGACGCCGCCGCGCTCGCGCAGCAGGTCGAACAGCGTGTGCTGGATGGTCTCGCGCACCTGGTCGGTCACGTTGAAGACCAGCATCGGGTCCTCGGCCTCGCCGGGCTCGTAGGTGTCGGTGCGGATCGGCTCGCCGAACTCGAGGATCCACTTCGAGGGCAGCGGGACCAGGCCGAGGGGGCCGAGCCACGGGAAGAACGGCGTGATCGGGATGTAGGGCACCCCGAGCAGCCGCGCCAGCGACGGGACGTTGCCGACGAGCGGGTAGATCTCCTCGGCCCCCACGACGGAGAGCGGGATGATGGGTACGCCGGTGCGCAGCGCGGCCGAGACGAAGCCGCCGCGCCCGAACCGCTGCAGCTTGTAGCGCTCGCTGAACGGCTTGCCGATGCCCTTGAAGCCCTCCGGCCAGACGCCGACGAGCTCACCGCCCGACAGCATCCGCTCCGCGTCCTCGGTGCAGGCCAGGGTGGCGCCGCTCTTGCGGGCGAGGGAGCTGACCAGGGGCAGCTTGAAGACCAGGTCGGCGCCGAGCGGGCGCAGGGAGCGGCCCGCGTGGTCGTGCACCGTCAGCATCGTCATCAGGCCGTCGACCGGGACCGTCCCGGAGTGGTTCGAGACCACGAGGGCACCGCCCTCGGCAGGGATGTTCTCGAGGCCGCGGACCTCGAGCCGGAACCACTTCTCCGCGATCGGCCGCAGCGCGGTCATGAAGAAGCGCTCGGTCAGCTCGCGGTCGAAGCCGTAGTCGTCGACCTCGTAGTGGCCCTCGAGGCGGCGGCGGACGAACGCCATCAGCTCGGCGACACGCCGCTCCCAGTCGGCCCCGAAGACCTCCTGCGCGGCGTCCTGCGCGGCCGCCAGCCACTCGCCGACCGGGATGCCGGTGGTGGGCGCCTGCGCGGAGCCGTCGGTCGACGTCTCGTCGGGGGGTGGCGGCGCGGACTCCTCGCCGGACGGAGCGGCCGTGGGTCCGGCGGCGTCGCGTGGCTTGCTCCCGGCCTTGCGGGCCCCCGCCTTCCCGGCCGACGCCTTGCGGGCCGACGCCTTGCGGGCCGACGGGGCGAGGTTGCGCGCGGCCGACGACGGCCGGGCGCTGCCGGTGCCGCGGCCGGGACGGCCGCCGGTGCCGATCGGGATGACGACGGCGTCGTCGCCCCGGGGGCGGCGGGCTTCCTCACGCACGACCGGCCCCCTCACGCACGGCGGGCGCGACGGACTGGCAGAAGTCGGCGAACGCCTCCGCCGTGGTGAACTGCGGCTCGAAGCCGAGCACGGTGCGCATCCGGGTGGTGTCCACCCCTCGACCGTAGGTCAGGAACCCCAGCTGCTCGGGCGAGAAGTCCGACACGCGGGCCTGGCGCATGGTCGCACCCAGCCGGCCGACCGCGAAGCGCGGGAGCGAGACCGACGGCGTGCCGAGGCGTCGTACGGCCTGGCTCAGCGTCATCACCCCGTCGCCGGCGACGTTGAAGGTGCCGGGCACCCCGGTCGTGGCGGCGTGGCGCAGCACCCGCATCAGGTCGTCCTCGTGGAGGAGCTGCAGCCGCGGGTCGAAGCCGAGGACCCGCGGGATGACCGGGAGGCGGAAGTAGTTGGTCAGCGGGCTCGACACGTGGGGGCCGACCACGTTGGCCGCCCGGATCATCGTGACGTCGACATCGGGTCGCCGGCGGGCGAACCCGCGGACGTAGCCCTCGATCTCGTAGACGTCCTTGGCGTAGCCCGAGGAGGGCAGGCGCTTGGGGCCCATGTCCTCGGTGAACATCGCAGGATCACGAGGCCCGGAGCCGTAGACGGTGGTGGTCGACTTCACGACCAGCCGGTCGACGGTCGTCGACTTCTGGCACGCAGCGAGCAGCTGCATGGAGCCGATGACGTTGAGCTCCTTCATCGTCCCGCGACCGCCGGCGGAGCCGGGGGTCGCGATCACGCTCATGTGGACGACGGTGTCGACGTCCTCCTTCGCGATGACCTTCGCGATGACCGGGGTGCGGATGTCGGCGCGGACGAAGGAGACGTCGCCGATGTCACCGCGCGGTGGGACCGCGTCCACGCCGATGACCCGGTCGATGGACGGGTCGTCGGTCGCGGCGCGCGCGAATCGTCGGCCGATGTCCCGGGAGATCCCGGTGACCAGCACGACCCGCCCCATGGTCGAGGGGTGCTACTTGCCGAGCTTGCGGCGCTGCACGCGCGTCTTCTTGAGAAGCTTGCGGTGCTTCTTCTTGGCCATGCGCTTGCGCCGCTTCTTGATGACAGAACCCACGAATCAGACCTTTCCTTGCGACCGACGTTCGTCGGTCGGACCCGCTCACCCTACTTGCCGGGTGCGGGCAGCGCGGAATCGAGTCGGACCCGTGGATCCCCGCCGGGGACGAGCGTCGTCAGCCGGCGTTGTAGAAGCTCTTGCGGAGGTACTCGTTGACGTCGTCCTCGCGGACCCGGAAGGACCGGCCGACGCGGACGGCGGGCAGCTCGCCACCGTGCACGAGCCGGTAGACCGTCATCTTCGAGACGCGCATCCTGGCCGCGACCTCGGCGATGGTCAGGAACTGCGCCTCGGACATGTCGCCAGGGGTGTTCTCAGCCATGGTGTGCACCGATCCTTCTGCGCGGCGACGGCGCCGGCTTCCGCACCGGCGTCACAGGCGTGCCGCTCTCGCTGACAATAGGGCTCGCGTGACGCGTGGGGAAGAGGAACGCCAGAGAAACTTGTGTGACTACGGCGTGTCGGGTTGCTTCCCAGTTGTCCGGGCGTGGACCGGTGCCTCAGGGCAGGGGGTCGAGCCCGTGGAGCGGGAAGACCTCGGTGCGGGTGGCGTTGATGGCGCGGTCCAGCCAGGTCTCGGGGTCGTAGCCGCCCGACCAGTCGCGATAGGCCGGCGTGCGGCCGTCGGTCATCCGGTGCGGCGCGGTCGCCCCGAGCACCTCCTCGACGTAGGCCCGCCACGCCGGAGGCGTCGGCTGCGTGGGGTCGATCGGGGACCCGGCGACGACGGCCAGCAGGTGCGTCCAGGCACGCGGCACGACGTCGACGACGGAGTAGCCGCCACCGCCGGTGACGACCCACCGGCCGCCGGCGACCTCGTGGGCGAGCTCGTGCAGGGCGAGGTAGGCCGCCCGCTGGCCGTCGACGCTGAGCATCATGTGGGCGAGCGGGTCGTTCATGTGGGAGTCGCAGCCGTGCTGGGTGACCAGCACCTGGGGGGCGAACTCGCGCAGGAGCGGGGGTACGACGGCGTGGAAGGCGCGCAACCAGCCTGCGTCGGCGGTGCCGGGCGGCAGCGCGACGTTGACCGCCGTGCCCTCGGCGCCGGGGCCGCCGGTGTCGCTCGGGAAGCCGGTGCCGGGGAAGAGCATCTGCCCGGTCTCGTGCAGGGAGACGGTGAGGACCCGCGGGTCGTCCCAGAAGACCTTCTCGACGCCGTCACCGTGGTGGACGTCGATGTCGACGTAGGCGACCCGCTCGGCGCCGTCGGCGAGCAGCTGCCTGATGCCCACCGCCACGTCGTTGTAGATGCAGAAGCCGCTCGCCTTGTCGGGCATCGCGTGGTGCAGGCCGCCGGCGATGTTGACGGAGTGCAGCGACTCCCCGCTCCAGACCTGGCGCATCGCCTCCAGCGTGGCACCCACGACGTGGGCGCTGGCCCGGTGCATGTCGGCGAACACCGGGTCGTCCTCCGTGCCGAGGCCGCGCGCGGCGTCCTCGAAGCCGGGGGTGGCCCCGGCCCGGGTGACGGCGTCGATGAGGCCCTGGTCGTGGACGGTCGCGATCTGCTCGACGGTGGCCACCGGGGCGTCGACGCGATTGATGCCGTCGAGGACACCGAGCTCGTCGGCCAGGCGCATCGTCAGGTCGACACGTACCGGCGACATCGGGTGCGTGGGCCCGAAGTCGTACTGACAGAGCGTCTGGTCGAAGACGACCGACGCGGGCCCCGCACACTCCATGTGGCGGACGTTACTCCCACCCTCGGCGGTCAGTTGCCCTCGGCCAGCTCGCGAGAGCGGTTGCGAGCAGCCTCCATGGCGGCGAGGAAGGCCGCCCGGACCCTGTGGATCTCGAGCTCGCGGAGGGCGGAGGCGGTCGTGCCGCTGGGCGAGGTGACCTGCTCGCGCAGGACGACGGGGTGGGTGCCGGTCTCGCGGAGCATCGCGGCCGACCCGACGAGGGTCTGCACGACCAGCTCGGTCGACGTCGCCCGGGGCAGCCCGAGGTGGACGCCCGCCTCGATCATCGACTCGACGACGAAGAAGATGTAGGCCGGACCGGAGCCGGAGATCGCGGTGACGGCGTCCATCTGCTTCTCGGGGATGCGCAGCACCTTGCCGGTCGAGGCCATCAGCGACTCGGCCTCGGTCAGGTGCGACTCGTCGCAGTGCGAGCCGGGCGAGATGGCGGCCATGCCCTCGTCGACGAGCGCCGGGGTGTTGGGCATGACCCGGACGACGGCCACACCCTCGGGCACGCGCGACTCGATGTAGGACGTCGTGATGCCGGCGGCCAGCGACACGAGCAGCTGGCCGGGGCGCAGGTCGGGGGCGATCTCGTCGAGCACGTCGCCCATGTCCTGCGGCTTGACCACCAGCGCGACGGTGTCGGCCTTGGCGGCGGCCTCGCGGTTGGAGACGACGGCCACGCCGTAGCGCTCCTCGAGCTCGTGCGCCCGCTCCGGGCGCTTCTCGCCGACCATCAGCTGGTCGACGCGGCGCCCGGCACGCACGAGCCCGGACAGCAGGGTCTCGCCCATGACGCCGGCCCCGATGATCGCTGTGCTCATGCCGCCAATCTACTGCGCAGCGCCGGCGGGGCTACCGCTTGGAGACCAGGGAGCGGACGAAGAACCCGAGGTTCTGCGGCTTCTCCGCGAGGCGGCGCATCAGGTAGCCGTACCACTCGGTGCCGTAGGGGATGTAGACGCGCACGGTCTCGCCGGCCGCCGCGAGCCGCTTCTGCTCCTCGGGCCGGATGCCGTAGAGCATCTGGAACTCGTAGGTGCCGGGCCGCCGGCCGAAGCGGCTGGCGAGGGAGGAGGCGATCTGCACCATCCGCGGGTCGTGGGTGGCGATCATCGGGTAGCCCTGGCCACCGAGCAGCACCTTGAGGCAGCGCACGTAGGACTTGTCGACCTCGAGCCGGTCCTGGAAGGCGACCTGCTCGGGCTCCATGTAGGCGCCCTTGCACAGCCGCACGCGTGAGCCCTCGTAGGCGAGGGCGTGGCAGTCGGCCTCCGTGCGGCGCAGCATCGCCTGGAGCACGGCGCCCGTCTCGGGGAAGTCCTTGCGGAGCTCGCGCAGGATCGAGAGGGTCGAGTCGGTGGTGGTGTGGTCCTCCATGTCGAGGGTCACCGTGGTGCCGGCGTTGCGGGCGGCGCGGCAGATGTCGCGGGCGTTCTCGAGGGCGACCTTGTGGCCGTTGTCCGGGAGGAACTGGCCGATCGCGCTGAGCTTGACCGAGACCTCGGCGTGCGGCGCGAGGCCCTTGGCCGCCAGGTCGGCGAGCAGCTCCTTGTAGGCCGCGACCGTGGCGTCGGCCTGGGCGGCGTCGGTGGTGTCCTCGCCGAGGTAGTCGAGCGTCACCCGCAGGCCGTCGTCGACCAGTGCGGACGTCGCCGACACCGCGTCGGCGGTCGTCTCGCCCGGCACGTAGCCGGTCACGATGGAGCTCGAGACGGGCATCGTCGAGACGAGCTTCTTGACGCCCTGGCTGCGGGCGAGGAGGAGGATCGGCTGGCGGAGCAACGACATGGCGGCAAGGCTACGCCGACACCCTCCCCGGACCTGCACCGAACCTTCACACCTCCTCCACCCACTCCGGGCGGGTGGTCTCCTAGCGTCGGTGGCATGACTCCGACCCTCGCCTCCCCCACCTCGCGCTACGCCCTCGCGCTGGCCGTGTCGGTGGGCACCGTGCTGTTCCTGCTGCTCGGCATCGGCGCCCTCGGCATCGTCGGCGACGGCGACCGGGACTGGCTCTACCTGGCGGCCCCGGCCGTCCTGCTCGTCGTGGCTGCGGCGACCCGGTTCCGGGCGAGCGGCATGGTCCTCGCCCTCGGCGCCGCCGCCGCGACCACGGTGGTGGCAGGGGTCGTCGCGGTCGCGATGGTGGCCGCCGACGCGGCGACCGCCTCGATCGGCGACGTCGTCATGCTGACGGTGATGTACGCCGGCCTGTTCGCGGCGGCGGCGTGGCTGTTCAGCCGGGTCCCGGTCAGGGCGTCCGGCGCCTGAGGGTGGCGGCGCCGAGCGCGAGCGCACCCAGCGCGAACGCGGCGACGACCAGCACGTCGCGCCACACCTCGGCCGTGTCGGCCGCCCCGACGAGCTCCTGCATGGCGTCGACGGCGTACGACATCGGCAGGACGTTGCTGATCGCCTCGAGCACGGCGGGCATCGCCTCGCGCGGCACGAAGAGCCCGCACAGCAGGATCTGGGGCAGCACGAAGGCCGGCATGAACTGCACGGCCTGGAACTCCGTCGTCGCGAAGGCGCTGACCAGCAGCCCGAGCGCCGCGCCGAGGACGGCGTCGGCGACCGCCACGACGCCGAGCAGCCAGACCGGGCCGGTGACCTCGAGGCCCAGGAGTCCGACGCTCACCGCCACCGCGAGCGTCGACTGCACCGCGGCCAGCAGGCCGAAGGCGATCGCGTAGCCGAGCAGGAAGTCGAGCTTGCCGAGGGGCATCGTGAGCAGCCGCTCGAGGGTTCCGGACGACCGCTCGCGCAGCGTCGTCACGCTCGTCACCAGGAACATCACGATGAAGGGGAACATCGCCAGCAGGCCGGGCCCGAAGCGGTCGAAGAGGTCGCCGGGGAGGTCCAGGAACATCCACCACAGCAGGGTGATCAGCACGCAGGGGACGACCAGGAGCATCGCCACCGTGCGGTGGTCGCGGCGGACCTGCGTGAGCACGCGGCCGGCCACGGCCATCGTGATCTGGGGGCTCATCGGGACGGTGCTCATGCCGCGTCACCCCGGCCCTCGACGAGGTGGAGGAACGCCTGCTCGACGTCACGGGCGCCGGTGGTGCGGCGGATCTCGTCCGGCGAGCCGTCGGCGATGATCCGGCCCTCGCGCATCAGGAGCAACCGGTGGCAGCGCTCGGCCTCGTCCATGACGTGGCTCGAGACCAGCACGGCGGCCCCGCGGTCGGCGATCCGGTGGAACAGGTCCCACAGGTCGCGGCGCAGCACCGGGTCGAGCCCGACGGTCGGCTCGTCCAGCACCAGCAGGTCCGGCGTACCCAGCAGGGCGACGGCGAGGCTGGCGCGGCTGCGCTGGCCCCCCGAGAGCCGGCCCACGACCTGGTCGCGGTGGTCGTCGAGGCCCACCGCGTCGACGGCCTCGTCGACCTGGGCGCGGTCCACGCCGAGCACGCGGGCGAAGAACGCGAGGTTCTCCGCGACGGTGAGGTCGTCGTAGACGCTGGCGGCCTGGGTGACGTAGCCGACCCGGGTGCGCAGCGGCGCGCTGCCCGCCGGCTCCCCCAGCACCTCCACCGTCCCGGACCGCAGCTGCTGCGCGCCGACCAGGCACCGCATCAGCGTCGTCTTGCCGCACCCGCTCGGACCGAGCAGGCCGGTGACGCCCGCCTGGACGTCCAGCGAGATGCCGGGCAGCACCTCCCGCTCACCGCGTACGACGACGAGGTCGCGCACCTCCACGACGTTTTTCATCATGTGTTGAATTGTGCGCGCAGGGCTCGGCGGTCGTCAAGGCCGTGGCGAGCGCTACGTGCTGCGCGACTGGGGCAGGTCGCCGGTCAGGTAGTGCTGGATCACCGGGCCCACCCGCGCCACCACGTCCTCGGCGGGCATCTGGGCCATGGGCGGGAGCGCGAGGACGTAGCGGGTCACGATCAGGCCGATGACCTGGCTGGCGACGAGCGGGATCCGCTCCTCGGGCCGGTCGGCGACGAGCTGGGCCAGCACTGGTCCGACGACGACCGGGATGAAGCCCTCCTGGAGCAGCGTCGCGCCGTCGGCGGCGATCACCGAGCGGACGACCGCGAGCAGCTGCACCTGGGTCTCGGGGTCGTCCCAGACCGACAGGAACGTGCGCAGCAGCCGCTCGCCGGCACCGTCCGGCCCCAGGGCGACCACGGGCCCCAGCACCTCGCGCGGGTCGACGGGCATCTGCAGGGCGGCGAGGAAGAGGTCGTCCTTGCTGCCGAAGTAGTGGTGCACGAGCGCCGGGTCGACACCGGCGGAGGCCGCGACGGCGCGGATCGTCGTGGCCCGGAACCCCTTCTCGGCGAACGACGCCCGGGCTGCGGCGAGGACCTCGGCCCGGGTGTCGGGAGCTCCGGGGCGACGGCCGCGGGACGTGCGCTGGCTCGCTGGGGGCGTCACCGGGGGCTCACGGCGTCGGGACGGCGAGGTGCGCGCGGGCGAACTCGAGCGACTCGGCCAGGTCGGCCTCGCGCTCGGCCCGGTCGGCGGCCCGCCGGGTGTTGATCTCGAGCACGACGTGGCCGGAGAAGCTGCGGCCGGCGAGGTGGCGCAGGAACGCCTCGGCCTTCATCACGCCGCGACCGGGCACGAGGTGCTCGTCCTTGGCCGAGCCGGTGCCGTCGGTGAGGTGGATGTGGCGGAGGCTGTCGCCCATCCGGTCGGCCATCGCGATGACGTCGCTGCGGGCGATGGCCGCGTGGGAGAGGTCGATCGTGGTGTTGGCGTAGTCCTCCGAGCTGGGGTCCCAGCCGGGCAGGTACATCTCCATCGCCCGGCGCGAGGACGCCCGCCACGGATACATGTTCTCCACCGCGAAGGCGATGCCCGTGCGCGCCTCGAGCGAGGCGATGCCCTCGACGAAGCCCGCGGCGTAGTCCTTCTGCCACCGGAACGGTGGGTGCACCACGACCACGTCGGCCCCGACCGCCTCGGCCATCTCGGCCGACCGCTCGAGCTTGACCCACGGGTCCGTGCCCCAGACCCGCTGGGTGAAGAGCAGGCAGGGCGAGTGGACGGCGCAGATCGGGACCTGGTGGTGGTCACTGAGCTTCTTCACCGCGTCGACCTGCTGGCTCAGCGAGTCGATGCCGACCATCACCTCCACGGCGTCGTAGCCGAGCTGCGCCGCCCACCCGAAGGCGTGCGCCGTGGACTCGGGGTAGACCGACGCGGAGGACAGTCCGATCAGCGGGACGGAGGGCGTGGACATGGTCAGCGCACCCGGGTGATGACCGAGATCTGGTCGAGCCGCTCGAGGATCACGCCCTCGCGCAGCGCCCACGGGCAGATCTCGAGCTCCGTCAGGTCGAAGATGTCCATGCAGGCCTCGGCGACGAGCGCCCCGGGCACGATCTGGTGCGTGCGGCTGGGCGAGACCCCGGGCAGCTCGGCGAGCTCGTCGGCGGACATGTCCATCAGCTTGGGGATCCAGCTCGTCAGCGTCTCGAGCTCGATCGCCCGCGGCACGAGCGGGCCGTCGCCGCTCGGCGCCGCGCCGCAGATCCGCGCCAGCGAGCGGAAGGTCTTCGAGGTCGCGGCCGCCCGGTCGGGCACGCCGCCGCGCAGCAGGTGGCCGGCGTCGCGGGCGATCTCGGCGCGCACCTGCTTGCGCAGCTCGCGCACGTCGTCCTCGGAGGGCGGGCCGCCGCCGAACCAGGCGCGCGCGATCCGGGCAGCACCCAGCGGGAGCGACCAGGCGACGTCGGGGGCCTCGTCGGTGCCACCGGCGATCTCCAGCGACCCGCCGCCGATGTCGAAGACCGCGAGGCGACCGGCCGACCAGCCGAACCAGCGGCGCACGGCCAGGAACGTCAGGCGGGCCTCGTCCTCCCCCGACAGCACCTCGAGCGCCACGCCGCTGTGCTTCTCGACGTGGGCGAGGACCTCGTCGGAATTGACCGAGTCGCGCACGGCGGAGGTGGCGAAGCCGAGCATCTCCTCGCAGCCCTTGTCCTCGGCGATCTGCGTCGCGGAGGCGCAGAAGTCCGTGAGGGCCTTGATGCCCTTCTTGGTGACCGCGCCGTCCTCGTCGAGGTGCTCGGCCAGCCGCAGCGGCTGCTTGTGCGAGGACGCCGGGAGCGGGGCGGCTCCGCCGTGCGCGTCGACCACCAGCAGGTGGCCGGTGTTGGATCCGATGTCGAGGACGCCCAGGCGCATGCCTGCCACGCTACTAGGCCGGGGTGTCGCCACTAGGCTGGCGTGCGTGCCCGAAGTCGACCTGGTCTTCCCCCGCGCGTTCGTCGAGTTCGCCGACCCCGCCGACGACTCCCAGGTGTTCCGCTGCGACCTGACGTGGCTGACGTCGGCCTACACCTGCATCTTCGGCCAGGGGTGCCAGGGCATCTACGCCGACGCGCCCGACGTGGGCTGCTGCACCCTGGGCGCGCACTTCGCCGACCGGGACGACGAGAAGCGGGTCGCGGCGTTCGTCGCCGAGCTCACCCCGGACGACTGGCAGCTCCACCCGGGCCGGGGGGTCCGCAAGGCCGACTGGATCGAGACCGACGAGGACGGCGAGCGCAAGACGCGGGTCGTCGAGGTCGACGGCCAGCAGGCGTGCGTCTTCCACAACCGCACCGACTTCACCAGCAGCGCCGGCCACGTCGGCGCCGGCTGCGCCCTCCACGGGCTCGCACTGCGCCAGGGCCGCAACCCGCTGGAGACCAAGCCCGACGTGTGCTGGCAGCTGCCGATCCGCCGCCAGTTCCGCGAGGTCGAGCGGCAGGACGGCACCTCCTACACGGAGGTCTCCATCGGGGAGTACGACCGCCGCGGCTGGGGTCCGGGTGGGCACGACCTCGACTGGTACTGCTCCGGCAACACCGAGGCGCACGTGGCGCCCGAGCCGCTCTACGTCACGAACGAGCCCGAGCTGGTCGAGCTGATGGGCGCCCAGGCGTACGCCGAGCTGGTGCGGCACTGCGAGGCCCACGTGGTTTCTCGCTCGGCGCTCGCCCTGCACCCCGCGTCACCGCAGCACTTTTGAGTGAACGCCGCGCAAAAGTGCTGGACCCTCCGTTGAAAGTGGTTGTGACGTGCATTACCTTCGACAGGTGGCACCCTCCCCCAACCCCCGGACCGGAGATCACGGTCAAGGCGGCACTCTCGGCATCTGGTTCATCGGCGCCCGCGGCTCCCTCGCGACCACCGCGACGATCGGCCTGAGCGCGCTCGCCGCCCACCTGACCGACGAGACCGGCTGCGTCTGCGCCCACCCCGACCTCGACGCGCGCGGCCTGCCGGCGTACGCCGACATCGTCGTGGGCGGCCACGACGTCGACACCCTCCCGCTCGTCAAGCAGGCCGAGCGGCTGGTGGCGGGCGGCGTGGTGCCCGGGATCCTCGCGCGCCAGGTCGCTGCCGAGCTGGAGGCGACCGAGGCCCGGCTGCGCCCGGGTGTGCGCCACGGCGACTCCACCGACCAGCGCGCGGACGTGGAACGGCTCGCCCACGACATCCGCGAGTTCGCCTCCGCCGTCGACCGGGTGGTGGTGGTCGACGTGTCGAGCACCGAGCCGCCGCACGACGCCGGCTCCGATGCCGCCAGCTGGGCCGGCCTCGAGGCGGCCTGGGCGGCCGGGCGCGCACCGCTGTCGCCGAGCTCGGTCTACGCCTGCGCCGCCGTCCTGGCCGGAGCGGGCTACGTCGCCTTCACCCCGAGCCCCGGAATCGACGTCCCCGCCCTGGTCGAGCTCGCCGCGGACCGTGGACTCCCCTACGCCGGCAGCGACGGCAAGACGGGCGAGACCCTGGTGAAGTCGGCGCTGGCGCCGATGTTCGCGACCCGTTCGCTCGCGGTGCGGTCGTGGACCTCGATCAACCTGCTCGGCGGCGGCGACGGGTCCACCCTGTCCGACCCCGCCGCGCGGGAGAGCAAGACCAGCACCAAGCGCTCGGGGCTGGAGTCGATGCTCGGCCACCCGGTGCCCGGCCCGATGCACATCGACTACGTCGAGGACCTCGGCGACTGGAAGACGGCCTGGGACCACGTCCGCTTCGACGGCTTCCTCGGCACCCGGATGACGATGCAGTTCACCTGGGAGGGCTGCGACTCGGCCCTCGCGGCGCCGCTGGTGCTCGACCTCGCCCGCCTCACCGCGCGGGCGATGGCCGTCGGCGAGACCGGCCCGTTGGCCGCCCTCGGGTTCTTCTTCAAGCAGCCGATCGGCTCGCAGGAGCACCGACTCGCGCAGCAGTGGGACGCCCTGCTCGCCTGGTCGACGGAGTGCGCCGACCGGGTGACGACGTGAGGGTCGCCGACCTCGTCGAGCTGACCCGGACCCCCGCCGCGTTCTCCATCCCCGGGGACGCGTGGTCCGGCGCCGCCCATGCGGCGTCGACCGGGCGGGGCTGGGCGATGCCGATCGCCTCCACCTGCCTCTACTGGTCCGGGATGGCCTTCAACGACTGGTGCGACCGCCACGTGGATGCCGAGGAGCGGCCCGAACGGCCGATCCCCTCGGGCCGGATCAGCCCCGACGCCGCCCTCGCCGTGGCCGCCGGGCTCGGTGCTGCCGGACTCGGCGTGGCCGCCCTGGTCGGCGGTCGCTCGGCCGTCGCCGTCGCGGCGCCGCTCGCCCTCATGGTGGTGGCCTACGACGCCGTCGCGAAGGACGCCGCCGTCGGGCCGCTCGCGATGGCCTCGACGCGCGGGCTCGACGTGCTCCTCGGCGCCCACGCCTCCCCGACCAGCGCCTGGCAGCCCGCCCTCGCGATGACGACGCACACGGCGGGGCTCACCTGGCTCAGCCGCGGCGAGGTGCACGGCACCCGGCCCGAGGTCGCCGCCGCGGTGACCGCAGGCACCGTCACGGTCGCGGCCGCCACCGCCCACGCGGCGTTCCACGACCCGCACGCCGGCCGCCTCGCCCGCGCGGTCGGCGTCGGCCTGTCGGCGGCGTACGCCGTCGTGGTCGGCCGCGCCCAGGCCCGGGCCGCCCGGCAGCCCACCGCCGAGGCGGCACGCGCCGCCACCCGCACCGGGATCGGCGGGTTCTCCCTGCTCCAGGGTGCCTGGCTCGCGCGCCGCGGCAGGCTGGCTGCCGCGGCGACCGTCGTCGGAGCCGGCCCCGCCTACCGCGCCCTCTCGCGCCGCTGGAGCCCGACGTGAGCGCCCCGGAGCAGCGCCGGCTCCGCCTGGGCTACGGCAGCAACGGCTTCTCCGGCCACCGGTTCCCCGACGCCTGCGCGGTGATCGCGGGGCTCGGCTACGACGGGGTCGCGCTCACCCTGGACCAGCCGCACCTCGACCCGTTCGCCAGCGACGCGGTCGCCCAGACCGCACGCGCCGCGAAGTCCCTGGCCGACCACGGGCTGGCCGTCGTGATCGAGACCGGCTCGCGCTACGTCCTCGACCCGTGGCACAAGCACGAGCCCACGCTGGTCAGCGACGGCGACCGCGGCCCGCGGGTCGAGCTGCTGACCCGTGCCGTGCGCATCGCCGCCGAGCTGGGCGCCGAGGCGATGTCGTGCTGGTCGGGCGTCCTGCCCGAGGGGGCCAGTGCCCAGGACGGCTGGCGCCGGCTCACCGACGGCCTCGGCCCGGTGCTCGACCTCGCGCACGAGCTCGGCGTGACCGTCTGCGTCGAGCCCGAGCCCGGCATGCACGTCGACACGGTCGACGAGGCCCTCGAGCTGCGCCGCCGGCTAGGCGAGCCCGACCACCTTCGCCTGACCCTCGACCTGGGGCACCTCGTGTGCAACGAGCCCCGCAGCCCGAAGGCGTCGGTCGCCCTGGCCGGCCCGCTCATCGGCAACGTGCAGGTCGACGACATGGTGCGCGACGTCCACGAGCACCTCGAGCTCGGCGCCGGCACCCTCGACCTGGACGCGGTCCTGGGCGCGCTGCTCGACACGGGCTTCGCCGGGCTCGCGAGCGTCGAGCTCCCCCGCCACTCCCACGCGGCGCCCAAGGTCGCCGCGCGGCAGATCGGCGCGCTGCGTGCCTCCCTTGCCCGCCTGGTCCACACCGACACGGAAGGAGCCACCCCGTGACCGAGATCCGGCCGCTGGCCGACGACGACACCCTCCGCGGCGCGCTCGACGAGCGCTCTCGGGCGCAGCTCGACGCGCTCACGGCCGAGGTGGCCGAGGACCCGACCCGGCTGGGCCGGGCCTTCCCCGCCGCGGCACGGAGGACCGGGCGCGGCCCGCTCGCCGGCGCCGACGGCGTACTGCTGGAGGACGCGGTGCGCGTCGCCCTCGTACGCACCGCCGGCCGCTCCCTCGACCCCGAGCCGCTGCTGGCCGAGCTGCGCGAGGTCTACCGCTACGGCGACAGCGACGAGAAGCGCGCGGTGCTGCACGCCCTGTCCGGCGCCCCCGACGAGGTGGACGGGACCGACCTCCTGCTCGACGCGCTGCGCACCAACGACACCCGCCTCGTCGCGGCCGCCATGGGCCCGCACAGCGACCGGCTCGACGATGACGCCTGGCGCCAGGGCGTCCTCAAGTGCCTCTTCACCGGCGTGCCCGTCGCCGCGGTCACCGGGCTCACGCGCCGCGCCGACCGCGAGCTGGCCGAGATGGTGCAGCGCTACCGGCGCGAGCGCGAGGCCGCCGGCCGCGACGTACCCCCCGACGTGCAGGTCGTCCTCGACGCCTGCGCCGCCTCACCCGAGAAGCCGAAGGACTCCTGATGCGCATCTTCGACCCGCACATCCACATGACGTCGCGCACCACCGACGACTACGAGGCGATGCACGCCGCCGGCGTCCGCGCGCTCGTCGAGCCGGCGTTCTGGCTGGGCCAGCCGCGCACCAGCGTCGGCTCGTTCACCGACTACTTCGACGCCCTCGTGGGCTGGGAGCGGTTCCGTGCCTCTCAGTTCGGGATCGCCCACCACTGCACGATCGCGTTGAACCCCAAGGAGGCCAACGACCCGCGGTGCGCCGAGGTCCTCGACGTGCTCCCGCGCTACCTCGCCAAGGACGGGGTGGTCGCCGTGGGTGAGGTCGGCTTCGACTCGATGACCGTCGAGGAGGAGAAGGCGTTCGTGCGGCAGCTGGAGCTCGCCGTGGAGTTCGAGCTGCCGGCGATGGTCCACACGCCCCACCGCGACAAGGAGCAGGGCACCCGCCGCACCCTCGAGCTCGTCACCGAGTCGGGGCTCGCCCCCGGCATGGTCGTCGTCGACCACCTCAACGAGGTCACCGTCGACCAGGTCGACGAGGCCGGGTGCTGGATGGGCTTCTCGATCTACCCCGACACCAAGATGGACGAGCACCGGATGGTGGCCATCCTGCAGCGCCGCGGGCTCGACCGGGTGCTCGTCAACTCCGCCGCCGACTGGGGCCGCAGCGACCCGCTCAAGACCGCGAAGACCGGCGCGGCGATGCTCGAGGCGGGCTTCTCCGCCGACGACGTCGACCGCGTGCTCTGGCGCAACCCGGTCGAGTTCTTCGGGCAGAGCGGCCGGCTGCTGGTCGACCCGGACCTCGCCGACGACGCGGCCACGGGCGCCGACGCGTCGGCGACCTTCGAGGGCAACTCGATCCTGCGCGGCTCGCGGGACTGACGATGAGGCTGCAGCACCCCGACGGCACCGTCGTCCACCTCGGCTACGGCACCAACGTCCTGCCCGCCGAGGACGTCGACGGGATCGTCGCCCAGGTCGGCACGTACGGCGACCGGTTGCGCGAGCACCTCGGCACCGACCGGGTCGGCCTCGGGATGTGGCTCCCCGCCGCGGCCGCGCGCCGCCTCGCCTCCGACCTCGACGCCGTCAGCCGGCTGCGCGACGCGATCGACGAGCACGGCGTCGAGATCGTCACCCTCAACGCCTTCCCCTACGCCGCCTTCCAGGACGAGGTCGTCAAGAAGCGCGTCTACCACCCGACGTGGGCCGAGCGCTCGCGCCTCGACTACACCCTCGACGTGGCGCGCGTGCTGGCCGCGCTGATGCCGGCAGACGCCGTCCGGGGCAGCATCTCGACCCTGCCGCTGGCCTGGCGCGCACCGTGGCTGGCCGACCGCCAGTCCCACGCCGAGCTGCACCTCAAGGCGCTCGCCGAGGGACTGGCCGAGGTCGAGGCCGAGACCGGCCGCACCGTGCGGGTGGCCTTCGAGCCCGAGCCCGGCTGCGTCATCGAGACCATCGCCGAGGCGGTGGAGCGGCTCGACGCCGTCGACCGCGAGCGGATCGGCGTGTGCCTCGACCTCTGCCACCTCGCCGTCGGCTTCGAGGACGCGACCGACGCCCTCGCCCGGCTCGACGCCGCCGGTCTCGACGTCGTCAAGGTGCAGCCCGCCGCCGCCCTCGTCGTGGACGACCCGGCCGACCCGGAGGCGCGCGCCGCGCTGACGTCGTACTCCGAGGACCGCTTCCTGCACCAGGTGCGCCAGCGCGTGGGCCAGCGGCTCGCGTCCCGCGACGACCTCCCCGACGCCCTCGACGGCCGCCGGCCGCTCGACGACCGCTCGCCGTGGCGGGTGCACTTCCACGTGCCGGTCCACGCCGACCCCGCCCCGCCGCTGCGCAACAGCCGCGACGACCTGCGCGCCTCGCTCGCCGCCCTCCTCGGTGGTGACACCGCGCGCACCGACCACCTCGAGGTCGAGACCTACACCTGGTCCGTGCTCCCCGACGGCGCCCCGGCCGACGACGACGCCCTGGCCGCCGGCCTCGCCGCCGAGCTCGCCTGGGTCCGCGACGAGCTCGTCGGCCTCGGCCTCACCCCGCTCGACTGAAGACCTCCGCCCCTCCCCCACACCCAGACAGGACGCCACCGTGGCCCACCCCAAGCTGCTCGTCGTCGACCTCGTCGGCCTGACCCCCGACCTGCTCCGGCACATGCCGCGACTGCGCCGCCTCGCCGACGCGGGATCGCAGGCGACCCTCGAGCCGGTCCTCCCGGCCGTGACCTGCTCGGTGCAGTCGACGTTCCTCACCGGCCTGCCGCCGTCGGGTCACGGCGCCGTCGGCAACGGCTGGTACTTCCGCGAGCTGGGCGAGGTCTTCCTGTGGCGCCAGCACAACAAGCTCGTCGACGGCGAGAAGGTGTGGGAGACGATCCGGCGCGAGCGGCCCGACTACACCGTCGCCAACGTGTGCTGGTGGTACGCCATGGGCGCGACCACCGACTACACCGTCACGCCGCGGCCGATCTACTACGCCGACGGCAAGAAGGCGCCCGACTGCTACACCCGCCCGCCCGAGCTCCACGACGAGCTGGTCGGCGAGCTCGGCGAGTTCCCGCTGTTCACCTACTGGGGCCCGACCGCCGCGATCGCCTCGAGCCAGTGGATCATCGCGGCCACCCGCCGGCTGATGCCGCGCAGCGACCTCACCCTCTGCTACGTCCCGCACCTCGACTACGACCTCCAGCGCTTCGGTCCCGACTCGGACGAGGCCGTGCGCGCCGCGCGCGAGGTCGACGCCGCGCTGGCGCCGCTGCTCGACGACGCCGAGCGGACCGGCGTCACCACGCTGGTGCTCTCGGAGTACGGCATCACCGACGCCGACCAGCCCGTCGACGTCAACCGGATGCTGCGCCGCAGCGGCCTCCTCGAGGTCTACACCCAGGACGGCATGGAGTACCTCGACCCGTGGACCTCGCGGGCCTTCGCGGTCGCCGACCACCAGGTCGCACACGTCTACGTCGACGACCCCGCCGACCTCGAGACGGTCCGCGGGCTGTGCGCCGAGCTGCCGGGCGTCGACCAGGTGCTCGACCGCGCCGCGCAGACGGCGTACGGCCTCGACCACGAGCGCTCCGGGGACCTGGTGCTCGTCGCCGACGAGACCGCCTGGTTCACCTACTACTACTGGCTCGACGACGCCCGCGCCCCCGACTTCGCCAGGGGCGTGGAGATCCACCGCAAGCCCGGCTACGACCCCGCCGAGCTGTTCTTCGACCCGGAGGACCGGGCGGTCAAGCTCAAGGCCGGGCTCACGCTCGCCAGGAAGATGGCGGGACTGCGCTACGCGATGAAGGTCGTGCCGCTCGACCCCTCCCCGGTGCGCGGCACGCACGGCCGGCTCCCGAAGGACCCGACGATGGGACCCATGCTCGTGTGCAGCGACCCGGACGCGATCGCCGGCTCGGTGGCCGCCACGGACGTGCGCGACCTGATGCTGAGGCTCGCCGGCACGTCTTGACATCAAGAGAACAGGACCCCGGTGTCAAGACCGCCATGCGCTCGGACCAGAATCTGGTCATGCGCCTGGACCACGTCAGCTTCGCCGCCGGACCTGATGGACTTGCCAGCACCGCCCAGCGCATCGGGGGGCTGCTCGGCACCGACTTCGTCGACGGTGGGATCCATCCCCGTTTCGGCACCCGCAACATGACCCTGCCGCTGGCCGGCGACATCTACATGGAGATCGTCGAGGTCCTCGACCACCCGGCCAGCGACAAGGCACCGTTCGGCCAGGCCGTCCGCGCCCGCTCCGCCCTGGGCGGCGGCTGGATGGGCTGGGTCGTGTCGGTGGCCGACATCGCCCCCATCGAGGCCCGCCTCGGCCGCGAGGCGGTCAAGGGCAACCGTCGCCGCCCGGACGGCACCGAGCTGCTGTGGCAGCAGATCGGCGTCAACGGCCTGATCTCCGACCCGCAGCTGCCGTTCTTCATCCAGTGGCAGTCCTCCGCGGAGCTGCACCCCAGCACCGGCGCGACCGGCGAGTACTCCCTCGCCTGCCTCGAGATCGCCGGCGACCCCCAGCGCGTCAGCGAGTGGCTCGGCGAGACCGTCGAGGCGCCCCTGGAGGACGTGAAGGTCGAGTGGGTCGCCCCCAACGGCACCCCCGGCATCGTCGCGGTCCAGCTGCAGACCCCGAACGGCCTCGTCCGGATCTGATCCCGGGGTCCTCCCTGGATCCCCGGATGACCGGGGATTCCTGACGACGGGACGGTGGGGGGAGACGATGGAACCCAGGCCGAGCCCCAACATCTGGAACACCCCCGAGCTCTACGAGCTCGAGAACCGCGCGGCCGATCCGCACGACCGCGTCGCCACCGCGATGCGCGAGATCGGCGACTGGGCGGGGCGCACAGTCCTCGACGTCGGCTGCGGCAGCGGCTACCACCTCCCGCTGTTCGCCGCCTCCGCCGCGCAGGTGGTCGGCGTCGAGCCGTACCCACCGCTCGTCGCGCTCGCCCGCCGTCGTACGCGCTCGCTGGCCCACGTCCGCGTCCTCGAGGGCGGCGCACAGACCCTCCCCCTGCCCGACGCGTCCGTCGACGTGGCCCACGCGCGCTGGGCGTACTTCTTCGGGCCCGGCTCGGAGCCCGGTCTGCGCGAGCTCGACCGGGTCGTACGCCGCGGGGGCACGGCGTTCGTGGTGGACAACGACCCGACCCGGTCCACCTTCGGGCGATGGTTCCGGCGCGGCTTCCCCGACGTCGACCCCGACGCGGTCGAGCGCTTCTGGTCGATGCACGGCTGGCAGCGCCGGCCCATCGACATGGGCTGGTCCTTCGCCTCGCGCGACGACCTCGAGTCGGTCGTCCGCATCGAGCTGCCGCCCGAGGCGGCCGAGGAGGCCCTCGCGTCCCACGCGGGGACCGAGGTCGACTACGCGGTCAACCTCTGGTGGCGCACCTACTGATCGACGAACCCCAACGCCGTGCTGTCCCACATCGTCGAGGTGACGCGGACCTCCTGCGCCGCGCCGGCGCGCTCGCACCGGCCACTCAGGATCGAGCAGCGCACCACCTGGACCACCTGGTCGAAGGTCGGCTCCGGCGTCGCGGGGCCCGTCCACCGGTCGGCGACGGGCAGGAGGAAGGCGTCGTCTGTCTCCCAGACCGCGCCGCCACCCTGCGCCAGCATCTGCTCGGCACCGATGCCCTCGGGCATGTCGATCCGCTCCCATCGCCCGCGGGACAGGTTCCACACGTCCGGCACGTCGTCGGTCAGCAACCAGTCCCCCCGGGGGGAGACGGAGAGTGCCTCGCCGAGGGAGTGGCCCATGCACCCGGTCTGCTCCTGTTGCCACGCGCCGTCGCGCAGGTGCCAGGAGGTCACGCACGTGTCGGAGTCGTCGCGCGCGTAGTCGTAGGCCACCGCGATGTCCGCCCCGCCTCCCTGAGGCACGTGCGTGCCGTCCGGCAGCGGTACCTCGACCGAGGTGCCATCGGGGTGGAGCACCCACAGGGTGCCGATGCCCCGGTCGAACGGCGCCCCCTCGTAGACCAGCCCCTCCTCGCCGAAGCCGATGACGCGGACGCCGGTGTAGTAGCCGTTTGCCTCCTCGGCCTCCGGGCCGTGCGGCAGCTCGGTCGCGTCAAGGGTGGGAAGGTCGACAAGCAGGCTGTCGTAGGCCACCTGGCGGCCGTCGGCGGAGACGGCGACTGCCTCCGCATTGTCCAGCCCGCCCGGCGCGGGCGGCAGGGGCGTGAGCGCACCGTCCGTGCCGAGCACCGCCAGCCGCATGTCGGGATAGTCCTCTCCGAGGAAGACCAACCAGCCGCCGTCGACCGCGCGGGGTGGCATCGACCGGTTCACCTCGTCCGGTACGCCGTAGCGCTCGCCGTTGCTCCACAGGGCGTCCTCCGCGCCGAAGAAGGGCAGCGCCGGATCGGCGCCCATCGGAAGCGACCGGGCCCACGACAGCCCAGCGACCCGCCCGTCGTCGCCGCCGGCGGCCACTCGTCCCTCGACCGCCGTCGGGCCACCGTCGGGGAGGAGCAGCACTCCCCCGATGACGGCCGCGGTTGCGAGCGCCAGCGCACTCGCCGTACGACGGCGGCGCCGGCGACGCCCGCCGCCCAGGGCGGCGCGGGCGAGGCCGGGAGGAGTCGTGGTGTCCGCGACGGCGGCGGTGAGCCGCATGCGCAGCTGGGTGTCGGGCGTCATCGCTGCACTCCTGACAGAGGGGCGGGGTCGACGGACAGGCGCCGCATCGTGGCGAGCGCCCGGGACGCGTGGGCCTTCACCGTGCCGGCGCTGCAGCCGAGCGCCTCGGCGATCTGCGCCTCGCTGAGGTCGTCGTAGTAACGGAGCACCATGACCGCCCGCTGCCGCGGCGGCAGCGCGCCCAGCAGCGCGAGGACGTGGTCGCGGTCCTCGGGGCCCACCGGGTCCACCGGCAGGTCGGGCACGTCGTCGGTGACGACCTCGCCGCGGCGGGTGCGCTGGCGGGTCCGGTCGATGGCCGACCGGGTCATGATCGAGCGGACGTACGACTCCTCGGCCCCCTTGCGCCGGATCCGCGGCCACGCGACGTAGGCCTTCTCCAGCGCGGTCTGCACCAGGTCCTCGGCGGCGTGCCGGTCGCCGGCCGTCAACAGTCGTGCCGTCCGCAGCAGGGCTGCGGAGCGGGCGTCCACGAAGGCGACGAAGTCGTCGTCTCGACGGGCCACGGCCCTCTCCTCCTGGTCGGTGGGTGCTCTGCCTGTGAGGACGACGGCGAGGCCCGTGCGGTTGACCGGCGCTGGGGCCGTTCTCAGCTCGACTCGCGGATGGCCAGCGTCGGCTCGAGGAGGATGCCCCGGGTCTCCACCGGCTGGTGGGTGAGCAGGGCACGCAGGGTGCGGATGATCTCGACCGCCACGTCCTCCAGCGGCTGGCGTACGGACGTGAGCCCCACCGGGTAGACCTGGGCCACCTGGGAGTCGTCGAAGCCGACCACCGCGATGTCGCGGCCGGGAGCGAGCTGACGGATCCAGAGCGTGTGGAGGACGCCCATCGCGAGGGTGTCGGACGCGCAGACGAACGCCGTCGGGGCGGACTCGTCGAGCAGTACGGCGGCCGCCTCGGCGCCGCTGTGCACGACGTCCTCGACGCGGGAGGCCAGGCCGGTGGTTGAGAGGCCGTTCTGGTGCATGGTGCGGACCCAGCCCGAGCGGCGGTCCTCGCCGATCGGGGAGTCCTTGCGCCAGCCGATCCAGGCGATCCGGGTGTGGCCGCGGTCGATGAGGTGCTGGGTGGCGAGCGCGATGCCCGCGGCGCCGTCGACGTCGACCCACACGTGGCGGGCCTCGTCGTCGTGCCACGGCCGTCCGAAGGCCACGAAGGGCGCACGCTGCTGGCTCAGCCACGCGGCCTGCGGGTTGCCGAGGTAGGTGTCGGTGACGACGAAGGCGTCGACGGCGGTCGAGCGCAGCAGGTTGTCGTAGCCGCCGATCGGGTCCTCGTCGTCGCCCGGGAACAGCAGGACGTGGTAGCCCACCCCCTCGCTGGCCTCGACGAGGGAGTGCACGAACCGGTCCATCGCTGCGTTGGCGGTGCCCTCTTGGGCGGGGGCGAAGCGCAGGCCGATGAGGGAGGAGGTCCGGGTGCGGAGGTTGCGCGCGGCTCGGTTGGGCGAGTAGCCGAGCTCGGCGATCGTCTGGCGCACGCGCTCGAGGGTGTCGGGGCGGAGCAGGTCAGGGTTGTTGACCGCGTTGGACACCGTCTGGCGTGACACTCCGGCGCGCTCGGCGACGTCGGCGAGGGTCGGCGGCGTGACCGGCAGCGTGCTTGCCGTCCGGTGCTCGTTGCGCGCCATCGGTCCCCCCTGTGCGATCGCCCTAGATCGATCCAATCGAGGTGAGCATAAGCCCCGGCCCCGGTCGCGCACGCCCGCCCGACGGGTGAGCGGTCGCGTGCGCGGCGGACGTCGCGGTGTCGGTGGGCTCGCCTAGCGTGTGGCCCATGTCGACGAAGACCGCCCGCGTGCGCTCCTCCTACCGGTGCTCCGAGTGCGGCTGGGAGACCGCCAAGTGGGTCGGCCGCTGTGGCGAGTGCCAGGCCTGGGGCTCCGTCGCCGAGGCGGGCGCGCCGACCCTGCGCGCCGCGGCCGGGCCGGTCTCCACCCCTGCGGTGCCCATCGGCCAGGTTGCGATCACGGAGTCGGTCGCGCGCACCAGCGGCGTGCCGGAGCTCGACCGCGTCCTCGGCGGCGGGCTGGTGCCGGGCGCGGCGATCCTGCTGGCCGGCGAGCCGGGCGTCGGCAAGAGCACGCTGCTGCTGGAGGTGGCGGCGCAGACCGCCCGCACCCGGCAGCGCACCCTCTACGTCACCGGCGAGGAGTCGGCCGCCCAGGTGCGGCTGCGCGCCGACCGCACCGGCGGCGTGCACGACGAGTTGTTCCTCGCCGCGGAGACCGACCTCGGGGCGGTCCTCACCCACATCGAGGCGGTCCGCCCGACGCTGCTGGTCGTCGACTCGGTCCAGACGATCGGCGCGTCGGGCATCGACGGCGTCCCCGGCGGGGTCACCCAGGTCAAGGAGGTCGCCGCCGCGCTGATCCGCGTCGCCAAGACCCGCAACATCACGACCGTGCTCGTCGGCCACGTCACCAAGGACGGGTCGATCGCCGGACCGCGTGTGCTCGAGCACCTCGTCGACGTGGTGCTCCACTTCGAGGGCGACCGCAACTCCCGCTTCCGCATGGTGCGCGCCATGAAGAACCGCTACGGCCCCGTCGACGAGGTGGGCTGCTTCGACCTCTCCTCCGAGGGCATCGCGGCCGTCACCGACCCGACCGGGCTGTTCGTCGAGCACCACACCCAGGACGTCTCCGGCACCTGCGTGGCCGTGACCATGGAAGGACGCCGGCCGCTGCTGGCCGAGGTGCAGGCGCTGTTGACGCCGTCCCCGCTCGAGCGGCCGCGACGGACGGTCTCGGGCGTGGAGTCGTCGCGGGTCGACATGGTGCTCGCCGTCCTCCAGCGCCACGCCCGGCTGCGGATCGCTGGGAGCGACACGTTCGTGGCGACCGTCGGCGGGGCCAAGCTGCACGACCCGGCGGCCGACCTGGCCATCGCGGTCGCCGTCGCCAGCTCCCACCTCGGCGTGCCGCCGCCGCGTGGCGCCGTGGCCATCGGCGAGATCGGCCTGGCCGGCGAGCTGCGCCGGGTGCGCGACCTGCCGCAGCGCATCGCCGAGGCGGCGCGCCTCGGCTTCAAGGTGGCGGTGGTCCCCCGCGGGCGGGCGCTGCCGAGCGAGCGCGGGATCCCCTCGCGCCGGATGGTCGACGGCCTCCGCGTGGTGGAGGTGGACGACGTCGTGGGCGCCCTGCTGACCCTCGACCTGACCCCACCCCTCTGACGCCCGGGGGCCGCCGGAGCGCCGGCGGGCTGCCGCTGGGCCGGAACGATCGGTGGACGAGGGGCTCCCACCCCTACACTTCACCCGATGGCGCACGGGGGCGCCCGAGGAGAGAGCACGTGGAGGACCGGTGGCAGAGCGCATCGACGAGCAGCTGAGGCTGCGCGCGACCCTGGCCTCGATCGCGCCCGGCACGCCCCTGCGCGACGGCCTCGAGCGCATCCTCCGGGGCCGCACCGGCGCGCTGATCGTCATGGGCCTCGACCGGACCGTCGAGTCGATCTCGACCGGTGGGTTCACCCTCGACGTCCCCTTCACCGCCACCGGCCTGCGCGAGCTGGCCAAGATGGACGGCGCCATCGTCATCGACAAGGACATCACCCGCATCCACCGGGCGGCCGTCCACCTGATGCCCGACCACACGATCCCGTCCGAGGAGACCGGCACCCGCCACCGCACCGCGGAGCGGGTCGCCAAGCAGACGGGCCACCCGGTCGTCTCGGTGTCGCAGTCGATGCAGATCATCGCGGCCTACGTCGGCGACATCCGCCACGTCCTCGAGGACTCCGGCAAGATCCTCTCCCGCGCCAACCAGGCCCTCGCCACGCTCGAGCGCTACAAGCTCCGCCTCGACGAGGTCTCGGCCACCCTCTCCGCCCTCGAGATCGAGGACCTCGTGACGGTGCGCGACGTCGCCGTCGTCGCCCAGCGGCTCGAGATGGTCATCCGCATCGCCAGCGAGATCGAGGACTACGTCCTCGAGCTCGGCACCGACGGACGCCTGCTCTCGCTCCAGCTCGAGGAGCTCGTGACGGGCGTCGACGCCGAGCGGGATCTCGTGGTGCGCGACTACCTGCCGGGCGGCCGTCGCCGGCAGGCCGACCCGTCGTCCCACGTCGCCGAGCTCGCGGCGCTCTTGCCGACCGAGCTGGTCGACCCGGCCTCGGTGGCCCGCGCCATCGGCCTCGGCGGTGCCGAGCACCTCGACGCGGCGGTCGCGCCGCGCGGCTACCGCCTCCTCGCCAAGGTCCCCCGCCTGCCCGCCGCCGTCGTCGACCGCCTCGTCGACCACTTCGGCGGCCTCCAGCAGCTGCTCTCTGCCGGCATCGACGACCTCCAGGCCGTCGAGGGCGTCGGCGAGCTCCGCGCCCGCAGCGTGCGCGAGGGTCTCTCCCGCCTCGCGGAGTCGAGCATCACCGAGCGCTACATCTGAGGCGCGGCTCCCGGAGCGGTGCGCCATCCCCCGCAACCCCTGCTGCGTCATGCGAACCCGCACCCATACGTTCGACTTCGTATGACGCAGGAGCCCGCACGTCGATCCGACGTCGACAACCGCGCGCGGGGCGTACGACGACTCAGCCCCCCAGCAGCACCCCGACCGCCGAGACGAGGTTGAGGACCACGAAGGTCGCAGCCACGACGACCGCGACGACCGCGGGGGTCCGCCCGCGGGGCTCGCCGAGCCGCACGGCCCGGCGCGCGTAGAGCACGGCGGGGACGGCCGGCAGGGCGAAGACCACGAGCGCCGGCACCGTCGCGACCACCATGACCCACAGCTCGGCAGGCTGGTCACCGCCCGATGGGTGGGCGAGCGCCGACGCCAGGCCCTCCCCGACCACGAACGCGAGCACGAAGGTCACGAAGAAGCCGAGCAGGGACCACCATGCCCGGTGCAGGCTGGTCGTGGCGTCGGTGTCGATGCGTGGGTGGACGGCGGTCATCGGTCTGCCTCCTGCGACACCTCAAGCCTCCCGCAGGGCCGGGGGCTCCGGCAGGGCCGAAGGGCCCGAGTCAGCCGTCGCTGTTGCCGCCGCCGTCCTCGCCGGGCGTGTGCGAGGTGTCGCCGCTCTTGTTCTTCCCGCCGCCCTGCGGCTGCGGGTCGGCGGTGGTGGTGACCACCGCGGGGACACCCCCCGTGAGCTCGAACTGCACGTCGGTGCCGTCGCCGCCGAGGGCAGCCGCCTCGACGTGGTAGAAGCCGGGCATCGCCCAGTCGGTCCACTTGGTGCAGCCCTCGTCCGAGCGCCTGGCCGACCACGTGACGACGACCGGTGCGTCGACCGCCTGGCGGACCACCACGTCCTGCGGCGGGATCGACGCCGGGCACTCGCGGCTGCTCCAGATGTAGTCGCTGCCGGAGGTGATCGTGACGGTCATCGTCTCTGGGGATGCCTGCCACGTGCAGGCCTCGGTGGCGATCGTGCGGAGGTTGACGGTGATCGGGACGTCGGCGCCACCGGGTGCGGAGGTGAGCGCGGGCGTCGCGACGATGTCCGACTCGGTGCAGGGTCCGGTCGGCTCGGCGAGGACCGGCTCCGGCGGCGCGGTCTCGACCGTGCGGTCCTTCTTGCCCTTCTTGCCCTTCCTGCCGGTGCCCGGCGCCACCTCGGCGGTCGGGCCGGCGGTGGGCGCCACGGTAGCGGCCGTGGTGGCGCCGGCCTGCGTGGCCCGAGCCGTGCCGGGGTCCTTGCCGTCGGCCGAGCCGCCCAGCACGCGGGCGAGCACGACGACGAGCAGCACCGGGACGGCGAGCACGACGAGCCGTCGGGTCCAGTAGACCCGGGCCGGCAGCGGCCCACGAGGTCGTACGGTCGTCGGCATGCGCTCAGGTTAGGTAGCCGCGGGCCCGTCTCGGCGGAGGCGCACCGGCTCACCTACGATCGCCGCGATGGACGCACTCGCACCCGGCACGCTGCACGACGCCGTGCTCGACTGGTACGACGACCACGCACGCGAGCTGCCGTGGCGGGGGCTTTCCGCCACGCCGTGGTCGGTGATGGTCAGCGAGTTCATGCTGCAGCAGACGCCCGTGGCGCGCGTCCTGCCGGTCCACGCAGCCTGGCTCGAGCGCTGGCCGACCCCCGCCGCGCTCTCGGGCGAGTCGACCGGTGAGGCCGTGCGGATGTGGGGCCGGCTCGGCTACCCCCGACGAGCGCTGCGCCTCCACGCGGCCGCGACGGCCATCGTGGAGCGCCACGACGGCGAGGTGCCGGCGTCGTACGACGACCTGCTCGCGCTGCCGGGCATCGGTGACTACACCGCCGCCGCCATCGCCAGCTTCGCCTTCGGCCAGCGGCACGTCGTGCTCGACACCAACGTCCGCCGGGTCCTCACGCGCGCGGTCACCGGACGCGAGCTCCCCGCGCCGGCGGTCACCCGGGCGGAGCGGGACGTCGCGACGACGCTGCTGCCCGACGACCCCGCGACCGCCGCGACATGGGCGGTCGCCACGATGGAGCTCGGGGCGCTGGTGTGCACCGCACGCCAGCCGTCGTGCGACGCCTGCCCGATCGCGGCGGCGTGCACGTGGCGCGGCGCCGGCTTCCCGGCGTACGACGGACCGCCCCGCCGCGGACAGGCGTGGGCGGGCACCGACCGGCAGTGCCGCGGCCGGATCCTCGCCCTCGCCCGGGAGGCCGACTCGGTCGGCCGCGCCCAGGTCGAGGCGGCCTGGCCGGAGCGGGAGCAGCGCGAGCGCTGCCTCGACGCGCTGGTCGCCGACGGGCTGCTCACCCGGGTCGCTGCGGACCGCTGGTCGCTCCCCGGCTGACCGGGCAGTTCCTCGCGCTGAAATGCACTGACCGGGCGGTTCCTCGCGCTGGTGCGCGAGGAACCGCCCGGTCAGGCTGCTTCTACCGCGAGGAAGTGCCCGGTCAGGACTCCGCGGACTTCGGGATGTCCGTCGGGCCGGCGGAGTCGTCGGGACCGTCGCCCGCCGAGCCCTCCACGACCGTCTCCAGCGGAGGCATGTCGGGGACGGTGGAGTTCTTCTGGCCGCGGAAGGTGAACGTCGCCTCCGTGCCCTCGCCCTCCACGCCGACCAGGACGATCTGGCCGGGACCGACCTCGCCGAAGAGCATCTTCTCGGCGAGCACGTCCTCGATCTCGCGCTGCACCGTGCGGCGCAGCGGTCGGGCACCGAGGACCGGGTCGAAGCCACGCTCGGCCAGCAGGTCCTTGGCGGGCTGCGTGAGCTCGAGGGACATGTCACGGTCCTTGAGCCGCAGCTCGACCGCGTCGATCATGTTGTCGACCATCGCGATGATCTGCTCGCGCGACAGCGGCGGGAAGACCACGATCTCGTCGACACGGTTGAGGAACTCGGGGCGGAAGTGCTGCTTGAGCTCCTCCGACACCTTGCCCTTCATCCGCTCGTAGGAGCCGGCGGCGTCGCCGGTCTGCCCGAAGCCGAGGTTCACGCTCTTGGAGATGTCGCGCGTGCCGAGGTTGGTGGTCATGATGATGACGGTGTTCTTGAAGTCGACGACGCGACCCTGCGAATCCGTCAGGCGACCCTCCTCGAGAATCTGCAACAGGCTGTTGAAGATGTCGGGGTGGGCCTTTTCGACCTCGTCGAAGAGGACGACGGAGAACGGCTTGCGGCGCACCTTCTCGGTGAGCTGGCCGCCCTCCTCGTAACCGACGTAGCCGGGAGGCGAACCGAACAGACGCGACACGGTGTGCTTCTCGGAGAACTCGCTCATGTCGAGCTGGATGAGCGCGTCCTCGTCGCCGAAGAGGAACTCCGCGAGCGTCTTGGACAGCCAGGTCTTTCCGACACCGGAGGGGCCGGCGAAGATGAACGACCCGCCGGGACGCTTGGGGTCCTTGAGCCCGGCACGCGTACGACGGATCGCGCGGGAGAGCGCCTTGACGGCCTCCTCCTGCCCGATGACGCGCTTGTGCAGCTCGTCCTCCATCTTGAGCAGACGGGTGGACTCCTCCTCCGAGAGCTTC
The DNA here is from genome assembly GCF_026712185.1 of Nocardioides pini. Lineage (GTDB taxonomy): Bacteria > Actinomycetota > Actinomycetes > Propionibacteriales > Nocardioidaceae > Nocardioides > Nocardioides pini. The sequence continues at coordinate 162,050 of NZ_JAPPUX010000001.1, read as the reverse complement.
ACGATCGGGATGCCCGTGGCCACGGCCAGGACCTCGGCGATGAGCTCCTCGTCGACCTCGGCGATCTCGTCGAGGTCACCGGCGCGCCACTGCTTCTCGCGCTCGGCACGGCGGGCGGAGAGCTGCTTCTCCTCGTCGCGCAGGCGGGCCGCGGCCTCGAAGTCCTGCCCGTCGATCGCGGCCTCCTTGCGCTGGCGCACGTCGCCGATCTTCTCGTCGTACTCGCGCAGGTCCGGCGGCGCGGTCATCCGGCGGATGCGCAGTCGCGAACCGGCCTCGTCGATGAGGTCGATGGCCTTGTCCGGCAGGAACCGGTCGGAGATGTAGCGGTCGGCCAGCGTCGCCGCCGAGACCAGGGCCTCGTCGGTGATGGTGACGCGGTGGTGGGCCTCGTAGCGGTCGCGGAGACCCTTGAGCATCTCGATGGTGTGCGCGATCGAGGGCTCCTGCACCTGGATCGGCTGGAAGCGGCGCTCGAGCGCGGCGTCCTTCTCGAGGTACTTGCGGTACTCGTCGAGCGTGGTGGCGCCGATGGTCTGCAGCTCACCGCGGGCCAGCATCGGCTTGAGGATGCTGGCGGCGTCGATCGCGCCCTCGGCCGCGCCGGCGCCGACGAGGGTGTGGATCTCGTCGATGAACAGCACGATGTCGCCGCGGGTGCGGATCTCCTTGAGCACCTTCTTGAGGCGCTCCTCGAAGTCACCGCGGTAGCGCGAGCCGGCGACCAGGGCGCCGAGGTCGAGCGTGTAGATCTGCTTGTCCTTCAGCGTCTCGGGCACGTTGCCCTTGACGATGTCCTGCGCGAGGCCGGCCACGATCGTGGTCTTGCCGACGCCGGGCTCGCCGATGAGGACCGGGTTGTTCTTCGTGCGGCGCGACAGGATCTGCATCACGCGCTCGATCTCCTGCTCGCGCCCGATGACGGGGTCGAGCTTGCCCTCGCGCGCGGCCTGGGTGAGGTTCTGGCCGAACTGGTCGAGGACCAGCGAGCTCGAGGGTGCCTCGCCACCGGAGCCGGAGGTCTGGGCGCCGGCGGTGGCCGACTCCTTGCCCTGGAAGCCGCTGAGCAGCTGGATGACCTGCTGGCGGACCCGGTTGAGGTCGGCGCCGAGCTTCTGCAGGACCTGGGCCGCGACGCCCTCGCCCTCCCGGATCAGGCCGAGCAGGATGTGCTCGGTGCCGATGTAGGAGTGGCCGAGCTGGAGCGCCTCGCGCAACGAGAGCTCGAGCACCTTCTTGGCGCGCGGCGTGAACGGGATGTGGCCGGACGGGGCCTGCTGGCCCTGGCCGATGATCTCCTCGACCTGGGCGCGCACGGCCTCCAGGGAGATGTCGAGGGACTCGAGGGCCTTGGCTGCGACGCCCTCGCCCTCGTGGATGAGCCCGAGCAGGATGTGCTCGGTCCCGATGTAGTTGTGGGAGAGCATGCGGGCCTCTTCCTGGGCCAGCACGACAACTCGCCGGGCTCGGTCGGTGAACCGCTCGAACATGTGCGCTCCTCTACGTCTGCGTGGTCCACGGGTCCGGCGCGGGCGCCGGGTTGCGGACACTGGGCTCAACGCCCGACATCAGCCTACGTGTTCCCGGGGCACAGACGAGCCCGTCCGCTATCAGCGAACGGGCTCGGCAGCCTCCACCGGGACGGCGTACGTCAGTGGGCGGCGTCGTAGGCCTGCTGGACGTCGGCGGAGATCCGGCCGCGCTCGGAGACCTCCATGCCCTGGGCCTTGGCCCACTCGCGCACGTCCTTGGTGTTCGAGGACGACGCGGAGGAGGAGCTGCCGGACGAGCGGCGGGCGCGGCGGCCACCACCGGTGACCTTGCGCGCGTGGCCGACGTAGCCGCTCAGCGCCTCACGGAGGGAGGCGGCGTTCGCGTCGTTGAGGTCGATCTCGTAGGTGGTGCCGTCAAGGCCGAAGGACACGGTCTCGGTGGCCTCGGTACCGTCGAGGTCGTCGACGAGAACGATGTTGACCTTTTGTGCCATCGTGAATTCCTTTGCTTTTCGCGCGCTCGGGGCTAAACGCGTCGCAGGCAGTGTGGCAGCAGTGCTGCATTCGCACAAAGGAGTCAGGAATTCCCTGACATATTCTGCGTAAAATTCCATCCATGTCGCCTCGGCAAACGGGTCGGAATACGACCCGGCGAATGGGCGGTGAAGGGAAGTCGGATCATTCCCGACCGCCATTCATTCGGCCCGCGAGAATGCCGGCGGCCTCACCGCAGCAGGACGTCGAATTCCAGTCGCGGGCACTCGGCCCTCATCTCCTGCTCGAGGGTCTCGCTGTGGGTGTACAGCTCGACACCTCCACCCCAGTCACGCACCAGGGCGCACAGTCCGACCGGGTCGAAGCTGTCGAGGCCGTACGCGTAGGGCCGCGGCAGCTCGTCGTCCTTGTCGACCGGGAGCTGCAGCAGCCAGAAGTTGGCGAAGGCGTTGTCGCCGGGGTCCTCGAACCACCGCGACACGATGACCTTCCGCGCCGGGTCCTCCAGGCGCAGGAGGTCGGTGACCGCCGGGTCGAGCGCGCTGGACCGGTCCGGGAGCGCGATCGACACCGCGGGCAGGACCGAGGACAACCGGTAGTCGGGCGTGCGGTGCGCGACCGGGTAGTCGATGGAGCTCACCGGCCGGGGGTCGGCGGGCGGGATCTGCCAGAGGAGCACGCCCGCGAGCATGGCCGGTCCGGCGACCAGGCTGGCGCGCTGGGCGCGCCGCAACCCCGGGACGGCGAACGCGCCCCGGGCCGACATGAGCAGGACCATCGGCGCGAGGAACGAGAGGGTCCACGCGAACTTCTGGGGGTAGTAGCCCCAGGGCCCTCCCTCCGATCCCGCCCTCTGGTGCATCAGGTAGAGGATCCCGATGGCCCCCGCCAGCCCGACCACCGCGACGCCCACGAGGTCCAGGCGCACCGACGTCCAGACCGACAGCACGAGCAGCAGTCCCAGGGGGACCAGCCAGAACACGGGCGGCAGGTTCTCGCCGTACGCGGGGAACAGGCCCTCCGCCGCGAGCGCGTCGGATGCGGCCGTGATGTCGCCGCGCGTGACGAGCGCGACGTAGGCGAAGAGGACGACCAGCGGCGTGAGCCAGGCGACGAGCGCCGGCCCGCGGAGGTCGAGGTGAGCGCGTCGCCGCCACACCACCACAGCGACACCGAGGCAGGCGGGCAGCAGGACCAGGGGCGCCCAGGCGGCCAGCAGCCCGGTGCCGACGAGCGCGAGGACACCGGAGGAGACCACGGGACGGCGCTCGGAGGAGGTCCACGCCGCCCACGCCGCCAGGACCAGGATCGCGGAGGGCATGGAGTTCCAGAAGCCGTAGACGAACACGAGGCCGGCCAGCGACCACGTCCAGGGGATCACCGCGGCGAGCAGGCCGAGGACGGCACGGCTCCAGACCCTCGCCGCCGGGAAGGCCGCGGCCACGAGGAGACCCGCCAGCAGGCTGGTGGCACCCACCAGCAGCAACAGCGCCTCGGACGCGCGGTAGAGGTCGTGGGCGAGCAGGTCGCCCCGGGCGACCGCCGATCGCCCGGGTGCGGCGACGAGCGCCACGACCTCGTTGGCGAGGGGCGCCGGGTTGCGGTGGGAGGCCGGGTCGAGACCCCCGTCCTCGACGATGAACCGGGAGGAGACCAGGTTCCAGGTGTTGTCGTTGCGCATCATCCAGGCGAGCTTCGGGCTGTCCGAGAGCCACCGCGACAGCGGCACCGTGACGACCTGCAGCACCGAGACCATCGCCAGTGCCGCTCCGAGCCCCAGCTCGCCGCGCGACATCGCGAGTGCTGTCGTACGACGTCGCCACACCACGACCAGGCTCGCGGCGGCGACGACGGCCGGGACGGCCAGCAACGCGGTGAGCGGGGCTCCGAGCGCGGGCCACAGCCGCATGCCCACCGCGAGCAGCGCGAACGCCCCCGACAGGACCGCTGCGAGGGCGAGGGTCGTCGTGAGCCACGGGCGCAGGGCGATCGTCGTCGAGGCCACGGCGACGATCAGCAGCGCGGCAGGGCTGCCGCCCGCGACGACGACGGCGCACGCACCGACCAGCGCGGCCACCAGGGCGCCCACGACCAGGCCGTGCCGCGCGTTCCGCCCGTCCGGGGCCCCGGGGTCGTCGGACGTCCGCGAGGGGTCGCCCTTTTCGCCGACGTGTGGCTGCGCAGCTCCCGCGACGCGTGACGTCACCTCGAGCACCCCCGTGGATCATGGTCAGGACCCCGTGATGCTACGTGCCGGCCGAGCGGCCCCCGGCCGAGGTCCTAGGAGTTGCGCTCGAACACCAGCCGCAGCCCCTGGAGGGTCAGCCACGGGGAGTGCTCGGTGAAGCACGAGCAGTCGTCGACGAGGAGCGCTGCGAGGTGGCCCGTCGAGATGACGGTGACGTCGTCGGCCGGGACCCCGAGCTCGGCGATCATCCGCGCCACCAGGCCCTCCACCTGCGCCGCGACGCCGAACACCATCCCGCTCTGGAGCGCCTCGACCGTGTTCTTGGCGATCACCGAGCGCGGGCGCGCGAGCTCGACCTTGCGCAGCTGCGCGCCGCGACGCCCCAGCGCCTCGAGGGAGATCTCGATGCCGGGCGAGATCGCACCGCCGACGTACTGGCCCTTGCCGTTGACGACGTCGAACGTCGTCGCGGTGCCGAAGTCGACGACGATCGCGGGTCCGCCGTAGATCGTCGCCGCGGCCAGCGAGTTGACGATGCGGTCGGTGCCCACCTCGCGCGGGTTGTCCATCAGCACCGGGATGCCGGTGCGCACGCCCGGCTCGACGACGATCGCGGTGACGTCGTGGAAGTGGCGCTCGAGCATCTCGCGCCACTCGTGCAGCACAGCCGGGACCGTGGCGCACACGACGATGCCGTCCACGTCGTCGAGCCGCTCGTCGAGCAGCCCGTGCAGCAGCACCGACCACTCGTCGGCGGTCCGGCGCTCGTCGGTGTTGACGCGCCAGTGAGCGGTGACCTCCTCGCCGTCGAGCAGGCCGAGGAAGGTGTGGCTGTTGCCGATGTCGGCGGCGAGCAGGCTCATGGAAGGAGATCCATGCCGATGTCGAAGACCGTCACGGAGTGGGTGAGCGCGCCGACCGAGACGAAGTCGACGCCCGTGGCACCGATGCGCGCGGCCCGCTCGAGGGTGATCCCGCCGCTGGCCTCCAGCGGCACCCGCCCGGCCGTACGTCGTACGGCGTCCGCCATCAGCTCGTCGGTCATGTTGTCGAGCAGGATCCGCTCCGGCGGCTCGGGCAGGGCGAGCAGGTCGTCGAGCTGGTCGAGCGTCGTCACCTCCACCTCGACCGGCAGCCCCGGGTGCCGGCCACGGATCGCCTCGAGCGCCGGGAGCACTCCTCCGGCGGCGAGGACGTGGTTGTCCTTGACCATCGCCATGTCCTGGAGGCTGGCGCGGTGGTTCACCCCGCCGCCGCAGCGCACGGCGTACTTCTGCAGGGCGCGCAGGCCGGGGAGGGTCTTGCGGGTGTCGAGCACCCGGGTCGGGGAGCCGGCCAGCGCCTCGACCCAGCGGGACGTGGCCGTCGCGATGCCGGAGAGGTGGCACGCGAGGTTGAGCGCGGTGCGCTCGGCGACGAGCATCCGCTGCGTCAGTCCCTCGACGCGCATCACGACGTCGCCCTTCGCGACACGGGTGCCGTCGGGCAGCCGCTCGGTGATCGTGGCGTGGGCACCGACCGCGGAGAACGCGACGGCACCGACCGCGAGGCCGGCGACCACCCCGGGCTCGCGAGCGGCGAAGACCGCCTCGGCGCGGGCATCGGCCGGGATCGTCGACTCGCTCGTCGGGTCCACGTGGGGCCGCTCGGGGAGGTCCTCCGCCAGCGCGCGCGCGACCACGTCCCAGACGTGGTCCGGGTCGAGGCCGGCCGCGGTGAGGTCGTCGACCACCTCGGTGGGCACGTCGCGCAGGCTCGTCATGCGGGCACTTCCTGGGTCGAGGGATCCGTCGAGGGGGCGTAGGTCCACTCGACGGCGACGCGACCGTGGGCGTCGAGCCACGAGTCGACGTGCCCGGCCCGGGTCTCGTCGCGCTCGGGGTGGTCCTCGCGCCAGTGGGAGCCCCGGGTCTCCGTGCGCAGCGCCGCGGCCTCGGCGAGGGCGGTGCTGACGGTGACCAGGTTGGTGGTCTCCCAGGCGTCGGGGCCGACCTCGGCGGCGCCGTGGTCGAGCGAGCCGAGGAACGCCAGCGCCTCGGCGAGGCCGGCCGCGTGGCGGAGCACCCCGACACGGCTGGTCATCGTCTCCTGCATCGGCCGGCGGTGCTCGCCCGGCACGAGGCCCTCGGGCCGCTCGTCCGGGACGGGGTCGGCCCAGTCGCGGAGCTCACCGGGCAGCACGTCCGCGATGCGTCGGGAGAAGACCAGGCCCTCGAGCAGCGAGTTGGACGCCAGCCGGTTGGCGCCGTGGACCCCGGAGCAGGCGACCTCGCCGGTGGCGTAGAGGCCGGGCACCGTCGTACGCCCCCAGAGGTCGGTCGCCACGCCGCCGGACGCGTAGTGCTGGGCCGGCGCGACCGGCACGAGCTCGGTCACCGGGTCGACGCCGTGCTCGCGGCAGACGCGGAGGATGGTCGGGAAGCGACGTTCCCAGAATGCGGAGCCCAGGTGCCGGGCGTCGAGCCACATGTGCGGGCGACCGGTCTCGATCATCCGGCGGGTGATCGCCTTGGCGACGACGTCGCGCGGGGCGAGGTCGGCGAGCGGGTGCTGGCCCTGCATGAAGCGGGTGCCGTCGAAGTCGACGAGGAACGCGCCCTCGCCGCGCACCGCCTCGGAGATGAGCGGTTGCTGGCCCTGGGAGTCGGGGCCGAGCCACATGACGGTCGGGTGGAACTGGACGAACTCGAGGTCGCGGAGCCGGGCGCCTGCCCGGATCGCGACGGCCATCCCGTCGCCGGTGGACACGCTGGGGTTGGTGGACTGGCTGAAGACCTGGCCGAGCCCGCCCGAGGCGAGGACGACCGCCCGGCAGTGCACGGCGCCCACGCCGTCGCGCTGGCCCTCGCCGAGCACGTGCAGCGTCAGGCCGGCGACGCCGCCGTCGGCGGCACGGAGCAGGTCGACGGCCAGTGCGTGCTCGACGACCTCGATCTCCGGCGCCCGCTCGACCGCGGCGATGAGCGCGCGCTGGATCTCCGCGCCGGTGGCGTCGCCGCCGGCGTGCGCGATGCGGTCGCGGTGGTGGCCGCCCTCGCGGGTCAGCGACAGCTCGCCGTCGGGGTGGTGGTCGAACTGCGTGCCGAGGGCGATCAGCTCGTGCACCGCCTCCGGGCCCTCCGTCACCAGCACGCGCACGGCGTCCACGTCGCACGCCCCTGCGCCGGCCACGAGCGTGTCCCGCTCGTGCTGCTCGGGGGTGTCACCGGGCCCGAGCGCGGCGGCGATGCCGCCCTGGGCCCACTGCGTCGAGCCGGCCGCGAGGACGTCCTTGGTGACGACGAGCAGGTGCAGGGCGGGGTCGGCGGCGTGGATGCGCAGCGCCGCGGTGAGCCCGGCGATGCCCGAGCCCACCACCACGACGTCGGCGCGGGTGGTCCAGCCGGGCGCCGGGGCACGGAGGCGGCCCGGGACCGGCCGGTGGGAGGTCATCCGCGCAGGCTATCGAGCGACGAGGTCGCCGCGGGACAGCGTCTCGTCGTCGAAGGTGTCGGCGGGGTCGGAGCCGGTGCCCATGATCTTGTTGTCGGCGTCGACGAAGACGACGTGCGGCACCAGCTCCCTGGCCTCGGCGGTGTCCATCTGGCCGTAGCCGATCAGGATCACCGTGTCGCCGGGGTGCACCAGCCGGGCGGCGGCGCCGTTGATGCCGATGACGCCCGAGCCGCGCTCGCCGGCGATCGTGTACGTCTCGAGGCGGGCCCCGTTGGTGACGTCGACGATGTGGACGAGCTCGCCCGCCAGCAGGTCCGCGGCGTCGAGCAGGTCCTCGTCGACGGTGACCGACCCGACGTAGTGCAGGTCGGCCTGGGTCACGGTGGCCCGGTGGATCTTGGACTTCATCATCGTGCGCAGCATCAGCTGCTCCTTCCAGAGGTGGTCGAGGCCGCGGACGCGGTCCCCGCCGGTGTCGCATCGGGGGCGATGCGGTCGAACGTGAGGGGCATGTTGTCGATCAGCCGCGTGGTGCCGACCCGCGCGGCCACGAGGATGCGGCCCTCTCCCGTCTCGGGCGGCTCACCGAGGTCGGGCGACGTGAGCGCGAGGTAGTCGAGCTCGAGGCCGGCCTCGGCCTTGAGGACCGACATCGCGGCCCAGCGCGCGGCAGGTACGCCGTACGGCGCCCGTTCCTGCGCGGCGCGGAGCGCCCGGCTGAGGGCCACCGCGACCTCCCGCTGGCCGTCGTCGAGGTAGCGGTTGCGGCTGGACAGGGCCAGGCCGTCGGGCTCGCGGACCGTCTCGGCGCCGACGACCTCGACGCCCATGCAGAGGTCGCGGACCATGCGGCGGACGAGGACGAGCTGCTGGTAGTCCTTCTGCCCGAACACCGCCACGTCCGGGCGGACCAGGCCGAAGAGCTTGGCGACGACGGTCAGCACCCCGTCGAAGTGGCCGGGCCGCGACGCGCCGTCGAGGATCGTCGCCAGCGCCCCGGGAGCCACGGTGACGCCGTCGTGGACGGACTCGTGGCTGAAGCCGCCGGGGTACATCTCCGCGACGCTGGGGGCGAAGACGACGTCGACACCTTCGGCGGCGCAGACCTCGAGGTCGGCGTCGAGGGTGCGGGGGTAGCGGTCGAGGTCCTCGGTCGGGGCGAACTGCATCGGGTTGACGAAGATGCTGACCACCACCGGTCCGGTGGTGGCCGCACGCGCCGCCCGCACCAGGCTGGCGTGGCCGTCGTGCAGGGCGCCCATGGTGGGGACGAAGGCGACCCGCTCGCCCGTCCGGCGGGCGCCGGCGAGCAGGCCGGCCAGCTCCTCGCGGGTCGACGCGAGGGCGGGGGTGGTGGTCATCGAGCCTGCCGGTCGAGGGGGGTCGGGGCGGCCGCGGCGTCGAGGACGCCGAGCATCTTGGTGGCGCGGATGGGCAGCAGGCGGCCGTCGGTCACCGCGCGGCCCAGGGTGGCGCGGGCCATCGCGAGGTAGGACGGCAGCGTCTGCGGCGCCGTCGCCCGGAGATCGGCCACGTGCGCGCGGACGGTCTCCACGTCTCCGCGCACGATCGGGCCGGTGAGGGCGGCGTCGCCGTCCTCCAGCGCGTTGTCGAGGGCAGCGGTGAGCAGCGGGCGCAGCGTGGCGGCAGGGTCCTCGGCACCGGCGGCGGACAGGATCTCCATCGCCTCGGCGACGAGGGTGACGAGGTGGTTGGCGCCGTGGGCCAGGCCGGCGTGGTAGAGCGTGCGACGCTCCTCGGGGACCCACATCGCGCGGCCGCCGAGGTCGGCGACGAGCGACTCGGTGAGCTCGCGGTCGGCGTCGGCGGCGGTCACGCCGAACACGCAGCCGGCGAGCCGGGGCAGGTCGACCGCCGTGCCGGTGAAGGTCATCGCGGGGTGCAGCGCGATCGTCCGCGCGCCGACCTCGCGGGCCGGCTCGAGCACCGCCAGGCCGTGCCGGCCGCTCGTGTGCGCGACCACCTGTCCCTCGTGGATCGCACCGCTCGCGCTGAGCATCGTGACGACGTTGGACAGCATGTCGTCGGGGACGGTGAGCAGCAGCAGGTCGCTGGCGCGCGCCACGTCGGTCGGCTTGGCGGCCCGGACGCCGGGCAGCAGCTCGTCGATGCGACCGCGGGAGGCGTCGGACTCGCCGGCGGCGGCGACGACGTCGTGGCCCGCGGCGCGGAGCGCGGCGGCCAGGACGGCACCGACCCGGCCGGCGCCGATCACGCCGACACCGAACGTCGGGTGCGACGCCGTGCGGAGGACGGGGTCGTGCGTCATGTGATGACCTCTTCGTTTCAGTCCCGTGGTGGGTACCGATCTACTGCGATCAACATCGAGCCTACGCCCGCGGATTCCGCGGTGGGAACGCAACGGCGGCGTGACGAACGCCACTCGCCGCGCGCTGGCCGGGGGTCAGCGGCGCAGGATCCGGCGGGCCGCCGTGTTGCCGGCCAGCTGGACGACCTGCACCAGCACCACGATCGCGATGACCGCGGTCCAGGTGACGACCGTGTCGAACTGCCGGAAGCCGTACTGCAGGGCGAAGTTGCCCAGGCCGCCACCGCCGATGACGCCGGCGACGGCGGTCATGTCGACCAGCGCGACGAAGGCGAAGGTGTAGCCGAGCACGAGCGGCCCGAGCGCCTCGGGCAGCACGACGGTGCGGACGATGCGTGCCCGGCTGGCGCCGACCGACCGCGCGGCCTCGATGACGCCGGGGTCGACCGTCACGAGGTTCTGCTCGACGATGCGGCTGATGCCGAAGGCGGCGGCGAGCGTGAGGGCGAAGATGATCGCCGGGTTGCCGATGCCCGTGCCCACGACCAGCCGGGCGAACGGCTGGACGGCCGCGATGAAGATGACGAACGGGATCGGCCGGAAGAAGTTGACCAGCACGTTGAGCACGAGGTTGACCGGGCGGCTGGCGTAGAGGCCGCCGCCGCGGGTGACGTACAGCCCGAGGCCCAGCACCAGGCCGAGGAGGCCGCCGAGCGTCAGCGTGATGGCGACGATGTAGAGCGTCTCCCACGCCGCGTCCCAGAAGAGCGGCCAGAGCTGGTCCATGTTGGTGTCGGTCATCGGGGCAGCTCCTTCGCGGGGACGAGCGCGCGTACGGCGTCGAGAGCGGCGTCCACGGCCGCGGGGTCGCCGTCGAGCGAGAGCGTGAGGTTGCCGAAGGTCTCCCCCTGCACCTCCTCGATGCCGCCGAAGACGAGCTCGAAGCGCACCCCGTGCTCGAGCAGCAGCGCGAAGACATCGCTCTGGCGCACGTCGTCGCCGCGGAAGGCGAGCTTGACGAAACGCCCGGCGTGGCGGGCGTGCAGGGCGGCAAGCGCCTCGGCATCGGGCTCGTCGTCGACGATGGTCGCGACGAACCGGCGGGTCACGGGCTGCTGGGGGTCGGAGAGCACCCGCACGACCGGGCCCTCCTCGACGATGCGGCCGGCCTCCATCACCACGACGCGGTGCGCGAGGCTGCGCACGACGTCCATCTCGTGGGTGATGACCACGATGGTGATGCCGAGCTCGCTGTTGACGCGGCGCAGGAGCGCGAGGACCTCCTGGGTGGTCTCGGGGTCGAGGGCACTGGTCGACTCGTCGGCGAGCAGGAGCTGCGGGTTGGTGGCGAGCGCACGGGCGATGCCGACGCGCTGCTTCTGGCCACCCGAGAGCTCCTCCACGTGGCTGTGGGCCTTGTCGGCGAGCCCGACGAAGTGGAGCAGGTCGGAGATCCGCTGGTTCTGCTCGGCCTTCGGGACACGCGCCACCTCCAGGGGGTAGGCGATGTTGCCCCACACGGTGCGCGAGCGGAACAGGTTGAACTGCTGGAAGACCATCCCGATCCCCAGCCGCACCTCGCGGAGCTCGCGCTCCTTCAGCCCGGTGATCTCGCGGCCCCCGACGCGGACGCTGCCCGAGGTGGTGGTCTCGAGCGCGTTGATCAGCCGCACCAGGGTGGACTTCCCGGCGCCGGAGTAGCCCACGATGCCGACGATCTCGCCGGCCTCGACCGCCAGGTCGACGCCGCGGATCGCCTCGACGGGCGTCCGGCCGCGTGCGGCCGGGAAGGTCTTGTGCACGTCGGTCAGCTCGACGAGCGGCATCGTGGGCTCCTCCCCTGTCAGCGTCGGGTCACTTCTGCGCCGCGGTGTCGGCCTCGACGTCGTCGAGCGAGGCCTGCAGCTCGTCCTGCGGGATCTGCACGAGCTCGGCGGTGCCGCCGGAGACGTCCTGCACGCCGTCGAGGACGGCCTGCGTGTCCTGGTAGATCTCGACGAGCTTGAGCAGCGTCGGGTCGTCACGGTCCTCGGCGCGCACGGCGAAGACGTTGACGTACGGCAGGGCGTTGGGGTCGTCGACGTCGTCGGTGGCCAGCGCGTCCTCGAAGGACAGCCCGGCCTTCTCCACGAAGTCGTTGTTGATGACCGCGGCGGCCACATCGGGCAGCGAGGTGGGCGTGAGGTCGGCCTTGATCGCCTTGACCTCCACCTTCGAGGCCGACTCGTCGATGTCGGCCAGCGTGGAGTAGATCGAGCCGCCGTCCTCCAGCGTGATGAGGCCGGCCGACTGGAGGATCAGCAGGGCGCGGGCCTGGTTGCTGTCGTCGTCGGGGACGACGACGGTGTCGCCGTCCTGGATCTCCTCGACGGAGTCGACCTTCTGCGAGTAGAGCCCGAGCGGGTAGATCGCGGTCGAGCCGAGCGGGACGATGTCGTCGTCGTTCGCGACGTTGTACTCCGCGAGGTAGACGATGTGCTGGAACTGGTTGATGTCGAGCTCACCCTCGCTCAGCGCGGGGTTGGGCTGGGTGTAGTCGGCGAAGTCCTTGACCTCGAGGTCGATGCCCTCGTCGGCGGCGGCGTCGACCAGGACCTGCCAGTAGGGGTCGCTGGCGCCGACGGTGCCGAGGACGACCTTCTCCCGCTCCTCGCCGCCGGCGGCGCCGGCGTCGTCGCCGCCCCGGGACCAGAGGAAACCGCCCACCACGGCGAGGACCGCCAGGACGGCGATGCCGACCAGCAGCGGCGTACGTCGCTGGGCGGGGGGTGCGATCTGCGGGTGGTTCTCGGACATGGCGGAGCCTTTCGTCGTACGTCGTGGAGCGCGGGGACGCGCGCGCTGGCGACACCCCCACTGGCCGCCGTCCTGTTCAATCACACAAAGTTGATCAACAAGCATGACAAAGCCTGCGACGACCTTATGCCGGTGGAACCTCGCGACACCAAACCGATATGCCCCGAGCCGGTGTGAACCGCCTCACGACCCTGGTCGCAGACGTCGTCCGAGCGCTCAGGCGCGCAGGTGCAGCTTGGCGTGGTCGGGGTCGTCGACGACGAACGGACGCGGCGCGCGGGGCAGCCAGGCGTGGGTGACGTGGTCGACCACGTGCACGCCCTCGGGGGACTCGATCTCCACGACGCCCTCGGGCACCTGACCGTCGTGGAGGGCGTTCCAGACCAGCCACTCGCGGCGCTTGCGCCGGTTGCGGATGGAGGTGGCGAACGACTCGGGGTTGGTCCAGTGAGCGAACTCGTCGCCGTCGAGCCACTTCAGCTCCACGCAGAGGCCCTGCGGCAGCGCGAACATCTCGATGCGCTCGGGCGTCGTGCGGATCTCCCACTCCGGCGCCTTGGCGTAGACGTAGTCGGGACTCATCGGGAAGCCCCACTCCTCGATGTTGCGCAGGCCGAGGTCGAGGTAGGCCTTCCGGTCCGACTCGATGTAGAGCCCGTGGCGGGGGAAGCGGATGACGGCCTCGGCCATCCCGACCTGCCAGGAGAGGTCGGCCATGGAGACCTCGCCCTCGGTGGTGAGGACCATGTCGCCGTCCCACTTCCACGAGTAGCGGGTGCGGACGTGCGAGAAGCACCAGTTGTAGAAGTAGGCGAGCGAGTGCACCGACCGCTCGTTGACCGCGAGGTGCTCGGCGCCGGCGCGGGCCACCTCGAAGGGGTACTCCTTCAGGGTGAACCGGTCGGACAGGCCGTGCTCGGTGGCGACCCGCAGCGCCTCCTCACCCGTGCCGTCGTCCGACCCGTTGTCGACGAGCAGCACGTGGTCGCACGCGCGCAGCAGCGGCGGCAGCACGAAGCGCAGGCCGGGGGCCTCGTTCTTGACGCGCAGCACCGCGGTCGCACCGCGCCGCAGCCCTCCGGGCTGGTTCCACGGCCAGACGATGTCGAAGTCCTCGCGGCCCTCGAGGTTGGTCAGCCCGTGGCCGGAGCCGATCGGGATGCTCACGGCTGGGCGTCCCGCTCCCGCCCGAGGGCCTTGCGCACGCCGCGGCGCACCGACGGCGGGATCGCGGCGCGCACGTCGTGGGGGACCCGGTCGGCGAGCGACCTGGACGATCCCTCGGTCGCGGCCTCGTGCAGCGCCCGCCTGCGGGCCTGGTGGCGGGCGTGCTCGGCGGTCGAGCGGCTGATCGCCGCCGCCTCCTCGTAGAGGTCGACGTACTCGTCGCGGAGCTGGTCGAAGGTCTCGTGCGCGGCCGCGGTGTCGCCCCCCTCGTCGGCCAGCCTGTTGAGCTCCTCCCACGTCTGGCCGGTCAGGTCGTGGAGCCGCTTGGGCAGCGCGAGGTCGTCGAGCGTGGCGGTGACCCGGCGCAGGTTGGGGTCGATGAAGCGGTGCACCTCGCGGATCTGGTCGCTGCGGGTGTGGATGATCGTCTGCAGGTCGAGGGCGTGGCCGAGGGCGGTCGTGGTCCGCACCCAGTCGGTGAGCAGGTCCTCGTAGCGCACGAAGACGCGACCCTGGCCGGCGTCGGCCTCGCCCACGCCCTCAACGCTGCGAGTGGCGCGCTCGGTGTGCAGGAGCATGTTGACCCAGCTGGCCGCGAGGTGCGCCGAGCCGAGCTTGTTGGCGTAGTACTTCTGCTTCGAGCCCACCACCTCGGCGGGCGGGCGCAGCATGGTGGCGAAGACCGGCGTCGCGCCGGTGCGGATCGCGGCGACCCGCCACAGGCCGAGGAACCAGCTCAGCCGCGGGTCCTTGACGACGAGCTCGGGGTGCTCGGCGAAGTGCGGCTCGAGCCACTCGCTGACCCGGATCCGGGCGGGCTCCCGGCTGCAGATGCGCCCGGTGTCGAACCACGCCTCCGGCCGGCTGTCGCTGACCTGCACCAGCGCCTCGCGCAGCCACTCGTCGTGCACGTCGACGACCCACTGCGGCTCGCTGAACCCGCGCGGGTTCGAGTCGTCCGGCGGGACCTCGGGCAGCGGCACGTGCATGCCGAGGCGCGACACGATCCCGGCCAGGGTGCTGGTGCCGCTGCGGCCGGCGCCGGCGACGAAGAGGACCTTCCGCGGCACTCCGTCGGGGTTCATCTCGTCGATGGCTCTCGGCTGCTCGGTCACGGCGGGCAGCCTACCGGCGTCCTGCCTGACGGCCCGTGTCCTAGGGTCGTCGCCCATGAGGCGCCTCTTCTCCCGGGCACCGCTCCTCGGGGTGGTGATCCCGGCGTGGGGCGTGGAGGACTACCTCGACGACTGCGTCCGGTCGCTGCTCGCCCAGACGCACCGGCGCTGGGAGGCCGTGATCGTCGACGACGGGGCGACCGACCGCAGCGGCGAGATCGCCGACGCGTGGGCGCGGCGCGACGACCGGATCAGCGTGGTCCACTCCGTCAACGGGGGCCTCGGCGCCGCCCGCAACCTCGGCCTCGCGCACGTGCGGGGCGACTACCTCGCGTTCCTCGACTCCGACGACGTGCTGCCGCCCACGGCGTACGCCGACCTGGTGGGCGCGCTCGACACCTCGGGCTCCGACTTCGCGACCGGCTCGATCGTGCGCTGGGAGGACGACCGGATGGTCGAGCCGCCGTGGATGCGGCGGCTCCACCGGCCGCTGCGGGGCGCACGCGTCGAGGACCGGCCGGAGCTCCTCGGCGACGTCTTCGCCTGGAACAAGGTGTTCCGGCGGTCCTGGTGGGACGCGCGCGGGCTCTCGTGGCCCGAGGGCGTGCGCTACGAGGACCAGCCCACGACGACGCGGGCGTTCCTCGAGGGCCGGTTCGACGTGCTCGACGAGGTCGTCTACCGCTGGCGGATCCGCGAGGGCTCGATCACCCAGACGCGGGCCTCGTCGCTGCAGGACCTCGCCGACCGCTGGGAGACCAAGCGGATGTCGCTCGCCTCGGTGCGCGCGCACGGGTCGGCCGAGGTCGAGTCGGTCTTCGTGGACCGCGTGCTGGCCGGCGACCTGTGGCGCTACTTCCTGCTGGTGCCGGGTTGCACGCCGGAGTGGTGGCGGCTACTGCGGTCGGGCGTGCTCGAGCTCTGGGGCCGGCGCTCGCTCGTGCACAGCGGCCTCCCGCCGGTCCACCGGCTCGCCGGCTGGCTCGTGGAGCAGGACCGGCGCGCCGACGTCACCGCGCTCATGGAGTGGGCGGCCGCGCTCGACGGCCCCGCCCCCCGGGTGCAGGACATCGCGACGGGCGCCTGGCGGCTGTCCGTGCCGCCCTCGGTGCTCGACGAGGCCACCGTGGCGCCGGAGGCCCTGGCGCTGCGGGACCACGAGGCCTGACCCGGCTCGGGCCGCTGATGTCGGCGGGGCCGCTCCACCGCAGGAGGTCCCGGGATGCCGCACGTCCCCCACGCAACGGCGTGAGGGACGTGCAGGTGTTCTCGAGGTCCCGTGGTGGAGCAACCGGGACGTGGGCTCGTCAGCCGAGCAGCCCCTCGGACTCCAGGAACTCCTTGGCGACGTCCTCCGGCTTGGCGCGGTCGACGGCCATCTGGCCGTTCATCTCGGTGAGGTTCTCCGTGGTCAGCGCCGCCATCAGCGGGTTGAGGATGTCGGCGACGTCCTCGTGGTCGGCGAGGAAGTCGGCGGACACGGCCGGCACGAGGTTCTGGGCCGGCTGGATCTGCTTGTCGTCCTCGAGGACCACCAGGCCCTGCGACTCGAGCGTGCCGTCGGTGGTCGAGGTCTCGCCGAGCTGGGACTCGCCGCTGATCACGGACTGGTAGGTCTGGTCCGAGGCGTAGCCGAGCTCGAGCACCTTGGTGACGTCGATGCCGTACTCGTCGGACAGCCCGCCCTCGCAGTCGAGGCGACCCTCGCAGTCGGGCGCCGCGGCCAGCACGACGCTCTTGCCCTCGAGGTCGGACAGCGTGGTCACGCCCTCGGACTCGGAGTAGTCCTGGGTGACGAAGAAGGCGTTGGTGTCGGTGGCCGGGGAGAGGTCGAGGAGCTCGATGCCGGCCTCCTCGAGCAGGTCGGCCCCGTCGTCGGCGAGCTGCTGGCCGTCACCGGCCTCGAAGGGCTTGGCCTGGTCGCCGTTGGCCTGGGTGTTGAGGAAGTTGACGATGCCGCCGACGTACTCCGGGACGATGTCGACGTCCCCCGGGAAGGTGGGCATGTAGGCGTCGCGCGAGTCGACCAGCTTGGTGTCGACCGTGTAGCCGGCGTCCTCGAGGAGCTGCTCGTACATCGAGGCGACGAGCGTCGCCTCGGGGAAGTTCTGGCCGGCGATGGTCACCGAGCCCTTGTCGCCACCGCCCCCGGAGGAGCTGGCGTCGTCGGAGGCGTTGTCGTTGGACAGGTCGTCACCGGCACAGCCGGTGAGCGCCAGGGCGCCGGCGGCGAGGACCGCGGCCAGCGAGCGTGCGATGTGCATGGTGTTCCTTCTGTGTCCCGCAGCATCGGCTGCGCGTGTCCGGAGGTGCGTCGTCAGCCGACGGATTCGGCAGGCTGATCCACGGTAGCGGGCTGGACCGACAGCGCGTCCGCCCGACCACCCACGCGCGCACCCCTCCGGGTGGGGTCGACGGACCTCTGCGCCAGCGCGGCCAGCAGCTCGAGCACGAGCGCGACGGCGGCGACGACCAGGGCCCCCGCGATGCCCTTGCCGTAGTTGGACCGGAAGAAGCCGTCGGTGATGACCTGCCCGAGCCCGGGCCCGGCCACCAGGGCAGCGATGGTCGCCGTCGCCCACACCTGCACGAGTGCCAGCCGGAGACCCGACATGACGAGCGGCATCCCGAGTGGGAGCTCGACGCGCCAGAAGCGCTGCGCGCCGGTCATGCCCATGCCGCGGGCCGCCTCGCGCACGTCGGACGGGACCTCGCGCATGGCGACGTAGGAGTTCGTGATGATCGGCGGGAGCGCGAAGAGCGTGAGCGCGATGAGGGTGGCGAGACCGGCGCGGCCGTAGGGACCCAGCTCCCCCGTGCCGGGCCAGGGCGCCACCACCAGCAGCGCCAGCAGCGCGAAGGTCGGGATCGCCCGGCCGACGTTGGAGATGTTGATCGCCAGGAAGCCGCCGCGGCCGAGGTGCCCCAGCCACAGCGCGATCGGCAGGCCGACCACCATCGCCATCAGCAGTGCCGTGACCGTGAGCAGCAGCTGCTGGGCGAGGAGTGCCGCGATGCCGTCGCCGCCGGTCCAGTTGGCGCCGTTGGTGAGGTAGGCCCACATGTCGTTGAAGACCGTCATGCTGCGGCTCCCTTCGTCCACGGCGTCAGCACCCGTTGCAGCAGCACCAGGAGGAGGTCGAGCAGCACGGCGAGCACGACGCACAGCACGGACGCCGTGAACAGCTCGGCGCGGAAGTTGGTGAGCACCCCGTCCTTGATCAGGTTGCCCAGCCCGCCGTACGCCACCAGCGAGCCGACCGTCGTCAGGGCGACCGTCGAGACCGTGGCCACCCGCAGGCCGGCCACCAGGACCGGCAGCGCCAGCGGCAGCTCGATCCGCATCAGCAGGCCACCGGGGCCGTAGCCGAGACCCGTGGCCGACTCGCGTACGTCGTCGGGCACGGCCCGGAGGCCCTCGAGCAGGCTGCGCACCAGGATCGTCAGCGCGTAGAGGGCGAGCCCGATCACGACCGTCGTCGCCGACAGGCCGGTGAACGGCACCAGCAGCGGGAAGAGCGCGAGCGACGGCACGGTGTAGATGCCGGTGGTGATCGCGAGGATCGCCGACTCCAGCCGCGGCAGCCGGCGGGCCAGCAAGGCGAGCGGGAACGCGATGACGAGCCCCAGCAGCACCGACACGACCGTGATCCCGATGTGCTGGAGCGTCGCGTCGACGATCTCCTGCTGGCGGTCGGACACGTAGTCGGCGCAGACCCAGTCGTTGACGAGCCGGCTGTAGCAACTGGGCTCCTCGGCCGCCCCCAGTAAGGTCACGGCATGGACGCTACACGGGGCGCCGAGCCGATGATCCGGCTCGAGGGCGTGGGCAAGACCTATCCCGACGGGACCGTGGCCGTCCACGAGCTCGACCTCGAGGTCGCGCGCGGGGAGATGGTCTGCCTCGTCGGCCCCTCCGGGTGCGGCAAGTCGACGACGCTGAAGATGATCAACCGGCTGATCGAGCCGACCACCGGTCGCATCTGGCTCGACGGGCAGGACGTCACCGACGCCGACCCGGTCCAGCTGCGCCGCGGCATCGGCTACGTCATCCAGCAGATCGGCCTGTTCCCCCACCAGCGCATCGAGCAGAACGTCATGACCGTGCCGCTGCTCTACGGCGAGTCGAAGGCCGTCGCGCGCGAGCGCGCCCACGAGCTGCTCGACACCGTGGGCCTCGAGCCGGCGCAGTACGCCCGCAAGTACCCCCACGAGCTGTCCGGCGGTCAGCGGCAGCGCGTCGGCGTCGCCCGCGCGCTCGCGGCCAACCCGCCCGTGCTGCTCATGGACGAGCCCTTCGGCGCCGTCGACCCGATCGTGCGCGGCCGCCTCCAGGACGAGTTCCGCCGACTCCAGGACGAGCTCGGCAAGACCGTGGTGCTCGTGACCCACGACATCGACGAGGCCATCCGCATGGGCGACCGCGTCGCCGTGTTCGCCGCGGGCGGCCGGCTCGCCCAGTACGCCACCCCCGGCGAGCTGCTCGCCCACCCGGCCGACGACCAGGTGGCCGACTTCGTGGGCTCGGGCGGCCTCCGCACCCTCACCGTGACCCGGCTCCGCGAGGAGCACCTCGAGCCGATCGACGGCGTCTCCACCGGTGACCTCGGGTCGGCGATCGACATCGACTCCTCGCTCGAGGACGCCCTCGCCGCGATGCTGCGCGACGACAAGCCGGTGGTCGGGGTGCGCCGCGGGCCGACGTTCCTCGGCGTGCTCACGCCCGCCGGCGTGCACCGCGCGCTCCGCGAGTCGCTCCGGTAGCGCTGCCGCCCCGTTTCTGTCACGGGGGGCGCCGCGACCCACGGCGGCGCGCCGGCTGTTCCGACACACACCGTGCCGCAACCCGCCGACACGATCCGGCGGTAGTGGCACGCACCGTGTCAGAACCGGGACCGATCCGGCGCAGGACGTGGGCGGGGGTGTGTCACGTCCGGCGCGGCGGCGCCGAGCGGTGCGCCTGGACGGTCAGACCGCGACGGTGCGGTGCCAGGACTCCGTGACGTACTTCGTCCCCCAGCCCATCGCCGTGTAGAGGCCGTCCGCACCGGTCGGCGAGTCGGCGTCGACCTCGAGGCCGACGCGGTCGCGGCCACGGGACGCCGCGTCGGCGATGATCGTGCGGAGCAGGCCGGTGGCCACGCCGCGGCCGCGCGCGGACTCGAGCACGCCGAGGTAGGCGACGTACGACCCGTCGGGGCCGGTGCCGGACTCGCTCACCGAGCCGACCAGGGCGCCGGCCGCCTCCGGCTCACCGCCCTCCCCGTCGACGATCTCGGCCAGCCACCAGTGGTCCCACCGGTGGCCCGGGTCCTCGCGGAGCCGGTGGATGAACTCGTCGAAGGTCTCCTCCGCCGAGTTGAAGTGGTCGGTGAACGCCCCCTCGAGCACGTCGTGGACCGCGCGCAGGTCGCCCTCGTCGGGCATCCCGTCGGAGTCCTGTCCGCCCTGCCGCTCGACGAGTCGGAACACGACGCCCTTGCGCTCCCACCGCGCCGGGTCGGGCACGAGCTCGGCCTCCGCGGCCTCCACCGAGCGGCTCATCTGCCACCAGGTGCGCACCCGCTCGAAGCCGGCGTCGGCCAGCCAGGTGTGCTGCCGCTCGTCGTCGGCGAAGGAGCCGGTGTCGATCTGCTGCTCGGCCAGGCCCCGCGCCGCGCCCACGGCCCGCGCCTGCGCCTCGGCCCACTCGAACAGCACCTCGCTGCACCGGTCGGCGGCCCGCTCGTCGACGTCGCGGCCGACGATGTGGACGAAGAGCATCCGCCCCTCGGCGCGGTCGTGCACGCTCCCCCAGGCCTGGATCGTGCCGGCTGGGTCGCGTACGACGATGTTCTCGCGCATCGCCACGCCGCGCTCGGAGACCTCGACCCGGACCTCGTCCTCGCCCGATCCGGCCCAGCCGCGACCGGCCCGCTCGTGCTCGCGCAGCAGCTCGGTCAGCCGCTCGACGGTCGCGGGGTCGTCACCGTCGGGCGTCTCGGCGACCCAGCCCGCCGGGAGCCCCGGGTCGTCGGGAAGGGCGTCGGCGGGGTCGCTCTCGAACCGGTTGTCCTCGGGGATCACGAACGGCCATTGTTCCGTACGCCCCCTCCCGTGCCCCCGGGGCGGTGGGTCAGGTGGCGCCTCAGGCGCTCTTGTGGTTGCGGCGCGCGGCGGCGGCGCGCAGGGAGTCCAGCTCGGCGCGGAGGACGTCGATCTCGGCCTCGAGCTCGGCGACGACCACGATCGCCTCGGCGGCGCGGCCCTCGGCGTCCTCGCGGCCACGCTCGGCCTCGTCGCGACCCCGCTCGGCGGCGTCGGCGCGGCGGGCCTCCTGGCCGCGCTTGAGGGTCTGCTCGGCAGCGTTCTTCTGGGCGCTGGAGAGGGCGCGCTCGAGGACGTCGATGGCCTCCTCGCGCTCGGCGATCTTGCGGCGCATGTCGGCGGCGAAGGCAGCGGACTCGGCGGTACGACGCTCGGTGAGGGCGCGGTACTCCTGCGCCTGCACGGCCCGGTCGCGCGCGGCGTCGCGGCGCGCCTGCATGAGCTCGGAGTGGGTGATGCGGGTGGCGGCCGCCCCGGCCAGCACCGCCACGACGGCGGCGACAGCCGTCAGGCCGGCCGACGAGGACGCGAGCGCGCCGATCACGAGCGCCGCGCCGACGGCGAGGAGCGCGACGGCCACGGCCAGGCGCGTGCTGCGCTGGCGGCGACGAGCAGGCGTACGGGACGCCTGTGACGGCTGGGGCTGCTGGGAAGGCATGGCGCCCAGACTAGGGGCGCGGCCGCCCGCCGTCCGTGCGACACGCACGCTCGAGCGCGAGCGAGGCGAGCGTCACGCCCGCCGCTCCGGCGGCCGCGACCAGTGAGCGGAGGATCCAGCGGTCGGCGTAGCGCGACTCGTCACCGAGCCAGCTGACGGCGTAGCCGAGGTAGCCGGCGGTCACCGCGGCACCGGCGAGGGCGCACGCACGGGCGAGCACGAGCCGGTTGACGGCCTGCTGCGGCTCGAGCCGCTGCCCACGCACGTGGACGGTCTGCCAGGTGCTCCAGGCGAGGAAGCCCATGATCGCGGCGACCATCACGAGCACCAGCGCCTGCACCCACGACACCAGCGGCGGGCCGCCGGACACGGCGCTCACGACGGGGTGGAGCGCCCACCCGAGGGCCAGCCCGACGACGATGCACGCCGTCAGGGCGCGCGCCGAGGTCGGGTGAAGGGTGCCCCGCGGCTCGTCGGGCTCCTCGTCGGGCGCGTCCGGACCGGCCCCGCTCACTCGGGGTCCCTGCTCACTCGACCTCGAGCGTGAGGTCCTCGCGCCTCTTGACGCCCGAGGAGTCGGAGGCGTCGAGCAGCTCGGCGATCGGGCCGCGGTCCGGGAAGACCGCGTCGGGCTCCAGGTCGTGCCACGGCTGCAGGACGAAGGCGCGCTCGTGGGCGCGCGGGTGCGGCAGGCGGAGGAAGTCCTCGTTGGAACGGCGGTCACCGACGACGATCAGGTCGACGTCGAGCGTGCGCGGGGCGTTGCGAATGTCGCTGCGCTCGCGGTCGAAGGCGTCCTCGATCGCCAGCGCGCGCTCCATCAGGCGGGCGGCGGGGAGCGTGGTGTCGGCCAGCAGGACGGCGTTCAGGTAGGGACGCGAGCCCTCGGGCGAGTCAACCGGCTCCGTCTCGTAGACGGGCGAGACGCCGGTGACGAAGAAGTCCGGGGTGTCCGCGAGGGCGTTGACCGCCCCCTGGAGGGAGGCCAGGCGCTCGCCGAGGTTCGAGCCCAGCCCGAGCACCACCCGACGGATCGGGTGCATCTCCCCGGTGAGGGAGTCGGCATCCACGATGTGGGGGTTGGGAGTCTCAGTCATGAGCGTTGCCTCGCGTTCTGGTGATCGTCAGCGCGACGTCCGAGTACGTCGCGTCGATGGGGGCATCAGGTTTGTGCAGCGTGACTCGCGCCCATTCAACACGAGTGTCCAACAGGCACACATCGGTGATGCGTTGAGCGACGGTTTCTATCAGGTCGACCGGGTCGCGCTCGACGGCAGCCTTCACGTCCGCCACCAACGTGCCGTAGTTCACGGTCTCCGCGAGGTCGTCGGAGGCGGCTGCGCGCCGGGTGTCGATGCCGAGCACCAGGTCGACCAGGAAGACCTGGCCCTCGCGCCTCTCGAAGTCGAAGACACCGTGGTGGGCGAAGCACTCGATGCCCGTCACGGACAGCTCGTCGCTCATGTCCGGCCTCCTTCCATCGCGGCCACGACCGCGAGCGCGTCGCGCGTGGCCCGTACGTCGTGCACGCGCAGGAGGTCGACCCCGCGGACGGCCAGCAGCGTGACCAGGGCGACGTGGGCGTGCTCGCGCTCCCCCACCGGCCTCGGCGATCCGTCGACGGCCAGCAGCGACCCGAGGAACGACTTGCGGCTGGCGCCCACGAGCAGCGGGCAGCCAAGGTCGCGCAGCGTGTCGAGCGCGGCCAGGAGCTCCCAGTTGTGGCGGGGCTTCTTGGCGAACCCCAGGCCGGGGTCGAGGACCACCCGGTCGCGCGGGACGCCGGCGGCCAGGACCGCGTCGAGCCGCTCGCCCAGCTCGCGGCGTACGGACGCCACGACGCCGTCGGGCGAGTAGTCGGAGAAGTCGCGCATGCGGTCGGCGTGGGCGCGCCAGTGCATGGCGACGTAGGAGGCGTCGCTGTCGGCGACGACGTCGAGGATCCGCGGGTCGGCCAGCCCGCCCGAGACGTCGTTGACGATCGTCGCGCCGGCGCCGAGTGCCGCCGCCGCGACCTCCGAGCGCATGGTGTCGACCGACACGACGGCGCCGTCGGCCGTCAGCTCGCGGATGACCGGGACGACGCGGTCGAGCTCCTCGGCGACCAGGGGACGCGTGGCGCCCGGGCGGGTCGACTCGCCGCCGATGTCGAGGACGTCGGCGCCCTGCTCCACGAGGTGCCGGCCGTGGGCCACGGCAGCCTCGGTGGTGGCCCAGCGGCCGCCGTCGGAGAACGAGTCGGGCGTGACGTTGACGATCCCCATCACCCGGGCGGACCGGGAGGCGGGAGGCACGCCCTCGCTCACCTGGTGCCCGAGCGGATGAGGGCCATGGCCTCGGCACGGGTGGCGGCGTTGTGCATCTGGCCGCGCACGGCGGACGTGATGGTGCGCGCCCCCGCCTTGCGGACGCCGCGCATGGTCATGCAGAGGTGCTCGGCCTCGATGACCACGATGACGCCGCGCGCCTCGAGGATCTCCATCAGCGCGTCGGCGACCTGGGTGGTCAGGCGCTCCTGGACCTGCGGCCGCTTGGCGAAGACGTCGACGAGCCGCGCGAGCTTGGACAGGCCGGTGATCTTGCCGGTCTCGGCCGGGATGTAGCCCACGTGGGCGACCCCGGTGAAGGGCACGAGGTGGTGCTCGCACATCGACCACAGCTCGATGTCGCGCACCAGCACCATCTCGTCGTGACCGAGGTCGAACGTGGTGGTCAGGACGTCCTCGGGCCGCTGGCGCAGGCCCTGGGTGAGCTCGGCGTAGGCGCGCGCGACCCGGGCGGGGGTGTCGCGCAGCCCCTCACGCTCGGGGTCCTCGCCGATCGCAGCGAGGAGCTCGCGGACGGCGGCCTCCGCCCGAGCATGGTCGAAGGCGGGCACGTCCTCCGGTGCGCGCTCCGGCACGGTGACGGGGTCGGTCACGGTGCGTCCGGGTGGGGCGGCGTCGGCGTGTCGATCCCGGGCTGCGGAGCGCCGTGCATGTCACCACCCGCACCGGGCGGGGTCAGGATCGTCCCGGACTCCGAGTCGTCGGCAACCGCGCCGGCGAGCGCGCGCTCCCGGATCTCCTGCGGGATGTCGACGGGCGGGATGGTGGACGGCAGCCGCTCGGGCGAGCCGGTCCACGCCGGACGCGACGGGCGCTTGGTCAGCGGCTCGAAGATGGTGGCGATCTCCGCCTTGTCGAGCGTCTCCTTGTCGAGCAGCGCCAGCACCAGCGCGTCGAGGACGTCGCGGTTGGTCTCGAGGATCTCGAAGGCCTCCTGGTGGGCGTGGCCCAGCAGGGTCTTGACCTCCTCGTCGACCGCGGCGGCCGTCTCCTCGGAGTAGTTGCGGGTGTGCCCCATGTCTCGGCCCAGGAAGGGCTCGGAGTTGCTGTCGCCCAGCTTGACCGCACCGAGGCGCTCGGTCATGCCGTACTGGGTCACCATCGCGCGGGCCAGGTTGGTGGCCTTCTCGATGTCGTTGCCGGCACCGGAGGTGACGTCGTGGAAGATCAGCGCCTCCGCGGCCATGCCACCGAGCATGTAGGCGAGCGAGTCGAGCATCTCGCTGCGCGTCTGGGAGTACTTGTCGCGGTCGGGCAGCACCATCGTGTAGCCCAGCGCGCGACCGCGCGGCAGGATCGTCACCTTGTGCACCGGGTCGGTGCCGGGCAGGGCGGCGGCCACCAGGGCGTGGCCGCCCTCGTGGTAGGCGGTGATGAGCTTCTCGCGCTCGCTCATCAGGCGCGTACGACGCTGGGGACCGGCGATGACGCGGTCGATCGCCTCGTCGAGGGACGCGTCGGTGATCATCTTGGCGTTGCTGCGCGCGGTGAGCAGCGCGGCCTCGTTGAGCACGTTGGCCAGGTCGGCACCGGTGAAGCCGGGCGTGCGGCGGGCGATGCTGAGCAGGTCGATGTCCTGCGCGATCGGCTTGCCGCGCGAGTGGACCTTGAGGATCTGGTGGCGGCCGTTGAGGTCGGGGGCGTCGACCTGGATCTGGCGGTCGAAGCGGCCCGGACGCAGCAGCGCCGGGTCGAGCACGTCGGGGCGGTTGGTCGCGGCGATGAGGATGACCCCGCCGCGCACGTCGAAGCCGTCCATCTCGACGAGCAGCTGGTTGAGGGTCTGCTCGCGCTCGTCGTGGCCGCCGCCCATGCCGGCGCCGCGGTGGCGGCCGACGGCGTCGATCTCGTCGATGAAGACGATGGCGGGCGGGTTCTCCTTGGCCTGCTCGAAGAGGTCGCGCACGCGGCTGGCACCGACACCGACGAACATCTCGACGAAGTCGGAGCCGGAGATCGAGTAGAACGGCACGCCCGCCTCGCCGGCGACGGCGCGCGCGAGGAGGGTCTTGCCGGTGCCGGGCGGGCCGTAGAGCAGCACGCCC
Source organism: Nocardioides pini (assembly GCF_026712185.1). Lineage (GTDB taxonomy): Bacteria > Actinomycetota > Actinomycetes > Propionibacteriales > Nocardioidaceae > Nocardioides > Nocardioides pini. The sequence goes on along the minus strand of NZ_JAPPUX010000001.1, from coordinate 135,954 downwards.
TTCGGGATCTTCGCGCCGACGGCCTGGAACTTGGCCGGGTCGGTGAGGAACTCCTTGATCTCGCCGAGCTCCTCGATCGCCTCCTCGCAGCCGGCGACGTCGCTGAACGTGGTCTTCGGCATGTCCTTGGTGATCAGCTTGGCCTTGGACTTGGCGAACTGCATGACGCCACGGCCACCGCCGCCCTGGGCCTGGTTCATCAGGAAGATGAACAGCAGGATGATGAGCGCGAAGGGCAGCAGGGTGGCGAGCAGCGAGCCGAGGAAGCTGGGCTGCGGGACGGTCGAGTTGTACTTCTCGATCGTGCCGGCGGCCTTCTGCTCCTCCACCGCGCTCAGCAGCTGCTCCTGCTGGCCGTCGATGTACTGGGCGACGACCTTGTCGCCGTCCTTGCGGGTGCCGTCGTCGAGCGTCGCCTGGATCTCGAAGTCCGCTCCGTTGAACTCGATCTCCTTGACCTTGCCGTCGTCGATGTAGGAGGCGAGGGTCGAGGTGTTGACCTCGTCGTAGCCGTCGCTGGGCGCGAGGAACTGGATCGCCAGCAGCACCGCGAAGGCGGACAGGACGATCCACAGCCAGGGACCCTTGAATATGCGCTTCACAGGCAACTTTCAGCGGTTCGGAGGTGAGGAGGCGACGCTACACGCCGCCGGGGCACTCATTCTTTCAGGCGGGGTGAAGCGGGGCGACCCGTTCGCCGACGACGGTGCGGCCGATCAGGAGTAGACGTGGGGCGCGAGGGTGCCGATGTCGCGCAGGTTGCGGTAGCGCTCGCGGTAGTCGAGGCCGTAGCCGACGACGAACTCGTTCGGGATGTCCCAGCCGACGTACTTCGGCTCGACGGGCATCGACAGCGCCTCGGGCTTGCGCAGCAGGGTGGCGATCTCGACGCTGGCGGGGTTGCGGCTGGAGAGGTTGTTCACCAGCCAGCTGAGGGTCAGCCCGGTGTCGATGATCTCGTCGACGATCAGCACGTCGCGGCCGCTGATGTCGGTGTCGAGGTCCTTGAGGATCCGCACGACGCCGCTCGACTTGGTGCCCGACCCGTAGGAGCTGACGGCCATCCAGTCCATCTCCAGGTGCCGCGGCATCGATCGCGCGAGGTCGGCCATCACCATGACGGCGCCACGCAGGACGCCGACGACGAGCAGGTCGCGCCCCTCGTAGTCCTCGGTGATCTGGAGGGCCATCTCGGCCAGCCGCTGCTGGATCTGCTCCTCGGTGAAGAGGATGTTGACCAGGTCGTTCTCCACGTGGGACGAGTCCATGGGCGTCAGCCTAGGGGGCGATCGACGAACACCATGCAGGCAGTTCGCCCCGCCGGCGGTCGAGGGCGAGCGTGACCCCGGCGACCGGTGCCGCGGACTGCCTTCACGGTGCCTCGATGACCAGCAGCCCGTCGCGGCGGAGGGCGCGGAGCGGGCCGGGGAGGTCGATCCACTTCTGGCCCCGCCACCCCACGAGGAGCTCGTCGACGCCGAGGACGTGGTCGCGGGTCAGCTCGGAGGGCGGCGAGCCGGCGTCGAGGGCGGCGCGGTGGACGGCGCGGTGGCGCAGCGACGGGGGCGCGGCGGCGAGGACCGTCACGTCGAGGCCGCCGTCGCGGTGCGCGTCGGCCAGGACGTCGGCGGCCAGGGCGTCGAGCAGCGCGGTGTCCTCGCGCAGCTGGTCGGCGGTGCGAGCCAGGGCCTCGGCGATCCCGGGGCCGAGCTCGGACTCGAGGACGGGCAGCACCCGGTCGCGGACGCGTACGCGGGTGTAGCCCGGGTCGGAGTTGTGCGGGTCGTCCCAGGCCTCGAGCCCCTCGACGAGGCAGGCCGTGACCGTGTCCGCGCGGCGTACGCCGAGCAGCGGGCGCGCGAACACCCCGAAGGACGGCCGCATGCCCTGGAGCGACCGGCCGCCCGAGCCCCGCGTGAGGCCGAGCAGCACCGTCTCGGCCTGGTCGTCGAGGGTGTGGCCGAGCAGCACGAGCGGGGCTGACAGGTGCGCGGCGACCTGTTCGAGGACGGCGTACCTCGCCTCGCGGGCGGCGGCCTCCGGCCCCAGCCCGGACACGGCGTCGACTTCCACGCGTGCCGTGAGCGTCTCGTCGACGCCCATCGCCGCGAGCTGCGAGACGACGCGGTCGGCCTGGTCGGCCGAGCCGGGCTGCAGGCCGTGGTCGACGGTCACCCCGACCACCCGCAGGCCGAGCTTGTGCCCCTCGAACACGGCCGCGGAGGCGAGGGCGAGGGAGTCCGCACCACCGCTGCACGCCACCGCGACGGTCGCGGGCCCGCCGAGCGCCGCGAGCGTCCGGCGCACCGGCAGCCGGACCGCCGCGACCGACGGGTGGAGCGTCACAGAACGCGGGCGACCCAGGCGTCGGGGTCGGTGATCTCGGCCTTGGACGGCAGGGTCTCGGGACCGGTCCACACGGCGTTGAACTCCTCCATGCCGACCTTGTCGACGACGTGGCGCACGAACACCGCTCCGTCGCGGTACTGCGCCATCTTGGCGTCGAGCCCGAGCAGGCGCCGCAGCAGCTTGTCGACGCCGCCGACGCCCTTGCGACGCTGGTTGAACTTGCGGCGGATCTCGGCGACCGACGGGATGACGGTGGGGCCGACCCCGTCCATCACGACGTCGGCGTGGCCCTCGAGCAGCGACATGACACCGGTGACCCGGTCGAGGATTTCCTTCTGCTCGGGCGAGGAGACGAGGTCGATGATGCTGCCGTTGCCCCCGCGAAGCACGTCGGCGCCGCGGCGGAGCCCGTCGAGCAGCGCGCTCGGCTCGAGCGTGTCGGCGACCGCGTGCATCTGGGTCATCAGGTGCTGGCCGAGCCACGGGTTGGCCGTGAACTGCACCCGGTGGGTCTCCTCGTGCAGGCACACCCACAGCCGGAAGTCGGTGGGGTCGGCGCCGATCTCGCGCTCGACGTGGACGATGTTGGGCGCCACGAGGAGCAGCCGCCCGTAGGGGTCGTGGAACGGGTCGAACTGGCCCAGCACCTTGCTGCTGAGGAAGCCCAGCATCAGGCCGACCTCGGCGCCGGTGACGCGGGTGCCGACGGCCTCGGCGAAGGCGGACGGCGGACCCTTCTTCTCGATCAGCTTGTCGACGACCGGGGTGAGGAGCTTGGCGAAGCCGTCGGCGTTGGCGCGCAGCCAGCCCTTGCGGTCCACCACCAGCACGGGCGCGGTGCCCGCCTCGGTGTGCAGCCCGGTGAACTCGCGCACCAGCGGGCTCGAGCGGACCGCGCCCTCCCGGAGTTCGACGACGGCGGCGGCGGCCTCGTCGGGCGACACGTCCGGTCCCGGCCCGGCGACCCGGGTTCCCACGGTGACGGCGAAGTCCCAGTCGACGAGGTTCATACCGCGACACTAGCCGGGGGATGTGCGCCGTTCGCCTGCTCGCACGCGCGGGACACGCGAGCGGAGCGAGCCATCACGCGCTGCAGCGGCTCACGCGAGCGGAGCGAGCCATTACGCAGCGCAACGGCAGGCGGCGAGGGAGGCGGCCGCGCGGTCGAGGGCCTCCTGCGAGTCGTAGCGCTCGAGCGGCGGGGACTTGTCGGCCCCGAAGACGAAGGCGAGCGGGTGACCGTCGCGGTCGACGGCGATGCCGGCGAGGGCGTGCACGCCGGTGAGGGTGCCGGTCTTGGCGCGCACCAGGCCGCGGGCCACGGCGGGGCCCTCGGCGAAGCGGTAGGTGAGCGACCCGGTGAACCCGGCGACCGGCATGCCGGTGACGAGGCTGCGCATCCCCTCGCCGTCCGGGCCGGCCGCGTGCTGGACGAGGTCGATCAGCAGGGAGGTCGAGACCCGGTTGCGCCGCGACAGGCCGGAGCCGTCGTACACCTCGGCGCCGGTGACGTCGATGCCGAGCCCGCCGAGGGTGGCGAGCACGCCGGCGGCGCCGGCCTCGAACGACCCGGTGCCGGAGGTCGCGAGGCCGACCTGGTGGCCCACCACCTCGGCGCCCTCGTTGTCGCTGACGTCGAGGATCCGCTCGACGACCTGCGACAGCGGGGCGCTCTCGACCGAGGCCAGCTCCTCGGCACCGGCCGGCGCGACGACCCGCCGCGGCTGGCCGCTCACGCGCAGCCCGGCGGCGCGGAGGCCGTCGGCGAAGACCCGGGCGGCCGCCAGCGACGGCTCGTCGGACTTGAGGTCGCTGTCGGCCTCGTCGCCACCGTCGACCATGAGCGCCGTGATCGGGCTGACGATGTCGTCGGGGACGTAGTCGCGGCGCCAGGCCGGGTTGTCGGTGGGACCGGAGAAGAGGCTGTCGTCGAACCGGACGCGGACGCTCCCCCGGCCGCCGAGCGCCTCGGCGACCTGCAGGGCGAGCGTGGTCACGTCGGCGCGGGCGGGGTACGTCGACTCGGCCTCCGCGACCGTCAGCGACCTGCTCGCCAGGAGCGGGTCTCCCCCGCCGACGAGCACGACGTCGCGCGGGCCCTCGCCGCGCACGACCCGGGTCGTGAAGGTGTGGTCCGGCCCGAGGACCTCGAGGGCGGCGCCCAGGGTGAGCAGCTTGGTCGTCGAGGCGGGCAGGTAGCGCCCGTCCCCGGTCGTCCACTCGGGCGATCCGGGAGCGAGCGGGGCGACCGCACCCACGACGTGCCTGCCGAGGTCGGGGTCGGAGAGGTCGTCGGACACAGCCGCGGCGACCCGCTCCGGGTCGAGGGCGCCGGCGGGGTCGAGGGCGACGGCGTCGTCCGTCGGCGGCGACCAGTCGGGCAGGTCGAGGCCGGCGGGTGCCAGCACCTGCTCCGGCTCGGTCTCGGGGTCGGCGGCGAGCCCGGGCAGGTAGCGCTGGCCCCACTCGAACCGGTAGGCGCCCACCCCGGCGGCCAGGAGGGCGAGGACGAGCACCACCGGCAGCCAGTGCAGCACCGACCAGCCCCGGGACGGCCGGCCGGAGTGGCGTCGGTCACGTCCCACCCTTTTCGACCCTCTCGCTTCGCGCATCGGGGCCATTGTGCGCGACACTGCCCCGAGACCAAGGCGTCGGGCTCGCGGCCGGGCGCAGCGAGCGGCCCGATGGCGTGCCGAAGAGTGGAGGAAGACGTGCTGACGTTCGACGTGTTGGTGGAGATCCCCAAGGGAGAGCGCAACAAGTACGAGGTCGACCACGAGACCGGGCGGATCCGCCTGGACCGCATGCTCTTCACCTCGACGGCCTACCCGGCGGACTACGGCTTCATCGAGAACACGCTCGGCCAGGACGGCGACCCGCTCGACGCGCTCGTGATCCTGCAGTCGCCGACCTTCCCCGGCTGCCTGATCGAGTGCCGCGCCATCGGCATGTTCCGCATGACCGACGAGGCCGGCGGTGACGACAAGGTCCTCTGCGTGCCGGCCCACGACCCCCGCCTCGAGCACCTGCGCGACATCAACCACGTCTCGAAGTACGACCGCCTCGAGATCCAGCACTTCTTCGAGGTCTACAAGGACCTCGAGCCCGGCAAGTCCGTCGAGGGCGCCGACTGGGTCGGCCGCACCGAGGCCGAGGCCGAGGTCCGGGCGTCGTTCGAGCGCTTCACGACCGAGGGCCACGGCAACGACCTCGACAACATCGCCGACGACAGCCTCGGCGAGAACGCCTGACCGGTCGCCGCCCGTGCTGTAACGCCGGGTTACTGCTTGTACCCACCTGGATATATCCGGGTGGGTACAGCTCGTAACCCGGCGTTACAGCGGGATCTCAGGCCGCCTCGACCCCGGCGCCGACCGCCGGCTCGAGCGCCTCGGCCAGGATCTCGGTCACCCGCCCGACCGGGCGCACGTCGAGCTCGCTGAGCAGCTCGGCGGGTACGTCGTCGAGGTCGGGGCGGTTGCGCTCCGGGACGAACACCGTCGTCAGTCCGGCGCGCTGGGCCGCGAGCAGCTTCTGCTTGAGCCCGCCGATCGGCAGCACCCGGCCCGCCAGCGACACCTCGCCGGTCATCCCGACGTCGGACCGCACGGGGCGTCCGGTGAGCAGCGACACCAGGGCGGTCACCATCGTCACGCCCGCGGACGGGCCGTCCTTGGGGACCGCGCCGGCCGGGAAGTGCACGTGGAGCGACCGCTCGAACGCCGACGGGTCGATCCCCAGCTCCCCCGCGTGCGCGCGCACCCAGGACAGCGCGATGGACGCCGACTCCTTCATGACGTCGCCCAGCTGACCGGTGACGGTGAGCCCCGCGGTGCCGTCCGCCACCGACGTCTCGACGTAGAGCACGTCGCCGCCCAGACCGGTCACGGCCAGGCCGGTGGCCACACCGGGCACGTCGGTCCGCTCGTGGCTGTCGGGCGTGAAGCGCGGACGGCCGACGAGGTCGGTGAGCCTGTCGCGGTCGATGTCGAGGCGCTCGACGTCACCCGTCGCGAGCCGGGTGGCGGCCTTGCGGAACGCCTTGGCCAGCAGCCGCTCGAGCTGTCGTACGCCGGCCTCGCGGGTGTAGTTTGCCGCGAGCTCGCCGAGCGCGTCGTCGGACACAGTGACCTCGTCGGGGGTCAGCGCCGCCCGCTCCAGCTGGCGCGGCACCAGGAAGTCACGCGCGATGGCGACCTTGTCGTCCTCGGTGTAGCCGTCGATGGTGACGAGCTCCATGCGGTCCAGCAGGGCCGACGGGATCTGCTCGACCACGTTGGCGGTGGCGATGAAGAGCACGTCGGACAGGTCGAGGTCGAGCTCGAGGTAGTGGTCGCGGAACGTGTGGTTCTGCGCCGGGTCGAGCACCTCGAGCAGCGCCGCGGCGGGGTCGCCGCGGTAGTCCGCGCCGACCTTGTCGACCTCGTCGAGCAGGACGACCGGGTTCATCGAGCCGGCCTCCTTGATCGCCCGCACGATGCGGCCGGGCAGGGCGCCGACGTACGTCCGGCGGTGTCCGCGGATCTCGGCCTCGTCACGCACGCCGCCGAGGGCGACGCGGACGAAGCTGCGGCCCAGCGCGCGGGCCACGGACTCGCCGAGGGAGGTCTTGCCCACGCCGGGAGGGCCGGCGAGGAGCACGACGGCGCCGGAGCCGCGGCCGCCGATGACCTCCAGACCGCGCTCGGCGCGGCGGGCGCGCACGGCGAGGTACTCGGTGATGCGGTCCTTGACCTCGTCGAGGCCGTGGTGGTCCGCGTCGAGCACCGCGCGGGCGGCGGCGACGTCGTTGGAGTCCTGCGTGCGCTCGTTCCACGGCATCTCGAGGACCGTGTCGAGCCAGGTGCGGATCCAGCCGGCCTCCGGGGCCTGCTCGCTGGAGCGCTCGAGCTTGTCGACCTCGCGCAGCGCGGCCTCGCGGACCGCGTCGGGCAGGTCGGCCGCCTCGACGCGGGCGCGGTAGTCGTCGGAGCCGTCGGGCTCGCCCTCGCCGAGCTCCTTGCGGATGGCGGCGAGCTGCTGGCGCAGCAGGAACTCGCGCTGGTTCTTCTCCAGGCCCTCGCGCACGTCCTGGCTGATCTTGTCGTTGACCTCGTCCTCGGCGTCGTACGCCCGGGTCCACTCGACGAGCAGGCGCAGCCGGTCGCCCACGTCGGGGGTCTCCAGGACCTGGCGCTTCTGGTCCTCGGAGAGGTACGGCGCGTAGCCCGAGGTGTCGGCGAGCGCGCCGGGATCGGCGATGCGGCGCACGTTCTCGATCACCTGCCACGCCTCGCGGCGCTCCAGGATCGACACGACGAGGGTGCGGTAGTCCTCGGCGAGGGCGCGCAGCTCGTCGGTGACGGCCGTCTCGGGCACGGCCTCGGCCTCCACCCAGAGGGCGGCGCCGGGTCCGGTGACGCCGGCGCCGATGGCGACGCGGCGCTCGGCGCGCAGCACGGCGGCCGGCCGGCCGCCGGCGAAGCGGCCGACCCGGTCGACCACGGCCACCACGCCGTGGGTGGCGTAGCGGTCCTCGAGGCGGGGCGCGACGAGGACGCGGGTCGGCTCGTCGGCGCCGGCGTCCGAGTCCTGGGAAGCGTCCTGGGAAGCGTCGTGGGCGAGGCGGGCGGCGTCGATGGCCGCGCGCGCCTGGTCGTCGAGCTCGATGGGCACGACCATGCCGGGGAGCACGACCGTGTCGTGGAGGAACACCACCGGGAGCTTGGTGGGAAGCGACTGGTTGTTCGTCATGCCCTCTCAACGCCGGAGAACCGGAGGCATGTTCCGGTTCCGGTTTCGCCCACCGCGAACGCCCGGCCGGGCCGCTGTAACGCCGGGTTGGTGCCTGTACCCACTGGGATATATCCGAGTGGGTAGAGGCACTAACCCGGCGTTACAAGCGGGCCAGGCCCACCTCGCCGGCCACCGAGCCGAGCTTGTCGGGGTTGCGCACCAGGAACAGCCGGGTGACCACGCCGTCCTCGACGAGCATCGTGCCCACGCCGTCGCGCCGGCCGGCGACGACGAACTGGATCGCCGGCGACCCGTTGAGCCAGACCGGCTCGAGCTCGAGCCCCTCGGGGGTGACGGCGGTGAGGAAGCGGAAGACCTTGTCGCGGCCGTGGATCGGGTTGAGCGCGGCCTTCACCTTGCCGCCGCCGTCGGTCATCAGCACCACGTCGGGCGCCAGCACGTCCATCAGGGCCTGCAGGTCGCCGGTCTCGGTGGCGGCGCGGAAGCGCTCGATCACCGCATCACGCTCGGCCGCGCTCACCGACGCGCGCGGTCGGCGCTCGGCGACGTGGGTCCGGGCGCGGCTGGCGATCTGCCGCACCGCCGGCTCGGACTTCTCCACGGCCTCGGCGATCTCGGCGTACGGCACGTCGAAGACCTCGCGCAGCACGAAGACCGCCCGCTCGGTGGGCGGCAGCGTCTCCAGGACGAGCAGCATCGCGGTCGAGACGCTGTCGGCGAGCTCGACGTCCTGGGCCACGTCGGGCGCGGTGAGCACCGGCTCGGGCAGCCAGGTGCCGACGTAGTCCTCGCGCCGGCGCGCGAGGGTGCGCAGCCGGTTGAGCGTGAGCCGGGTGGTCATCCGCACGAGGTACGCGCGCGGGTCACGCACCTCCTCGACCGGGACCTCGGCCCACCGCAGCCAGACCTCCTGCAGCACGTCCTCGGCATCGGCGGCCGAGCCGAGCATCTCGTAGGCGACGGTGAAGAGCAGGTTGCGGTGGGCGGAGAAGGCCTCGGTCCGGTTCACGCCGTGATCGTCCCAGCCTGCGCGAGCGGCAGCTCGCAGACCTCGCTGAAGCCCTGCGAGGCCAGGCCCATCGCGGAGTTGAAGCGCGACCGCTCGTTCTCCACGGCGACCATCATCGTCAGCTCGACCACAGCGGCATGGCCGAGCCGGCGGTCGAGGTCGGCGACCATCTCGTCGGTGACCTCGGGCGGCGTGGCGGTCATCGCCTCGGCGTACGCCATCACGTCGCGCTCGAGGTCGGTGAAGACGTCGGACTCCCGCCAGCGCGGCACCTCGCGCACCTTGGCCTCGTCGAGCCCCTTGGTGTGGGCCATGAAGTAGCCGAAGTCCAGGCACCAGGAGCAGCCGATGGCGCCGGCGCTGGCCATCTCGGCGTACGCCTTGAGGTGCGGGTCGAGGGCCGACCACCTGCCGACCTTCTGCTCGAAGCCGAAGACCGCCTTGAGGACCGGCTTGTTGTGCCAGAGCACGTAGGCGTTGTCGGGGACCTTGCCCCACATGCGCTTGGCCACCCGGGTCATCACGGCTCCGTAGGCACCGTCGATCCTGGCCTGCGGGATGCGGAACGTGCTGGGCATGTCATCTCCTCGTCGTCGGGCCACCGGGTGTCGGCGGCTGCGGTGACATGGAGACACCGGCCGGGCCGGGTCTGTGACAACCCTGCTCAGCTCTCCGGCCTCGTCGCCCGGAACCAGCCGATCCCGCCGCTCATCTCGAGGCGTACGTCGACCGCGCCCGCCTCCTCCAGCCACCGGACCGCGTCGGCCGAGGAGCACATCGGGCCGAGCACACGGGCGAGCCGGCCGGCGGCGTGCACGAGCCCGTAGCGCCGCTCGACACCGCTGAAGTCGTCGGCGAACAGCGCGCTCCCGCTGATGGCGCCCCCGGGCGCCAGCACACGCACCATCTCGGTGATCGCGCGGTGCGGGTCGGGGAAGACGTGGAGCCCGGTGAAGGAGACCACCAGGTCGAACGTGCCGTCCGCGAAGGGCAGCGCCCCGACGTCGGCCAGCGCGGTGGTGACCTGGTCGCTCACGCCCTGGTGTCGTGCGGCCGCCTCCGAGCGTTCGAGCATCCGCGGGGAGATGTCGGCCGCGACGAGGTCGACGTGCGCGCCCGGGCGCAGGCCGCGCAGGGCGACCCCGCTGCCGGACGGCACGTCGAGCACCCGCGCCCCGTCGGGCAGCTCGCCGATCTCGGCTGCCGCGGCGTGGAGCCGGGTGATGTCGGTGCCCAGTCCGAGCCGCCACAGCGGGGCGCCCAGCACGGGGTGGTCGACGAGGACCGGGTAGACCCTGGCCCAGAGCGGGTCCTCGCTCCAGGCCCCGACGAGGCGGCGCGGGCCGGGCATCTCAGAGACCGGCGAGGAACGTGTCGACGGCGCGGGCGACCTCGAGGTGGATCTCGGCGGTGCGGACCGCGTCGTCGGTGCCCATGGCGTGGTCGGCGTCGGCGACGGTCAGCACGTCGCACCCGTTGTCGGCGAGCTCCTGGGCGACGGCGGGGTCCCAGAGCTCGTCGGCCAGGCCGCCCACCAGCAGCTGCCGGCCGGCGTTGGCCGCGATCGCCTCGGCCACCACCGGGTCGACCAGCAGCGGGGTGAGCCAGACCGCGTCGAGGCCGCGCTCGGCGGCGTACGACGCGGCGCGGGTGCCGAGCGACTTGCCGACCACGAGCACGTGGTCGGCGTCCTCCCCGGCGTGGGCGGCTGCCACGTGGCGGCGTACCCACTGCTCGGGGTCCTCCTCGCCGCGGGACTCCGCGTCCCACCACAGCTGCTGGACGGCGAAGCCGTGCTGCAGCAGCGCCCTCCGGGCGAACTCCAGCAGCGGCGCGCTCGGCGAGTAGGCGCGGCCCGGCAGGACCAGCGCCACCCCGCGGCTGTCGCCGGCGGGCTCCCAGCGGGTCGGCAGGCCCCCGACGGTCATCCTCCGCCTCCCCACGTCAGGAGCTCGGGGCTGCGCAGCATCTCGTCCGGCACGCCGAACGCGTCGACGAGGTCGACCGCCAGCGGCCGCACCTTGCGGCACAGCGCGTTGACCTCGCGGCTGATCGCCTTGGATCGGGCGCTGGAGAGGCGTCCGTGCTCCATGAACCAGGCCCGGTCGGCCTCGATCGTGCTGAGGGCGTGCAGGTCGCACAGCAGGTTGAGCGCGACCTTGAGGTCGCCGTCGGGGAGGGCGGCGGTCTTCGCGACGAAGGCCTCGAGCACGAGCCGCTCGGTGTGGGCGCGGGCGGCGGCGATGACGTGGTCCTGCACGCGGGAGAACACCGCACCGGGGTTCGCCCCCTGGTCGATGCCTCGCTTGAGCCGTCGCGCGACGCCGCCGATCATGTGCTCCTCGCGGAAGCGCAGCATCGCCAGCTGGTAGTTGGGGTCGAGGAGGCCCGCCTCCTGGTCCCAGGTGTCGCCGCCGGGCAGCAGGTCGCGCACCGACTGGACGAGCTTGTGCACCGCGGTCCGCTCGACGACGGTCTCGACGGCCAGGCCGGCGACGAAGCGGGCCATGCCGAGCTGGTCCATCTCCTCGAACTCGCCGGCGTAGTCGGTGAGCAGGCCCTTGGCGACCAGCTGGAGCAGGACGTGGTTGTCGCCCTCGAAGGTCGTGAAGACGTCGGTGTCGGCCTTCAGCGCCGCGAACCGGTTCTCGCTGAGGTAGCCCGCACCACCGCACGCCTCGCGGCACTCCTGGATGGTGCGGGTGGCGTGCCAGGTGCCGAGGGCCTTGGTGCCGGCAGCGCGCGACTCCAGCATCCGCCGGGCGTGCTCGTCGCTACCCGGCTCGGTCGGCCCGGGCCCGGAGAACACCTCGTGCAGCTGCCCGGCCACGACCTCCTGCGCGAAGTGGAGGGCGTACGTCCGGGCGACCAGCGGCAGCAGGCGGCGCTGGTGCATGCCGTAGTCGAGGAGCACCTGCTCCTCGTCGGGCGACGTGGCCTCGAACTGGCGGCGGCGCACGGCGTAGCGGGTGGCGATCGCGAGCGCCACCTTCGAGGCGTTGATGCCGGCGCCGCCGACGCACACCCGGCCCTGGACCAGGGTGCCGAGCATCGTGAAGAACCGCTTGTTGGGATTGTCGATCGGCGAGAGGTAGCGACCCTCGGGCGTCACCTCGGCGAACTGGTTGAGAAGGGCCGTGCGCGGCACGCGGACGCCGTCGAACCAGATGCGTCCGTTGTCGACGCCGTTGAGGCCCATCTTGGGACCGCAGTCCTCGATGCGGACGCCGTCGAGCACCCGGCCGTCCTCGCGGACCGGCACGACGAAGGCGTGCACGCCGTGGCGCTCGCCGCCGACCTCGAGCTGCGCGAAGACGACGGCCAGCTCGGCGTGGGCCGCCGCGTTGCCGATGTAGTCCTTGCGGCTCGCGTCGTCGGGCGTCGTGATGACGAACTCCTGCGCCTCGGCGTCGTACGTCGCCACGGTGCCGAGGGCCTGCACGTTGGAGCCGTGGCCGCTCTCGGTCATCGCGAAGCAGCCCATCGTGCGGCCGCTGACGAGGTCGGCGAGGTAGGCGTCGTGGTGGGTCTTCGTGCCGAGCTGGAGGATCGCGCCGCCGAACAGGCCGAACTGCACGCCGACCTTCACCAGCACCGACAGGTCGCCGAGGGCGAGGGTCTCGAACGCGGCGATGGAGGCGCCGATGTCGCCGCCACCGCCGTACTCCTCGGGGAAGCCCATGCCGGTCTGCCCGGTCGCGGCCATCATCACGACGACGTCCTTGACGCGCTCTCGGAAGTCGGCCGTGCTCATCTGCTCCTGGTCGAGCAGGATCTGGGCGTGCTCCGCGAGGTTGTCGCGGACGAGGTCGCGGACCTCGCGGTAGCGGCCGTCGAGGAGGGTGCGCAGCGCGTCGACGTCGACCTCCGGCTGCCGGTAGCCCGAGTCGTCGGCGTGCACCGCGTCGTCCTCCACGCGGGCCGGGGCCGTCTCCGGCACGGGCGTGGGCAGCTCGTCGACGATGGGCGGAACCTGGTCGGTGGCCATGTCGCCAAAGGTAGCCACCCCTGTAGGTTCACCGCGATGAACGTGTCGGATGCCACCCCTCCGGGCGACCTGGGCTCGATGGCCTACAACTTCGCCGTCGTCGGGGTGCAGAAGGGTGGTACGTCGACGCTCGCGGTGACGCTGAACCAGCACCGGCTCGTGTGCCAGGCGCCCGACAAGGAGCGGCACTACTTCGACGACGAGACCGTCGACTGGTCGGCGCCGGACCACGCCCGCGACTACACCGCGCCGCGTCGCGCCCGCGTGCACCGGCTGCTCGGCGACGCCTCGCCCACCTACCTCTACTGGCCCCACGCGCTCGAGCGGATGCGCGACTACAAGCCCGACATGCCGCTCGTCGCCGTGTTCCGCGATCCGCTCGAGCGACTGTTCTCGCACTGGGTGATGCTGCGCTCGCGCAACCTCGCCTGGCCCGACTGGCCCGACTTCCTCACCGAGTGGCCGCACACCTCGCTGCCGGACGAGGTGCCCGACCCCGCCGTCGTACGCACCATGCGGTGGCGGCACATGACCGGCCTGGCGCGCGGGTTCTACGGCGAGCAGCTCCAGCGCGGCTTCGAGCTCTTCGACCGCCGGCAGTGGCTGCTGCTCGAGCTGCGCGCGATGCTCGCGGACTTCCCGGCCACCGTCGACCGCACGACCGACTTCCTCGACCTGCCCCGCTTCGAGCGCGTGCCGCCGCTGCAGAACTGGCACGCCGGCGCCGAGCAGGTCCCGGGCACCGCGCCGACCGCCGACGACCTCGCCCACGTCGCCGAGGTCTACGCCAAGGACCTCGCGCTCTTCGAGGAGCTCTCCGACATCGACACCTCCGCCTGGCCCACCCGCCTCATCCTCGACGGGCAGCTCGACCCCGGCGAGCTCGCCGCCCGCTTCGCGCGGAAGGTCCGCTGAGGCGGCCGTCGCTGGCTCGCGGTCACCGGATATCCGGTGACCGACCTGCTTAAAGGTAGAGATCTCCACCTGTAAGCACGTAACTCGGGTGCGAACCTCAGGGGCGGGCGAAGAAGTTCGGCGCCCGCCAGTAGTACATCGACTCCCGGCTCACCGGCCGGCCCGTACGCGGGGCATGGATGATCTGGCCGTCGCCGACGTAGAGGGCGACGTGGTAGATCGAGCTCGGGTTGCTGGACGATCCCCAGAAGACGAGGTCGCCCGGCGCGAGCTGGGCGGCGGTGATCTTGGTGGACTGCGTGTACTGCGCGACGGAGTAGTGGGGCAGCGCCTTGCCGGCGGAGGCCCAGGCTCCGGAGGTGAGCCCCGAGCAGTCCCAGGCGCTCGGGCCCGCGGCGCCCCACTTGTACGGCTCACCGATCTGCGCGGTGGCGAACGAGATCGCGGCCGCGGCACCGGTCGCCACCGGCGGCGGAGTGGGCGTCGGGGGCGGAGTGGGCGTCGGGGTCGGCGGCTCCGTCGGAGCGGGCTCCGGGGTCGGGGCTGGGGTCGGCGCGGGAGTGGGTGTCGGCGTTGCTGTCGGGCTCTGCGAGGGCGTCGTCGTCGTTGTGGGGCTCTGTGTGGGCGTCGGCGCCGCCGTCGGGGTCGGCGTCGCGCTCGGGGTATCGACCGGAGTCGGTGTCGACGACGGGGTCGGCGTCGGGGGCGGCGTCGGGGGCGGAGTCGGTGTCGGCGCCGCCGTGGGGGTCGGCGTGACCGTGGGTGTGGACGTAACCGTGGGTGTCGGCGTCGCGGGCGCGGACGGCGTCGGCGTCGGCTGCTCCTGCTCGGCCTGCTCCTGCTGGCCCTGTGCCGCTGCCTGAGCCTGGGCCTCTGCCTCCGCCTCTGCCTCCGCCTGGGCCTGTGCCTCGGCCTGGGCTGCTGCCGCGGCAGCCTCCGCGGCCTCACGCTCCAGTGCGGACTGCCGCTTCTCGGCCAGGCGGACGCTGATCCCCTCGAGCTCGGCGAGCTCGGCGATGAGGTCGGCCTTGGTGGCGGACACCGACTGCGCCTCCGCTCCGGCGGCGGCCTCCGCGGCAGCGGCGGCGTCGTACGCAGCCTCGGCCTCGGCCTCGGCCGCCGCAGCTCGCTCTGATGCCTGGGCGGCGGTCGACGCGGTGACGTCGGCGACGGCCGACGAGGCGAGGAAGGCGTCGTACTGGTGGTTCAGCGCGTCCGAGGTGTTGCCCATCGTCACCGTGCGGTCGACCAGCGACTCGATGCCGTCGGCCTCGACGACCGCTGCCAGCCCCTGCACCTGGGTGGCGTCCTCGTAGGACTGCACCACCGTGGCGGCGTAGAGCTCGCGCTGTGACTCGACGTCCTCACGGGCCGTCTCCGCGGCCTCGTCGGCCTCGTCGGCGTCGGCCCGGGCCTGCTCGGCTCGCCACCGGGCGCCGTTCCACGCCTCCGCAGCCTGCGCGGCCCGGTCGCCGGCGGTCTCGAGCGCGAGGTCGGCGCGGATCAGGTCGGCCTGCACCGCGGCGACGTCGCGTCCCTTCGCGTCGGCGCGGTCCCTCGCAGCGGCGACGTCGGACTTGCTGGGTGTGGGGTCACCATCGGCGTACGCCGCGTGGCCGCCGCCGATGGCCAGCCCGGCGACGAGGACGACCGCGCTCGCCCAGCGCGACGTCGTACGCCGCTGCGGCTCGCGGTCCTGCGGTGCTGCGACGGGCACGGGGCTCCCCTGGTGGTCTCGGGCCCGTGCGACTTCCCCTTCGCACGGGCAACTCGAGGCACGTTAGTGAACTTTGGTCACACAAGGAACAGTTTCCTCAACTTTTTCACCATCGCCCGGCGTGTCGACTTGCGAACTACAACGATGTAGTTCTATGTGCGGCTGCAGCGGGGTCACCGGATATCCGGTGACCGCCTTGCTTCGAGGTACGGATCTCGGACGCGAAGCCCGAAACTCGGGTGCGCACCCCCGACCGACGGTTGTCCACAGATCCCGACGACCGTGCGTGACCGTCGTCGTCAGCGGGCAGACGTCGCGCATGAACCGACCGCCTGCGAAGCCCCGCGACCTGACAGGAGTCGTGCGCCTCCGTCGCGAGCTGCTCTCCGACGGCATGACCGACACGCAGATCGACTGTCTGGTGAGGACGCGACGACTGCATCGCGTCCGGTACGGCGCCTACGTGCCGTACGACGTCTGGGAGGCCTGCAGCGCCGAGGACCAGCACCGCCTGCGGGCGCGCGCGGTGCTGGCAAGGGCCCACGAGGCGACTGTCCTGACCCACGTGTCGTCGTTGGTCGAGCGCGGCGTTCCGCTCTGGGGTGTGCCCCTCGACGTCGTCCACACCACGCGTGAACAACCCGAGCGTGCCGGACGCCGACAGGACGACTGGGTGCCCCATCGCGGCCTGATCGGGCCGGGTGACACCGAAGTGCTCAACGGCGTGCCCATCAGCACAGCGGCCAGGGCGGCGTTCGAGCTGACGACCGTGGTCGGCGTCGAGGCGGGGCTCGTCGCGGTCAACAGGCTCCTGCACATGGGCGCGATGACCATCGACGACTTCCGTAAGCAGATGCGGGACCATGCCTACTGGCCCGGCAGACTCACCGCGAACCTCGTCCTACGCATGGCCGACGGCCGGCTGGAGTCAGTGGGCGAGGATCGATTCTGGTTCGTCGTCCATCGGCACGGGTTGCCGGTGCCCGAGCCTCAGATGGAGATCCGCGACGAGCGCGGTCGGCTCGTCGCTCGCACCGACTTCGCATGGCCGGAGCTCGAGGTGTTCGTCGAGTTCGACGGGCGCATCAAGTACGAGCTGCACCGACGCGAGGGCGAGACTCTCGAGGAGTTCCTGATGCGGGAGAAGAAGCGCGAGGAGCTCGTGTGCCTGCTGACCGGCTGGACCTGCATCCGGGTCACGTGGTCGGACCTCGGCCGCCCCGAGCTGCTTGCGGCGCGAATCCGCGGAGTGCTCCGGGCTCGCGGTCGGAGCATCGGTTGAGCTGCTGTGCACCCCAGTTGCCTGCTTACAGGTAGAGATCTGTACCTGTAAGCAGGTCGGTCACCGGATATCCGGTGACTCGCGAGCGGGCAGCAGCAGACGGCGTACGCCGGTCAGTCGGCGTCGACGGGGACCTGGCTGGTCGTCGAGGTCGGATGGCTCGACAACCCGCGTCTGTCGAACTTCTGCCCGCTGGCGAGCCCGCCGAGCCAGAAGGAGAAGAGGGCGATCACGACGCCGGCGAGGTCGTCGGCGATGTAGTGCCAGCCGAAGTAGAGGGTGGCGACGACGGTGATGGCGAAGTTGGTCCAGAACACGATGTGCAGGACCTTGTTGCGGAGCGTGTACTGCACCATGAGCGCGACCAGCAGGGTGATCGCGACATGCAGCGAGGCGAAGCCGGCCACGGACTGCACGGCCCCCTCCGCGCCGTCACGGATGACCCCCTTGCGGCCGTAGAACAACGACTCCATCAGCGCGCTCGACCCGGTGTCGGGGAGGTCGGCGTAGAGGTAGCTGTACTGGAAGCCGGGGCCGAGGGTCGGCAGCGCGTAGTAGGACGCGGTGCCGAGCGACCAGGCCAGGCACTGCGAGGTGGCGAACCAGTAGCCGAAGGTGATGTTGCGCGACCACACCAGCCACGCCGCGAGGGCCAGCGGCACCAGCGGGAGGAACCACAGGTAGATCGTGGACAGGATGTGCGCGGAGAAGCCGGTGCCGAAGATGGTGTGCAGGATGGTCGCCGGCTCGTGGCCGAACATCAGCGCCCGGTCGATCAGGTGCAGCTCACGGTCGTACTTGTCCTCGCCCATGATGAAGGGGAGGAACGACTTGAGGTTCCGGTAGCAGACGTAGGTGATGTAGAAGGACACGAGCCCGAGCACCACGAGGGTGATCCGCTCGCGGTCCCAGTGCTCACGGATGCGCTCGCGGGCGATGTCGGGCATCAGCGCCGGCTTCATCCGGGAGTACCACAGCGTCCGGGGCAGGATGTCGAGCAGGAAGGCACCGAGGATCAGCAGCGGCAGCCGCAGCCACGACGGACCGAGGAAGCCTTCCGGGTCGACCAGCGGCCGGTCGAGCACGAGCGCGGCCGTGACAGCCAGCGCGCCCATGGTGGCGGCGACTCCCACGAGCAGGGCATAGGCCGGTCTGTACACGGACGCCAGTCTAGGGACGGGTCCACCTCAGGGGGTGATCGCCAGCACCGCGAGACGTGTCACGTCGACGCGCAGCGACACCTCGTCACCGGGGGCCACCCGGCCGCCCAGCGGCGCGACCGCGTCGACCGAGCCCACCCCCTCGGCGCCGACGACGAGCCGCACCAGCTCAGGCGTCACGCGCGCCGACTCGACGACGGCGCGCAGCGGGCCCTCGTCGTCGACGACCAGCGCGGAGCGGCGGAGCGCGACGGCGTACGCCGGTGGCAGCGCGGCGGCGTCCAGCACGCGGCGTGCGGCGGCGTCGCGCAGCACGCGCGCGTAGCCGAGGAACAGGGCGGTCTCCTCGTCGACCGGTTCGCGCCACACCTCGTCGATCGCGCCCTGCTGCACGACGCGGCCCCCGCGCATCACCGCCAACCGGTCGGCCAGCGCGAACGCCTCCTCGTGGTCGTGGGTGACCAGCAGCGCGGTCGTCCCCGCCGCGTGCAGGATCGACCGCAGGTCGCCGGCAAGCCGCTCGCGCAGGGTGGCGTCGAGCGCCGACAGCGGCTCGTCCAGGAGGATCAGCCGCGGCTCGACGGCCAGCGCCCGCGCGAGCGCGACGCGCTGCCGCTCGCCGCCGGACAGGGTGCCGGGCAGCCGGTCGTCGTACCCGGAGAGCCCCACGAGGTCGAGCAGCTCGCGCACCCGCGCGGCGACACGCGCGGCCGGCGTACGCCGGAGCCGGAGCGCGTAGGCGACGTTGCGGGCGACGGTGAGGTGGGCGAAGAGCTGCCCGTCCTGGAACATCAGCGCGAAGCCGCGCTTGTGGGTGGGCGTGCCGGCCAGGTCCTCGCCGTCCCAGCAGATCGACCCCGACTCGAGCGGCTCGAGGCCCGCGACCGCGCGCAGCAGCGTGGACTTGCCGCAGCCCGAGGGACCGAGCACGGCCAGCACCTGTCCCGACGCGAGGTCGAGCGAGACGTCGTCGACGGCCGTGGCGTCGCCGTAGCGCACGGTCACGTCCCGCAGGGCCAGCACCTCAGAACGCTCCCACACCCGGCACGCGTAGCCGCTCGACGCCCAGGACCACCACCGCGGTGACGACGGCGAGGACGACGGAGGCCGCCAGCGCCATGCCGTAGTTCGCCTCACCGGGATGCCCGATCAGCCGGAAGATCACGACGGGCAGGGTCGGGTTCGTGTCGCGGGCCAGGAAGGACGTCGCGCCGAACTCCCCCAGCGACACCGCGAAGGCGAAGCCGCAGGCGGCGAGCACGGGCTTCCAGACCACCGGCAGGTCGACGGTCAGCAGCGTCCGCCACGGCGAGGCGCCCAGCGACGCGGCGGCCTGGCGCTGCCGGTCGTCGATGCCGCCCAGCACCGGGGTGAGGCTGCGCACGACGAGTGGCAGCGCGACCAGCGCCTGGGCCATCGGCACCAGCAGCGGCGAGTCGCGCAGGTCGAGCGGCGGCCGGTCGAGGGTGATCAGGAAGCCGAACCCGAGCGTCACCGCGCTGACGCCCAGGGGCAGCATGAAGAAGCCGTCGAGGGTCGAGCGGACCCGACGTTCGCCGACCGAGTGCGAGCGCCGCGTCACGATCAGCGACACCACGATCCCGACGAGCAGTGCCATCCACATGGCGTCGACGGCGGTGCGCAGGCTCACGAGGAGCGCCGTGGTGACGGGCACCAGCAGGGCCTGGTCGTCGCCGGCGGTGGTGAGCGCGCGGTAGTTGTCGAGCCCCCAGCCGTCGCCGACGCTCAGCGACCCCAGCACCAGCGTGACGATCGGCAGCAGCATCGCCGCCAGCACCAGCAGCGTCGCGACGACGACGGGTGCGTCGGAGCGGCGTACGGCCCGGGCGGGCGCCACGGCGCGCTGGGCCGTCGGGTCGGGGGTCGCCCGCAGCCGCGCGGCGAGGGCGAGCAGCGCGACGACGACCACGATCTGCAGCACCGACAGCGCGGCTGCCGCCTGCAGGTCGAAGACGGTGGTGGTGAGCAGGTAGATCTCGGTCTCGACCGTCGAGTAGCGCACGCCGCCGAGCGTCAGCACGACGCCGAACGCGGTCGCGCAGAAGAGGAAGACGATGCTCGCGGCGCCGACGATCGCGGGCCGCAGCGCCGGCAGGGTGACGGTGCGGAGCACCTGCCACGGCGAGGCGCCCAGCGCGGCCGCCGCCTGCCCCGGGCGCGGGTCGAGCGACTCCCACGCCACGCCGACGGTGCGCACCACGACGGCGACGTTGAAGAAGACCAGGCCGCACACGATCGCGACGGGCGTGCCGTCGAGGCCGAGGAAGCCCAGCGGCCCGCCCTCGCCCAGCAGCTGGCGGAACGCGACGCCGACGACGACCGTCGGCAGCACGAACGGCACGAGCAGCGCCGCCCGCACGACCGCTCGCCCCGGCAGCGCGAGCCGGTGGAGCGCGTACGCCGCCGGCAGCCCGAGCACGACCGCGAGCAGCGTCGCGACCCCGGAGGTCCACACGGTGAACCAGGCGACGCGGTGCACGCGCGGGCGCGCGAGGACGTCGAGCACCGCGCCGGGCGCGAACCGCCCGTCCACCACGAACCCCTCGGCGACCATGCCGGCCACCGGCAGGACGAAGAGCACGCCCAGCACCAGGACGGGGGCGGCCGCGATGGCCAGGAGGCCGGCGACGCGGCGCGCAGCCCTCGGTGGTCGAGTGGCCGGGCGAGGAACGAGCCCGGGCGTATCGAGACTCATCGCGAGATGACGTCGGTCCACTCGGTCAGCCACTGCTCGCGGTTGGCGTCGATCTCGGCGGGGTCGACCTCGTAGGGGTCGGTCGGCTGCGGCGCGAACTCCGCCCAGTCCGGCGGGACCGTGGCCCCCGGCATCACCGGGAAAACGTACATCGACTCCGGCAGCGCGCTCTGCACCTCGTCGGACAGCATCCAGTCGACGAGCGCCTCGGCGCCCGCAGGGTTGTCGGCGCCCTCGAGCACGCCGGCGTACTCCACCTGGCGGAAGCAGGTGTCGAGCAGCGCCGCCGTCGTGGTGCGCCCGCCGCTGACGGTGAACGCCGGGGACGAGTCGTACGACACGACGATCGGGCGGGTGCCGTTGTCGGAGCCGGCGGTGAAGTCGCCGTAGTAGGCGTCCTCCCACCCGTCGACGACCTTGGCGCCGTTGTCGAGCAGGTCGGTCCAGTAGTCCGGCCAGGAGTCGCCGAAGGCCGCGACGGTGGCCAGGAAGAACGCCATCCCGGGGCTGCTCGTCGAGGCGCCCGGTGTGACGAAGAGGTCGCGGTAGCGGTCGTCGGCCAGGTCCTCGAGCGTCGTCGGCGGCGTGAGGCCCTCCCGCTCGAACCAGGCGGTGTCGACGTTGACGCACACGTTGGCCGAGTCGACCGGCACCAGCCGGTCGCCGCCCTCGGGCAGGGCGTACTCCGCGGGCGGGGTCGCCGTCGTGGTGACCTCGGCGAACGCGCCCTCGCCGAGCGGCCGCGACGCGAAGGTGTTGTCGACGCCGAAGGCGGCGTCCGCGATCGGGTTGTCGGCGGTCAGGCTGAGCTTGGTGGCCAGCGTGCCGGCGTCCCCGGCGGCGCGGACCTCGAGGTCGTAGCCGGTCTCGGCCTCGAACGCCCTCACCAGCTTCTTGGGCAGGTGGAACGACTCGTGGGTGGCCAGGACGACCGTGCCGCCGCCCTGCCCGGTGTCCGAGGAGGACGTCGACGGCTCGGTGGCGGTCGACCCGTCGCCGCCGGCGAGGCTGCAGCCCGCGAGGGCCAGTGCCGTCGCCGCGGCGAGCGTCGAGGTGGTGAGGGCAGCGCGGCTGCGTGCGTGCGACATGTGTGACTCCCTTGCGCCGGTGCTAACCGGATCAGGTTCGGAGGGTCTGCGGCTGGTCCGCACTCTCAGCACGCCTGCACGTGCTCCCCTGTCTTCGTAGGTCCCACCCTAGCCCTCCACCTACGCTGCCTCCCATGCCGAGCCGCCGCCACGACCTCCTCGCCCGCCTCGTGCCCGCCGTGCGCCGCTCGCGCGAGCTGGAGGACGAGCCGACCGAGCGGGCGCGCGTCGAGGCGTGGCACCGCACGCTCGACCGCACGCTCCCCACCCGCGTCGTTCCCCGCTTCACCAGGCGCTGGGAGGCGACGGTCAGCGACATCGGCTTCCCGTGCCACGTCCTCACCCCGCGCGGACGCCCGGTGACGCGGACGCTCTACTACGTCCACGGCGGCGGCTACATGGCGCCGATCGACCCGTTCCACGTCCGCTACGCCACGCGGCTGGCCGACGGCATCGGCGCCCGCGTCGTGATGCCCGACTACCCGCTCGCACCCGAGCACACGTGGAAGGACTCCCACGACGCGCTCGTCGACGACGCCGCGCGGTGGGCCGCCTCGGAGGGCGGGGCGGTGCTGGCCGGCGACTCCGCAGGCGGCGGGCTCGCGCTGGCGATGGCGCTGTCGATGCGCGACCGCGGGCTCGCGCAGGCGTCGTCGCTCGTGCTGCACGCACCCTGGGTGGACCTCACCACCTCGACACCGGAGACCTTCGCCGCCGACGCGATCGACCCGTGGCTGTTCATCGGCAAGGTGCAGGCGTACGCCGCGTGGTGGGCGGGGTCCGACGCCGACCTCGGCCGCCCCGAGGTGTCGCCCGCGCTCGGCGACCTCACCGGGCTGCCGCGGGCGCTGATGCTCTACGGCACCCGCGACCTGCTCGCGCCCGGCTGCCGCCTGCTCGCCCGCCGGGCCGCGGAGGCCGGCTGGGACCTCACCGCCATCGAGGAGCCCGACCTGATCCACGTCTACGGCCTGCTCCCCCTCGTCCCCGAGGGCGCCCGCGCCCTCCGCCAGGTGACGGACTTCCTCCGGTGAAGGTGCTGGTCGCGGGCTTCGACGAGCTGCCCCCGCGCACGGCGTACGACGTGTGGCGGCTGCGCCAGCAGGTGTTCGTCGTGGAGCAGGACTGCCCCTACCCCGACCTCGACGGCCGCGACCTCGAGGACGCCACCCGCCACGTCGTGCTGCTCGACGACGAGCAGACGGTGGTCGGCACCCTGCGCGTGCTCGACGACGGCGGGTGGGCGCGCATCGGCCGTGTGGTCGTCGCCCCGTCCGCGCGCGGGCGCGGCCTGGCCGCCGTGATGATGGTCGAGGCGATGGTCCTGTGCGGCGACCGCGAGGTGCGGCTGGACGCCCAGACCGGGCTCACCGCCTTCTACGAGGGCTACGGCTTCGTGGTGACGGGGCCGGAGTTCGACGAGGACGGCGTCATGCACGTCCCGATGGCCCGTCCCGCGACCTTGTGATCGGTGCCGGGCGAGGGAGACTGGAGGGACACGGCTCTTCCGAGGAGATGATCGCCGTGATCACGCTCGCCCACGACCTCGACATGACCCACCAGGACCTCCGGCGCCGGCTGGACCTGGCCAGCAGCGCGCGGCCGAACCTGGGCCGTCCCCGCGACCACTACACGGCCATCGACACCTTCCTCGCCATCGCGAGCCGCCACAACGCCGCGATGGTCGACGCGATCGCCCCCCTCGTGCGCGACCTCCCCGGGGGCCACGACCTCGCGCACGAGTACCTCGCCGCCAGCCGCAGCTACGAGGAGGCCCTCGCCCTGGTGAAGGCCAGGCTCTACGGCTCGATCTACGCCGTGGGCCGGCCCTGGCCCGGGATCTGGGCGGAGGTGCACCGCGAGCTCGAGGCGGTGTGCGCCCTCGAGCTCCGGCTCGCCGAGGCGCTGCTCGCCGAGGACGACCACACGGGGGACGGCCCGCAGGACCTGGGCGCCCGGCTGCACCACGCCGAGCTCGCCTCGCCCACGCGACCGCACCCGTGGATCCCGCACCAGGGCGTGACGGGCCACCTGGCCCGCGTCGTCGCCCGACGGGTCGACCGCTTCTGGGACGCCGCGGAGGGCCGCATGGTCCCGGAGCCGGTGCGCCACCACGACCGGACCCACCAGGGCCGGCTCACGCAGTACCTGCTCGCCGACCCGCACCTCGACGCGGACGAGTGAGGCCGATCCGCGCCTCAGCCCGGGACGACCATCAGCACCGGGCCCAGCACCTCCTCGCGGACCAGCCGCGAGCCGGGCGCGAGGCCTCCGACCACCGTGGGGGCGAACCACCAGCCGGGCCGGTCGAGCGGCTGACCGCCCAGGGCGACGTCACCGCCCTCCGAGCGGGCGAGGTCGACGTAGCGGCGCACCCGGTCGCGGGCGACGACCGAGCGCAGCGGCCCGCACCGGGTGGCGGGGTCGCCCGGATCGCCGACCCTGACGTCCGCCATCGCCTCGACGGCCACCTTCATCGCCTCGGCGTGCCGGTGCACGGGTACGACGACGCTGGCCGGCAGCCGACAGCCCTGGCCGGCGTTGGCCGCGACGTCGTACGCCGCAGCGGAGACGACCGCCTCCAGGTCCTCGTCGTCGCCGACCCGGACGGGGCTCGGCCCGCCGACGTCCAGGCGGACGCGCTTGCCGGCCCGCTCGGCCGCGACCTGCACCCGCTCGGCCACGACCGGTGACCCGCTGAGGGAGACGGCGTCGACCCGCTCGTCGAGGGTCAGCGCGATGGCGACGTCGACGTCGCGGGTGGTGACGACGTTGAGCACACCGCGCGGCAGGACGTCGAGGGCGAGCCGGCCCAGCTCCAGCGCGGCGGTCGCGGCCTCCGGGGCGGGCTTCAGCACGACGGTCCCGCCCTCGACGAGCACGCGACCGACCTCGGCGAGCGCGACGGACAGGGGCGCGGTGGCGGGCGTGACGACGACCGTCACGCCGGCCGGGTCGCCCTGCGAGCCGGTCGTCATCGCGGCCAGCGCGTCGTCGAGGTGGGCATCCCGCAGCGCGACCGGCACCCCGGTCTCGGCCGCCATGAGGGCGACCAGCTCGTCGGCGTGGTCGGCGACAGCGGCGGCGAGGCGTCGTACACCGTCCGCGCGGAGGTCGGCGTCGGTGCTCCACTGCGTGGCGTCGAAGGCGCGACGCGCGGCGGTGACAGCGTCGCGGGCGTCGGTGATCCCGGCGTCCGGGACGTCCCACAGCGGCTCCGCGGTCGCCGGGTTGCGCGCCGGGAAGGTCCAGCCGTCGGCCGTCGGCCGCTCGACGCCGTCGACCGGCAGCCCCCGGGGACGGGCGTGCTTGCTCATGGGGCCAACTCCATCACGCCGGGTGCCCATGCCTCGTCACTTCGTGGTGCGTTCCACCCGCGCGGGTGGTGGCTAGCCTCGGACACATGCGCGACGACCTCGGGGCCGACGTCCCCCTGCCGGCCCCCGCGACGCGGATCGTCTCCCTCGTGCCGTCGCTGACCGAGGCGCTGGCGGCCACGGCGGCCGATCGGCTCGTCGGCGCGACCGACTGGTGCACCCACCCGTCCGACCTCGACGTCGCGCGGGTGCGCGGCACCAAGAACCCCGACCTCGCGGCCGTCCGGGCCCTGTCCCCCGACCTCGTCGTGGCGAACAAGGAGGAGAACCGCGAGCTCGACGTACGCCGCCTGCGCGACGCCGGTGTCGCGGTCTGGGTGACGCGGATCGAGATCGTCGAGGAGTCGCTCGAGTCGATGTCACGGCTGCTCCGCGAGGCCCTCGGGCTGCCGGACCCGTCGTGGCTGGTCGAGGCCCGCACGCTGTGGTCCGTCCCCGCCGCCCCTCGCCTCAGGGTCGCCGTGCCGATCTGGCGCGACCCGTGGATGGTCGTGGGGTCGCAGACCTACACCGACGACCTCCTCGCCCGCGCCGGGCTGACCAACGTGCTGGCCGGCCGCGACGGGCGCTACCCGACGGTGACCCCGGACGACATCGACGGCGCCGGCGCGGACGTCGTACTGCTCCCGGACGAGCCCTACGTCTTCACCGCCGACGACGGCCCCGAGGCGCTGCGCACCCCGACGCGACTGGTGTCGGGGCGGCTGCTCACGTGGTACGGCCCGGCGATGGTCGAGGCGCACGCCGTGCTGTCCGGCCTGGCTGGGTAGCCTCGCCTCCCATGACCCGCGACCCCATCAGCGAGGCCCACCGCCAGTGGGTCGCCCACGGCTGGGCCGGTGCCGCCGACGGGATGGCCATGGTGACCTCGGTCGTCCGTGCGCAGCAGCTGCTGATGGAGCGCATCGACGCGGTGCTGCGCCCGCGCGGCCTGACGTTCGCCCGCTACGAGGTGCTGCGGCTGCTGTCCTTCACCCGCGGCGCCGCGATGCCCATGTCGCGGCTCGGGTCGTTGCTCCAGGTGCACCCGACGAGCGTCACCAGCGCCGTCGACCGGCTGGTGGCCCAGGGCTACGTCGAGCGGGTGCGCAGCGACGAGGACAAGCGCGTCGTGCGCGCCGTGCTGACCGACGCCGGCCGCGACGCGGTCGAGGAGGCCACCGCCGTCCTCAACCGCGAGGTCTTCGAGACCCCCGGCCTCCCCGAGGGCGACGTACGCGAGCTCACCGACCGGCTGACCGGGCTGCGGTCGGGGCTCGGCGACGTCTGACGCAGGGCGGGTTTGCACCCGAGTTCCGTGCTTACAGGTACAGATCTGTACCTGTAAGCAGGGCGGTCACCGGATATCCGGTGACCGCCGCGGCTGGTGACTCGCGAGTAGATACTTGGATGTCCTACTATCGAAGCATGGCCGACCTGCACACCCCCACGCACCCGATCCGCCTCGTCACGGCGTCCGCGCTGTTCGACGGCCACGACGCCTCGATCAACATCATGCGGCGGATCTTCATGAGCCAGGGCTGCGAGGTCATCCACCTCGGCCACAACCGCTCGGTGCAGGAGGTCGTCGACGCCGCGCTGGAGGAGGACGTCCAGGGCGTCGCGGTGTCGTCCTACCAGGGCGGCCACGTGGAGTACTTCGAGTACCTCGTCGAGTCGCTGCGCGCCGCGGGCGCGGGCCACGTGCGGGTGGTGGGCGGCGGTGGCGGCGTCATCGTGCCGAAGGAGATCCAGCGGCTGCGCGAGTCGGGCGTCACGATCTTCTCCCCCGAGGACGGCCAGAAGATGGGCCTCGTCGGGATGATCAACTCGGTCGTCGCCGACTGCGACGTCGACCTGTGGGCCGACCGGCAGGTCACTGCCGAGCAGGTCCTGACCGGCGACCGGTTCGCCGTCGCCCGCGCCATCACCGGGGCCGAGGGCGGCCGGCTCGACGAGTCGCTGCTCGAGGAGGTACGCCGGGCGGCCGCGCGCCGCGTCGTACCCGTGCTCGGCATCACCGGCACCGGCGGCTCGGGCAAGTCGAGCCTCACCGACGAGATCGTCCGCCGCTTCCGCACCGACCAGCAGGACAAGCTCCGCATCGCGGTCATCGCGGTCGACCCGACCCGGCGCAAGGGCGGCGGGGCGCTGCTCGGCGACCGGATCCGCGCCAACGCCCTCGACGGCGACCGCGTCTTCTTCCGCTCGCTCGCCACCCGCGGCGCGCACGAGGTGCCCGAGCACCTCGCCGACGTGATCGACGTGATGAAGGCCGCCGGCCACGACCTGGTCATCGTCGAGACCCCCGGCATCGGCCAGGGCGACGCCGGCATCGTGCCGCTCGTCGACCACTCCCTCTACGTCATGACGCCGGAGTTCGGCGCCGCCTCGCAGCTCGAGAAGATCGACATGCTCGACTTCGCCGACAGCGTCGCGATCAACAAGTTCGAGCGCCGCGGCGCCAAGGACGCGCTCCGCGACGTCGGCCGCCAGCTCGTCCGCAACCGCGAGGCCTTCGGCAAGCAGCCGCACGACATGCCGGTGTTCGGCACGAGCGCCGCGACCTTCAACGACGACGGCGTCACCGCGCTCTACCAGCACCTGCGCGCCGAGCTCGCCGACGCCGGGCTCGAGGTGCAGGAGGGAACCCTCCCGCACGTCGACGTCCGCCACTCCTCCGGCATCCGCCAGGTCGTGCCTGCCGACCGCGTCCGCTACCTCTCGGAGATCACCGAGACCGTCCGCGGCTACCACGCCCGCACGTCCGAGCTCGCCGAGGCGGCGCGCAACCTCCAGCGCGTGCAGCACGTCGCCGACGCGCTGGCGGACGGCGACGCGGGCGGCGTGGCCGCCCTGCTCGAGGAGGCGCGCAAGGCCGTGCCGCACGAGGTCGTCGACCAGATCGAGCGGTGGCCGGCGGTCGTGGAGTCCTACTCCGGCGACGAGCAGGTCGTCGTGGTGCGCGACAAGGAGATCCACACCCGGCTGACCAGGGAGTCGCTGAGCGGCAACAAGATCCCGCGCGTCTCGCTCCCCCGCTTCACCGACCACGGCGAGCTCGTCCGCTTCTGGCGCAACGAGAACCTGCCCGGCTACTTCCCCTTCACCGCCGGCGTCTTCCCGTTCAAGCGCGACAACGAGGACCCCGCCCGGATGTTCGCCGGCGAGGGCGACCCGGCGCGCACCAACCGACGCTTCAAGATCCTCTCCGAGGGCAACGACGCCACCCGCCTGTCGACGGCGTTCGACTCGGTGACCCTCTACGGCCGCGACCCCGACCCGCGCCCCGACGTCTACGGCAAGGTCGGCACGTCCGGCGTGAGCGTGGCGACGCTCGACGACATGAAGGCGCTCTACGACGGCTTCGACCTGGTCTCCCCGACGACCAGCGTCAGCATGACGATCAACGGCCCCGCGCCGACGGTGCTGGCGTTCTTCCTCAACACCGCCATCGACCAGCAGGTCGACGCCTTCCGCGAGCGCGAGGGCCGCGAGCCGTCGGCCGAGGAGCGCGAGCAGCTCGCGGCGTACGCCCTCGCCAACGTCCGCGGCACGGTGCAGGCCGACATCCTCAAGGAGGACCAGGGCCAGAACACCTGCCTGTTCTCCACGGAGTTCAGCCTGCGGATGATGGCCGACATCCAGGAGTGGTTCATCGAGCACCAGGTGCGCAACTTCTACTCGGTGTCGATCTCGGGCTACCACATCGCCGAGGCCGGGGCGAACCCCATCAGCCAGCTCGCGTTCACCCTCGCCAACGGCTTCACCTACGTCGAGGCCTACCTCGCGCGTGGCATGGCGATCGACGACTTCGCGCCCAACCTGTCCTTCTTCTTCTCTAACGGCATGGACCCGGAGTACTCCGTGCTCGGACGCGTCGCCCGCCGCATCTGGGCGGTGACGATGAAGGAGAAGTACGGCGCCTCGGAGCGCTCGCAGAAGCTGAAGTACCACGTCCAGACGAGCGGCCGGTCGCTGCACGCGCAAGAGATGGACTTCAACGACATCCGCACCACGCTGCAGGCCCTCATCGCGATCTACGACAACGCCAACAGCCTCCACACGAACGCGTACGACGAGGCGGTGACGACCCCGACCGAGGACTCCGTGCGCCGCGCGCTGGCGATCCAGCTGATCATCAACCGCGAGTGGGGCCTGGCGATGAACGAGAACCCGCTCCAGGGCTCCTTCGTCATCGACGACCTGACCGACCTCGTCGAGGCCGCGGTCCTCCAGGAGTTCGACCGGATCAACGAGCGCGGCGGCGTGCTTGGCGCGATGGAGACCGGCTACCAGCGTGGCCGCATCCAGGACGAGTCGATGCTCTACGAGCACCGCAAGCACGACGGCTCGCTGCCGATCATCGGCGTCAACACGTTCGTCAAGGAGTCGGCGGCCGACGCGCAGCCCAAGGAGGTCGAGCTCGCCCGGGCCACCGAGTCCGAGAAGGAGTCGCAGCTCGCCCGTGTGCGCGCCTTCCAGGCCCAGCACGGCGCCGAGGCGCAGGAGGCGCTGGCCCGGCTCAAGGACGCCGCGATCTCCGGCGACAACGTCTTCGCCGTCCTGATGGACGCCGCACGCGTGTGCTCGCTGCAGCAGGTGACCGAGGCGTTCTTCGAGGTCGGCGGGCAGTACCGCAGGAACGTCTGAGCCTCGCGACTCAGCCCGGGTAGTCTCCGTCGTTCCGGACGCGGTCCAGCCGGATCGCCGACCCGTTGAGCCAGCCCTCGCCAGGATTGCTGAGGCCTTCGTCGCGCAGCTCGCAGGACGGGTCGCGGTAGTTGGTCATCTGCGTGTCGAGACCCGGGCCGAAGTGACAGATGTCGGCGCCGCCGGCGTCACCGTAGAGCCGGTTCCAGTGGTCGCGGGGGGCCTCGCTCCTGGTGGCGTCGGTGCCGCCGCCGTCCAGCTCGTCGCTGCCGTCGCCACCTCGGACCACGTCGCGCCCCAGCTGCCCGTTGACGTAGTCGGCGTCGGCACCGCCCGCGAGGTAGTCGTGCCCGTCCCCGCCGAGGACGTGATCGGCGTCCGGACCTCCGAGGGCGACGTCCTCGCCGTCGTTGCCGCGCAGGGTGTCGGTGCCGTCGTTGCCGGCGAGGGTGTCGTTGCCCGTGCCGCCGAACAGCGTGTCGGGTCCGTCCTCACCGTTGAGCACGTCGTCGCCGGCTTCGCCGTTCAGCTCGTCCTGGAGGATGCCGCCCGTGATGCGGTCGTTGCCGGTCCCTCCGAAGAGCCGGTCCATGCCGTTGTCTCCGTTGACGACGTCCGCGCCCGCGTCCCCGAGGATGGTGTCGTCCCCGGTGTCCCCGGACAGGATGTCGACACCGTCGCCGCCCGAGATCGTGTCCGCGCCGAAGCTTCCGCGAATGGTGTCGTTGCCACCCTCTCCGTTGATCGTGTCCGGGAGGTCGCCGCCGTCGATCGTGTCGGCCCCACCTCCGGCGTTGACGACGTCACTCCCGCTCCCGCCGTTGATGACGTTCGCCGCACCGGTCCCGGTGATCCGGTCGTCACCGTCCTCGCCGTCGGCCGTGCCGGTGGTGCCGATGATCGTGTCGTCACCAGCGCCACCGTTGGCCGCCGGCCCGGTCGTGCTCGAGATGGTGTCGTTGCCATCGTCGCCGTTCGCGGTGCCGGTCGTGCTCGAGATCATGTCGTTGCCGTCTCCACCGCTGATGACCCCGGCGCTACCCGTGATGCGGTCGTCCCCGCTGCCGCCGTTGACGGTGTTGGCACCCGCGCCCGCGTTGATCCTGTCGCCGTCCTCGTCACCCGTGACCGTGTCGTCACCACCCGCCGAGGTGATCGCGTCCTCTCCCGCGTTGCCGTGGATCTCGTCCGGCCCGGACGTCCCGGTCACCGAGTCGTTGCCTGGACCAGCGATCACGACGCCGGCGGTGCCCCTGATGGTGTCGTTGCCGTCATTGCCGTTGACCGGCCCTGTGGTGTTGCTGATCGTGTCGTTCCCCGCGTCACCGTTCACCGAGCCTGTCGTGCCGGAGACGGTGTCGTTACCGTCGCCGCCGCTGACGAGGCCCGCGCTCCCCGTGATGCGGTCGTCGCCGTCCCCGCCGTTCACGGTGTTCCCACCCGGGCCGGCGTTGATCGTGTCGTTGCCCCCATCCCCGGAGACCGCGTCAGCCCCGTCGAAGGTGGTGATGGTGTCGGCGTCGTCGCCCCCGCTCACTACGTCGCGCTGGGGTCCTCCGGTCAGCGAGTCGACCCCCCGCCCGCCGGTGACGTCGCTCTCACCGGTGCCGGTGCTGACCCGGTCGTTGCCGTCCCCTGCCTCGACCCGGTCGACGCCCGCGCCCGTGGAGGCCACGTCGTCGCCGTCCTGCGCCCGGACGATGTCGGCCCCCTGGGCCGTGGTGATGGTGTCCGCCCCGTCAGGGCCATCGATCATCATGGAGGCCGGGAGGGCCGTGGCGCTGCGGCTCCCGGGGCCGTAGGCGACCGACGCGCTCGTCGACACCAGGCCCGTGGGCCCATAGCCCCACACGACGTCATTGCCGCCGCGACCCAGGATCTCGTCGCCGCCACCACCGCCGCAGATCACATCGTCCCCGGTGGTGCCCCTCAGGCTCGACACCGCACTCGCTTGGGCGGCGGAGTCGCCGTACACCGTGCAGGTGAACGACGCGTCGACCCGGAGGTCGACGACCGTCGTCGCTCCTGCGCCGACGACTCCGATCGCGCACGTGACCGGGCCGTCGGCGTCGGGGGACGTGCACCCGGCGGGCAGCCCTCCTGCGAGCGTGAGGTCGGACGACAGCGGCACGGTCAGCACGGTGGTGTCCGAGGCGACCGGCCCGCTGTTCGTCAGGGAGGCACGGACCACGAAGTCGTCGCCGAGCCCGGTCGAGGACAGGGCCGCGCCGGCCATCGTGCGAGCCTGCACCGTCACGGCGATTGCGGGGTCGCCCTGCACGGCAACCGTGAAGTCGCGGGACGCGACCGGTCCGGTGACACCGGCACCGTTGGTCGCACGGACCTCGAACCGGTGGGCACCCGCGGCGAGGTCGTCGTAGGCGAGCGGTGAGGCGCACGTCGTGAAGGCCGCAGCGTCCAGCCGGCACTCGTACGTCACCGGGGTGTCGTCGGCGACGAACGAGAACGAGACGTCGTTCGTGGTGACCGTCCCGGAGGGCCCGTCCGTGATGGTGACCGTCGGCGGGGTGTTGTCGACGACCCACGTGCGGGTGGCCGTGCCGACGTTGCCGAAGGCGTCCGTGGCCTCGACCCGGAAGCTGTGCGACCCGTCCGCGAGTCCGGTCAGGTCCACCGGGCTCGTGCAGGGCGTGTAGGCCGTACCGTCCAGGCGGCAGGTACGCGAGGCGACCGCGTCGTCGACCGTGAAGACGAGGCGGGCCGTCCGGGCCGTCGTCACCTGAGCCGGTCCGTCGGTGAACGACACGAC
Organism: Nocardioides pini; assembly: GCF_026712185.1. Classification (GTDB taxonomy): domain Bacteria; phylum Actinomycetota; class Actinomycetes; order Propionibacteriales; family Nocardioidaceae; genus Nocardioides; species Nocardioides pini. Next base: position 103,215 of record NZ_JAPPUX010000001.1, on the reverse strand, counting down.
CGGCGCCGTGGCGTCGACGAAGAACGACCGTCCCTCGGCTCCCCGGTTGCCCGCTGGATCGGTGGCCCGCACCGAGAAGGAGTGCGGGCCGTCCTCGAGCCCGGTGAAGGTCCGAGGACTCGAGCAGGGTGACCAGGTGCCGCCGTCGAGGAGGCACTCGACCGTCGCGGTGGGGTCGTCGACGGTGAAGGTGTACGTCGCCGTCCGGCTCGCGTGGTCGCCCGAGGGGCCTGACGTGATGACGACGTCGGGCTCGGTCCCGTCGACGGTCCACGACATCACCGCCGTCTGGCCGACGTTGTCCGCTGCGTCGGTGACGCGGATGCGGACGCTGTGGGCCCCGTCGGGGAGGACCGGGTCGAAGGGGCTCGAGCAAACCTGCCAAGGCCCGCCGTCGACCTGGCACTCGACCACACCGGGCTCACTGGTGGTGAAGACGAACCGGCTTTCGGGGATGCTGGTCACCCCGGTCGGACGCTGGGTCACGGTGACGACCGGGTCCGTCGCGTCCACCGTCCAGGTGTGGGTCGCGGGCGTCGGGTCCGTCAACCCTCCGGAGACCGCCCGCACCCTGAAGGTGTGAGACCCGTCGGCCAGGGGGCCGACCTCGAGCCCGCTCGCGCAGCTGGTCCAAGTGGCTGCGCCGTCGAGCAGGCACTCGAAGGTGGCCCCCGGGGTGTCGGAGCTGAAGGCGAACGAGGGGGTCGTGTCGTTGCTCGGCGACCGGGGCGCGGTGTCGATCGTCGTCTCGGGCTCGGGTGTGTCCACCGTCCAGGTGCGCGGCGCGGCCGCTCCGGTGTTGCCGGCCGTGTCAGTCGCCTGCACCCGCAGCGTGTGGACACCCTGGTCGAGACCGGCGTACGTCACCGGGCTGCTGCACACGGTGAACGCGGCGCCGTCGAGGCTGCACCGCGTGGTCACCGGCGCCTCGTCGACCGTGAAGGAGAAGGTCGCGCTCGTCTGCGCGATGGTGCCGGTCGGGCCGCCGATGATGGTCACCGTGGGCGGGACGGTGTCGACGGTGACGTCGCGACCGGCCACGAGCCCGGTGTTGCCCGCGGCGTCGGTCGCGCGGACCTCCAGCCGGTGCACGCCGTCACTGAGGCCGGTGAACTCGAAGGGCGAGGTGCAGGGCGTGAAGGCCCCTCCGTCGACCCGGCAGACCGTGTCCGCCGGCTCGCTCACGGTGAACCCGATGGTCACCCGCGGCGAGGAGACGGGCAGCACCGGGGCGGACGTGATGGTCACGACCGGCGCCGTGGTGTCCACGCGCCACTGGGCGGCAGCCGGGTCGGAGACGTTGCCGGCCGCGTCGGTGGCCCGCACCTCCAGCACGTGCTCGCCCTCCGCGAGACCGGTGCGCGTCACGGGGGAGGCGCACGCGGACCACGTCCCGCCGTCGAGCCGGCACTCCACCGAAGCGCTCGCGTCGTCGACGGTGAAGGCCACGCTGCCGCTCGTCTGATTGGTGACCGCGGCCGGCCTGCCGGTGATCGTGACCACCGGCGCCTCGGCGTCCACGACCCAGCTCCGCGCCGCCGCTTCCCCGACGTTGCCCGCATCGTCGGTCGCGCGCACGGTGAAGGTGTGGGCACCCGATCCGAGCGTCCCGAGACCCTCAGGCGAGGAGCAGGCGTAGGGGGTGCCGCCGTCGAGCACGCAGGTGAAGCTGGACGGCTCGTCGGCGACGAAGGTGAACGTCCGCGGGCCCGCACCCACGGTGCCGGAGGGTCCGGACGTGATGGTCGTGGTGGGACCGACGGTGTCGACGGTCCACGTGACGGTGGCGGGCGAGGGGTCACGGAGCGTTCCCTGCAGGACCGCGCGGACGCGGACGGTGTGCGCGCCTTGGTCGAGACCCGTGAGCGGCAACGGGCTGGCACAGGTCGCCCACGCGGCGCCGTCCACCTCGCACTCGAAGCTGACCGGGCTGTCTGGCGAGGTGAACGTGACGGTCGCCGACGTCTGGCGCACCACGCCGGACGGGGCGCTGGTGATCGTGGTCTCCGGTGGGTCGGTCACCAGGGACCACTCCCGGTAGGCAACGGCGCTCCGGTTGCCGGCGCGGTCGACGGCGCGCACCTCGAACCGGTACTGCCCGTCCGGCAGGTCGGCGTACGACGTCGGCGAGCCGCACGTCGCGAAGGCCGCCGGCACCAGGCGGCACTCGAACCCCCCGGGCTCGTCCGCCAGGAAGGTGAGGACCGCGACGAAGTTCGGGTCGACGATCGTCCCGCTGGGACCGTCGAGGTCGATGACCGTCGGGTCCACGGTGTCCACCGTCCACGACCGGGTCGCCGGCGTGGCGTCGGTCTTGCCGGCCAGGTCGATCGCGCGCACGGCGAGCGTGTGGCCGCCCTGGTCGAGCTGGTCGAGCTGGAGCGGAGACGCGCACGCCGCGTACGCCGCCCCGTCGAGGCTGCACTGGAAGGTGGCGGTCTCGTCCGCGCTGAACGTGAAGGAGGCGGCCCGCGACGAGACGAATCCCGTCGGTCCGCTGGTGATGGTCGTCTCGGGCGCCTTGGTCTCGACGGTGAACGGCACGCGGGTCACGGGTCCGTAGCTGCCACCGGTCCCCTGCGCCTGCACACGCAGCACGTGGGCACCGTCGCCGAGGTCGGTGAACGCCTGCTGCTGGGCGTACGCGCCGTTGCCGATCGGGTCGTAGCATCCCTGGTCGGAGAGGTCGTCGTCGGCGCCGTCGAGCTCCCACCGGAAGCACGCTGCCGAGGGGGCCGACCAGGCCATTGCTGACGTGCCGCTCGGGAGGACCTGGCGAGGTCGCGACGAGACGGTCACCCACGGTCCGCTGTTGACGCGGAAGGCACGGGTCGTCACAGGCCCGTACGTCCCGGCCGACGACCGCGCCTGGACCCGTAGCACGTGCGACCCGTCGGTCAGATTGGTGAAGGCCTGGCCCTGGGCGTAGGCGCCGTTGCCGCTCGGGCTGTAGCAGCCTTGGTCCGTGAGGTCGCCGTCGCCGTCGAGCTCCCAGCGGAAGCACTCGACCTGGTCGGCCACCCACGAGAGGGCGACCGCGGCGGTCGGGATGGTGGCGTCCTCGGCTGGGCCCGAGACGAAGCGCGGGCGGGTTGCCGCGCTGGTGTCCACGGTGAACGACCGGGTCGTGACCGGACCGTAGGCGTTCCCGGCCGAACGGCCCTGGACACGTAGGGTGTGCGGCCCGTCGCCCAGCCCGTTGAACGCCTGGGTGAGCGCGTAGGCGCCGTTCCCGACGGGGCTGTAGCAGCCTTGGTCGGTGAGGTCGCCGTCGCCGTCGAGCTCCCAGCGGAAGCACTCGACCTGATCGCCCGTCCACGAGTACGCCACCGCCGCACGGGTGACCGTCGCGCCCTGCGCCGGGCCGCTCGTGAAGCGTGGCCGCGTCGCCGCCGAGGTGTCGACCGTGAAGGAGGTGGTCGTGAGCTCTCCGAAGGACCCACCGGGCGACCGCCCCTGGATGCGGAGCACGTGCGGTCCGTCGGCCAGGTTCCCGAAGCCCTGGGTGGACGCGTAGGCGCCGTTGCCGACGGGGCTGTAGCACCCCTGAGTGGAGAGGTCGTCGTCACCGTCGAGCTCCCACCGGAAGCACTCGGCGTCCGTCGCGGCCCACGAGAACGCCGCCCACGGCGTCGCAACCGTGCCGGTCGGCCCGGAGATCACCTGCGGACGCGACGCCGTGGAGGTGTCGACGGTGAACGTCCGGGTCGCGACCTGTCCGTAGTCGCCGCTGGTCGACCTCGCCTGGACGCGCAGGACGTGCTCACCGTCCGGCAACGAGCCGAACGCCTGCGCCACGGCGTAGGTGCCGTTCCCGCCGGGGCTGTAGCACCCCTGCGTGGAGAGGTCGTCGTCACCGTCGAGCTTCCAGCGGAAGCAGTCCACGTCCTCGGCGGTCCAGGCGAACGCGGTCCACGGGACGGTCGTGGTGCCTTGCGCTCCCAGGACGATGGTGGCATCGCTCGAGGCACCGGTGGTGGGCGCCAGGGTGAACGTCGTCGATGCGACGGGCGAGGTCCCGGTAGGGGCTACGCCGCGTACGTCGAGCTGGTGCGGGCCGGGATCGCCGGTGCCGGTCACGTGACCCTCACGTCCTGAGCCGCAGGTGAACCAGTCACCATCGTCCACGCGGCACTCGTAGCCATGCGCTCCCCGAGACCTGAAGGCCGCGGCGTAGCCGGTCCCGGGCAGGGTCCCGGCCGGCCGGACCACCCACTCGATCTCACGTTGCGGGGCGATGGTGAAGGTCGTCGAGGCGACCGGACGCGGATCCCGTGCGTCCCGCGGTCGCACGTCCAGCCGCCACGCGCCGTCCGCGAGAACACCCGACGTCCACCACCCCTGCTGTCCGCCTCCGCAGACCTCGAAGTCCGGCAACGTCTCCGGGACGGGATCGGTGCGGTAGGCCCGGCAGTCATACGCGTGCACGCCCGGCGCGCGGAAGACGGCCGAGGCCACGCTGCCGTCGATCGTCGCAGGCGGGCGTGAGACCCACTGCACGGTGCCCTGGACGTCCACGACGAACGCACTGGAGGCGACCTGACCGGTCTCAGCGCCCTCCACTGCGCGCACGTCGAGGCGCCAGGCACCATCGGCGAGCTCGTCGCTGGTCCACAGGCCATTCACGCCGGAGCCGCAGCCGACCATGTCCGGCAGCGGGTCCGGCAGGGGGTCGGTGCGCACCAGACGGCACTCGTAGCGGTGCGCTCCCTGGGCCGTGAAACGCGCCGTGACGGTCCGCCCGTCGGTGACGTCGCCGGGCTCCTCGAGCCAGCTGATGCCGAGCGGGTCGGTGACCGTGAAGGTCGCCGTCGCGACCGGGCCGGGGACTCCGCCGCGCAGCGCCCGAACCTGGAGCGCGTGCGGTCCCGCCGGCAGCTGCCCCGACGTCCAGAAGCCGTCACGCCCGGACCCACATGGGGCGAAGTCCCCGCCGTCCAGACGGCACTCGTACGCCGACGCCCCCGCGGCCGTGAACGTCGCCGACACGACCCGGGCCGAGTAGCTGCCCTGGGGCTCGACGATCCACTGCACGACGGGTTGCGACGTGACGGTCCAGTCCCGGGTCGCACTCGGGCCGGCGCCGCCCCCGTCGACCCCACGGACCTCGAAGGTCCACTGGCCGTCGGCCGGCACGCTCGTGAGGTGGCTGCCCGTCACGCCGCAGTCGCCGTACGTCGGTCGCGACCCGTCCGGTGTCCCCGCAGGGAAGACGCGGCACTCGTAGGACGCCGCCCCTGGCGCGAGGAAGGAGAACGCGGCGTACGGTGTCTCGACCGTCGCCGCGGGGTGACCCGTGATGGCTGGGGCACCGGGAGCCGCACCGGCGGGGAGCGGCGTCAGGGCGACTCCCGCCGCGAGCAGCAGGACCGAGATCCATGCGGAGAAGCGATGCATGGCGCCTCACTCAGGGTGTGGGCAAGTCCTACCGAGAATCGACCCGCGGCCGGTGGCTGGGCGGCCCGCCCGGGGCGGGTTCGCTCGGCCGGGCCTACAGCATTGGTAGGCCGCGGCACCCGAGGCCGGCATGCCCACATTGGCGTAGGTTCGCCGCCCGAAGGTAAAGGTTCGTCTCAGCTGCTCCCGGTCCCACCCTCTGGGGTGGACGCCGCCGGCAGGTCGAAGCGGAAGACCGTGCCACTCCCGGGCGGGGTGGCGAGGCACTCGATGGTGCCGCCGTGGCGCTGCACGATGGTCTGGCAGATCGACAGGCCCATCCCGGTCCCGCGGAAGTGGGCGCGGACGGCGCCGCTGCGGTGGAAGCGCTGGAAGATCAGCGACCGCTCGGAGTCCTCGACCCCGACCCCGCAGTCCTCGATCTCGACCACGACGCGCGAGCCCTGGCGGCGCGCGCGCACGGTGATGGTCGCGGCCTCGCCGGGCCGGGCGTACTTCACCGCGTTGCCGATCAGGTTGCCGAAGAGCTGGCGCAACGCCACCGGGTCGGCGCGGACCGACGGCAGGTCGGGTGCGGCCGTCAGCACGTCGTCGGGGCCGAGCAGCCCCGACACCTGGTCCAGCACGCCGTCGGGACCGGAGATCGCCACCTCGCGCGCCGCCAGCTCGCCCGACTCCGCGAGGGCGTGCTCGAGCAGGTCGCCGATCAGCTCGCCCATCTGCTCCGCCGCGCGTTCGGCGCGACGCAGCGGCTCGGCGGCCGGCGAGCCGGGCTCGAGGTCGTCGGCGGCGAGGCCGACCCAGGAGCGGATCGCCGAGAGCGGGCCGCGCAGGTCGTGGGCCGCCGTCGACGCGAAGCCGGCGAGGGGCCGCAGGCCGGAGCGGTGCTCCGTCACCTCGCGCAGCACGAGCAGGATCCCGGGGCGCCCGTCCGTGCGGGTGAGCGTGGCGCGGGAGACCGCGAGGACGATCTCCTCGCCGCTGCTCAACGTGATGACGACGTCGCCGACGCCCAGCTCGGCGCGCACCGCGCCGGTGTCGGACGAGGGGGGCTCGCGCAGCCGGCTGACGAGCTCGGCCAGGGCGTCGGCGTCCGCGGTCGCCGGGCTCACCCGGTGCGCCAGCCGCCGGGTCGCGCCGTTGCTGCGCTCGACCCGGCCGTCGGCGTCGAGGACGACGAGCCCCTCGTCCATGCTCTCGGTCATCTCGGCGAGCAGCTCGGCCTGCTCGGCCGCCTCCGCGCGGGCCGCGGTCTCGGCGGCGTACGACTCGTCGACGCGGTCGCCGAGGGCTCCCACCGCCAGGCCGGTGAGCAGGACGGCGACCATGAAGAGCTGCGAGACGAGCACCTCGGCCACCGGGTCGTCGACCGAGTCGAACGGTCCGTGCCCCGTGAGGCTGAGCGAGAGCGCGATGCCACCCAGGACCAGGCAGTGCAGCGCTGCGGGGAAGGTCGGGAACCGGGCCGCCGACCACACGGCGAAGGCGATGACGAGGAAGACGACGGGATAGGGCTGCACGAACAGCAGGACCGTCACGGCGACCGAGACGACCCAGAGCACCACCAGCTCGGTGCGCGAGCCACCGTGGATGCGGTCGGGGATCGGTTGCGTGCGCCACTCCCACGCCAGGTGGCCGACGGCGCCGACGGTGAGGACACCGGCGACGTGCCGGGCGAACCAGGCCACCGGGGTCAGGGCCGTCACGGGTGCCGCGTCGAGCCACAGCCCGAGCGTCCCGATCACCGCCCCCAGGGCGCAGCCGATGGCTGCTGCCCCGGCCATCGCCGCGAGGTTGCGCGGCGAGCGGATGCTGGCCGTGCCGCCCGCGCCGAGCATCGTCGGGCACCAGCGACGCACCAGCAGGCCGGTGACGGCGGTCTGCACCGTCACCGACGTGGCCCCGAAGAGGCCCAGGAGCGGTGAGGCGCCGGTCGCGACGACCACGCCGAAGTGGATGGCCAGCAGCGGCGCGAGCACGCGCAGGGTGTGGCGCGGCGACTCCGCCAGCAGCCACAGCAGTGCGACTCCCGAGCCCGGCCAGATGAGGCTGACGACCTGGCCCTCGAGGGCGGTGGCCCGCCCGATGAGGGTGAGCACGGCGTACGCCGCCGCGAAGGATGCGGCCCGCGTCGGCGACAGGGCCTTCGACATGCGCACAGAGTACGACCGGCGACGGGTGCCGGACCGGGCAACGGCTCAGCCCACACCTCACGATCCGCTCACATCTGCCCCGGAAACGGTCAGGCGGCGCGACAGTGGCGACCGTCGGGGTCCAGACTCTGTGCCATGTCCTTGCGCAGCCTCGTCGCGGACGACGAGCCCGACATCCGCGACTTCATCGGACACGTGCTCGAGCGCGCCGGCCACGTCGTGACGCTGGCCGGGGACGGCGCCGAGGTGCTGGCCCACGCGTCGGCCGAGAGCTACGACCTGGTCGTGGTCGACCACCACATGCCGCGGATGACGGGCCTGGCGGTCGCCGACGAGCTGCGACGCACCAGCCCGTCCACCAAGGTGCTCATCATGTCGGGCGACCTCGACGTCGGTGACGAGCACCGCCACTTCCTGCCGAAGCCGTTCAACCGCAACGAGTTCCTCGCCGCCGTCGACACCCTCCTGGCCGCGCCGGGGACGGGCTGAGCCCGCCGCTCACCGCCCCGCTGTCGACAGCGCGAGCCCGGTGCCGGCGTCGAAGATGTGCGCACGGTCGAGGTCGACCGTGACGGACACCCGGTCCCCCGGCGTGCCCGTCACGTGGGGTCGGGCCTTGACCTTGACCAGCTCCGATCCGACCTTGACGTCGACCACGGTGCGGTCGCCGAGCGGCTCGAGGGCGTAGACCTCCCCGGCCAGCGCGACGTCGCCGCGCCTCTCGACCGAGACGTCCTCGGCGCGCAGGCCGAGGAGCAGCGGCCGCCCGTCCTCGGCGGTGGTCCAGCGCGGCCGCGGGAGCGACCACCCCTGGGCCCCGACCAGCCGGTCGCCCTCGGCCCGGCAGGCGAGCAGGCTGATCCGGGGGCTCCCGACGAACCCGGCCACCCACTGGTTCGCGGGCCGCTCGTAGACGTCGGCCGGCGTGCCGACCTGCTGCACCCGACCGTCCTTGAGCACCGCGACGTGGTCGGCCATCGAGAGCGCCTCCACCTGGTCGTTGGTGACGTAGAGGAACGTCCCGCCGAGCGCGCGGTGGATCCGGGTCAGCTCGGTGCGCATCTCCACGCGCAGCTTGAGGTCGAGGTTGGTGAGCGGCTCGTCCATGAGGAAGGCGCGCGGGCGCCGCACCAGCGCGCGTGCGAGCGCCACCCGTTGCATCTCGCCGCCCGACATCTGCGCAGGCCGGCGCTTCAGCAGCCGCTCGATGTGCAGCAGCGTGGCGACCTGCTCGACCGCGGCGGCGATGTCGCTCGCGGATGCCTTGCGGGCCCGCAGCGGCGAGGCGATATTGTCGTACGCCGTCTGCCGCGGGTAGAGCGCATAGCTCTGGAACACCATGGCGAGGTCCCGCGCGGCCGGCGTGTCGTCCGTGGCGTCCCGGCCGTCGAGGTGCACCGACCCGCCGTCGAGCTTCTCGAGGCCGGCGATCGCGCGCAACGTCGTGGTCTTCCCGGCACCGGACGGGCCGAGCACCACGAAGAACGAGCCGTCCGGCACGTCGAGGTCGACCCCGTCGAGGGCCTGCACGTCCCCGAACGCCTTGCGCAGCCCGTGCGCCTCCACGGTTCCCATCAGGCCACCAGCTCTTCCGTGCTCGTGTCGTAGACCGGCGGGGTCCCGCCGGAGTGGCGCAGCCCGACCCGGTCGTCGGCCGCGAAGCGCACGGTGGGTGGCATCCGGACCCGGACGTCGCTCGCGCCGCCGTGGTCGACGACGTAGATGATCTCGTCGCCCAGCGCCTCGGCCGAGACGACCCGTGCGGGGACCGTCCGGTCGGCGCCCGGCGCGGTCACCTCGAGCGCCTCCGGTCGTACGCCCGCGACGAGCGCGCGGTCGCGCGGCAGCCCCGCCGGCGGCGTGAGGACGAGGCCCCCCGACCCACGCAGCGCATCGTCGGCCACCTCCACCTCGATGAGGTTCATCGGCGGCGAGCCGATGAAGGCGGCGCAGAACAGGCTGGCCGGCCGGTCGTAGACCTCCAGGGGAGTGCCGACCTGCTCGACGCGGCCCTTGTTGAGGATGGCGATCCGGTGCCCGAGCGACATGGCCTCCACCTGGTCGTGGGTGACGTAGACCATCGTCGTCCCGAGCTCGGCCTGCAGGTGCTTGATCTCGGTGCGCACGTCCGCACGCAGCTCCGCGTCGAGGTTGGTCAGCGGCTCGTCCATCAGGAAGGCGCGCGGCCGGCGGACGAGGGCGCGGGCCAGGGCGACGCGCTGCTGCTCGCCGCCCGAGAGGCGCTGGGGCTTGCGGTCGAGCAGGCGCTCGAGCTGCATCATCCGCGCGACCTCGGCGACCCGCTCCTTGACCTCCTTCTCCGGCTTGCCCTCGGCTCGGAGCGGGAAGGCCAGGTTGTCGCGGGTCCTGAGGTGCGGGTAGAGCGCGTAGAACTGGAAGACCATGGCGATGTCGCGCTCCGCCGGCGGCAGGTCGTTGACGAGCGTGTCGCCGATGCGGATGTCGCCGGAGGTCTGTCGCTCCAGGCCGGCCATCGCGCGCAGGGTCGTCGTCTTGCCGCAGCCCGACGGGCCGAGCATGACGAAGAGCTCGCCGTCACCGATCGACAGGTCGACGTGCTCGACCGCGACGGTGCCGTCGGGGTAGCGCTTGTGCAGTGAGGTCACCTCGATGCCGGCCATCAGCGTCGCACCGCCCCGAGGGTCACGCCCGCCACGAGGTGCTTGCGCACGAGGTACGCGAACACCAGCACCGGCACCGCGAACACCACCGCCGACGCAGCGACCAGGCCCCAGTCCACGGTGGTGCCGCCGATCAGCCCGGCGATCGCGGGTGGCGCCGTGCGGACCTCCTGGCTGGAGGTGAGGAAGACGGCGAAGACGAACTCGTTCCACGAGAAGATCAGGGCGAAGACCGCTGTCGCGGCGATGCCCGGCACGAGCAGCGGCAGCGTGACGCGCCAGAACGCCTGCAGCCGGGTGTAGCCGTCGAGCATCGCGGCGTCCTCGTACTCCGCGGGGACCTCGTCGACGAACCCCTTCATCATCCAGATCGTGAACGGCACGTTGAACGCGGCGTAGATGAGGACGAGACCCAGCTTGGTGTCGATCAGCCCCAGCGTGCGGTACATGAGGAAGATCGGGATCACCACGACCACCGGCGGCATGAAGCGGGTCGACAGGATGAAGAACAGCTGGTCCTTCTTGGCCTTGAGGGTGAAGCGCGAGTAGGCCCAGGCCGCGGGGACGCCCAGCACCGTCGCGAGGACGGTGGACGCACCGGCCACGACGACCGAGTTGAGGAACGACCCGGACAGGTCCGACCGGCCACCGCCGCGCGCGACGAACACGTCCTTGTAGTGGTCCAGGGTGAGGTCGAAGCCGAAGAACTTCGCGGGCACGGCGTAGACGTCGCGGTTCTCCTTGATGGACGTCTCGAGCATCCAGAGCACCGGGAAGAGCATGGCCACCGCCAGCGCGGTCAGGAGCAGGACCTCGACCACCATCCGGCCCCGCCCGCCGCGGCGACGCGCCGGCGGCGCGTCATCCGTGGCGGGGCCGGGAACGGCCTCGTCGATGGTGATGGCCATCACCCCTCCTTGAGCTTGTTCAGGTAGCGCAGGTAGATCTGCGCGAGGACGATGACGACGAGGACCATGAGGATCCCGTAGGCCGACGCGAGCCCGGTGTTGAACCCGAGGAACGCGACCTTGTAGACGTGGAACGACAACGTCTCGGTGGAGACGCCGGGGCCTCCGCTGGTGAGGATGTAGACGAGGTCGAACAGCCGGAACGCCTCGATCGCGCGGAACATGACCGCGATGAGGAGCAGGGGCCAGACCAGGGGCAGCGTGATGTGGCGGAAGCGGAACCACTCCGACGCGCGGTCGATGGACGCGGCCTCGTAGAGGTACGCCGGGACGGCGGTGAGGCCGGCGAGCGCGATGAGCATGATGAACGGCGTCCACTGCCACGTGTCGACCACGATCAGCGAGAGAAGGGCCGTCCGCTGCCGGGTGAGCCACTCCACCTGCCCGAGGCCGAGCGAGCCCAGCATCGAGTTGATCACCCCGAACTGGGCGTCGAGCATGAACTTCCAGAACAGGCCGACCACGACCGGCGACAGCATCATCGGAACCAGGAACAGGGTGGTCAGCACCCCTCGCCCGCGGGCCCGGCGCGAGATCAGGTAGGCGATCCCGAAGCCCAGCACCGTCTGCAGCGCCACGGCCCCGGTGACGTAGACCAGGGTCGTGAGGGCCCGTTGCCAGACCTCCGGCGACGTGAGGATGGTGGTGTAGTTCCCGAGCCCGACGAAGTCGGCCGGCGCGTCGCGCGTGGCGGAGTAGTCGGTGAAGGACAGGTAGAGCGCCCACAGCAGCGGGAACACCGACATCGTCAGCAGCAGCAACATCGCCGGTGAGATGAACACCAGCGCCAGCCGGCGGTCGGTGAGGCGGGGGGACCGCCCCGGTGCAGGCGGCGGCGCCGCGGACGCCTCCTGCACCGGGTGGTCGGTCGTGGTCGTCATGGCCGCCGGCTCACAGCCCGCCGCCGCTGGAGTCGAGCACCTGCTGCTGCTGCTCGGCGATGTCGTCGAGCGCCTCCTCGGGGTCCTTGGCCCCGTTGAGCGCGGCGTTGACGTTGGTGTTCTCGATGTCGATCAGCTGGGCGTACTCCGGGACGTTCCACATGTCGCGCATGCGGGACACCGAGTCGGCGTACACCTGGTTGAAGGGTCCGGCCTCGAGGAACTCCGGCGACTCGAGCGCGTCGGTGCGAGCCGGCACGCCGCCAGCCGCGGCCCACTTCTTCTGGATGTCCTCCTGCTCGAACCACTTCATGAAGTTGAGTGCCTCGGCCTGACGCTCGGCGGGCGCGTAGGCGGAGATGTGCATGCCCATCCCGCCGAGGGGCACGACGTCGGCGTCCTGGGTGGGCAGTGTGGCGAAGCCGAGCGTGTCGAGGATCTCGTCCTCGGTCGTGCCGAGCGTCGACTGCGCGGGGTCGAGCAGGCCGCCGGCGGCGGCGATCCACTGGAAGGCGATGCAGGCCTTGCCCTGCGCCACCGCGGCGTTCACCTCGTCGATGAACCAGTTGCCGGAGCCCTTGGCGGTGAGCGGCTTCATCTCGTTGACGAGGACGTCCATGGCCTTCTGGCCGGCCTCGTCGTTGATGACGCCCTCGATCGACTTGTCCTCGGAGTTCCAGAGGTTGCCGCCGTAGACGCCGTTGACCGTGTTGTAGGTGACGGCCGCGGCGTCGGAGCCGTTGGCCTGGTGGAAGGCGAGCCCGCTGACGCCCGGGTTCTCGTCCTGGCACTTCTGGGCGGCGTCGATCATCTCGTCCCAGGTCTCCGGGGGCTCGTCGCCGATGAGGTCCTTGCGGTAGATCATCGTCCACGTGTCGCCGAGGAGCGGCAGGCCGTAGAGGCTGGCGTCCTCGTCGCGCTGGCCGGTCTCGGCCTGGGGGTACTGGCCGTACGCCGCCAGCAGGTAGGGGTCGTACGCGTCGACGTCGATGTTCTCGTCGACGAAGTCGGTGAGGTCGAGGATGTTCCCGTTGGTGACGGCCTCGCCGATGTGCTGGGAGTCCAGGATCGGGATGTCGAAGTCGGTCTGCCGCGCGGCGAACTGGGTGAACATCGCGTCGTGCCAGTTGGCGTTGGGCACCGTGTTGACCTCGATGGTCACGTTGGGCCGCTCCTTGGTGTACTCCGCGTTGGCGAAGTCCTCCAGCGCCTGGGCCGGGGGCCACTCGAACCAGATGAAGCTGAGCGTCAGCGGGTCGTCGGTGAGCTCGGGGATCGTGGCCGGCGCCTTCGGGCCGTCGGCCGCCTCGGCCTCGCCGCCACCGCCGTCACCGCCGCCGCAGGCCGCGAGGGCCGTCACCGCCAGGATGGCCGCCGTGGCCAGGCGGGCCCGCCGGCCGGGGAGGGACCTGTGTCCCGCTCGCTGTAGGTACCGCATCTGCTTCCTGCTTCCTGCTCGGGTGGGTGATCTCACGGGGTGGGTGGTGGACGGGGTCACCAGGACGTGGCGACGTACTGGGCCTCGAGGAACTCGAGGAGTCCCTCGGTGCTGCCCTCGCGGCCGAGTCCGCTCTGCTTGGTGCCGCCGAAGGGGGCGGCGGGGTCCGAGACGAGCCCGCGGTTGAGGCCGACCATCCCGCTCTCGAGGCGCTCCGCGAGGTGCAGGCCACGCGCGAGGTCGCGGGTGTAGAGGTAGCTGACCAGGCCGAGGTCGGTGTCGTTGACGACCGGCAGCAGGTCGTCCTCCCGCTCGAACCGGACGACCGGCGCGACCGGCCCGAAGACCTCCTCGCGGAGGACCCGGGCGTCGGGCGGCACGTCGACCAGCACCGTCGGCGGGTAGAACGACCCGGGGCCGTCGGGAGCGCGGCCGCCGATCATCGCGCGGGCCCCGCGCTGGACCGCGTCGCGGACCAGCAGGTCGACCTTGCGGACGGCGGCGTCGTTGACCAGGGGGCCGCACTGGGTGGCCTCGTCGGCGCCGGGGCCGACGCGCAGGGCGGCCATCCGGGCGATGAGTCCCTCCACGAACGCGTCGTGCACCGACGCGTGCACGTAGAAGCGGTTGGCGGCGGTGCAGGCCTGGCCGCCGTTGCGCATCTTGGCGACCATGGCGCCCTCGAGGGCGGCCTCGAGGTCGGCGTCCGCGAGGACGATGAACGGGGCGTTGCCGCCCAGCTCCATCGCGCACTTGAGCACGCCGTCGGCGGCGGTCCGCAGGAGGACGCGCCCCACCTCGGTGGAGCCGGTGAACGACACCATCCGGGTGCGCGGATCCGTCAGCATCGCCTCCACGACCGGCCCCGGCCGGGACGTCGTGACGACGTTGAGCACGCCGCCCGGCACGCCGGCCTCCTCGAGCAGCGCGGCCACGGCGAGGGCGGTCAGCGGGGTCTCGGCCGCCGGCTTGAGGATCGTCGTGCACCCGGCCGCGAGAGCCGGTGCGATCTTGCGGGTGGCCATCGCGGCAGGGAAGTTCCACGGCGTGACCAGCACGCTGACACCGACGGGCTGGTAGGTGACCAGGAGCCGGTTGGCGCCGCTCGGCGCGTGGCCCACCTGGCCTCGCAGCCGGACGCCTTCCTCGGCGTACCAGCGGAAGAACTCCGCCGCGTAGGCCACCTCGCCCCGGGCATCGGCCAGCGCCTTGCCGTTCTCGAGCGAGATGAGCAGCGCGAGCTCCTCGCTGCGCTCGTGCATGAGGTGGAAGGCACGCATCAGCAGGTCCGCACGGTGCCGGGGGGACGTCGCCGCCCAGTCGCGGGCGGCCGCGGCGGCGGCGTCGACCGCCGCGGTGGCGTCCTCCGTGCCGGCGTCGGCCACCGTGGCGAGCACCGCGCCCGTGGCGGGGTCCGACACCTCCAGGCGGCGCCCGCCGGTGGCGGGGCGCCAGGATCCCGCGACGTAGAGGTCGGTCGGCACGTCGATGACGTCGGCGACCGGGCGCAGCAGCTCGTCCACGACCGTCATCGCGCACCCCCCGTCGCGGCGAGGCCGGGTGCGGTGGGCACGACCTCGCGCAGCGCCGCGCGATCGCCCGCGTGGGCGGCACGCACGATGTGCTCGAGCGCGTCGACGTCGAGCGGACGGGGGTTGTTGGCGACCAGGCGCTCGGCTCCCGACGCCTGCTCGGCCGTCCACCGCAGCTGGTCGGCGGGCAGCCCGAGCTCGGCGAGGGTGGCGGGGATCCCGATGGACGCCAGCAGCGCCGCCACCCGGTCGATCGCCTCGTCGGCGAGGTCCTCCGCGGACCACTCGCGCGGGGCGCCCATCGCGACCGCGACGGCCGCCAGCTCCGGGACCCGGGTCGGCCGGTTGAACTCCATGACGTAGGGCAGGAGCGCGCCCACGCCCACGCCGTGCGGCGTGTGGGTGAGGGCGCCGACCGGGTACTGGATGGCGTGCGCCGCGGCCGTCCCCGCCGTGCCGAGCGCGAAGCCGCCGGCGGTCGCGCCGAGCATCATCGCCTCACGGGCCTCGGCGTCGTCGGGCGTGGACCATGCGCGGTGCAGGCTGCCGGCGATCAGCCGGATGCCGAGCAGCGCGTAGGTGTCGGTCAGCTCGTTCTTGCCGACGAACACCCGCTCGGTGGCCAGCTCGGCGGTCACCGGGCGGCGTATCGCCGTGAACGCCTCGACGACGTGGGAGAGGGCGTCCGCGCCCGCGCTCGCCGTGAGCGCAGGCGGGCAGCCGACGGTCAGCTCCGGGTCGCACAGGGCCGTGTGCGGGATCAGGAAGGGACTCGAGATCCCCACCTTGCTGATCCGCCCGGGATCCGTGAGCACCGCCACGGGCGTGACCTCGGACCCGGTGCCGGCGGTGGTGGGCAGGGCGACGACCGGCACGACCGGGCCGGGCACCTTCAGCTCGCCGTAGTAGTCGGCGGGCGCGCCGCCGTGGGTCAGCAGCACGGCGACGGCCTTGGCCAGGTCTAGGCAGCTGCCCCCGCCCATGCCGACCACGACGTCGGGGTCCGCCGACGCGACGAGCTCGGCACACTGCACGACCTGGTGCACGGGGACGTCGGGCTCGACCTCGGCGTACGTCGTGACCTGCACGCCGGCTGCCTCGAGCAGCCCGACCAGGTGGGCGAACTCCGGGGTGGCCCCGAACCGGGCGTCGGTGCAGACCAGCGCCCGGGAGCCCAGCGCCGAGACGACGGTCCCGAGGGCGTGGCGCTGCCCGGCTCCGAACAGGACCTGGCGCGGACCGCGCAGGACGCCGAGCATGCTCATGGGGTCTCCGTGTCGTGAAGGGTGCCGGACCGGCAGATGGCTTGCGACCGGACCCATTTCCTATACGATCCGATTGGTGCGAGAGCATGAGCCACCACACCGGGCGCTGTCAACAGGTCCGGGCACGACACGCGGGAAAGGGACCGGCATGGACGAGGCGACGACGGGTCGGCCCGACACGACGCTCGCGCGGGCGACGGACGGGGGCCTCCGGGTGGACCGCACGCGGGGGCGGCTGGCCGACGAGGTCTACGACACCCTGCTCGCGCAGCTGATGTCGTTGCGCATCGAGCCGGGCTCGCGGGTGACGATCGATGCGCTGGCGCGCGAGCTGCGCGTGTCCCAGACCCCGATCCGCGACGCGCTCAACCGGATGGAGGCCGACGGCCTGGTGGTCCGCGTGCCTCACGCCGGTTACCGGATCCCGCCCCAGATCACCCGCGAGCGCTTCGAGGACATGGTGGAGATCCGCCTCCTCCTCGAGCCCGCGGCCGCCCGCCACGCGGCGGAGCGCGCGTCGTCCGAGCAGGTCAGCGGCCTGCGGCGGATGATCGACGAGATGGCCGAGCTGGTCGAGGGCGACCGCCACGCGGCCTACGGCGCCTTCGGCCTGCGCGACGCCGCCTTCCACGACCTCGTGGCCGACAGCGCCGGCAACCAGGTGGTGCGCGAGGCGCTCGCGCGTCTGCACACGCACGTGCACCTCTTCCGGCTGCTCTACGACGCGGAGGTGACGTTCCTGGCGATGGGCGAGCACGAGGAGGTGCTCGGCGCCATCGCCGCTCGCGACCCCGACGCGGCGGCGTACGCGATGCGCCGCCACATCCTGCTCTCGCGCGACCGCTTCCGACGGCTCTTCGACGAGTCCGAGGAGTCCGGCCGGTCCGGACAGGGCCTTGACGAGGCCACCTGAGCACGTGATTCTGAGCACACCCGATCCGATCGGATCCGATTGGATCATCAGCCACCCGCCCCAGAGTGCGAGGAGACCAAGGTGCCCAGAGCACTGCTCATGACCGGCGACGCCGCCGAGGAGCTCGACACGATGTATCCCTACTACCGCGTGCAGGAGGGCGGCTGGGACGTCGACGTCGCCTCGCTGACGACGCGGGACATCCAGCTCGTGATCCACGAGTTCGACCCCAACTGCGACGCCTACGTCGAGAAGAACGGTCGCAAGCTGCCGGTGGACCTCACCTGGGCCGAGGTCGACGTGGAGCGCTACGACGCCCTGATCATCCCCGGCGGCCGGGCTCCCGAGTGGATCCGCGTCGACGCCGACGTGCGCCGCATCACCGAGCACTTCTTCGCCCGCGACCTGCCCATCGCCCTGGTGTGCCACGGCGCGCAGGTCCCCGCGGTCTACGGACTCCTGAAGGGCCGCAGGACCGCGTGCTTCCCGCCCATCACCGGTGACATGGAGAACGCCGGAGCGACGGTCATCGACGCACCCGACTGCGTGGACGGCAACCTCGTCTCCTGCCGCGGCTGGCCCGACATGCCGCAGTTCGGTCGCGCCATGATGGACGTCTTCGACAAGTCCATCGGCGACGCGTCGGCATGACCACGGCCACCGACGCTGCGGTGCTCCAGCACCGCAGCGTCGAGGTCGCCGGCAGTCCGGTGCACGTCACCGAGGCCGGCACCGGGCCCGCGGTGCTGCTGCTGCACGGCTCCGGGCCCGGCACCACGGGGACCGGGGCATGGACGACCACCGCCCTGGCGCTCGCCGGCTCGCACCGCGTGGTCGCACCCGACCAGGCCGGGTTCGGTCGCACTCCGCTGCCACCCGGGACCACCGGCGGACTACGGCAGTGGACCGAGCAGGCGGCCGGCCTCATGGACGCGCTCGGCGAGACGTCGTACGCCGTCGTCGGTCACTCCATGGGGGGCGCGGTCGCGCTCGCCCTGGCTGCTGCGCGCCCGCGCCAGGTCACCCGCGTCGTCGCGGTGGCGACGATGGGCGCACCCGGCGCGGGGCTCTCCCACGACCTCAACGCCGTGTGGGCTGCGGTCCCGGGCCCCGACGGCGCCCGTGACATGCTCGGCCGCCTCTTCCACGACCCCTCGCTCGTCACCGACGAGGCCGTGACCGCGCGGGCCCGGGCGATGGAGGCCGGGGCACGGTCCTTCGCCGCCATGTTCCCCGTCCCCCGGACGCGGTGGGTCGACGACCTCACCCTGTCCGCGGCCACCCTCAACGACGTCCGGGCCCCCGTGCTGCTGGTCCACGGCGCGCAGGACCGGCTCACGCCGCTGCGGACCGCCGCGCTGCCGCTGCTCGAGCACCTCGCCGACGTACGGCTCCACGCCTTCGGCCGGTGCGGCCACGCGCCGCCCGTCGAGCAGCCGTCGGCGTTCCGCCACCTGCTGGCGGGATTCCTCGCGACGGACTGATCAGAGGTTGATGGTGATGTCCGCGTCCTTGCGGAGGTCCTCCACCAGCCCGGTGGCGACCTTGCCGACCTCCTGGCTCGACGCCTGCTCGGCGAGCTGGTCACGCACCTGGGCGAACGGCGGGATTTCCTGGCCACCACCGCCGGAGGCGGCCTGCTGCTTCTTGACCTGCGCGTAGAGCGTGCGGAGCTCCTTGTCGGTCGGCTCGATCGAGCCGTTCTCGTCCTCGACGAGAGCCTCGACCATCGCCTGCGTCTCGACCTGCTGGCGCGCCTGGTCGGCGCTGACGCCCTGCGCCTCGACGGCCTTCAGCAGCTCGTCGGCCGACTTCATGCCGTTCTGCTCGGCGAGGTCGGTGAGCTCGGCGTCGACCGCCTCGTCGGACACCTCGAGCCCACGGGACTCGGCCTCCTGCAGGAGCAGCTCGGTGTCCACGAGGTTGTCGGCGGTCTGCTTGCGCAGCGCCTCCTCGTCGGGACCCTCGCCGCCCATCTGCGCCTGCGCCGCCGCCTGCTGGAACGCCGCCTCGTAGATCGGGACGAACTCCTCCTTGGTCACCTGCTCGCCGTTGACCTCGGCCACGACGTCGGGGATCGCGTCGAGGTCGGGCTGCGGGCCCTCGGAGGCGCCGTCCGCCCCCTCGGAGCCACTCGCCGACGGCGAGGCGCTCGACGAGGCGTCCTTGCCGGCGTCGGAGTCCGAGGAGTCCGAGCCGCCGCAGGCGGAGAGGGTGAGCACGGCGGCGACCGACAGGGCGCCGAGGGCCGTGCGTGCGCGCGAGCTGAACAGGGAGGTCATCGTGTGAGTCATCGCCGTCGACGGTACGCACCGAACCTGAGGGCCGTCCTCAGGGTTCGCGCGACCGTGGTCCGGGTCACAGGTCGTCGAGGGAGTCCGGCACCACCAGCGCGTCCGGGTCCTGGCGGACCGGGAGCTGCGCGAGCGCCGTGCGCACGAGCGTCAGGCGGGCGGCGACCGCGACCTTCTGGCGCAGCCGGCCGACCCCGCTCTCGCCGAGCGTCTGCTCCACCGCCTCCGCGATCTGGGCGTCGGTGAAGGTCGGGCGGGTGCCGGCGGGCACGTCCACGTCGGGCAGGGCGAGCAGCACCGGCAGCACCTGGCTGCCCACGGCCTCGAGGAGGTGGTAGCGGTCGATCTTGCTCATCGCCTCCCACTTCTCCTCGCCCTTGCCGCGCTTGCCGATCTTGCCGCCGGCCACGATCTTGGCGGCGGCGGTGACGGCGACGGTCAGCTCGTGCTCGGTGAAGCGCATGCCCCAAGGATGCCCGACGACCGGCAGCCCACCTTCTCCCGCGGGTACCTTCGCGACCAACGACCGCGTCCACAGGAGGATCCGTGCGCCTGCCGCGCCTCACGCCCGCCGACCTGACCGACGAGCAGCGCGCGCTGCGGGAGCGGATCGTCGGCGGCCCGCGGGGCACCGGGCCCCAGCACTTCCCGCTGGAGCACGACGACGGGTCGCTGACCGGGCCGTTCGGGATCATGCTCCACGAGCCGGCGCTCGGATCCCGGCTGCAGGAGCTGGGCACGGCGCTGCGGTACGCCACCGGCCTCACCGACCGGGTCCGGGAGATCGCCGTCCTCACCGTGGCCGCCGGGACCGGCAGCACGTTCGAGGCGTTCGCCCACGAGCGGGTGGGCCGGGCCGTCGGGCTGTCGGACGACGAGCTGGCCGCGATCGCGGACGGTTCGTTCTCGCCGGTCGACCCGCGCGAGGCCGCCGCCGACGACCTGTGCCGCCGGCTGCTCGCGGCCGGGAGGCCGGCGGCCATGGACGACGCCACCTACGCCGCGTACGCCGACGTGCTGGGCACGACCACCGTCACCGAGCTGGTCGTGCTGGTGGGCTACTACCGGACCCTCGCCCAGCTGCTCGACGTGTTCGACGTCGGCGTGCCCGAGGAGCAGTCGACGGCTCAGTAGTGGGCCGTCATCACGTGCTTGATCCGCGTGTAGTCGTCGAAGCCGTAGCCCGACAGGTCCTTGCCGTAGCCGGAGGACCCGAAGCCACCGTGCGGCATCTCGGACACAAACGGGATGTGGGTGTTGACCCACACGCAGCCGAAGTCGAGCTCGCGGGTGAGCCGGTCGGCGACGCCGACGTCGCGGGTCCAGACGCTGGCGGCCAGGCCGTACGGCACCCCGTTGGCCATCGCGACCGCGTCGGCCTCCTCGTCGAAGGACTGCACCGTCAGCACCGGCCCGAAGACCTCCTCCTGCACGATGCGGTCGTCCTGGCGCACGCCGGTGACGACGGTCGGGGCGAAGAAGAAGCCCGCCTCGCCGTGCCGGCTCCCACCGGTGCGGACGGTCGCGTGACCGGGCAGCTCCGCGAGGAATCCCTCGACCTTGGCGAGGTGGGCGGCGTTGTTCAGCGGGCCGTAGTCCGCGCCCTCGTCCGACGGCGCACCGGGCCTGGTCCCCTCCGCGGCCTTCACGAGCAGGTCGACGAGCTCGTCGTGGACGCTGCTGTGCGCGATGACGCGGGTGGCGGCGGTGCAGTCCTGGCCGGCGTTGAAGTAGGCGGCCGCGGCGACCATCTCCGCGGCGCGCGGCAGGTCCGCGTCCGGCATCACGACCACGGGCGCCTTGCCGCCGAGCTCGAGGTGCACGCGCTTGAGCGACTTCGCCGCCGACAGGGCGACCTCCGTGCCCGCCCGGACGGAGCCCGTGATCGCGACCAGCCCGGGGGTGGGGTGCTCGACGAGGTGGCGACCGGTCGAGGCGTCGCCGTTGACGACGTTGAGCACGCCGGGCGGCAGGATCGCGCCGGCGATCTCGGCCAGCAGCACGGTGGAGCGGGGCGTGGTGTCGCTGGGCTTGAGCACGACGGTGTTGCCGGCGGCCAGCGCGGGCGCCACCTTCCAGATCGCCATGGCGAACGGGTAGTTCCACGGCGTCACCTGCCCGACGACACCGATGGGCTCGCGCCGGATGGCCGAGGTGTGGCCCTCGAGGTACTCCCCCGACGACTTCCCCTCGAGCAGCCGGGCGGCCCCGGCGAAGAAGCGCAGCTGGTCGACGCCCTGGTCGACCTCCTCGCTCGCGATGTAGCGCACCGGCTGGCCGGTGTCGCGGGCCTGCACCGCGCTGATCTCGTCGCGGCGGTCGGCGATCGCGGTGGCGAGGTCGAGGAGGTACGCCTGCCGCGCCCCGGGGGTGAGCCGCTTCCACGCGGCCGACGCGCGCTCGGCGGCGGCGTAGGCCCGGTCGACCTCCTCGTGCGTCGAGATCGGCGAACGCCCGTCGCGCTCGCCGGTCACCGGGTCGACGAGCTCGATGAAGTCGGTGGCCGCCGAGGCCACGAGCTCGCCGTCGATGAAGTTGCGGATGGTCTCGGTGCGGTCGGTCATCTCGGTCCTCGGTCCTTCGGGCTCGGGTCAGGCGACGTAGATCTTGCGGATGGTCTCGCGGACGACCCAGGTGGTGCGCTCGCCCGCCCGCAGGCGTACGACGCTGCCGGGCGCGAGCTCGACCTGCTCGCCGTCGTCGTCGAAGGACACCGTCCCGCAGCCGGAGAGCACGACGAACACCTCGTCGACCTCGACGTCGGTCGCCGTGCCCGGGGTCATCTCCCACACCCCGACCTCGACGCCGGAGACCGCGGCCAGCGCGCGCGAGCCGGCCTCCGGCGCACCGTCGACGACGGTGCCGGGGTCGAGCGGGGTGGTCGGCACGCTGGCGGCGACGTCCAGGAGCCGGGTGGTCACACGGGTCATGTCCAGCATCGTGCCGAGCCGGACGGCACCGGCGGCCCGACGATCTGTCGTCACTTCGCCCGCCCGCCGAACAGTTCGTCTGCCACGACGGCGACGTGCAGCGAGACCCGGACGTCGGGGTCGTCGAGGTCGGCGTCGAGGATCGACTCGATCCGCGCCAGCCGGTCGTAGAACGCGGCTCGCGACAGGTGCAGGCTGGCGGCCGCCTCGGTCTTGCTCGAGGGGTGCAGGACCAGCGCGCGCAGCGCGGCGAGGAGGTCGGTGCGCGAGCCGTCGGCGCGGTCGTGCTCCTGCAGCGGCCCGAGCTCGCGCTCGACGAAGAGCCGGACACGCTCGTCCTCGCCGAGCAGCGCCAGCAGCCCGCGCAGGTGCAGGTCGGCGAGGCGGTGGACGTCGGGGTCCTGCTCGCGCCGCGCCTGGGGTGCCGCGTCGGCGACCTGGCCGGCCTCGGCGACCGTGCGGGCGACGCCGGTGCGGTCGGGCGCGGTGCGACCGGCGGCGACCACCACGTCGTGGTGCGCCAGCACCCGCGCGGCCAGCCGGTCGACCAGGTCGTCGGCGTCCGCGCCGGGAGACGTCGAGACCAGCACGCGCAGGTCGCGCTCGACCTCCGACACCAGCGCCGGCAGGCGGAGCGCATGGGCGGCCCGGACGACCGTGGCGGCCACCTCGTCGAGGTCCACCTGCGGCACCGCACCCACCCGGCCGCGCACCACGACACCGGTGAGGCCGCGGCGGTGCACCGGGAAGCCCGCCAGCTCGCAGCGACGTCGTACGTCGTCGGAGCCGGGCTCCTCGCCCAGCCCGGTCAGCAGCTCGAGGTGGGTGCGGCGCATGAGGGTGCCGCGGTCGCGGTCGTGGAGGCGGTGCAGCGCGAGGGCCGACGCGGCGCGCTCGGCGACCGCGACGAGCCGCTGCGACGGCGCCTCCGGTGACCCGATCACCAGCCGCCCCCACGACCGGTCGGTCGTCCCGAGCCGGGTCACCAGCCAGCCGTTGGCGGGGTCCCACCCGGTGCGCCCCGCGACCTCGACGCGGCGCGAGCGCGCGGGCCAGCCGTCGAGGAACCCGTCGCCCTCGTCGGGACCGGCGAAGTAGTCGAGCGGGCGGTGCTGGGCGTTCTCCACGACCACGGGCGCGTCGGCGAGGCGCTGCACGGCCCGCAGCACGTCGACGGGGCCGGCCAGCTCGTTGCTGAGCTCGGTGAAGGTCTCGTGCACGCGCTGGGCCTCGCGCAGCTCGGCGAGCTGCCGGTCGACGACGCGCTCGCCGATCTCCTGGGCGAGCGCCGCGAAACGGGTCTCGCGCGCCAGCACGACCAGGGGCACCCCGTGCCGCTCGCACGCCCCGACGAGGGCGTCGGGCAGGGCGGACCCCCACCGCCGACCGAGCTCGACGACCACGCCGGCGCTCCCGACGTCCGCGAGCTCGTCGACGAACGACACGAGGCCGGCCGCGTCGTCGTCGCCCGGCAGCCCGGTCCCCATGGTGAGCAGGAGGTCTCCCTCGCGGAGGAGCTGGCGCACGTCCGGGCGCTCGGTCGCGTGGACCCAGCGGATGGCCCGGCCGGTCCCGGCGGCGCCGGCGACGACCTCGGGTGCGGCACGGCGGAAGGTCGGCAGCTCCAGCGCCTCGCGGAGCGTCACCCCCGGCATCACGTCGACCACGCCGTCCAGACTACGCCGACGCGGGGTGACGAAGTGTCCGGCTGCCGCGGCCGATGCCGACGATCCGACACCCGTCGCGACGACGTACGACGAGCAGGATGAGCGGCATGACCACCTCCAGCCCCACCGACGGCCCGGTCGACGCACCCGTCGAGATCGTGCACTGGGTCGACGGCTCGCCCCTGACCGGATCGCCCACCGGCTGGGCCGACGTCACCAACCCCGCGACCGGCCGCGTGACCGGTCGCGTCGCGCTCGCCAGCGAGGCCGACGCCGCCCACGTCATCGCGGCCGCCTCCCGCGCCGCCCGCTCCTGGGGCACCACGTCCCTCGCGCGACGTACGCAGGTCCTCTTCTCCTTCCGCGAGCTGCTCAACGCGCGCAAGGAGGAGCTCGCCGCGATCATCACCGCCGAGCACGGCAAGGTGCACTCGGACGCGATGGGCGAGATCGCCCGCGGCCTCGAGGTCGTCGAGTTCGCCTGCGGCATCTCCCACCTGCTCAAGGGCGGCCACAGCGAGGAGGCGTCGACCGGCATCGACGTCCACTCCAAGCGCGTGCCGCTCGGCGTCGTGGGCATCATCAGCCCCTTCAACTTCCCGGCCATGGTGCCGATGTGGTTCTTCCCCATCGCCATCGCGGCGGGCAACACCGTCGTCCTCAAGCCGAGCGAGAAGGACCCGAGCGCGGCCACCTGGCTCGCCGCGCTGTGGCAGGAGGCCGGCCTCCCCGACGGTGTCTTCAACGTCCTCCACGGCGACAAGACCGCCGTCGACGCGCTGCTCACCAGCCCCGAGGTGCAGGCGATCAGCTTCGTCGGCTCGACCCCGATCGCGGAGTACGTCTACGAGACCGCCAGCCGGAACGGCAAGCGCGTCCAGGCCCTCGGCGGCGCGAAGAACCACATGGTCGTCCTGCCCGACGCCGACCTCGACCTGGCCGCGGACTCGGCGGTCAACGCCGGCTACGGCAGCGCGGGCGAGCGCTGCATGGCGATCAGCGTGCTGGTGGCGGTCGACCCGATCGGCGACGAGCTGGTCGCCCGGATCGCCGACCGCACCCGCACCCTGCTCATCGGCGACGGCGGGAAGGAGGCGACCGATGGGCAGAAGGAGGCCGACATGGGCCCGCTCGTGACGAAGGCCCACCGCGACCGCGTCAGCTCGTTCATCGACGCCGGTGAAGCGGCCGGCGCGAAGGTCGTCGTCGACGGCCGCGACGTCGCCGCCCGCGGCGGCGAGGAGGGCTTCTGGCTCGGCCCGACCCTGTTCGACGACGTCACCCCCGACATGGACATCTATCGCGAGGAGATCTTCGGACCGGTCCTCTCGGTCGTCCGGGTCGGGTCCTACGACGAGGCGGTCGCGCTGGTCAACGCCAACGAGTACGGCAACGGCACCGCGGTCTTCACCAACGACGGCGGGGCGGCCCGGCGGTTCGAGGCGGACGTCACCGTGGGGATGATCGGCGTCAACGTGCCGGTCCCGGTGCCGGTCGCCTACTACTCCTTCGGCGGCTGGAAGCGCTCGCTCTTCGGCGACACCCACGCCCACGGCACCGAGGGCGTCCACTTCTTCACCCGCGGCAAGGTCGTCACCACCCGGTGGATCGACCCCGCCAACCGCCCCGAGGGCGGCCTCGAGCTGGGGTTCCCGCGCAATGACTGAGACCACGATCGCCAGCGACCTGGCCAGCACGTACGACGCGCAGCGCGCCTACGAGCTCGACCGCGCCCACGTCTTCCACTCCTGGTCGGCCCAGGCCGAGATCAGCCCGATGGTGGTCACCCGCGCGGAGGGCAGCCACGTCTGGGACGGCGAGGGGAAGCGCTACCTCGACTTCTCCTCCCAGCTGGTCTTCACCAACCTCGGCCACCAGCACCCCCGCGTCGTCGCCGCGATCAGGGAGCAGGCCGAGCACCTGTGCACCATCGCCCCGGCGATGGCCAACGGCACCCGGTCCGAGGCCGCTCGCCTGGTCGCGAGCCACACCCCCGGCGACCTCGACCACGTCTTCTTCACCAACGGCGGTGCCGACGCCAACGAGCACGCCGTACGCATGGCGCGGCTGCACACCGGCCGGCACAAGGTGCTGACGACGTACCGCAGCTACCACGGCGGCACGCACCTGGCGGTCAACATGACCGGCGACCCCCGCCGGTGGGCCAGCGACCACGCGTCGGCCGGCACGGTGCACTTCTTCGGCCCGTTCCTCTACCGCAGCCCCTTCCACGCGACCACCGAGGCCGAGGAGTGCGAGCGCGCGCTCGAGCACCTCGAGCAGGTGGTCGCGCTCGAGGGGCCCTCGACGATCGCGGCCGTCGTCCTCGAGGCGATCCCCGGCACCGCCGGGATCATGGTCCCGCCGCCGGGCTACCTCGCCGGCGTCCGCGACATCTGCGACCGCCACGGCATCGTGCTCGTCGCCGACGAGGTGATGTCGGGCTTCGGCCGCGCCGGGCGGTGGTTCGCCGTCGAGCACGGCGACACGGTGCCCGACCTGCTGACCTTCGCCAAGGGCGTGAACTCCGGCTACGTCCCGCTCGGCGGCGTGGCGATCAGCGACGAGATCCACGCGACCTTCGCGCACCGGACCTACCCCGGAGGACTCACCTACTCGGGCCACCCGCTCGCGTGCGCCGCGGCCGTGGCGACCATCCGCGCGATGGAGGACGACGACGTGGTCGGTCGCGCCGAGCGCCTTGGTGCCGAGGTGCTCGGCCCCGGGCTCCGCGAGCTCGCCGACCGGCACGCGTGGATCGGCGAGGTCCGCGGCACCGGGGCCTTCTGGGCCGTCGAGCTGGTCAGCGACCGCGCCACCCGCGAGCCGCTGGCGCCCTACGGCGGCTCCAGCCCGGAGGTGGCCGCGATCGTGAAGGGGTGCCAGGAGCGCGGCATGCTGCCCTTCGTCAACTACAACCGGATCCACGTCGTCCCGCCGCTGACCACCACGGACGACGAGGCACGCGAGGGCATCGCGATCCTCGACGCGGCCCTCGCCGCGGCCGCCGGCTGACACCGCTGCGTCACCCGTGCCCGCCCACCTCACCGCCTTCGAGCGGCACGCGCCGGACCCACGGGTCGTTGCCGCGTCGCTGGCCGGCTGCGCGCGGTCGGTGTTCTGGCTCGACGACGTCGGGGCCGTGCCGTCGTACGACCCGCTCACCGCACCCGCTCGCGCCGACCTCACCGTCGTCGGCGGCGGCTACCTCGGCCTCTGGGCGGCCGTCCACGCCAAGCGTCGCGACCCCGGACGACGGGTCGTGCTGCTCGAGGCGCAGACCGTCGGCTGGGCCGCGTCGGGACGCAACGGCGGCTTCTGCGAGGCCTCGCTCACCCACGGCGAGGAGAACGGCCGGTCCCGCTGGCCCGAGGAGCACGACGTCCTCGAGCGGCTGGGCGCCGAGAACCTCGACGCCTTCGAGGCCGACGTGCGCGACCTCGGCCTGGCCTGCGAGTGGGAGCGCACCGGACAGCTGTCCGTCGCGGTCGAGGAGCACCAGCTCGCCTGGCTCGGGGGTGAGGTCCTCGACGCGGCGGCGACGCGCACGCTGGTCGACAGCCCGCTGTTCCTCGGCGGCGAGCTCTCCAGCGACACCGCGCTGGTCCACCCGGCGCGGCTCGCGCTCGGCCTCGCGCGGGCGGCGGCCGAGCTCGGGGTCGAGGTCCACGAGCACTCCGCCGTCACGGCGGTCCGGCGTGAGGGCGACCAGGTCGAGGTCGCCACGGACCGGGCCACCGTCACCTCGGACTGCGTCGTCCTCGCCACCGGCGTCTTCCCCTCCCTGTTGAAGCGCAACCGGCTGATGACCGTGCCGGTCTACGACTACGTGCTCGTCACCGAGCCGCTCTCCGCCGAGCAGCGCGCCTCGATCGCCTGGGCCGGCCGGCAGGGGCTCGGCGACCTCGCCAACCAGTTCCACTACGCCCGGCTGACGGCCGACGACCGCGTGCTGTGGGGCGGGTACGACGCCGTCTACCCGGCCGGCGGACGGCTCCACCCGCGCCACGAGGACCGGCCCGAGAGCCACGCGCGGCTGGCGTCGCACTTCCTCGCGACGTTCCCCCAGCTCGAGGGGATCCGCTTCACCCACCGCTGGGCCGGCGCCATCGACACCTCCACGCAGTTCGCGGCGTTCTACGGCACCACCCACGGCGGCCGCGTCGCCCACGCTGCAGGGTTCACCGGGCTCGGCGTCGGGGCAACCCGCTGGGCGGCCGAGGTGCTGCTCGACCTCCTCGCCGGGCAGCCGACGGAGCGCACTGCGCTGCGCATGGTGCGCGAGCGCCCGCTGCCCTTCCCGCCGGAGCCGCTGGCCTCCGCCGGCATCAACCTCACCCGCTGGTCCCTCGACCGCGCCGACCACCGCGAGGGCCGGCGCAACGGCTTCCTGCGCGTGCTCGACCGGGCCGGGCTGGGCTTCGACTCGTAGGCGCCGGGGCGACGTCCTGGTCCGTGCCCGCCCGGTGGGCGCAGCGAGGGGTCCGACTGAGGCCGGCTCGTCAGCGCACCCTCGACGGACCCCGCGTGATCACGGCGGCCGGCTCGCAAGCGCCCCCGAGATCCCGTGCTGCGGACCTCCCGCGCGTCGCCACGAAGGGGACGCATCCGCTGTTGGTAGGGAGACCTCAACGATGCGCCACGTCGGGCCGAATTCCCACCGATGGTCTAGTCCTCGCCGCCACGGCCCGGGTATTCGTGTCGTCATCCCGTCCGGGACTGGACATGACCCCAAAAGTGGTGAATAGGTGGATCTGGTCGGGGCGGAGGGTCTCGGGGCGTCACGACAATGGACGGATCGCGGCCAGCTGCTCCCGTCGCGGTCTCGCGGGGCGGTGGTCGGGGGCTGTGCCGCTTGAGGGGGCGGAATGGGACTCGGGGTGCTGACGTCCTTCGCGACGGTCATGGCGACGGCCGGTATCGCGCTGGCCTGCCTGGCGGCCTACGTCGCCTGGCGCCGGGACGCGCGGATGGGCTGGAGCCTGGCCGTCCTGCTCCTGGCGGGGGCCTGGTGGGGCGTCGCCTACGCGGTCGAGCTCGGCGTCGACGACGTCGGGCTCAAGAGCCTGTGGGGCGACCTGAAGTACCTCGGCATCGTCACCCTCGCGCCCGCGTGGTTCGTCTTCGTGCTGCAGTACGTCGGCTGGCAACGGTGGGTGACCTGGCGGCTGCTGTGCGCCCTCGCCGTCGTACCGATCACCACGACGCTGCTGCTCGCGATCCCCGCCACCCACGACCTGCTGCGGTCGTACCCTCCGGCTGCGGACGGCGAGGTCCCCGAGGTCGAGGGGGGTCCGCTGTTCAACGCGTTCTTCGGCTACAACTACCTCATCCTCGTCGGGGCCACCGTGCTGTTCGTCGTCAGCACGGGGCGCCTGGCGCGCACCTACCGCCGGATGGCGGTGGTGCTCGTCGTCGCCGCGCTCGTCCCCCTGGCGGTGAACGCGCTGCACAACACCAACGTCGGCTGGTTCGCCTCCATCGACCTCACGCCGTTCGCGTTCACCCTCACGGGGGCGGTTCTGGTCTGGGGGCTCTTCCACGAGCGGCTCGTGGACCTGGGTCCCCTCGCCCGCAGCGCCGTGCTCGAGAGGATGGCCGACGCCGTCTTCGTGGCCGACCCCTACGGGCGGATCGTCGACCTCAACCCGGCGGCCACCGAGCTGCTCGGGACGAGCCGTACGGCGTCGCTGGGCCGGTGGCTGGCGGACGTCGTGCCGGCCGACGCCACCGACGAGGGGACCCTGGAGCTCGACCTGCCCGACCTCGACGGAGCGCCGCACCGCCGGACCTTCGACGTCTCCCGCCAGCAGCTCAGCGACGTGACGGGCCGCCCGGCGGGTGTGGTGGTGGTGCTGCACGAGATCACCGAGCGGGTCCACGACCGACAGCGCCTCGAGCGCCTCCTGGAGGACCAGTCACGGGTGGCGGCGGCGCTGCAGGCCAGCATGGTGCCGCCGATGCTCCCCGACGTCCGGGGCATCGAGCTCGCCAGCCAGTACCTGCCTGCCGGCGACGGCCGGGAGGTGGGGGGCGACTTCCTCGACGTGTTCGACCTGGGCCAGGACACGTGGGGCTTCGTGCTGGGCGACGTCAGCGGGAAGGGCGCAGAGGCGGCGACGGTGAGTGCGGCCACGAGGTACACGCTCCGCGCGCTGGCCGCCGCCGACGCCATGCCCAGCGAGACGGTGCGCCAGGTGAACGCCAGCCTGCTCGGCCAGACCGACCTCGAGCGCCACTGCACCCTCGTGTACGGGCAGGTGCGCCCGGACCCGGAGGGCGCCACCGTGGTGTTCACCCTGGCCGGGCACCATCCTCCGATCGTGGTGCGGGCCACGGGTGGCGCCGAGGAGGTCGGCGCGCTGGGGACCGCGCTCGCGCTGTTCGACGATCCCGAGCTTCACGACACCACCGTCCACCTGGGCCCGGGCGACCTCCTGTGCGTCTTCACCGACGGCCTCGTCGAGGCACGCCGGGAACGCGAGATGTTCGGGGTCGAGCGCGTCACGGCCGTGCTGGGGTGTGC
This sequence comes from Nocardioides pini, assembly GCF_026712185.1. Lineage (GTDB taxonomy): Bacteria > Actinomycetota > Actinomycetes > Propionibacteriales > Nocardioidaceae > Nocardioides > Nocardioides pini. The sequence continues at coordinate 72,609 of NZ_JAPPUX010000001.1, read as the reverse complement.
TTCCGCCAGGACCGCAGCCGAGATCTCCACCCGCCTCGTCGACGCGGTCCACGACTTCAGCGGCGACCAGCTCGCCGACGACCTCGCTGTCCTGGTCATGAGGACGGTGGGCAGTCCGCAGGCTACGTCGTAGGCATCGATCGGAGAGCGGGCTCAGCCACATCTTGTCCGGCGCGCCCGCGCCCTGGCCGCGGCAAACCTCACCCCGCCCGGGGGATGCCGCCCACCCCCCGGGACCGCGACGGTGAGGCTGTCGGACCACACGGAGGAGAGACCATGCGCTCGACAGCTTCGATCGTCGCCATCGTGGTGGGCATCGTGATGGCCATCGCGGGCGTCATCACCTGGGTGGTCGTCAGCACCACCCTCGCGGACCAGAAGATCGTCGTGTCGGACGACGCCAGCTGTCTTGCGGGCGACGAGGTCGACGGACCGTTCTCCGCCTACTGCCAGGCGAACGTGATCGACAAGCACACCATGAAGATCACCGGCGGTCTCACCTACTCCGAGCTCGACCGGGACGACCCGAACCGCGCGACCGCCATGGACTCGGCCTTCCTGCAGGCATCGCTGTTCACCTCCGTGGTCGCCTTCGGCGTCGCGTTCATGGCCTTCGGGGTGGGCATCGTGTTCACCCTGATCGGCTTCGGCATGCGAGCGCCCGTCCCGGTCCGCGGCGGGCACGCGAGCACCGTCACCGCCACGACCTGATCCTGCTCCGTCCCGACCCACCAGGCGCCCTACCCGGGGCACGAAATTGGAAGGTGCACATGTCGTCGACCTACTCCACCCGCAACGCCTGGGCCTCCGGGCTGATGCTCTTCGCGGCCGCCATGCTGCTGACCGTCGGCCTGTTCCAGGTCCTGCAGGCGATCGCCGCCCTCGCCAACGACGACATCGTCATCCGGGGGCCCGAGTACACCTACCACTTCGACCTGACCACCTGGGGCTGGATCCACCTCCTCATCGGGGCCGTCCTCATCGCGGTCGGCGCCTTCCTGTTCACCGGCGCCGCGTGGGCCAGGTGGGCGGGCATCGCGATCGCGGTGCTGGCCATGGCGGCCAACTTCATGTGGCTGCCCTACTACCCGTTCTGGGCCCTGGTCCTGATCGGGCTGAACGTCGCGGTCATCTGGGCCCTCGCCGTGGTCGAGGTCGAGCCCGAGTTCACCCGGCCGGCGCCGTAAGGGGGCCGCGGAGCGCGCGGATGGCGGGCACGACCTGCTCGCCGAGGTCGGCGAGGAGCTGCTCCTGGTCGTGCCCGGGTCCGTGCAGCACCAGGTGGTCGAAACCCGCGTCGACGTACGGCCGGACCGCGTCGACGACCTCGTCCGGCGTCGTGGCCACGATCCAGCGTGACGCCACCTGCTCGATGGGCAGGCGGTCCGCGGCGGCGGCCATCTCGACGGGGTCGTCGAGACGGTGCTTCTCCTCGGCGCTGAGCGACAGCGGCGCCCAGAAGCGGGTGTTCTCCAGGGCCTCCTCGCGGGTGGCGGCGTAGGAGAGCTTGATCTCGATCATCCGCGAGAAGCGCCGCCCGGGCCGACCCGAGGCCGCGAGGCCCTCGTCCACGGCGGGCAGCAGCTTGTCGGTGTAGAGGTCCATCCCCTTGCCGCTGGTGCAGATGAAGCCGTCGCCCACGCGGCCGGCGTACGTCGCCATCTGCGGCCCGCCGGCGGCCACCCAGACCGGTACGCCGCCCTCGGGCCGGTCGTAGATCGTGGCGTCGACGGTGCGGTAGTACTCGCCCTCGAAGGTCACCCGCTCGCCGTCCCACAGCTCGCGCATCAGTCGTACGGCCTCGCGCAGGCGGGCCCAGCGCTCCTTGAAGTCGGGCCACTCCGGCAGGCCGACGGAGATCTCGTTGAGCGCCTCACCGGTCCCGACACCGAGCACGACGCGGCCGGGGTTGAGCAGGGCGATGGTGGCGAGCTGCTGGGCGAGGACGGCCGGGTTGTAGCGGAACGTCGGCGTCAGCACGCTCGTGCCGAGCACGACGCGCTCGGTGCGCTCACCGAGCGCGGCGAGCGCGGCCAGGGCGCTGGGGGCGTGACCGCCCTCGTGCCGCCACGGCTGGAGGTGGTCGCTGACCCAGACGCTGTCGAGGCCGACCTCCTCGGCCCGGACCCCGAGCTCGACGAGCTCCCGGGGGCCGAACTGCTCGGCGGAGGCCTTGTACCCGACGGCGAGGGAGGGGGTCACCGCGCCATGGTGGCACGGCGACCCCGAGGGCCCCGCTGGGACTCAGGCGGCCGGCTGGGGCTCGACCAGGCCGGAGCGGAGGTCGGACAGGATCCGGGTGAGGACTCGCGACACCTGGGCCTGCGTCAGGCCGACGGTGTCGGCGATCTCCTGCTGGGTCTGCTCCATGAAGTAGCGCAACCGGACGATGCGTCGGTCGCGCGGGGAGAGACGGCGCATCAGCGGCTCGAGCATGACCTTGGCCTCGGCCTGGGCCAGGGCACGGTCGTCGTCGCCGAGCAGGTCGCCGAGCGACGACGAGCCGTCGGCCACCTTGGCGTCCAGGGACGTGGGCGTGAAGCAGCCGTCGGCGGCGAGAGCCTCCACCACGTCGGAGGTCTGCTCGCCCAGGTGGGTGGCGATCTCGGTGGGGCGGGGCGATCGCCCGAGCTGCGACTCGAGCTCCTCCTGCGCGCCGGCGATCCGGGTCTGCAGGTCCTGGACCCGACGGGGCGGGCGGACCATCCAGCCGGAGTCACGGAAGTGGCGACGGAGCTCACCACGGATCGTGGGCACCGCGAAGGAGAGGAAGTCGTGACCGGCGGCGGGGTCGAAGCGCTGCGCGGCCTTGGTGAGCCCGAGCAGCGCGACCTGCTCGAGGTCGTCGAGGTCGATGCCCCGGTTGCGGTAGCGGGAGGCCATGCTGCGCGCGACGGCCGCATTGGTCTCGATGAGCTGGGTGGTCAGGTCGTGGGCGTCGGTCTTGCGGCTGACGTCGCGGAGGTCGCAGACGATGGCGTCGGTGCGACGGGCACGCGCCTTGCCCTCGAGGGGCTGCTGCGCGGGACGGGTCCGGACGGGGATGGGTCCGGTGGGGAGTGCAGAGGCGATCGACATGGGGATCCACGGCTCGCTTCCTGGTGTTGATGGCGCCTGCCGTGGTCTCCAGCAAGACGGTCAACCCCACAGTTGCATGGTCTGGACCAGTGCAACAGCCGCAAAGCGAACGCCCCCGTCAGGACGACGCGCGCACCAAGGTCTGTCCAGGGTTCTCACCGAAGACCAGGCGGTACTCCGCCGCGAAGCGACCGGGGTTGAAGAAGCCGAAGCGGGCCGCGGCGTCGCCCACCGTGGGCACGGCGCCCGCGCGCAGGACCTGGTGCACGAGGTCGAGCCGGACCTGGCGGAGGTAGGCGTGCGGGGTGCAGTCCAGGTGGCGGCGGAAGGCGTACTGCAGGGCTCGCGGGGTGACGTGGCACGCCTGGGCGATCTCCGACAGCGCGAGGTCGTCGCCGGCGCGCTCGTCGATGAGCCTCTGGGCGCGACGCACCGTGGCCTGCGTGGCGTCGCGCAGGTCGCGGGCATCTGTCGAGTCGTCGCGGACGATGTTGTTGTCGAAGGTGTGCAGCAGGGTGTTGGCCAGCAGCCGGGACGCCTCGCCCCGGGCCTGCGCGTCCTCCGCCTCGGCCGACCGGGCGCTGAGCCGGTCGACGACCGCCCGCCACTGCGCGGCCGCTGCCGCCGACCGGGGCACGAACCTGCTGAAGCTCAGGTCCTCACTGGTCCGCTCCGGGTCGATGTCGGCGATCGCGTCGGTCAGCACCTCGAGCGAGATGCTCGTGTTGCGCACGTCGTAGCCGTTGCCGCTCCCGGAGAACGGCATGCCCCACCCGGACGCGAGGACCGTGTCGCCGTCGTGCCCACGGTCGGTGACGGAGCCGTGGGTGTACTCGATCTCACCACCGAGCACGTCGACCACCACGAGCACCGGCATCGGCTCCGCGTCGAACTCGATCGGCGCCTCGATCCTGAGGCGGTCGAAGGCCACGCCTCCCCGCTCGCGACGCCGGTGGTGGACGGTGCCCATCTGGCCGCGAAGCCCCAGCGAGGAGCCGTAGGCCGTGTCGAGCCACTCGCGGGCCTGGTCGCCGTCACCCTCGAAGTCGAAGACGTCCGGAGAATCGCTTCTGGAAGCCCTGTCGGGCATGTGAGCACCTCCTGGAGGAGCGTGCGGAGACGACCCGACGGCTTGAGTCCCCTCGACTGTAGCCCAGTTCCGCTGATCACGCCCTTCGGGACGTGCTCGGCTTGCCCTGTAAGGTGGGAGACCGCACTTGTTCGACTCCGCCCTGTGTCCGCGGACCTACGTCATGCAAGAGGTGACGATGTCTGCAACACCCCCATCCCCGGGCGACTCCGGCCCCCGCGACGACGCGCTGCGCGACGAGGTCGCGCACCTGCACGAGGCCGTGCAGTCCCAGCGCGACATCGGCATGGCCATCGGCCTGCTCTCGGCCCGTTTCCACTGCAGCACCGAGCAGGCGTGGCGCACGATGCTCCGCGTCTCGCAGGACAGCAACACCAAGGTCCGCACCGTGGCTCGAGTGCTCGTGAAGACCCACGACGGCACCGCCGACGCTGCCGACCAGGAGACGCTGGCGACGTTCGTCCACCACCTTCCCGCGTCGGGATGGTCGAGCGGGGCCGCCGCCAAGGAATAATCCTCGGCATGAACATCGACGACGCCGCGCTCGCCGAGAGCCTGCGCCGACTGTCCCAGCCCCGCGACGACGACGGCAGCATCGTCTCGGCCCTGCACGTCGTGGTCGCCGCGTGCGTCGACCTCTTCTCGGTCGACGGTGCCGGCGTGCTCATCGCCGACGAGCAGGACATCCTCGTCTACGCCGCCGCGAGCGACGGCCCGGGCCGCCTCCTCGAGCAGACGGAGGCGGAGGCCGGCGAGGGGCCGTGCACCGAGGCCTTCGTGCAGGCCCGGGTGGTCACCTCCCGGGACGTCACGGCCGAGTCCGAGCGCTGGCCGACGCTGGCCCGCGCGATGGAGGAGCAGCCGGTGCGTGCCGTGCTGGGCACGCCGGTGCTCCTCGGTGGCGTGCCGGTCGGCACCCTCGACGTCTACAAGAGCGAGCCGCACGAGTGGGACGACAGCGAGAAGGCGGCGCTCGGGAGGTACGCCGAGATCATCTCGACCACCCTCGGAGCCGCCCTGCAGGCCCACACCGCGGGCGAGCTGGCCCGGCAGCTGCAGTACGCCCTCGACTACCGGGTGGTGATCGAGCGGGCCGTGGGCTACCTGATGGCGAAGCAGTCGCTCGACGCCGTCGGTGCCTTCAACGCGCTGCGCACCGCCGCGCGCAGCCGTCGTACGAAGATCGGGGTCGTGTCCGAGCACGTCCTCGAGACCGGGGCGCTTCCCGCCTGACACGGGCACGTGCCGTCGCCCCGCGCGACACCTCCCATGGGATGGACTTGTCCGGTCCGCGCGGTGCCGGCGCATGCCACCCATGCGCGCGGGTACTTGTGCCCGTGACCACCTCCGACATGACGACGCACGCGCCCGCAGCGCGGGCCGTGCCGCGTCCCCGCACCGGGCGCCTCGTCATCGCCTCGGTGCCGGCCAACCACGTCTACGTCCGCCACCTCGCGCCTGAGGACGGCCCGGGACCGGTGCGGTTGCCCGACCCCACGCCCCCGGGTGCCGCCACCACGCAGCAGTGGTGGCCTCCCGTCATGCTCGACGCCGCGTGGGTCGAGACCCACGACTTCGACGTCTTCCACCTCCACTTCGGCTTCGACGCCCGCAGCCCGGCCGAGCTCGAGGAGCTGGTCGCCGCTCTGCGCCGACGCGGCAAGCCGCTGGTCTTCACGGTCCACGACCTGCGCAACCCCCACCACCTCGACCGCGAGGCGCACGACCGCCACCTGGACGTGCTGGTGCCCGCGGCCGACGCCCTCATCACCCTGACCCGGGGGGCCGCGGACGAGATCCGCGCCCGCTGGGGACGCGAGGCCGTCGTGGTGCCGCACCCCCACGTCGTACCCCTCGACGTGATGCGCCGTGCCGCCACGATGCGTGACGTGCTCGGGCGGGGGCCGCGCGACCGCGGGCTCCGCATCGGCCTGCACGTGAAGAGCCTCCGCGCCGGCATGCACCCGCACCCGCTGCTCCCCGTGCTCGTCGACGCCGTGCGCGACCTCCCGGGCTCGGTGCTGCAGGTCAACGGGCACCGCGACGTGCTGGTGCCCGGCGGGCCGAGGTACGACGCCCCGCTGGCCGAGGCGCTGCAGGACCACGCCGCCCGCGGCGAGGTCGACCTGCAGATCCACGACTTCCTCGACGACGACGCGCTGTGGGCCTACCTGGCCTCCCTCGACGTGTCCGTCCTGCCCTACCGCTTCGGCACGCACAGTGGCTGGCTCGAGGCCTGCCGCGACCTCGGGACGACCGTGATCGCCCCCTCGTGCGGCTACTACGCCGACCAGGGTCCCGTGGTCACCTACGAGCACGACGAGGACCACTTCGGCGCCGAGAGCCTCGTGCGCGCGGTCCAGCGGGCCCGTGCGGGCGAGGCAGCGGTCCCGATCGACGTGGACGAGCGCCGCCGACAACGCGCACAGGTCGCCGCCGCCCACGCCCGGGTGTACGACGCCGTGGCGGGTGGTGGCCGGTGAGGATCTGCCTCATCGCCTCCAGCCGATTCCCCATCCGAGAGCCCTTCGCCGGCGGCCTGGAGTCGATGACCTGGACGACCGCGCGCGGGCTGGCCGAGCGCGGGCACGACGTCACGCTCTTCGCCGGGCCCGGCTCGGACACGTCGCTGCCGGTGCGCCTGCTCCCGCTCTCCACGGTGGAGGTCAGCCCGGCGGCGATGGCCGACAAGTTCGCGCCCGGCCACGGGTGGCTGGCCGAGCACCACGCCTACCTCGCCCTGATGCTCTCCCTCGCGCGCACCGGCGCCGAGGAGTACGACGTCGTGCACAACAACAGCCTCCACCACCTGCCGATCGCGATGGCGCCGGCGGTCGACGTCCCGATGCTGACCACGCTGCACACCCCGCCGCTCCCGATGATCGAGTCGGCGCTGGCGCTGTGCCCGCGCCCCCCGCGCTTCGTGTCGGTGAGCGAGTGGACCGCCAGGTCGTGGCGCCACGCGGTCGACAGCGACGTCGTGCTCAACGGGCTCGACCTGCGCGACTGGCCGGCGGGGCCGGGCGGCGGGCCGGCCGTGTGGTCGGGGCGGATCGTGCCGGAGAAGGCTCCCCACCTGGCCGTCGAGGCCTGCCGGATCGCCGGTGTGCCGCTCGTGCTGGCCGGTCCCGTCCAGGACCGGGCCTACTTCGACCGCGAGGTGGCCCCGCTGCTGGGCGCCGACGCCCACTACGCAGGACACCTCTCGCAGCGCGAGCTGTCAGCCCTGCTGCGGCAGGCGTCGGTGGCGGTGGTGACGCCGATGTGGGACGAGCCCTACGGCCTCGTCGCCGCGGAGGCCATGGCCAGCGGCACCCCCGTCGCGACGTTCGCCCGGGGAGGCCTGAGCCAGGTGGTGTCCCCCCAGGGTGGCGTGCTCGCGGCGCCCGGTGACGCGGCCGCACTGGCGGAGGCCGTGGTGGCCGCGGCACGGCTCGACCGCGCCGGAGTGCGCGCCCACGCCGAGTCCACCTGCAGCGCCGACGCGATGGTGGACAGCTACGTCGACCTCTACGCCGAGCTGACCCGCCAGGACGACGCCGCGTGACCGGCGACGGCACCACAGGGGTCGTCGGCTACTACGTGCACCACGTGGGCAGCGGCCACCGCCACCGCGCCACGGTCCTCGCCGCCCGGCTCCGGCGCGACGGGATCGCGGTCACCGGCCTGTCCTCCCTGCCCCGCCCGGACGGCTGGGACGGCGAGTGGGTGCGGCTGCCCCACGACGACGACGGCGAGCCCCGGCGCGTGTCGGCCCACGGGCACCTCCACTGGGCTCCGCTGCTCCACGACGGCACCCGGTCCCGGGCCGCTGCCATCAGCGCGTGGATCGAGGAGGCCCGCCCCGACCTGCTCGTCGTCGACGTCTCGGTCGAGGTGCTCCTGCTGGCCCGCCTGCACGGGATCCCCGCCGTCGGCGTGGTGCTCCCCGGTCGACGCGACGACCCCGCCCACCTCCTGGGACTCGGGGTCGCCGAGGCGCTGGTCGGCTTCTGGCCACGCACGGCGCACGACATGACGCCCGGGCTGCCCGACGGCCTGCGCGAGCGGCTGGTGCCCGTGGGGGCGCTGTCCCGCCACCCCGTGCGGCCCGTGCTGCGCCCCCGCCCGCACACCCACGAGCGCACCGTCGCGCTGATGCTCGGCTCGGGCGGGCACGACGTCAGCGCGGACGACGTACGCCTGGCCCGCGGGGCGACGCCCGGCTGGCGCTGGCACGTCCTGGGCGCCGACCGCAGCACGTGGGTCGACGACCCGTCGGCCGTGCTCGCCGGGGCCGACGTCGTCGTCACCCACGCCGGGCAGAACGCGCTCGCCGAGACGGCAGCGGCCCGCCGCCCGGCGGTCGTGCTGCCCCAGCAGCGCCCCCACGACGAGCAGCGGGCGACCGGTGACGTGCTCGCGCACGGCTGGCCCGCCGTCGTGCGCACCACGTGGCCCGCGGCCGGCGAGTGGGGCGGCGTGCTGGACCGGGCCGCAGCGCTCGACCCGCGGGGCTGGACCCAGTGGTGCGACGGGTGGGCGGCCGACCGCTTCGCCGACGTCGTCGTCGCCACCCGAGACCGCGTGAGGGCGATCCCGTGACCCACGTGGCCGTCGTCACGATCGCCCACGGCCGGCACGAGCACCTCGCGGCGCAGCACCGCTCGCTCGCCCGCGCAACCCACCGGCCCGACCACTACCTCGCCGTCGCGATGGACGACCCCGGGATCGTCGTGGCCGACGACGACGGTCTCGTCCGTGAGGTCGTCGGCATCGGCCGCGGCCCCGGCGGTCGGCTGCCCCTGGCTGCCGCCCGCAACCTCGGTGTCCGCACGGCGATCGACGCCGGCGCCGACGTGGTCGTGCTCCTCGACGTCGACTGCCTGGCCGGGGCCGGTCTCGTGGCGTCGTACGCCGACGTCGTCACCGCTCGACCGGGACGCATCTGGTCGGGTCCGGTGACCTACCTGCCTCCTCCCCCACCCGGCGGCTACCCGGACGACCCCGCGGACCTCGCGGGCTGGGACGACCCGCACCCCGCGCGACCGAGCCCGGCGCCCGGCGAGCTGCTGGAGTCCGACGACCCGGACCTCTTCTGGTCGCTGTCGTTCGCCGTGGACCCCGCGACGTGGGGGCGCCTCGGGGGTTTCTGCGAGGACTACGCCGGCTACGGCGGCGAGGACACCGACCTGGGTCGTACGGCGGTGGCCAGCGGCATCGGGCTGGGGTGGGTCGGCGGAGCGCGCGCCTACCACCAGCACCACCCCGTGAGCAGCCCGCCGGTCGAGCACCTCGACGACATCCTGCGCAACGGCCGGCTGTTCCACGAGCGGTGGGGCGCGTGGCCGATGACCGGGTGGCTCGAGGAGTTCGAGCGCCGGGGACTGGTCCGGCGAGAAGGTGGGCACTGGATCCGCGAGACACCCACGCGCACCACCGAGGAGACCACACCATGAGCACCACGACCCGAACCGTGTCCGCGACACCCGAGCAGGTCTGGGAGGTCCTGGCCGACGGCTGGCTCTACCCGCTCTTCGTCGTCGGTGCGTCCCGGATGCGGGACGTCGACGAGTCGTGGCCCGCGGTCGGTGCCCGGTTGCACCACAGCGTCGGGACGTGGCCGCTGCTGATCGACGACACGACCGAGGTCCTCGAGGTGGAGGAGGGCAGGCGCCTGCTCCTCAAGGCCCGCGGCTGGCCGGCGGGCGAGGCCCACGTCGAGATCTCGCTGCGCCCCGACGGCGCCTCGACGCTCGTCACGATGAAGGAGGACGCCACCGCCGGACCCGGCGTCCTGGTCCCCAAGCCCCTGCGCGACCCCCAGCTCCACTGGCGAAACACCGAGGCCCTGAAGCGCCTGGCGTTCGTGGTGGAGGGACGGACGCGGTGAGCGCCGGCGCGTCGGGCGCCTACGACGCGGTCGTCGTCGGGGCCGGACCCAACGGCCTGGTCGCCGCCAACCTGCTGGTCGACGCCGGGTGGCGGGTGCTCGTGCTCGAGGCGCAGCCGACCCCCGGTGGCGCGGTCCGCAGCGACCGCGAGGTGCACCCCGACTTCGTCCACGACACGTTCAGCGCGTTCTACCCGCTCGCCGTCGCCTCGCGCGCGATGACCGGCCTGCGGCTCGAGGAGCACGGGCTGAGGTGGGAGCACGCCCCGTCGGTGCTCGGCCACCAGTTCGGCGACGGGCAGTGGGCGGTGCTGCACCGCGACCGCCACGACACCGCCGCCGGCCTGGACGCCCTCCACCCGGGCGACGGCGACGCCTGGCTGGAGCTCTGCGCCGCCTGGGACCGGATCGGCCCGGCGCTGGTCGACGGCCTCACCTCGCCCTTCCCGCCGGTGCGCGCGGGAGCGCGGCTGGTGCCGGCGCTGGCCCGCTCCGGCGGCCTCGACACCGTCCGGCGCCTGGCGACGCCGGTCGCCTCGCTCGGCCGCGAGCTCTTCCACGGCCCGGCCGCCCAGCTGCTGCTCAACGGCAACGCCGGCCACGCCGATTTCCCTCTCGGCTCACCGGGCTCGGGGGTCTTCGGGGTGCTGATGACGATGCTCGGCCAGACGGTCGGCTTCCCCGTCCCGCGGGGCGGCGCCCAGCGGCTCACCGACGCGCTGGTCGCGCGCTGCACGTCCCTCGGCGCGGAGCTCGTGACGGACGCCGAGGTGACGTCCGTCGACGTCCGCGGCGGCCGCGTGGCCGGCGTACGCACCCGCGACGGGCAGTCGTACGCCACCCGCGCCGTGCTCGCCGACGTGTCGGCCACCCACCTCTTCGGGGGGCTCGTCGCCGAGGAGCACCTGCCCGCGCGGCTCGTGCGCGGCATGCGCCACTTCGAGCTCGACCCCGGCACCGTGAAGGTGGACTGGGCGCTCTCCGGGCCGATCCCGTGGACCAACCGTCCCGACCGCGCGCCGGGCACCGTGCACGTCGCCGACTCGGTCGAGGAGATGTCCCAGACGCTGGCCCAGGTCTCGTCGGGCGTCGTCCCGGACCGGCCGTTCCTGCTCACCGGGCAGATGACGTCGAGCGACCCCACCCGGTCGCCGGCGGGCACCGAGTCGTTCTGGGCCTACACGCACGTGCCGCAGCCCGGGAGGACCCGCCGCGACGCCGCGGACGAGGTCTCCGGAGCGTGGGGCCACGACGACGCGCAGCGCTTCGCCGACCGGATGCAGGCGCGGATCGAGGCGCGGGCGCCCGGGTTCGGCGACCTGGTCATGGAGCGCCGGGTGCTCGGACCCCACGAGCTCGAGGCCCGCGACGCCAACCTGGTCGGCGGGGCCGTCAACGGCGGCACGTCCCAGCTCCACCAGGAGCTCGTCTTCCGACCTGTCCCGTCCATGCGCGGCCGCGCCACCACCGGCCTGCCGGGGCTCTACCTCGCCTCCGCCTCCGCGCACCCCGGTGGCGGCGTCCACGGCTCGGCCGGCGCCAACGCCGCCCGCGCCGCCCTCTGGCACCGAAGGATCCGCCGATGACCGACCAGCTGACCTTCGGGTCCCTCACCATCGCCTTCGACGACCGCGTGCTGCGGCCGCGGGAGTGGACCGCCGCGCAGTCCGAATGGGCGGCCGACCTGATGACGACCGCGCCGGGCGGGACGGTGCTGGAGCTCTGCGCCGGCGCCGGGCACATCGGCCTGCTGGCGGTCGCGACGTCCGGTCGCCGCCTGGTCTGCGTCGACGCCAACCCCGTCGCGTGCGACTACGCCCGGGCGAACGCCCTCGCCGCCGGGATCGCCGAGCGGGTCGAGGTGCGCGAGGCGCGGCTGCAGGAGGCACTCGCGCCCGACGAGACGTTCCCGGTGGTCATCGCCGATCCTCCGTGGGTGCCGCGCGAGCAGACCTCCCGCTACCCCGAGGACCCGCTCACCGCGATCGACGGCGGCGACGACGGCCTCGACGTGGCACGCGCCTGCCTCGCGGTCATCGACGACCACCTCGCCCCCGGCGGCTCGGCCGTGCTCCAGGTCGGGACCCGCGCACAGGCCGACGCCCTGCGCGGGGAGCCCTGCTTCACCGAGGGCCGGCTCGCGATGGTCGAGGTACGCCAACAGGTGCGCGGGGTGCTCGCCCGCATCGACCGCGCCTGACCCCGCGCCGCCGGCGTACGCCTGGCGCGCGGTGGGGCGGTGTCCCAGCCACATTCCCCGGCGCAGGAATGTGGCTCCCGCACCGCTGCTAGCGCGCCGTCGACCGACACGCCCGCGGCGGTGGCCCAGCCACGTCCGGGGGCTCCGGAATGTGGCTCCGACACCGCTCCGGGACCCAGGCCGTACGCCGCTCAGCGCGGGATGACCTTGTGGGTCCCGTCGCACCAGGGCAGGCGGCTCGACTTCTCGCAGCGGCAGAGGGCGACCACCGGGCGGTCCACGGCGTGGACCGTGCCCTCGAGGTCCTGCACGGACTCCGCGCCGCGCAGCAGCATCGGGCCGTGGGGCACGAGCACGACGTCGGGGTGGTCGAAGTCGCGCTCGCTCACCGCTGCGGCTCCCAGACGCGGAGCATCGCGGTCGCGAAGCGTGCCTCGACGTCGAGGCAGGTGAAGGCCCCGAAGAGGACCTCGGCCGCCTGGTCGGGCTCGTCGTCGGCGAGGGTGCCGCAGATGTCGCGGGCAGCGAGGTGCTCGTGGATGGCGTCGGCCTCGACGTGCTCGTCGTAGTAGTCGGCCATCGGCCCCTCGAGCCCGAGCCGCTCGAGGCCCTGCACCATCTTGCGGGAGGGCAGCGAGCTGGTCATCTCGAACGCGGCGAGGTGCCCCATCGCCGCGCCGCGCAGCCGACGGTGGAGGCCGAAGAGGGATCCGGCGTTGTTCATCTCGAGGTTCTCGGGGATCGCGTCGTCGACGTAGGCGCCGTACTCCGCGCGCAGCCCGACGGCCTCGAGGCCGCGGGCGAAGAGGTGGGAGTGGAGGCGGTTGGGGTCGCCGTCGCCGTACTCGTCGAACTGCAGCGCCATCAGGGCCGCCTTGGCGCGCACCGGGAGGCGGGGCACGACGAAGGCCGAGGGGTCGGACTCCTTGAGGTGGTAGACCGAGCGCTGCCGCAGCAGCTCGAGCACCTGGTCGCGGTCGGCGCGCCGGCGGACGAAGTCGGCCAGCGACGGGCCGTCGTCGGCGGCGACGAGGTCCTCGAGGGCGGTCGGCACGTCGGCGGGGGCGGGCGCCGCGACAGCGCCGGCCTCGGTCCACCGCGCGCGCAGCCGCTCCTCGAGGGCGGTCTCGAGGTCACGACGTACGCCGAGCAGGTCGGGGTCCCACTCGGCGCGGTCGTCGGCGTCCTCGAAGCCGCGGAAGGACAGCTCGTGCAGCGTCCAGAGGGAGATCGACTCGTCGTCCCACGAGTCCGCCCCGGGAGCCGAGCCGGTCAGCCCCGGCTCCGCGAGGCGGGCGACGAGCCACTCGCTCAGCCCGCCCCGCGGCTTGGGCAGTCTCACGGCTTGAACACCACCTTCACCATGCCGTCCTCCTTGTCGCGGAACTTGCGGTAGGCCTCGGGGGCGTCGTCGAGCGACAGGTGGTGCGTGGCGAACGACTCGACGCCGAGCACGTCCTCCTCCTGGTCGAGGAGGGCGAGGATGTCGTCGCTCCAGCGGCGGACGTTGGCCTGGCCCATCCGCACCTGCACCTGCTTGTCGAACAGCTGGAACATCGGCAGCGGGTCGGTGGGGGCGCCGTAGACGCCGGAGATGCTGATGGTGCCGCCGCGACGCACGCTGTCGATGCAGCTCATGAGGGCGGCGAGGCGGTCGACGCCGAAGTTGAGCATGACCTTCTCCTGCACCTTCTTGGGGAGCAGGCCGAGCGCCTTCTGCGCGGTCTCGGCGACGGGCGAGCCGTGCGCCTCCATGCCGACGGCGTCGATCACCCCGTCGGCACCGCGGCCGTCGGTGAGCTCGCGCACCGCGTCGCCCACCCCGTCGACCTCGGTGAAGTCGATGGTCTCGGCGCCGCGGCCGTGCACGCGGGCGAGCCGCTCGCGCACGGAGTCGACCACGATGACGCGCAGGCCGCGGTGCAGGGCGATCCGGGTGGCCATGTCGCCGATCGGTCCGGAGCCGACGACCAGCAGCGTGCCGCCGTCCTCGACGTCGGCGTACTCCACGGCCTGCCAGGCGGTGGGCAGCACGTCGGAGAGGAACAGGAAGCGGTCGTCCGTCGGTCCGTGCGGCACCTTGATCGGGAGCGTGTCGCCGAACTGGACGCGCAGCATCTCGGCCTGCCCACCGGGCACCTGGCCGTAGAGCTTGCTGTAGCCGAGCAGGCTCGCGCCGGTGCCGGTGTCACGGTTCTGGGTGGTCTCGCACTGGCTGTAGAGGCCGCGCGTGCACATCCAGCAGGTGCCACAGCTGATGTTGAAGGGCACCACGACGCGGTCGCCGGGGACGAGGGAGGTGACGGCCGACCCGACCTCACGCACGATGCCCATCGGCTCGTGGCCGACGATGTCGCCCGGCGTCATGAACGGCGTCAGCGGGTCGTAGAGGTGCAGGTCGGAACCGCACAGCCCCGTCGACGTCACCTCGATGACGACGTCGGTGCGCTCCTCGATGACCGGGTCCGGGACCTCCTTGACCTGCATGTCCTGCTTGCCCTGCCAGGTGACTGCCTTCATGTGAGCGAAGACCTCCTCGGTCCGTCGTGTGATCTGCATGCGACGTGCATGCGTTCGTGGACTGCCAGTGCCCCGGACCGCCCGTTGGCATGTGGTCAGGCAGGTCGCGGATCTGTGAGCCTCGGAACATGGACGACCAGCCCTCCCCCGAGCACCGCCGGCCCGACGGTGTCACCGACGAGACCGTCGAGGCGGTCGGCAAGCTGTCCGCCGCCCTCGACCACGTCGAGGACGCACGCGGCCACCTCTACGCCTTCCACCGCCTCATGGGCAGCGCCGAGTCGACGCTCGAGGAGGCCGAGGAGCTGGTGCGCAAGGCCGGCCACACCGACATCGCCGACGCGATGGACCGCGACGTGCTCGGCCAGAACCCGCTGCCGGGGATGTGGTCCTTCCAGATGGTCGACGAGTTCGACGACGGCTTCTACGCCCGCGCGAAGGGCCTGCACCAGCGGGCCCTCGACGAGCTGATGAACGGCCAGCGCCACGTCTTCGAGGCGGAGATGAAGGAGCTGCGGCGCACCCGCGGGCGCGAGGGCCACGAGGCGCGGCCCGCGGACGTGCAGGGCGACCCCGAGTACGACGACTGAGCCGCGCGGCCGACCGGCGTCAGTCGCGCAGCTGCGGGAGGACGTCGGAGCCGTAGGCCGCGATCATGTCCGCGTAGTGCGGCCCCATGTTGGCGACGTACACCTCGTCGAAGCCGGCGTCGACGAACGGCGCGTAGGCCTCCACGTGCTCGGCGACGTCGGGCCCGAAGGCGCCCTTCTCCGCGAACGCCTCGCGCGTGACCAGCTCACTGGCCTGCTCGAAGTGCTGCGGGCTCGGGAGCACCTGGCTGAGCTCTCCTGGGACGCCGGAGTTGGGCCACAGCTCGTAGGCCGCGTCGATCGCCTCGTCGCGCGTCGGACCCCAGGCGACCTTGAACCCCGACTGCGTGGGGGCGTCAGGTCCCTTGGCCGCCCGGAACGTCTCCACCGACTCGGCGTCGGGCTGGGTGGTGATGAAGCCGTCGGCGATCCGGCACGCCACGTCGAGCGCCTTCGGGCCGAAGGCGCTCATGTAGATGGGCGGCGGCTGGTCGGGCAGCGTGTAGATGCGGGCCGTGTCGATGGTGTAGTGCCGGCCCTCGCGGGACACCACCTCACCCGTCCACAGCTCGCGGATGACCTCGACCGCCTCCTCGAGCATCTCGAGGCGCTGCGCGGTGTGCGGCCACCGGTCGCCGAGGACGTGCTCGTTGAGCGCCTCGCCGGTCCCCACCCCGAGGGTGAAGCGCCCTTCACCGAGCAGCACCGCGGACGTCGCCGCGGCCTGCGCGACGATCGCCGGGTGCGTGCGCACGGTCGGGCAGGTCACAGCAGTGGTGACCGGCAGGTCGCACACCTGCGCGATCGCCCCGATCATCGACCAGACGAACGGCGACTGCCCCTGGGCGTTGGTCCACGGGTGGAAGTGGTCGCTGATCCAGAGGCTGTCGAAACCGGCCCGCTCGGCCAGCCGCGCCTGCTCGAGCAGCTGGTCGGGGGCGTACTCCTCGCAGGAGAGGAAGTAGCCGAACCGGGTCATCAGCGCACGGCGTGGGCGTGCAGGCGCGGGCGGGTCTGCTCCGGCTCGGGCGACATCAGCAGGCCGTGCTGGATGGCCCAGAGCACCGCCTGCGAGCGGGAGGTCACCTCGATCTTGGAGTAGGCGCCCCGGATGTAGGACTTCACCGAGTTGATGCTCAGGTTGGTCTCCTCGGCGATGTCGCGGTTGGCCTTGCCGGCCGCGATCATCGACAGCACCTCGGTCTCGCGCTGGGTGAGGGGCCACTTCTCGGCGGCCGCCTTCTCCGCCTCGGCCTGGCCGGTCCACGCGTCGACGACCACGCGGCCGTCGGCGACCTGCAGGAGGTTCCACACCAGGCGCCGGGCGGGCAGCCACTTGCTGACGAATCCCGCGGCGCCGCGCGACATCTCGGTGGAGACCGCCTCGGGACTGCAGTCCCAGCCGAAGGCCACCATGCGGGTCGGGAAGCGCTGCGGCGCGGGGCGCACGCCCGCGGCGCGGCGGTGGGGCTCGTAGAGCGTCAGGTCGACGAGGGGCGCGGGGCCGTCGGCCCGGTGAGCCACCAGGGTGACGAGTGCGGAGTGGGGCTCGAGCATGGCGCGAAGTCCGTGGACGACGAGCTCGCTCTCCTCCATGATCCCGACCTTGACGTGGCGGGAGACGGGGGCGTTGGGTCGCTGTTGCATGGCCCGCAGTACCCCGATGGGCGGGGCTCATGCGCCCGACGGGGTGAAGGGCTCAGGCCAGCAGCACCCGGGCCACGCACGCCGCGTCCGACTCCGAGACCCCGGCGCGCTCGGCGGCCTCGCGGAGCATCAGCGCCGCCATGTCCGTGGTCACGGCCATCCGGGCCGCCACCAGGCCGACCGCGACGTCGATGAGGCGCTGCTCGCGCAACCGCTCGGGCGCGTGCTGCGCGCGGCGGAGGGTCTCGAACCCCAGGTCGGCGTTGGTGACCGCGCCGGCCTGCCACGCGCCGAGCGCCTCCACGAGCCCGTCGATGCGGTCACGGAACGCGTGGGCGGTGGAGGCGTAGAGGTCGATGTTGAGCACGGCACGTCCGTGCTCCACGACCGGCAGGCACACCGTGCTGGCGATCGTGCCGAACGCGCGCTCGCGCGCCATGTCGGCCCAGTCGAGCTCGTCGAGCGGGTGGGCGTCACCCGCAGCCGGACCCGGCGGACCGGGCCCCGTCTCGACGGTCTCGCGGACGGCGTCCGCATCCTCCGGGACGCTCGTCGCCTCCCGGTCGACCAGGGTGAAGGTCAGGTCCTCGTCGAGGAGCGTCACGCTCAGCGCGACGCAGTCGGGCACCGAGCGCACGGCCCAGCCCTCGATCACCCGCAGCAGGCCCTCCATGTCGTCGATGGACGCAGTGACGTACTCGTCCAACGCCTCCCGACTCTGCGGCAGCAGCTCCATATCGATCCCCTCGACACATCGGTGTTGCCTGAGCCCTCGATGCTCCTCCGACGGCAAAGGACCCACCACACCCGCCCGGGCGGTGGTGCATGGCACCCCATCCCCCGGGGTACGGCGCCGCCGTGAACGCGGAGACCCTGCACCATCCCGTCGTCGTCCTCGACCTGGACGGCACGCTCGTCGACTCGGTCTACCAGCACGTCGTCGCCTGGCACGCGGCGTTCCGCGACGTCGGCCTGCACGTGAGCGCCGTGCGCGTCCACGAGGCGATCGGGATGGGTGGCGACCGGCTCGTCGCCCACGTCGCCGGGGACTCGGCCGAGTCGGCCGTCGGCGACGACGTCCGCAAGCTGCACGACGACTACTTCCGTTCGCACCTGCGAACCGTCTGCGCCCTCGACGGCGCCGCCGACCTCGTGGAGGCGCTCGCCGGCCACGGGCACCGGCTCGTGCTGGCCAGCTCGTCGGAGACCGACCTGGTCGACGCCCTCCTCGAGCTCGTCGACGTACGCCGGCACCTGACCGCGATCGTCACCGGCTCCGACGAGGCGGCGACCAAGCCCGCGCCCGACATGGTCGAGCTCGCGATCGAGCGCGCCGGGGGCGGCAAGGCGATCGTCGTCGGTGACGCCGTGTGGGACGCGTTGTCAGCCGAGGCGGCGGGCGTGCCGTGCATCGGGCTGCGCAGCGGTGGCATCAGTGCCGAGCGCCTCGCCTCCGCGGGCGCGTCCTGGGTCCACGACGGCCCGCGCGACCTGCTCGACCACCTCGGCGGCGGACCGCTCACCCGGCAGGGCAGCTCGACGCCCTGAGCAAGGCCGCTCGGCAGGACACGTACGAAACCCGCCGGAGTCACCTCGCACGGCGTACGGGAGGTCAAGACCGGCGGGTCTCGCGCTGGCCGCCGAGATCGTGCTCGACGACCCCGGCGTGACTGACGTGTACCCCTCAGGGGTGGAGGACATACGCCTCCATCCCCCCGACCTGCCGGACGGGGTGACTACGAGCCCGGCGACGGGGTACGGGGATCGCGTCCCGAGCTGTGTCCACACCCACACCCCCACCCCACCCTCACCCCGCCCTCAGGAGGAGAGATGAGTCCGTCCGACGACCGGTCGCAGGATCCCTGGACCGACCCGCAGACCCACCTCGACACCGACCCGGTGAACGCCGACCCGGCTCCGCCCGGGCCCGACGCGACCGGCGAGACCGACCAGCCCCTCGAGGACGAGTCGTGACCTCCCTCTGGCTCGACCGGGCGGCACCGGTCGCCGACGACCCCCTCCCCGGCTCCGGGGAGGCGCTGGACGCCGTGGTCGTGGGGGCCGGACTGACCGGCCTGACGACCAGCCTCCTGCTCGCCCGCTCCGGGATGCGGGTCGCGTGCGTCGAGGCCCGCCAGGTCGGCGCCGTGACGACGGGCCGGACGACCGGCAAGGTCTCGCTCCTGCAGGGCACCCACCTCTCGCGCATCCGCAGCCACCAGAGCGAGGACGTCGCGGCCGCCTACGTCGACGCCAACCGCGAGGGCATGGAGTGGCTGCTGCGCTTCTGCGACGACCACGGGGTCGACTACCAGCGCCGCACCGCGGTGACGTACGCCGCCGACGAGCAGGAGCGCTCGTCGGTCGAGCGGGAGCACGAGGCCGCCTCCGCCCTCGGCCTGGCGGTCGAGTGGCGCGACACCCTCGACGTGCCCTTCCCGCACGTGGCCGCGACGGCGCTCGCCGACCAGGCCCAGCTCGACGCGATGGACGTGCTCGCCGCGCTCGCCCAGCAGCTCCGCGAGCACGGCGGCACCCTGCACCAGGGACACCGGGTGCGGTCGGTCTCGAAGGGCGGCCGCCCGACCGTCCGCCTCGAGGGTGGCGAGACCCTGACCGCCGACCACCTCGTGCTGGCCACCGGCACCCCGATCCTCGACCGGGGGCTGCACTTCGCGCGGCTCGAGCCGCAACGCTCCTACGTGCTCGCCCTCGACGGCGCGGGGCCGATGGAGGGGATGTACCTCTCCGCCGGGTCCGATGCCCGGTCGGTGCGCGACGCCCCCGGAGGCACGCTCGTCCTCGGCGGCGCCGGCCACGTCGTCGGTCGTACGGACTCCCACCTCGCCCACCTCGAGGCCCTGCGGGCGTGGGCGGCGGAGTGGTACCCGGCCACCACCGAGACCCACCACTGGTCGGCGCAGGACTACAGCAGCCCCGACGGGGTGCCGTACGTCGGTCCGCTGCGGCTGGGCGGCGACCGGATCCACGTCGCCACCGGCTACGAGAAGTGGGGCATGACCAACGCCGTCGTCGCGGCCCGCGCCATCTCCTCCGACATCCTCGGCGACATGCCGCCGTGGGCGCGCACGCTCAGCGGCCGCACCCCGTCGGTGTCCGAGGCGGGTGAGATCGCCCGGATCAACCTCGGCGTCGGCGCCGCGCTCGTCACCGGGGCCGTACGGGCCGCGCGCGAGCGGCTGCCGGGCAACGCCGGACCGGCCAAGGCCGACCAGTGCGGCGTCGTCGGCGTCTGCACCCACCTCGGCGGGCTGCTGAAGTGGAACGACGCCGAGGAGACGTGGGACTGCCCGCTGCACGGCTCGCGCTTCTCCGCGGAGGGAGAGGTGCTCGAGGGCCCGGCGACCAGGCCACTGGTGAGGCGGTCGAGGAGCGACGAGGCCTAGCGGTTGGCGCAGACCAGGTCGGCGGACAGGGCCGCCTCGCCCGAGAGCTCGACGTCGGGGCCGCACACCAGGTCGAGCGGGTCGGCCGCCTGCTCGACGGTGGCCACGGCCTCGTCGAAGGCCGGGACCACGTCGGCGCAGGCGTGCTCGAGGCCGATGCGGGTGAGCGTGGACGTCGACAGGTCGCCGCTGAGCGCCAGCTCGACGGTCCAGTCCGCGGCGTCGGTGCGGACGCAGTCGGCGGCCGCGGCCTGACGCAGCGCGGCGAAGTCGAAGGTCCCGGTGCCGAGCTCGTCGGCCAGCGCCGCCTCCCAGTCGGCGAGCGCCTCGTCCTCGGCGCGCGAGGCCGCCCCGGACCCCGAGGTGGCGTCGGCGTCCCCGCCGCAGGCGGTGAGTCCCGGGAGGAGCAAGGCGGCGAGGAGGGCGGTGGGGACGAGGGGGCGGAGGGCGGGAGCGCGCATGACGGGCAGGCTAGGAGCGCGGCCGTGCGCCCGTCCGGGGTTTGTTACCGATCAGTACGTGATGCTCGACTCACTGCGCTGCCGGGTGGTCAGCACCCGCGCGGCGACGAAGCCCCCGATGGCGCCGAAGAGGTGGCCCTGCCACGAGACGCCCGGCTGTCCGGGGAGCACGCCGAGGAGCGCGCCGCTGTAGAGCAGGAAGACCGCGACCCCGATGAAGATCTCGATGGTGCGGCGGTTGAGGAAGCCGCGGACGACCAGGTAGACGATCCAGCCGAAGATCAGCACCGAGGCGCCGGCGTGGGTGCTGCCCGGCTGGGCGAAGAGCCAGACGCCGAGACCGCCGACGACCCAGATGATCGCGGTGGCCGCGAGCCCGCGGGCCACGCCGCTGGCGAGGGTGAGGAAGCCGAGGACGAGCACCGGCACGGTGTTGCTGACCAGGTGGTCGAAGCCGAAGTGCAGCGTCGGCGCGAGCGCCACGCCCACGAGCCCGTCCTCGCTGCGGGGCTGGACGCCGTACGCGTCGAGCGGGTGGCCCGTCGCCGCGTCGAGGATCTCGAGCACCCACAGCAGCGCGACGAACCCGCCGGTGACGAGCGCGGCGGCCTTCCACGCGGGCTCGCGGGCGGTGGTCTGCATGCCCTTCATCGTGACAGCCCTCGTGAAAAAGGCCGCGCAGCGACGCTCAGCCCCGACGCGCGGCGACCTCGGGCGGGAAGCCGCCGGTGGAGACGGTGCCCCAGCGGGTCGGGGTGATGCGGAGCAGGGACTTGCCCTGGTCCACCATCGCCCGGCGGTACTCGTCCCAGTCGGAGTGCTCGCCGGCGATGGTGCGGAAGTACTCGACGAAGCCGTCGAGCGCCTCCTCCCCCTCGCTGGCGTCGAGCACCTCGCACGTCCCGTCGACCTGCACCCACGCGTCGTCCCACTCGTCGGAGAGGACGACGACCGAGACGCCGGGTCGCTGCCGCGCGTTCCTCGTCTTCGCGCGCTGCGGGTAGGTGGCGATGACGATCCGGCCGCTGTCGTCGACGCCGCCGCTGACCGGCGAGGCCTGCGGGCTGCCGTCCGCGCGCTCGGTGATGAGCAGCATCCGGTGGCGCGGGCGGACGAACTCCAGAAGCTCGTCGAGCCCGACCTCGGTGTTCGTCGCGATGTTGGGTGCCATGCTGTCGAGGTTACCTAGCGACGCCTGCCTCGAAGTGACTCCCCGCGGCCGCCGCTGATCGGCGAGCCTTGGGCTCACCATGAAGGCAGTTCGAGCCCGCGAAGGACAGCCTGAGCGTGCCGCCCGCCTTCGAGCCCACGAACTGCCTTCCTGGTGCTTGCGCGGACCGGCGAGCGGGCGTCAGCCGACGACGACCTCTCCCCCGATCCACACCCGCTCGACCCGGGCGGCGCCGACCTCGCCGGGGGCGTCGAAGGGGTCGCGGTCGAGGAGGACGAGGTCGGCGACCGCACCGGGCTCGACCATCCCGGCGTCGTCGCGGTGGCAGACCCACGCGGAGCCGGAGGTGTACGCCGCCAGCGCCACCTCCAGCGACAGCGCCTGCGAGGGCAGGAAGGGTTCGGTGCCCGCCCGACCGGGGTCGTCGTACGCCATGCGGTGGACGGCGACGTGGACCGCCTCGAGGGGGTTCGGGGTGCTGACCGGCCAGTCGCTGCCGGCGACGAGTCGGGCACCGGCGCGGTGGAGGTCGCCGAAGGGGTACTGCCGGCCCGCCCGCTCCTCGCCGAGGAACGGGATGGTGAGGTCGACCATCTGCTCGTCGTAGCAGGCCCAGAGCGCCTGGATGTTGGCCGCGACCTGCAGCTCGGCGAACCGCGGCACGTCGGTTTGGTGCACCAGCTGGAGGTGCGCGACCTGGTGGCGGTGCAGCGGCTCGGTGCCCTCGAGCGCGTCGAGCGCCTCGCGCACCCCGCGGTCGCCGAGGCCGTGGACGTGCACCTGGAAACCGGCCTCGTCGAGGGCGCGGACGATGCCGCGCAGGGCGGCCGGGTCGACGAACGACAGTCCCGCGTTGGTCGTCGGGTGCCCGCACCGGTCGAGGTACGGCTCGACGAGGGCGGCGGTCCCGTTCTCCGCCACGCCGTCCTGCATGATCTTCACCGAGGTCGCGGCGAAGCGCCCGTGGGAGTAGGCCTCCCGCTTCGCGACGAGCTCGGCGACCTGCTCCAGGCCGCGCTCGCGCTCCCACCACAGCGCCCCGACCACCGTGGCCCGGAGGTCGCCCGAGCGGGCCGCGCGCAGGTACGTCGGGCCGGTGTCCTGCATGCCGGCGTACGCCCCGACGATCGCGTCCTGCCAGCCGGTGACGCCCAGGGACAGGAGGTGGCGCTGGCCCTCGAGCAGGCCGGCGCGGAGCTCCTCGGCCGTCGGTGTCGGGAGCACCGCGAGCACGAGGTCCATCGCGCCCTCGTGCAGCACGCCGGTCGGCTCGCCCGAGGCGTCCCGCTCGACGCGACCGTCGGCGGGGTCGGGGGTCCCGCGGGTGATGCCGGCAACCTCGAGCGCACGGCTGTTGACCCACATGCCGTGGTGGTCGCGGTTGACCAGCGCGGCGGGGCGGTCGGCGACCACGGCGTCGAGCTCGGCCGCGGTCGGCAGCCCGCCGGGGAAGGCGGCCATCGCCCAGCCGCCGCCCTGCACCCACTCGAGCTCGGGGCGGGAGGCGGCGTACGACGCCACGTGCGCGAGGTAGGCGGCACGGTCGATCGGCAGGCAGCTGAGGTCGCACGTCAGTCGTTCGAGGCCGCCCTGCACGGGGTGGACGTGCGCGTCGGTGAACCCCGGCAGGAGCAGCGCCCCGCCGCAGTCGACGACCTCGACCCCGGGCGTGCGCAGCGAGCCGCCGACCGCCGCGACGCGGCCGTCGCGCACGAGCACGTCGCCGACGTCACCGAGGTGGCGGGAGCCGTCGAAGACACGTGCGCCGGTGAGGACGGTGTCCGGTGTGTCGGTCACCGCTCGAGGCCGCGCCGGTGCAGCTCGCGGACGCGGTCGTCGTACGGCGCGACGGGTCCGTGGACGCGCACACCGGGGGCGACGTCCTCGATCGGCAGGGCGGCGACGGGCGAGGCCGGCAGTCCCCATCCGGCCCGCCACTGCGACAGCTGCGCGGACGAGGCGGCGTACACGACCGTCCCGAGGCCGACCCACGCGTGGCCGGCGGCGCACATCGGGCAGTGCTCGCCCGAGGTGTAGACGACGCAGCCCGCGCGCTCCTCCTCGGGCACGTGGGCGGCCGCCCACTGGGCCAGCTCGAGCTCCGGGTGGGCGGTCGGGTCCGAGCCGGAGACCTCGCGGTTGCGCCCGGTGCGCAGGACGGCACCCGAGGCGTCGACCAGCACCGAGCCGAAGGCACCGTCCCCGTCCTCGAGTGCCTCCTCGGCCAGGCGCAGGCACAGCTCGAGGTGGTCGGCGGCTCCGGGCAGGTCCGGCAGGTCGCGTGGCATGGGCCCAATCTGGCCGATCCGGCCGCTCGCGGACAAGGTGCGGGGCGCGCACCCGTTCGGGCGGTCTGTCCTGCACGGCCGTCTGCCTACTGTCGAGGCATGACCACCGTGAGCCGCACCTTCGACGTCCGTCCCCAGCCCGCAGTCGTCCTCGACTACCTCAAGGACTTCGGCAACGCGGAGCAGTGGGACCCCGGCACCGAGTCGTGCACCCGCCAGGACTCGGGGCCCGTCCGCGTCGGATCGACGTGGCACAACGTCTCGAAGATCGCCGGCGTGACCACCGAGCTGACCTACACGCTCCAGCAGCTGACCGACGACCAGATCGTGCTGGTCGGCCACAACGACACGGCGCGCTCCGTGGACACGATCACCGTCGTGCCCAGCCCCGACGGGCCGGGCAGCCGCATCACCTACGAGGCCGTCATCGAGCTCAAGGGCGCGGCCAGGATCGCCGACCCGGTGATGAAGATCGTCTTCGAGAAGATCGGCAGCGACACCGAGGACGACATGACCAACGTCCTCAACCGTCTCGCCGCCTGACGCGCCGCGCCGTAGTCTCGGTGCCCACCACGCCGAGCACGAGCGGAGGGGCCATGGCCGGGGACGACGAGCGCTACAACTCTGCGGGACGCCTGCGGGGCTCGGTGTACGACGCCGAGATGGAACGGCTCCAGGAGCAGCTGGTGCTCCTGCAGTACTGGATCCAGTCGCAGGGCCTCAAGGTCCTGGTGATCTTCGAGGGTCGCGGCACGGCCGGCAAGGGCGGCGTGATCAAGCGGATCACCGAGCGCACCAGCCCGCGCACGGTGCGGATCGCGGCGCTGCCCCGGCCGACCGACCGCGAGCGCACCCAGTGGTACTTCCAGCGCTACGTCGAGCACCTGCCGGCCGCCGGGGAGATGGTCCTGTTCGACCGCAGCTGGTACAACCGCTCGAACGTCGAGTGGGTGATGGGCTTCTGCACCGAGGACGAGCACCAGGAGTTCCTGCGCAGCTGCCCGGAGTTCGAGCGGATGCTGGTGCGCTCGGGGATCGTGGTCCTGAAGTACTGGTTCTCCGTCAGCGCCGAGGAGCAGCTGCGCCGCTTCGAGGCCCGCAACGACGAGCCGCTCAAGCGGTGGAAGCTGTCCGACATGGACCTCGCCGAGCGTGAGCTCTACGTCCGCTACTCGATGGCGAAGGACACCACCTTCCGCTACACCGACATCAAGCAGGCGCCGTGGTGGGTCGTCCCGTCCGACGACAAGCGCGCGTCGCGGCTCAACTGCATCACCCACCTGCTCTCGCAGTTCGACTACGAGGACGTGGCACCGCCGCGCGTGGTGCTGCCCGAGGTGCGCGACATCCCCTACGTCCGCCCGCCGGCCCACGACCAGACGTTCGTGCCCCAGGTGTTCTGAGGCGTCGGCGACCATGGAGGTGGAGCTCGCCGAGGTCCGCGACTTCCTCGCCGGCCACGCCCCGTTCGACGCCCTGCCCGCGGCGGAGCTCGCCGCCCTGCCACGCCGGTGCACGATCCGCTACGCCCGGCGCGGCAGCGTCGTCCTCGACGTCGGCGACCGCGGCGACGGGTTGTACGTCGTCCGCTCGGGCGCCGTGGACGTGCGCGACGAGACCGCCGAGCTGGTCGACCGCGTCGGCACCGGCGAGGCCTTCGGGATGAGCTCGCTCCTCGAGCACCGGCCCGCGCGCCACCGGTGCACCGCGGTCGAGGACACGCTGCTGCTCGTCCTCGAGCCCGCGGCGTTCGACGAGCTGGCGCAGGCGCACCCGGACTTCGCGACGTTCTTCGCCGCCACCCACCACGAGCGGCTGTCCCGGGCGATCGGCAACCTGCAGCGCGCGACGTCCGGCAGCACCGCGCTCGGCACCCGGGTCTCCGACCTCGTCGACCGCGATCCGGTGACGACCACGCCGGCCACGTCGGTGCGCGACGCCGCGGCCACGATGTCGGACGCCGGCGTCTCCTGCGTCCTGGTGGTCGAGCACCTCGCGCTCGTCGGCATCGTGACCGACCGCGACCTGCGCAACCGCGTGCTCGCTGCCGACCTGCCGACCGTCAGCCCGGTGCGGTCGGTGATGACCCCCGACCCCGTCACCCTGCCCGCCGACGCGCTCGCGTTCGAGGCCCTGCTGGAGATGGTCAGCCGGGACATCCACCACCTGCCCGTCGTCGACGAGACCGGCCGCCCGGTCGGGCTGGTGACCACCACCGACCTGGTGCGGCTGGAGGACGCCGACCCCGTCCACCTCGCCGCGGCCATCGGCGGGCAGACGACCCTGGCAGGCGTCGTGGCGCAGGCGCCCCGCATCCACGCCGTCCTCGGCCGGCTGGTCGAGCGCGACGTCAGCGCCGCGGACGTCTCGCGAGTGGCCACCGCGCTCGGCGACGCCGTACGACGCCGCGTGGTCGCGCTGGTCGAGGAGGAGCTCGGGCCGCCGCCGGTGCCGTACGGCTGGGTCGTGCTGGGCTCGGCCGCCCGCGACGAGGAGGGGCTCACCGCCGACCAGGACCACGCGATCGTGCTGGCCGCCGAGCCCGACGAAGCGGGTGGGGCGTGGTTCGCCGCGCTGGCCGAGCGGGTCACGGCGACGCTCGAGCAGTGCGGCTGGCCCCGCTGCCCCGGCGAGGTGATGGCCACCAACCCGGAGTGGCGGCTGACGGTCGCGCAGTGGCGGGCGCGATTCGCCGACTGGTCACGCGAGCCGCAGCCGGACGCCGTCCTGCACACCGCGGTCTTCCACGACATGCGTCACCTCGCCGGCGACCGCGAGCTCACCGAGCAGGTGCACCTGGCCTCCGTCTCGACGGCGTCACCGCGCCTGCTCGGCCACCTCTCCCGGCAGGCGCTCTCGATGCGGCCTCCGCTCGGCTTCTTCCGCGGCTTCGTGCTCGAGCGCCACGGCGAGCACCGCGACGCCCTCGACATCAAGCGCCCGATCTCGGCGGTCGTGCAGCTGGCCCGCATCCACGCCCTGCGGTCCGGGTCGGCGGCCCTGTCGACGCGGCGGCGGCTCGCCGCCGCGGCCGCGTCCGGGACGATCGACGACGACACGGCCGCCGACCTCACCGACGCCCTCGAGCTGATGTCCTACCTGCGCCTGCACCACCAGGCGGCCCAGGCACGCGCGGCGCGGACGCCCGACAACCACCTCCGCCCCGCCGACCTCACCCAGCGGCAGCGACGCGACCTGCGAGACGCCTTCGAGATCGTGCGGTCGGCGCAGCAGCGCCTGTCCAGCGCCCTACCGCCGGGGTTCGAGTGAGGGCGCGCCTCCCCTTCCTCCGTCGCCGTCGGCGCGGCCCCGGGCACTACCCGCCGGGTCCGCTGCGCGACCTCGCGGCCGCACCTCCACCGCCCGGCACGACGCCGGTGGCACAGGTGGGCTTCGTCGCGCTCGACCTCGAGACCACCGGCCTCGACCCGCGCACCGACCACGTCCTGGCGCTCGGGTGGGTGACGGTCGCCGGCGGGGAGGTGCTGCTGGCGTCGGCGCGCGACGTCCGGGTGCGTCCCCCGTCCGGCGTCGACGTGGGGTCGTCGGCGACGATCCACGGTCTGACCGACGACGCGCTCGCCGGGGCCGCGGCCCTCTCCGACGTGCTGCCGCTGCTGCTGGGCGCCCTGCACGGGCGGGTGCTCCTCGCGCACCACGCGGCGGTCGAGGTGGAGTTCGTCGGGGCGGCCACCGAGGTGGCGTACGGCGCCCGCCCGCCGCTCACCGTCGTCGACACCCTGGCGCTGGAGCACCGCCTGCGCGCCGACGTCAACGGCGAGGTGCAGGGCTCGCTCCGCCTGGACGCGGCACGCCGTGCCCACGGTCTCCCCCGCTACTCCGCCCACCACGCGCTCACCGACGCCCTCGCCGCCGCCGAGCTGCTGCTCGCCCAGGTCGCCGAGCTCGAGGAGCGGCTGGGGCGCGAGGTGCTGCTGCGCGACCTGCTCCCCCGGCGGTCGCGATAGGTCAGCGCGCCGGGCGCGGCGCTCGTCAGGCGTCGCTGACGTCGATCAGCACCTTCCCAACCGCGCCGTCCTCGACGGCGGCGTGGGCCTCGGCGGTCCGCTCGAGCGGGTAGTGGTGCAGCGGCAGCCCGTGCTCCTCGCCGACCCCGAAGGCACCGTCGGCGAGCGCGGCCGTGATGTCGTCAGCGGCCCGGCGCAGCGCGGCCTCGCCGACCGTGTAGAGGAGCACCCACTGGAAGCGGGCGTTGGTCGAGAAGGTCTGCCGGACGCTCAACGTCACCTCGTCGCCGCCGTTGTTGGCGTAGATCGCGACGGTGCCGCGCGGCTTGATGACGCCCACGTCGAGCGTGAGGTTCTGCGCCGGTGCCACCTCGACGACGATGTCGACGCCGTCGGGCGCCAGGCCGCGGATCGCGTCGGCGGTGTCGCCCTCGCGGTAGTTGACCGTGTGGTGCGCGCCGGCGGCGGACGCGAGGCGGGCCTTGTCGTCGCTGCTGACCGTGGCGATGACGGTCGCGCCGGCCCATCGCGCCAGCTGGATCGCGGCGTTGCCGACCGCGCCCGCGCCGCCCGCGACGAGCACCGTGCGACCGGACAGCGCGCCCGGGGCGAGGCGGTCGGGCCCGTCCTCGGAGGTGGTCAGGGCCCGGTGGGCGGTGATCGCGGGGACGCCGAGGGAGGCGCCGACGTCGTACGACGCCGCGTCGGGCAGCTTCGTCAGGTGGCCGACGGGGAGGACGACCAGCTCCTGCGCGGTGCCGCCCGGGCGCTTGTGCTGCGCCAGCATCGTCCAGACCCGGTCGCCGACGGCGAGGCCGTCGACGTCCGGCCCGATGGCGTCGACGACGCCGGCACCGTCCTGGCCGGGCACGACCTCGGGGAAGGCGAGCTCGCCCATCCCGCCGGCGCGGAACTTCCAGTCGGTCGGGTTGACGCCGGCCCGGACGATCCGCACCCGGACCTCACCGGGTCCCGGCTCGGCCGCCTCGCGCTCGACCACCTCGAGGACCGAGCTGTCGCCTGTCTCGGTGTAGACCACGGCACGCATCGCGCTTCTCCTTCGTCGGGGACGTGTTCGTGGGCCCCAACGCACGGACCCCGCCGACTATGCCGACCCGGTCACGACGTCGTGCCGAAGCGCCACTCGAGGTGGGCGACGTACGTCTCCCCCGGACGCAGCGTCGCCGACGGCCACTCGGGCCGGTTGGGCGAGTCGGGGAACAGCTGCGGCTCGAGCGCGACGCCGTCGCCCTGGCGGTAGCGGCCGCCGGTGGTCGAGCGGCGGGTGCCGTCGAGGAAGTTGCCGGTGTAGACCTGCAGGCCCGGCTGGTCGCTCCACAGCTCGACGGTGGTGCGGGTCTTGTCCGAGGTCAGCTTCGCCGCTCGACGCAGGCCGCTGCCCCGGATGACGAAGTTGTGGTCGATGCCCCTCGCGTCGACGACCTGCGGGTGCTCGGTCCTGACGGCTGGACCGATCCTGGTCGGCGCGCGGAAGTCGAAGGGGGTGCCGTCGACGCGCGCGTGGCCGCCGGTCGGGATGCCGGTCGCGTCGACAGGGGTGAACTCGTCGGCCTCGACGAGCAGCTCGTGGCCGTCGATCGTCCCGGCTCCCTCCCCGTCGAGGTTGACGTAGGCGTGGTTGGTCAGGTTGACCACCGTGGTGGCGTCGGCGGTCGCCTTCATCGTGACGCGCACGGTGGCCCTGTCGACCCGGTAGGTGACGCGGGTCGTGACGGTGCCGGGGAACCCCTGGTCGCCGTCCTCGCTCACCAGCGTCAGCACCAGCTCGTCCGCCTGGTGCGACTCGACGCCCCAG
Source organism: Nocardioides pini (assembly GCF_026712185.1). GTDB lineage: Bacteria > Actinomycetota > Actinomycetes > Propionibacteriales > Nocardioidaceae > Nocardioides > Nocardioides pini. The sequence goes on along the minus strand of NZ_JAPPUX010000001.1, from coordinate 42,501 downwards.
AGGCGTACGTCGAACCCCTCGGGCCCGCCGTGGAGGCTGTTGCCCCGGTCGTGGGTGCGCACCTCGACCGCCTGACCGTCGAGCGTGAAGCGACCCCCGGCGATGCGGTTCGCGTACCGCCCGATCACGCCGCCGATGTAGTCCCCGCTCGCGAGCCGCTCCTCGACGTCGGGATGACCGAGCACGACGTTGCGCCGCTCGCCGTCCCCGCACGGCACCACCAGCCGGTGGACGGCCGCGCCGAGGGTGAGGACCTCGACCACGGGACCGGGCTCCGCGCCGATCGTGAGCAGGCGGACGTCACGTCCGTCGGGCATGCTTCCGGAGCTCACGTCGCGGGTCGGGTCCTGGGTCACGGGGACATCCTCCGGCATGGACCGCCGACTGAGGGTTCGTACGGGTCCGAGCGGACCTCGGCCCCGGCGCCCGCACTCCCGCCGAGCACCGACGACGCGAATCGCGACGGATGACCCATCAGGTGTCCCGGCGTGACGCGAATGTCCGTTGCACGAGGTCGAGGTCCTTGCGGAGCTGGAGGAAGCGCTTCGTCCCGAGGAGCTCGGCGATCTGCTCGTGCAGCTCGGGAACCAGGCTGCGAGCGACGCGGTAGACCTCGCGGCCGCGATCGGTGGGCAGCACGAGCTTTGCGCGGCGGTCGTTCGGGTCGGGAACGCGCACCACGTAGCCGCCCGCCTCCAGATGCGCCACGAGCTCGCCCATGGCCTGTTTCGTCATCGTGGCGCGCTCGGCCAACGTGCTCACCGTCGTGCCGCTGTCATCCAGATGCTCGAAGACGCTGCTGTGGGCAGGTCGGAAGTCGAGGAAGCCGTGGTCGACCAGGCGCTCGGGCACCAAGGCGTTCAGGGTGGCGTACGCCTCGCGGAGCTGGACGACGATGTTGCGCGGCCCGTCGTCGCGTTCAGGCGCACCGCGCACGTTGACATCGACATGCTGCCTGTCTATGTTGGTCACATGGACATGCTACCTGTCGAAATATCGCCCATGCCGGAGACGCTCCGCGTCGGTGCCGAGGAAGCGGTCGTGCTCGCGACCAGTGCCGAGACTGGCGGTGACCTGTTCGCCGTCGAGCTCCGGATGCCCCCGGGCGGAGGGCCCCCGGTCATGCACCGGCACGCGCCGAGCGAGGTGTACCGGGTGCTGTCGGGCGAGTTCACGTTCTACGTCACCACCTCCGACGGCAAGACCACGAGGCGCACTGCGGGCGCGGGGCAGACGGTGGCGTTGGCCGGGAACACCCCCCACACCATTCGCAACGAGTCGACCGAACCGGCCGTCGCGTTCTGCGTACATGCTCCGGGCGCGGCCATGGAGGGGTTCACGCGAGCCGCTGCTGCGCTGGCGGCCACGGGCGCGCCCACGATGCAGGACGTGCTGGAGGTCGCGAAGCAGAACGGGATCGAGCTGTTGGGTCCCGTGCCTTCTTGACGTTCACGACCTACCTAGTGAGGGACATTGACCAACTCGGACGTGCACGTGACCAACGTGGACCAGGCGAACGCATGGGACGGCGACGAGGGGGAGCTGTGGGCAGCACGCCACGAGCAGCTCGACGCGGTCCTCGGGCACTACCAGGCGGCGTTCGAAGGAGCATCTGACATCCGACGTGGTGACCGGGTCCTCGACATCGGGTGCGGGACGGGCGCCACGACCCGTGCCGCAGCCAGAGCTGCTGGCGAGGGGAGTGCGTTCGGCGTGGACCTGTCCTCGAGCATGATCGACGTGGCGCGGGGCCTGGCCGCGCGCGAAGGACTGACGCGTGCCACGTTCGCCCGCGCCGATGCCCAGGTGCACCCCTTCGTGCCGAAGGAGCACGATGCGGTGATCAGCCGCACGGGAGCCATGTTCTTCGGACAGCCCGAAGAGGCGTTCGCCAACATCGCGCGATCCATGCGCTCCGGGGGACGACTGACTCTTCTGACGTGGCAGCCACCCGCAGCGAATCCCTGGTTCGGCGCGTTCGCGTCCGCGCTGCTCGGAGTGGTGCCGGCACCTCCTCGGGGGGCGGCTGGACCCTTCTCGATGAGCGACCCGGACGACGTGAACGGCCTGCTCGGGACGACAGGCTTCTCCCGCATCGAGATCACGGGGCTGACGGGGCCGACGACGTACGGGCGCAGCATCGACGAAGCCCAGGAGCTGCTCACGGGTCTGCTCGCGTGGATGCTCCAGAAGCGCCCACCTGCAGATCGACCCCGAGCGCTACAGGCCCTTCGCGACACGCTGGCCGCTCATGCCGGCCCGGACGGCGTGCAGTTCGACTCGGCCACGTGGCTGGTGGCCGCACGTCGCGACTGAGCGGTCGGCCGCTCACGGGACAACGACACCGCACGCACCCACACCCACCAGAGAGCAGGACCCGCATGACCATCCTCGTCACCGGCGCCACCGGCACGATCGGCAGCCGCCTCCTCGACCTCCTGTCCGACGAGGGTGTCCGCCCCCGCGCACTCGTGCGAGACCCGGATCGAGCAGCCGGGGTCGTGCGCGACCGCGCTGACCTGGTCCAGGGCGACCTTGCAGAACCCGCCAGCGTGCGCGCTGCCCTCGCAGGCGTCGACCGCGTGTTCCTGGTCTCGGCCAACGGTCCCGATCAGGTGCACCACGAGCAGGCCGTCATCGATGCAGCATCCGCCGTCGGCCTGGATCGACTCGTGAAGGTGTCGGCGAGCGGCGCGCACCCTGAGGCGTCCAACGCCTTCTGGCGGGCCCACTCCGAGGTCGAGGCGTACCTGGCGGCCACTGGGGTGCCCAGCGTGCTCCTTCGGCCGACCTTCCTCATGAGCAACCTGCTCGCAGCCTCTACCCCGATTCGAGAGCGCGGCCTCCTCCTGGCGCCGGCAGGCCACGCGCGGATCGCGATGATCGACCCGGGTGACGTTGCCCTGATCGCGGCACGGGCACTGCAGGACTCCGACTTCGAGCCAGGGGTGTTGGAGCTGACCGGGCCCGCGGCAGTCACCCACCACGAGGTCGCGGCTGCACTGACGGCAGCAACAGGACGGCACGTGAGCTATGTCGACGTGACTCCACAGGACGCCGTCGCAGGGCTGGTGTCGGCTGGCGTACCCGAGGCGGGCGCACGAGAAGTGGTCCGTGTGTACGACTCGCTGCGCCGCGGCGATCAGTCAGTCCCCACCCACAGCGTCGCCAGCGTCACCGGCCGGGCCGCGACACCGCTCGCTGAGTTCGTCGCGGCCCACGCCAGCGCGTTCACCGAACGGGTGGCCGGCTGACTCCCGTCCACCCGTAGCCCCGGGCTCGCCACGAAGGCGCGGACACCTCCTCATCCCACGAGCACACAGGACACACAGGCATGCCTCCGTACGACATGGCTTCGTGGGCCTTGACCACGCCGTCACCGCACCATGCCCCCACGATCGCCGGTTGGCACCCCATCGACCCGGCCGTGGTGCTCGAGTGGTGGGAACCGGACGACGTCCAGCCCTGGCTGCTCGTCGACCCGGAGGGACATCCCGTCGCCTACGGCGAACTGTGGGACGACGAGGAGGAGAACGAGCAGGAGGTCGCCCGCTTGATCGTCGACCCGAACCGCCGAGGGAACGGCGTCGGCGCCCACCTCGTCGAACGACTCGTCGCCCTGGCCCGAGCCAGTGCCCGATCCTCCTGCTTCCTGCGCGTCGACCCCATCAACGACCGCGCTCTCGCCCTGTACCGGCGAAGCGGGTTCCGCGAGGTCGATGACGTACAAGCTGCTGCGTGGAACCAGGGCCAGCCCGTCGCGTACCGCTGGTTGGAGCACTGCGATCCGCCACCTGCCGAGCGCCACGACCAGGCGACGCCGTCGCCCCGCGCGTCCGGTGCCTCGATGGAGTGACGTCGCCCGGACGGGGTGTCTGGTGCAGCGCTGACGGTGGTGCGACCATGGTGAGATGGCATCGCCAGGTGCTGTCACGGCACCACTCCCACCGAAGGTGGTCGGTCTCGGCCTGGGGGAGCGGCTCGACGCCCTGCGCAACTTCCACACCGGCGCGGCAGTCCTGCGCGACCACGGCGGGCCGGTCGTACGCGTGCCCATCGGGCCCCGGCGGGTGGCTCCCCAGTTCGTCATCGTCACCTCACCCGCCGGCGCCCACGACGTGCTGGCCGGCTTCGACGGGGCGATGGACAAGGGCGTCCAGGTCCACGAGGAGACCAAGCACGTCGGCCTGAACCTCTTCAACCTCCCGCACGAGGCCTGGACGCCGCGCCGGCGCGCGCTCCAACCCTTGTTCACCAGGAAGCACGTGCGGGACTTCGCCGTCCACATGTCGACCGAGGCCCAGCTCGCCGCCGAGCGGGCCGTCGACACCGGACGGGTCGAGCTCGACCCGTTGACCCGGCGGCTGACGCTGCAGGTCCTCGGCCGATCCGTCCTCGGCCAGGACCTCGGCCCGCGAGCGGAGGCGATGGCAGGCGACTTTGCCACGCTGTTGCAGTACTTCACCGATCGCGGGATCGCACCGGTCCGGGTTCCGGCGAGGTGGCCCACGCCCGCGAACCGACGCTTCGCCCGGGCCAGGGAGCGGTTCTTCGCCGTGATCGACGAGGCGGTCGATCAGTGCCGACGCGACCCGGACCATCCGGCGGAGCTGATCCGGCTGCTGCTCGACGTACGGGACCCCGAGACGGGTCAGCCGCTCACCGACGAGGACATCCGCGGAGAGCTCTCTGCGTTCCTCATCGCCGGGCACGACACCACCGCCACCACCCTGTGCTACGGCCTCTGGGCGCTCGGCCGGGATCAGACGCTGCAGGACCGGGTTGCCGCCGAGGCCGCCGAGCTCGGCCGCCGTACGCTCGACGCCGACGACGTTCCCGCGCTCGAGCTCGCGACCCGCGTCATCCACGAGTCGCTGCGCCTCTGCCCGCCCGCCGCCGTCGTGGCGCGGCTGGCCATGCGTGACGTCATCGTGGACGGCTGGCGGGTGCCGGCCGGGAGCAACGTCGTCGTGGGCATCATGGCGCTGCACACCGACCCGGCCCTGTGGCCCGAGCCGCAGCGGTTCGACCCCGACCGGTTCCTCCCCGAGCACTCCCGCGGCCGCGACCGCTGGCAGTACCTCCCGTTCGGTGCGGGGCCGCGCTCCTGCATCGGCGACCACTTCGCGATGCTCGAGGCGACCCTCGGCCTGGCCACCATCGTCCGGGCGGTGCGGGTCGAGTCCCTCGAGCCACGATTCCCTCTGGCCGTACCCTTCACGATGACGGCGGGCGGGCCGATCCCGGCGCTGGTGACCCCCCGCTCGTGAGCGCCGGACACGGCCGGCCCGCGGGCAAGGAGTCGGGTGTCGCGCCGGATGACCGCCGCCGGTCGTCTTCGCTCCGGCAGCTGGGTCTGTTTGTCGTGCTCCGAGGAGCAGATGATGGTGGTGCCGCTCGGTGGCGGCGATCGTCATCGCGCGGGAGAGGACGGAGGATGTGGAGATGGTGAGCTTCGCGGGAATCGACCACGTGTCGTTGACGGTGTGCGACCTCGATCGAAGCCAGCACTTCTACGTCACGGTGCTCGACTTCGTGCCGGTGCTGGATGTCGGGTACGGCCGGATCCTGATGCATCCCGACACCGGCTTCACGTTGTCCCTGATGAAGCACGAAGGCGCGCGCGGCGGCGACTTCACCGAGCTCACGACCGGCCTCGACCACCTCGGCATGACTGCAGCGTCGCGAGCCGACCTGGAGGAGTGGGAGCGTCGCTTCGACGAGCTCGGCGTCACGTACACGCCCATCCGCGACATGGAGTTCGGCTTCCACCTCAACTTCCGCGACCCCGACAACATCGCGCTCGAGCTCTCGGCCCCCAACGAGCACCTGCTGGCGGCCAAGAAGGCCCTGGCAGAGGGCCACACGAGCCAGGCCGACATCGACGACTTCATCGAGGATCACGACCTCGACCTGCCGCGAGCCGGCAAGGACTGAGCCGCGTCGGTCAGTCACGCCGCGCCGTGGTGGCGCCACGCCCGACGCCGCCATGTTTCAGCGACGCCGGGCGACGCGGCTAGCTGGCGACCTGGAGCGCCTTGACCTCGTCCCGGGCAGCGACCACAGCAGCCTGCTGGCGTACGACGACCTCGCGGAACCCCGCGCTGAGGTCCTTCTCCAAGGCGTCCTCGTACTCCGAGACGGCGTGGTCCTCACCGGTCAAGGCCGCCTTGAGCACGGCCTCGGGGTCGTCGCCCGACACGGCATCCTTCAGCGCGATCCAACCGCGGTGGACCGCCGCGGCGACGGAGCCGCTCTCGTCGACGTCGTCACCGTAGTCATGACCCATGTCGACGATCTCGCGCCAGAATCCTGCGCGCTGGTCGGAGAAGCGCTGCAGGGTCGTGGCCCACTCGGGGTGCTCGCCGTCGCGGAGCTTCTCGGCCGCGTCGGCGAAGCCCCGCTCGCCGTCCTTCAACGTCTCGACCAGTTCCTTGGCCGCCTTGGCGTCATCAGACATCTCTGCTCCTTCGTGGGATGGAAGCCCCCACCGTTGCGGACTCCTCGCGTCCACGAATCACCCGTGGGGATGCAAGGGCCGTACGGGCGCCGCCCTCGGTCCCACGGGTCCGTGCGCTAGACGGTCAGTGCCGGGTCGAGATGGGCATACCGGTGGAACCACGGCTGTGCCTGCTCCAGCTGCGCGGCGAGACGCAGCAGGAGTCCGTCGGAGGCCAGGGGGCCGACGAGCTGCACACCCAGGGGCAGGCCGGTGGCGGTCCAGTGCAGAGGCACGGAGATCGCGGGACGGCCGGTGAGGTTGGCCAGCTGGGTGTAGGGCACCCAGCCCAGGTTCTCGGAGATGAGCTGGTCGAGGATGCCGGTCGCGTTGAGCAGCTTGCCGGCGCGCACCTTGGCGATGATCCGCGAGGCCCGCTGCAGCAACGGCGGGGTGTCGATCGAGCCCACTTCCAGCGGCGGCTTCGCCAGGGTCGGCGTGAGCAACAGGTCGTACCGCTGGTGGAAGTCGTCGAGCGCGCGGATGTGCCGGTTGACGTTCTCCAACGCCGCGAAGAGCGCGCCGACGCCGGCGGCGCGGCCGATCTCCGCTGCCGCGAGCGAGTCGGCCGCGAAGGCGCTGTCGGACGCACCGAGTCGGTGCTTGATCAGGCTGATCTGACCGTGGAGCTGGGCGAACCAGATGCTCAGGAAGTCACGGGCCAGGGCGTCGTCGTCGTGCGGTGCGTCGACCTCCTCGACCTCGTGGCCGAGCTCGGCGAGCAGGCGGGCGGCGCCCTCGACAGCGGTGACGGCCTCGGGGTCCGGGCTGGGGTTGATGGCCGAGGAGTGCGTGAAGCCGATCCGCAGACGCGCGGGCGGGCGGTCGAGGTCCGGGAGCAGACGATCGGGCGTCGCTGCGGCGTACGCCGCGTAGCGGGTCGGCGCGCCCACGATGGCATCGAGCAGTGCGGCGCTGTCCCGGACGCTGCGGGAGAGCACGCCCTGGGTGACCATCCCGAACATCATCTCGCTGCCCTGCGGACCGTAGGGGGTGAGGCCACGGCTGAGCTTCAGCCCGACCAGGCCGTTGCAGGCCGCGGGGATGCGGACCGACCCGCCGCCGTCGTTCGCGCCGGCCGCCGGGACGATGCCCGCAGCGACGGCGGCACCCGAGCCACCGGACGAGCCGCCCGGGGTGTGGGCCAGGTTCCACGGATTGCGCGCCCGTCCCAGCAGGTCGTCCTCTGTGATGCCCTTGGCTCCGAACTCAGGGGTGTTGGTCTTGCCGAAGACGACGAGACCGGCGTCGAGGAAGCGCTGGGTGACGAGTGCGTGCTCGTCGGCCACGTCGTCCGCGAGCGCGTGCGAACCATTGGTGGTGGGGAACCCGGCGTACTCCTGGGCGAGATCCTTCACCAGGAAGGGGACGCCCGCGAAGGGACCCGTCAGCGGTTCAGCGGCTCGCGCGTCTGCCACGTCGTCCAGCGTCCTGGTGATCGCGTTGATGTGCGGGTTCACCTGGTCGGCACGCCGACGTGCCAGGGCCAGCAGCTCGGCCGGAGTGACCTGCGTGTCGGCGAGCAGCGCTGCCAGGTCGGTCGCGTCACTGGTCAGGTAGTCGTCGAGGTGCACGGGGGTGAGTGTAGGAGCGCACCGTCCCTCCGGACCGAAGAACGAGCCAGGCGGCACGGGCCGGAGCGGGCGTGCGGGGCGTCGTTCTCAGACGAGAGCGGAGTCGGGGATCCAGTTCCCGTGGAATCCCTGCGGCACCCGGGCCGGCAGATGGACCGAGGCCACCGGATGCCCGAAGTCGTGGGCATCCATGATCACCAGGTCGCTGGCGTCGCGCGCGGCGTCGTACACGTAGCCCATGAGCCAGCCGTCGTCCTCGCCAGCCGCGCTGCCAGCCGGGACGAACACCATCTCGCTCGCGATGCGGCCGGAGCCCAGGTCGACCTCGACGGTGGTGCCGCCGAGGAGGTCGTGCTTGCGCACCGCCGTCTGAGGGTGATCATCCAGCGCGCCCAGGTCGCGCACCGAGGCCGCGCCGATCGTGTAGCCGTAGCGATGGCGGCGACCCGTGAGTCGTTCGTCCCCGCGCGGGAACTCCGTGCCGCGATCGTCGATGGTCTCGGTGAGGACCTTGCGTGCGCGCGGGTCGATCGTCCAACGCTCCAGGCGGGGGCGATCGGACACGGGCTCGCCGTTCTCGGTGAAGGCGTGGTCGTGCACCACCAGGTCGATGACCACCCGGTCGCCGTCGTCGAAGGCGTTGAGCGGGTGGTAGACGAAGCACGGCTCGACGTCCATCCACACGACGTCGGACCCGGTGCCGGCCCGGGGCAGGAGCCCGACCCGGGCGCCGTTGTCCGGTCGCCAGCGGAACGGCAGGGCCACGCCCTGGAGGGCGAGCTCCAGGTCGAAGAGCACAGGCAGGTCGAAGAGCACGACCCGGGAGGCGGTCAGTCCCATGTCGTGGAGCATCACCGGTGCCGGGAGGTCGATGTCGACGGTGCTGCTGAGCTCCCCGGACGAGTCGATCACGTGGTAGCGCAACGCGGGGTTGTCGAAGCCGTAGCTCATCACGTGCATCTCGCCTGTGTTCGGGTCGAACCTGGGGTGAGCGTTGATGCCCGCAGGGAGAGGGCCGCCGAAGTTGCGCGTGGCGACCGTGTCCAGGTCGCCCGTCAGCTCATAGGGCAGCGACCCCTCCGTCACGGCCAGGATCCGGCCGGCGTGGGCGAACACGTTGGTGTTGCCCGAGCCGGCGTACCACCCGCCGTCCTCGTGCGGCACGGGGGACTCACCGAGGTGCGCGCTGGCCTCCGGGCTGCGCACCCAGCGGTTGCGGTACCAGCGTGCCTTGCCGCCGTGCAGGTCGACGCCGTGCACCATCCCGTCGCCCGCGAACCAGTGGTACGTGTCAGCGTCCGCTGCGAAGGGGTTCGGTCCGGTGCGGATGTACCTGCCCGCCAGGTCCGGCGGCACCGCGCCCGTGACCTCGAGGTCCGTGGCGGTCAGCTCGGTGGCCACCGGCGCGAAGTTGCCGTCGAGGTAGGTCGCTGCAGTCATCGTCTGCCCCCCTGGCGTCTGGCCGCCGAGCCGACCCCACCAATAGACACCCTCACCCGCCAGGCGTCAATCCGCCCGCGGGCGGAACCAGGACGGGTCGACCCGCAACTCCCGGCTGCATCGGTGCGTCCCACATGTCACGGCCCACGGACGGCGGCCGACCCACACGGAGGAGAGCCATGCGACGCATGCCCATCACTGTCTCGTTGATCGCCTTGGCGCCGCTCGGCATCGTGGGCCTGGCCACTGGTCCCGCGACGGCCGAGACGACCTGTGACGGGAAGGTGCCCACGATCGTCGCCGTCCCCGGTGCGCCGACCACCGGCACGCCGGGCGACGACGTGATCCTCGGGACGTACGCCCAGGACCGGATCGACGGGGGTGCGGGCAACGACACGATCTGCGGGCTCGGCAACGGTGACTGGCTGGTCGGCGGGCCGGGGGACGACCGGCTCTTCGGCGGCCTCGACGACTACTACGTCCCCGACGACGGCTACTTCGGCGACACGCTCGTGCCAGGTCCCGGGAACGACGTCATCGACCTGGGCGACGACCCCGCGTCGGCGAACGTCGACGAGGTCGACCGTCCGGCCCGCTACGACAGGGTCGTCTACGAGGACGCGCCCGGTCCGGTGACCGTGGACCTCGTGGCCGGTACGGCGACGGGCGAGGGCACGGACACGATCGCGGTGCCGGCCTTCTCCGGCGGGATCGTGGGCTCGGCCTACGACGACGTGCTGACCGGGACGGACGGGCCGGACCGCATCGTCGGCGGCGCCGGCGACGACCGCATCCACGCGCTGGGCGGTGACGACGAGCTCGAGCCGGGGAAGGGCGACGACGTGGTGCGCGGCGGTGATGGCGACGACTACGTCATGTCGCCGGACGAGGGACGCGATCGGCTCTACGGCGACGGTGGGCGGGACTTCGTCGAGGCGCGCGGACGCGGCAGCGCGATCGGCGGCGGTGGTGGCGACGACTACCTCGTTGCCGAGCTCGGCGCGAGCGTCCACGGCGGTGCGGGCGACGACGAGGTCGACGCGGATCTCATCCGCGGGAGGAAGATCGAGGTCGACGGCGGCGACGGGCGACGAGACGTCGTCCGCCTGCGGGCGCCGAAGTCGGAGTTCCCGCGGGGCTCGCGGTACGTCGTCGACGTGCCGCGCAAGCGCGTGACGGTCGACGGCACCAGGCGTGCGCGCTACGAGGGCGTCGAGGGCCTCAGCTTCTCCGGGCGTCCCGGCCCCCTGACCTACCTGGGCGGCCCCGGGCGCGACCGGCTCTCGGTGAGCGGTGGCATGCAGGTGAAGGCGTACGGGCGACGAGGGGCCGACATCCTCGTGGGCGGTTCGCGCGACGACCTCCTCGTCGGCGGTCCCGGTCGCGACCAGCTCGTCGGTGGTCCCGGGCGGGACCGGTGCATCAGCGGCGAGCAGCGCCGGCAGTGCGAGGTGCGCCGCTGACGCGGAGTGGGCGTCGTCGTCGAGACATACTCCCCCTCATGCCGAAGTTCGCGTCGGTCGACGACTACCTCTCATCGCTCCCCGCTGAGCAGCGCGAGGTCTACCCCGTGCCACCAGCGGGCGATCCTGACCTGGACGCCGACCTCGCGTCGTATGCGGGGGCGAGAGGCACGCTCAAGCTGCCGTACCCCGAGGCCGACTACGCCCTGATCGAGCGTGTCGTGCGCCGACTGCTCGAGACTCGCACGTCGCGGTCGCCTTGATCTGGACGCTCCCCTCGGAGACACACCGCCGGAACTACAGTGCGAGACATGGCGGACTACCAGGTGACCCGGTGGCGCGACCTCCCGTCGATGGTCGCGGCCCGGGCGGACGACGAGACGGTGAAGTCGGAGCTCGCGCCGCGGTTCCAGGAGGCGATCGACGAGGCCGCGATGCGGCTGGGTGACACCGGCGCCGACGACTACCTGGCGGGCTGGGAACGGTCTCCCTGGACGGAGGCAGACGGGACGCCGAGCGAGGTGCTCGACCGGGTCGCCGCCGAGCTCGACGCCGCGTGGCCGGCCGACAGGATCGCCGCCTACCTCGACGAGCTGGGCTCGTGAACCGGCTCAAGGCGCTGCTGGGCGCCGACCGTCCGGTCCTGTTCGACGGCGGCATGGGCACGCTGCTCCAGGACAGCGGCCTCGAGGACGGCGTGCCCGGGGAGCTGTGGAACCTCGAGAACCCCGAAGCGGTCCGCGCGGCGCACGCGGCGTACGCCACGGCGGGGGCCCAGGTGCTGACCACCAACAGCTTCGGGGGCACCCGGCCGCGCCTGGACCTGCACGGACTCGGTGGGCGCGTCGGCGACGTGAACCGGGAGGCGGCGCAGATCGCACGATCGGTGGCGGACGAGCACGGCGTGCTCGTCGCCGGCGACCTCGGCCCGACCGGCGAGTTGCTGGCCCCGCTCGGAACCCTCACCGGCGAGGAGGCCCAGGCGCTCTTCGCCGAGCAGCTCACCGCGCTGCTCGCGGGCGGGATCGACCTGGTGCTGGTCGAGACGCTGAGCGACCTCGGCGAGGCCGATGCGGCCCTCGCCGCGGCACGCGAGGTCGCGCCCGACCTCCCGGTCGTCGTGACGATGAGCTTCGACACCAACCTGCGCACGATGATGGGTGTCCGCCCGGGCGACGCCGTGGTGCACCTCGCCGCGGGAGGTGCCGATGCCGTGGGCGCCAACTGCGGTCGCGGTCCCGCGGAGATGGAGCTCATCGCCGCGGAGATGGCACAGGCCCGCACCGGCGACGTCCTGCTCATCACCCAGTCCAACGCCGGCCTCCCGCAGGTGGTGGGTGACCACTTCGAGTACGACGCCACCGCGGACGACATGGCGTCGCACGCCACCCGGCTGGCCGAGCTCGGGATCGACCTCGTCGGGGGCTGCTGCGGCTCGACGCCGGCGCACGTCGCCGCGATGCGGGCGACCCTGAACCCGGCCTGAGGGTCCGCGTCCGGCTACCGGCGCGCGACGGGCGTACGACCCATCAGGACGAGGGTGCTCACGACGACCACCAGCGCGACGAACGCCAGGGGTGCCGCGAGCTCCAGCAGGTCCGAGCCGAGGAGCGAGGTGACCGCTCGGGCCACCGACAGCACCGCGACCACGGCCGCGAGGACCTTGAACCAGGTGGCATGCGCCGCTGTGACCAGCGCGGCACCGAAGGCACCGATCGCCAGGAACAGCACGACGTCCACCAGGTCGGACGCCACGGCAAGCCGGTGCACCGCATCGTCCGAGGCGGTGTCGGCGACGACGGTCAGCCACAACGGCGGGACGACCGTCAGGACCGACGCGGCCGCGACCGCCAACCCGGCCGCCTCGACGCGCCCACGACTCGCTCTGCGCCCGTGCCCCCGCAACGTCAGGGCGAAGAGGACGAAGGTGCCCGACGCCAGGAGGCTGGTGACCTGCGCGGCGACGATCACGCCCGCGTGGGCGGTGTAGAAGCTCCGCACCGTCGAGTCGGAGTCGGACCCGCCGGGCACCGAGGCCATCCCGGCACTGAGCAGCAGCAGCACGACGAAGGCCCAGCCCCAGGCGCCGGCCGCCCTGCTCGTTGCCGCACCCCGTTCGTCCTCCGTGACCGCCATCCTTGGATTGTGCTCCGCCAAGGCTGCAAGACTGAAGCGATGTCGGAGGACAGGGCCGCAGAGATCGCCGAGAACCGGAGGCTCTGGGCGATCGTGAACGAGCGCTGGACCGACGCCGCGGCCGAGGGCATGTGGCGCCGGGCGGAGATGGCGTGGGGCCTGTTCACCGTGCCCGAGCACCAGCTCGGCGTCCTCGGCGACGTCCGCGGCCTCGACGTCCTGGATCTCGCCTGCGGCACCGGGTACGTCGCCGCGTGGCTCGCGCGCGCGGGCGCCAGGCCGGTCGCGCTGGACTTCTCCGGTGAGCAGCTCGCCACGGCACGGCACCTCCAGACCCGGCTCGGTCCCGACTTCCCGCTGGTCCAGGGGGACGCGGAGCGGGTGCCGCTGGCCGGCGGGCAGTTCGACCTCGTCGTGAGCGAGCACGGCGCCGCAGCCTGGTGCGACCCGGAGCGCTGGCTGCCCGAGGTCGCCAGGCTGCTGCGGCCCGGCGGCCGGTTGGTCTTCCTGACCAACAGCAACCTGTCGACGCTGTGCGTCCCGGCCGAGGGCGGCGTGGCCCAGGACCGGCTGCTGCGCGGCCAGCGCGAGGTCCACCGGGTCCAGTGGCCGGGCGGCGGGTTCGAGTTCCATCCCTCGCACGGCGAGTGGATCAGGCAGCTGCGCCGCTCCGGCTTCGTCGTCGAGGCCATGCACGAGCTGTACGCGCCTGCCGCCGGCCTCGACCACCCCTTCTACGAGATCGTGTCCCCGGAGTGGGCGACGGCGTGGCCGGCGGAGGAGCTGTGGGTGGCGACCCTCGAGCCGCAGCGGTAGCGGCCCGTCACCGCTCGGGCCCGGCGTGCTCGACCAGCGCCCGGGGCACGACCCGAGGGCCACGCGCGAGTCGCTCGAACGGTCCCCGCTCGTCGACCGCGGCTCGGTCCGACCGGCTGGACCTCACGTTCTCGCAGCTCCTGACCCGCTCGGCGCCGAGGCAGGTGTCGTTGCCCTGACGGCCGTTCGCGAAGTCGCCGCGCCCCGTGCCCAGGTCGAGCACGTCCGGCCCGCGCGTGCCGATGACGGAGTCGCGACCACCGCGCATCACGGCCTCCAGGCTGCGACCGCCCTGCAGGAAGAGGTCGTCGTTGCCGGGGGTCCCCCGGAAGCGCCAGCGCTCGTCCTTGCCGAAGACCGCCATGACCTCGAGGCTGCGCACCTGGCCGGCCCGCGCCCTGGTCCGGAGGACCCCGCGCCCCTGGTCGACCGTGATCGTCGAGCCCTTCGCGAAGCCGCCCTTGCGCACGTTGAGGAGGGCGAGGTCACGGGAGCCCCCACCGTCCACCGACATCCCGCGGGACGAGCGGGCCAGCCTGAAGAAGATGTTGTCGGAGCCTCCCCCACCGTCGACGTCGACGTCATCCACGGCCTCGACCAGGATCTCGTCCCACCCGGCCTCACCGCGCAGGACCGCCGGGGCGGTCTCCGGGTGCACCTCGAGGTGGTCCGGGTCGCCCCCGCCACGCGCCGTACCTCCCGCCTGTCCCAGGCGGATCCAGTCCATGCCCGGGCCGCCGACGATCTCGTCCGGGGCGTCCGTCGCCGGGTCGGCGTCCGTGTTGCTGAAGTCGGAGACGAGCGTGTCGTTGCCTCCGGCGCCGTCGATCCGGTCGGCACCGCCGCGGCCGATCAGCACGTCGAGGTACGGCGAGCCGATCATCACGTCGGCGGTGCGGGTGCCCACGACGGCCATGGCCTCGGTCACCGCGATCTGGTCGGTGCCCGACGGCTCCGCCACGGTGCCCATCCCGCCGACCGGGGTGAGGTCCGCCCTGATCCCGCCCGGGAAGCCGGCGCCGAGGAGGTCCGAGTAGAGCACCGTGTCGGCGGGGAGGGAGAAGTCGTCGCGCGTCAGCGGGTCGAGGCCGGCGTCCACGTAGTCGTTTCCCGCGCCCGGCCAGATGACGTCGCCACCCGCTTTGCTGTCGAACCCGCCGAGGATGCGGTCGTCGCCCGCCAGCCCAGCCAGGCGGTCCGTCCCCTCGTCCCCACAGATGACGTCGTTGCCGAGCAACCCCGAGATCGTGTCGTCGCCCCCCAGCCCGACGATCACGTCGTCGCCGTTGGTCCCGGTCAGCGTGTCGTCGCCCGGCGTGCCGAGGATCGTCGCCGGCCTGCCCTCGCACGTCCCCGCGACGGCACCCGCCGGCACGGCCGGGAGCAGCGGCGCGACGAGCGCGAAGCCGGCAAGGGCCAGGTGCGGCGCCCTCGTCCGGCCCGACCTCCACCTCCCCGTCGCCGGTGGCATGACGCGCACCAGCCTCTTCGGCAACAGGGCCGTGCCCGCGTGTGTGTCCATGTCCCGTCTCCCTCCACGATCCGTGACTTCGAGGATGGGCGCTCCTCGCGCGCCGCACACGGGACGGGAGTCCCGAACCCTTCGGGAAAAGTGGGACGTCGACCGCTTCGCGGCTGCCTGAGCCCCGGTCAGCGGCTCTCGACGTACCAGGTCTCGTGGATGGTCTGGCTCCTCAGCGCCCGCTGCATGCCCTGGATGACGATGCCGGCGAGGGCGAGCACCAGGAAGAGCAACGTCCACCCGAAGCTGTCCGAGACGCGGTCGGTGAAGTCGCCCCGGCTGAAGTCGGTGGAGTTCAGGGAGCCCACGAGCAGCATGAGGCCGCCCGTCACCCCGACCGCACCGGCGATCGAGCCGACGACGACGAGCAGCATCATCGGCACGTTGGTGAACACCGACACCAGGCCGAGGACGAGGCCGACGGCCAGGCCGACCAGCACGGCCAGCCAGTTCCAGGTGATGCCGAGGGCGACGATGAGGCCCGAGCCGATCGCGAACCCGGCCGCGCCCATCGCGAGGACGATGGCGACGTAGTAGTAGAGGTAGGCCAGGACCGCGAAGACCACCGCGAACACCAGGCCCAGCACCCACCCGAGCACGGTGCTGAGGAAGCGCACGTCGGCGATCCCGGCGACGAGGCCGGCGCCGAAGGCGAACCCGGCGAAGAAGCCCCAGATGGGGATCACGAACCGCAGCACGAACTGGCCGGCGACGAGCATGACGCCCCCGGCGATGATGGCGAGGATGCCCAGGACGATGTCAGCCATGCCTGCAATGGAACCGCAGCGGGCGCCCCCGGTCGACATGGATCAGACCAGCGAGGCCGCGGCCCGCGCGGTCAGGAGCGGCTGAGCCGACGCCAACCGCCCTGCCGGTTGTGCTCGACGATCTGGGCCAGGATCCCGGTGACCGCCTCGCGGTTGATCGCGTCGTCCCGGTAGACCTGGATCGACCGGGCGGTCAGGTTGTCGTGCCCCTGGTTGATGACCCCTGCGGGGTCGCTGACCGTCGGGTCGTAGAGGAAGAGATTGACGTGGTCCTTCGTCGCGAGCAGGGCGCAGACGTTGCCGTCGAGGACGAAGTAGGGCTGGACCGTCCGCTTGATCGTCTCCTCGATCTCCGGATCGGTGGCCCAGATGATCTCGCGCAGCTGCTCGCAGATCGCCTGCTGCCACTCGGGCAGCTTCGCGATGTAGGCGTCGACCCCCGGATGTGCCCGTCCCGTCATGGTCGGATTGTGGCACCGCCGAGGCTCACCAGCGAGCGTGGACCTGCTCCCGGATCCGCCGGTCGTAGAGGTCGGCCACGCCCTCGAGGAAGGCAGGCGGCAGCTCGCCGACGAGCCCGGCGGCGGCGTTGGACCGCGCCTGGTCGACGTTGCGCGCGCCCGGGATGACGGTCGAGACGCCCGGCTGCTGCACGATCCACGCGATCGCGGCCTGGGCCGGCGTGACGTCGAGCCCGGAGTCGGACACGAGCGAGGAGAACTCCTGAGCGGCGGAGACGCCCGTCTCGTAGTCCACGCCGGAGAAGGTCTCGCCGACGTCGAACGCGGAGCCGTCGCGGTTGTAGGTCCGGTGGTCGTCGTCGGCGAACGTCGTGTCGAGGTCGTACTTGCCGGACAGCAGCCCCGAGGCCAGCGGCACCCGGGCGATGATGCCGACGCCGGCGTCGGCCGCCGCGGGGAGCACCTCGTCGAGCGGCTTCATGCGGAAGGCGTTGAGGATGATCTGCACGCTGGCGACGTTCGGCCGGGCGATCGCGCTGAGCGCCTGCGCGGCGGTCTCGACGCTCACGCCGTACGCCGCCACCACGCCCTCGTCGACGAGGCGGTCGAGGACGTCGTACGTCGCGCCGTCGTCGATGACCTCGCTCGGCGGGCAGTGCAGCTGGACGAGGTCGATGGTGTCGACGCCGAGGTTGCGGCGCGACCGGTCGAGCCACTGGCGGAAGTTCTGCTCGACGTAGTTCTCCGGCACCTGGTCCATGCGCCGGCCCATCTTGGTCGCGACGGTGAAGCCGGCGTCGGGGTGGGCGGCGACGAAGCGGCCGACCAGCTGCTCGCTGCGGCCGTCGCCGTACACGTCGGCGGTGTCGTAGAACGTCACGCCGGCCTCGGCCGACGCCTCCAGCACGGCCATCGCGTCGGCCTCGCTGACGTCGCCCCAGTCGGCGCCGAGCTGCCAGGTGCCGAGTCCGACGACCGAGACCTCGCGGCCGGTCCTTCCGAGGGTGCGGTGCTCCATGGGACCGAGTCTCACAGCCCGGCCAAGGCGCGGCCTCCCTCGGCGGGGTGACCTCTGGCACGCACGGCGGCTCCGCCCTACCGTGGGAGCCCGCCGACCGGAGGTGTGCGCCGTGGTCCGACCGATGCCCCTGCCCGAGCCGCGGCCCGTGCTCCACCCGCTGCGCTCCACGGACTCGGCCCGCAGCGCGGTGCGCCGGCTGTCCCACCACCGGATCCGGGTCACCATCGACCACCAGCCGCTGGCCGGCGTCACGCCATCGATGCTGCTGTGGTGGTTCCGCCACATCGGGGACGAGATCGAGTACGCCGGTGAGCGGATGTCGGGCTACCTCGCGTGGCATCCGCTCGACCACGTCGCGTGGGAGCTGGCCCGTCCCGCGCCGAGCGGCGGCGCCGACGAGGGCGCGAGCTATCGCATCGTCGAGGCGTTCGGGCGCGACGAGCGCTTCCGCGTGGACTCCGTCGAGCGGGTCGAGAAGCTCGACGAGACCGGGATCCGCCTCGTGCGCCGTATCGCCGGGGTCCGGGTCTTCCAGCTCGAGCACACCTGGTCGTGGGGCCCCGAGGGCACGCACTACGTGAGCGTGATGGACCTCGGCTGCCGCCTGCGGACGTTCAGCCCAGTCAACCGCCACCTCACCACGCGCGTCTTCCCGGAGGCCATGGCCGAGGCCTGGGTGCGGCACAACGTCGAGGAGGTCGGCGTCCTCGAGCACCTCCTGCCAGACGTCCTGCGCCAGCGCCCCGACGAGGCGGCGCGGCTGACGGTCGGTCCCTGAGCACGTATCAAAGCCCCTCGCCCGCCCTCCTGAAGAGGTGGAGGCATGGACACAGGAGGGCTCATGTACGTGATGTACCGCGTCGCCTATGCGCCCGGGCCGCAGGACCCGCCCGACCGCGACCGGACCTTGCGCGACTTCACCGCCGTGACGGGCCGCGAGGCGGAGAAGGCCGCCCGCGAGTGGGCCGCGAGCCGCAACCAGATGCGGCCCCGCGAGCTCCGCGAGCAGTGGCCGTGGGTGCTGGAGCGGTGGAACGGGCCCACCCGGGACTGGGAGCAGGTCAACGCGATCCCGTAGGCCGGGCGGGATCACCGGTCCACGGCAGCAGGAGGTCAGCCGACGAGCACCACGTGCAGCGTGCGCGGGCCGTGGACGCCCTCGACCCGGTCGAGCTCGATGTCGCTCGTGGCGGACGGGCCGCTGATCCAGGTCAGCGGGCGGGCGGGGTCGAGGACGGCGATCGCGTCTGGCACGTCGGCGACGACCTGCGACGCGTCGACGATGCAGACGTGGAGGTCCGGCACCAGGCTGATCGCGCGGCGGCCCTGGTCGGGCCGGTGGTCGAGCACGA
This sequence comes from Nocardioides pini, assembly GCF_026712185.1. GTDB lineage: Bacteria > Actinomycetota > Actinomycetes > Propionibacteriales > Nocardioidaceae > Nocardioides > Nocardioides pini. The sequence continues at coordinate 23,450 of NZ_JAPPUX010000001.1, read as the reverse complement.
TGGTCCCGGTCTCGGCGATCCCGACGGCGGCGCGGGTGACGACGGCGTCGATGGCGTCGAGCTCGGTGGCGGTGAGGCCGTCGTCGACCGTGGCGCCGGCGACCTCTACGCCAAGGCCGGGGGGTACGACGGCGCGGGCCTCACCGAGGGCGTCGCGGACCACCTGCTCGAGCTCGTCGGCTGCACAGCGGGTGACGATGGCCCGGTAGTCCTCGACGCGCTCAACGAAGAGCGCGACGAGGTCCCCGCGGTCGGGCGCCCGTGGGGCCGCAGGGATCTCGACGGCGGGCGACACGCCGTCCAGTGCCTCGCGGACACGCCGCAGGATGTCGTCGCGGGCGCTCATGAACGGCCCCCGTCCGTGCGGTCCCACCACTCGCGGAAGGACTCGGGGGGCGGCGCGGGCAGGTCGCGCGCCCCGGTCCAGCCGGCGGCGGGCCCCGGCAGGCGTCCGGCCGCGGCGCGGCCACCCGGCAGCGTCGTACGCGAGAAGCGGCCGATGACGCGCCCCGCCAGGCCGGAGGCACGCTCTGCCCAGCGCAGGCGGCGGGAGTCGGAGAAGGTCCAGGCGGCCGCCTTCATCGCGACCGCCTCCTGCCAATGAGACCCACTCCGCGGCACGCGGTCGCCGCGGTGGGAGTCGACGACGGCGGCGCGCTGGTCGACCAGCACCGAGGGGATGTCGATCCGCACCGGGCAGACCTCGAAGCAGGCACCGCAGAGCGAGGAGGCGTACGGCAGCGACGCGGTCTGCTCGTCCGAGACGCCGTGGAGGAGCGGGTTCAGGATCGCGCCGATCGGGCCGGGGTAGACCGAGCCGTAGGCGTGGCCGCCGACGCGCTCGTAGACCGGGCACACGTTGAGGCAGGCCGAGCAGCGGATGCAGCGCAGCGCCTGGCGGCCGACGTCGTCGGCGAGCGCACGGGTGCGGCCGTTGTCGAGCAGGACGACGTGCACCTCCTGCGGGCCGTCGCCGGGCGTCACGCCCGACCAGGTCGAGGTGTAGGGGTTCATCCGCTCCCCCGTCGACGAGCGCGGCAGCAGGCGCAGCATCGCGTCGAGGTCGGACCAGGTGGCAACGACCTTCTCGATGCCGACGACGCTGACCAGCACCTCGGGCAGGGTCAGGCACATCCGGCCGTTGCCCTCGGACTCGACGACGACGAGCGTGCCGGTGTCGGCGACGGCGAAGTTGGCGCCACTCACGGCGACCTTGGCGCGGAGGAACTTCTCCCGCAGGTGCTCACGCGCCGCCCCGGCCAGCACACCCGGGTCGTCGGTCAGGGCCTCGGGCGCGGGTCGGCCGACGTCACCCATCCGGCGGCGGAAGATCTCGCGGATCTCCGCCCGGTTGCGGTGGATCGCAGGCACGAGGATGTGGGACGGCAGGTCGTCGCCGAGCTGCACGATCAGCTCGGCCAGGTCGGTCTCCCAGGCGGCGATGCCCTCGGCCTCCAGCGCCTCGTTGAGACCGATCTCGCCGGTGGCCATGGACTTGACCTTCACGACCTCGTCGACGCCGTGGTCGCGGGCGACCTGCGCGACGATCGCGCACGCCTCCTCGGCGTCTCGGGCCCAGTGGACGATCGCGCCCGCGCGGGTCAGGGACTCCTCGAGGGTCTCGAGGTGGGTGGCGAGGTCGCGCAGCGCGGCCTCCTTGACCGCGGCGCCGGCGAGCCGCAGCCCCTCCCAGTCCTCGACCTCGGCGACGACCGCCGCACGCTTGTCGCGGATGGTGCGGGTGGCGTGGGCGAGGTTGCGCCGCTGCTGGGTGTCGGCCAGCGCCTCACGCGCGGCGGTCGGGAACGCCGGCATGCCGACGAAGGTGCCGCTCATGCTGCTCCCTCCGTGGCGGCCAGGATCTCCGCGAGGTGCATGACGCGGACCCCCGCGCGCTGGCGCGAGAGCATCCCGCCGATGTGCATCAGGCAGGAGTTGTCGCCGGCGACCAGCACCTCGGCGCCGGTGTCGCGGACGTGGCGGGCCTTGTCGGCGCCCATCGCGATCGAGGTGTCGGCGTTCTTGAGGGCGAAGGTGCCACCGAAGCCGCAGCACTCCGTCGCGTTCGGCAGCTCGACGAGCTCGATGCCGCGCACCGCCTCGAGCAGGCGCCGCGGCCGGTCGCCGACCCCGAGCATCCGCAGGCTGTGGCAGGTCGGGTGGTACGTCACCCGGTGCGGGAAGTAGGCACCGACGTCGGTCACGCCGAGCACGTCGACGAGGAACTCGGTCAGCTCGTAGGTCCGCGGCGCCGTCTCCGCGACGGCTGCCACCAGGGCGGGGTCGCCCGACCGCTCGGCGACGATCGAGTGCTGGTGCCGGGCGGACCCGGCGCAGGAACCCGACGGCGTCACGATGGCGTCGTACCCCGCGAAGGCGTCGACGAACGCGCGCACCACCGGCACCGCCTCGTCGAGGTAGCCGGTGTTGACCATCGGCTGCCCGCAGCAGGTCTGCGCGCCCGGGAAGTCGACGTCGACCCCGAGACGGCGCAGCAGCCGCACGACGGCCTTCCCCGTGTCGGGGAACATGGCGTCGTTGACGCAGGTGATCTGGAGGGCAACCCTCACGTCCCTGCTCCTCTCGTCTCGTCGTTCGTGGTCTTGTTCAGAACAGTCCGTTGCGCACCGCCCACACGATCGCCTCGATGGTGGTCTCGCACCCCACCTTGTCGCACGCGCTGCGCGCCTTGCGTCGCACCGTCCGCTCGGAGACCTCGAGCTTGCGGGCCACGACGTCGATCGTGTCACCCTCCGCCATCAGGCGCAGGACGTAGATCTCCACCGCCGTGAGCCGGTCCTGGGCCGCTTCTCGCTCGTCGGTGGCGCCCATGTCTACCCCGGGCGTTCCTGACCGACGCGGCGGTCGGCGGCGTCCCAGTCGAGACCGGGGCGTGGATCGTGACGGCGCACGTCGTGCGTCTCGCGGACGAGGGCGCGCATGGCAGCGAGGTCGGGCAGGTCGGCGCCGAGGGCGCGGGCCTGGACGAGGGCGTTGCCGAGAGCGGCCGCCTCGCCCGGGCCGGCCAGCACCGGGACGCCCAGGGCGTCCGCGGTCAGCTGGCAGAGCAGGTGGTTGTGGGAGCCGCCGCCGACGACGTGCACGACCTCGAGGTCGCGGCCGGCGAGCCGGACGGCCGCGCGGAGGTGGCGCCGGTAGGCGAGCGCGAGGCTGTCGAGGATGCAGCGGGTGATCTCGCCGGGGGTCTGCGGGAGCGGCTCGCCGGCGTCGCGCGCCAGTCGTACGACGCGCTCCGGCATCGGGTCGGTGGCGCTGCCAGGTCCCAGCAGCGACGGGTGGTTGATGTCGACGACCGTGCGCAGCGGCGCTGCCGTGCTCGCGTCGGCCAGCAGCGACGCGAGGTCGGTGGCCGGGGTGCCGCGGTCGCGCCACGCCCTGAGGCACTCCGACAGCACCCACAGGCCCATCACGTTCTTGAGGAACCGGACCGTGCCGTCGACGCCGCCCTCGTTGGTGAAGTCGGCCTCGCGGGCCTCCTCGGTGAGGACCGGCGCGTCGAGCTCGAGGCCGACGAGCGACCACGTGCCCGAGGAGATGTAGCCGAAGGAGGTGTCCGCGTCGGCGGGTACGGCGACGACGGCCGACGCCGTGTCGTGCGAGCCGACCGCGACGACGGGCACGTCGGGCGAGAGACCGAGGTCGGCCGCGACCCCGGCGCGCAGCGGTCCGATGACGGAGCCGGCATCGCGCAGTGGGGGCAGGATCGACCAGGGCAGCTGCAGCCGGCTCGCCAGCTCGCTGGACCACTCCCCCGTGCCGACGTCGAGCAGGCCGGTCGTCGACGCGTTGGTGCGCTCGGCGCCCACCTCGCCGGTCAGCCAGTAGCCGAGCAGGTCGGGCAGCAGGAGCAGCGTGTGCGCCGACTCGAGGGCCGCGGTGCCGCGCGCGGCGACCAGCTGGAAGACGGTGGTGAACGGCAGCTGCTGCAGGCCGTTGACGGCGTACTGCTCCTGCACGCTGACCGTCTTCGCGACCAGCTCGGGGACGTCGCGGGTGCGCGGGTCGCGGTGGCTGTAGGGGTTGCCGAGCAGCTCGCCGTCGCGGTCGAGCAGTCCGTAGTCGACCGCCCACGAGTCGATGCCGATCCCGTGCAGCTCCCCGGTGCGCGCCACCTCGGCGACCCCGGCCAGCACCTCGCGGTGGATGCCGAGCACGTCCCAGAACAGCGAGCCGCCGACGGGGACGCCGCCGTTGGGGAACCGGTGCACCTCCTTCAGCGAGAGGTGCCCCGGACCCACGCGGGCGGCCATCACGCGCCCGCTCGTCGCCCCGAGGTCGACGGCCGCGACGCGCAGGGTCGTCATCGCCGGGTGCGTCATCGCAGGAAGGCCGCCGCCACGCCCGCGTCCACCGGGATGTGCAGGCCGGTCGTGTGGCTGAGCTGCTCGGTGCAGAGGACGAAGACCGCGTTGGCGATGTTGTCCGGCAGCACCTCGCGCTTGAGGATCGTGCGCTGCGCGTAGAACTTGCCGAGGTCCTGCTCCTCCACGCCGTAGACCGCGGCGCGGTTGGCGCCCCAGCCCGACGCGAAGATGCCCGAGCCCTGCACGACGCCATCGGGGTTGACCCCGTTGACCTTGATGCCGTGCTCGCCGAGCTCGGCGGCCAGCAGCCGCACCTGGTGGGCCTGGTCGGCCTTGGCGGCGCCGTACGCGACGTTGTTGGGGCCGGCGAAGATCGAGTTCTTCGAGGAGATGTAGACGATGTCGCCGCCCATCCCCTGCTCGATCATCGCCTTGGCCGCGGCCTTCGCGACGAGGAACGAGCCCTTGGCCATCACGTCGTGCTGGAGATCCCAGTCGGCCTCAGTGGTCTCGAGCAGCGAGCGCGACAGCGAGAGGCCGGCGTTGTTGACGACGAGGTCGACGCCACCGAAGGCCAGCACGGTCGCCTCGACCGCGGCCTGCACGGCGGCGGCGTCGGAGACGTCGACCTGCACGCCCACGGCGACGTCGGCCGAGCCGATCTCGGCCGCGGCAGCCTGCGCCTTCTCCAGCGACAGGTCGGCGATGACGACACAGGCGCCCTCGGACGCGAGCTTCTTCGCGGTCGCCAGGCCGATCCCCGACGCGGCGCCGGTGACGAGCGCGACGCGGGTCGCGAGCGGCTTGGGCTTCGGCATCCGCTGGAGCTTGGCCTCCTCGAGAGCCCAGTACTCGATGCGGAACTTCTCCGACTCGTCGATGGGGGCGTACGACGACAGGCCCTCCGCGCCGCGCATCACGTTGATCGCGTTCACGTAGAACTCGCCGGCGACGCGGGCGGTCTGCTTGTCCTTGCCGAAGCTGAACATGCCGACGCCGGGCACCAGCACGATCAGCGGGTCCTTGCCGCGGATCGCGGGGCTGTCGGGCGTGGCGTTGCGGTCGTAGTAGCCCTGGTAGTCCTCGCGGTAGGACACCGCGAGCTCCTGCAGGCGGGCGATGCTCTCCTCGACCGAGGCGGCGGCAGGCAGGTCGAGGACCAGCGGCTTGACCTTGGTGCGGAGGAAGTGGTCGGGGCACGACGTGCCCAGCTCCCCGAGACGGGGGTGCTCGGCGTGCGCGAGGAACTCGAGCACGACGTCGGCGTCGGTGAAGTGGCCGACCATCGGACGGTCCGCCGATGCGATGCCGCGGATCGTCGGTGCGAGGGCGGCGGCCTTGGCGCGGCGCTCGACCTCCGGCAGGGCGGCGTACCCCTCGAGCGCCGGACCGAACGGCTCGGCCCTGGAGTGCTCGGCGATGTAGGAGGCGGCGGTGTCGATGATCCAGAGGCTGTTGGCCTCGGCCTCCTCGCTCGTGTCGCCCCACGCGGTGATGCCGTGGCCGCCGAGGATGCAGCCGCGGGCCTGAGGGTTCTTCGCCTTGATCTCGGCGATGTCGAGGCCGAGCTGGAAGCCGGGGCGGCGCCACGGCACCCACACCACGGCGTCGCCGAAGATCGTGCGGGTCAGCTCCTCGCCGTCGGCCGCGGTCGCGATCGCGATGCCGGAGTCGGGGTGCAGGTGGTCGACGTGCGCCGCGTCGACGAGGCCGTGCATGGCCGTGTCGATCGAGGGGGCGGCGCCGCCCTTGCCGTGCAGGCAGTAGTCGAAGGCAGCGACCATCTCGTCCTCGCGGTCCACGCCGGGGTAGACGTCGACGAGCGCACGCATCCGGTCCAGCCGCAGCACGGCCAGGCCACCCGGGGTCAGCGTGCCGAGGTCGCCGCCGGAGCCCTTCACCCACAGCAGCTCGACGTCCTCCCCGGTGACCGGGTCGGTCTCGGTGCCCTTGGCGGAGGTGTTGCCGCCGGCGTAGTTGGTGTTCTTGGGGTCCTGGCCCAGGCGGTTGGAGCGCTGGACCAGCTCCGCCACGACTGGGCTGACGGCGGGGTTGAGGTCACTCACGGTGCAGGTTTCCTTCGGGGTGGGTGTGGTGGGTCAGTTCCAGCCGGCTTGCGAGCCGCCGACGCGGTCGGCCTCGATCTGCTGCTGGTAGCCCGACTCGAGGTAGGCGCGCATCGGGTCGCCCGGCAGGCCGCGCTCCTCGCGCCACGCCGCCAGGTCACGGCGCACGTCGGTGTAGAAGGCGTCCATGAAGACCTCGTTGGCGCGCAGCACGTCGCCGGCGGACCGAGCCTCGTCGAGGGCCTCGGTGTCGAGGAGCAGCGCGCGGGCGGTCATCTCCTGGACGTTGAGCACCGAGCGGATCTGGCCAGGGATCTTGTCCTCGATGTTGTGGCACTGGTCGAGCATCAGCGCGACATCGCTCTCCGCGCCGAACCCACCGCCGCGGATGACCTCGACCATGATCCGGAACAGCTGGAACGGGTCGGCCGCCCCGACGATGAGGTCGTCGTCGGCGTAGAAGCGGCTGTTGAAGTCGAACGAGCCGAGCTTCCCGAGCCGCAGCAGCTGGGCGACGATGAACTCGATGTTCGTGCCGGGCGCGTGGTGGCCGGTGTCGAGGCACACCTTGGCGCGGTCGCCGAGGGCAGCCACGTGGGCGTACGACGTGCCCCAGTCCGGGACGTCCGTGTGGTAGAACGCCGGCTCGAAGAACTTGTACTCGAGCACGAGCCGCTGGTCGTCGGAGAGCCGGTCGTAGATCGTGCGCAGGCTCTCCGCGAGCCGGTCCTGGCGGGCCCGCATGTCGCCCTGGCCGGGGTAGTTGGTGCCCTCGGCGAGCCAGATCTTCAGGTCCTGCGACCCGGTCTGGTTCATCACCTCGATGCACGCGAAGTGGTGGTCGATCGCCTTCTGCCGCACGCGCGGGTCGGTATGGGTCAGGGCGCCGAGCTTGTAGTCGTCGTCCTGGAAGGTGTTGGAGTTGATCGTGCCGAGCGCGACGCCCTGCTCCTTGGCGTACGCCGCCAGCGCGGCGTAGTCGTCGACCTCGTCCCACGGGATGTGGAGCGCCACGGAGGGCGCGAGGCCGGTGAAGCGGTGCACGGTCGCGGCGTCGGCGATCTTCTCCTCGACGGTGCGCGGGGTGCCGGGGGTGCCGAAGACCCGGAAGCGGGTGCCCGAGTTGCCGTAGGCCCAGGACGGCACCTCGATGGCGAGCTCGCCGAGTCGGTCGCTGATGGTGGAGAAGCTGGTCATCACTGGTCCTGAGCTGTCTGGGTGGGCGAGTCGGTGGTCGTGCTCGTGGGGGCGAGCGCAGCGAGCTGGTCCTCGAGGTGGAAGACCTCGCTCAGCTGCCAGAAGCCCTGGTCGGGCGGGACGTCGAGGTCGACGAAGTACTCGGCCATCTCGGCCTGCCATCGGGCGTTCACGTCGGTGCGGGCCATGCCCTCCTGCGCGGCGGCCAGGTCGGGCGTCTCGAGGTAGCCGACGAGCAGGCCGTCCTCGCGCAGGAAGAGGGAGTAGTTGGTCCAGCCGGCGTCGTGGAGGGCGCGGAGCATCTCGGGCCACACGGCGGCGTGGCGCTCGGCGTACTCCTCCATGCGGTCCGTGCGGACCTGCAGGGTGAAGCAGACGCGCTGCATGGCGCTCTCCTCTCGGACGGTGCGGTGGGGTGCCCCGGGGCCGGCGGCGGCTCGAGGCCGCCGGCCCCGGGACGTGGTGGGGTTCGACTCAGGTCGGGGTCAGAAGTCGAAGTCGCCGATGTTGTCGGCGTTGAAGGTGAACGGCTCGCCGAGCAGGACGACGCCGTCGGCGTCGACCGTGAACTCGCCGAGGTCGCCCGCCTCGAAGGAGTCGCCCTCCTCGCCCGAGATGTCACCGTTGGCCAGGGCGGCCGCGGCGTAGGTGGCCAGGGCGCCGAGGTCGCTCGGGTTCCACAGCGCGAAGGACTCGACGGTGCCGTTCTCGACGTACTCGCGCATCTGGTTGGGGGTGCCGAGGCCGGTCAGCGCGACCTTGCCCTTCGAGGACGAGTCCGACAGGTAGCGCGCAGCGGCGGCGATGCCGACCGTGGTGGGCGAGATGATGCCCTTGAGGTCGGGGTGGTTCTGCAGCAGCGCCTCGGTCTGGTCGAACGACTTCTGGTCGTCGTCGTCGCCGTAGACCGTGTCGACGAGCTCGATGTCGGCGTAGTCGGGGTTGTCGGCGAGCTCCTTCTCCATCATGTCGATCCACGCGTTCTGGTTCGTCGCGTTGGCCGCGGCGGACAGGATCGCGATCTCGCCCTCGCCGCCGATCTGCTCGGAGATCAGCTCGAGCTGCTTGGACGCGATGCCCTCGGCGGTGGCCTGGTTGACGAACAGGTCGCGGCACTCGGGGTTGGTGTCGGCGTCGAAGGTGACGACCTTGACGTCGGCGCTGCGGGCCTCGTCGATCGCGTCGCAGAGGGCCTCGGGGTCGTTGGCCGACAGGATCAGGGCGTCCTTGCCCTGCTGGGCGACGGTGTTGATGTAGGACACCTGGGCGTCGGGGCTGGCGGTCTCGGGACCGACCTCCTCGAGCTCGGCGCCGAGGTCGTCGGCCGCCTCCTTCGCACCGGCGGTGCTGGTGTCGAAGTACGGGTTGCCGAGGTTCTTCGGGAGCATCGTCATGCTCAGCGAGCCGCCACCGTCGCCGCCGCTGGAGCCGCTGTCGCCGCCGTCATCGTCGCTGCCGCACGCGGTGAGGGCCGCGGAGGCGGTGAGGATGATCGCAGCCAGAGCGATCGGCCGCCGGGTGTGGAACTTCATGTGGGTCTGCCTTTCGTGTTCCTAGACGCCGGCGGATGCGGCGCTCGGGGTGGGACGCGACTCCGGAGGAGTCGCTGCCTTGCGGGGCAACCTCGACGAGGTCCACGCAAGGACACTGGGGAGGATCACCGAGGCCACGAGGAGTAGGCCCACGATGATGTTGGTGACGTTGACCGTCACGCTCTCCAGGCGCAGGGCGCTGGAGATGACGCCGATCAGCACGACGCCGGCGAGCACGCCGTGCAGCCGGCCTCGGCCGCCGAAGATCGAGACGCCGCCGAGGAGCACTGCCGCGATGACCTGCAGCTCGTAGCCGGTCGCGTTGTCGCCGCGGGCAGAGCCGTAGCGCAGGGTGAAGTAGATGCCGGCGAAGGCGGAGACCACGCCGGAGAGGACGAAGAGGACGAGCTTGGTCCGGGCGACGTTGACGCCGGTGAAGTGGGCCGCCTCGTCGTTGAGCCCGATCTCGTAGATGCCGCGCCCGAAGGTGGAGAAGTGCAGCAGCACCACGAACACGACGGTCAGCACCGCGAACGGGATCATCACCAGCGGGATCCGTGACTCGCCGATGGTGTTGGTGGCGAGGTCGGACCACTTGTCGGTGAAGTCCGTGATGGCTGTCGTGCCGAGCAGGCCGACCGCGATGCCGCGGAAGAGTGCGAGCGTGCCGATGGTGACGGCGAGCGACGGCAGTCCGACGTAGGCGATGAGGAAGCCGTTGAGGGCGCCGCACGCCAGCCCCGCCAGCAGGGCGAGGACCGCGGCCGTCGGGATCGACATGCCGCTGTCGTGGAAGACACCGAGCAGCACGCTGCTCAGGCCCATGATGCTGGCCACCGACAGGTCGATCTCGCCGGTGATGATGATGAGCGTCATCGGCAGCGCGATCAGCAGGATCGGCGCGATGTCTTGGAGGAGGAACTTCACGGTCAGCGGCCCGTCGAAGTTGTCCACGTTGATCGTCGCGTAGACGAAGACTGCGACGGTCAGCGCGATGACGGCCATCTCGCGGGTCAGCAGCCAGCGCTTCCACAGCGGCGCCGAGTAGTCGGCGTACGTCCGGGTGCTCATGAGTGGTCCCTCGATTCGGCGAGCTTGCGGGCCTGTCTGCGGGCGAGGACGCGGTCGAGCACGATCGCGCCGAGGATCAGGGCGCCGACGACGGCGCGCTGCCAGAAGTCCTCGATGCCGAGGCTGGGCAGGGCCCGGTTGATGGTGACGAGCAGGAAGGCGCCGATGGCCGCGCCCCACACGGTGCCGCTGCCGCCGAAGATCGCGACGCCGCCGATGACCGCTGCGGCGACCGCCTGCAGCTCGATGCCCAGGCCGACGCTCGAGCTCACCGTGCCGTAGCGGGCGGTGTAGAGGGCGCCGGCGAGTCCGGCCAGAGCGCCGCTGAGGACGAACGCGGCGAGCAGGCGGCGGCGTACGGGCAGTCCGTAGAGGACCGCGGCGTCCGGGTCGGAGCCGATCGCGTAGAGCTCGCGGCCACCGCGCGCGGTGTAGAGGTAGTAGCCGACAATCGCCAGGACGACGAGCGCCATGATCGTCAGCAACGGTATGCCGAGCACGGAGCGGGTGCCGAGCTGGAGGAACTCGCGGGGCAGGTCGCCCGCGTTGATCCGGTCGCTGCCGGCCCAAGTGAGCATGATGCCGCGGTAGATGTAGAGCGTGCCGAGCGTGATGACCAGCGCGGGCACACCGCCGTACGCCACCAGCACGCCGTTGACGAGGCCGAGGACCGCGCCGACCAGGAGGCACGCCGCCAGCACCACGACGATCGGGATGTCGGGCATCTCGATGAACAGCCGGCCGGTGAGGTAGGCGGTCAGCGCCATCACCGAGCCGACCGAGAGGTCGACGTTGCGGGTGATGATGACGACCGCCTGGCCGACGGCGAGCAGGAGCAGGATCGACGGGTTGAGCAGGAAGTTGCGCCAGCCGTCGTTGCTGAAGATGAAGCCGTTGTTCTTCGTGGTCGCGAGCACCACGACGGCGACCAGCACGAGGAAGATCGACAGCTCGCGCGAGCGGAGGACGGTGGTCAGCGCGCGCCGGGTGGGCGAGAGCCGGCTGGGCTCGACGAGCAGCGCCTCGCCGGCGGACACCTCGGCCTCCGGCCGCGGGCGCTCGATGTCGGTGTTGCTCATCGGACGTCCTCCAGGTGGTGGGTGGCGGCGTGCATGACGGCCTCGGGGGTGGCGTCGGCACGGTCGAGCTCGGCGGTCACGCGGCCCTCGCAGAGGACGACGACGCGGTCGGCCATGCCGAGGACCTCGGGGAGCTCGGAGGAGATCATCAAGATCGCGAGGCCCTGCCCGGCGAGCTCGGAGAGCAGCCGGTGCACCTCGGCCTTGGTGCCGACGTCGATGCCGCGGGTGGGCTCGTCGATGATCAGCAGCTTCGGGTCGGTGGCCAGCCACTTGGCGATGACGACCTTCTGCTGGTTGCCGCCGCTCATGGTCGCGGCGTTCATGTCGAGCGCACTGGTCTTCACCTCCAGGCGTCCGGCCCAGGGACCGGCGGCCCGGTTCTCCATGGAGGTGGTCAGCAGCCCGGCCTTCGCGATGCGGCGGCGGATGACGCCGGCGACGTTGCGGGTGACCGAGGAGTCGACGACGAGCCCCTGCTTGCGGCGGTCCTCGGGGATGAACGCCATGCCCGCGCGGATCGCGGAGCGGGGGTCGTTGCCCTTGACCGGCTTGCCGGACACCGAGACCGACCCAGAGTCGTAGGCGTCGACGCCGAAGACCGCGCGGGCGACCTCGCTGCGGCCGGCGCCGACCAGCCCGGCCAGTCCGACGATCTCGCCGGCGCGGACCTCGAGGTCGATGTCGTGGAAGACGCCGGCGCGGTTGAGCCCGCGCACCTGCAGCACCGGCTCGCCGATCTCGGCGGCGACCTTCGGGAACAGCTCGTCGACCTCGCGCCCGACCATGAGGGACACCAGCTCGGACGGTGTGGTGTCGGCGATCGTCAACGTGTCGATGTAGGACCCGTCGCGCATGACCGTGACCGTGTCGGCGAGGTCGAAGACCTCGTCGAAGCGGTGGGAGATGAAGACCAGGGCGCGACCCTCGTCGCGCAGGCTGCGGGCGACGGCGAAGAGCCGGTCGACCTCGACGCCGCTCAGCGCGGCGGTCGGCTCGTCCATGACGAGCAGCCGGGCGTCGAGCGAGATGGCCTTCGCGATCTCGATGATCTGCTGGTCGGCGATCGAGAGGCCCTCGGCGGGACGGCGGGGGTCGATCCGCACACCGAGCCGGTCGAAGAGCCGCTCCGCCTCGGCGTACATCGCGGGGCGGTCGATGCGACGGCCGCGGGCGAGGATCTGGCGGCCCATGAAGATGTTCTCGGTGACCGAGAGGTCGGGAAAGAGCGTCGGCTCCTGGTAGATCACCGCGACGCCCGACTTCTTGGACTCGGCGGTGGAGGAGAAGTCGACCGCCTCGCCACCGAGCTCGAAGGTGCCCGAGTCGCGGCGATGGACGCCGGCGACGACCTTGACCAGCGTCGACTTGCCTGCGCCGTTCTCGCCGACCAGGGCGTGGATGGAGCCCGCCTCGACGCGGAGGCTGCCGGAGCGGAGCGCGACCACGGGCCCGAACGACTTCGAGACGTCGCGCAGCTCGAGCACCGGCGCGGCGGCGTTGCTGGCAGACATGTGACTCCCTCGTTTGAAAGGTTTCAACGGAAAGGTAGGTGAGCGTCGTCACAGGTGTCAAGGACCATGTCGAGTCATTTCCGGACTGTCACCGCTCGGCCACGCGCACCGGCGCCATGGCGTACGCTCCGAGCGACAATCGTTTCAACGCCTCGGCGCGACCCTCGCGACGACGGCTGACGCGGAAGGTGGCGGCCATGGCGAGGGCCTCCTCGGTCAAGGACGTCGCCGCGCGTGCCCACGTCTCCCTGGGTACGGTGAGCAACGTCCTCAACCGCCCCGAGCGGGTCTCCCCCGCCACCCGCGCCAAGGTCGAGCAGGCGATGCGCGACCTCGGGTTCGTCCGCAACGAGTCCGCCCGCCAGCTGCGCGCCGGCCGGAGCCGGACGCTGGCCTACGTCCTGCTCGACGCCCGCAACCCCTTCTTCACCGACGTCGCGCAGGGCGCGGAGCTGGCGGCCGAGTCGGCCGGGCTCTCGCTGTTCCTCTGCCACTCCGGCAACCGGCCGTCACGCGAGGCCGACTACCTCGCCCACCTGGTCGAGCAGCGCGTCCAGGGGATCCTGGTCACCCCGGTCGACCCGCACGCCGCCGTCCTCGACGACGTACGCCGCAACGGCACGCCGCTGGTGATCGTGGACCGCACCCGGGAGGATGCCGAGTTCTGCTCGGTGGCCGTCGACGACGTCCTCGGCGGACGTCTGGCGGTAGAGCACCTGGTCGAGGCCGGGCACACCCGGGTCGCGTTCATCGGCGGCCCGGAGACGATCGGGCAGGTGCGCGACCGCCTCGCCGGCGCCCGCCAGGCCTGGGCCGCGGCCGGCCTTCCCGACGACCAGCTCACGGTCATCGCCACCGATGCCCTCACCGTCGCCGAGGGACGCTCCGCGGGTGAGCGCGTGATGGGGATCGGCAGCAGCCGACGCCCCACCGCGGCGTTCTGCGTCAACGACCTGCTCGCGCTCGGCCTGCTCCAGCAGCTCAGCACCGCCGGCCTCTCGGTGCCGCGCGACCTGGCTATCGTCGGTTACGACGACATCGAGTACGCCGCTGCCGCCGCCGTCCCCCTCACCTCCGTGCGCCAACCACGCCAGGAGCTCGGGCGCCGCGCCGCCGAGCTGGTGCTCGACGAGGCCGAGGACCCCGACCACCAGCACCAGCAGGTGGTCTTCACCCCCGAGCTCGTCGCCCGTCGCTCGACGCTGGGCTGAGGGCGTCTAGCCGGACTGCGCCCGGCGCTCGGCGGACTCCACGAGCTCCGACGCCACGTCGTACAGCTTGCGGTTCGACCGCTGGCTCGCGACATTCAGGATCGCGAGCGCCTCGTCCTGGGTGACCTCCCTGCTGGCCATCAGATCCCCACAGCCGCACCGATGTGGGGCGACGCCAGGAGCGCCTTCTGGAGCTGGGCGACGTGGTCCCGACTCAGGGCGCCATCGGCCTGCAGCTGCGCGATCAGCTCGCGATCGAGCAGCGAGTCGGCCTGCATCTGGTCGGCTCGGCTCTCCGCCACGTCCGCGCGCTCCTGCGCCGTGTCCGCGCGCCGGTGGGCAGCGTCCGCGCGGTCGGTCAGGGCGTCGATCCGGGCACGGTTGGTCGACACCTGCGCGGCGAGGACATCGATGTGGCGCTCGAGATCTCGGTCACCGCCGGTGCCCATGACAGCAGTATGTGCTCATCGGCCACCGACGTCAGCAGGGCCGCGGAGTGAGGCCGACCGTCTGGGCGGGCTGCTGCCGGCCGCCTCGTCCGCTCCGGGTGATCCGCGGCCGCGCCGTCGCGCCTAGCGTTGCAGGCGGGAAGGAGCGTGGTCACGTGATCCGGGTTCTCAGCGACATGCCGGCCGGCGTCCTCGGGCTCGAGGCGATCGACGACGTCGAGAAGGAGGACTACGAGGACGTCCTCGTCCCGGCCGTCGAGGCAGCCGTGGCCGAGCACGGCAAGGTGCGCCTCGTCTACGTCCTCGGTCCGGACTTCGACGAGTACGAGGGCGAGGCGGTGTGGGAGGACCTCAAGCTCGGTGTCCGCCACCTGTCGTCCTTCGAGCGGATCGCGGTCGTCAGCGACGCTCGCTGGATCGGGCCGGCGATGAAGGTCTTCAGCGTCCTGCTCCCGGGGCAGGCGCGCGCCTTCCCGCTCGCGGAGCGGGAGGCAGCGACGCGCTGGGCGGCGACCGGGGACTGAGGCGTCGTACCCGCCGGGGTGTGGTCCGCGTCGTGTCGCGGGAGTACGACGGGGGGAACCCATCTCGGAGGCTCCCATGTCGCTGCGCGTGCTCATCGGTCCGATCGCCCTCTCCCTCGCCGTGGCCACCCTGGCCCCGTCCCCGGGCGCCAGCGCCGGAGCGGCCGAGCGCGCGGCCCCCGACCGCGGCGCGAAGAGCACGTGGACCGAGGCCGACAAGGCGGGCTTCGGCACGGCCCGCACCCGGCGGAGCAACGTGTGGTTCACGCTCCAGGACGGGCGGGTCAGCGAGGTGTTCTACCCCGACCTGTCGACGCCGAGCACCCGCAGCCTCGAGCTCGTCGTGACCGACGGCCGCACGTTCACCGACCGCGAGACCGAGGACGTCGACGTGGTCACGACGCGTCCCGACGAGCGCAGCCTCCGCTTCCAGCAGGTCGGCACCGCCACCTCCGGCCGCTACCGGATCACCAAGACGTACGTCACCGACCCGCGCCGTGACGCGCTCGTCGTCCGCGTCCGCCTCGAGTCGCTCGACGGCGGCAGCTACCGGCTGTACGCCGTCCACGACCCGGCGCTGGCCAACTCCGGCATGGACGACCGCGGCCGCGCGACGCGTGGTGCGCTCGTGGCGACCGACGCGAAGGCGGGCGTCGCGTCGGCCCTCGTCGCACGCCCCCGCCTCGGCCGGAGCACCACCGGCCTGCTCGGTCGCGACGACGGGTGGACCGACCTCGAGGGCGACCAGCGCCTCGACGAGGGCGGCCGCGCGGCCGGCCCCGGCAACGTCGTCCAGACCGGCCGGGTCTCCGGCGTGACCGGGCTCGCCGGTGAGCAGCGCGCGACGCTGGTGCTCGGCTACGGCCGCAGCGGCGCGGACGCGCAGCGCACCGCCCGGGCGGGCCTCCACGCGGGCGCGAGCCGCACGGCT
Source organism: Nocardioides pini (assembly GCF_026712185.1). GTDB lineage: Bacteria > Actinomycetota > Actinomycetes > Propionibacteriales > Nocardioidaceae > Nocardioides > Nocardioides pini. The sequence goes on along the minus strand of NZ_JAPPUX010000001.1, from coordinate 7,551 downwards.
GCCCGCTACGACCGCGGGTGGCACCGCTACCTGCGCACGCTCCGGGCGGTGCCGGACAGCGCGGCGACCGTCCGCCGCGCCTACCTCGCGTCGGCCCTCGTGCTGGCCGCCGCGGAGGACAAGCTCAACCCGGGCGCCCTCGTGGCCTCGCCGTCCGCCCCGTGGGTGTGGGGCGACGAGGTCGAGGACCTCTCGTCCCCGTCCGGCGCCTACCACCTCGTGTGGTCGCGCGACTCCTACCAGTTCGGCACCGCGCTGTGGGCGATGGGCGACAGGGCGGCCGCGCGCCGCACGGTCGACTGGCTCTTCGGCGTGCAGCAGCTGCCCGACGGGTCCTTCCCGCAGAACTCCGACGTCGAGGGGACGCCGGTCTGGTCTGAGCTGCAGCTCGACGAGGTGGCGCTGCCGATCGTGCTCGCCCGGCTGGTCGGCCGCGACGGACCGCGCACCTACCGCAGCGTGAAGCGGGCGGCGGACTTCCTCGTGCGCTTCCGCGACGAGGAGACCGGACGGCGGGCGCCGTACTCCCCGCAGGAGCGGTGGGAGAACCAGTCCGGCTACTCCCCGAACTCGATCGCCACGCAGGTCGCCGGGCTGGTGTGCGCCGCCGACATCGCCCGGAAGAACGGCGACCGCGCGTCCGCGCGCCGCTGGCTGCGACTGGCCGACCGCTGGCAGTCGAAGGTCAAGCAGTGGACCCGCACCACCACCGGGCCGCTCAGCGACGACCCCTACTACCTGCGGATCACCAAGGACGGTCGTCCCGACCGCGGCACGGAGTACGGCATCGGCGACGGTGGCCCCTCCGACGTCGACCAGCGACGCGTGGTCGACCCCAGCTTCCTCGACCTGGTCCGTCTGGGGCTCGAGCAGCCGGACGACCCCGACGTGCTGTCCACGCTGTCGGTGGTGGACGCGGACCTGCGGGTCGAGACGCCCAACGGGCCGTTCTGGCACCGCTTCAGCTTCGACGGGTACGGCGAGACGCGCGACGGCGGGCAGTGGGACATCACCGAGGACGACACCGGCACGACGCTCGGTCGCCTCTGGCCGCTGCTGACCGGGGAGCGCGGCGAGTACGCCGTCACCGCCGGGCAGGACGCCACGCCCTACCTCGCCGCCATGGCCGCGGCCGCCGGTACGAGCGACCTCATCTCCGAGCAGGTCTGGGACGGCCGGCCGCCCACCGGCGAGGCCTGCTGCGCCGCGGGCGAGGGGACCCGCGCCGCCACCCCGCTCACGTGGTCGCACGCCGGGCTGGTCCGGCTGGCCTGGACGATCCAGCGCGGCACACCCGTCGACCAGCAGGCGGTGGTGGCCCGGCGCTACGCGCGCTGACGTCGGAGCGGGCGGTCCCCGACGCAGAGCCGCCCGCCCCTCCATCCGGAGGGGCGGGCGGCTCGTGCCGAGGTCAGGCGCCCAGGCCGGTGCGGTCGACCTTGCGGTGGAACCGCATCCCGGCCAGGCCGCCGAGGATCGCTCCGCCGAGGCTGGCCACCACCGCGGCGACTGCCGTGATGATCCCTCCGGTGGCGAGGTCGCCCTCGCTGACCGGCAGGCGGGGCAGGCTGTTCAGCTGCGAGAGCACGTTGTACTCACTGCCCGCGACGGCCACCACCACCGCCACCAGGATGGCGATGACGAGAGCCCACAGCCACACGGCGATGCCCTGCTTGGCCCCGTCGAAGCGCGCCATCCGCCCGGCGACGTAGCCGCCGGCGTAGTAGGCCACGAAGAGGATCACCAGCAGGGCCACCGCGCCGACGATGCCGACGGTCTCGGCGTTCTGCGTCGCCTCGCGCTCGGCCTGCTGCGGGCCCGACAGTGCGCCCAGGCCCACGGCAGTCCCGATCGCGCTGAGGAGCGCGGTGACGAGGATCGCCGTGCCGGCAGCCGTGAGCCAGCCGAAGAAGGCCGAGCCCCACTTGATGCCGCCGTGCTCCTCCTTCTCGCGTGCCACGACCGTGCGCCGGTCCGGTACGCCGTCGCGGTCCGCGTCGCGTGCGCCGTCGACGTCGACCCGGCTCGTGTCGTGGCCGTCGTGGCGGGGGTGGTCGGCGCTGGTGCTCACCGGTCCGCCCGTCGGTCGTCGACCTCGCCCTCCGCCTCGATGTGCTCCTTGCGGACCTCCTCGGTGACGGTCTCCTCGTCGGTGACGGTCTCGGTGCCCAGGCGGACCCGCTCGACCGGCTCCGTGGTCTTGCCCACCACCGCGCGCTCCTCCTGCAGCACGACCTCGTGCTCCTCCTCCGAGATGGCCGGCCCGCCCAGCGCCTCGTCGCGGTTCTCCCCGGTGATCGGCTCCGTCTCGAGGACGGCCCGCTCCTTCTTCACCGGGACGGTGACGGTCTCCTGCTCGGTGGTCACGTACTTGCGCAACCGGGCGCGCCCGGCCTCCTGGGACGTCGTACCGACGTCGAGACGCTCCTCCGAGCGGGTCATCGCCTCGTCGGTGTTCGGACCCGACGTGTCATGGCCCTCACCGGTCGTGCCCGCGGTGCCCGTCCCGGCACCGGTGTAGGTGCCGGTGCCGTCGGCGGGCAGGCCCGAGTCGCTGGAGCGTTCCGAGTAGGTCATGCCGTAGTGCTGGTAGAGCCGCTGCTCCTCGCCCTGGTCGAGGTGGCCGCCATCGACGTCGACGTTGGGGGCGTCCTTGATCTGGTCCTTGGTGAAGGGGACGCGCACGCCGTCGCCGGTGACGTCGGCGTTCGCGGCCGGGACGAAGGACTCGTTCATGCCGAAGAGGCCGGTGTTGACGGTGACGAACTCGGGACGGTCGGTGTCGTCGTCCAGGTAGACCTGCCCGATCTTGCCGACCTTCTCGTCGTCGCTGGAGTAGAGCGTCTGGCCGATGTAGCGGCCGTGGTCGTTGGTGTCCATCTTTCGTTCTCCTTGGGGGGATCGTCGCGGGCCGCCCGGTAGCGGTCGGCCTGCCTGGTGGATGGGTCTGTGGTGGTCAGTACTGGCGCGGCGTGGCGTCGTGGCCCGCGTCGGCGGTCTGGTCGTAGACCGCGGTGCTGCCCGTGGTCCCGGTGGTCCCGTTGGTGCTGCTGCTGCTGGAGTACGACATGTCCTGGGCAGCGGACCTCGCCTGCTCACGCACCGACGGCGCGCCGTCGGCGTGCGCCTTCATGCGGGGCGCCTCGCGCTCGGCGGTTGTCAGGTAGCCCTCCCACCGCTGCTGCATGGGGCGGATGAGCCCGCCGCCGACGCCGACGACGATCACGCCGGCGATGGTGGCCAGGATGGCGATGAGCACCGGGGTGGTGACCGTGGTGGCCACGCCGACCTGGTTGAGCGCCGCGATGACACCGAGGAAGAGGATGAAGCCGGAGGCGATGTTGGCGAGCGCCTTGCCGTAGGAGAGCCCGCCGATCATGTTCTCGACGAGTCCCTTGACCGCAGCGGCGATCGAGGCGGCCACGACGAGGATGATGATCGCGACGACCAGGCTGGGCAGGAAGCGGATCACGTCCTCGATGAGGCGGCTGATCGGGTTGGCGCCGAAGACGCCGAAGGCGAGCTGCAGCACGAACAGCAGCAGCGTGTAGTAGATGAGCTTGGCGACGATGTCGCTGGCGTCCATCGTCGAGTTCGACAGGGCTCGCCTGATGCCACCCCGCTCGACCGCCCGGTCGAAGCCGGCCTTCTCGAGCAGTGCGTTCAGGGCCTTGGCGATGACCTTGGCGATGATGATGCCGACGATCAGGATGACCAGGAACAGGACGAGCTTGGGCACGAACTCGGCGATCGTGCTCAAGCCGTCACGCAGTGCGTCTTTCATGTGTCCTCCGTCCGCGGCCGCGGCTGCGTCCCGGCACGGGGAGAGGACGCAGGCTGACGCCGCATGGGTGAGTGGTTTACGTTGTAAGCCGTACCCACGTCCCAGAGGGCCATGCGGTCCGTACCCCCGCAAGGGGGGGTTCTACTCAGTCGGCCAGGTGCTCGTTGCGGCTGACCGTCATCCGGTCGAGCAGCGCTTCGAGGGCCTCCTCGAACTCGACCGCCGACCGGTCCTGCGACAGCGGGTCGCGCAGGCGCGCGACCGTGGGGTGGTGCGACGTCCCGGGCTCGCCGGTCTGGTCGTCGAGCACGTCGAGCGGGCCGACGTCGGCGCCGTGGACGGCCACCTCGAGCAGCAGGTGGCCGAGGAGGAAGCTGGTGTAGGCGCGGTAGCCGTCGACGGCGGCCTCGTCGCTGAACCCCTCCTCGATGAGGCCGGACAGGAAGGTCTCCACCATCTCCAGGCTGCGCAGCGGCGGCCGCAGCCAGGGCGCCTCGGCCGGCCGGGAGGCGACGAGCGGGAACGCCTTGGGGTGCGCCAGCGCCATGCGCCTGACCCCGTGGGCGAGGCGCTGGAGGAAGTCCTGCCAACCGTCTCGAGGTGCGCCCAGGACGACGTCGTCGCTGCGGACGTCGGCCACGAGGGACTCGACGACCGCGTCGAGCAGGTCCTCCTTGCTGGGCACGTACCGGTACAGCGACATGGCCTCGACCCCGAGCTGCTCCCCCAGCCGACGCATGGTCAGGCCGGGCAGGCCGTTGGCGTCGATGAAGTCCAGTGCCGCCGAGACGATCCGTTCGCGACTGAGCGGGACCCGCTCCGACGGCGCCGGCTCGTCGTCCACGGCCGCCCGGTCCGCGTCCGGGTACACGTCTTCCTCGCTCACCTCGACGCCCCCTGTCGCAGACTTCGCCTTCGTGCCACCGTAGCGCGGAGCTCGCGCCGGGCCGCGTCGGCGGGCACCTAGTCCTGACCGGGGCCGCGGTGGGCGGCGACCACCTGGGTGGCCACCTCGAGGGCGGTGCGCCCGTCGGACCGCGACATCCGCTCGAGCCACTCCTCAGCCTCGTCGAGGCTGAGCCCCCGACTTCCCATGAGCAACCCGAGGGCGGTGTCGATCACCATGCGACTGCGGAGCCGGGTGGGTGCGAGCTCGGCGCGCCGGCGGGCATCGAACGCCAGGTCGTGGTCCGCCACGGACGCTCCCCGAACGGCGCCCAGCGCGCGTTCGAGAGCGGCGACGCGGCCGGCGAACGCGTCGGTGTGCCGCGAGTACACCGTGACGACCGAGATGAGCCTCGTCGGCGTTGCCATCGCCACGGCCAGGCTGGAGCGCATCACGGGATGGACGACATGACGCGACCCGTCGCCGTGCCGCGCGACGTACGCCAGCGTGAGGTCCTCGTCGGCGAACCAGATCGCCACGGCGCCGGCCTCCGGAACGGCATCGGCGGCGGCTTCGGAGAGCCACGCCATCCGGGCACCGACGTCCTCGTCACCGGACGCGCCCAGCAGCTCCAGCGCCTGGGCGGTCGCCGGGAGCGGGTCCACGCCATCCGCCTGCCCGACGTCTCGGACCGGAGGCCGACTGCCACCTGGTCCCGACGTCTTCGAGGCACAGTACCCAGAACCCCTTCGGACCAGACTCAGCCGCACCCGAGACGGGGCGGGGTGGGCGTCACGGGCGGTCGGTCAGTCGTCCGAGTCGGTACCGTCCCGCTCGGTCCCCACGACCCGGAAATCCTCGTCGAGCTGCACGTCGACCTGCGTGCCGTCCTGCAGCGTCACCTCGACCTCGTACCGGCTCTCCTCGTCACCGACCTCGGTCTCGGTGACCTCACCGCTCCCGGTCTCCTCGAGGGCGGCCCGCTCGGCCTGCTCCAGCTCCGAGGCGGGGATGGGGCGATCCCGAGCGTCGTCATCGCCGGACACCGCGCTCGCCACACCCACCGTCCCAGCCGTGAGGGCGGCACTGCCGGCGATGACCGCCGCGATGCGCTTGCGGGTCAGCTTCCAACGCATGGCGTCGACGCTACGCCCGGCACACCCGCACGACCAGACCCGTAGGCAGGTACTGACCCAGCGGCCTGCCACGGCTGCCGGGCGCACGTTGCCCAAGCCTTGGACGCCGGGCAAAGGTTTGCCTCAGATCGCCTCTTTCGCCGCGGCGCGGGCTGACCGGCGCCGCCCGGCTCGCTACGGTCTGCGCACCCCACGAGCGCGCGCCCTCGTCCCCTCCCCCCTCGGGACGGGGGCGCGCGGATGGCGTCCGGGCTGTTACCAAGATGCTTCTGGAAGACCGGCTACCTGCGCGAGTGCCAGAAAGTACGCCCCGGGTCTCGTTGCGGCCGATCTCGTGCCATGGGAGGCGGGGATACGTGCCCAGGCTGTGCTCACAGACGGGACGTTCGTGCACGACTTCATGCTCCGGCGCACCCAGCGCACCCTCCACGTGGTCAACGCGCCGTCTCCGGCAGCCACCTCGGCCCTTCCGATCGGACGGCTCCTTGCGACGGCGATCGTCTCAGGCGAGGAGATCCCTGCATGAGACGATCCGTCAGAGCAGGCTCGCGACCAGCTCCGTCACGAGGACGGGCTCCTCGTCGACGACGAGGTGCCCGGCGCCGGGTATCACCAACGGCTCCCGCCCGAGCATCGACCGACATGGCGCACGGAGCCTGCTGACGGGGAAGAACACGTCATGCTCGCCGACGGCGACCAGCACCTGGCGGCCCCTCCAACGGAGCAGTGTGTCGTCCGGGAGTGGTCCGGGAGCCCCGGTCGTGTGACAGGTCCGAGCCACGAGGGTCATCCACTCGACCAGGTCATCGTCAGTCGCGTGCGTGGGGCCTGACATGTACTCGAGCAACCGTCTCGACCCGGCGCTGTTGCGCCGGACGAGCCACGGCAGTGTCGCCTGTAGCATCGCGAAGGACGGGCGCACCTCGCTCAGCCCCGCGGGTGCCAGCAGGACCAGGCCCTGCACACTGTCCGGTTCGGCCGACAGGGCCACCGCTGCTCCGCGGGAGTGACCGGCGAGCACGATGCGTCCGTGTTCGTGGCGCTCTCTGACCCAGGCGATCAGGTCCCTCGACCAGGCGGCATAGCCGGGCACTTCGGGATGCGGCCGCTGTGCCGCACTCAGGCCCGGTTGGCCGGGCAGGTCTGCCGCATAGACCCGACACTTGTCGGCGAGCTGACTGAGCACCGTCATGCTGCTCGCGGCGTTGAAGTTCGTGCCGGGCAGGTATACGCAGACCCCGTCCCCCGTCCCCAGCGCGACGACGTGAGTCGTCCCGTGGGAGGTGTCGACCTCGTGTGTGGAGTGCGGAAGCTCCCACCTCGCCAGTCCAGCGGAGCACCAGTCGCGCACCGCCTCGGCGCCGGCTGCCGAACGGTACGTATTGGCCATGACACTCAGTGTGGACCCCGCGTCACGGAAGTGAGAGCACATGTTCTCGTCGACCCGAGCCGGTCTCCGCCCTTCCAGGACACAGAGGACGGTCGCCGGCACGGATGATCGGTCTCGCCCGCGCTCGGGACCGTTGACCCCTCGGGGTTCTGCGGACTCGATGTGGAGCGAGCCCTGCCCGGGACGCAGAAGACTCCCCCAGGGTCTCGGGTCCCCGGGGGAGTCGGAGCCGCTGAAGAGTTCCGGTTCCTGCTTGACCTGAGGTGTTCGGCACCTGCTTGACACCCTGAAACGGAATCTAGACCTGTGCCGGCCTCGGGATCGAGGCCTTCTTCTTCCTCACCTCCCCGCGGGA